>NZ_CP134621.1:0-2455055 GCF_031844665.1 Corynebacterium sp. Z-1 | reverse complement strand
TTTGTGTTTGGTTGTGGGGGTGTGTAACTTTGTGTGAGTCAGCGAGACCGACAACGCCCCGCCGGAGTGAGTTCTGGTGAGATGGCGGACAGGAAAACTACCGCTGGTGCCTCCTTTGATTGGTTGCGATTAGTGTCGCGGCTGGTTGGGTGTGCGTGTGTTGTGTGAGAACTCGATAGTGTGCCAATGTACTTTTTTGTTTTTGTTTGTGGTTTGTTGTGGTGTGCATTGTGGCGTGCCTGGCCTGCACTGTGGTGTGGGTGGGTGTGTGCTGGTGGTGGTGTCGTGAACCTTTGATGGCGATGTCACCCTGTGGCGCACGTTAGTTTGTGTCATGGTGTGCGGTTTGATCGTAATGAATCGCGGGTGTGGCCTTGTTTGATGCATGGGTTGTGTGGTTTTCCTCGTCGGATGCGCATGGTCTGTGTTGGGGTTGCACGGTAAATATTTTTTGAATTGAAGGTTTTGCCAGTACTGCCTTACAGGTTTTTCTTGTGGGGTGGTGTGGTTTGTTTTTGTTGGGTTTGGGCTTTTCACGAGTTCTGAATTTCTTCTTTTTTGTGGAGAGTTTGATCCTGGCTCAGGATGAACGCTGGCGGCGTGCTTAACACATGCAAGTCGAACGGAAAGGCCACAGCTTGCTGTGGTACTCGAGTGGCGAACGGGTGAGTAACACGTGGGTGATCTGCCCTGTACTTCGGGATAAGCTTGGGAAACTGGGTCTAATACCGGATAGGAATCACATGTGGGTGTGTGGTTGGAAAGCTTTTGCGGTATGGGATGAGCTCGCGGCCTATCAGCTTGTTGGTGGGGTAATGGCCTACCAAGGCGTCGACGGGTAGCCGGCCTGAGAGGGTGTACGGCCACATTGGGACTGAGATACGGCCCAGACTCCTACGGGAGGCAGCAGTGGGGAATATTGCACAATGGGCGCAAGCCTGATGCAGCGACGCCGCGTGGGGGATGACGGCCTTCGGGTTGTAAACTCCTTTCGTCAGGGACGAAGCGAAAGTGACGGTACCTGGATAAGAAGCACCGGCTAACTACGTGCCAGCAGCCGCGGTAATACGTAGGGTGCGAGCGTTGTCCGGAATTACTGGGCGTAAAGAGCTCGTAGGTGGTTTGTCGCGTCGTTTGTGTAAGTCCACGGCTTAACTGTGGGATGGCAGGCGATACGGGCATAACTTGAGTGCTGTAGGGGAGACTGGAATTCCTGGTGTAGCGGTGAAATGCGCAGATATCAGGAGGAACACCGATGGCGAAGGCAGGTCTCTGGGCAGTAACTGACGCTGAGGAGCGAAAGCATGGGTAGCGAACAGGATTAGATACCCTGGTAGTCCATGCCGTAAACGGTGGGCGCTAGGTGTGAGTCCCTTCCACGGGGTTCGTGCCGTAGCTAACGCATTAAGCGCCCCGCCTGGGGAGTACGGCCGCAAGGCTAAAACTCAAAGGAATTGACGGGGGCCCGCACAAGCGGCGGAGCATGTGGATTAATTCGATGCAACGCGAAGAACCTTACCTGGGCTTGACATACACCAGATCGGCGCAGAGATGCGTTTTCCCTTGTGGTTGGTGTACAGGTGGTGCATGGTTGTCGTCAGCTCGTGTCGTGAGATGTTGGGTTAAGTCCCGCAACGAGCGCAACCCTTGTCTTATGTTGCCAGCACGTGATGGTGGGGACTCATGAGAGACTGCCGGGGTTAACTCGGAGGAAGGTGGGGATGACGTCAAATCATCATGCCCCTTATGTCCAGGGCTTCACACATGCTACAATGGTCGGTACAACGCGTGTGCGACACTGTGAGGTGAAGCTAATCGCTCTAAAGCCGGTCGTAGTTCGGATTGGGGTCTGCAACTCGACCCCATGAAGTCGGAGTCGCTAGTAATCGCAGATCAGCAACGCTGCGGTGAATACGTTCCCGGGCCTTGTACACACCGCCCGTCACGTCATGAAAGTTGGTAACACCCGAAGCCAGTGGCCTAAACCTGTTAGGGAGCTGTCGAAGGTGGGATCGGCGATTGGGACGAAGTCGTAACAAGGTAGCCGTACCGGAAGGTGCGGCTGGATCACCTCCTTTCTAAGGAGCTTATATTTTTTACACACCACACTTATTCTGACTGTGTTGGGGTGTGTGGTGTGGTGGTTGAGGTGCCGAGTGTGTACCTGCCACCTGTTTTTCAAATGAAATGTCCAGTTGTGGAGACACCCGCTACTGGCACGTGGGGTGCTACTTCGATGGTGGGCCTGTGATGCGTGTTGGTGGTGTGTGGGTGCGCCACGTGTTGGTGTGCACTGATATGTGATGAACCGTGTAAAGCAAACAAAAACGCGTACGGCTGGCACCTACTCTGCTGTTTTTGTGGTGGTTGGGTGTGGTTGTGTGGGAAGTTGTTGGCATGCTGTTGGGTGTCTGGGGCAGCACGTGTGTTGTTTCCTTGTGATCCTGGTGTCTTTTGCTTGTGTGCGTGTGTGCACGGGTGGGGGGGTTGGGGTGTGGTGTGTGAGAACTGTATAGTGGACGCGAGCATCTTTATTTTTTGTGTGTGTGTTTTGTAGTGTTTTTTATCAAGGGCGTACGGTGGATGCCTTGGCATGCTGAGCCGATGAAGGACGTGTGAGGCTGCGTTATGCCTCGGGGAGTTGCCAACTAAGCGTTGATCCGAGGATGTCCGAATGGGGAAACCCAGCACCAGTTGTGTGGTGTTACCCGCAGGTGAATTCATAGCTTGTGTGGGGGTGTACGCGGGGAAGTGAAACATCTCAGTACCCGCAGGAGAGGAAAATAATAATGATTCTGCTAGTAGCGGCGAGCGAACGTGGATGAGGCTAAACCATGTGCGTGTGATACCTGGCAGGGGTTGCGTGTGTGGGGTTGTGGGATGTGATTGTTACCAGGGCTGTCGACTTGGTGCGTGTGTGTTGTGTGTTAGCGGAAGTCACTTGGGATGGTGCGCCGTAGTGGGTGAGAGCCCCTGTACGTGAAAACATGCAATGTGTGCGTTGATTGTGTCCCGAGTAGCAGCGGGCTCGTGGAATCTGCTGTGAATCTGCCGGGACCACCCGGTAAGCCTAAATACTCAGTGTGACCGATAGTGGATAGTACCGTGAGGGAATGGTGAAAAGTACCCCGGGAGGGGAGTGAAATAGTTCCTGAAACCGTGCGCTTACAATCCGTCAGAGCACCTCGTGTGTGTGATGGCGTGCCTTTTGAAGAATGAGCCTGCGAGTCAGCGGCATGTCGCGAGGTTAACCCGTTGTGTGGGGTAGCCGTAGCGAAAGCGAATCCTAATGAGGGTGTGTTAGTGGCATGTCCTGGACCCGAAGCGGGGTGATCTACCCATGGCCAGTGTGAAGCAGCTGTAAGAGGTTGTGGAGGCGCGAACCCACTTAGGTTGAAAACTGAGGGGATGAGCTGTGGGTAGGGGTGAAAGGCCAATCAAACTCCGTGATAGCTGGTTCTCCCCGAAATGCATTTAGGTGCAGCGTTGCAGCAGCTTGCCGGAGGTAGAGCTACTGGTTGGTTGAGCGGGACTATCATCTTAGCAATGTCAGCCAAACTCCGAATGCCGGTTAGGTGGTCTGCAGCAGTGAGACTGTGGGGGATAAGCTTCATAGTCGAGAGGGAAACAGCCCAGATCGCCGGTTAAGGCCCCTAAGGGTGTACTAAGTGGAAAAGGATGTGGGATCGCGAAGACAGCCAGGAGGTTGGCTTAGAAGCAGCCATCCTTGAAAGAGTGCGTAATAGCTCACTGGTCGAGTGGTTCTGCGCCGACAATTCAGTGGGGCTCAAGTACACCGCCGAAGCCGCGGCACACTTTTTAGTGTGGGTAGGGGAGCGTCGTGTATGGGGTGAAGCAATACTGTAAGGGGTTGTGGACTGTACACGAGTGAGAATGCAGGCATGAGTAACGAGTGATAAGTGAGAATCTTATCCGCCGGATGACTAAGGGTTCCTGGGTCAAGTTCGTCTTCCCAGGGTGAGTCGGGTCCTAAGGCGAGGCCGACAGGCGTAGTCGATGGTTAACGGGTTGATATTCCCGTACCCGTGTATATGCGCCCAAGGGTGAATCGGTGATACTAACCACCCTGACCGCACCATATGATGATCCCTTCGGGGGTTGATCGGTGGTGTGTGATGCGTGGGGCCTAAACCGTAGTAGCCCAGTGATGGGGTGACGCAGTGAGGTAGCCTAGCCACTTATTGGATTGTGGTGTAAGCGTGTGGCACGACGATGAGTGAAATGCTTGTTGTCACAAAGTGTGAGGCGTGATGCGTAGCCCCTTAAGGGGTGATGTAGGTGATCCTGTACTGCCGAGAAAAGCCTCTAGCGAGTGTGTACACGGCCCGTACCCGAAACCGACACAGGTAGTCAGGTAGAGAATACTAAGGCGGTCGGGTGAACTGTGGTTAAGGAACTCGGCAAAATACCCCCGTAACTTCGGGAGAAGGGGGACCTCTACCGGTGCGCAGCTTTTACGGTTGTTGTGCTGGTGGGGGTCGCAGAGAATAGAGGGGAGCGACTGTTTATCAAAAACACAGGTCCGTGCGAAGACGTGATGTTGATGTATACGGACTGACGCCTGCCCGGTGCTGGAAGGTTAAGAGGACCTGTTAGAGCCCTTGTGGTTCGAAGCGGAGAATTTAAGCCCCAGTAAACGGCGGTGGTAACTATAACCATCCTAAGGTAGCGAAATTCCTTGTCGGGTAAGTTCCGACCTGCACGAATGGCGTAACGACTCCCCTGCTGTCTCAACCACAGGCCCGGTGAAATTGCAGTACGAGTAAAGATGCTCGTTTCGCGCGGCAGGACGAAAAGACCCCGGGACCTTCACTATAGCTTGGTATTGGTGTTCGGTGCGGTTTGTGTAGGATAGGTGGGAGACTGTGAAGCCGTCACGCTAGTGGTGGTGGAGTCGTTGTTGAAATACCACTCTGACCGTAGTGGATACCTTAACCTTGGCCCATGATCTGGGTTGGGGACAGTGCCTGGTGGGTAGTTTAACTGGGGCGGTTGCCTCCCAAAGAGTAACGGAGGCGCCCAAAGGTTCCCTCAGCCTGGTTGGCAATCAGGTGTAAGAGTGTAAGTGCACAAGGGAGCTTGACTGTGAGACGTACATGTCGAGCAGGGACGAAAGTCGGGACTAGTGATCCGGCACCAACGTGTGGAAGTGGTGTCGCTCAACGGATAAAAGGTACCCCGGGGATAACAGGCTGATCTTCCCCAAGAGTCCATATCGACGGGATGGTTTGGCACCTCGATGTCGGCTCGTCGCATCCTGGGGCTGGAGTAGGTCCCAAGGGTTGGGCTGTTCGCCCATTAAAGCGGCACGCGAGCTGGGTTCAGAACGTCGTGAGACAGTTCGGTCTCTATCCGCCGCGCGCGTTGAAACTTGAAGAAGGCTGTCCCTAGTACGAGAGGACCGGGACGGACGTACCTCTGGTGTGCCAGTTGTTCCGCCAGGAGCACGGCTGGTTGGCTACGTACGGAAGGGATAACCGCTGAAAGCATCTAAGCGGGAAGCCTGTTTTAAGATGAGGTTTCTTTTGAGGTTCCCCACAGACTATGGGGTTGATAGGCCAGATCTAGAAGGCGGGCAACCGTTGAAGGTGACTGGTACTAATACACCAACAAAAAACACAAACACCACACCAAAAGTGTGTGTGCGACGCGTCCACTATGCAGTATCTGACACACCACACCCCCCACCACCGTTAACAGCACGGTGGCAGTGTCACAACAACAATAAAATATGTGTACCCCACGATTGTGTCGGTGGTTGATGGCGGCGGGGAAACGCCCGGACCCATTCCGAACCCGGAAGCTAAGCCCGCCCGCGCTGATGGTACTGCCCCCGGGAGGGGGTGGGAGAGTAAGTTACCGCCGACCCAACAACTTAACAACAACAATCGCACCCCCCAACCACAGGAAGCAAGCCCCCAACAAAGGGCAACAACTCGGTGGTCGGGGGGTGCGTTCTGCTTTTGCCCACAACACCTGGGTTGCCTGATTGGTTCCTACAGCTAACTCCGCCACCGCAGAGTCGCGCCGCCTTTGACCCGGCCGACCCAGCACGCCCTTAGGGTGTTTCTCACGGCTAGTCCGCATGGCGGACTCCACCAACCCCGCCACCACAGAGTGGAGCTGCTTTCAAGCCGGCACGCTCGGGCGATCCAAGATGACTCCCCCTCGGCTAATCAGCACTGCAGGCTCTGCCACGGCTAATCAGCACTGCAGGCTCTGCCACGGCAGAGTTGAGCCGCCTTTGAGCCGGCTCGCGTGGGCAATCGAGGAGCGCCCTGCCTAGCTGAATCCGCATTGCGGACTCCACCGACTCCGCCAACGCAGAGTCAGGATGGCGCTCTGGTCCGCATTGCGGACTCCGCCACGGCAGAGTCCAGCCGGTTGGAGTTAGCCAGATCGCGGACTCCGCTACGGCAGTGTCGAACCGCCGCTAAGCTAGCCGGCCCAGTTAATCCAGAGAGACCCTCCTTGCTGAGTCCACTGGCGGGCTCCCCCCACTCTGCCACGGCAGAGTTGGGAACGGGTCCATCGAGCTCGCTCGGTAAAGCCAGCACGGCGGACTCCACCAACTCTGCTGCTGCAGAGCGAGAAGCACCAGTCCGGGAGCCCACAGGCGCGCGCATCGCTCCGGTCCCGCCCACGGGATTCTCGCCGCGGGTTCCCGGCAGGCAACTCCGCAGCTGCAGAGCCCGCCCCCCCTCGACACCCACGGGCTCCGCCGTGGCAGAGTTTGAGCGTCGATAAGCAGGCGCTCCCATCCCCGCGAACGGCTTGAGGAGCGGAGATACCTACGGCCACATGGGTACCGGTTGCGACGTTGTGGGGCTGTCCCACGTAGCATGAACCGGAAGAAGTATTTGGCACAAGGTGAGGCGGGTCCAAGGCTATGGCGAAACATCGGACGGAAGACAGACTCGGGCAGCAGGATGAAAGATCGGAGGCTGCGGCTCGAGCGGTTGAGCTGTCCAAGCAGTACGGTTCGGGTGACACCGCGGTCGTGGCGCTCGCCGGTGTGACGGTCGAGTTCGCGCGCGGGCAGTTCACCGCGATCATGGGCCCGTCGGGCTCGGGTAAGTCGACGCTGATGCACACCATGGCGGGTCTTGATTCGTTCACCTCGGGGGCGGCGTACATCGGCAACACCCAGTTGTCGGGGTTGAACGACCGCGACCTGACGGATTTGCGTCGTGACCGCCTCGGCTTCATCTTCCAGTCGTTCAACCTGGTGCCAACGTTGACTGCCGCGGAAAACATCACGCTGCCGTCGGACATCGCTGGTTGCGAGGTGGACAAGGCTTGGTTCGATGAGATCACTACGCGGCTTGGCCTTGCGGAGCGCCTGTCGCATCGCCCGAGCGAGCTCTCGGGTGGTCAGCAGCAGCGCGTCGCGTGTGCGCGCGCGTTGGTGAGCCGGCCGGAAATCATCTTCGGCGACGAGCCGACTGGAAACCTTGACTCGAACTCCTCGCGCGAAGTTCTCCAGATCCTGCGCACGGCGGTGGATGAGGACGGCCAGACCGTCGTTATTGTCACCCACGACGCGCGCGCGGCCTCCTACGCCGATCGGGTTATCTTCCTTCGCGACGGCCAGATCGTCGATGAGCTGTGGAAGCCGACGATGGAGTCCATTCTGCAGGTCATGTCGGGGATTGAGGGCTAAATGCGATCCGCTATGACTCGGGTTTCGCTGCGCAACATTGTCGCGCACAAGCTCCGCCTCGCTCTGACGGTGCTCGCGGTCGTCCTCGGCACGGCGTTCATCGCCGGGTCGCTCATGTTCACGAACATGCTGGGCAACACCTTCGACAGCGCGGTCAGCTCCCAGTTCGAGGGCGTCGACGCGGTCGCCGCCCCGGGGGAGGAGATGCAGGCCATCCCGAACGACGTGGTGGATGAGCTGCGTGGTGGTCCGGGCGTCGACAAGCTTAATGTTGAGGCGAGCCAGACGGTGGTCGCGGCGACGACCGACAACAACCCCATCCAGACCGGCCAGGGCACGTCGACGGCCGGCATTTACTACCCGCCGGCGGAGGCGGTCGGGCAGGCGCCGAGCATCGCTGAGGGCCGGGAGCCGACGGCGCTGGGCGAGGCGATCGTCAATAGCAACGCCGCCGAGAAGTACGGCATCGCGCTCGATCAGGAACTCACTGTCGTCGACACAATGGGGCGCGAAACGTACCGCATTGTCGGGCTTTACGACGACGACATGACCCCCAGCTCCTCCCTCGCCTTCCAGGTCAGCCCCGAAACCTACAGCCAGTTCTACACTGACGGCACTTCCGTGCCCAGCGTTTCGCTGTCCGCGGTGGATGGCACCACGGCGCAGCAGCTTGTCGACGATCTGCGCAACGCCCACCCCGAGCTGAAAATCGACACCGGCGAAGTGCTGGCGGAGGAAGCCACGAAGCAGATCCGCGACGCCTTAAGCTTTGTCAGCTACTTCCTCATCGCGTTCGGCCTGGTTGGCCTGCTCGTGGGAACGTTCCTGATTGCGAATACTTTCTCCATGATCGTTGCGCAGCGCACGAAAGAGTTCGCGCTGCTGCGCGCGCTGGGGGCGTCGCGACGCCAAATCACGCGCTCCGTCACGATCGAAGCGTTCATCGTCGGCCTGCTCGGCTCGTTCCTCGGCGTCGTCGCAGGTGTCGGCTTGGTCGCCATCATCAAGGCAGTGATGGGCGCCAACGACATGCCCCTGCCCGAAGGAGGGCTTGGCTTATCGACGCGCGCTGTGGTCGTTCCGGTCGTCGTCGGCGTCATCGTCACCATGATCTCCGCCTGGGCACCAGCGCGACGCGCGGGCCAGGTGCAGCCGGTGGAGGCGATGCGGGCGAGCGAGTCGTCGTCGCCCCAGCCGCTGAAGATCCGCACGATTATCGGCACAGTCCTGATCGTTGCGGCGATTATTGCCGCGGTGGCGGGCGTTCTGTGGGAGGACGGGACGACCGCGAATCGCGCGATCCTCGTCGGAGTTGCCGCGGTGGGTGTTATCGCGGGGCTGTTCCTCGCGGGTCCGGCATTCTCGCTGCCCATTGTGCCGCCGCTCGGGCGCCTCATCGGTGCCCCGTTCGGGGCGGTGGGTCGGCTTGCCTCCACCAACACGCGGCGTAACCCGCGCCGCACCTCGGCGACCGCCTTTGCGCTCATGCTGGGCATCGCGCTGGTCACTGTGATCGGCATGTTGGGTGCGACCATGAAACAATCCATCGCGGACGTCACCGAGAACGAAATCACCGCGGACTACGTGCTCACCGGGCCGCAAAACGGCTCCTTCCCCATTCCGCCGGACCTGCCGAGCAGGCTTGACGACGTCGACGGGGTGGGCGACGTGGTCGCGTACTCGGAGGCGCCGATCGCCATTAACGGTGAATTTGGTTACCAGTTCGGGCCTTACGGCGCGTCGCCGGTGTTTTCCGGCGACCCCACAAAGCTGATGAAGCTTGAGATGCTCCAGGGCACCTCCTCGGTCGAGGGGGACACCATCATCGCCCCTGAGCCGTGGGCGACGGAGCGCGGATGGAACCTCGGCGACAAGGTCACGCTTACCGCCCCGGGTCTGACACCGGCTTCCGTGGAGGTGACGATCGGCGGCATCTTCGCAGAATCGAACACGGTCAGGGCACCGGCGATTGGCTACGATACCGCGCAAAAGGTGGTGCCCGCCGAGGCCCTCAGTATCAACATGGTCGGGGTCAACGGCGACGGCACGGTCGATCCCGAGCAGCTGCGCGCCAACCTCGAGGAAGAGGTTCGGCCCGACATCATCGTGCAGGTGCGCTCGACGGAGGAAATGGCCGGGCAGGTCACGGGCCTGATCGACCAAATGCTGTTCATCCTCTATGCGCTGTTGTCGCTTGCGGTGATCATCGCGGTCCTGGGCATCGTGAACACGCTGACGCTGTCGGTTATTGAGCGTCGCCAAGAGATTGGCATGCTGCGTGCCGTCGGAAGCCGGCGCGGGCAAATCAGGACGATGATCATTCTCGAATCCGTCCAGATGGCAGTCTTCGGTGCGCTGCTCGGAATCCTCATGGGCCTTGGGCTTGGATGGGCCTTCCTCACCGTGCTCTCCGGACAGGGCCTCGAGGACATTGTCGTGCCGTGGGCACTTATCGGCACCATGCTCGGCGGCACGGTTGTGGTCGGCATCCTCGCTGCGCTATGGCCGGGGCACCGGGCGGCGAAGACGCCGCCGCTGGACGCTATCGCCGATTAGCGGTGGCCCCTTGTAGGGCCCGGAGAGTGTCGCACTCCGCCGTGGCGGAGTCGGTAATCGTGGTTGTGCTGTTGCTGACGGTGGTTGGGGCAGGCAGAATTAGTTGTGTTCTTTGGCTTCGCGACAATGTGGGGGTTTGTCGGTGCGTCGGTGTGGTGTGGTTGTAGTCCTGTTTGGGGTTGTTTTAATCTCGGGGTGTTCGGCGACGGCGGATGTGACTGTTTCGGGGGAGACAAGTGATTCAGAGCCGGTGGTGTCGGAGTCTGATTCGGCGGGGCCTGCTGCGTTTCATTTTGACAGTGGCGACCTGATCATCGGGCCGTTTAACCCCGAGGAGGTAAAGCACAACCTCTTCAATCCGTGCACGGAAATCTCCGATGCGGAGTTTGCGGCGGCGGGACTTGTCAAGAGCGACGTGCAACCGGGAACCACAACAGTTCAGTTTGTGAAGGGTTGCTCGGTCGAAACCAATGACCCGTATAAAACGATCCTTTTGGTTACCAATGCCGCAGATAAAAACATAATCTTAGCTTCTTCGCCACAACTGGGTTCACCCATTTCTGAACCACCCGAATCTTTTGCTTACGGTTCAACTGATGGAAGCGACGATATGTGTGACGTGGCGGTTGAGACCGACAGAGGAACCTTTTCGGTAAGCATCGGCACTTTAAAGAGCGGTACAAATGCTGACACTCTATGCGAGGAAGCGGGGGAGCTGCTTAATCGTCTTTTCGTAGCCAACAATCTTTAGATGCTCACTATGTTGTGCAGCGGGAGTGGGGTGGTTGTTAGCAGTAATACCTAGTATTTGCATTGTCACAAATTTGTCGCTCGTCTCAATGAACGAGCTGGCTATTTTACGAGGTGGGGGGACATGATCGGTCGTATGATTTTCGAACAAGGCGCAGTCGAGCACGCGGTAATCATGCTGAAGCAAATTGGGGCTTTGGCAAGCAAGGAGACTCTCCTCGCTAAACGACCAGACCTCACCGGTTTTTCTCCCGTGTCGGGTCTTGACGAGTCGGGTGTGTCGCATGGGCGCGTGTCGTCGGTGAGTCGGCCGGAGGCGTTGAAGGCGTTGGCTGCTCATGTGCTGGATGCGGCGGTGTTGCTTGAGGCGAATGTGGATAGCGTAATTGGTGCTGATGGGGCGTTTTCGCAGATGGTCGGCAGCATTGGACTGTCGGGTGTGTTAGGTGCGTCGGCGTCGGCGGTGGATGTGGATATGAAGTTGGCGCAGGTGGAGAACCCGTCGACGAATCCGTTTGTGTTCGGCCGTCCGGTGGCTGGGTTTGTGGCGTCGTTGCCGGTGTTGCATGGCCAGTTCCAGGCCACTGATCCATCACGTGCGCTGTCGGAGGCGGCGGCGTGGGAGTCGACGGCGGTCAAGGTTTCTGAGGTGGTGTCTCGGTTGGATGCGGTGGTGGCGGCGTTGGGGTCGTCTGCGGAGACGTCGTGGGTGGATAAGGCGATTGAGCGGGTGCGGCGGATTCAGTGGGCGGGTGGCCAGTTCGCGGCGCATGCGTCGGCGATGGGGGTTCATGCCGGGAATCTGGCGGCGGTGGCGTCGGCGGAGAAAGCGACAGCCGCTGCCGCGTACTCGTCTTGGTTGGCGGCGCCGGTAGAGGCGAAACCGGTGGTGGAGCAGGTGTATATGAAGGCGTTTCCTCCGCGGTTGAATACGGGCTTGGTGCCGACGGTGCCGTCGTTTAACCAGTTGCTGCCAGCGTTGGATGCGATGCCGGTGGCGCCGTTTTCGCCGGAGGCGATTAAGGTTCCTGCTGCGCCGTCGTTTGAGCGCAGTGTTTTGCCGCGGGTTGTTCAGGATGCGATGGTGGCTAACGGGTTTGGTGATATGGCGTACGCAAGCACCCCGCAAGAAGTTATTGCTGCTGTGCCGGGAGAAGATGTGGCTGCACTCGGTGGGGTGTCACCGGTGAGTCCTGTCACACAGGCCGCCTCTGTGGCAACTGTGCCGCAGCTAACCCCGTCGGCGCAGTTGGCGTCGGCGCCGCAGATGTCACCTGGTGTGACTGCTTCCGGGGGCTATGGTGCGCCGGCGGTTGGGTTGACCCCGTCCCTGAGCCCGCGTGGTGGTCTAAGTTCTGCCTCGGGTCGTACAGCTGGTCATTCGGGTGCGCACCGGGGTGTTGGTGGCAGGCATGGTGTGGGTTCAGCTGCGGGCGCGGGTGCGGGTTCCGTGGTCGGACTCGTTGGCCGCGGCGCGAGCACGCCTTTGACCGCAGCTACTCCGCTCGCCGGATATGCCCCGAACACCCCAGTCGCCACGACCGGTTATGGCGCCGCATCGACTGCAAACGCAGCTCAAACCATCAATCGCGCGACAGCATTTGGTGGACCGATCGGTCCGGGTGGGCACGGTGCTAATGGTGGGTCGCGTAAGCGTCGCGTGCGGGCGGTAACCAGCGCGGTGGAACGCAACGGCAACCTCCGCGCCCTGCTCGGTGATGCCCCCGCAGTACTGCCCGACGTTATCGGCGACGACGTCCGCACCCCACGACACACAATCTAGGACGCGAGGCCCACACCCGATGTCAGGTAGCCGAGGTACGCGCCGCCAGCACCCAGAACCGCGGTTGCCACGGCGTACACCCCGGCCCGTCGCCAGGCCTGCTCCTTGACAAGCTGCCCGAGCTCTTTCGCAAGCGTGGACCACGTCGACAGCGCCCCGGCGAATCCGACACCGAGAAACACCTGCCACCGGGGTTCCAGACCGAGTGAGAGCCCGATCACGATAGAGGCGAACAGGTTGGCCAGCAGCGTTCCCGTCAGCCCCCCGGGGATGCGGCTGAGCCCCCAGCGGGCGAGCCCGCCGAGGAAAGCGCCGACGGTGACGGCCCCGGCGGGCATCAATACGAAGATGATGGCCAGGGAGATTATGCGGTGCCCCTGGTGCGGGTGCGCAGGGCGTCGCCAAGCAGCCATGCCCCGACGCAGACCACGAAGTAGACCGCGAGCAGGGCGATCGCACCCAGGGGCGAGCTGAGCGCGGCGGCGATGGCGACGCCGGAGAACGTCGTGAAGCCGCCTAAGAAGCCGGTCCCCCAGAACTTGCCGGGAGCGAAGAAGCCCATGGCCAGACAGCCGAGGACGTTGACCAGGTGGATGCCGTCGAGCGGCACGGGGAGTACGACGGGGAGCGCGAGGGTGATTGCCCACCTGGTCAGCGCGCCGAGCGTGGCACCGGCACCGACGATGAGGGCTTCTTTCACGAACGCTCACCTTACCCCTCGCAGCCGCGGATCCGTGGCGAAAACCGGCGGGTGCGGGAATGATTGATGGCGTTACCTATCGACGCGAAGGAGCATTTCCGACATGACACACGAACGCGCGGGTCAGCCCGCCCAGCCGAGCGACCTGATTGACATCGCCGAGGTCGTCTCTGCGTACTACACCCGCGAGATTGACCCGGACAATCCCGACCAGCAGGTTGCGTTCGGCACGTCCGGGCACCGCGGGTCGTCACTGGACAACGCGTTTAACCAGCAGCACATCTGGGCGATTACGCAGGCGATCGTGGATTACCGCCGCGACAACAACATCGGCGGACCGATCTACATCGGGCGCGACACCCACGCGTTGAGCGAGCCAGCCATGATTTCGGCCCTCGAGGTGCTCATCGCCGGCGGCATCGAGGTGCTTGTCGACGCCGCCGGCGCCTACACCCCGACCCCCGCGGTCTCGCACGCGATCCTGCGACACAACGCCGCGCTCAGCGGCGGCGTGACCGGCACGGACCCGAAGCGTGCCGACGGCATCGTGATCACGCCCTCGCACAACCCGCCGCGCGACGGTGGTTTCAAGTACAACCCGCCCAACGGCGGGCCGGCGGACACCGATGCGACGGATTGGATCGCGGCGCGGGCCAATTCCTACATCGGGGATGGCTTGCGGGGCGTGGAAAGGGCGTCGATAAGCGGCGTGCTCGATGAGCGGGCCGGAAAGTTCGATTTTATGGGCTCCTACGTCGCTGACCTGGCGAACGTGGTCGACATCGACGCGATCCGCTCAAGCGGGCTGAGAATCGGCGCGGACCCGATGGGCGGGGCCAGCGTGCACTACTGGCAAGCCATCGCCGAGACCCACAAGCTCACCCTCACCGTGGTCAACCCGCTTGTCGACGCCACCTGGCGGTTCATGACGCTGGACACGGACGGCAAGATCCGCATGGACTGCTCCAGCCCGGACGCAATGGCGTCGCTGGTGGCCAGCCGCGACAAGTTCGACATCGCGACGGGCAACGACGCGGACGCGGACCGCCACGGCATTGTCACCCCCGATGCCGGGCTGATGAACCCGAACCACTACCTGGCGGTGGCGATTGAGTACCTGTATTCGCACCGCCCTTGCTGGGGCGAGCGCACCGCGGTGGGCAAAACGCTGGTGTCGTCATCCATGATCGATCGCGTCGTGTCCTCGCTGGGCCGTGAGCTCGTCGAGGTTCCCGTCGGGTTCAAATGGTTCGTGCCTGGGCTTATCGACGGCACCATCGGCTTCGGCGGCGAGGAATCCGCGGGCGCTTCGTTCCTGCGCCACGACGGAACCGTGTGGTCGACCGACAAGGACGGTCTGATCATGGACCTGCTCGCAGCCGAGATCACCGCCGTAACCGGGGACACGCCGTCGCAGCGCTACCGCGTGCTGGCCGGGAAATTCGGCGAGCCCGCCTACGCGCGTATCGACGCCCCCGCCAACCGCGAGCAGAAAGCCACCCTAAAGAAGCTCTCCCCGGAGCAGGTCACCGCGACCGAACTCGCGGGGGAGGAGATCACCGCGAAGCTTACCGACGCCCCCGGCAACGGCGCCGCCATCGGCGGGCTCAAGGTGACCACGGAAAACGCCTGGTTCGCGGCGCGGCCGTCGGGTACGGAGGACAAGTACAAGATCTACGCTGAGTCCTTCAAGGGCGACGAGCACCTTGCCCAGGTGCAAAAGGAAGCTCAGGCATTGGTTTCCGAGGTGCTTGGGTCCTAGCTCACAGTGAGCGGGGGTATCGCCTGTCAGGTGGCTCCGCTAAGGTGCTAGGGGTGACAACGACGTACGATGCCCAGGAAGCGCCCGCTACGCGCGCGCCTGGCGGCACCCGCGAGATGGTGCTCGACATCCTCTCCGCCGCGGCCCGGTTCTTCATGGCCTACATCTGGATCTCCGCTGGATGGTCGAAGATCGGCGCGCACATGGATGTCACCCTCACCATCCAGGCCTACGAGATTTTCACTCCTGCCTGGTCGGACTTGCTGGCGCGCCTCATCGGCCCGTTGGAGTTGGCCGGTGGCCTGCTGCTCCTGCTGGGCATCACGCTGCGCCCGGCGGGATGGGTATCCATCGGAGTGTTGGTGCTGTTCATCATCGGGCTGGGCTCGGCATGGTCGCGGGGCCTGGTTATCGACTGCGGGTGCTTTAACCCCGATCCGACCGAAACGGGCACGAACATCTTGGCGACGATGGGCCGAGACGTGTTCTACATCGCCATCACGTTGTTCATGATCTACCGCCCGTTTAAGAAATGGGCGATTTACCCCTAAACTCTAGGGGAAGTTTGTGTACGAGTCATCAAAGCGAAGGTGTATTAACCATGACCACGCGTAAAGTTAAAAACCCCAACGACAAGGGCGGCTCAGCCTTCATCTGGGCGCTCGTCGCCGTCGTCGCCATTGCCGCCCTGGTAATTGGGTTGATCGTCTTCAACGGGCGCTCCCAGCGCAGCCAGGCGATCGCCGAGCAAATGGTCCCCGTGGA
The DNA here is from genome assembly GCF_031844665.1 of Corynebacterium sp. Z-1. NCBI lineage: Bacteria > Bacillati > Actinomycetota > Actinomycetes > Mycobacteriales > Corynebacteriaceae > Corynebacterium > Corynebacterium sp. Z-1. Next base: position 2,439,055 of record NZ_CP134621.1, on the reverse strand, counting down.
AAACCTCCAGGTCAGCTATGTCGAGGGTGACCCCTACTTCACTCTCTCCGCTGCAGAGGGTGGCGAGGGTGCCAAGACGGTCGACCTGTTCGAGGACTTCTCCTGCTCCTACTGCGCCGACTTGGCAACGGCGACCGACGGCGATGCCCTGGAGAAGATCCAGGCCGGCGAACTCGAGGTTAACGTCCGCCCGATGACCATTCTCGACTCCCAGGGCGGGCAGTACAGCCCGGGCCACTCCACCCACGCCTTGGCCGCTGAGCTCGCCTTGGCCGCCAACGGTGAGGCCGAGGCGCTGTGGAACCTGCGCGCAATGCTTTTTGAGAACCAGCAGAGCGTGTTCAACAAGCTGGACAAGGACGATTTCGCCGACCGCGCCAAGGAGTTTGGCGCCTCTGACGAAGCCGTCCAGGCCATCCGCGACGGCGCGTTCGAGGAGCAGGCCACCGCGATGGGCGAGGCCAACCTGAACTACCAGAACGAAAAGACCGGCACCGCCTACACGCCGCGCGTCATGCGCGACGACAAGGACCTCGTCGAGGGCCAGGAGATCACCAACTGGGTCGACGCGGCCACCGCGTAACCCGATTACAGGGGATTTGGTTGCACTTCGCGCCCGGGTGTATATTGAGCGGAGTTGTCCGCAGGTAACGCCCGCGGGTCACAAGTGCAACTTGGGGCTATGGCGCAGCTGGTAGCGCACCACACTGGCAGTGTGGGGGTCAGGGGTTCGAATCCCCTTAGCTCCACGTAAGATGAGAAAATCGAAACTTGCCCCGCCTGATGGCGGGGCAGTTTTGTTTCTGCGGTGACGTGGGCCGGGGCATCGATGCTGGTGTGGGCGAGGACGCTGGCTGTGGTCTGCTCGGGAGTGTAGGTGGCGTTCTCTTCGTCGTCGATGGTGATGCGGGTGAACAGGGCGCGGTTGAGGATGCGTCGTTCGGCTGGTTCGCACTTGTTGTAGAGGTCGTTGAGGTCGACCAGGAGTTCAGTGAGCTGGTCCAAGCCTGTTCGGGCCTCGGCGTAGGTGTCGGTGAGGTTGTCGAGCCGGGTGGTGATCTGGTCGAGGCTGGCGCGGATGCGGTCTTGCTCGCTCGTGAGGAGGTCGAGGGGGATCGCGTCGGCGTAGTGAGCTTGGTCGAGTTTGAGGCGTTCGGCCTCGAGCTTGTCGCGCTGGGCGGTCAGGAGCTTGCGTTCGTCCTCGCTGGATCCTTCGAGCTGGTCGAACACGTCGTTGAGGACCTTCCGGACGTGCTCAGCCTGGGTCTGGGTCAGGGAGTTGCGCTGGTAGGTGCGTTCGATCTCGGCTTCGGCGCGTTCGGCGAGGATCGCTGAGCGGGTGCAGTTGGTGGTCTTGCGGCGTCGTCCGGAGCAGGTGAAGTACTCGTAGCGGTCCCCGGACTTGTCGCGGGGGCGTTCGATCATGAGCTTGGCTCCGCAGGCGCAGGACAGGGTGCCTTTGAGGTAGTGGTCGTACTTCTGTGGCCGTTCGCCACGGGCGTTGTTGGCGTCCAGGTTGGTCTGGACGCGCAGCCACGTCTCCGCGTCGACGAGGGGCTGGTGGGTGCCGTCGTAGGTGACGCCGCGGAAGGTGACGGTGCCCTGGTAGTAGGGGTTGGTCAGGATCTTGTGCAGCCCGGTGGTGGTGACTGGTTTGGCCGGCTGGGAGGGGGTGGGTCGGGTGGTCAGGCCGCGGGCTGTGAGTTCTTTGGCCAGGCGCGACAGGGACCAGTCCCCGGTGGCGTAGGCGGTGAAGGCGAAACGGACGAGGTCGGCGCGTTCGGGGTCGATCACGATCTCGCGGGACTCGCGTCCTCGGGCGTCGGTGGTGCGGACGTTGAGGTAGCCCAGAGGCGCTTTGGTGGGGGTGCCGCCGATCGCGGCCTTCTGGATCATGCCTTTGAGGACTTCCTGGGCCAGGTTCAGCGAGTAGAACTCGGCCATGGAGGCCAGGATGCCGTGCATGAGCATCCCTGAGGGGGTCTCGTCGATGTTCTCGGTGACCGAGACCAGGCTGATGTTCGCATCCCGCAGCGCGGCGTGGATCTTGGCGTCATCGAGCCGGTTGCGGGCGAGGCGGTCGACCTTGTTGATGATGCAGTACCGCACCGGATGCGTGGTGGCGTAGTCGAGCATCTCTTGGAGCGCGCGTCGTTGGGCGGTCTTGGCTGACTCGCCGGGCTCGATGAACTCCTTGATGATGACCGCACCGAGCTGTTCGGCCTTGCGCTGCGCGGCTTCGCGCTGGGCCGGGATCCACAGGCCCTCTTCCAGCCCGTTGCGGGTGGCCTGATCCTTGGTCGAGACCCGCAGGTAGCTGATCGCCGCCACCTTCCCTTCACTTCCGGACGCAGTGGTGTCTGGGCGTGGTGTGGTGCGGGCGAGGCGTCGAAGGACTGAGATGTCGAGGCCGGAGAGTTGATCGAGTGTCATGGTGACCGCCTTTCACAAGCCCCCACATGTCTGGGGGCGGGTGGGGCGCCGGAGGCGGTCACGTCAGAGTCGAAAAGAACACCCCGCGAACGGGGCTTAGCAAGAGTAGGTGCCAACAGCGCCGAAACTTGATGTGGACCCAGTTTAGCGTTCGGCTGCGAACAGGCGACGAAGATGGGCGCCGGACTGCCCGACGGGCTGGTCGCCGGCGGTGCGCAGCGCGATCCGGATCAACACCTCGGCAACCTTCGCGACATCGATCTCCTCGCGCGGCTCATAGCGCACGCGCAGGGGCCGATCCGCTTCGACCCGGGCGGTGGTGCGGTGATACCTGCGCACCATCCTCATCCACCCTCAGGACCCAGAACATCGTCGCGAACCTCATCGGTAGCCGGGTCGATCCGGTCATCCAGGCTGGCGTAGAAGGCGTCTTCGGCAGCCTGTCGTTCGTTGACCTGGTCGATGACGTATTGGGCGAAGTCGGCGTCTCGGTCGGTGATGACGGACTCGTCGTGGGCGGGTTGGGGTTCTTCGCCGGGCCATGTGGTCTGTCGGGTGGGTCGGTCGCGGTCCAGGCGGGTGCCGGAGGCGGTGACCCAGTCACGGAGGCGGTGGCGGGCGTCGGCGAAGTCGCGGTGCCATCCCAGGGGTGCGGAGCCGTTTTGTTCGGGGTCGTAGGCGCATAGCCAGTGCAGGTGCAGGGCGGACAGTTCCCACAGAAGTTCGGGGTGGCGGTGCCAGTAGGGCGGGATGACCGCGGCGGGTAGGCCGTAGGTGTGGCGGAGCCAGTCGACCCACCGGTTCAGCTCCAGCAGCTCGGCTTCCAGATCCTGCGCCGATAGCAGGTTCCAGTTGATCGGGTGCGGTGGTTCTGGCAGCGCGCTGGTGTCGGGGGTGTGGGGGTGGTCGTCGAGGATGCCGGGGTCCTCGTACTGGTCGTCGGGCTCGAGGCCGTGAGTGCTCATGTCTCCCCCGGGTCACATGCTGAGGCTGTCGGCAGCGGGCGTGGCCTGGTGGTGCTGGGGTGGTTCAAAGGCCTGCCCAGCCGCCTGGCGTTCGAGTGCTTGGCGGGGTGTGCGGTCTACGTCGTAGCGGGTGCGGGCGGTGTCGTGGCCGATCTTCTTGGTGACGAACTCTTCGCCGGCGATGCGTTGTCCGTCGCGTTCGTAGGTGTAGTCGTGGGCGTAGCCTTCGGCGACGAACTGGTCGCCTTTGGTGAAGCGTTCGAAGGCGCGTTCGGCGGTGGCGCGGTAGAAGACGAGGTTGCCGAAGGAGGGTTCCAGTTTGGTGAAGGTGCCGTCTTCTTCGCGTAGGAAGTTCTCTTGGCCGTAGCGGGCGTAGAAGCGGGCATCGCCGCGTTCGGTGTAGGTCAGCTGTGGATCGGATGCGATGAACCCGGACAGGGATTCCTGGGTGCGGATGGACATGACGCGGTACCTCTCAACTCGTGGACTGCAGCCCGCCGGTGGTGTGGGATGCTGGTACCGGTCAGGTGCACCCCGCGACCCCGGTCATGCACGGGGGTTCTGCAGGAGCTGTTCGAGCCGGGCGCGACCCCGCTTGAGGGCCTCGGCGTCGGGACGGGTGGGCCAGGCGGTCAGGTCGGTGATGATCGGCGGCGCGGAGCGGAGCAGGGTGACGCCGGTGCCGAAGGGGAGGGTGCGGATGCGGTCGGGTGGCAGGATCGGCACCCGCCGTACGGAGCGCCAGACACGTTGGAAATGATCGTGGAGGAAGCCACTGTGATCAGGACTCCAATTCCTGTGCCCGCGAGGAACAGGCTGACCGCGAACATCCACAAGTTCGCCTCCAGAACCAGGGTTGCCAGTGCATAACCCCCGCCCGCAACAACACAGCCAGCGCCGAGCAGGCGACGCGGCCGACTCGGGAAAGCACTGAACCCGCAAGGAGGGAGGTCACCGTCGCGCCCGCCGCGATCGCGACCAACAGGAGTCCGCTCTGCAAGGGTGAGAATCCACGAACCAGCTGGAAGTGCTGAGAAGTCACCGCCCCAACTCCGGCAAAGACGAATGTGGCCAGCCCTGCTGCCAAGACACCGGCAACGACCGATCGGCTGCGGAAGACCGAGAAATCCAGGAGCGGTGTTGGGAGTCTCCGCTGGCGCCGTGCGAACCACCAGAAGCAGACGAAACTCGTCGCAAGTGCCCCTGTAATAAACGCACCGGAGGGGGCCGATACGGCACCCTGCTTGATCGCTGCGACTAGGCCAGTCAACCCAACGAGAGCCAGCACAGAAGACAGCAAGTCCCAGGACGTTCTTGCCGATGCGCGAGCCGCTGGCGCGTACATGGCCGCCAACAAGAAGGTCACGAGGGCAAAGGGGACGTTGATGAGGAAGACCGAGCCCCACCAGAACCACTCCAGGAGCAGGCCTCCAACGAGCGGGCCGAAGGCAATGCCACCGATCGAGACACTCGACCAAACAGCTATGGCGACGTTGCGCTCATCCTCGTCCTCGAACGTGAACCGGATGATCGCGAGTGTCGCGGGCAGCATCAGTGCTGCACCCACCGCGAGTAGTGCCCGCGCGACGATCAGCACCCACGCGTTTGGAGAGAAGGCTGCGAGTGGGGAAGCTATCCCGAACGCGCTGATGCCAATCTGGAACACCAGCTTGTGTCCGAACCTATCCCCGAGCGTCCCGGTGCCCAGCAGTAGGCCAGTCATGACGAGGGGGTACATGTTGATGATCCACAGTGACTCACTTACGCTCGCCGACAACTCGTCCGTCAGAAGAGGCACGACCACGTAGAGAATCGAAGTGTCGACCGTTGCAAGCAGCAAACCGAGAGAGACGGCGGTGAGCACGAACCACCGTGTGCGCTGCGAGGCCGGCGCAGGGGATCTTGAGTCATCTCAGCCTTTCAATATGCCGATACGTCGTCAGAGCGCGGTAGATTTGGGAGCCGCCTACAGGGAGCATGAAAGTCAGACTCCCGATCATTGGCGCATGTGCTCGGAGGCAAGTCGCGCGAAGATGAGGGTGTCGGTCCATTCGCCCTTGCTGAACCAGTCCTGGACGTGATGTGCTTCGAGCCGGAGCCCGACACGACGAGCCAGTGCTGCCGAGGCGCTGTTGCGGGCATCCATCTGCGCGGTGATGCGGTGGAGCCGGTAGTGGTCAAACCCGAGGGCGAGTACTGCTCGGACGGCTTCGCTGGCGAAACCTTGCCCACCGTGCGCCGGGTCGAGAACCCACCCGATCTCGCCTTGACGGTGCTCGTGATCGGTGAGCCACAACGCGACGTCTCCGATCGGGACGCCGTCATGCTCGATGACCAGCGCAAGCGCGCCAGTCTCGCCATCGATGTCAGTCTTCGCTAGGCGTTCGGTGAGCTTGTCGTGGGTGACTTCCGCGGTCCATGGCTCGTCCAGCAGGTAGCGGGCAACGTCGGGTCGCGAGTACAGCTCGTGAAGCCATTCGGCATCGTCGGCGCTATGCGGACGGAGCCGAAGCCGCTCCGTCGCCAACGGCCACTGGGCGGTGGGCTTGAGATCGCGCCGGTAATGGAATAGTTCCTCGCGCTGTCCTGCGGGCGTGGTCCCGATGGCTCGCTCGACCTCATGGAACCCTGCGTTCGTCAAGCACCGCTGGGAGGCCTTGTTCTCCAGGAGCGTGCGTGCTGTCAAGGTTCGCAGTCCACTGTTGCGTGCGAAGCGCGATGCCAACTCCAGGCCCCGACGAGCGTGCCCTGCTCCCCGCGCATCCGGATGAATCCAGAACCCTATCTCGGCAGCCTCGGAGCTGACGTCGAAGAGCACCAAGGAGCCCACAAACCGGTCCGTCTCGGCGTCGGCAAGTGCGAGGACTGCCAGCGTGCCGGACGACAGACCCTCAGCAACCTCGTCACGGATCATCCGTCGCACGGACTCGGGGGTGTAGTCGGAGTCGGGCAGGTGGCCGAAGCACCGCACAGCTTCATCCTTGGTGCCGGCCGCATACGCGTCTGCGTCCAGCTCAGAGAGGGGGCGTAGGCGAGTGTTCTCAAAGGTGATCGGGAGGGTGGTGGCATCCAGCATGCGCTAAACCTAACGTAGAAAGGATAGCTAACTGAAGCATGTTTGGTTAGGCTGGTGGGGTGGGCTACTGGGAACATCGCAAACCTGTGCGACGCCTCCGTGCAGTGGACATCGGGGAGGTTGCGAGGGCATCGGTGAGGCTGCTGGACGAAGGCGGGTTGAGGGCCCTCACCCTGCGATCTGTGGCGCAACAGGTGGGTGTCGCTCCAGCCAGCCTGTACTCCCGCTTCGAATCCGTCGACGATCTGTTCGACCTCGCCCTCGACACGGCGCTTGCAGACGATCCCGTGATGTCCGAGTCGATCCGCAACGCCGACCTGCCTGCCCTGATGCACGCCTTCTTCGCGCACCTCACGACCCACCGGTGGGCCGGTCAGGTCATCGGTATGCGCGCTCCCAGGGGCCCGGCCTACCTGGCCCTTTCCGAGCGGATGTGCGTCCTGCTCGAACAAGCGGGTACCCCGGATCCGCTGGGAACTGCCTACCGATTGTCCAACCTGGTGATTGGCGCCTCGCTGACCGCACCCATGGCGTCTGACGAGAAGCGCGTCGCCATTGACCCTGACCAAGCTCCTACCTATGCGCGGCTCCACGCGACGCACCACATCAGCCCACGCGAGATTCTCTCCGACGGCCTCACGGCACTCCTGTCGTGAGGGGGCCTTTTGATTCGGGGCTGCCCTGCGTTGCTGATGGCCACGGGCTGGTCTCCGTGAGAGTGCGCCTAATCGCAGTGCGCCGATATTCGGACGGGCTGATCCCGACGACGTCGGTGAACTGCCGTGCGGCATGTCCACGGCTGCGCCACCCGACTTTTGTCATGGCGACGCCGATTGGAAGATCAGTCTCGACCAAAAGGTGAGCCAGCCGATGGGCCCGAATGTGAGCCAGGTACCGCATGGGCGGCATCCCGAATCGTTGTGTGAACGCTCTGCCCAGCTGTGACACCGAGAGGTGAACTAGCGCGGCAAGGTCACGGAGTCTCCAATCCCGTTGAGGTGCTTCTGCGAGCAGCCGCGCTGCCAGTTCTGTGGATGTTTCACCGGAACGGTGCTCCGTGGCACTCCTAGCTGTTGACGTGTAGCGGCAGGCCTGGTGCCGCGCTGCGATGGTCATCGACGGCGTCTCCTCGACTTCACCTGCTGCGTCTGCGCACGGTGTGCAGTCGGTGAAGAACCGGTGGTCTTGAACAAGTCCACCCATGCCTCGACGGGCAGGTCCTTCGGGAGTCCTGCAGCGGTCATGCCGTGGCGTGTCAGCCACGCCTGTGTGGTCTGTGGTGACCCGAGTGAGGTGGTGCGCGCGAGGATCTGTGCAAGCCCGCGGCCGGGGCCGGTGTAGACGCGGTGGACCAGGGCATGGAACTGGCGCCGCCGTGTCGGGGACAGCAGCGGATGTTCGCGACGGTGGATGGTGAGGATTCCGCCGTCGACTCCCGGACGCGGGGTGAACGCGCGAGCGGGAACACGACTGTGCAGCGTGAACTCGAACCAAGGCGCCCATTGCGCCGTCATCATCGTGGCACCGCCGACACCCGCTCTGCGCCGCGCGACTTCCCATTGCACGAGCACGATTGCATCGGTCCATGCCGGGGAGTGCAGGATGCGGCGCAGTATGGCCGTGGTCTGGTGAAACGGCAGGTTGCCGACGAGCACATGCGCAGATGTTGGAAGCCGGTAGGTCAGGAAGTCGTCGGCGACGACCTCCACGTGCGACGGGAGTCGTTGGGTCAAGCGTTGGGCGAGCCTGGTGTCGATCTCGACGGCTGTCACCGGCCGCCCGAGCTGGGCCAGCGGGGTGGTGAGTGCTCCGTCACCGGGGCCGATCTCGATGATCGGGCCCTCGGTGGCAGCCACGAGCCGTGTGATCGTGGCAATGGTGGATGGGTCAGTCAGGAAGTTCTGGCCGTGCTCATGACGGCCACCTCGATAGGTAGGCACTGTTTGCTCCGTGGTTGTTCCGGAGCCGGGCACGCTGAAAGAGCCGCCCGGCCGTGATCATCGGGTGCGGGAGCAACAACCTGTGGAGGGTGCCCGCCGCTGTTAGCGGCTGCGCAGACGCAGCGAAGCAGTGCCGTAGAACAACATGCCCACCAGCGTAGGTGACCCCGCTGCCGGTCAGCAACTCAATATCCCGTCTCTGCTCAAAGACGCGGAGATCCGTATCAATGCTGGCCAGTACGAATCCCGAGCTAACCCACGGCCGCAGAGCCCCGGCATCATCGAGATTCGTTCCATGAGAGACCTCGACAGATCTGCCACGCGTCTTGCAGATCGAGGTTGGGAGGGCGCTGGCTCACCTGTGTGACGAGCAGGTGAGGGGTGGTTTGGGTGACGGTGTCGATGCGGGTGATGTCGGCCGGCGATGGTTACAAGTACCTGCTGCCACCGTGGCGGCTGGTGACGGTGACCGGTCGCTGTCGACGCCGCTGACCCGCTACTACGCCGAGGCCGGCACCCCACCCGGACACTGGCTCGGCTCCGGCGTCACCGCTCTGGGTAATGGCGAACTCACACCTGGCGCCCAGGTGTCGGAAGCGCAGCTCCAGTTGCTAGTGGGGATGGGGCGGGACCCGATCACTGGTGACCCGCTGGGGCGGGCGTATCCGGTGTACAGCTCGACGGCGGATCGTGCCGCGCAGCTGGACCCGTCGCTCGGCCCTGGGGAGCGGGGCCGGATGGTGGCGCAGATCGAGGCGGAGGAGGCTGCGCGGGGTCGCGGCGTGCGGTGGCGGGGTTTGATTTCACGTTCAGTGTGCCGAAGTCGGCGTCGGTGTTGTGGGCGGTTGCGGACGCGGGGACGCAGGCGTTGATTGCGCAAGCCCATCATGAGGCGGTTGCGGCGGTGGTTGCGTTCATGGAGCGCGAGGTTGCAGCCACCCGCACGGGCGCAACCGCTGAGGATGGCGCGGTTGCACAGGTCGACGTCACCGGGCTCATCGCGACCGCGTTTGATCACTTCGATTCCCGTGCCGGGGACTCGCACTTGCATACGCATGTGGTGATCAGCAACAAGGCCCAAACGGTCTTGGATGGGAAGTAGCGGAGTCTGGATGGGCGGCCGATGCATGCCGCGGTTGTCGCGTTGTCCGAGCTGCACGAGGCCGTGTTCGCCGACCACATGACACGCACCTTCGGCGTGAGGTGGGAGCCGCGGGAGATGGGACGGGACCGGAACCCGTCGTGGGCGATCACCGATGTCCCCGAGGAACTGGTGGCGGAGTTTTCCACGCGGGCGCGGCAGATCGAGGTGGAGAAGGACCGGCTGGTAGCCGAGTACGTGGCCACCCACGGACGGCAGCCATCGGATGCCACCGTGATCCGGTTGCGCGCCCAGGCCACGCTCGCGACGCGGCCGGAGAAGCAGGTCCGCTCGCTTGCTGATCTAACAGCCGAGTGGCGCACCCGCGCCAGCCAGCAGCTCGGTATGGATGCCACCGTGTGGGCGCGGAGCGTCACTGCCGGGGAGCGGCAGTTGTTGTTGCGGGCTGATGATGTGCCGTTGGATCTGATCGGGCAGGTGGGGCGGTCGGTGGTCGAGCTAGTCGGTGAGAAGCGTTCGACGTGGCGGCGCTGGAACCTGATGGCCGAAGCCGCCCGCCAAACGATGGGGTGGCGGTTCGCCACCGTCGAGGACCGCGAAGCCATCACCGCCATGGTCGCCGACGCTGCCGAACAGGCGTCCCTGCGCCTGACCCCACCCGAGCTCGCGACCAGTCCGGTGGAGTTCCGCCGCCTGGACGGCACCAGCGTGTTCCGTCCGAAGCACTCGACCGTGTTCTCCTCCGACACCCTCCTCGCCGCCGAAGACCGCCTCCTGCAACGGGCCCGCACCACCACCGGCCCGAGCATCGATCTCGCCACCGTCGAGACCATCACGAGCAAGCCTGATGCCGAGGGTCGGATGCTCGGTCCAGACCAGGCAGCAGCCTTGGCCTCGGTCGCGGTGTCGGGCCGGGTCGTGGATGTGTTGGCGGGGCCGGCCGGGGCCGGCAATACCACATGTTGTGTTTGACACCACTAATCGCTGATGTCGATGACCGCTCCGTTGCGCGGGAGGGTGCCCCTGAACGTGAGGGGCACGGCTGCGGCGCGCTCGATATCGGGGGTGGTGATCGCTTGGATGTGGACGTGCGGCTCGGTGCTGTTGCCGGAGTTCCCGCAGCGCGCGAGCCCGGTGCCTATCTGCACGCGCTGTCCCGTCCGGACTTTCAGGCTGCCTTGCTGGAGATGGCAGAGGGCGACCACGACACCATCGGACTCGATGAGTACGTGGTTACCGGCAAGTGCGATCCACCCTGCTCGGGCTCGGCGTTGCTGGGTGAGGGCATAGCCGATAGACGGTAGTCCGCGATATGCAGGGTGGTCGGGTTCGGTGTCGTGCGCGGAGACGACGATCCCTTCGACAGGCGTCAGGAGCATGCGGCCAAAGCCCGAGAACTTCTCTGCCGGTTCGGGTCGTATGAACGAACTGAACGTGATGGGTGCGGAGCGCCCGGCGCCATCGGCGGGAACGAAGTCGATGGCGTAGGACGTGGCCAGCAGCGCCGTGCCATGGCTGGGTACTCGGTTGGCGGGGCTGTTCTGGACGATCCAGCGGCCAGTGAACGGGTATTCCAGATCGATGGAAGCTGCCATGACATTCCTCCCGCTCGTGCACACTATTGTCCCACCACCAGTGTAGCGGCATAGGCGCAGGGGTCCGGTCTTGGTCGTCGTGTTCCTGTGGTTTCTAGTCTCTTTCAGGGCAGTGCAGGCCTATCCACGACGTGACGTCTCGCCTGCCGTCGGCGCTGTTTCCTGCGCTGACGAGGGCACCATCAGCGCACAGGCCGAGGGTATGGGCGGAGCCTGCTGCGACTGCGATGATGTTGTCCCAGCCCTCGACATCGCACTGCCCGTGGCTGTTATCCCCAACGGCCAGAACCCGGCCGGAAGCGATCACGCCCACTGTGTGGCGACTCCCGGCGGCCACCGCGACGACCTCCTCCCACCGGCTGACGTTGCCCGCTCCTGTGGCCGGTGCCGCAGTAGTGAGTACTCGCCCGTCGTGTCTCAACCCGACCGTGTGGAGGTAACCTGCCGCAATCGCCGTGAGGTTCCGCCAGTGCCCAACAGCGCATTGCCCTCGTCGGTTGTTACCGACCGCTACGGCTGAACCGTCCTCACATAGGCCGACCGAATGCCAGTCGCCGCACGAGACTGCCACGATGTCTCGCCAGGATCGCACATCGCACGCGCCCTCGCTGATGCGTCCGGTAGCCAGCACCGTGCCATCCGAGGCGACACCGAGGGTGCGTCGCCAACCCGCCGCTACCGCTGCGATGTCTCGCCATCCTCCGACTTCGCACTGCTGGTCGTCGTTCCATCCAGTCGCCAGCACTGTGCCGTCTGAGCGAAGACCGATGGTGTGCGATTTGCCCGTGTTCGTGGCGGTATGGACGTTGCCCGCTGCTACCGCGATCACGTCTTCCCAGCGGTCGACATCGCATTCACCAGCTCTGCCATCACCAACGGCGACCACGGTGCCATCCTGTCGCAGCGCAACTGAGTGCCGTCGGCCTGCCGCCAGTACCGGTCCGCATCCCCGCACTGCTGTCTCCACATAATCAGGATAGGTGCACGAACACGGCTACAGCCCGCGTGCCGGCCCCTCGCGACGGGGGTCGTGGCGGTAAGGATCAAGCGCAAACGGGTCATGGACCTGCCGCGCCCGTTCCGCTGCTCGTTGTCGAGCGTGCTCCTGATCGGCACGCTTGGCTTCGATGCGTCGGGCGGCGTCGGTGATGGGGAGACCGCGCAGTTCGTCGGCTTCAGCACGGGTCGTGGCGGCTCGCGCTCGGGCGTCGCGGGCGTCGCGGTGGGGGGTCGCTATCCGCATGCCGAGATGGTCACGACGTGCTCGCTCCGCCCCGTACTCGCTGACCAGCAACGCCAGCCGCTCCTGCTCGTGCCGCCCGAGTGTCGCTTTCCGGTCGGCGGTGGCGGCCTCGAGGGTTTGGGCGGCGTCGGTCACGCGCGGATCGGTCTCGGCGCGCTTAGCGGCGACTCGGGCTGCCCATTCCGGGAGACGGTCAGAGCCGCTCGGCGTGGTGCCCCATTCGGTGGTGACCTGTCCGCGCAACGTCTGAGTGTGTTCGGTTGCGGTGCGGTGCTCGGCGCGGGCTTTGCGTCGGCCAAACCTGCCCACGGTGGCGAGTCGGGCGCGTGCGGTGTCTTCACCCTCGACAGCACTGAGATAGGTCGCACCGTCGTGTGCGGCTTGAGCGGTGAGCGGTCCAGCGACCTCGGCGCGCACTCGTGCGGCCTCGTCTTCGGCCTTGCGGAGCACGGCAGTGCTCTTATCGTCCCCCGCTCGATGAGCGGTGCGTTGGGCGTCGAGGCGTGCGGCGATCTGCTCCCACCGCTCCGCCTGTCTCCGGGCGCGCTCGGCTTCCTGGTCAAGGCGGACGAGTTCAGCGGTGACAAGCTTGGCCGGGCCGTCACTGACGAGACCGCGCACTGCTTCGACGGCTTGGGTGGTGGCGTGGTCGAGGCCCCGGTCTGCCCGGTCGCGTTCCATCGCCTCAATGAACCGAATCTTGGCGTCGTCCATGTTCTCGGCGACGATGTGGAGCCGGTTGGTGTCGCGGCCTCGGGTCATGCCGACGTACACGCCCGCCGCGCTCGGCGCGTTACTGAGCAGCGTGTGGGAGCCGTCAACGGTTGCGCCTTGGACGCCGTACGCGGTCGCGGCGTAGGACAGGTGCGCGTGCTCGGCCACGTACTCGGGTGGAAGCGCGACGGTGCGCAGGTGCTTGCGGTCGCTGCCGACCTCGTGTGCATACACCGTGCCCTCGTCGGTGACGTGCTGCACGGTCCACTGTTGCCGGTTCGCCACACCCAGGGTGCTGTCGTTGCGGCGGGTCTGGATGAGGTCACCGGCACCGATGCTCAAGCCGTCGCTGCCGGTCGCCGTCGTGGTGTCGTCTACCTCGCCACGCTCGACACTCCCGGCGCGGATGCGCTCGTTCACCGCAGCGGCTTCTTCGTTGGTGGCGACGGTGATTGCCTCCCCGTCACGGGCGTGGGCGGTGATATGCTCGCGGGCCGCGTCCTCGACGGCGTGCAGGATGACGAGGCCCAGGGTGGCGAGTCGGTCGAACACGTCACCGGGGTTCTCCCGGTCGCGCATGGCGAGGGTGAGGGCCGCGTAGTCGGGGTCGGTGAACCGATGGAGTTCGGTCATGTCGTAGGTGCGGCCCCTGATCTGTTCGGCCATGTCGAGCACACCGCCCCGGCCGACCGCGGGGAGTTGGGCGCGGTCACCGATGAGCGCGACGGTGGCGCCTTCTTCTTGGGTGATGGTGAGGAGGGCGTGGGCAGTGTCTTGGTCGAGCATCCCGGCCTCGTCCACAATCACCCGTGTGCCGCGATCCAGTCGCGCGTCTTCGGGTGGCCCGGTATAGGTGCCGCCGGTTGTGGGATCGGTGTCGCCGGGGTTCAGGCGTGTCCACACGCCGTCACGGTTCCACCGCCACCCGTGCGCGTGCACCAGCGCCGCAATCGATGTCGCGGGTACGCCGAGTTCGTCGTGCGCGACCTGCGCCGCCCGCAACGTCGGTGCAACCACCCGCGACGCCCTGCCGTGTCCGGCGGCGACGGTGATCGCGGTGCGCAGCATGGTCGTCTTCCCGCTGCCCGCCGCACCCTCCACGATCACCAGCGGATCGGTAGAAGCCACCGCCGCTGCCGCAACGGTCTGTCCGGCATCGAGTCCGGTGGCGTGCGCCACGCGGGTCACGTCCGGGTGTTCCGGCTCCCGATCCGGCACAGCGGTGGTGATCTGGTCGCGTAGCGCGGTCTCGGCGGCGACGACGCTGAGGCTGGTCAGATGCGCGACATGCTCCGGCGTGAGTGCGCCCGGCGGCAGAACAGAGAAGCAATCCGAGACAGCAAGCCCGGTCGCCAGACCGATGAACTCCCGCAACTCAGCGGGCGTCACCCGCGCGCCCGCCTCGGTGATGACCCTCGTGACGTGCTCGGCCACGGTGTGCCGCGTCCACGTTGACGCTCCTGCGGCGCTCCGGTCCAGCGCGCGACTGGCGACCTCCTGCACCGACAGGTCATCCAGCGATACCGGCGCGGGCGTCTCCCGCCGATGCAAGCGGGCCGGGTCGTATCCGGCCTCGGTGAGTTCGTTCACCCACCACTGCTCATCTTTGAGGTCGGCAGGCCTCTTACCGGGACGCTGATATGCCCACGCGGCATCCTGCAACCGTGCTGTGAGTGCCGGGCCAGGAGTCTCGCCGGGATGCTCCGCCTGCCACTCGGCGACCATGCGGTCCAGGTTGCGTCTGATCTGCGCCGACCGCTTCGACATGACCGCGTTGAACGGTTCCAGCTCGGTCACCTCACCGGATACCGGGTCGAGGGTCAGACCGTGCTCCGCGAGCGTCTGCGCGAGTTCGGGGTGCGCGGCGATGACCGCGGTGCCGAGGGCGCGGATCGCTCCTTGCTGCTTGAACAGGGCCGCGGTGGTCAGTGCCCGCCACTTCCCGGCCGCCCACACCCGGGTGCCGATCTGGAAGTGGATATGCCGGTGCGGATCACCCGCCCGCGAGGTCTTGTGCGTGATCGCGACGGTCTGCATGTGCTCGACCGGGAGGACTTCCTGCGCGCCGCGCGGCCCCGCCAGGGTGACCGAGTGCTGGCCAAGGAACCGTTGAATCTCTGTCGCCGCGTCACGCTGCGCCATATCCAACGCCTCCGATACCGCCGGGTGGAGGGCGGCGGCGACCGACAGGGACTTGGGGGCATTGATCGTCATCTCCGCGAACAACGGCGACCCCTTCCGCACGTCGCCGGGCTTCCGCGGCGTGCCCATCGACTCCCCGGTGTCCGGGTTGATCCAGTCCACCCACCCCTCGTACTCGTCCGCCGACAGCGACCGGGCAAAGGTGAGCTCGCCGGTGGAGTCGATCACGGCGTACTCCGCTACGGCGTCTTCTGCGCCGAGGTAGTACTCGTCGGCGCGGGACCGGTCGGCCTCGACATAGCGGCGGGCGGCAGCACCGCTGCCGCGGAACAGGATCACGCCGCCCTTCATCTTGGCCCTCCCTCATGAGTGGTCTCATGAGGGAGGTGTGCACCACGGCCCCGCCGTAAAATGCGTGCATCCAGAGAAGTAGCGGGGCTGGATCCAGAGAAGTAGGGGGTCTGGCTCTAGCGATGGCAGGGCAGGTGATCCGTGTCGAGCGATGAGCGCTATGCGCGAGCTTGACGTGTGGGAGTGTCGTGCCTGGTGGTTTCGATCTTCTGGTTGAGCTGGTTGGCGTAGTGCTGTTGGGCAAGGAGCACGAGGGAGTCCAGGAGTGGGCGGCGAAGCACGCTGCCCAGGACGACACCGCGGATCATCGTTTCGAGGTTCTCGGCCTCAGCGACGGCCCGGACGTCGATGCGTCCAACCGCGTCCGCGGCGTCGGCGTACTCATCGAGACGATCCAGAAGAAGGGTGAGGTCTTCGGCCTGCAGCTCAGCTATCGCCTGAACCGCTGCGGCGTGCGCGGGCGACTCCTCCTGGCATCGCCAACCGCGCGCGGTGACGAGCTCCGAGAGTAGCTGTAACGCAGCCTCCTCGCCTGGGACGGCTCCAACGTCGCCAACGAGTGCGTCTTGGGTGACGCCCATCGCATCGAGGACGGAAGACTCAATGCTGACCGCCTGCACGACCTCCCGAACCTTGTCGAGCGGAAGCCCGGCAACCTTCACGAGCGCGCGGATCAGTCGGAGGCGTTCGAGATGGGCATCGTCGTATCTGGCCTGATTCACGCTCGTCCGTCGCCCCGGCTGCAACAGCCCTTCGCGCAAGTAGTACTTGATCGTGGGCACGCTGAGCCCTGACCGCCGTGACAGCTCCGCCATCCGCATCTCCACGTTGCACCTCGTTCCCATCGCGCTGGCGCTTTCAGATGGATAATACTAGTATCCATAAATAGATAATCGCACTATCCGTGAGGAGGCGGGGATGGCACGCATCGCTGTCATAGGAGCAACCGGGTACCTCGGTGGGTACGCCCTTACCCGCCTGCTGGCAGACGGCCACACAGTGCGCGCGATCGTGCGGTCGCCAGAGAAGGCATCGCTACCAAAGGGTGTCGAGACCGTGCGGGGTGACGTCACGGCCCCCGACACGTTGGTGGCCGCGTTCACCGACGTTGATGGCGTGCTGCTGACCCTCAACGGTGGGAGCGACCCTGAGCGGGCGCGACACATCGAGGAAGACGGCGTTGCGAACGTTGCCGCCGCCGCTGAAGCGGCTGGGGTGCGGCGCGTGGTGCTGATCTCCGGCATGTTCGCACAGCCCGCCTATGCCGACTATCCCTGGGAACACTCCAAGGCCCGTGGCGAGCAACTCTTGATGGCCAGCCCGGTGGCATCCACCGTGTTCCGTGTCGGGTTCATCAATGAAACGCTCGCGAAGTTCATCCGAGGCGGCCGCCCGGTACTCATCGGCAACCAACCGCACCCGATCCACCCCGTCGCCGCTGACGACATCATGGCGGCTGCCTCCCGCGCGTTCGAGATGCCCGAAACCGCGAACAAGGTCTACGACGTGGCCGGGGAGCAGACGATGACATTGCGGGAGGCGACCGCCGCATACGCGGGCGCAATATCCGGCAAGCCCGTTGCATCGAACGCGGTGCGGGTCATGCCGCTCGGGTTCATGCGCGCCATCAATCGCCTATTCCTGAAGGGCGAGATGACCAGACCCCTGGGCATCCTCGACAGCATTGACCGCCACGGCGACGTGACCGACACCACCGCGTGGTTCCAGGACTTCGGCACCCCTCCCACCCCGTTCGCCAGGTGGATCGCGCTACAGCGCGACAACGCCGCCGAAAGGTCAACATCATGAACTGGCTGGAGACTGCCACCATCCTCGTCACCGGATTCGTCGGGTCAGCCGAGTTCGCCTCTGTCGCACTCGTGCACCCCGTGATCCGAAAACTCGCTCCCGACGACCAGCTCACCTTCGAGAAAGGGCTGCTCAAGACCTACGGACGCATCATGCCCATCGGCATGACCGCCGCCACCGTCCTCGCGATCACCGTCGCAATCCCGACGCCCTCGGCCTGGCTGATCTCCGCCGCCGTCGCCCTCGGGATCGCGCTCATCGTCACCATCTTCGGCAACGTGCCCATCAACTTCCGCACCGGACGCATCAAACAGGACACCGCACCCGAAGGCTTCATCGCAATGCGCCGCCGTTGGGATGTCTTCCAGATCACCCGAGGATCGCTTCAGCTCCTCGGGTTCATCCTCGTCACCATCGGACTCGCCGCCGTCTAGCAACTTCCCTCACCAGAAAGCACACGAACGGCATGAACAGAACAACGCCCGAGCGCCGCGAACTGAGCCACGGCTGCGCCCCCGGAGCACAAGGTATCCACCCCAGGTAATTCCTCCGTCGCCATCTCAACGGTCAGCCGAGAGTTTCGAAATGGCACTGGGATAAGTCGAACAGTAATGCTGACGAGCGGCGGGCATAGGGGCGCGTTGGTGAGCGTCCTGGTCTGGCTCCTGGTGGGCCACCTCCTTCACGGGAGGTACCACCGTGGCCGAACACACCCCGCCCGCCGCCGACGACGCTGCGGAGCCGGGCAGCCGAGGATTCGGGACGCCCGAAGGGCTACGCGCCCTGCTCCTCCGCCTGCACGAGTCTGGGCCTGGGGCGTGGCAGGGTGATCGGGAGGCGGCGGATCTGATGCGCTACACCGCCGAGCGGTATCGACGGCTGGCCAGGAAACACAACCTCGACCCGTGGCATATCGCGTCGGCGGCGTTCGAGGTCATGCTCGCCCCCTCGACGCGGAACGCAGGGAACCCGTGGGCCGTGGTCACCCGCGCCGTGCAGATCACCTGCGGCGTCGAGGCTCGGGCTGCTGGGCTGTTGGTGGCGACGAGCAAGGCCCGCCGCACGCCCAGGATCGCCGGATTCCATGATGCCGTGCGGTTCGCGGACCGAGAGGGCCTGGCCGACTACCATCCTGCGTTCGCGGTCGCTCCCGACGATGATGATCCAGAGTCCGGTGAGGATGACGGGCCGGTCGCTGCCGTGCTGTCGGAGGTGGTGGGACTGTTCGTGTTGGAGGGCTGGGATGCCGCGCTCGTGGCCGACTGCGTGGAGCATGTGGCCTATCGGCTGGCTGACCTGTCTTCGCGGTCCCGTGCGGTGGAGGTGCTGCGCCGCGACCGCACCGTGCCGGTCGTGCTGGGTCTGCCGCCACGGTCCTGGACTGCGCTGCTGCGGATCGTACTGGGCCATCCCGCGGCGAAGCACACCGGCACCCCGACCGGCGACGGCATACTGCTGCGCCTGCTCAACGGTGAACCGCCGGACTCACTCCGCGACGACAACGCGCTGACAGACGCCATACGCGCCGCCCACCCCAACCCGACGCCTGAACGGTGAACCTCCTCGGTGGTGCGGCCCGGCCTCCGGGTGGCATCGACCGGGTGGCGCTACTCGCGACAACATCTACATATAGCGTTTGCATCGCTTCATTCGCACTAGATATTGTGGTTGATGCTGCGTACCTGTCTGACATGGCAACCACAGCAGCACACAGCACCCCCAAGGCTTCCCCGGCACCCTCGGCTCGTGAGCGGCAGAGCCGGGTTCCGAGCGGTCTGCCGCCGGGGTTTGACCCGGTGGTGTGGACGCGCGAGGCGTGCGAGTGTTCCGGGGTGCCGGTCGGTGTGACCGATCCGGTCGCCCTGGCGAAGCTCCGCGTCCTCACTCGCCCCAAGCGATGACCTCGCGCGTGCCGTGTTGGTTCAGGCTTTGAAGGTGAGTTCGACGCGTTCGGGTCGGAACCTCGCCCCGGTCTTGCCGGGCTGTGCGGGTTTGACGATGAGGGTGTCGAAGTGCGGCGATGATTGCTCGTTTCTGCGGGATCGACCACTCGGTTTCCCACGCCTCTCGTAGTGCCTGCTCGTCGCCGATGGGGATACCCTTCAACGCGGACGACTTCGCGTTACGTCCCAGGACGAGTTCTGCGTTGTTGATTGCCGCGGTGGCGGCGGTCTTCGCGGCGTGGAGCTCGGTGCGGGAGAGCAGCCCGGCTCCGTAGTCGCGGGCCATGTCCTCCATCCGCTGACGGGCGGCGGTGATCTGCTCCATCGCCGCGGTGATCCCGGCGTCCTCGCCCGGCGCGGCGGTCGGCAGCGTGGTCGCGGCTAGGCGCGCGATCATCGCTTCGCTTACCAGGGTTTCGATGCCGTGCGCGGACACGACGAGCCCGCCCCGCTCGGGCCTGCCGGGCAGGGGCAGGCAACGGTAGAAGCGGCGCTTCCCGATAGACGTCTCGCCTCGGTGCAACCCCGACGACACGAGCGTGTTCCCGCACTTCGCGCAGGAAATCAGCCCGGCGAGCAGGCTTTTGGAGGAGCGGCCCACGCGCCGGTCGGGATGGTTGAACACCGCCCGGATACGCATCGTCTCTTCCGGGGTGATGATCGCCTCCCAGTTCCCCGGCCCCAGGATCGCCCGATCGCGCCGTTCCCACGTCGCCGTCGTCTTGGATGCTGGTTCGTAGGCGCGCTGCCCCGAGATGCGCGCGGAGCACAGGATCGAGCCGACGGTGCTCTCGTGCCACACGTTCAACCGGCTCTTGCCTTTCGACGGCGGTGTTGGTCCGTCGTCGCGGTTGAGCCACCTGGTGATCTGCCGCACCGACTGCCCTGCGAGGAACCGGTCGGCCATCTCGCGGATGACGGCGGCTTCTTCGGGGATGAGGACGCCGCCGATGCCGTACCCGTACTTTGCCCCGCCGTGCCAGTCGCCGCGCTCGGCTTTCTGCTGGTTCGCCCGGCGGATGCGGTCGGCTTTGTGGCCGGATTCGTAGGAGGCGATCGCGACGAGCTGACGGGCCATGAGCCTGCCTTCGTGGGTGTTCAGGTCGAACGCGCCGCCCTTGACCGTCTCGATCCGGATCGGATGCGTCTCCACGAGGTCGATGAGGTCTTCCAGTTCGCGGGGGCGACGGTAGAGGCGGTCCACATGCCATGCCACAATCCGCGACGGCCCCAGCTTCACGCGTTCGAGTAGGTCGAGGTAGCCGGGGCGTTTCTTGCCCGAGTAGGCCGAGATGTCGTTGTCCATGAAGATCGCCGGGTCGCTGATCCCGAGCCGCGCGCACAGCTCCAGGCAGTCCTGGCGTTGCCGCTCGACCCCGGCCTCCGCACCGGTACGATCCTCGGAGATGCGCAGGTACACCACCACCTGCTCCATGCCACTGCTTGCTGCTGTGCCGTCCATGACGACCTCCCTCGTTGCCTGGTAGGTACGCCGGTCAAACCCGACACGTCGACAAGACGACCGCGATGAACGCACTCCGCCGGGCGTGGGAAATTGAGCATGGTGCTGGGTCGGTAGTGGGGCTGGCACCGTCTGCGGTGGCGGCGCAAGTACTGGCCGACAATCTGGGCATTCAGACGGAAAACACGGCGAAGTGGTGGACCACCCACCAACACACCGGCGCCACCTTCCAGCCCGGGCAGCTGGTCATCATCGACGAAGCCTCCCTCGCCGGCACCCTCTCCTTGGACCGGATCACGCAGGCAGCCGAGGATGCGGGGGCGAAGGTGCTGCTGGTCGGTGACTACGCACAGCTCCAGTCCGTCGACGCTGGCGGTGTGTTCAGCCTGTTGATCCACGACCGCCACGATGCCCCCGAACTGGTCGATGTCCACCGCTTCACCCACGCCTGGGAGAAGACCGCATCCCTGGAACTGCGGCACGGCCGCACCCCAGTCATCGACACCTACCTGGCACATGACCGCATCCACGATGGCGACGCCGAGGCCATGACCGATGCCGCCTACACCGCCTGGCGCCACGACCGACAGCAGGGGTTGGCGTCGGTGCTGATCGCCGAAACCCGCGAGAACGTCACCGCCCTCAACGTCCGCGCCCGCGCCGACCTCATCCTCGACGGCACGCTGAAGCCCGGCCCCGACATCACCCTGTCCGACGGATCACAGCGAGCGTGGGTGACACGATCATCACCCGCCGCAACGACCGGCGGTTGCGGAACCGACATGGCTGGGTCCGCAACGGCCAAACCTGGACCATCACCGCCGTGCGTGACGACGGGTCGATCACGATCCGCCCACCCGGTACCCGGTTCGGCAACAGCATCGTCCTACCCGCCGACTACGTGGCCGAGCACGTCGACCTCGGCCACGCCGTCACCGCCCACCGCGCCCAAGGCATCACCACCGACACCGCCCACGTCCTCGTCGAACCCACCACCACGAGGGAGAACCTGTATGTCGCGATGACCCGCGGACGGGAATCGAACCAGGCCTACGTCATCCTCGACCGACCCGACGGCCACGCCACGTCGCATCCGGGCGACAATCCCGACGCCACCGCCCGCACGGTCCTCTACGGCGTGCTCCAACACAGTGGTGCTGAGCTGTCGGCGCACGAGACCATCACTGCCGAACAGGACCGGTGGGGCTCGATTGCCCAACTCGCCGCCGAATACGAAACCATCGCCGCCGCAGCCCAACACGACCGCTGGGCTGCTCTCATCACCAGAAGCGGCCTCACCACCGACCAAGCGCAAGCCGTCATCGACTCCGACGCCTTCGGCGCTCTGACCGCGGAACTGCGCCGGGCCGAAGCCAACCACCACAACGTCGACACCCTCCTGCCACGCCTCATCAAGGCGCGCGGGTTCGCTGACGCCGACGACATCGCCTCCGTCATCCGCCACCGACTCGCCAACGCCACCACCCGACCTGCCGGCTCCGGCCGCACACGACAGGCACCGCGCCTCATCGCCGGACTGATTCCCGAAGCCACCGGCCCCATGACCCCCGACATGCGCCAAGCGCTGACCGAACGCCGCCACCTCATCGAAGCCCGAGCAGAAGCGGTCCTCGACACCGCCCTCCACACGCAAGAATCATGGGCTATGGCACTCGGTCCGATACCCGCGACTGGGCGGGAGCGGCAGCAGTGGCGACGCCGCGCCCTGGTTGTAGCTGCTTACCGTGACCGGTACCAGATCACCGATCCGACACCGCTCGGCGCCCAGCCCGAAGGCACGGCGCAGAAGATCGACCGCGCCCGCGCGCGGGTCGCTGCGGAACGAGCGCAGGCGGCGGTGCCTCAGCGCAGCTCCAGTACCGCTCCAAGATCAGTGGCCGTCGAGAGGAAGCCCGTAGGTCCGACAATGTGATCGGCATCTTCGGCCGGGCTGCATGTCACGTGACCTGTTCTGGCCGCGGAGTCGAGCTGCACCCCTAGAACGCGGAGTCGGGCTCACTGGCGGCGCCCCAGGCGACACCAACGTGGAGTGAATTGACCTCGGGAGGTACGAAGCTCCTGCATTTACGAGCGATCAGATGGCCACGACACGCGCGAGAATGAAGGATCTGTGCGCAAGGCTGAAGTTTGGGATAGTCTGAACTCGCCATCGAGAGGAGTCCCATGACAGGGCAGTGCGAACGCCAGGACTGGCGCGGCGAGTTCACACGAGAGGAACTATGTGCAATCCGCCGGGAGGTTCCGCATGCGATCCAGAGGAGTCAGGAGCGTTCCGCCCGAGCCCACACGGAGTACGACGACCCTGATGGCGACCAAGACGTGTACGGCGCCGGTATGTCCCGTGGTGTGCAGAAGGAACTCCGCACTCTTCTCGCCAACTTCTCCTCCTACCGCGAGGTGCAGATACCCAGGAGTCGCCGCACGCTGACTTTCCTCGGCAATGCACTGATTTTCCCGCTCCGGGTGGGCAAGCAGATGCCTCGAAACCACCGCCGCATCAGGCTTAACTACCTCCCGGAGTCGCGTCGCGAACTCTTGGAGCAGACCAGCAACACCAAGTACGTCGACGCCGGACTGTTCGAGCTTGACGAGGCTTTCGGTGTCGAGCAGCCCGCCCGACTCCGCGACGCGCTCACCGTCCTCAGTGAAGGTGACACGCGCGCAACACTGTTCGTGCCCTACTACAGCAGCTCGCCCCAGGGTGTCGGCACGATTTACTTCGCTCCGGCACAGCTCAACGGCCGCTACCTGGTGTTCACCGACCCCGAACGCCTCACTTATCAGGTGCCTGTTGCGGGCGAGGCGCCCGCAGCCGTGCTCGCGCCTGTTGGCAGCTTCGCGGATGGTGATCGCCCCCGCACTACCGTGAAGCTTCGCCCTCGCCCGGCCGAGAAGGAAGGCAGTTAACGATGGGCGACCCCCGTAGTCAGTCCACAGACGCGGCTGATGTTGCGAGACTTTTCGACCCCGCCCGACTTACCCAAGCTCGACGCATCAACAAGATGTCCAAGGCAGAGCTCCACCGCAAAGTCGGCGTCTCCGCCGCCGCTATCGGACAATACGAACGTGGGGAGGTTCGCCCTCGGGCCGAAACTGTAGCCGCGCTGGCCGACGCCCTTCGCGTTCCGCCGGGATTCTTCGCCCTTGGGCGACCTCGCGCCCAGGTCGACATCGCCGAGGCTTCCTTCCGGCGTCTCCGCTCTACCAGCGTCGCTCAACAACAGCAGGCCACTGCTTACGTCGAGCAAGCCTGGGAACTGGCGTGCTACCTCGAAGAGAGCGTCGAGTTTCCGGAAGTCGACCTTCCGGAGTGGGCCAGCGTTGACTCCGCCGATGTTCCGGACCCCGTGACTGCGGCACAAGCCGTTCGGCGACACTGGTCCTTGGGGAGCGAACCCATCCGGCATCTTGTGTACCAGATGGAACAGCACGGAATCCTGACGGTCTTCTTCTCCATGAAGCAGGACGAAAGCTTGGACGAGAAGAGCCGCATTGACGCGTTCTCGACCACGGCACTCCCTCGCCCGATGATCGTGCTCACACCTGACAAGGCGAACGACGTGATGCGGCACCGCTTTTCAGCAGCGCACGAACTGGGGCACATCGTGCTACATCACGGTCGACATGGGACCGACAGTCAGTTGGAACGTCAAGCAGACATGTTCGCCGCCGAGTTCCTAACCCCGCGCGACGTGATCGCCAACGAGCTACCGAGGCGGGTCAACTTCAACCGCTACGAACAGGTCAGCCAGCGGTGGGGTGTCTCGGTGGCATCGCTGCTCTTTCGATCCCGTGAACTTGATCTCCTATCCGAGTCCACGGTTCGCCGTGGCTACATCACGCTGAACAGCCTTCCGCGACGGCCGATGCCTATTGGTGACTTTCCTGGAGAGCGTCCGGAGTTGTTGAAGTCAGCGATCGACCTTCTTGATGGCTCTGGGACCAGCCTCGCCAAGATCGCAGCCGACCTTCAGATGACCCCCCGTCACGTGCGACGCCTGGCAGGCATTGACGATCCGCAGCCGAAATTGACTCTCGTGCCGAATCGGCCGAATGACCCGAACTCGGCACTCCCGCACGAGTTCATGTAGAAGAAGGGGAAGAGCATCATGGGAAAGCCCAACAAGCGCGTGGTGCAACAACGCGACGACGGCGACTGGGAGGTCCGGAAGCCAGGCACTTCGCGGGCAAGTGCGGTCACGCCAACGCAGGCCGCCGGCATTGGCAGGGCGCGCACCATCCTCGGCAACGACGGGGCGGCGAGCTACAGGTGCGTTCCAAGAAGGGGGCCATCCGTGCACAGGACACTATCGCCCCTGGCAGCGATCCACAGTCTTCAAAGGGATGATTGCCGTGCCTGCCCGCGGAGCCCGATAGGCGATCTGGCTCCGCGGACAGCCCCGTCACCGCCGACAGGAGCATCATGAAGTCGAGACGACTCACATTCTACCTCCTACGAGAGGACATCGCCGACTTCGACGATGCTCTCGACCCGGACAAGCCAAGTGTGGCCGTCGAGATCGACCCATCCACCGGTATCGACGGCCGTTTCTTCTACGTCAAGCCCCAGCCATCCGTGCCGGCATGGGTTGGGTTCGTGCAACCTCTACTGACGGACCAACTCAGTGACATCCGCTCAGCCTCCACATCGGGACTGTTGCTCCTCCGGACGAGCGGCCGGATCTTCGCGCTCACCTTCGGATATGGACGATCATTGCTCGACCTCTCCAAGATCGAGTACCAATTCGGTCTACGCGTCGCGCTCAACCGCATCGATCCTCGTCAGATCCGCAGCCTCGACACCAAGACGTTCGAGGATCTTGTCGTGTCAACCAACACTCAAGTGAGCAAGAGTGCTGAGCTGCCGACCTTTGGTGTCGACATCTCCCGAGACATTCTGCGCGCGGTAACCGGCGAACCCCGCGACCAAACATTCTCCAAGAGAATCGCTGGAGCGGACTCACTGGTCATGGGTGTCACGACCCCATCGTTGGAACTTCCTGCCATCTGCGACGACCTTTTGACTGCTTTCGACGCAGACGACTACAAGACGGAC
This sequence comes from Corynebacterium sp. Z-1, assembly GCF_031844665.1. NCBI lineage: Bacteria > Bacillati > Actinomycetota > Actinomycetes > Mycobacteriales > Corynebacteriaceae > Corynebacterium > Corynebacterium sp. Z-1. The sequence goes on along the minus strand of NZ_CP134621.1, from coordinate 2,413,203 downwards.
TTCGGCTGGATCGACCAGCTCTCACTCGTGCGGGATGACGCGACCGTCGAAGCACTCAACAATCTTCTTGTAGCGCAGCTGCGGACTGGGTCAACTGGGGCGACACACCTCGCCATGCCAGAGACGATCGACTGGGAGGACATCGACGGATTCACGATCGCCGGAACTCGCAGCCACGTCTACGAAGACCTGGACCTCGATGATTATCTGAGCCGACTTGGGGACGACCGCGCCACAATCACGCTGAAGAACCTTAAGACTAGGACTGTCTCCGTCCGGTTCGGGCGCTCGGGGAACTTCGACAAGCGGTGGAACCTCTATCAATGCATCGTGACCGAACAGCGGCTCGATAGCCGCCTTCATGTCCTCATCGAAGGACGCTGGTTCGCTGTCAGCTCCACGCTCGTCGAGGAAGTAGACGCGTTTGCTGCTGGCCTACCAGACACGCACGTGGCCCTTCCGCCGGCACGTTCAGGTGAAATCGAAGCCGACTACAACACGCGCCTGGCGGCGTCCTCGTCACAGCACCTGCTGAAATTGGACGCACGCATCAAACGACCTGGCGGTGCTAGCAGTGGCATAGAGTTCTGTGACGTCCTCTCCGACCAGGGTGACCTGATCCACGTCAAGCGGAAGTCCCGCTCCGCAACATTGAGCCACCTATTCGCGCAAGGAAGCGTCTCCGCCTCCACCTTCATCAACGACGGCGCGTTCCGAACCCAAGTCCGCCAGCTGATTGAAGACGAGGTCGCGGCGGAGTCACGCGAGACCTGGCTCCGGCTCGTGCCGAGAGACGACGAGACGGTAGATAGATCGCGGTACAGCGTCACGTACGCAGTTATCGCGAACTCGACTCGCGAGGGACGCGACTGGCTCCCGTTCTTCAGCAAGCTGAACCTGATGCAGCAAGGCCGTCAACTCGTCACCATGGGGTTCAGCGTCGCCGTGGCCCGTGTACCGATCACTGCCTCCGAGTAGAGCGACACTCGGGGTCACCCTCCAACGCACTGTTTCCTTCATCGATCACGGGCCTGCGAGCCACGTAGAGTCACGCCGACCGCGAGCAAGTGGTTCCGAATCGTGCCAGCTGAGTACCCCAAGTCGTCACCAATGCGCTTTAGTGATTCGCCGGCCCGGTAGAGCCGGGCCATCTCTCGAACCTCTGCGGAAGAAGGAGACGCTCCGCGGATGCGGATGCCTCGCCCCCGAAGCAGTGACGCCAGTCGGTGACGGCTCAGCCCGACATCGTTCGCGACCGCGCGGAGCGCCTCGCCATCGTGATACCGCCGTTCCAGAGAGTCGAGTGCCTCGCTACCGATGCTGCGGTGCGGACTTACCGGTTCTGGCTCACGTTGGGTAGGCCGCCCCGCGCGACTGCGGGTCGTTCGGTGCAGTGATCTCATGTAACCCACCGGTGGGGCGAGTTTCGACAAGCCTTCTGCTAGCTCCACTTCATACAACCACATACGTTTTTCACCATGGGGCTATGGCGCAGCTGGTAGCGCACCACACTGGCAGTGTGGGGGTCAGGGGTTCGAATCCCCTTAGCTCCACAATCTTGCCCCCGAGCGCACCGCTACACTCGGGGGCATGTCGCTTTCCTGGACCACCATCGACAGCCCCGTCGGCGAGCTGTTGCTCGTCGCGTCGCCCGCCGGCGTTGTGCGCATCGCCTTTGAGTGCGAGGACTTTGGCGGCGTGCGTCGGGACGTCGAGAAGCGAACTGGCAAGAAGGCTGAGCAGGGCGGACTCGGCCAAGCAGAGGAGCAGCTCGCCGAGTACTTCGCGGGCCAGCGCCGGGAGTTTGATCTGCCGCTCGATTGGCGTTTGAGCAGCGGGTTTCGCACTCAGGTCCAGCGCGCCCTGACGGGGATTGCCTACGGTGAGACGCAGACCTACGCCCAGCTCGCGCAGCGTGTGGGAAACCCCAACGCCGTGCGCGCGGTGGGCAGCGGCTGCGCCACCAACCCACTGCCCATCGTGGTGCCGTGCCACCGGGTCCTGCGCAGCGACGGCGCCCTCGGCGGCTACCGGGGCGGCCTCGTCGCGAAGCGCGTCCTTCTCGACCTGGAATCGGGGCAGCGTGACTGACGCATTCACGAAATCCGGCAGCGCGCCGGGCTCCGCCGCGGCCGAGGCGGCGGGTTTGCGGTGGCTGCGCAAGGGTAGCGCCGCGGTGGTCAAGGTTTTCTCGCTTGACGACGCCTCCAACACGCTCACCATCGAAAAAGTCGCGCCCGCCCGACCCACGCGCGCCGCTGCGCGCGAAGCGGGCCGTGAGCTGGCGAAAATCCACGCCATGGGCGCCACCGCGTTCGGCGCCGCGCCCGACGGGTGGGAGGGGCCGAACTTCATCGGCCGCGCGCGCCAGGACTGCACCCCGACCGAGCGCTGGGCGCCGTTCTACGTGGACCAACGGGTGCTGCCGTTTGCCTCGCGCGCGGTCGAGCAGGGCAACCTGGATTGCGCGGGCTTCGACGTCGTAAAGCGAGCCTGCGAGGCCTTGCTGGAGGAGGACGAGGACGCCCCGCTCGCGCGCATCCACGGCGACCTGTGGTCGGGCAACCTGCTGTTTTCCGCAGACGGCGCGCGGTTCATCGACCCCGCAGCCCACGGCGGGCACCCGCTGACCGACATCGCGATGCTGGAGCTCTTCGGCGCCCCGTTTGTCGAGGAGATCGCCGAGGGGTACTGCGAGGCGGGATCCTTAAGAGCCGAGTGGCGCCGCAGGATCCCCATCCACCAGCTGCACCCGCTGGCGGTGCACGCCCAGACCCACGGGCCGAGCTACGGGGATGCGCTGGTCCGCGCGGCTGAGGAGACGTTGCGGGTTGTAAATTCTGGTGTGTGATGGACGAAGCACACCTTCTAGACCTTGACGCACACCACGTCTGGCACCCGTACGGCGCGTTCCCGCCGACGACGGCTCCGTTGGTTGTGGCGTCGGCAAGCGGCGTGCGCCTCAAGCTTGCCAACGGCCGCGAGCTTATCGACGGGATCGCGCCTGGTCACCGGCACTCTCGATGAGCATGAGGCGCTCGAGCGCGAGCTCGCTGCGTTCTGCGGCCAGCCCTCGGCGCTGGTGTTTTCCTCCGGCTACATGGCCAACCTGGGTCTCGTCACGGCGCTGAGCGGGCGAGGCGCGCTGGTGGTCTCCGATGCGGGTTCGCACGCCTCGCTTGTCGACGCCTGCCGGTTATCGCGTGCCCGGGTCGTCGTCACGCCCCGCGGCGATGTCGACGCGGTGGCTGAGGCGCTGAGCTCGCGTATCGAGCAGCGCGCCGTGGTGCTCACCGACAGCGTGTACTCCGCAGACGGGACGCTCGCGCCAGTAGCTGCGCTGCACGGCGTTGCGCGGGAGCACGGCGCCGTGCTCGTTGTCGACGAGGCGCACGGGCTTGGGGTGCGCGGCTCCGGCGGGCGCGGCTTTGTCCATGAGCTGGGACTTGCCGGGCAGGAGGACCTCGTTGTCACCGCGACGCTGTCGAAGGCGCTGGGCGCGCAGGGCGGGGTGGTGTTCGGCTCGCCGCGGGTGCGCGCGCACTTGGTGGACACGGCACGCTCTTTTATCTTCGATACCGCTCTGGCCCCGCCGATGGTCGGCGCGGCGCGTGCGGCGTTGGGCATTGTGGAGCGCGAACCGGATCGAGCTGCGCGGGTGTTGGGCGTCGCTAAGCAATTGGCTGAGGCGACGGGGGCGATTGAGCCGGAGAGTGCGGTCGTGTCGGTCATTCTTGGCGACCCGGAGCGCGCGGTGGCCGCCCGCGACGCCGCGCGTGAACGCGGGCTCGAGGTGGGGTGTTTCCGTCCGCCGTCCGTGCCGGCGGGCACGTCGCGGCTGCGTTTGACGGCCCGCGCCGATTTAAGTGATGCCGATGTTTCCCGTGCCGAGGCCATTCTGCGCGACGTAGTAGAGGAGTTTTCGCACCTATGACGAAGTTCATCGTGGTCTCGGGCACAGGCACCGAGATTGGCAAGACAATCGCCACCGCGGCGCTAGCGGCCCGCGAGGTGGCGGCAGGTAGTCGCGTGGGAATAGCCAAGCCCATCCAGACCGGACTTGAACCGGGTGAGGAGGGGGACTGCCAAGTGGCGGCGCGGCTCGCCGGGGTTGCGGCGGCGTTCGAGTACCGCCGCCTGCTCGAGCCGCTCGCCCCGGAGACGGCGGCGCACCGCGCGGGGGAAGAACAGTCCACCGCCATTGAGCTTGCGGATGCGGTGCGGCGGTGGTCAGGCAACGAAGACCTGGACGTGGTGTTCCTCGAGGGCGCCGGAGGGGTCCTCGCGCGGTTGGGCACCGACGTGACGATCATCGACGTCGCGCGCGAGCTCAACGCGCCGGTCGTGCTGGTTACCTCCGCCGAGCTCGGCACGCTGTCGGCGACCGAGCTTGCGACGCGATGCTTGCGCGCCGAGGGCCTCGAGTGCCTGGGCATGATGATCGGTTCGTGGCCGGAAGCCCCGGACCTGGCCCAGAGGTGCAACGTCGAAGATCTCCCACGACTGACGGGGGAGAAACTGTTGGGCGCAGTGCCTCGCGGGGCGGGATCCCTCGCGCCGGAGGAGTTTGCGCGCCGGGCACCAGGCTGGTTTCGCCGTTAGATGTCGCGGTGGGGGTTGGCGCTGGTTGTTGGGCGGGGGAGATGTCACGGTGAAGGCGGACTGCGTGTTGCCGACCTGGGGTTTTGTTTCCCGGGGCTGCTTGACCGTGACATTGCGGTGGGTGGGATGTCACGGTGAAGCCTGTCTGGGTACTGCTGACCTGGGGGTTTGCCGTTGGCAGCTGCCTGACCGTGACATTGCACCGCGCGAGATGTCACGATGAAGCCGATACGGGGGTTACCCACCTGGGGTTTTGCGGCTGGTGGCTGCCTGACCGTGACATTGCGGTGGGTGAGATGTCACGGTGAAGCCGTTTCGGGTGTCGCCGACCTGGGGTTTTGTGACTGGTGGTTGCTCGACCGTGACATTGCGCCGGGTGAGATGTCACGATGAAGCCTGTCTGGGTACTGCTGACCTGGGGGTTTGCCGTTGGCAGCTGCCTGACCGTGACATTGCACCGCGCGAGATGTCACGATGAAGCCGATACGGGGGTTACCCACCTGGGGTTTTGCGGCTGGTGGCTGCCTGACCGTGACATTGCACCGCGTGAGATGCCACGGTGAAGCCGATACGGGGGTTACCCACCTGGGGTTCTGCGGCTGGCAGCTGCCTGACCGTGACATTGCACCGCGCGAGATGTCACGATGAAGCCGATTCGGGGGTTTCTGACCCGGAGTTTTGCCCCCGGCCACTGCCCGACCGTGAGATCCCACAAAGCAGAGAACCTAACGCCACCACGTATCAAACGGCGCCGGCGGAAGGTGGCGCTTGTGCTGGCCGACGCGCCAGAGGTGTTCGAGGCGCTCGCGGGCGTCGTCAGGAATGCTCTTGCCTTCCAGGTAATCGTCGATGTGTGCGTAAGTGATGCCGAGTGCCTCCTCGTCGGGAAGCGCCGGGCGGTCATCCTCGAGGTCCGCGGTGGGGATCTTCTCCCAGAACTGCTTATCCGCACCGAGCTCGCGAAGCAGCGCGACACCCTGGCGCTTGTTCAGCCCTGCGAGCGGCAGCAGGTCGGCCGCGCCGTCGCCGTGCTTGGTAAAGAACGCGGTGACGTTCTCCGCCGCGTGGTCGGTACCGATGACCAGCAGGCCGCGCTCCCCGGCAATCGCGTACTGCGCGATCATGCGCATGCGGGCCTTGACGTTGCCCTTGTTAAAGTCGCGCAGCTCCTCGCTTCCGAGGGCGTCGGTGACGGCGTCGGCAAGCGCGCTGGTGGCGGGCTTGATGTTCACGGTGACCCGCTCGTCCGGCCGGATGAACTGGAGCGCGCGCTGGGCGTCGGCCTCGTCCGCCTGGGTGCCGTGGGGCAGCCGCACGGCATAAAACGTGGCCTCGGTCCCGTTCGCCCGAAGCTTCTCGACGCTCAACTGCGCAAGCCGGCCCGCAAGCGTGGAATCCTGGCCGCCGGAAATCCCGAGGACGAAACCGTTGGCCCCGGACGCGATGAGGTAGTCGGCGAGGAAGTCGACACGCGCGTCAATCTCCGCGGCGGCGTCGATGCTGGGTTTGACGCCAAGCTGCTCAATAATTGCCTGTTGGAGGGTGGTGCTCTGCGCGTTCATGACGTTCATCGTAGCGCTTTTGGTTATCCGGCCTGGGTGAGGTAATCTCGTACTTCGTGTTGGGACTCCCGCTCGGGGGTCGTGTTTGAGGAAACCGAGAGAAGAAAGGAGCGCCCGATGAAGGTTCGCAAGTCGCTTCGGTCGCTGAAGAACAAGCCGGGCGCCCAGGTTGTGCGTCGCCACGGCAAGGTCTACGTCATCAACAAGCGCGACCCGCGCTTCAAGGCCCGCCAGGGCTAGTCGCGCAGACTCCGCTACAACAAAGCGCCCCGCCACCTCTCATTCACGCAGAGGAAGCGGGGCGCTTTGCTGTTTCGGGGCGTGAAAGCACACTGATGTAAGTCGCGAGAGCAAACGTAGGCCTACATGTGGGCCGCGACTCGCTTATATCCTGGTAATTCCACCGGTGTAACTACTATATATAGTATCGGTTGCCTAAATCGGCCACAAAGTATAGTGTTTATCAGTGTTACTCCGACGGGGTTCGGAGCCGAGCTAGACCGCCCAGAAGACAAGTTCAATCTCACCGAGGAAGAGCGCACAGGTTATGTCCATCACCGTTTACACCAAGCCAGCTTGCGTCCAGTGCAACTTCACCACCAAGGCCCTCGACAAGGCCGGACTCGAATACACCCTCGTTGACATCACCGTCGACAACGAGGCCCGCGACTACGTCATGGCGCTGGGTTACCTTCAGGCCCCGGTCGTCGAGGTCGGCGGGGAGCACTGGTCCGGTTTCCGCCCGGAGCGCATCCAGCGTCTGGCCCAGGCCGCCTAAACAGCCGGCAGGCACCACATACTCAGGAGACGGAGAGGGGGTCAGAGGAAAACGATGCTCATCGTCTACTTCTCTTCCGCCACCGGAAACACCCAGCGGTTTGTGGAAAAGGTCGGCCTGCCCGCTGCCCGCATCCCGCTGCACCGCACCGAGGATGAGCTCATCGTCAACGAGCCGTATGTCCTCGTCTGCCCCACCTACGGCGGCGGGGCGTCGCTCACGAGCGACAACACCCGGCCGGTGCCGAAACAAGTGATCAAGTTCCTCAACAACGAACACAATCGCTCACTAATCCGCGGCGTGATCGCCGCGGGCAATTCTAATTTCGGGCCGGACTTCTGCCTTGCGGGTGAAGTCATCTCCCGCAAGTGCCGCGTCCCGCACCTGTACCGCTTTGAATTAATGGGCGATGAACACGACGTTTACTATGTCCGTGAGCAACTCGTCGACAACGCCCACGCCCTGGGGCTAGACCCGCTTGATCGGGCGGACGTCGATAAGCTCGCTGCTCGTGCAGATGAAATCCGGCAGGAGTCCGCGCAGCGCCTTGAAAGTCTCCGTAAAAAATACGGCCGCAACAACCACCAAAAGACAGCATAGGAGCCTTGAATCGTGTCTACCCCCACCCTCGGCAAGAACGTCGCAGAGCCCGTGTCGCAGGCTGAACAGCTCGACTACCACGCGCTCAACGCGCTGCTCAACCTCTACGACGAGAACGGTGAAATCCAGTTCGAGAAGGACCGCGAGGCCGCCAACCAGTACTTCATCCAGCACGTCAACCAGAACACCGTCTTCTTCCACGACCTGGAGGAAAAGATCGACTACCTGGTAAAGAACAAGTACTACGAGCCGGAAGTCCTCGAGGCCTACGACTGGGAGTTCGTCAAGGCAACCTTCAAGCGCGCCTACGCGTTTAAGTTCCGCTTCCAGTCCTTCCTGGGCGCGTACAAGTACTACACCTCCTACACGCTGAAAACCTTCGACGGGCGCCGCTACCTCGAGCGCTTCGAGGACCGCGTCGCCATGACCGCCCTGTTCCTCGCCAGCGGCAACGAGGAGACCGCCTCCGCGCTTGTCGACGAAATCATGACCGGCCGCTTCCAGCCCGCCACCCCGACCTTCCTCAACGCCGGCAAGGCCCAGCGTGGCGAGCTCGTCTCCTGCTTCCTGCTGCGCGTCGAGGACAACATGGAATCCATCGGCCGCGCCATCAACTCCTCCCTGCAGCTGTCTAAGCGCGGCGGCGGCGTGGCGCTTCTGTTGTCCAACATCCGCGAGGCGGGCGCGCCGATCAAGCACATTGAGAACCAGTCCTCGGGAGTGATCCCCGTGATGAAGCTGCTCGAAGACTCCTTCTCGTACGCCAACCAGCTCGGCGCGCGCCAGGGCGCCGGCGCGGTGTACCTCAATGCGCACCACCCCGACATCTTGCGTTTTTTGGACACGAAGCGCGAAAACGCGGATGAGAAGATCCGCATCAAGACCCTCTCGCTCGGTGTCGTCATCCCGGATGTCACCTTCGAGCTGGCCAAGCGCAACGACGACATGTACCTGTTCTCCCCGTACGACGTCGAGCGCGTCTACGGGCTGCCCTTCGCCGACATCTCGGTCACGGAAAAGTACGAGGAGATGGTCGAGGACCCGCGGATCCGCAAGACCAAGATCAACGCGCGGCACTTCTTCCAGACGATCGCGGAGATCCAGTTCGAGTCCGGCTACCCGTACATCATGTTCGAGGACACCGCTAACCGGGCGAACCCGGTGAAGACGGGCCGCATCAACATGTCCAACCTCTGCTCCGAGATCCTGCAGGTGAACTCGCCGTCCGTGCTGAACGAGGACTTGAGCTACGCCGAGGTCGGCCACGACATCTCATGCAACCTCGGTTCGCTCAACATCGCCAAGACGATGGATTCCGACAACTTCTCCCGCACGGTCGAAACCGCTATCCGCGGGTTGACCGCCGTGGCGGACAAGACCTCGATCGAGTCCGTCCCGCCCGTGCGCGACGGCAACAACGCCTCGCACGCCATTGGCCTGGGCCAGATGAACCTCCACGGCTACCTCGGCCGCGAGCACATTGAGTACGGCTCCGAGGAGGGCCTCGACTTCACCAACGCCTACTTCGCCGCCGTGATGTACGAGGCGATCAAGGCTTCCCACGCCATCGCCGTGGAAAAGGGGGAGCGTTTCGCCGACTTCGACAAGTCCGAGTACGCCACCGGCGAGTTCTTCGACCGCTACGACCCGGCCGATTTCCAGCCGAAGACGGACAAGGTCAAGGAGCTCTTCGCCCGCTCCAGCGTCGCGGTGCCCACCGCGCAGCAGTGGGCGCAGCTAAAAGCTGACGTCGCGCGCGACGGCATCTACAACCGCTACCTGCAGGCGGTGCCGCCGACCGGGTCGATCTCGTACATCAATAACTCCACCTCGTCGATCCACCCGATCGCCTCGAAGATCGAGATCCGCAAGGAAGGCAAGATCGGCCGCGTCTACTACCCGGCGCCGCACATGGACAACGAGAACCTGTCCTACTTCAAGGACGCCTACGAGATCGGCTACGAGAAGATCATCGACACCTACGCCGTGGCCACGAAGTACGTTGACCAGGGCCTGTCGCTGACGCTGTTCTTCAAGGACACCATCACGACCCGCGACATCAACCGCGCCCAGATTTACGCCTGGCGCAAGGGCATTAAGTCGCTCTACTACATCCGCCTGCGCCAGATGGCGCTGGAAGGCACCGAGGTTGAGGGCTGCGTCTCCTGCATGCTTTAAGCGCGTGCTTGTCGACGCCCTCGTGCAGCCGCTGCCTTTGCTAGCAGCTGTGGCAGGGGGCAATGTCCGCCATAACCACTTTCGCGGCGCGCTCGGCACCGTCTGCGTCACCGGCGGCGATGGCCTCGGCGAGCGCCAAGTGTGCGTCGACGGCGTCCGGCCCGGGGATAGACTCCTTCGCGCCGTAGAGGGTGCGGCCCTCCAGTGCGTGGAGGATAGACGGGGCCAGGGCGAGGAACATGTCGTTGCGCGAGGCCTTGAGAATTAGGGTGTGGAACTTTAAGTCCGCGGCGAGGAACTCCTCGCTGTTGCCCTCCTTGGCGAGCTCGACCATGGACTCCGCCAATTCGATGAGCTCGGCGGCCTCAGCCTTCGCGGCGTGGCGCGACGCGATGACCGCGGCAACGGGCTCGACCGAAAAACGCAGTTCGCTCAGTTCCTTCAGCTGGCGCTGCGCGTCCGCCTTCCAGCGCCATCCGATGATGGCCTGGTCAAAGACATCCCACTGGCTGGCGGGCAGCACCTTAATGCCGACGCGGCGCGAGGACAGAACAAGCCCGAGCTGTTCAAGCGCCCGCATCACCTCGCGCGCGACTGTGCGCGAAATCTTAAAACGCGTGGACAGATCGTTCAGCGTAAACGTGTTGCCCGCGGGGATGACGCCGGAGACGATTTCGGTCCCGAGGGTGTCAAGGATGTTGTTCAGAAGCGGTTCGGCGGGGGTGGTGGGGGTTTCGGGCGCGAGATTCATAGATTCCAACCTAGGGGAAGTGGACAGGTCAACCGTAGTTACTTACATATCTTGTATCTTTATCCCCCGTCGGTGCCACGGTGTTAGCACCCGACCCCGCCGCCGCGACCGGGCTAGTCCGAGGTGCGGCGCTCCCGGACCAACGCTGCGTGGCTACTATGGGGTGCGTGACTGAAGAGTACGAGCGCTACCTGCACGCCCACGACAAACCTGTGAAGGCGATCAACTGGAACACGATTCCGGACGACAAGGACCTTGAAGTCTGGGACCGCCTCACGGGCAACTTCTGGCTGCCCGAGAAGGTGCCCGTGTCCAACGACATCCCGTCGTGGCGCACCCTGAACGATTACGAGAAGACCGCGACCATGCGCGTGTTCACAGGCCTGACCCTCCTGGACACGATTCAGGGCACCGTCGGCGCCGTGTCGTTGCTGCCGGACGCCAAGACCATGCACGAGGAGGCCGTCTACACCAACATCGCCTTCATGGAGTCCGTTCATGCGAAGAGTTACTCCAACATCTTCATGACGCTCGCGGACACCCCGGCGATCAACGACGCGTTTCGCTGGTCCGAGGAAAACGAGAGCCTGCAGCGCAAGGCGAAGATCATTCTGAGCTACTACGAGGGCGACAACCCCCACAAGAAGAAGGTCGCCTCGACGCTGCTCGAGTCATTTCTGTTCTACTCCGGCTTCTACCTGCCGATGTACTGGTCGTCTCACTCCAAGCTGACCAACACCGCTGACGTGATCCGCCTCATCATCCGCGACGAGGCCGTCCACGGATACTACATCGGCTACAAGTACCAGCGCGGACAGGCCGACCTCAGCCAGGCAGAGCGCGACGAGTTGAAGGATTACACCTTCAACCTGCTCTACGACCTCTACGAAAACGAAACCCAGTACACCGAGGACATCTACGACCCGCTGGGCTGGACCGAGGACGTGAAGCGGTTCCTGCGCTACAACGCCAACAAGGCGCTCAACAACCTCGGTTACGAGGGACTTTTCCCGCAGGACGAGACGAAGGTTTCCCCGGCGATCCTGGCATCGCTTTCGCCCAACGCCGACGAGAACCACGACTTCTTCTCCGGCTCCGGTTCCTCCTACGTCATCGGCAAGGCCGAAGACACCCAGGACGACGACTGGGATTTCTGATCCTGACTACTTCGCTGAAGGGGCCACGCGGTGACGCTGGCCCCTTTCGTCTGCCCGTCGTCTGCGCGCGGACTACCTCGGATGGGGTAGGCAGAAAACCCCGCCGGGAGCAGGGGCAAGGGCGGAAGTGGTCACGTGGGCGTCGAAAAGCCAGCCCATATGGGGGCATCCGCCTTCGCTGAAGCTGTGAGGGCTGGCAAAACGATGCACCAGTGGCTTATGATTACCCGGTATCAGTTGTGGCATCAGCGCCAACTGCCGGCCCGGAGAACGCGGGCGCAGACAGTGCGCGGGTGCCGTCAGTCAGGAGGATCGCATGACCGCAGTGGCGCCAAGGGTGGACACCTACGTCCCGCCCGCTCGGCCTGAACCCACGGGCAACGCCCGCAAGGGCTCGAAGTTCTACAAGTTGCTGACCACCACCGACCACAAAGAACTCGGCATTCTCTACATCATCATGTCGTTCGTGTGGTTCTTTGTCGGTGGCCTGATGGCGCTGCTGATCCGTGCTGAGCTCTTCAGCCCGGGCCTGCAGTTTTTGTCCAACGAGCAGTTCAACCAGCTGTTCACCCTCCACGGCACGGTGATGCTGCTGGCCTTCGGCACACCCATCGTGTGGGGCTTCGCCAACTATGTTCTGCCGCTGCAGATCGGCGCCCCGGACGTGTCCTTCCCCCGCCTGAACGCGTTCGGTTTCTGGATCACCCAGGTCGGCGTTCTGGCCATGCTCGCCGGCTTCCTCACCCCGGGCGGCGCGGCCGACTTCGGCTGGACCATGTACATGCCGCTTGCCGACGCCACCCACACGCCGTCCGTGTCCGCGAACCTGTGGATCATCGGCGTCGGCGCCACCGGTATCGGCACCGTCGCCTCGGCTGTGAACATGCTCACCACCGTTTTGACCCTGCGCGCGCCGGGCATGACCATGTTCCGCATGCCGGTGTTCACCTGGACCGTCTTCGTGACCTCGATCATCGCCCTGATGATCTTCCCGCTGCTGCTCGCCGCCGCAATGGGCGTGCTGTACGACCGCCTCCTCGGCGGCCACATCTTCGACACCGCCAACGGCGGCGCCATCCTGTGGCAGCACCTCTTCTGGTTCTTCGGCCACCCCGAGGTGTACATCCTCGCACTTCCGTTCTTCGGCGTGATCTCCGAGGTCATCCCGGTGTTCTCCCGCAAGCCGATCTTCGGGTACATCGGCCTGGTCTTCGCCACCCTCGCCATCGCCGGCCTGTCCATGGCTGTGTGGGCACACCACATGTTCGCCACCGGCGCGGTCCTGCTGCCGTTCTTCTCCTTCATGACCTTCCTGATCTCCGTGCCGACCGGCGTGAAGTTCTTCAACTGGCTGGGCACGATGTGGAACGGGCACATCACGTTTGAAACCCCGATGCTGTGGGCAGTGGGCTTCCTGTTCACCTTCCTCTTCGGTGGCCTGACCGGCGTCATGCTCGCTGCGCCGCCGCTGGACTTCCACCTGCACGACTCCTACTTCGTGGTTGCGCACTTCCACTACACCCTGTTCGGCACCGTCGTGTTCGCCTCCACCGCGGGCGTTTACTTCTGGTTCCCGAAGATGACGGGTCGCATGCTGGACGAGCGCCTGGGCAAGATCCACTTCTGGTTCACCGTCATCGGCTTCAACATGACGTTCCTGGTCCAGCACTGGCTGGGCAACATGGGCATGCCGCGCCGCTACGCCGACTACCTGGACACCGACGGCTTCACCCTGCTCAACCAGGTGTCCACGGTGGGTGCGTTCATCCTGGGTGTCGGTATGCTGCCGTTCATCTGGAACGTGTTCAAGTCTTGGCGCTACGGTGAGATCGTCACCGTCGACGACCCGTGGGGCTACGGCAACTCTCTCGAGTGGGCTACCTCCTGCCCGCCGCCGCGCCACAACTTCACGGCGCTGCCGCGCATCCGCTCCGAGCGCCCCGCGTTCGAGCTGCACTACCCGCATATGGTTGGCCGCCTGCGCCGCGAGGCCCACACCGGTCACAGCGATGACAGCCCGGCAACCTACAAGGGAGCGAACCACGAGTTCGACTCCGCTGGTAACGAAGGCGAGGCTCAGGAAGCAACGAGCCACGTCAACGGCAACTAGTGCATTGCATTCTGACTGACACGTAAGTAGAGGCCCCCGCGTTCGCGCGGGGGCCTTGCTCGTCTGCCCACCACTACCGCCAGGTAGCATGAGCGAATCAACGATTGGCCAATACCGCTACAAGGACTACGTATGCCCACTTTCGAGGTCGAGCTCCAGCAAGGACTCAAACACGCAGTGATCACCACCTCCGGCCCGGATCGCCCCGGTGTATCCGCCGCGTTCTTCACGGTGCTCGCCAACCACGGCGTGCAGCTTCTCGACGTCTCCCAGGTCGACTTCCGAGGACGACTGATGCTGTCCACCTTCGTGGGAATGGACCCGCTCAAACTCACCGACTTGGAGCGCGAACTGCGCGCGGGTCTGTGGGAGTTCGGGCAACGGGTCACCATCGAGACGGGCGGGGAAGCGAGGTCCGTCTCCCGGCCCCGCTCGACCCACGTGATTGTCATGCTGGGAAATCCCGTCCAGGCCGAGCAGGTCTCCCGCCTGGGCGCAACCCTTGCCGGGTTCGGGGCGAACATCGACCGCATCAACGGCATTTCCAACTACCCAGTGACGGGCCTCGAGTTCCGCGTGACGCTGCCCGACTACAGCCCCGGTAGCGGGCGGCAGGTGCGTGAGGCGCTCGCGGAGCTGTCCAACGAGCTAGGCGTCGACCTGGCCATGGAAAACGCTGGTCTTCACCGCCGCGCGAAGCGCCTGGTATGTTTCGACTGCGACTCCACCCTGATTACCGGCGAGGTCATTGAGATGCTGGCGGCCCACGCCGGCAAGGAAGCCGAGGTCGCCGAGGTGACCGAGCGGGCCATGCGGGGAGAGCTTGACTTCGAAGAATCTCTGCGCGAACGGGTGGCGACGCTCGCGGGGCTGGATGCCTCTGTGATCGATTCGGTTGCCGCCGACATTGAGCTGACCCCGGGGGCGCGGACCACTATCCGCACACTGAACTCCATGGGTTACCGCACGGCAGTGGTCTCCGGCGGGTTCATTCAGGTCCTCGAGGGTCTCGCCGAGGAGCTCGATCTGGACTACGTGCGCGCCAACACGCTCGAAATCGTTGACGGGAAGCTGACCGGGCGCGTGGTTGGGGAGATCGTCGATAGGCAAGCCAAGGCACGGCTGCTCGCGGACTTCGCGCAGGACTCGGGGCTGCAGATGTCGCAGACGGTCGCGGTCGGTGACGGTGCGAACGACATTGACATGCTCGGCGTGGCGGGGCTGGGTATCGCGTTCAACGCCAAGCCGGCGCTGAAGGAGGTCGCGGACGCCAGCGTGAACCACCCGTTCCTGGATGAGGTGCTCTACATTCTTGGGATTCCGCGCGAGGAGATCGATTACGCCAACGAGGCTGCGGGCATCGTCGGGCGCGTTGCGCTGGACTAGGTCGGTGTTGGTGGGGACGTTGTGTGGTTGAGGTATAGCTACTAGACCTCAGCGAGGTGCGTTGTTGAAAACCGCAGGTCGCGTGTGGCTGATGTGGCGGCAAACCCGTTGAGGTATAGCTACTAGACCGAAACCGAAGCCCCCAGCGCCGCGGGGCTTTAGTGCGATGCTGCGACGAGGCGTCGTAAAGCAGCGCGCACCGTTGCGGGGTCGGTCGTCTCCCAGAAAGCCGGCAGGCTCTTGCGCAGGAACGACCCGTAGCGCTTGGTGGTCAGCCGGTTGTCCAGCACCGCGACGACGCCCTTGTCGTCCACCGAGCGCAGAAGCCGCCCCGCGCCCTGGGCCATGAGCAGCGCGGCGTGCGTGGCGGAGACCTCCATGAACCCGGAGCGGCCCGCGGCGTTGGCGGCTTTGGCGCGCGCCTGCAGCAGCGGGTCGTCGGGGCGGGGGAAGGGGATGCGGTCGATGATGACGAGCGAGAGCGACGAGCCGGGCACATCCACGCCCTGCCACAACGACAAGGTGCCGAAGAGACACGAGTTCTCGCTGGCAGCGAACGCGCTGACCAACGCGCCCGTCGAGTCCTCGCCCTGGAGCAGGATGTCGAAGGGCAACCGCGCGCGCATCGCCTCCGCGGCCTGCTCGGCAGCGCGGCGGGAGGAAAAAAGGCCCAAGGTGCGTCCGCCGGCCGCGGTGATGAGCTCGGCGACCTCATCGAGCGTCTCCGCCGCCAGGCCGTCGCGCCCGGGCGCGGGCAGGTGCGCGGCCGTGTACAGAATCCCGGAAGAACGCGGGTTGAAGGGGGTGCCCGCGTCCATCCCGTCCCACGTCCCGTCGGGCAGGCCCCACGCGGCGGCGACCGCGTTGAAGTTGCCGCCAATCGTCAGGGTTGCCGAGGTCAACACCACCGTGTGCTCCCCGAAAAGGCGCTCGCGCAGCAGCGAGGCCACGGACAGCGGCGCGACCGATACGGAATCGCCGACGCGCTCCGAACGCGTCAGCCACACCACGTCCGTGTGTTTCGTCGGGTCGTCCTCGTCGAAGACGCCGAGGATGCGCACGATGGCGTCGTGAAGATCGCCGAGGTGGTTCTTCAAGTTCTCGCGCTCCGCGAAGGTTTCCGGCTCGTTGTCGGCCTCGCCCTCGGGGCCTTTCGCGATTGCCTCTCGCGTGTGCCACAGCGCGTCGCGCACCGCGACGAACCCGCCGCGCGCCGCCTCCGAGATGTTCTCCCACCTTCCGGGCGTCTCCACGTTCATCGCGGCGGCAAAGTCGTCGACGACCGTTTCCAGCTCGCCCTTCTCAGCTCCAAGCTTGTCCGCGCGTCTCGACGCCATCGTCAACGCCCTCGCCGAAATCTCATTAGTGGCCACCGAAGTGATGCGCCCGTCGAGCTCGTGGGCCTCGTCGATGATGACCACGTCGTGTTCCGGCAGCACATCGGTATCGGCCAGCGCGTCAATGGCGAGCAGCGCGTGGTTGGTGACCACGAGGTCCACGTTGCGGGTGCGCTCGCGCGCCAGCTCGGCGAAGCATTCCTCGCCGTGCGGGCAGCGCGCCGCGCCCAAGCACTCCGACGAGGTCACGGAAACCTGACGCCACGCGAGGTCGGGAACGCCGGGCTCAAGATCGTCGCGGTCGCCCGTCTCCGTCTCCTGCGCCCACTCGTTGACGCGCTTGACGTGGCGGCCCAGCCACGAGATGTCGTCCTCCTCAATCAGCGCCTCGGGGACGTCGCCAGGCAGCGACAGCTTGTGGCGGCACACGTAGTTGTTGCGGCCCTTCTGGATGGCGAAGGTGGGGCGGCGTTCCAGCAGCGGCTCGAGGGCGTCGGCAAGCCGCGGCAAGTCGCGCTCGACCAGCTGGCGCTGCAGCGCGATCGTCGCGGTGGACACCACAACGGTGCCGCCGGTCGCGTGGGCGTGGCGGATCGCCGGCACGAGGTAGGCCAGCGACTTTCCGGTGCCCGTGCCAGCCTGCACGGCCAGGTGGCGCTCCTCTTCCAGCGCCCGAGTCACGGCCTTGGCCATGGCGACCTGGCCCGGGCGCTCCGCCCCGCCGAGCGCATCGACGGCTGCGGCGAGAAGATCGGTGGTCGGTTGGGCTAGAGGCTGGTCACTCACGGGGAACCAGTCTAGAGCCGGGGGCGGACACTAACTATTCCGCGGGCTCCGGGAACCCGACAAAGTGCGTCGGAATCGCGGGTTCATCGCGCGACAGCGCCAGGCCCTCCCAGGGGAGCGTCGTGCGGGCGGCATCAAGGTAGTCGCGGGCTTGCTCGAGGTCGCTCTGGTGCTCCACAATGTGGCCGTCGCGGATCAAGGGGATGACCATCTCGCGGTAGGTCAGGGCCTTCTTGCGGGTGATCTCCTGGTCGGCGGGGTGGACGAGCTCGGCGACGGCGACGCCGGAGGCGCGGTAGGCACGCAGCGCCGACTTGGTGCCGCCGTAGGTGACCTTGCCGCGGGAGCGCTTCGCCACCGGGTGGCCCTCGACCTCGACCAGCTTGTACACCATCCCGGCTGTCGGGGCGCCGGAGCCGGTGACCACCGAGGTGCCCACGCCGAAGCCGTCGACCGGGTCGCTGCGCAGACCGGCGATGACAAACTCGTCGAGGTCGGAGGAGACGATGATTTTTGTATCGACGGCGCCGGCGTCGTCAAGCTGCTTGCGCACCTGGCGGGAAACGATGCCGAGGTCGCCGGAGTCGATGCGCACCGCCCCGAGCTTCGTGCCCGCGACCTCGAGGGCGTTCTCCACACCCTTCGTAATGTCGAAGGTGTCCACCAAGAGCGTGGTTTCCGGGCCCAAGCTCTCCACCTGGGAGGCGAAGGCGGCCTTTTCGTCGGGCACGCCGTTGTCGTCGACGTGCAGCAGCATCCAGGCGTGCGCGGCAGTGCCGGCCTTGGGGATGCCGTAGCGCATCGCGGCTTCCAAGTTTGAGGTCGACGAAAAGCCCGCGATGTAGGCGGCACGTGCGGCCGAGATGGCGGCGCGCTCGTTGGTGCGGCGCGACCCCATCTCAATCAGCGGGCGGCCCTCCGCAGCGGTAACCATGCGCGAGGCGGCGGAGGCTACGGCGGAATCCGAGTTGAGGATCGACAGGATCACCGTCTCCAGGATCACGCACTCGGCAAACGTTCCGCGCACCGTCAGCAGCGGCGAATACGGGAAGTAGATCTCGCCCTCGCGGTAGCCGTCGACCTGGCCCGAGAAGCGGTAATTGCGCAGGTACTCCTTCGCCTCCTCGGAAAGGAAGTCAGCCGAGGCGAGCTGCTCCGGGGTGAACCGGAACTGGCAGATCGCGTCGAGCACCCGGGCGATGCCGGCGAGGACGCCGTAACGACGGCCGTCGGAAAGCTTGCGAGCAAACACCTCGAAGGTGCACCGGCGGTGCGCGGTGCCGTCCTTGAACGCGGCATCGAGCATAGTCAATTCGTACATGTCGGTCAGAAACGCCGTCGATTCGTGCGACTGAGCCTGAAGGTTGTTCATGCGTCCACAGCGTACTCGCCGGCTGCGCGTGCGCGCCGGGTTGCGGGTAAAGTTGTGCGCATGATGTGTTCAGGTTCGTCTCAGTTGCACGCAATGGGTTCTCCCATGGCGACGCCGGAGCTCGACGAGCAACTCGACGTGGACGTGGTTGTCAGCGAGAACCTGCCGTGGATGTGCATTGTGTGGGATGACCCCGTCAACCTCATGAGCTACGTCAGCTACGTGTTCCAAACCGTGCTGGGCTACGACCGCAAGCGCGCCAACGAGCTGATGATGCAGGTCCACACCGAGGGCAAAGCCGTTGTCTCCTCGGGCGAGAAGGACAAAGTCGAGGGCGATGTGAAGAAGCTACACACCGCCGGGCTGTGGGCCACCATGCAGCAGGCCGGGTAAAAGAGGGGAGCGCACTTTTACATGGAGCACTGGAAGCGCAAGAAAGGTCTCATGCGCTCGGGCGTGAAGTTCACCACCCGGTTCGACCCGCTGGAGCGCGAGGTCATCGGCGATCTCACGGCAACCGTGTCGGAGGCGCTAATCGCGCGCGCCCAGTCCGCGCCGAAAGACGAGTTCTCGGAAATGATGGGCCTGTCCGCCGGCCACTCCGAGGCGCCCGCGGACCCGCGGATGCGACGCCTTCTGCCCGACTTTGAGATGGAGGGCGACGAGGAGTTCGACGGCGACAACGGACTGCTGCGCAGCCTGCACGAAAACGACATCATCAAGGCGAAGCTGATGAATCTGCAGGTGATCAACTCGGCGCTCGGGCCGACGGGCGGGGTCGAGGTCACTATCGACGAGGCCGAGGCGCACGCCTTCCTCGCCGCGCTCAACGACATGCGCCTCTACGTCTCCGAGGACGACCGCGGCGGCGAGGCGAACGCCCAGGACCGCGAGATGCTGCTCGAGTGGCTGGCGTTCTGCCAGGACTCGCTGCTGCAGGCGATGATGGACTAGGCCCTAAAGGGCTGCCAGCACCCGCCCCGTCGCGATGTCGTCGCGCTGGGCGATGTCCGCAGGCGTGCCGTCGGCGCAGATCTCGCCGCCCTTGGCACCCGCGCCGGGCCCCATCTCCACGACGCGGTCAGCTTGGGCGATCACGCTGAGGTTGTGCTCCGCGACGACGACGGTGTTGCCGGCGTCGACAAGCCTGTTGAGCTCTGTGACAAGCTTATCGACGTCATGGGGGTGCAGACCGGTCGTTGGCTCGTCGAGGACGTAGAGCGTGTGCTGCTTCGAGCTTTGCCGGGCGCGCTGCAGCTCGGTTGCCAACTTGATGCGCTGCGCCTCGCCGCCGGAGAGCTCGGGCGCGCCCTGCCCGAGGCGCAGGTAGCCCAGCCCGACCGCCCGCAGGGACTCCACGGCGTGGCGGATGGTGGCCTCCTCGGCAAACACGTCCAAGGCGTCGTTGACGGTCAGCCCCAGCACGTCCGCGATGGTGTAGCCGTTCCAAGTCACCTCGAGGGTTTCGTCGTTGTAGCGCGCGCCGGAGCAATCCGGGCACGCGGTGTAGCTGCCGGGCAGAAACACCAGCTCCACCTCGATGGTTCCGGCGCCGTTGCAGGTGGGGCAGCGCCCCGGCTTCATGTTGTAGGAGAACTGGGTCACACCCCACCCGCGCCGCTTCGCCTCGTCGGTGCCGGCGAAGAGCTTGCGCACCCGGTCGAACAGTCCGGTGTAGGTGGCCAGCGTCGAGCGCGGCGTGCGTCCAATGGGCTTTTGCGTGATACGCACCATGCGGTCGACGTTTTCGGCGCCGGTCACTGATCTGATCCTGATGGCGGCGGGGTCGTCGACGTCCTCGGCCGATTCCTGCGCCGCGGCGCTGCCCTTAGTGGCCACGCTGATCTCCTGCAGCGCGGTGGGCAGCGCCTGGGTGATTAGCGTCGACTTGCCCGACCCGGACACGCCCGTCACTGCGGTGAACGTGCCGAGCCCGAGGCGGAAGTCGACGCCCTGGATCGAGCGGGCGTGGATGTCGGAGACAACCAGCTCGCCGGTCGGGGTGCGCGAGGTGTCGTTGAGCTGCGGGGCGGGCGCGGCCAGCGCACGCGCGGTCGCCGAGGGGCAGTCCGGCTTTTCGCCCCAGGCGCGTAGGCCGTCGACGCTGCCGCTGTAGAGCACCTCGCCGCCGCCCTCGCCGGCAAAGGGTCCGACGTCGACGACCCAGTCCGCGCCCGCGACCAGGTTCATGTCATGCTCCACGAGCAGAACGGAGTTACCCAGCGAGACGAACTTCTCCACCAGGTCCGACACCGCGGTGCGTTCCTCCGGGTGCAGGCCCGCCGAGGGCTCGTCAAGCACGTAGGCCACGCCGAACAGGCCACTGCGCAGCTGCGACGCCAAGCGCAGTCGCTGCAACTCGCCCGCCGACAACGTTGGCGCGGGCCGGTCGAGGCTCAAGTGCCCGATGCCGAGCTCCACCGCCGTGCGCAGCGTGGGCACGAGCTGGGCCAAAAGCCGCTGCTCCGCCTCGTCGCGGGCGTCCTCGCGCTCCTTCGGCTCCGGGTCGAAGCGCTCGTCGAGGATGCGCAGCAGCTCGTCCATCGGCAGCGCGGTGAGGGCGTCGATGGGCAAAGAAGCGTAAGTGACTAAAAGGGCGTCGGGGGTGAGGCGCCGGCCGTTGCACATGTCGCAGACGCTGTGCTCCATGTAGCTGAGCACGCGGCGGCGCAGCGCGTCGGAATCCGTCTCGTGCAGGGTGTCGGTCAGGTAGTTCGCAACCGACTTCCACGTGCCCTTGTAGGTCTTCTGCACCTGATCCGCGCCGCGCACCGGGTAGATGGTCACCACCGGGCGCTCGTCGGTGAACAGGATCCAGTCGCGGTCCTTTTGCTCAAGCTCGCGCCACGGGGAGTCGAGGTCGAAGTCGAGCGCGTCGAGGATGGCGAGGAAGTTCTTTCCCGCCCACGCCCCGGGCCATGCCTCAATCGCGCCCTCGTTAATGCTTTTCGACGGGTCCGGGACCATCGTGTCCTCCACCGGGCGGTGGACAACACCGGTGCCCTGGCACTTCGGGCACATCCCGGCCGTGGTGTTCGGCGAAAACGCGTCGGAGTCCAACCTCCCGCCGTTTCTCTCGCGCACCCCTTCCGCGTAGTCGCCGCAGCGCGAGTACAACAGGCGCACCGAGTTTGACAGCGTGGAAAAGGTGCCGACGGTCGAGCGCGCCCCGCCCGAAGTCTTCGACTGCTCAAGCGCCACCGTCGGTGGCAGGCCCTCGATGTTTCCCACCTTCGGGTCCACCGCGCCCGCAATCAGGCGCCGGGCAAACGGGGCGACCGACTCCAGGTAGCGTCGCTGCGCCTCGGCGTGAATCGTGCCGAATGCCAGCGAGGACTTACCAGAGCCCGACACTCCCGTTACCGCGACAACCGTGTTGCGTGGGAGCGACACGTCAACGTGTCGCAGGTTGTTCAGGTGCGCGTCGTGTACGGCAATCGAGTTCGCATCCATAGAGAAAAAGCATATGCCCGTGGTCGCGGGCCGTGCCTACCATGGAGTGCATCACCGTCGCAGCAGCGCTTAACCGCTCGACTCAGCGCACAGCAAGGAGGCAAAGACGTGATCATGTTGAGTAAGCCGATTGTGCTCGCCCCAATGGCGGGAGGCCCCTCGACGCCGCAGCTCGCCGCGGCTGTGTCGGAGGCCGGGGGACTGGGGTTTCTCGCCGCCGGGTATCTGAGACCCGATGACCTCGCGCGGCAAGTGGAGCAGATCGAGCAGGCAACATCACGGCCCTACGGCATCAACCTCTTCGTCCCGTCGGCGCCCCACGCCGACGAGCGCGAGGCGTACCGGGACTACCGGGAGCACCTCGCCGAGCATCTCCCGTTTAGCGCGGACCTGCCCGAGCAGCCGCGCTGGTCCGACGACCACTACGCGCCCAAGCTCGAGGTGGCGCTCGCCTCGCGCGCCGCGCTGATCTCGTTCACGTTCGGCTACCCCAGCGCCGCCGACATCGCCGCGGTCTCGCGTGCGGGCAAACTCGTCGTGCTCAACGCGACGACTCCCGAGGAGATCGACCACATCGTGGAGCTCGGCGCGGACATCGTCCTCGTGCAGGGCAGCGGCGCCGGCGGGCACCGCGCGACGGTGCTGAGCACCGAGGAGCGCGGCGTGGCGTTCAGCGCAGAAGAGCTCACCGAGATCGCCGCGGCGCGAACGAGTCGCCCGATCTTCGCGGCGGGCGGCGTCGGCACGCGCGAGGACGTCGCCACGCTTCTCGACGCCCACGCCACCGCGGTGGTCGTCGGCACGCGCTTCCTCACCGCCGAGGAGGCGGGCACCAAAGCGACCCACCGGCGCGCGCTGCTCGAGCTCACGGTCCGCGACACGGTCGTGACCAGGGCGTTTTCCGGCAGGCCGGCGCGGGCAATCCGCAACGCCTTTACCGATCGCTTCACCGAGCTGGCCCCGGCGATGTACCCGGAGATCCACTACCTGACCTCCCCGTTGCGCGGCGAGGCGAACGACGCGGGCGACGCGGAGTACCTCAACCTGTGGGCCGGCACCGGTTTCGCTCAGTGCAGCGAGGCGAGCGCCGCGGAGATTGTCAACGAGCTCGGTTCGGCCTGAACGGCGCGCCGGGGGAGGTGAGCCCGCTTACACTAGGCTCGTGGGTCACTTGCACACGGAAATATTCACTGCGCTCGGCGTCGGCATCGGCCACGTCTCGCTCGGCGACACCGGCGTCACGGCGCTGGTCTCGCGGGATCCGCAAGGCATGATCGGAGCCGTTGACGTGCGCGGCGGGGGACCGGGCACGCGCGAGACGGACCTGCTGGCACCCCACAACACGGTCGAGCGTGTCCACGCGATCGTGCTCGCCGGGGGCTCCGCCTTCGGGCTCGCCGCCGCCGACGGCGCGATGGGCGAGCTCGAGGCCCGCGGCATCGGCTTCGAGGTGTTCGGCGAGGGAGTGGACGGCCCGAGGGTGCCTATCGTCCCCGCTGCCGTGATCTTCGACCTCGTCGTCGGCGACAGCGCCCACCGCCCACGAGCCGCCGACGGCGCGGCTGCCGTCGCGGCGGCGCTTGACGACGCCGCCCCGGCCACCACCGGCAGCGTCGGCGCCGGCTGCGGGGCGACGGCGGGTGTTCTGCGCGGCGGCTTCGGCATCGCGTCGATTGAGGTAGAGGGCGCGCTCGTCGCGGCCGCTGTGGTGGCCAACCCCATGGGCTCGGTCATCGACCCCGCCACGGGGCTGCTCTACGGCGACCCCACGCAGCCCGCCGTCGAGCTCGACACCTTCAACGCGCTGGAGCGCCCAGGCCCGAAGCTCAACACCACCATCGGGGTGATCGCCACCAACGCCCCGCTTCGCCCGGCGCAGCTGCAGCGCCTCGCCATCGCGGGCCACGACGGGCTGGCCCGCGCCGTGCGCCCCGCGCACTCCCCGCTGGACGGGGACACCTTGTTCGCCGTGTCCGTGCCCGCGGGGGTCGGGGCGTTGGAGGTGGGCGTCGATAAGCTCGCTGCTCTGACTGCCGCCGCCGCGGACGCGGTCCAGGCTGCGATCGTCGACGCGGTCGCCCACGCGACGGGGGCTTACGACATCCCAGCGTGGTGCGATATTGTCACCACCGACGGCTAAGCAGCACTAAGCTGTGGGGCGATGACTCAGAACTATCCTTTCAACCCGCCGAGCGCCTCGCAGCCCAGCGGCGGTTTCGGCGCCCCCGGATACCAGCCCATGGGAGGCCCGCTCGCGCCCTCGCAGCGGCAGTACGCCAAGAGCCCGAAGCAGAAGCGCGCCACCGGCTTCGCCTACGCCTTCGGCTACCTCGCGGTGATCTGGACCGTGTTCATTGTCAACACGGTGATTTTCGGCGGGAACCTGAACTACTTCGGCATCCATCCACTTGACCCGGCGGCTCTGCCGCACATTTTTACCTCACCATTGCTTCACGCCGGGCTCAGCCACATTGTCTCGAATTCAATCCCGGGCGCGGTTTTCTGCTTCCTCATCGGATATTCGGGCTCGCGGGTGTTTTGGGAGGTCACACTCATCGCATGCGTCATCGGCGGACTGGGTACGTGGTTTACCGGTGGGATCGGCACGAACCATATCGGTGCCTCCGGGCTGGTCTACGGTTGGCTCGCGTACCTAGTGGTGCGCGGCTTTTTCAACCGCTCGATCCAGCAGATCTCCCTGGGTGTGCTGCTCGGGTTCCTCTACTCCGGCCTGATCTGGGGCGTTGTGCCAGGCAGCCAGGGCGTGAGCTGGCAGGGCCACCTCTTCGGTGCGATCGGTGGAATCGTTGCGGGCATGTTGATCACCTCCGATGACCCGCCCGAGCTGCAGGCTAAGCGCGAGCAGCGCCGCGCGGCCAAGGGGCAGCGCCGTGCCTGATACTCGACCAATCGGAGTTTTCGACTCCGGGCTCGGCGGGCTGACAGTCGCGCGCGCGATGATGGACCAGCTGCACAACGAGTCGCTCATTTACATCGGCGACTCCGCTAACGGCCCCTACGGCCCGCAGCCGATTGCCGACGTGCGTATCCACGCGCAGAACATCGCCGACGAGCTTGTCGAGCGGGGCGTGAAGATGTTGGTGATCGCGTGCAACACGGCCTCGGCGGCGTTCTTGCACGATGCGCGCGAGCGTTACGACGTCCCGGTGGTCGAGGTCATCCGCCCCGCTGTGCGCCGTGCGATCGCCACCACGCGCAACCACCGCGTTGGTGTGATCGGAACCATAGGAACAATTAACTCCGGCGCGTATCAAGATTTGTTCTCCCTGCAACCCGGACTCGAGGTGACCGCGGCAGCGTGCCCCGCGTTCGTTGAGTTCGTCGAGCGCGGCGTGACCTCAGGCCGGCAGATTCTCGGCGTGGCGCAGGGCTACCTCGAACCTCTGCAGGCAGCCGGGGTGGACACTCTTGTGCTCGGCTGCACCCACTATCCGCTGCTCTCGGGCATTATTCAGCTTGCCATGGGTGACAACGTCACGTTGGTGTCCTCAGCTGAGGAGACGGCCAAGGATGTCCTGCGCGTGCTCACGGAGCGCGACCTGCTCGCCCCCGAAGGCCCCGATGCGCCCGCGCCGACGCGTGTGTTCGAGTCGACCGGGGACCCAGAGACGTTCAACCGGCTCGCCGAGCGTTTCCTCGGGCCGCAGATCCGCGCGGTTGGCCGCGACTGACGCGCCGCGCGTTCGGTTAGATTCCGCAGCGGTTTCGTGGCATGGTGTTCCCATGAAATTGACCATTCTCGGGTGTTCCGGCAGTCTCGCCGCGCCGGGCAACCCAGGATCTTCCTACCTCATCACGGTGCCGGGCCGCTCCGGCATTTTGATGGATTGTGGTCCAGGGGCGCTCGCGGCCCTGCAGGAGGTCCACGACCCGGCCGACGTGCATGTGTTGTTTAGCCACCTTCACGCCGATCACTGCTCGGACACCGCTTCGCTGGCGATCTGGCGTCGCTTTCACCCGACGGCGCCGGCGCGCCAGCGCCACATGATGTTCGGGCCGTCGTACACGAAGCTGCACATCGGGCGGATGGGAGCCGACGGCCCTGACGAGGTCGATGACATCACCGACACCTTCGACGTGTCCACCTGGGTAGCGAACAAAGCGGTGGAGATTGACGACATCACCGTCACCCCAGTGCCGGTGGAGCACACCGCGCTCGAGTCGCACGCGCTGCGCGTCGCCGAACGCTCCACGGGCAAGGTCCTGGCGTTTTCCGGCGATTCCGGCATGACGCCCACGCTTGTCGACGCCGCCCGCGATGCCGACATCTTCCTCTGTGAGGCCGCCTGGGGCCCGTCTGCTGAGGGCAAGCCCGGGGGAATGCACCTCTCGGGCGCCCAGGCGGGGGAGATCGCGCGCCGCGCCGGGGTGAAGACCCTGGTCCTGGTCCACATCCAGCCGTGGGCCGACAAGCAGGCCACATTGGAGGCCGCGCGCGGTGAGTTCGACGGCGAGATCCTCCTCGGCGCTGCGGGAGATGTGTTCGACCTCTAGTACCCTGGCGGTCATGACTGACCCGAAGACTGATTTCACCCGTTTAGATGGCCGCGCGTTCGACGAGATGCGGCCCGTGCGCATCACGCGCGGATTTACCACCAACCCCGCGGGCAGCGTGCTCGTGGAGTTCGGCGCAACCCGCGTGATGTGCACCGCCTCGGTGGAGGTCGGCGTGCCGCGCTTCAAGAAGGACTCGGGCGAGGGCTGGCTCACCGCGGAGTACGCGATGCTGCCGTCGGCGACGCACGAGCGCATGCCACGCGAGTCGATGAAGGGCAAGGTCAAGGGCCGCACGCACGAGATCTCCCGGCTCGTTGGTCGCTCCTTGCGCGCCGCGGTGGACCTGGCGCAGCTCGGCGAGAACACCATCCAGCTCGACTGCGATGTCCTCCAGGCTGACGGCGGCACCCGCACCGCCTCGATCACCGGTGCGTACGTCGCCCTCGCTGACGCGATAGCGTTTCTAAGCGAGCGCGGTCTGGTCCCCGGCGAGCCGCTGCTCGCGCCGGTCGCTGCTGTCTCCGCCGGGCTTGTCGACGGCCACGTGGCCCTCGACTTGCCGTACGAGGAGGACTCGCGCGCCGAGGTGGACCTGAACGTGGTGATGAACGACAGCGGAAACTTCGTAGAAATCCAGGGCACCGGCGAGCACGGCCTATTCGGGCGCGCGGAGCTCGACGCGATGCTCACCGTCGCGGAGAAGGGCTGCCGTGAGCTCATCGAGGCGCAGAAGGCGGCGCTCGGGTGGTAAAGGTTCTCGTCGCCTCCGGAAACCAGAAGAAGCTCGCGGAGCTCGAGGCAGTCCTCGCCGAGCTCGGGATTGCGGGCGTGGAGCTGGTCTCAATGCGCGACGTCGACGCCTACCCGGAGCCCGTCGAAGACGGGCTGACGTTCGAGGACAACGCCCTGATCAAGGCCCGCGCGGGAGCGGCCGCGACGGGGCTGGCCTGCGTGGCGGATGATTCCGGCCTAGCCGTCACCGCGCTCAAGGGCATGCCCGGCGTGCTCTCTGCGCGCTGGTCGGGCACGCACGGTGACGACGCTGCCAACAACGCGCTCCTTTTGGCCCAGATGACGGACATCGCGCTGCGCGACGCCGCGTTCGTGTCCTGCTGCGCGCTGGTCGGGCCGGCGGGGGACGAGTTCACCGCCGAGGGGCGCTGGGAGGGCCAGCTGCTGCGCGAGCCCCGGGGTGACAACGGCTTCGGCTACGACCCGATTTTCCAGCCGAACGACGCCGACGGCCGCTCCGCGGCGCAGCTCAGCGCCGCGGAGAAGAACGCACGCTCGCACCGCTCCCGCGCGCTTCGGGCCTTAACCCCGCACATCGCGGACCTGGTTAGCGCTACAGTAAGAGAATGATGAAAAACAAGAGCATTGCTGCAGCAGCTACCATCCTCGCCTCCGGCGCGCTTCTCGCCGCCTGCGGCTCTTCCAGCGACTACGACGGGGCATGGTCGGGCACGGCCACCCCGGCGGATGCCACCAAGGGCGAGACCCAGGCGCAGATCACCGTCAACGGTGGTGACTGCGAGTGGACCGTGACCGAGGCAACCGGCGAGACCAACGACGCCGAGTGCGAGCGCGACGGCGACGAGTTCCAGTTCGTCGACCCGAAGACGGGCCGCGACCTGAACTACAACGCCCAGCTCAACGGCGACACCCTGACGCTGAACCCGGACAATGGCCAGGCAGAGGGCTTCGGCACGATTGTGCTCACCCGTGCAGCGACCAGGTAGAAACCAAGTAAAGAACTAGCCCGTGAGCTGGAAGGTGCGCTGCACCTCACGGCGGCGCTTCGCCTCCACGAAGAACGACATCAACGGCACAACGCCAGACAACGCGGTGGTCAGCCATTCAGCGGCGGACCACCGCGCTTTTGTGCCTAGGTTGAGCGAGGCCATGAGGAACGCGATGAAGGCCAGCCCGTGCACGCGCGCGACCCAGTCCAGCGCGCTGACGTCTAAGTTGAGCAGGTACTGCATCACCATGCGCACCACCAGCAGGAGCAGGAGCACACCGGTAATCCACGCGGTGGCGGAGAACAGCTGCAGCGCGGTTTTCACGCGGCGCTGGCGCTCGGGGTGAACCTTGGGAGTGGCATCGGGGGTGTGCGTCATGTCCTAGCTTTCTTCGTTGGTGTACTGCCCGCGGCGGGGCTGGTTTAAGGCGTTGAACTCTTCGACGTCGAGTTCCGGGCGGGGCGGCAGGAAGGTGTGGTCAATCTCCGTTTGTTCGTCGTCGCCGTAGCGGGCCAGGTCCGCCTGGTACAGCTCGTCGAGGCTGCGGCCTTCGTTCACGGCGTCAATCTTCTCGTTTTCCATGCGCAGGCCCACGCGGTAGGCGTAGACAAAAAACGCGCCGAAGAACGGCCACTGCAGGGCGTAGCCCAGGTTCTGGAAGGTTCCGGTGCCGGATTGGTAGCGCGTCCACTGCCAGTAGGCGAGCAGCAGTGACGTGATCACCGCGACGATGAGCAGCACGATGTGCCACGCGCGGACCCGAATACGGGAGCGCTGGCGGGGCTCGGCTGGTTCACTCACACCACGCGAGTCTACCAACATCATCCGAAAGTTCGACAATCGACTGTTGCCGTACTATGTGTTCATGGAAACGCGAAAAATGAGGGTTCTCGAGGAACTCCAGCTCGTAGACAAGGAAACGCGACGGCTCGCGCCGAAAGCGGACGTCCTGTTAAGTCAGCTGGAGGGGGAGGCCTTCACACCGTCGCTTCAAAATTCGATGATCCAGGTCGCGAGTGGGTCGCACGGCGACGTGACGTCGTTACGCGATGAACTCCTCCAAGGGCGCGCGAAGGTGAGCTCGGTCGCGGAGCCGCTGGGGCTGGGGATCGCCGCGGCCGGCACGATGCCCCTGGCGCACCGCGCGAGCCTGGCGATTACCCCGCGCAGCCGCTACATGGAGATGAGCGCCGACTACGCGCTCTTGGCCCATGAGCAGCTTATTTGTAGCGCGCAGATCCACGTCGAGGTGCGTGACCGCGACCAGGCTGTGGCGGTGTCGCCGGGCGTGAGCCGGCACCTTCCTTTGCTGCTGGCGCTGTCGGCATCGTCGCCGTTTAGCGTCGAGGGCAGCGACACCGGCTACGCCAGCTCGCGCGATCTCACCGGGCAGCGCTGGCCGACGAGCGGGCCGTTTGCCCCGGTGAGCAACGCGAAAGAGTACGACGAGCTGGTGGACACCCTCATCAAGGCGGGCGTGATCGCGGATGAGGCGATGATGTACTACAGCCTGGCGCCGTCGATAAGCAAGCCCCTGCTCGAGCTGCGCGTGTGCGATTCCTGCCCCTCGGTGGACGCGATTTCCACCATCGCGGCGCTGTTTCGCGCGATGGTTGTTCGCGAGGCAGCGCTTGTCGACGCCTCCACGCCGACGCCGCCGCTGAATCCGACCCTGCACCGCTCGATGATGTGGCGTGCCTCGCGCTCCGGGCTCGAAGGCAGCCTGATCTGCCCCGAGACGTACACGCCGCGACCTGCGGCCGAGGTGCTGCGCTCCACGGTCGAGCTGCTTACCGACGAGCTGCGCGCCAGCGGCGACCTCGAGATGGTCACGCGCTTCGTCGAGGGCATCATCCGCACCGGCACCAGCGCGTACCGCCAGCGCCGCGCCTACCGTAGCCGCGGGCGTCTTGACGACGTGGTGGATCAGCTCATGTCCGAAACCGTCGGCTGGCTCACCGAGTACAAGGGCACGGAGGGCTCGCTGTTTGGGGCGTACCGCCCGACGACGTGGGTCCAAAGCGGCTACATCGACGAGGCCGTCGAGCCCAGTGGCGCCGACCGAGACGTTTACGCAGGCGTGCTCACCACCGCCCGCGAGCTCGGCGCGGTGGAGCTGCGCAAGCAGCAAACCATGGCGGATCGCGACCTAAGCGCCGCGGGTGTGACGTTCCGGGCAACGGGTATGGACACCCAACAGGCGTTTCCGATGGACATGGTCCCGCGCATCATCACTGCGCGCGAGTGGGACCACCTCACCGCCGGCGTGGAGCAGCGCGCCAAGGCGCTCAACTTATTCCTCAACGACATCTACTGCGACCAGGACATCGTCCGTGACGGGATCGTCGGGCTCGACATTTTGGAAAAGTCCCCCGGCTACCGCTCAACGGGGCGCGCCGCGTGGCGCGACACCGTGCGCAACCACGTGTCGGGTTCGGACCTGATCTTCTCGGAGGCCGGCTGGCAGATCCTGGAAGACAACGTGCGCCAGCCCTCCGGCATCGCTTTCGGGGTGGAGGCGAGGAAGATGATGGAGCGCAACTACCCGGAGCTGTTCGCCACCGCGCCGCAGCCGCTGAACGATCCCACCGAGGGCTACGCGATGATGGGCGAGACGCTTGCCGCGGCGCTGCCGCCGCACCCCCAGGACGACCCTCGCATCGTCGTGGTTACCCGCGGCAAGGATGACCCGAGCTACTTCGAGCAGGTCAAGATCGCGGAGGTTTCCGGCATTGACCTTGTCTTGCCGCAGAACCTGCTGATCGAGGACAATGTGGCGTGGGAGGTCGGCCCCCGCGGGCGCCGCCGCATCGACGTAATGTACCTGCGCATGGACGAGGATATGTTCTTATCCTCGCGCGGGGCCGACGGCGCAGAGCTGCGCTACAAGATCCTGCGCGCGATCACCGCGGG
Source organism: Corynebacterium sp. Z-1 (assembly GCF_031844665.1). Lineage (NCBI taxonomy): Bacteria > Bacillati > Actinomycetota > Actinomycetes > Mycobacteriales > Corynebacteriaceae > Corynebacterium > Corynebacterium sp. Z-1. Next base: position 2,381,958 of record NZ_CP134621.1, on the reverse strand, counting down.
CAACGTCACCGTGGCTAACGCGCTGGGTAACGGCGTCGGCGACGACAAAGCCGTCTACGCCTATGTTCCGCAGATGATCGAGTACTACCTCGGCGAGAAGCCGATCCTGGCGTCGGTGCCGACCTACCTGTGTGCGATCCGCGAGCACCGCGACCGCGTGCTGGAGCGCCTTGACCAGCTCGTGGTCAAGCCGATCGACGGCTACGGTGGCGCCGGCATCACGATCGGCCCGGAGGCGGGCGACGAGGAGCTCCAGGAGCGTCGTCAAGAGCTCCTGGTCAAGCCCGAACAGTTCGTGGCCCAGGAGGTCGTGGGCCTGTCCACCCTGCCCACCTTCGACGGGGCGGCGATGCAGCCGCGGCACGTGGACCTGCGTGTGTTTACTCACCTGCGCGCCAGCGGTTCAGGTGTTACCGTGCATACGGCGCCGGCGGGGCTCACGCGTGTCGCCCCGGCGGGCTCGCTGGTGGTCAACTCCTCGCGCGGCGGCGGCGGCAAGGACACCTGGATTGTGACGGAAGGGCAAACATAGTGCGCGAAGACGTTCGCTTTACCTACGGGCCATCGCTTAGCCCGGACGGCTCGGAAATCGCGTTCATCGCGCGTGACGACGCCTACCCCTACGCGGTCCAGGCCACCATCCTGCCCGATGGCAGCGTGGGCAAAGAGCGCCCCGTCAACATCCCAGTCGACGGCCCCGTCACACGCGTCCTGCACTCGCCCGATGGCAAGTGGCTGGCCTGCGAGGCCGCGCCGAAAGGATCGGAGTACTCCGAGATCTGGCTGGTCACGACCGACCCTTCCGACTCCTCCGCCAAGGGTGTGAACACCCCGAGCGACCTGCGGGTTCGCATCGTTGAATGGGACAACGAGTACCTCGCGGTGGCCGCGTTGCAGGACGACGGCATCACTGAAGCGCGACTGGTGGACCCCTTTAGCGGCACGACCAAGTTGCTCGATCGCCGCGCCGACGCGATGCTTGTGGATTGTGAGGGGGGCTACTCGCTGATGTGCGTCGGCCCCCGCGGTAACCGGGAGCTGCTGCTGATCCACCCCGACGGGACGTGGCAGCCCATTCTACCGCCGGACCCGGGCTCCACCGTCGACGAGGGCGTGGTGCTCCCACTGGGCGAGGGCGACGAAGGGCCGCCGTCGCTGGTGATCCACGGCGACTGGGGTGCCAACCGGCGCCGGGTCATGCGCATTGATTTCCGCGACCGCCAGCCGGAGATGACGGTGATCGCCGAGTACGGCGACGCCGACGTGGAACAACTCGTGTTCAGCCGCAACAAGCGCGTCGCGGCCGTGTTGTGGTGCCGCAACGGCGTTTCCCAGCTTGAGGTCATGGCGTTGTCGCGCAGCCTTCGTGTGTCGGCGCGGCGCTCAATCCAGCTTCCGGGCATGGTGGCCTCGTCGCCGTCGCTGACCGAGGACGGCTCACTGTTGGCGCTGACGGTGCAGGGCCCCGACGTCAGTCCCCAGGTGAAGGTTTTTTCCCCGAAGGATGCGCTCGGCGAGTCTATGCGCGGGGCGCAGATCAGCGAGAACACGCCCGACCACGTCAGCTACACCGCGCGCGATGGCCTCGAGCTTTCCGGTTGGCTGTACCGCAGCGATGACCCGGATGAGAAGAGGCCCATGCTCATCCACCTGCACGGCGGGCCGGAGGGCCAGTCGCGCCCGGAGTACCATGACGTGCTCACGGCGGTTATCCGCGCCGGGATCAGCGTGTTTACCCCGAACGTGCGCGGCTCCTCCGGCTACGGGCGCAGCTACGTCAACGCGGACAACCGCTACGGCCGCTTCCGTGGTATTAGCGACCTGGCCGACACGGTGCGCTTCCTCGTCGCCGCGGGTTTGGCGGACCCCGAGCGCGTGGCGGTCGCGGGTCGTTCCTACGGCGGGTTCCTCACGCTGCAGGGCATGACGGCGTTTCCGGAGTTGTTTCGCTGCGGGATCGCCGCCTGCGGCATGAGCGACATCCAAACCTTTTACCGCGATACCGAGCCGTGGATCGCTAGCGCCGCGTACCCGAAGTACGGCTACCCGTTCCACGACGCGCAGCTTCTCAAGTGCTTCTCGCCGCTTAACGACGCCGACAACGTCGCCGCCCCAGTGATGTTCATCCACGGCGCCCACGACAACAACGTCCCGCCGAGCGAGTCGCACCAAATGAAGGAGGCTCTCGACGCCCGGGGGATCCCGACGCGCCTGCTGATGTTTGACGACGAGGGCCACGAGTTCCTCAAACGCCAGAACCGAGCCCGGATCGCGGAGGAGATGCTCGACTTCCTTGGCACCCACGGCATGATTCCGTCGAGCTAGTCGGGCCATGTAACATGATGGTTTGCACGCGCCCGTGGCGGAATTGGCAGACGCGCTGGATTTAGGTTCCAGTGTCTTCGGACGTGGGAGTTCAAGTCTCCCCGGGCGCACTTTCGGCCTCGGGGTGGGCGCTGTGCCAGTGCTGCTTTTCGCGCTCGGACTTCCTGTGGTTGCGCACGGCGACAATGCCGATGACTAGGCCAATCACGATGGGGATCCAGATCCTGGAGTACTCCATGAGGAAAACCAGCCACGCGGGTGCCTCGGGCAGGTTGATCTCTGGCCACTCGATGGTGGGGGTGGGCAGGTAGATCTGCGGCAGGGTCGGCACCGGTAGGTAGATCGAGGGCAGGGTGATCTCGACGTCGGGCAGGAACTGCAGCAGCCATTGGAGGATTCGGCCCACGAGCGGGCCAAGGATGATCACGGCCAGCGCCCAGCCGCCTTTGCCCAGGCCCTGTGCCAGGGGATACGCGACCCGTTTGACCGCGCTGGACTCCATCTGGGTGCGGCGTTTGTGCCCGCGGCTTCCCTCCGGCGGGTCGAACTCAACCACAGTCGGGCCCTCGCGGTAATCGACGCTGAGCACGTCGTCGAAGAAGTTCGCCTCAATCGACAGATGGGGTTTCGAGCGATCCGCAACGCCGAAGCTCGAGCGCATTTTCATGCTTGGCGACGCCAGCGGGATGCGCCCCGAGGAGATCGTGGAGTAGCGCGCCACAACGCGCGAGCCCACCCACACCTGTAGTCGCGCCGGCGGGTTGGCGCGCAGATCCCCGAGCCGCTCGCGTATCGACGCCGTAGCTGAAGTGGTCCGAAACTCCCGCGCCGCGTCCTCAGGCGTGGCGGGCCAGTCGGGGTAGAGCTCGGCGAACTCGGCGTCGTAGCCGCGCTCCAGGGTGATCGGGCCGCGTTCCGGGTGGTTCAGTGTCCACACTTCCATGGCTTAGCGCTCACCCTTGGCGGTCAGCGCGCCGCCGAGGGCTCCCCCGAGGGCGCAGACCAGGAGCACGCCGACGGCGTAGATCCACGTGCCGGGGTTGTACATCAACAAGGTGGACACCCAGAACATCGCGGCGGCGGTGAACGGGAAGGACCAGGTGAAGCGGAACCACGTGGCGTCGATAAGCCCAAGCGCGAACGACGCCACTGGGAGGTAGACCAGAAGCGTCGTTGTGGTGGCGCGAGCCTGAAGGCTCAGCGCGAGCAGCGCGGGCACGACGATCAGAGCGGCGAACGCCAAGGCGAAGCTGGAATACTGCCAGCCAGAACGCTCGGGATTGGTCGTCTCAGTGTCTGCCATAGCGCCCACCTTAGGGGCTATGGCAGGCAGTGGCTAACGCTACGCCTGCTTACCCAAACCGCGGCTGAGGGTGGGCCAGGAATCGGCCACGGCCCAGTGGAAGGAGTTCCAGTTGTGGGTGCCCTGCGGGTAGAAGCGCGCGTCGTGATCGATGCCACGCGCGTTCAGGCGCTGGTGCAGCACGTGGGTGCAGATGTTGGAGGCCAGGTCGATGCGCCCGCCGATGGTGACGAAGTTGAAGGCGAGATCCTTGTTGCCCGGGTCCACGATGTTGCCCGTGGTCAGCGACTCCATTCCCGCCAGGCCACTCGGCGAGGAGATGAAGAGGTCCAAATCCTTGCCCTGGAACTCAGGCGAGAGCTTCCTCAGGTTCAGCATCGGATCGTAGGAGCGCGCGTACTCGCCATTCGGGTCGCCCCACACATCCTCGAAGGTCAGCGGGATGTGGGCCGAGGCGAACACGGCGTCGGCGGCGATCTTGCCCAGTGGGCTGGTCGTCGAGGCGCAGCCGGAGATCGAGGCCACGCCGTCGTAGATGCCCGGGTTGTTCTGGGCGAGGGACAGTGCCGAGGTAGCGGACATGGACACGCCCATCACAGCGCGCTTGCCGTTCGCACCGAGGTACTGCTCCACCCCGGCCGGGAGCTCGCGGGCGAGGAAAGTGTCCCACTGGTCAGGGCCCTGGATCCAGTTGGTGTAGTAGGAAAACGCGCCGGAGGTAATCATGACGACGTTGACGCCGCGGGAGGTGTAGAACTCCGCCGCGTCCGTGTAGGCGAACCAGCCGGTGCCAGCGTCAAGGCCGTTGAGCAGGTAGATCGTCGGTGCGTTGTCGCGCAGAGCGGGATCTTTTGGCCGCGCAATCAGCATGCTCTCCCGGCGTCCCATCACCGGCGAGTAGGCCTCGGCGTACTCGACACCGCGGTTACCAATCGCCCACAGCTCTTCAGCGGTGAGCTCGCGGGACGGCTCGGTGAAGATCTGCGCTGGCTGCACGGTCGGCTGCTCGCGGGTAACCAGGGGCGCATCCTCGCCCGACGAGCCGCCCGTCGACGAGCCTGTCGACGACATGGAGGACAGCGGGTTGGGCATTTGCGCAGATGCCACCGCGGGCAGCGTTGCGCCGAGCGCGGCGGTGCACACAGCGGCCGTGAAGCGGGCCGTGAAGCGGGCCGTGAAGCGGGCTCGGCGGGAAGCGGCTGATGTCGGTGTCACGGTTTTCCTATCGACTAACTTTTGTAACAAATGGTTTATGGGTTAGATAGCATAGTTGAGACTTGAAACTATTTCACAAAAGAAAGGAGTGGTGTTACATGTCCTCACGGATCGCTACACCCTTTGACCCCGAGATCTGGGATCCGATTATCGATGCCGTCACAAGCGTCTTCGGCCCGCTCGCACAGCTCAGCGCACCGATTTCCGCTCTGGCCTCATCGACGTTCGGCCTGCTGTAGCGCGTCAACCCTGCTGCGTGGGGTGGCACGAAAACAACGCACGCCAGCGCAAGCGGGACGTGCGTTGATTTCGTTTTTGCGACGCCAGTGTTGTGGCTACACCGGCCAATCGCGCAGAATCCGCTCGACGTGGCCCGAGGCGCGAACGTTGTACTGCAGCTGCTCGATCGTGCCGTCGGCGCCGACGAGGAAGGTCGAGCGGATGACGCCCACGACCGTTTTGCCGTAATTCTGCTTCTCCCCGTACGCGCCCCACTCGCTCATCACCGTCTTCTCGGGATCGGAGAGCAGCTCGATGGTCAGGTCATGGTCGGCACGGAACTTTGCCAAGGCCTCGGGCGCATCCGGGCTGATTCCGATGACGTCGACGCCGGCGTTTTCGAAGTCGCTGAGCTTTTCGGAGAAGTCACACGCCTCTGCCGTACAGCCCGGCGTGTTCGCGCGAGGGTAGAAGTACACCAAAACCTTGCGGCCGGCGTAATCCGACAGGGCGACAGTCTGGCCACGGTCGTTGGTCAGGCTGAAAGCGGGGGCGGGATCTCCAACGTGTAAGCGGGTATTTTCGGTCATGCCTTACGGTTTTACACTAATGTAGGTTTGGAAACCTTTACTAAGAGTTCGCAGACCTGAGGAGTACATCACCGTGGCACGAGATATTGATGACATCGAGCGCGACATCGAGCGCACCCGCGACCAGCTCGCAAGCACCCTCGACGAGATTGCGCACCGCGCGAACCCGTCGACGCTCGCTGACAACGCGAAGGATCAGGCTAAGAACTTCTTCCAGGATGAGACCGTGCAGAAGGTCCTCGTCGGCATCGGCGTCGGTGTTGCTGTGCTGATCGGCATTAAGGCCCTCAACGGCCGCAAGCGCAAGAAGGAGCTCAAGGAGCTGCAGCGCCTGCTGGCTCGTCGCTAGCGCTAACCAGCTTTAACCTGCGCGCCCGCAGCGCGCATCTCATCGAGGGCCCGTGTGGCGCGGGCCTCGTCGACAGGCGAGCACAGCTCTTTCGAGACTCGAACGTCGAAGCCCTCCCGTAAAGCGTCTAGGACTGTCGCCCTGACGCAGTGGTCCGTGGCAATGCCGCACACATCAACCGCGCTGATTCCGGCGCGGTTGAGCCATTCGCCAAGCGCGGTGCCGTCCTCGGTGGCGCCTTCGAAACCCGAGTACGCGGCGCGGTACTGACCCTTGCGGAAGAAGGCCTCAATGTGTGCCGGATCCAGGGGCGCGCGCAGCGCCGCGCCGTCGGAGCCCGCGACGCAGTGCACCGGCCATGAATCCACAAAGTCCGGCTCGGAGGAGAAGTGCGCGCCTGGATCAATGTGCCAGTCTTGGGTCGCCACGACGTGGGCGTAGCCGTGGTCGCCGGAGATAAGCTGCGCGATCGCGGTAGCGACGTCGTCGCCACGCGCGGTGGCGAGGCTGCCGCCGGGGCAAAAATCGTTCTGAACATCGACGATGAGCAGTGCTGTTTTCATAACGCAACGATACACCGCGTGCGGAAAACCCCCGCGCGGATTTCCTCCCGGCGGGGGTGATGTTGTGCGCCATCAGGGAATCGAACCCCGAACCCACTGATTAAGAGTCAGTTGCTCTACCAATTGAGCTAATGGCGCAAACTTGGCCTGCGAAGAACCTGGTTCTTAGCGCGGCTGCCGTTATTGCAACGAAGAAAAATATAGCATCTAGGGTTATATGGGGTGAAATCGGCAGGTCAGGCGCGGTTTGGCCTGCCGGGTGTGTTTGGTTTCGCCCCGGTGCCTAATGGGGATAGGCTAAGGGGCGAAAAGATTGACGCATCACGACGTGCATGACGTGAGTCGGGCGGGAAAGTAGGAACGAGCATTGAAGACTTTGCCACGAGCCCTGAAAAGCACCACCGCTATCGGATTGGCCCTTGCCCTGGGTGTGACCGTGAGCGCCTGCACCATCGGCGAGGTGGAATCCGCCAGTGATTCCAGCGAGCAGACAGCCACGGAGACCACGGAATCGTTTGCGCCGCCCGTGGTGTCCGTTGGGGACGGTGCGACGAAGGTTTCGCCGGTTGAGCCGGTGACCGTGGAGGCGGAGGCGGGCATCCGCTCCGCGCAGATGACTAACGAGTCGGGCAAGGTGGTCAAGTACGAGTTCAACTCCGACATGACGCAGTGGTCCACCGCGGAGCCGCTGGGCTACGGGCGCACCTACACACTCAAGGGCACCGACCGCGACGGGACAAGCTTCGAGCGCACGTTCACCACCGTCGCGCCTGCCGCCCAGTCGTCGGTGTACTTCGCGCTGCAGGAGGGTGCGGAGGTGGGCGTGGGCCAGGCCATCCCGATTCACTTCAGCTACGCCCCGGGGGACAAGGAGAAGGCCCAAGAGGCGATCAAGGTCACCACCTCCAACGACACCGAGGGTGGGTTCTACTGGCAGAGCGACAACGTGGCCATCTGGCGCCCGAAGGACTTCTGGGAGCCGGGCACGCAGGTCACCGTCACGGCGGACATCTACGGTGTCGACCTCGGCGGCGGGGTGTACGGCGCCGATAAGTCGGAGATGTCGTTTACCGTCGGCGACGAGGTGCTGACCACGGTAGATAACGCCACCAAGACCCTGACCGTGACGCGCAACGGCGAGGTCGTGCGTTCCTTCCCGGTCTCGCTGGGCCGCCCGGGCCGCTGGGAGACCCCCAACGGCACGTACGTCGTCGGCGACAAGAACGAATCCATGGTGATGGATTCCACCACCTACGGCTTAAGCCTTGACGCCGGCGGGTACAAGACCCCGGTCAAGTACGCGACCCAGTTGTCGTATTCCGGGATCTACGTGCACTCCGCGCCCTGGGCCCTCGGTGCGCTCGGCTCGTACAACCAGTCCCACGGCTGCATCAACGCCAGCCCGGAGGACGCGCAGTGGTACCAGGCCACCGTCAAGCGAGGCGACCCCGTCAAGGTGGTTAACACCGGCGGGGACACGCTGGCTGGCTGGGACGGACTCGGCTACTGGAACTTGAGCTGGGACGAGCTTAATCCCGACGGGTAGGAGCTCGCAGCGTCGCCCGCGCTTGTATCCGCGCCGATGCGCAAAAGTCGCGTGGCGGTGGCCTGCCACAGCTCGCCCTGCGGGGTGACCATGCCGGTGAGTTGCAGCGGCGCGTCGAAGGGCTGCACCCCGATGGGGACGCGGTGCGTTTCGGCGCCGGTGTCGGCGTCGATGCCCAGCACGCTGACCTCGTGCTCCGCGCTACCGTCGGCACGCGCTGTGGTCAGCGCCCAGATGGTGGAGTCGGCGGTGGTGAGCACGGGAAGCGTGGCGATGCGCGCGTTGGTTTCCCAGGCGCGGACACAGTCGAATCCGTCTGCCGGGTTGGCGACGACGTCGACCTTGGTCAGGCCGCCGGTGTAAGGGGCGTCGTTAGGCACGCTCGGCCCGTCGACGGCGAAGGGCGGGTAGTCAAAGCCGTAGGTCGAGGGGATCCACAGGGTGGTGCCGCGCGCCATGATGCTGTTTTCGGTGCCGGGGCCGCTGGTGGCGAACGCGGGCAACGTACACACGTTCTCGCCGGTCGCGGCGTCGAGGACGAGCAGGTTGGGGGAGTTGTCCGCGTTATCGACGATGGCGATCCACTCGCCGTGATCGCCAAACACCGTCGGCGTGGTTCCCGAGCCCCAGGACAGCTGGCCGGGTTTGCGGCCCGAGCCCCGGTCGTAGGGGTGCCGCCACGCGGTGGTGATTTCGCCGTCGGCGCCGAGGCTGACCTCGTAGAGCGCGTGGTCGGTGAGCACGCTCGCCCCGTTCGGCCGGCCGGTCAGCCCGTTGGCGATGAGCTCGCGGGCTTCGCCTTGCCCGCTTAACGACGCCACTTTCACGCCACCGTCAAGCTCGACGACACCCACGACGGAGTCTTTCGTGGCAAACCACACGCGGCCCTGCCCGTCGGGGGTCACCCCGGCCAGTGCGGCGTCCGTGCCCAAGTCGGGCAGGGAGGTGCGCGAATCTTCCGTCAGCGCCCAGCCACGATCGGTGTGGTTGTAGCCGATGCGCACGATGTCGTGACCCTCGGCGATGACGACGCGGTCAGCCTCGTCGAGGTAGCCGTAGACGCCCCCGAGGAGGCCGTCTTTGTGCAGCTCGTGGGAGGCGAGCAGTTGGGCGGAGTGGGGGTCGAACAGCGCGACCGAGGGGACGATGACGTTGAGCCCGTTTTGGACACCGACGTACTTGGTGCACAAGCCGACGACCATGCCGTCAGAGCCCTGGAACAGCGTCGAGCATGACGCCCCCGGCACGGACCACGCCGACAGGCGAGGGTCGCGCGGCCCGGCCCACGGCACCGAGTCGGTGGAGGAGATGTCGCGGTGCATCAGGCGCGTGCCGGTCGGGGCGGCGGCGTGGGCGGGAGCCAGCGTGGCGAGGCTCAGGGCGGCGGCAGCGCACAGGCTGGCAGTGGCGCGCAAAAGGTGTTTGTGCATGGTGTGGATGCTAACAAGCAGGCTGGCTCGCGCATGCCTTTATATTTAGCGCGAGTGTGTGCATCGACTCAGGATTCGGGCCGAGCGGCACTTGCCAGCAAGTGAGGTAGGTGGGCGTGAACAGCGCAAAGCGTTCTGTGTGCCGCTGGAGAATCTACGAAAGTACCGAGTTTCTTCCCGCGCGCGGCGGAGGGCACCTTTGCGCCCTAGCCTTGCAGGCAAAAGCAACCCCTCTAAGCGCAGGGGAAAAGGAGCGGACATGGTCTGGGTGGGTAACGTCGTGCTGCTGGCCGCTCTGTCGTGGCTGCCGTCAGCGCTTATCTTCGGCGCCCTTTGGTTCTTGGGCTCGCGTATCGACGCCGCCCCCTCGCGCCCGTGGCTCCCCGCAACAGCGGGCCTTGCCGGTGGTTTCTGCCTCGGCCTGCTCATCCTCGGGCCTTTGGCGCAGCACCCGCTGCTCATCGCGCTGGTGATCGTTGGTGTTGTGATCGCCGTGCTGCTCGCTGCTACCCGCGTGGCTTATCGGGCGCTGGTTGCGGGCGGCGCCGCTGTCGTGGTCGGTGCCCACGTGGCCGTCTTCGCGCGTGCTGTGGGCAGTGAAACCCAGGACGTCTTTCGGGCCATGCCAATACTGGACCTCTGGGTGATTCTCGGGGTCCCGCTCGTCCTCGCGGCGGCACCCAGGGACATGAGTTTGTTCCGTTTGCCGCTCATACCGCCGCCCAATTCCCTCTGTTTTCATGCCCATCAGGCTGGTCACGTCGAGTGCCGGGGTCTTCATGCCCATCAGGCTGGTCACGTCGAACGCCGGGGCCTTCGTTAAGCCCGACCATGCACTTGTATCGAACGCCTGACCTAGTGATTCCCGTACCAACTTTTCCAAACGGGCGTTATCGTGGATTAAGTAGTCACTCAGCGACCCCATCTTCCAGGTCTCCGCAATGTAGGAACCGGAAAGGTCAACGTCATCACCTTCGCAAGTTGGGTCTGTGTCAACCAAAAATAACTCCACTCGGGGTAGGGCCTATTACTAGGGAATGAAAGGCGTCAAGGAGATTCTACAATCCACCTCAAATGGCTAGAGACGGAAGACATTGCTACGGGTCCAAATTTGTCCCACCTTCCCCAGTCGACCTTTTTGGGGCATGCCTTAAAGAAGCGGCTGAGTGAGATTGCCCCTCTTGCTCCTTGACAGGTCCGGGATCCCGGGGAGGAAAATCGAGTATTTGCCAGGGTAAGTGATTCCCGTCTTAGTGCGGAAGGATAGTGTTCATACTGTTGCCAGGTTCTTTACAGCAACTTTCCAAGACCCTTTTACCAGGAGCTTTTCACTCATGATTTCCAAGAAAATGCTGTCACTGCTGACAGCAGTCGTCGTAAGTGGCGGTGCGGCGACCACTGCAGTAATTGCGCCCGCAGTGATCGCCTCTGAGCAGACGATGGCTGAGCGGTATCAGCCGGGGTATGACCAGGAGACTTATAGGGCTGTCCCGTCACACTTTTTTCCTGTGCGATCTGATGGGGCACTTCCCTCCGGGACCAAATTCTCCTTGGTTGATTCGGGAAGCCTGGACTTCATCTCGCACGGTGCCGTCATGGTTGCCATGCGGTCGAGCGACGGTGAGTTACATGTGTGGTTTAATAGCCTGCACACTCCCAATCCAGGCGTGAGCACTGTGCCCGTTCGTGTCGCTGCATATTACCCCGATGGTTCCTCGGAGATTTTCGTCAGTAACGTGTCTGTGACGCCCGAAGATACTCATGTGTATGACATCCATTACCCCAGCCTTGAGGTCAGGGCAGGGACCGTAGCTTCTGCAAACCCCTCGACGAACCATCGAGGATATCCTGTCCCCACCGGAACTAGGTTTGCGATGACGGGTTATCAAGAAGTGCACGACCGCCGCGCGGAGGGTTGGGTCATCGAAGTCGATTCAGCTTCTGGCGAATTGACCGTTGCAGCTCCTGAGGGAGTAGAAGGTTCTGTCGAAATCCCACTTTCTGTAACTTATCCGGATGGCTCGCAGGACACTACGTGGGCTAAGGCGTGGGCATTCAAACCTCACGCCGATGCCTACGATATCGCTTTTGATACCGTCACTATCGACGCTGGAGCTACTTTCTATGCCCAGCCGAACAACATCGAGCATCCTGTCGATACCACCGTCACCCTGGTCCCTAGTCAAGAACTCGAATCTCTCCAGGAAGATGGCTGGACCATCGAGGGCGATACCGGTATTGGATTCTTCATCACTGCACCCCGCACCGCCACCACCGGGGCACAACTGCCCCTGACAGTGACTTACCCGGATGGCACCACCGAACCCACCTCGATCACCATCACGGTGGTCCCGATAGCTCTAGTCGAACTTCATGAGGTCACCTACGGTGGTGTGGATGTCACCGGTGGAGAATCGGTCACCGCATCGCCCACCGAGACGGACCTGCCGGCCGGCACCCGGATCACCCTGGGCGATAACATCGCCCTGAACGCTGCGGGTTGGACCTTCAAGGTCACCGCCGACGGGGGGCTGACGGCTACCGCCCCCAACGATGCTGATGGCACCGTCGAGATTGTTCTGACGGTCACCTACCCGGATGGCACCACCGAACCGGCCACCGCCAAGGTCACCGCCACCCCAGCACCCGAGGACAAGGAGGATGACGAGGCACCCAAGGGCAAGGAGGATGACGAGGGCGATCAGCCGGTTGTCCCTAATCGTCTGGAGGCTGGTGGCAGCTCCTTCGGATCTAGCTAACTTCCCTACTGCGGTGGGAGTACTTCGTTAGCTGGTATAGGACGACATCCGCAGAGATTCTGGCTGGCCCTTTACGCGATTTCGTGTGAAGGGTCGGTCTTTTCTATTGGTCCTGCATGGGTATGGCCCACTGGGACGTTGGTGCTTTGCTGATTCGAGCGGGATCACAGTCTGCTTTATCTAGCTACGGTGTCGTCAAACAGGGTTTTTAGTGAAGTAGACGAGCAGTCGCTAGCACCGAATCTGCCGTTAGGACCGCTTCAAGGCGATGCTGGGGGGTTTCGGCGGCAGCGATTTCTTCCCGCACATTCACGAGCCGACGATGAATGTCCGAGATCTCCTCGTCGCGCCCCTCTAGCTGGGTTCCAACGCCCTTGGTGTACTTGATCTTGTCCCAGAAAATGATCTGTTCGCTGATATCGAAGGAGGCGTCGTTTGCCATCGCTTCAATCTCCATGGTTACGGCTTGAGTCTCTTGATCGCCGGAGGAGTAGGAACGAAGTATTAGGAAGATTCCGGTGATGAGGGAGCCAAACGTCACCACAAAGGCCAGGATTAGTAAGTAAACCCCATAGAGCTCTAAACCAAACAGGAGTACCAGCGAGCCAATAAACAAAAAGAGGGCGCCACGCGAACTTAGCTCGCCACTCTTCTCTTCTGAAGTATTTTTACTCACCATGATTCCTTCAGGTTTTCCACGAAGGATGGCCATATAAGAAAAGTGGCATAAAAGAGAAATCCGCCAATGATGAGGCCGAAAACGATAACGACGATTCCATAAATCTTTATAAGCTTCGCGTCTATCGTAGGCTTCGATTTCAGATCACTGGCAAGGTCACGCATGTGCGACCGTACCGTGCTGTACTCCTGCTCCGTTTGAGCTAGGCGTCGCTGGCGGCGCACTCGTTGAACATCCGCGACAGAAACTGACGGCTCCCTGGAGGGCGCCCTAAATCGCCCCAGATTTATCCTATTCATAGGATGAAATTAGCACAAACAGTGATTGATGGGTCTCTCTAATGGTGCGGTCGGGTGCCCCCACCTTCGCCGGACTGTAGGCAGGTACATCAAAGGCATAAATTGCTGTGCGGAATTTCGGGATTCACGGGCAGCTAAAGTCCGGACAATGAAATAATTCGAAGGTTGCGGAGCTTTTTAGGGTACACCCCAATAGGGCAGTTTTAGAATTTCTGTCGCGCTAACGTGGTCGAGTCCCTGCGGCAGCGGCTTTTCACAACTTCATGGGCGGTTCAGTTGATGCCGGTAAGGAAACCTAGAGAGGCCCTAGGAGCACGGGGGATGAGTTTATTAAAGGCCGAAGGCGCCGCCGCTGACGAGGATGAAGATACCCAGGCCGATCAAGACGATAGGGAACAACACATGCTCCCAGCGTTCGAGAATCTCCGCGATAGGCGGACGGGTGGCCACGAACTTCGCCAACAGGACCAGGCCCGCCACCAGAATCAGAAAGACAACGCAGTAGATGATAACGGTGGCGGTATCCACGTTGAGAAAAAACGGGACATAGACGCCGATATTGTCGCCACCGTTGGCAAAGGTCACCCCGGCGACGGTCAAGACGCTTACGTTCTTTCCGCTGACTTTCGCGTCATCGTCGTCGTCATCGTCTCCCCGCCAGGCTTGCCAGGCCGCCCACAGCCCCAGGGTCAGGGGGATCAGCCCGAAGTAGGGGATCGCCTCGGTGGGCAGGAAAGCATCCGCCCCTAGGGTGACCAGAATCGTGGCTGCGAGGATGCCCGCGAAACCAAGGTACTGCCCGGCCAGGATCCGAAGTGTGGTCCCTGCTTGGCCGGCCCCACGGGCGAAGAACAGCGAGAGCACGATGATGTCGTCGATATTGGTGGCGATAAACAGACCAACCGCCCCCAGGAGACCAGTTACCACTTACCTGTTCCCCTCTCCGGTGGCGCACCCGGGCACGTCACATGCCGAGTCAATACACGGGGCATTCTCGTCGGCAGCCAGAGTGGTATCCAGCAGTGAGTTCAACGCCTGGACAAGATGGGCGTCGACGATCTCGTAGCGGGTCTTCCGCCCCTGCGGTTCGGCGACCACAATTCCGCAGTCCCGTAGGCAAGTGAGGTGGTTCGACACATTTGACCGCGTCAGTTCCAGCTCCCGGGCGAGGGCGGCCGGGTAGGCTGGGCCGCCCAGCAGGGTCAGGAGAATACGGGATCGGGTGGGATCGGCCATCGCTCGACCCAATCGGTTCATCACGTCCAAGCGCGAAGCAATAGTCAGCATGCGCTGAACTATACAGCGGCTGCTGAACTGTTGCAACGAGGGTCGAGCGTCGGCTCGACGGTGATGTGTGGGACACCAGCGCCCTTCGGTACTGTCTGTGTCGAAATCGTTGCACAACAATACGGTGCGGCAGGCAGAGATAGCGAGATGCCACCCATGCGGGACCGCCAGACCATGGCACGACGCGTACGCGGCTATGTCACCCAATCCAAAACCAACACAAGCCTCGGTTCCAGCGCTCCCGGACGCGCCACAAGCAGTGAGCGCAAAGCACTAGCCACCATGGGACGCAAAGGTGGCCAGAAAGCTGCACAACGCTGGAAAACCGATGGAGACGGAGAATACGCTCAGACAGCAAGGCAGAATCTCCAATCTGCGAATTCACGACGCGCAGCCAAAGGAAGAGTTAGCAAACGAGACATCGCTAACTACTTCGAGAGCACATTCATAGATACAGGAACTTGGCCAAGTTCAGCAGAAGCAATGAAAGAGTTTAATGTGTCCCGCCCTACTGTCTCTAGAGCATTAAAAGAAGCTGGAATCACTCTTCCGCGGGGACGACGGGCATCGCAGAAATAAATGTATCAAGCCGTAAGCAATATACGGTTCCCCTGCCGTTAGGCAGTGATTAATAACCTCTTTGAAGAAAAGCTTGTAGCGCAAGGCTACTTATTATTTGGGGCTATGCGTTCTTCTCTATTCCAGAACTTATTCAAACCCCAGCGTTCATAATGTCGTCAGCATCTTCGTATTGTCGCCCGCGAGGCTTTCTAAAAGCTCGGATGTAGTGCAATCAGTGACTGACTGCAAGGCTCCAGAGCCTATCTCTGTCAAACGAATCAGAACACTTTGTCTTCTCATAAAGTGGAATACTTCGATTTTTACGTTTAGCTTTGTCCGTTCGCCCCATTAAGGTAGATGTCAACAGCAAATAAAAGGCGGAGTTATGGCTGAACACATTGATTCTATCGACGATTTAAAGCGTGCCCTTAGCATCGAGGATCTCCGAAATATAAGCAGCGAAAAAGTCCTTGAACTAGTCAAGTTGATTCAAAACGGCCAGGTAGGCGAAATTGTCCTACCTACCCTCTTTGCTGCTGCGCCAGACACTATGGCGAAAGTGTCTCAAGCAATGGCCGATTCTTTCCAACAGGCCCTATCTAGCAATAAATACAGCTCAGATAGGCTTTATGACAGTTTTGATAAGACGAAAAGCATACTTACGCAAGTCATTGACGACCCTAATTCATCAGAAGAAAGTCGCCGAGATGCCCTCGATCGGTTAGAACGCCTTGACGACAAGCTCATGGAGCATGACGTCAACAACAAAAGATTTAATCTGCAATCACTGCAGGTAAGTAAAGAAACAATTCTTATAGGCTCAGTTTTGGTTGCGAGTGCTGTGGTGGCAACTGTCAGTCCAGAGGCCAAGAAGCTTTTGGCTCAAAATGCACCAAAGGTATTATCCTCAACCGCCAAAATGTTACTTCCAGGTAAGAAATAGTCCCTATTTATAGATAGCTCCTGGCGGTTAATCCTGTCATCCTGGCTCTCGTCGAGCTGCAACTCTCGCATAGCGTGGTTGCTAAGGAGGTGTGCCCAATTGGATTACAAGTACCTACACACTTGATCGGTGCTGCACGTTTCAGGGTCCGGGTGTGCGGCGTCCTGTCTGAGGTCCGCGATAGTGTCGCGCAGCACGGAGAGCTGCGCGATCTGCTGCTCGATCTCAGCGAGGCGCACGTCAAGCAGGTCGCGCACGTGCTCGCAGGGCGCCTGGCCGCCGTCGCGGATGTCGAGGATCTGGCGGATCTGGGCGAGGGTGAGGCCCGCGGCCTGGCCGCGGTGGACGAAGTCGATCCGAGCGACCGTCTCGGGCGCGTAGTCGCGGTATCCGGACGGCGTGCGCTCGGTCGGGGGCAGAAGGCCCTGTTCCTCGTAGAAGCGAAGGGTCTTCGCGGTAGTGCCCGCCCTCTCGGCGAGTTCTCCGATCCGCATTGCTGTCTCCCTCCGTGGCCGCGCTTGACCTTCCCCTGCACTGGAAGGTCCAGTATGGCTGAGACAGAGCAGAAAGCCAAGAGTTGACAGGAGCAGCGATGCCTACGAAGTACGATCTCGCCATCATCGGATCGGGAGGCGGCGCGTTCGCCGCTGCGATCCGCGCCAGCACGCTCGGAAAGTCGGTGGTGATGATCGAGCGCGGGACGCTCGGCGGCACCTGCGTGAACACGGGCTGCGTCCCGTCGAAGGCGCTCATCGCCGCGGCCGGCGCGCGGCACGTCGCCGTCGACGCCGCAACCCGGTTCCCCGGGATCGCGTCGACGGCGGATCCCGTCGACATGCCCGCGCTGATCGCTGGGAAGCAAGCGTTGGTGGAGTCGCTGCGCGGCGAGAAGTACGCCGACGTCGCCGACTCCTACGGCTGGCAGGTCCTCCGCGGCGACGCCTCGTTCGTGGGCACCCCTGATGCGCCGGTTCTCGATGTTGCCGGAGCCGACAGAAGCGTCGAGACCATCGAGGCCCACCACTACCTGGTCGCGACTGGTTCTCGCCCGTGGGCACCGCCGATCGACGGCCTGGAGGAGACCGGATACCTGACCTCGACCACGGCGATGGAGCTGACGGAGGTCCCCGAGTCGCTGCTGGTGCTCGGCGGCGGCTACGTCGCCCTGGAGCAGGCGCAGCTGTTCGCCCGCCTCGGCTCGCAGGTCACGCTGCTCGTGCGGTCCCGGCTCGCCTCGAAGGAGGAGCCGGAGGTGTCGAAGGCGCTCCAGGAGGTGTTCGCCGACGAGGGCATCCGCGTCGTCAGCCGCGCAGTGCCCACCCGGGTCTCTCGCGGCACGGGAGGCGAGGCCGTCGTGACCGCCGCCGTGTCCGGCGGCTCGCAGGAGTTCCGCGCCGACCAGGTCCTGGTCGCCCTCGGACGCCGTCCCGTCACCGATGGCCTGAACCTCGATGCGGTCGGGGTGAAGACCGGAGACTCCGGCGAGGTGGTCGTCTCCGACCGGCTGCAGTCCTCGAACCCGCGGATCTGGGCCGCGGGCGACGTGACCGGGCACCCCGAGTTCGTCTACGTCGCCGCCCACCACGGCACCCTCGTCGCCGAGAACGCGTTCGCCGACGCCGACCGGTCCGTCGACTACGCCCGCCTGCCGCGGGTGACGTTCACCGGGCCCGCGATCGGCGCGGTCGGGATGACCGAGAAGGACGTCCTCGCCGCGGGGATCCGCTGCGACTGCCGCGTCCTGCCCCTGCACCACGTGCCCCGCGCCTTGGTGAACCGCGACACCCGCGGGTTCATCAAGATCGTCGTGAACGCCGAGACGAACGAGATCCTCGGCCTGACCGCCGTCGCCAAGGACGCCGGGGAGCTCGCCGCCGCAGGCGTCCACGTGCTCGGCAGGACCGTCGCCGAGGTCGCCGACGCCTGGGCCCCCTACCTAACCATGGCCGAGGGCATCCGGATCGCCGCGAAGGCCTTCACCACCGACCCGTCGCTGCTGTCGTGCTGCGCATGAACGGCAACGCAGGCAATCGGGGAGATCTCATCCTGAAGAGGTGCAGACGATGAGCACCCCTCCCCCTTGGTGGCTCCTGTCGGTTTTGAGATAAAGATGATTCGATAGGGCACACCCCAGGGGGACGGGTGCCCGGCAGGTGTCAGTGTCAGAAGGTGTTGGCACAGATCGGCCCTGGTGACCAGGGGTGTGACGACGACTTCTGAACACCATCCGGTCAGTCCTCATGGGCACTAGGACCTGTTATGAAAGTCGTTTGAGCCAGCGGTCAATGTTCGCGACCCGGATGACTGCCTCGAACCGGACGGCGAGTTTGTCGTATCGGGTGGCCACCCCGCGGTTGTGTTTGAGCGCGTTGAAGCAGCGTTCGACGACGTTGCGACCCTTATACGCCTCAGAGTCGAAGGCCGGTGGCCGCCCACCGGCAGACCCTTTGGCCTGACGGTTGTCGGCCTGGTCCTTTTTGACCGGGATCGTGGTGGTGATCTTCCGGCACCGCAGGTACGACCGGTTCGCCTGTGAGGAGTAGGCCTTGTCCGCCAGCACCCGATCCGGCAGACTGCGGGGCCGACCGGGCCCGGGGCGGGCCACCCGAATCCGGTCCAGGACTTCGGTCAGCTGCGGACTGTCACCGGCCTGCCCGGCGGTCAGCGTGAACGACACCGCCTGTAGATGCTGGTCACAGGCCAGATGAATCTTGGTGGAGAACCCGCCCCGAGACCGGCCGAGGGCATGGTTGTCCGGTTCGCCGTCGAGGCGGTCGGAGGAATCTCGCCGCGCTCCGGCGGCGTGGATATGCGCCCGGCTGGTAGTCGAGTCCACGGAGATGTCCCATCCGAGTTGTCCCTGGCCATCGGCTCGGGACTGAAGGGCGGCTTCGATCTGTGCCCAGGTGCCGGATAGTTGCCAGGCACGAAACAGGGCGTAGACCCGCGTGGAGGGTTCCCCAGCGCACGCCGGTGGGAGCTGGGGACAGTGTGGAGAAGATCACTAAAGGGGCCGCAAGGTGGACATCGGAGAAGTTCAGGCGTTAGTGTTACCTCCGTTAGATAACGGAACGGTAACGGTCTGATCTCCAACGGACATATCGCTGGAATTGCTCAGGGCGGGACAACGGACAACGACGGAAGAAGAGTCATGCGCCTGAAGGCTTCGCGGTCATCCGGAGGAAGACACCGCACGATCACCACCTCGCAGACCAAGGGGCGTCTCGCCCTCGTGGCTGTAGCCGCCGGCACGGTCTCATCCGCCGGCGTCGGTGGCGCCACGGCCGCCACCTTGCAAGCCCCGGCCGAGGTCGAGGCTCCGGTCTCCCCGGAGGCTGCCACCGTCGAGGTGGATTTGGCCACCAACGACACGGCCCTGTCCTCGAGTGGGACGCAGGCCGCACCGCAGATTCTCGCTATCTCCGAATTCAAGCCGGTCGCCAACATCGACGAGCAGCTGGACAAGGCCATCCAGTACAACGCCGAGCGGGCCGAGAACGAGCGCGCTGCCCGCGCGCCCTCGGTGGTCAAGCCCGCTGAAGGCACCTTCACCTCCGGTTTCGGCGTGCGCTGGGGAACCCTCCACGCGGGTATCGACATCGCCAACGTCGTGGGCACCCCGATCCTCGCGGCGATGGGCGGCACTGTCATCGACTCCGGCCCGGCCTCCGGTTTCGGGCAGTGGATCCGCATCCAGCACGATGATGGCTCGATTGCCGTCTACGGTCATATGGAGACTCTCGACGTGACCGTTGGGGAACGCGTCACCGCTGGTCAGAGGATCGCTGGCATGGGCAACCAGGGGGTTTCCACCGGCTCTCACCTGCACTTCGAGCTTTACCCGACTGGCAGCGGGGCGGTCGACCCGTTGCCCTGGTTCGCCGAGCACGGCGTCACCTTCTAACCTTCCCGCACTCACCAGGACCGGGGCCCGACCCCTGGAAAGTAGACACAGGGGATTTAATCAGGAAGCAGACTTGAGCATAACAGGGCAACGCTCCTCGAACACCGCTGGAGCGAGATATCTGCACCAGGAATGCCGACGAGTCGTGTTGTAACGGGTACACCAGCGGAAAACATCCCGGCGACAGACAAGCTGACTGGAAAATACCTTCGCGTCCTGGAGGACCTCACGCTTCAATGCGGCGTTGAAGGACTCCGCCAAGGCGTTGTCAGCACTGCTACCGATCCCGCCCATCGACTGCCGGATCCCCAGCTGCGTACACGTCTCCTGGAACGCGTGCGAGGTGTACACACTGCCGTGGTCCGAGTGAAAAACAGCGTTTTCCAGGCTCCCACGCTGGCCCTTCGCCATCACCACGGCGTCCTGAACCAGGGAAGTGCGCATGTGGTCGGCGATCGCGAAGCCGGCCAGCCGGCGGGAATAACAGTCGATGACGGTGGCGAGGTACATATTCGACCCGTCGGCAATCGGCAGGTAGGTGATGTCACCGACGTAGACCCGGTTCGGTGCCGGGGCGGTGAACTTCCTTCCCACGAGATCGGGGAACACCGGCTTCTTTCCCTCGGACACCGTGGTGGTTACCTTGCGTTTCTTCGAGTAGCCGAACAGCTTCAGCGAGCGCATGATCCGTGCGATCTTCTTGTGATTGACCGGGGCTGTAGTCGAGTTGTCGTTGAGTTCGGCTGTGATGCGTTTGGCGCCGTAGCAACCGCGTTCTTTTGTGAACACGGTCTTGACCCGGGCGCCGAGTACCGCGTCGCTGAGCAGGCGCTTCTTTCTGGTGGTGGAGGTCTTCTTCCACTTGTAATACGAGGACCGGTTGAGTTTCAGGACCTCGCATAACCGCTTAACCGAATGGCTGCTTTTGGCGTCATCAACAAACCGGAAGCGGATCACCAGTTCGTCTCTTCCGCAAAATATTTCGCGGCCTTGCGCAGAATATCGCGTTCCTCCCGGAGTCTGCGTACTTCTCGTTCCAGCTGGCGGATGCGTTCCGCTTCGGTCACCACGGTCGGTGTGTCAGAGCTGGAGGAAGAATCCGAGCTGCTGGTGCGGGCTCCGGTGCCGTATTTGCGGACCCAGATCTGGAGGGTGTTGCGGTTGACGCCGAGTTCGGTGGCGAGGGCGTTGATCGATACGCCGGGGGAGTTCTCGTAGAGGGCGACCGCGTCGCGGCGGAACTCCTCGGTGTAGGTCTTGATCGGCATGGTGGCAGGTTACCTTTCCTCCCCGGCAGGGTGCCGGGTTGTCGGGTGTCTACCAAACAGGGGTCAGGTCCTGAGTGTTCCTCTTCCAGACCCCAGCCGGCACCGGGCGGTAACGGCTGCAGGGATGGGGATTAAGTCGGTGTGACCGGTGGGGTGACCGGTCAGGTGTTAGATCAAGGTGGCGCCATATTCGACGGTCCACTGGCGTACCCAGTTGATGAAGTACGCCCACGCCCCGCTGGCCAGGGCAATGCCGACGGCGACCATGAGCACCCCGCCGAACATCTGGATCTTGCGTGAGTGGCGGCGCAGCCAGCCGACGGTGCGCATTGCGCGCGCCGAGCCGAAGGCCATGAGCAAAAACGGCAGTCCCAGGCCCAGGCAGTAGCCGAGGATGAGGATGACCCCACGCACGGCGGTCATACCCTCGGTGCCAGCCGAGACAGAGATGATCGCCGCGAGCGTGGGCCCCAGGCACGGGGTCCATCCCAGAGCGAAGACCCCGCCTAACAGTGGGGCTCCCAGCCAGGTGGACCACTTCTTCGGAGCCATGCGGGTATCACGCTGCAGGGCAGGGACCATGCCCATGAACGTCAGCCCCATGAGGATGGTGGTCACCCCACCGATGCGCATCAGGGCCTCGGCATTGAGCGTGAGCATGCTGATCGCCCCGAAGACGGTGACCGTGGCCAACACGAAGACGACCGTGAAGCCAAGGATGAACAACCCGGCGGCACCGGCCACGGCCCACTGGCGTTTTTTGGTCACCACGGAGCCGTGTTCGGAGTCATAGCTGACCTCGCCGCCGACCACACTGGCCAGATACGACATATAACCAGGGACCAGCGGGACCACACACGGGGAGGCAAACGAGACGAGGCCAGCGGCAGCAGCAGCGAGGATGCCGATCAGCAGCGGCCCGGTGGCCGCAACGTCAGCGAACTGCTGGCCGATCGCCAGCTGTGCCATCACATCAACGGTCATGGTGCTGGTGCCTCCTTAGCCAGTGGGAGGGCGACGTCGAGGACGTCCTCGGCGTCGACCTCCCGGAGGAACACCGCTGCGGGGCGGTGCTGCTTGTCCAGGATGATCGTGGTCGGGATGACCGAGGTCGGTACCCCTCCCAGGTCCGCGGCGGTACGAAACGGCGGGTCGTAGATTGACGGGTAGGTCACACCGTTGTCGAGTTTGAAGTCCTGGGCGATGGTCTGGTTGTAGTCACGGACGTTGATGCCCAGCACCGTGCCACCGAGGGGGTCGAGAGTCTCCTGGACAAGCTGCAGGTCATCGACTTCCGCCCGACACGGTGCACACCACTGGCCCCAAGCGTTGAGGACGACGACCTCGCCTTCAAAATCAGACAGGCTGATCTCCTCACCCTCCTCCATCAGCGACGGGCCGGAGAAGTCCGGCAGCGGGGCACGTTCCTCCTCTGCGTAGATAATCTCGGTTTGGCCTCCTGGTGAGTGGAACTGGAAGGTGCCCCCGACGGCGACGGCGTTTCGGGCGCCGTCGCCTGAGGAACAGGCCGTCAGGGTCACGGCGGTGAGCACCGCGGCAACCGCTGTGGCGGCTCTGCGGGGTGTGCTCGGCATGGATTAGATCTCCTTATTCCGGGGCGGTGGGGAAGAAGACGGTGTTCTGGTTGTCCCGGAAGACCACAACACCGAGGAAGGTCATCGTGCTGCCCGGTGGGTGGTCTGCAGCGACTCTGCCCACCTCGGCACTCAACCCTGCTGTGGGGTTAGGCGTACCGCAGGGAACTCATCATCCCGGTTTCCTGGTGATAAGCGTTGTGGCAGTGAAACGCCCACTCACCGGGGTTGTCGGCGATCAAGTCCGCGTCCACCGTTTCGCCGGGGAGAATGAGGACAGTGTCCTTGCGCAGGCCGCTACTTCCGGGAAGAGCCCAGGTATGCCCGTGCAGGTGCATCGGATGGGGCATGGCCGTGGGGTTGTGCATCCGCATCCGCAGGCGTTGGCCTTCTTGGACTGTGCCCGGGGAATCAGCACCGTCGATGCGCAGTCCCCACTGGTAGGGCATCATCTGGCCGGTTAATTTGACCTCTGTTTCCTTATCCACGTCACCGGCCGGGAGCAGGGCTCGTTCCGCCGGCTCAAAGGACGTCAAGAAGGTACCGGGGGCAGTGAGTTCGGGGAAGGTAGTCTCTGGTGCGGGGGTCTGGCCCGCGGCGGTCCGGATGACGGCAAACGCCCGGTCGTCCTTGCCGGCGGCCAGGGCGGTCAGGGGAAAGACACCATCACCGAGTACCACCTCCACGTCGACACGCTCACCCATCGAGAGGTAGAACGACTCGATGTCGTGGGGAAGGACCGGGAAACCGTCGACGTGGGTGACGGTCATGCGGTGGCCACCGAGAGCCACCTTGAAGATGGTGTCAGCGCCCGCGTTGATGAACCTCAGGCGGGCTTTATCCCCCGGTCGGGCAGTAAACGTTCGGTGCGCCCGGGGAATGCGTCCGTTGATGAGGTAGTGCGGATACATGACATCACCGGCATCTCCGCCCAGAGCCGGATCGGGCGTGCCGTGGGCCATCATGCCCCCCTCACCACCCATATCCATCCCGCCGTGGCCACCCATATCCATCCCGCCGTGGCCACCCATATCCATGTTTCCGTGGCCACCCATGTCCATCCCCGTCAACATAGTCAGCTGATCTTCGGGACTGCTGCCGTCGATGCCGTCCAGCCAGTCGTCGAGCACGATGGTCCACTCGACGTCCTGGTCCTCAGCGTCTTGCGGGTCACGGATGATCAGTGGGGCGTGGAGGCCGCGATCAAGCTGCAGGCCGGTGTGGGAATGGTAGAAGTAGGTGCCACCGTGGGGGACTTCAAAAACATAGGAGAAAGACTCGCCAGGTTCAATGGGGTCCTGGGTCATGCCGGGCACACCGTCGGCTGCGTTGTGGAGTGCGATGCCATGCCAGTGGATGGAGGTGCTCTCAGGCAGTTCATTGGTGATATCGACCTGGAGGACGTCGCCGGCGGTGGCCTCAATGGCCGCATCCCCGGTGTCAGAGACGTATCCCCACGTCTTGGCTTCGATGCCGCCGATATCCAGGGAGAGGGGCCGGGCGGTCAGTGTTCGGCGCACCGTCGGCTCACCGAGCGCAGTGGGGGTGGGGGTGGGGCGAAGGGAGGGACCTGGTGCCGAGGCAGCGGGTCCAGGGTCGCTGGTGCAGGCGGCCACGGCCCCGGTGCTGGCGAGGACGAGCCCGCCGAGCAGAAACTGTCGTCGGGAAAACGCGTTCGTCATGATTTAACCTTCCTTGGTGCAAGATTTCAGTGACGCGGGAGACAGGCGCAGGTGAGGACCCTGCTGAGCCATCACGTCAGGCGCAGGTCTGTGACACAGGTGGCACCGTCGTCGGCGGTGGAAAACTCCGTGGTGCCGGTACGCCCCTGGTAGCTGACCTCAATCAGGCCGGTGGCATCATCGGGAAGCCAGAAGCCAATAAACCCGTTGTCGAAGGTGGTTGTCGCCTCGTCCACCAGCACCTCACCGGTCGCCTCATCGGTAATCGTGACCTGGATATCCTCATTGTCGAGTTCCCCCAGGCAGGTCGTGAGGCTGTGGTAGAAGCAGTCGTGGGTGGAGGTGAGATAGGGTGCGATCGAGACATACGTCTGATTGTCGGGAAGATCGACCACGACTTCCTGGTCATCGCTCGAGAGCAGCAGTTCATCGGCACGCACTGAGGCGACCAGATCCGTGGGACGCTCAGTGACCTTCTGCCGGTCGAGGTGATCAATGATCTCCACCGCGTCCATGGCGGCCAGGCCATGGGCAGTCAGGAATGTGTCCTGGGACACCGTCCCATCGGCGGTGGGTTCCGGGTCGGCGGCCGAACACCCCGTGAGGGCGAGGGCGAGGGCGGCTGCGATCGCTGCTCGTTTCACGTCAATCTCCTTGGATCGTGGTAAGGCCATAAGAAGACACCGCCTCAAGGTCGATGCCATACCTTTATCTAGCACGGGTGCCTGACGGACTAGAATCCAAAAACCCTGCTCACAGTCTTATAACAGGGCGAAAAGGGGGTGAATTCGGTGGGCTGGGTCACCACCGGGACACCACCCCACAGCCGTGAGCGATGTCCTTCCACCCGCCCCGGGTATGCGGTGCAGGCAGTGAAATCCCTGGTGGCGCCTGCTGAACCGACCAGGGGAGGCGATGTCGCCGGCCCGGGGTGGGGCACAGGGGTGACGGCGGTCGAAGGGTGATGTTTGAAGATTCGATGAAGTTTTCCCCGCCGGGCACTGAGCGAGGGTGGTATTCCCCCTGGCCGGAGCGATACTGGGGTCTATGGCTGACCGCACACCGACCACCGCCACGCCCCCGGGGCGGGTGCTGGTCGTCGATGATGAACAACCCCTGGCTCAGATGGTGGCCTCCTACCTCATCCGGGCCGGCTTCGATACCCGCCAGGCGCACACCGGCACCCAGGCCGTGGACGAGGCCCGTCGCTTTTCCCCCGATGTTGTGGTGCTGGATCTGGGGCTGCCCGAACTCCACGGCCTGGAGGTGTGCCGACGGATCCGCACCTTCTCGGACTGCTACATCCTCATGCTCACCGCGCGTGGCAGCGAGGACGACAAGATCAGCGGTTTGACCCTGGGGGCGGATGACTACATCACCAAACCTTTTAGCATCCGGGAACTGGTGACCCGGGTGCATGCGGTGCTGCGCCGCCCGCGCACCAGCACCACCCCACCGCAGGTGACCACCCCTTTGATCGTTGGTGACCTCATCCTTGACCCCGTCGCCCATCAGGTGCGGGTGGGGGAGACGACCGTGGAGCTCACCCGCACGGAGTTCGAGCTGCTGGTTGCCCTGGCCCTGCGCCCCGGCCAGGTGCTGACCCGCCACGACCTGGTCACCGAGGTCTGGGACACCACCTGGGTCGGCGATGAACGCATCGTCGATGTCCACATCGGCAACTTGCGTCGCAAGCTCGGCACCGACACCCGGGGCCGGGGGTTTATCGACACCGTGCGTGGCGTGGGCTACCGGGTGGGGCAGCCATGAATCACGGACCCGGCCTGACCTTCCGCTTCCTGACCGCCCAGGTGTTGGTCGTGGTGATTAGCCTGCTGGTTGCCGCGGCCGTGGCCACGATGGTGGGCCCGACCCTGTTCCATGATCATATGTTGATGGCCGGCCGGGAGGACCCCTCGCTGGAGCTGTTCCATGCCGAGCAGGCCTACCGGGACGCCAACCTGATCACCCTGGCCGTCGCCCTGCCCACCGCCTTGATCAGCGCCCTGCTGGCCAGCCTGTGGTTATCGCGTCGCCTGCGCACCCCCCTGCAGGATCTCACCCGCGCCGCTACCAGCCTGACGGCCGGCAACTATCGTATCCGCGTGTCCGTCGGAGAAGCAGGCCCCGAGGTCACCACCCTGGCGCATTCCTTCAACACCATGGCCGACCGGCTGGAACACACCGAACAGGTCCGCCGCCAGATGCTCTCTGATCTGGCCCACGAAATGGGCACCCCCTTATCGGTGCTCACGGTCTACCTCGATGGTCTCCAGGACGGGGTCGTGGACTGGAATAATGCCACCCACACGATCATGGCTGACCAACTCACCCGCCTGACCCGGTTGATGGAAGACATCGACGATGTCTCCCGGGCCCAGGAACACCGGATCGATTTGGACATGGCGGAGGAAGGGCTCGGGGATCTGCTCCATACCGCCGCTGCTGCCGCGGGGGAAGCTTATGCTGACAAAGGCGTCGTTTTACAGGTCGAGACCATTACGGACACCGCCCGGGTGCTCGTGGACCGGCAACGCTTCGGCCAGGTGATGAGCAATCTCCTGTCGAACGCGCTACGGCACACCCCGGCCGGCGGGCAGGTCCGGATCAGCGTCGACCGACAGGGGGCGTCCACCGCGCTCATCCACGTCGCCGATGACGGCGAGGGCATCCCACCTGGCCAGCTCGGACACATCTTCGAACGCTTCTACCGGGGGGATGCCGCCCGCAGCCGGGACAACGGCGGGGCCGGTATCGGTCTGACCATCTCCAAGGCATTGATCGAGGCCCACGGCGGCACTCTCACCGCCACCTCTCCTGGCCCCGGTGCCGGATCGGTCTTCACCATCCGTCTTCCCCTGCACCAGGAAAACGTGTCCCTGATGCTCAGTGACCCCCACTCCCGGGGACAATAATTCTGATGACCTCGGCAGCGATCCGTATCAACCCCTGGACAATACCCCATAGGGGTATATGATGGGAGGGGAAACCCCGCCTGATCCCCCGATCCCACAGGAGCGATCCGATGACCACCCCGACTTCCCCCTTGCTGCCGCTGGCCTCCGACGGTTGTGGATGCTGCGCGCCCTCTACGCCGTCCGCGACCGTCTCCGCCCCGGCCGTGGCCGCGGCAACCGGCGCAACACCTGAAGGTCCCACCACCTACCAGGTCACAGGCATGACCTGCGGACACTGCGCCGGCAACGTCACCGAGGCGGTGAGCGCTCTGCCCCAGGTCGACGACGTCCAGGTCGACCTCATCGCCGGTGGGGTCTCCATCGTCACGGTCACGGGTTCCGTGCCCCTGGAAACCGTCCACCGGGCGATTGAGGAGACCGGCTACACCGTCTTGTCCTGATCGATTCGCCCATCATCTCGACCCCGACCGGGTTGAGCGGAAGGAACCTCATGAGCACTCCCCACCACCACGGTGATCACCCCGCTCCGGAAACAGACCACACCCACCACCCGGATCATGCCGGTCACGAGCACCATGCGGATGCCGCCACCCACGACCAGGCCATGCCGCACGATCATCCGCATTCCGCTGTCGATGAAGAACACCAGGTCCACGGTCACGGTGAACACGCCGGCCACAGCGCCGCGATGTTCCGGGACCGCTTCTGGTGGTCGCTGATCCTGTCGGTTCCGGTGGTGTTCTTCAGCCCGATGTTCGCCGACCTGCTGGGATATAATATTCCGGAGATTCCGGGAGCCTACTGGATTCCTCCGGTCCTGGGCACGATCATCTTCCTCTACGGCGGCACCCCCTTCCTCAAGGGCGCAATGACCGAGCTGAAATCCCGCCAACCGGCCATGATGCTCCTGATCGCCATGGCGATCACCGTGGCGTTTATCGCCTCCTGGGTCACCACCCTGGGGCTGGGCGGGTTCCACCTAGATTTCTGGTGGGAACTGGCCCTGCTGGTGACCATCATGCTGCTGGGCCACTGGCTGGAGATGCGCGCTCTTGGTGGAGCCTCCTCCGCGCTTGACGCGCTGGCAGAGCTCCTGCCCGATGAGGCCGAGAAGGTCGTCGACGGGACCACCCGCACCGTAGCGATCTCAGAGCTGGCCGTCGACGATGTCGTGCTGGTCCGAGCCGGTGCCCGCGTCCCGGCCGACGGGACCATCATCGACGGAGCGGCCGAATTCGATGAGGCCATGATCACCGGTGAATCCCGCCCCGTCTTCCGGGATACCGGTGAGACCGTGGTGGCCGGCACCGTGGCCACCGACAACACCGTCCGGGTCCGGGTGGAGGCCACCGGTGGGGACACCGCTCTGGCAGGCATCCAGCGCATGGTCGCCGATGCCCAGGCCTCCTCCTCCCGGGCCCAGGCCCTGGCCGATCGAGCCGCAGCCTTCCTGTTCTGGTTCGCCCTGATCGCGGCCCTGATCACCGCCGTGGTCTGGACCATCATCGGCAGCCCCGATGATGCCGTGGTCCGCGCGGTGACCGTGCTGATTATCGCCTGTCCGCACGCCCTGGGCCTGGCCATCCCCCTGGTCATCGCGATCTCCACCGAGCGGGCCGCGAAATCCGGGGTGCTCATCAAGGACCGGTTGGCCTTGGAGCACATGCGCACCATCGACGTGGTCTTGTTTGATAAGACCGGCACCCTGACCGAAGGCGCACACGCCGTCACCGACATCATGGCTGCCGACGGCATTACCGAGGGCGAGCTGCTGTCCCTGGCCGCCGCCGCCGAGGCCGATAGCGAGCATCCCGTGGCCCGGGCGATCGTGGCTGCCGCGGCCGCACACCCGGAGGCCTCACGCCGCCCACTGCGTGCAACCGGTTTCACCGCCGCCTCCGGCCGCGGGATCCGGGCCACTGTCGATGGCACCCAAATCCTCGTGGGTGGGCCGAACATGTTGCGCGAATTCAGTCTGACCATCCCGGGTGAGCTCACCGACATCACCGGTTCCTGGGCGCAGCGAGGCGCCGGAGTGCTCCACGTCGTCCGCGACGGTGAGATCATCGGTGCCGTGGCCGTCGAGGACAAGATCCGCCCCGAATCCCGCGCGGCGGTGCGCGCCCTGCAGGCCCGCGGGGTGAAGGTGGCGATGATCACCGGTGACGACACCCAGGTCGCCCAGGCAGTGGGCAAGGATCTGGGGATCGATGAGGTCTTCGCCGAGGTTCTGCCGCAGGACAAGGACACCAAGGTCACCCAGCTGCAGGAGCGCGGTCTGAGCGTGGCCATGGTCGGCGACGGTGTCAATGACGCCCCGGCCCTGGCCCGGGCCGAGGTCGGTATTGCGATTGGCGCGGGTACAGATGTGGCGATGGAATCTGCCGGGGTGGTCCTAGCCAGTGATGACCCGCGGGCCGTGCTGTCGATGATCGAGCTCTCCCATGCCAGCTACCGCAAGATGGTCCAGAACCTGGTCTGGGCCTCTGGCTACAACATCCTCGCCGTTCCCCTGGCCGCCGGTGTGCTCGCCTCGATCGGGTTCGTGCTGTCCCCGGCCGTGGGCGCGATCTTGATGTCCCTGTCCACGATCATCGTCGCCCTCAACGCCCAGCTGCTACGCCGGATTGACCTGGACCCGGCTCACCTGGCTCCGACCGACGGGAAGGAGGAGAAGGCTGCTGTGAGCTCTGCAGACCCCGTCCGCTGACTTTCAATCCTTCATCGACTCCCTCATATACAGCCTCCGAAAGGGAACCCCCATGAAGCGCACCATCACCATCGCCGCTCTCGCCTTGACCTCCGCCCTGGTTTTGTCCGCCTGCGCAGATAACACTGAGGGAGAAAACACCGACACCACGACCATCGCCACTACGTCCGCCCCCGACACCACCGAAACGACCGGGGCCACCACGGATCCTGAGACAGAGACGGGGGCGGCCGGAGAGGTCTCCGCCGAGCACAATGACGCGGACATCATGTTCGCGCAGATGATGATCCCGCATCACCAACAGGCCGTGGAGATGAGTGAAATCCTCCTGGCCAAGGACGATATCCCGGCCGAGGTCATCGAGTTCGCCCAGGGTGTTATCGATGCCCAGGGCCCGGAGATCGACCGGATGAATACCATGCTCGAGACCTGGGAAGAAGATCCGGTCACCGGTGATATGGGTGATATGGGTGAGATGGACCATGGCGGGATGAGTGGAATGATGAGCGAGGAGGACATGACAGCCCTCGAGGACGCCCAGGGCACCGAGGCTGCCCGGCTCTACCTTGAGCAGATGACCGCCCACCATGAGGGCGCGGTCGATATGGCCCGCGATGAGGTCACTGATGGCCAGAACCCGCAGGCCATCGCTCTGGCTGAGCAGGTCATTGAAGACCAGGAGGCCGAGATCGCCGAGATGGAGCAGATGCTCAACGAGCTCTGAACAAGGACATTCCCCGACCACCCCAGATGAGAAACACGACCATACGACCATCGGGCCAAACCAGGATTTCCGGGAAGGACAATCAACATGCCGAATAAAATCAAGGTTGCAGTAAACGGGTACGGTGTCATCGGTAAACGTGTAGCCGACGCGGTGAGAGCCCAGGAGGACATGGAACTCCTCGGGGTCAGCGACGTCACCACCGATTACCGGGTCGCCACCGCCATCACGCAGGGCATCCCGGTCTATGCCTCCACCGAAGAAGCCCACCAAGAGATGAGCGCTGCCGGATATCCCATCGCCGGGAAACTACCGGACTTGCTCGACAACGCGGATGTCGTGGTGGACTGCACCCCGTCCACCATCGGGGCCGGCAACCTCGACCTCTATCGCACCCATGGAGTCAAGTCCGTGTTCCAGGGCGGGGAGAAGCACAGTCTCACCGGCCACTCCTTCGTTGCCCACGCCAACTACAGTTCCACGCTTGGACGAGACACCACCCGCGTGGTTTCCTGCAACACCACCGGCACTGTCCGCACCCTTATCGCACTCCAGGACGCTGGATTGCTGTCCAAAGCGCGGGGAGTGCTTGTCCGCCGGGCCACCGATCCGTGGGAATCCGACCACTCGGGGATCATGAACACCATAGTTCCCGAAGGTCGTATTCCCAGCCATCAAGGCCCAGACGCCCAGTCGGTGGTCCCCGACCTGGATGTGGTGACCATGGCGGCCAAGGGAGCGCACACCCACAACCACCTGCATTTCTGGACCATCGACCTAACCCGCCCGGCAGACACAGAAGAGGTTCTCGAAGCGTTGAAGGCGATGCCGCGGATCGCTTTCGTGCGGCGCTCCGATGGAATCGTGGCGGTCAACAGCACCGTCGAATTGATGCGAGATCTAGGCCGTCCACGGGGCGATATGTATGAGGTCGCCATCTGGGAAGATATCCTGACCGTGCAGGGCAATGAGTTGTTCTGGACGTACACGGTCGACAACCAGGCCATCGTCGTCCCCGAGAACATCGACGCAATCCGTGCCCTGGCTGGCACCGTGGAAGACGGTGATGAGTCCATCCAGCGCACCGACCGTGCCCTGGGGGTGCGCGCGGACTTTTTCTCACCTCTGCCCAACGGCTGATTCCAGCAGGAGACACCCACGGCGGTGCCCGACCCAGATCGCTCATGTCCGGGTCGGGCACCGCTGTATAAGCAGTTGATCAGGCGCACCGCGCCTTCTCGGAAGGCGTAGTCAGGTGCGTGAGGCTTCCGCGATAGTGCCGATTGTTTCATCCAGAACAGCGTCGAATTCGCGGTCGTCCTGGGTGACGGTGAGCCCTTCGGTCAGGGCGCGGGAGAAACTGGCGATTATTCCGGGGTTGCGTGCCAGGCGAGCGTTAGCTTCCGCGCGGGAGTAGCCGCCTGATAGTGCCAGCACCCGGATCACCCGCCGATGTTCCACGAGCTCGCGGTAGAAGTCATCAGTTTGATACACCCAGATCCAACTGGCCGACACTACCCAGGACGACGTCGGCGCCCGCCGCGTCCAGTTGCTCCCGGTACCCGGCGTGGTCGTGGGTCGGGGTTAGTCCAAGGTGGCGAGCAGCTCAGTACAGGCCTGCTCGCACCGGCGGCAGGCCTCGGCGCAGACCGTGCAGTGCTCGTGCATCTCAGCGTGGCGGGCGCATTCTTCTCCACAGGCCTGGCAGGCAGTACGACAAGCCTCCAGGACGGAGCGGATAAGGGTGACATTCCAGTCGGTGGGCCGGGAGAGCATCCGGCCGGTGGCCGTACAGATGTCAGCACAGTCGAGGTTGAGGCGGATGCAGGTGGTCAGCTCCGCGACCATGTCCTCACCCAGGCAGGCATCCGCGCAGGCGGTGCAGGTCTGGGCGCACTCGAAGCAGGCGGTGATGCATTCGGCCAGTTTGTCCTTGTCGATCTGGCCTAGGTCCTTCGGGTGGGTCTCCAGCATGGCGTGTACGTGATGGGTCATGTCGTGCTCCATATCTCAATTCGGTTCGGAAAGGCGGGCCGGTCGAGCCGACCGGCCCACACCCTCGACCCTAGAGGCCCGACTGGCCGGAATCCAGGGCTGGACCATGAAGATTTCATGAAGAACCCCAACCTCCACCTAGTGGCTACCAGCCGCTAGAAACTCCCTAAGTAACGTGGCGAATGCTCGGCCGTAGCTACGCCGAGTGGGTCGGCCACAGGCTCCCAAGAGCCGGACGCTGCCCTACCCACAGCCTCCACCCAGTGGCACCTATCGAGCAGGAGGAGTGATAAACCACGACGCACTTGAAGCACCATCCCTCGCTGAGTCTCAGCTCCTGCACCAACCAAGAAACCTAGAAAGCATTATCATGAAGCGCACCATTGCCCTCGCCGCCCTCGCCCTGACCTCCTCCCTGGCCCTGGCCGCCTGCACGGACGACACTGCATCCGATGCCCCCGAGACCACGACCACCACCACCTCGGAGACGGCCACACAGTCCTCCGAGGAGACTGGCATGAACGATCAGATGGGTGCAGAGGGCCATGACCATCCGGCTGATGGTGGGCAACCCCCGGCAGGGATCGCAGCAGAGGAAAATCCCACCTACCCGGTGGACACCGAGGTCGTCCTCACCGCGGACCACATGCCGGGCATGGAGGGTGCTGAGGCGACGATCGCCGGTGCGTTTGACACCACGACCTACTCGGTCAGCTACACCCCCACCGACGGCGGGGACCCGGTCACCGACCACCGGTGGGTGGTCCACGAGGAGCTTGTCGATCCGGGCCAGGCCCCCCTGCCGGAGGGGTCCGAGGTCGTCTTGGATGCCGAGCACATGTCGGGAATGAAGGGTGTGGAGGCCACCATCGACTATTCCACGGATGAGACGGTCTACATGGTTGATCTCACCGTCGACGGGATGACCATGACCAATCACAAGTGGGTCACCGAAAGCGAGATCGCCCCGGCAGAGTAAGACCCACCAACCGCAACCTCAGCACCTCGGGCTCCTCCACCATCTGGTTGAGGTTCCTGGGTGCTTACCTCTTTGGTTTCTGCCCTAGGACGAGTTAGTCCTCGTCCTGGGTGAGCACCTGTCGGGCCAGTCGGTAGACGTGGTCGTTCCATCCCTGACGGACGACGTCGCGGACGAGTCAGGAGCATCCCACCGGTGGTGGCTGCCCGTGACGGGGATGTTCCCTTGGTGACGGCCGCTCTAGACGGCGTGGCGGATGTCCTCTGAGTGGGCAGAGACGGTACATCGTGGCCCGCTTGTCTGCCGGGTGAACCGGTCATAGCCATCAGGATGCGAAATGAGCCCCACACCAAATCCCGCACCGGTCATCGTCACCGGGGATGACCTGGTCTCATTGGTTGGAGCTTATCTTCGCGAAGCAGCTACGTACCGTGCCCAGAGTTACTCGGGTTGTGGTCGGTGATACTCGACTTGTGTACTACGAACCGCAGGACCAGACCCCCGCCAGTGGAGCGAAGGCGGAGTGGGTCCAGACCAGCTTGTTCCAGGGCGGATTCGAAGGCATCGGCCTCGATGAGGCGGTGCGGGGAGCCATCGACCCGGTGAAGCCAGCCCGCGACGCGCGAGGAGAGCAGGTCATATCCCACGAACAACC
Source organism: Corynebacterium sp. Z-1 (assembly GCF_031844665.1). Classification (NCBI taxonomy): domain Bacteria; kingdom Bacillati; phylum Actinomycetota; class Actinomycetes; order Mycobacteriales; family Corynebacteriaceae; genus Corynebacterium; species Corynebacterium sp. Z-1. The sequence goes on along the minus strand of NZ_CP134621.1, from coordinate 2,347,460 downwards.
CGCCTGGGCGCAGGACCCGAGCCACCTCAGCCACCGCCTGCTCCCACTCGACCACGTGATGGAGCATGAGAAAGCTCACCACCATGTCGAAGGACTCGTCTGCAAAGGGCAGGGCAGTGGCATCAGCCTGACGTGCCTCAATGGGCAGTCCTGCGAGGGATCGCTGCGCGGCCTGGACCATGGCCGGATCGACGTCGGTCGTTGTGAGGTTCACCTGCCCGTGGGAGTGGATGATTGCTTCAGCCATCGCTCCGCTGCCACCGCCGATCTCCAGAACGCGTCCAGCGAGGGAGCAGTCCTGAGCCGCCCAGGGAATCATCCTCGGGGCCAGAAAATGCCACAGTGCACTGCGGCAGAACAACGCTTCTGCGGTCGACATCCGGGGCATGGCTTCCTCGTATCTACGGGGCAGTCTGAGATCAGTTCAGCTGGCGGTGATCCGGTACTGGCTGAAACGACTTTCGTAACACGACCTAGTGCACGGTAAAGGGTGGCGCGGCTGACACCGAGGTCCTTGGCGATGGCGACTTTGGATTCACCGGCTCCGCCCCGCTTTGCAACAGCACCGTAAAAATCAATAACCCCGGTGATATACGTCTAAAACGCAGGGATCATTCCGGGGCCTTCGTTTTTAAGTGTAACACTAGTCAGTATGTCATCCAAGAATATTGAGGCAACCGATCTTGAAGCGTGGTTTTCATCCGAACGTATGAAAACCTACAGCTTCCACTCCGATCCCGAAGCTCTCTACCTGTGGAATACCCATGTGACTAAGGCTTTCCTAGAGGATATTCAACATGTAGAGGTGTTATTGCGTAACTGTGTTCATACTGTGGTTTCCTCAAAATATGGACAGCGTTGGTACATCCATCCCGCTATTCCCTTTGACCAGCAAGCTAAGAAGTCTATTAATAAAGCAGAACGGCGTGCTGGGATTACCAAAGGGCAAGCACCGCCACCCGGGCGAGTTATTGCTGAGCTGAGCTTTGATTTCTGGGCGTATCTTTTTACCAATACATACGCGTCGACGATCTGGCCCTTGGTCAAAAAGTCTCTTGTGGCTACGCCGGCTTCTAAAGGGGACGGAATCTTTGTACCTTCCCTGACCGATTTCAAGCGTGAGGTTGATGAGGTCTATAAACTGCGCAACCGATGCGCCCATCACGAGCCAATTATTAAGCAGAACAGACAGAGAGAAAATAATCGCCTTGATCGAGCACAGAAAGCTATCATCCTTTTAACCACGTGGATCGATCCAGCAGCGTCAGCGTGGATTTCTACCCATTCCAGAATCACTGATCTGAGGAACACTAGGCCGTAAACTGGCCTCCATATCGGGTAGAGAAATTGATAGCACGAAGGAGCTCCCGTCCGACGAGGGCGAAGGTCCTTCGGAACTGGTGCACATTTAGGTGACAGATGGTGTCTGCACTTGGGATGAGCGTTCGATATTGATTTCTCCAGAGAGACCTACCCAGAATGATGAAAGGTTTCTCAGATTAAACGCGACATGTAGGGTACACCCCAGTGAGACGCAGTGGCCGCCGAAGTTTTCCCTGTATCACCAAGCCCTAAACCCGCATTTTGATACACTTCTCATTAACGCCATTGGCTTCAACGAGACACTGAGGGGTGACCATGGTCAGGGTTGCGACGCTGCTCGATGAATTCGGCCGCCCGGAGGACAAGGTCCAGCTCATCCGCCGGGGCAAGATCAACACCCGGATCCTCCGTTCCACCGACTACGGACGTTCCTGGGCCGCGGTCAGCGAGGAGGTGCCTAGCGAGCGGATTCTTCTCGATGATGGGCAGCGTTTCGCCCAGCATGCCGCCAGCCCCAAGCACGCAACCCATGTCAACAGCGCCGGCGAGCCTAGGGCCCGACTCGACATCCAGCGAGTTTCCTCGACCGTCACCAAGGCGAGGGTCTATCTCGGAGATAAGAAGTGGACTCCGGTCCAGGACGTGGCGACCAGCTCCATCATCTTTGATGGCGGCACCCGGGCCGGCTGGATGATCCCGTCCTGGCACCAGCCCTCCCCTGCCGACGACAAGCAGCCGGACTCTCAGAAGCGAGAAACAGCCCCTGCTCCCGGGTATTCCGCCGCGGCTCCATCGGTCCCCGAACTCCAGGCCGCACATCCTGTGGGTCAGCGGTTCTCCTATATCCGTGTCTCGAGTGCGGACCAGAACCTTGCCCGCCAGCGCGAGATGATCGGCCCCGTGGACAAGGAGTTCCTCGACAAGCTCTCCGCCCGCTCACGCGCCCAGCGCCCGGGACTGGAGAACTGCATCGATTATCTGCGCGAGCACGATGCACTGATCGTGGCGTCCATTGACCGGCTCGCCCGGTCCCTGGTGGACCTGCGCATGATCATCGACAAGATCACCGCTAAGGGGGCCTCCGTCCACTTCGTCAAGGAAAGCCTGACCTTCTCCCAGGACTCCACCGATCCGCGAGCCACCCTCATGCTGGGGATCCTCGGGTCGTTCGCGGAGTTTGAGAGGGCCATTATCCGCGAGCGCCAGTCCGAGGGCATCGCCCTGGCGAAGAAGGCCGGCAAGTATAAGGGCCGCAAACGCGCCCTGACGCTGGAAAAGGTGGAGGAGGCCCGTCGGCGGGCCGACTCCGGTGAAGCCAAGGTCGCCATCGCCAGAGACCTGGGGGTCAGCCGCGCCACCCTCTATAGAGCGCTATCGGTCACTGCATCGCTGCCGGAGAGTGCACCGGAGTAGTGATCACCGAAAATAATCTCCATTGCTCTACCGGTCGACGCCGCTGACACCCCGGCCCAGTCTCGTCTACTTCCTCCCATGCGTCCGGAATACTGCATCATGTTCAACCTCCCCAACCATCTGGTCGCTCTGTCTGGGTCCTTCCTCCATGCGTTGCCATTAGCCGAGTTGTTGATGCCTAAGGCACCCGGAGAGGTCCCAGGAATATACATGCGTTTACCGTGACGGGTGTGTATGAAACGCAACGACTTAACAGCCTCTTGAGAACTCACTTGGGCTCTGCAATCGTCGAGGACTTCATCTCCCCAGAGGGAGTGGAACAAGTATCGGATAAGGCCTACGGCTACCTGGGCCGAGTAATGCATGGCATCAATGAACATCCGGACCCGGATGCCTGCAAGAAGGAAACCCACGCCTCCTTGTACGAGTTCATCACCGATCTCAAGAATGACCCCCTGCCGGTCCAGTACTCGAAGGCCGCCCAAGAGAACTTCGACGCTCGTCATGACGCATGGTGCCAAAGAAGGATGACGGCGTTCAACAGGCATCTTAAGCCCGGGGAGGACCTCGTCCTCACCTACGGGCGCGCGCAGATGTGGGCGTCCATGCTCTACGTCTTCAACGTCCAGCAGCTGTTCCCGCCCAAGGACGGCGGCAAGTCCCAGGCCACCGGTCAGGAGGCGCAGCGGCGCAAGACCTGGCGCTGGCAGGAGGAGTACGGCTCGCTGATGGATCACCTGCGCTCCCTGGACGACCTGGTGGTCATCGTCGACGAGGCGCACCTGTTCGGCTCCACCGCCAAGGTCTACCGCTCGGCGCTGGAGGAGCTGCTGCCACAGGCGACCGTGGGCCTGACCGCCTCACCGGGAAAAAAGGACGACATTGTCTACCGCTATCCGCTGTGGCGGGCGATCAGCGACGGCTACGTCAAACAGCCGGTGCTGGTCTACCGCAACTCCGGCTACGACTCCGAGGAGCGTCAGCTTCAGGACGCGATGAGCCTACTGGCTTTGAAGGAGAAGGCCTACGCCTGGTGGCGTGCGGCTCACCCGGACGCCAAGGCGACCAAACCGCTGCTGTTTGTCGTCTGCTCCGATGTCGCCCATGCCAGCGAGACTGCCGCCCGCCTGCGCACCGCCACCTTCACCGGCAGTGACCTGGCTGTCCTGCAGGTCGACAATGAGCACGATGACGCCGCCACCCAGAACCTCCTGCGCTACCTGGATGCCGAGCATTCCCCGGTGCGGGTGATTGTCTCGGTCAATAAGCTGCGTGAAGGCTGGGACACCAAGCGCATTGCTGTGATGTGCACCCTGCGGGCCATGGGAACGGAGGTGCTGACCCAGCAGGTCATGGGCCGGGGCCTGCGACTGCCGTTTGGTGAGCTGACCGGGGTGGGGGCCATCGATGAGCTCGACATCATCTCGCACAAATCGTTTGTCTCCCTGCTCAAGACCGAAAACGTCCTGCGCGAGTTCGGCATCGACTCTGAGGAACGGGTGTCCCCTGAGGACATCCTGCCCCGGCCGGGTACCGGGCATGACCCCAACCCGCAGGCGGGCACAGGGCCGCAGGTCCCCTGGCCCGGTCAACGGCGAGGAACAGGCATCGGGGGTCGCCGCCGCGAACTCGCCGGGCCGGTCGGTGGCTGACGCTCTCGGTGCCCGGGGCCTGACCGACGACGAGGACATTGTGGACGACGCTGACCTCTTCGAGCAGGTGACGATCTCCATCAATCCTGAGTTCGCGGGCACTACCTTCCTGTTCCCGGCGACGGCGATGGAGAAGACTATTGCTCCCTTCGAGCTAGCCGATATCTCGACCGAGGCAGTCGCGGCCGCGGCCAAACGCACCCGGAACACCTCCGAGTATCTGGAGCGCACAAAGATCGTTGCTGACGCCGACCAGGCCGGCGAAGTGGCAATTACCGCTCAGGACGCTGACCGGGTGGCGGTGGAGAGCCTGCGACAGTCGGAGGCGGAGGTGCGCACCGAACTCATCCGCCGTGTGCTGACCACAGGGATCGTGTCCACAGACCCGGAGAACCGCAATCAGCTCACCCACCGTATCGTCCCGACGTTCATGGAGCACGCGGGCATCGAGGCATGGACGGAGAAGGCGAAGTTCTCCGCCGCCGAGGAACTGCGTGGCCTCGTCGTCGCCGAGATGAAGAAGGCCGCCAGCCAGGCCAAGACCAGGACGACCATCACCCCGGTTGAGCTGCCGATCGATGACTCCTTCACCCTTGATTTCGGAAGGAAAGTTCTCGAGCGTCTGACGGCGACCCAGAACTCGACGAAGTCGACCACTGGCTTCCGGGAGCGTGAGTACTACGGCCCCTGGACTAAGGGATTGTTCGAGGCCGCTGCCTTCGACTCCTTCTCCGGTGAGTACCGCCTGGCGGAGATCCTCAACTTCGACCCGGACGTGGTGTGGTGGAAGCGTCTCTACCCGCACGAAGGCGCTGTCGTCGCCTACACACCACAGAATGACTACCACCCGGATTTCGTGGTCCTGGCCACCGACGGCACCCACTGGATCATCGAGGGTAAGTCGAAGCGGGGACGCGACGACGAAACTGTCCAGCGCAAAAAGGACGCCGCCGAGAAGGCCATTCGCCTGCTTGCCGGCAAACCGGACTACGTAGGCCAGTCGTGGGGCTATCTCATCGCCTTCGAGGACGACATCGCCACCGCCGACTCCCTGGCTGACCTCTTGGCGACTGGAGCCACAGAGCGGACCCGGTCGAGCTCTTCTCGGTGTTATCGGTCAGTGCGCCCACGCGGTCTGTGGGGCGTGCTGACCGATCTTCCTTGTCTCGGGTGGGGTGATGGTCGTTGGTGGGGGAGGGAAGCGCACAGGCGGCTGCTCAGGTCGGTGTAGCCGTGGACGGTCTGCGGGGCTGGGCCCCTTCGGGGGAGAGGTAGTCATCCGTGCCGTCGATGTAGTTGTGCTACTTGGCATGAGCCTGAACGCTTAAGCGTAGTTTGAAGCTGAATTGGCTCAGACATGAAAAGTACCCTTACCTGTTTGTGCAGGTAAGGATACTTCTTGGGGGTGGCTGACGGGACTCGAACCCGCGACACCCAGGATCACAACCTGGTGCTCTACCAGCTGAACTACAGCCACCATCGCTGTTTTTGCAGCGGATTCTACATTAGTATGCGCCCCGGTTATTACAAAAACCGCTGGTAGGCGTCGCGCGCGGCGGTGGACGCCTCGGTTGCTTCCTGCGAGTCGGGCCCCGGCGCCTCAACGAAAACGCTACGCCGGTAGTAGTCCAATTCGCGGATCGATTCGACAATATCCGCCAGCGCGCGGTGCGACATGCCCTTGTCGGGTTGGTTGAAGTATGCCTTGGGGAACCAGCGCCGGGCGAGCTCCTTGACGGTGGAGACGTCGATCATGCGGTAGTGCAGGGCGGCGTCGAGACGCGGCATGTGCGCGCGGATGAACGAGCGGTCGGTGGCGATCGAGTTGCCGGCAAGCGGCGCGGGGTGGGCGGGATCGCAGTGCTTAGCGACGAGTCCCAGCACCGCATCTTCGGCGTCTGCGAGGCTGACCGTCGATGCGGTGATCTCGGGGAGCAGCCCGTTGTCGGTGTGCATGGCGACGACGACCTCGTCCATCTCGGCGAGCTGCGCCTGCGTGGCGTGGACGACGATATCGATACCCTCGCCCAGGATGTTGAGCTCGGCGTCGGTGACAAGCGCGGCGACCTCCACGATGACGTGCTTGTCGGGGTCGAGCCCGGTCATCTCAAGGTCGATCCAGACAATGCGATCGTTTTTATTGGCGATCTCGTGTGACATTTATGCCTCTCCCATCTGCTCGTAGAAGCGTCCCATCAGCGGAGAGAGCCAGCCGCGCGGGGTATAGGTGGACACGACGTCCATCGCCTTCGACAGTGGTCCGGGCACGACGCGGCGCTTGTTGCGGCGCATGGCGGCCAGGGTGTCTTTCGCGCAAGACTCGTAGGTGGTCCAAAGGAAATCGGGCACAACCTTGTCAACAATTGTCTTTTCCTCGTCCGGAACGACGGCCTCGCGAACGGGGCCGGGGGCCAAAAGGGTGCAGTGCACGCCGGTGCTTTTGAGCTCGTAGTGCAGGGACTCGGTGAACGTGTTCACGCCCGCCTTGGTAAAGACGTAGGTGGAGTTGTTGGGGATAGGCATGTTTCCAGCAGCCGAACCGACGTTGCACAGCGCGCCCTCGCCGCGCGGCACCATCTGGTCCAGGACAGCCTTGGTGATGCGGAACACCGCGGTGGCGTTGAGGTTGTACTGGTTGACCTCGTAGTCCCAATCGGCCTTCATGAACGGGCCGAAGGAGGCGATACCGGCGGAGTTGACGCAGATGGTTACCGTGCGGTTATGGATGTGCTCGATAAGGGCCGTGACGTCGCGTTCCTTTGAGAGGTCGGCGGCGAAGACGTCGCAGTTGACGCCGTGGCGGGCCGAGAGGGCATCGGCAAGCTGCATGAGCACGTCCTCACGGCGCGCGACAAGGATGAGGTTGTAGCCGGCGGAGGCAAGGTAGCGGGCGATGGCTTCGCCGATGCCTTGCGACGCGCCGGTGACCAGCGCATAGGAGTCGATGGAAGGGGCAGGGAAAGTCATGCTGCCCACAGTACTAGTCGTAGACGACCTCGAAGATGTCGCCGGGCTGGCAGTCGAGGGCTTCGCACAGGGCGCTGAGGGTGGTGAAGCGAACCGCCTTCGCCCGGTTGTTGCGCAGCACGGAGAGGTTGACCGGGGTGATGCCGACCTGTTCGGCGAGCGCGGCACCCGTGATTCCTTTGGCCTCGATGAGGGTGTCGAGGCGGCAGACGACGCGGGGTGTCTTAGACAAGGCCGTCAACCTCCTCTTCGAGAGCCTTGCCACGCTGGAGAACAGCTTCGAATGCGATGAGCGTAGCCATGAGGATGATCGCGGGGCTGAGGTCAGACAGGGGTGTGCCCGATCCGGTGTTCCACCACGAATCGACTCCGAGGACGGAGGCCGCGTGGTTGTTGGCCAGGCCTTCGATGCCGAGGCGCGCGATGATCCAGACGACAATCCCGTAGCTGGCGAAGCGCAGCGACTTGGTCACGGTGGTGGAAAACAGCGTGCCACGAAGCATTGAGGCAAACGCCCTGGTGAGGAATGCGGCGATGGCGATGAGCGAGGCGTATTTGAGCACGAAGGCAACGACGTAGGCGATGACAGTAGCGCGCGGAAGTGCCGCCACGGCTAACCCGTCGGACAGCGCGGGAGAGAGGCGGGTGATGACAATCCCGTTAGAAAACATCTGGTAGATCTCCGGGATGCACCAGAGGATGACGACGAAGGCGACGGTGATGAGCGCTTCTTTAAAGCTCTTGGTGGCTGGGGTTGCGGAGTGGGCGGTTTGGGCCATGATGCCTCTTGACAGAAAGAGTGTATCGACAATCGATATGCGTGCAAGGGGGAGAAGGAAAATTCAGCGCGGCCTCGACGTCCAGCCCGCCGCCAGCGTGGCCGCCGTCGCCACACAGCCCACCACCGCCGAGACCAGCACGTTGCCCTTAGGCACAGCGAGGACAAGTGCATAAGCCGCCAAGTGCAACGCCACGAGGCGCCAACTAAAGGGCGGATCCGGCCGGACCGGCTGCTTTAAAGCCGCCCGCGCCGGCCTGCGACACCGGGTCACCTCGAGGCCAATAGCCAGCGCCAGCGCCTGGAGGGCGGGCACTAGGGCCCACACGCTGCGCTGCATAGCCAGGAACACGGCCAGACCGAAACACAGCGCCGCCGGCACCACCCATGCCCACGATGAGGGGCGGCGGGTGGCCCGGCGGCGAATGCTCTCTAAGGCGTCGAGCGCTTCACGCGCGCGAGCTGCATCAACCTGCGGGCCGCTCAGTTACAACTGCGAGCGGTTGTTACCGTCGTCGAGGCCTTCCTCAACCTGCCCGGTGCGCGCTTCCGTGTTGGGGTGCTCGTCGAGGTGGCCCTCGTCAGTGGTCGCGGTCTCGTTCTCCGCGTTCTCGAAGTCGTCGACGGAGTTGAAGTTCGTCGGGGAGTTGCCGATGCGCGTCACGGCGGCGTCGAGAAGCTTCTCCTTCTCCGACGACTGGCTGCGGTCAGAATCCTGAGCCATCTACTTCTCCTCCTCAGTGGAGACTTCCTCCTGGAACTGCGCGTCGGCGTCCGGATCGATGAGGTCGTTGATGCTGTCTTCGTTATTCGGGGTGTTCTTCTCGGTCATGTCCAAGCCTCCTTCAATGGGTTATGAGCTTCAAGCTTAGCGACGCCTCGCCCACGCCGCCGTCACAGCGACGCAGCCAACCGGGTGCCCTGGTCGATCGCGCGCTTGGCATCCAGCTCCGCGGCGACGTCCGCGCCACCAATCAGGTGGGCCTTGACGCCGCGGGCGAGCAGCTCGTCGTAGGGCTCGCGAAGCGACTCCTGGCCAGTACAGATCACGACGTTGTCCACATCCAGCGTGCGCTCCTCGCCGTCGACGGTGATGTGCAGGCCGGCGTCGTCAATGCGGTGATACGTCACGCCGGGTAGCATCTCCACCCCGCGGTGCATTAACTCGGCGCGGTGAATCCAGCCGGTTGTGCGGCCCAGGTTCTCGCCGACCTTGGAGGTCTTGCGCTGCATGAGCGCCACACGCCGTGCCGGGCGGGTGCGTTCGGGCGCCTTCAGCCCGCCGGGGGTGGTGTAGTCCGTGTCCACGCCCCACGCGTCGAAGAAGGCCTCCGGGTCCCGGCTAGTGTCGCGCTCGGGCTCAGTGAGGAAGCTCGCGACGTCGAAGCCGATGCCGCCCGCGCCCAAAATCGCGACCGTCTCGCCCACCTCCGCGCGCTCTCGCAGGACCTCTAGATAGCTCAACACCTTTGGGTGATCAAGGCCCTCGATGTCCGGTACCCGCGGGGTCACGCCGGTTGCGACGACGACCTCGTCGTAGCCCTCAAGGTCGTCGGCGCTCACGCGGGTATTCAGGCGCACGTCCACGCCCTCGGCTGCAAGCATGTTGGTGAAGTAGCGGACGGTCTCGTCGAACTCCTGCTTGCCGGGAATCCGCCTGGCGACGTTGAGCTGGCCGCCGACATTGGGGGAGGCGTCGAAAAGCGTGACGGCGTGGCCTCTCTGCGCGGCGGTGACGGCGCACGACAGCCCGGCTGGTCCAGCGCCTACGACCGCGATGCGCTTTGGTGACTCGGTCGGGGCGATCACCAGCTCGGTCTCGTGGCCCGCACGCGGGTTGACCAGGCACGTCGCCACCTTCATGGAGAAGGTGTGGTCTAGGCACGCCTGGTTGCAGGCGATGCAGGTGTTGATCATGTCGGCCTTGCCGGCGGCGGCCTTGCTCACAAACTCCGCGTCCGCGAGGAACGGCCGAGCCATGGAGACCATGTCGGCGTAGCCCTGTGCGAGCAGCTCCTCCGCCTTGCCGGGGGTGTTGATTCGGTTCGAGGTCACCAGGGGGAGGTGGAAAGCGCCTTGCTTGCGGGCCTTCATCAGCTCCCGCGTCACCCACGCCCACGCACCGCGCGGCACCGAGGTGGCGATCGTGGGCACGCGCGCCTCGTGCCAGCCGATGCCGGTGTTCAAAATATCGGCGCCGTCTTCCTCGATCCACGCCGCGAGCTGGATGACCTCGTCCAGCGTCGACCCGTCCGGCACCAGGTCCAGCATGGAAAGCCGGTAGATGATGATGAACTCGGCCCCCACGGCCTCGCGGACGCGGCGCACGATCTCGCGGGCGAAGCGGACGCGGTTTTCGTAAGACCCGCCCCAGCGATCCGTGCGCTTGTTGGTGTGACGCGCGATGAACTGGTTGATCAGGTAGCCCTCGGAGCCCATGATCTCCACGCCGTCGTAGCCTGCGGAGCGGGCCAGGGTGGCGGCGCGGACGAAGTCCTCGATGGTCTGCTCGACCTCCGCGTCGCTCAGCTCGTGCGGGACGAACGGCGCGATCGGCGCCTGGATTGGGCTCGGGCCGACCATCTTGTCGTGGTAGGCGTAGCGCCCGACGTGCAGAATCTGCATTGCAATCCTGCCGCCCTCGGCGTGCACGGCGTCCGTGATCCGGCGATGTTGCTGCGCCTCTTCCTCTGTGGCCATCCGCGCGCCGTGGTGGACGGTGCGCCCGGCGTCGTTAGGCGCGATGCCGCCGGTGACAATGAGGCCCGCGCCGCCGCGTGCGCGCTCGGCGTAGAAGGCTGCGAGGCGATCGAAACCGTGCTCCACCTCTTCGAGGCCGGTGTGCATCGATCCCATGATCACCCTGTTTTTTAGGGTGGTAAATCCGAGGTCAAGGGGCTCAAACAGGTGGAGGTAGGGGCTTGTCATGGTGGGCAGTTTAACAGTCGGCGGGGGTCAAGTCCACGGGAGTGGTGTATCTGCCTTTCGATAAAACAGGCAGCATGACGATCTCAGGGACCGGCACGAGCCCGATGGTGAGACTGGCTCATGTGACCTCCTGAACGGTGTCGCCGGCATCGATGACGGCGGCAGCCATCATCGCCTTCGTCTGCTCCAGGTTCGTCAACGACATGTAGCGCTTCTGCTGGATCCTTCTCACTCATGCTGCTCCGCCAACACGGCACCAACCAGGCGGATCACCGCGTCGCGGTTGGGGAAGATCCCCACGACGTCGGTGCGCCGGCGGATCTCCCGATTCAGCCGCTCGGTGGGGTTGTTCGACCGCACCTTCGTCCACACCGTCCTTGGCGTGTTCATCAACGCCAGCAGCTCGTCGAGCGCTTCCTCGAGGTGAGTGCGCGACATGGGGGAACTTCTGCTCACAAAACGCCACCACCTCCCGGGCCTGATCCCATACAGCCCGGGTGTCGGGTTGATGGAAGATCGTCTGGAACATCGCCGACAATGTTGGCCACTGCGTCTTCGGCACCAGACCGGAGAGGTTCTTCGCGAAGTGCGTCCGGCACCGCTGCCAGGACGCGTTCGGCAGCACCTCGCCGATCGCGTGCTGGATACCCAGATGCGCGTCACTGGTGACCAGGTAGACGTCGTTTAAGCCGCGGGCCTTGAGGTCGCGGAAGAACCCGGTCCACGAGGCCACAGACTCGGATGTGGCGACCTGCATGCCCAACAACTCCCGATACCCTTCGGCATTGACGCCGGTGGCCAGCAGGACGGAAGTCTTGACCACGCGGCCGCCTTCACGGACCTTCATGGTCAGCGCGTCACACGCAACGTAGAGGTAGGGGTCGGTATCCAGGGGTCGGGTGCGGAAGTCCTCCACCATCTGATCAAGATCTTTGGCCATCTCGGAGACCTGCGATTTTGAGAGGTTGTTGATCCCCAGGGTGGCGACGAGGTCGTTCATCCGGCGCGTCGACACGCCCTTCAGGTAGCAGGTGGCGATCACGGTGGTCAGGGCCCGTTCTGCTCGGGTGCGTCGTTGCGGCAGCCAGTCCGGGAAGAAGGAACCGGTGCGTAGTTTCGGCACGGCGACGTCGACGGTGCCGACTCTGGTGTCGAGGTCGCGGTGGCGGTAGCCGTTGCGGACGTTGGTGCGGTTGTCACTGACGGTGGCGTAGCCGGCGCCACAAATCTGGTCGGCCTGGGTGGAGAGGATCTGGTTGATGAAGCGCTGGAGCATCTCGCGCATCAGGTCCGGGGAGGCTTGGGCGAGGAGTTCGTCGAGATAGGTGGTCGGGTCGATAGAATGGGGGCCAGCGGCCATCGTGGTTTCCCTTTCGAGGAAGTGTGGTTACGGATTCGAAAGGTACTGCGGTGGTCGCCTCGTGCATTCATGAGGTCGTCACCGGCAGCTACAGATACACCACGCTAACGGACACTGATAATGGGAGCATCGCAACCGTCGGCGGGGGTGGCCAAGCCCGTTTCAGAGTGAACCCGCACGCCGGACGCCGTGCGCCTGAAAAGCGACGTAGTTAGGTGCCAGAAACTGTAGGGTAGGGGCGTGGATACAACGACGGTAAAGCTCGAGCGCAACGCAGCTGTGGCGACGCTGACCATCACCTCCAAAATGGGCGCGATGGGCCAGGCGTTTTGGGAGGAAGTCCCGCAGGTGCTGGCCAGCCTGAGCGATGCCCGTGTGCTCGTGCTGCGCGGTGAAGCCGTGTTCAGCGCCGGCCTCGACATCAAAGAAAGTGCCGAGCAGATTGTGCCGGCGCTGGGCAACCCCGAAAAGTTCGCCGCTGTTGTCGACCGGATGCACGCCGTGACGGAAGGGGTGGCCGCGCTGCCCATCCCCGTGATCGCCGCCGTCAACGGGTGGTGCATCGGCGCGGGCCTCGAGCTCATCGCGGCCGCGGACATCCGCCTGTGCAGCTCCGATGCCCGCTTCAGCCTGCCGGAAGTCAAGCTTGGAATCACCGCGGACCTCGGCGGGCTGCAGCGGCTCCCGCACATCATTGGCCGCGGCCGCGCAGCCCATTTGGCGCTCACCGGCGAGCCTATCGACGCCCGCACCGCCGAATCCTGGGGGCTTGTCACTGAGGTGCTGGACAGCCCAGATGCGCTCTTGGCGCGCGCCGAAGAGCTGGGCGAGGCGCTCGCGGCGCTACCGCCGAAGGCGCTTGCAGGCACGAAGCGCACGCTTGTCGACGGCCTTGACCACAACCAGAGCATGAAAAACGCGGTGTTGTGGAACGCCCAGCATGTCAGCGTGGACAACCTGCAGGCAGCACTGTCCAAAAACAGCACTGGCAGGTAAAGCGCCTTTTAATGCGCCGCGATCTCGCGCAGCGCCGCGACATGGCCGTCGAAGGCCTCCTTGCCCTTGCGCGTGAGCGTGACCCACACGGTGTCCTTGGCGCGGGTGGAGCCGTATTCGCGGAAGCGGGTGATGTACCCGTGTTCTTCGAGGGCGGAAAGCTGCTTGGACAAGGTGGTATCGGAAAGCCCGGTGACCTCGCGCAGGTGGGCGAAACGCATCTCGTAGCGCACGTCGCCTTCGGTGGCTCCGGCGGCGGATAGCGCGGCGCAGATTTTCAGCCGGCCCACGGGGTGGATGACGGGATCAAGCTGCACGGCCACTCCACTCCCACCAGTACAAAACGGAAAACGCTGCGGTGGAAACCACCCCTGCGACGATCGCCCAGGTCACTGACCCCTTGGGCAGCAAGATGAGGGCGAAGAATAGAAAAGGGCCAACCAAAGCGCTGCGGGAAACCTGAGGTTCGGGCTTGACCTCCTGCTTCAGCGTCGGGCGAACCCCGCGATTCCTGCTGTCGGTGTACGCGATGGCGATCAGCAGGACTGCCCAGGCCACAAAGAGCGCATACCCCCAGAGGCTGCCGTAGACCACCAGACCCATGGAAGCGCCCAGCAGGAGGGAGACCGCGAAGCCCACCCACAGGGGCACCCGGCGCTGGCCCGAACGGCGCTCGACCGAGCGTTCTACCTCCTCGACGGCCTGAAGCGCCTCTTTCACATCGTTACTTTCCATAGTGGAAAGTATAGGACGGGTGGCGCTTCGGGTAAAGGCCTAAATCTCGTGCATTTCCTTGTTCACCGTTTCGGGCGCCCACACGATGGCGGCGAGCGAAATCACGGTCACCACGGCGAGGTAGATACCCACGGCCTGTGGGCCATAGGAGGCGTTGAGCGCAGTGGCGATAAAGGGAGCGATGGCAGCGCCGAGGATGGACGAGACGTTATAGGAAACGCCCGATCCCGTGTAGCGAACGTTGGACGGGAAGAGCTCCGGCAGGATGGCGGACATCGGCCCGAAAATCATCCCCATCAGGACCATTCCGAGAAACAGGAACACCCCGAGGGAGACCATGGTGAAGCTCTCCGGGTTGAGCAGCCAGCCAAAGCTCAGGCCGTAGATGATGATGGCCACGGAGGTCAGGCCAAGCACGGGGCGCCGGCCGTAGGTGTCTGCCAGGCGGCAGGCAACCGGGATGCCGAGCATGAAGCCGAAGATGCAGACGAGCTGGAGCTTGAGGAAGTCGACGTAGGGGATACCCAGGCCAACCCCTTCGGCGGCCGAGCCAATGCCGTAGGACAGAAACCACGTGGTCACGAGGTAGAACAGGGTGTAGCACCCCACCATCACGAGCGTGCCCTGGATCAGCGGGCGCCACGCGGTGGAGAACACCTCGGCGATGGGGGAGGAGACCTTCTTGTCATTAGCCAGTACGTGCTGGAACACCGGGGTTTCCTCGATGCTCAGGCGAACCCACAGCCCCACGGCGACCATGACCGCGGACATGAGGAAGGGAATGCGCCAGCCCCACGACATGAACGCGCCTTCAAGGTCCCCGCTGGTGTGGCCCAGCCAGGTGACCAGCACGAGGAAGAACCCGTTGGCGAGCAGGAATCCGAACGGTGCACCCAGCTGCGGCCACATCGCGGCCCAGGCGCGGCGACCCTTCGCGGCGGTTTCGGTGGACAGGAGCGCCGCCCCCGACCACTCGCCGCCGAGCCCGAGGCCTTGGCAGAAGCGCATCAGCGCGAGCAGCGCCGGGGCCCAGATGCCCACTTGTGCGTACGTGGGCAGAAGGCCGATGATGAAGGTTGCGATGCCCATGGTGAGAAGTGCAAAGACGAGGGTTGCTTTACGCCCGACGCGGTCGCCGAAGTGGCCGAAGACGATCGAGCCGAGGGGCCGGGCGATGAACGCGAGGCCGAAGGTGGCGAAGGACTGCAGTAGTGCGACGGTGTCGCTTTCGGCTTTGGGGAAGAACAAAAAGGGAAATACGGCAACGGCTGCGGTGGCGTAGGCGTAGAAGTCGTAGAACTCAATGGTGGTGCCAATGGTCGAGGCCAGGCGCACTTTCGCGCGCTCCGCCGCGCTTGCCTGCTGGGGCACCGCGGGTGTGGACGCGTGCGTGCCGACGGTTGAACTCACAATCCCAATCCCTTCACTATTCGGTTCCTCTCGTTTTATGGGATGTGGATTTTACTCCGTGGAATACGTATCGCGCGTTTGGGGGGTTGGGGTGCGGCGGGGCAGCTCTTCGACAAGCAAAAACCGGCCCACGAAAATAATTTCCAAGCGCCGGTTGGTCAAGCATGTCGCGACTGAGGACAAAAGCGCCCCCAGCAGGACTCGAACCCGCGACCAGCCGGGTAGAAACCGGATGCTCTAATCCACTGAGCTATGGGGGCAGCGCACGGCCCGGGTGTGCCCCAGCGTGCGAGTTAAAGAGTATAGCGCAGCGCGCCGGTGTGTCCCGCTTCCGGTTATGCCGCGACCTCCATCGAAAGTATGGTGTGAAGGTATGTCACACAACGGGTCGCACACGAGGCAGTCAACGGCGGCGGTCAAGGTCGCGTGGCCCTTCTACGGGGCGGCGCTGCTTGTCGCTGCGCTCGTGGCTGGAACGGTGGCGACTTTATTTTCCAACGACTCGCTCGCCGCGCTCGGCATCCCGGACCCCGGAATCGTGACCATCTTCGGCCTACCCGCCCTGCGCGCCACGGCGTGGATGTGCGCCGCCCTGGCCGCGGGGTCGTTCCTCTTCTCGGCATTTCTCATCCCGCCGCGGCGCACTGGCGAGGACCTCAACGGCGCCCGGCTCAGCGTCGACGGGGTGATTGCGGCGCGCACGGCGGGGTGGGCGTCGTTAAGCGTGTGCTTGATTGCGCTGCTCATGATTCCGCTCGTGCTTTCCGACGTCTCCGGCACCCCGCTGAGCCAGGTCCTGTTCGCGCCGTCGGCGTGGGCGACTGCGCTCGAGCAGGTCGCCGATGCGCAGGTGTGGCTCGGCGTGGCCGCCATCGCCGGTGTCGTCGGCGTCGTCGCCCTAACCGCCCACTCCTGGTGGGCGCAGGTTGCGCTGCTGATCGGCTCTCTGGTCACGATTATGCCGCTGGGTTTGACGGGCCACTCCGCCACCGGCGGCGACCACGACTACGGCACGAACTCCTTCCTCTGGCACCTGGTGTTCATGCTGCTGTGGATCGGCGCGCTCATGGCGCTCGTCGCCTACGGGCGTCGGCTGGGGCCGCACCTGGAAAGCGCCGCGCGCCGCTACTCGCAGGTGGCGCTGTTTTCCTTCTTGGTCATGCTGATCTCGGGCTTGATTAATGCGTCGATACGCGTGCGGCCCGAGGACCTGCTGCAGTACAACTACGGGCTTGTGCTCATCGCCAAGACAGTCGCACTGTTGGTGCTGGGGCTGCTCGGCTACGCGCACCGCTCGATCACCATCCCGCGCCTGGGCACAGACCGTGGCGCGTTCACGCGCCTCGCCGCAGTGGAGGTGCTCGTCATGGCCGCCGTGACCGGCGTCGCCGTCACCCTCGGGCGCACGCCGCCGCCCCCGCCGCGCACCATCGATCTAAGCGAGATGGAGCTGCAGATGGGCTACAACCTCAACGAGCCGCTGACCGTGACTAACTGGTTGGGCCAGTGGCGCTTCGAGCTGCTCTACAGCGTCATCGCGCTGCTGCTCGCGCTCTACTACCTGCACCTTGTCCGCCGCGTGGACGGCTGGCGCCACACGCGCACCGCGTGGTGGCTCCTCGGCTGCGCCACGATCGTGGTCACCCTGTCCTCGGGCGTGGGCATGCACATGCCGGCGTCGTACTCCGCGCACATGATCGTGCACATGATCCTGTCCATGGCCGTGCCCGTTCTGCTCGTGCTCGGCGCGCCGCTGACCCTGGTTGCGGCCGCGTACCCGGCCGGAGAGTTCAACCCGCGCATGTGGGTGGAATCCTTCCAGCGCTCGCGGTTTCTGCGCGTGATTACGTGGCCGCCGGTGTCGCTGGCGCAGTTCGTCTTCTTCTTCTACATCCTTTACATCTCCATCCCGCTCTACGAGCTGATGATCTCCGAGCACGCGGGCCACGTGATCATGAACGGGGTGTTCCTGCTCTCCGGGTACTTCTACTTCTGGGAGCTCATCGGACCAGACCACATCGAGGGGCGCGCCAGCGCGAAGGTGCGGCTTGCGTGGCTGTGGGTGTCCATGCCGATCCACCTGTTCATGGGTGTTTACCTCATGCAGCTGGGCGTGATCATGGGCGAAGACTTCTACAACTCGCTGAACCTGCCGTGGGATCCGGACCTGCTCGCAGACCAGAAGGCCGGCGGCGGCATCGCCTGGGCGTCGGGGTCGTTCCCGCTGACCGTCGTGTTCGCCGTTCTGTTTTACCTGTGGTGGCGCGAGGATAAGACCGAGACCCGCGAGCTGGACCGGCGCGCCGAGGAGACGGATGACGAGGAATGGCGCCGCTACAACGAGATGCTCGCGCAATATACCCAAAGCGGCGGTGGGCGCAAGTAAACGGCGAACACGCCGCGAAATCTGTGGATAACCCCCGGGTTATCCACAGGCTTGTCGACGACCCCACCACCGCGTCGCCCCAGCGTGCAAGCATGCACCTACCGCGGGGTTAAACGCCGCGCGTCAGCACACGCCACCAACGAGAAAAAAAAGGGGGCTCTCTCGTGAGCCAGATGCACATTACCGTTTCCGGGAACCTGATCTTCGAACCAGAGATGCTGCACTTCGACAGCAACAAGTACCTGACCAAATTCCGCGTCGCCTCGTCCCGGCGCTTCCGCACCGATGAGCTCGACAAGAACCAGCGCCCGATCTGGCAAGAGACCGACACGCTCTACCTCGACGTGGAGTGCTGGGGACAGCTCGCCATCAACGCCAAGGCCTCTCTATTCAAGGGCGCGCCCGTGCTTCTAATCGGGTCCCTGATCACGGACTCCTGGACCGATCCCACGCAGTTCGACGAGGACGGCAAACCGGCCACGCGGCAGAAGATTTTGCTCAAGGCCTCCAAGGTTGCTTTCGATCTGGGCAACTACCAGGTGTCCTCGCAGAAGACGACCAACCAGTCGAACACGCCGGAGGGCATGGCACCGGTGGCGCTGAAGACCGGCGAGGACCTCGCCCCGGAGACGACGCCGACGCGCAGCAGCGCCGAGGACCTCGTTGGCCAGGGCAGCCCGGTGCGCAGCGACTCCGGGCTGAGCTTCGCCGACGCGGCTGTCGACGGCGAGGAGGCTCCCTTCTAGCGGGGCCGATTCCGCCCCGTGATGTACCCTAAGTGGAGAATTGTTTCCATCAACAGGGCACATAAGGGGAAAAACTAAGTGGCTGAGTTCATCTACACGATGAAGAACGTTCGCAGGGCCATCGGTGACAAGGTCATTCTCGACAACGTCACCATGGCCTTCTACCCCGGCGCAAAAATTGGTGTCGTCGGGCCCAACGGCGCCGGTAAGTCGTCGCTGCTCAAGATCATGGCCGGCATGGACCAGCCGAACAACGGCGAGGCCTTCCTCGACCCGGGCGCAACCGTGGGCATCCTGCTGCAGGAGCCGCCCCTGAATGAGGACAAGACGGTGCGCGAAAACGTCGAGGAGGGCCTCGGCGACATCTTCGAGAAGAAGCAGCGCTTCGAGGAAATCGCCGAGGAGATGGCCACCAACTACACCGACGAGTTGATGGAGGAAATGGGCAAGCTACAGGAAGCCCTCGACGCCGCCGACGCGTGGGAGGTCGACTCCAAGATTGAGCAGGCCATGGAGGCTCTGCGCTGCCCGCCGTCCGACGCGCCCGTGACCCACCTCTCCGGTGGCGAGCGCCGCCGCGTCGCCCTGGCCAAGCTGCTGCTCTCCGAGCCGGACCTGCTGCTTCTCGACGAGCCCACCAACCACCTCGACGCCGAGAGCGTGTTGTGGCTGGAGCGCCACCTGCAGGACTACAAGGGTGCCGTCTTGGCGATCACACACGACCGCTACTTCCTGGATAACGTCGCCGAGTGGATCTGCGAGGTCGACCGCGGCAAGCTCTACCCCTACGAGGGCAACTACTCCACCTACCTGGAGAAGAAGGCGGAGCGCCTCGAGGTCAGCGGCAAGAAGGACCAGAAGCTGCAGAAGCGCCTGAAGAACGAGCTGGACTGGGTGCGCTCCTCGCCGAAGGCCCGCCAGGCGAAGAACAAGGCTCGCCTGGAGCGCTACGAGGAGATGGCTGCCGAGGCCGAGCAGTATCGCAAGCTCGACTTCGAAGAAATCCAGATTCCGACCCCGCCGCGACTGGGCAACAAGGTCGTCGAGGTCACCAACCTGGAGAAGGGCTTCGATGGGCGCATCCTCATCGACGACCTGTCTTTTACCTTGCCGCGCAACGGCATCGTCGGCGTGATCGGCCCGAACGGCGTGGGCAAGACCACGCTGTTCAAGACCATCGTCGGGCTCGAGCAGCCGGACGCCGGCCAGGTCCAGGTGGGCGAGACGGTCCAGCTGTCCTACGTGGACCAGAACCGCGCTAACATCGACCCGGAAAAGACGGTGTGGGAGGTTGTCTCCGATGGCCTGGATTACATCCACGTCGGCCAAAACGAGATGCCCTCGCGCGCCTACCTGTCCGCATTCGGGTTCAAGGGCCCGGATCAGCAGAAGCCGTCGAAGGTGCTCTCGGGTGGTGAGCGCAACCGCCTCAACCTGGCGCTGACGCTGAAGCAGGGCGGCAACCTGATCCTGCTCGATGAGCCGACCAACGACCTCGACGTGGAAACCCTCAGCTCGCTGGAGAACGCGCTGCAGAAGTTCCCGGGCTGCGCAGTGGTCATCTCGCACGACCGCTGGTTCCTGGACCGTACCTGCACCCACATCCTCGCGTGGGAGGGCAACATCGAGGAAGGCAAGTGGTTCTGGTTCGAGGGCAACTTCGGCGACTATGAGAAGAACAAGGTCGAGCGCCTCGGTGAGGAGGCCGCGAAGCCTTCGCGCGTCACCCACCGCAGGCTGACCCGCTAAGAACCACCGGCTCTTCAAAAAAGAGCCGCGAGACGAGGAGGACGTATGACTGAGACCACTTCCACGACCAAGACCCACGAGTTCCGCCTGCCGGTTCGCTGGGGCGACTTCGACCGCTACGGCCACGTCAACAACGCCGTCTACATCGAGTACGCCCAGGAGGCGCGCCTGGCGTTTGCGACGGAGTTCTTCGGCACCTCGGGCTCGTTCCAGGTGTTCGTGCGCCACATTGAGGCCGACTTCACCCGCCCCGTCATGCCGGACACCACGGAGATCCTCGTGCGCACCGAGGTGATCAAGGTGGGTAACACCTCGTTTACCACGCGCCAGGACATCATCGACCGGCACGGCAACGTGTGCTGCTCCGTCACCAGCGTCCTCGTTGTGGTCGACGTGAAGACCGCAACCCCCCGCGCGATCACCGAGAAGGAGATGGGGATTCTGACCTCCGGCGCCGCCAAGGAAGGCGAGTGAGCGTCGAGTCGCTCACTGTCACCGACGGCCGCCCGGGCTTGATCTCGCTGGTCGGCCGGGCCGTGGGGCTCGACGCCTCAGCGACAGCGCGGTTTGCCCAGCGTGACGACGACCACGTCGACGTCTTCGTCACCACCCCGTTCGACTGCGTCGCCTCCCGGCGCATCGTCGGTGTGGCGTCCCGCGACGGCGCGGCCGTGGCCGCGAGCGACCTGCTCAACGCCCTGCAGGCGGAGGTGGCCCGCGTGGGCACAGCGCGCGACCCCAATTGGCCAGGAGCCCTGCCCCCGCGCGAAGGTTTCAGCGAGCGCGATGTCGTCCCCGTCACCGTTGTGCGCCACCTCGCGGACGAAGGCCGCGCGCTCGCGCGGCAGTTCTCCGGCCCGCTCGGCCCTCCCGCCTCACTGCTGAACCAGACCGTGCTCACCGCCGACGCCGACTCCGGGTCCCCGGTGGAAATCCCGATGCGCATGATATTCACGTGTACCGCTCTCGGGCTCATCCCCGGCTTCGCCGCACCCGTCGAGGTTCCCCGTCACCTGCGGATCTCCACGGCGGGGCGCTGGGTGCGTGTCGACGCCCCCTTCGGCACCGTCTACCACTCCGCCTCGCTGGGACTGTTCGTCTAGCCGAAGAGGTGGCGCAGGTGCGCGGAGCCAAACACCCAGTTCGGGTCCATCGCTTCGCGCAGGGCGCAGAACTCATCGAAGCGCGGGTAGATCTCGGAGAAGTCCGCCCGCCCCATCGTGTGCATCTTGCCCCAGTGCGGGCGCCCGCCGGCGGCGCGCAGGATCTCCTCGAAGCGCGGGAAATAGTTCGCCGGGTTCATCGCCTTGGGCACGTGGATCGCGATGTACATCGACTCCCGGCCCGTCGAGCTCGACAGGGCGACCTCGTCGGCGGCGGTGGAGCGCAGCTCGAAGGGGAAGGGGATCAGCCAGCCGCGGTCATCGATTTCTCGTTGCAGCTCGCGCACGATCCCGGGGCCGTCGGCAAGCGGCACGGCGAACTCCATCTCGTGGAAGCGCACGCGCCGCGGCGAGGCGAAAACCTCGTGGGCGCGCGAGCGGTAGGTGGTCGCGCCCATCGCGGCGACGGAGATCGCGTTGAGCCGCGGGATGGCCGCGGGCACGCGGCGGGTGAACGCCAGCGAGGCGGCGAACACGCCGTTGCCGATGACCTCCTCCTCAAAGGCGCGGGTCAGCCAGGTGCGCGGGCGGGGCTCACCGTCCGGTGCGGGGGCCGTTGGCTCGAGGCTGGTGTTGCTCTTGACCATCGCGCGGTCGGTGTGCGGGAACCAGAAGGCCTCGTAGTGGTCGACGGCGCGGGTGCGCTCCTCCCAGGTGTCGAGGACCTCGGTGAAGTCCTCGGCGCCCTCGACGGCGAGCAGGTCAAAGGAGTCCACGCACTGCATCTCCACCTCCACGATTATGCCGAGCGCGCCCAGCGACACCGTGACCAGGCGAAGCGCATCGGGGTCGTCGTCGAAGGCAAAGGAGTGGAGGTTGCCTGAGGCGTCGATAAGCGATAATGCGGTGACCGTGCCGGCGAAACCTGTGTAACCGATGCCGGTGCCGTGGGTCGAGGTGGAGATCGCGCCCGCGATCGATTGGGTGTCGATGTCTCCCTGGTTGGCCAGTGCGAGGCCGAAGGGGGCGAGGAGCTGCGGGACGTGGTGCAGGCGGGTGCCGGCGAGGAAGCGCACGCGCTTGCGGGCGCGGTCGACTTTCACGACGCCGGAGAGGTTGTCCAGGCTCATCATGTCCTGCTCGCCGGCGGCGACGGGGGTAAAGGAGTGGCCGCCGCCGACGGGCCGGATGCTGCGGCCCGCGGGCAGGCTGCTTACGATGGCCGCGACCTCATCGATCGTGGCGGGGTAGTGGACGCGATCGGGGTGCGTGGTCACCGACCCAGCCCAGTTTCGGAACTTCCCATTCTTTAGTGTTCGGCTCATCGCAGGGTCCATCCTTGTCTTCTGTAGGTGTCCCACTCGTGGTGGGTGCCATCCGCATCAACCGCGATCATGCGGTCGACGTGCTCTGTCATCTCGCCGGCCTTCGCGTGGCGGAACCAGACCGGATCGCCGATGCGCAGCTCGCGCGCCGCGCTGCCGTGCAGCGGGGTCTGCACCTCGCCCGCGCCCTCGGTAGCGGAGTAGCCCAGCCCCGGCGGGTAGACGGGCACGGGCACCCGGTCGGCGCCGGGCGGGCCGGAGGCGATCCAGCCGCCGGAATTGACGGTGGCCCAGCCCGGCGCGGGCAGGCGAGAGACCTGGCAGACGAAAAACGCCGCCGGGACGTGGTCGATGTCGGAGAAGTTGTCGAAAATAACCGGAGTGTAAAACCCGGAGCCGGCAGCGAGCTCCGTCAGCGAGTCGTCGACGGCACTGACATCGAGCGAGCCGGTGCCCCCGCCGTTGACGAACTCTAAGTCGGCGAGCTCGCGCACGGCGGCGACGCAGTCCGCGCGCCGCGGCACGAGCTGCGCCATCGAGGTGGTGCGGAGCAGGCGCTTGACCGCGCCGGCCGCACCCGATTCGGCGTCGGCGACGGAGGCGACCTGGCCTTCGTACCCCATCACGCCTACGAGTCTGAGGGCGGGCCGGTGCAGCACCTCGGCGGCGAGGTCGCGGGCCTGCTCGGGGGTGCGGATCGGGGAGCGGCGCGGGCCAAGCGCGAAGCCGGGGATGCCGGGGACGCGCAGGGTGCAGTCGATGTCCATGCACACGCGCACGGGCCCGGCGCCGGCGGCGGCAGCCACCGCGAGGTCGAGGTGGTCGACGGAGTCGACCATGATGGTGATCTCGCGGCGCAGCGCCTCATCGGCGGCGAGCTGCGCCAGCGCCGCGGTGTGCACGCTGGGGTAGGCGACGACAATGTCTGTGAAACCTTCGCGCACGAGGTTGATTGCCTCGGGCAGGGTGTAGGCGAGGATGCCGCGGTAGCCTTCGTGGTTCAGGGCTCGTCGTAACGCGGCGACGCTGCGCAGCGACTTCGAGGCGACGCGAATCGGCAGGCCGGCGGCGCGCTCGCGCATCCGCGCGGCGTTGTGGTCGAACGCGCGGGTGTCGACCACCGCGCAGGGGGCGGCTATCTCGCCGGAGCTGATCAGGCGCGGTAGAAGCTCGATGAGGTGAGAAGCGGGGCTCGTCGATGCGGTTGGCATACGCACATCGTAGAAAGCGCGGCGCCCGCCCACTAGAGGTTTGGCAAAAAAGTACGACTAGCGGTTAATCATCATGTACGCGACGCGCTGCATGTGGTTCCACAGCATCTCGCGGTGCTCGTCACTCAGCTCATCTGGGCCGAACTCGTTGAGGCTGCCTTCCATTAGCTCGAGCCAGCGCTCGGCCTCCGCCTGGCCGATGGGGAAGGGGAAGTGGCGCTTGCGCAGCATGGGGCGCCCGCGCCGCTCGTTGAATGTGTGCGGCCCGCCCCAGTACTGCACGAGGAACCAGCGCAGGCGGTCCTCGGCGCCGTCCCAGTCGTCGTCGGGGTACATCGGGCCGATGAGGTCGTCGCTTTTGACGCGGGTGTAGAAGCCATGGACGAGTCTGTGGAAGAAGTCCTCGCCCAAAAGCTCGTAGAGCGTTTTATCGCTGTGTAGACCCGGACGGGAAATGTCCATGGTTGGCTAACTCCTTGTCACCGTTGTCTGTTCTGCGGTTGTCCGGATGGTACTTGATCACGACGGGCTGCGTGCCTGGCAGCGTGATGCCGGCATCCTGGAGCGCCTGGAGGATGTCTTCGTACATGGACCGCGCGACGCTCCACTGGTCGCCTGGCATGGTGTTGACGGTGACGCGGTAGGTCATGTGGTCGGTGGCGAAGTTGCTCACACCAAGCAGCTCGGGTTCGGAGATCACGCTCGCGCGAATCGCGGAGGCGTTGGCGGCCTCGCGCGACGACTCTTCGATTACCTCTGCTGCGCGTTTCGGCTCGGCGGTGAGTGAGACGGGGATCTCGAGGCGGGCCACCGAGTAGGTGTCGGACTGGTTGCCGATCTGGTTGATGTCGCCGTTGCGGATGTACCACAACACGCCATCAATGTCGCGCAGCGTGGTCACGCGCAAGGTCATCTCTTCAACCGTGCCCTCAACACCGTTGACGCTTATCGTGTCGCCGACGCCGTACTGGTTTTCCAGCAGCATGAAGATGCCGGAGAGGAAGTCCTTGACCAGCGACTGGGCACCGAAACCGATCGCAACACCGAGGACACCGGCGGAGGCGATCAGCGGGGCGACATTCACGCCGATCTCGCTGAGAACCGCCAGCGCCGCCCACACCCAGATCACGATTGCCGCCGCTGAGCGGCCGACGTTGGACAGTGTGCGGATGCGTGCTTGTCGACGCTCTTCCTGCGCCCTGGCCTGCGGTGTGTCCTGTTCGGTAACGCTGCGGCGCAGGCCGAGCGTGCCGCCGGGGCGGTGGATACCGCGGTCAGCGGCGCGGGTGATCAGCCTGGCGACCACGAAGTGGACGACGAACGCGATGGCCAGAATGAGTGCAATCTTGAGCGGGCGCTCGATGAGGTTTTCGCGCGTGGTGGGGTCTTGCCACCAGTTGCTTACGGAGTCAACGGCCTCGGACACGGCGGGGTTTTCGGCGCCGCTGGCGAGGATGAAGGATGCGGAATTAGAAAATTTTTCGTAAACAGTCATGCGTTTTGCGATTGTACCTGCATATTAATCGCCGGAAATGGACAGCTTGGTCTAGAGGTGGGCTAGACTCGGTCAAGACTTTGCTTCGCCGAGGAAAGGACAATCCCAGTGCCCTCCGGTTTTTCTACCGATGCTATCCATGCGGGTTACGACCCCGACTCCCTGTACGGGCCGATCAACACCCCGATCTACGCCTCGACCACGTTCGCCCAGGACGACCTGGCGGTGACGCGCAATGGGTACGAGTACACGCGAGTGGGAAACCCGACGATCAGCGCGCTGGAGGACACGGTCGCGGCGCTCGAGGGCTCCGAGTTCGCCGTCGCGTTTGCTTCCGGCATGGCCGCGATTGACAGCGTGCTGCGCGTATTGCTCAAACCCGGCGACCACATCATCATCGGCAGCGACGCCTACGGCGGCACCTACCGCCTGATCCAGCAGGTGTTCACGCTGTGGGGCGTGTCCAACTCCGTGGTGAACATGACTGACGCCCAGGCGGTGGCGGCGGCGATCCAGGACAACACGAAGGCGATCTGGGTGGAAAGCCCCACCAACCCGCTGCTCGATATCGCCGATATCCGCGCGATTGCGCAGATCAAGGGTGACGCTGCTCTCGTGGTGGACAACACCTTCGCGTCGCCCTACCTGCAGAAGCCCTTCGAGCTCGGCGCGGACATCGTGGTCCACTCCACCACCAAGTACATCGGCGGGCACTCCGACGTGATCGGCGGCGTGGTTTGCGCCAACGGCGCCGAGATGGAGGAGCAGCTGCGCTTCTTCTTCGGCTGGGTCGGCGCTATCCCGTCTCCCTTTGACACCTACCTCACCGCCCGCGGCTTGAAGACTCTCGCGGTGCGCATGGACCGGCACTGCGACAACGCTGAGGCGGTGGCGGGCTTCCTCGAGGGCCACGACACGGTCGCGCGCGTGTGTTACCCGGGGCTTGAATCGCACCCCAACCACGACACCGCGGTGCGCCAGATGAAGCGCTTCGGCGGCATGGTATCGGTGATTTTCCATACCGAGCAGCAGGCCCATACGTTCTGCCGCTCCACCAAGCTGTTCTGCCTCGCGGAATCCCTCGGCGGGGTGGAGAGCCTGGTTGAGCACCCGGCGACGATGACGCACCTGGCTGTCGAAGGCTCGGCGCTAGCCGTCCCGCGCGAGCTCGTGCGCATCTCCGTCGGCATTGAAGACGAGGCGGATCTTCTCGCCGACATCGAGCAGGCGCTTGCGAACCTTTAAGCCACAAAGGCTTCGTACACACGTTTTATGCATTAGAATTTATGCGTATCGCGTGCTCTGAGTTGAGGGAGGTCTGATGGCGCGAAGGCCCATGTACATCATTATCGCGGAGGAACTCCGCCGCCGCATTGAAGCCCGGGAGCTTAACCCCGGCGACAAGCTGCCGTCGGAACGCGAGCTCGTCGAGGAGTTCGGCGTGGCGCGCATGACGGTGCGCCACTCGCTTGACTTGCTCCAAGCAGAGGGGATCATCGCGCGCCGCCGCGGTCGCACTGGAGGCACTTTCGCTCGGGCTTTACCGCCAATGATTGACCTGTGCGCAGACCGCGGCTTCATCGCCCAGCTCGAGCAAGCCGGGGTCGAGGTCCAGACCGAGACCCTGTTCGCCGGGGAAAAGGCCCCGCCGCGCGCCGCGGTGCGCGCCTTCGGCGAGGAAGATCTCGGCCCCATCCAGACCCGAGAATTTCTACACCTCACGAACGAAACCCCCGCCATCTTAGAGTCGGTGTGCGTTCGCCCAGGCTGCGAGGCGCACGTTAGCGACAGCAGCCTGCGCACCTCGGCGCCGCGCGGCGTCAGCTTCGAGGACGTGATCACCCCCTCCGTCGCATCCGAAAAGGAATGCGAGCAGCTCAAGCTCAGCCACAGCGCGCCGCTGCAGCGCATCGCCCGCCGCGTCCACGTCGACGGCGAGCTCGCGGCGTACGTCACCATCCTGCTGCGCCCCGACGCGGCGCTGCTGCGCGTCGCCTCGGCGCCAGCGTCGGCCTAGCTGCGGGTGGCCGCGGCGGCGTCCACGGCCTGCACGCGCAGAGCGCGCGCCGCGCGGTCGCGGCCCTCGGAGAGCACGCGGCGCAGCCCCGCGGTGAGGTCCTCGCGGGCCAGCAGTGCGTCGGCCTTGGCGACCGCGTCCTCGGAAATGTCCCACATCGGGTAGATGCCCTCCAACGTGCGCTGCGCCATCTCGTTCGAGAGGCGATCCCACAGCTCAGGCGCGATGCGGAAATACTTGTCGCTAAGTCCCTCCAGGCCCTCGTCGTTGAACGTCAAACCGTCGATGAGGTAGCGGATCTCCAGGTTGGAGCGATCGGAGCGGGTGATTTCCTCCCACGCCCAGCGCTTGTTAGCGACCGCCCGCGCGCGCAGCTTCGACACCGCGCCCTCGGACGAGGGATCGTTGACCGCCTCGGCGTCGTCGACGCTGCGGGTGCCGTGGGCGATGAGGGCTGTCAGCGCCAGCCAGCGCAGCTCCTTGTTGTCGGAGTTGTCGAGCAGTTGGGAGAGGTGCGTGGCGGAGGCGTCGTCAAGCGGGAGGCGAGCAAGGGCGCGGTCGAAGATCAGGGCCGGCTCGGTGCCGCGCAGGGCGTCGTTCAGCTGCGCGGTGGCCTCGTCGCGGTAGTCGGGCGCAACGTAGAGTGTGGCCGCGGTCACGGCCTGGCCCAGCAGGCGCTCCTGCACGGTCGGCTGGTCCTCCGTGGCAACGTGGGAGGCCACGAGCTTGATAAACTCACGCGCCGGCAGGCGCCCGTCGCGCGTCGCCTCCCACGCCGCCGACCAGCACAGCGTGCGCGCCATCGGATCCTCGATCGCGCCGAGGTGCTCGAGCACGAAGCTCATGTGCTCCTCGGTCAAGCCCATCAGGCAGTAGGTGAGGTCGCGGTCGTTGACCAGCGCCAGGTCGTGCTTCACGCCGGCAAACTCGGGGACCTCAGTGCGCTCGCCCTCGATGAAGATCTCGGTGTCGTGGGTGCGGGTGACGCGGCCGTCGATAAGCGAGTACAGGCCGACGCCAATGCGGTGGCTGCGCTGCACGTCGGATTCCTGCACCACCGTAAAGGAATCGTCGGTGATCTCCGGGTAGAGCCGCGACACGCCGGTGGTGCGCAGCCACTGCTGCGACCACTGAGACAGGTCGCGCCCGCTGGCCGCCTCGAGGGCACCGAGCAGGTCAGCGAAAGTCGCGTTGTCGAACGCGTGGTTGCGGAAGTGTTCGCGCACCCCGGCGAAGAACTCGTCGCGGCCGACGTAGGCCTGCAGCTGCTTGAGCACGGAGGCGCCCTTGGCGTAGGTGATGCCGTCGAAGTTCTGCTCGGCGGTCTCAATGTCAGGCGCGTCCGCGGCGATCGGGTGCGTGGACGGCAGCTGGTCCTGGGAGTACGCCCAGGCCTTCTCGATGGCGGCGAAGGTGACCCACGCGTTCGGGTACTCGCCGATCTCCGTCTGCGCAATCGCCGAGGCCCAGGTGGCGAACGACTCGTTGAGCCACAGGTCGTCCCACCACTGCATGGTCACCAGGTCGCCGAACCACATGTGCGCCATCTCGTGCAAGATCGTGTCGTTGCGGCGCTCGACCTTGTGCGGGGTCGGCTCGGAAGTGAAGATGTACTCGTCGCGGAAGGTCACCGCACCGGCGTTTTCCATCGCGCCCATGTTGTACTCGGGGCAGAAGATCTGGTCGTACTTGCCAAAGGGGTAGGGCACCGCGAAGTTCTCGTGGAAGTAGCTAAACCCGTCTTTTGTCTGGCGGAACAGGCGCTCGGCGTCGAGGTGCTCAATCAGGCTGGCGCGCGCGTAAAGGCCCAGCTCGATGTTCTTGTGCTCGTCGGAGAAGGTGTCGTGGACGGACTCGTACTCGCCGGCGCACACGGCCACCAGGTAGGTCGACAGCGGGTAGGTGATCTCGCACGACCAGGTGTTGCCACTGCGGGTGGCCTTTTCGTTGAGCACCACGACGTAGCGCTCGGGCGCGGTCACCGAAATGGCGTATGTGGCCTTGATGTCGGGCTGGTCAAAGCACGCGAACACCTTCATCGCGTAGGCCGGCTCGAACTGGGTGTAGAGGTAGTCCTTGCCGTCGGCCGGGTCGGTGAACTTGTGCAGGCCCTCGCCCGTGCGGCTGTAGGCGGAGGTGGCGGTGACCACCAGCTCGTGGGAGCCGGCCTCAAGGACCATGTCTCGCCCGTTAAGCTCCGCGCCGTCGAGGCTGGCGGAAAACGAGTCGGCGACGAGATCAAAGAACGTCTCACCCTGCGTGGAGGTAAATCTCACCGTGGTGGTGGAGGTGAAGATGTCCTCGCCCGTGATGTCGAGGTGGATGTCGTAGTGCACGTCCGCGATGAGCGCGGCGCGGGCCTGGGCGTCGATACGCGAAAGATTGGTCTTCATAGAGATCCACGCTACCCATATCTGTAGTTTCGCTACGCTGGGGGCCATGACTGAGCACGTAACTTTCTGGTTCGACACAACCTGCCCGTTCTGCTGGCAAACCTCCCGCTGGATTAAGGAGGTGGAAAAGGTCCGCGACATCGAGGTCGAGTGGGTCCCCATGTCGCTCGCCGTGCTTAACGACGGCCGCGACCTCCCCGAGGACTACCTCGCCGCGATGGAGGCAGCCTGGGGTCCGGCGCGCGTCTTCGCCAAGGTGAAGCAGGAGCACCCGGAGAAGATCGACGAGCTCTACACCGCAATGGGCACGAAGATCCACACCGAAGGCCAGGGCGGCAAGCAGGGCGACGGCGCCTACAACGACATTATCGCCGCGGCTCTGGACGAGGTCGGCGTGCCCGGCACCTGCGCCGAGGTGGCTGATACCACCGACGCCGACGACCTGCTGCGCGGCTACCACGCCTCGGCGATGGACGCCGTCGGCGACGACGTGGGCACCCCGGTGCTCAAGCTCGGCGACACTGCTTTCTTCGGCCCCGTGATCACCCGCGTGCCCACGGGCGAGGAGGCAGGCAAGCTTTTCGATGCCTCCGTCACGCTCTCGGCGTTCCCGTACTTCTTCGAGCTCAAGCGCTCCCGCACCGAAAGCCCGCAGGTCTAAGCCCGTGCCGCAACGGGCATCCGATGCGCTGGGACGCCCAGCGCATCGCCGGGGTTTCCGGGCAGCGCTTCGTGATCACCGGGGCCAACAGCGGTCTCGGTTTTGTCACGGCCCGCGAGCTCGCCCGCGCGGGTGCGGACGTCACCCTCGCGGTTCGTAACGAGGACAAGGGCCGCGAGGCCGCCGCCCGTATTAGTGGCTCCGTTGACGTCGAGCACCTCGACTTGGCGGATCTCTCCTCCGTGCGCCGCTTTGCTGAATCCACGGCCGAGCGCGGGCCTATCTACGTCCTGATCAACAATGCCGGCATCATGTACGTGCCGTTCGCCACCACGGCCGACGGCTTTGAGCTTAAGATTGGCACCAACCACCTCGGCCATTTCGCGCTGACCAACCTTCTGCTGCCCTCGATTACCGGCAAGGTGGTCACGCTCTCATCCATGGCTCACCGCCAGGCAGACTTGGACGTCGAGGCTGGCGAACCTACTGTTTACCTCGGAGCTCAACCGCAAGCTGGACGACGCCGGCTCCCGCGTGGTCGCCGTCGCCGCCCACCCCGGCTACAGCGACACCAACCTGCAGGGCCACTCGGAGAAGCGGCTCATGGACGCCGTGATGCGGTTTGCCAACCGCACGGTCGCTCAGTCCGCCGAGATGGGCGCGCTGCAAACGCGCTGTATGCCGCGGTGGAGGACATTCCCGGCGACAGCTTCGTCGGCTCGGACGGGTTCTCGCAGATGAGGGGGTACCCGACGCTCGTGAGCAGGTCGCAGGCCGCCTAGGATGAAGCGACCGCCCGCCGCCTGTGGGGGGTCTCCGAAGAGCTCACCGGAGTGCGCTTCGCGCTGGGTGAGCCGGGGGCCTAAGGTAGGTGCCATGCGTATTTATCTTGGAGCAGACCACGCCGGTTTCGAGCGCAAGAACCAGATCAAGGAGCACCTCGAGGCCGCGGGCCACGAGGTAATCGACTGCGGCGCGCACGTCTACGACGCCGCCGACGACTATCCCGCGTTCTGCATCGCCGCCGCCGAGCGCACGGTCGCGGACCCGGGTTCGCTGGGCATCGTGCTCGGCGGCTCCGGCAACGGCGAGCAGATCGCCGCGAACAAGGTCAAGGGCGCGCGCTGCGCCCTGGCGTGGTCCACGGAGACCGCGCGCCTGGCTCGCGAGCACAACAACGCCCAGCTCATCGGCATCGGCGGGCGCATGCACACCGAGGAGGAGGCGCTCGCGATTGTCGACGCCTTCATCGGCCAGGAGTGGTCGAACGAGGAGCGACACCAGCGCCGCATTGACATCCTCGCCGAGTACGAGGACACCGGCGTCGCCCCGGCCCTGCCGCAGGAGTAGGCCCTACCAGCCCGCGAAGATCCGCTCGAGGCGCTGCGGGCCCTCAACCGGGCTCAGCCCCAGCCACGCCCCGGAGGTTCGAGTGCGCGGAGAGGTGAGGCTCAGCGCCCGGGCGGAGGCGACCTCGGTGCCGTCGGGCAGGACGAAGAACCTGTCCGTCGCGCGGCGGTAAAACGCCTCCGCGTCCGCCAGCGCCCACGGGGAGGCGAGCGTGACGCGCAGCCGCTCGCCCGCGGGGCGGCCCGTGTGCACCCGGGGATCCGCGCGGAACAGCGCGGGGCGCGCCGGGGCGTAGACGCGGGCGTCGACACGCAGCCAGGAGGAAATCACCACCTCAAGCGCGCCGGGGTCGGCAAAATCGGGGACCACCACCGCCACGTCCGCGGTGCCGAAGACGACACCCGCCGGCCGGGCGATGGGGTGGGTGATGCGCCCGGCGAGGGCGAGTGTCTCCGCGTTTTTCACCCGCACCTCCTCATCTTCGTCGCAGTGCCGGGCGCCGAAATCGGCCTCGGGGTGGTGCGCGAGCGCGCCTGGCTCGTGCACGAACTCGGCGCCAGCGTTCCAGGCGCGCCAGCCGAACTCCCAGTCCTCGCCGCCGTAGCCGACAAATCCCGCGTCAAACCCGCCGATGTGGTGGAAGAAGTTCGCCGAGCAGGTCAGCACGGCCGAGATGATGTAGCGCCAGCTCGTGGAATCGGCCCGCGCCAGGTCGTCGGTATCAGCCCAGGCCTGGGTCAGCCAGCCCGGTTCGGCGAGATCTGGGCCGGTCAGCCGCGTGCCCACGACCACTGCCCGGCGGTTGCGCTGCACGTGGGCCACCGCTGCGGTGAGGTAACCGGGCTGGGGAATGGTGTCGCCGTCGAGAAACGCGTAGACCTCGCCGGTTGCCACGGACGCGCCCAGGTTGCGCGCGGCGGCGGCGCGGAAGCCCAGGTCGTCCTGGCGCAAGGTGATGACGTCGGTCAGGGCGTCGACAAGCGAGGGCTCCTGCTCGGGCGGGGTTGGCGAGCCGTCGTCGGCGACGATGATCTCCACCCGCGCCGGGTAGTCCTGCGCGCGAAGAGCTGCGAGCACGGCGCGCAGGCCAGCTGGGTTGTCGTAGTAGGGGATGATGACGCTTACGTCAGGCCACATGCCGCCCACTGCCTTTCCCATACCAAGGCGACGTCGCCCCAGTCGTAGCTCGGTGGATCCATCACGCGCGGGGTGAACCGCTCCACCGCCTCGCGCCACGCGCCGTCGCGCACCAAAGTGATGCGCCCGGGCAGCCAGGCGTCGATCTCGCGCGTGTAGGGTGAGTCGCTGGCCAGCACGTTGCGGCCCGCGCCCAGCCAGGTCATGAGAGACCCGGAGGCGGAGAAGTGCCGGTGCGCGCACACGGGCACCGCAACCCGGCCCATCTCGGCGGCGAGCTCGTCCGCGCTGAGCCAGCCCGTGATCTCCACGTGGGGATAGGCCGTGCGCAAGCCACGCGCCCACTGCTCGTGGCCCTGCGACACCGCCCCGAGGAAGCGCAGGTGGTAATCGGTGCCCGCGAGGGCGGCGATGAGGTCCTCGTGGCCCTTGCCGGGGTAGAGGAAACCGAGGATGCCCACGGTGTTCGGGACGGGGTCGAAGTGGGAGGCAACCTGCGGGATGGGCAGGCGGATCACCGCGGGGGCATGCTCGAAAAACTGCGCCTCGTGCTGGGAGTTGACCACGCTGACCGTGGCGGCGTCGCGCAGGCGCCGGTACGCCTCGGCGCGGCGGGAGAAACGCTCCGCGCCCTCCTCGGGCTGCGGGATGTCGTGGAAGGACACCGACAGGGCGCGCTCGCCCACGCGGCCCAGCAGCGCCTCGACCGCCGCGAGCGGCTGGGTGCCGAAGAGGTGGTCGGTGAAGGTGACGTGGATGGGGGCGTCGGGAAGAGGGGCGCAGTCAAACGTGTTCTCGCGGATGATGTCTCGCTCGTCGACGCCGAGCGCGGCGGCGAGCTGCAGCGCGTAGGCGGTAACGCCGTGACCATCCGGTCCGACGATGAGGTGCTTCATGCTAGCCCCAGGTTGCTGATCCGCTGCGCGTGGCGCGTCATCCCGTGGGCGACGAGCGCCGGGCGGGCGCGGTAGAACTCCAGCTGCTGCGCTGCGATCTCTGAATCGTCGATGACCTCGCCGCCGCGCCGGGTCCACTGCGCGCGGCCGGTGACGCTCACGCCCAGGGCTGTGGCCGCCTCGGGTGCGACGGGCGCGTCGAGCTCGCCGAGCATTTCGTAGTCGGGGGCGTTAATACCGCCGCTGATGCCGAGTGCGGCGAGGATGCGCTCGGCGAGGGAGACGAGCGTGGCGTTGCTCGGGTGGTTGACGGTGTGCCACACCGGGGTCGTCTCCAAATAGTCCGAGATCACCACCGAGCCGTGGCGCTGCTCGCGCGAGCGGATCTCCGCAATCGACATCGCGGCCGCGCGGCGCAGCGCCGGCGGCGGGGGAGAGGCGTCCACGGGGCTGTCCAGCCCGCGCGCGGCGGCGGCGAGGATGCGCAGGTCGTGATAAGGCACCACCGGCGGGTTCAGCGAGGGGTGGTCGGGGTCGCGG
The DNA here is from genome assembly GCF_031844665.1 of Corynebacterium sp. Z-1. NCBI lineage: Bacteria > Bacillati > Actinomycetota > Actinomycetes > Mycobacteriales > Corynebacteriaceae > Corynebacterium > Corynebacterium sp. Z-1. The sequence continues at coordinate 2,312,889 of NZ_CP134621.1, read as the reverse complement.
ATAATCGCCTGGTAGGGCATGAGGGCGTCGAAACGCAGCACGGGCACCACCACGTGGCGAGCGCGCGCGGGAAGCTGGCGGACAAGCTCGGACGTGCCGACGGGGAGGCCGCGGTAGTTGTCCCGGATCGGCTGGGTGACAAGGACGTCGGTACGCGCGATGAGATCGCCGAACCACCCCATGTCGTTGGCTTCGAGCTCGTGCACGGGTGCGATGCGCTCGGAGTCGAACTTTCCGCAGCTCATGAGCAGCTTGCGGGTCGATTCCGCTTGGCAGTTTCCGACGACGGTGAGGGTGGGCATGGCCCCTAAGATACCAACCGCGGGGCGGGTGAAATTTTTAGCTGGACGCATCCGATCGTTTAGATGCACGGTTGTTTATATTGATGGAGTGAGCAAGCACGTACGCACCGTGCGGGTTTTGTCCATTCCCGCCCAACATCCCTACACGCAGGCAATTCGCCCTGCCGGTGTTGAGTACTTGCCTGATCCGGACATCGACGGCAACTGGTGGCCGCACCCGGCGCTCGAGGCCGAGTTTTGGCGCACCCCGCCCGCCGCGGACCTGGTGCACATCCACTTCGGCTTTGAGCACCGCTCGCCCGAGCAGATTGAGCAGTTGGTTGAGACGCTGCCCATCCCGCTCGTCGTCACGGCCCACGACATCGACAACCCGCACCTTGCGGACCAAACCGAGCACCACCAGCGGCTGCGCACCCTCGTCGGTGCGGCGAGCGCGGTGATCACGCTCACCGAGTGCGCGGCGCGCACGCTTGACGACGCCTTCCGCGCGCGCAACGTCACCGTCGCGCCCCACCCCGCCATTGTGGCCGAGCCACCCACAGTGCGCCGTGAACCTGTTGTTGGCGTGTTTCTCAAGTCCCTGCGCTCCAACGTCGTGCGCGACCCGCAGTTTTACCTGGATCTGAGCCGCGACGTTGCGCTGCGCGTGTTTGTCCACGACGAGCCCGCCACCGCGCAGCTGCGCGCGGAGCTGGCGGGCAAGGTCGATCTGGTGGTGCACGGGCCTTTCGATGACGCGGCGCTGCACCGCGAGGTAGCGGCGTTGACCGCCTGCGTGCTGCCGTACACCCGCGGCACGCATTCCGGCTGGTTGGAGATGTGCCGCGATGTCGGCACGGGCGTGGTCGTGCCCGATACGGGCTGCTACGCCGACCAGGTGGACCGCGCCGAGGCGGTGGAGGTCTACCGCAGCGCGGACGGGGCCAGCGCGGCTCAGGCAGCCACCCGCCTCCTCGCCCGTGGCACTGTGCCGTATTTGGGCGATAGGGTGGATCAATTGCGCCGGGTGCGCGCCACGCACGCCGAGATATACCGAAGCGTTCTGGATAGTTTTAACACCACGAAAAGTGCAGGAGAGGAGGTGCAGCGCCGATGACGATCGTGATGCCGAGTGAAGCGACGGTGAGCCGCGCGCCGGGGTTGAAGATCGCGTTCGTCGCGCCCGCGCGATACCCCATCCGCGAGCCCTACGCGGGTGGGCTCGAGGCATTTTGCCACACGATGGTCAAGGCGCTGCGCATGGAGGGCCACGAGGTCCATTTCTTCGCCGCGCGCGGCTCCGACGGCAACTGCCCCGAGTTCGAGCTGCCCGGCGTGGACTGGGGCGCGAGCCCGGAGCTGGCGACGGATACGGGCTACCCCGCGGGTGAGCGTGAGCGGGAGGACCGCGCGTTCATCGGGCTGCGCAAGCTGCTGGTGCGGCGCGGTTACGACGTGGTGCACAACAACTCGCTGAGCCCGTGGATGTTCCCCTCGCCCGCTTCGCCCGAGGCCCTGCCCATGGTGACCACGCTGCACACCCCGGTGCTCGACGAGCTGCAGGATGTGATCGACCGCGCGGGCGCCGACGCGGGTGAGTTCGCGGCCGTGAGCCACGCGACGGCGGGCAACTGGCGCACGCCCTCGCCGATTACCGTGATCCCGAACGGGGTCAACGTCTCCGAGTGGACGCCGGGACCCGGCGGGGCAGCGGCGGTCTGGTTCGGCCGCCTGGTGCCGGAAAAGGGCCCGCATTTAGCTATCGACGCCTGCCGGTTGCTGGGCCTGCCCCTGCTGCTCGCGGGGCGCAAGGGCGACCACCGCTACTTCCAGGAGGAGATCGCGCCGCGGCTCAACGGCGAATCCATCCGTTGGCTGGGTGAGCTCTCCCACGCGGGGCTGCGCGCGCTGGTGGGAAGCTGCGCGGTCACCGTGGTCACCCCACGCTGGGAGGAGCCGTTCGGCCTGGTCGCTTTCGAGTCGATGGCGTGCGGCACGCCCGTCGCCGCGTTCGCCCGCGGTGGGCTCGGTGAGCTGCTTGCCAAGGCGCCCGCGGCACTGGCGCAGCCGGACGACGTGGTGTCACTGGCCAAGGCGATCCACTCGGCGCTGCACATCAAGCGGCCCACGGTGCGCGAATGGGTGGTGGACAACCACTCCCTGATCCAAACGGCGCGCCGCTACACGGATCTCTACCGGGAGGTGATGGTGAAGTGATCGGGATCTACGCCCACCACCACGGCTCCGGTCACCTGCAGCGCTGCAGGGAGATCCAGAAACAGTTGGCGCTGCTCGGCGAACGCGCGGTGATCCTGTCCACCGCCGACAGCGCCGACGTCGTGCTTGCCGACGACGCAATGGACAACCGCAAGCGCCCCCACGGCCGTGCGATGACGGCCGGAGGGACGCTGCACTACGCGCCGTACGGCAACCGCGACCTGCAAAGCCGCATGGCGCAGATCGCGCAGTGGATCGCGGACAACAACCCCAAGGCCTTCTACGTGGACGTCTCCGTCGAGGTCGGGGCGCTCGTGCGGCTTCTGGGCGTTCCCGTGATCACCCTGGCCATGCCCGGGCTTCGCGACGACGCCCCGCACCAGATCGCCTATACCCAAGCCGACGCGATCATCGCGGCGTGGCCGTCGTGGGTGGAGCTGCCGGATCATTTACACGCCCACGCAAGTCGCGTGCACGCCGTCGGCGGGATCTCGCGGCTGCACATGCGCGAGCAAGTGCACCGCGACTCCACCCACGTGGTGGTCATGGCGGGCAAGGGCGGCGCGACGTGGGAGCCTAGTGATTGGGCGGGCGTGGAGGCGGCGTGCGAGGGATACCGCTTCACCTATCTGGAGGGCGACAACCGCGTCGACGACCCCACGGAGATCCTCAGCGCCGCCGGCGTCGTGGTCAGCGCCGGGGGCCAGAACTCGATTGCGGACCTCGCGGTGACGCACACTCCGGCGATTTTGCTGCCCCAACCGCGACCGTTTATCGAGCAGAAGCTCAACGCCCGCCAGGTCCAGCGCGCCGGGCTAGCCCTCGTCGCCGAAACCTTCCCCGCCCCCGATACGTGGCCGGAGCTGCTGCGCCGCGCCGCCGCGCTTAAGCCCGACTGGTCGCGCTGGGAGACCGAGGGCGCGGCGCGCCGGGCGGCAGAGGTGATCGCGCGGGTGGCCGGGCAAGCGTCGCAACGCATCGCGATTGTCTCGCTTGCCGACGCCAACCGCGCCGCGCACCTGACCCACCAGGTCAACCTCACCCCCGAGGGCACCGAGCACATTACCGTCGCGCTCGCCGACGCGCACGCGTTGCGCAAGGCGGTGCCGAAGTCAACGGTGGTTGCCGGGCAGCGCAACCTCGCCGCCGCGCGCAACTTGGCCGCCCGCACCGCGATCGAGCGCGGCGCGGAGATCCTGATCTTCCTTGACGCGGACTGCGTCGCCTCCGGGGATCTGGTGGGCGGCTACGTCGAGGCGCTTGCCACCCACCCGGGCGCGGTGGTGGCTGGCCCGGTGACGTATATGGCGCCCGGCGAGCTGCGCACCATCAACCCCGACCCGCACCCGGCGAGGCCGAACCCCGCGCCGGGGGAGGTGGTCAAGGCCAGCGACTACAACCTGTTTTGGTCGCTGTCGTTCGCTCTGCGCGCCGAGACGTGGCAGCGCATCGAGGAAACGTTCGGCGGGTTCGACCCGGGCTTCTCCGGCTACGGCGGGGAGGACACGGATTTCGCCCGCAACTTAGAGCGCAGCGGCATCGAGCTGTACTGGGGCGGCGGCGCCCACGCCTACCACCAGCACCACCCGGTGTCCTCGCCGCCGTGGGAGCACCTCGACGACATCCTGGCCAACGCCGCTTACTTCCACTCCAAGTGGGGCGAGTTCCCGATGCAGGGCTGGCTGGATCAGTTCGCGGCCGAAGGTGCCATCGAGCTTGTCGACGGCACCTGGCAGCGCACCGCTACCCCCTAGCGCTGCGAGACGGTTCCCGTCAGCCGGGCAGCCGGCGCGACCACCAGCGGGCGCGCGGCGAACCACGCCGCCGCGATAACGACCAACGCCCCGAGGAAGACCAGGGTGCCGGTCCAGTCGGTGGCGTAGGTGGCCGGGTCGACGTCGCCACGCGCGGCGAACATCGCGTTCAGGTTGCGGCGCATGCCGGTCAGGAACACAAGCCCCACGTGGGTGATGATGAACACCACGAAGAAAATCATGGTGGGGAAGTGGATCGAGCGCGCTGCCTTCATCGACACCAGCGACCAGCCCTTCGGCCACCACGGGCTCATCCGCGCACCGGAGATGATCGCCAGCGGCGCGGCAATGAACACGACCGCGAAGTAGGTCAGCTCCTGCAGCGCGTTGTAGTACACCCATCCGTTGTCCTCCGGCCAGTTCAGGGTGAGGTACTGCAGGCCCGCCGAAACCGCGTTGGGGAACGTGTCCCAGCTCGTCGGCACGATGCGCGCCCATTGGCCGGTGGCGAAGAGCAGCACGTAGAACACCGCGCCGAGCGCCACCCAGGCGATGTCGAGGGTGAGGTGCAGCCATAGCGTGAGCGAGATCTTCGCCCGCGGGTTGTTCTTCGGCGCCCAGTAGGCGGCGGGCTTGCGCTCGTTGCGCACGGATAGGCCCGTTTTGATGATCAGCACCATCAGCAGCATGTTGAAGAAGTGCGCCCAGTTCAGCCAGGCGGGCAGGCCCACGGGGGTGCCCACGGGCAGCGGCTGGCGGCCGTCGTAACGCTGAATAAACTGCGCGCCGGCGTCGGTGCCCAAGATGTAGCGCGCGAGCAACACGGCGAGCGCAAACGCGAAGCCGAGCGCGATGGCCGGGGTAAGCCAGCGCGTCCAGCTGCGCGAGGCAACGGGCTTTTCCGCGCCGACCGGTTCGGTCGCGCGGGCTACTGGTTTGGGCTCCGGTGCCGGGGCCACCGGTTCCGATTCCGGTGCCGGCTCTCTTTCGCGCAGCGCCGCCGGTGGCAGCGCAATGTAGGTTTCGCTGACCGGCGGGTACGCCTCGCCGCCCGGCACGCGCGGCAGGCCGCGGCGCACAGGGACCGCGCTGAGTCCCTCGGCGGGCTCGTCGTGTGCGGGTTGTGCCGCGGCGGGCGCGGGGCTTTCGGGCACGTCGAGGTCAATGACCGCCCCGGCGGGGGGCCAGGGCTCGCCACCGACGACCCGGGGGAGGCCACGGCGCAGTGGTGTCTGCATCGGTTCCTACTTCCTGGAGTCGAGCTCGGAGATGATCTGGGGCACGATGTCGAAGATGTCGCCGACGATGCCGAAGTCCGCGATCTCGAAAATCGGGGCGTCGGGATCGTTGTTGATGGCCACGATCGTGTCGGAGGTCTGCATGCCCACGAGGTGCTGGATCGCGCCTGAGATGCCGATGCCGATGTAGAGCTTCGGTGACACCAGCACGCCGGTCTGGCCGATCTGCGCCTCGTACGGCACCTGGCCCTCGTCAACGGCGGAGCGGGTGGCGCCGACGGCGGCGCCGAGGGCATCGGCAAGCCCGCCGACGAGCTCCTCGAATGACTCCTCGGAGCCGAGTGAGACTCCGCCGGCGACGACCTTGTCGGCGGTGACGAGGTCGGGCCGCGGGCTCGTGCGCTCGATGGGGGTCACCTTGACCACCGTGGCGCCGCGCACCTCCCCGGCCGCTACCTCAAGCGTCTCCACCTCAGGTGTCGCAGGCTCCGCCCGCTTCTCGACGGCCCCAGGTCGCAACGTCACCACCGGCGCCGAATGCGTCGCCGCGCCCACGGCGGTGTAGGCCCCACCAAAGTTGGAGTGATCGGCCACAACGCCCTCGGCGTCGCGGCGCAGGCCGACGACGTCGGTGAGCAGCGCCTTGCGGCTGCGCGCCGCGAAGCGGGCGGCGGTCTCGCGCCCGCGCACGGTGTGGCTAAACACCACGGCACCCGGGTAGAGCAGGTCGAACGCGGCCACGGTGGCGTCGACAAGCGAGGCCGACGGCGCGATGAGCACGCGGCTCGCGCCCAGGGCCGCCAGCTCCTCGGCGTGGTCCGCGGTGACGGTCAGCGCCACCGGGGTACCGATCTCGCTGGCAGCGCCGATGAGCTCCGCGGCTGCGAGGTCGAGGGAACCGTCGTGAGTGGGGTTGATAACGACGAGAATGTCCGTCATGCGCGTGCCTCTCGGGTGGTGAGATTTTTCGATTCGAGGAAGTCGACCAGCTTGGCCGCCGCCTCGGAATTGCCGTTGATGATCTCGCCGCGCTCGCGGGCGGGGCGCTGCGCGATGTCGACCACGATGGCGCGGGGGTGCGTCCAGTCTTCCGGGTCGACGCCGAGCTCGTCGAGAGTCACCGCGTTGATCTCCTTCTTCTTCGCGGCCATCAGGCCCTTGAAGTTGGGGAAGCGCGCGTCCGGGAACTCATCCGACACCGCGGCGACGGCGGGCAGCTCGCAGGTCAGCTCGACCACGGCGCCGTCGCTGGCCTGGGTGGCGGTGACCGTGGTGCCTTCGACCGTCAGGTCTGTCAGATTGGTCAGGGCAGGCACGGCGAGCAGCTCGCCGACCATCGCCGCGATGACGCCGCTGGCGCCATCGGACGAGGTGGCGCCGGTAACGACGAGGTCGTAGCCGTTCTTCTTCACCAGAGCCGCGAGCACCTCTGCCGTGAGCGTCAGGTCCGCGCCGATCAGCTTCTCGTCGGAAACGAGGTAGGCCTCGGCGGCGCCCATCGCGATCCCCTTACGGATCGACCCGACGGAGCTCTCCGGGCCGACGCTGAGGATGTCGACGGTGCTGTCGCCAGCCGCCTCCGCGATACGCAGGGCGGCCTCGACGGCGCGCTCACCGACCTCGTCGGCGACAACATCCCCCGTGCGGTCCGTCAGGCCCGTCTCGAGGTTCATGGTGCGGTCGCTGTAGGTGTCGGGAACTTCTTTCAGCAATACGGCGATGCGCATCGCGACTCCTTACCAGCTAGATGGTCAAAGCAATGCTGCCGGAGAGTCTAGTGCGTCGCCCACGCTACGCCCCCATCGGGCAGTGCTGCCTTCACCGTAGCGCTTGGGGGTGTGGCCCCGGCGGGGACTAGAAGTCGAAACCGCCGAAGTCGAAGCCGCCGTCGCCGCCAAAGAAACCGCCGTCGCCACCAAAATCCCCACCGAAATCGCCACCGGCGTCGCCTGCGTCCGCTCCGACGTCGCCCGCGTCACCCATGTTGCCGCCGACGTCCGCACCGGCGTCACCGGCCTCGAACTCCGCAGGCGACGGGGTGCCGGCCATGCCGGCGAACATCGCCGAGTAGAACATCATCGAGCTCGCGGCCCACATACCGGTCATCATCGCCGGAGCCCACCACGCACTCGAGTACCAACCAGCCGGCACCGGGCGGCCCGCCACGGACCCGCCGGGGTAGTAGTGCGGTGTCTGCTCGGAGGCGTTGGGGGAGGCGATGACCTCGGTACCGTCTTCCTGCGTCACGGTGCGCTGCTCGGTCACGCGGCCGGCGCGGCGCTGGCCCTCGAGCTCCGGCAGCGGCGGGCCAGGGGGCATGCCCATGATCTCGCGGGCGGCGTTGACGTAGTGCAGGCCCTCGAGGGCGGATTCGCGAGCGAGGTGCGCCTGCTTGACGGTGCGGGCATCGGCAAGCGCGGCGGAAGCGGCGGTGAAACGCTCGGAGGCATCCGCCATGGCCTGGGAGGAGGCGGTGTCGCTGCCGGGCAGGTTGAGCACCTGGGAGCCGAGGCGGTCGGTCCAGCGCTTGGCGTCGGCGAGGGCGTCGTCAAGCTGCTCTTGCTCAAGTTGCTTGCGCGATCCACCACCCACGCGAGTGCTGATTAGGTAGACGGCGCCGCCGACGACGGCGAGCAGGAGTAGCAGTTCCACGAGTTAGCCTCTCTTTAGAATGTAGCTTCCACCCATGTAAAACGACCGCGGCGCGAGATTAGTTCCCCTTTTGGTGGCAGCGGTGCCGTGCGTTAAACTATGACCCGCGTTACCGCAAGGGAATGTCGTATAGTGGCTAATACCTCAGCCTTCCAAGCTGAAGACGCGGGTTCGATTCCCGTCATTCCCTCCACTTTCACAACAGCACCACGGGCCGGGCCCGCGTGATACTGCTACTGCACCGTCACCTGCGCTGTTCCCTCAAAGGGAGTCAAGTTTCCAGTCAGGCTGCGCGACGACCCGAAGTACCTGATCACGTACTCGCCCGGACCCGCCGCGGCAGTGTGCCACGTAATCGTCGTGTTCACCTGGCCGAAGTTGCTGGCCCATTCAATAACGGTGTCTTCGTGCGAATCGTCAGCAACCCGTCGACCGTCTGCCGTTTCGACGAAGAAGAAGCCACGCTCATGGCGCAGGTCGGAGTTTGGATTGGCGCCGACGAACGTGACGGAGACCGTTGACCCAGCCGCAACCGGGCCCGTGGGGCCGGAGATGACGTCACCGAACGTCGTGCCGAGTGGCGCGAGATCAACCAAGGGGTTACCCGTCGGGGAGTGAGGAATCAGTCCCATGAGGTCCTTCTCTGGGGCTCCGGGATCGACGGGGATGCCGTGGGCCATCGCGGACGACAAATGGTCGAATGTCTGGACGACCGCGGGCAGCCCGTGCCGCCCGAAGAGCGTCGCGCCACCCTCGTAGTTCTGGGTTTCGTACTCCTCGGGAGTAGTCAAGTAGTGGGAGTAGCCGTTGACGTAGCCTTGCGCGATCACCGCGTCGAAGGGCACGTCGAGGGCTTCCGCCACAGCCCGGCGGATGCGCAGACCGGCGGTCACCGTCGGTTCGAAGGGCAACGACGCGATGACGACGCCGCCGATGCGGTGGACAAGGAAAAGGTCGGTCTGCTGCACGAGCCCGTCGATGTAGCCCACGGGCAGGAGCATCTCTTTCGGCGCATGAACTTCAGCTACCGAGGGTGGCACGACAACCTTGTTCACTTGTTGCACCCACGGGGTGCCGCCGCGCTCACCCTCGTTGAACCCGAGCAGGGGTTCGCCACCGCCGTCTTCCTGCGAGGATGCGGCAAACGCCGCCCCCAAGATGGCGGGCCCGGTTTTTCCTGGGCGGCCGTCGGTGGTCCACCTTCCGTCGACCGAAACGTTGCGCATGTTCACCCAGCGGTGCCGCGAATCAATCCCACCCCCTGCAAGCTCGATCGGACGACCACTAACCCCATCGAGCTGGCGCAGCCCCAGAATCCTCGCCGACGCGTACTCGTCCTCGCCCCCCGGCCCGCTGTGCGGGTGCAGCCCGTGGTTGGGCGTGACGTCGCCTGGGGTGGAGGTTGCGAAGGCGGCGACGAACGGCGCGCTGGCCGGGTCGCAGTGATCGACGCCCGCGCGGTGCTCTGCGAGCCAGGCGGCGTAGCCCTTGTTATCGCCCGAAATGAGGGTGTGCTCCGGGCCGAACGTGGTGGGGTGAATTCCGTACCAGTTGATGAAACCAACCGACCGGCCGTCGCGAAGCACGTGCAACGTCGCCGACTCCCGGTCGACGCCGTCCGGGTTCACGGCCTTGTCTTCCTCGGGGTTGCGGTCGAATGCGGCCTTGGACCTGTTCACTCCCGCATCGTGAACCTGGCCTCGCGTTAGCGAGACGGTGCTTGGCTGGACGTCCGCGTCGGCGCGCTCGACGGCCGAAACGATGCCGGCGACGTAGGCCTCGAACGTGACCGGCCGGAACCCGAACGTGGTGATGTCCACCAAAAGGTGCCCCGAGCTGCCTCCGGGCGCGACGTGAGTGTGTGTCGCCGCGATGAGCACGTTGCCGTCGTGGTAGCGGTTCCCGAATCGCGCCTGCAAGCGGCGGATTACTTCCAGATGAATTGCCTGGAACATCAGCCCCATATCGACGGTCACGTGGGCCACGCGGCCCCCGTTTCCGTCGTCGAAGACGAACGCGCGGGCGAACTGGCGCTGGTGGAGACCAGACGAGATCTGCTTCGGCACCGCATAGCCGTTCATCCCGGCGCCGAGGGGTTCGCCGGTGATGTCCGCCATGCCCCGGCCCACGTTCATGGCGACCCCGGCGGCGCCCGTCCCATCTGCCGCGTTGGGCGCGGAAGCGTTGGCGGCGGGGTGGGCAGGGCCCGACGTCACAGCGGCGAACGCGACGGTTGCTGCCGCTGAACCAAGGAAGGTGCGGCGACTCACCGTTCGCGCTACGGGTTTCTCGGTGCTCATGGTGACAATCCTTTCCTGCCGGTTACCTTGAGTTATGCGGTTGACTCCGACGAACCGATCCACATAGATCCAGTGGCGAACGCCTACGCGGTTGGGTAGTGCCCACACCCTGAGATGAGGATGTGCACCGTTTTCTCACGCTGACGAAGGTCTACAAAGATCTTTGCAAATTCTCGGTTCGGACACGTAGGTTTGCAAAACATTTTTAGGGCCAAACGGAAGAATCCCGATTTCGGGCAAGGTGCCTCGGACGCAGCTTCTCGGCGGCTCGGTTCGGCCCTTGCGACAAGTGCGCAGGCGCGGACCTTCGCGACTCCAGCGGCTCCGTGATCCCAACCTGAGCCGGCGGCAGAGCCCAAAACCGGCCCAATGGCGAGCGCGGGAAATCGCTCACGCTACAATCGTGAAACCGTGGGCCAGACGGCTTGCAGTAGTCGGATACGGGGCGTGGCGCAGCTTGGTAGCGCACCTGCTTTGGGAGCAGGGGGTCGCAGGTTCAAATCCTGTCGCCCCGACAATGGCCAATCAGCCGCCGGGCAGATGACTGGCCGTGGCAGGTATTTTCAAAAGACTACGTAACTTAGAACCACTACAGGAGACATCCGTGAAAACAACCGTCGATAAGCTCAGCGACACCCGCGTCAAGCTGACCGTGAACGTTCCGTTCGATGAGCTCGGCACCGAGATCGACCAGGCGTACAAGGCGATCGCCCAGCAGGTCACGATCCCCGGTTTCCGTCGCGGCAAGGCTCCGCGCCAGCTTATCGACGCCCGATTTGGGCGCGGTCCCCTCCTCGAGCAGGTTGTCAACGACATGCTCCCCTCGCGCTACGAGCAGGCGATAGAAGAGCACGAGCTCACCCCGCTGGGTCAGCCGCAGATTGACATCACCAAGATCGAGGACAACGACGTGGTCGAGTTCACCGCCGAGGTTGACGTGCGCCCGGAGATCACGGTGCCGGACTTCTCTGCCATCTCCGTCAACGTCGAGGCGCTCAGCGTTGACGACGACGCCGTGAACGCGGAGCTCGACAACCTGCGCGCCCGCTTCGGCGAGCTGAAGGACACCACCCGCAAGCTGAAGAAGGGTGACTTCGCCGTCATCGACCTGACCGCCGAGATCGACGGCGAGACCATCGACGAGGCTTCCACCGAGGGCCTGTCCTACGAGGTTGGCTCCGACGACCTCATCGAGGGCCTCGACAAGGCAGTCAAGGGCCTGAAGGCCGGCGAGGATGCCGAGTTCACCGCAACCATCGAGTACGGCGAGCACAAGGGCGAGGAAGCAGCCGTCAAGGTCCACGTGCAGCAGACCAAGGAGCGCATCCTGCCGGAGCTTGACGACGAGTTCGCGCAGATGGCTTCCGAGTTTGACACCGTCGAGGAGTTGCGCGAGTCCACCAAGACCCAGCTCGAGGAGACGAAGAAGGCCGAGCAGGCCGCGGAGATCCGCGACGAGGTGCTCAAGGCGGCCCTGGCGCAGTCCGAGTTCGCCCTGCCGGAGTCCATTGTGGAGGAGCAGGCGCACAACCAGCTGCACCAGCTCCTGGGCCAGATGGCGCACGACGAGAACGCGCTCGCCCAGCTTCTTGAGGCCCAGGGCACGACCCGCGAGGAGTTCGACGCCAAGACCCGCGAGCAGGCCGAAGAGTCCGTCCGCACCCAGCTCTTCCTCGATGCCCTTGCAGAGCAGGAGCAACCGGAGGTCTCCCAGCAGGAGCTGACCGACCACATCCTGTTCACCGCGCAGTCCTACGGCATGGACCCGAACCAGTTCGTCGCCCAGCTGCAGCAGTCCGGCCAGATTGCCAACCTCTTCTCCGACGTGCGTCGCGGCAAGGCGCTTGCCGCCGCGATCTCGCGTACGACCGTGACCGACTCCGAGGGCAACTCTGTCGACCCGAACGAGTACTTCGGCGAGATCGAGGACGAGTCCGCTGAGGAAAGCACCGCGTCCGAGGCCAACGAGTCCACTGAGTCCTCCGAGTCCTAAGCCGCCGCACGCAACCGTGTGAGACCCTCCGCTTCCTGGCGGGGGGTTTCCTTGTCAGCGAAAGCGCTCAACAAGCACTGCGTACGCCCGTAGCGAACACCGCTTCACAAGCCGAAACCGGCTAGTAGTGTGGTGGCATTGACCGCTGAACACTTTTTACGCCTAAGGAGCCAAAATGACTTCTCCGCAACCCGGAATGAACCTCGGCGACTCCGTCTACGAGCGCCTGCTGCGCGAGCGCATTATTTTTCTCGGCCAGCAGGTCGACGACGAGATCGCCAACAAGCTTTGCGCCCAGATCCTGCTTCTGTCTGCCGAGGATCCGACCCGCGACATCTCCCTCTACATCAATTCCCCGGGCGGATCCGTCACCGCAGGCATGGCCATTTACGACACCATGAAGTACTCGCCCTGCGACATTGCGACCTACGGGATGGGCCTGGCGGCTTCCATGGGCCAGTTCCTGCTTTCGGGAGGCACCAAGGGCAAGCGCTACGCCCTGCCGCACGCGCGCATCATGATGCACCAGCCCTCGGCGGGCGTCGGCGGCACGGCCGCGGACATCGCGATCCAGGCCGAGCAGTTCGCAGCGACGAAGCGCGAGATGGCCGAGCTCATCGCCGAGCACACCGGCCAGACGTTTGAGCAGATCACCAAGGACTCCGACCGAGACCGCTGGTTCACCGCTCAGGAAGCCAAGGAATACGGCATCGTCGACCACGTTATTTCGGACGCACGCCAGGCCACCGACGGAACCGTCGGCAACTAAGCAGAACAAGGAGACTTTTACCATGAATTTCCAGATGCCCACCTCCCGCTACGTTCTGCCGCAGTTTTTGGAGGAAACCTCCTTCGGCACGAAGCAGATCGACCCTTACGGCAAGCTCTTCGAAGAGCGCATCGTGTTTCTCGGCACCCAGGTAGACGACACCTCCGCCAACGATGTGATGGCGCAGCTGCTCGTGCTCGAATCGCAGGACCCGGATCGCGACATCACCATGTACATCAACTCTCCGGGTGGATCCTTCACCGCGCTGATGGCTATCTACGACACCATGCAGTACGTGCGCCCCGACGTGCAGACTGTCTGCCTGGGTCAGGCGGCATCGGCCGCCGCCGTGATCCTCGCCGCCGGCGCCCCCGGCAAGCGCGCAGCCCTTCCCAACTCGCGCGTGCTCATCCACCAGCCCGCGACCCAGGGCACGCAAGGCCAGGTTTCGGATCTGGAAATCCAGGCCGCGGAGATCGAGCGCATGCGTCGATTGATGGAGTCGACCTTGGCTGAGCACACCGGGCGCAGTGCCGAGCAGATCCGCAAAGACACCGACCGCGACAAGATCCTCACCGCCGACGAAGCCGTGGAGTACGGCATCATCGACCAGGTCTTCGACTACCGCAAGCTCAACCGTTAGGAGTACGAGGGCCCGCTGACGTGGGGAACATGGAGAAAATATCGCTAGGAACCCTGGGCGGGTCATCCTCGCGCACCTACGCCACCCGTGAAGTAACCGCAGAACAGGTGTCGCGCCGCGTGCACGTGGCCATCGCCATGTGGGAGGAGCCGTGGAAGTCCGGCAACGACGCGGAGCGCAAGGGCTGGATCATCGCGATCGACGGTGGCAAGAACCGGCGCAGCGTCTGCGAGGACGGGGTTGCCGAGCGCGACCCCGACCCGTTGGCGATCGAGGCGCTCGAGGCCGAGCTGGCAAAACTGAACGTCTCAGCGCGCGACGTGTGGGTGGTCACGGGCAAGCGTCAGATCGCGCTGCGCTCGCTGCTGCAAAAGGCCGGCTTTGATGTCTCGGGGTCGTTTTCGCCGCAGAACAGGGCCGTCCGACGCGCGACAAGCTTGATGCAGCGCCGGCGCAAGGCGACGTCGATACGCGTGCCTGAAGGTGAGCGGCGCAGGCGTCGAAAAGCGGCTCAAGAGGCCGCGCCGGAAACTCAGTGGCTGCCAAGCTACTCGCGCACCGAGGCGCGCGACGTCGATGCGGTCACTATCTCGTGCGACGCGTCGTCGGACACGCACTCCACGGGTAGCGTCTGCTTCGTCGCGTCGACGGGCGATTACGAGGTGGAGACGAAATCCACCACCGCGAGCATCGACGACCTCGAGCTGGTGGCGCTGACCAAGGCGCTGCGCTACGCCGTGCGCGTCGGTGCGCGAAGCGCGACGATCGAGAGCGACTCCGCCGGAGCTCTAGCCGCGGCCCACGGGATGCACAAGCGGGGAACCGACGGGCGCCGCCGTGGTGGCATTCGCGGCAACGTGCGCCGCGACTACTACGAAGCGTGGCGCGAGGCGTCTGAGTCGCTGGACCTCACCCTCAAGCGGGTCCTCGGTCACTCTGGCGACCCGCTGAACAAGGCCGCGGACCAGATCGCGTACCTGGCGATGCGCGCCTCAGTGCACCCCCAGGAGGCCTCCGAAGCCGCGTTGAAGAAGGGGATCGCGTCCTCGCTGGCGGAGGCAACGGAGGGCGGGGCGCCGCGGCGACGCAAGAGACGCCGCCGGGGGCGCAGAGGGCGCGGCCAAGCGCCGAAAACCACGTAATTACCACGGCCTTAAGCGCGGCTGGGCACGGCCAACTTGACCCCTTTACTAGAGTGAAGGGACACATACCCGAGACGAAGCGAGAGCAAAACCCGAATGGCACACATGCAAGAAAGCGCTGACCTGCTCAAGTGCTCCTTCTGCGGAAAGAGTCAGAAGCAGGTGAAGAAGCTCATCGCCGGTGGCGGTGTTTACATCTGTGACGAGTGCATCGAGCTGTGCAACGAAATCATCGAGGAAGAGCTCGCCGGCTCGCAGGGGGCCAACGACGCGGACGCGGAGAAGCTGCCCAAGCCCTCCGAGATCGTGGGTTTCCTCGACCAGTACGTCATTGGCCAGGACACGGCCAAGCGCACCCTCGCGGTTGCCGTGTACAACCACTACAAGCGCATCCGCTCGCAGTCCCCGGCCTCGCTGAGCAGCCGCAAGCGTGACGACGACGTCGAGATCGCCAAGTCGAACATCTTGCTTCTCGGGCCGACGGGTTCGGGCAAGACTTACCTCGCGCATACGCTGGCGCGGATGCTCGACGTGCCGTTCGCTATCGCGGACGCCACCAGCCTGACCGAGGCCGGTTACGTGGGCGAGGACGTGGAAAACATCCTGCTCAAGCTGCTCCAAGCCGCCGATTTCGACGTCGATCGCGCCCAGCACGGCATTATCTACGTCGATGAGGTCGACAAGATCTCGCGCAAGTCCGAAAACCCGTCGATCACGCGTGATGTGTCGGGCGAGGGCGTCCAGCAAGCCCTGTTGAAGATCCTTGAGGGCACCGTCGCCTCCGTCCCGCCGCAGGGCGGCCGCAAGCACCCGAACCAAGAGTTCATCCAGATCGACACCACCAACATCTTGTTCATCGTCGCCGGCGCGTTCGCTGGGTTGGACAAGGTGATTGCCGAGCGCGTCGGCAAGCGCGGCATCGGCTTCGGCGCGGAGATCGACTCAAAGAGCGAGCGTGAAGACGCCAACCTGCTGGGCAAGGTCATGCCCGGAGACCTTGTGAAGTTCGGGCTCATCCCCGAGTTCATTGGGCGCCTTCCCATCCTCGCCAACGTCGAGGACCTCGACCGCGACGCGCTCGTTCGCGTGCTCAAGGAGCCGAAGAACTCGCTGGTCAAGCAGTACGCCCGCCTGTTTACTCTCGACGGCGCGGAGCTGGAGATCACCGACGACGCGCTCGGCGAGATCGCGGACCGGGCGGCGGAGCGCAAGACCGGCGCGCGAGGCCTGCGCGCCATCATGGAAGAGCTGCTCGTCCCGGTCATGTTCGACCTGCCCGATCGCGAGGACGTCACCCGGGTGGTCATTAACGCGGCGGTCGTGCGCGGGGAGGCGGACCCGGAGTACGTCACCGAGGCGAAGTCAGAAGGAAAAACCGCCTAGCGGCTAGTACAGCTCGGGTTCCTCGATGCCGTAGGAATCCGAGGGCGCCGTGCTCGGCTGCGCCGGGGTGGCGGCGGCCTCCAGATAGCTGGCGTAGCCCGAGTCGGGGATGTTCGAGGTCAAAAACCCGAGCACCATGTCGATGGTCATGCGGCGCAGCCCTTCGGTGTTGCGTTGGTTGGTCAGCTTTATGTGGCCGAGTGCGAGCGACGCCTTGTGGCTGCTGATCCGAAACACACAGACCGAGGAGACGAGCAGCAGCACGTCCTCGGCGGAGATGCCGGGGCGAAACGCGCCCGAATCCTGCCCGAGTAAAAGCAGGCGCTCCATGTGCAGGACAACGTCGGAGTGGCCGTTGAGCGCGGCCGTTTCGCTCTGGTCAAGCACCGGGTCGAGGTTTTCGCGCAGCATCAGTGCCACGGCATCGGTGTTGTCCTGGAAGCGGTAGAAAATCGCGTCGATGAACCTGCGCATCCCCTCCACGGGTACGGCGTGGGAGCGGTTGAGCACGTCGGCGGGCGGGGTGATGCGCTGCATCGCGTGAGTCAGAGCGCGCCGGTAGAGGGCCTTCTTATCCACGAAGTGGTAGTGGATCATGCGCTTGGACATCCCGGATTGGCGGGAGATGTCGTCAAGCTTCGTGTTCGCGAACCCCTCCTTCGCGAACATCGTCAGCGCTACGTCAACAACGCGGTCGAGGCTCTCTCGGGTTTCGCCGCCGGGCGCGCGGGAGGCGAATCCGCCGAGCTCCGCGGAGGGGTCCGAGGAGAGATCCGCGCGTGGCGTGTGGGCCAAGGGTGCTCCTTTGAAAGTGCGTTTCGGGCAAGCGATCGTTGCAATGCACCCCCTATGATGCCCGAAACCGACTGCCTATGTGCAAAAGCCCCGGCGAATACAACGCAAAAACGCCCGCGTTGCCACCTTTATGGGGGGGGGAGGAGGGCGTCGAAAAGCAGCCTATACTGGACGCGGAAGTCACCACCACGATCAGGCAGGACGCGCCATGAGCCACAACAGCACGACACAACCCGTCAACGTCGCCGTCTCGGGAGCGGGAGGCAACATCGCCTACTCGCTTCTGTGGAGAATCGCCTCCGGCGATGTCTGGGGGCCCGAGCGCGCGATCAACCTGACCCTGCTGGAGATCCCGGACGCCGTGCACGTCGCCGAGGGCGTGGCCATGGAGCTGGCCGATTCCGCGTTTCCGCTGCTGAGCTCAATCAACGTCACCGATTACGCCGAGCAGGCCTTCGACGGGGTCAACGCCGCCTTCCTGGTCGGCGCCAAGCCGCGCGGCAAGGGTGAGTCCCGCGAAGACCTGCTGGAGGCGAACGGGCGCATCTTCACGGAGCAGGGCCGCGCCCTCAACAGCGGCGCTGCCAGCGACGTTCGCGTGCTCGTCGTCGGCAACCCCGCGAACACCAACGCCTACATCGCCTCCAAGGCCGCGCCCGATATCCCCGGTGAGCACTTCAACGCGATGATGCGGCTGGACCACAACCGGGCGGCCTCGCAGCTTGCGGCCAAGCTCAATGTCCCCGTCGGCGACCTCGATGGCCTGGTGGTGTGGGGCAACCATTCCGATACGCAGTTCCCCGACATCGAGTACCTGCGCGCCGGGGGAGACAGTCTCAGCGACCGCGTCGACCGGCAGTGGTACCTCGACGAGTTCATCGGGCGCGTCGCCAAGCGTGGGGCGGAGATTATTGAGGTGCGCGGCTCGTCGTCGGCGGCCTCGGCGGCGTCGGCGGCCGTTGACCACATGCACGATTGGGTCGCTGGCACCGGCGGGAAGTGGACCACGGTGGCGCAGCCGTCGACAGGCGAGTACGGCGTCGACGAGGGCTTGGTATTCGGCTTTCCCACCGTGGGCCTCAACGGGCGCTTCAGCGTCGTCGAGGGCCTTGAGCTGAGCGAGTTCCAGCGCGAGCGCATTGAGCGCAACATCGCCGCGCTGCGCGACGAGGCCGCCGTGGCCGATAGCCTGTTTTAGGGCGTCGCAACGCACGGCTAGACTAAGGCCCGTGACTGAACGAGATGACTTGGTAGGCAAAAACCGCGCCGACGCGCTGCCCAAAGCGTGGGAGCCGCGCGAGCACGAGCAGGCTCTTTACGACGGCTGGGTAGACAAGGGCTACTTCACCGCCGACCCGGCTTCCGGCAAGCCGACCTACTCCATCGTTCTGCCGCCGCCGAACGTCACCGGCCAGCTCCACATGGGCCACGCCCTGGACCACACGCTGATGGACGCGCTCGTGCGCCGCAAGCGCATGCAGGGCTTCGAGGTCCTGTGGCTGCCGGGCATGGACCACGCCGGGATTGCCACCCAGACCAAGGTCGAGGCCCAGCTCAAGGAGGAAGAGGGCAAGGACCGCCACTCCCTAGGCCGCGAGGCGTTCGTCGACCGCGTCTGGGAGTGGAAGGAAAACTACGGCGGAACCATCGCGTCGCAGATGCGCGCGATCGGCGACAGCGTCGACTGGTCGCGCGAGCGCTTCACCCTCGACGAGGGGCTGTCGCGCGCGGTGCAGACAATTTTCAAACAGCTTTTCGACGCCGGCCTGATCTACCGCGACTACCGCCTGGTCAACTGGTCCCCAGTGCTGGAGACCGCGGTGTCCGACATCGAGGTCATCTACAAGGACGTCGAGGGCGAGTTCGTCTCCATCCGCTACGGCTCGCTTAACGACGACGAGCCGCACCTCGTCGTGTCCACCACCCGCGTCGAAACGATGCTTGGCGACGTCGCCATCGCCGTCCACCCCGACGACGAGCGCTACGCGCACCTCGTGGGCCAGACGTTTGAGCACCCGCTTCGCGACGACCTCACCCTGACCGTGATCGCGGACGACTACGTCGATATGGAGCTCGGCACCGGCGCGGTGAAAATCACCCCGGCGCACGACCCGAACGACTACGAAATGGGCCTGCGCCACGACCTGGACATGCCGATCATCATGGACACCGCCGGGCGCATCGCCGATACCGGCACCGAGTTCGACGGCATGAGCCGTGAGGAGGCTCGCGTTGCGGTGCGCGAGGCGCTGGCCGCCCAGGGCCGCATTGTCAAGGAGGTCCGCCCCTACGTCCACTCGGTGGGCCACTCCGAGCGATCCGGCGAGGCGATCGAGCCGCGCCTGTCGCTGCAGTGGTTTGTCAAGGTGGACAAGCTTGCCGCCATGGCCGGCGAGGCGGTGCGCTCCGGCGACACCGTGATCCACCCGGAGTCGATGCAGAAGCGCTACTTCGACTGGGTCGACAACATGCACGACTGGACCATCTCGCGCCAGCTGTGGTGGGGCCACCGCATCCCGATTTTCTACGGACCGAACGACGAGATCGTGTGCGTCGGCCCGGACGAGGAGCCGCCGGCGGGCTACACCCAGGACCCGGACGTGCTGGACACCTGGTTCTCCTCGGCGCTGTGGCCGTTTTCCACCATGGGCTGGCCGGAGAAGACGCCCGAGCTCGAGGCGTTCTACCCGACATCCGTGCTGGTCACTGCCTACGACATCCTGTTCTTCTGGGTCGCGCGCATGATGATGTTCGGCACGTTCGCCGCCACCCAAACCCCGGAGCTGTTCCCGGCGGGCAACGACGGGCGCCCCCAGGTTCCGTTCACCGACCTCTACCTCCACGGGCTGGTGCGCGACGAAAAGGGTCGCAAGATGTCGAAGTCGCTGGGCAACGGCATCGACCCGATGGACTGGGTGGAGCGCTTCGGCGCCGACGCCCTGCGCTTCGCCCTGGCGCGCGGCGCGAACCCCGGCATCGACCTGCCGATCGGCGAGGACAACGCACAGTCGGCCCGCAACTTCGCCACCAAGCTCTACAACGCCACCAAGTTCGCGCTACTCAACGGCGCCGCGGTGGGCCCGCTGCCGGCGCGCGCGGAGCTTACCGACGCCGACCGGTGGATCCTCGACCGCGCCGAGGAGGTGCGCGCCTCCGTCGACGCCTACCTGGATGACTACCAGTTCGCCAAGGCCAACGAGGAGCTGTATCACTTCGCGTGGGACGAGCTGTGCGACTGGTACCTGGAGATTGCCAAGACCCAGATCCCGCGCGACGCAGAGTCAGCGAGCGATGCCGAGCGAGCCCGCGGTCGCAGCACACAGATCGTGCTTGGCCGCGTGATCGACGTCGTGCTGCGCCTGCTGCATCCGACGATGCCGTTTGTCACCGAGGTGCTGTGGACCGCGCTGACCGAGCAGGAGTCGCTCTCCCTCGCGCCGTGGCCCACCGCCGAGGACACCAACGGAGGCGCGGAGAGGGACACGCAGTCTCGCCGCCGCATCCAGGACGCGGTCAAGCTGATCACCGAGCTGCGCCGCTTCCGCTCCGACCAGGGGGTCAAGCCCTCGCAGAAGGTGCCGGCCCGCCTCGACTTTGCCCGCGCCGACCTCGCCGGCCAGGAGGATTTGGTGCGCTCGATCGCGAAGGTGGAGACTCCTGAGCGTGAGTTTGAGGCGTCGGCAAGCGTTGAAGTGCGCCTAAGCCAGGCGACGCTTGACGTGGCGCTGGATACCTCGGGCACCGTCGACATCGCCGCCGAGCGCAAGCGGCTGAGCAAAGAGCTCGCTGAGGCCGAAAAGGAGCTCGAGACCACCGGCAAGAAGCTGGGCAACGAGTCTTTCTTGGCCAAGGCACCGGTCGAGGTCGTGGAGAAGATCAAGGCCCGCCGCCAGATCGCGCAGGAAGAGTTCGAACGCATCAGCGCTCGCCTCGAGTCCCTGCCGGAGGCCTAAATGGTCAACGACGCTACCGGCGACTTCGCCGATCTGGGTGACCTGCCGCAGGACTACGACATTTCGCTGGAGGACACGGGCCTGAAGCTCAACCTCGGTGGCCTAGGCGACGAACCCACCGACGAGGAGGCGAAACCCCGCCCGGTGACCGAGCACGACATCGCCGAGCTGCGACGCGTGGAGGCCGAGCTGCTCAAAAGGTGGGGTGAAACGGAGATTGACCCGACGCTCGATCGCGTCCGCCTCGTGATGGACTACCTGGGCGAGCCGCAGACGTCTTTCCGCTCCATCCACGTCGCGGGCACGAACGGCAAGACGTCGACGACGCGGATGATCGAGTCTCTGCTGCGCGCCTTCGGCCACCGGGTCGGCCGCACGACGAGCCCCCACCTGCAGCTGATCACCGAGCGCATCGGCATCGACGGCGCCCCCATCCACCCGGCGCAGTTCGTTGCCATCTACGACCAGGTCGCGCCGTACGTGGAGCTGGCGGATCAGCACAGCGGCCAGCGCCTGAGCTACTTCGAGGCGCTGATCTGCCTAGCCTACGCCGCGTTCGCCGACGCCCCCGTGGAGGTCGCCGTGGTCGAAGTCGGCATGGGCGGGCGCTGGGACGCCACCAACGTCATCGAGGCCGACGTCAACGTGATCATGCCGATCGGCCTCGACCACACCGACTACCTCGGCGAGACGCTGACCGAGATCGCGGGGGAGAAGGCCGGGATTATCACCAACCCGGACTCAGTCACGATTATCGCCGACCAGGAACCGGAGGCGATGCGCGTGGTGCTCGAGGCCGCCGTGGACACCGGCTCGACCGTCGCGCGTCTCGGCAGCGAGTTCACGGTGGCCGAAGCCACGGTCGCCGTTGGCGGCCAGAACCTCACGCTCAAGGGCCTCGGCGACGAATACACCAACATCTTCCTGCCGCTGTCCGGTCCGCACCAGGCCCGCAACGCGGCCGTCGCGCTCGCCGCCGTTGAGGCGTTCCACGGCGCGAGCTCCGAGCGCCCCCTCGACGCGGACACCGTGCGCCGCGGTTTCGCGGCAGTGGAGTCGCCGGGCCGCTTGGAGCGAGTGCGCGCCACCCCGACAACGTTCATCGACGCCACCCACAATCCGCACGGGGCCCGCGCGCTTGCCGACGCCCTTGCCAACGACTTCGATTTCACACGCCTCATCGGTGTCCTCGGCGTGCTCGGCGACAAGGACGCCACAGGCATCCTCGCCGCCCTTGAGCCCGTGTTCACCGAGGTGGTAATCACGCAAAATACCTCGCCGCGCGCGATGGACGCCTACGAGCTGGCGGAGCTGGCGCGCGAGATTTACGGCGACGAGCGGGTGCACGTGGTTACCCGCCTTGCCGACGCCTACGAGCTCGCCGTCGAACTTGCCGAGGATGCGCTCGCCGAGGTGGGCGTGCAATCTGGATCCGGTGTCGTCATTACCGGGTCCGTCGTTACGGCGGGCGAGGCCCGCTCCATGTTTGGAAAGGAACCCTAGATGAGCTCCAAGAAGCCGTCCCGGCCGCAAACGAGCCCGCTGGGCCCCGGGCGCGCGCCGGCCAAGGACCCCTTGAAGGGGCTTAACGGCGTGCTCTCCGGAACGTTGATCATGGAGTCGCTGACCGTCTTTTTGATCCTGCTGGTGGTGCTCAAGGTCGATGATGGCGCGCACTGGACCACGTTTAACTGGGTTTACATCACGGTCATCGGGCTCGCCCACGCGGTCATGGCTTTTGTGCAGCGCCTGCCCGGTGCGCTGTGGATCAACCTGGCGCTTCAGGTCCCGCTGGTCTTCGGGTTTTTCGTGCACTGGTCCGTCACGGCAGTTGGCGTGATGTTCGCCGTGGTGTGGTTCTTCGTCATCCGGTTACGCGCCGATATTATTGCCCGCATGGAGCGCGGATTCTTGGTGACACAGCACCTCGGGACGGCGGAGGATTCCTAGCGGGGTGTGTAGGGACCACCGTCGCCACCCGGCGGTGTTACTTCCGTTAGACTCGGAAGGACATGTAACGCAGTAGCCTCAACCTCCAAAGGAGCGGCATGTCCGAATCTATTTACATCACCAACGCCAAGCGCAGCCCGATCGGCACCTTCGGCGGTTCGCTGTCCAAGATCTCAACGATCGACCTGGGTGCGCACGTCGCCAAGGCCGTGATCGAGGACTCCGGCGTCGCAGCTGACCAGTTCGACTCCTCGGTGTGGGCCAACGTGGTCACCACCGGCCCGCGTGACCTCTACACTTCCCGCGCCGTCGCGCTCGAGGCCGGCCTGCCGCAGGGCTCCCACGCCTACGGCGTGAACCGTCTCTGCGGATCCGGCGTGCAGGCGGCCATCAGCGCGGCGCAGCAGCTGATGACTGATGACTCCCGCCTCGCCCTCGTCGGCGGTGTCGAGGTGATGAGCCAAGCTCCGTACTCGGTCGAGGGCATGCGCCAGGGCCGCAAGATGGGCGACGGCAAGCTGGTGGATTGGCTCACCGGTGCGCTGACCGACCCGATGGGCAACGGCATCATGGGCATCACGGCGGAAAACGTCGCCGCCAAGTACGGCATCTCTCGTGAGCGCCAGGACGAGTTCGCTCTGCAGTCCCAGAACCGCGCGGCCGACGCCATCGCCAACGGCCGCTTCACCGAGCAGATCGTGCCGGTGGGCGACTTCTCCGTCGACGAGCACCCGCGCCAGACCAGCGCCGAAAAGCTGGCCGGTCTGCGGCCGTCCTTCAACAAGGAGGGCACGGTGACCCCCGGCAACGCCTCAGGTATCAACGATGCTGCGGCCGCGCTGGTGATGACCGGCGAGTCCGGTCTCTCCCAGTTTGGCCTGGAGCCGATGGCCAAGGTGGTCTCCTGGGGGCTGGCAGGCTGCGATCCGAAGTACATGGGCCTCGGCCCGACCGTCGCGGTGCCGCGTGCCCTGGACAAGGCGGGCCTGAAGCTCGATGACATCAAGCTCATCGAGTCCAACGAGGCTTTCGCCGCCCAGGCCATTGCCGTCGCCGACCAGCTCGGCTTCGACAACGACAAGACCAACATCAACGGCGGTGCGATCGCGCTCGGCCACCCGATCGGTGCAACCGGCGTCATCTTGATCACCAAGCTCATCCACTCCCTGAAGGACGCCGGCGGCGGACTTGGCCTTGTCACCGCCTGCATCGGCGGCGGCCAGGGAATCGCTCTCATCCTGGAGGTTTAAGCACACATGGCTTCTGACATCACAACCGCAGCAGTTCTCGGCGCGGGCTCCATGGGTGCTGGCATTGCCGCACTTCTTGCCAGCGGCGGCATCAAGGTCCACCTGCTCGACCTGCCCGCCGACGGCGACGACCGCGACGCCCGCGCCCGCAAGGGCATTGAGACCCAGGTCAAGCGCCACGGGTTCACCCGCCCCGAGTATGCCGAGCGCGTCACGCCTGGCAACACCGAGGACCACCTCGACCGCCTCGCCGAGGCTGATTGGATCGTCGAGGCCGTCTTCGAGGACATCGACGTCAAGCGCGATACTTTCGCTAAGGTGGACGCGCACCGCCGCCCCGGCACCCCGGTGACCTCGAACACATCCACCATCCCGCTGGAGACCCTGCTGGCCGAGTCCAGCGAGGAGTTCAAGGGCGACTTCGCCATCACCCACTTCTTCAACCCGCCGCGAGTCATGCGGCTCGTCGAGCTCGTCCAGGGCCCGGATACCCGCCCGGAAATCGCCGACAAACTGCGCCAGGTCCTCGAGCGCGACCTCGGCAAGGTCATAGTGGATTGCCGCGACACCCCGGGCTTCATCGCCAACCGCATCGGATCGTTCTGGATGGGCGTCGGCGCGCAGGTCGCCTTTGACCAGGGCATCGCACCGGAGCAAGCGGACACCGCCTTCGGCAAGCCCTTCGGCGTGCCGCGCACCGGCGTTTTCGGGCTCTTCGACTACGTCGGCCTCCAGGTTGCCCCCCACATCTGGGGCTCACTGCTGGCCGCCCTGCCTGCCGACGATGCAATGCAGGACTACGGAGTGACCGATTCCCCGCAGTTCAAGGAGCTGCTGGAGAAGGGTTTCACCGGCCGCACCGCCGAGTCCGGTTTCTACCGCGGCCGCGACGAGGTCTACGACTTCGAGAAGGGTGACTACCGCCCGAAGCAAACCTACGAGGTGCCCAAGGATCCGCAGGAGCTCATGGAGTCCGGCACCCCGGAAGGCAACTACGCGCGTGAGGTCTTCCGTATTACACTGCAGTACTGCTGCGACACCGCCGAAGAGATTGCGGCCACGGTCGATCAGATCGACATCGCCATGGAGCTCGGCTACGGCTGGAAGAAGGGCCCCTTCGCGCTTGCCGACGCTATCGGGCACGACTACGTCGCCTCGCTGTTCGACACCGTCCCGGCGCTGCTGGAATCCGCCCGCTCTGCCGGCGGGTTCTACGTTGACGGCAAGGTCCTCGGCACCGACGGCACCCTCACCGAACGGCCCGAGCGTGAGGGTGTGGTCCGCGTCTCCGAGCTGGTCAAGGACGCTGAGGTGATCGCGGAGAACGCTGGCGCCACCGTGTACAAGCTCGAGGACGGCATCGGGGTGTTCGTGTACAAGACCCCGATGAACTCCTCGACCGACGACGTCACCGAGCTGTTCACCCTCGCCGGCGAGTGGGACCTTACGGGGCTCGTGGTCGCCAACGACGAGGCGCGTGCCTTCTCTGCCGGAGCTAACCTGCCGCGGCTAGCCGAAATTTCCGGCCCGAACGGCGATGAGCAAGCACGCCAGGCCACCATCCGGCAGGGCATCGACGGCCTGCACGCGCTGCGCCGCGCCCCGTACCCGGTTGTCGGCGCCGTGCGCGGCGTCGCTCTCGGTGGAGGCATGGAGCTTCTGCTCCACACCGACGCATCGGTCATCCACGCCGAGACCCGCGTGGGCTTCCCCGAGCGCTCCGTCGGCCTGTTCCCGGCATGGTCGGGTCCCGTACGTCTTCTTGAGCGACTGCTCGAACTTGGGGTTCCGAATGCCCACAAGGTGGCCTATGACGCATTGCTCAACGTTAAGCCCGTTCCAGCGGTTAACGTGGACTTCTGGCGCGAGAACGACCGCGTGATCATGAGCCCGGACCACGTGGTGGAGCAGGCTCTCGAACTCGCCCGCGAGCTTGCCAGCCGCTACACCGCCCCGGCCGACGCGGAGCTGCCGCTGACGACCGAGACCCTGGAATACACCGAGGGCTCGGAGACCGATGCCGCCATCGGCGCGGCGCTCGCCAGCGTGTACAACGGTGAGGGCACCGCCACCGAGGCGGAGCTCGCGGACCGCCAGGTCGACGCCGCCTCCGGCGTGCTCGCTCGCCAGGAAAACGGCGACCGGGCCGCCCACATGGCAACAACCCGCAAGCCGCTGAACAACTAGTTCGCGCCCGACACAGACGGGCCGCATCCTCCATCTCAGATGGAAGGTGCGGCCCGTTGTTCTGTGCGCCGCCGGTGGGCGGCGCACCGCTCAAGGGTTAGCGGTAGGCGCTGACCCCGGTGATGGTCTTGCCCACGATGAGCGATTGGATGGTGTCGGTGCCCTCGTAGGTGTGCAGCGACTCCAGGTCCGCCATGTGGCGCATGACGTCGTTTTCCAGCAGGATGCCGACGCCGCCGAACATGTCGCGGGCGTTCGCCGCCACGCGGCGCGCGGCGCGGGTGTTGTGCACCTTCGCCAAGGCGGCCTGCTTCTCGCTGAGCTCGCCCGCCTCCTCGAGCTCGAGCAGGCGCTTGCAGTACAGGGCCATGGCCGTGACGTCCATGAGCATGTCGGACAGGCGCTGCTGGATGATCTGGTTCTTGATCAGGGGGCGGCCGAACTGGACGCGCTCGGTGGCGTACGTCAGGGCCTTCTCGTAGCAGTCGATGGCGATGCCCAGCGCGGTCCATGCCACGCCGAGACGGGTGCCGCCGAGGACGACTGCGGTGTCGCGGAACGACCGGGCTCCGGGGAGGCGGCGGTCGTCGGAGACGCGGACGTTGTTGAGCTTGATGTGCGCCTGCGGGATGCCGCGCAACGAGCCCTTGCCGGTGATGGTCTCGGCGTCGTAGCCCTCCTGGTCCTGGTCGACGATGAATCCGCCGACCTCGCCGTCGTCCATGCGGGCCCACACGACAGCGATGTGGCCGACGGAGCCGTGGCCGATCCACTTCTTCTCGCCGTTGATGACCCACTCGTCGCCGTCACGCGTGGCGGTGGTTTCCAGGGCGATGGAGTCGGAGCCGTGGTCGGGCTCGGTGAGCGCGA
Source organism: Corynebacterium sp. Z-1 (assembly GCF_031844665.1). NCBI lineage: Bacteria > Bacillati > Actinomycetota > Actinomycetes > Mycobacteriales > Corynebacteriaceae > Corynebacterium > Corynebacterium sp. Z-1. The sequence continues at coordinate 2,285,512 of NZ_CP134621.1, read as the reverse complement.
ACGCGCCGCGGATTTCCATCCGCGACATGGGGCCGAGGTACTTCTTCTTCTGCTCCTCGGAGCCCAGCAGGTTGATCGACTGCATGGCCAGTCCCGCCTGGACGATGACGGCTGTGGTCGTCGAGGCGTCGCAACGCGCGAGCTCGAGGGTGATGAGGCGGTTGGCGCGAATCGACATCGGCCGCTCCCCCTCGATGTCGATACCGTCGCGGATCAGGCCGCGGCGTGCGGCCTCCTCCACGGCCGGGACGTTGTATTCGGCCTTCTCCCACGCCTCGTTGATGTGCGGGCGGACCCAGGCCGCGTAGTCGCGCGCGGTCTTCCACCATTCGAGGTCGTCGCCGTCGACGTCAGCGAACACTTGGTAGTAGTCGGCCCTAGGGGAGAGAAGGTCGTTGGTTTGGTTGGGCACTGTCAGTCCAGCTTTCTATGACAATAGGGGTTTAGGCTTCGAACGGTACGGCGCGAAGCTTCTTGCGCTCGATCTTACCGGTCGGGTTTTTCGGAATCTCGTCGACGAACTCTACGGCGCGGACCTTCTCGTAGGGGGTGACCCGCTCGGCCACCCACTCCATGAGCTCCTCGGCGGCTAGCGTGGAACCTTCCTCGCGCACCACAAACGCGCGGGGGATTTCCAAGCCGTCGCGCACCACGCCGACCACACCGGAGTCGACGATGTCGGGGTGGGTGAGCAGCAGGGCTTCGAGCTCGGCAGGCGCGACCTGGTAGCCCTTGTACTTGATCACTTCCTTGGCGCGGTCGACGATGTAGGTCACGCCCTCCTCGTTCACGCGGGCGACGTCTCCGGTGCGCAGCCAGCCGTCGCCAATGAGCACCTCGTCCGTCGCCTCTTTGTTGTTGAGATAGCCCATCATGACCTGCGGGCCCCTGACGAGCAGCTCGCCCATCTCGCCATCGGTCACCTCGGTGTCGGTCTCGAGGTCCATGATCTTGAACTCGGTGTTAGGTGCCGCGAAGCCGATGGAGCCCGGATCGGAACGGCCGTGGATGCCGAAGTGGGTCACCGGCGAGGTCTCCGTCATCCCGTAGCCCTGGATGATCTTGATGCCGAGCTTGGAGGCGACGGTGCTGGCGGTGTCAAAGTCCAGCGGCGCGGCGCCGGACAACATGATCTTGGCCGCCTCGAAGTTCTCCGCCTTCACGGTGGGGTTCTTCGCCAGGGCCACGGCCATCGGCGGGGCGATGAAGGTGAAGCCGATCTGGTGCTTCGGGTGGGCGTCGATGAACGTCTGCAGGTCGAACTTCGGCATGGTGAAGATGTGGTGGCGCTTCTTCAGCTGGGACAGCAGGAGCACCGTCAGGCCGTAGATGTGGGAAAACGGCAGCGGGGAGAGGAAGTTGGTGCGCTCCGTCACGCCGTTTTCCACCAGCAGGTGGTTGACCTGTTCGATGTTGGAGACGATGTTGCGGTGGCTGAGCATCACGCCCTTCGGCAAGCCGGTGGTGCCGGAGGAGAACGGGATGGCCATGATGTCGTCCGCGGAGACCTCGACGTCGGGCGGGGTGTGGCCGCCAGCCGCGACGGCGGGGATCTCGTAGCTCCACATCTGATCCATACCCTCGATGTCGGTCAAGCCGATGTAGTACGAGGCCCCGGAGAGCTTGATCAGCTTGTTGACGTCCGAGGAGTTCATCAGCACGCCGAGCGGCGAGACGATCGCGCCGGCCCGCAGGATGCCCAGCAGGGCGACGACGTAGTTGATGGAGTTGGGGATCTGCAGGGCGACGACGTCGCCCTTTCCAATGCCGCGCTCGGCCAAGGCGCCGGCGTCGGATTCGGCCATCTCCCGCAGCCCGCGGTACGAGACGGTCATTTCGGTGGTCAGCTCCGTGAGTGCAGGAAGCGAACCCTCTTCTTCGGTCAGGTCACCGAAGATGTGTGTGAACAGATCGACCTCGGGGATGTCGATCGCTGCGAAAGGGCTGGTGTATGCCATGAGGTGGGTTCTTCTACCTAGTTGATTTTCGGGGGCGGAGCTTATTCAGGCTTTTACGGGCACAGCGGGGCCTAGCTGGTAAACGCGCCGACTCCCGTGATGGACTTGCCCACGATGAGCGACTGCATGGTGTCGGTGCCCTCGTAGGTGTGCAGGGTTTCCACGTCTGCCATGTGGCGCATGACGTCGTTCTCGAGCAGGATGCCGACGCCGCCGAACATGTCGCGGGCGTTAGCCGCCACGCGGCGCGCGGCGCGGGTGCCGTGGACCTTGGCCAGGGCGGCCTGCTGCTCGGTCAGCGTGCCGGCCTCCTCGAGCTCGAGCAGGCGCTTGCAGTACAGGGCGAGCGAGGTGACATCCATGAGCATGTCGGACAGGCGCTGCTGGATGATCTGGTTCTTGATCAGGGGGCGGCCGAACTGGACGCGCTCGGAGGCGTACTTCAGTGCCTTCTCGTAGCAGTCCACGGCCAGGCCAAAGGCGCTCCACGCCACGCCGATGCGGGTGGCCATGAGCACCTGGGCGGTGTCGCGGAAGGAGCGGCAGCCGGGCAGGCGGCGGTCGTCGGAGACGCGGACGTTGTTGAGCTTGATGTGCGCCTGCGGGATGCCACGCAGGGCGGCCTTGCCGGTGATGGTCTCGGCGTCGTAGCCCTCCTGGTCCTGGTCGACGATGAAGGCGCCCACGTTGCCGTCCTCCATGCGGGCGTAGACGACGGTGATGTGTCCGACGGAGCCGTGGCCGATCCACTTCTTCTCGCCGTTGATGACCCACTCGTCGCCGTCACGTACGGCGGAGGTCTCCAGCGCGATGGAGTCGGAGCCGTGGTCGGGCTCGGTGAGCGCGAACGCGCCGCGGATCTCCATCAGGGACATCGGCTTGAGGTATTTCTTCTTCTGCTCCTCGGAGCCCAGCAGGTTGATCGACTGCATGGCCAGGCCGGCCTGGACGCCGAGCGCGGTGGCGGTGGAGGCGTCGAGGCGGGAGATCTCGAAACCGATGAGGCGCTTTGCGCGGATGCTCATCTCCGGCTCGCCCTCGATGTCGATGCCGTCGCGGATCAGGCCGCGGCGCGCTGCCTCCTCAGCGCCGGGGATGTTGTACTCGGCCTTCTCCCACGCCTCGTTGATGCTGGGGCGGGCGAACTCGCAGAAGTCGCGCGCCTTCTTCCACCATTCGAGGTCCGCGCCGTCGACGTCATCGAAGATGCGGTAGTAGTCGGTGCGGGGGTCGAGCGGGATGCCCTGGAACTCGGTGAACTGGGGTGTGTCGGCCATGATTGCCCTCCAAAGCTATTAGATGAGTCGTGCTTTCTCAGTATTGTGACTCACATCGCATAGCGGCGCAACCGATTTGTAGCGTGGGTTTCCGTGTCGCATCTCACGCCGCGGGCCACGGAACCTGGCGGAGTTCGCGGCGTAGGATCTTGCCGGTCGGGTTCTTCGGGATCGCGTCGACGAACTCCACCGCGCGCACCTTCTTGTACGGGGTGACGCGCTCCGCGACCCACTCCATGAGCTGCCCGGCGCTCACATCCGCCCCCACCCGCTTGACGACGAACGCGCGCGGGATCTCCAGGCCGTCTCGCTCCGCTCCCACCACGCCGACGTCGTTAACGTCCGGGTGGGTGAGCAGCAGCGCCTCCAGTTCGGCTGGGGCGACCTGGTAGCCCTTGTACTTGATCACTTCCTTGGCGCGGTCGATGATCCTCAGGCCACCGTCGTCGCCTATGCGCGCGATGTCGCCGGTGCGCAGCCACCCGCCCTGCACGAGGGTGTTGTTCGTGGCCTCCTCGTTGTCGAGATAGCCGAGCATGACCTGGGGTCCGCGCACGAGTACCTCGCCCTGCTGGCCCTCCTCGACGTCCTCGAGCGTGTCAATGTCCACGAGGCGGATTTCGGTGTTGGGCGCGGGCTTGCCCACGCTCGAGTGGTCGGCGTCGCCGTGCAGGTTGAGAGCGACGAGGGGGGCGGCCTCGGTCATGCCCCAGCCCTGGACCACCTTCGTGCCCAGTCGCTCCTCAACCGCGCGCATGATGGGGGCGTCGATAGGCGCGGCGCTGCTGACCATCAGCTTGGAGTCGGCGAACCAGGACGCGTCGATTTCCGGGCCTTTCGCCATCGCGATGGCCATTGGCGGGGCGATGAAGGTGAACTCGATGTTGTGCGTGCCGTGGGCGCTGAGGAAGAGTCCGAGGTCGAACTTGGGCATGGTGAAGATGTGGTGGCGGCGGTACAGCGGGCTGAGCAGCAAGACGGTGAGCCCGTAGATGTGGGAGAACGGCAGCACGCTTAAGGTGTTCGCCTCCCGCCGGATGCCGCAGAGGTCGATCATCGCGTCGACCTGCAGGATGTTGGCCACCAGATTGCGGTGCGTCAGCTGCACACCCTTCGGCAGGCCGGTCGTGCCGGAAGAAAACGGGACGGCGGCCACGGATGCAGGGTCGATGTGCAGGTCAGGCGCGGGATGGTGGCGCTGCGCGATTGATTGCAGCTCCATGGAGAAGATCTGGGGGATCTGCTCCATGTCGGTCGGGCCGATGAACAGCTTGGAGTGCGAGGCGGAGACGATGTGCGCCACGTCGGCCTGGTTCATCAGCATGCCGACGGGGTTGACGGTGGCCCCGGCGCGCATGACGCCGAGCAGGCTGGCCGCGAAGTTGATGGAGTTGGGCACCTGGAGCGTGACCACGTCGCCGGGCCCGATCCCGCGGGAGGTGAGCTCCCCGGCGATCGATTCGGAGTAGTCCCTCAGCTCGGCGTAGGTCGCCGTGGTTCCGGTCGTCAGCTCGGTGATGGCGGGCAGCGCCGCGTCCTTCTCGCTCAGGCCGCCGAAGACCAGGTCGAACACGTTCGTCTCCGGTACCTCGACGCTGGGGTAGGGGCTGTGGTAGATCAACGAAACCTCCCGTTGTGTGATGTGGGTCGCAATGCTTATCAATGTGTAGCATACGCTATACCGCCCGGGGCGATTTTTATTTATCTGTGCAAAACTACCCGGGTGGCGGCGCCGCAGGTGGTTATGCTCAGGTGTTATGCGCACCCTTTGGTTTGTTCTCGCCGCCGCGTTCTCGCTCGTCGCCGTGGGCGCGAACTGGCTGGATCTTCCCCGGCCGGCGGCCCTTGCGTCGATCGCGGCGGCCGCGGTGTTCCTAGTCCTGGGTTTCCGCGAGACGTACCGCAACCGCGTTCAGGGCCCCGTCGAGCTCGACGCCGAGCAGGAAGAGACGATCCGCAGGATGAAGTCGGAGGGTAACTCCGGGCTGGCGATCCGGCAGGTGCAGATGTGGCATCGCTACGCCTCCGCGGAGGACGCGGCCCGCATCGTGCGCGAGTTGTAACCGCGTTTAGTAGTGTTGGCGACTATGACTGAACGCACTCTCATCCTTATCAAGCCGGACGGTGTTACCAATGGCCACGTCGGCGAAATCATCACCCGCATCGAGCGCAAGGGCCTGAAGCTCGTCGAGCTCGACCTGCGCACCGCGGACCGCGAGACCGCGGAGAAGCACTACGCCGAGCACTCTGATAAGCCGTTCTTCGGCGAGCTCGTGGACTTCATCACGTCCGCTCCGCTGGTGGCCGGCATCGTCGAGGGTGAGTCCGCCATCGCCGCGTGGCGCCAGCTCGCCGGTGGTACCCACCCGGTGGAGAAGGCCACCCCGGGCACGATCCGCGGCGACTTCGCTCTCAGCGTCGCCGAGAACGTCGTCCACGGCTCCGACTCGGTGGAGTCCGCCGAGCGCGAGATCGACATCTGGTTCCCGAACAAGTAGCACTTCGCTTTTCGACGCCCCCACGCCGCCGCCACCCGCGCGCGGCGTGTTTTGTTTTGCCGCCCTTGCATATCACAGGGGGTGTGAACGCGCGGTAAACCCGCGGCGAAGTCTTGGCCAACACTGCGCACCCGTGTTGCGGTCGCGCGGGGGCCATTGAACGATGAGCCTATGTCTTCGCAGTCTTTCCCCCGCCGTTCCTTCATCGTCGGCTCCGGCGTTGCCGCCGCAAGCGTCGCCGCCGCCCCGTACGCCTCCGCGCAGCTCTCCTCGGATCTGTCCTCGGCAGCCCAGGGCTCGTCGATCGCCAGCGGCCGCGTCCTGCCTGGCGCGCCCGAGTCCGAATACTCGCACTTCATGCACGGTGTCGCCTCGGGCGACCCGACGCCGGTGTCGGTGATCCTGTGGACGCGCGTGACCGTCAGCCCGGAAGCCACCCCGGGCTCCGGCGTTGGCGAGGCCGCGACCGTCGGCTGGGAGGTCGCGACTGCACCGGATTTCGACACCGTGGTGCGCTCTGGCAGCGTGACCACGAGGGCGGACGTCGACCACACCGTCCACGTCGACCCCAACGGTTTGCAGCCGGGCACCGTGTACTTCTACCGGTTTAGCTACAACGGTGTGTACTCGGCGGTCGGCCGCACCAAGACCGCCCCAGCGTATGAGGCCACGGTGGATCAGGTGAACTTCGCGCTGGCCTCGTGCGCAAACTGGGAGGCGGGCTACTTCGCCGCCTACCGCGACATGGCCGAGCGCGCCGAGCGCGACGAGTTCGACGCAGTCGTGTTCCTGGGCGATTACATCTACGAGTACGAGACCGGCGGCTACGTCGGCAAAAGCGGCACCTCGCGCGTGCACACCCCGCACAATGAGACCATCACGCTGACGGACTACCGAGCCCGTCACGGCCGCTACAAGCAGGATCTCGCGCTGCAGCGCGCGCACGCGGCGGCGCCGTGGATTGTCATCTGGGATGACCACGAGACGGCCAACAACTCGTGGCGCGACGGCGCGGAAAACCACACGGCGGGCACGGAGGGGCCGTGGTTGGAGCGTCGAAACGCGGGCCAGCAGGCTTACTTCGAGTGGCTGCCGGTGCGCGCCACGCGCCCGTCCGAAGGCGGCCACATCTACCGCAACCTGCAGTTCGGCAGCCTGGTCAACCTGACAATCATGGATCTGCGCACTTACCGCGACGAGGAGCCCTCCCGCTTTGCCGCCACTGCCGAGGGCCGCGAGATGCTCGGCTCGGAGCAGTTCGACTGGCTCTCTTCCGTGGTGCGCAACTCCAACACCACCTGGAACGTGATGGGCAACTCGGTGATGATTGCCCCGCTGACCCTCGGCGCGATGGCGGAGACCAGCTCCGAGGCGTCCATGGTCAACCGCCTCATCGAGGACTTCTCCACCCTGGTTGCGGGCATTCCGATGAACCCGGACCAGTGGGACGGCTACGCTTGGGCCCGCAACCGACTTTTTGACGAGCTCGCCGCCGACGACGCCAACGTGCTCTTCCTCACCGGCGACATTCACACCGAGTGGGCGAACTCGATCGTGCACAACGGACAGGAGATTGGTTGTGAGCTGGTGACGTCGTCGATTAGCGCGGCGAACGTCGGCGACACGGTGACCACCTACACCAAGGTTTACCACCCGGAAAACAACCCGGTCTCCCTGCTCGCGGAGGATTTCCTGCGCAAGCTCAACCCGGCTGTGAAGCACGTGGACCTTGACGCCCACGGCTACGCCGTCGCGCGCATCCGCCCGACGGAGGTCGGCATGGAGTTCTACCGCGTGGCGGACTACGAAAACCCGGAGTCCCCGGTCGGGGTGGCAGCGACGTACACCTGGCGCGCCGGCGTCGGCTACGTCTAAGGGGCGCTGGCCGGTTCGCTGTGCCACAATAGGCGGTGAAGCGTCGCGCGCATCTGCGCGGTGACGCTTGAAAAGCTTACAACCGCATCCCGGGACGGGGCGGCACTGTGCGGCGGCGGCGACGAAGTAGATCGCCAGCGCCCGGTGCCCGCCCGCGCAGCCCGGACAATGAATGGAGATTCTCCGTGGCCACAGATGACAATTCCACACTCTCAGACACGCAACGCAAGGCGGCCGAGTTCGACCGCAGCCAGCTCAGCGACAAGACCCGGGTGTTCCAGCTCGCCAAGTTGCTGGGCGTGCCGTCGAAGGAGGTCATTGTCGCGCTGACCGAGATGGGATTGGTCAAGGTCGCGCAATCATCGCTGTCTCGCGCGGAGAGCGAGAAGCTTCTCGACGCCCTCAGCGAGCCCGCCCCGGCCCACCTGGACGCCGCCTCCGACGACGCCGCGGCCGAGGCCGATGAAAAGATCCGCAAGCGCGTGCGCAAGGATGTGGAAAATGAGATCCGCCAGATCGAGGAGAAGGTGGACAAGGAGCTCGTGGCGACGGAGAGCGAAGAGCCCACAGACAGCGACGCTCTGCTGGACCCCGAGGACATCGAGGGCAGCGACGAGTTGTTGACCGATGTCGAACCCGAGGTCACGCCCGCGCCCGAGTCGACGGAGGCTCCGGCGTACGTGCCCATCTTCAAGGCGCCCTCGCGTGCGGAGAGGCGCCGGGCGAAGAGGGCGTCGACAAGCGATGAGGGCGAGACCGTCAGCGCCGCGGCCGAGGATCGCGACGATGACTCCCAGGTCGAAGTCATCGACGAGCCGAAGGCAATCCGCGGCTCCTCACGCCTGGAGGCGCAGCGCCGCCGCCGCACCGAGAAACGCGAAGAGGAGCGCAAGCGCTCGAAGATCGTCTCGCAGGCCGAGTTCCTCGCGCGGCGCGAGTCGGTCGAGCGCACCATGGTGGTGCGCGAGCGCGCGCGGCGCAGCGGACACGGAACCATCACCCAGGTCGGCGTGCTCGAAGACGGCGTGCTGGCGGAGCACTTTGTCACCTCCGATCAGAACGCCTCGATGATTGGCAACATCTACCTCGGCCGCGTGCAAAACGTGCTGCCGAGCATGGAGGCGGCCTTCATCGACATCGGCCAGGGCCGCAACGGCGTGCTCTACGCCGGCGAGGTCGACTGGAAGGCAGCAGGGCTGGGCGGGCGCTCGCGCCGCATCGAGCAGGCACTGAAGTCCGGCGACCAGGTCGTCGTGCAGGTGAGCAAGGACCCGGTCGGGCACAAGGGTGCGCGCCTGACCACGCAGATTTCCCTGGCCGGGCGCTACCTTGTCTACGTGCCCGGCGGGCGCAGCGCCGGGATCTCGCGCAAGCTGCCCGCGCCCGAGCGCAAGCGGCTGAAGGAGATCCTGGCCAAGGTCGTGCCCGGGAAGGGTGGGGCGATCATCCGCACCGCCGCCGAGGGCGTGCCCGAGGAGGCCATCGCCGCCGATGTGACGCGGCTGCACAACCAGTGGGAGACGATCCAGGAGCAGGCGCAGCGCGAAAAGTCCTCCAAGGGCGCTAAGCCCGTTACCCTCTACGAGGAGCCGAACCTGCTGGTCAAGGTCGTGCGCGACCTGTTTAACGAGGACTTCTCCGAGCTAGTTGTCGACGGCCACAGGCCCTGGAACACCGTCCACGCCTACGTCAACTCCGTCGCTCCCGACCTCGCCGACCGCCTCGTGCGCTACGAGCGCCGCGAGCACGATGGCCAGGACGCGTTCGAGCACTACCGCATCGACGAGCAGATCCAGAAGGCCTTGTCGCGCACGGTGTGGCTGCCCTCGGGCGGCACCTTGATCATCGAGCGCACCGAGGCGATGACCGTCATCGACGTCAACACCGGCAAGTTCACCGGCTCCGGCGGGTCGCTCGAAGAAACCGTCACGCGCAACAACCTCGAGGCCGCCGAGGAGATCGTGCGTCAGATGCGGCTGCGCGACATCGGCGGCATGATCATCGTCGACTTCATTGACATGATCCTGCCCGAAAACCAGGAGCTGGTCCTGCGTCGCCTCAAGGAGGCGCTGGGACGCGATCGCACCCGCCACCAGGTCTCCGAGGTCACCTCGCTGGGGCTCGTGCAGATGACCCGCAAGCGACTCGGCACCGGCTTGCTGGAAACCTTCTCCACGCCGTGTGAGTGCTGCGAGGGCCGCGGCCTCATCCTCACCGAGGACCCCGTCGATGAATCCGCAGAGCGCGTGACGACGCCCCGCGGACGCGCCAACGACACGGACAACGACAAGCCCGCCCGCGAGGGCTCGGGTGAGATCGCACTCGACGAAGACGCGCTCGACCGGTTGGCCGCATCGGTGATCTCCGGGGCGGATGAGGAAGATACTGGTACTGATTCCGACGACGCTCACGCAACCTCCTCGCCGAGCTCGAAAGGCAAGCGCCGCGGCCGACGCGGCGGAGGCCGCGGGCGCGGCCGGGCCGACGCTTCCCCCGAGCGCAGTGATTCCTCGGTTCAGGACACAGCAGACAAGGAGCCCGAAAAGTCCTTCGAGCAAGCTGTCGAGGAGTTCGAGAGCTCCCCGCGCCGCAAGCGCCGCACGCGCGGCAACTCGCGCTCGGACTACCGGCCGAACCCGGACGACTTCTGGGGAGCTTCGCAGACCCAGGAGAAGGAGCCGGAGCAGCCGGAGCCTGTGAAGGAGCCCGCCAAGGCAGAGCCCACCAAGCCCGAGCAGCCGGTGCGCAAGGCTGGTGCCACGCGTGGGCGCCGCCGCGCGGTGCGCCGCAGCACATCCAGCGCCGCGGGCTCTGCCACCGAGAGCGCGAAGCCGGCAGCGGAGGCGCGTGGTGAGGGCGTCGATAAGCCAAAGCCCGTTAAGAAGGCAACGGGCGGGCGCGGCCGACGCCGAGCCGTGCGACGCAGCTCGCAGTAACGCTCGGCCGCACCAGCGGTTTGGAGAAGCGGGCGAGGGCGTAGTAGGCTTTGGCAGTCCGTGTTTTGGGTTCAGAGGCGCTTATGTGCCTGGCCGTCTACGCATGCAGGCACGGCACACCTGGTTAACAGGCCCAAAGCACTTAAATCACTGTTCCAAGCGGTTCCGATGCATGCCGGAGCCGTGCGAGTTATAGATAAGGGGTAACCCTCTATGTACGCGATCGTCAAGACCGGCGGCAAGCAGTACAAGGTTGCCGAGGGCGACCTGGTCCGGGTCGAGAAGCTCGAGGGTGAAGCAGGCGACAAGGTTGCACTCACCCCGGTTCTTCTCGTCGATGGAGCAGACGTCACCTCCGGCCCGGATGCACTTGCCAAGGTAAACGTTGAGGCCGAGATCGTCGAGCACGGTAAGGGCAAGAAGATCGACATCCTCAAGTACAAGAATAAGACCGGCTACAAGGTTCGTCAGGGCCACCGTCAGCCGCAGACCACCGTCAAGATCACCGGCATCAAGTAGAACTTCTTAAAAAGGAGATACAACAATGGCACACAAGAAGGGTGCATCCAGCTCCTCGAACGGTCGTGACTCTGAGTCGAAGCGCCTCGGCGTGAAGCGCTTCGGCGGTCAGCAGGTCAAGGCCGGCGAGATCCTCGTCCGCCAGCGCGGCACCAAGTTCCACCCGGGCGACAACGTCGGCCGCGGCGGCGACGACACGCTGTTCGCTCTCGCCGCTGGTGCAGTCCAGTTCGGCATCAAGCGCAACCGTCGCATCGTCAACATCGTCCCGGCCGACGGCCAGGGCGTTGCCTCCGAGGTCCTCGAGGCCGCTGAGGCAGCAGGCGTTGTCGAGGAAGGCACCGTCGACGAGGTCACCGCGACCGCCTAAGACGCGCTGCGAAGCACCCCCGGCTGAGACCAGCCAGGGGTGCTTTTCCAATCTCGGTATCACCTTTTCAGGCGCATGCTGTACGCGTGACTACTAACTCCGAAAACCTCTCGTACCCGCACGACCACCAGCCTGCCCCGTGGGGCGTTACCGACCCCATCAGCTACGGGTTCAAGCGCATCTTCTCGCGCACCTGGCACATGTGGATTGGCCTGTCGCTGATCTTCATCGTCGCGCTGATCGCGCTGATCGTGGCCATGATCACCACGTTGTCGGTCCCGCTCGACGTGGATAACCCGTCCGCCCTGACCGGCGGGCAGATCGCCGCGCTCGTCGTTTTCTACGGGGTTCTCTTCGTCGTAAGCATCTACCTCACGGCGCTGTACTACAAGGCCGCGCTGCGCGAAACGCACGGCCAGGAGCAGACGTGGGGCAACGTCTTCAAAGTCGTACCCATTGGCCGCGCCCTGCTTGCCTTCATCGTGGTGCTGGGGTTCATGCTCGTGGTCTACGCGATCTTTGCGCTGGTGATCTTCCTGGCCTCTTTGGTTTCTTCCTGGCTCATCGCGCTGGTGGGAATCCTCGCGCTCATCGCGTTCATCCCCGTGGCCATTATTTTGTCGTTCGTGCAGGTCTACATCATCGACGGTTACGGCGTGGGCGATGCGCTATCGGCGACGCGGCGCGACGTGATGCGCGAATTCTGGAAAATTCTTGCCTCGCTGCTGCTGCTCACGCTCATTGGCTACGCCATCACCATTGTCACCCTCGGCCTTGGCCTCGCGGCCTACATCCCGCTCGCGTCGCTGGTAACGGTGTACATCTACCGGAAGATCTCCGGCGGCAACGTGGTTCCGCTGAGCAGCTAACCGCACAGGGTATACGAGCCCTCGCCGCCTTTGGATTGTGCCTGCTGGAGAACGTAAGGTGGGAGGACACGAAAGTTTCACCACGGAAAGGCTGGCACCATGGCTCAGTTCGTTGACCGCGCCCACCTGCACCTGCAGGCAGGCGACGGCGGGCACGGCTGCGTGTCAGTGCACCGAGAGAAGTTCAAGCCCCTCGGCGGGCCCGACGGGGGCAACGGCGGGCACGGCGGCGACATCATCGTCGAGGTCTCCTCGCAGGTGCACACCCTGCTGGACTTCCAGTTCCGGCCCCACCTGAAGGCAAAGCGCGGCGCCAACGGTGCCGGAGATCACCGCAACGGCGCGCGCGGGGAAGACCTTGTCCTGGAGGTGCCCGTCGGCACTGTCGTGCGCAGCGTCGACGGCGAAATCCTCGCCGACCTGACGGTGCCGGGCACCCGTTTCGTCGCGGCCGAGGGAGGCTTCGGCGGCCTGGGCAACGCGGCGCTGGCCAGCACGAAGCGCAAGGCCCCCGGGTTTGCGCTCAAGGGCGAACCGGGCGAAGCCCACGAACTCGTCCTCGAGCTGAAATCCATGGCCGACGTCGGACTCGTAGGTTTCCCCTCCGCGGGCAAGTCTTCTCTGATTTCGGTGCTCTCGGCAGCGAAGCCGAAGATCGCCGACTACCCGTTTACCACCCTGCAGCCGAACCTGGGCGTCGTCGACGTGGGCACCGACACGTTCACCATCGCGGATGTCCCGGGCCTGATCCCGGGCGCGAGCCAGGGCAAGGGCTTGGGCCTGGACTTTCTGCGCCACATCGAGCGCACCGCCGTTCTCGCCCACATCGTCGACACCGCCACTATGGAGCCGGGCCGCGACCCGCTGTCCGATATCGACGCGCTCGAGGCCGAGCTGGCCTCTTACGCTGAAGAGCTGGATACCGATTCCGGCCTTGGTGATCTGCGTGATCGGCCCCGCCTGATCGTGCTGAACAAGATGGACATTCCCGACGCCCGCGAGCTCGCGGACTTCCTCGAAGAGGACTTGAAGGAGCGGTTCGGCTGGCCGATTTTCACGATCTCCACGGCCACGCGCGAGGGCTTGGACGAGCTCAAGTGGGCGCTGTGGGACATCGTGCGCGCCGCGCGAAAGTCGCGCCCGAAGGTCAAGGCCGAGCCGGGGTCCCTGCAGGTGCTTAAACCCCGCGCGGTCGACGCCGCCGACGGCATCGTGGTCGAGCCCGATCCCGAGTTCGAGGGCGCGTGGGTTGTCACGGGCGAAAAAGCGATGCGCTGGATCCGCCAAACCGACTTCGAGAACGACGAGGCGGTCGGCTACCTGTCGGACCGCCTGAACAAGGCCGGGGTGGAGGACCAGCTGCGCAAGCTCGGGGCCAACGAGGGCGACACCGTGACCATCGGCGAGATTTCCTTCGACTGGGAGCCCTCCATCGGCGGCGACCCGACGCTTGCCGGCCGCGGCCAGGATGCCCGCCTCGCGGGCACCGAGCGCGCCTCGGCGGCCGAGCGCAAGCGCGCCTCCCAGGCCCGCCGCGGCCTGATCGACGAGTACGACTACGGCGACGGCCAGGAGGCCGATCGCGAGCGTTGGCAGGGCTAGGCCAGGCGCTAGGCTAGGTATCCATGACGAACGACACCGAACACGCGTCAGCCCCAGTCCACCCAGCAGAAACGCTGAAAACGGAGGAGGAGCTGCGCCACCACATCGCCACTGCGAAGCGGGTTGTGGTCAAGATCGGGACCAGTTCGCTTGTGAACGATGATTTCTCCATCAGCCAGGAGCAGATCGACCGCATCGTCGACGCGCTGCAGGCCCGCATGGCGGCCGGCAGCGACGTCATCGTCGTCTCCTCGGGCGCGATCGCGGCAGGCATGGCGCCGCTGGGCTTGAGCACCCGGCCACGCGACCTGGCCACCAAGCAGGCCTCGGCGGCGGTGGGCCAGGTCCACCTCGCGCAAAGCTGGGGTCGCTCTTTCGCCCGCTACGGCCGCACCATCGGCCAGGTCCTGTTGACCCAGTCCGACGCCGGCAGGCGCGACCGCGCACGCAACGCGCAGCGCACCATCGACAAGCTCCGCCAGCTCGGCACCGTGCCCATCGTCAACGAAAACGACACGGTGGCCACCTCCGAGATGCGCTTCGGCGACAACGACAGGCTCTCCGCCATCGTGTCCACGCTGGTCTCGGCGGACGCTTTGTACCTGCTTTCCGACGTCGACGGCCTCTACGACCGCAACCCTGCCGACCCCGAGGCGCGCCTGATCACGCAGGTCCGCTCCGGCAAGGACCTCGACAACGTCGCGGCTGGCGATGGCGGCGCGCTGGGCACCGGCGGCATGGCGGCGAAGGTGTCCGCGGCGCGCTTGGCGGCGCGCGGTAGGGTGCCGGTGCTGCTGACGTCGGCAAGTGACATCGAGCGCGCGCTCACCAGCGCCGACTGCGGCACGGTGTTTCACACGCGGCCGCAGTCGAGCCTGAGCGCTTGGAAGTTCTGGGTGCTCTACGCCGCCGACGCGGAGGGCGTGCTGCGTCTCGACGCTGGTGCTGTGCGCGCGGTGACCCGGGGCGGCACGAGCCTGCTCGCCGTCGGCATCACCGAGGTCGAGGGTGATTTCCACTCCGGCGACATCGTGGAGATCCTCGGCCCAGAAGGCGAGGCGGTGGGCCGAGGTGTCGTGGCCTACGACGCCGCCCAGCTCGTGGACATGGTGGGCAAAAACACGCGTGGCCTCGAGCCGCACCTGCGCCGCCCGGTGGTTCACGCGGACTACCTGTCCAACTACGCCACCCGGCTCTAGCTTGCCACTACGATGGTCACTATGGCTGAGATCAACGACGCAACCGCAGCACGCGCCGCCGAGCGCGAAGAAGTCCTGACCAAGGCGCGCGCCGCGAAGGCCGCCGCGCCGGTTCTGGCGACGCTGCCGACCCCGGACAAGGACGCGCTGCTGCGCGATGCCGCCGAGCAGCTGGTCAGCCGCGCCGACGAGGTGCTCGCCGCCAACGCCGAGGATATCGAGGCGGGCCGCGGCGCCGGCATGAGCGAGTCGCTGATTGACAGGCTCTCGCTGGATAAGAAGCGTATCGACGCCATCGCCGACGGCCTGCACCAAGTCGCGGGCTTGAGCGACCCGGTCGGCGAGGTGATCCAAGGCCGCACGATGTCCAACGGGATCCGCATGCGCCAGGTCCGCGTGCCGCTGGGCGTGATGGGCATGGTCTACGAGGCCCGCCCGAACGTCACCGTGGATGCCTTCGGGCTGGCGCTGAAATCGGGCAACGTGGCGCTCTTGCGCGGCTCGAAGTCCGCGCGCGCGACGAACGAGAAGCTCGTCGAGATCCTGCAGGACGTCGTCGTCAGCCGCGGCCTGCCGCGCGAGATCGTGCAGCTTCTGCCGTGCGAGACCCACGAGTCGGTCCAGGACCTCATCACCGCCCGCGGGCTTGTCGACGTCGTCATCCCGCGTGGCTCCGCGCGCTTAATCAACGCGGTGGTGGAAAACGCCACGGTGCCCGCCATCGAGACGGGAACCGGTAACTGCCACTTCTACGTCGACGCCGAGGCGGACCTCGACTCCGCGATCGCGATGCTGCTCAACGGCAAGACCCGGCGAACCTCCGTGTGCAACGCGACGGAGACGGCGCTGATCGATTCCCTCCTGCCCGCCGCCGATCAGCTGCGCGTGATCACCGCCCTGCAGGAGGCGGAGGTGCGCGTTCATGGGGACGTCGATAAGCTTTCGGCCCTTGGGGCGCGCGACGTGGTGTCCGCGACCGAGGAGGATTGGGCTGACGAGTACCTCTCCATGGACATCGCTGTGGAGATCGTCGACGGCGTTGGGGGAGCGATCGCGCACATCGCGAAGTGGTCGACGGGGCACACTGAGGCGATAGCGTCGCGCGACGCGCACACGCTGCAGCGCTTCGCCGACGAGGTGGACGCCGCGGCCGTGATGCTCAACGCGAGTACCGCGTTTACTGACGGCGAACAGTACGGAATGGGAGCGGAAATCGGCATTTCTACCCAGAAGCTGCACGCCCGCGGACCGATGGCGCTACCCGAGCTGACCAGCACAAAGTGGATCCTCGAGGGTGCTGGCCACGTGCGCGACTAAGTGCAATGTGTGAAACAACCGTGAGAAAGCTGTGATCTCGACGCGACATTGATTGGGGGCGGGTATAGGATGTGAGCCGTTCAAATATTAACTCCATAGAAACGGCTGATCAGACGTGTCTCGCACCCCAGCTCGCACCCTCCGCGCCACCGCGGTTTCCTTAAGCGTCGCCCTCGTTGCGGCGCTCGCCGCCATCCTCGCCCCCGCCGCGGGCCTGCCTGGTGTGCACGCACCTCAGGCCAGCGCCCAGCAGCGCTGCCCGGCCGTCGCGGTCATCGCGGCACGCGGCTCCGGCCAAAACACTCAGGTTGTCCCCACCACCTACTCGGGCGGGGCGTCGTGGACGTCCAACGGCTGGGAGGGCGAGACCATCCGCGCCTACCTGCGCCACGCCGAGGGCCGCTACCGCGCCACCCACGGCGGCGCCTCGCTGATGAACGACGTCGAGGTCATCGGCCTCGAGCCGCGCTACTACCCGGCTGTCTACCCGGCGTACGACACCCCGGCCATCGCGGTCCCCGCCACCATTGCCCAGGCCGTCGGCCTCGCCGTGCAGTACGCCGTGCCCACCCTGCAGATGGCGCGCGCGGCGGGAACCCAGTTCCTCGACTCCGTCAACGCGGGCCGCGCGGGCGTTATGCAGGCCATCAATGACTACGAAGCCTCCAGCGGCTGCCGCCCGGGCTACATCCTGATCGGCTTCTCGCAGGGCGCGATGGTGCTGCTCGAGCACGAAAAAGAGCTCGCGGCGCGCGGCCAGCTCGCTGGTGTGGTCTACCTGGGCAACCCCAACACCGCACCGGGCGACTGGTCCACCGTTGGCGTCGGCGGCGGTGGCGCCGGCGGCGTGCTCGGCGCCCTGCCGTTTAACTCCAAGACGGCCGCCGGGACCGGCAACCGCGTCAACTACTGCCTGCCCCTCGACGGGATCTGCGACCTGTCCATCGCCACGCTGCGCGGCGCGGAAGGCAACGGTGGCAACCACGGCCGCTACTTCCTGCAGCCCTCCCCGTGGGACGACCAGGTCTCCGATAGCCTCGGTCGCTTCGTCGACCAAGTCCGCTACGGTTAACGCCCCCTTCGTCCTCGGCTGGCCCTAGACTCGCACGGTATGAAACCACGCAAAATCGGTGTCATGGGCGGGACCTTCGACCCGATCCACAACGGTCACCTCGTGGCGGGCAGCGAGGTCGCCGACCGCTTTGATCTTGACGAGGTCGTTTTCGTGCCCACGGGCGACCCGTGGCAGAAGGCGGATCGCGAGGTCACCGACTTGGAGCACCGCTATCTGATGACGGTGATCGCCACCGCGTCGAACCCGCAGTTCACCGTCTCCCGGGTCGATATCGACAGGGGCGGGCCGACGTACACCATCGACACCCTGCGTGACCTGCGCGAGGTGTACCCGACCGAGGAGCTGTACTTCATCACCGGCGCGGACGCGCTGAGCTCGATCATGTCCTGGCACGATTGGGACCGGATGTTCGACCTCGCGGAGTTCGTCGGCGTGACCCGGCCCGGCTACGAGCTGCGCGAGGACATGCTGCCCGCGAAGCACCAGGAGCGGGTGCACCTCGTGGAGATTCCCGCGATGGCCATCTCCTCGACGGACTGCCGCCTGCGCGCCAGCCAGGGCAGGCCCGTGTGGTACCTCGTGCCCGATGGGGTGGTGCGCTACATCGCCAAGAACAATCTGTACCGCACGGGCGAGGGCGCTTAACTAGCACATCTGCCGCAAAACGTGTGACAATGGGCGCTATAGTTGACGCTTTTTCATACCGAGAAGGATTTTAAACATTTGACAGCCCTGAAGACCTCTATCGAGCAGGCCACCATTGCCGCGAAAGCGGCGGACGAGAAGCTTGGACGCAACATTGCCGTGATTGACGTGTCCGACGTCGTGGGCATTACGGACATCTTCGTCATCGTCTCCGCCGACAATGAGCGCCAGGCCGCGGCGATTGTCGAGGAGATCGAGGGCGATCTCACCGACGCCGGTTTCGAGCCGAAGCGCCGCGAAGGCAACCGGGAGAACCGCTGGGTGCTGCTCGACTACGGCGACATTGTCATCCACGTGCAGCGCGACGCCGAGCGGGACTTCTACGGCCTGGATCGCCTGTACGCCGATTGCCCAGTGTACGAGGTCGAGGGCGTGCCGCCCTACGAGCGCGACGTTGCCTTCGGCGATCTCGCTCAGCAGGCTGATTCGGCAAGCGTGCGCGGTGCCGAGAGGATCGAGGACCTGCCCCTGGCGGGTGAGGGCCCAGCTTCCGGCGACGACGAGTTCTAGGCACTAGACGCGATGAGACGACGACTAATTCTGCTGCGGCACGGCCAGACACACTACAACGCTGGCCGCCGCATGCAGGGCCAGCTGGACACCGAGCTGTCGGAGGTAGGCGTGGAGCAGGCTCGCGCCGCCGCCCAGCTGATGAAGAACCTCGGGGTGTCCAAGATCGTCTCCTCCGATTTGACCCGTGCCCGCCATACCGCGGAGATCATCGCGGCGTCGCTGGGGCTCGAGCTGACGCACGACGCGCGCCTGCGCGAGACGCACCTTGGGCAGTGGCAGGGCAAAACCCACGCCGAGGTGGACTCTGAGCGCGGCAGGATCAGGGCGCACTGGCGAAACAACGCCGCGTGGGCGCCGCCTGCAGGGGAGAGCCGCTTGGACGTGGCCAAGCGCGCCCGCCCCGTGGTCGACGAGCTGATGAGCACGTATTCCGAGTGGGACGCTTCGGCGGTGCTGCTCGTCGCGCACGGCGGGACCATCTCCGCGCTGACCTCGAACCTGCTGGGCTTGCGCGAGAGTCAGTACCCGCTGTTCAACAGCCTGAAAAACACCAACACCTCGCGGTTGAGCGCCGAACCCGCCTACCGCGAGGGCGAGGCTATGCCCGCGGAGTTCCCGACGGAGCCGAGTGCGGTGAAGTGGTACCTCGATGCCTGGAACCAGGGGTTTAGCGACTAATGAGCGTACGCATCGTTGTTGATTCTTCCGCCGGGCTGCCGAGCGATATCGCCGAGCAGCTTGGCATCACCGTCGCCGAGCTCCACGTCATGGACGTCGAGGGCGGCGGGTCTACCAGTGGCTTGTCCTCGGTCGAGCTCGCCGCCATTTACGCTCGCCAGCTCGAGCGCGGCGGCGACGACGGTGTCGTGGCTCTGCATTTGTCCAAGAGCTTTTCTTCCACCTGGTCCGCGGCCGTGTCGGCGTCGGCGGTGTTCGACGATGCGGTGCGCGTGGTGGACACCAACACCGTGGGCATGGCAGTTGGGGCGGCCGCGATGGCGGCTGCGTCGCTGGCGCGAGAGGGCGCGGACTTAGACGCCTGCGAGAAAATCGCAGAGGACACCCTCGCCAGCTCCGGGACGTGGGTCTACCTCAGCCAGCTTGACGACTTGCGCAAGAGCGGCCGCTTGTCGACGGGCACAGCGGTGCTCTCGGCCGCTCTCCTGGCCACGAAGCCGATCCTGCACCTCAATGCCGGCAAACTGGAGCTGGCAGGCAAAACGAGGACGCAGACGAAGGCGTTTATCAAGCTCACGGAGCTGGTACAGGAGCAGGCCGAGGGCAAGCCCGTGTTCATCGCCATCCAGCACGCCGATGTCGAAGAGGCCGCGGAGACGCTGGCGGACATGCTCAGCGAGGTGCTGCCCGAGGACTCCCGCGTGCTTGTCGTGCCGCTTGTCGACGCCCTCGCCGTGCACACCGGTGCCGGGGCCATCGGGCTCTCGGCGGTCTTTTCTTCGGGCTTTGGGGATAACTCACCCGAGTAGGTGACGCTTCAACACGGTTATCCACAGCTTAAGGCGCTGAGCCTTTTCCTGCCGCGCGGCGTCGCTTAGCGTCTGCGGCATGAGCCGCCCACACCGCCCGACTGGCACCGACCGCATCACGGAACTGCTGCGCCCGACCGGGGAGGAAGACCGCCTCGCGGTCGAGTTCCCGCCGCCGCGCGTGCGCGTCGAGCCCCTCCACGCCGCGCTCGCCGTGGCGGTGGTGCTCGCCCTCGTGGCCGGCTGGGCGCTGCTGCGCCCCGGCGCACCCGAGCCGCAGTGGGACACCGCTGCGGCGCAGGCCCCGCAGGCCCCGCCCGCGCAGGTGGTGGTGTCGGTGGTGGGGGAGGTGGCCAACCCCGGCCTAGTCACGCTCGAGCATGGCGCGCGCGTGGCGGACGCGCTCGAGCAGGCCGCGCCGCTGCCACACGCCGACCTCATCGCAATCAACCAGGCGCAGTTACTTGTCGACGGCCAACAGATCCACGTTCAGGCGGTCGGGGCCGTGCCGGCTGCCCCGCCCGGGCAGCCGCCAGCGCCGGGGCTTGTGTCGCTGAACTCGGCCACCGCGGCGGAGCTGACCACGCTGCCGGGCGTCGGTGACGCGACTGCCGCCGCGATCATCGCGCACCGCGAGGCCAACGGCCCGTTCGCTTCTGTTGACCAGCTGATGGACGTCAAGGGCATTGGCCCCGCCAAGTTCGAGGCGCTCAAGGACCTCGTGAGCATCTAGATGTCGGAGCTGCGCCTTGCCCCTGCCGCGGTGGCCGTGTGGACGGCCACTCTAGCCGCCCTGGTCTGGGGGCCGGTGGTTGCGTGTGCCGCGGTGGCGGCGGTGTGCGCGGCGGTGGCCTGCGCGAGGCAGTGGGGCCAGGTCGTGCTGGTCGCGGGCCTGGGGTGCGTGGCCGGGCTGGTTACAACGCTGCGCGTTGCGACGGCCCGCGCGTGGCAGTTCGGCGCGGAAGTCGTCGGCACGGTTTCCGGCGCGGCCCGACCCATCGAGGGCCACGGTTACCTGCTGCGCGTTGGGGTCGCGGGCCACCCCGGCCCGATCGCGGTCTTCGTCGACGACCTGCCTCTTGGCGTGGTCAACGGAGCGGCCGTGCGAGTGACCGGGCGCGCGTCCGAGGCGGAGCAAGCCGGCACGGCGCAGGTCGTGTTCAACGGCGAGGTAGAGGTTCTGAGTGCCCCGACCGGCATGGCGGCCTGGTCGAACCACGTCAAGGAGACCTTTGCCGCGTCGGTGGCCCACACGGTTGGCCCGAGGGCGCAGGGGCTCATCCCCGGCATGGTGTTGGGCGATACGTCGCTGCAGTCGCAGGCGCAGCAGCAGGCCTATCTGGATACCGGGCTGTCGCACTTGAGTGCGGTGTCCGGCAGCAACGTCGCCATTGTGACTGCGGCTGCCGCGGTGCTGGCCAGCGCCCTGGGGCTCGGGCTGCGCGGGCGCATCGTGTTCGCCGCTGCGGCGCTGGCGCTGTTCGCGGGGCTGGTGGGGCCCGAGCCGAGCGTGCTACGCGCCTCCGTCACCGGTCTGGTGGGATTGATGGCGGTGTTGGCATCGTCGACAGCCGAGCCAGTGCACACGCTGTGCCTGGCCGTGATCGGGCTCGTGCTGGTCGATTCGAACTTGGCCGTCAGCTTCGGCTTCGCGCTCTCGGTGGCCGCGACCGCGTCGATCGTGGCGCTGAGCCCGCTGGTGTTTCGCTACCTTGCGGTTACCGGTTGGCCTGAGATCCTCGTGCGCGCCTTATCCGTCGCCGTGGCCGCCGACATTGTCACGATGCCGCTGGTGGCGCTCATGGCGGGCGAGGTATCGCTTGTCTCGGTCGTGGCTAACGTCCTGGTTGCGCCCGTGACCGCTCCAGTGACGGTTCTCGGCCTTATTGCGGTGGTGCTTTCGCTGGCACCCGGCGGGCTGGAAGTGCCGGTTTTGTGGGTGATCGAGCCGCTGGCAGCCTGGGTCGACATCGTCGCCGCCACCGGGGCGGCTCTGCCCGGAGCGACGGTTGGGGCGGGCCCGCTCTCCGTCGTCGTCTGCTACGGCTGGGTGCTCGTCGGGCTGGCGGCGCAGCGGCCGCGGGTGACGCTGGCGGCCGTCGCGCTGGCGCTCATCGCTACCGGCCTGGGGCCGCCGTGGCGGGCGCCGGTGGATGTTAGTCGCCTGCACGCGCACGTCGTCACGCGCGAAAGCGACATCGAGCCGATCCCGGCGAACGCGCAGGTGGTGGTCGTGCTCGAGGGCGGCAAACCACACGACCGGCCAGTGTCCACGCCCGGCGGGATTCCGGTGCTCTACCCGAACCGCGACGGGCCAGTGCGGCTCTACCCCGACGGCACGCAGCGCGCCGCGAGCGGAAGGTTTTAAGATGGGGCGCATGCTCAATCCCGTCCACCTCGTCTTGGGCGAAGACGAATTCCTCGCCGAGCGCGCGACGAAGGCCATCATCGACGCCGCCTCCACCGGTGCGGGCGCCGAGGTCAGCCGCCTGCGCGCTGGCGACGTCACCGAGGGGGAGCTTCTGATGGCCACGAGCCCCTCGCTGTTCGCCGAGGAGCGCGTGGTGGTGTTCACCGGCGTGGAGCAGGCGGGCAAAGAGCCCACGGAGCTGTTGTTGCAGGCGGCACGTGACCCCGCGCCGGGGATGACTCTGATCATCGAGCACACCGGAGGCGGACGCAACAAGTCGTACGTGGCCAAGTTCAAAAAGGTCGCTGAGGTGCACACGGTCGACCCGCTGCGCGACAGGGACCGCCACGCCTGGCTGAACAACGAGTTCCGCCGCCTCGGGGCCCACCCCACTCCCGATGTTGTTGCCGCGCTGCTAGAATCCGTCGGCTCCGATCTGCGCGAGCTGGCCACCGCGGCAAGCCAACTCGTGGCAGACACCGAGGGGGAGCTGACGGTGAGGTCCGTTCATGCCTACTACTCCGGGGTAGCTGAGATTTCCGGGTTCGACATCGCAGACCTTGCCGTGGCGGGACGCGCAGAGCGGGCACTGGCCTCAACGCGGCGCGCGCTGCAGCTGGGCATCAGCCCCGTCGCCCTCGCCGCGGCGCTGGCCAGGAAGGTCGGCGACATCGCCAAGCTCTACAGCACCCGCGGCAACCCCGACCAGATCGCCCGGGAGCTGGGGATGCACCCGTTCGCGGCGAAGAAGACCATGCAGGCCGCGCGGACCTGGTCCGGTGAGGCGGTCTCGGAGGCCGTGATCGTCATCGCTGAGCTCGACGCCGAGGTCAAAGGCCAGGGCGGCGATCCGGACTACGCGATCGAATACGCGGTGCGAAAAATCGCGGAGCTCGCCCGCTAAACTGGCGCCCATGAATGAGCAGGAGATCCAGCAGGTACCGGAAGACGTCCAGGAGTTCGCGGGCAAGCTTTTCGAGCTAGCGAGGACGGGTAACGTGGCGCTGCTCGACTACGTCGATAACGGCGTCGACGTCGACCTCGCCAACCAGGACGGCAACTCATTCTTGATGCTCGCGACGTACTCAGGCCATCTTGACCTCTCGCGGGGCTTGGTTGAGCGTGGGGCGGACGTCGATAAGCTCAATGCTCGCGGTCAATCGCCGCTGGCTGGGGTCATTTTTAAGAAGGAAGACGAGATCGTCGAGCTGCTTCTCCAGGCCGGAGCCGACCCGCGAGCGGGCCACCCCGACGCGATCGCAACCGCGCGCATGTTCGGGCGCGAGGACCTCGCGGACAGGATGCAATAATTAACCCCGGTGGCCTCGCGGTCATCCTTGGGCTCAGGGCGGCGCGAGCCGGGTAAGCGCGAAGTCCACGCCAGGGTGGTTCACTGCGGCAGTACTCGTTCGCGGGCCGCCAACGCTGCTCGGCTAAAAAGCACGAAAACGCCCCTCCGCCTGAAGTAGAGCGCGGAGGGGCGTTGAGCGCAGACGTGTTACGCCATCTTGTTCAGGGCACGTGCCATGTTCGACTTCTTGTTCGCCGCGGCGTTGCGGTGGAACACGCCCTTGGTCACGGCCTTGTCCAGCTTGCGGGAAGCCACGCGCAGCTGTGCCTCGGCGGCTGCCTTGTCGCCGGACTCGACGGCCTCGCGGAACTTACGCATCTCCGTGCGGGTTGCGGAGCGGACGGACTTGTTGCGCAGGCGGCGCTTCTCGTTGGTGAGAACGCGCTTCTTCTGCTGCTTGATGTTTGCCATAAGTGATGCACCTCTTGATTGCGTCGTTGAGTAGAAAAGTCACCGTCCGGGCGGGTGAGAAGCGCTGAGCGTTTGATGTGACGCGGGCCCAAGGTCCTGCTCGCGTAGCTCGGCGCACCCGTTAATTTCCGGATGCGGACAACCATTACAAACTAGCAGTCGAGCACGCTGCGGCCAAAACCATGCTAGATCCAGTCGAAGCCATCGCGCAGCCGGTTGGCCACCCGCTCGAAGCGCCGGGGCGGGACGGACGCGCCGCGGCGGTGCACGTCGGTTTCTGAGACCAGCAGGGTTTTGTCCATGCGCACCCAGCACGGTTCACCGGAGGCTTCCCAGTCACCGGAACCGATGTCGAGCCAGTCGGGGTGGGTGGCGTGTTCTTTGTCGGGGGAGATGAGCAGCCCGAGGACGTCGTGATGCTCGCGTCCCACGATGAGCAGAGAGCGCTCGCGCGGCGGGGTCGACGGCACGGTAACCCACACAACTTCGCCCGGTTCCGCCTGGCCGTCCATGTCGGGCGCGTAGTAGATGCTGCGCGCCACCCGCGAGGTCGGTTTGACAATCAGCCTGGCCACGCTGGCTTTTTTGCTTTCGCGCGGGGCTCGTGGGGAGGAGCCGAGGCGCTCGTTGAGCAGCGCGAGGCCTTCCTCCAAGGGGCCTGAGCCCTTAGCCTCGCGGCGCTTGATCCTGCGGACGAAGATGTCCCTTCACCCCCCTTGAGGATGCTTGGTGCGGTACTCGCACCTACTTTAGGGGGTGGTGGTGGCCTTCTCAATAACGTGGCCGCGTGTTGGGTTTGCCCATGTGAGACGGTAAAGTGGGGCCAATCATGGCTGCCTCGAAAACCAACTTTGCGGAAACCACGTTTACGGACCCGTCACGGATCCGGAACTTCTGCATCATCGCCCACATCGACCACGGTAAATCGACCCTGGCGGATCGCATCCTCCAGCTCTCGAACGTCGTCGACGCGCGCGACATGCGCGACCAGTACCTCGACAATATGGACATTGAGCGCGAGCGCGGCATCACCATCAAGGCGCAGAACGTGCGCTTGCCGTGGACCCCGACCTCGGGCGAGTTCGCGGGCCAAGAGACGATTCTGCAGATGATCGACACCCCCGGCCACGTCGACTTCTCCTACGAGGTCTCCCGCGCGCTCGAGGCGTGCGAGGGCGCAATTTTGCTTGTCGACGCCGCCCAGGGCATCGAGGCCCAGACCTTGGCCAATCTGTACATGGCGATGGACAAAGATCTCGAGATCATCCCGGTGCTCAACAAGATCGACCTTCCCGCCGCGGACCCGGACAAGTACGCCCTCGAGATCGCCCACATCATCGGCTGCGAGCCGGAGGACGTGCTGCGCGTTTCGGGCAAGACGGGCGTCGGGGTGCCGGAGTTGCTGGATCGGCTGGTGGACCTCGTGCCCCCGCCGTCGTCGGAAGGCGGCGCGGACGCCCCGGCTCGGGCGCTGATCTTCGACTCGGTGTACGACACGTACCGCGGCGTGGTCACCTACGTGCGCATGATGGACGGCAAGCTCATGCCGAACCAGCAGGTGCAGATGATGAACACCGGTGTCAAGCACGAAATCCTCGAGATCGGTGTTGTCTCGCCCACGATGAAGAAGACCAAGGGCTTGGGCCCCGGTGAGGTGGGCTACCTCATCACGGGTGTGAAAGACGTGCGCGAAACCCGCGTGGGTGACACGGTGACCTGGGCGAGCAAGGGTGCGGAAACTCCGCTTGCCGGCTTTGCCGAGGTCAAGCCCATGGTGTACTCGGGCCTGTTTCCGGTATCCCAGGAAGATTTCCCCGCCCTGCGCGAGTCGCTGGAAAAGCTCCAGCTTAACGACGCCTCCCTGACGTGGGAGCCGGAAACCTCTGTCGCCCTCGGGTTCGGTTTCCGGTGTGGCTTCCTCGGCCTTCTCCACATGGAGATCACGCGAGATCGCCTCGAGCGAGAGTTCGACCTCGATCTGATCTCTACGGCGCCGAGCGTGACGTACCGGGTTGTCGCCGAGGACGGCACTGAGCAGTACGTGCACAACCCCTCGGACTGGCCCGGCGGGAAGCTGCAGGAGGTCTACGAGCCGGTGGTGAACATGACCATCATCGTGCCCCAGGAGTTCGTGGGCACGACCATGGAGCTGTGCCAGTCGAAGCGCGGCACGATGAAGAACATGGAGTACCTCTCCGAGGAGCGCGTGGAGCTGCGCTACATCATGCCGCTCGGCGAGATCATCTTCGACTTCTTCGACATGCTCAAATCCCGCACGAAGGGCTACGCCTCCCTGAACTACGAGGAGGCCGGCGAGCAGGAAGCCGACCTGGTGAAGGTGGACATCCTGCTGCAGGGTGAACCGGTGGACGCGTTCTCCGCCATCGTGCACCGCGACTCCGCCCAGTGGTACGGCAACAAGATGACCAAGAAGCTCAAAGAGCTCATCCCGCGCCAGCAGTTCGAGGTGCCGGTGCAGGCGGCCATCGGGGCGAAGATCATTGCCCGCGAGAACATCCGCGCGCTGCGCAAGGACGTGTTGTCGAAGTGCTACGGTGGCGACATTTCGCGCAAGCGCAAGCTGTTGGAGAAGCAGAAGGCGGGCAAGAAGCGCATGAAGTCCATCGGCTCGGTCACCGTGCCGCAGGAGGCGTTCGTGGCGGCGCTGTCCACGGACGAGGAGTAGGCGCGGTTAAGCGGCCTCGAAGGTCCGGTGGAGGCCCTCGTCGAGATCGGTCGGGGCCCAGTCGTAGGTACCCTGCACAAAACGGGGGCTGTCCCACAGCCAGGTCATTTCGACGAGACCGCGAATGTTCCGGTTGAACAGCCCGGCGAACTGGAGCATCCACTTCTTTAGTTCCAGCGGTGTGTGCGCGCGGAGTTTTCCTGCGTAGGCTGCGCGTTCGGCGAACTCTCTCTGGCAGACTGAGTCCGCAGTGGGCGTGATTGTGATCCCGGTGAGTTGGTTCTGTGAGGCACCGACGAGCGCCCGCGCGTAATCGGGCAGGTACGTGAAAGGGTGAAGCGCCGAGGAGTCGATGAGCGCCATCGTGCGGGTTGCGCGTTGCAGTGGTTCCACGATGAGAGCATGAGCCACTGCCGTTCGGCCGCACCCTGGTCCGTAGAGGTCGGAGGCCACCACGGAGCACACGGGGGTGTTTGCGTGCGTGCGGGCATTGAGGAGTTGGGCCCTGATCCCCGGCTTGCCGGTGGTGGCTACGACTTCGCTAGTGGCGGTCACCGTGTTCGCGCGTTCACCGAAAGCGTAGACGGACTCGGGGAAGGTCACGTGGATCTCGCGCTCAGCCGCGAGGTCGAGAACCGTCTTCTCAGCTGGGATGAGGGTGCTGCGCCACACTGCCGCGTCGTAAGGCGCGTGCATGCAGTCGATCACCCGGTTCGCGCCGCTTGTGTCAAAGGCGGCCTGCAGGTCGCGCGGATCGGCGGCGCTGCCCGCTAGGCTCCGGGCTCCGCGGACCGCAGTGCCCGACCGGGTGAGGACGAACACTTCGCGGCCGCGCTTGATCAGCTCATCGGTGACGGCCGTTCCAACTGGGCCGGCTCCAATGACGAGCGTTGTATCGGACATGACGACTCCTTGCGTGAAAATGTGAGCACTGCTCTCTATTTTCCGGCTACGCTAACACGGGTCGGGATTACTCGCAAGAGCAGTGCTCTCGAGTTGGTAGCATGGGTTCATGCCGACACCCCGCCAGATCGCCCGCGACGAGATGATGCGATGCATCAGCGAGATCGGGTTTGCACAGCTAGACGCCGGAGGACCCCATGCGCTCAACCTGCGTGCCGTTGCCCGTGAGCTGGGTGTAGTGTCCTCGGCGATATACCGATATGTTGCAGACCGAGATGCATTTCTCACGCTGCTGGTCACCGACGCTTATCGGCAGCTCGCCGATTCAGTGGAACGCAACGGGCGACCTGCCTCGGTCGTGGGAATCGCGGAGGCGATGCGGGCCTGGGCGATCGCGCATCCGAGGAGGTGGGGACTTATTTACGGCACCCCAGTTGTTGGTTACGCGGCGCCCAGCGACACACTCAGTCAAGGAACCCGCGTGATGCGGATGCTGCTTGAGGCTTTGGATAACGCGCATCCGAGCGTCGATACGCCCAGCACGGCGCTCGACGAGGCAACGCGCGAAGATATTGAGGCGCTGAGGCGCGAATGGGCGCCGCAGCTCAGCGCGGGTGCCGTTGAGCTGGCCGTGGAGGCGTGGTCACGAATCATCGGTTTGATTTCCAGCGAAGTGTTCGGGCATTTCGGCGAGGGTGCGTTTCGTCAGCCCGCTGTGCTATTTCGGCGCGCGGTGGAGAGGCTCGCCAACGGTCTGGGGCGACTTGGCGCCTGAGACGCCACGACGGCCGGCCAGCCCGCGTACCACCCGGACCCGGGGAACCAGCCGGGTGGTGGTTCGGATGTGCGTGGGGCGTACCTGGTCAGCATTGCGAGTACCACGAGCGCGCCGGCGTACTGCAGCAGGTAGGCGGCACCGCTGACGAGTGGGCGATTGTTGGTGTCGATGAGCTCGGTGATCCCCGCGACGTCGGCGTAGGCCAGCGACATGTTGTTCACCGTGTGCAGCACGATCGCCGCCTCGAGCCCGCCGGTGCGGTGCACAAGTAGCGAGGCGAACGCCGCGAATACCGCGACGCTAATCAGCCCACTCGCGCCGTAGGTGTGGCCGAAGACGAACGGCGGCAGTGAGAGCGCGTAGACCACCCACGGCGAGCGGATCCACGCGCCCAGCGCCTGGGGCAGTGAGCCGCGGAAGACCAGTTCCTCAGCGGTGGACTGCAGCGGCACGAGCAGCAGGCAGAGTGCGATGCTGGCCCAGAAAGCACCGTCGAGCGGGGCGGGAATTCCGCGGTGCACGATCGCGTCGATGACGAAGGTGATTGCCGGTGGGACGGCAATCAACAGCAGTGACAGTCTCACGATCGGCCAGCGGATGCGTCCGGTGACTGACAACAGCGCACGCGGGCGCCGCCCTGCGAGCCACGCGGCGAATAAGGCCCCGACTCCCGAGATGCCGATCGCGCCGTAGAAGAAGGCTATGTTGACCGGGTTGGCACCGAGTTCAGTTTCGATGATGCGGCTATAAAGCCAGTCCATGTCGGCGCCGCTTCCCCAGCTGGTGAGCAGAAACACCGCAGTAAACAATGCCTGGATGAGGAAGAAGAGGACTAAGGAGATCACGAACTCCAGGGCGGGCTTCCATCGCCGGTACGGCCTGCGGCGCAGCGCGGGTTCGAGAGACACACGGTGGTAGGCGAGCGTGGTCCGTGCCTGTTGGGGGGTCACGCCCGCCACCCTATAGCATCGTTCCATGAAGATTGAGCGCGACGGGTTCACCATATTCGCACGCGTGCTTGGCGACGCCCCCAAGCCCGCACTCCTATACCTCCAGGGTGGCCCCGGTTTTCCGAGCCCACGCGAGCATTACGACTGGATCGCCACCGCGCTTGAGCACTACCGGGTGGTGCTCCTCGACCAGCGCGGCACCGGGCGCTCCACACGCATCGATCGCGCCACGCCGCAGCTTATCGACGCCCCCACGCTGACCCGGCTGCGCGCCGACGCTATCGTCGCCGACGCCGAGGCGATCCGGCAGGAGCTCGGTGTCGAGCGTTGGGACGTGCTCGGCCAGTCTTTCGGCGGGTTCTGCCTCGCGCATTACCTCGCCGCGCACCCGGAGAGTGTGCGCCACGCGTTTTTCACGGGCGGTTTGCCCACCGTCACCCGTGGCGTGGACGAGGTCTACCACGCCACCTTTGCCAAGCTGCGGGCTCGGCACCAGTTGTTCTACCGTGAAGTCCCGTGGGCGGAGTCGATGGTCCGCGAGGTGTGCCGCCACCTCGACAACTCCGTGGAGAGCTTGCCCACGGGGGAGCGGCTGAGCTCCCGGCGGTTTCGCACGGTCGGTGTGGCACTGGGGCGCGAGGGCGGGTTGAGCACCCTGGCACACCTGTTGGAGGAGCCCTTCCATCCGGGCGGGAGGCTGCGCACGGACTTTCTCGCCGACGTCGGCGACCTTGTCAGCTTCGAGCGGGCCCCGCTGTATGCTGCGGTGCACGAGTCCATCTACGGCGGCACGGTGCCGGGGGCAACGGCGTGGGCGGCGCAACGCGTCTCGGAGTCGCTCGACGGTTTCGCCCCGCAGGCCTCACCCGATGACGCCGAGTTCTATCTCACCGGCGAGCACATCTTCCCCTTCCAATTCGACGAAGACCCGGCGCTGCGCCCGTTCAAGGAGGCCGCCGACGAGCTCGCCGGCAATGACGACTGGCCTCACCTGTACGCCGGGCTCGGGGCGTCGGAAAGCGCCGCCGCGATGGTGTACACGGACGACATTTTCGTGCCCCGCGAGCTGTCTTTGGAAACCGCCGACATCATCGGTGCAAAGGTGCACGAAACCGCGGCGTGGCAGCACGACGGGCTGCGCCGGCACGGACGCGACGTCGTTGGTGTGCTGATGTCCGCAGTGGGGCTATGATGAGCGGCATGCAGACACCTTTTCTCCGCGAACAGGTAGAACTCAGCAACGCTGAGCTGGCCGAGTTTGACCAGCTGACCAGTGTGTTCGAGCGGGTGGAAGAGCATGTGCTCAACCCGGCGCTCATGGTGTATGTGACGCGCTAAAGCTCCAACACCGACTCCAGCAGCTGCTGCGTGTACGGGTGCTGCGGGTTGGACCACACGTCCTCGGTGTCGCCGTGCTCGACGATGCGCCCGTTGTGGATCACCGCGATGGTGGGGCACAGCTCGCGCACGATGGCGAGGTCGTGGGAGACGAAGATGAGAGTGTTCGACCCGATGACGCCGTCCATGAGCTCGAGGACCTGGCTGCGGATGGTCACGTCGAGTGCGGAGACGGGCTCGTCGGCAAGCATGATGGCGGGACGGGATGCCGCGGCGCGGGCAATGGAGACGCGCTGGCGCTGCCCGCCGGAGAACTGCCGCGGCCGACGCGAGCCCATGCCGGCCAGGCCCACCTGCTCGAGGACCTCTTCGGCGCGGGCGCCGTCCACTTTAGTTTCGCGTATCGACGCCCCCACGTCCATGCGCGGGTCGAGGGAGGAATAGGGGTCCTGGAATACCATCTGCACGTCCCCGCCGACGTCGACGCTGCCCGAATCGGGTGTGGAGAGCCCGGCGATGATGCGGAGCAGCGACGTTTTACCTGAACCGGAACCGCCGACGATGCCGATGCGCTCGCCGCGGTGCACGGTGAGCGAGACGTTGTCGAGGGCGCGGGTGGCGCCCCTGGTGAGAGTCACGTTGCGCAACTCAACCACCGGGTTGCCGAGGGGCCGCGGCGCGGCTGGCGGGCCGGGGAGCGACGCGCGGGCGAGCGAGCGTGCGTACTCCGAGTCGGCGGCGACGATGCGCCCTGCCTTGAACACCAGCGTGCGCTGCGTCATGCGGCGCACCACAGCGAGGTCGTGGGAGATGAACACCAAACCCATGTTGCGGGCGGCGATGACGGAATCAATCAGCTCCAGGATCTGCTTCTGCACCGTCACGTCGAGGGCGGTGGTCGGCTCGTCGCAGATGAGGATGTCCGGGTCCTGGGCGAGTGCTGCGGCGATGAGCACGCGCTGGCGTTGCCCACCGGAAAGCTCGTGCGGGTAGGCATGCGGCCTGTCGACCCCGACCTCTTTCAGCAGGGAGCGGGCGCGCTCTCGATCGCGGGACACTTGCCGCGCAACGGTCATCAGCGGGTCGAGCGCCGTCATGGGTTCCTGGAAAATCATGGCCACGCGTCGCCCGCGGAGGCGGCGTCGCACGCGGTCGGGCGCGCCGACCATCTCCGTGCCGTCGACGGTGATGGACCCGGTGACGGGGAGGTTGTCGACAAGCCCCATGATGGCCAAGGCGGTTATGGACTTGCCCGAGCCGGATTCGCCGATGATGCCGACGCGCTCTCCCCGCGCGACCTCGAAGGAAATGTCGTCGAGGATTCCCTCGATCGTGAGACCGTTAACGCGGATCACGGCCGCCTCCGATCAGGGTGAAGCCGAGCACGGTCGCCGCGATGGCAAGACCGGGCCACAGCGCCAAGTGAGGGGCGGTGGCCAGGTAGGGTTGGGACGCTTGGAGCATCCGACCCCACGACGCGTAGGGTGCGGGCGTGCCCAGCCCGAGAAAGGACAGGCCAGCGTCGGCGAGGATCGCTAGCGCCAGTGCCACGGAGACCTGGACAAGGACAAACGGCGAGATGTTCGGCCACACATGCGTGCGCGCGATTGCCAGTGGCCGCACTTTGGACACCCGCGCGGCGAGGATGTAGTCCTGGCTCATCACCCGCAGTGTGCCGACCCGCGCAACGCGGGCGAAACCGGGAATGCCCGCGATGCCGATGGCGAGCACGACGATCCACACCGAAGCCCCGAACACCGCGGTGAACACGATGGCCAGCAGGAGCGCCGGGAAGGCGAGGAGCAAATCGTTGGCCCGCATCACCACCACTTCGACCACCCCGCGCTGCATCCCCGCCCACATGCCCAGAGGCACGCCGATCACGGCGGATAGCGCCACGGCGCACACAGAGACCACAAGGGTTAGGCGCGCGCCGTCCATCACGCGCGAGAGGATGTCGCGCCCGAACTGGTCGGTGCCCATCCAGTGGGCGGGTGAGGGACCTTGCAGGCGCCGCTCGGGGGCGGCCTGCAGCGGATCGTATGGGGTCCACACGGCGGCGAGCAGCGCGACGAGAACCACCAGCGCCACGATGCCGAGCCCGACCTTGCGTGTCGTCATGCCTTCCTCCGAATCCGCGGATCGATGACCGCGTACAGCACATCCACGACGAGATTGACCACGAGCGTGAACGCGACGAGCAGCATCAGCACGGTTTGCACGGTGGTGAGGTCGCGGTTGGCCACGGCGTCGAGAAGCATTGTGCCGAGCCCGGGGATGGCGAAAACCCGCTCGATGACCACGGCGCCGACGATGAGACTGGACAGTTGTATGCCGGTGACCGTGAGCACGGACAGCGCGGCGTTTTTCACCGCGTGGCGGTACAGCGCGGTGCTTGTCGACGCCCCCTTCGCCCGCGCCGTCCTCACATAGTCCTTGCCCATTTCCTCAACCACGGCGCCGCGCACATAACGCGTCAGGATGGCTGCCTGCACGAGGGTGAGGGCGAGCACGGGCAGCACCACGTGCGAGGGAGTGCCCCAGCCGTTGGCCGGCAGCCAACCGAGGCGCAGAGAGAACAGCCCGACGGCGAGGATGCCGACCAAAAAGCTCGGCACCACGATGCCCACCTGCGTCAACGCGGCGACTATTGCGCCGTCCGCACGGTTCTCGCGCTGGGAGAGGTAGACCCCCAGTGGAACGGCGATGGCCATGGACGCCGCCATGGCGAGCACGGTGAGTGTGAGGGAGACACCTGCGCGTTCGACGACGGTTAGGGTAACGTCTGTCCGGCTCGCCAGGGAAACGCCGAAGTCGCCGGTTGCGAGCCCGCCGACCCACTCCAGGTACTGCGTATGCAGCGGGCGGTCGGTGCCCAGCTGTGCGGACAGCGCGGCGACGGCTTCGTCGGTGGCGGTGACGCCGAGCGCAACGCGCGCCGGGTCGCCGGGCACAGCGCGCAGCAGGAGGAAAATGATGATGCTGGCCAGCAAGAGCAATACTGCGAAGCGGGACAGGGAGCGCAGCACAAAGCGCATGGCGGCGCGGGCGTTCACTTGTCCACCTCGATGGTGCGAAGTGGCAGGCCCTCGGTGACGACGTTGGGGTTCACTCCGCTCACGCCTGGCCCCAGCAGCACGATGTTCGGTGCGTTGACCAGCGTCAGCGCGGCAGCGTCGGTCATGATCTGGTCCACGGCGGCTTCCATGTTGGACGCCTGCTCGCCCACCTCCGCGGCCTGGATCAGTTCCCGGGCGCGTGCTGAGTCGTAGCCCAGGTAGTAGTCCGGGTTGCCGAAGAGCAACGGGATGTCGCGCGGTTCCACGTGCGCGACTAGCGACGCCTGGTAGTCGTGGCCCTTGAGCACCTGGCCGAGCCACACGGCGGGAAACTCGACCGTTTCCAGGCGGACACGGAACCCCACATCACGCAGCTGGGAGAAGATCAGTTCGCTCGCCGTCTGCGCGTACGGCAGGTTCGGCACCGTGATAGTGACGTCTGGGGTACGGCCGTCCAGGAGTTCGCGGGCCATGCCCGGATCGAAGGGGTAGTAGTCTTCGCCGGTGAACCACGGGTCGGTCGGCGGCACGGGCGCGCCTCCCGTGTCGGTGGCCATGCCGTTGTAGACCACGTCGTTTACTGCGCCGCGGTCGATGGCGTAGGACACTGCCTTGCGCACTGTCGGGTCGTCGAAGGGAGCGGCGCGGTTATTCATGGACAAGAGCACTTCACCGTTGGTGGTGCCGACAAGCACTGAAATGTCCTCGGGCAGTGTCTCCAGCAACTGCGGTGCCTGCATCGACCACACCACATCCGCGTCGCCAACCCGCAGCGCGTTGAGTGCCGCCGTCGGGTCGTCGAAGTAGCGGATCTGCGCGTCATGGCTGACTTCGCCGCCCCAGTAGTCCTCGCGCTTGGTGAAGGAGACGGACTCGCCGACGGCGAACCGCTCGAGAGTGTACGGCCCAGTCCCGAGCGGGTCGGTGGCGAGGCGCTCGACTGAGGCAGGCGTCATCATCGCCCCCGTCAGCGTGCCCATCGACCACAGCCAGCTACTCGACGCCCGCTCCAACGTTACTTTCAACGTCTGGGCGTCGAGCGGCTGGGCGTCCACCACGGGGGCCATCTGAGCCTTCAAAGCGTTGGTCCAGTTGTCCTGAACGTAGCTGATGGAAAAGGCAGCGTCCTCGGCCGTGAATTCTTTGCCGTTGGAAAACCTCACACCCTCGCGCAGGTGGAAGATGTATTCCGAGCCGTCGGCACTGATGTCCCAGCTCTCGGCGAGGAAGGGTTGTGGCGTACCGGAGTCGTCGATACGCACGAGCGTCTCGTAGATGTTTCCCATTAAAGCTTGGGGAGCGGCTGCGCCGCCCGTGGTGGTGAAGTCCAACCCCGCGGGAGGGGCTTGGGTGGCAACGACCAGATGGTCTGGGCGGGCCCCGCCGGCGGGGGAGGCGCAGGCCGACAGCGCGACAACGGCGGTCGCCGACAGCAGGGCAGCGGCTGTCTTAGGGGAGGGCATGGGTGAGAAGCGTACCGCTTGGAGCGCCGCTACCCAATCCAGCGCTTTGCCAGGATCTCCATTCCGGCGAGGACCTCGCCGTGGCTCGCGTTTTGCAGCGAAATCATGAGCTCGTCGGCCTTGGCGTGCTCCGTGAACCACGTCAAGTATTCCGCGACTTCGTCCGCGGTGCCACGGGCGGTGTAGCGCATCATGTCAATGATCTGCCGGCCCTGGAAGGAGTTGACGATTGCGTCGAGTTGGGCGTCGTCAAGCACTTGCCCGCGCCGGCCCATGAACGCTCGCACCCGGTTGCGGTGCACGATCTTTTCCTGGCGCGCGGCATCCTCACTGGTCTCAGCCGCGGTAACGTTGACCGCTGCAATGACGTGGGGCTCGGGGTGGCGCTCGGAGGGCTGGTAGTTCTCCCGGTAGTAGGTGGTGGCGTCGACAAGATGCTGAGGAGCGAAGTGGGACGCAAACGAGTAAGGCAAGCCCAGGCTCGCGGCGAGCGACGCACCGAACATGGAAGAACCCAGGATATAAAGTGGCACGTTCGTGCCCTGGCCGGGCATCGCGACGACGCCCGGCAGAGGGCTTTGATCCGACAACCACGCCTCAAGCTCGCGCACGTCATCGGGGAATGCCTCCGCGGCTTGCGGGTCGCGGCGCAGCGCACGGCCCAGCGTCTGCTGGTCGGTGCCAGGAGCGCGCCCCAGCCCGAGGTCAATGCGATCGGGGTAGAGCTCGGCGAGCATACCGAACTGCTCCGCGATAACGTACGGTGCGTGGTTGGGCAGCATCACGCCACCGGAACCGAGCCGGATGCTGGAAGTCTGCGCGCCGATGTGGGAAATGAGCACCGCCGGTGACGATGACGCGATCGACGTCATGTTGTGGTGCTCGGCGTACCAGACGCGCGAGTATCCCAACGATTCCGCCTTCTGAGCAAACTCCACGGAGCGGGCCATGGAGGCTCGGACAGATTCGCCGGGGTAGATAGTGCAAAAGTCAAGCAGCGCCAATGGGATGTTCATACTGCCATGCTACGCTTTCGCGTTCGACGGGATGTCACGGTCGGTGGGTTCAGGGGTGTAAAACCGCTGGTGGGGTGGGTAGTTGATGGCGTGACAGTGACATTTGACTTGCCGTGATGTCACACTCAACCTGTGTGGTGGCGCAAAACCCCAGGTCGCCAACCAGGCCGAGAGTTTGACCGTGACATCTGACCGGCCGTGATGTCACACTCAACCTGTGTGGTGGCGCAAAACCCCAGGTCGCCAACCAGGCCGAGAGTCTGACCGTGACTTCTGACCCGCCGTGATGTCACACTCAACCTGTGTGGTGGCGCAAAACCCCAGGGACACCGAACAGCCCGGGCAGTGGCATCCGCCCCGGCGCTCTACGCGTTGACGTGTTCGCCTTCGACGGTCTCCACCGTGCCGAGCTTGAGCGGGGCTTTGGGCCGGGCCAGGTCGATGGCCAGGCCGATGACGAAAGCGACCGCGACCGGAACAACCCAGCCCAGTCCGGCGTCCTGCAGCGGCGCCCAGGCAACGAACGGGGTCAAAACGTCGGCTGCCCAACCCAACGAAATGGCGGTCTCAATGGCCGACCAGATCACGGCGACCCAAATCGGCAGGAAGAACGCCCAGGTAAACCGGGTGCGGGAGCGGAACAGTGGCTCGATGAGCGTGACAAAGATTAGTGCGATGGCGGGCGGGTACAGGAATCCGATGACCGGGGCGGCGATAGCCATGACGAACTCGAGTCCCTGGGTGGCGATCAGCGTGGACATGATGGTGAAGATGATCGCCCACGTCTTGTAGGAGCCGGGGAACTGCTCGGAGAAGTATTCCGCGGTGGCGGTGATCAGGCCGACGGCGGTGGTCATGCAGGCGAGCAGAACGATCAGCGCGAAGATGATCTGGCCGGCGGTTCCGAGGGTGAGGTTGGAAGCGTCGGAAAGCAGTGCCGCACCGTTGTCGTACTGGGCGGGGTTGGGGATAATCCGCCCGACCGTGCCTAGGCCGAGGTAGATCAGAGCGAGCAGCAGGCCAGCACCGGCGCCGGCGTAGATGGTGCCGCGCACCAGGGCAGGGCCTTCCTGGAAACCGCGGAAGCGCAGCGTGGAGATCACCACAATGGAAAAGGCGAGCGCCGCGATCGAGTCCATGGTCAGGTAACCCTGCAGCAGGCCCTCGGTGAACGGCCGCGCGGCGAATTCCTCGGCCGGCTCGCTGGGAGAGGCGGTCCACTTCGTCAACGCGACGACGATCATGACAACCAAAAGGATGAGCAGCGCAGGGGTGAGGAACTTACCCAGCTTTTCCATGATCGTGTTCGGGTTCCACGACAGTGCGAGCGCGATGCCGAAGAAGATGATGTTGAAGATCGCGGAGGCGACGATCCCCTCAACACCGAATAGCGGGGTGATCGCTGTTTCCATGGACACGGCACCCGTGCGCGGCAGCGCGTAGAACGCACCAATCGACAGGTACGCCAGGATCGGGAAGACAACGCCGAAGACTGTGCCGGCGCGCTGCGCGAGGTCGCGGACATTGGCGCCGGAAAGCACAATGGCGATCACGGCAAGCAACGGCAACAGTGCGCCGGTGCCCAAAAAGCCCAAGATCGCCGGCCAGAAGTTGTCGCCGGCCTGGACGGCAATCATCGGCGGGAAGATCAGGTTTCCGGCGCCGAAGAACATCGAGAACAAGGCGAGCGCAGTGACGACGATCGCGGTGGTTGATCCTTGTGTCTTCGTGCTGGTGTCGGCCTGTGCAGCAGTCGAGCCCATGTTTCACTCCTTGGAGATTCGTAGAATTTCCAAAGAATACCCCGTGAGGGACCTGCTGTGTAAATTTTTTCTAGCTCTGGGTCAGATCCGCGATGGCAGAAATCGGGATATCGACCCACTCTGGACGGTTGTTTGTTTCGTAGACGACCTCGTACGCGGCCTTATCCACCACATAGGCAGCGAGTACGGTGTCGTCGGCCGCGGCGCCGTAAGCATCGATCAGCGCAGCGACGTTGGCCTTCTCCCAGTCCGCGCTGTGCGAGCCCATGGCGCGGGCGTAGCCGAAGGAGCGGATCATGCCGGCGACGTCGCGAAGCGGGTGATCGGGGGCGAGGCGCTGCGACAGCGGCCGGGCGGGTTCTCCCTCGAAGTCGATGAGGTAGAAGCGAGGTTCCGTCGCGTTGACCGTCTTCAGCGTCTGCCCGAGGTGCAGGTCGCCGTGGATGCGCTGGATTTCGTGGGGGCCGTCATCGATGGAGCCGTAGAGTTGGCGAATCGCCGACTCGAATTCTTTGAGCTGGGGTGCCTGCGCAACCAGCTCGTCGAGGTGGGTGTTGAGCGTGGCGCGAAGGGTCTCTCCGCTGACCTCGGAGGTGCCGAAGGCCTGGGCCAACGCGGAGTGCACGGCGCCGATCGCGTGGCCGAGCTCGCCGGCGTCACCGAGCGCGTCCGCGACGGCGAGGTCGAAACCGTCCTCGCCGCCGTCGATAAGCTGCTGCTGCATCGCCAGCGTCGCACCGTCGCGGGTGATGTGGCCGCGCACACCGGCGACGTGTGGGCAGTCACCGATCGCGCTGAGCAGCTCCACATCCGGGTTGGTGCCGTTTTCAAGCTTGCGGAACACCTTGAGCACCCACTCGTCATCCACCACGAGTGAGGTGTTCGACTGTTCGGCTCCCATCGGCCGAGCGGATGTGCCGCCGAATTTTCCGTGCACCTCGCCCAGCTCGGCTGCACCACGCACGTAGGCGGTCGCACCTTCTTCGGTGGCCAGCGCGTCACGCTCGGCGCCGGGGGCGACGAGCACCTGGTAGGAATCGGTCACGTCGCCATGGGTGACGTGCAGTATCTGCCAGCTAAACTCGTCGAGCTCACGCGAAGCGGCGACCTCGACCGCGTCGATCGCCTCGGACTTTGCGCCGTAAAAGCGCTCCCGCGTCAAATCAATCACCGAACTACTCCGAAATGTCGAACCACAAAAAACCGTGCGGCGGTAGCGTGACAAACCACGGTAGCTCGCCGATCGCCGGGAATTCCACGCCGCCGGAGAGCTCGCGCGGATGCGCGCCATTGTAGTGCTCGAGGTGCATTTCCACTGGCTGGGGGCGCGACGACATGTTGTTGACGCACAGGATGCGCTCGCCGTTGTACTCGCGGATAAACGCCAGC
This sequence comes from Corynebacterium sp. Z-1, assembly GCF_031844665.1. Lineage (NCBI taxonomy): Bacteria > Bacillati > Actinomycetota > Actinomycetes > Mycobacteriales > Corynebacteriaceae > Corynebacterium > Corynebacterium sp. Z-1. Next base: position 2,245,795 of record NZ_CP134621.1, on the reverse strand, counting down.
ACGTGCGGGTTGCTCTGCTCGACCTCGATGTAGGAACCGCGGCCGAAAGCGCGGTACTGCTTGCGGATGTGCACGAGCTGGCGCACCCAGTGCAGCAGCGAATTGTCGCGCTGCATCTGCGAGTCCACGTTGACGATGTGGAAGCCGTACTGGTCGTTGCGGATCGGCGGGAGGTAGAGCCGCTCCGGCTCGGCCTTGGAGAACCCGCCGTTGCGGTCGTTCGACCACTGCATGGGGGTGCGCACCCCGTCGCGGTCCTGCAGCCAGATGTTGTCGCCCATCCCGATCTCGTCACCGTAGTAGAGGAACGGCGAGCCCGGCAGCGACAACAGCAGCGCGTGGGCCAGCTCGAGGCGGTCGCGGTGCCCGCCGAGCAGCGGCGCTAATCGACGCCTGATGCCGACGTTGGCCTTCATCCGCGGGTCCGTGGCGTAGTTCTTGTACATATAGTCGCGCTCTTCGTCGGTCACCATCTCGAGCGTGAGCTCGTCGTGGTTGCGCAGGAAGATGCCCCATTGTGCCGACTCGGGAACAGGTGGGGTGTCGCGCAGGATGTCGATGATGGGCTGCGCGGACTCGCGGTGGATGCCCATGAATATGCGGGGCATGACGGGGAAGTGGAACGCCATCTGGCACTCGTCGCCGTCTCCCTCGCCGAAGTAGGCGACGACCTCATCCGGCATCTGGTTGGCCTCGGCCAGCAGGAAACGGCCGGGGTACTCTTGGTCAAAAAGCGTGCGCACCCGTTTGATGAACCCGTGGGTCTCGGGCAGGTTCTCGCAGTTGGTGCCCTCTCGCTCGAAGAGGTAGGGGATGGCGTCGAGGCGGATGCCGTCCATGCCGAGGTCGAGCCAGAAGCGGATGACGTCGAGGATTTCCTCCTGCACGGCCGGGTTGTCGTAATTCAAGTCCGGCTGGTGAGAGAAGAAGCGGTGCCAGTAGTACTGCTTGCGCACCGGGTCGAAGGACCAGTTCGATTCCTCGGTGTCGATGAAGATGATGCGCGTCTCGTCGTACTTGGTGGGATCATCCGACCAGACGTAGTAATCGCCGTAGGGCCCGCCGGGATCCATGCGCGACTGTTGGAACCAGTGGTGCGAATCCGAGGTGTGGTTGATGGGGAAGTCAGTGATGATGCGGATGCCGCGCTTGTGGGCGCTGTCGACCAGGGAGATGAAGTCTTCGACGGTACCGAACTCGGGCAGGACCTTGCGGAAATCGCGGATGTCGTAACCGCCGTCGCGCAGTGGGGAGTCGTAGAACGGCGGCAGCCACAAGCAGTCCACGCCCAGCCACTGCAGGTAATCCAGCTTTTCCTCCAGGCCTTTCAACGTGCCCGAACCGGTGTTGTCCGGGTCGTAGAAGGCGCGGACGAGGACCTCGTAGAACACGGCGTCCTTGTACCACTCGGGGTCGGGGCGCTCCCAGGGCTGCTCGGCGGGAGCAGGTCGCGCGAAGTCGGTGGCCTGCGGGGTCTCGGTCCTGATCTCCATGCCGACCAACTTTAACGGCTAATGGCGTTCACCGCTTCCGCGATGCGGTCCACCGCCTCCTCCAAAATGGCCGGGCTGGTCGCGAAGTTCAGCCGTGCCTTGTGCTCCCCGCCAGGGCCAAACGAGGCCCCTTCGTTGAGCGCCACCTTGGCGTGTGTGCGCAGGTAGGCCGCCGGGTGGGGGGTGGTCAGGGCGGTACCGGAGAAGTCGAGAAACATAAGATACGTTGCCGCCGGGACGTCGAAGCGAATACCCGGGATCCTTTTCGGCAGATTTTCAACCAGCCAGTCTCGGTTGTCCCGTAGCGCCTCAACTTCTTGGTCGAGAAACTCCACGCCGTCGCGGTAGCACGCCTCAGCGGCGATGATGCCGAGGGTGCCGGTGCCGTCCTTGGCCACACCGGTCAGGCCCTTGAAAGTCTCGGCATCCGCGTCGTTGGAGAAGATCATCTGCGCGCATTTCAGGCCGGCGACGTTCCACGCCTTCGAGGTGGCGGTGACGGTGATGCACACGTCCGGGTTATTGGCGGCGGCACAGACGTGGGCGCCGTCGAAGACGAGTGGGGCGTGGATTTCGTCGACAAGCACGCGCCCTGTGTAGCGGCGGGCGATCGCGCAGATCTGGTCGAGCTCATCCGTGTCGAACATCCAGCCGCCGGGGTTGAACGGATTGGTCAGGATGATGGATCCGGCGCCGTTGCGGAATGCCGCCTCGACCTCCATCAGGTCGAGCCCGCCGGTGCTGCCGACCTCGACTCGGTTCCGCCCGGCGGTCTCGGCGATTTCGAGGAACGGGTGGTATGCGGGGACAGGAACAATCACGTCGCCCTCGGTGAAGTACATAATCGCCAGCAGCAGCCCACGCACCACGTCGGGCACCGGGAAGATCTTGTCCTCGTCCGGGCGCCAGCCGTAGCGGGTGGCGTAGAAATCGGCCAGCACCTGCGGTAAAACCTGGGCCTGCGGGGCCGGGGTGTAGCCGAAGGTCTCGTTCTCCACGGCCCGTTTGATGGCGTCTTTGACCGCCGGAGCGGTGGGGAAGTCGCTCTCGGCGACCCACAGGGGCAGCACGTCGTCGTCGTACTGCGTCCACTTGCGGGTGCCGCGGGCCTGTAGTGACTCAAGATCGGGAAACTCCATGCCTATATACGGTAGTCACCGGCACGCGCGCGCAGCGATATCTATTCTCGGGAGGCATGCTGAGTGAACCGATGACCCTGCCCTGTGGGGCGAGCCTGAAAAACCGCATATTCAAATCCGCCATGAACGAAGCACTCGGGAACCGCGACCGGTCGCCGAGCGAGGATTTGATCAACCTCTATCAAACCTGGGCGTCCTCGGGCGCCGGGCTGTTGATTACCGGAAACGTCATGGTCGATTCCCGCCACCTCGGCGAGCCCGGCCAGGTGGTAATCGAGGACGAGCGCGACCTGGACAAGCTTGGGCGCTGGGCGAGCGCGGCCACCCGAGACGGCGCGCACGTGTGGATGCAGCTCAACCACCCGGGCAAGCAGTCGCCGCGTGCGGTCAACGCGCTTCCGGTGGCGCCCAGCGCGGTCTCGCTGGGCCGCGAGATGGAGCCGTTTTTCGCCGTGCCCCGCGAGCTCAGCGTCGAAGAGATCGCCGAGGTGCAGGCCCGGTTTGTCACCGCCGCGCGCGTGGCGAAGAAGGCCGGGTTCACGGGCGTGCAGATCCACGCCGCGCACGGTTACCTGGTCAACCAGTTTCTCTCTCCGCTCGACAACCGGCGCACGGACGCCTACGGCGGGTCGCTGGACAACCGCATGCGCTTTCTCACGGAGCTGTACGAGAAGATGCGCGCCGAGCTGGGCGCCGAATACCCCATCGGGGTCAAGCTGAACTCCTCCGACGGTGTAGAAGGCGGGTTCAGCTCAGAGGAGTCGCTCGCGGTGACCCGCCGCTTGGCCGAGCTCGGCGTCGACATGGTGGAAGTCTCCGGCGGCACGTACACGGCCTCGGTATTCGAGGCGGGCAATCAGAGCGGGGTCTTCTTCGCCGAGCACGCACGCCTGCTTGACGACGTCCCCACCACCGCGATTGGACTCACGGGCGGTGTCCGCAGCGCCGCCGACATGGAGGCGGCACTGGCGGAGGGGATCGCCGACCTGGTCGGTGTGGCACGCCCTCTGGCGCTTGACCCGCAGTGGCCGGCCCGGGTGCTCGCCGGCGATGAGGGTCGCATCGAGGTGCCGCGCATCTCCACCGGCATTGCTGCGGTGGACAAGGCCTTTCAGTCGATTCTGGTCATCGCCTGGTATGAGCAGCAGCTCAAACGCATCGCCCGGGGCAAGCAGCCGAAGCGTGACGGCAAGGGGCTTGGCACCCTGTTGGCGACGATGCGCACCTTCGGCCCGAGCGCACTGAAGCCGCGCCGGGCGCGGCGGGGCTAGTTGCCAGTCAAATCCAGCCCTTTTCGCGCGCCAGGCTGAAGGCTTCGAATCGGTTGGCGGCACCCAGTTTTCCCATTGCGGAGGAGAGGTAGTTGCGCACGGTGCCCGGCGCAAGGCAGGCCGCGGCGGCAATGTCGGCAATAGGCAGACCCTGACCGGCGAGCACAAGAAGTTCTTCTTCCCGCGGGGTGAGTGGGGAATGTGTTGCAGCAATGGTGGCTGCGGCCAAATCCGGGTCGATCCAGCGCCGCCCGGCGTGGACGGTGCGAATCGCGTCAGCAAAGTCGTCGGCGTCGGCGGTTTTTGGCAGCGCACCGGCAATTCCCGCCGCCAGTGCCCGTGTAAGTACCTGCGGGCGCGCGTGGCTGCTTACCAGGACGACGGGGGCGTCGGTGAGCTGCGTCAGGTCGATTCCGTCCATGCCTTCTCCGAGCTGTAGGTCGGTGACCACGACATGGGCGGCGCAGGTGGCAGAGGAGAACTGTTCGGCACTGTAGAACACGCCGGCGACCTCGAGATCATCCTCGAGGTCAAGGAGCGCGGCCAGGGATTGTGCGACGAGCACCTCGTCGTCGATAAGCGCGAAGCGAATCATGGCAGCTCCAAGGTGGTGGTGTGGGAGGTGGCTGTGCGATCGACCTGCACGCTGCCTCCGACCGCTGCGGCGCGGCGTCGCAGGTTGTCCAGACCCGATCCGGTGCGCGTTGCGGGATGCGGGGCGTTATTGGTCACGGAGAGCCGATTCGGCTGCAGGGTGATGGCAACGTCGGTGGCGGAGGAGTGGCGCAGCACGTTCGTGCTGGTCTCCCGCAGGAACCAGGCGGCGACCTCGCGAATGTCGGTGCGGAGCAGATCTGGCGAGCCAGTCACATCGACGTTGATGCCGGCCTCCTCGAGCAGTGCCGTGGCGCTGGAGAGCTCGGTGTCGGGCTCCGGTGAGCGGTAGCTGCCCGCCACGGTGCGCATGCTCTCGACGGTGGTGCCGATCAACGAATGCAATTGCGCGAGCTCGTCGGTGAGGCGGGCGTCGCCACGCTGCGCGAGTTTGAGGGCAAGTTGTGTCTTGATCGACATGGCCGCGAGGTTCTGTCCCAGGGTGTCGTGCAGGTCCTGTGCGAACCGGTTGCGCTCCTCGCTGACGCGCAGCTGTGCCTCGAGGAAGCGGGCGCGGTGTGCCTCAAGCATGAGCCGGATCGTCCACAGAATCAGTGGTGTCAGGGTGGCCAGGGACAAAAACAGCACTGCGAGCAACCAATTTCCGGTCATCGCGACGGTGACACCAGCGACAATCACGGCAAAAACGCAGCTCACAACCGCTCCCCGGCGCATGAATGGAGTGCAGGCGAGAAGAATGTTGACGACACCGATAAGCGCCAGCTGGAAGGAGTCGCTCACCACACCGGCGACGAGAACCACCGCGTGGATCAGACAATCGAAGGCTCTCGGGTGAGATCGAATCCCCGGCTGCCCGAGGCGAAGCGCCGGCTCGGTGTGCAGGGCGTGGAGGGCAATCGCCGTCGAAGTCGCAATGCCCACCAACGCCCAGGACGGCCATGCTCCGATGCTGCTGCCCAGCGCGAACAACACCACCATGGCCTGCAATGACCAGCGGTTGTAGGCGAGGAATTTGGCCGCAGAATCAAGGCCCCGCCAGCGGGTGATAACGGGGCTGAGGATAGTGCTGTGCATCATCGTCGAGCTTAGCGGTGGGTGTCCCAGCGCATCGAGCGGTAACCGGCATAGATCAGTACGACTGCCCAGGCGGACAGTGAGGCGAGCGCGCGGCCGGGCTGTGCGAGTGTGTCGCCGATCCAGCCGTGCGTGAACAGATCGGCGACAAGGGCGAAGGGGGAGTGCTCGATGAAAGTGCGCAATGCGTCCGGCAGTAGATCGCGAATGCCACCGCGGAAAGAAAACATCAGCAGTATCAGAACGGGAAAGGATGTCACCATCGCCGCCTCCGCATTCTGGGTGAATCGACTGGTCAACAGTGCCAGACCGTGGGCGCACGGGATACCCAGGACCACGGCAGTGAGCATGTAGCCGGGGTTGATGAGATAAGGGACGTCGTCGGTGGCGATGAGGTTGACCATGAGGACTCCCACGGGCACCATCAGCAGGACGATGATGGCCAGGGGAACAGAAAACGCCGTGAGGATTTCCCAGTCCCGTGCCTCACCGGTGCGCAATCTCTTGAGCACCTTCTCGTCGCGCCGTGTTGTGGCCATGGAAAGCGCCGAGTAGTACACCACGAACCCGATGGCCGTCAGGACCAGGGCGGAGGAGGCAAGGACAACCCCGATTCTGCCGGAATCCACCATCACCATGATGAGGGCGACAAGAACGGGCATCGGTGTGCAGAACACCAAAAGCGTATTGCGGAAGTACTGCCTCGCTTCTGCGGTGCTCAGGGCCATCAATCGTTTCATCGTGCGTTCTCCTTGTCCGCGATGCTCATGAATACCTGCTCGAGTGAGGCGGGCTGGGCCGAAAACTCCTGCAGGGTGATGTCGTTGTCTGCTGCCCAGCTCAGAAGCTTCAGGCAGTCCGCCTGCAGGTTGTGGGTGGGGATCTCGTGCAGCTGTCCCTCGTGCCGGTAACGCAGGTACGCCGGTTGTTGCGACGCGAGCTCATCGAGGGTGCCTTCCAGCTCGATGCGGCCGGCGTGCATGATGGCGATGCGGTCGCACAAACGCTCCGCTTCTTCCAGATAGTGGGTGGTCAGGATCATGGTGACGCCGCTGGCCTTGAGCTTTTCGAGCAAGTCCCACACGCGCCGGCGCGATTCCGGGTCCAGGCCGGTGGTGGGCTCGTCGAGAAACAGCACTTTCGGATTTCCCAGTAGCGCGCACGCGAGATCGAGGCGGCGTTGTTCGCCGCCGGAGAGTGCCCCGACTTTCACCGAGCGGCGGTGTGCAAGCTCGACCTCGTCGAGGACCTCGTCAATGGGCCGCGCAGTGGAGCAGGTTCCGGCCCACATGGCCATTGACTCTTTCACCGTGAGCGTCTGGGGCAGACCGCCGGATTGCAGCATGATCCCGAGGTGGGGGCGGACCTTGGCGCGCTGCCGGAACGGGTCCATCCCGGCGATGCGCACGGTGCCGGCGTTGGGAAGCGCGAGCCCCTCAAGTACTTCGAGGGTGGAGGTTTTGCCCGCTCCGTTGGTACCCAGCAGTCCGTAGACCTCGCCCGTGTGTACGGAGAAACTGAGCGCATTCACCGCCGTGAAGGCGCCGTACCTACGCACAAGATTGTCGGCTTCAATGACTGTTTCCATGCGTTCAAGCATGTCGTCGGGGCTCTGTTGTGGGTAGAGCGCAATGTCATCGGTTCAGATGACAAATGTCATGTGCGCTTCATCGGGTGCAGGTGAATCCGTCACGCCAAGCTTAACGCGGGGAATCCTCTCCGCGCACCTCGAGTGTCGTGCCGGGTGGCAGCGCTTCAAGCAGGCGAATCTTGGCCAGCAACGGGTTCTGCTCCAGCACCTTAGCGGTGCCGAGGCGCGCCCGGGTGATCTTGACCTCCGTGCGGGCACGCTCGAGTTCGCTTTCCGCGGTGAACTTGTCCACCTCGGCCCGGCTGAGTGCTTCGGCGACCTCGCGCGGCAAAGTGAGGTCCTTTATGCGGATGTCGTCGAAGACCTTCAGGCCCACGGCGTCTCCCGCTCTGCTGGCCGCCGCTGCAACCGGGGACAGATCAATGCGTTTGCCGATGAAGTCCGCCAGGGCCATCGTGGCGACGAGTTCCCGCAGCGCGATCTGGGCCGCGAGGTAGACCTCCTTGCCCGGCTCGGCGGAGGCGTTGATGTAGCGCACCGGATCGTTGACCTGCACGGTGAGTACGAAGGTCACCGTGACGTCGAGGCCTTCGGCGGTCGGGATGCTCTGCGGTGCGAAAGAGAGCTGGCGGCGACGCTGATCAACCTGCTGGAACAGGTCGCTCGGGCGGGCGAACTCGGTGCGCCGCAGAGCGGTGACCTCGCCGTCGCGCGAGCGCAGCACGACATGCCTCGGGGGGGAGCGGGGCTGCGGGGGAAGGACTTCTTCCACGGACCTGATGCATCACCCAACGGGGCGTATGCGGTCCAGCCGTGGTCGGATTTGTGCCTAAAAAACATCATCATCACTAGGTTTTTGGGTCCCACCCCGCACGGGCGTTCCGACGGCGGGACAGCGGCGCGTGGTCGAGCTTGCGAGCTCGATTCGGTGCCGTGCCGCAGGCCTGCGGAATGCATGAGTCCGGGCGGAGCGGAACAGTGTACAAAGAGCACGAGGACTCGAACCTCGTAGATCCCGGGGGATCGTGCCATGCGCCGGCCAGTACATTATGCGGAAAAGCCCCGAACCGGGAACTCCCTTTACACCCGTTCCGGCGCGAGCTTAAAGGCTACGCACATGAGTGGGAATGGCGCAAGGGCCTCCTAGAGTTCTTTTTCGTCCACTCGGAACCCGAAACGCTTCAAACGCTCCCGGTCCGCCGCGCTCGACGACGCCGTCAGCGCCAGCAGCTCCGAGTAGATCCCGCCGGAGGTGGCCAGCTGCGCGGGCGAACCGATCTCGTCGATGCGGCCGTCGACAAGCGTGATGATGGTGTCCACGTCCGCAATCGTCGACAGGCGGTGGGCGATCATGATGGTGGTGCGGTCCTTCATCAGCTCGTCGAGTCCCGCCTGGACGGCGCGCTCTGATTTCGTGTCGAGCGCGGAGGTCGCCTCGTCGAGGATGAGCACGGGGGCGTCTTTGAGCATTGCGCGCGCGACGGCGACGCGCTGCTTCTGCCCGCCGGACAGGCGCAGGCCGCGCTCGCCGATGATTGTGTCGTAGCCGTCCTTGAACCCGGTGATGAATCCGTGGGCACCGGCGCGCTTGGCCACCGCGACGATTTCGTCAAAGGTGGCGTCCGGCTTGCCGTAGGCGATGTTGTCGCGCACGCTGCCCGAGAACAGCGCGGGCTCCTGGAACACCACGCCTGTCGAGGCCCGCAGGGTCTCCACGCCGAGCGCAGCGATGTCGCGCCCGCACAGCGTCATCGTGCCCTGCTGGATGGGATACAGCCCGAGTAGCAGGTTGACCAGCGTGGACTTGCCGCCGCCGGATTCGCCGACCAGCGCGATCTTCTCGCCGCGGCGGGCGCTGAAGGTGATGTCGGACAGCACGGGCTCTCCCGGGCTGTAGGCGAAGCTGACGTTGTCGAAGGCGATCGTCGGTTCCGCCGGCGGCAGCGGAGCGTGGGCGACCTCGCGCACGCGCGGGACGTTGGAGGCGCTGGTGGCGGCGACGATGTCTTTGTTGGCGGTGGGCTCCACGGCCTCGTCCATCACCTTGAAGTAGTCGCGCGAGCCGGCGACGGCGCGCTGCGCGGAGTCGACGACCCAGCTCATCATGGACACCGGCTGGCGCGCCATGGTGACCATCTGCACGAGCATGACCATATCGCCGATGGTGAAGTGGCCGCCCAGGGTGCGCTCGAAAAGGATGAGGTAGATGCCCAAGAAGATCAGGTTCATCGCGATCCCGCGCACGGCGTCCATGCTGTGCCACCACCGCGACTGCGGCCGGGTCAGATCGACGGTGTTGCCGTAGTGGGTGGCGAACTTGTTCAGTTCGCGGGTCTCCGCGAGGAAGGACTTTGTCACCTTGACCTGGCCGACGACCTCGGCGAAGCGGCCGTTGCCCTCGTCGATCTCGGCGTTTTTCGCCTTCTCCCACTTCTGCCAGCGTGTCGACGTCAGCGCGGTGAGCCACACGTAGAGCGGGAACAGTGCGGCGAGCAGGACAGTCAGAGGCCAGTAGTAGGTCGCGGTAATCACTAAAATCGCCGCGACCTGCAGCAGCATCGGCAAGAAGCTGTTGGCGAAGGACTGGATGAACATGGTGATGTTCGCAATGGAGCGATCCAGCCGGGCGATGATCGTGCCGGTGACTTGGCTGTCGAAGTAACCCTGAGGCAGTGACAGCAGCTTGGCAAAGTAGCGGGTGGACAGTATCTGGCGGATGCGCGCAACCATGACGTCGCCGATGTAGCCGCTGACGTTGCGCAGCACCCACGCCGCCGCCTCCGCGAGAAACAGCGCTATGGCCAGCCAGACCAGCGTCCGGGGCACGCTCTCGGTGACGCCGCCGGCGCCGAGGGTGTCCACGATGGTGTCGGTGGCGCGTTTCAGGATGAACGGCGCGACGAGCCCCAGCCCCGCCACGAGCGAGGAAAGGACGACAACGAGAAGGTAGAACGGCCACAACGCGGACGCGCTGCGCAGGACGCGAAAGAAAGGTTGCACGGTCATTGAATGCTACCGGGGTTGTAGAGTAGTGGGGAATTTACGAGAAATCTTCCCCACCCAAGGAGACGTCCCCATGACCTCTAGGTCCGCCCGTTTCGCCGCCGTCGCGCTCGCCTGCGCGTTGCCTCTGTCCGCGTGCGGCGGGACCGCTGAGGAGGGCGCCGCGGGAACCGAAACCCCGCTGAGTGTCACCACCCCGACGGCACCGCCGCAGGAGGATTTCCGGGTCGAAGAGGTGGATAAGCTTGTCTCCGACGAGTTGACCGGCGAGCCCGTGGACGACCCCGCGATGGAGCTCTCGTACAAGTGGCAGGGCACGTCAAGCGCCCCGAACGGCGGGTCCGTGCTGGTAGTTGCCGTGACCAACAAGTCGGAGGTGCCGATGCCGGCGGACGCGCTGAAGCAGCCGACGCTGAGCTACACCACCGGCGGCAACAACAAGGAAGACGCGGCGCCGCTAAACGCCGAGGAGTCCGGCGTGGACATCATCGGCCTCGACGAGCCGCTGCGCGCCGGCGCGACCGTCAACGCCAAGTACGCCTTCGATGTCGCCCCGGGCAGGCTGTGGGACGCCGACTTCACCATCGGCAACGTCACCTTCTCCGGAAACCTCAACGGCTAGGTAACAAACGCCTCGCGCACATAGTCCAGCGGGTCGCGGACGAGCTCGGCTTTGCGGCAGGAAAAGTCGGTGCGCAGCACGGTGCGGCCCGGTTGATAGGGCGGCCAGCCCGGATCCCCCGTCGCGCAGTAGCGCGCCATCGCCGCGTTCAATCCCGCACTCGGCGCGTACGGGCCTTGCGCGAACAGGGAGGACAGCTCGTCGCTGTGGTGGGCGGGCGCGCCCGATTCGCTAATAAACTCCGCCTGCCACACGCGCCCCGGCGCGCCTTCGGCGACGCGGTCCACGAAGCGCCGGATGAGCGAGTCCGACAGGAAGCGGCCCATCAGGTGCTGCGGGTCGATGGCGCGGCACGCCTCGAGGTAGGCACTGGCTGCGCCGGGCGCGAGCCCCATGAACCGCCCCATCGTGCTCACGGTCGCCGCGCCGAGGCCCATCGCGTCGGTCCACGCGCCGGAGCGGTAGAACTCGTCGCGGGTGGAGGTGACAACGATGTCGACATCGGCGAGCTCGGCTGGGTCGAGCGGGCCGGGTCCGAGCGCGAGGTCGGTGATGTGCGCGGTGCGGAAGCGCCGGTAGCCGCGCGCGAGCCGGTGCGGGTCGGCGGCGCCCAGCGCACTGCGGGTTAGGGGCATGCTTAGCGACGCCCGCAGCGACGCCTTGCGCTGCGCGAACGTTCGCCGCGGAAACGCGGGGGACAGGGCCACCGCCCGGCGAAACGCGCCGCGGTAGTGATCGCGCCGGGCGAGCCACAACACCAGGTTCGCCCCCGCCGATTGCCCCACTAGCGTGATGTTGGTCGGGTCGCCGCCGAAGGCCTCGATGTTTCGCTGCACCCACTCGAGCCCGAGCTGGCAGTCGTGGGCGGCCCGGAAGTGGGCCGGGTCGTCGTCGGGGAATTGCACGAGCCCGGCGAGGTCGAGGCGGTAGCCGAGGCGCACCTGGATCACACCCTCGGACGCGAAGGCGCTCGCGCCGGTGTCCGGGTCGGCGTGGCTGCCCGTTTCGAAGCGCCCGCCGTGGATCCACACCATGACGGGCAGGTCGTCGGAGTCGGTTGCGGCCGCCGGGGTGGTGATCGACAGGGCGGTTTTCTCGGGGCGCGCGGTGGTGGCGTCGATAAGCAGGCCCCGGGCGGCGGGCATCGCGTCGTTGAATGGGGCGCTGATGTGGGAGTACTCGATGGAGTGGAAGTGTCGCGCGGTGCCGTCGCTCACGCCGACAACCGTGCCGGCCGGGCAGGTGACCTCCGCGGTGTTCATGGGGGTGAGTTTAACTTAAGCCGGCGGGCTGGGCGGGCGCGTCTATGATGGCGCCCATGAACCCGTTGCTGCGAGAGTCCACTTTGCCCTACAACCTGCCCGATTTCGCGGCGATTTCGCTCGAGCACGTCGAACCCGCCTTCGAGGAGGCCGTGGCCCGCCACGCCCGCGAGATCGCGGAGATCTCGATGCGAAAGGACCCGACGTGGGAGAACACGGTCGAGGCGTTCGAGCGCTCGGGTGCGGACCTAGACCGGGTCGCCGCCTGGTTTTTCAACCTGCAGGGCACCGACAGCACCGAGGAGTTCGACGCGGTGGCCGACCGCATCGTGCCCAAGCTGTCGGCGCACATGGACTCGATCTACCAAAACGACCAGCTCTTTACGCGCCTGAAGGAGGTTGAGGTGCCGCAAGACGAGGAGTCGAAGCGCTTGCACGACATCCTGCTGCGCCGCTTCACCCGCCGCGGCGCGGGTTTGGACGCCGCCGGCAAGACCCGGCTGCTGGAGATCAACCAGCGCCTCAGCCAGCTCTCCGAGGAGTTTGGCCGCAACCTGCTCGCCGACACCCGTTCGCTCGCGGTTTCGCTGCCCGAGGCCGAGCTCGATGGTTTGAGCGAGGAGCAGAAAAGCTCCTACCGCGACGGCGAGGGCTACACCATCGCCCTCGAGCTGCCGACCACCCAGTCGCTGCAGTCCGAGCTGACCTCGCCCACGGCGCGCCGCGCGCTTTTCGGCGCCTCCCGCGCCCGCGGCGCAACCTCCAACGCCCCGCTGGTCGCCGAGTCGGCGCGCCTGCGCCTCGAGCGCGCGCGGCTGCTGGGCTTTGACACCCACGCCGACTACGTCATCGCCGAAGAGACGGCGGAGACGGCGTCCGCGGCGCGCCAGCTCATCGCCGACCTGGCCCCTGCCGCCGCCGCGAACGCCGCGGCCGAGCTCAAGCTCGCTTCCGAGCTCGCCGGCTGTGAACTCGACGGCGCGGACTGGCCTTTCTACCAGGCGCGGCGCCGCGAGGAGGAGCTTGAGCTCAACGAGGCCGAGCTGCGCAACTACTTCCCGCTTGAGCAGGTGCTTGTCGACGGCGTCTTCTACGCCGCCGAGCTCCTCTACGGCATCACCGTGACCAAGCGCGAGGACCTGCGCGGCTACCGCGACGACGTCGCCGTGTGGGAGGTGCGCGACGCCCCCGAGCGCGGTGGCGAGGGCCTCGGCCTGCTGCTGACGGACTACGCGGCGCGGCCGTCGAAACGCGGCGGGGCGTGGATGAGCTCGTTCGTCGACCAGTCGCGCCTGACCGGCAAGAAGGCCGTGGTGGTCAACGTGATGTCGCTGGCCTCGACGCGCTTGAGCATCGACGAGGTCACCACCGTGTTCCACGAGTTCGGCCACGCCCTGCACGGGCTGCTCTCGGATGTGCGCTACCCCTCGCTGTCCGGCACGAACGTGCCCCGCGACTGGGTCGAGTTTCCCTCCCAGATCAACGAGAACTACGCGTTCGCGCCCGAGATCGTGCGCAACTACGCCCGCCACGTTGACACCGGGGACGTGATCCCCGAGCAGCTGCTGGAGGCTGTGCGCGCATCTAGGCAGTTCGGGCAGGGCTTTGACACCTCCGAGTACCTCGCCGCCGCCGCGATCGATCTGGCGTGGCACTCGATTGATGATTCCGCCGCCATCCCGCAGGGCACCGCGTCGGACATCGCCGACTTCGAGCGCGGCGTGCTGGCAAGCTACGGCCTCGATGTCGAGGGACTCGAGCCGCGCTACCGCTCGACCTGGTTCAACCACATCTTCGCCGGCGGCTACTCCGCGGGTTACTACTCCTACCTGTGGGCCGAGGCGCTCGACGCCGACGGGTACGGCCTGGTGGCCGAGGAGGGCATCAACCGGAAGACGGGCGAGAAGTTCCGCGAGGCGATCCTGTCGCGCGGCGCGGCGCGCGACTACGCCGAGGCCTACCGCGCGTTCCGCGGCCGCGACAAGGACACCCGCCCGCTGCTTGCACGCCGTGGGCTCGAGGGCACAGGGGTGCGCGGTGTTTGACCTTTCGCCCTGGCTGCAACTTCCCATCGTGCTGGTCGTTGTGCTGCCGCTGGCGTCCGTGGCGGCGGCGGTAATCCTGCGCGTGGTTGATTGGTTGGCTACCCCGCGTGCGAGGGAAGTAAGCTAGCCCATTATGGCCAACCCCGAAGAACTGCGCAGGCAGGACGCCCAGCTGCCGAAGGCGCGCCGGAAGTACCCCCAGTCGCGCGTCACGCAGGTGCTCTACGTCATGCTCGCGCTCGTGGTCATCGCCGCGATCGCGGGGCTGATCTAAGAGCTAGCTTCTTTTCGACGCCTTGGCGACGCGCCGGAACAACGCGTTGTCAGGGAGGTCGTCGATAAGCACTGCCGTGCCCGTGGCGTCGGCAAGCGGGATGCACCAGTTGGAGTACTGCTCGGCGTTGGTGCCGGGCTGGTTCTGGATCCGCACGTCGCCCACCATGTCCACCAGGTTCGTGCAGGTCAGCGCCGACGGCGTGGAGGCGACGAAGCGGTTGAGCCCGACGAGCAGGTCCTCAACGTCGCCGAACTCGGACGGTGCCAGCCCGGCGAACTCGCGCTCGGCTAAATCGGTGCCCTCGAAGGCCCCGGCCTCGCGCACGACGTCGAGCACCGCGCCCATCCACACCGCGTCGGCGGCGTTGAGCTCCTCGAGCGTCTCCTCCACCAGGCCGAGCTCGACGCGCAGCTCGTTGTGGGCGCCCTTAAGGTAGCCCGCGGTCGGCGGCAGGTCGTGGGTGCCCACGGACGTTAAACACAGGTTGCGGTACTGGCCCGGGTGCTTCGGGGAGCCCTCGGGCTGGGTGGACTCAAACCACAGCACCGAGGTGCCCAGGATTCCCTTGTCCCGCAGCACGTCCTGGACCCACGGCTCGAAGGTGCCCAGGTCCTCGCCGACGACGATCGCGCCGGCGCGCTGCGCCTCCAGCGCGAGCACGCCGACCATGGCTTCGTGGTCGTAGTTCATGTACGCGCCCTCGGTCGGCGACTCCATGCGCGGGATCCAGAACAGGCGGAACAGCCCCAGGATGTGGTCGACGCGCACGCCGCCGGAGTGGCGCAGGACGGTGCGCAGCAGGTCGCGCCACGGTGCGTACCCCGCCTCGGCCAGGGCGGTGGGGTCCCACGGCGGCTGGGACCAGTCCTGGCCCTGCTGCGAGTACTGGTCCGGCGGGGCGCCGACGGAGGCGTCCTGGACAAGCACGTCGCTCAACGTGGCGGCATCCGCGCCGCCGGGGTGGACGCCGACGGCGAGGTCGGTGACGATGCCGATGTCCATCCCGGCGCCCTTCGCCCGCTGCTGGGCGGCGCGGCGCTGCTCGTCGGCGACGAACTGCAGCCACATGTAGAAGCGCACCGTCTCCTCGTCGTGCGCGCCGCCGCGTCCGGCATGGCGCCCGCTGTCGCTCACGCGCTCGGCGCACCACCGCGCGAACTCGCGCAGGCCCTCGCCCTCGCTTGCGGCGAAGGCCTCGAACTCCTCGAGGCGCTGCGCGTCGTGCTCGGCGACGTAGAACATCTCCCGCGCCGCCGCGAGCTTGACGGCGTAGATCGCGTCGCGCTCGATCGGCTCGGCGGAGGTGTTGGTGTCCTTCAGCGGCGCGGCGGCGGCGAGGATCTCCTCGCGGATCTCCGGGTCAAGGCTGGAGAACTCGGGGACGTCCTCGATCGCGATGTAGATGGGGTTGATGAAGCGCCGCGAGGTGGGCAGGTACGGCGAATCCTCCACGGGAGGTTCCGGCTCGGCGGCGTGGACCGGGTTGATCAGCAGGTAATCCGCACCTTCGGCACCCACAACCTCGGCGAGCAGCCCGAGGTCGCCTAAGTCGCCGATGCCCCAGGAGCGCTTCGAGCGCGCCGAGTACAGCTGCGCCATCACGCCCCAGGTTGGGTTGGCGATGAAGCGTTGGTTTGTCTCAAGCGCGCCTGGCACGACGATGAGGGTGCAGGTCGCCTCCACGTTGTCGGACTCCAGGTTCAGCTCGTGCCACCCGACGGGAAGGTCGCCGGGAACGTGGAAGGTGGCCTCCCCCCACGTGGTCCCGTCGGCGGCGGTGTAGGGCGCGGTCCAGTTCTCATCCTGGTAGGCGTCGCGGCTGGAGCCGTCCTCGAGCCGGATCCAGCAGTGGGCGGGATGGCCGTCGTGCACGTGGGCGTTGAAGTGCTTTTCGCTTCCCGCCGTGGCCACCACGCACGCGGGCAGCGGCCGGGTGGCTTCGCGCTCGCGCTTGGCTTCGAGGAAGAACTGCAACTCCTCGGCGCCGGGAGTGTCGGTAAGTTCCACCCCGAGGGCGCGGAGCAGCTGTATGTAGGAGGAAGCAGGGGGCTCGGTGATCAGACCGTTCGATGCCCGGTAGTGAGATCCGAGCCCGTAGGCGGTAGCAAGGGCCATGAGGTGGTCTGGGTGCGTCACATCAAGCAATTGTGCCAAAAGTCACCCGGCGTCGTCATTGGAGTGACACGTAAGGGTAGTGTTGTCGACTATGACTAGTGCCACGTTTACCGTTGAACCTGATTTCACCATCCAGCCAGAAGAGAATGTCGTCAGCGACGTTATTCAGCTGAGCGAGTCCCGCCCGGAGGTCGTCTTGTTCCAAAGGCCGAACGGTGCGGGATGGATCGATATCACCGCCCATGACTTCGTCGCCAGCGCGTACGCGTTGGCCAAGGGGTTGATCGCCAACGGTATTGAGCCGGGGGACCGCGTCGTGGTTCTTTCGGATTCGCGTTACGAATGGTCCCTGGCGGACTTTGCCATCCTCACCGCGGGTGCGGTAACTGTGCCGATTTATCCGTCGAGCTCCGAGAACCAGATCGAGTGGATTCTCGAGGACTCCGGCGCGAAGCTCGTTTTTGCCGAGACTGCCGCGCACGCCGAAGCCGTGAACAACGTCCTCGCCGCCTCAGGCAAGGAGGGTGTGCGCGTCGTGGAATTCGAGTCCGAAGGCATCGAGGAAATCACCTCGGACGGCACAGATGTGGAGCAGTCGCTTGTCGACGACCGGGTCGCCAACATCACCCACGACAGCCTCGCATCCATCGTGTACACCTCGGGTACGACTGGGCGCCCCAAGGGAGTCAACCTGACTCACATCAACTGGTACCACGAAGCTCGTGGTCTGCTGTCGAGTAAGCTTGTTACCTCGCTTGGTGCCCCTGTGGGCAAGCACTTCGTGATATTCCTGCCGCTGGCCCACGTCCTGCAGCGTGCCGTGACCTTCACCCTCATGATCGCGGGGGCGACTCAGTCCCACTGGGGCGATACCTCAACCATCACCAAGGAATTCCAACGCTCCAAGCCCGCCCTGGTGCTCGGAGTGCCGCGCGTGTTTGAGAAAGTCCGCGCGGGGGCTTACAACCAGGCGGCCGACAGTTCCGACGTGGCGAAACGAATCTTCCTGGCTGCAGAAAAGACGGCCGTGGAGTATTCCAAGGCGCTGGATACTACCAAGGGCCCCGGCCTGCTGCTTAAAGCAAAAGCCACGTTGTTTGACAAGCTCGTCTACTCCAAGGTGAAGGCGGCGATGGGCGGGCAGGTGCAGGTCGCGATCTCCGGCGGCTCGGCGATCGGCGCCGACCTGCTGCACTTCTTCCGTGGCATGGGGATCACCATTTACGAAGGTTACGGTCTGACCGAAACGACTGCCGCCGCCTCCGTCAACGAGCCCGGCCAGATGCGCATCGGCACCGTCGGCCGCCCGGTGGCGGGCTTTAAGGCGCGTGTGACCGAGGAAAGCGAAATCCAGTTCAGTGGTGACGGTGTGTCGAAGTCCTATTGGAACAACCCCGAGGCCACCGAGGCGTCCATGAAGGACGGCTGGTTCTCCACCGGAGACCTCGGCGAGATTGACGACGACGGCTTCATCCGCATCACGGGACGTAAGAAGGATCTCATCGTCACCGCTGGAGGCAAGAATGTTTCCCCGGGTCCGCTTGAAGAGGTTCTGACGCAGGACCAGCTGATCGCGAATGCCATCGTGGTCGGCGATGGCAGGCCGTTCGTCGGCTTGCTGGTCACCATCGACGAGGCTGAGCTGAAGCGGTGGAAGGCGAAGAACGGCATCGACGAGAACGCTCCGCTCAGCGAGCTGAAGAACAACGACAAGTTGATCGCAGCCGTGCAGTCCGCCGTGGACACGGCGAACAAGACCGTGTCCAAGGCGGAGGGAATCAGGAAGTTCCGCATCCTCGAGCGCGACCTACGCGAGGAAGAGGACGAGATCACCCCGACGATGAAGATCAAGCGCAACGTCGTCGTCAAGCGCTTCGCCGACGAGATCGAAGCGCTCTACCAACGCTAAGTCTCGGCGCGCCGCGCGGATTCTCACCGCGCGGGCGCTACCATTTCCCCAGCGAATCGTCACATGTTGCAAAGGTAGATTGAAGGGGGATGGATCGTGCAGAAAACCGCCGCGGTGCTGCGCCATCGTGAGCTGACCCAGGAAATCTACAACATCGGTGACGAGGTCGCGGAGTATATCGAGCACATCGCGGAATCGATTGCCGATTACGACGGCGAGCTCACTGACGACTGCCTCGCAGAGTTCTCGGAAATCATCGATGACGCCCGCCAGGACGCGCGCCGCGTCGTCGGCGAGCTGATCGGGTTGCGGCAAGCGCTGACCTCGGGGATGCGCGCCGGCGTGCTTTCCGCCTCGGCGTCCGCCGAGGAGCGCATCCCTGAACCGGAGTTCCTCGACGCGATCGGCCTGGAAGACCTCTACCCGCTTACCGCGCCGTTTTCGGTGCGCACGATGAACGACGCGCTGACCGGCCGTACCGAGCTGACTGTGCAGCATCTGACCGAAATCGTCAGCTTCACCCTCGAGCAAACCGACATGGTCGCCCGCGAACTCGGTGCGGTGAGCCTGCCGCACCTTTATGCCCGCGTCGGCGAGCTCGTCGAGGCTGCTGTCGAAGGGTGGATGGAAACCGTCTGCGTCGACCACCCCGCGTTCACCCGCACGATGCGCGGTTCGAACCCGCCGACGTTTTTGGCGGAGCGCGCGCGGATTGACGCGATCGTGGCCAAGGTCGCCGCGAAGCGCTCACGCCGGGGTGCCTAGATCTTGTTCGGCCTGTACATCCACGTGCCGTTCTGCGCGACCCGCTGTGGCTACTGCGATTTCAACACCTACACGCCCACCGAGGTCGAAACCTCGCACGAAACGTACCTGCGCGCGCTAGAAGCCGAGTTGGCGAAGGCGGATACTTCCCCCGCGGACACCGTGTTCATCGGAGGCGGAACG
This sequence comes from Corynebacterium sp. Z-1, assembly GCF_031844665.1. Lineage (NCBI taxonomy): Bacteria > Bacillati > Actinomycetota > Actinomycetes > Mycobacteriales > Corynebacteriaceae > Corynebacterium > Corynebacterium sp. Z-1. Next base: position 2,226,431 of record NZ_CP134621.1, on the reverse strand, counting down.
CCCTCGCTGCTCGGGGCGGCGGGGTTGGGTCGCATCATGGAGATGGTGCACACCCACGTCGGCCTGAAACCTGGCGCGGAGGTGACCACGGAGTCGAACCCGGAGTCCACCAGCCCGGAGTATTTCGAGGGCCTGCTTGAAGCCGGGTTCACCCGGGTGTCGCTGGGGATGCAGTCCGCCTCGACACCTGTTCTCAAGGTGCTCGACCGTATGCACACCCCGGGCCGCGCCGTCTCGGCGGCGAAAGAGGCGCTGGACGCCGGGTTCGAGCACGTCAACCTCGATATGATCTACGGCACCCCGACGGAAACGGATGACGATGTGCGGGCAACCCTCGATGCGGTGCTCTCAACGGGCGTCGACCACGTCAGCGCGTACTCGCTGATCGTCGAGGACGGCACCGCGATGGCTCGGAAGGTCCGTCGCGGGGAGCTGCCGGCACCGAGCGAGGACGTCTACGCCGACCGCTACGAGATCATCTCGGGCACCCTCGAGGACGCTGGCTTCGGCTGGTACGAGGTGTCTAACTGGGCGCGTGAAGGCGGGCAGTGCCGGCACAACCTCCTGTACTGGCGCGGGGGGCAGTGGTGGGGAGCTGGCCCCGGCGCCCACAGCTTCATCGGCACCACGAGATTCCACAACGTCAAGCGCCCCGAACGCTACAGCGAGCTGCTCGCCGGCGGATCGCTGCCTATCGCGGATCAGGAATCTTTGACCGCGCAGGAGCAACACTTCGAGGCGATCATGCTGGGGTTGCGGTTGAAGGAGGGAATCCCGCGCGAGTGGATAGGCGAGAGCGCGTGGGGGGTCGTCGACAAGCATGCGCGCGCGGGTCTGCTCTCCGTGGGCGAGCGGGTCGCGGTCACGGACGCGGGGCGCCTGTTTGCCGACGGCATCATCACCGACATTCTGGCGGCGGAATAGCGCGCGGGTAAGGTGGTGGGCATGAGTGGGGCAGAAGATCGCAGGCAGGCGGTGCTTCGCGCCATCGTGGCCGACTACATCGCCCTGCAGGAGCCGGTGGGCTCGAAGTCGCTCGTGCAGCGGCACAACCTGAGCGTTTCCTCCGCGACGATCCGCAACGACATGTCGGTGCTGGAAAAGGAGGGCTTCATCGCCCAGCAGCACTCCAGTTCTGGCCGTGTGCCCACGGAGAAGGGTTACCGCGCCTTCGTCGACGCGCTGCACGGGGTCAAGCCGCTCTCGGCGCCGGAGCGCCACGCGATCTTGGACTTTTTGGAAAACGGCACCGACCTTGAGGACGTGCTGCGCCGCTCGGTGCAGCTGCTCGCGCAGATTACCAACCAGGCCGCCGTAGTGCAGCTGCCCACCCTCGAGGTGTCGCGGGTGAAGCACTGCGAGGTGGTGGCGTTGGCGCCGACGCGTCTGCTCCTGGTGGTCATCACCGACTCGGGCCGGGTGGACCAGCGCAACGTCGAGCTCGCCACCGCACTCGCCGTCGAGGACGTGCGCCTGCTCCGCGACGCCCTCAACACCGTGCTGGTCGGGGCCACGATGTCGGAGGCCTCGACGTCGCTGGCGAAGCTGGCGGAGCTCGCCGACGCGCGGATTGCGGACGCCGTCGAGCGCGCCACCGCGGTGCTCATTGAAACGCTCGTGGACACCCCGAGCGACCGGCTGCTCATCGCGGGTGCCGCCAACCTCACCCACGTCTCCGCCTCCGGGGGCGATCTGCATAGTGTCATCGCCGCGCTCGAGGAGCAGGTTGTGGTGCTCAAGTTGCTCGCCAGTGCCCAGGAGCTCGAGCGCGTCAGCGTGCGCATCGGCCGCGAGAACGAGGACGAGGAATTTTCCCGCGCCTCGATTGTTACAACTGCATACGGCACCGGGGAAGCCCTCGGCGGTCTAGGGGTGGTGGGTCCCACTTACATGGACTACCCCGGTACGATTCAAAAGGTTGCCACGGTGGCCCGCTACATTAGCCGGATCCTGCGTGGAGAGTAGAAGCTTTTTAGAAAGGCGTATCTGAGACAGTGGCTCGTGACTATTACGGGATCCTCGGCGTCGACCGCGAGGCGACCGAGCAGGAGATTAAGAGGGCGTACCGCAAGCTGGCGCGCACGTACCACCCGGATGTCAACCCGTCCGAGGAGGCCGCGGAGAAGTTCCGCGAGATCTCCATGGCGCAGGAGGTGTTGCTCGACCCCTCCAAGCGCCACATCGTTGACCGCGGCGGCGACCCGATGGAGCAAGGCGCCGCCGGGCCGGGCGGGGCAGGCGGGTTTGGTGGCTTCGGCGACATTTTCGAGGCCTTCTTCGGCGGCGCAGGCCAGGGCCGTGAGCCGCGCTCGCGCGTGCAGCCCGGCAATGACGCCCTGCTGCGCACCGCCATTACGCTTGACGACGCCTTCACCGGCGTAAAGAAGGAAGTCACCGTCGACACCGCCGTCTTGTGCGACGCCTGCACCGGCACCGGGTCCGAATCGAAGTCGAAGCCGGTGACCTGCGACCACTGCCACGGCACTGGCTCGGTTGAGGAGGTCCAGCAGTCTTTCCTCGGCAACATCATGACCACCCGCGACTGCCCCAAGTGCCGCGGGTTCGGCGAGCTGATCAAGGATCCCTGCCGCCAGTGCGCGGGAGATGGCCGGGTGCGCTCGCGCCGCGATTTGACTGTGAACATCCCGGCCGGTATCGCCGACGGCATGCGGATCCGCATGGCGGGCCAGGGTGAGGTCGGCCACGGCGGCGGGCCCGCAGGCGATCTGTACGTCGAGGTTCACACGCAGCCGCACCCAGTTTTCGCGCGTGAGGGCGACAACCTGCATCTGCGCGTGACGGTGCCGATGTACGAGGCGGCCCTGGGCACCTCGTTAACGGTGGATACTCTCGGCGGCGGCGAGGCCTCGATTGAGGTGCCGGCAGGCACACAGCCGAACGAGCGCGTCGTGCTCACCGGCGCTGGCATGCCGCGGCTGCGCAGCCAGGAGGCCGGCGACATGATCGCGCACATTGAGGTAGTCGTGCCCACGGAGCTTCGCCCCGAGGAGCGCGAGGCGCTCGAGGGCCTGCGCGACGGCCACGCCCACTCCGCGTCGGTGGCCAGCGAGGACGCCGGCCACAACGAGTCCTTCTTCGGCCGGATGCGCGGCCGCTTCCGCCGATGAGCCTGCCGGTCTTCATCACCCCGGACCCCGCCCGCGGCGAGCTCGACGGGGCGGAGGGCCGCCACGCGGTCACGGTCAAGCGCATCGCCGTGGGCGAGCGCATCATGCTTGTCGACGGCGCCGGCACCGCCGCCGAGGTCACGGTGACCGAGGTGCGCGGTAAGGACTTCCTGCGCGGCGAGGTGCTGGGGTTCACCCAGGTGCCGAAGCCAACCCCGCGCGTCACCGTCGTCCAAGCCATCCCGAAGGCGGACCGCGCCGAGCTCGCCGTCGACTTGGCCGTACAAGGCGGCGCCGACGCGATCGTACCGTGGATCTCGCAGCGCACCATCGCGCGCTGGCCCGCGGACAAGCAGGCCAAGCAGGTGGCCAAGTGGCAGGCGGTGGCGCGCGAGGCAGCCAAGCAGTCGCGCCGGGCGTGGGTGCCTCAGGTGGCGGAGCCTGTGACGACGAACCAGCTGCGTGAGCGGGTTGTCGGCAAGCAGGCGCTCGTTCTGCACGAGGACGCGAAGCGGTCGATCACGGACATCGAGTTCGCCGACGAGGTCTTTGTCATCGTCGGGCCGGAGGGCGGCATCGGGCCCGAGGAGCTCAAGAGCTTGGGCGCCGAGGCCGTCAAGCTCGGCCCGGAGGTGTTGCGCACAGCCTCGGCGGGGTTCGCGGCGCTGTGCGCGATCGGCGCTGTCACGGGGCGCTGGTAGGGTTTCACATTATGGAAGAACTGGTGACGCGCAAGGTTGAGCTCGACTCGACCTACGCCCAGGCGGTGCTCGGTATCAACGACGACAACCTGCGGGTGCTGAACCAGCAGCTCGGCGCGGACATCCACGCCCGCGGCACCACGGTCACGCTGCGCGGGCCCGTCGCCGCGGTGGCCCACGCCACCCGGGTCCTCGACGAGATTGAATCGATGGCGCGCCGCGGGGTGCCTGTCGGGCCCGACACCGTGGTCCACGCCACTCGGATTATGGAGACCGAGGCGCCGGAGTCGGTCGCGGAGATCCTCGGCGCCGAGATCGTCGCGCGCCGCGGCAAGGTGATTCGTCCGAAAACCGCAGGCCAGCGCCGCTACGTCGATGCGATCGATGAGAACACGATCACCTTCGGCATCGGGCCTGCGGGTTCGGGCAAGACCTACCTCGCGGTGGCGAAGGCGGTCCAAGCGCTGCAATCCAAGCAGGTCAAACGCATCATCCTGACCCGTCCGGCCGTCGAGGCCGGCGAGAAGCTCGGCTTCCTGCCCGGCACGCTCAACGACAAGATCGACCCGTACCTGCGCCCGCTTTACGACGCTCTGCGCGACATGCTGGACCCCGAGATGATCCCGAAGCTGCTCGATGCCGGCATCATCGAGGTCGCCCCGCTGGCGTACATGCGCGGGCGCACGCTCAACGACGCCTTCGTCATCCTCGACGAAGCGCAGAACACCACGGGCAGCCAGATGAAGATGTTTTTGACCCGCCTCGGCTTCGGCTCGAAGATGGTGGTCACCGGTGACGTCTCCCAGGTGGACCTGCCCAGTGGCACGGTCTCCGGCCTGCGCGTGGCGCGGCGCATCCTCGGTGGCATCGACGACATTTACATCGAGGAGCTCAGCGCGGAGGACGTGGTGCGCCACCACCTGATCTCGCGCATCGTCGAGGCCTACGATCGCCACGACGCCACCAACGCGGCGCGCTACGAGAAGAAGCAGGCGGAGCGAGAAAGGGCGCTGCCATGAGCATCGAGGTGCTAAACGAGTCCGGCGAGGGTGACATCAACGAAGAGATGCTCGTCGACGTCTCCTCCTTCGCACTGGCCGCCATGGACGTCCACCCTGAGACCGAGGTGACCATCACGCTCGTCGACGAGCCCACGATGGCGGACCTCCACGTCCGCTGGATGGACCTCGAGGGGCCCACCGACGTGATGAGCTTCCCCATGGACGAGCTCACCCCCGGCGGCGGCCGCCCGGATGCGGCGCAGCCCGGCCCGGCGATGCTTGGTGACATCATTTTGTGCCCGGCCTTTGATCGTAGGCAAGCGGAGCTCGCGGGCCACGACCTCGGGCACGAGCTGGCGCTGCTGACCGTCCACGGCGTGCTGCACCTGCTCGGCTACGACCACATCGCGCCCGAGGACGAGCGCGAGATGTTCTCGCTGCAGAACGAGATCCTCGCCGACTGGTACGACAACCTCGCCGCGCGCGGGGTGCAGTACCAGCCGAAGCCCACCGGGGCCCAGGCGTTTCCCTCCGCCGCCGACCGCGACGACCTCGACCGCCGGATGAAGGAGCAGTAGCGCTCGTGGAGTTCACCGTCACATACGCGGTGGTCGCGCTCGCTGCGCTGCTCGCCTCGGGCCTGCTCGGGTCCGTGGAATCGGCGCTCGCCCCGATCTCGCGGGCGCGCGTGGAGAGCATGCTCAAGGACGACGTCCCGGGCTCCCGGGCGTTGATGCGGGTCGTCGATTCGCGGGCGAATCAGGTCAACATGCTGGTCATGGTGCGTACGGTGCTGGACGTCACCGCCGCCGTCTTCGCCGCCATGTTCACGCTGGATCTGTTTGGGGCTGTCTCCTGGGCGATTTTCGTCGCGGTCGCCGGTGTGACGCTGCTGCAGTTCGGCATCATCGGCGTGTTCGCCCGCACGGCGGGGCGGCGCAACCCGTACTCGATCTCGCTGCGCGCCGCCCAGTGGCTCGTGGCGTTCAACGTGGTCCTTGGCCCGGTGGCGCGGCTTTTGATCTGGGTGGGCAACCTCTTCCACCCGGGCCGCGACTTCCGCGAGGGCCCTTACGCCACGGAGATCGAGCTGCGCGAGATGGTGGACATCGCCCAGGAGCGCGGGGTGGTGGAGACCACCGAGCACCGCATGATCCAGAACATCTTCGACTTAGCCTCCACCTACGCCAAGCAGGTCATGGTGCCGCGCCCGGAGATGATCTGGATCGAGGCGGAAAAGACCGTGGGGCAGGCCACGCGCCTGATGGTGCGCTCCGGGCACTCGCGCGTACCCGCGATCGGGGAGAACGCCGACGACATCGTGGGCGTTGTCTACCTCAAGGACATGTTCACTTCGGACGGCCGCCCCCTCGACCCGGCGACCTCAATCGCGGACGTGATGCGCGAGCCGCTGTTCATCCCCGAGTCGAAGCCGCTCGACGTACTGCTCCACGAGATGCAGCAGCGAGGCACGCACATCGCCATGCTTATCGACGAGTACGGCGGCGTCGCCGGACTCCTCACCATGGAGGACCTGCTGGAGGAGATCGTCGGCGAGATCACCGACGAGTACGACGAGGCGGAGATGGCGCCGATCGAGCCGCTTGAAGGGCCGCGCTACCGCGCGCAGGCGCGCCTGCCTCTCGACGACCTGGTGGACTATCTGCAGGACAACGTCGGTTACGAGCTGTCCTTCGACGACGAGATCGTCGACTCGGTAGACACTGTCGCCGGACTGCTGTCCTTCGAGCTCGGCCGCGTTCCGTTGCCCGGGTCCTCGGTGGAAGTTTCCGAGCTGCGCTTCACCGCCGAGGGTGGGCGCGACCGCCGCGGCCGCATCAAGGTGCGCAGCGTGCTCATCGAGTTGCCCGACGTGATCGACGAGTACCAGTCCGCTCAGTAGCCGCCAGCGGGCGTGGTGCACAATAGGGGACTATGAACATCCTCTCCATCCAGTCGGCCGTCGCTTACGGCCACGTGGGCAACTCGGCGGCAGTGTTCCCGCTGCAGCGCATCGGGCACGAGGTGTGGCCGGTCTACACCGTCAACTTCTCTAACCACACCGGCTACGGCGCGTGGCGGGGCCCGATGATCCCGGCTGCGGACGTCGCGGACGTGATCGCCGGTATCGACGAGCGCGGGGTGCTGGGCCAGGTCGACGCGGTGCTGTCCGGCTACCAGGGCGGCGACGACATCGCGGGGGTGATCATCGACGCCGTTGCTCGCGTCAAGGAGCTCAACCCCGCGGCCGTCTACGCGTGCGACCCGGTGATGGGCAACGCGAAGTCGGGTTGCTTCGTCGCCGACACCATCCCGCCGCTGCTGCGCGACCGCGTGGTGCCGGTGGCCGACATCATCACCCCGAACCAGTTCGAGCTGGGGTACCTGACCGGCCGGGAGGCGACGGACCTGGACTCGACGCTGGACGCGGTTGCGGCGGCCCGCGAGATGGGGCCGCGGACCGTGCTGGTCACGTCCGTCGAGCGCCCCGAGGCGGATCCCGAGAACTTCCTCGAGATGATCGTGGTCGACGACAAGGGGTCGTGGATTGTGCGCACGCCACGGTTGCCGTTTAAGCGCAACGGGTCGGGTGATGTGGCCTCGGCGCTGTTTACCGGCCACTACATCCGCAGCGGTGATGCCGCGGACGCGTTGGCGCGCACGGCCTCGTCGGTGTTTGATTTGCTGTCGACGACCTACGAGGCGGGGGCAGGGGAGCTGCTGCTGGTGGAGGCGCAGGACGCCTACGCGCAGCCGCGGCTGCAGTTTGAGGTAGAGGCACTGTAAACGGTGTGCTAACACGCGCCAAGCCGCCCGGTTCCCGTCGAGAGAAATCGGGGCGTGCGGGCGTTAGGCGCTGGCTTTGGGCTCGGCGGGAAAGACAGGCGGGTCCGGTGGCAGGCCGGGGGCGCTGAGGCCGCTGATGCGTCCGCGCCGGAAAAGCTTCGCCCAGGCTGAGTCGTGGAACCCTTGCGTGTCGTTGTACTCGATGCTGCCATCGGGGTTGACCACGCCGATCCTGCCCGTCGCGGGGTCTCTCTCGACGTGGGATCTGCCGTGCGAGCCGTCTCGGGCGTCGTTGTTGAACCGGTGGTGGCGGCGACACATAGCGGCTAGATTCTGCATATCCGTGTTCCCGCCGCGAATGTAGGACAGGATGTGGTGGATTTCGGCCTCGGACGTGGGCACCGAGCAGCCGGTCCAGGCGCAGACGCCTTGGATGGCCAGTGCCACGATGCGCTGCGCGACGCTGGCGAGGCGGGTCCTGCCCAGTGAGAGCGGGACACCCGTGGCGCGGTCGATGTGCAAGATGAAGTCCTCGGTCCCGCCCATCCCGAGGCGCACGAGGTCGAAGCAGGACAACTCCGCGCCGGTGTTCGTGGGGAAGGTCGTGGTGAAGTCGGCGTCCGCGAGGTCGTCGAGGGTGATCGAGATGACCACGGAGGCCGCGCCGCGGTTCTTAGCCTGGCGGTCGTTTTCGTACTGCATCATGATGTTTCACAGCTGGTCGAACTTGCGCTGCGCGGGCATGCGGGTGTCGTCGGCGATGGCGTCGGGAATGTTGGAGCCGGGGCCGGGGTTGTGGTCGAGCAGGACCTTGATCAGCGCATAGTTGGCTTCGGTGAGCGTGACGCTCATCGTGCGCGTCCCGTCGGCCTTCTTCGGCGTAAAGCTCACGCCGCGCCTGTCGAACCCGGCGTTCGGGTCGTTGACCGGCTTGTGTTTGCGGTTGGCGCGATCAACGAGCCGGCGCACGAATGCGTGGAGGTCCTCGGGGGTGCGGGTCTTCGCCTCCGCCATGGCGCGCTTGAAGATCGCGGGGCGCTCAACGCCGGCGTGCTTGGTCAGCTTGCGCAGCTCGCGGTCGATGATCGCCTGCTTTTCGGCGGAAACTTCCTGGGAGTCGGAGCGCGTCTGGTCCTGTGTATCCGAGGACGCTGGGTCGAACAGCGGAGCCGACTCCTCGGGCTGGGGCGGCTGCACGGGCGGGTCGAACAGGTCCTTGGCCCGGTCGAGCCGGCGGAAGGCCTCCCCGCGGGAGATGCCGAGGGCCTTTTCCAGGTAGTCGCTGGGCCAGTTGCCGCCGACGAGGCGCCCCGCGTCCTCGCGGGCGCACACGTGGGCGAATGCCGCGTCGATGTACGCCTGCTTTGCCGAGACCTTTTCCAGGCATTCCATCTCGGCGTGGATGTCGTGGAGTGCGAGCGTGGTGGGGTCGTCGAAAAGCATGCAGAGCTGGTTCAACGTGTCTTCATACGCATCAACTAGTGCGGTGAGCCTTTCCATGACTTCCCCCTTCCGCTTTCGAATGCCTGTGCCCAATTATACTAGCGCCTACTTAGCGCACACGTGCTAGCTTGTCACCATAGTGTGCACTTTGGCGCAAACACCCCGCGCGACGAAACCGGCCACGCCACCCGCCCCAGCTAAGATGGCCGTTATGAATACGAACACGCCTGAGGGCTTCCGCTCCGGCTTCGTCAGCTTCGTCGGCCGCCCGAACACGGGTAAGTCGACGCTGACGAACGCGCTGGTGGGGGAGAAAATCGCCATCATGGCGGACCAGCCGGAGACGACGCGCCACCCGATCCGCGGCATCATCAACCGTGAGGATGCGCAGGTCATCGTCGTCGATACGCCTGGCGTGCACCGCCCGCGCACGCTGCTCGGCGAGCGGCTTAACGACGTCGTCCGCGACACCTTCGCCGACGTCGATGTCATCGGTTTCACCGTCCCGGCGGATGAGAAGATCGGCCCCGGCGACCGCTTCATCCTGGAGCAGATCCGCACGATCAAGCCCAACGCCCCGATCGTCGGCATCGTGACAAAGCTGGACAAGGCCAACAAGGACACCGTGGGCGAGCGTCTCGTGGAGCTGCACGACCTGCTTGGCGAGGATTGCGAGGTCGTGCCCGTCTCCGCGACCGAGGCCGTGCAGCTCGACGTGCTGCTGGACATCCTTGTCGACCACCTGCCCGAGGGCCCGCAGTTTTACCCGGAAGGGCACGTCACGGACGAGGACACGGAGACGCGGATTTCGGAGCTGATCCGCGAGGAAGCGCTCCAGGGGTTGCGCGAGGAGCTGCCGCACTCGGTGGCGGTGCAGATCGATGAGATGCACCCGGACCCGGACAACCCCGAGCGCCTGCGGGTTTACGCCGTGATGTTCCTCGAGCGCCCGGGGCAGAAGAAGATTATCGAGGGCCCGGACGGGCGGCGGCTCTCTGGCATCGTGCACCGCGCGCGCAAGCAGATCATTGAGCTGCTCGGCCAGAACGTCTTCCTTGACCTGCGCATCAAGGTGCTGAAGAACTGGCAGTCGGACCCGAAGGCGCTGGGGCGTCTTGGCTTCTAGGGAGAGCTACCGCGACCGCGCATTCGTGGTGCGTACCTACGATTTCGGCGAGGCCGATCGTGTCGTGGTGCTGCTGACTCGGCACCACGGTCTCGTGCGCAGCGTGGCCAAGGGCGTGCGCAAGTCCCGCTCGCGCTTCGGATCACGGATCCAGCCCTTCGTGGACATCGACGTCCAGCTCTACCCGGGCCGCAACCTGGCCACTATCACGGCCGCCGACACCGTCGCCTACTTCGCGGGCCGCATCATCGAGGACTTTGACCGCTACGCCGCCGGCTGCGCGATCCTGGAGGCCGCGGAGAAGCTCAGCTACTCCGACGCCGAGCGGGGCAGCTCGCTTTTCGACGCCACCCGCGACGCCCTGGAGCAACTTCAAGACCCCGAGCAGCACCCCACGCTCGTCCTCGACGCGTTCATCCTGCGCGCGACCGAGCACGCCGGCTGGGGCCTGAGCCTGTTTCACTGCGCGAACTGCCAGGACCCGGGCCCGCACAAGGCGTTTAGCGCCCCGACGGGCGGGGCGGTGTGCAACAACTGCCGCCCGCCCGGCTCGGCCGGCGTCGACCCGGAGACCCTGCACGTGATGTGGCTGATCCAAAACGGCCACCCGGCCGCCACCGACATGGTGGAGCAGGTGCACCGGCTGACCACGGCCCACCTGCACTGGCATCTGGAGACGGCCGTGAAGAGTTTGAAGATTATGGAGCAGGCATAATAGAGCAATGACCAGACCCGACATTGCCCCCGAGTTCATTCCTCGCCACATCGCCGTGGTGATGGACGGCAACGGCAGGTGGGCCCAGCAGCGCGGGTTGAAGCGCACGGAGGGCCACAAGCGGGGCGAGGCCGTGCTTATGGATTGCGTCGATGCCTGCATCGAGCTCGGCACTGTGCAGTGGCTGTCGGCGTACGCGTTTTCCACGGAGAACTGGCGCCGCAGCGCAGAGGAGGTGCGTTTCCTCATGGGCTTTTCCCGCGACGTGCTGCGCAACCGCCGCGACGAGCTAAACGGCAAAAACGTGCGCATTCGCTGGGCCGGTCGACGTCCGCGGCTGTGGCGCAGCGTGATCCGCGAGCTGGAAAAAGCCGAGGAGCTCACCCAAGACAACACCGGGCTGACACTGGTGATGTGCGTCAACTACGGTGGCCGCGCGGAGATCGTCGACGGAGTGCGCTCGCTTCTCGACGCCGCAGCCAACGGCCAGATCCGCCCCAGCGAGATTACCGAGGACACCTTCGACCAGTGGCTGTACCAGCCGGATATGCCGGACGTGGACCTTTTCCTGCGCCCCTCAGGAGAGCAGCGCACCTCGAACTTCCTTTTGTGGCAGTCGGCCTACGCGGAGATGGTGTACCAGGAGAAGTTGTGGCCCGATTTCACCCGCGAGGACCTTTTCGCTGCCGTGCTGGAGTACGCCAAGCGCGACCGCCGCTTCGGCGGCGCGATTGAGTACAACGCCTAAGCGTTGTTGCCGCGTTCTTCCTGGCAGGTGCGGCACACGCCGAAGACCTCGGCGTCGTGTCCGACCAACTCGTAACCGTAGCGCTGTGCGACGAGCTGCGCCCATTGCTCCACCGGGCCGCCTTCGATCTCTTCGCTGCGGCCGCATTGGGTGCACATTAAGTGGTGGTGGTGATGCTCGGTGAGGCAGTGGCGGTAGAGAGACTCGCCGTCCTTGTTCTGCAGTACATCCACGGCCTCCACCTGGGCCAGCGACTGCAGAGTGCGGTAGACGGTGGTCAGGCCCACCTTTTCGCCGCGCTGCTCAAGCGCGTCGTGGATTTGGCGAGCGGAGACGAACTTGTCGATGTCGCGCAGCGCTTCGACGACCGCGGTGCGCTGCCATGTATTGCGGACGCCTAGCTTGGGCGTGGGAGTGTGACGTTTGGGGGCAGGGGTGGCCGACGGTGTGCGAGACATGTCCCCATTCTATTCCCGAGTAGGCCCCGGTGTGAATGGCACCAGGCCGGGGTCGCGCGAGGGCCGAATGTCAGAAGGGGGATCGATGATCGCTACCGCGCCCGCGGACGAGCCATTCTCGGTAGTCGAGGTGGCGTCGGAGAGGCGTCGAGAAGCAAGCTCGTCTTCGCCCGTGCCGGTGTTACGAACCGTTGCGAGGTCAGCGAGCTGAAAAATGATGTCAATAACGGCGGGCTCAGCGAGCGTGTACACGACCTCGCGACCCGCCCTCGCCGCATCCACGAGGCCGGACTTCTTCAGCACGCGCAGGTGCTGGCTGATCAGGGGCTGCGACTTGTCCAACGTGGACACAATCTGGTGCACAACGTGCGGGGATGTGTGCAAGAGGAGGAGGATTTGTAGTCGCAGAGGGGAGTCAAGAGCGCTCACAATCGCGGCCGTTCGCTCGACGTCCCGCGGTTGCAGACCATTCACGACCCTCAGCCCCTTTCTATTACCTATTCTAAGCGCTGGTCGCACTTGGAGAGATATCTTTCCGAATATGATAGACGACTGTCCGCGGAGTGGGGCGAAACGCTCCGCTTGGCGTCGACACCGATTGAAATTGGCGACCCGCTACACTGGGCAACTAGCTTTGTCACTGTTCTTAAAACCGCCGTCTGATTTCTACAGGAGTTGTCCATGGCCTCCAGCAACATCGATACCGTCGTCAATCTCTGCAAGCGTCGTGGGTTGGTGTACCCGGCGGGAGAGATCTACGGCGGTACCCGCTCCGCGTGGGACTATGGCCCGCTCGGCGTGGAGTTGAAGGAGAACATCAAGCGCCAGTGGTGGCGCCACATGGTGCAGTCGCGCAAGGACACCGTCGGCGTGGACACCTCGATCATCCTGCCTCGCCAGGTGTGGGTCGCCTCGGGCCACGTCGAGGTGTTCACCGACCCACTGGTGGAGTCCCTGCACACCCACAAGCGCTACCGCGCCGACCACCTGCTCGAGGCCTACGAGGAGAAGCACGGACACCCGCCGGCCAACGGGCTCGCGGACATCAACGACCCCGAGACCGGCCAGCCGGGCAACTGGACCGAGCCGCGCGCCTTCTCCGGCCTGATGAAGACCTTCCTCGGCCCCGTCGACGACTCCGAGGGCCTGCACTACCTGCGCCCGGAGACGGCCCAGGGCATCTTCGTCAACTTCAAGAACGTGATGACGTCCGCGCGCATGAAGCCGCCGTTCGGCATCGCGAACATGGGCAAGTCCTTCCGCAACGAGATCACCCCGGGCAACTTCATCTTCCGCACCCGTGAGTTCGAGCAGATGGAGATGGAGTTCTTTGTCAAGCCCGGCGAGGACGAGCAGTGGCACCAGTACTGGATTGACAACCGCCTGCAGTGGTACATCGACCTCGGCATCAACCCGGACAACCTGCGCCTGTACGAGCACCCGAGGGAGAAGCTGTCGCACTACTCCAAGCGCACCGTCGACGTGGAGTACGCCTACAACTTCACCGGGTCGAAGTGGGGTGAGCTCGAGGGCGTGGCCAACCGCACCGACTACGACCTGAAGACCCACGCCGAGGCCTCGGGCGAGGACTTGAGCTTCTTCGAGCAGGACTCGGGCGAGCGCTGGATTCCGTATTGCATCGAGCCGGCAGCCGGCCTGGGTCGCGCGATGATGGCCTTCCTCATCGACGCCTACCACGAGGACGAGGCCCCGAACGCGAAGGGCGGGGTGGACACCCGCGTCGTGCTCAAGCTGGATCGCCGCCTCGCGCCGATCAAGGTCGCGGTGCTGCCGCTGTCGAAGAAGCCGGAGCTGTCCGGCCCGGCGGAGGAGCTCGCGCAGACGCTGCGCCAGCACTGGAACGTCGACTTTGATACCTCAGGTGCGATCGGGCGCCGCTACCGCCGCCAGGACGAGATCGGCACCCCGTTCTGCGTCACCTTCGACTTCGATTCCCTCGAGGACAACGCCGTCACGGTGCGTGAGCGCGACACGATGCAGCAGGAGCGCGTCAAGCTTGACGAGCTCGAGTCCTACCTGGCCGCACAACTCATCGGCGCCTAGAGGCGCGCGAAGAAAGATAAGCCCATGCACTACGTCAGTTGGGATCGCAGCGACAAGGACAACCTGAAGCTGCTCGCGGAAAACGGCCCCGAGGTGCTCGGGGTGTTCACCCACGAGCGCGCCACCGTCGGCGACCAAGAGTGGGAGCTGGTCACCTCGCCGGAATCCGGCGCGGTCGCGACGCGCGCCGGCGAGGAGATTGTGCGCGCCACCGGCAGCCTCAAGCGCGACAAGAAAATCCCGGTTACCGTCGAGGGCCGCGGTTACGCGCTGGTGAACGAGTGGTCGAAGAACTGGATCGTCGACGACGCCGCTGGCAACAAGGTCGCGCAGTTCACCCAGGACCACAACGGCGTGCGCCGCGCGATCCTCGAGTTCGAGGGTGAAACCCAGCTCCCCGCGACCGACATCGCCGCGCTGGCGTGGGTCTCGCGCGAGGTGCTGGAGACGAAGAAGATGATCAACTCGACCGTGCTGATCGCCTTCCTGGTCTTCCTCTCCATCTTCGTCGTCGTGGTCTTCCTCATCCAATGATCTGGCAGGGCAGCTCGCTTCTCGACGGCCCCACCACCGTGGCCGAAGCCACCGCAGACGCCGTGGTGGTAGGCGCCGTGACGCTGAGCGTGTCCTCGTCCTCGCCCGCAGACGTCCGCGCTACCGCGCCCGACGGATCCACCTTTCGGGTGGCCAAGGCGGGGCTAACGGTGTCGCGCTACCGCGCCGAGTGCGCCGGGCGCACCTACGCGCTCAACCGCACCAGCGGAAAGCGGCGCGAAATCCTCGACGCCGAAGGCCGCGTCATCGCGCGCACCCGGGGCTTGCCCAACGGCGACCTCGAGGTCGACTGGGCAGCTAAGGCGCAGGAACGTGGGGCTGGCGCGATGCTGGATGTGGTGTTTATGTCGTGGGCACTAACGTTTGTCGACGCGCCCACCAGACGCACCCTGTACTAGGGCCCAGAAGTACTACGGCCTAGAACATGCCGCCGCGGCCGACGGGCCCGCCCCCGGAGAACCCTCCGCCACCGCCGAAACCGCCGCCAAAGCCGCCGCCCCCGCCGCCGAAGCCGCCGGAGAGGATCGAGCCCCAGATGATCGCGTTGGCCATGTTGCCCGCCACACCGCCTGCCATCTGCTGGTTGCGCTGCTGCTGGTAGCGGTTGATGTCGTCGTTCGCGGAGCTGGAGGCGCGGCGCGCGGTCTCGGTCGCGGTGCGCGCGAAGTCGATGGCGCCGCGGGTGTCGCTCGTCGCCCGGTTGCGCGCCTCGTTGAACTGGCGCTTCGCTTCGGCCAGAAGGGAGCGGGCGTGGGAACTGATAATGCGACCACGAGAGTTGATCAGGTCCTCAGCCGACTGGATCTGCGCCCCGGCGACCTGAAGCTGCTGCTGGAGCACGGTCAGTTGGCGGTTCTGGTCGGCGGCGGCGCCGCGGGCGGCGTCGATGTGGGCGTCGATACGCGAGTCCAGATCGGTCAGATCCGTGTACAGGGAGAGCGGGTCAGTCTCGGCGCGGTTGTCCATCGAAGCCAGACTCTGGCGAGCCTCGGCGGCAATGGCGTCCAGCGCGGCGACATCGATCTGCGCGCCCTGCTTGCTCGCACCCTTGAGCGACTCGATCTCTCGCAGTTCGCCCTCGATCTCGGTGATCAGGGCGGGAAGGTTTGCCCTGGAGTCGCGGATGTTGGTGTCGGCGTGCTCGATGGCGGCGAGGTTGGTGTCGGAGACTTCGACCGCGTGGGAAGCGGAGGCCAGCAGGTCCACCAGTGCGCCCTGGCGCCCGGCGGGCTGGGACGCGACGCTGCGCGCCTCGGTCAGCAGCCTCTCGGCCTCATCGAGGGAGTCCCTGGCCACACCGACGTTCGGGGCGATTGAGGCGAGTATCTCCTCTGAGTAGCGGGCACGCAGGTCTTCCAGTGTGGCCTCCGCTGGCTCGAGGCGGGCGCGGAGGTCGATCGTGCGCTGGACAATCTTGTCGATCTCCTCGTCCGCGCGCATGAGCGTGCTACGCATCTCGTTGAACTCGGCCGACTTGGCCTGCAGAGCTTCGTTTGCCTTGCCGGCCGACGAGATGATGTCGATCAGCATCGCGCGCTTTTCCGGCTCGGTTTCGGGGATGGCGTCGTACAGGCGCTGGTGGGTGGCGAACGCGCGCTGCAGGGTGGAATTCGCCGTGTTCATCGCGGACGTAAAGGGCCGCACGCGCTCGGGGCCGAACTCCGCGGTGGCCAGGGACAGCTCCTCCTTGCCCTGGCGGATGGACTCGTCGGAGTGGACAAGGGCGTCACGGGCGAGCTCTTCGAGCGCTGGCGTGGGCAGGCGCGACAGGGAATCGGTGTCTCCCGGGCCCAGCTCGCGCGCGGCGGCGACCTGGGCCTGCTTGGTTTTCTTCGTGTTGCGCCGCGATGCGGCCCAGATTCCGCCGCCCGCAACAGCGGCCACGCCGAGCCCGCCCGCGACCAAGAGGCCGCCCTGCCCGTCGCCTGCGCCGCCGCCCGCTGCTGCATCCACGGCAGCCAACGCCGCGCCGGCCCAGTCGTTTTGGGTCAGGCGCGCGTACGCCGCGTCGTACATCGCGTCGACCTCGCCCTGGGACCACATCTGGCCCGCGTCGACGGCAAATGAGCGTTCCTGCGGGGAGATCGCAATGACCGCGGTGTTGGATCCATTTTGGTTAACCGCCTCCTGAGCCCACTGCTCCGCGCTCATGGATCCGAAGGAGTCGAGGTAGACCACGCGGACGGTCTTTTGTTTCTCCGCCGCGACCTGCGTGACGGCGGATTCGATCTGGCTGATCTCCCCGGGGCTTAAGACTCCGGCTTCGTCGGTGACGACGTCGCTAAGCCGGCCGGGCGCAAGTGAGGTCGCCTGTGCCTGGACCGAAGTGCTCAGCGCGAGTGCGGCGGGTGCGGCGGCGGTGCCGAGTCCCGCTGCGAGCAGCGGGCCGGCGAGCAGGATGCGAAGATAGCGTGGATTCATGTGTTCTAGGGTAGTCGCAACCGCGACATTGCACTGCGACGCTTTAAGCTTGGGCAACGTGTACCCATACAGTGATGTCGACGTCGAGCGCCGTGCGCCCGAGGGCCCGAAGGGTTCGCAGATGCCCGAGTCGATGGACCAGCGTGGCGCGTTCTCCCGGGACCGCGCACGGGTTCTGCACTCGGCCGCCTTCCGACGCCTCGCCGACAAAACCCAGGTCGTCGGCCCCCGCGACGGTGATACCCCGCGCACCCGGTTGACGCACTCGATCGAGGTCGCGCAGATTTCCCGAGACATCGGCCTAGGCCTCGGCCTCAACCCCGACCTGTGCGACATGGCCGGGCTGACCCACGACATCGGCCACCCGCCCTACGGGCACAACGGCGAGGTCGCGCTCAACGAGCTCGCCGCGACCGCCGGCGGTTTCGAAGGCAACGCGCAAACCCTGCGCATCCTGACCCGCCTCGAGCCGAAGGTGATCGACGGTGAGGTGTCCTTCGGGCTGAACCTCACCCGCGCCGCCCTCGATGCCGCCTGCAAGTACCCGCGCACGCGCACGCTTGACGACGGCTCAACGGCGCGCAAGTACTCCGCCTACGACTCCGACCGCCACATCTTGGAATGGCTGCGCGCGGGCCACACCACTGACGCCCCTCCGATCGAGGCGCAGGTGATGGATACCGCCGACGACATTGCGTACTCCGTGCATGACGTCGAAGACGGCATCGTCTCCGGTCGAGTCTCACTGAAGGTGCTGTGGGACTTCGTTGAACTCGCCGCGCTGGCCGACAAGGGCGCGCAAGCCTTCGGCGGCGCCGCCGACGAGCTCATTGCGGCGGCCGATCGCCTCCGGGCGCTGCCGGCGATCACGTCCGCGGCGGATTTCAACTACTCGCTGTCGGCCTGGGCGGGGCTCAAGCAGCTCACCTCGGAACTCGTGGGGCGCTACGTTGGCGCGGTGACCTCGGCGACGAGGTCCGCTGATTTTAACCAGCCCGACGCGCTGCGCAGCGACCTCAACCCCGACGGCGCCCTGGGCCGACAGCACGGCCGGCTGATCATCCCCGCCGAGGCCGAGGCCGAGGTGCGCCTGCTCAAAACAGTCGCGGTGCTTTACGTCATGGACATGCCCACCCACCTTAAGCGCCAGGACCGCCAGCGCGACCGCATCTACCGCGTCTATGACTACCTCTCCCACGGCGCCCCCGGCACCTTGGACACCATGTTCCAGCAGTGGTGGCTCACCGCCCCATCCGAGCAGGAGCGCGAGCGCGTCATTATTGACCAGATCGCGTCGCTTACCGAGTCGCGCCTGGAGCGGTTGGCCAAGCGCTCCGCCAGCCTCGAGGGGTTTATGGGCTAGGGCTTTATGTAACCCCCGGCACTTCGCAGAAGCTTTCGTAATGGTCACCCGTGTAGTACCATTCGTCGACCTCGCCGTCGGCGCCGCCGCCGGTGACAATCCGGCGCTCCCCGCGGTGGCCCAGCCCGGGCGTTTCCACGGTGTACTCCTGGTAGTAGTCGAGCTCCTCTTCGGGAAGTACGCCCTCGTAGTTGCCAAAGCGCCGGTCGTCGAACTCGGGGTGGGGGTAGGGGCCGTCGTTTTCAACGGTGTCAATGGTGTCCCACGCCTGGGCGGGCACCTCATCGGGGGAGCAGAACTCAACTCCCGAGGGCCCGCCCTCGGCGATGTTCCTGATCCCGAACATGCCCAAAGACGCGCCGACGAGCCCGATGAGCAGCACACCGAGGTAGCGGTTTTTAAGCCCAGAGTTATCTGCCATGCGCTCCATTATCACCCACGGCCCCGTGAGGCGGGCGGAAACCCCGGCTCACCTGGGCGGTCCGTGGTTGACTGCGAAGCGGCTACGATGTAGCTCATGGCTAAGGGCAGGATTCCGGATAGTGACATCCAAGCAATCCGTGAGCGCGCGCCCATCGACGAGATCGTCGGTGAATATGTGCAGCTCAAGCCCGCGGGCCACGATTCGCTCAAGGGGTTAAGCCCGTTCAAGGATGAAAAGACCCCGTCGTTCCACGTCCGCCCCGCCCGCGGCTACTACCACTGCTTTTCCACGGGCAAGGGCGGCGACGTCTTTTCTTTCCTCATGGAGATGGAGCAGCTGACCTTCCCGGAGGCCGTCGAGGCGGTCGCGGAGCAGATCGGCTACCACATCAATTACCAGGGCGGCTCCACGGGTGCGCGCGATGTCAAGCCCGGCACCCGCGCGCGGCTGCTGGCGGCGAACAAGGCGGCGCACGAGTTCTACCGCGAGCAGCTGGAGTCCCCGGAGGCGAAGCCGGGGCGCGACTTCCTGCTCAACCGCGGCTTCGACAAGGACACGATCTACCACTTCGAATGCGGTTACGCCCCCGACGGCTGGGACACGCTGACAAAGCACCTGCTGCGCAAGGGCTTCGACGTCCAGGAGCTGCAGGACGCAGGCTTGTCGACGATGGGACGCCGCGGGCCTATCGACAAGTTCCGCCGCCGCCTGCTGTGGCCGATCAAGGACGTCGCGGGCAACGTCATTGGCTTCGGCGCCCGCAAGCTTTTCGACGACGACCCGATGGGCAAGTACATGAACACCTCCGATACGATGCTGTACCACAAGTCTAAGGTGCTTTTCGGCCTTGACCTGGCGAAAAAGAGCATCGCTACCGAGCACCAGACGGTGGTGGTGGAGGGCTACACGGACGTGATGGCGATGCACGCCGCGGGCGTGAAAACGGCCGTCGCCGCCTGTGGCACGGCCTTTGGCAAGGACCACATGTCGATCATCCGCCGGCTGATGTTGGATGACAACTACTTCCGCGGCGAGCTGATCTACACCTTCGACGGCGACGAGGCGGGACAGAAGGCCGCGATGCGCGCGTTCGAGGGGGATCAGTCGTTTACCGGCCAGAGCTTCGTCGCGGTTGCGCCGGAGGGGATGGACCCGTGCGACCTCCGCCTGGACAAAGGGGACTCCGCGGTGCGCGACTTGGTGGCCAGCCGCGTGCCCATGTACGAGTTCGTGCTCCAGACCCTGCTTGCGGCCTACTCCCTAGAAACCGCGGAGGGCCGCCTCCAAGCGTTGCGACGCACCGTCCCCGTCGTCGCCGACATCTCCGACCCTGTCCTGCAAACGGAGTACGCCCGCCGCCTCGCGGGCTGGGTTGGTTGGCCGAACCCGGGCGAGGTGATCGCGCAGGTCCGCGACGAAGCCAAGAAGCCGAAGAAGGCGAAGCGTTCTTTCAGCCCGCGGGCGCAGTCCAACCAGCCGACAAACACCGGCGCGCCGCTGTTGGTCGCGCCGGCGCCGAACGACTCCTTCCTGTGGCCGCAGCGCGAGGCGCTAAAGATCGCGCTGCAGTACCCCGATGCTGCCGGCGACTACTTCGACGGGATCAACCCGGACGCGTTCACCAACGACGCGTACCGCCAGGTGCGCGACGCAATGGACGCGGTGGGCAGCGTGGCCGCTGTGAGCAGCGGGGTCGAGTGGATCAGCGATGTCGCCGGGCAGATGCGCGACTTGGCGGGGCGCAACTTCGTCTCCGAGCTCGCGGTGGAGGAGATCCACGCCGACGACATAGAGGCCTATGCCGATTCTGTGCTCTCGCGTTTGCAGGAAGCCCGCGTGGGCGATCAGATCGCGCAGCTCAAGGCCCAGTTGGAGCGCATGCGCCCGGCTGACGACGAGCGCGCCTACAACGCCCTGTTCTCGGACCTACTGGCCCTGGAGACGGCGCGCCGGGAGCTGAATATCCGGGCGTTTCGCCCCGGCCACTAGCTGCGCACTATGCACTGCGCAATATAGGCGCGCGGGTCACTCGCGACCTGGGGTTTAAGAATCACGACGCGCTACATTGCGCAGTCCACAGTGCGCAGCCCCCCAAAAGAGCGACCTAGCTGCGCGACAGCGCGTACTCGACGGCGTCGAGAGGCGCGGAGGCGTCCCACTCGTCGCGTACGTCGGTGACCGCCTTGAGGTAGTCGGCGTAGGCCTCGGTGTCCCACTCAGAGCTGCTCACGCCGAGCGCCTCGGCCGCGGCATCGGAGAGGATGACCGGCGCCGCTTGATCGGCGCTTTGCGGACCCGCCAGGAAGTACACCAGGATGGAGGCGTAGCGGCCGGGCAGGCCGGTGGCGCGCACGCGCGCGTACTGCGCGACTGGGTCCAACCCCTCCAGCGATCGCAGCGCCTGGATAAGCTGCTGCGCCTGGCCCTTGTTGCGCAGGAACTGCTGCAGCTTCAGCTGCGTCTGCGGTGACTTGCCCGCCCCAAAAGCAAAGGCTGCACCGATGAAGTCGATCACGGCGTCGCGGTTGTAGCCGGTGGCGGTGGCGTCGGCTGCGAACTGGTAGACGTCGCCGCGCGTGAGCGAGGCAAGGGCATCGTCCTTGTACGGGGGGACGTGGCCGAGGTGGTGCGGCCAGCCGGTCTTCCAGCGGCGCGGGGAGAACGATGAGGATTCGTTCAAGACGTCCTCGGCGGTCGGGGAGAGTTCCGCCAGAACGGACAGGGCGGTTTTGTGGTCAGTCATGGCACCTATTGTTCCAGATCCCCGGGCCCCAATAAGATGGGGCACATGACCGTCCTGGTTCTCGACCCCCGTTGGCCCGACATGATTCCCATCGGTGTTCGGATTCGCGGCACCGTGGCGTTTACGTCCGAGGTGCCCGTGTCAGTGCGCTGGGCGATCGAGAATACGGTTGATGGTGAGAGCTGGCTGCTGACCACCGACCCTTCCGCCGCGGAGGCCGCGGCGCGTATCGCCGGCGGTGAAGAGGTTATCGAGGTAGCGAGCCTGTCCGACCCGGTGCTGGCGGCGACGCGCACGATGCGCGTCGCGCGCCGCCGCGGGGAGTGGGAGAGCTCAATGACGCACGAGAGCCTCCTGCCGTTCTTGGAGGAGGAGGCCGGTGAGTTCGCGGGGGCAGTGCGCCGTGGCGATGGCGCGGAGTTAAAAAAGGAGCTCAGCGACCTTTTCCTGCAGGTCCTGTTCCATTCCGAAATCGCCGCCGGCTTTGACTTTCCGGATGTCGCCCAGGCGTTCGTGGATAAGATGCGCTCGCGCGCGCCCTATCTTTTCGACGGCTCGACCGGCGTCGTCGGAATCGAGGAGCAGGACCGCCTGTGGGCGGAGGGTAAGGCGCGCGAGCGGGGATAACGCGCCGGGTTAGAGTTGTAGCGCGGGCAGTACGTTGCGCAGCTCAGGCAGCCCCGCCTGGGAGGACAGCTGGGAGGCGAACGCGATCGCCTGGTTGAGCGGGGTGACCGGGTCCGGCTTGACCACGCCGCACTCGAGGGCGCGGTCGCCAATGGTGTTGATGGTGGAGGCGGAGACCAGGCGCAGGGTTGCGTCGTCGCCGACTGCCTTGGTCAGGCTGGCGACTAGCTCGCCGCGGGTGGTTTCCGGGCCGACGAAACCGGTGGACTTCAGCCCAGTGGAGACGGCCCCGCAGTCGGCGGTGGCGATGCCGCCGTTGACGAGCTTGGCGATTTCGACCACGTTCGCGGTCTGAGCGTGGGCGGGGGAGACGCTGACAACAGTGGCGGCGGAGAGAAGGCCGGCCGCGAGGGAAGTGGAGAGACGGCGCATGGCGTTGTCCTTCTGTCGTAGGAAAAGTGGTGTCGCCGGCGACTTTACACGTGGCACATGTGAATGGAGTGAACAAAGTGACCATTGTTGTCAAAATGTGCCCCATCGCAGCGCCTCACCGCGTGCCGGTAGGATGGGCCGTCATGACTTATCGCCCGACTCGGCACCAGCAAGATGACAACCGCCCCGGCAAAGTTGCCGCCGGGTGCGGCTGTGCTGGCGTTGTCATGGTGATCACGGCGATTGTCTTGATCATCGCGCTCACTGGCTGGGTCTTCTCGATTTTCACCAACGTCAGCCCGTCGCCAAGCAGGCAGCCGGTGCCCGCCGACGTGCCGCCAGCTGCGGCTGAGGCGCCGCCGCTTATCGACGTCCACGCGCCCGGTCGCACCTCCGACAACCTCGCGGAGTGGGCCACCCCGATCGCGGAGCAGACGGGGATTGACCCGCAGGCCGTGCGCGCCTACGGCAACGCCGCGCTGATCGCTCGGGAGGCGTGGCCGACCTGCAACCTTGCCTGGAACACCCTTGCCGGGATCGGCTGGGTGGAAACGCGCCACGGCACGTATACCGGTCGCACGTTTGACGGCGGCCGGCTCAACGAGGCTGGATTCGCCGAGCCCCCGATCGTCGGCCCGGCGCTTGACGGCAGCGGCAACTTCGCGGAAATCCGTGATACCGACGCCGGCGCGCTCGACGGCGACACCACCTACGACCGCGCGGTTGGGCCGATGCAGTTCCTGCCCGGCTCCTGGAAAATCTACGGCCGCGACGCCAACGGCGACGGGGTGGCGGACCCGCAGCAGATCGACGACGCCGCGCTCGCCTCCGCGAACCTCCTCTGCGCGAACAACCGCGACCTGTCAACCCCGGAGGGGTGGCGCGATGCGATCTTTAGCTACAACAACTCCAACGACTACGTGGTAAAAGTCCGCGACGCAGCGGCGAACTACGCGCTGTCGCAACCGGCGCACCGCTAGGGCGACACAAAGCGGGAAAACTCTGCAACAATTGGAGCCACAAACGCTTGACTCACCTAAGGAGAAACAGTGGCTGACATCATTCACGCATTCGCACGAGAGATCATGGATTCCCGCGGCAACCCGACCGTCGAGGCGGAGGTCTTCCTCGACGACGGGGCGCGCGGCATCGCCGGTGTTCCTTCCGGTGCTTCCACGGGCGTCCACGAGGCCCACGAGCTGCGTGATGGCGACGAGCGCTACGAGGGCAAGGGCGTACGCAAGGCAGTCGACAACGTCAACGAGGAAATCGCTGATGCGATTGCCGGCATCGAGGCGGACGACCAGCGCCTCATCGACCAGACTATGATTGAGCTCGACGGCACCGACAACAAGTCGCGTCTTGGCGCGAACGCGATCCTCGGCGTGTCCATGGCCGTGGCTAAGGCCGCCGCCGAGTCCGCCGGCCTGCCTCTGTACCGCTACATCGGCGGCCCGAACGCGCACATCCTGCCGGTGCCGATGATGAACATCCTCAACGGCGGCGCGCACGCGGACTCCGGCGTGGACGTCCAAGAGTTCATGATCGCCCCGCTCGGCGCCGAGACCTTCGAGGAGGCGCTGCGCATGGGCGCGGAGGTCTACCACGCGCTCAAATCCGTGCTCAAGGCCAAGGGCCTGTCCACCGGGCTTGGCGACGAGGGCGGGTTCGCCCCCTCCGTCGACTCCACCAAGGCCGCGCTTGACGTCATTGTCGAGGCCGTTGAGAAGGCCGGCTACACCTTGGGCGACGACATCGCTCTCGCCCTCGACGTCGCGTCCTCCGAGTTCTACGAGGACGGCGTCTACAACTTCGAGGGCGGCAAGCACAGCTCGGCGGAGATGATCAAGGTCTACGCGGATCTCGTGGAGCAGTATCCGATCGTGTCCATCGAGGACCCGCTAGACGAGGACGACTGGGACGGCTATGTCGAGCTCACCGCCCAGATCGGCGACAAGGTTCAGATCGTCGGCGACGACTTCTTCGTGACCAACCCGAAGCGCCTCGCGGAGGGCATTGAGAAGAAGGCCGCCAACGCCCTGCTGGTGAAGGTCAACCAGATCGGCACCCTGACCGAGACCTTCGACGCTGTCGACCTCGCGCACCGCAACGGCTACCGCACGATGATGTCGCACCGCTCCGGCGAGACCGAGGACACCACCATCGCCGATCTCGCCGTGGCTTTGGGTTGCGGCCAGATCAAGACCGGCGCGCCGGCGCGTTCCGAGCGCGTGGCCAAGTACAACCAGCTCCTGCGCATTGAGCAGCAGCTTGGCGACGCCGCCGTCTACGCCGGACGCTCCGCCTTCCCGCGCTTTAGCAGGTAACGCCTGCTTGTCGACGCCCCCTCGGCGCGTGTTGTACCGAACGCCGCCCGAGGGGGCGCTTTCCTGCCGTTATGGTGCAGCGGAACCGATCGAGGTGCGACATTTCGTGGTGGCACCCCTGTGAGAACGGGCAGACCGGTTACACTTTCACATCATTATGACCACACGCGCCACACCCCCGGAGAACCAGCCGCACCGCCGCCCTAAGGCGACGACGGTGCCCGTGGCGTCTCGTGAACGCGCGCGGCGGGAGCGGCAGCAGGCGCGCGCCCTCAAGCAGAAGAAACCCCTGTTCAAGCAGGACCTCACCAGCTGGGCGATTCTCATAGCCGTCCTTATTGCGGTCCTTCTGGCCATTGCGGTTCCCCTGCGCAACTACTACGAGGGACGAAGCGAGATTGCCCGGCTCAACGATTCCATCGCAGCTCTCGAGCAGCGAAAAACAGAGCTGGAAACGGAGATCGCGAAATACGACGACCCGGAATACGTCAAGCAGGAGGCGCGACGCCGCCTCGGTGTCATGGAGCCAGGGGAAACAGCGTGGCGAATCATGGACCCGCGGATGACCCAGGGCGAGAACATCACCACGGACCAGGCCCCCGACGACCGCTCCTGGCCGGAGGTGCTGTGGGACAGTCTGCGGGAAGTTCCGGCACCTGAAGCGCCTGCGCCGCCCGCTGACCAGGCCGCAGAAGCACCGGCTGCCAGTGCTCCTGCGGAGCAGCCTGCACCCTAGTGGCGGTGCCAGTCGCCGAAGGCGGTGCCCTTGAGCACCGCATCTGAGCCGGCGAGCTTTTTGACCAACGCCATGCGCTCGTTGTCACCCGTGGGTACGGCCCGGACGACCTCGGTGTTGTCAAGCGATGACGCCGAGGCGAAAGGCGTCTGTAGGTTGCCCTCTAGCCGGTACGGGCTGGATGTGGACGGGCGGACGTCGAAATCGAAAATCTCCGTGGGCAGATACAGCGTGGCGCAGGCGTTGGGGTAATCCACCACTGCGGAGAAGTGCGCCTCGATGGGGGCCGCGCCGAGGATGAGGAAGGCCTGCTCCTTGGAGTACCCGAAAACGGTGAGGTAATCGATGCAGTGCTTGACAGCGTTCTGGTACGCCAGCGTCGCATCGAGGTGGCGCTGCTCGCCTTCGTTTGTGATGGACAGGCCCGTGAAGGTGAGCCAGTCCGTGTACTTCGGCCCCTGGTCGCCGGGGACGATGTCGACGGCAGACTCGACGTATCCACCGATTTCAATGGCTCCGTAGAGGGTGATCTCGTTGAAGAACCGGCCCCCGCCTTCCGTTTAGGACGCGAAACGTTCCGACGCCCCCGGCACCGCCAAGGAAGATGAATAGCGCCTCGGCCCCTGGGGGTAACATCTCGAACCATGACGCCCACCCCTGAGGACCTCGACATCGTCGCCGAGCAGCTCGGCCGCGCGCCCCGCGGCGTGCTCGAAATTTCCTACCGCACGCCAGACGGCCAGCCCGCGGTGGTCATGACCGCGCCAAAGCTTGACGACGGGACACCGTTTCCCACCCTCTACTACCTCACCGACCCGCGTCTCACCGCCGAGGCGAGCCGCCTTGAGGTTGCCCAGGTGATGAAGTGGATGGAGCAGCGCCTCGGTGAGGACGCCGCGCTTGCCCGAGACTACCGCGCAGCGCACGAACACTACTTGGCTAAGCGCAACGCCATCGAGGACCTCGGAACCACGTTCTCCGGCGGCGGAATGCCGGACCGAGTCAAGTGCCTGCATGTGCTCATCGCCTACGCGCTCGCCGAAGGCCCGCAGCACATCCGCCTCGGCACGGAAGCGGTCGCGCTCGCCGCCGAACACGGCAATCTGCGTGGCACAGCTATCCCCGCGGACTGGCCCACCGTGGACGAGTTGGGCATCGACCTGGAAGAAGCAGGGGAGGGCCTCGCGTGAATCCGGTGACCGTCGCCGCCGTCGACTGCGGTACGAACTCCATCCGCCTGTTGATCAGTCGTCGAAACGAAGACGGCACGAGTGTTGAGATTGCGCGTCGTAACACGATTGTCCGGCTTGGCCAGGGCGTCGATAAGACGGGTACGCTCGACCCCCGCGCCGTGGAACGTACCCGCGCGGCTTTGGCCGCCTATGTCGAGGAAATGGAGGCCGCCGGCGTAACCCGCGTGCGCATGGTCGCCACCTCGGCAACTCGCGACGCGTCGAACCGCGAAGATTTCTTCGCCATGACCCGCGAACTGCTCGGGCGGATCCAGCCGGGTGCTGAAGCGGAAGTAATTTCAGGTGATGAAGAAGCCGCGCTCTCCTACGCCGGCGCCACCGCGGATCTCAACCAGGCGGGCAACGTGTGCGTCATCGACTTGGGCGGGGGATCGACGGAGTTTGTCACCTCGGACTCGTCGATCTCGACTCAAATGGGGTGCGTCCGCGTCACCGAAAGGCTGATGCGCTCTAACCCTCCTGCAGAGCAGGAGGTGGATGCCGCACGCGCTTTCGTGCGCGAGCGGATCGCAGAAGCAGTTGCCGCAGTCGATCTCTCGCGCGCGCAAGGCTTCGTGGGCTGCGCGGGTACCTTCACCACCCTCTGCGCCCTAGCTCAGGGGTTGGAAACATACGACCCTGAGCGCATTCACATGGCCGAAGTGTCGTTCGACAGCGTCAGGCACGTTGCAGCGGAGCTTCTCCGCCAGACCTCGCAGCAGCGCGCGGCACACCCCGCCATTAGCGAAGGGCGCGCCGATGTCATTGCCGCCGGCTGCGTCATTGTGGAAGAAATCATGGATGCCGCGGAGCGGCTGACCAATCATCGCTCGTTCGTAATCAGTGAGAAAGACATCCTCGACGGGATTGTCGCAGGCCTGACCTAGTCCTCGTCGGGTTCGTAGATCTTGTCCTCGGGGTTGGAGGAGCCGCCGCTATCGTTCTTGCGGCCGCGTAGGCGACGCTTGCTCTTGAGATCTTCCACCTCGCGCATGCGTGGCTCAGGATCGAGCTGATTTGCCAGTGCCTTACGGGTCGAGGTGACCACCTGCTTGGTGATGGGCGAATTGGCAACCGCGCGCGAAGCATCAACAATCTGGTGGTAGCGCTTCCTGCCCGCCTTCGTGCCGAACACGTACCCGGCGGCTGCTCCGACAACGAATTGAATCATGGGGCCATAGTACCCATGATTGGATGCACAAGCCTGCATCGATCCGGTTGGCGTGTGAACGTGGGGCCAGCGGGGCTCGAACCCGCGACCAGCGGATTATGAGTCCGCGGCTCTAACCGACTGAGCTATAGCCCCCTTGGTAAGTCCCGACACACCTTACCCGAGCCACCGAAACCAATTGAAATCCGAGTGGCCGAAACTAGGTGCCAAACCACGCCTAAGCTTGCGATTTGGCTACTTTGGGGGCGCTGTCTATAGTTATATCTCGTTGCGGATACGCTTTCCGCGCGATATTCCTCCATAGCTCAGTTGGCAGAGCATTCGACTGTTAATCGAAGGGTCACTGGTTCGAGCCCAGTTGGAGGAGCAAAACGAAGCCAGCCAGAGATGGCTGGCTTTTCTGGTGCTTGAGCGCACCGGAAAAGGTGGGTTAAGGGTCAAAAAGTGTGTCTGGCTCGGCGTGTCGCATGGGGGTTAGATTTGGCCTTTCTGGATGCCGATTGAGTGGGTGTAGTCGGTGTCGATAGCGTTGTCGTAGAGGGCTGGTCGTCCTGTTTCGTGGTCGGCTTGGTTCTCGTTTCGGGTCAGGGTGGATACTTTGGCGAGTTGGCCCTGGCCCCAGTCGGACTGCCTGGCGATTCGTACTGGATCGTCAGGCAGTTCCGTTTTGAGGTAGAGCCACCAATCCAGCATGCGGCGTTGTCGTTCACCGGATCTGCCCCGGTGGGTTCTGGCGAGCAGTTTGAGCTGGGCGTTGATGCCGCCCTCCAGGCTGTTGGTGGTGGATTTAATGCGGTGTTTCTCCAGCACACCTTCTGGTGGGGTGAGGTAGACAAACAGCATCTCGGACCGGAAGAGGTGGTTGAGGCTGTTGTAGGCCTTGCGCACGTTGGGGTGGGTCCACACGCGGGTCCATGCACCGGTTTTGGGGTCTTTGATCAGGGTTTTCTCGTCCATCCATGACCGGTAGATCGTGGAGAATTCGTGCAGTTGCGCACCCCATTGCGCTGCCTCGTCCAGGGTGGTGATCCGGGTTAGCTTCAGCGCAAGTCGATAGATGGTGCGTCCGGCATCGGTGCGTGGGTTGGTGGTGGTGTAGCGGCGTACAACGCGTTGGGCGTGGACGAGGCAGCGTTGAATTTTCGTAGTCGGCCAGCACTTCTTGATTGCGCTGTAGGCTCCCTGGCCGCCATCGATAACGGCGATAAGTGGGGCTTCGATGCGCTCGAGAAGTCGTTGGTAGTCGCGCGTGGTTTCGTGTTTACACCAGTGCCAGGCAATCACGTGGTCGATCGTCGCCGCGACGATCAGACAGCCGCCGGCGGTGTAGGTGCCGTCGAGGAAGATCTGGTCGTAGATCCTCTTGTCGTGGCCGGCGGTGGGGTCAGGCACATCAGCGAGCCAGCACCACTTGAAGCGCCGCTTCATTGTGGCGCGGCTGACGCCGTTTCGTTTGGCTAGGTCGTCCAGTGAGATTGCGGTGGTGCAATGCTCGATGAACTGGGTGAACACTGCCGCGTTGGTGATGTCGTTTCGACGTTTGACGCTGGAGGCGCCGCATTGTTTGCAGCGCCACCTGGTGGTGCCTTTGCTGGTGGTGCCGTTGCGTTTCATCACTGCGCCGCAGTGGCAGCGTGGTTGGTTCTTTGACATTGCGACACCACACCACGTCGCGCATAGCACATCACGGCTGCCACACCGTGGATGTCCCGGCCTGAGGCCGGATATATGCTTCCGGAGCATATACTTTCCTGAAACCTACAGGTCAACCACCGAAAATCGGCGATTCCGGACACACTTTTTGACCCTTAACCCCGGATCGCAGCGACTGGTCTGACGGGTGCCTTAGCCATCGAACTCCTTGGAGCAAGCCCGGTAACTGTGGAGAAAATTGTCGACGGTGACACGATCGATGTGCGTCTCAACGGCGAGACGACACGCATCCGGTTCCTCAACGTGGATACACCCGAAATCGGTCGTGACGGGGCGCCCTCTGAATGCCTTGCCGAAGAAGCCCGCCAGTACCTCGCAGATCGCCTTCCCATTGGCTCTGTGGTGGAGCTTGAATTTGACCAGGAGAGACTGGATAAGTACGGGCGGAGCTTGGCAGGGGTCTTTGTCGACGATTCGCTGATCAATGCGGAAATTGCCCGGGAAGGCCTGGGCCGCGCCGTGGACATCGCCCCCAACCACCGCTTCTACTCCGAAGTAGCCGAGGCGGAAAGGGAAGCAAACGAAGCTAAACGCGGGTTATCAACGCTGGGCCCGGAGTGCTTCGTCGCACAGCAAGATGCGGAGGCGATCCGCGAGGCTGAACAAGCTCAACAGGAGGCGCAGAACTTGATCCTGCTCTTGCCTTACCTGAACGATGACGGCAACCTCGCGCAGGTACAGCGCAGCGCACGACGAATCGCGGAGGCGAGGGCGACACTGGCTACAGTACACACCGCAGGGGAAAGACAATCCGAGTTTCAAAAGAGCGCCTATGGCGACAGCTATAAGGACACGGTGAACACGCTCGAAGATAGGCTTCAGCGCGCCGAATCCAGGATCGACGAGGCTATCGCACGCGAACAGGAACGTCGCGATGCGCAGGAGCGCGCCGAGGAACAGCGCAACGGCGACGACATCGACGCCGCGCGGAAAGACACGGAGAATCAACCTCGGATGGAGTCGTCAGCACCGAGCAGTTCCGCGCCCCCTGCTGCCGCTTTGCACTCGGGAGGCGGGGGAGACACCTACACCGGGTGCCGCGCATACGGAGGAAACTACGCGTTTACCTCCGTAGACGACGAGGGTCGGCGATACGCGAAGATCGACTGCGCTACCAAGGCACAAATCGGCTGAGCTCCGGCGCCTCAATATGGATTAAAAATCCGGTTACAGTGGAACGCATGAAACGTTCACTTGCTGTTATCGGAGCCGCCGGCGCACTCGCGCTGACGGCATTGCCCGCTACCGCGCAGGCGGAGGAGGTTGCACCGTTCGACCCGTTCGCATCCTCGGTGGACACATCGGCCATCGACGGGGCGTTGGTGTCCCTGACCGAAACCAGCTCCAACGCTGTGGCCGCCTGGAGCACCCAGCTTGGATCCGCCGAAGGGCTTTTCCCCGGAATCCTCCCCGCGCCTGTCCCAGCTGGTGAGTGCGCTCCGCAGGAGTTCGACGCCGTCGTCGACGGGTGGCCGGCCGTGGCAGGCACGATCGTCGAATGGTGCAACGGTGAGTGGGCCGTCGCCGGTGCCAAGCAGACGGACTGGAAGGTTTTCTTCCACTACGACGGACAGAACTGGGTCGCGCTCGCGCCGGATGGATCGAAGAAAACCGGTTTGCAGCAGGGCTGCTTCAACGGCATTGCGCTGCGCGAACAGGGCGCTCCGCAAGAGTTCCTCGACCGCACCCCGATCTGCACGCCGGAGGAAATCGGGTACTTCCCGCGGTAAACAAAGCCAGGCTCCGTGGCTGCTTGTGACACAGAAGGGATAACACGTCAAGAGGATGACTTTTCGGTTACCGCGAACCTTCCAAGAGCAGGACACCGCTCAGGCCGTTAGGTACCTGTGCGCCTACTACTCGCGAACTCTGGGTCTGAAGGCTGCGGGCGCGCCCGGGGTGTATTCGGGCGAATACTTCGACCCCTGTGGCGATGACCCCTCCCCGCACTGGTTCACGCCGGAGGACCTGTTCGCGGTCTCGTGCCTGAGCACCCCTATCCCGGCTGAGGCTGGGATCCGCTTGCTGCGCGACGGTGCAGTCAGAGAAAAGGTTGCTGTACTTTTTGAACAGATCCCGAGAAACGTCGGATTGTGGGAATTAGACGACCCTCGCAGTCAACTCGGTGATTTCGCGCTCGAACGCTACCTCAGAAAGCTCCCCGGGATAGGGGAAGTGCGCGCCACCAAGCTCATCGCCCGCAAGCGCCCTGACATCTACCCTGTAGTGGATCGAGTGGTGCGCGAGGTTACTGGGACGTCGACAAGCGAATTTACCGTTCCTTTCGCCCAAGCCCTCCGGGAGGACAATTGCGCGCTTGTTGCCGAGCTGGCGGCGCTCAGCGCCCGCGCCGGGCTTCCAGCGCGGATCAGTCCGCTCCGGGTCTTCGATGTCGTGGCGTGGATGGAGGGTACGACGAAAGAGTCGGACGCTTATGCCGCCGGATACTCCATCGGCGAGCCCGGGCCCAGCGGGAGGCCGAGGAAGTACCACAGCAGGAAGAAGAGGAACCAGCCGACCAAGATCGAGATCGAGTAAGGAAGGGCGAGGGACATCAGGGTGCCCACTCCCGCCTTCTTGTAGTAGCGCTGCAGCAACACCAGTGCAAGGCCGAAGAACGGTGACATCGGGGTGATGATGTTGGTCGGGGAGTCACCGATACGGAAGAGCATCTGCGCCACCTCGGGCGCGACTCCGACGTACATCATCATCGGGACCACAACCGGGGCCATGAGAGCCCACTGCGCGGACCCTGAGGTAATCAGCATGTTGAGCACGGCGACCATGGCGACGAGGCCCGCGAAAAGCAGCACCGGGGGAAGGTCCCACTGCTGCAGTAGCTCCGCGCCCTTAATTGCTGTCCAGGGCCCCAAGTTCGACCACTGGAACCAGGCCAGGAACTGGGACACGGCAAAGAACAGAACCAACATGGGCAGCATCGTCTCAAGCCCCTTGGCCATCATGTCGGGAATGTCGCCGGAGCTCTTGATGCTGCCTGTGGTCAGGCCGTAGGCGAGACCGACGAAGAAGAACCCCAGCGTGATCGGCACCGCCACCGCCTGAATCAGCGGCGACTGCATGAACCCTTCCTCGGGGCGGGCAAACGGGGAGGCAGGGATGAACAGCAGCGCGAAGTAGATGGCGAGGAACACCAGCAAGGTGATGAGCGCGGAGACCAAGCCCTTGGACTCGACCGGTGTAAGGGTCAGGGAAATCTCCTCGGAATCTTCGGGGTCGTTGGAGGGGGCGTCGTCACGCGATTGCTCGAAAGAAACCTCGCTGTGGTCGATGAGCTCGTGCGCCTTCTTATCCACAAAGAATTCCGTCACTGCCGTGATGAGCAGGGAGAGGAACACGGCCGAGGGGATGACGAAGAAAATATTGGCCAGCGGCGAAACTACGTAGTTCTCGTCGACCATTTGGGCTGCCGATGTCGAAATTCCCGCGAGCAGAAGGTCGGTGATGTTGAGAATGAGTGAGGCGTTGAAACCCGCGCTCGACGCCGCGAACGCGACCATCGCACCGACGATCGGGGAGCGGCCGACGGCATGGAAGGCCATCGCGCCGAGCGGGATGATGATGACGTAGATCGCGTCGGAGGCGACGGAGCCCGTGACGCCTGCCAGTGCGATCATGAACGTGAGAATCTTCGGGTTGACGTAACCGACCATGGCGCGCACCATCGTGGAAAGCAGGCCGGTGTATTCGGCGACCGCGACACCCAGCATGACCGCGAGAACCACACCCAGCGGCGGGAAGGAGACGAAGTTCTTCACCGCGTCCGTCACCATCCGTGAGAGGTTCTCGGTGGTCAACAGGGATTCGACCGCGATGGTATTACCGCTGCCGGGTTCTGTGGCGGTCATGCCGATCCGGTTGCCGATCCACGACAGCGCCACAACAACGCCTGAAAGGATGACAAAGAGCCAGAACGGATTGGGCAGCTTGTTGCCGACCTTCTCGATGACTCCGAGGAAACCGCCCCCACCGGTGTCCTTCTCTTCGGGTTCCTTGGTCGTCGTCGACCCTTGAGTGTGTGATCCTGTCATGGCGTCGCTTCCTGGTCGGGATTTGATGTGAAACACCTTAACGCACCCTTAGTATAGGGTGGCGAAGATGTCGCCGAGACGGTGCGGTGAACTGGGCCGGAAGGAGCGAATGAAAGTGTCTACAGTTGCGATGAGAAACCGCGGGAGCGGATGCGCGGCCGCGGCGGCTGCCGTTGTCGCGTTGGTCGCCATCGCCGCGGTGGTGCTCGTGATGATTCGTCCTGCGTTGTTCGGCCTCGGGCGCGAGAGCATCACCGACGAGCAAATCGGGGCATCCTTCAAGGAGATCGCTGAGCTGTCAGTGGAGGAGTACGCGTATTCAACGGTGGGCTCGTTCGAGCAGGAGGGCTTCACCGTCGCGGGGCGCGCCGTCCCCTTTACCGGACGCAACTTCCTGGCGACATTCGATGGATCCGTCAAGGCGGGGCTTCGCGACGCCGAGCAAGTCGTGGTGGACATCGACGAGGACGCCGAGAAACTCACCGTGCGCGTGCCGCGCGTGGCCATCACCGAAAACTCCGTCAACCCAGCAAGCATCACCGTGTACGACCAGTCGATGAATCCCTTGAACCAGATCAGGGTGGACGACGTTGCCGGTTTCCTCGCTGAGCAAGAAAAACGTGCGGAGGAAAAGGCTATAGAGGAGGGTCTTCTCAAGCGCGCCGAGCAGCGCACTGAGGAACTCATGCGCAGCCACGCCAGCGCGTTGATTGAGGGCACCAACATGGCGGGGTATCAGGTGGAGGTGCGCTGGAGCTAAACTCCCCCGGGCGGTTGTTGTCTGCGGTTACACTCGCGCGGGTGAGTGCAGAAGAACTGGAACCGATGCTCCTAACCGTCTACCGCGTCCTCGAATTGATCGGCGTGTTCCTTGCCGCGCTGGTTGGCGGCACGGTTGCACGCACAATGAAGTTCGACATCGTGGGCTTTCTCATCATCGCCGTTGTGTCGGCGCTTGCGGGAGGTGCGCTCAGAGATACCCTTATTAACTCCGGACTCGTCGCCGCCCTAGACAACCCGGAATATGTGTGGACGGCCATGGCCGGCGCTGCGGTGGCGTTTGTCACTCGACTGCACGGATTCTTCTGGACAATCTTCCACTACCACGCGGACATGGCGATCCTCGGTGTGTGGGCGGTAACCGGTTCAACCAAAGCGCTGCTCAACGACGTTTCTCCCCTCGGGTGTGTCCTCATGGGTGTTGTCACGGCCACGGGTGGCGGCATTCTGCGGGACATGATGTGCGGCCAGGTGCCCTCCGTGCTGAAAAACCAGCAGATGACGGTCATCCCGGCTGTCGTCGCAGGAACCCTCAACGTGGGGCTTTACCACGCGGGGTACGACGCCTGGGGAATGATCGTCTCCCCGATCGTGGCGTTCTTGCTGGCCATGCTCGTGTATTGGAAGGGCTGGTACGTCCCGGCGCGCCAAGATTTCGCCCCGGTCAACGACATCGCGCTGAGCCTGCGCCGCTCCTTCAGCGGAGTGGAACAGCAGTTGCGCACCGCCGCGCGGAAGGTGGAGCCCACAGATGTCCGATCGTGGCGGCACGAGAAAATGGAGGAGATCGAGGACGAGGAAGATGGTCTCACCCGCGACGAGTTCATCGACATGCTCTACCGCGCGTACAGCCGATCAGGCGACGACGGGGACACCGGGTGGGTGCGGCGCACGTAACATCGGGTTCATGGACCTAGCCAAGCACCTCTCTGGGTGGCCGGTGGACAACGTCTCGGCCGCGCTCGTCGGAAAGCAGGACGCGACCTACGGCGACGAGCACGTCATCTACGAGCTCATGAGCGTGACCAAGCTACTCGCCGCATACAGCTTCCTCATGGCCGTCGAAGAGGGAGCATTCTCGCTCGATAGCGCCTGCGGCCCCGACGGTTCCACCGTCCGCCACTTGCTTGCCCACGCCTCCGGAGTAGGGCTTGATTCGCGCAAGGCCCAGAAACCGGTCGGTGAGCGGCGCATTTACTCGTCCGCCGGCTTCGAAATTCTCGACGACTTTCTCCACGAGCGCAGTGGGATGCGCCTTGGGGAGTACGCGCGCCTCGGCGTTTTCGAGCCACTCGGCATGGACAGCGCGGAGATTTATGGGTCTGCGGGGCACGGCGGGAGGGCGTCGTTAAGCGATATGCGCGCCTTCGCTCGCGAGTTGACGGCGCCCACGCTGCTGAGCGAGCAGACGCTTATCGACGCCTTCGCCAACCAATTCGGTGAGCTGCGCGGGATCGTGCCCGGATACGGGATGCAGAAGCCCTGCCCGTGGGGTCTGGGATTTGAGATCCGGGGCGAGAAAGCGCCGCACTGGACCGGTGACAACATGCCTGCAGACACTGTGGGGCACTTCGGAATGTCCGGCACCTATCTCTGGGTCGTGCCGGCGTGGTCAGATTCACCGGCAGCGGGGACCGCGATGGTCGTTCTCACCGACCGCGATTTCGGCGATTGGGCGAAACCTTTGTGGCAGGAGACGAACGCGGCGGTGTTTGAGGAGCTTTCCGGCTAGGGCGTGGAGCTGAACTCTGCCGTGGCTGAGTGTTGTTCTGTTGCTGGCGGGGGTGTGGGCAGGCAGAATCGGCGGTGTTCTTAGGTTTGCGACAATGTGGGGGTTTGTCGGTGCGTCGGTTCGGTGTGGTTGTTGGCTTGGTCGGGGTTGTCGGTGTGGTGTCGGGGTGTGCGTCGGGTGCGGACGTGGGTGCGGCGGGTCAGACGGGTGCTGCTGGGCCTGCATCTTCGGAGGCGGCTGTTTCTCCGGAGCCGGCTGCGTTTCACTTTGACAGTGGGGACTTGGTGATCGGGCCGTTTGATCCCGAGGAGGTCAAGCACAATCTTTTCGACCCGTGCACGGAAATCTCCGATGCGGAGTTCGCGGCGGCGGGGTTGGTGAAGAGCGAGGTGCAGCCTGAGCAATCCGCGCTTAATGATCGGTATATCAGTACTTGCGCTTTAGACGACGATGACGACTACGGAGTGGTGCTTGTCGTCGCTAACGCCGCCGACAGAAACATTATTCTCAGTTCCTCTCCTTCTTATACCGTGAGCTCGCTTGTTCCACCGGGCGCGTTCGCTTTTGGGGCTCCAAGTGGTTTAGGAGACTCGTGCGATGTAGCGGTGGAGACGGATAGAGGAACGCTGTCCGTGAGCGTGGGGTCGGCACGAATGCTTAACGATCCGTCAACTCTATGTTCGCAGGCGGAGGAACTGATGAACGCTCTTTACGAGCAGCACTCCGTTGATCACTAAAGTGTGCATCGCATTTGATCCTTTCCCGAAAAAGCAGCTTTAGAATTCGAGCTGTCCGATCAGATCCTGGAAGCGTGCTCCCTGGCTCGCTTTCAGGAAGTTCATCTAGGTGGGGGAATGAATCAGAAAATGCAGGTGAATGTTGGGGAGATTGAAGGTGCGATTTCCCAGCTGCGCTCTATAGCGAGCGACGCTCTACTCGATCGCCAGGGTTTCGGGCGCGGAGATCTTGCGGGGTTTTCTCCTGTGTCGGGTCTTGATGAGTCGGGGGTGTCGCATGGTCGTGTGTCGTCGGTGAGTCGTCCGGAGGCGTTGAAGGCGTTGGCGGCGCATGTGCTGGATGCTGCGGTGTTGCTGGAGGCGAATTTGGATAGTGTTGTTGGTGCTGATGGGGCGTTTTCCCACATGGTGGGTTCTATTGGGTTAGCCAATGTGTGGGGTGCGTCGGCGTCGGCGGTGGATGTGGATATGAAGTTGGCGCAGGTGGAGAACCCGTCGACGAATCCGTTTGTGTTCGGCCGTCCGGTGGCTGGGTTTGTGGCGTCGTTGCCGGTGTTGCATGGCCAGTTCCAGGCCACTGATCCATCACGTGTGCTGTCGGAGGCGGCGGCGTGGGAGTCGACGGTGGTCAAGGTTTCTGAGGTGGTGTCTCGGTTGGATGCGGTGGTGGCGGCGTTGGGGTCGTCTGCGGAGACGTCGTGGGTGGATAAGGCGATTGAGCGGGTGCGGCGGATTCAGTGGGCGGGTGGCCAGTTTGCGGCGCATGCTTCGGCGATGGGGGTGCATGCGGGTAATTTGGCGGCGGTTGCTGGTGCGGAGAAGGCGACTGCGGCAGCGGCGTATGCGTCGTGGTTGGCGGCGCCGGTGGAGGTTAAGCCGGTGGTGGAGCAGGCGTATATGGCGGCGTTTCCGCCGCGGTTGACGGCAGGGTTGGTGCCGACGGTGCCGCCTTTTAATCAGTTGTTGCCGGCGTTGGATGCGATGCCTGCGGCACCGTTTTCACCGGAGGCGGTGGTGGTGCCTGCCGCACCAGCGTTTGAGAGCCGTGTGTTGCCGCAGGTGGTCAAAGATGCGTTGGTGGCTAACGGGTTTTCGGATGTGGCGTATGCGACTACTCCGCAGGACGTGTTGG
This sequence comes from Corynebacterium sp. Z-1, assembly GCF_031844665.1. NCBI lineage: Bacteria > Bacillati > Actinomycetota > Actinomycetes > Mycobacteriales > Corynebacteriaceae > Corynebacterium > Corynebacterium sp. Z-1. The sequence continues at coordinate 2,188,086 of NZ_CP134621.1, read as the reverse complement.
CGGCTGCACCCGCAGGTGGCGCGGGTGTTGGTGCGGGTGGCCTGTCACCGGTTGCGGGTGCGACGCAGGCGGCATCGGTGGCGACGCTGCCTCCGGTTACGGCAGCTCCGGCTGGGTCTGCCCCGGTGGTGTCGGCGGGTCATGCCGGGTTCGGGGCATCACCACTGGGTGTCACCCCGGGGGTAAGTCCTGTGTTGGGCACAGGTGGTGCTCATAGCGGTGCCCGCGGTGCTGTGCCGGGTGGCCGTGTAGGTGGCAGGCAGGGTGTGGGTTCTGCTGTGGGTGCGGGTGCTGGGTCCGCGGTGGGCCTTATCGGCCGCGGCGGTGCGGGTGTGGGTACGATCCAACCCGGTCTCACGGAGGGTGTCCGATTCTTTGTGTGCGGGGGCTTGGTTTACAAGTAGTCCGCGAATCGGTCGGGGTATGCCACGGCTAGTTGGTTGATGGCTTGTTTCCACCCGGTGGCTTTCGCTCCTTCAATATAGCCGCTGCATTCGATGGCGCGCTTCGCTTTCTTCGCTCGCTGGGCAGCGCGCTTGTCCTCGATGTTGCAGATCATCAGCCACAGCGTTTTCAGCGCCGCAGTATCGTTCGGGAACTGGCCGCGGTTGCGGGTGGCTTTCCGCAGCTCAGCATTCAGCGATTCGATCGAATTCGTGGTGTAGAGTACCCGCCGTGCCGCAGGCGGGAACTGCAAAAACGGCACAAACCGGTCCCAGGCGTCGCGCCAGACTTTGACCGATTGCGGATACTTCCGTCCCAGCTCGGACGCCTCGAACGCGTCCAGGGCGGCGCGGGCGGTGTCCTCATTCGGCGCGGTGTAGACCTCCCGCAACGCGCTGGATACGGGTTTGCGGTCTTGGTAAGACACCCACCTATTTGCCGCCCGGATCAGATGCACGATGCAGGTCTGCACCATGGAATTCGGCCAGGTTGCCTCCACGGCGTCCGGCAGGCCTTTGAGCCCGTCGCAACAGACGATGAACACGTCTTGGACCCCACGGTTGGCAAGGTCAGCGCACACGGATGCCCAAAAACTGGCGCCTTCATTGTCTGCGATCCACAATCCCAGGATGTGCTTGATGCCGTCCATGTCGACGCCTACCGCCATGTAGCAAGACTTGTTGACCACGCGGTGGCCATCGCGGATTTTTACGCGTAGCGCGTCGAGGAAGATCACCGGGTAGAACTCGTCCAACTGGCGGTTCTGCCACAGCATCACCTCATCAAGCACCGCGTCAGTAATCGTGCTGATGGTATCCGGGCTCATGTCCACCCCGAGGGTGGTGGCGAGGTGGTGCTGAATATCGCGCACGGTCATCCCACCGGCGTACAGCGAGATGATCATGTCGTCGAGCTCGGTCAAACGGCGCGACCCCTTCGGCACCATCTGCGGGGTGAACGTGCCGGCACGATCCCTGGGCATGGTGACCTCTAGTCGGCCGTAGCCGGAATCGACGGTCTTGGTGTACGACCCGTTGCGGTGATTGCTCTCCTGTGCGGTTTCCAACCGGGCTTTCGCCTTACGGTCGGCATGGCCGTAGCCCAAATGTGCATCCATCTCCGCCTGCAGACCGGCGTTGATCGATGCCTGCAACAGGCCTTTGACCAGATCGCTTGCATCATCTGCAGAGGTCGACAGTTCGCTGATCAAGCTGGCGAGCTCAGGATTTTCCATCAGCTTCTCGCTGATCTCATTGACCCTTGCCGGGTCGTGGCCTTTCTTCGGTGACACCTTAGTCATTATCGGTGAAACTCCTTCTAGATCAGAGCCTCACACACAAACTTCCTGACACCCTCGTCTCACGGGCCCGGGGCTCACGGGCCCTGCTGTTGGCGCCCCGCTGTCACCTGGGCCTGGCACGACATCAACGACGAGCACTGCGCACACCGCGAATCGTTCCGTGGTGGTCGGTGGCCCGATGAGCCCAAGCGCCCACGCAGGCGGTGGCGGGTCGAGGAAGCGTCGCGTGCGGGCGGTGACCAGCGCCGTGGAACGCAACGGCAACCTGCGCGCCCTGCTCGGTGATGCCCCCGCAGTACTACCCGACGTCATCGGCTACGACGTCCGCACCCCACGACACACAACCTAACGCACAGCGAAGAACGCCTTCTTGCTCAAGAGGTCCGGCTGGATCGCGAGAACGCCCTCACCAGCAGTGCCGGCGGGAATCAGGAACGCCTCGTTGCCGCTTACCGACGCGCCACTGTAGAGCGACGTCAGCGTGTCCAGGGCGTCGGGGGCGACGACAAGCGTGTCGAAAGACGTCACGCTGCGGCCGTCGGGGGTGACGTACTCGATTAGGGGCATGGGCATCGAGCCCTGCGGATTGTCACCCTTGTAGGTGATGGTGACGTTCGCCAGCGCGTAGGCCTGGTCTGGGCCCGGCTGATCGTTGACCGGGTTTTCGGCGGTCACCGCATCTGTTGCATCGAGGTCAACGCTGTTGAGGGTGACGGACCATTCTTCGTTTTCCACAGTGGCGCCGATCGGCAGCGGGTTGTCGCGCGTGGACCCCGCGGCTGACCCTCCCTGAGCGGCGGAGCCCTCTGCGACCGGGGCGACCGCACTTTCCGGTCCTGCTACGAATACATCCTGGTTGAAGCTCTCGTCGAAGGCCCGTCCGACGGCGAACAGGAAAACAATTACCGAAACGATGGTTCCGACGATCGAGACGATGACGGCGGCCACGGCGGTGCCCTTCTTAGCCTTCATGAACAAGCCAATGATGCCGAGGATGAAGCCGATCGGCAGAAGGATCCAACCGAGGATGAATGCGCCAGGGATGCAGCCGAAAATGAAGCCGGCAATCGCGCAGACGAGCGCGATGATTCCAACGGTGTTGCGCTGAGGTGGCTCCACCGGTGCGACCGGCTGGGCTGGCCCGACGGGGGCGGTGTACAAGGTTGACATGGGAAAACTCCCTTCGAGGGCGCAAGCCCCCGCTAGTGGTGGACTGGTGGGAGGAAGAGTAGAATCCGCCCCAGACACCACCTCACAGGACCTCGACAGAATGTTCTAAGCCGCTGGGTGAGGGCTGGGAAATCGGTCGATTCGGGGTAACCTCACCGTCATGCTTGCCATCCTCGCAGCTCTCGCCATCGGCTCGATCATTCCGATTCAAACGGCCGCCAATTCGCGATTGCGCTTGAGCGTGGGAGGGTTCCCCGTCGTCTCGGCGCTGATTTCCTTCACGGTCGCGTTTCTCGTTTCCGTCATCGCGACAGCAATTCTCGTCGGCCACCCCGTGCCGGACTTTGCTGCTGCGGTGCGCGAGCCGTGGTGGGTGTGGTCCGGAGGCGCGTTGGGCGTGATGTTCGTGATGGGCAACATTCTGCTGTTTCCCCGCATCGGGGCCGTGGCCACGGTGGTGCTGCCGATCCTCGGGCAGGTAGTGATGGGCCTGACCATCGACCAGTTCGGGTTGTTCCGTGCGCCTCAGCTCGACGTCGGGTTAGGGCGGATTCTGGGTGCGATCGTGGTCGTGGTGGGGATTGCGCTTGTGGTGGGTGTCGGCAAGCAAGGTGCGGTGGTGAGCGGTTCGTGGGCGTGGCGCGCGGTTGGGGTGGGGATTGGTATGGCCTCGGCGGCGCAGACGACGATCAACGGGCACCTGGGCACGGTCGCGGGGTCGTCGCTGCATGCTGCGGAGATCAACCTTGCCGTCGGGGCGCTGCTGCTGTTCGCCATTGCGCTGGTGACATCGCCGCGGCAGCTGGTCACGCGGCCTGAGCCGGGGCCGTGGTGGATGTGGTCCGGCGGTGTGATCGGCGCGATCTTTGTCGCAGGTGGTGCGACGCTCGCCCCGGTGCTGGGCACGGCGACGACAGTGATTGGGATCAACGCAGGCACGATCGCGGGCGGCCAGGTGATTGAGTCGATGGGGTGGTTTGGGGTGAAGCGGCTGCGTGTCGACCCCCTGCGCGTGGTGGGGCTGTTGCTCATTTTCGCGGGCGTGGTCGCGGTGCGCACTCTCTAACCCTCAACAAAAGCTTCACGAAATAGGGGTGTAAAGCTGTGGTTGAGGGTTGCTCGTGGTGGCTGTGTGACGCAACATCGGTCATGAGATTTTTGAGGCCGTTGGGGAAGACGAACCTCGTCTCGTCGCGCACCCACCGCTCGCAGCAGCGGTAGGGGGCGCGGCGCCGCCACGCATTGGAGGACACCCCATGACTACGACACTCGCCGCCACCACGTCCGCCGTCATCGACATTGACGGGATGCCCGCGCGCCTGCGGGGGGACGTCGAGAAGCTATTGTGCGAACTGCCCCAGGACCGAGCCGACTACTCGCTTTTCGATGTCTGGGACACAGCCTGGTTCACCCGCTGGCACCGCAACCCCGACGGCACGATCGGCTGCCGCGAACTGGTGTACGCCCCCGCTGCGGACCTGGCGCGCTTCCGCGAAAACCTCACTACGCTGGCACAGCGGGCGGGTTTCGCGGCGCAACTCACAACCCGTGTCGCATAGTTTCCCTACGATGGGGACTATGTCAAACACCTACCGAGTCCAAAATCCGAAAACCAACAAGGTCGTCGAGACCTTCGAGACCATCAGCGACGCCGACCTCAAGCGCGCCCTCACCACAGCCGACGAGGCGTTTAGCACGTGGCGCGACACGCCGCTCGAGGAGCGGGCCCAGATCCTGCGCAAGGTCGCATCGCTTTTCGACGCCCAACGTGACGAGCTCGCCGCCATTATCGCCGAAGAAATGGGCAAGTCCGTCCGTGAAGGAAACGGTGAGATCGACGATGTCGTTGACATCTTCACGTACTACGCAGACCACGGCGCGGAGCTGCTCGCGGACGAGCCGCTAGAGACCGAGGGCGGTTCCGCCGTGATGCGCAAGGTACCGCTGGGTGTCATCGTCGGCGTGATGCCGTGGAATTACCCGTACTACCAGGTCGCGCGCTTTGCCGCGCCTACCCTTATGGCCGGCAACACCGTGCTGCTCAAGCACGCCGAGATCTGCGCGCGCTCGTCCCAGAAGATCCAGGAGATCCTCGAGGAAGCCGGCGCTCCCGCGGGCGTGTTCACCAACGTGTACGCCTCCCACGACCAGATCACCACGCTGATTGAGGACCCCCGCGTTCAGGGCGTCTCGCTCACCGGCTCCGAGCGCGCCGGCCGCGCCGTTGCCGCGACCGCGGGCAAGAACCTGAAGAAGGCGCTTCTCGAGCTCGGCGGCACCGACCCCTACATCATCCTTGACACCGACGACGTTGCGGAGTCCGCCAAGACCGCGTGGAAGAAGCGCATGAGCAACACCGGCCAGGCCTGCACGTCGAACAAGCGCATCATCGTCATGGAGGAGTTCTACGACGACTTCGTCGCCGAGATGGTTCGCCTGGCGGAGGCCGCCACCCCGGGCGACCCGATGAACCCGCAGAAGGGCGACTACTTCCCGCTGTCCTCACGCGACGCGGCCGAGACCCTGGATGAACAGGTGAAGAGGGCCGTCGCCGACGGCGCGACCCTGCACACCGGCGGCGAGCTGACCGGCGACGGCGCTTACTTCACCCCGGCCGTGATTACCGGCATCCCCGTGGGTTCCGAGTCCTTCTACGAGGAGTTCTTCGGCCCGGTTGTCGAGGTGTACAAGGCTGCCTCCGAGGAAGAAGCAATCGAGCTTGCCAACGACTCGCACTACGGTCTCGGCGGCGCGGTGTTCTCCACCGATGAGCAGCGAGCTAAGAACGTGGCCAACCGCATTGAGACCGGCATGATCCACGTCAACATCCCGCAGGCCCGCGGCGCGGAGCTGCCGTTTGGCGGCGTAAAGAACTCCGGCTTCGGCCGCGAGCTCGGCCCGCTGGGCATCGACGAGTTCGTCAACCGGCAGCGCTTCTACGTGGCTAACTAGCGCGACGGGGTGCGCTTAGCGATTCGCTCGGCGAGCTCCGCGATCGTCGGCTCGCCGTCGTAAAGATCCTCGCTGGTGGGCACCCCGAACTCTTCCTCGATGCGCACCGCGAGCTCGATCCTGTCCAGCGAGGTGACCCCGAGTCGGGGCAGGGTTTTGTCGGGGGTGATGTCGGCGTCGCTAAGCTTGCTCACGAGCGTGACCAGCCGTTCTTCGACGCTGAGGTCCTGCTCTTCGGTCTCCTCGACGAGTGCTCCGAGGTCTAGCCGTTGCGATAGCTCCATGCCCCCATATATACACTTGTCGCATGTACCAACCGCTCGCCGCCGCGCGCACGCTTTACGAAGCTCGGCATAGGCTCCACCAAGGAGCCTCGCACATCGGGCTGAAGTACCACCGGACTGGCACCGTGCTCCACGGCGACATCGACGTGCGCTACTACGAGCGCGGTCCTGCCGATGCGGACCTGACGGTGCTCTACGTGCACGGCTTCAACATCTCCTCGGAGTCCTTCTACATGCAGGTCGAGGAGCTCTCGGTGTACGGGGTGCGCCAGATTCTTGTCGACTACCGCGGCCACGGCCGCACCACCCACGCCGACCCGGCGTCATGCACCGTCGACGACGCCGCCGACGACGTCTACGCGGTGCTGTCCTACCTCGGGGTGTCCGGTCCGCTCGTTGCTGTCGGGCATTCGCTGGGCGGGCCGGTGTCGCTGTCGCTGATGCGCCGGCACCAGGACCTCGATGTTGCGGGCAGCGTGCAGATTTCCTCTGCGGTCGAGCCCTTCGTCATGCAAGGTATGCCTCAGATTCTTGCCGGGCCGGTGGGTGCTGGGCTCGCGGCGGTGCTGCGCCACGCTCCCGCGTTTGCGGAGGGCGCGCGCCGAGGCTTGACGTCCGCGCTGTCACCCCTGCTCGCGCTTGGCTTCTACTTCCGCCCGCTGAACTTCGAGATTGTGCAATTCCACGCGCGTTTGATCCAGGCGACGCCACTGTCGACCTACGCCGGCTACTTCGATGACCTGCTCGAACACTCTGAGCTCGATGCCGCCGGCGTGCTGTCGCGCATTCCCGGCTACATCCTGGTCGGGGAGCGCGACACGGTTGCGCCGGTCTCGCAGTCGCGTCGCCTGCACAAGATCTGGCCGGGTTCATACCTGCAGGTTCTCCCCGAAAGTGGGCACATGCCGCCTCTCGACGCGCCGGGCGCTGTCAGCACTGCGATCGTGCGGCTTGTAGAGGAGTTTCGTGGTGAGGTTTCGGCGTAGGGCTGGTGTTGAGATCTTCGTTTGGAAGATCTCAACGTGATTTGGGGTGCTGCAGGGCGCGATTTTTGCGCTTAGCTCTTCGCCCTGAACATCTTAGCGTGTTTTGTGACGATCCAGGGCACGTTTCTCGCGCTGAGCTCTTCGTCTGGAAGATGTCAGCGCACATCACGACGCTGCTGGGCACGTTTCCCACGCTGAGCTCTTCCCCCGGAAGATCTCAGCGCGTTCTGGGGTGCTGTAGGACGCTGCACACTCGCTGAGCTCTTCGCCCGGAGGATCTCAGCACATAGCGCGACGCTCCCAGGCACGTTTCTCACGCTGAGCTCTTCGTCTGGAAGTTGTCAGCATGTTTTGCGACGTTCCAGGGCACGATCTGCGCGCTGAGCTCTTCGCTTGGAAGACGTCAGCGAGTTCCGGCGCGCTACTGAGCACGTTCTGCACGCTGAGCTCTTCACCCAGAAGATGTCAGCACGATCTGCGACGCTGCCGAGCACGATTTTCACGCAAAGCACCCCACCCAGCAGACCTCAGCACACGCCCCCTGTGCACAATTAAGATGAAGGATCAACAAAACCGCGCGTTTATCCACAGATTCCAGCGCCCCTCTAGTTTCCGGCACGCGAACTCGCAAAACTCACTGCCATGAACAGAGAAGAAGAACAGCACATCATATGGTCAGTTGCAGATCGCTTGCCGAACTGCGTCATCAGCGGCCCGGCCGCAGCGCGCATCTAGGGGGCTCGCAACGTTCAACTGGGTCACCACCGTCGATGTCGTCCTGCCGAACACAACCAACGCGAAATCCCGGGGCGGCAAAAATTACAGATTCCGCAGCGGACGCCTAGCCCCGGAGCACGTCGAAATCGTCGACAATGTGAGCGTCACCTCGCGCATCGCGTGCCTCTTCGATATCTGTCGCTATCACGGCCGGCTGGCCTGCCTCGTCGCACTCGAGTCGGCGCGTAACACGTGGCCTGAACTAACAGTCGTGACGTTGCTCGAGATGTCGCGCGGGCTCCCGCGCGCGAAGGGGCTGCGCCTGTTTCGGCAGGTCATCGAGGCGTCGGTGGGGACGTCGGAAAGCGCGCTCGAAACCGTCGTGCGCGATCTAGTCGTTCGAATCCCAGGGGTGACCTCCGTGCGCGGCCAGGTCACTTTCACCTATCGCAGCTTGCTTAACGACGACCCACGCACCGGAAGAATCGACCTCGTCGTCAACGACATCATCGCCATCGAATGCGACGGGCGCGTGTTCCACAGTGACGACATCCGCGCAGACGAGCGCCGCCGAGAAAAGCAGCTGCTCAACCGCGGGATGATCGTGCTTCCCGTCGGCTGGACCGAGGTCAGGGCCGGTGAAATCCAGCCGCTCGAGGAGCGGGCGCTGCGCAACGTCGGTGATGCGCAGCGCCTCAGCGCCTAGGGGCTACTCGCGGGTGCCGCCGTTGGGGTTCGGTTCCGTGGGGTCACTGATGTGCAGGTCCTTGGCGGCCTGCGCGGCAACCGACATGTCGATCTTGCCTTCGTTGGCCAGGCCCATCAGTGCAGCGACGACCATCGACTCGGCATCGATGTTGAAGTAGCGTCGCGCCGCCTCGCGGGTGTCGGAGAAACCGAAGCCGTCGGCACCGAGCACGATGTACTGGCCAGGGACGTACGGGCGGATCTGCTCCTGCAGCGCCGTGGTGAAGTCGGAGGTGGCGACGTAGGGCCCCTCGGTCTGCTTGAGCGCAGTGGTGGCGAAGGGCTCGCCGACGTCCTCGCCCGGGTGCAGCAACTGCTGCTTGGCAAGCGCCGCCCCGTCCCGGGCGAGCTCGACCCAGGAGGTGACGGAGTAGACGGCCGCGCCGACGTCGTAACGCTCCTGCAAAATTTCCTGCGCCCGCAGCGCCTGCTGCATACCGACGCCCGAGGCGAGCAGCGAGACACGGTTGGTCTTCTCCGCACCGCGATCAAACAGGTAGATGCCCTTGTGCAGCCCGTCGACATCGAGGTCGTCCGGACGCGCGGGCTGGTGCGTCGGCTGGTTGTACACGGTGATGTAGTACATGACGTTCTCGCCGCCGTCGGGCCCGTACATGCGCTCGATGCCGCGGGAGATGAGGTAGGGCATCTCGTAGGCGAACGCCGGGTCGTAGCAGGCAACCGCGGGGTTGGTCGACGCGAGCACGTGCGAGTGGCCGTCCATGTGCTGCAGGCCCTCGCCAAACAGCGTGGTGCGACCAGCGGTGGCGCCGATGATGAAACCGCGGGTGTGCTGGTCGCCGGCGGCCCAGAAGTTATCGCCCGTGCGCTGGAAGCCGAACATGGAGTAGAAGATGTACATTGGGATCATCGGCTCGCCGTGGGTGGCGTACGACGTGCCGGCCGCGATGAACGACGCCGAAGAGCCGTCCTCGTTGATGCCTTCGTGCAGGATCTGGCCGTCGGTGGCCTCGCGGTAGGACAGCTGCAGGTCGTGGTCGACCGGGGTGTAGTTCTGGCCCACCGGGTTGTAGATCTTCAGCGTCGGGAACCACGAGTCGAGGCCGAAGGTCCGGGCCTCGTCCGGGATGATCGGCACGAGGCGCTTGCCCAGCTCCTTATCGCGGGTCAGCGCCTTAAACGTGCGCACCAGCGCCATGGTCGAAGCAACCTGCTGCTTGCCGGAATCCTTGAAGCTGGCCTTGAACGTCTTCTCGAAGTCGGGCAGCTCAAGCGGGGTGTACGTCGTGCGGCGCTGCGGCAGGAACCCGCCGAGCTCCTCGCGGCGCTTCTTCAGGTACTTGATCTCGTCCGCATCCTCACCCGGGTGGTAGTAAGGCGGCAGGTAGGGGTCGCGCTCAAGATCCTCATCAGAAATCGGGATCTGCTGGGTGTCGCGGAAGAGCTTCAGGTCATCGAGCGTCAGGCTCTTCATCTGGTGGGTGGCGTTGCGGCCCTCGAAGCTGTGGCCGAGTCCGTAGCCCTTCACCGTGTGGGCCAGGATCACCGTCGGCTTGCCCTTGGTTTCCATCGCGCGCTTGTAGGCTGCGTAGACCTTGCGGTAGTCGTGGCCGCCGCGGCGCAGCGCCCAGATCTCGTCGTCCGTCATGTCCTCGACCAGCTTCGCGGTGCGCGGGTCGCGCCCGAAGAAGTGCTCGCGCACGTAGGCGCCGTCGTTGGCCTTGAACGTCTGGAAGTCGCCGTCGCGCGTGGAGTTCATGAGGTTGACCAGCGCGCCGTCCTCGTCCTTTTCAAACAACGGGTCCCACTCGCGGCCCCAGGCAATCTTGATTACGTTCCATCCGGCGCCGATAAAGAAGGCCTCGAGCTCCTGGATGATCTGCCCGTTACCGCGCACGGGGCCGTCGAGACGCTGCAGGTTGCAGTTGATTACGAACGTTAGGTTGTCCAGCCCGTACAGCGGCGCCATCTGGATCAGGCCGCGCGATTCCGGCTCGTCCATCTCGCCGTCGCCTAGAAACGCCCACACGTGCTGCTCGCTGGTGTCCTTGATCCCGCGATCCTGCAGATACTTGTTGAATCGCGCCTGGTAGATCGCGTTCATCGGGCCGAGGCCCATGGACACGGTCGGGAACTCCCAGAACTCCGGCATGCCGTGGGGGTGCGGGTAGGCGGGCAGGCCGCCCTGCGGGCGGGAGTGCTCCTGGCGGAACCCGTCGAGGTCGTCTTCGCTCAGGCGGCCTTCGAGGAACGCGCGGGCGTAGATGCCGGGGGAGGCGTGGCCCTGGATGAAGATCTGGTCACCGCCGCCGGGGGCGTCCTTGCCGCGGAAGAAGTGGTTGAAACCGACCTCGTAGAGCGCGGCCGCGGAGGCGTAGGTGGAGATGTGGCCACCCACCTTGATGCCCGGGCGCTGCGCGCGGTGCACCATGATCGCGGCGTTCCAGCGCATCCAGCGGCGGTAGCGCTTCTCCACCTTCTCATCACCGGGGAACTCCGGCTCGAGCTCGGTCGGAATGGTGTTGACGAAGTCCGTCGACGACAGCGCGGGCAGCGGCACGCGCTTGGCGGACGCGCGCTCCAAAAGGCGCAGCATGAGGTAGCGCGCACGTTCGGGGGAGGAGGACTCCAACAGCCCATCGAAGGAGTCCATCCACTCCTTCGTTTCCTCTGGGTCGTGATCGTGCAGGTACGAGGCGACTCCCTCGCGGATCAGTTCGATGTTCGAGTTGCTTGACTCGTCTGCGTACGGGTTACTTACGGGTTCCGTCCCGCGCGGGTTGTCGGCCACGTCAAACCTCCTGGTCACTTTTTGTGATTACGCCCCTGATCCTACCCGCGAAATTCCCCCGAGCATGGCGCAAAAGCGAGCGCAAGCGGGTATTCTGCGTGTATCTGGAAAAGGAACTAGAAGGAGGACTCGCAAGGTGGGCGCCCCTGGTGCTGTCAGCTACGCGGAACAGCTTGGAATTAGCGGCGATGTCATCGTCCAAGAAATCGGTTGGGACGAGGACGCCGACACAACTATCTCCGAGGACATCGAAGACGCCATCGGGCAGCCGCTTCTCGACGAGGACACCGACGAACTGTGCGATGTCGTGCTTCTCTGGTTCCGCGCCTCAGACGGCGACCTCGTCGACTCGCTTGTCGACGCCGCCCGCAACCTCACCACCGGCGGCAAGATCTGGCTGCTCACCCCGGCTCCCCGCACACCCGGCGGCGTGCAGCCCGGCGAGGTGTCCGAGTCCGCCCAGCTTGCGGGCCTGGTGCAGACCAAGTCCGACCGCTTCGGCGACTGGCAGGGTGCCTGCCTCACCGGCGCGAGCTTAAAGAAGTAGCTTTTGGCCCCCAGTCGCACCCGTGCTAGAGTGCTGGGGCACGCGCCGTTAGCTCAGCTGGAAGAGCAACTGGTTTACACCCAGTAGGTCGGGGGTTCGAGCCCCTCATGGCGCACAAAATCTGCCAAGCTCAGTCATTCGCTGACCGACGCTTCGAGCAGTGACAGTGATCTCGGCCTGGGGACCGGAGCGCAGGTTCAGATTGAGCCAGTTGTAGTTGTCGCGGGTTATTCCGTGACGAGCGCGGACCGTTGAGTCGCAGGTAACTTCCGTGTTAGACATGGTGTCTGTGAGAGGACAGTGGTAAGCAGTGGCTCGCTGGCATCCCCTATGTGAGCCGCTACAGATTAAGCGAGCCCCTGGGGCCTTTGGAAACGAGTTTGATTCAGTGCAGCCAGCCACAACCAGTAAACGATGCCAAGTTTCGCGTTGTTGCCGACTCTAGGGTTTTCTGCTCCCGGAAATTGTGTTCCAGTGTGAGACAGCTCCGCTGTGCCTTCCTTCCCAAACGGAATCGAGTGTGAAAAGAGGCCCGATGTTCAAAATGCACAATTGTACGATTCCGCTGGCGGCGGCTTCAGCAATGGTCCTATCCGGATGCTCGAACGACATGGGACCAATGCAAGCTGATTCCGATCAGGTCACTGTCTCAGGAGGCAGTCCGGCACCTGAGGTTGCAGGTCGCGGTCCAGAAGATCCGATCCTTGGGACCGGTTCTGCAGACGGGCTCTGCGACGAATCGGTTGTGAAAATCGATCGCGGAAGGCCTACTGCAGACATTACGTACGTGGGGCAACCGGGAGATCGGGTGGAAATCACGTTAAAGAGAACCGCTGAATCGGAACCTCCTGTTGTTCGAAGCTTTGAAATGTCGCGCATGCAAACCGAGATGCAGCTGCCTACGGGTGTTCCCAACGAGACCATATCCGAATTACCGTCAAGGCTGATTGTCGAGTCGGTCAATCAAGAGAGTGCAGAATCGACGTTAGTTAGAGACAGGATGGATCGTCGGTGATCTCGGACACGGAGATGTCATCTGGGGTCTCCTTCAACGGCTGTCTTACTGTCCCTGGGATGACGCACCGACTCCACTGAGCTCCCCTTCGAGGGAGCTCGTTACGTTGGCAGCTTCCTCCCCGGATCGCAGAAACACCGTCACCGAGTGCGCGTCGAGGTCGTCGTGGTCAAACGTCACGGCGGTCACGCCCGAGGGCACGATCGCGGCGATGAGGTCGAGCTCGGGACTTTCGTTAGTCAGGTCGTAGTCCATGTCGACAACGTCCCACTGCCCGACGCGCAGCCGTACGGATCCGGAGTTGTCGGAGCCAGGGTCTGCAAAGGCGACGCATTCCACAAGCTGCGTCCCGGCGGCGCTGCACAATTGCTCTGCGCACGTCTCAAGCTGGGCAAGTGTGGTGCGCGGCTCAGCGCAGGTATCGCACCAGACGTTGTCGAACAGCGGGGTGTCCTCCGGATCGCGGAGCCCGATGAGGGTGGCCAGGGGGCGGATGCGGAACGACCCCAGCTCGTCTAAGACCGCGTCCTCAATGTCGTCGGCCTTCACCTCGCTGGCGGGGCGCACGCCGACACCGTTCAGTTGGAGCAGGGTTAATTCAACGAGCAGCTCATCGGATTCGGTCAAAGCGGTGTTCACAGCGGTCCCCTTGCGCTAGCGTTCTTGCTCCCTATCGTAAGCCGAGGCCCAGGGGTTGCGCTTGGTGTGGCCGTAGCGCCCGCGCGGGGCGGGGGTTGTTGCGGTGGTGGGGGCGTCGACAAGCAGCTCTTCTTGCTCCTGCTTGAAGCGCCGCCGCTCGCGCAGTTCGGCCCACAGGAAGTAGATCAGTCCCGCCGGGGCCATGATGCCGAACGCGATCCACTGCAGTCCGTAGGAGAGGTGGTTTCCGGTTTCCAGCATCGGCAGCGGGATGGGTTCGAGCACGCCGGGCTCGCCGGGGGAGAGCTGGAGGTACGACGGAGCGAGGTCGGCGCCGGTTATCTCGGAGGCCTGGGCGGAGCTGATGGAGTAGACCATGGCGTGGCCCTGGTCGAAAACGGGCGCCAAGCGGTGCGGGCCTTCGTCGAGACGCAAAAGCCCCGTGATGGTGACCTCGCTGGTGGGGGCTTGCGCGATGGGGGGCACGGTGGTGCCGCCGTCGGCGGCGGGGACCCAGCCGCGGTTGACCAGCACGGTTGGGCCGTTATCGACGCGAAATGGGGTGAGCACCTGGAAGGCCGGGGTTTTATCCACCGGGCGCAGGCGCAGCAGAACCTCGTCCTCGGGTACGTAGCGGCCGGTCATGGTCACGCGCGACCACTCGTCTGCGGGCGCGACCTCGCCATCGGGGGCGACAGCCGAGTACGGGACCGGATCGTTGTCGAAGGCCTCGACGATGTGCTCGTTGCGCTCGACGAGGCGCTCGTTTTTGCCGAGCTGCCAGGGCGCGAGGAAGGTAAACGCGAAGTAGGAGAACAGCGCGATCAAAATAGCCGCGATCACCCACCCGGGGGTGAGAAAAGTCTTCCTCATAGGCACCTAGTCTAGCTGGTCGCGCACCCATTCGGTAATGCCGCCGGCGCTGGCCTCGATCTGCTCGCGCGTGGTGGTGAAGCCCTCCATGCCGCCGTAGTACGGGTCCTCGACGCCGGCGCCTTCGGGCGAGGCGGGGTCGAAGGAGCGGATCAGGCGGATTTTGTCCTCGTCCACTCCGCGGACGACCAGTTCAGAGACGTGGCGCGGGTCGAGCGCGATAAGCAGGTCCGCCCCCTGCTGCGCGGCACCGAACTGCTGGGCGCGGTGGCGGGAGCCGTCGTAACCGTTGGCCTCGAGTTCCTGCAGCGCGCGCTCGTCCGCGGGGTTGCCCACGTGCCATCCGCCGACGCCCGAGGAGCTGACGCGGACCCGGTCGCCGAGCCCGGCCCGTTCAAGCTTGTCGCGCACGATCACCTCCGCCATTGGGGAGCGGCAGATGTTGCCGGTGCAGACGAAGTCGATGTGGAGTGGGTCAGAAGCCATTGATAATGTCCTTTAACTCTTCCGCGGTGTGGGCGATGTAGGTGGCAAGGTCGTACTCTCGGGCATCAGCGTAGCCCCAAGTGACGGCCACGGAGGCAATATCGAAGTGCGCTGCCCCCTCGAAGTCGTGGTGGCGGTCCCCGATCATCAGCGGTTTTTCGGGTGAGACGTGATCCAGCACGTATTCGATCACATCGACTTTGCGCTTGCGTGGGCCGTGCTCCTGCGCGGCTCCGAGGAAGTCGATGTGTTGGTAGATTCCGGCGCGCTTAAGCGCCTTGCGCGCGAAGCCTTCGCCTTTCGACGTCGCCGTGACCACCTCGTAACCCTCGGCCTTCCACTCGGCAACGAGCTCAGCCATGCCATCGAACACAGTGAAGTTGCTCCACCCGTCGCCCGCCATGTAGTCGGAGTACGCCGCCATGGCGCGCGTGTTCTGCTCCGGGGTCATCCCGAGACTGGCGTACGTCTCCGTCATCGGCGGGCCGGGGATGCGCCGGATGAACTCCTCGCCGGGGTGCTCGAAGCCAACCGCGTCGAGGCCGATGAGGAAGCCCGTGCGGATGCCGGGGTAGGAGTCGATGAGGGTGCCGTCGACGTCGAGAAGCAAAGTGGTGCGCATGCCTTAAAGCATGGCAGCTTTGTAGGCTGGACGCATGAGCAAAACGAAGGTGGCCGATGTTGTAGCAGCGCTGGAGGCGGCGTACCCGCCGGCGCTGGCCGAGGACTGGGACAAGGTGGGGCTGATCTGCGGTGACCCTGACGACGAGGTGTCCAATGTCGCCTTCGCCCTCGACTGCACCCTCGAGGTGGCGCAGCGCGCGGTGGAGATCGGCGCGCAGATGCTCGTCGTGCACCACCCCCTGTTGCTGCGCGGGGTGTCCTCGGTGGCCGCGAACACCCCGAAGGGCAAGGTCATCCACACGCTGCTGCGTGGCGGGGTCGCGCTCTTCGCGGCGCACACCAACGCGGATTCGGCGCGCCCGGGCGTGTCCGACCTGCTCGCCGAGCTCGTCGGCATCACCCCGGGCCGCCCGATCAAGCCGATTCGGCGCGGCAGAGTGGACAAGTGGGGCGTCAACGTGCCACCGGAGCACGCGGACAGTGTCATGGACGCGATGTTCGCAGCCGGCGCCGGGGCGATCGGCGACTACGAGCGCTGCTCCTTCCGTATCGACGGCACCGGCGGGTTCATCCCCCGCGCCGGCGCCAACCCGACCGAAGGCACGGTCGGTCAGCACTACTCGGCCCCCGAGGTCAAAGTCGAGTTCGTCGCGCCCTCGCGCTTGCGCACCTCGCTTATCGACGCCCTGCGCAACGCCCACCCCTACGAAGAACCCGCCTTCGACATCGTGGCAATCGCCGACGACACCCCGCTGGACCGCGCCCCCGGCCTGGGCCGGGTGGGCACCCTGCCCGAGCCGATTACGCTTCGTGAGTTCACACAGCAGGTCGCCGACGCGCTTCCGGAAACCGCCTGGGGCGTGCGCGCCGCGGGCGACCCGGAGCAGATGATGCGCACGGTGGCGGTGTCCTCCGGCTCCGGCGACGGCTTCCTTTCTGATGTCGCAGCGCTCGGCGTCGACGTCTACGTCACCTCGGACCTGCGCCACCACCCGGTGGACGAGCACCTGCGCGCCGGCGGGCCAGCGGTGATCGATACAGCGCACTGGGCCTCGGAGTTTCCGTGGACGACCCAGGCGAAAGGTATCGTTGACACTTTGGACGTTAACACCGAGATCATCCCCATCCGCACGGACCCGTGGACCGTCTCCGCCCACCCGCGAACTTAAGAAAGAAGGGCTACATTCGTGAACCTCTCTCCCGACAAGCAGATGGTGCTGCTCGAGCTTGCCGACGCCGACCGCGCCCAGCGCCACCCCACGCGCCTGAGTGCGGAGGAGAAGGAGCTCGCCGACCTCACCACGCAACGTGAGCGCCTCGCCTCCGCCGCGGCCGCGGCGCAGATGGCGGTGGACGACCTTGAGCTGGACATCCTGCGCATCCAGGAGGACGAGCGCAAGCTGAAGAAGCGCGACCTGGACAACAAGCGCCAGCTCACCGCAGAGACCGACCCGGAGCGCCGCAAGGACCTCGAGCACGACCGCTACGCGGCGAAATCCCGCCTGGCCGATCTGTACTACGAGCTCAAGGAGGCCCACGGTGAGGTCAAGGCGCTGCGCAACAACCGCGACATCCACGGCGCTCGCCTCGACGAGATGGACCGCAAGGTCGAGGCCGCCCGCCGTGCCGTCGACGCGCTTCCCCCGCGCGAGGTTGTCGATACCGACGCGCTGCGCGGCCAGCTCCCCGCCGAGCTGCTCTCGCTTTACGACGACGTCGGGGCGGCCGCCTTCAACGGCCGCACCTGCAACTCCTGCTTCATCACACTGCCGCAAGCAGAGCGCACCGAAGTCTTAAGCGCTGACGCCGACGAGGTGCCGCTGTGCCCCAACTGCGGCACGCTGCTCGTGCGCGTCTCGCCGGCGGGGGAGTAAGCGATGAAGGTCAGCGTGTACACCGACGGCGGCTCGCGCGGTAACCCCGGCGTGGCGGGGGCCGGGTCTGTTGTTTACGGCTCGGGTGGCGAGACGCTCGCGGAGGTGGCTTACGTTGTCGGGCAGAAATCCTCCAACAACGTCGCCGAATACCACGGTCTGCTGCGCGGTCTGGAGGCCGCGCGAGAGTTCGGCGCTACCGAGGTGGAGGTCTTTATGGACTCCAAGCTCGTGGTCGAGCAGATGTCTGGGCGCTGGAAAATCAAGCATCCCGACATGGCCGATCTCGCCCGCCAGGCCCGATCGCTGGCCGCCGGGTTTGCGTCGGTGACCTACACCTGGGTGCCGCGCGCGAAGAACAAAAAGGCCGACGAGCTGTCCAACGTGGCCATGGACGCCGCTGCCGCCGGGGCGAAGCCGGGCATCGTCGGGGTGAAAAAGGAGGCCAGCGCGCAGCACGAGGTCGCCAGCCCCGCGCACTGGTCGGGCACGAACGCGCCACGCACCCGGTTTATCCTGCTGCGCCACGGCCAGACCGCGCACTCCGCGGCCCGTCTGTACTCCGGCTCCTCCGATCCGGAGCTCACCGACATCGGACACGAGCAGGCCCAGCGCGCCGCTCGCGCCGTAACCGCGCTTGGCGGGGTCGACCTCATTGTCACCTCCCCGCAAACCCGCGCCCGGCAAACCGCCGATGCCTGCGCCGAAGCCCTGGGCATCACGGACGTGGTTGTCGACGAGCAGCTGCGCGAGATGGACTACGGCGAGTTCGATGGCCTGTCGCGCGAGGAGTGCATGGAGCGTTTTGCGGAGGAGTTTGACGTGTGGCAGGCGTCGTCAAGCAATGCTCCCCCCGGCGGGGAATCGCTCACCGCGCTGCATCGACGCATCACGAGGGCGCGCCTGGCGCTGCAGGAGAGGCACGAAGGTGCGACGATTCTGGTGGTCACGCACATGACGCCGATCAAGTCGATTATCCGCCAGGCACTCGGTGTGGGCGCGGAGGCGTTCAAGCACATCTATCTTGATCTGGCGAGTATTTCCGTGGTGGAATTCTATGGCGATTATGGGGTCGTACGCTGCGTAAACGATGTTGCGCACCACCGGTAGAGTATAGTTTCTAAACGCGAATGAGTCGGCCGGGTGATCGCGGCTCCCCGAACCACCGTGCACACGGGTAGGCGGGGGTCGAGGAAAGTCCGGACTCCATACGGGCACGGTGGTTGCTAACAGCAACCCGGAGTGATCCGCGGGAAAGTGCAACAGAGAGTAGACCGCCTGCCTTCGGGCAGGTAAGGGTGAAAGGGTGCGGTAAGAGCGCACCGGCATGCGTGGTGACACGCGTGGCCAGGTAAACCCCACCGGGAGCAAGGCAAGAGCCCCCGCTTCGTGACGAAGCGGAGGTTGTCGGACGCGACGAGGCTGCCCGCCCATGTCCGAAGGTAGCTGCTTGAGGTCCCCAGCGATGGGAGGCCCAGATGGATGATCACCGCCTGGTTGCCAGGCACAGAATCCGGCTTATAGGCCGGCTCATTCGCGTTGCCCGCTCGTCCTAAACTCGGACGCGTAAAGGTGGGGATATTACTCCTAAACTCGGGGCGAGTAGGGGGTGTCCGAGTTTACCCTGAGGGAGTTATCCACAGGCCGGGCGACGTCGAATGACATGGTGTGAAATCCGTGCCAAGGTGTGCCCATGGGGGAACACGAACTACACGCACTTTTGCACACCATCCTGGACACTCGCCTGCTCAAACGCAACGACGTCTACATCCGCAAAGACATTGCCGACGGCAAGTACGCCTTCCTTGCGCCTACTCAAGTCATTCCCATTCAGGTGCACTCTGCGCTCGCACCGTGGCAGGTCTTCTTCCTGCGCGCTGTGGCGGCGGGGCGCAGCATGCGCAAAGGAATTGTCATCTCGCGCGCCGCGGCGGCGTTGCACGGGATGTGGACAATCGGCAGGGCCCGGGAGGTGGAGGTGGCGTTGCCGAGTGGTGGCACGCCGTCGAAAAGCAAGCGCATGCCGCTGGTGCGCTACCGAGAGGCGACGTTCAGGGACGACGAGGTCGAAGTCCTTCTCGGCGTGCGCACGACAACCGCGCTGCGCACCTTCATCGACGTTGCGCGCTACAACATCTTCGCAGACGGCCTAGTCGCTGCGGACTGGCTGCTTTCCGTGCGCGGCTACACCACTGAGCAGCTGAAACGGGAGGTGCACCGGATGGGCAGGTTCGTTGGCAAGGCCACGGTGCTGCGCTGCGCGGAGTGGGCGACAAGCCTGTCCGATTCGCCTTTCGAGAGCTGGTTCCGCGCCGGGCTCATCGAGCGGGGAGTGCGCGGGTGGCGCTTCCAGCCCGTGATTGGGAAGTATCGACCGGACTTCCTCTTCGACGATTTCCTCATCGTCGAGATCGACGGCAAATCCAAGTACGCCGAGCACACCGCCGCGGTGCTCCTGCGCGAGCGTGATCGAGAACGGGAGCTGACGAACATGGGCTACGTGTTCTTCCGTGTGTACCCCGAGGACGTGATGGGGCGGCTTGACGACGTGCTGGAGCAGATCGACAAGGCGCGGGTGGCGCGCACTCGGCGGCCGGGGGCGTGATCCTCTCCACCCTAAAACCGGACGCCCCCTACCTGCTCTGAGTTGAGGCGGAGCACTCCCATTCCTACGCGGCCGGGTTTAGGGTAAGCGGCGCCCGCGCCCTGCGCCCCGCCGGGATCTTTGCAACAATGGCGGGTTATGAAGCTGTATGCGGCGCCCCTGAACTTTCGAGACATCGCGCGCGAATTCAATGTGCCCACGGAGTTCTCCGCGCAGCAGCACGAGGCCGCGCAGCGCCTGACGGACTCCCTGGCAGCCACGCGTCGGGACGCCCGCGACATCGAGTTCGTCACCATTGACCCGCCCGGCTCGATGGACCTGGACCAGGCCGTGTGCATTGAGCGCTCTGCCAGCGGATACACGGTGCATTACGCCATCGCGGACGTCGCCGCGTTCGTGGAGGGAACCGACAACCCGGTGCGTGAGGAGTCGCTCAAGCGCGGCCAAACGATCTACCTGCCCGACGAGCCCGCGCGCCTGCACCCGCCGGAGCTGAGTGAGGGCTCGGCATCTCTGCTTCCCGACGTCGACCGCCCCGCCGTGCTGTGGACCTTCCAGCTCGACTCCCGCGGCGAGGTCACCGACACCTTCGTCGAGCGTGCGCTCGTGCGCAGCCGCGCGCGGTTCGACTACGACGAGGTGCAGGAGGGGATGGACCGGGGCGTGGTGCACGCGTCGATAAGCTTGCTCGCGGAGGTAGGCACCCTGCGGCAGGAGAGTTCGCTGCGGCGCGAGGCGATCAACCTGCGCCTGCCGAGCGTGCGCGTCGTGGAGACCGATCAGGGGCGCTTCGAGCTGGTCATCGAGCCGCGCCACCCCGTGATGGACTACAACTCCGAGATCTCGCTGCTCACCGGCATGGCCGCGGGCCAGATGATGGTTCAGGTTGGCAAGGGTTTCCTGCGCACGTTGAGCCCGGCCACCAACGGCGCGGAGAAGGAGTTTCGCCAGGAAATGCGCAACCTGGGTTTCCAGATCGGCGACGAGCCGATCGGCGAGTTCCTGGCCAGCGTCAACGCCGACACCCCACGCGGCATGGCCGTGATGCGCGAGGCCCAGAAGCTGCTGCGCGGCGCGGGCTACATCAACCTCGAGGAGAAGGAGCCGGAGGTGCACGCGGGCATCGGCGGCTACTACTCGCACGTTACAGCCCCGCTGCGGCGGCTGATTGACCGCTACGCCACCGAGGTCTGCCTCGCCATCTGCGCCGGCACAGAGCCCCCAGCCTGGGTGGCAGAGGGGGCGAATCAGGTGGTTAAGACGATGGGACGCACCTCCCAGCTGGCCAACACGGTGGATCGGGCGTGCCTGAACCTCACCGAGGCGACCGTGCTCAAGCCGTGGGTGGGGCAGAACTTCCAGGCGGTCGTGTTGAAGACGGAAGCCGAGCGCGACGCATCGCGCATCTTCGTCATTGACCCGCCCGTGCTCGCGCCGTGCCTGGGCCAGCCTGAGGAAGGCGTGGAAACGAGCGTGAGCCTGGTACGCGCGAGCATTGCCGAGCGCGAGGTCACCTTCGCCTGGCCGGCGGACTAAAGCTTATCGACGCTCGCCACAGCGCCCGGTAAAATCTCCACAACCTCGTGGTCCGCGCCCATTGCAGAGAGAAACTCTTGCGCTTTGACCAGCGGAACGAACGCGATCACGGCCTGCGACATCCCAGCCGCCGCCGGGCGCGCGGACACCGCGCCGCGGGCGTGGGCTAATGCCACCAGGTCGTCGGGGGTGACAATGTCGTGGGCCTCCGACGGGGAGTTAAGCAGGGTAAACAGCTCGTCGGTGCGGCGCGAACGCAGCGCCTTCACCGCGGCCAGAGAGCGCAGCGTCTCCGTCTCGCAGTAGCGCACCCACTCGCGCGCCGTCTGCGGGTCCGGGGCGGTGTCAACGCCGGCGACATCGCGGCGCGCCTGGACCCACTCCACAACGCGTTCGGCCGCGCCGGGAAGCTGGCGCAGCGAGGTGACGCCGAAGTTGGTGCAGGCCTCGTCGATGAATTCGCGGCGGGCGGTGATACGCTGCGCCTGCTCAACGTGCGGAGTGCCCAGGGAGCGCGCGACGGAGAAGATGCGCACGCCCAGTCGGCTCGGGTGCGGGGCGTGGGTGACGGAGCCGTCGGCGTAATCAATTACGGAGACCGTGTCGCCTGCGCCGCGCAGCGCGGCTGTGTGGCGGGCGCGCAGGATGGACAGGGAGGAGTTCGCGGATGCGGCCGCCGAGCAGATCTCGGCGAGGCGTGCGCGGGTGGGGGCCTCGTCGAGCTCGGCGGTGCCCGCGAGGTCGGCCAGCGCCAGGGCGAGCGCCGCGTCTCCCGCGTAGAGCGCGCCGAGGCCGCCGCCGGCGGTGATGTCGGAGGCGATCGAGATGTCTAGGCCGGTGATGTCGCGCGAGAGGATCTGGCGCGCGCCCATGGCCTGGATAAGCCCGGCGATGCGCCGCAACGCGCGGGCCTCGAGGGAGGCGGAGGCGTCGGGCAGGGGGGCGTTGAGAAGCGAGGCGAACGGGACCTGCGTTGCCATGGAAAAGCCGCCGGCAGCATCCACGGTGACGCCGAGAACGCCGTCGCTGCGCGGCGACACGGCTGCCGAGACACTCTGATGCGACAAACCCACCACGGTCACGCCCCCGAAGTGATCGACGTTTTCACCGATCAGCACCCACGTTGCCGGAGCGGACGCCACGTGCTTGGCCGTAGCACCCGTCGCCGACTCGTGCAGCTGCGCGGCGCGCTCAACGCTAGACGGGGACTGGTCGGACCACACGGCCATGAGCACACACCCTTTTGGAGAAATTTTGCGAGCAATCGTTGAGCCCAGATTACCAACCCGTCGCGACAGGTAGTCTGGGCCTACTTACAGTAACCGAAACGGAGGAGTCGACAATGGCTGACGAACAGTTCTACTACAACCCCACCACCGGCGAAGTCACCCAGGGCAAGGAATCCGCCTGGGATGAGCGCATGGGCCCCTACGCCACCCGCGAGGAAGCAGAGGCGGCGCTGCAGACCGCCAACGCGCGCAACAAGGAAGCCGACGCAATCGAGGAGGCCGACGAGAACTGGGGCAAGCCGGCCTCCTGGGAGAAGTAAAAACGCTTACACCTTGATCTTGGAAAAGGCTTTCTTCACCTCGCGGATCGCGGCCTCGTAGCCCTCGAGCGCCTCCTCACCACGGGCCAGCTCGCGCTGGTACAGCATGCCGTAGGCGAAGGTGTCCTCGCCGCGGCCCCGAGCCTCTTCGGCGAGGCGCTGGATGCGATCGCGCGAGGTCACCGCGTCCTGGAAGTCGCCGAGCAGCGACTGCAGCGCTTTGCAGGCCTTGGCGAGGCGCTCCGATTTCACGCCCGCACCCTGGGCGGCCACAGCCGCATACCGAAGTTTCTTGGCTGCCTTGCGCACGTCGTGGACGTACTCCTCGCGGTCGTGCAGCGGCAAATCGGTGTCATGGTAGTACTTCTGCACCTTCGCGTCACGCTTGGTAACTTTCTTGAAGCCCTCGGCGAGGTGGTCGTAAAGGATTGCCTTAGACGCGCCCTTGGTCGACTTGTCGTTTCTGCCCGAGTCCTTACCCTTGTCGCCCTCGATCTCGGCGGCGATCTCGGAGCTGACCGGCGGGTTGGCCAGCAGGGCGTCGATGTCGTCGAGAAGCGTCAAGAAGCGCTCGGAGTTGAGCATGCCGACGATCTCCTCGTGCGCGGCCTCGTAGTCGGCGCGCATGTCGTCGCGGATGTGTTCTGCCGCGGCGTCGTCGATAAGCCCGGACTCGTCGGAGTCGAGCAGCTCGATGAAGCGCTCCTCCACAACCTCCGCGTCGCGCGCGACACCTAAGGTTGCGGCGGTGTCTTTCAGCTCGGTCTCGAGGTGTCCGAGTTGCTCGCCTTCCAAGATTCCCTCGAAGGTTTCCAAAAGCGAACGCATCTCACGCGTGGACACGCGCATCTGGTGCACCGAGTCCCACTCGTCGGCACGCACGCGCGGGTCCCAGCTCACGATGGAGTCACGCTGGCCACGCAGCGCTTCGACCACAGCGCCCTCCGGGGACTGAGGGTCGAGCCCCGTCTCTGTCATGTGCGGCGGCAGGGGAGCGGAGTGCAACGAGTCGCCGAGAGCGGTAAACAGCTTCGAGGGCGAGGAGGACTTGCGCGCGCCGGAGGAGATCAAAAAGCTAGTCGCTTGGTGGATCAGCTCGGCGCCGGCCTCGGTGCCGGCGGTGAACGCCCCGAGTTCGACTTCCCACTCGCGCCACGACGAGCGCTCGCCGCCTGGCAGGAGCGACCACGCGGTGACGTGGTCGTCGCAAAACTCGGCGACTTTCTCACCCGTCGGGGATCCGAGCGAGATGACGACGCGGCGGTTATCCACCTGGGCAATCG
This sequence comes from Corynebacterium sp. Z-1, assembly GCF_031844665.1. Classification (NCBI taxonomy): domain Bacteria; kingdom Bacillati; phylum Actinomycetota; class Actinomycetes; order Mycobacteriales; family Corynebacteriaceae; genus Corynebacterium; species Corynebacterium sp. Z-1. Next base: position 2,163,703 of record NZ_CP134621.1, on the reverse strand, counting down.
GTGAGAGTTGGGCGTTGCGCACGATGGCGCGGACGTTGTCGGTCAGCTCCGCCGGAATTTCGGAGGGGTTACCCAATTCGGCGCGCATCTCGGTGCGGGCGGAACCGGCCGGAAGCTTCAGGTGCCAGCCGTCGTCGTCGCCGCCCGTGCGGCGGCGCAGAGTGATCTTCGCCCGCGTCAGGCGCAGATCGTCCGTGTCGTAGTAAATCGCGGTCAGGTTGTGCTCCTCGGTGGACAAGATCTCGTCCACCCCCGGCAGTTGTGTCAGGTCGGGAATGCCGGTGGTCTCGTCGACCGCTAGCTTGACCTCCACTTCGAGGAAAGTCTCTACGTCAGATTCCGCGTTGCCTGTTTTCTCAGACATGGGTTACCGGCCTTTCTGTTAACACATCGGTACATACGACTTTACCGGGATGAACACGTAAACGGCGCTAAAGTAGGCGGGTATGAACAGCCAACAGGAAAACGTGCTTCAAAAGGTCGATGAACAGGACATTTCGTTTATCCGGCTGTGGTTTACGGATATTTTGGGCTCGCTGAAAACGATCATGATGTCGCCCGCGGAGCTTGAGGCCGCCTTCGACGAGGGCGTCGGCTTCGACGGCTCCTCCATCGAGGGGTTTTCGCGGATCTCGGAATCCGACACGCTTTTGCGCCCCGACCCCTCGACGTACCAGGCGCTGCCGTTCGACGAGGAAGACGGCCTGCAGACAGCCCGGATGTTCTGCGACATCACCATGCCCGACGGCGAGCCGCTGTTCGCGGATCCGCGGCAGGTTCTGCGCCGCCAGATCCAAGAGGCCCGCGACTCTGGGTTTGAGGTCATGGCCAGCCCCGAGATCGAGTTCTACGCGGTCAAGCCGGTGCAGCCCGGCGAGATGCCGCGCCCGGCGGACTACGGTGGTTACTTCGATCAGGCCAAGCGCAACGTGGCACCGAAGTTTCGCCGCATGTCCATCTCCGCGCTCGAATACATGGGTATTGTCACCGAGTTCTCCCACCATGAGGCCTCGCCGGGGCAGCAGGAGATCGACCTGCGCCACACCAACGCCCTGACGATGGCGGACAACATTGTCACCTTCCGCTACATCGTCAAAACCATCGCGGAGGCCAACGGCATCCACGCGACGTTCATGCCCAAGCCGTTCGCGGATAGGGACGGCTCCGCGATGCACACCCATTTCTCGCTGTTCGAGGGCGAAACCAACGCGTTCCACGACCCCGACGATGAGTTTTCCCTGTCGAAGACGGGCCGCCAGTTCATCGCCGGCATCATCGAGCACGCCAACGAAATCTCGGCAGTGACCAACCAGTGGGTCAATTCCTACAAGCGTCTGCAGTTCGGCTCCGAGGCGCCCACCGCCGCGACGTGGGGCGTGTCCAACCGCTCAGCGATGGTGCGCGTTCCCACCTACCGGCTGCACAAGGCGGATTCGCGCCGCATCGAGGTGCGGTCGCTCGACTCCGCCTGCAACCCTTACCTCGCGTTCGCCGCGGTGCTCGCCGCGGGCTTGAAGGGAATCAACGAGGGCTACGAGCTCGATGAGCCAGCGCGTGACGACGTCTTCTCCCTGACGCGCCGGGAGCGCCGCGCGATGGGCTACCGGGATCTGCCGAACTCGCTGGACCAGGCGCTGCGGCACCTGGAGAAGTCGGAGTTCATGGCCGAGGTGCTCGGTGAGCAGGTCTACGAGTTCTTCCTGCGCTCGAAGTGGGACGAGTGGCACAACTACACCTCCCAGATCACCCGCTGGGAGATCGACAACCACCTGGACCTCTGACATGGGCGTTGTAGAAGATCTCGGTTTTTCCGGCGATGACCTGGTCGCCATGCGCTCCGCCGTGGCCGGCGCCGCCGACCCGGAGCTCGCCGCGCACACCTTGTCGCGCTTGGCCGAAGCCCTCGGCGACGATGTCGCGGACCTGCGGTCGTCGCTTAGTTCCAACACGGTGCTACGCACCCGACTGTTTGCCCTGCTCGGTGGGTCGACCGCGTTGGGGGATCACTTGGTGGCGCACCCCGAGCAGTGGCGCCTGTTGGAAAAGACGCTGCCCGAGCCCGACGAGGTAATGCGCACCATGCTCGACGCTGTCGAAGCGGTGCCGGAGCCCGGCTCAACGGCGAATGAGGCGCGCACCGCCGCGGGCACCTACCGCGCGGGTGAGACGTACTTCGACGGGACGCACGCGCGTAACGCGCTGCGCTCCGCGTACCGCACCCTGATCATGCGTTTCGCGGCGGCTGACCTGGCGGGCACCTTCGCATCTACGAATCGGGGCGGCGACGCCCAGCCCATGATGGGCTACCGGGCGATTACCCACATGCTGACCGTGTGCGCGGACGCCGCGCTCACGGCGGCGCTGGCGGTGGCGATGCGCGTGGTCTTCAACGACGACGAGGCGGACTGTAGCCTCGCCGTGCTGGCAATGGGCAAGTGCGGCGCCGGCGAGCTGAACTACATCTCCGATGTGGACGTCATCTTCGTCGCCGAGCCCGCGAACGCTAACGCGACCAAGCTGGCCTCGGAGTTCATCAAGCTGGGTTCGGCCTGCTTCTTCGACGTCGACGCCAACTTGCGCCCGGAGGGCAAATCCGGTGCGCTGGTGCGCACGCTGGATTCACACCTGGCCTATTACAAAAGGTGGGCGGAGACCTGGGAGTTCCAGGCGCTGCTCAAGGCCCGCCCAATGACGGGCGACATAGAGCTCGGGCAGCACTACGTCGACGCGCTCGCCCCGCTGGTGTGGGAGGCGAGCCAGCGCGAGTCGTTCGTCGATGACATTCAGGCGATGCGTCGGCGCGTGTTGGAAAATGTGCCGAAGGATATGCGCCTACGCGAGCTGAAGCTGGGCCACGGGGGGTTGCGCGACGTTGAGTTCGCGGTCCAGTTGCTGCAGCTTGTTCACGGGCGTTTCGATGAAACGCTGCGCAACCCCAACACCGTCGTCGCGCTCGAAGCTCTCACCAAGGGCGGTTACATCGGCCGCGAGGACGCGCGCCAGCTCATCGACGCCTATGGGTTCCTGCGGCTGCTCGAGCACCGTCTGCAGCTGCACCGCTTCAAACGCACGCACACACTCCCGGCCAACGACGATGATGCTGCCCGGCGCTGGCTTGCCCGCTCCGCCGGTTTCACCCCGTACCGCCAGAAAAGCGCCGTGGAGCGAATGGATGAGAAGCTACGCACGGTACGCAAATCCGTCTCTCAGCTTCACGAGAGGCTGTTCTACCGCCCGCTCCTGTCCGCCGTGGTGGACCTGTCCGTCGGCGAAGCGACGCTGTCGGCCGATACGGTCAAGGCCCAGCTCAAGGCGCTGGGCTACCGCCACCCGGCCCGCGCCTACGAGCACTTGAGTGCGCTGGTTAAGGGCAGCTCGCGCAAGGCGAAGCTGCAGGCGATTTTGCTGCCGACGCTGATGAAGTGGCTCGGCGACACCGCCGACCCGGGCGCCGGCCTGCTCAACTACCGCAAGCTCTCCGAGGCGGCGGAGGACAAAAGCTGGTTCCTGCGCATGCTTCGCGACGAGGGCGTGGTCGGCCAGCGCCTCATGCACATTCTGGGCACCTCTCCCTACATCGCGGACCTCATCATTGCGTCTCCGGACGTGGTGCAGTTGCTCGGCGACGGTGCGAGCGGGCCGAAGCTCCTCGACGTCGCTCCCGACCAGGTGTACAAGGCGATCCTCGCCGCCACGAAGCGCCATGAGGACCCGGTCCGCGCGGTGGGGATTGCGCGCTCGCTGCGCCGCGCGGACCTCGCACGCATCGCCGCCGCCGACCTGCTTGGCTTCATGGATGTGCGCCAGGTGTGCATCGAGTTGACCTGGGTGTGGGAGGCGGTGCTTGAGGCCGCGCTGCGCGCGGAAATTCGCGCTGACCTGCTGGCTTCGGGCAAGCAGGATCCGCCCGCACGCATCGCGGTGATCGGCATGGGTCGCCTCGGCGGCGCCGAGCTGGGTTACGGTTCCGACGCCGATGTGATGATCGTCGCTGAGCCTGCGGACGGGGTGGAGGAATCCGAGGCGGTGGCCTGGGCTGTTCGCATCATCGATCAGATGCGCACGCGCCTGTCCACCCCCTCGGGCGACCCGCCCCTGGAGGTGGATCTGGGCCTGCGCCCGGAGGGGCGCTCGGGGGCGGTGGCGCGCACCATCGCCTCCTACGAGCGCTACTACCGAGAGTGGGGCGAGGTGTGGGAGAAGCAAGCCCTGCTTCGCGCCACCGAGATCGCTGGTGACGAAGAGGTAGGCAAGGCATTTCTGCGCGCGATCGACCCGTTCCGCTACCCGGAGTCCGGGGCGTCGAAGGCAGACATCCGCGAAATCCGGCGCATCAAGGCGCGCGTGGACGACGAGCGCCTGCCCCGCGGCGCGGACCGCGCCACCCACACGAAGCTTGGCCGCGGCGCGCTTAGCGACGTCGAGTGGACCGTGCAGCTTCTGACGATGATGCACGCCCACAACCACCCGCGGTTGCACAACACCTCAACGCTGCAGGTGCTCGATTACCTCGACGAGCTCGACGATCCGGAGGTGATCCGCGGCGCCCAGGCCCGCACGCTGCGCACCGCGTGGCTCGCGGCGACGAACGCGCGAAACGCGCTGGTGCTGGTCTCGGGCAAGCGCACGGATCAGTTGCCCGCGCCGGGCCCGCAGCTCGCGCAGGTTGCAGGCTCCGCGGGCTACGACCCGGAGGACCAGCAGCAGTTCCTGGAGGACTACCTGCGCGATACGCGCCGGGCACACCAGGTTGTCGAAGAGGTGTTCTGGGGCGAGGTCCCGTCGCTGGAGTTCAATTAGCCATACACTGGGCGGGTATGGCTATCAATTTGAGTGTTGACGTGAGTTCGGCGACTTTCGCGGACCTGGCTGCGTTGGTGGAGGCGGCGCGTGCGGCGGGCGTCGATAAGCGAGCTGCTCTCGAGCTCGACGGCACGACGCTTGTTGTGCGGGCGGAGTCGCCGGTTGCGACGCCGGCGAAGCGTGAGACGGGGTCCGCGCCGCTTGGCGACGCCGCAATCCGGTCCGTCATCGACATCCTCAACGGGCGGCTTGAACCGCCGCGCCCGTAGGGGTGCCGCTGGGGGTGGGCTGAGGTTTAGTAGCTACAGCGCGCAGACTCCGAGTGAGCACCTAGCGTGCGCGCCTGCCACGGACCACGTAGTAACGCGAGGTGAACAACCCGGCGAGCAGCATGCCCCAGAGGATGAATGCGGCAACCCAGGCGTAGCGGAAGTCGCCCCAGGTGTAGTTGCCGTCGGGCGCTGCGGCGTCGAGAAGCAGGCCGATGAGTTGCGCGGAAATCATGCCGGTGAAAAAGCCTCCCATGTTGCCCAGGCCCGTGCCGGAGGCGACGATGCTGCGCGGCATTTCCTCGCGGATGGTGTCGAACCCGAAGTTCGACACCGGCGTGGCCAGGCCCATAATCACGGCGAGCACGATGAGCGCACCGAAGCCGCGGGAAGTGGGGGAGGCGAAGAAGATGATCCAGGCGACGCAGTGCAGCGATGCGACCAGCGCTGCGGCGAGGTCGCGGTTTTCGCCCGTGCGCCCCGACAGTGGTGCGAGGCACGGCCCGCCGAGCATCGTGGTCACCGTAAACGCCGTCAGCACCGTCCCCGCCTGGGCGGCGCTTAAGCCCATGCCCTGGATCATCAGCGGCATGCCCCAGAGCAGTGCGAAGTTGATCATGAAGAACATGCCCAGGCCGTGGATGGTGAACGCCTCCCAGCACAGTGGCGAACGCAACACGCGAGCGACGATCTCGCGCACCGGAATTCGCCTTGTCGTCTCTGTTTTCACCAGCGCGTCGGGCGAATCCGCCACGGCGACAAACGCCGCGAGCGCGACGAGTGTCCCCACCGCGCCGAGTGAGACAAAGGCAACCGTCCAGCCCCGGGCTTGAAGCAGGTGGAGAAACGGGATCGCCGACAGGAATTGTCCGAGTTGGCCGGTTGCCGAGGTCAGTTGCGTAAACAGCGGCGTGCGGCGCATCGGAAACCAGTAGGGCAACAGGCGCAGCGCGGAGAGGAACGCGGTGGCGTCGCCCGCGCCGATGAGCACGCGCGCGGCAATGGCCAGCGGGTAGGAGTCAGTGAATCCGAGGATGACCTGGCCGGTGGCCATGACCAGCGCTCCTGTCACGAGCATGAATCGCGGGCCGCGGCGGTCGATGAGTAGTCCCACCGGGATCTGCGCCAGCGCGTACACGCCGACCTGCACGGAGGTAAACAATGCGATGCGCGAGGCGTCGACGTCGAAGCGGTCCATTGCGGCGAGCCCCGCCACCCCGAAGGAGGTTCGCCCCGTCACCGCCACGACGTAGACGGCCACCGCCGCAAGCCAGATCACTACAGCTCGGGGGGTTACGCGGTCACGGGGGTGGAAAGAGGACATGTGAGTGAACGTACTCCAGGGCCCCGCCTTGTACAGTGGTAGACCGTGGATTACATTTCAACGCGCGATTCCAAGGCCGCGGCCGCCAAGTTCACCGACATCCTCTTGATGGGCCTCGCCCCCGACGGTGGTCTTTATCTTCCGGCCGTCTACCCGCGCATTACGCCCGATCTTCTCGACGCGTGGCGCACGCTTCTCGACGCCCAAGGCTACGCAGCCCTCGCCGCCGAGGTGGTGAAACTCTTCGTCGACGACATCCCGCCGGCGCAGATCGAGGAGATCACCGCGCGCGCTTACCGCACCCCGGTGTTTTCCACCGAGGAGATCGTCCCGGTAACAAAACTCGATGACGCCCTCTACATCGCGCACCTGTCCGAGGGCCCCACCGCGGCGTTCAAGGACATCGCGATGCAGCTGCTCGGCGAGCTGTTCGAGTACGAGCTGACGCGCCGCGGCGAGGAGCTCAACATCCTCGGCGCCACCTCCGGCGATACCGGATCTTCCGCCGAGCACGCGATGCGCGGGCGCGACAACATCCGCGTGTTCATGCTGACCCCGGCCGGGCGCATGACCGCGTTCCAGCAGGCGCAGATGTTCGGCCTTGATGATCCCAACATCTTCAACATCGCCCTCGACGGGGTCTTTGACGACTGCCAGGACGTGGTCAAGGAGGTGTCCGCAGACGCGGCGTTCAAGGCGAAGTACCGCATTGGGGCAGTCAACTCCATTAACTGGGCGCGACTTCTTGCTCAGACGGTGTACTACATTTCCACTTACCTGCGCGTCACCGAATCCAACGACGAGGAGATCTCCTTCTGCGTGCCCACCGGCAACTTCGGGGACATCTGCGCGGGCCATGTGGTCAAGCAGATGGGGCTTCCGATTGACAAGCTTATCGTGGCCACCAACGAAAATGACGTGCTGCACGACTTCTTCTCCGGCGGCAACTACCGCCCGCGTTCGGCGGCCGAGACCCACGCAACTTCTAGCCCGTCGATGGACATCTCGCGGGCCTCGAACTTCGAGCGCTTCATTTTCGACGCCACCGGGCGCCACGCAACCGTGACCGCGGAGCTCTTTGCAGTGAAAGCGAAGCAGGGTGGCTTCTCCGCGGACGATCTCGGCGACCCGGAGTGCATGGAGCGCATCCGCGAGGACTTTGGTTTCCTTTCGGGCACGTCCACCCACGCCGACAGGGTGGCCACGATCAAGGCTGTCCACGAGAAGTACGACTACCTGATTGACCCGCACACGGCTGACGGCATGTTTGTCGCGCAAGGCGTCGCGAAGCAGGTTGACACCCCGATCGTGGTGCTGGAGACAGCGCTGCCGGTGAAGTTCTCGGAGACGATTTCCGAGGCGCTGGGTTTCGTCCCGGACGTGCCGGAGAGGTTTGCGCACGTCTTGGATGCCGAGCGCCACGTTGTGGACCTGCCCAACGATGCCGATAAGGTGAAGGACTACATTATCGACTCGATCCAGAGCACGGACGTTTAACGCTCGAGTTTCAAGGGGGCAAGTTATGGCACAGGAGCAGTTCGCGGGCAAGGAGTACTTCGCGGAATTCGACCCGGAGAAGTTCATCAACGACCTGAAGAATAACCAGGCTGAGAACGACGACACCCAGGAAAGCCTCAGTGAGCAGTCCTAATCCGCAATCGGCGCGGCACGCGGCCCCCGTGCGGGGCGTCGGGATTGGAGCCTGGACGACGATCCTGGTCATCACCCTGTTCACGGTTGCGATGATCGTGTGGGCGGGGATCAACGCGTCGCAGTTTCCGACCGCCACCATCCAACAGCGCCAGGCGCTCGAGGCCGTGCAGACCCCGGGCGACAACGCCGGCGCCCCGCCACCGGCCCCGGCGGAGGTCCCTGCGGGCGAGGTGGTCAACGTCGTTCGCATGCCCAGTTTCGCCCTGTGGGCGCCGGGCACGCTGATCCAATCCACGGATCACTACCCGCGCCCCGGCGAGGCTTTTACCGCGCAGTCGTGCACCGTCGCGTTTTCCTTCAGCAACGCCGAGGGCCGGAACTTCGCCGTCACGGCTGGCCACTGCGGTCGCGAGGGGGATCTGGTGTGGCCGACAAACGCGACCACGGCGCAGGACTACGCGACCGAGGTGGGCCACTTCATTTACTCGGGCCTCTACAGCGAGGGCGCGCCGGATATTGACGTTGCCGTGATCGAGATCACGGACCCGCAGCGGTACATGTCGCTGGTGGGCGACCCGATCGAGACCGGGATCGCGCAAGATTTGGCTACCCCGCCGGGCTTCATCTGCAAAACGGGAGGCACCACCGGTTACACCTGTGGGCAGTTCCAAGAGACGGGCCGCGTGCAGATCATCACGACCGATTCCGACTCCACCCGGGAAACCAAGGGCGACATCGCCGCGGTTTGCGCGGCCAAGGGAGATTCGGGCGGACCGGTGTTCCAGGACGTCAACGGGCGCGCCACCATCATCGGCGTCGTTTCCGGCACCGAGGCGGGCCGTTCGGAGGAGGAGTGCTACGAGGGGATGGACAACCCGAGGCTGATGTCGTACTCGAACATGGAGCAGACGATGCAGGTGATTAACGCGGTCGTGCCGGACGCGGTGTGGGAGATTCGCAGCATCTAACCGCGTTGCTGTGCGTCCCACTTTTCGCGGAATGCCTTTCCGGTGGGGTCTTCGAAGTACTCGTCCGGCCGGTCGACGCGTCGACCGTACTTCTCCTGCACGCGGACTTTTTCGGGGTCGTAAGCGGTGAGAACGAGCTGGTCGGTGGGTTCTACCGGTTCAAGGTCATCCCAGCTGTCGACGATCGAGTTGGCAGCGGCAGGGGAATTGCTGAACCAGGTCATGGCCACCATGTGCTCAACGGGGCGGCCGGGGTAGAAGTAGAAGGACACGGAGTCGGTCGTGCCGGCCAAGGCGTCGGTGACGTAGCTTTCAATGGCCGCCGGGCCGGGGGAGTTGTAGCAGTATCCCCAGAGGTTGATGCGCAGGTTGTCCTGCGTGCGCACCGTCATGTTGTCGACGCAGTTTTGCTGGAGAAGGCGCGAGACGTGGCCCGAGAATTCCGCCAGGCTGGCTTCCGCAGTGTCTGTCATCGTTCCGGTGAGTGTCACGCCCGTCGACGTTCGCGCGGTGGCGGCGTCCGCGATCAGGTAGGTGCGCACGGACGCCTCGACGTTGTCCGCGCTCGTTTCCACTGGGTTGAACGGCCGCAGCGGCTTGCCGACGCTCGGGGGAGCGTCCTCGTGAGAGCTCGCCGTGTCCGCCAGGACAATGCCGCCGGCGATCAGCCCGATGAGCACGGCGCCGTAAGCGACGGTGAACACCGGCGCGGGCAGCGCGCGCAGCAGCCTGGTGTTGGCGTCGACGGGCTCGTTAGCTGGGGCGTCGGCAAGCTGGGGTTCGGTCATGATGGGTGGCAATTCTAGCCCACGGTTGCGGCGTTACACTTGAACCATGCCCATTCCCGAGTTCATCGTTGCCATGCGCGAAAAGATCGGCACGGATCTGATGTGGCTGCCGTCGGTGACAGCGATTGTGTTGCGCGACTCGACCACCGATTCACCCTGGGCGGTGCCCGATGTGCTGCTGGTGAAGCGCTCCGATACCGGCGAGTGGACGCCGGTGACGGGGATCTGCGATCCGGGCGAGGAGCCGCACCACGCCGCCGAGCGCGAGGTGCTCGAGGAGACTGGTGTCGTCGCGCGGTCGGTGGCGCTGCTTGGCGTGGGGTCGGTGGGGCCGATCACCCACGTCAATGGGGACCGCGCCTCGTACATGTCGGTGCAGCTGCGCCTGGAGGCGGACGACCCGGCCGCACAGCCCGTGGTGGGCGACGACGAATCCGTCGACGTCGGGTGGTTTCCGATCTCCTCGATGCCGGTAACGGACCCGAAATGGCGCCTGGTGATCGCGGACGCTGCTTCGCAACGCCGACACCCCGCGCAGTTCGTGCCCCGGCTGGGGCTGACCAAGCGCTGATGCGTTTCGGTATCGACGTCTCCGAGCACCAGGACGGGTTGTCACTGGCCGCCTCGGGCGCATCGTTCGTGGTGCTGCGCACGACGGACGGCACCTACCGCGACCACGTTTTCACCTCCCACCTCGACGACGCGCGCAGTGCCGGTATTGAGGTGGAAACCTATCACTACCTGCGCAGCCCTTCCGAGGGCACAAGCGTGGGAGAGCAGGTCGAGGCCAGCCTCGCCGTGCTACAGGACCTGCGTGTGCCCATGTGGCTCGACTGTGAGACCCCGGCGGGTTTATCGCTTGACGACGTCGCCCGCGCGCACTCCCTCTTCACCTCCGCGGGCGTGCCCGTTGCCGGCATCTACACGTCGCGCCGCTGGTGGCGCTGGCGCATGCTCGGTGCCGACACGCGGCCCTTCGGGAAGCTGTGGCTGGCGGAGTACGGGGCCGACGACGGCACCTACCCCGGCGATTCCGCGTGGCCGAAGGCGGTGGGCAAGCAGGAGCCGACGATGTGGCAGTTCACCTCGCGCGGCCATGTGCCCGGATACGGGGGCGACGTCGACGTAAATGCGCGGCGCTAGAGTGCAAGGCATGAAGATTTTGATTGTGGGTGCCGGTGGCGTCGGCGGGTATTTCGGCGGGCTGCTCGCGAAGGCGGGGCAAGAGGTTGGGTTCATTGCGCGCGGGGACACGCTTGACGCGTTGCGCGGCTCCGGGCTGCGGTTGACCAGCCCGGAGGGGTCAACCACCGTGACGGATTTCGCGGCGGGTCAGGGCGCTGAGGAGGTCGTCGAGAAGCTGGGCGGCGTCGATGTGGTCATCGTCGCGTCTAAGGCGCTTGCCGGCAACGCCACCTTCGCGGACGTGGACACTGTGCCCGACGTGCCGGTGGTAACCACGCACAACTCCGTTCAGGTGCACTTTGACGCCGCGGAGGTGTTCGGGGCCGAGCGCGTGCTCGCCGGGGTCGTGCGCGGTTACATGACCCGCACCGCGCCAGCGAAGATCACGCTCAACCCCGGGCCACTGTCGCTTAGCTTCGGGTTGCTTCCCGGGGTCACCGAGACGCCTGAAGTTGCGCCTTTGCTTGTCGACACTCTTAAGAACGCCGGGATCGGTTCGAGGTACCACGGCGCTGACGGGGTCGTGTTGACCGATGTGTGGATGAAGGCGATGTTCGTCGCCACCACGGGCGTGCTCGGGGCGGTGGCGCAACGGCCGCTCGGCTACCTACGTACCGAGCTGCGGCCGCAACTCAGGGGCCTGATGGAGGAAGTCTTCGCCGCGGGCCGCGCGCTGGGGGTGGACTTGAGCGACGACGCCGTGGAGACGAACCTCGCGTTTTGCGACGCGCAGTACGAGCAGGCGACGAGCTCCATGCACCGCGATATTGCGGCGGGCTTGCCCAATGAGCTGGACGCGCAGGTGGGGGCGCTGCGGCGGATGGCGCAGCGCGGCGGTGTTCAGACCCCGCTTTTGGACATGGTGTACGCGCTTGCTCTGACGCGCTAGATGTTTGTCTGCCGCCGTCCTATAATATAAGTGATACGTCACCAAAAGAAGAGAAGCATCAATGGACATCGGAGTCTTTCTCGGGTCCATTCGCGAAGGTCGCACGGGAATCGACGTAGCAACGTGGGTGATGCAGCAGCTTCAGGCGCGTGCCGACGGCCACACCTACCACTTAATCGACCTGTTGGAGCAGGACCTCAACCCGAACACCGCCGCTGCGCCGAAAGGGGTCAAAGACGGCGCCTACGCCGATGAGAAGACCCGTGCCTGGGCCAAGCTGATCGGTGGCTTCGACGCATTCATCTTCGTCACCGCCGAGTACAACGCCTCCGTCCCCGGCCCGATGAAGGACGCCTTCGACCTGCTCTTCGCCGAGTGGGCGGGCAAGCCGATCGGCTTCATCGGCTACGGTTCCGTCGCCGCCCGCACCGCCGTCTCCCACAGGAACGACATCGTCGGCCGCGTCGGCATGACCATCGTCGCGGCCCAGGCCGAATTCACCTTCGAGGAGCACTTCCCGGAGTACGTGTTCACGCCGGGCGAGCAGGGCACCACCTGGATCAACGCCATCGCCGACGAGCTTGTCGACGCCGCCGTCACCACCCAGACCCCCTCCCTCACCTCCTAGCGGGGGTTACCGTGGGGGCATGCGCCGACCCCCACGCCTGCTGCCCGCCGCCCTCGTCCCCGTCCTGCCCCTCACCGCCTGCGGTGAGGAGAGCGCCGAGGTGGGGGAGGAGGCGTCGACAAGCGTGAACTACGTCGCCCTCGGTGACTCCTACGCCTCGATGGGCAGCCGTAGCGCCGCCCTCGACGAGACGCCGTTCTGCCTGCGCTCGGCCGACAACTATCCCTCGCTGGTCACCGCCGACCAGACGACCGACGTCACCTGCCAGGGTGCGGTCGTGGAGACCATCCTCGGCCCGCGGCCCACCGACGGCGCGACCCTGCCGCCGCAGGTCGACGCGCTGACCCCGGAGACCACCCTGGTCACACTGTCCGTCGGCGGCAATGACATCGGCTTCGGCGACATCTCCGCCTGCATCCTCCGGGCCGCCGACAGCAGACAACCCACCGACTGCGCCGCGGAGCTCGAGGAACGCATCCGCGACGAGCTGGCCGCCCTGCCCGCCGAACTCGACGAGCTCTACCGCGTCATCGGGGAGCGCTCACCCGAGGCGGAGATCGTCGCCACCGGCTACCTGCCGCTGGTGGCCGCGGGTGTCGAATGCCCAGAGCTCTCCCTGGTCACGCCCGCCGACCGGGAATGGGCCGTCGCCCTGACCTCGGAGATCAATGCGGTGGTCGAGGAATCGGCCCAGCGTCACGACGCCACTTTCGTCCTCCCCGAGGGCGCCGAGAACCACATAGTCTGCGCCCCGCCCGAACAACGCTGGGCCGACATCACCGGCGTAGCCACCGACGCCTGGCCCCTGCATCCCACCGCCACCGGCCAATCCGCCATGGCCCGCGCCATCAACGAACGCTAGGAGTACACCCGCGCGGTGTGCGCCCACAGGTCATCGAGTGGCGTACCGGGCGGGAAACGACCGTCGATCTCCAGGATCGCCAGGCCGTGCGCCGCCGCGAACAGACTCTGCGCCTGCAACGGATCCGCGGTCACCCGCGCGAACGGCGCGCCCGACCACTCCTCCAGACCCGCCGGCAGTTCGCCCCGGTCCAACGGGCCGGTGGTGGCCAACCGGTAATGATGCGGATGGGTGGTCGCCTGCACCCGGTACGCCGCAAGCAGTTCCGGGACGTTCCGGGCGGCCCACAGCGCATCCCCCATGAGGAAGAAGGACTGCGTGAGGATCATCGTCCCCAGCTCCTCCTTGTTCGCCGCATGGTTGTACAACGACGGCGCCTTCATCCCCACCTGCTCCGCCAGCCGACGCATGGTCAGCGCCTCCCAGCCGGTCTCCTCGAGCATCCCGCGCGCGATGGAGACGATCTCCGCGGTGCGCGGTGACAGGGTCGGTGGGGTCGGGCGTTCCATACCCGCAATCTACCCGCCCGCGTGCGCCGTGATCGCCGCGGCCAGGGCATCGGTGCTGGTGGCGAACTCCTCCTCCAGGTCGAGGAAGGGCCGGAGCAGGGGGACGGTGGCACCGCGGAACTCCTCACCCTGGACGACGGTCACCGTATCTGCTGTGGGCCCCGGTTCGATCCGGAAGTAGTGCTCCCCGTCCGCCACGCCGCGGATCCCGGTGGTTCCACGCCACCGCAGCTCCCGCCCGGGGTCGGCGACGAGGACGACCGGGCGGAAAGTGAACTCCGTCCCACTGGATCGAGTGCGGTTGAGCAGCGTCTGATTGACCTCGGGTGTGCCGCTGAGTTCCACGGTGTGGGGGTTCCAGGTGCTGTGTCCGGGCAGGTCGGCGATGACCTTCCATGCCTGGTCGGCGGTCGCGGTGGCGGTGGCACGGTGTTCGACGCGGTAGGGGAACAGGAATCCGGCGGTGGCGGTGGCGGTGAACAGGGCGGTGGTGGTGAGGGCGATGGTGGTCCGGGGCTTCATGACGGCACTCCTTGGGGTAACAGTGTTAGTTCTCAGGCTAACGGCGTTAGTTGGCGGCGTCAAGTGGTTTTAAGGGCGCCGGATTCCGGAATTCCGAGGCTTAATTGGCATGTCAAGCGCCACCCGTGGCCTTTATGTGTTCCTCCGGGTAGCACGAAGTGGCTGAATTTTAAGATTTCTCCGACTTCCTGCCACCCGAAGGGACATCTCGGAGTCGAGAGGACTACTGCACCACCGAGAAACCCCGCCGCACAGCCGTGAGGCTGTGGGGCGGGGCCGGGGCAGGAATGCCGGGCGAACTAGCAGTCGTAGTACATCTCGAACTCGAGCGGGGTCGGGTGCAGGCGCGAGGGTGTGATCTCGCGGTCGTACTTGAGCTTGATATAAGACTCAATAAGGTCCTCGGTGAACACGTCGCCCTCGGTGAGGAAGTCGTGATCGCGCTCCAGCGCCACCAGCGCCGCCTCGAGCGAGGTCGGGGCCTGCGGGATCTCCTTGGCCTCCTCCGGCGGGAGCTCGTAGAGGTCCTTATCCACCGGGGCGTGCGGTTCGATGCGGTTCTTGATGCCGTCGAGGCCCGCCATCATCATCGCGGCGAACCCGAAGTAGGGGTTGCCCGAGGGGTCCGGGGCGCGGAACTCGATGCGCTTGGCCTTGGGGTTGGAGCCGGTGATCGGGATGCGGATCGCGGCCGAGCGGTTGCGCTGCGAGTACACCAGGTTGATCGGAGCCTCGAAGCCTGGCACGAGGCGGTGGTAGGAATTCAGCGTCGGGTTTGTAAACGCCAGCACCGCGCCGGCGTGCTCGAGGATGCCGCCGATGTAGTAGCGCGCAATGTCGGACAGGCCGCCGTAGCCAGCCTCGTCGTAGAACAGCGGCTTGCCGTCCTTCCACAGCGACTGGTGGGCGTGCATGCCGGAGCCGTTGTCGCCGGCCAGCGGCTTCGGCATAAACGTCGCCGTTTTGCCGAACTGGGTGGCGGTGTTCTTCACGATATACTTGAAATCCTGCAGGTCGTCCGCTGCGTGCAGCATCGTGTTGAACTTGTAGTTGATCTCCTGCTGGCCGCCGTTGCCTACCTCGCGGTGGAAGCGCTCCACGTCGAAGCCGGAGGCAGCGAGGTTTTTGACCATCGCGTCGCGCACATCCACCGTCTTGTCGTACGGCGGCACGGGGAAGTAGCCGCCCTTGACGCGGTTCTTGTAGCCCAGGTTGGGGGAGCCGTCGATCTCGGACTCCGCGCCGCGGTTCCACCAGCCTTCCTCGGAATCGAACTCGAAGAACTGGTTGTTGCCGGTGACCTCGTAGCGAACGGTGTCGAACAGGTAGAACTCGGCCTCGGCGCCGAAGAAGCAGGTATCCGCAATGCCTGTCGACGCGAGGTAGTCCTCCGCCTTCCGGGCAACGTTGCGCGGGTCGCGCGAGAAGGGCTCGTGCGTGAACGGATCGTTGACGAAGAACTTCACGTTCAGCGTCTTCTCCGCGCGGAAGGGGTCAACCTTCGCGGTGGCGAGGTCCGGCATGAGCGTCATGTCGGATTCTTCAATGGTGGTAAAGCCGCGTATCGACGACCCGTCGAACGCCAATCCCTCCTCAACGACGTCTTCGTCAAACATCGACGCCGGGATGGAGAAGTGGTGCTCCGTTCCGGGAACGTCGGTGAAGCGGACATCGACGAACTCGACACCCTCGTCTGCAATGAACTTTTTGGCGTCCTCGATATTGTCGAAGGCCATTTTTCACTCCTTGATGGGGTTGAATGCTAACAAGCCCATCCTACAGACGACGCGCCACGGGTGCCCCCAACGATTGCCAGGGCCAACGCGGGCCCAAGTACGCTAGGGACATGGCTAAATCCCTGGGGCGAGACCGCGAGATCGACGAGTTTGGAACCTACGCCGGGCAAAACCTTGGACTCCCGGAGACTGGGCCAGGTGCGCAAGCCTCCGTCGCCAGGCGTGCCGGGGCAGTCGCCATCGACTGGGGCATCTGCTGGGCAGCGGCCGCGTTCATCCGCTTCAACACCGACGCACTCGGGGACACCGCAACCCTGACCTACCTGCTGTGGCTGGCGCTGGGCATCCTTTGCGGCTGGCTGCTGGCGCGCACCCCGGGCATGATGGCGCTGGGCATGGGCGTGGCGCGTGTCGACGCCCCACACCAACGCGTCGGACTCTGGCGCGCCGCCGTACGCACGCTTTTGACCGGGTTCATCCTGCCCGCCGCCATGGTTGATGCCAACGGACGCGGCATGCACGACCGTGCTACGGGAACCACTGTGATTCGTAGCTGAGGGCGTCGATAAGCGAGCGCGCTAGGCGCTACTTGCCCTGGCGCTGCTGCATGCGGCGCATCTTGCGGTTCATTCCCGACATCGACTGCGCGCCCTTCGGCAGCGGGCCGCCGGGCAGGCCAGCGGGCTGGCCCGGCCGCGAGCGCGCATCCATCGCGTCAAGCTTGGTGGACAAGGCGTAGACCTCGTCCTTTTTGTAGTTCTTCGGCAGCTTCAGCAGCGTCTTCTGGAGGTCGCGGATGCTGGTCTGGCCTTCGCCGTCGCCGACGAAGACCTCGTGGATGGGCACCCCGGCCAAAAGGCGGTCGACGCGCTTGCGCTCCTTGGCCATCATTGGCTTGAGACGGTTGACGTTGCCCTCACCGACAAGCACCACGCCCGGGTTGCCCACGACACGGTGGACCGTGTCCAGCTGCGGGTTCGCGGCCACCGCGGTCTTGGTCACCCATACAATGCCCATGGTGTTGCGCATGTTCTCCAGCGACCACGCAGCAGCGCCCGGGGTGTCGGCGACCTCGGCGTACATCGAGGCCTCCAGGCGGCGGGAGAACACGAACATCGCCAGCACCGCGCCGAGCAGTAGGCCCGGGATCAGCATGAACCACTCAGCGTTGAACAGAAGGCCGATGAGGAAGAACAGCAGGCCCACGCCGAGCACGCACAAGATCATCAGCGGGATGAGCTTGTTATCGCGCTCGCGCTGCATGTTGAACGCCTGCCAGATCTGGCCGCGGGTGTTCTTGCGCTTGGCGCGTTTCGCGGCGCGTTCTTGACTCTTCGCAGCCTTACGCGCTGCCTTGTCCTTGGGATCTGCCATGACTCCTACTCTATTCCACGGGATTGGGAAGCGAAAAGCGCCCCGCTCCATCAGCCAGGGGAGCGGGGCGCTTTTCGACGCTTGACGTTGATGCGCTACAGGTAATCAACCCGCGCGTTGAGGTGCAGCTTCTCCGGCTTGGAGGTGCTGCGCAGCTGGATGTTGACGCTTTCGTCACCCTCCGGCACAACCCACTCCGCTACGCGGGTCGGGATGACCACGGGCTTGTAGAACTCCACGCGGTAGCGCAGCGCGCCGCCGAGCTTGCCCTCAAGGAAGCGCAGCGCAGCGGCCGCGGAGTACATGCCGTGGGCGATGATCCCCGGGAAGCCGAACAGCTTTGCACCGATGTTGGAGGTGTGAATCGGGTTCTTGTCGCCCGAGGCCTCCACATAGTTGCTCACCGTCTCGCCGGTGACCTTGATGTGGCCGTTGGCGGCGTAGTCCGGAAGTTCCGGCGAATCGAGGCGGCGGCCGTTGTCCGCGCCGCGGGTAGACAGTGCCACCGGCGCGTTCTTGGCAAACTTCTGGCCCTGGGCGAGGAAGGTCGACACCTGGGTCCATAGCGGCTCGCCGTCAGTCTCCCCGTCGAGGAAGACCTGGGTGACCATGTCGATGAGCAGGCCCTTGCGGTGCGGACGCAGCTTCTCGCCGTGGGCGCGCACGGTGTAGGACTCGTCGACACGCAAAGCGCGCTGCTGGGTGATCTCGTTGGCGATGTGAACCGCGCCGGTGGCAGCGAAGGGGAAGTCCTCGCGCGCCATGAGGTCCATCGTCAGTGGGAAAGCGACGACGAAGAAGTAGGTCGGTGGCAGCTCGTTGGACAGGCGCAGGCCGGTGGCCTGGGTGTAGGCCGCGAGCTTGGCAACGTCGACCTTCACGCCGCGGACCTCGGTCCGCGAGGTCGGATCTGCATCGGCGGAGTGCTTGGTGCCCACGACCGGCAGCATGCCGCGCTTGATGTCGTTCATCACCTTGTCCAAGTCCGGGACGGCCTTGAGAACCTTGTAGGAGGCCTCCGGCGCCTTGTCCGGCTGGGAAGAAGAAATGCGGGTGGTCATGAAATTTACGCCCCCAGCATGCTCTGGCCGCAGACGCGGACGACGTTGCCGTTGACGGCCTTCGAGGCGGCGGCGGCGAAGTACGCGACGGTCTCGGCAACGTCGATCGTCTGTCCACCCTGCTGCAGGGAGTTCATGCGACGCCCAACCTCGCGGGGGCCGGTCGGCATAGCGGCGGTCATGTCCGTCTCGATGAAGCCAGGGGCCACGGCGTTGATGTTGCCGCCCAGATCTGCGAGACGGTCGTGCAGCGCGTCGACGAAGCCGATCACGCCGGCCTTGGTGGTGCCGTAGTTGGTCTGGCCGCGGTTGCCCGCAATGCCGGCGATGGAGGACACGCCGATGACGGCCGGGGACTCACCCAGTGCGTTGGCCTCCAGCAGCTTCTCGGTGATGCGCACCGGGGCGACCAGGTTGATGTTCTGGACCATGTTCCAGCGGCCGTCGTCCATGTTGACGAGCAGCTTGTCGCGGGTCACGCCCGCGTTGTGGACGAGGATGTCGATCTTGCGGCCGTAGCGCTCCTCAGCGTGCGCTGCGAGCTTGTCGGCGGCGGCCGGGTCGGTCACGTCGAGCGGAAGTGCGGTGCCCTTGATCTTGTTCGCGGTCTGGGTCAGGCCCTCGCCTGCTTGCGGGATGTCGACGCAGATGACCTTGGCGCCGTCGCGCGAAAGGGTCTCAGCGATGACCGCACCGATACCGCGGGCGGCACCGGTAACCACGGCGAGGCGACCCGCCAGCGGCTGCTCCCAGTCGGCGGGGGCAGCGGCGGCGACGTCGGTGATGCGGATGACCTGGCCATCGACGTATGCCGACTTGCCGGAGAGCAGGAAGCGCAGGGTGGACTCAACCTGGGTGAAGTTGTTGGAATCGATGGCGGGATCGACGTAGGCGAGCTGGGCGGTGGCGCCCTTGCGCAGTTCCTTGGCCACGGAGCGCGAGAAGCCCTCCAGGGCGCGGGCGGCGATGCGGGCGTCGGTATCCTCGATCAGCTCCGGGGTGGTGCCGATGACGACGATGCGGGCGTTGTCCGCGATCTTGCGCATCTGCGGGTTGAAGAAGTCGTACAGCTGCTTGAGGTCTTCGGGGCGGGCAATCTCCGTCGCGTCGAAGACGATGCCGGCGCGCGGGGTGTCGGCCTCGGCCTTGAGGAGCTTGTAGGGGCCCTCGAGGGTGGAGGTGAGAGCCTCGACAAGTCGGCCCTGTCCGCCGATGACAACGGGGGCGTGCAGCAGAGGCTCGCCTGCCTTGTAGCGGCGCAGCGGGTAGCCTTGCGGGACGCCAGCCTTTGCCGCTAGCGGAGAGTTAATGAGTTGTTCGAGAAAGCCCTTCTTGGCCACGGTGTGCTCCTTGTTAATTCGGGGGTAGTGCCGTTTGTGTTCGTGATTTACCTTACAGCACTACTCTTTTGTGTTGTATAGTACAACGAGAAATAACTTCAACTCCGAACTTCCACCAGTTGAAAGCAGGAAAAATACAGTGAATCAGCCTCGCAAGGTCGCCATTCTCGGCGGCAACCGTATCCCCTTTGCACGTTCCAACAAGGAATACGCAAACGCGTCCAACCAGGACATGCTCACCGCCGCGATCGACGGCCTCGTCGCCCGCTACGGCCTGCAGGATGAGCGCCTCGGACTCGTCTCTGGCGGTGCCGTCCTCAAGCACGCCCGCGATTTTAATCTCGTTCGCGAGTCCGTGCTCGGCTCCGCGCTCGCGCCGACCACCCCGGCCGTCGACGTCCAGCACGCCTGCGGCACCTCGCTGACGTCCGCCATTCAGGTCGCCGACGCCATCGCCATGGGCCGCATCGACTCCGGTATCGGCTGCGGCACCGACACCACCTCGGACGCACCCCTGGCAGTCAACGACACCCTGCGCAAGACCCTGATCAAGGCTTCCAACGCAAAGAAGCCGGCCGACCAGCTGAAGCTGTTCGGCTCCATCCGCCCGAGCCAGCTGGCGCCGGAACAGCCGCAAAACGGCGAGCCCCGCACCGGCCTGTCGATGGGTGAGCACGCCGCCATCACCGCTCGCGAGATGGAGATCTCGCGCGAAGCTCAGGACGAGCTCGCTGCAGCCTCCCACCAGAACCTGGCCAAGGCTTACGATGCCGGCTTTTTCAACGACCTGGTCACCCCGTTCCTCGGCGTGCAGCGCGACACCAACCTGCGCCCGGACTCGAGCGTCGAGAAGCTGTCCAAGCTCAAGCCCGTCTTCGGCAAGCAGGACGCGATCCAGCACGGCGGCACCGCAACCATGACCGCCGGCAACTCCACCCCGCTGACCGACGGCGCCGCTGCCGTGCTGCTCGGCACCGAAGAGTGGGGCCAGGCCCACGGCCTTGAGGCCCAAGCATTCATCGTTGACTCCGAGGTCGCCGCTGTCGACTTTGTCCACGGTAAGGACGGCCTGCTCATGGCACCGACCTACGCAGTGCCGCGCATGCTCGAGCGCAACGGCCTGAGCCTGCAGGACTTTGACTTCTACGAGATCCACGAGGCATTCGCCTCGCAGGTTCTGGCCACCCTCAAGGCGTGGGAAGACGAGACTTACTGCCGCGAGCGCCTCGGCCTTGACGCCCCGCTGGGCTCGATCGACCGAGCCAAGCTCAACGTTAAGGGCTCCTCGTTGGCAGCTGGCCACCCGTTCGCGGCGACCGGTGCCCGCATCCTCGCTTCCGCAGCCAAGACCCTCGTTGAGAATGGCGGCGGCCGCACGCTTGTTTCCGTCTGCGCCGCGGGCGGCCAGGGCGTCGTTGCCATCATCGAGCGTTAATCTCCAACACTGACCCGAAAGGTTCCTTCCATGTCTCTCCCCAATCCTCCGAAGGAAGACGTCAAAGACGTCAAGCACCTCGCCACTGACACCACGAAGGCCAGTGGCCGCCCGGAGAAGAACCAGCCGGCCGCTCTGCCTGCGCAGCAGGACTTCGCGGCAGTGGAGGCGCTCGCCGACCTTCTCGACGGCAACTACAAGGAGCGCAAGGAATCCCTGCGCCCGCTGCTCAATGATGCATCGGTGCTGCCGAAGATCGACGGAACGCTCGACGAGATTCGCGCCGCTAACCTGGAAAACGTCAAGAAAGTTGCCTCGAGCGGCAAGATCCAGCCTTCCTTCTCCCCGCTGAACGGCGGGCAGGGGGAGGTCGCAGCGGGCGTTTCCTCGCTCGAGTTGATTGCGCAGGTCAATAACTCCGCGTGCATCAAGTCCGGTGTCCAATTCGGGCTCTGGGGTGGAGCGATCGACGCGCTCGGCACTGAGCGCCACGTCAAGTTCGCACAGGGTGCAATGGACCTATCCATGCTCGGCTGCTTCGCCATGACCGAGATCGGCCACGGCTCCAACGTCCAGGACATCGAGACAACTGCGACCTACGATCCGGAGACCCAGGAGTTCATCATCAACACTCCGACTCCGAGCGCGAAGAAGGCCTACATCGGTAACGCCGCACGCGATGGGCGCTGGGCCGCGGTTTTCGCACAGCTGATCACCCCGGACTCCGAGGAGTCCAAGGGCGTTCACTGCTTCATCGTGCGCATCCGCGAGGAGGACGGCACCGACGCTCCCGGCGTGACCACCTCCGACCACGGCCACAAGGGTGGCCTGCTCGGTGTGGACAACGGAATGATCGTCTTCGACAACGTGCGCATCCCGCGTGAGCGCCTGCTGAACAAGTTCGCGGATGTCGCCGAGGACGGCACCTACAGCTCCCCCATCGAGTCGGTGAACCGCCGCTTCTTCACCATGCTGGCAACCCTGGTGCGCGGCCGTCTTGGTGTCGGCGCATCAGCCGCGGGTGCAACCCGCGCCGGCTTGGCCATCGCCGTGAAGTACGCGACGATCCGTCGCCAGTTCGAGGCGGGTACCGTTGGCGAGGAGTCCCGTCTGATGGACTACCGCGTGCACCGTCGCCGCCTGCTTATCCCGCTGGCGAAGTCCTACGCGATTGCAGTGTTCCAGAACAAGCTGCTCGACCGCTTCCAGGAGCAGACCAACGCGATTATGTCCGGTGAGTGGAATCCTGCCAACCCGACGCGTGAGCAGGACCGCGCCGGCCGCGAGATGGAATCCCTGGCCGCGATCTTCAAGGCCACTGCTGCAACGCACGCCAACGCGACTCTCCAGGAGTGCCGCGAGGCCTGCGGCGGTGCCGGATACATGGCAGAGAACTTGCTGACGATTTTCCGTCAGGATGTCGACATCTTCACCACGTTTGAAGGCGATGACACAATCCTGCGCCAGCTCGTGGGCAAGAACCTTCTCACTGCCTACGGCTGGGAGGTCTCCGAAATGTCGCCGTTCGGGATGGCGAAGTTCGTTGCGTCGAACATCGGTGACATCCTCACCCGCCGTTCCGGTATCGCCGCCAGCGTCCAGTCGATCTCGGATCGCGTTGTCGGCACGGGCTCGCTTTTCGATGCCGAGGAGCAGCTGCGCATTGTCCAGGCACGCGAAGAGCATGTTCTCAACTCCCTCGTTCGTCGTGTCCAGGTCGCTCGGAAGATGGAGCGGAAGGACGCGGCCAAGGTCATCGACCGCGCCCAGGACCACCTTCTTGAGACCGCCATTGCATATGGCGATCGCATGATGGTCCAGGCCATGATCGAGGCCGAGGAGAAGCTGCCCGCCGGATCTGTGGAACGTCGGGTGTTCGAGCAGGTTCGCGACTTGTTCGTGCTGAACACCATCGTCGAGAACGCCGATTGGTACCAGGAGCACGGCGTGCTCTCCAGCGGCCGCTGCAAGGCTGCCAAGGCTGCTGTCAACGATCTCGTGGATTCACTTGGCCCGTGGGCCGACGTGCTCGTCGACGCCTTCAAGATCCCGCAGGTGGTTCTTGACCGTCCGATGATGGTCAACGGCGGCACCGACCTGAGTTAGGGCGCGGCTTTCAGCAGATAAGCGCTGAGGTCTTCATCCGGAAGACCTCAGCGCTTTTTTGGGTGCGAAAATCGCCCGCCAAGACGTTGAGGTCTTCGCGGGCGGCGGAGCGGATGTGCGTGCCTTAACGCGTCACCACCGGGGTGTCCTTGGATGGACCGTACTTGTCCAACAAAGTGGACGCTTCCTGGGCCGTATCACCCTGCGAGGTTTCGGCGAGGTGGGCCAAGTTGTCGGGCAGCTCGCGACCGCGATGAGCCATCGCTTCTACATAGAGCTTGCCGGCACGATAGGACGAGCGCACCAGCGGGCCGGACATGACGGCACCGAACCCCATTTCGTACGCCGCGTCGCGGTAGTCGATGAATTCCTCCGGCTTGACCCAACGCTCGATCGGGTGGAATTGGGGACCGGGCCGAAGGTACTGGGTAATGGTGATGATGTCAGTGCCTGCATCGGCAAGATCGTGCAAAGATTCCATGACCTCATCGCGTGTTTCGCCCATGCCCAGAATGAGGTTTGATTTGGTGATCAAGCCAAAGTCTCGAGCCTGGCGGATGACATCGAGGGAGCGTTCGTAACGGAACGCCGGGCGAATTCGACGGAAGATGCGCGGCACAGTTTCGACATTGTGCGCGAACACCTCCGGGCGGGCCTCGAAGACCTCCTGCAGCAAGTCGGGTTTGCCCGAGAAGTCCGGGGTGAGGTTTTCCACGCCTGTGTGCGGATTGAGCTCGTGGATCTTTCGCACAACCTCGGCGTAGAGCCACGCGCCCTCATCCTCTAGGTCGTCGCGGGTGACACCTGTGATGGTGGAGTAATTGAGGTTCATCTCGCGTACCGATTCCGCCACGCGCTGCGGTTCGCCGCGATCGAGAGGTTCTGGTTTCGCGGAGTTGATCTGGCAGAAGTCGCAGCGGCGCGAGCAGTTCGCGCCGCCGATGAGGAAGGTTGCCTCGCGCGATTCCCAACACTCGTGGATGTTGGGGCAACCCGCCTCCTGACACACCGTGTGAAGGGAGGCTCCCGCCACCTTCTTTTTCATGTCCTCGTACTCAGGACCGGTTTTCACGGCGTTGCGGATCCACCGCGGCTTCGCCTCGATTGGGGTTTGCGCGTTTCGTTTCTCGACGCGCAGCAGCTTACGGCCTTCAGGTGCAACAGTCACCCTTTAAGGGTATCCCCTCTGTCAAGCCACTAGAGAATGCGGGTTATGCCCTTCGAGGGGTCGGGGGCGGAAGCGAAGGTGTGGTTTTCTACCGCGAGCTCGCCTGATAGGGCGCGATCGAGCGCATCGATCAGCGGAGTGCTCATCTCATCGGTGGTGACATCGCGGCCCAGCTCCAGGCTCAGCGTGGTCACGTCAGCGTCGTTGATGCCACAGGCGACGATGCGGTTGTACGCTTCGAGGGTGTTGTTGCAGTTAAGTGACAGACCGTGCATTGTCACCCCGCGGGTAACACGGATGCCCAGAGCCGCGATCTTCCGGTCGCGGGTCGGTGCCTCAGCGCTCGCCGCGCGGGTGCTGTGGGGGACCCAGACACCGGAGCGGCCGTCGATGCGCCCTGCGGTTGTCACGCCGGCTTCACGCACGGCGTGGATGATGGCTTCTTCAAGCCGGCGCACGTAGTCGACAACGTCGACCGGGTCGGCGAGCTTGATGATGGGGTAGACCACGAGCTGGCCCTCGCCGTGCCACGTGATGCGCCCACCGCGGTCAACCTGGACGACAGGGGCGTCATCGTCGGGCATGTCCCCAGGCTGAGTCCGTTTACCTGCCGTGTAGGTGTACGGGTGTTCCAAAACCAAAACGGTGTCGCCGATGTCGCCTGTGGCGCGCTGGGCCGCAAGTTCAGCCTGCAGCTCCCAGGCGTCGGTGTAATCGACCAAGCCAAGGTAGCGAACGTCCAAAGGCCCACCCGAAGATCGGATGGGCTGATTGGCCGGAAAGAAAGGTTCGCGCGGAGCACTCATGCTCCACACTCTAGTCGCATTTTAGACGCCGTTGGATGAAGCGTACTCATCCGCAGTCATCAGCGGGCCTGCCGCCGAGATGGTGACCTCGAAGAGCCAACCCTCGCCGAACGGGTCCTTGTTGATGATCTCGAAGTTGCCGTCGATCTCCTCATTGACGGCGGCGACGGTGCCGCTGACGGGGGAGTAGAGGTCGGAGACGGACTTGGTGGACTCGACCTCGCCGCAGGTCTCGCCCGCGGTGACCTCGTCGCCCACCTGGGGCAGGTCGGCGAAGACAATTTCACCGAGGCGGTCGGTGGCCACCGAGGTGATTCCGACGCGCACGACGGTGCCCTCGGCAACGTCCTGCGGGGCGTTAATCCACTCGTGGTCTTCGGAGTAGGAGAATTCTTGGGGCAGGG
The DNA here is from genome assembly GCF_031844665.1 of Corynebacterium sp. Z-1. Taxonomy (NCBI): domain Bacteria; kingdom Bacillati; phylum Actinomycetota; class Actinomycetes; order Mycobacteriales; family Corynebacteriaceae; genus Corynebacterium; species Corynebacterium sp. Z-1. The sequence continues at coordinate 2,137,873 of NZ_CP134621.1, read as the reverse complement.
AGTGAGCCATGAGGTTAGGAGTCCTTTCGGGAGTAGAACGGTGTCTCAACGATAGTAAACGGGTAACGGCGCCCGCGGATGTCAATTTCGACGTCGGTGCCAATTTCTGCGCGCTGCGGGTCGAGGTGGGCGAGCGCGACCGGGTAGCCCAGCGTCGGCGACGGCTGGCCGGAGGTGACCACGCCGATCTTCTCGTCGCCGATGTATACCTCGGCGCCCTCGCGCGCGGCGCGGCGATCCTGCGAGGTCAAACCCGCGATGACCACGGAGGGCTCGCGGCCGGTCAGGGCCTCCTTGCCCACGAAGTCGGCCTCCTTCTTTGCGAAGGCGCGGCCCATGCCCGCCTCCACCGGGGTGATGTCCGCGGTCAGCTCGTGGCCGTAGAGCGGCATGGAGGCCTCCAGGCGCAGCGAGTCGCGCGCGGCGAGGCCGCACGGGGTGCCGTGGCCGATAACGGCCTCCCACACAGAGGGCGCGTTGTCGAAGCTGGAGTAGATCTCGAAGCCGTCCTCGCCGGTGTAGCCGGTGCGGGCGACGATGACGTCGATGGTGTCAGCGCCCTCGCCGAGCTTCATTTCGCCGGCGGAGTAGTAGGGCAGGTCGCCAGGGGCGCCGTCGACAAGCGGCTCGAGCACCTCGAGCGCGCGCGGGCCCTGGACGGCGATGAGGGCGATCTCCTCGCTGCGGTTGGTCAGCTCGACATCGAAGTCGCCGACGCGCGACTGAAACGCCAGCCAGACGGCATCCGTGTTGGCCGCGTTGGGCACCACTAGGTAGCGGTCCTCGGCGAGCTTGTAGCTAATTAGGTCATCCAGGATGCCGCCGTCCTCGGCGACGATCATGGAGTACTTCGCCTTGCCCACCTTCAGGTTGGACAGGGAGGAAATCAGCGCGTAGTCCAAAAATGCGCCTGCGTCAGGGCCGATGACGTCGATCTCGCCCATGTGGGACAGGTCGAAGATGCCGACGTCGGAACGCACCGCGCGGTGCTCCTCGAGCTCACTGCCGTATTTTAGCGGCATGGTCCAGCCGCCGAAGTCCGTGAAGGAGGCGTTGAGCGCCTCGTGCGTGCTTTTCAGGGGTGATTCTGGCATGGTATAAGCCTTTCCTACTTGGAGTTTTCTTCGGTGACTACCACGTCGACCTCTTCGACGGCATCGGGCTCGATGTCGAAGGCCTCGGGCGGCGGGCAGGCGCACTGCAGGTTGCGGTCGCCGTAGGCCTCGTCGATGCGGCGCACCGGCGGGAAGTACTTGTTGTGGATCAGGTTCGGCACAGGGTAGGCCGCCTGCTCGCGCGAGAACTCGTACGGCCACTCGCTGCGCGCGACGCTATAGGCGGTGTACGGGGAGTTGTGCACGACGGACTTCTCGTACTCGATGGTGCCGTCGACGATCTCCTGGATCTCGGCGCGGATGCTGCGCATCGCTTCGATGAAGCGTTTCAGCTCGGCGAGGTCCTCGGACTCGGTGGGTTCGACCATGAGCGTTCCCGCCACGGGGAAGGCCAGGGTCGGGGCGTGGAAGCCGTAGTCCACCAGGCGCTTGGCCACGTCGGTGGCGGTGACGCCGGATTCGGCGGCGATGCCGTTGAGGTCGAGGATGCACTCATGGCCGACCAGTCCGGCGTTGCCGGTGTAGAGGATCGGGTAGGAGTCTTTGAGCTCGTTGACGAGGTAGTTCGCCGCCAAGACTGCGTTCTGGGTGGCCTTCTTCAGCCCCTCGGCGCCCGACATAGCGATATACGCCCACGAGATCGGCAAAACGCCGGCCGAGCCGTAGGTGGTCGACGAGATCGGCACTCCCGCGCCTTCCGGCACGTCGGTGGATGCGTGCTCGCGGGAGACCTGGGGGTCGGCCGGCAGGAAGGGCACGAGGTGCTCCGCCACGCCGATCGGGCCGACGCCCGGGCCGCCGCCACCGTGCGGGATGGTGAACGTCTTGTGCAGATTCAGGTGGCTGACATCGCCGCCGAAGTCCCCCGGGCGGCCGATGCCGGTCAGGGCGTTCATGTTGGCGCCGTCGATGTAGACCTGCCCGCCGGCCGCGTGGACCTTGTCGGCGACGGTCTGGACCGTGTCTTCGTACACGCCGTGCGTCGAGGGGTAGGTCAGCATGATCGCCGCGACGCGTCCGGCGTGCTGCTCCAGCTTGGCGTCGAGATCCGCGATGTCGATGGAGCCGTCGGCGGCAGTCCTAATGACGGCGACGCGCAGGTTGGCCAGCGTCGCCGAGGCGGCGTTCGTGCCGTGCGCGGAGGCCGGGATGAGGCAGATGTCGCGTTCGGAATCGCCGTTGGCGACGTGGTAGCGGCGGATGGCCAACAGGCCGGCCAGTTCGCCCGTGGCGCCGGAGTTCGGCTGGACACTCACGGCCGCGTAGCCGGTGAGTTCAACGAGCCAGTCGGACAGCTCGGTGATCAGCTCGCGCCAGCCCTCGGTGTACTCGTCGGGGGTGAACGGGTGCACGTTGGCGAAACCCGGCCAAGTGATGGACTCCAGGCCCGCGGTGGGATTGAGCTTCATCGTGCACGACCCCAGCGGGATCATGGTGCGATCCAGCGCAAGATCTTTATCGCCCAGGGTGCGGATGTAGCGCATCATCTGGGTCTCGGAGTGGATGGCGTTGAACGTCTCGTGCGTCAGGAAGTCGGTGGTGCGTGCGAGCTCCTCCGGCAACGTGCTGTCGCCGACGGTAACGGTGCCGCCGAACGCCTCGACGAGCACACGCAGGTCCTCGTCCTCGGTGTCCTCGCCGAAGCTGACCACGACGGTGTCGGCGCCGATGGTGCGCACGAGGTAGCCCTTGTCGGCCAGCGACTGCTTGATTTCTGCGGCCCGGCCAGGCACGTCCACGGCGACGGTGTCGAAGAAGTGCGCGTGGCGCACGGTGCCTTCGCTAATCGACGCCGCAAAGCTCGCAGCCCGGTCATGAACGGCCTTAGCGATCTCGGTGAGCCCCTGAGGCCCGTGGTAGACGGCGTACATCGACGCCGTCACCGCGAGCAGGGCCTGGGCGGTGCAGATGTTGGACGTCGCGCGCTCGCGGCGAATGTGCTGCTCGCGTGTCTGCAGCGCCAGGCGGTAAGCCGGATAGCCCTCAGCGTCGACGGACACGCCTACGAGGCGGCCAGGCATCTGGCGCTTGAGCTTGTCGGACACCGCCATGTACGCGGCGTGCGGGCCGCCGTAGAACAGCGGCACGCCGAAGCGCTGGGTGGTGCCGATGGCGATGTCGGCGCCGAGCTCGCCCGGGGACTCGAGAAGCGTGAGCGCGAGGATGTCGGCGTCGACGGCGGCGAGGCCACCGCGCTCGTGGATGGCCTCGATGATCGGGCGCGGGTCGAGGATGTCGCCCTCGGTGCCCGGGTAGGCTAGCACGACGCCAACGAGATCCTCGCCGACGATGCCCTGGGAAAGGTCAGCGACCTCGACTTCGAGGTCGATGGCTCGGGCGCGCTCGGAGGCGACGGCGATGACCTGCGGGTGCAGGCGGGCGTCGAGAAGCACTCGGCGGCCCTTCTTCACCGCGCGCGACATCAGGCCGATGGCCTCGCCGGCGGCGGAGGCTTCGTCGAGAAGCGAGGCGTTAGACACGGGCAGGCCGGTGAGGTCTTGCACCATGGTCTGGAAGTTCAGCAGCGCCTCGAGGCGTCCCTGGGAAATCTCGGGCTGGTAGGGGGTGTAGGCGGTGTACCAGCCGGCATCCTCCACGACACCGCGGCGGATCACCGGCGGGGTCAGGGTGGAGGAGAACCCCTGGCCGTAGAAGGCCTTGAGAACGACGTTCTTGTCGGCCAGTTCGCGCAGGCGGGTCTGCGCCTGCTGCTCACTCAACGCCGGCGGAAGGGTGATCTCTTTTTTCGCCTTGATGCCGGGCGGCATGGCCGTGTCAACGAGAGCTTCGACGCTGTCGTATCCCAAGGCTGCGAGCATCTCCTGCTCTTCAGCTTGGTCGGGCCCGATGTGACGGGAAATGAAATCCAACGCGTTCTCCTTGAATCGGGGGTGCAGTGTTACCAACAGTTTAACGAGTCCTCCGACACAGTCGCGTGCGGTTGGTGGCATAAGCCACACCTAGGCCCCTGTACTGGGAAAACAATGGCCTCCCCGGTGTGAAAACCGGGGAGGCCAAGGTGACGCGGGGTTGAGCTTAGAGCCCCAGATCGTCTTCGAACGCGGCGGTTTCGATGCGGTCGCGGATCGTGGTGACGAAGCGTCCGGCGTCGGCGCCGTCGACAAGCTGGTGGTCGTAGGTGAACGGCAGGTAGGTCATCTGACGGATCGCGATAGCGTCCACGCCGTTGTCGGTGACAACAACCGGGCGCTTCTCAATCGCGGCGGTGCCCAAGATTCCGGCCTGCGGCGGGGTGAGGATCGGCGTGTCTAGCATCGCGCCGGACGAGCCGATGTTGGTCACCGTAAACGTTGCACCGGAGAGGTCATCCGGGCGCAGCTTCTTGTTGCGCGCGCGCTCAGCCAGATCGGCGATGCCCTTGGCGATGTCGGCCAGGTTCATCTTCTCGACGTTCTTCAGCACCGGCACGAGCAGCCCCTGCGGGGTGTCCACGGCGATACCGATGTTGACGTCCGCGTGGTAGGTGATCTCCTTGGCCTCGGCGTTGTAGGACGCGTTGACGTTGGGGTGGGAGACCAGGGCCTCGGCGGCAGCTTTGACGAAGAACGCCAGGTAGGTGATGTTGACACCGTACTTCTCCACGAACTTCGGCTTCACCTTCTTGCGCAGGGCAGCGACAGCGGTGACGTCGACTTCCTGGACGTGGGTGAGCTGCGCGGTGGTCTGCAGCGACTCGACCATCTTCGTCGCCGTGATCTGGCGGATACGCGAGACCTTCTGCGTGGTGCCAATGAGCTCCTGCTTGGAGGAGTCGACACCAGCGGTGGACCAGTTCGAGCGCGGGTCCTTGGAAGCCGGCGCCTTATCGGCGGCCGCCTCGCTGGAGGAGTCGCTCGAGGCGCCGCTCGCGGCCTCAGCGGCGGCGAGGACGTCCTGCTTGCGGATGCGCCCGCCCACGCCGGTGCCCTCGATCGAGTTCAGGTCGATGCCGTGCTTGTCGGCGAGCTTGCGCACCAGCGGGGTGACATACGGAACCTTGTCGCCGCGGTTGTCCAGCTTCGTCGACGCGGCAGACGCGTTGGTGGCCTCCTCGTCGGCGCTGTCCTTCTTGGCGTCCTGCTCAGAGCGCTCGTTGGCGGCGGAACCAGCAGCGGCCTTGTCGTCCTGCTTGGGCTCTTCCTTCTCCTCTTCCTCGGCAGGCTCCTCAGCCGCAGCCTCGGACTCTGGGGTGTCCTCGCTGGAGTCGCCCGCGGCGGCTTCCGCGTCGCCGATAATGGCGATTGTCTCACCGACCTCGACGGTGTCGTCCTCCTTGGCGAGGATCTCCAGGATGGTGCCCTCGACAGGGGAGGGAATCTCGGTGTCAACCTTGTCGGTGGAAACCTCGAGCAGCGACTCGTCGACCTCGACGATGTCACCGACCTGCTTCAGCCAGGTGGTGATGGTGCCCTCAGTAACGGACTCGCCGAGCTCGGGCATCTCGACCTTGGTGGACTCGCCGGAGCCCTTCAGGTTGGTTGCGGAGGAGTTCTTCTCGTCCTTCTTCGGTGCGTCCTCCGGGTTGGTGCCCTCACCTGCGGAGGAGTTGTCCTCGGTGACCTCTTCGTCGGCGTCTGCGACGTTGTCCTCACCGCGGTTGGTCTGCTCGGGCTCGTCGGATGCTGCGGAGGCAGCGGCATCTGCGTCGCCGACGCGGGCGATGACGGCGCCGACCTCGACGGTGTCGTCTTCCTCAGCGAGGATCTCAACGAGTGTGCCCGAAACCGGCGAGGGGATCTCGGTGTCAACCTTGTCGGTGGAGACCTCGAGCAGTGGCTCGTCGACCTCGACCTCGTCGCCGACCTGCTTCAGCCAGGTGGTGATGGTGCCCTCGGTGACGGACTCGCCCAGCTCCGGCATCTCGACGTCGGTGGCGGAACCGGATGCGGGCTTGTCGGCCTTCTTGGCCGGAGCCTGCTGTTTCTTTTCTTCCTCCTGGGCAGGAGCCTCGGACTCGTCAGAATCGTCGGCGGAATCGCCAGACGGCGCCTCGCCCTCTTCACCAATTATTGCGATGGTCTCACCGACCTCGACGGTGTCGTCTTCCTGCGCCTTGATCTCGAGGATCACACCTGCGACGGGTGACGGGATTTCGGTGTCGACCTTGTCCGTGGAGACCTCGAGCAGCGGCTCGTCGACGTCAACGGTGTCGCCGACCTCCTTCAGCCACGTGGTGATTGTGCCTTCGGTTACCGATTCGCCCAGCTCGGGCATCTCTACTGAGTGCGCCATGGTTTCTGTCTCCTCGCAGGTAATTTACGACGTCATCTTCAAGGCTTTAGAGTACCCGTTTCCCGGGTGTGCTGTTGGTCACGGGGGGTCGTATGATGAGTTGCGTGTTCAACCTATTCGGCAAGCGGAAATCCTCCTCGCCGCTCAAGCCCCCGCGCGCTCCCGGGGAGACGATCCGCCCGGACGACGCGCAGTACCTGCGCCAGTGGGTCGCGGGTCGCGCCTACGTCGAGGGTTTCGTAGAGCCGGAGACCGTGGTCAACGAAATGTCCGTCGTGCTTGTCGACGAAGCCGGCAACTTCACCCGCCGCCGCATCGGCGGCCCGAAAGGCATTGACGCCGTAGCCAAGCTTCTGGGCATCACGCTTTACGACGTCGAGGAGACGGGCTACCCGGAGCGCATGCGCAAGAAGATGGAGCAGGAGCGCATCCTGCGCCGGCGCGCCGAGCAAAGGCAACGCCGCGCGAAGTTCGAGCGCGGCGAAGACCCTTTCAGCTAACTACTTGCCAGCCAGCTCGCTCAGCGCCTCCACGATGGTGCGCACCGGCGTGCCCGTGGCGCGCTTCGGCGTGTAGCCGTGCACACTCCCGGTGTTCCAGGACGGCCCGGCGATGTCCATGTGCACCCACTGCGTGTCATCGTGGATGAATCGGGACAGGTAGAGCCCAGCGTAGAGCATGCCGCCGTTGCGGGAATTGTGCACGTTGCGCATATCGGCGATGGGGGAGCGCAGCTCCTCCTCCTGCTCCTCTAGCAGCGGCATGGCCCAGGCGTTCTCGCCGACTTCGCGGCCGATCTCGGCGACGCGGTCGCGGAATTCGTCGCTGCCCATGACCGCGGTGGTGCGGGTGCCCAGCGCGACCATTTGCGCGCCGGTCAGCGTGGCGACCTCGATAAGGTAGTCGGGGGCATCTTCGGAAGCGCGGGCGAGGGCGTCGGCAAGCACGAGGCGCCCCTCGGCATCGGTGTTGAGAACCTCGCTGGTCAGCCCACCGTAGTGGGTGATCACGTCACCGGGGCGCGTGGCGCTGCCCGAGGGCATGTTCTCCGCCAGCGGCAGCCATGCTTCGATGCGCGCGTTGACGCCGAGGCGCGCGGCGGCGGCGATGGAGGCCAGCTGAGCGGCCGAGCCGCCCATGTCGGAAATCATGTCCTCCATCTGCGGCGCGGGCTTCAGCGAAATCCCGCCAGTATCGAACGTGATGCCCTTGCCCACCAGAGCAATCGCGCGTGACGACGCCCCCTCGGTGCCGTCCCACACCAGATGAACGAGCCGCGGCGGGCGCGCGGAGCCCTGGCCCACGGCGACGATGCCGCCGAACCCGTTGGCCGCGAGGTACTCCTCGTCGTAGACCTCCACGTCAAGCCCGCACTGGCCGGCGACTTCCTCCATGATGCGCGCGTAGGTCTCCGGGTAGAGGAAGTTGCCGGGGGTGTTGACCAAGTCGCGGGCGAGCAGCGCGGATTCGGCGATGATGACGGCGCGGTCGAACTCCGCGCGGGACTCGGCGGAGTCGCTACCGACGACGGTGATGCGCGTCGGCGCGGTCTCCTCCTCCGGCTGGGCCTTCAGCCCCGTGTAGCTGTAGCCGCCGAGTAGGAGCCCCTCGACGATGGGGCGGATGCCCAGCTCGGTGGTGATCGTGGCGCGCTCGACGCCGGTGAGGTTGCGTGCGAGAGCGCCGGCGGCGCGGCGCACGGCGTCTTCGTCAATCTCATCGGAGTCGCCGAGGCCGAAGGACAGCGTCAGGTGGTCGTCGACAAGCAAGCGGCTCACTTCGCCCTGCTTGCCTCGCGCGCCGACGGCCTCGAGGCTCTCCAGCAGTCCCTGGGCGGCGAGCGCCGTGACCGGCAGCTCCAGACCGTCGCTAGTGGATACGGGCACGAGCGCAACACCCGGATCAGCCGGAACCTCCGTGGCGAATTCCAGCTCAACGGTGGTGCCGCGTGCCGGCAGCGAAACCTCGAACGTCATTTACAACCAATCCTTTCTTCCTGGGGAAATCGGAAAGTTTATTTCTGATCAACCGTACCGTGTCAAAGGAGTAGAGTATGTTCGCATGACCACCCTGAACTCCACTGAATTCACTGTCACGAACAACCCCAACCCAACTCCGGACGCCGAGCGCGCCGAGGTTTTGCGGGAGCCGAAGTTCGGGCAGGTATTCACCGACCACATGGTCTCCATTGATTGGAGCAGGGAACGCGGTTGGCACGATCCGCAGGTCCGCCGCTACGGGCCGATCTCGCTCGACCCCGCGGCGAGCGTGCTGCACTACGGCCAGGCGATCTTCGAGGGCTTGAAGGCGTATCGTAACCGCGGCGGTGGGATCACTACGTTCCGCCCCGAGCAGAACGCCGCGCGCATGCGCTCGTCCGCGCGCCGACTCGCCATGCCGGAGCTTCCCGACGAGCTGTTTCTGGAGTCGCTGCGTCAGCTCGTCACCATCGACGAAGCGTGGGTCCCCGAAGCCGGCGGGGAATCGTCTCTGTACCTGCGCCCGTTCATGATCGCTAACGAGGCATCCCTTGGTGTCAAGCCGTCCTCGTCCTACACCTTCTACGTCATTGCCTCGCCGGTTGGCGCGTACTTCCGCGGCGGCGTGAAGCCGGTGTCGGTGTGGATCTCCGAGGACTACGTGCGCGCCGCGCCGGGCGGCACCGGCGACGCGAAGTTCGCCGGCAACTACGCCGCGTCCCTGCTCGCGCAGGCCCAGGCGGAGCAGAAGGGCTGCGACCAGGTCGTGTGGCTCGACGCCATCGAGCGCTCCTACATCGATGAGATGGGCGGCATGAACCTGATGTTCGTCTACGGGTCCGAGGACTCTGCCGAGGGCGTCACCATCGTCACCCCGTCGCTGTCTGGCTCGCTGTTGCCGGGTATCACCCGCGACTCCATCCTGCAGGTGGCAAAGGACCTCGGCTACGGCACCGAGGAGCGTCGCATCACTGTCGATCAGTGGCGCGACGGTGTCGCCTCCGGCGAGATCACCGAGACGCTGGCTTGCGGCACCGCGGCCGTGATCACGCCTGTGGGCAAGGTGTTGTCCAACTCCGGCGAGTTCACCATCGGCGGCAACGAGGCGGGCGATGTGAGCATGAAGCTGCGCAAGCAGCTGCGCGCCATCCAGGAAGGCGAGGTCGAGGACACCCACGGGTGGAACCAGGTGCTCGTCGAGGCGCCCGCCACCGCGTAGCTGCCTTAGCCCTCCTGGCCGCCGAGCTCCTCACCAGCGAGCTCGGCGGCCGCGTTGATAACTGGCAGGGCGAGCATCGCGCCGGCGGCCTGGCCGGTGGACATGTCGAGCGCCAGCACCGGGGTGAGCTCGAGCGCCTGGACGCATACCGCGTGGCAGGGCTCTGGGCTGAGCTGCCCGGCGATCAGCCACCGCTTGGTGCCCGGGGCGAGTTTTTCTGCGACGAAGGCGGCGACGGCGACGTACGCGCCGTCGATAAGCACGGGCGTGCGGCGAACCGCGGCCTGGGCGATCAACGCGACGAGCGTGACGAAGTCCGGCCCCGATATCGCGCGCAGCACCGCGGGGACGTCGTCGCGGAACCCGCGGACGCGGAACATGGCATCGCGCACGGCGACGACCTTGACCTTCCACACCTCGTCGTTGATGCCGCTGCCGCGCCCGATTGCCACAGCGGGCTCCGTGCGGGTGAGTGCGCCGAACACCGCCGCGGCGACCGTGGTGTTACCCACGCCGAGGTCGCCGGGGATGATCAGGTCCGTGCCGGCGTCGACCTCGTTGTCGGCGATCTGGGTGCCTAAGGCCAGCGCCTGGTTGAAGACGTCCTGGCTCATCGCGTCCTCGACGTCGATGGAGCCGTGCGGGGCGTCGGCGAAGTCGTCGACAAGCCGCAGCGTGCAGTTGGCCATGCGCGCCGCGGTGTTGGCGGGGCCGCCGCCGGCGCGGATCTCCTCGACCTGTACGGCCGTTGCCTCCGGCAGCAGCGCCGAAATGCCGCGCTGCGCCACGGCGTGGTTACCCGCGACGATGATCGCGCGCGCCCGGTCGAACGGTTCCGGGGTAGCAGACGAGGTCACGGACGCGACCCAGGCGGCGATCTCTCCCAGGCGGCCTAGGGAACGCCCCCGCACGGAGACGGAAAGGCCTTCGAGCACGCGGGCCGCTGCGGCCTCGTCGGGTACATCCACCGCGGCGAACACTACTGAACCTTCGATCCGGCTGCGACCTGCGGCTTCGGCGTGCGCCACTTGCGCGGCTGGGTGGCGCGCGAGAAGGCGTACATGCCTAGCGGGAAGCCGGTTTCATCCGTGTCGGGGAACTTGGCGCGCACGGCCTTGTTCGCGGATCGGCCGATGATGAAGCCCTCGGCGATAATCGTCAGCATAAACGCCATGGAGATAAACGTAATGATTTTGGCCACCTGCGGGCTGGCAAACGACACCAGGAACGTTAGTACCAGGATCACCAGCGCGATGGGCATGACCCAGTTGTTGATGAAGTAGCGCGAATCGATCCAATCGCGCACGTAGCGGCGCACCTCGCCCTTATCGCGGTCCATCAGGTAGCGCTCGTCGCCCTGGTCCATCCGGGCCTGCATCTCGCGGTTGGAGGCGCGGCGCTCATCGCGCTGCTTCTTCTTGTAGGCCTTCCACTCCTCTTTGGACATGGACTTGCGCAGTTCCTTGTTGCGCTGGTTCTGCTGCGCGGGCGTCAGCGCGTTGGGGTCGCGCACGACACCGCGCTTGACCTCCTGCTCAATGCGCTTCGGGGTCGGGCGGCCCTTCGGCGGGGTGTAGCCCTTGGGGAGCTTCTTTTCCTCCCGCGTTGTGGCGGCGTCGACAGGCTCGCTTGTGCCTGCAGTGGACTGCGGCAGCTCAATTTTGGTGGAGCCGGCAGCCGCCTTGGTGTTCTCGGTTTTCTGCCACGGAAGTTTCACGCCCTTAAGGCTACAAGGCCTCGCTGACGTTACGGGAATATGGCTTGCCGCATTGGCGTTGTACCCCAAGAAGCGGGCAGTAGGTAGGCTGGCTCGCAAGATCTTTCACAGTTTGTCAAGGAGCATCACATGACTGCACCCACCTCCACCACCGGCGTCACGCTGACCGACGCGGCCGCGGCTAAGGCCAAGGCCCTCCTCGACCAGGAAGGACGCAACGACCTCGCGCTGCGCATTGCCGTTCAGCCGGGCGGCTGCGCTGGCCTGCGCTACCAGCTGTACTTCGACGACCGCGACCTCGACGGCGACAAGGCCGACGAGATCGGCGGCGTCCGTCTCGTCGTAGACAAGATGAGCGTGCCCTACCTGATGGGCGCGACCATTGACTTCGCCGACACCATCGAGCAGCAGGGCTTCACCATCGACAACCCCAACGCTGGCGGGTCCTGCGCCTGCGGCGACTCGTTCAACTAAGTCGCGCTCGCTTCTCGACGCCCCCAGCAACGCCCGGGGCGTCTTTTCGCGTGGGCTGGTGTGACAAGTTTTACATCGGGCCGTTGCGTGTCCTGGGGAACTGGCAAACGTTGCAGGCGGGAGGGAACTTTTGGCACTCGGTTTTTTGGGGGGCGGGGGCGTTTGGGGCTGGGGGTTGTTGGGGGCCGCTGAGGGCTAGCTGCTATACCTCAGCGGGTTTGGTGCCACATGCGTCACACGTGAACTGGGGTTTTTCGGAGCGCGCTGCGTTGAGGTCTAGTAGCTATACCTCAGCGATGAAGACGCCAGCACAGCGCTCACCTACAACGTGACCGGGTAGTCCTTGTGCTCGATGTCCGGGTCGATGCGGTGCTCGACGAAGATGCCGTGCCAGACCATGAACGCCAGCACCGTCCACAGACGCCGGGAGTGGTCGGCTACCCCGTCGCGGTGCTCCTTGAGCATCTCCAAGACCTCGGCCTTATTGAAGATGTCGTCGGTCGCGGACTCGCGGATGGTGTCCTGGGCCCAGCCGAAGAGCTCGTCGCCGGCGAGCCAGTGGCGCATCGGTACCGGGAAGCCAAGCTTCTTGCGGTGCAGCACGTGTGCCGGAACAATCTGCTCCATCGCCTTGCGCAGCGCGTACTTGGTCGTGCCGTGGGCAATCTTCTGGTCGAACGGGATCGTCTGGGCGACCTTGAACACTTCCTTGTCCAAAAACGGCACGCGCAGCTCCAGCGAGTTCGCCATGTTCATCTTGTCGGCCTTGACTAGGATGTCGCCGCGCATCCAGGTGAACAGGTCGAGGTTCTGCATGCGCGCCACCGGGTCCATCTCGCGGGAGGCAGCGTAGATCGGCGCGGTGACCTCGCGGTGATCCCACTCACGCTTGGCCCACGGCAGAACGCGCTGGAGCTGCTCGAAGTTAAACGACCGCGCGTTGCCGTAGTAGCGCTCCTCCATAGGGGTGGTGCCGCGCTCGAGCAGGCTCTTTCCCTTCATGCCGTCCGGCAGGACGCGGCTGAGCCGGTTGAGCCCGCGCGCAAGAGGAGTGGGCAGCTTCTCAAACGGCGCGAGCGACAGCGGCTCCTTGTAAATGGTGTAGCCGCCGAACAGCTCGTCGGCACCCTCGCCGGAGAGCACGACCTTGACGTGCTTGCGCGCCTCTTGCGCCACGAAGTACAGCGGCACGAGCGAGGGGTCGGCCACCGGGTCGTCGAGGTACCACATGATCTTCGGGATCGCCGCGGCGTACTCCTCGGGGGAGACGATCTTCACGATGTGCTCGACGCCGATCGCCGCAGCGGATTCAGCCGCGACGTCGACCTCGGAGTAGCCCTCCCGCTCGAACCCGGTCGTGAACGTCAACAGGTTCGGGTTGTGCCGCTTGGCCAGCGCGGCGATCGCCGTGGAGTCGATCCCGCCCGAGAGGAAGGAGCCCACGGTCACGTCAGCTCGCATGTGCTTTTCGACGCTGTCCTCCAACGCGCGGGCGATGGCGTCGTAAAGCGATTGCTCACTGCCCTTGGCCACGGGCGACGCCTTGAACTCGGGGGTGAAGTAGCGCTTGGCGTCGACAGTGCCGCCCGGGCGAATGGTGACGGTGCTGCCGGATTCGACGCGGCGGATCTGCGCGTGCAGGCTCTCCGGCTCCGGCACGTACTGCAGGTCGGTGTAGTGGACGATCGCGCGGCGGTCCAGCTCCAGCCCCAGGCCCAGCTCATTGGCCATCTCGAGGATGGACTTCTTCTCGGAGGCGAACACGGTGCCCTTGTCGGTGGAGGCGAAATACAGCGGCTTGATGCCGAACTGGTCGCGCGCGGCGAACATCGTGCGCGTCTCGGTGTCCCAGATGACAAAGCCGAACATGCCGCGCAGGTGGTTGACCACGTCGGCGCCCCAGTGGTGGAAGCCAACCACGATCGGCTCGCCGTCGCCCTCGGTGTTGAAGGTGTAGCCCTCGGCCGCGAGCTCGTCTCGCAGCTCGAGGTAGTTGTAGATCTCACCGTTAAACACGAGCGCGTAGCGGCCTGGGTTTTCGGCGGGGCCCCAGCGCAACGGCTGGTCGGAGTGCTCAATGTCGATGATCGCCAGTCGGTTGAAACCGAACACAGCGTCGTCGTCGTTCCACGTACCTGCGGCATCCGGACCGCGGTGGTAAATGCAGGGCAAAGCCCTTTCCACTGCCCCTACGAAGTGAGATGCGTCATTGTTCGCGGCGAGAAAACCGACGAGACCGCACATGCGTCAATGCCTCCTATATATAAGGTCGCGCCGCTTGAGCGACGCCATCGTCCCAAGAATAGAGTTTCCTCGCCGCGCAGTGTGAACCGACCTGGCCGGTGATGGCGGCAATCGTGGTTCATCCTTTGGCGCGTCCCCGGATGGGGGCCAACTTTAGGTTGATTGTTCCCCGCGGTTTTGTGAATTGGACTACACCGGCGGTCTTGGGTGGCAGGAAGCGCGCTAAATTACGGGCCCCACCAGCGCAAAGATGGTGCGGACCTCCTTCCGACATTCTGGGCCGCCCCCGAAAGTTGTGGGCTTGCCTGTGTTTTCTTAAAGAAAAGGCACGATGATCTATTCTGATTGCGTAGGAATGCTCAGCCGTATCTATAGGGCTATCTAGTCATGGGCGTTCAATTGTTGAAGTGTGGACAGGAAGGCAGACACACGTGGAAAAGGAAAAGAACCGCAGCTTGGCCAAAAAGGTCGCAGTCGCGGGCTCGCTCCTGCTCGGCAGCTTCGCTCTGGCTGGTTGCGAGGTAGCTCCGCCGGCAGCGCTGGCCAACGTGCTCGACATGGGCTGGCCCGACCCGATCACCCCCGAGGGTGTCCAGATGTACAACTTCTGGGTGTGGGTCTGGGTTGCCGCCTGGACCATCGGCATCATCATGTGGGTGCTGTTCCTCGTCGCCATCTTCAAGTGGAACGCCAAGGCGCAGGCGAAGAAGACTGACGACGAGTTCCCGAAGCAGCTGCAGTACAACGTGCCGCTCGAGCTCGGCCTGACGATCCTCCCGATCATCATCGTCTTCGTTCTGTTCTTCTTCACCGTTCAGGCGCAGACCAAGGCAGTCGCCCTGGATAAGGACCCCGAGGTGACCGTCGACGTCACCGCATTCCAGTGGAACTGGAAGTTCGGCTACTCCCAGATTGGCGCGGACCTTTCCCCGACGGGCCAGCTCTACAACGGTGTCGACGAGGCCCGCCAAGCACTGGCTGAGGATACGAAGTTCGACGCAGAGGACATGCCGAACGCCAACCCGATCCACGGCACCTCCACGGGCGACATGTCCTACCTCAACTACAACGTCATTGAGACCACCGGCACGACCGACGAGGTCCCGGTGCTCGTGCTACCGACCGAAACCCCGATCGAGTTCCGCCTCGCCTCCGGCGACGTGAGCCACGCATTCTGGGTTCCGGAGTTCCTGTTCAAGCGCGACGTCTACGCTCACCCGGAGTCGAACCAGCAGCAGCGTTCGTTCCAGATTGAGCGCATCGACCGCGAAGGTGCCTTCGTTGGACGCTGTGCCGAGATGTGCGGTACCTACCACGCCATGATGAACTTCGAGGTTCGCGCCGTGTCGCCGGAGGACTTCCGCGCATACATCCAGTTCCGCAACGACAACCCGGACGCATCTAACGCCCAGGCACTTGAGTCGATCGGGCAGGATCCGTACGCGACGACCACCCGCCCGTTCAACTCTGACCGCACCGGTACCCGCGACGGCCAGAATTACACCGACCCTAACCAGAACGTCTAAGAAAGCGAAGATCAATGGGACCTGGATCCAAAGTTTTCTACGCAATGGGCACCTTCCTTGCCCTGATTGCCCTCTTCTACATCCTGGCTACCAACTGGGTCGGCGATGACGCGTACCTGTTCGGAATCGAGTGGGTCGGCAGCGTGGGCCTCGTGCTCGCCACCGCCCTCTCCTTCATGCTCGCCGTCTACCTCGACTTCACTGAGCGCCGCATGGACATCGTCCCGGAGGATTGGGAGGAAGCCGAGATCGAGGACGGCGCCGGCGTGCTCGGCTTCTTCTCGCCCAACTCCATCTGGCCGTTCGCGATGGCGGCCGCGATCTTCTTCCTTGGCCTCGGCATTGCCTTCTGGCAGCTGTGGCTCGTCGCCATCGGTGCGGTGCTGTTGATTTGGACCACCACGCAGCTCAACCTGCAGTACGGAATCCCGCGCGAGAAGCACTAACTAGCCTCGCCGCACACACCCCCCCAAACTGAACTGCTCCCCATTAGTTGGACTGAGAAATCAGTTACCAACTAGTGAGGAGCAGTTTCCATTGAGAGCACGAAGTTCGCTGAGCGAACATCAGCGTGAGCAGCTGGTGGAGTGTTTCGAGCAAGGCATGAGCTACGGAACCGCTGCCAAGACTCTTGGTGTCTCCAAATACGCCGTCCGTACGCTGCGTCGTCGGTTTCAGCTGCATGGCAGGCTATGTCTTGTGGAGAAACCGACAAAGCAGCAGCACTCGTTCGACATCAAGAAGGAAGTTGTCCAACGCCACCTTGCCGGCGAGACAAAGATGGATCTTGCACGCGAGTTTGGCCTGTCGTCAGACCAACTCGTCAAAGATTGGTCCCGGAAATGGCGTAAAGGTGGCGATGACGCGTTAAAACCGAAGCCGAAGGGCAGGCCCAAAGGCTCGTCCGCGCCGAAGAGGCTCACGGAAGAGGAGAAGCTGCGCCGCCAGATCGAGCGGTTGGAAGCGGAAAACGCCTACCTAAAAAAATTGCGGGACTTGAGGAACCAGGGACACGTCTGAAAGTCCAGGCGATCGTCATCCTCAAGTCGCACCACCGCCTGGAGTACCTGCTAGAGGCAGCAGGTATCCCGCGGTCGACGTTCTTCTACCACCAGAAACGACGCGGTGAGCCGGATAGGCATGCTGTGCTCAAAGACGCGATCCGGGAGAGCTTCGAACGCAACAAGCATCGCTACGGCTACCGGCGAGTACTACTGGACCTGCGTAATCAGGGGTGGGTGGTCAACCACAAACTCGTCTACAAACTCATGCATGAGATGGGTCTTCGAGCCAAGGTCCGCCAGCACAGGCCTTACATCTCCTACTCCGGAACCGTCAGCCGCATCGCTGACAACAAGCTCGAGCGCAAATTCACCCCGGATAAGCCAAACACCGTCTTTGTCAGCGATGTCACCGAGTTCAGAATCGCAGGCCGCAAGGTGTATTTGTCGCCGGTGATGGACTTGTTCGACCGCTCAATCGTCGCTCACACCGTGGCTACATCGCCGTCGACAGCATTTACCACCGATTCTTTATCCAAGGCGATCGCAGCGTGTGCACCTGAAACCGGGTGGATGATGCACACCGATCAAGGTTTCCAGTACCAGCACTCGACTTGGCGCAAACTCATTGACGAACACGGTGGTGTTCAGTCGATGTCGCGTAAAGCCAACTGTTACGACAACGCGGTCATGGAGAACTTCTTTGGACACTTGAAAACCGAGATGTACCACGGTGAAGTTTTCGACACGGTCGCAGAGTTCAACCAAGCGATCGACGAGTACATCGGGTGGTACAACACCGAACGCGTCCAACAACGACTAAAGGGTCTGACTCCGATGCAATATCGGAATCAGACCCTTCAACCCCTAACCGCCTAGAATTAAACCAGTCCAACTTTCGGGGGCTAGTTCAAACCGAAAGGTGAGGGGGGTTTTGCATTGCGGCGACCGAGGCCACTAGACCCAAGGGGTCAACCGAAAGTTGGGGGAGCGCGCGGCGCACGGTGGTCAAGATGTGAGAACTGTCACTAGCCGGGGAGGGTGGGCCCACCTGGAGGGGGGAAAGCGCGCGAAATGTCCGGGCGGTTAGTGGGGGCGCCGATAAGCAACGTGCGCGCCTAAGGGGATGACCTGCAGTAATCCGAGTCGGATAGACGGGTGTGAAAGTTCCCGCCTTGCACGAGAAATTTTCCTTAGCACAAGTCGCGTGAAAATAAGGGCAGGTTGAAGCCTTTCCGTCAGTCACTTTTCGGGGGTATACGAGGTGACTTTCAGGACAAAAAGGGCGATAATCACATGCGTGACGACCGCAATTACTAACCAAGAGATGGCGACACCGCCGAATCGTGTCCCAGTGCTGAACCGGCCGAACATGGTCAGCGTGGGCACGATCGCGTTCCTCGCCCAAGAGTTGATGTTCTTCGCCGGACTGTTCGCGATGTACTTCACGTCGCGTGCAAACGGCATGACCACCGGGGACTGGGAGAAGCAGACTGAGTACCTGAACGTGATGTTCGGTCTCATCATCACGATCGTTCTCGTGCTGTCTTCCGTGACCTCTCAGATGGGCGTGTTTGCCGCGGAGAGGGGAGACGTCTACGGACTACGCAGGTGGTTCAGCGTCACCATCGGGCTCGGCGTGGTCTTCCTCGGGCTCGTCGCCTTCGAGTGGTTTGAGATGGTCAGCCACGGAGTGACTCCTCAGGCCTCCGTGTACGGCTCGGTGTTCTACATCATCACCGGCTTCCACATGGCGCACGTGACGGCCGGCATCATCGCCTTCATCGTGGTGATGTTGCGCGTTGCCAAGTCGAAGTTCACGCCGGCGCAGGCTACTGCCGCGATGGCGACTTCCTACTACTGGCACTTCGTCGACGTCATCTGGATTGGCGTCTTTGTCACCCTGTACCTCGTTCAGTAATGCGCCTTGCCCGCGGAACCCGCGGGAAGACGCCACGTATAAGACTCACAGTCGCTTAAGGGAACACGATGGATAACACCCCAAAGAAGACGCGGAGCCGCCGCAAGATGCGGCGCACAGTCGCGGGCGCCGCTGCTCTCACTCTCGGCCTGACCGGTGCTGGCTTCCTGGCTACCGCTCTGACCCCCAACGCCCAAGTGGCGACGGCACAGCGTGATGATCAGGCGCTGATCCAGGAGGGCAAAGACCTCTACGACGTCGCCTGCATCACGTGCCACGGCGCTAACCTCCAAGGCGTTCAGGACCGCGGTCCGTCTCTGATCGGCACCGGTGAGGGCGCTGTGTACTTCCAGGTCAACTCTGGACGTATGCCGATGATGTCGAATGACGCCCAAGCCGAACGCAAGCGCCCGCGCTACACCGAGTCGCAGGCGCTCGCCATGGCCGCTTACGTCGCGGCAAATGGTGGCGGGCCGGAGCTTGTCTACAACGAAGACGGTTCCATCGCGATGGAGGAGCTGCGCGGAAAGAACTACGACGGCCAGATTCAGGCCGAGGATGTTGCCCGCGGCAGCGAGCTGTTCCGCCTCAACTGCGCTTCCTGCCACAACTTCACCGGCCGCGGTGGCGCGCTGTCCTCCGGCAAGTACGCGCCTGAGCTCGACCCTGCCAACGAGCAGGAGATTTACCAGGCGATGCTGACCGGACCGCAGAACATGCCGAAGTTCTCCGATCGTCAGCTGACTGCGGACGAGAAGAAGGACATCATCGCCTTCATCAAGTCCAGCAAGGAGACCCCGAGCCCGGGCGGCTGGGGACTCGGTGGCCTCGGCCCGGTTTCTGAGGGTATGGCTATGTGGATCATCGGCGTCACTCTCGTCGCCGCTGCTGCTATCTGGATTGGATCGCGCTCATGAGCAATGAAGTGAAGAAGAATTACACTGACGCGGAACTCGACCGCATGAACAACGCCGAGCTCGCCGCACTGGGCACCGAGCTCGATGACGTCACCGTTGCGTACCGCAAGGAACGCTTCCCGGTGGAAGGCGATCCGCGCGAAAAGGCCGCAGCGGCCGGCATCAATGTGTGGCTGACCATCTCGATTGTGATGGGCCTCGCGTTTCTCGGCGTGTACCTGTTCTGGCCGTGGGAGCCGAAGTTCCATGGCGATGAAGGCCTGTGGATGTACACCCTCTACACCCCCTTGCTCGGCCTGACGTCGATGCTCGCGCTGGGTGCGCTGGGCATCGCAATCATCCAGTACGTGAAGAAGTTCGTGCCGGAGGAGATCTCGGTGCAGCGCCGCCACGACGGTC
Source organism: Corynebacterium sp. Z-1 (assembly GCF_031844665.1). Lineage (NCBI taxonomy): Bacteria > Bacillati > Actinomycetota > Actinomycetes > Mycobacteriales > Corynebacteriaceae > Corynebacterium > Corynebacterium sp. Z-1. Next base: position 2,118,129 of record NZ_CP134621.1, on the reverse strand, counting down.
GCTCCAGCGAGCTCGATCGCCGCACGACCACCGCGCTGCTTAACGACGCTTGGGAGACCTCAACCCTCGGTCGTCGTAAAGTCATGCAGGGCCTGCTCGGTGGCGCTGGCCTGTTGACCGGCCTGATCATCATCGCCCCGCTCGGTGGCCTGATTAAGAACCCGTGGCGCCCTCGTCACGAGCTCAATTACTACGGCGACGGCACCCTGTGGACGCATGGCTGGACCAAGATCGAGGAAGGTGTGAAGGTCTACCTCGGCCGCGATACCGGTGCCATCGCCGAGCTGCACGAGGGCCAGGCAGGCAAGCACTACACCACCGCCGGTGTTTCGCGCGTGGTGCGTATGCGCCCCGAGGACCTGGCGGCCGGGTCGATGGAGACGGTCTTCCCCCTCTACGAGGAGGACGTCAATGACGGCGCAACCTACGACCCCGAGCGCGAGGTTTACGAAAACCACATGCACTCCATCCACGGTCCGCGTAACGCCGTCATGCTAATCCGTCTGCGCTCCGAGGACGCTAACCGCGTCGTCGAGCGCGAGGGGCAGGAAACGTTCCACTACGGCGACTACTACGCCTACTCGAAGATCTGCACGCACATTGGTTGCCCGACGTCTCTGTACGAGGCTCAGACCAACCGCATCCTGTGCCCGTGCCACCAGTCGCAGTTCGATGCGTTGCACTACGGCAAGCCGGTGTTCGGCCCGGCCGCACGTGCCCTGCCGCAGCTTCCTGTGACAGTTGACGAAGAAGGTTACCTCGTTGCCAGCGGAAACTTCATCGAGCCCGTTGGCCCTGCATTCTGGGAGCGTAAGTCCTAATGAGCACTAAACTCGCACAAGCCGCGGACAATATTGATTCGCGCTACACTGTCTCTGGTTTCCTGCGCCCGCAGCTGAACAAGGTCTTTCCGACGCACTGGTCGTTCATGCTCGGTGAGATGGCGCTGTACAGCTTCATCATCCTGCTGCTGACCGGTATTTACCTGGCGTTGTTCTTCGACCCATCGATCACCAAGGTAATCTACGACGGTGGCTACCTGCCGCTCAACGGCGTCGAGATGTCGCGTGCGTACGCAACGGCACTGGACATTTCCTTCGAGGTGCGCGGCGGATTGTTCGTCCGCCAGATGCACCACTGGGCCGCTTTGATGTTCATGATGTCCATGTTCGCGCACATGCTGCGCATCTTCTTCACCGGCGCCTTCCGACGCCCGCGTGAAGCGAACTGGATCATCGGTGTCACCCTGATCCTCGTCGGCATGATCGAGGGCTTCATGGGCTACTCCCTGCCCGACGACCTGCTCTCCGGCGTGGGCCTGCGCATCATGTCCGCCATCATCGTCGGCATCCCGATCATCGGTACCTGGATGCACTGGGCGATCTTCGGCGGCGACTTCCCGTCGGACCTCATGCTGGACCGCTTCTACATCCTGCACGTTCTGATCCTGCCGGGCCTGATCCTCGCGCTCGTCGCGGCCCACCTGCTTCTCGTGTGGTTCCAGAAGCACACCCAGTTCCCCGGCCCAGGCCGCACGGAGAACAACGTCGTAGGCATCCGCATCATGCCGGTGTTCGCGGTCAAGGCCATCGGGTTCATGTTCGTTGTTTTCGCCGTGCTCTCCGGCATGGCGGGTCTGACCACCATCAACGCGATCTGGAACCTGGGGCCCTACAACCCCTCGCAGGTCTCCGCTGGTTCCCAGCCCGACGTCTACATGCTGTGGACGGACGGCGCGGCGCGCGTCATGCCGGCGTGGGAGCTATACCTGGGCAACTACACCATCCCGGGTGCGTTCTGGGTGGCGTTGATGTGTGGCATCCTCGTGATGCTGCTCTTTGCCTACCCGTTCATTGAGCAGGCGGTCACTGGTGACCGTGCTCACCACAACCTCCTGCAGCGCCCCCGCGACGTTCCAGTGCGAACCGGCATCGGCGTCATGGCCGTGACATTCTTCTTGTTGCTGACCATCTCCGGCGGCAACGACCACGTCGCACACTTCTTCCAGATTTCGCTCAACGCGATGACCTGGTTCGGACGCATCGGCCTGATCGTTCTGCCGCCGCTGGTGTACTTCATCACCTACCGCATCTGTGTCGGCCTCCAGCGTTCCGACCGCGAAGTTCTGGAGCACGGTATCGAGACCGGCATCATCAAGAAGCTGCCGAACGGCGCCTTCGTGGAGATCCACCAGCCTCTCGGCCCGGTCGACGAGCATGGTCACCCGATCCCGCTGGAGTACGCGGGTGCTCGTGTGCCGAAGCAGATGAACCAGCTGGGCTACGCGGATTCCGAAACGATCGGCACGTTCTCTCCGGCGGAGCTCGGCGTCACCGAGCGGGTGCGCGACGCCGCGGAGAGCAACCACCACGACGAAATTGAGACGCTGCGCACATTGGAAGCTACCAAGCACTCATCTGACCGCGACGCAACGCCGCGAGATGACAAGTAGTTTGAGAACAGTGCCGCGTTAGAGCGCGAATAATGGGCCTCCCGAAAGGGAGGCCCATTTCTCTATTGCGACCCGGTAACGTATTACGTGTGTCAAACGTCACAGCGGCCAATCTTCGGCGGGGCCGCCGGGGCAACGGTTTCTGCGATTGACCCTCGGGAATTTCGTAAACATGCAGCTAGAAAGCATAATTTCTACTTTAGTCCCCGTGGTGGCAACGGTGAGCCCACCCCTCGGGTGAGGCTGAATGCGCGGTTGTACAAAAATAACGACGCGATAACGGATGTCGCATTGGACAATTGCCGTTGCGGTTTCGTAACCTACTCGAGACATTGCGGCAACGATCGTTGGATGCAAGTTACGACAACAAAAACGTATAACGCCGAGTCCTCGGCAGCCACAGCGCACAAGGCGCCTGCGGCTGAAGGGGAGCCGGGGACCCACTACAGGGCCCGCGGGCCACACCTGGGGTGAATGCGCGCAAGGATCTTTTCCCGACTCGTTTGGGTCAAGAAGGAGCGGCGCAGGACTTTTCTCGAGTCCAACCCGACAGCTAACCCGGTAGGCAAGAGAAGATATGGAGTATTTCACGTGACAAAGCACCGTCGCCAGAACTCGTCCGCAGCGCGCAACATTGCTGCCGTTTCCGCCCTCGTTACGGGCGCAACCCTTCTGGCACCGGCCACCGCAGAGGCTGCTGAGGTTCGTGTCCCCAACAGCCCCGTCAGCGTCCAGGTTCCCGGCATCGAGAACGTCCCCGGGATCGCTGCCATCCCCGGCATTGAGATGTGGATCCCCTCGCTGGGTGGTCAGGCACCCACCGGTGACGTCGCAGCTGCAATCGCGGCAGTCAAGGCTGTGCCGGGCGTAACCAACATCCCGGGCTTCTCCGACTTCCTCGCGGAGGCTGAGACCCGCTACGCCACCGCCCCGGCTGACACGTCCGCGCAGACCGTCGAAGCTGCTGCGGCACCGGCAATCGTCGCTCCGGCACCCTCCGCTGGCCAGCAGATCGTTGACATCGCCCGCTCCAAGATCGGCTCCCCGTACGTCTACGGCGCGGCCGGCCCCAACGCCTTCGACTGCTCCGGTTTCACCTCCTGGGTCCACGCACAGGCTGGTAAGTCCATCCCGCGTACCTCTCAGGCGCAGGCTTCCGGCGGCACCCCCGTCAGCCTGAACGACATCCAGCCGGGCGACGTCGTTGTCTACTACAGCGGCGCCTCCCACGTCGGCATCTACGCCGGCAACGGCACCATCATCGACGCTTTAAACTCCGGCTCCCCGGTTACGGAGCGCCCGCTCAACATGATGCCGATCCACTCCGTGGTTCGCTTCTAAACGCATTCTCAAACTGGCCCCGCGCGACGGCGTGCGGGGCCAGTTTTGCGCCTCAAAACAAATCGGGGGCAATGTCTTGATTCTCGGGTTCGGGGCGCTATAGTGTGTAACAGTTCTATAAAGCTCGAGCTGCTTAGCTGCGGCTCCAGCGCCGTGTCCGTTGCGGATGCGGCCCATATCCTGTTAAAGGGTTTTACAAGGAAAGTGTCGAGGAAGTCCACCGTGGGTAAGCACTCTCTTCCTCCGCGCGCTCGCCGAAGCGCCGGAACAATTGCATACACAACCGTTTCCCTGGCCGTCGCGGGTGCCACCGTGGCCGGACTCGTTTCTCCCGCACACGCCGAAGACCTGGACACCCTCATTGCGGAACTAGGTACCGTCTCGGACGAAGCGACCGCGAAGATGGAGCAGATTAAGGACCTCGAGGGCCAGCTCGAGCAGGCGCGTGTGGAGCTCGATGATAGCGCTCGGGCGGCCGCTGCTGCCCAGGCTAGGGCCGAGGAGGTGCGTGGAGCCCGCGCCATGCAGCAGGGGGACGTCAACGCTGTCGCGACTTCGACCTACCGCACGCTGCAGGTGGACAATGTGGTGAACACGCTCGGTTCCGCTACCCCGCAGGAGGTCATTGACAAGACCACCTACCTCGGATCCATTTCCCGCAAGCGCCAGGAGCAGCTTGATGGCCTGCGCGCCGCGAACGAAGAGGCGATTCAGGCCGCGCGTGAAGCGGACGTCGCTAAGGCGACCGCGCAGTACAACCGCGTCAAGCTCGACACACAGTTGGCGCAGCTGGAAAAGGAGCGTGCTGACATCGAGGCCCGGATCAAAGACGTTGAGGCCCGTGTGGATGCGCTCTCGCCCGCGGCGCGTGAGGCTTGGACGAACCAGTCCAACCCCGTGCCTGCGGACATGCTTGACCCGGGTGCGTTCGGTAACGCGATCACGGCCGCTGCGCTCGCGCAGCTGGGCAAGCCCTACGGCTGGGGGGCCGCCGGGCCCGATGCTTTCGACTGCTCCGGGCTGATGGTGTGGGCGTACTCCCAGAACGGGAAGTCGATCCCGCGCACCTCCCAGGCGCAGCTAGCTGGTGGCACCCCCGTGTCCATGTCGGATCTGCAGCCGGGCGACATCGTCGGCTACTACCCGGGTGTCACGCATGTGGGCATGTACATCGGCAACGGCCAGGTCGTCCACGCATCCGACTACGGCATCCCCGTCCAGGTCGTGCCGCTGAACTCGATGCCGGTGCAGGGAGCGGTCCGCTACTAGAATGCCGGTGCTGCTCGTCACCAACGACTTCCCACCCGCTGTCGGTGGGATTCAGTCGTATGTGAGGGATTTCGCCGATGAGTTCGTGCGGAGGGCCGGCCCCGACGAGCTCCTCGTGTTCGCCTCCACTCAAGACGCCGACGCGGCTAGGCGCTGGGACGCGAACGTTGGCTACACCGTGGTGCGCTGGCCGCGCCGCGTCATGCTCCCCACCCCGGCGACGGTCCGCGAGATGCGCCGCCTCATCCGCGAACACGGCGTGGACACCGTATGGTTCGGAGCCGCTGCGCCCCTGGCGCTGATGGGGGCGGCGGCGAAGTCGGCTGGAGCGCGGCGGGTTCTCGCCTCGACCCACGGCCATGAGGTCGGCTGGTCGATGCTGCCTGGCGCGCGTCAGGTGCTCTCGGTCATCGGGCGGCGCGCGGACGTGGTCACGTACATCTCCGAGTACGCGCTCGGGCGCTTCCGCAGCGCGTTTGGGTCCTCGCCGAGATTCGTGGCGTTGCCGTCGGGCGTCGACAAGCAGTTTTTCCGCCCCGCAAGCGAGGCTGAGCGCGCCGCTGTGCGCGCCGAGCTGGGCGTCCGCGGGCCGCTGATCGTCTGCGCGTCGCGGCTGGTGCGCCGCAAGGGCCAAGACACGCTTCTCGATGCCCTCCCCAACGTCCTCTCCGCCCACCCGGGCGCGCGCCTCGTCATCGTCGGCACGGGCCCCTACGAGCGAGCTTTGAAAGAGCGCGCGAAGGGTCTCGGCGACGCCGTGGTGTTTACCGGCGCCGTGGATCGCACGCGCCTGCGCGACATCGTGGCCGCGGCGGATGTGTTTGCCATGCCCGCGCGCACGCGCGGCGCGGGCCTCGACGTCGAGGGGCTCGGCATTGTCTACCTCGAGGCCCAGGCGTGCGCCGTGCCCGTTGTGGTGGGGGATTCGGGCGGGGCGCCGGAGACGGTGACGGATCAGACCGGCATCGTGGTCGACGGCCGGGATGCAAACGCGGTGGCCGCCGCGATCGTCTCACTGCTGGATGACCCCGCGCGCCGCCGCGAGATGGGCCGGTGCGGCCGCGCCCACGTGGAGCGCGCCTTTTCTTGGGAGGCCTTGGGCGATAGGCTCTACAGCCTTCTGTGCCCGGCGGGTTAACATAGTTGGCTATGCTCTCCGAAACCCGAAGCGCGAACGCCGCGCCGTTGACCATCGGCTTCGATATTGGCGGCACGAACACGCGCGCGGGCGTGGTCACGGGCGCCGGGGAAATCATCGACTCGCACTCGATCGCTACGCCGCACGACGCGGAGGAGCTCACCGCCGCGATCACCCGGCTCGTCGCCGAGGTACGCCGCGACCACGACATCGCGGCGGTCGGCGCGGCGATCGCCGGATTTTTGGACCCGGCCTGCGAGAAGGTGCGCTTCGCCCCGCACTTGCCGTGGCGTAACGACGCCCCCGTGAAGGCCATCCTTGAAGAGTCCATCGGCCTGCCGGTGCGCCTCGAGCACGATGCGAACTCGGCGGCGTGGGGCGAGTACCGCTTCGGCGCCGCCCGCGACGCTGAGACGTGGGTGTTTTTCGCCGTGGGCACGGGAATCGGCGCGACGCTGATGCACCGCGGCGAGATCTACCGCGGCTCGTTCGGCACCGCGCCCGAGTTCGGACACATCACGGTAGTGCCGGGCGGGCGGGTGTGCTCCTGCGGCAAGCACGGCTGCCTGGAGCGCTACGCCTCGGGCACGGCGCTCGTCGACACGGCCGTCGAGGTGGCGTCGGCAGGCGGCTACAAGGGTTGCGGGCTCTACCGCGCGGTGGTGGACAAGCGCGCCACGGGCCACGATGTGATGCGCGCGGCGCGGCGTGGCGACGCCCTGGGCAAGGCGGCCGTCGATAAGTTCGCCCGCTGGCTGGGCATGGGCCTCTCCATCGTCGCTGACGTCCTGGATCCCGAGCTGATCGTGCTCGGCGGGGGAGTCAGCAGTGACGCGGACCTTTTCTTAGGAACCGCGCGCGAGGCGATGGCGCACGACATGGTGGGGGCGGGGTATCGTCCGCTTCCGCACGTAACGTGCGCCGAACGAGGCCCCGAAGCGGGTATGCTCGGAGTGGCCGATTTGGCCCGCGAACTGGTGTAGGAGGGGAAATGGTCAGCGTCTGGTACATGATTTTCAGGATCTTCATCGGGATCCCGCTGTTGTTCTGGAACCGCCCGAAGATTGAGGGCTCCAACAACATCCCGCGTAAGGGATCAGCGATCCTGGCATCAAACCACCAGGCAGTGATGGATTCCTTCTATCTGCCGCTGATGGTGTGGCGCGAGCTGACCTTCCCCGCGAAGAAGGAGTACTTCACCTCTCCCGGGCTTTCCGGCGCGATCCAGCGCTTCTTTTTCAGCTCGGTGGGTCAGATCCCGGTGGACCGCACGTCCGCGGGTGCCGCAGAGGACCTGCAGCGCGCCGCAAAGGGAGTCTTCGACGAGGGCAGGCTGCTCGGTTTCTACCCGGAGGGCACCCGCTCCCCGGACGGGCGCCTGTACAAGGCGAAGACGGGCATGGCGCGCATCGCCATGACCAACAACGTCGACGTGATCCCCGTGGCGATGTTCGGCACGCGCGACGCCAACCCGATCGGCACCGTGATCCCGCGGCCGAAAAAGGTGAGCATGAAGATTGGCACCCCGATCAACCCGCACGAGTGGGCGCGCGAGAACGGGTTCGACCCGCAGTCGCGCGAGGTGATGCGCCCCTTCTCGGATTACGTGATGGCGCAGATCCAGCAGCTGTCCGGATTTGAGTACGTGGACATGTACGCCGCCGACGTGAAGAAGTCGCTCGAAGAGGGCAACGGCTACCCCGAGGGCGCCGAGCCCAAAGCCAGGTAAATAGGATTGAACCCATGGACCGAGACCTCATCATCCGCATTGCGCTGTGCTGCGTTTTCGTGATTGCGGTGCTGATTGCAACCCAGACCGGGCGCGGCATCAACATTGTTGCACCGCTGTCGGTAGTGGGGGTGGGGCTCGTGATGTTCTGGCCGCGCCGCGGTGCGCACGACGCCCCGCCTGCCGAGCCGGGCGACCGAGCGTGAGCCGGGTGCGCTACTTCTACGACACCGAGTTCATCGAAGACGGCGTGACCATCGAGCTGGTCTCCATCGGAATCGTCGCCGAGGACGGGCGCGAGTACTACGCCGTGTCCACGGAATTTCGCGCCGATCGGGCCAACCGCTGGGTGCGCGACAACGTGTTGGACAAGCTGCCGAGCCCGGGAGGCGAGGAGTGGAAGACGAAGGCGCAGATCCGCCGCGAGGTCGCCGCGTTTCTCACCGCCTCCGACACCCAGCCCGAGCTGTGGGCGTGGGTCGGCGCCTACGACCATGTGGTGCTGGCGCAGCTGTGGGGCGATATGAGCGGGTTGCCGCGCACGCTGCCGCGCTTTACCCGCGAGCTGAAGCAGTATTGGGAGATGGCCGGGCGGCCGAAGCTGCCGAGCCTGCCGAAGGGCAATCACAATGCGCTTGTCGACGCCCGCCACAACGTGGCTAAGTTCAACGCCTGCAGGGAGGTTTTACCCCTCGAGGACAGCGGAGCCATTTCCACGCTGCGGGAGCACCGTTCCACCAGGTGAATTGCACTTGGTGTGACCTGGGGTTTCAAAACTAGCGGCGGCGTGATAGAACTTAAGGGGTGAGTTGGACAATTGACATCCCCAAAGAGGCGCTACCCGATCTTCCCCCCTTGCCGGGAGACTTGAACGAGACGTTTTTGGACGTCATCTCCCGCGATGCCAAGCAGCAGCCGTCGTGGGATGCGGATGAGGCCAGCAACGTGCGCAAGCTCCTCGAGTCGGTCCCGCCCGTGGTGCTCGCGCCCGAGATCGAGACGCTGAAGACTCAGCTTGCCGACGTCGCACTGGGCAAGGCGTTCCTCCTGCAGGGCGGTGACTGCGCCGAGACATTCGAGTCCAACACCGAGCCGCACATCCGCGCCAACGTGCGCACCCTGCTGCAGATGGCGGCGGTGCTGACGTACGGCGCGTCGGTGCCCGTCGTCAAGCTTGGCCGCATCGCTGGCCAGTACGCGAAGCCGCGCTCTTCCGACCTGGACGAAAACGGCCTGCCGAACTACCGCGGCGACATTGTCAACGGCGTGGAGCCCACGCCGGAGGCCCGCCGCCACGACCCGGCCCGCATGGTCCGCGCTTACGCAAACGCCTCCGCCGCGATGAACCTGGTACGCGCGCTGACCTCGTCCGGCACCGCGGATCTCAACCACATCCACGATTGGAACCGCCAGTTCGTGGCGGCGTCGCCGGCAGGCGCGCGCTACGAGGCGCTGGCGCGTGAGATCACCCGCTCGCTCGATTTCATGCGTGCCTGCGGCGTTAACGACGAGCTCCTGCGCACCAGCGAGATCTACGCCTCGCACGAGGCGCTGCTGGTGGACTACGAGCGCGCCATGCTGCGCCTGGCCGAGGACAGCTCGGGTGAGACCAAGCTCTACGATTTGTCCGCGCACCAGCTCTGGATCGGTGAGCGCACCCGCGGCATGGAGGACTTCCACGTCAACTTCGCCGCGATGATCAACAACCCGATCGGGATCAAGCTCGGCCCGAAGGTTACGCCTGAGGAGGCCGTGGCCTACGCCGAGAAGCTGGACCCGAACCGCGAGCCCGGCCGCCTCACCATGGTCATCCGCATGGGCCATGAGAACGTCCGCAACGTGCTGCCCGGGATTGTCAAGGCCGTCGAGGCCTCCGGCCACAAGGTGGTCTGGCAGTCCGACCCGATGCACGGCAACACGTTCACCGCCTCCAATGGGTACAAGACGCGCCACTTCGACAAGATCATCGACGAGGCGCAGGGCTTCTTCGAGGTGCACCGCGAGATGGGCACCCACCCGGGCGGCATCCACATCGAGCTGACCGGCGAGAACGTCACCGAGTGCCTCGGCGGCGCGCAGGACATTACCGACCTGGACCTGCCGGGTCGCTACGAGTCCGCTTGCGACCCGCGCCTGAACACCGAGCAGGCCCTCGAGCTGGCCTTCCTCGTCGCGGAGATGCTGCGCTACTAAGCGCAGTCTTCGAACACCGTCTCCCCGTCCTAGCGAATAAGGGCGGGGAGTTCGCCGTACATGCCCGAGCCGAACCACCACGCGCCGATGGCCACTAGCGCGATGACCAGCAGCGACAGCACCGCAAAGAACGCGGTGCCGAGCGCGCTGCGGTTGGTCAGCGGCTCCGGTGGCGGGGCGACGGGCGCTGGCGCCTGCTGCTCCGGCGGGCGCGGGGTGGCGGGCACCGGAACCGGGGCGGGCGCTGGCGGCACAGCGGGTACGGGGGCAACTGGCGGCGCCGCGCCAATCACGCGGGTGCTGCTCGACTCAGGAAATAGCCGCTGCTCAAGCGCGGGGGCCGCAGGTTTGGGCTGCGGGGTGTTCAGCAGGGTCACGGCCGTGGGGTGGGCCGCGGCGCGGTTCGCGGCGGAGTCGCGCGGCACGGGCACCACGTAGTCGGGCAGGTCGAGCGCTGCGGCGACGTCGTCAAGCGCGGCGAGGAACTCGGCGGCGTCGACGAAGCGGTCCTCGGGGTGGCGGGCGGTGGCTGTCGCCACGAGCTCGTCGACAAGCTTGGGCACGCCCTCAATGCGTGACGACGCCGCCGGGACGTCCCTGTTCAGCCGCGCGTACGCGTGGGCGAGCGGCGTGTCGCCGGAGAACGGGACGGTGCCCGTGAGCAGCTCAAATAACACGATGCCGGCGGAGTAGACATCGGAGGCCGGGCCCATCGGGGAGCCGTCAACCTGCTCGGGCGAGAGGTAGCTGACGGTGCCCACTATCTGGTCGGTTGAATGGGTTGAATCGGCGGCCGCGCGCACGAGGCCGAAGTCGGCGAGCTTCACGCGGTGGTCAGAGTTGATCAGAATGTTGTCCGGTTTGATGTCGCGGTGCACCATCCCCTTGCGGTGGGCGATCGAGAGCCCGGTCAGCGTCGCGCGCATCACCGCGGCGGCCGCGTGCGGGGGCATCGGGCCGCGCTCGGCCAGCAACTCGCGCAGCGTGCCGCCGCGAATCAGCTCCATGATGAGGAAAACGTGGTCGCCCTCGTGGGAAAAGTCGTAGACGTTGACCAGGTTGGGGTGCGACAGCTGAGCCATGGCGCGGGCTTCGCGCCGAAAGCGGGTGAGGAAGAGGTGGTCGTCGACGTAGCGGTTATCCATCACCTTCGCGGCGACCTCCCTGCCGAGGCGGACATCGACGCAGCGGTACACCGTGGACATGCCACCGCGGGCGATGGGGCGATCGATGACGTAGCGGTTGTCCAGATAGTCACCCACGGCAAGCTCAGTCATGTGTTCCAGTATGGCCGACAAGCGCCTCCAACAGCCAACCCACAGCCGTCGCGCGGGTAAGGTATCTCACGTGACTACGCCGAATATTGACCTCGACGGATTGCTCGCCAACGAGGCGCTGCTACCCCTGCCAGATGTTGCCGAGTACCTTGGCGTCCCCGTGACCAAAGTGCACGACCTTGTTGGCGCGCACAAGCTGCTCGTCTACCGCAAAGACGGGGTGAAGTACGTCCCCGAGCGCCTCTTAGGCGAGGACGGGGAGCTATCCAAGTTCGTCGGCGGCGCCATCATGGTGCTTCACGACGGCGGCTACAGCGCCGACGAGATCCTCCACTACCTGTTCACCGACGACGAGTCGCTGCCCGGCCGGCCCGTCGACGCCCTGCACGGCCACGGCGCACGTGAGGTGATCAGGCGAGCGCAGGCGATGGCGTTCTAGCCTCAGCCGGCGTTGTCGGCGCCCGCGGGTAGACCACCTCGGCGGCGATCCAGGCGGCGGCGAAGGACACGACGATGAACCAGCCGTCGTAAAAGCGGTGGTTGCCGCTGCCGGTGAAGGCGAGAGCGACCACGACGGAGAAGAAGACCGTGGCGCGCCGCACCCACAGCGGCGTACTCACCGTGCCCAGCAGGGAGAGCAGCGAGGCGTAGTACCACGGGAAGGTCACCGCGTTGGCGACGAACGCCACTGCGTAGGCACACGCGATGCCCGCCACCGCCTCGCGGTCGTTGCGGCGGAAGATAAACCACGTCAGAGCCAGGCCGACGAGCATCAGCACCGCGCCGATCCGGCGCGCGAGTGCGAGTGCCGCGTTGTAGCGGAAGTGCTCGTCGAAAAGCTGGGCGAGGGGAGTGAACGCGTCGGCGACCAAGGTGGGGCCGGCGAGCGGGTTGACCACCTTTGAGTTCCCGGAGATCTCGGCGACCCAGCCGAAGGAGGAGCCGGAGAGCACAGTAACGGCCCACAGCACGGCCATGGTCAGCATGACCGACACCGCGCCGACCAGCACGAAATTGACAGCGTTGCGCGCGAGTGTGGCGGTGTCACTGCGGCGGCGGTTGTAGGCCATCCACACCACGAACGGCAGGGCGATCGCGGCGGTGGCTTTGAGCGACACCGCGAGGCTAATCACCACGATGCCGAGCACGAAACGGTTGCGCAGGCAGGCGAGCAGGCCCACGCTGACGAGCCCGACCATAATCGCCTCGTTGTGCATCCCGCCGACCATGTGCAGCAGCATCACCGGGTTGGCCACGCCGAGCCAGAGCGCGAGGGCGGGGTTGCCGCCGAGTTCTGCGGCGATGCGGGGCACGGCCCAGACGATCGCCGCGAACCCGGCGAGGGTAAGCAGCTTGTACGCCACGATCCCCAAGGTGACGTTGTCGCCGACGAGGGTGGTAATCCGCTCGCCAATCCACAGGTGCAGCGGCCCGTAGGGGGTGGTCGTGTTGCGCCAGTCGTGGCTGACTTCGTAGAGGTAGGGGCCCGGATTGACCGCGGCGCCTTCGGTGTAGGGGTCGAAGCCGTCGCGAAGCATTGCGCCCTGCATGAGGTAGGAGTAGACGTCGCGCGACAGGATCGGCGCGGCGAGGGCGAGCCCGGCGGTCCATAGCCAGGTCGCGCGCCGAGTCTCCGCAAAACCCGCGCGCTGGCGGGTGAGGTCGCGCCCAAACCAGACCCACGCCACCACTAGGGCAATAATGCCGGCGGTGAGCAGCGCGTCCATGATGGAGCGGCCGTGGCCGTACATGAGGTGGCCCAAGCCGAGCTCGCGCATTACGCCGCCGCGGTTGCGGGTGGCGCCAGCGCCGTAGCTGCCGAGGGCGATAACAATCCCCGCGGCGAGGCCGAGCCATACCGACCTAGGCACGGCGCTCCGTCGCCCGAATCGCCAGATCACGCAGCGTGTTCGCAACCTCGCCATCAATACCCGCCCTGCTCAAGTGGGCAAGCCCGGACTCAGTTAAGTCCGCAATTTGCTTTTCGACGTCCGCGATCGCGCCGCTGGACTCCACAATCGCCGCGAGCTCCGCGAGCTCGTCGCGATCGCTCGTGCGGCCCACGCGATCGCGCAGGCGGGCGGCGGAGACGGGGTCGGTGGCGTCGAGACGATTCAGCGCCGCGGCGAGCAGGACCGTCCGCTTGCCCTCGCGCAGGTCGTCGCCAGCCGGCTTGCCGGTGACGGCTTCGTCGCCGAAGACGCCGAGTAGGTCGTCGCGAAGCTGGAAGGCGATCCCGATGTCGCGGCCGTAGCCGCGGAACGCCTCTATCGTGTCCGCTGGCGCGCCGGCGATCGCGGCACCGAGGTGCAGCGGGCGCTCGATGGTGTAGGCGGCCGTTTTGTAGCGGTTGACGTTGTTGGCCATCTCGACAGACTCGTTGGCGGCGGCCTCGAGCGCGATGTCGAGCAGCTGGCCGCCGATGACTTCGGTGCGCATGCCGCGCCACGGCTCGGCGGCGCGGGTCAGCGCGGCCTCGCTGAGGCCCGAGTAACGCCACATGTCTTCCGCCCAGATCAGTGCGAAGTCGCCGATGAGGATGGCCTCGTTGCGCCCGTAGTCCGCCGAGTCGCCGAACAGGTCGTCTTTACTGTGGCGGGCCTCCACGGCGCGGTGCACTGTGGGGTTGCCGCGCCGGGTATCGGAGGCGTCGATGATGTCGTCGTGAATCAGCGCGCACGCCTGGATCAGTTCGAGCGAGCTCACGGCGCGCAGGACAGCCTCCGGGTCCTCGGAGCCAACCCCGCCTGCGGCGCGCGCGCCGAAGAAGCCGGTCCAGGCGTACAGGGGGCGGATCCGCTTGCCGCCGCCGAGGATGAAGTCGCGCAGGTGCTGAACGGAGCGGGTGACCGGGGGGCCGATCTTCTCCACCTCGGCGTAGCGCTCGTCGAGGAATTCCTCGAGAGCGTCCTTTACAGCGGAGGGGAAATCGGCCGGGCTTACTTCGCCGATGGCCAATTCGCTCGGCACACTCACCACTGCGCTCTCCTTATAAATCCGCGATGATATTTCGCTTTAACACTACCCGCCGGCGGGCAGGGGAAGGGTGCGGCCAAGAATTGCGAAGGGGCGATCGTCGCCCGCGTAGTAAAAGTCGCGCAGGATGTCGTGAAAGCCCATCGAACGATATAGGCCGAACGCGTGATTGGATTCGTTCGGCACCTCGGGTGTGGACAACAACGCCCAGCGCGCCGGGGCGTTCCACAACAACTGGGACAACAGGGCCCGCCCGATTCCCGCGCCTTGGCGGGAGGGGTGGACGTGGATCTCGGCGACCTCGAAGTAGTCGCGCAGCATCGCGGAGTGCTGCGCGCTCAGCCCGCCGCTTTCGCGCAGGCCCCGCATGAGTTGTTGGTCCCACCACCGTTCGCGGTTCCCGATAAACCCATAGGCGATGCCGACGACCCGTTCGTCGACCGTGCCGCCGGAGGTGTTGGACGCGGTGCGTTCGATGGCGGTGACGGCAGTGAAGCCGGGCCAGATGATCTCGCGTTGCCAGACCGCGATGCGCCCAGAGCGAATCGCGGGGTCGTAGCCCATCGCCGCGATGTAAATGTCAACGAGGTCGGGGGCGAGGATCGCGAACTCGGGGCCGCTGAGGCGACGATATGTCACAGTCACCCTTCTATCGAACCACGCGGCGTGCTGGAAATGGCAGTGTTCAGCAGACATTTACGTAATTAGAACAAATGTACTATAAAGGAGCGGGGGATGTCGAACGTGCGTTTTAGAGTGATGGCAATCAAGGTAATTAAACGACCCGCACTCGGAAGGTAAGAAATGTCAAGCATCGTCTCCGCCACCACCAAGGCCGCCTATGGATCTGCCGCGCACGGAACCAGGCGTGAGCGATTCTTCCGCTCTGCCTATGTGCTTCTCGCCCAGGCGCAGGCAGACTACGCAGCTGGCGCCCTCGATGTGGCGATGGAAAACGCGTACCGTGCCGCCTTGAGGGTGGCGGGGGCAGTCAACGCCGGCTCGCCAGTCATACGCAAGCGCAAAAGGCTACCGGCAAGCGCCTGGGACAAACTCCGGCTGACGTCGGAGCGCGGCAAGGAGTGGGCCGAGACGTTCACCGCGTTCTCCGTCCAGCGCAGTCGGGTCATCACCGGTATCGAGCCACACCCCGACCCTCGCGTGGTTCAGCGCCTCATTGCGCTGGTGGAGGAGTTTCTAGAGGAGTCCATCCCCGGCGCCACCAAGGCGCCGCTGGTGGCGTAAAGGGGAGGGGCACGGCAAGCCGGGTTGAGCAAAGCCCACCTCGGGCAGGAACAATCTGGATACACTTACCGTTGTACTAGATGTAAGCCAACCACAATCATCCAACGGTAGAGCTGGAGAGTAGACAGTGTCCCTTTCTGAGCAGGAACAGCGCACCCTTCGCGAGATCGAGCAATCGCTTCTCGCCGAGGACCCTAAGTTCGGCAACAGGGTGCCCCAGGGTTCCGGTTTCGCCGGCCAGCCGGGCGGCGGCCGACTCACCATGCGCAGCGCTGCGCTGATGGTAACTGGCCTGGTCCTGCTCATCGGCGGCGTTGCCCTCGCCACCGTCAGCGTGTGGTTAGTCGCTATCAGCGTCGTTGGGTTTGCCATCATGCTCGCCGGCGGTGTCATGGCCCTGACCTCCCCGTCGGGCGGGTCTTCGGTGCCGGTTCGCGCCGTCGCCGCACAGCGCCCCGCGCGCACCTCAAAGATGGAAGAGAACTTCAAGCGCCGTTTTGAAGGCCAGTAATTAACCGGCAGGCACAAAGCCCGCCCCGCGCACAAGCGTGGGGCGGGCTTTGTCGTCCCCACAGTGCCCCACCTTGTCCTCCCACTTTCTCCCACTAGCTGTCTACGGTTCGATATTCACCGCGATGAGCCGCCTAAACGTGTGGGGAAGGTGGTTCTCAGGAGTGTGAAAGAGCTCCAAAGTTGCTCATGTGAATGCCATTCTGGGCCCTTTCACGCTTTCTTCCGAGCCACTACGCCACCTAATTTTCTCCCTTTAACCTGCGCTTTCCCTAAAGTTTCGCGACAACTCGCCCCTGAGTGTGGCGTTTGTGGGGGAAAGTGGGATAGAGTGGGGCTCAGCGGAGGGCCGTGGTGGCATCTTGACTACGTGCAACTGCGAATCGCCGCTCGAAAAATTGAACAGCCGTAGTCACGGAGTGAAGGAAGGTGGGCTTTCGGATGTTTCTGGGAACCTACACTCCCAAGCTCGACGACAAGGGACGCCTGACGCTGCCCGCCAAGTTCCGCGAGGACCTGGCGGACGGGTTGATGGTGACCAAGGGGCAAGACCACTCTCTGGCGGTCTACCCCCGCGAGGAGTTCGCAGCACGCGCCCGCAAGGCAGCTGCAGCTTCACGCACGAACCCGAAAGCGCGCGCATTTATCCGCAACCTGGCTGCCAGCGCGGATGAGCAAACGCTCGACGGTTCAGGTCGCATCACGCTGTCGCCGGCGCACCGCGAGTACGCGCACCTTTCCAAGGAGTGCGTAGTCATCGGTTCGGTCGATTTTCTCGAAATCTGGGACGCCGAGTCCTGGGCTAACTACCAGCAAGAAACCGAGGCTGCCTTCGCGGCGGCCGATGACGGCGACATTCTCTCCGGTCTCCTGTAGGACTGACTACCCCGCAGGCAGGCACCGACTTCCAAGCGGAGAGCGTGTACGGACTCTGTCCGTGGCGTGGAGCGTTCTGGTGTACTTCCCCGACACCAGAACAACCGCCCCGGGCAGGGCCCTATACGTTCCCCGACCGAGACACAGCACGACACACCGCACGACAACCGCGCGCACGACGGCCAGCCAAACCAAGGGGGTGGATCCAATGGCACACAAGGACAACGCCGCTCACATCGCGGATATGGACTTTAGAGTGGATCCCAACCACGGCCATGTTCCCGTCATGCGAGACCGCATGGCGGACTTACTCGCCCCGGCTGTCGAGGAGTTTGGTGCGGGCGCGGTCATCGTCGACGCGACACTCGGCGCGGGCGGCCACACAGAGCATTTCCTGCGGCGCTTCCCCGAGGCGTCGGTAATTGGCGTTGACCGCGACCCCGCGGCCCTGCGCGACGCGTCTGAGCGGCTGGCCCCATTCGGCGATCGCTTCGTGGGCGTGCAGGCGCGTTTCGACGACATCGGCAACGCAATCCGCGACCGCGAGGGCACCATTTTCGACGCTGCGCGCACGCACGGGGTAGCGGGCGCCCTGTTCGACCTCGGCGTGTCCTCCATGCAGCTCGACCAGGAGGAGCGCGGTTTTGCGTACAAGGTCGACGCGCCGCTGGACATGCGGATGGACCCAACGACGACGCTCACCGCGGCGGATGTGCTGAATACGTACAGCCACGGCGAGCTCGCGCGCATCTTGAAGACCTACGGTGACGAGCGCTTCGCGGGAAAGATAGCCTCCCACATCTTGAAAGAGCGCGAGAAGGCCCCGTTCGAGCGCAGCGGCCGCCTCGTAGAGCTTCTCTACCAGGCCATTCCGGCCGCCACCCGGCGCACCGGCGGACACCCGGCGAAGCGCACGTTCCAGGCGCTACGCATCGAGGTCAACGGGGAGCTCGACGCGCTGCGAGCGGTGATCCCGGTGATCACTGACCTGCTCGGTCCGGGCGGGCGCGTGGTGTTCATGAGCTACCAGTCGCTCGAGGACAAGATCGTCAAGACCGCCCTGACCTCCCTGACCACCTCCACAACGCCAACCGGTCTGCCGATGGACCTGCCCGGCACCGCCGCGAAATTCCGCTCGATTACCCAAGGCGCGGAAAAAGCATCCGAGGCAGAGATCGAACAGAACTCCCGGGCCGCGCCGGTGCGTGTCCGGGGCATCGAAAAGCTTCGCACTGACAACCCGTAGATGACCATGATGACCCAGACGAAAGGCCACAACGCCATGGGAGCAAGCCGAGACCTCACCGCGTCCGCCCGCTCGGGCACAGCCACCCTCGAGCGGCCGGCAGCGCGCCGCCCGCGCACGACGACGTCGCGGACGACGGCGACGCCGCAGCCGCTGCGTCGATACGCGCCGCACGCGCTGCACCCGCGCAACACCCAGGGTGTTGGCCGGCTCGGCTCCAAGCAGGTCGTGTCCGTTCGCGGCCGCAGGGTCGGCGAAGTCAAAGAGGTCAAGCGCACCTTCTCCACGATGTCCGTAATCGCGGTGCCGCTGCTCATCCTCGGGGTGCTCATCGCGATGTTCCTCTCGGGCGTGTCCACCTCGCAGTCTTTTACCATCCAGGAGCTGCAGGCTCGCGAGCGCGCGCTGAGCAACGAGGTCGAGACCCTCAACCGCGACGCGGAAAACGTCAAGTCCTCGGCCGAGATCGCGCGCAAGGCAGCTGATGCCGGGATGGTCGTCTCGCACGCGCCCGGAATCCTGTCCGTGGGTGCGGACGGCGCAGTCGAGGAGACCCGCCCGTTCAACCCTGATGCGACGCAGAAGATGACCGACGTGACCTCCGCCGACGGCCAGCGCGGCACCGAAGACCGGGCGACGAGCGACCGGGACGCCACGGCCCGCGTCGGCGACAGCCTGACCTCGGTGCCCGGCGGAAACGTCCTGGGCCAGAACACCCCGCCGGCGCCGGAGGCTGCCCCGCCGGCAAGCAACCTCGCGCCGTACGCCCCGCGCGTGAGTGCCGGAAACTAACGGGCGTGGCGGTCACAGACACAAAGCCGCGCGAAGGGCAAGATGAAGTGCGATTTGAAACAACGACGAGGCAGGTGACTTTAGCGCTGTGAATACCCCGAGCGCACGCCGCCGGCCGGAGGATCGCGGTGAGAGCACCCGCGTCGACAACCTCCGCCCGCAGCCGAGCCCTCGCGGGCCCGGTCCCCAGTCTGTGGCGCCGCAGAAGCTGATCACGCGCAAGCGCGCGAGCTTTATCGCGGCCGCATTCGTTATCGCCGCTGTGCTGCTCGTCGGCCGCTTGGCGTGGGTGCAGGTCGTGTGGGGGCCGAACCTGCAGGTGCAGGCCCAGGCGCAGCGCGAACGCATCTACGACGACCCGGCCCGCCGCGGCGAGATCATCGACCGCTCGGGCAACCAGCTCGCCTACACCATGCAGGCGCGCTCGCTGACGGTCTCCCCGGTCATGCTGCGTAAGGAGCTGCGCGAGCAGCAGGAGCTGCAGATGCGTCGCGACGGCTTGTCGTCTGAGGCGATCCAGGCCCAAGTCGACGCCCGCGTTGAGGACGTCCTGCGCACCATGGCCAACGAAATCCCCCGGATGATCGAGGGGGCGCACGCTAAGGACTCAGCGGACGCGAAGGACGAGGCGCAGTCCCGCGTGAGCTCGAAGGATATTCTGGACAAGCTGCACGCGGAGTCGAACTACGAGGTGCTCGTGCGCAACGTCGACCCCGATGTCGCGGCCGAGGTGGCCAAGGAGTTCCACGGCGTCGCGGCGGATCACCAGGACATCCGCCAGTACCCCAACGGGGCGGTCGGGGAGAACATCATCGGCAAGGTCTCTATGGACGGCCAGGGCCAGTTCGGCCTCGAGGCTTCCAGCGACAGTGTGTTGACCGGCATTAACGGTAGGTCCACCGAGGACGTCTCGGTCCAGGGCCAGTCGATCCCGGGCACGCTTCGCGACGTCGTCCCGCCCGTCGACGGCTCCCAGGTCAAGCTGACCATCGACGTTGATCTGCAGACGTTCGTGCAGCGCACCCTCGAGCAGGCGAAGGCGAATTCGCTGGCCAAGGACGCCGAGGCCGTCGTGCTCGACGCCCACACGGGCGAGGTGCTCGCCATGGCGAACACCGGGACGATCGACCCGAATGGCGATGTACAAAAGCAGCTCGCCGAGGGCCGCAGCTTTGACAACTATTCCATCTCGCACCCGTACGAGCCGGGATCCGTGGCCAAGGTGATCACGGCCGCCGCCGCGATCGAGGAGGGGCTGACGGACCCGACCGAGGTGCACCAGGTGCCCGGCTCCATCGACATGGCTGGCGTGACGGTCAACGACGCCTGGTCACACGGCGTGGCCCCCTACACCACGGCGGGGATCTTCGGTAAGTCCTCCAACGTGGGCACGCTGCAGATCGCGCAGCGCCTCGGCGAGGAGAAGTATTGGGACTACCTGCAGCGCTTCGGCATTGGGCAGACAACGGGCATCGAGCTGCCGAACGAATCCGCGGGCCTGGTTCCGGTGCTCGAGCAGTGGTCGGGCGGCACCTTTGCCAACCTGCCGATTGGCCAGGGCATGAGCTGGACCACGCTGCAGATGGCCAGCGTGTACCAAACGCTGGCCAACGGTGGCGAAAGGATCGAGCCGCGCATCATCTCCGAGGTGGTTGGGCCCGACGGCCAGCCGGCGGAGGCGCAAGCACCGAAGCGCACCCGCGTGGTCAGCGAGGCCACGGCGAAGACGACGGTGGACATGTTCCGCTCTACCTTCCAGCAGGACCCGATGGGCGTGAACTCCGGTACCGCCCAGGGCAGCGGCATCGAGGGCTACCAGTTGGCGGGTAAGACCGGCACGGCCCAGAAGGTCAACCCGGATACCGGGGCGTACTCGCAGAACCAGTTCTGGATCACCTTCGCCGGCATCGCGCCCGCCGACGACCCCCGCTTCGTCGTCGCCGTCATGCTGGACGAGCCCCAGCGCGGCCCGCTCGAGGGCGGGTCAGGTGGCCAGTCGGCCGCGCCGGTCTTCCGCGAAATCGCATCCTGGCTGCTCAACCGCGAGAACATCGCGCAGAGCCCGCCAGCCGAGCCGTACGTGCTGGAGCAGCGTTGACCCCTCTTTCACGCAAGAGGCATATAAAAGACTTAAGACAACAACCGAGGGCGGAGGAGACTAGGTGGACCAGCTCAACCAAAACAGCGCCGCGGGCGACTCGCAAGCGCCGGTGTCGCTTGGAGAGCTCGCACGCATCGCCGGAGCCGATGTTCCATCACCGGCTGAAGGTTGGGCGGACGTCGCCGTAAGCTCCGTGGGGCTCAACGCCCGCGAGGTCGCGCCGGGAGGGCTGTTCGCCGCCCTGCCGGGCACGCGTGTCCACGGCGCGCAGTTCGCCGCGGAGTCTCCCGCGCGCGCCATCCTCACCGACCGCGAGGGCCTGGACATCGTCGAAGCGGCAGGGGATCGCCGCCCCGTGCTCGTCGTCGACGACGCCCGCGCGGTGCTGGGCGAGGTCTCGGCGCACGTCTACGGGCACCCCTCGCGCCGCATGACACTTATCGGGGTCACCGGCACGTCGGGCAAGACGACCACCACCTACCTGCTGGAGCGCGGGCTGATCGCCGCCGGCGCCCAGGTCGGGTTAATCGGCACGACGGGGACGCGCATCCGCGGCCGCGACGTTCCCACCTCGCTGACCACGCCGGAGGCGCCCACCCTCCAAGCGCTGTTTGCGCGCATGGCGGCTGAGGGCGTGACGCACGTGGTCATGGAGGTCAGCTCGCACGCGCTGAGCCTGGGGCGCGTGGGCGGCACCTCGTTCGACGCGGCCGGATTTACCAATCTCAGCCAGGACCACCTCGACTTCCACCCGACAATGGAGGACTACTTCGAGGCGAAGGCGGCGTTTTTTGATCCCGCCTCGTCGGTCGCGGCGTCGACAAGCGTGATCTGCGTTGATGACGAGTGGGGCGAGCGGATGGCGCAGCTCGCGTCGCGACCGCTGCGCGTGGGCACGCACGGCCAGGACGGGCTCGATTGCAGCGCGCGGCTGATCCGCGTCCGCGACAACGGTGCCCAAGACATTGAGCTGCGTATCGACGCCCACACCCACGCGTTCACCCTGCAGCTGCCGGGGGCGTTCAACGTGGCTAACGCGGCGCTCGCGACGGCGCTGGCGCGCGTGGTGGGCGCGGACGTCGCGCAGTTTGTTCGCGGGCTGGAAGACGCCGCGGTGCCGGGGCGCATGGAGCGTATCGACGCCGGCCAGGGCTTCGTAGCCGTGGTCGATTACGCGCATAAACCCGCCGCGATCGCCGCGGTGCTTGAGACGCTGCGCGAACAGGTCGACGGCAGGATCGGCATCGCCGTCGGAGCCGGTGGTGATCGCGACACCACCAAACGCGCCGTGATGGGCCGGGAGGCGGCCACGCGCGCCGACTTCGTCATCGTCACCGACGACAACCCGCGCACCGAGGACCCCGCGTCGATCCGCGCCGCGGTGCTCGACGGGGCGCGCGAGGCGGGCAGCGACGCAGAGATCAGGGAATGCGGCTCGCGCGCGGAGGCGATTGACCAGCTCGTGGCCTGGGCCCAGCCAGGTGATGCGGTGGTGGTCGTGGGCAAGGGCCACGAGGTCGGCCAGATCATTGGGGAGACGACACACCACTTCGACGATCGCGAGGAGATGCGCAGGGCTTTGGCCGAGAACGGCTACGGTGAAAACGACGCTCACGGCACCCACCAGCCGCAGGAGCTTGCAGACGGTAAGGATTTCTTCTCACATGATCCCACTTGAGTTGGCCACGATTGCCAAGATCACTGGCGGCACGCTGAGCGACAACGCGAACCCGCACGCTCTCGTCGATGGGTTCGTGGAGTTCGACTCGCGCAAGATCACCTCTGGCGGTCTGTTCGTCGCCTTGCCGGGCAAGCATGTCGACGGTCACAACTTCGCGCGCAACGCCATTGAGCAGGGCGCAGCCGGTGTGCTCGCTGCCAAGGATGTGGGTGTGGACGCGGTGATCGTGCCCAAGGCCGCCAAGCTCGACGGCGACAACTCCGAGCTCGCCGCCAACGACCCCGACGGTTCCGCTGCCGGTGTCGTCGCGGGCATGTCCAAGCTAGCCAGCTACGTGGCCACAACGCTCACTAACGAGCACGGCCTCTCGATCGTGGGGATCACGGGCTCCGCCGGCAAGACCTCGACGAAGGACCTTGTCGCGTCGGTGCTCTCCGCTGCCGGCCAGACCGTCGCGCCCCCCGGGTCGTTCAACAACGAGCTCGGCCATCCGTACACGGTGCTGCGCTGCACTGAGTCGACGAAGTTCCTCGTCGCGGAAATGTCCGCGCGCGGCATCGGCCACATCGCGCACTTGGCGACGATCGCCCCGCCGAAGTTTGGCGTGGTGCTCAACATCGGCTCGGCCCACTTGGGCGAGTTCGGTTCCAAGGAAAACATTGCGGTGGCCAAGGGCGAGCTCGTCGAGGCGCTGCCGGACGCGGCGGAGGGTGGCGTGGCCATCCTCAACGCCGACGACCCCCTCGTCGCCGGCATGGCGCCGCGCACCAGCGCGCGGGTGGTCACCTTCTCTGCCGAGCACAGCCGCGCCGACTACTACGCCACGGACATTTCGCTTGACGACGTCACCCGCGCCAGCTTCACGCTCCACTCCCCGGGCAACGATCCGCAGCGCGTGGAGCTCAACGTCTTCGGCGCCCACCAGGTGTCCAACGCTCTCGCTGCCGCGGCCGTCGGCATCGAAAGCGGTATTGACGCCGCCACTGTCGCGCGCTGCCTGAGCGATGCTCACGGCGTGTCCGGCAACCGCATGGACGTGCAAACCCGTAGCGACGGGGTCACCGTGATCAACGACGCGTACAACGCCAACCCGGACTCGATGCGCGCCGGGATCGCGGCGCTGGGATTTACGGCCGCCGCACGCCCCGGTGTGCGCTCTATCGCGGTGCTGGGTGAGATGGGGGAGCTCGGAGGCGATTCGGTCAGCGCGCACCGCGAGCTCGGCAACGAGCTGGCTCGCTACCGCGTCACACACCTCGTCGCGGTCGGGGATAACCCCGCGATGGACGCGCTGAAGGACCGGGCGCGCGACCGCGGGATCCACGTCGACTCCGCCCGGGACGTCGACGAGGCCACATCCCTGGTGAAGGCGATCCTGTCGGTGCCGCCGGCGGGGGAGGAAGGTTGGTACGAGCGCGACACGCGCGACGTGGTGCTGGTGAAGGCATCGAACGCGCTCGGGCTCTGGGCGGTGGCGAACGCCCTGCTGCAAGGGCATAGCATGAGGGGCCACACACATTTCGGAGACGGGGAGCGCTAAAGCACTATGGTTCAGATTTTCATCGCGGGAGCCGTCGCGTTCCTTGTGGCCATCTTTGTCACGCCGCTACTGATCCGCTACTTCAACCGCCGCGCGATGGGCCAGGAGATCCGCGAGGACGGCCCGAAGTCGCACGCGCGCAAGCGCGGCACCCCGACGATGGGTGGTATCGCCATCCTGCTGGCGATCACCCTGGGTTATGTCGCGTCGGGGCTGTGGTCGATGTTCACGGGCCACCGCGTGTTCTCCGCCACCGGCCTCATCGTGCTGGGGTTGACCCTGGCACTCGGCGCCGTCGGGTTCGCTGACGATGGCATGAAGCTGTTTTTCAAGCGCAACCTCGGCCTGAACAAGACCGCGAAGCTCGTCGCCCAGTTGGGCATCGCGCTCGCTTTCGGCCTGTTGGTGCTGCAGTTTCCCGACGAGAACGGCCAGACCCCGGCGTCAACGAACTTGAGTTTCGTCCGCGACATGAACACCATCAACTTCGCGGCCGTCGGCGGCGTCGTGGGCGTGATCATGTTCCTGGTCTTCATCTACTTCGTGCTCGCGGCCTGGTCCAACGCCGTCAACCTCACCGACGGCCTCGACGGCCTGGCCGCGGGAACCACGTCGCTGGTGATGGCTGCGTACACGGGCGTGACGTTCTGGCAGTTCCGCAACTCCTGCTCCGCCGCGCCGGGCCCCGGCTGCTACGACGTGCGCGACCCCCTCGACTTGGCGGTGCTGGCTGCGGCCGGCTTCGGCGCCTGCATGGGCTTTCTGTGGTGGAACGCCTCCCCCGCGAAGATCTTCATGGGCGATACTGGATCGCTCGCGCTTGGTGGTTTGGTCGCGGGCCTGTCGGTGACCTCCAAGACGGAGCTGCTCATGGTTATCATCGGCTCGGTGTTCGTCATGGAGGCCGCCTCTGTGGTGATCCAGGTCGTGTCGTTCAAGGCGACAGGCAAGCGCGTGTTCCGCATGGCGCCGTTCCACCACCACTTTGAAAACGGCGGCTGGGCGGAGCAGACCGTGGTGATTCGCTTTTGGCTGATTGCGGCGATGTCCGTGGCCACCGGCTTGGCGCTGTTCTACGGTGAGTGGTCGACCAAGGTCGGGGTGACCATGCCATGACGGCACCCGCCGAGACCGCGTTGGTCCCTGAAGCACTGCGCGGCGGTGTCCTTGTCGCCGGCGCTGGCGTTTCGGGCCTCGGCGCCGCGCGACTGCTGGATGCGGTCGGCGTGACGTGCGTCGTGGCCGACGATAACCCGGCCAACCGCGAGAAAGTCGCCGGGGAAACCTCCGCGAGAGCGGTCAGTACCGCCGACGCAACGGAGCTTTTCGACGAGGTCTCTATCGTGGTGACGTCGCCGGGGTGGCGCCCGGATTCACCGCTGCTCGTCGCCGCGCAGCACGCGGGCCTGGAGGTCATCGGCGACGTTGAGCTGTGCTTCCGCCTCGACCGCGCCGGCGTGTTCGGGCCCCCGCGCACCTGGCTCGTGGTCACGGGAACGAACGGCAAGACCACGACGACGGGCATGCTCGCCTCCATCATGGGCGAGGCCAGCAAGGACTCGGGCCTGCGCGCCCAGGCCTGCGGCAACATCGGGGTCGCGGTGAGCGATGCGCTTGTCGACGCCCACCGGGTCGACGTCCTCGTCGCCGAGCTGTCGAGCTTCCAGCTCTACTGGTCGCATCAGCTCGTTCCGGACGCGGGCGTGCTGCTCAACCTCGCCGATGACCACATCGACTGGCACGGTTCCTTTGCCGCGTACGCGCAGGCGAAGGCAAAGGTGCTGCGCGCTCGGGTTGCTGTCGCGGGCGTCGATGATGCGGAGGTAGCGAGCCTCGCGGCGCGCACCGGAAGGGACGACGTGATTGGTTTCACCCTTGGTGAGCCGGGCCCGAACCAAGCGGGCGTGATCGGCCACAGGCTGGTTTTCAACAGCGGCGCCGAGCTGCAGGACCTCGCCTCGGTCACGGGCATTGAGCCAGCCGGGATCGCTGGCGTGCTCGATGCGTTGGCGGCCGCGGCGGTCGCGGTCTCCCAGGGGGTGTCGTCGCAACGCATTGACGACGGCCTGCGGTCCTACCGCGTCGAGGGCCACCGCGGCGCGGTCGTGCACGAGGCGAACGGGGTCAGGTGGGTGGATAACTCCAAGGCGACGAACCCCCACGCGGCGGACTCCGCGCTTGCCGGTGCCGGCGAGCCCGGCACCGTGGTGTGGGTTGCGGGTGGCCAGCTCAAAGGCGCGAGCGTCGATGAGCTCGTCGCAACGCACGCTCACCTGTTTCGGGCTGTGGCGATGCTCGGCGTGGACCGGGAGAGTGTGCTGGAGGCCGTGCGTCGACACGCGCCCGGCGTGCCGGTGTTCGTGAGCGAGTCCACGGACCCGGCCGAGGCGATGGATCAGTGCGTGCGTTTCGCCGCCGAGCAGGCCCTGGCGGGGGACACGGTGCTGCTGGCCCCGGCTGCGGCGAGCTTGGATATGTTTTCCGGGATGTCTGCGCGTGGCGACGAATTTGCCGCGGCTGCAGTGAGACACTGCGTGTAATTCCTTTGCACCCCGTGTTGCTACTGTCGCTGGAGTGCTTTGGGGGGCTAATGTGACTGTAGTGAATATCTCGCCGCCGAAGGCGGGAAACGACAGCAACTGATGCGACAGCGGAGAGCACAAGAAGGCGAAGGGGCAGCTTTTATGACGACAACGCGAGGCGGGCGCCCGCGGCACCCACGCGAGGCAGCGCCACTGGGACCGCGCACGTCCCAGCGCCCCACGCAACGCAAGCCCGCCTCGGCGGGCCAGCCCGGCCAGCAGTCGGGTCTGGCGCGACTGATCCGCCGCACCCAGGCGGCAATGGATTCGCGCGCGCTGACGGACTACACCCTGATCCGGACGATCGTTTTGGTCCTGGCCGGCCTCGGCGTGGTCATGGTGCTCAGTTCCTCGATGGCATCTTCGTTCGCGTCGTCCGCATCCGTGTGGTCGCAGGCACTGCGCCAGACCGTCATGGTCGCCGGCGGCCTGTTCCTCTTTTGGATCATGCTGAAGATGCCCCCGGACCGGCTGCGCCGCCTGGCCCACGTGATCATGATTGTCGCCGTGCTGCTACTGATCGTCGTGCTCACCCCCATCGGCACCGGCCGCGATGAGGTGGGGTCGCAGTCCTGGCTGGTCTTCGGCCCGATCAGCGTTCAGCCCTCTGAGCTGGCGCGCGTCGCCATCGCCATCTGGGGTGCGAGCGTGCTGGCGAACAAGGATTACACCCGCCCCTCCAAGCTGGACAACGGCTTCGCGCCGTTTATCGCCGTAGCCATCCTCTGCGTCGGGCTGATCGGGTTGCAGGGCGACTACGGCATGGCGGTGTCGTTCTCCGTCGTCGTCGCTTTCATCTTGCTCTTCGCTGGCATCTCCTGGCGCCTCATCGGCGCCGCCGCGGCGGTGGCGATGGTGGGCATGGTGTTCGTCTTCCTCTCCGGCGGCTACCGCTCCGACCGCTTCCACGTCTACTTCGACGCGCTCTTCGGCCGCTTCGAGGACACGCGCGACACCGCCTTCCAGTCCCACCAGGGCTACTTATCGCTTGCCGACGGCTCCCTGTTCGGCGTCGGCCTCGGCCAATCACGCGCCAAGTGGTTCTACCTCCCCGAGGCGCGCAACGACTTCATCTTCGCCGTCATCGGCGAGGAGCTGGGCCTGTGGGGCGGCGCCCTGGTAATCATCCTGTTCGGCCTGCTGGCGTTCTTCGGCCTGCGCGCCGCGCGCCGCGCCCAGAACCAGTTCCAGGCGCTGCTCGCTGCGGCGCTGACAACGGGCGTGGTGTCCCAGGCGTTTATCAACATCGCCTACGTGCTGGGTCTGCTGCCCGTGACCGGCATCCAGCTGCCCATGCTCTCGGCAGGTGGTACCTCCGCGGTGATCACACTGGCCGCGATGGGAATCCTCGCCTCGGTGGCGCGCCACGAGCCAGACGCGGTCTCATCCATGCAGAACTACGGCCGCCCCGCGTTCGACCGGATCCTGGGCATCGGCGAGCCGAAGTCCCCAGGCCAGCTTGCCAAGCCCCAGGCGCGCCGTCCCGAGCAGCGCGCTAGCGCCGGCCACCGCGAGCGCTACGGCGACCCGGTCACCGCGCGCCCGCCGGTGTCACGGCGTCCGATGCAGCGCCCGGTGCAGCGCCCCGCTGCGGGTGTCCGCGCCCCGGAGCGCCCGCGCTACGATGTCCGCAGAGACAATTCCTGGGGCGGAGACCGCCGCGCCAGCTAGAAGGGAGTCCCCCGCCGTATGGCTGAGAAGCTAAGCGTCGTCGTCGCCGGTGGCGGCACCGCCGGACACATCGAACCCGCCCTGGCGGTGGGGGAGGTGCTGCGCGATGAGTTCGGTGCCTTTGTTACCGCACTCGGCACGGAGAAAGGGCTGGAGACGGCCATCGTCCCGTCGCGCGGTTTCGAGCTCAACCTGATCGACCCGGTGCCGATCCCGCGCTCCACACCGTGGCTTCTGCCGGGGGTGCCGTTCAAGCTGGCCAAATCCGTGCACCAGACCCGGTCCGCGCTCAAGCGCGTCGGCGCGGACGTGGTCTTCGGCACCGGCGGCTACGTCGCCGCCTCCGCGTACCTGGCCGCGGCGTCGCTGCGGCTGCCGTTCTTTGTACTGGAGACCAACGCGCTGGCCGGGATGGCCAACAAGCTCGGGGTGCGCCTCGGCGGCACCGGATTCAACGCGGTGGCGGGTTCCGGGATGCCGGGCGAGGTCGTGGGCATTCCCGTTCGCCCCGGCGTGGGCAGCGACCCGGACGGCACCAAGGCCGAGCACGGTTACAAGATGTGGAACCTGGACCCGGGCCGGAAGACGATTTTGGTCACCGGGGGATCGCAGGGCGCGGTAAGCATT
The DNA here is from genome assembly GCF_031844665.1 of Corynebacterium sp. Z-1. NCBI lineage: Bacteria > Bacillati > Actinomycetota > Actinomycetes > Mycobacteriales > Corynebacteriaceae > Corynebacterium > Corynebacterium sp. Z-1. The sequence continues at coordinate 2,088,883 of NZ_CP134621.1, read as the reverse complement.
AACGCTGCTCTTGCGGGGGCCGTCGATACGCTCGCGGCGAAGGGGTGGCAGGTGCTTCACGCCTACGGGCGCAAGAACGACGCGCCCGCCGCGCACGAGCACTACACGGCCGTGCCCTACATTGACGCGATGGAGCAGGCATACGCCGTCGCGGACCTCGTGGTGTGCCGCTCGGGGGCGATGACCGTGGCGGAAAACTCCGCCGCCGGGCTTCCCGCGATCTACGTGCCGTTGCCGCACGGCAACGGTGAGCAGGGGCTCAACTCCGCCCACCTGGTTGACATGGGCGCCGCCGCGCGCATTGACGACGCCGACCTCAGCGCCGAGCGGCTGATCCACGAGGTCAATGCCATCCTCGGCGATCCGCAGCGCTTGGAGCAAATGCGGGCCTCGTTGAAGGATTCCGGCGCGGGCGACGTCGCGCGCGAGCTGGCGCTGCGCACTGTCCGTTCCGCGAGATCACCCCGCTAACTACCACCCCCACAGCACCGTTAACGTTTACCTACCCGGGAGGTTGCCGATGCCCAGCATCGACCTGTCACGCGTCCATCTCATCGGAATCGGAGGCGCCGGCATGTCCGGGCTCGCGCACATCGCGCTGCGCCGCGGCTCGGTGGTCACGGGGTCGGACGTGAAAGACTCGCGCCCGGTGCAGGCGCTGCGCACCCAGGGCGCGACGATTGCGGTCGGCCACGACCGGGGCAACCTCGAGCTCGCGGGGGAGCTGCCGACGGTGGTGGTGACCAGTTTCGCGGCGATCCCGAAGGACAACCCGGAACTGGTGCGCGCCGCTGAGGAGTCGATCCCCGTGATTCGGCGCTCTGACCTGCTCGCGGAGCTGATGGAGGGTTCGACCCAGCTGCTGCTCGCGGGGACGCACGGGAAAACGTCGACGACGTCGATGTCGGTCGTGGCGCTGCAGGCGGCGGGCGAGGACCCCTCGTTCGCCATCGGCGGCCAGCTCAACCTCGCCGGCACGAACGCCCACCAGGGTGCGGGCGAGGTGTTCGTGGCCGAGGCCGACGAGTCCGACGCCTCCCTGCTGCGCTACAAGCCGGACGTCGCCGTGATCACCAACATCGAGCCGGATCACCTGGACTACTTCGGCACGGCGGAGAAGTACTTCGAGGTTTTCGACAGCTTCGCCGATCGCATCCAGCCCGGCGGCCACCTCGTGGTGTGCTTGGACGACGCAGAAGCGGCCGCCTGTGGGCAGCGCGCCCGCGCCCGCGGCGTCACCGTGGTCGGGTACGGCACGGCCGCCGCGGCGTCTCGCTACCCGGATATCGAGGCGGCGGCCGTGATCACCACCTCGGATGCGACCTCGGCCGAGGTTGAGCTCAGCGTCGGGGGTGTCAGCCGCACGGTGCGCTACACGTTGAGCATCCCGGGCCACCACATGGTGCTCAACGCGGCCGGGGCGCTGCTGGCGTGCACGCTCGTCGGGGCGGACCCGGACAAGCTGGCCGAGGGGTTGACTGGCTTTACCGGCGTGCGCCGCCGCTTCGAGCTCAAGGGCGAGATCACGGGCGGGCGCTTCGCGGGAGTGCGCGTGTACGACGATTACGCGCATCACCCCACCGAGGTCACCGCGGTGCTCACCGCCGCGCGCGACACCGTGCGCGCCGCGGGCCAGGGGGGCCGCGTTGTGGCGTGCTTCCAGCCGCACCTGTACTCGCGGACCATCGCGTTTGCGCAGCAGTTCGCCGCCGCGCTCTCGCTGGCCGACGCCGTCGTGCTCCTCGACATCTTCGGCGCCCGCGAGGAACCTGTCGAGGGGGTGGATTCGCGCATCATCATCGACCACATGGAGCGCGAAGCAGCCGCGACGACGGTGTACGAACCGAACTTCTCCTACGCCCCGTCCACGATCGCGGGGATCACGCAGGCCGGTGACCTCGTGCTGACGATGGGCGCGGGCACAGTCACGCTGCTTGGCGACGACATCCTCGCCACGCTCGGGGAGGGCTAGGCCATGGGACGTGCACAACGCCGGATCATCATCGTGGTCGTGGTCGCGGTCGTCGTCATTGCGATCGCCGCGCTGGTCCTGCCGCGCACCCAAGCGTTCGCGGTCAAAGACATCACCGTCGCAGGGGCGACGCAGCTCAGCCCGGAGGAGGTGAAGACGGCGACGGGGATTACCCCGGGCACGCCGATCGGGGCGGTGGACACCCACGACGCCGCCGTGGGCGTGGCGGGGCTCCCGTGGGTCGAAAGCGTGACGGTCACCAGGTCGTGGCCGTCGACGATCGAGGTGGAGCTTACGGAGCACACCGCGGTGGCGTTTGTGTCCGAGCCCGACGGCAAGCACCTGATCGACGCGGAGGGCCAGGAGTTCGCGGTGGATGACCCGCCCGCCGGGGCGGTGGAGATCACCGGCGCTGCGGCGGGGGATGACGCAGTCTTGGCCGGTGGCGTGGCGGTGGCGTCGTCGATAAGCGGGCCCAGCCGCGAGGCGGTCGAATCGATCGAGGCGCGCAGCCCGAACACGTTCGTTCTGAAGCTGAACGACGGCCGCACCGTCGTGTGGGGCGCGAGCGAGAACAATGCGAACAAGGCGCTGGCGCTGGACACCGTGCTGCAGCGCGAGGGCCAGGAGTTCAACATTTCCAACCCGCAGCAGGTGACGGTGCGCTAGGCGCGCGGCAAAACCCCAGGTTAAAACCCTAAAGTAAAGGTTTAGGGTAGTGACACGCCGAACCAAAAACATCAAAAGTGCAATTTCTCGCCCATGATGGAGACCACGTAAGGCCCATGAACCAAGAGTTACCTGAAAGGCGAGACACCCCCCATGACATCTCCCGCTAACTACCTCGCCATGATCCGCGTCGTCGGAGTCGGTGGCGGCGGCGTCAACGCCGTCAACCGGATGATCGAGGAAGGGTTGAAAGGCGTCGAATTCGTCGCCGTCAACACCGACTCCCAGGCGCTGCTGTTTACCGACGCCGACACCAAGCTCGACATCGGTCGCGAGGCTACCCGCGGACTCGGCGCGGGCGCGAACCCGGAGGTCGGCCGCACCTCCGCAGAGGATCACAAGCAGGAGATCGAGGAGTCGCTTAAGGGCTCCGACATGGTGTTCGTCACCGCCGGTGAGGGCGGTGGCACCGGCACCGGCGCGGCGCCGGTTGTCGCGGGAATCGCCAAGAAGATGGGCGCTCTGACCATCGGCGTGGTTACCCGCCCGTTCTCCTTCGAGGGCAAGCGCCGCACCCGCCAGGCCATGGAGGGCATCGCCAACCTCAAAGAGGTCTGCGACACCGTCATCGTCATCCCCAACGACCGCCTGCTCCAGCTTGGCGACGCCGAACTGTCCATGATGGAAGCCTTCCGCGCCGCCGACGAGGTGCTCTACAACGGCGTGCAGGGCATCACCAACCTGATCACCATCCCCGGCATGATCAACGTCGACTTTGCCGACGTGCGCTCCGTCATGGCCGACGCCGGTTCCGCGCTCATGGGCGTCGGCTCCGCCCGCGGCGACAACCGCGTCATGGCAGCCACCGAACAGGCGATCAACTCGCCTCTGCTCGAGGCCACCATGGAGGGCGCCAAGGGCGTGCTCATCTCCGTCGCCGGCGGCTCCGACCTCGGCCTGATGGAAGTCAACAACGCCGCCTCCATCGTCGAGGAAAAGGCCGACGATGACGCCAACATCATCTTCGGCACGATCATTGACGACAACCTCGGCGACGAAGTCCGCGTCACCATCATCGCCACCGGTTTCGACGAGAAGGCCAACGTGCGCCCCGACGCCGAGCAGCCGCAGTCGGAGGGTTCGACTCGCGCCGTGACCGTTGAGCCGGAGCCCGCCTCCGAGACTGCTACACCGGCGCCGCAGCGCGGTTCGCTTTTCGACGACCGCAGCGCCGACGCCCCGACCAGCGACTATGACCGCACCAGCGAGTCGCGCCAGCCGCGCCACCGCTACGAGGAGCGCCGCACCGGCCTGTTCACCGAGCGCGAGGAGCGCCGCGCGCCGCGTTACGACGACGTCGACGTCCCCGACTTCCTGCAGTAAGTTGGCGGCTGCGGGTTCGGGGGGCCTCCGCGCAGTTTGGACTGCGCATTTTACGACGCCGGGCCGGCGAACCCGCAGGTCGCGTCAGGCCTGTGTGGCCATATTGCGCAGTAGACATTGCGTAGTGGCCCATGCGCTGCCGCGCACCGGGTGAGACGACCAGCCACGCAGGCATTACCCGCCGCGTCCCACTAGCCTGGACCGTATGCGAAACGCCACATCTGATCCCCACAGCGTGAGCGAGCGCCCCGTCCGCATGGTGTTTACCTCCCGTGCTGGCGGGGCGTCGGCGCCCCCGTACGCATCGTTCAACCTTGCTGAGCACGTTGGCGATGCCCCCGACGCCGTCGCCGACAACCGCGCGCGCTTAGCGCGCGTCCTCGGGCTTGATCTGCAGCGACTTGTTTGGATGGAGCAGCTGCACACCAACACCGTCACCGTCGTCGATGGCCCGCAGTCACAGCCCGTGGAGGCGACCGATGCCCTGGTCACCACCACGCCCGGCCTTGCCCTGTGCGTGCTGGTCGCCGACTGCGTGCCCGTGCTTTTATCCGACCACGCCGCGGGGGTGATCGCCGCGGTGCACGCCGGCCGCGTCGGGGCACGCAACGGCATTGTGCGCAAGGCGATCGACGCCATGGTGGGGCTGGGCGCATCCCCGGGCAACATCCAGGCGTTGCTGGGGCCCGCGGCGGCGGGGGAGTCGTACGAGGTGCCCGGTGACATGGCTGCGGACGTCGAGAAGCAGCTGCCTGGCTCTCGGGTGACAACGCCACAGGGAACGAGTGGGCTGGATATCCGCGCCGGGCTGGTGCGCCAGCTGATGTCGATGGGGGTCACCCACATCGACGCGGACCCGCGCGATACCGTGGCCGATGAGGATTTCTTTTCGTACCGGCGCGAGGGCACGACAGGCCGCCAGGCCGGTGTGATCTGGTTGACGGGAGAAAGCGATGGATAGAAAAGACGAGCTGGCCACAAACCTTGAGCGCGTGCGCGCCCAGATCAGCGAGGCGGTCACGGCTGCTGGGCGCACCGAGGGCAGCGTGCGGCTGATCCCGGTGTCCAAGTTTCACCCGGTGGCCGATATCGCGGCGCTCGGTGAGCTCGGCGTGGAGCTCGTGGGGGAGAACCGCGAGCAGGAAGCGCGCGCCAAGGCCGAGGAGTTGGTGCAGGCGGGTGCGGGTGTGCGGATCGCGATGATCGGCCAGATCCAGTCGAAAAAGGCCAACGCCGTGGCGCGGTGGGCGGCGGAGGTGCATTCCGTCGACTCGGTGAGACTCGCCACCGGGCTCGACCGCGGCATGGAGCTGGCGCTCGAGCGCGGCGACCGCACATCCACACGGCTGCGCTGCCTGGTGCAGGTTTCCGCCGACGGCGACACGGCCCGCGGCGGCGTCGCCTACGAGGGCCTCGACGAGGTGGCGGACGCCATTGAGGCGGCGACGCACCTCGAGCTCGGCGGGATCATGGTCGTCCCGCCGCTCGGTTCGGACGAGACCGCGGTGTTCACGGGCGCGCGCGAGCGTGCCGACGCCCTGGGTGACCGTATCGGGCGTCCCATGGACCTGTCCGCGGGCATGTCCGGGGACTTCGCGACAGCGATCGCCTGCGGTTCCGACATCGTGCGTGTCGGAACCGGGGTGTTTGGCGCCCGGCCCGTAGGCTAGCCCTCAACGGACGGCAACTACCTGCAGGAGCACCAAACCTATGTCAATTCTCGGCAACGCCAAGGAATTTTTCGGCCTCGGAGTCCAGGACGTCAACGACGCAGACGAGGCCTACTACTACGACGAGCCGCGCTACGCTGCGGCGGGCGCCGGATACGCCCGCGAGACCAGTGTGGAGCGCGAGCCGCGCGCCTACGACGCCCCGCACACCCGTGAGTACGGCTCCACCCGCGTCCACACCTCGGCGCTGGTCAACGCTGTGCCCCGCAGCTACAACGACGCCCGCGAGATCGGCGAGCCCTTCCGTGACGGCGACGCCGTGATCATGGACCTGACCGACCTCGACGCAGCCGACGCCAAGCGTCTCGTCGACTTCGCCGCTGGCCTGTGCTTCGCGCTGCGCGGCAAGATGCACAACCTGACCAAGGGTATGGCGACTGATCGCCGCGTGTTCGCCATCGTTCCCGAAGGCTCGCACATCTCCGAGGGCGAGCTCGAGCGCGCGGCGCACCTGCGCTAGCGTTCGCCCGCTGCTAGCAGGTCAATGCCCCTTCCGACACCCGTTACGGGTGAGGGAAGGGGCATTAGTGCTCTCGGGGCAGCACAGGTAGGCTGCTACACGTGGCTTTATTCGGATCAATTCTTGTGGCGCTCATCGGGCTTTATTCCCTCATGGTGGTTATTCGCATCATCGTGGAGATGATCCAGTCGTTTTCCAAGCACTTCGATCCGCCGCGCTGGTTCATGGTCGCGGCCGAGTACATCTTCGTGGCGACGGATCCCCCGGTCAAAGCGCTGCGCCGACTCATCCCGCCGCTGCAGATGGGCAACGGCATTGGCATCGACATCAGTGTGATCGCCCTGTTCCTCATCCTCATGCTGCTGCAGGTTGGCGTCCAGGCGCTGCTCGTGATGCCGTTCTTGCGCTAAGCGTGGGGGTACTTTTTCCGGCGCTGTGGGGCGCTTGGCGTGCAACAGGTCAACGTCCACGGTAGATTGAGGGTATAAATGTATTGACGTGGGTGTGCTTCGGATACACTTAGCGTGTCAACACAATACAAATCGTACTTTTATTCAGGGCGTTCCTTTTCTTTGGGGGAGCACCCGCCCGCTCACACTTGTGGGCCTGACATTAACGCGAAGGGAACTCTAATGCCGCTGACTCCAGCAGACGTGCACAAAGTCGCTTTCAACAAGCCTCCGATCGGCAAGCGGGGTTACAACGAGGACGAGGTTGACCAGTTCCTCGACCTCGTAGAGGACACTCTCGCCCAGCTTCTGGACGAGAACGACGATCTGCGCGCCCAGGTGGAGGAGCTCAGCCGCGGTGGAGCCACGCAGGCTCCCTCCGCGCCGGTTGCTGCCACCCCCCAGGTTGATGAGAAGGCCCTCCGCGCCGACATCGAGGCCGAGATTCGCGCCGAGTACGAGCAGAAGGTCCGCGCCGCCGAGGCTGAGGCACGCTCCGCCCGCGAGGACGCTGAGCGCGCTCGCAAGCAGGCAGGGGAGGCTGGCTCCAACCGCAGCCAGCCAAGCACCGTTGCTGCCACTGCAGCGCCGAAGGCAGAGGCTTCTGCCGATACCCATGTTCAGGCTGCGAAGGTCCTCGGCCTCGCCCAGGAGATGGCCGATCGCCTCACCTCCGACGCGCAGGCTGAGGCACGCTCCATGCTCGACGAGGCCCGCGGTGCCGCTGAGCGCCAGCTGCAGGAGGCCGAGTCCAAGGCGAACGAGACCACCCGCGCCGCTGAGTCCCGTGCCCTGCAGCTCGTTTCTGAGGCCGAGAAGAGGGCCGACGAGACCACCAACGACGCCAACTCCCGCGCTGAGGCGCAGGTCCGCCAGGCTGAGGAGAAGGCCCAGAAGCTGCAGGCTGACGCCGAGCGCAAGCACACCGAGATCATGAACACGGTGAAGCAGCAGCAGGCCGCTCTGGAGAACCGCATCGCTGAACTGCGCACTTTCGAGCGCGAGTACCGCACGCGCCTGAAGACGCTGCTGCAGTCCCAGCTCGAGGAGCTCGAGTCGCGCTCGACCTCCGCACCAAGCGGCGACGCTGGCGAGAAGTAAGACTTACGCCCACGCGCACCCCTTGACCCTCACCCGGGTCAGGGGGTGCGTTTCGTTGCGCTAGAATAAACCACGTCGCCGATGCGTTGTACTTAACGCGCATCGAACGCACGCGTTGATCCGGCCATCACCGGGGAGCGTTTCCGGAAGAACAGCCGCACCCTACGGGGTCGGCCCAGTAGAACCGGACGTCACCGGGAAGACGTTACTTCCTTCACCACAAACGAAGTGGGGGTCAGTTCGCTGGCCTCAAGCAGGGTGGTACCGCGCGGTTGCCCGCGTCCCTGCAGCGTCAAGGCATTAAACGTGAGTGAAGGAGTAGGTCGTATGGTTGACGTCGGCGGGGTGTACCCCAAGGTCGATATGACGGGCGGCAGCAGTAGCTTCCCAGAGATGGAGCGCATCGTTGGCGCGTATTGGGATGAGGATGGCACGTTTCAGGCGTCGTTAGCAGGCCGCGAAGGCTGCGAGGAATACGTCTTTAACGACGGGCCCCCGTTCGCCAACGGCCTGCCCCACTACGGGCACCTGCTCACGGGTTACGTCAAGGACATCGTGCCGCGTTACCGCACGATGACCGGCCACCACGTGCCGCGCGTGTTCGGCTGGGACTGCCACGGCCTGCCCGCCGAGCTGGAGGCGGAAAAGCAGCTCGGCATCACGGACAAGGCCCAGATCGAGGACATGGGCCTGGAGAAGTTCAACGAGTACTGCGCCAAGTCCGTGATGAACTACGCCAGCGAGTGGGAAGACTACGTCAACCGCCAAGCGCGCTGGGTCGACTTCGAAAACGGCTACAAAACGATGGACCTGGACTTCATGGAGTCCGTCATGTGGGCGTTTAAGGAGCTCTACGACAAGGGCCTAATCTACCAGGGCTTCCGCGTCCTGCCGTACTCCTGGGCCGAGCACACGCCGCTATCGAACCAGGAGACGCGGCTTGACGACGCCTACCGCGAACGCCAAGACCCCACAGTGACCGTGACCATGCCGTTTACCGGCGCCCGCGCGGGTTACCAGGCCGAGAAGACGTGGGCCGAGCACCCCGAGCTTCACGACGCCGCCGCCATCGCCTGGACCACCACGCCGTGGACGCTACCGTCGAACCTGGCGCTCGCTGTGGGCCCCGAGGTCGAGTACTCCCTCGTGCGCGTCGGCTCCACGGGCGCGGAGGGCTTTATCGGCGCCACGATGCTGCTCGCCAGCAACTTGGTCGGCGCGTACTCGAAGGAGCTCGGCGAGGACGCCGAAGTCGTGGCCACGTTTAGCGGCGCGCAGCTCGAAGGCCTCGAGTACACCCCCGTGTTCGACCACTTCGCCGATACCGAGAATGCCTTCATGGTGCTCACCGCGGACTACGTCACCACCGAAGACGGCACCGGTGTGGTCCACCAGGCGCCAGCCTTCGGCGAGGACGACATGGCCACCACGGAGAAGTACTCGATCCCGCTGGTCATCCCCGTCGATGCCGACGGCAAGTTCACATCGCTGGTGCCCGAATACGAGGGCAAGCTCGTTTTCGACGCTAACCGCGACATCATCCGCGACCTGAAGGCAGCGGGCCGCGTCGTGCGCGACCAAACCATCGTGCACTCCTACCCGCACTCGTGGCGCTCGGGCGAGCCGCTGATCTACATGGCGCTGCCCGCGTGGTTTGTCAAGGTCTCCCAGTTCCGTGACCGCATGGTGGAGCTGAACCAGGAGATCGAGTGGATCCCGGCGCACATCCGCGACGGGCAGTTCGGCAAGTGGCTCGAGGGCGCGCGCGATTGGAACATCTCGCGCACCCGCTACTGGGGCTCGCCCGTGCCGGCGTGGGTCTCCGACAACCCCGAGTACCCGCGTGTCGACGTCTACGGCTCCCTCGACGAGCTCGAGCGCGACTTCGGTGTGCGCCCGGAAAGCCTGCACCGCCCCTACATCGACGAGCTGACCCGCCCCAACCCGGATGACCCGACGGGTAAGTCCACGATGCGCCGCGTGCCGGATGTGCTGGACTGCTGGTTCGAATCCGGCTCCATGCCTTTTGCCCAGTACCACTACCCGTTTGAGAACGTCGCCGAGCACGACGCGCGCCAGCCCGCCGACTTCATCGTCGAGTACTCGGGCCAGACGCGCGGCTGGTTCTACGTCCAGCACGTGCTGTCCACCGCGCTGTTCGACCGCCCGGCGTTTAAGAAGGTCGTCGCGCACGGCATCGTGCTGGGCTCCGACGGGCAGAAGATGTCGAAGTCGAAGGGCAATTACCCGAACGTCAACGAGGTCTTTGACCGCGACGGCTCGGATGCGATGCGCTGGTTCCTCATGTCCAGCCCGATCCTGCGCGGCGGCAACCTCGTCGTCACCGAGCAGGGCATCCGCGACGGCGTGCGCCAAGCGCTTCTGCCGATCTGGAACGCGTACAGCTTCCTGCAGCTCTACTCCTCCACGGAGGCGCGCTGGTCCGTCGACTCCGACAACGTGCTCGACCGCTACATCCTGGCCAAGACCCACGACCTCGTCGCGGGCGTCGCCCAGGCGCTGAGCGATACCCGCATCGCCGACGCCTGCGACGAGGTGCGCCAGTTCGCCGACACGCTGACCAACTGGTACGTGCGCCGCTCCCGCGACCGCTTCTGGGAGGGCCAGGAGGCGCATCCGGAGGCCTTCGACACGCTCTACACGGTGCTCGAGGTACTCACGCGGGTCACCGCACCGCTTCTGCCGTACATCACCGAGGTGATCTGGCGCGGCCTGACCGGCGGGCGCTCCGTCCACCTGGCGGACTACCCGCGGGCAGAGGAGATCCCGGCCAACGCTGAGCTCGTCGCGGCGATGGACGCGACGCGCGCGGTGTGCTCCGCGGCGTCGTCGGTGCGCAAGGCCAACAAGTTGCGCAACCGCCTGCCGCTGCCGAAGCTCACCGTCGCCCTGCCGGAGTCGGCGCGGCTCGCCGACTTCGCGGCCGCGATCCGCGACGAGGTCAACGTCAAGGAGGTCGAGCTGACCGACGACGTCGCCTCCGCCGGTTCGTTCGAGGTTGTTGTCAACGCGAAGGTGGCGGGTCCGAAGCTGGGCAAGGACGTGCAGCGCGCGATCAAGGGCGTCAAGGCGGGCAACTACGAGCGCCAGGGCGACAACGTCGTGGTGGACGGAGACATCGTGCTCACCCCTGAGCTCTACACCGAGCGGCTCGTCGCCGTTAACCCCGAGTCCACGGCGCGTATCGACGCCCTCACCGGCGTCGACGGCCTCGTGGTGCTCGACACCACCGTCACCGAGGAACTCGAGGCTGAGGGCTGGGCGGCGGACGTCATCCGCGGCCTGCAGGACGCGCGCAAGGCCTCCGGCTTCGAGGTCTCCGACCGCATCTCCGTCGTGCTCAGCGTGCCAGGGGACAAGCATGAGTGGGCGCGTCGTCACGCAGAGCACATCGCCGCCGAGACGCTGGCGACCTCCTTCGAGGTGGTCGAGGGTGAGGCGCTCGAGCACGAGGTCGTCGCGGGTGTGAGCGCTACGGTGGCGAAGAACGCTTAGGTTCGCTTCCCCCTCAACCCGGCGCAGGTTGCAGCGTTTCGGGTTGAGGGTGAAGGCCTGCGTTTAAGCTGGGATCATGTCGCGCTGGGTGTTGCATATCGATATGGATGCGTTTTACGCGTCCTGTGAACAGCTCACCCGCCCGACGCTCAAGGGTCGCCCGGTGCTGGTCGCCGGCGTGAGCGGTCGGGGAGTGGTCGCTGGCGCGAGCTACGAGGCGCGCAAGTACGGCGCGCGCTCGGCGATGCCGACCCACCGCGCGGCCCGGCTCGTCGGGCCAAAAGCCGTGCTTGTCGCCCCGCGCCGGGCGGTGTACACCACGGCGTCGCGTCGGGTGTTCGAGGTGATCGCGCGCCACGTGGACGTCGTCGAGCAGCTCTCCATCGACGAGGCTTTTATGGAACCCGCCGAGCTCGCGGACGCGAGCCCCGACGACATCCGTGAGTGGGCGAACCGGCTGCGCGCGGAGATTAAACAGGAGACGGGGCTACCGTCGTCGATAGGCGCGGGCTCCGGCAAGCAGTACGCCAAGATCGGCTCCGGGCTGGCGAAGCCGGATGGGGTGTTTGTCATCCCGCGCGAGGAGCAGCTGGAAATCCTGCACCCGCTGCCCGTCAACCAGCTCTGGGGCGTGGGGCCCGTGACCGAGGCGAAGCTCGCGTCGGTGGGGATCGAGACGATCGGCGACTTCGCGGCGCTCAGCTCGCGCGAGGTAGAGATCGCGCTCGGCGGTGCGGTGGCGAAGCAGCTGTGGGGCCTGGCGCGTGGCATCGACAACCGCGAGGTCGCGCCGCGCGCCGAGGCGAAGCAGATCTCCTCGGAACACACCTACCCGCAGGATTTGACCACCCCGCCACAGGTGGACGAGGCGCTCAAGCGCGCGGCGGCCGAGTCGCATCGCCGCTTGCTTCACGACGGCCGCGGGGCGCGCACCGTCAGCGTGAAGCTGCGCATGGCCGACTTTCGTATCGAGTCGCGCTCGGCCACGCTGCCGTACGCCACCGACGACGCCGAAACGCTTCTTGCCACCGCCTTCAAACTCGTGCGCTACCCCGAGGAAGTTGGGCCGATCCGGCTCGTCGGGGTCTCATACTCCGGGCTGGAGGACGCGCTGCAAGACGTGCTGTTCCCCGAGCTTGACCAGGTGATCTCCGCAGGCAGCGTCACCTCCGATGTCGAGGTCGGGGTCAGCGACTACGCGGAGCCGGTGCACGCCACGGTGACGGATGCCCCCTTAGGCTGGCGCGCCACGCAAGACGTCTACCACCCCGAGTACGGCCACGGCTGGATCCAGGGCACCGGGCACGGGTGGGTCACCGTGCGTTTCGAGACCAGGGCGACGGGCCCGGGCCGTGCGGTGAGCCTGCGTGTCGACGACCCCCTCCTCACGCCCGCCGACCCCATCGACTCCCTGGCCTGGGACGAGTGGCTGGGGCAGGAAGGCGGCTAGTCCAGCAGCGCCCGCGGGTCGGTGCCCGTGGCCAGCGCCGTGAGCAGTGCCATGCGCGCCTGGCCTGCGCGCAGCCAGCCGGCAGAGAGCACCCCGTGCTGCGCGAGTGTCGCACCGCCGCCACCGCCGCCGTAGGCGAGGCTGACTTCGCCGGACGGCACGGAGGTGCTCATCACCACCGGAATGTCCGCCTCGGCGGCGCGCACCAGCGCGCGCCCCATCTCTTCGGAGACGTTGCCGGAGCCGAGCGCCTCGACGACGATGCCGTCGACGCCGCTGTCGATGGTGAAGTCGACGAGCTCGGGGCCCGCGCCGGGCCACGCCCGCAGGATAGGCACGTTGAACCTGGCCAGGGGAGCGGGGTCGACGGCGGCGGGGCGCGGCAGCGTCATCGGGGCGGTGAGCGCGAAGGCGCGCCGGTTATCGGTGTCGTGCTTGTACAGACCGCGGGCGGCGAGGCTGTCGCCGCCGAAATGCACGGTCACGCCGCGACCGCGGGCCAGGGGGTCGGCGGCCATCTCGATGGCGCGACGCAGGTTGGCGGGCCCGTCGGCGTGCGGGTGGTCGGCGGGCAGCTGCGCGCCGGTGAGGATCACGGGCCGCGGGTCGCGCTGGACCAGGTCGAGCGCGAGCGCCGTTTCCGCCATGGAGTCGGTGCCATGGGTGATCACGATGCCGGTGATGAGCGCGTCGTCAAGCGCAAGGCTCACGAGCGCAATGAGCGTATCGACGTCCCCGAGCCCCATAGAAGAGGAGTCAAGGAGCACCGAGTCGTAGACACGGGTGGGTTCCGATGTGTCGCAGGAGGTGACGAGTTCTTCGGCGGAGAGCGTGGGCACGCGCGCGCCCGAGGAATCGGTGGTGCAAGCGATTGTGCCGCCGGTTGCGATGACGAGGACGAAGGGCTCGCCGGGCTGGGGAAGAGTCATGTTTACCAGAGTGTCGGTTGGGGTTTGTTGTTATTAAACGGTAACCTCGGCAAGGTTACACCCGTATGAAGGAGACGTGAGACAAAGTGAACGCAAGGAAACTCACCGCCGCTGTCGCAGCTTTCGGCGCGGCCCTGAGCTTGGCAGCATGCTCAACCGACGGGGAAACCGCCCCCACCACCACCCAGGCCACCACGGCATCCGCGCCGGGATCCGCCGAAGCAGCTCCGGCGGCCCAGCTTCCCACCGCCGCTGAACTCAACGGCGTGCTCATGCGAGCAACCGACCCCAACCTGCCGATGGAAGAGCGCGTCAACACGGTGCAGGGTGGCCAGACCGCGCCCGAACTGTTCGATGTCATGGCCCAGTCGCAGCAGGAATCCGGCGCCAACTTCCAGGTCGTCGACCCCGTCCTGCCTGGCTACGAGCCGAACACCGTGCTCGCGAGCGTGAGCTTTACCCAGCCGAACCAGGCCACCGAGCTTGCCGACAACGTCGAGTTCGTCTTCGAGGACGGCAACTGGAAGCTCTCCCAGACCTGGGCCTGCACGCTGGTGACCCACACCTTGCCGCCGGAGCAGATCCCGGCGATGTGCCAGGCGGCACCGGCGCAGGCGCCTGCTGAGGCTCCGGCTGAAGCGCCTGCTCCTGCTGAAGCGCCTGCTCCTGCGGAGGCACCGGCGCTGTAGAGCGCATGTGAGTGACAAATGTTGCACAACCCTTAGATTCGACCTGGGGAAATGACAAATGCTGCAGTGGGGCTGCAACTTTTGTCACTACCTCGCGTCTAGGGCGAGGCCCGCGCGCCCTCGAGTGACAAATGTTGCACGGCCCCTAAAAGCGACCTGGGGAAATGACAAATGCTGCAGTGGGGGCGCAACTTTTGTCACCAACCACCCAAGAAACTAACGCCACACCTCATCCGTCCACATCGTGGACAGCGTCAACACCCGAGCGCGCGAGTCCCCCTTACTAATGCGCTCGCGCCACCGCCTGCGCAGCCACCGATCGTGGCTGGTGATAATCACTGTGCCCTCAAAATCGGCGAGCGCGACCTCGAGCTCTTCTGCGAGAACCAGGGAGAGGTGGTTGGTGGGCTCGTCTAACAGCAGCAAGTCTGGAGGAGAGGCGAGGATGACCCCGAGGGAGACGCGGCGGCGCTGGCCCAACGAAAGGTCCTCGAGCGGTGTCGCCGCCTGCTCCTCGTTCATCAGCCCGAGGCTGACTAGAGATGGCGTGCCGTCGGGCACGAGGGAATCGAAAACGTCCTCCGCGCTGCGGGTCAGGTCGGGCCAAGAGTCGTCCTGCTCGAGCCGCGCAATTGTCATCTCCTCGGGCATGATGAGTTCACCGTCGTAACCGGGCAGGGTGCCGTCGAGGATCTTCAGCAGCGTGGATTTACCGGACCCGTTCGGTCCCTCCACCAGCAGTTGGTCGCCGGGCTGCACCTTCACATCCAGGGGTGCGAGGCGGTCGGCGACACTGAGTTGCTTGGCCACCACCGCCGGCAGACCCAGGCTGGTCAGGGTGTGGGGCGGCAGGCCACGAAACTCAAGCCGCGCTGGGGGCGCGGGGATCTCGGAACGCTCAAGGGCCTCGAGCCTGTTTTCGGCGGAACGACGCCTGTTGCCGACCGTTTTGGCCGCGCGGTCGGCGTAGAACTTAGCCGCGATCCGCGACTCCGTTTTGTTCTCGTGGGAATGAAAGACATCATCCGCACTCTGCTGGGCCGCGGCCGCCAGCCTCGTCCTTTCCTGCTCCTGGGCGGCGTAGTCGCTGGCCCAGCGCACGCGGCGGGCGTGGCGCGCCGCCAGGTAGTCGGTGAAGGACCCGGAAAAGCGCGCGCCTTGGCGCGTGCTTTCGCCGAAGCCACCCTCTGGACCGAGCGAGGGGTCGAGGTCGACGAGCCCGTCGCAGGCGGCATCAAGAAAGAAGCGGTCGTGCGAGGCGGCGAGCACGGGGCCGTCAAACGCGCGCAGCTCGTTGATGAGAAAGTCCACGGCCTCGTCGTCGAGGTGGTTGGTTGGCTCGTCAAGCACCATCGCGTCGACGGGGCGCAGTAGCAGCGTCGCCAGGGCGAAGCGGCGACGCTGGCCACCAGACATCTCACCCAGCGGGGTCGTCAACGAAACGTTGGCAAGGCCCAGACCAGCCAATATGGTCGCGATGCGCGCATCGAGTTCCCACACCCCGGAGTTCTCGGCGCGGGCGAGGGCGCGGTCGAACGAGGCGGCGAGTGAATCGTTGTCCGGCTCGCTGGCCATGCGCTCGGCGAACTCCGTGATGTCGCGTTCGATGAGGCGCAGTTCGTTGACGGCGGCGTCGATAAGCGATGAAGCTGGCTCGGTAAACGGCAGGGAGGTTTCCTGGGCGATGAACCCTGTCAGCGGCGGGGTGACCAGCGTGCCTGCGTCGGGGTGAAGCTTGCCCGAGATCACGCCGAGGAGCGTCGATTTGCCCGCGCCGTTTTCCCCGATGAGCCCGGTGACCGAGCCGGAGGGCACAGCGAACGAGATGTCGGTGAGCACGCGGTGGCCGCCGGGGTAGGAAAAGGAGATGCCGTCCAGGCCGATGTGCAATGGCGCGACCATGTTAACCCCCGTACTCGACGGCGCTGGTGATGTCCTGGACAACGCGCGTCTCGGCCTGGGGGCCGGCGTACACGACGCGGGTGGTGGCCTTGACGGCGCCCGCCACGGGCAGAGGTCGGCGAAGGTCGACCGTGATTTCGCCTTCGGAGGTGGTCGACGCCGCGTCGACGGTCAGGGTCGCGCCGTTGAGCTCACCGGCGACCTCGTTGTCGATGGTGACCTCCTGCTGCGTGGGGCGCTCGTCCACAGTCACGTCCAAGGTGACGGTGTCGCCGTCAAGAGCGGTGACGGTGTAGGTTGTGGTGCGCCGCATGCTGGCGTCGCCCGTGATGCGGTTGGTCACCGTCCACGACCCGCCCACACCGACGGGCTCGGCGGGGAAGACCACGTTGGTCGAGGCCAGGGTGAGCAGGGAAGACTCAACGATCTGCCGGCCGGTCGACGAAGATTCCGGCGGGGCCAAGAGCTTGAGCGTATCGACGCGCCCCGCGGCGTCCGCACGCCAGCTCATGAGAAACCCTTCCGCGGTGGCGACCTCCTGGCCGAAGGCGAGGTCGGAGTGCGAGCCGGACCCGACAGTGAAGTCGATGCGCCGCGCCGCGTCGTTCTCACCGCTGCCTGGCGCCGGGGCGGGCTGCGCGGTCACGCTCAGCGGCAGCGTCACGCGGTTGACGTCGCCGCCCGCCGGGGCCTGCTGCTCCACAGCACTGGTGGCCTGCACGGATTGGTCGATCCCGCCGGAGACGCGCACCTCGGTCTCCCACGGTTCGGTGTCGCCCGTGTCGCCCGTGTCGTCGAACCGCAGCGGGCGCGGGTCGGCGCCGGCCTCGACGAGGGTGACGCTGGGGGCATCCGGGGCGAAAGCGGGCACGTCAGCGACGGGATCGGGCTCGCTTCGGCTGCAGCCCGTCAGCACCACGGTGCTGGCGAGTATCCCGGTGAGGGCCCCTGCGAGGAGTCGACGCTTTACTATCACCCTTTGAACTTACCGCACCGTGCACGGCTAAAGTTGTCAGGCGATGGAGGACAACGTGAACGTGCAAAGTGGCCCCCGCGCGCGGTGGACCTGGTACATCGTGGGCATCATGCTGGCGATCGCCTCGATCGACCAGGTGGTCAAGCAGCTCATGCTGAGCATGCTGACCCCGGGCGAGCCCGTGCCCGTGATCGGCGACTGGTTCCGTTTGTACCTGCTGTTTAACCCCGGCGCGGCGTTTTCGATGGGGCAGGATTCAACCTGGCTGTTCACCACGATCCAGTTGGCGTTCGTGGTGGGCGCGTTGATTGCCGCGCCGCGCATCAAGGACCGCTGGGAAGCCCTGGGGTTGGCCATGATCGCGGGCGGCGCCCTGGGCAACCTCATCGACCGCCTGCTGCGCGAGCCCGGCTTCTGGTTCGGCCACGTTGTGGACTACATCTCGGTGGGCGGCTTCGCGGTGTTCAACATCGCGGACGCTTCGATCACCGTGGGTGTGATCGTGTTCGTCCTGGCGGTGTTCGCCGCCGAGAGGAAGAACGCGCATGGGCGGTGAGTTCCGCGCCCTACCCGTGCCGGAGGGGCTCGATGGGATGCGGGTGGACCAGGCGGTGTCGAAGCTGTTTGGGCTCTCGCGCAGCGTCGCCGCCGAGCTCGTCGCCGAGGGCAGCGTGCTTATCGACGCCTCCCGGGTCGCCAAGTCAGACCGCGTGCGCGCCGGCGCACTGCTCGAAGTCACGCTGCCCGAGCCGAAGAAGCCCCCGGCGCCGAAGGCCGAGCTCGTCGACGGGCTGAGCATCATCTACAGCGACGACGACGTGATCGCGGTGGACAAACCGGTCGGCGTCGCCGCGCACCCCACGCTGGGCTGGGAGGGCCCCACCGTCGTCGGCGGTCTCACGGCGATGGGCTTTCCGCTTCCCGACGCCGGCCCGCCCGAGCGCAAGGGAATCGTCCAACGCCTCGACGTGGGCACCTCCGGGGTCATGGTGGTGGCCAACAGCGTGCAGGGCTACTCGGTGCTCAAGCGCGCGTTTAAGGAGCGCACGGTGTCGAAGACCTACCACGCCGTGGTCCAGGGCCTGCCTGACCCGATCGTGGGCACCATCGACGCCCCAATCGGGCGCCACCCCTCCTCCGGGTGGAAGTTCGCCGTGACCTCGGACGGGCGCCACGCGGTCACGCACTACGAGCTCGTCGAGGCGTTTCGCGAGGCGAGCCTGCTGGAGATCAGCTTAGAAACCGGCCGCACTCACCAGATCCGCGTGCACATGTCCGCCGTGGGCCACCCGTGCGTTGGCGACCCGATGTACGGCTCGGATCCAAACCTGGCCAAGCGCGTCGGGCTGATCCGCCAGTGGCTGCACGCCACCAAGCTCGGGTTCATCCACCCCCGCACCGGCGACTTCATGGAGGTTGAATCCCCGTACCCGGCCGATCTCGCCCACGCGCTCGAGGTGCTGCGCGCGTGAGACGCATCGCAATAGTTGCCCTGCTGGTCGTTGCGCTAGTGGCGGGGCTGTGGGCGCTGGGGGTTGCGGCGCAGCCCGCGCCGACGTACCAGGGCGACCAGCTGGGCATGGAGCAGAGGGAGTCGCCTCAGGAGTATGTGGCGCGGGCGCGGGCGTCGATAAGCGAGGGCGAGGAGGCTGTGTGGGCGCTTGTGTCCTTCCAAGGCGAGCTCAGCCCCGCCGAGGCGGCGGACGTGGTGGAGCCTGTGCGACGCGTCAGCGCGGTGGTGTTTCCAGGTGCGCCCCCGCGCCCAATACCGGAGCCCGTGGCGGGGCGCAGCCGCGCTGAGGTGTTTACCCACGAGGCCGACCGGGCGCGCGCCGTGGGGTTCGACGTGGCCGACTCCCCGCAGTCGGTGTTGGTTAAGGATGCGCCCGCGGTGCTGCGCGACATCGCCGCGGACAGCCGCGTTTTCGCTGTGGAAGCTCTGCCGCCGGACGCGCGCGTCGGCACGTTCGGGATTTCACCCGTGCGACCTCACAGTTTCGACGCAGCGCCTTCATCTAACGTTTCACCAATGTCTACTTAACGCCCGGGAAGCATGTCGCGCTGGCGTGTATAGTTTTTCGAGTTAGAGTTCACACGCCCTGTGAGGAGCAGCTTTGGTTTCCGTCCCCGGAATCGACACATCCCGTGACCGCACGACCGCGCGGCCCGGTCGGAAGCGGGGCCTCGGGAGGGCAAAAGCAGCGACCGCACTTGCGGTCGCCTCATTGCTTTTCGCCACGGCGTGCGGTGCTGGTGGGGATGAGAAGAAGAAAAACGGCTTGGCCGCCGGTGACTACACCGTCGTGCGCGAAGACGACGTCACCAACAGCATCGTTGTCAACGGCAACATCTCACCAGCCCGCACGATGAACTTGACCACCCCGCTGCAAACAGAGGTGGAAAACGTTGCTGTGGCCGCCGGCGACCGCGTAGCCGTGGACCAGTTCCTGCTGGACATGAACTCCACCGCCGCGGAAGCCCAGCTTGCTCAGCAACAGCAGCAGCAGGCCAACGCGCAGGCGGATGCGGTACAGGCGGCGGAAGCGGCCCAGGCGCAGCTCAACGCCGTGCGGGACCAGATCAACCGCGGGACCTACCCCGCGATCGCCCAGGCGCAATCCGCCGTGAACCAGGCCCAGGCGGCTTACGACGCAGCCGTCGCTGGCCAGGGCGCTGTCGCCATGGACGCCTCGGTCAACCAGATCAAGCGCTTTATCGGCGACATCAGCTCCGGTGGCGCGCCGCACCCCGCGCCGCAGCCGGTTCCAGTCCCGGTGCCGGTGCATGCTCCTTCCCCTGAACAGCAGCAGTTGATCCAGCAGCGCATCGTTGAGCAGGAGCAGGCCGCCCAGGCCCAGCAGCAGGTGGCAACCCAGCTCAGCGTGGCCCAGGCCGAAGCCGCACTGCGCGAGGCCTACGCCCAGCTTGACGTCGCGCGCACCCAGGCCGCCCAGGAGCGCGATCAGCTCAAGCGTCAGGCCGAATCGGCGTGGCGTCAGGCCGAAATGGCGAGCAATGCAACCGGTGACGGTGCCCTGGAATACCAGGTGCAGTCCGCAACTGTTTACGCCCCGATGGGCGGTCTGGTCACCAGCGTTGACGTCAAAGAAGGCGACGTGCCCCAGGGCAAGCTGCTGACCATCGTCGATGATGCGCGGCTGCTGATCCGCACCCAGGTGCGAGAGGTGGATATGCCCAACATCAAGACCGGTAACCGCGTCACGTTCACGAGCACCGCGACGGGTCCCAAGGAATTCGCGGGCCGGGTGTCATGGATTTCGCCCGTTGGCGCGCCGGGAGAGGGCGACCAGCAGGCCAACGCCTCTGTGATGTTCCCCGTTGACATCGAGGTCACGGGTGATAAGGTTGGGCTGCTGCTCGGCGGCAGCACGCGAGCGGAAATCATCACGGAAGAAACCCCAGACTCGCTGTCCGTGCCCCTCGACGCGGTCTACGACGACGCCGGGACGAATAAGGTCCTCGTGCTGAGCACTGACGAGGGCGACAAGCGCGGCACCGTCGAAGAGCGCACGGTGGAAACCGGCACGGCCAACGAGGTCGACGTCGCCGTGACCGGCGGCGACCTGAAGCAGGGTGACATCGTGATCAACTGGCCCGACCAGTACCGCGACAAGCTCGGCGACACCGTCGCCGTGGCCGACCCGAACTTCAATCCCGACGAGGTCGCCCAGGCCCGAGCCAGCTCCGCGCCCGCTCCCACCACGAGCGCCCAGAACAAGGGGTAGGCCCGTGAGCGAACCTACCTCCATGGCCGAATCCGGCCTGTTGATTGACATGCGCCGCATTGTCAAAACCTACAACCCCGACGAGCCCAGCGAGGTCAAGGTCCTCCACGGAATCGACTTCTACACCGAGCAAAGCGAGTTCGTCTCTATCGTCGGGCCCTCGGGCTGTGGCAAATCGACATTGATGAACCTGATCGGCATGCTCGACCGCCCCACAGAGGGCGCCTACGCGTTCAACGGCGAGCCCGTCTACGCCAAGCAGGACCAGGAGTTGGCGTCTTACCGCAGCCAGAACATCGGCTTCATCTTCCAGAACTTCAACTTGATCGGGCGCATTGACGCGCTACAGAATGTTGCGATGCCCATGATGTACGCGGGCGTCGATAAGCGAGAGCGCGAAGAAATCGCCGCCGAGCTGCTCAAGAAGATGGGGATGGGCGACCGGCTCAAGCACCTGCCAAACGAGCTTTCGGGCGGTCAGAAGCAGCGCGTCGCCATCGCGCGCAGCCTCGCCAACGACCCAGACCTGCTGCTTGCCGACGAACCAACCGGCGCCCTGGATTCCTCGACCGGGCGCATGGTCATGGACCTGTTCCACGAGCTTCACCAGGAGCTGGGCAAAGCGATCGTGTTCATCACCCACAACCCCGACCTCGCCGAGGAGACGGAGCGAATCGTGGAGATGAAGGACGGCAACATCTCGAATATCCGCCGCCCCAAGGCAGGGGTTGTGCGATGAACCTGCGCGAATCCCTCAGCCTGGCGGCGTCCAGCCTGAACAACAACAAGTTGCGCTCGCTTCTGACGCTTTTGGGCATCATCATCGGCATCATGGCGGTGATCATCATCATGACGCTTGGCGCCGGCCTGCAGAAGCAGGTTATGTCATCGCTCGAGGGCGTCGGCGCGACCAATCACATGGTGTTGGTGCACGAACGGTCCGAGGAAACTGACCCGAACGCGGCTGTCGCCGGGCCGAGCTCAGCACCGCCGAGGGACGACCAGGACAAGATTTCGTTCGAGGAGCTCGAGCAGATGCGCGCCCATTTCGGCCCCCGCATCCAGGGCGTTGACGTGGTTAGCTCGGTGTCCAACTCGGGCCAGGTCACGCGCGAGCAAACCGACACAGCCATCACCGTTTACCCCTCGCTGGCGGACACGCTGACCATGCGCAACAAGAATGTGCAGTTCGGCCGGGCGCTCAACGCCGACGACATCGCCCAGGGCCGGCCGGTGACCGTGGTGTCGAAGCCGCTTATCGACGCCCTTTTCAACGGCGACCCCCAGTCGGCCCTCGGCGAGCGCATTGACGTTGCCGTCGGCAGCCATACGGCCGTCTTCACTGTCGTGGGCGTGTTGGAAGACGAGGGCAACGCCGGGATGTCCTCCGGTGGGACCACTACGGCCGAGACGTACATCCCGATTGGTGCGGCGGAGCGGGTGGGCGCGCCAGTAACGGCTATTACGGGGTTCTCTGTGCAGTCGAGCGCGGGCGAAGACACGGCGGCGTTCCAATCGGAGCTGCAGCGCTACGTCAACCGCTGGTACGAGCGCAACCCGAACTATGAGATAACGGTGGTTGATCTGTCCAAGGGCCTCGAAGAGCTGACCAACGTGTTTGGGATCATCTCGACGGTGCTGTCTTCGATCGGCGGCATCTCCCTGGTCGTCGGCGGCATCGGCGTGATGAACATCATGTTGATCACCGTCACGGAGCGCACCCGCGAGATTGGCGTGCGCAAGGCGCTCGGCGCGACGCAACGCGACATCCGCACACAGTTCATCGTCGAGGCGATTTTGGTCTGCCTCGTCGGCGGCGTCATCGGCATCGTGCTGGGCTCCGCGACCGGCATGATAGCCACCTCGGCGTTTAACGCGTTTGTCTGGCCACCCATCGGCGCCGTGCTGATGTCTCTGGCATTCTCCCTGGCCACGGGCGTGTTTTTCGGTGCCTACCCGGCGTCGAAGGCCGCCAAGATGCAGCCTATCGACGCCCTGCGCTACGAGTAGAACCGTCCGGGTTACACCCCTGTGATTTGGGTGGTTTTGCTGTGTCGGCGTGCGGGTTAGGATAGCCGCATGGCTAAAAACTCCTCGTTCGTCCACCTGCATAACCACACAGAATTTTCCATGTTGGACGGCATGGCAAAGGTGGACCTGCTCGCGGACGAGGTAATCCGCCAGGGCATGCCCGCGGTGGGGATGACCGACCACGGCAACATGTTCGGCTCCAACGCGTTTTACCGCCGCATGGTCGAGTCGGGCGTCAAACCGATCATCGGCATCGAGGCCTACATGGCGCCTGAGTCGCGCTTTAACAAAAAGCGCGTGCTGTGGGGAACCCCGGACCAAAAGCGTGACGACGTCTCCGCGTCCGGCGCGTACCTCCACCAGACCATGTTGGCGGAGAACGCCACGGGCCTGCGCAACCTGTTCAAGCTGTCCACGCTCGCGTCCTACGAGGGGCAGCTGGGCAAGTGGCCGCGCATGGATGCGGAGCTGATCGCCGAGCACGCCGACGGCATCATCGCCACGACCGGGTGCCCCTCGGGTGATGTGCAGACGCGCCTGCGCCTCGGCCAGTTCGACGCGGCCCTGGAGGCCGCCGCGATGTGGCAGGACATCTACGGCAAAGACAACTACTTCCTCGAGCTGATGGACCACGGCCTGCACATCGAGCGCAGGGTGCGCGATGACTTGCTCAAAATCGGTGAGATCCTCGAGCTGCCGCCGCTGGTGACCAACGACTGCCACTACGTGCTCGAGTCGCAGGCCCCGGCGCACGAGGCGATGCTGTGCGTCCAGACTGGCAAGACCATGATGGACCAGGACCGCTTCAAGTTCGACGGCACCGGTTACTACATCAAGTCCGCGGCGCAGATGCGCGAGCTCTGGGACTCGACCGTGCCCGACGGCTGCGACAACACGCTGTGGATCGCCGAGCGCGTCGGCGACTACTCCGAGCTGTGGCAGGAGCACCCGCACGACCGCATGCCGGTAGCGGACGTGCCCGAGGGCGAGACCCCGACGTCGTGGCTGCGCAAGGAGGTCATGCGCGGGCTGGAGGAACGCTTCCCGGGCCAAGAGGTCCCGCAGGAGTACATCGACCGCGCGAATTACGAGGTCGACGTGATCGACATGAAGGGCTACCCCTCGTACTTCCTTATCGTCGCGGAGATCATCAAGCACGCCCGCGAAATCGGCATCCGCGTCGGCCCTGGCCGTGGCTCGGCCGCCGGCGCGCTGGTCGCGTACGCGCTGACGATTACCAACATCGATCCCATCGAACACGGGTTGCTGTTTGAGCGATTCCTGAACCCGGAGCGCCCGTCCGCGCCGGATATCGATATCGACTTCGACGACCGCCGCCGCGGGGAGATGATCACTTACGCGGCCGAGCGTTGGGGCGAGGACAAGATCGCGCAGGTGATCACCTTCGGCACCGTGAAGACGAAGCAGGCCATTAAGGACGCGGCCAAGGTGTGGTTTGGCCAGCCTGGTTTCCAGATGGCCGACCGCATCAACGGCGCGCTGCCGCCCGCGATTATGGCCAAGGACATTCCGCTGGTGGGGATCACGGACCCGGAGCACGAGCGCTACCCAGAGGCCGCGGAGGTCCGCTCGCTCATTGAGACGGATCCGGACGTGGCCAAGATCTACGAAACCGCCCGCGGCCTCGAGGGCGTGGTGCGCCAGGCAGGCGTGCACGCCTGCGCGGTGATCATGTCCCGGGTGCCGCTGATGGACCACATCCCGATGTGGAAGCGCCCGGCGGACGGCGCGCTGATCACCGGCTGGGATTACCCGGCGTGTGAGGCGATCGGCCTTCTGAAGATGGACTTCCTCGGCCTGCGTAACCTCACCGTCATCGGTGACGCGATGGCCAACATCGAGAAAAACCGGGGCGAGACGATCGACCTGGAAACCCTCGACATCGACGACCCTGCCGTCTACGAGTTGCTCTCGCGCGGCGACACCCTCGGCGTGTTCCAACTCGACTCCGTTGGCATGCAGGACCTGCTCAAGCGCATGAAGCCGACCGGGTTTAACGATATCGTCGCCTCCCTCGCGCTGTATCGCCCGGGCCCGATGGGCGTCAGGGCGCACGAGGCGTACGCGGACCGAAAGAACGGCCGCAAGCCGATTACGCCGATTCACCCGGAGCTCGAGGAGCCGCTGAGGGAGATCCTCGACGAGACCTACGGCCTGATCGTCTACCAGGAGCAGATCATGAGGATCTCGCAGAAGGTGGCGAACTACACCGCCGGTGAAGCAGACGGCTTCCGCAAGGCCATGGGTAAGAAGAAGCCCGAGGTGCTGGCCAAGGAGTACACGAAGTTCTCCGAGGGCATGTTCTCCAACGGGTTCTCTAAGGACGCCGTCGACGCGCTGTGGGGCACGATTGAGCCGTTCGCCTCGTATGCGTTTAACAAGTCCCACGCCGCCGGTTACGCGCTGGTGTCCTACTGGACGGCCTACCTCAAGGCCAACTACACCGCCGAGTACATGGCCGCGCTATTGACCTCTGTCGGCGATAAGAAGGACAAGTCGGCGATCTACCTCGCGGATTGCCGCCACCTCGGGATTAGCGTGCTGCAGCCGGACATTAACGAGTCCGAAGAGAACTTCGTGGCTGTGGGCAGCGACATCCGCTACGGCCTCGCCGCGGTGCGCAACGTGGGCGTGGAAGTGGTGGAGTCGATCAAGGAAACCCGCCGCACGAAGGGGGCGTTTTCGAGCTTCTCCGACTACCTGGACAAGATCGAGCTGCTCGCCTGTAACAAGCGCATCACGGAGTCCCTGATCAAGGCGGGTGCGTTCGACTCGCTGGGCCACCCGCGCAAGGGGCTGATGCTCGTGCAGGAGGACGCGGTTGATTCGGTGCTGACCACCAAGAGGGCCGCGGACAAGGGCCAGTTCGACCTGTTCGCCAGCTTCGCGGGCGAGGGCGGCGCGGAGCAGGCCGTGTTCACCATCGACGTGCCTGACGACGAGTGGGACCGGAAGCACACCCTGGCGCTCGAGCGGGAGATGCTCGGGCTCTACGTCTCGGGCCACCCGCTCGACGGTTACGAGGAGGCCATCGATGCGCAGACGGACACGCAGCTCACGGACATTTTGTCGGGCGAGCTGCGCAACGGCGCCGAAATCACCATCGGTGGTCTAATCTCGAGCGTCGACCGCAGGTTCTCTAAGAAGGACGGCTCGCCCTGGGCGATTGTCACCATCGAGGATCACCACGGCGCCCAGGTCGATGTGCTGTTGTTCAACAAGGTCTACTCGTTGGTTGCCCCGCAGATCGTCGAAGACAACATTGTCCTAGTCAAGGCGCACGTGACCATCCGCGACGAGCGGATGAGCCTGTTTGGCGACGACGTCAAGGTGCCTGAGCTTGGCCCGGGCAACGGCGCCGGCCTACCGCTGCGCCTGACCATGCGCACGGAGCAGTGCACCCTGGATAACATCCGCAAGCTCAAGCACGTCCTGTCGACCAACCCGGGCGATTCCGACGTCTACCTCAACCTCGTCCACGGCGACCAGTCGCAGCTGATGGTTCTCGGCGACCACTTGCGCGTGGAGCGCTCGGCCAGCCTGATGGGCGACCTCAAGGCCAACCTCGGCGCGGGGATTGTGGGTTAGCTGCTTATCGACGCCCTCACTCGCGCCCCGGAAGCCTCCGCGCTGACGCCGCCTAGCCCAGCGGGTTGGGCAGGATTCCCGCCATCACGGCGCCGATGAGAGCCGTGATCGCACCGAGCAGTGCGGCGAGGATGCCAGCGACCAGGCCGAACGAGCTCAACGAGCTCGACGAATCGGGCGAGGTTTCACCCGCGGCGGGCGGGGCGATGAGCGAATCCACCTGGTAGACGGTGGTGGTGCCGGAGACTTCGTTGCCCACCGCGAGCAGGTTCTTGCCGTTGGGGGAGTCGCTCGCCGGGATGAAGGTCAGCCCCTCCGGGCCGAGGTCGCCGGCGTTGGTCGCGAAGTCGCGGTTGTTGAGGTAGGTCTGGTACTTCGCGTTGTAGGGATCGGTGATGTCGTAGACCATGACACCGCCGACGCGCTCGAAGCCGATGAAGGCGTAGGTGCGGCCGTCGATCGTGCCCAGGGTGACGCCCTCGGGCTCGGGGCCCTTATCATCGGAACGTGCGTCGAACTCGGCCTTCGTGTGGTTCGAGTTGAAGTAGTCGGGGAGCACTCGCGCGGTGATGCGCTCAAAGTCCTCGCCGGAATCGAACACGGGGGTGCCGTCGGCGGAGAAGATGGAGAAGCTGCGGCCACCAAAAGCGTAGAGCTCGTCGTAGCAGCCGCTCTCGTCGTTGAGGCCAAAGGTGGTGCTCATGTTGAGGCGTCCGGCGCCGGCATCGGAGCGCATCGCGGCAACCTCTTCAGGCGACAGGCCGCCGATGTTGTCGCAGACCGGGGCAATGCCCTTTTTGCCGAAGTCCTTCAGGCGCACCTCCTCAGAGTAGGCGTCCCAGTCGCGGGCGTCGCCCTCGTTCGCGGTGACGATGTAGGTCTGGCCGTTCGCCGGGTACGACGCGACGGCGTCCGGCTGGAGGATGCCCTCGATCGGCCAGTTTTTTTAAGGTTGATGCCGCCGTCTTTGTCGCTGGCGTCGAAGGCGACGGTTGCGCGGTCCTGGTAGCCGAGGGGGAAAATGCGATCCACGCTGGCGGATGCGATGTCGACGACCCCGATGGCGTTGTTCTCCTGTAGCGAGACGCACGCCTTGCCGCCGGAGACGGTGATGTACTCGGGCTCGAGAATCTGCGCGACGGTGGTAGATGCGCCAACCTGCCCGAACACGTGAACCCCCTCCGGCAGCGCGTCGGGGGCGTTGAAGGCGGTGAAGTCCGCCGTGCGCACGTCCGTCTGGGCGGATGCCTCAACGCCGCTGCGTAGCGCGGCAACGGAGACGGAGCCCTCGGGGTCCACGGAGTAGTCTGCGGCCGGCTCGCCCTCGTTGGCAACCAGGGCGTGGGCGCCATCGAGGGTGATGGTGATCATGTCGGGCAGCGCGCCGACGGTGACGCGGCCGAGTGGCTCAGAAGCAAGCTCGCTTGCACCCGCGTTGAAGAAGATCAGTTCCCCGGCATCGGTCTTTGTGGAGGGCTCCACGGTGGCGACCGCGAGGCCGTCGGCACGCACGGCGACGGAGTTGATCGTGGTGCCCTCGCCGCCCGAGACGGAGCCGATCTTGGTCGGGTTGGTCGGGTCGCTGATGTCGAGGACGTCGATGACGCCCGCGTGGGCGTTTACTGTGAGCAGGCGCTTCGACGCGGCGTGTTAGGCGACGATCTCCGCGGTGGACTCATCGAACACCCCGGCGTTGTAGGAGCCGATGGGTTTCAACGCGACGGTGGCGTCGGCTGCGCCGTCCTGAATCGGGGAGGCGATGACCGCCGCGTGGGCGGGGGGTAGCCAGGGCGAAAGCGGAGGCGAGTGCGGTCGCAGCAGCACCGAGTACTGCGGGGCGGGGGCTGCTCACAGAAAGGGCACCTTTCACGAAGATGGGATATAACTGACAGGTTATTTTTAACGGGGCCGGGTGGCCCACAGGTGGAATTGGGGCAGGTTTGCGTGACGGTCTAATTAACGGCGGGTGAACGCACTTACTTGGGTGGCTCACACCGTCGGGTGAGAACCCATGGGGATAAACTGGCTGTCCATGAGTGAGACAACGAACTTCCAGCCCGTGCACGCAGCCGACATCCAGGCGGCGCAGGCGAGGATTTCGTCCGTCATCGAGCCCACCCCGTTGCAGTACTGCCCCCGCTTGTCGCAGCAGTACGGGGTGGAGGTGTACCTCAAGCGCGAGGACCTGCAGGACGTGCGCTCGTACAAGATCCGCGGCGCCTACTACAACATCGCCAACCTCACGCCGGAGGAGAAGGCGGCGGGCGTCGTGGCGGCGTCGGCAGGCAACCATGCCCAAGGCGTGGCGTACGCCTGCCGTGCGATGGGCATTCGCGGCAAGATCTTCGTGCCCAAGCCGACGCCGAAGCAGAAGCGCGACCGCATCCTCGTCCATGGCGGCGACGCGATCGAGCTCGTCGTCGTGGGCAACAGCTTCGACGAGGCGGCTGAGGCTGCGCGTGCCGACGCGATCGCGCGCGGCGCAACCGTCGTCGAGCCTTTCGACGCCCGCGCCACCATGGTCGGGCAGGGGACCGTCGCCGCGGAGATCCTCAGCCAGCTCACCGGGCTCGGTCGCGAGCTCGGCAGCGTCGCTGTCCCCGTCGGCGGCGGCGGGCTGCTTGCTGGTGTGGCGTCCTACCTCGCCGACATGTCGCCTCTGACGTGGATCATTGCCGTGGAGCCGAAAGGGGCGGCATCGCTGCACGCGGCGCTCGCCCAGGGTGAGCCGGTGACGCTCGAGTCGATCGACCCCTTCGTCGACGGCGCGGCCGTGAAGCGCATCGGCGCGCTGCCGTTTCAGGTCATCGACGCCAACCTAAGCCGCATCCACATGGTCATTGCCGACGAGGGCGCCGTGTGCACCGAGATGCTCAGCCTGTACCAAAACGAGGGCATCATCGCCGAGCCGGCGGGTGCGCTGGCGGTCACGGGACTTAACGGCGTGAAGTTCGAGCCGGGCAGCACGGTGGTGTGCATCATCTCCGGGGGCAATAACGACGTGCTGCGCTACGCCGAGATCATGGAGCGCTCGCTGATCCACCGCGGTCTCAAGCACTACTTCCTGGTGAACTTCCCGCAGGAGCCGGGCCAGCTGCGCACCTTCCTCACCGATATCCTCGGACCTGACGACGACATCGTTTTGTTCGAGTACCTGAAAAAGAACAACCGCGAAACCGGCACCGCGCTCGTCGGCCTCGAGCTGACCCGTGCGCGGGATCTGGAGCCGCTCATGGAGCGCATGGACGCATCCCCGATCGACTGCCGCCGGCTGCAGCCCGGCACGCAGGAGTACGACTTCATCGTCTCCGGGTAAGAGCGGTTACCTAGCGCCGCCTCGCCCACTCGTGCAGGCGCTCGCGGCTGGCGATGAACAAGTAGCAGATGAGCGGGTGGACAAGCGCTACCAGCGCCAGCCCACCCTGCCAGTGCCCGATGACGCTGGGCACGTAGCTGGCGAAGAGCAGCGGGAACGAGCGGCTCTTAAAAATCCCTCGGGGCAAGCGCCGAGTACGTGGGAACGTGGCGCAGCAGCGCGGCAGTGATACAGGCCGCTGAGGCTACCCCGAGTGCGAACTGCCACGGGGTGTGCGCGCTGCGAAGGCAGGAGATGCACAACCCGACCGACGGCAGCGCTACCACGAGCAACCACGCGAGGTTGAGGCGTCTTTCCGTGCTGGTCAGGGGCACCTCGCGCCGCCTATACCGTGCGCTCGATCAGCGCGAACCCCCAGGGCTCCAAGGTTGTGGAGTCCGCGGTGACCTCCGGGTTGGTAAAGGAGTACACTAGGTTGCCGCCGACGGGCACGGTGACGGGGGCGTCGCTGAAGTTGCAGGCGAGGGTGACAGGCTCGGGGGAGTCGTAGCTCATGGTCAGCCAGGTCTCTGAGTTGTCCACGTGGAGATCGCGCAGGTCCTCGCGGGCGAAGCCGTAGCGCTCGCGCAGGCCGATGAGCGCCTGGTAGGCCTCGAAGACTTCGTCCTGGTCGCGGTCGAACTCCCACTTCAATCGGGCCGACTCGAAGGTCGCCGGGGCGGAGGGGTCGGGCACGTCGTCGGGGTCCCAGCCGAGGCGCGAGAACTCGTGGAAGCGGCCCTCGCGGGTGAGCCGGTTGAGCTCCTCGTCAGTGTGCGAGCAGAAGAAGGGAAACGGCGTGCGGGCACCGAACTCCTCCCCCATGAACAGCATCGGGGTGAACGGGGAGCACAAAACGACCGCCGCTTTGAGCACCTGCTGGGCAGGCGAGAGGTACTGCGAGGGGCGATCACCTGCCGCCCGGTTGCCTGTTTGGTCGTGGGTGGTGGTGTAGGTGATCATGCGCCACGGCCCGATTGCGTCGAGGTCCAGGGGGCGCCCGTGCGTGCGGCGCCGGTACTCGGACCACGTGTCGCGGAAGCGGTAGGCGTGGCGCAGGGTGTCGGCGAGGATGTCGACAGTGCCGAAGTCCACGTAGTACGCCTGGCGTTCCCCGCTGACCAGGGTGTGGATGCAGTGGTGGACGTCGTCAAGCCATTGCGCGCTCAGGCCGTAGCCGCCGACGGACTCGTCGTTGACAATGCGCGGGTCGTTTTGGTCCGTTTCGCCGATGATGGTGCGCGGCACCCCGGTTACTTCCGCCACCGAGTCGGAGACGCGGCGGATTTCCTCCATGATGGAAAACGCGCGCCGGTCGTCGTAGGCGTGCACGGCGTCGAGGCGCAACCCATCGAGGTGGAACTCGTCGAGCCACTGGCGCACAGCGTCGAGGATGTAGGCGCGCACCTCGTCGGAGCCGGGGCCGGAGAGGTTGACCACATCGCCCCAGTCGGTGTGCCCGGCGGTGGTGTACGGGCCGAAGGAGCCGTTGTAGTTCCCTTCGGGCCCGAAGTGGTTGTAAACCACGTCCAAGATCACCGCGATGCCTTTGTTGTGGGCGGCGTCGACAAGCTTTTTTAACCCCTTGGGCCCGCCGTAGGAGTCCTGCACGGCGAACCACTCGACCCCGTCGTAGCCCCAGTTGCGCGTTCCGCCGAACGGCTGCACCGGCATCAGCTCGATGGTGGTCACGCCAAGGCCGAGCAGGTAATCAAGCTTGTCGACGACCCCCTCAAACGTCCCGGCGTCCGTAAACGTGCCGACGTGCAGCTCGTAGATGAGCTGGCCGCGAAGGTGCAGTCCGGCCCAGGATTCGTCCGTCCAGTCGAAGTCGGTGCCGACGACTTGGGAGGTGCCGTGCACGCCGTCGGGCTGGGCGCGGCTGCGCGGATCCGGCAGCGGCTTTGACCAATCCGTGCCGTCGAACAGGCGAAACGCGTACCGTTGGCCATCGCGCGGGGTGGCGACGGCCGGGTCGAGAACCCACCACCCGGTGCGAGTGCCGTCCCTTGACATGGGATGCTCGGCGCCGTCGACAAGCAGGCGAACATCGTGGGCGAACGGGGCCCACACCTCGAACATTTCGACGCAAGACATATAACCGACAGTAGTAACATCAAAGGCAACCATGTCAACTACTCCGCTGCCCTACGACCTGCCCGCTGCGGGCGAGCCGGTCGTTGCCGAGCTTGAGATCAAACGCTCGCGCTTCATCGCCTGGATCGCCCGCGCCAACGACGAGGCCGCCGCCCGCTCGCTTGTCGACGCCGCCCGCGCCGCATACCCCGACGCCCGCCACCACTGCTTCGCCTGCATCGTCAGCGGCGAGGCGGCTAACCCGATCGAGCGCTCCTCCGACGACGGCGAGCCCTCGGGCACCGCGGGCACCCCGATGCTCGACGTGCTGCGCGGCTCCGGAATGCGCGACATCGCGGCTGTGGTGACCAGGTACTTCGGAGGCATCAAGCTTGGCGCCGGCGGGCTCGTTCACGCGTACTCCAACGCCGTCTCGGAAGCGCTGATTTATGTCCCGCGGGTTGAGCGCCGCGTCGCCGAGCTGGCCACCGTGGCGCTGCCGCACGCCGACGCCGGGCGCATAGAGGCCGAGCTGCGCAACGCTGGCGTCGACATCGCCGACATCACCTACGGCAGCCTGGCCGAGTACACCCTCGCGTTCCCTGCCGGGCAGCGCGAGCGTGTCGACGCCCTCCTCGCCGCCGCCACCCACGGCAGCGCCACCGCACGCAGCGCCGGGTACGAGTGGGTGGAAGTGGCCGCGCGTGGCTAGACTTTAGAGCCATGACAATGCAGCCCCGCCCCAACAACCCGATCGAAGCGCGCAAGCAGGCCGTGCGCCGCTACTCCCGCAACGCAGTGGCCTTCGCCGGCGGCGGCGTGGTCGGTGGCATTGCGCTCGGTTTCCTTATCGGCTCGCCGTTTTCCTTCACCATCCTCATCCTCGGCCTGATCATCGGCGTGGTCGGCGGGTTTGTGAACTACAACAAGGTGCAGAAAATCGTCAACCACAGGGACAACTACTAAAGGCATCCATGACTGAACCCGACGGCGCGCCCGTCCGCCTCGACGTGTGGCTGTGGGCGGTGCGTATTTTCAAGACCCGCTCGCAATCCGCTGAAGCGGTGCGCGCCGGGCACGTCAAGCTCGGCGGGGTGTCCGCCAAGCCCGCCGCCCAGGTGGCGCCGGGCGACCACATCCGCGTCTGGAAGGACCACCGCTACCTAGAGTTCGAGGTCACGGGCACAGTGCGCAAGCGCGTGGGGGCTCCGGTGGCGCGCACGATGTACGTCGATAAGTCCCCGCCACCGCCGCCGCGCGACATCTTTGCCACGCTGCCGGTGCGCGACCGGGGGGCCGGGCGCCCGACGAAGAAGGACCGCCGCGCCATCGATCGGCTGCGCGGGTTCTAGCTCGCGCTTCACCCCAAACCCGCACGGGTAAGAGTGCGGGTGCTCAGCCTAAACTCGGCGCAGATTGCAGCGAGCGGGTTTACGCGGAACCCGGCGCCTACCCGCGGCCGGCGCGCAACGCCGCCAAACGCGTGCCCAAGCGGTCGCGGCGCAGCTTCGGGCGGTTGCCCAGCTCCGCGGTGCGCTCGATGTGCTCGGTGGCAAAACGGTTCAGCAGGACGTCGTCGATAATGCGCACCTGCCCGGGCACGAAGGCGTAATTCATCGCGCTGCCCACGGCTTCCAAGTCGGCGGCGTTGACCAGCTCCGCCAGCTGCGACACCGTCTCGATGTCGTGGGCGCGCAGAAGCTCCATGAGGAAGCGGTAGTCGCTCGGGCGCGACAGCGGAAAGCGGCTGCCCAGAAGCACCGTGAGCACGCCGGGCAGCGTCTCCGGCGCGAGCTCGGCATCCACGCCCGTGTCCACGGAGTGGTGGGGGTTGTTGATGCTGGCGATCTGGTCGAACTGCTGGTCGGCGAGCTCGATCAGGCCGGCGGCAAGCGTGAACGCGCGGTCGATCTGCGGGTCCGGGGCCTCCCCGGAGCGCTTGTAGCGGATGTCGTGCTCGAACTCCGCCCACGCGTGCTGCAGCACGGTGCGGATCTGCACCTCAAACTGGGTGCCCGCGTATGACTCGAGGTTCTCCGAATTGTCCGTCACCCGCAGCACAACGTGGTGCGAGCCGTACCCGAAGCCACCAGCAATGCGCGTCTCCTGAGCCTTATCGACGCTGCGTAGCACCTCAAACTCGTCCGCCAACAGCGTTAGCACCGCCGGAATCTCCGTGGAGTGCAGCACCGTAATGCGCGCCCCGACCACGTCCCGAATGTCGTTCCACGGGTCGGGGTAGACGTAAGCGCCGTCGCGCTGCTTGCGGGCCTTGGCCTTGAGCGAGGGCCACGACTTGATGCGGACGTCGACGCGGTCGAAGTTGACGCCGGCGTCGCCAAGCAGCTCGACGAGCGCCTGCTGGAACGCGGTGCCGGCGTCCGGGTGTACCGCGACCCAGGCGTGGTAGGTCGACCCGAGACGCGCGATCGTGTCGTCGGAGGGCTTGGCGCCTTTGCGCTTCTTTCCGCTGCGCTCGTTTTTCACGGGGGCCAAGGATACCTGCCTTACAGGGCCACGGAGTTGATCAGCCGTCGCGAGACGAGTAGGGCCGTGGGCAGGACCTCGAGCACGTCGGCGACGGGCACGGTGCCCTCGAACGTTCGGCCTGAGACGCGGTCGACCCAGCTGCCCTCCGGCAGGGTCACCGTGGTGTCGCCCCAACCGCCGCGACGCTCAAGCAGCAGGGGGCGGCGCGTTGCCAGCGCGATGACGGACAGGCCCGCCGCGCCGCGCACATCGCCGTCGCCGCGCGCGAGGCCCACCAAGTGCGATTCCGCCTCGCCGACACCGAAGACGGGCTGGTGCTCCCCGGCCAAGAACACATCCGGGTGCTCACGACGCAGCATCAGCGCCTCGCGGACGACGGCCTGCTTCGCGCGGTCGATGATCTCCGGCAGGTGCGGGTACACCGCGGGCGAGACTGCGTCCCCGGCGCCCTCGGCGGGTTCCTCGCCGAGCGCCAGGTACGCCGCCAGCGAGCGATCGGTGCCTGCCTTGAACTCGAGGTACTGCTCCAGCGTCTGGGCGCGCTGCGTGTAGTCGACGAAGCGGCGGTTGTCGGGGTCAACCAGCGAGAGATCGAAGTACTCCTGGCCCTGGTAGGTATCCGGGATACCGGGGCCGATGAGCTGCAGCATCTTGCGGCCCAGAGAGACCTGGATTGCGCCGCCGTGCAAGCGCGCGGCGAAGTCCGTGATCGCGGACGTCACCGGGCCGGAGAGCAGCGCGTCGATCCAGTCGGTGATGGCCTGCTCGAACGTTTCATCCTGATCGAACCAGCTCGTCTTCACCCCGGCTTCGCGCACCGCCTTGATCGCGTAGTCGTGCAGGCGGGAACGCAGCGACTCCGTAATCTCCCCGTCGTGCGGCCACACACCGAGCAGGTTCTGGATGAGAAAGTGCGCGGTCGCGGCATCGGGCGCCGGGACGATCGCGTTGACCTGGCGCACCAGCTCGGCGAAATCGTTCGCAACCTCCGTAATCTCAATGATCCGCGCGCGGGTGTCCTCCGTGCGCTTCGTGTCGTGCGTGGTCAGCGAGGTCATCGCGAGCGGCCACAGGTTGGCGCGCTCCTGTTGCAGCAGGTGGAACTCGGCCGCAGACACACCGAACCGGCCGGGAGCGCCACCGACCTCCTGCAGCGCCACAAGGCGGCTCGCGCGGTAGAACAGGGTGTCTTCCACGCCCTTGGCCATCACCGCGCCGCAGACCTGGGAAAAACGCGTCTTCGCCTCACTGTTAGCCAGCAGCGCGGCGGTGATCAGATCGAGCGCGTCGCGCCGGGAGGGGAAACGGCGCGCCATCTCGGCCACCACCGAGGAGGTGATGCGCGACAGGGAGATGTAGTCAGCGCGGTACACCGGAATCGCCGCGACGAGCTCGACCACGGTCGAGCGCAGGTCCTCGTCGGAGACGGTGGAGCCGGCCGTGGAGAAGTTGTCGCGGCGAATCGCGCGGGTGAGGCGCTGGATCTCCGCGCCCAGCTCGGAGGACGCCACGTCGCGCTTGAGCTGGTGCTCGGCGGCGGAAATGGCCGCCTCGTCCCACGTCGAGCCCGACTGTTGCATCGCCAGCATGCTCAACGAGTCCTCCGCCTCGCGCGAGATGAACACCCCGTCGAACTCGCGCATCGCGTCGTAGCCGGTCGTGCCGTCGACGGCGAGGCGCGGGTCAAGCGGCTCGTTGACGCCGAGGATTTTCTCCACCACGAGCCAGCGGTCGTCGCCCATCAGCCCGCGCAGGCGGGTGAGGTAGTCAAACGGGTCCGCCAGGCCGTCCGGGTGATCCACGCGTACGCCGTCGATCAGGTCCTCGGCGATGAGCTGGCGCAGGATCCGGTGGGTTTGCTCGAACACCAGGGGGTCTTCTTGGCGGATCCCGGCGAGGCCGTTAACGGAGAAGAAGCGCCGGTAGGAGATCACCCCGTCGCGCCAGAACATCAGGCGGTAGTGCTGCTTGGAGTAGACGTCGAGGGGGTCGTCGTCAAGCGAGCTGTAGCTCTCGGGGTCCAGCGGAAAGTAATTGTCGTAGTACTCGAGCACGTCCTCGTCGATCTCGTCGAGGTGGACCAGCTTGAACTTGTCCTCGTCGCCCTCCGCGCCCAAAACGGGCAGGCCGAGCCGGCCGCCAGCGCCGTTGTCCTCGTGCCAGTCGATGTCGAAGTAGGGCTCGTACTCCGAGCCCTGGCCCAGCTTCAACACGTCCCACCACCACTTGTTCAGCCGCGGCGTTTCCACGCCGAGGTGGTTGGGCACGATGTCGAGCACGATGCCCAGGCCCGCGTCGTGGGCAACCGCGGCGAGCTCGCGCAGGCCCTCGATCCCGCCGAGCTCCGGGTTGACCACGGTGGGGTCCGTGACGTCGTAGTTGTGGTTGGACTCTTTGACCGCCGTGAAGATCGGGGAGAGGTACAGGTGCGAGACACCGAGCGAGCGCAGGTACGGGATCTGCTCCGCGGCCTCCGCGAACCCGTACCGCCGCCCCGTGGGGTCGGCGTGGGGGCCGCGCAGCTGGAGGCGGTAGGTGGATGTAATCGGGCGTCGCATCAGGGCTCCTGAGAAATAGATCTTGTGTTGCTTTCCTACGTCGTACGTGCCCGTTCAAGCGTAATCTTTTTTCAGCACGCGGCAGGGTGGTCGCTGCGTTCCACGAGGGGAAAGCCCACGGAGTAGCGCATCACGCACGCCGAAGCGAAGCGCCGCGCGAACGAGCTGGGGAGCGCGTCAAAGACGAACAGTTCGCGGTAGTCGCGGGTGAGGTATGTCAGGCCGAAGCGCGGCCGTAACACTTGCGTGAAGTGCGAATCTAAGACGGTAAAGAGCTTTGGGTGGGTCAGCCACGTCGTGGGTATCATCCGGTCGTCGCGCAGTTGGAGCCCGCGCGGGACGTCAGCTCCAAAAGCTGCGGTGGCGTCCCTGACCCACAGCTCGACCTGCCCGTCGCTGACTGCCTCATTGATCACGCCGCGCGCTGCCGCGTTCCACGCCCCGGTGACGCTGCGGCCCATCGCGCCGATCCTCTGGTGGCTCGCTGGCCGGCCGGTGTGATCCGCCAATACGCACACCAACTCGGGCGAGAGCGTGATGTAGGCGGTGCTGGCGGAAAATTCACTGCTTGACCAGCAGGCGGCATCCGGCAGCGCGCTGCGCCGCACGAGGCGGGGCGTCAGCGCGCATGGCACGGCGGCTGCGTAGGGGCTAAGAAGAGCGCTCATCGCGGCAGTCATACTTTTCTTAGACTGCCGCGCAACGGGTTCGGTTCCCTAGAACGGTGGCTGTTCGTTGAGCCCGAGGGCGTCGAGTAGCTTCTCGGCCGACCAGATCTCAATGT
This sequence comes from Corynebacterium sp. Z-1, assembly GCF_031844665.1. Classification (NCBI taxonomy): domain Bacteria; kingdom Bacillati; phylum Actinomycetota; class Actinomycetes; order Mycobacteriales; family Corynebacteriaceae; genus Corynebacterium; species Corynebacterium sp. Z-1. The sequence continues at coordinate 2,051,008 of NZ_CP134621.1, read as the reverse complement.
CCTGGCCCTTGTCCATGAGCTCGCGGGCGCGCTTTTCCTTCGACGTCATCGTCGCCCACTCGCCGGTGACCAAGATGGTGGTCTTCTTGGTCACGTTCTTGCCCACCTGACCGCCCTGGGCGGCGATGCCGGACCACAGTTGGCCCTTGTCAAAAGGCTCGAACTCGCCGGTGAGCGTGACGTTGTGGCCGTAGAGCGGGGAGTTGGGGTCGGCTTGGGGGTCGGGGTCCGGGATGGTGTCCGGGGTGGCCACGGACTGCCAAGGGGCGGGGCCGCGGCGGGGGGATTCTTCCTCCGGCGCGGACTCCTGGGCGGGTGCGGGCACCGGCGATTCGTGCTGGTTGCTGCCGCGCGGGGTCACGGCAGCGCCGTCTGTCGAGGAGGCCTGCAGCGCCCGGGCTGCGCCCGAGCGGTCGCGCAGCACGGGTGTGACGCGCTCGTCGCCAATCACGCCGAGGGTAAACCCGGTGGAGTGGACGAAGTTCATCAGGCTTCCCTCGTGGCCGGCGTCGCGGGCAAGGCCCACCATGATGCCCGCGCACGCGGCGGCGTCCTCACCGGCATCGTGGTGCTTGTCCAAACTGACCCCGAAGTGCTCCGCGAGGGTCGGCAGGCGGTGGTTTTCCACCTTCAGCCTCGCCGCGCGCGACTGCGCGAGCGTGCACGCGAACAGGATGTTCGGGATGTCGCGCCCCACGGCGCGGCAGGCGTCGCGCAGGGCCGTGGCGTCGAACTGCGCGTTGTGCGCGACCACGGGCAGCTCGCCGACGAACTCGACCAGCTCGTCGATGCGCTGCGCCACCGGCGGGGCGTCGGCGACCGCCCCGGCGGAGATGCCGTGGATGGCCACGTTGGAGGGGTCAAACTCGTCGAGGCCCGGCGGGGGAGTGCACAGCCAGGTCGCGCGCTCGGTTTCCTCGCCGTCGATGACTCGGACGAGGCCGATTTGGCAGATCGACCCCCACGCCGGATTGGCCGTCTCGACGTCGAAGCCGACGAAGTCGAACCCCGGGATCCGTGTACTAGCGGCCTCGCCTCGCGCTGCGGCGTCGACAAGCTCGCGCAACCGCGCGGGGGCCTGGGCGTCGCCGGGGAAGAAAGCCACATCGACCGTACGCTGCGGCGTTTCAATGCCGCACGCGCCGCCGCGCCAGGCGTCACCGTCGGTGACGTGCAGGCGCGTGATCGTGGTGGCGTCGATACGCACGGGCTCGCTTGAGCCGCTTATCGACGCCTCCAGCGGCGACGGGCTGAGTACCAGCTCAGTGCCCTCCACCTTGAGCGTGACCCCGCGCGCCTTGAGCGCGGAATGTGAAGAAACCTCAGACACGTAACTCTCCTTCGCCGAGATTTAGATCGCAACCTCAGCGTGCTCGTCGTCGGTGTCTATCACCGGCGGCTCAATCTGTTTGAGCACCACCGTGGAGCGTGCCGGGACGATGATGGTCGCGCCCGCGTCAAGCGCATCCTGGTCCGCCGGGTAGCCCAGAGGCTCGGTGGTGTCGATGAGCACCTCCCACTTCGAGCCCAGCCACTTATCCGGCAGGGTGAACTCAATCGCCTCGAAATGCGCGTTGAACATGAGGATGAATGAGTCGTCGGAGACGCGCTGGCCGCGGCGGTCCGGCTCCGTAATCGCGTTGCCGTTGAGGTAGACCATCAGCGCCTTGCCGAAGGCGAAGTCCCAGTCCTCACGCTTCATCAGCTTGCCCGACGGCACCAGCCACGCGATCTCGCGGTCAACCACGTCGTTGCCGAGTGCACCACCTTCAAGGAAGCGGCGACGGCGGAACACGGGGTGCTGCTTGCGAATCGCGATGAGACGGCGCGTGAAGTCGTGCAGCTCCTCTGCCTCCTCGAGGCGGTCCCAGTTCATCCAGGCGATCTCGTTGTCCTGGCAGTACACGTTGTTGTTGCCGCCCTGGGTGCGCGCGAACTCGTCGCCGTGGGCGATCATCGGCGTGCCCTGGGAGAGCAGCAGGGTGGTCAGGAAGTTGCGGCGCTGCTGGGCGCGCAGCTGCAAAATCTCCGGGTCGTCCGTGGGGCCCTCGACGCCGCAGTTCCACGAGCGGTTGTGGCTCTCGCCGTCGCGGGAGTCCTCCATGTTCGCCTCGTTGTGCTTCTCGTTGTAGGACACGAGGTCGTTGAGGGTAAACCCGTCGTGGGCGGTGATGAAGTTGATCGACGCCGTCGGGCGGCGCCCGTTGTGCTGGTACAGGTCGGAGGAGCCGGTCAGCCGGGAGGCGAACTCGCCGAGGGTGGAGGCCTCGCCGCGCCAAAAGTCGCGCATGGTGTCGCGGTACTTGCCATTCCACTCGCTCCACAGCGCGGGGAAGTTGCCCACCTGGTAGCCGTTTTCGCCCACGTCCCACGGCTCAGCTATGAGCTTGACCTGGGAGACGATCGGGTCCTGCTGAACCAAGTCGAAGAAGGTTGCAAGGCGATCCACGTCGGAAAACTCGCGCGCCAGCGTCGAGGCGAGGTCGAAGCGGAAGCCGTCGACGTGCATCTCCGAGACCCAGTAGCGCAGCGAATCCATGATCAGCTGCAGGGAGTGCGGGTCGCGCACGTTGAGCGAGTTGCCGGTTCCGGTGTAGTCCATGTAGTGGAACTTGTCGCCGTCGACAAGCCGGTAGTAGGCCTCGTTGTCGATGCCGCGGAACGCGATCGTCGGGCCCAGGTGGTTGCCCTCGGCGGTGTGGTTGTAGACCACGTCGAGGATGACCTCCATGCCGGCCTCGTGGTAGGCGCGGACCATGCCCTTGAACTCGGCGACGACGTCACTGGGCTTTTCCGACGACGCATAGTCCTGCTGCGGGGCGAAGAAGCCAAACGTGTTGTAGCCCCAGTAGTTGCGCAGGCCAAGGTCGCGCAGGCGGTCGTCCTGCAGGAACTGGTGGACGGGCAGCAGCTCGATGGAGGTCACCCCGAGGTCTTTGAGGTAGTCGATCACCGCCGGGTGCGCCATGCCGGCGTAGGTGCCGCGCAGGTTCTCCGGCACGTCGGGGTGGGTCTGCGTCATGCCCTTGACGTGGCATTCGTAGATCACGGTTTCCTCGTCCGGGATGCGCGGGGAGCGGTCATCGCCCCAGTCGAAGAAGGGGTTGATCACCACAGAAAGCATCGTGTGGCCGAGCGAGTCTTCCTCGTTGCGGCCGGTGCCGGGCTCTTCGGCGTGGATGTCGTAGGAGAACAGGGAGGAGTCTTGGTCGAACTCGCCGGCGAAGGCGCGGGCGTAGGGGTCAACCAGCAGCTTGGTCGGGTCGCAGCGCTTGCCGTTGTGCGGGTCCCAGGGGCCGTGGACGCGGTAGCCGTAGCGCTGGCCAGGGGTGATACCGGGCAGGTAGGCGTGCCACACGAAGTTGTCGACTTCCTCGAGCGCGACGCGCGTTTCCGCACCCTGCTTGTCAATCAGGCACAGCTCAACTTTGTCGGCGACAGCCGAAAAGAGTGCGAAGTTGGTGCCGGCTCCGTCGTAGGTCGATCCAAGGGGGTAGGCCGAACCGGGCCACACCACAACGTTCTCATCAGTCATGGGAGCCAATCGTATCGCAGGCGCGGACGTTGCTCGCGCGCTGCGGGTCGGCCCTGGCACGCTAGGGTTCGGTCGGCGGCGGTGAGCTCGCGTCGAGAAGGCCCGTGAGCAGCAGCGAAATCGCGGCCGCAACGTCCGTGGCGGCGGTCGCGGGTTCGGCGGCGCGCTCACCGGTCGCCTCCGCGAGCTGCTCCGCGGCCTGGTGGACACTCGCTGCGCCGAGGGTCATGTACAACAGTCCGTCGGCCACCGAGTGCACATTGCTTATCGACGCCTCCCGCCGCGCGTCCGCTAACTCGCGCGCGATGGCCTCGCGCATGATCCGGGTCAGCTCGTGTGCCACGGTAGACCCCGGTTGGCTCATCGCGGTGGTGACAACCTCCGCGCCGTCGCGGTGGCGAAGCAGGGTTTCGCGCAGTTTCGCGCACAGTGCCGCGGGGCTGGGGGCGGCGCGGGGTGGGGCGTCGATAAGCGGGGCGATGATGAGCGTGGCGATTCCCGCGATGAGTTCCTGCTTGTTGCTGATGTGCCAATACAGCGCGCCGGGGGCGACCCCGAGGGCGGAGGCGACGCGGCGCATGGTCACGTCCGCCAGGCCGTATTCGTCGAGGATGGCCAAGCCCTGGCGGCTGATCGACTCCCGAGACAACGGCGGATGCATGCTTGTCGACATTACCCAGACGACCACGGCACTGTGATTCTCACAGCAACTTCTCAAACATCTGTCACTGATGGCCCACAGCCCACTAAGCAATGCGTTGTTAGTATTGACAAAGCCACAAAAGCCGTAAACGGCCACACAATGCATTTTTGCGAGGAGAGTTGTAGTAGTGATGTTTCCAACCGGTTCCCACAAGGTAGCCGCGACAACTGTCGCACTGGCCGCCGCCTCTATCTCACTCACCGCCTGCGGCTCCGATGAGGAGACCGCTGACGTAGCCTCCTCCACCTCGACGGTTACCTCCGCGACGACGACGCAGAGCACCGAGCCTTCCGGCACGACGGAGGCCACGGAGTCGAGCGCCGCTGAGTCGTCTGCCGCTCAGTCGGCGGCGAACGCCCCTGGTGCCAACCCCCGGGCCCCGGCGGCCGCCGGCGGCGCGGCGCTGTCCAACCCGTTCCAAGACCCGAACTTCACGCCGCCGACCCAGCAGCCGCTGCAGGGTGGCAGCCAGGCCTCCGACGCTGACAAGCAGGAGATGGAGCAGACAATGCACGCGGCGCTCAACCCGCCGAGCCCGGAAAAGTGGACCCGCGTACTGATGGAAAATTCCTGCCGCAAGGTGACGGAGCCGGTGCAGGAGGAGATGAACCGCTCGGGCTACACCCTGGACCAGATTGAGCAGGCGGCGCGCCTGCAGGCCCAGGCCGGCCAGGCGGTTACGGTGCCGCAGAGCACGGTGTCGCTTACCGACGCCAAGGTTGACGGCAACCGGGCGTCGGCCACCGCGACGGTGACCAACCAGAACGGCAGTGAAGAGCAGACCCTGATCTTCGAGCGCGAAGACGGGCGCTGGAAGCTCTGCAACTAATGAAGTTTTCCACCGGGGCCGGCGCCGCGGCGGCCCTCCTCATGCTCGCTCTGGGCCTGGGTTCCGTCGCCGGGGCCGTGTGGGGTCTTACCCGGCCGGGTTACGCGGGGACGTTGAGCGAAGGCTCCTACGTTGTCGACGAGGTCGCGAGCCCACCCAGCGTCGAGTTCGCCTCGCTCGGCGGGTTCGTTCTGGTCAGCGCTGTGCTGGGGCTGATCATCGCGATCTTCGCTTTCGCGCGCGGCCTCGTCGGGTTGCGCGCTCTATTGTGGGTGATTGTGTGCGCGGCCGCCGCGGCCTTCGCGGTGCATACCTTCGGCAGCTGGTCCGCGGCCTTTACCCACCCCTCGCCCCATGACGCCACGCTTGCCAACGGCGATGGGTTCAGCGTCGTGCCCCCGCTAAACCCCGGCATGGGCTGGCTCGCTGGGCCGTTCGTCGCGGCGTTGATGTTCTACCTGCTCACGGCCGCCTCTGAGCTGCAGGCCGCCCAGCGCGACGTGCCGGCCGTTAGCCCTCAGCCCGCCCCGGCCAATTAACCGCCGACGCGCCCTTGACCTGGGTGCTGATCTGATCCACCGCCCCGAGGATGGAGACGAACGACGAGATCAGATAGTTGTGCCGCTGTGCGGGGGACAAGCCTTGGGAGACGAGGCAGGTTGTTTCCACGTGTAGGTGCAGGTCTCCGTCGAGGTCGAGCAGGTAGGCGCGCAGGCCCGCGGTTTGCTCGTTGAGGTCGTTGCAGATCAGCCACATGGCGAGGAACCCGTCCTCGCTGCGCTGGCCAGTGTCCCACATCGCGGTGACCCGGGCGTACTCGCCGGCATCGATGCAGACCGCGAACGCGATGGAGTTAACACCGGTGGTGATGAGGTCCTCGGCGGGGAAGTCGTAGGTGAAGTCGAGCATGTCCAACGTGTCCGTAAACGAATCCAAGTCAACGAGCTCAACAAACTCGTCGTCGACGTTGTCGTAAACGTCGGGCACGTCGTGGATGTCCGAAAACTGTCGGTGTTCGCCGCGCGGCAGATGGCGCTCGGAGGGGTGGCGGCCCAACAAAGCGTCGGCGTCTTGGGCGCGCGCCAGCGCCGGCGGCAGCGGCTGGTCGAACTCGATAGGCAAGAAGCGTTGGCGCAGCTGGGTGGAAAAGGCCGCGGCGTGCTCGAAGGCGTCGGCAAGCTCGGCCATGAGCTGCTCGTCCGTGAGCCCGCAGCGCGTGCGCACCCCAGCGCGCAGGCTGACGGCGAGGTCGCCGGAATCCATCAGCCGGTACGAGGCGGTCGGCCCGACTCTGTCGCGGTTCCATTCGTTGATGAAGTCGGCCAGCTCCGCGGAGCGCTCGAATTCGGTGGGCACGCGCTCGGCGAAGTCGGCGACCAGCATCAGCGGCTTGTCGTAGGAGATCCACACCGTGCTCACGAACGCGTACGCAGGCACGACGGCGCGGTCCGGGCGGTCGGGGTGGTACATCGGGCTCAGCCCGAGGCCGTCGAGGGCAGCGACGATGCGCTCGAGCGTGACCTCGGATGAGGAGGCGGACTCGTCGGGGTAGGGTGGCTGCGCGCTGTGCTTTCCCACGGCCACCTCCCTGTGGTGCTTGAAACCGGTACTCGTCGTCGTTGTTGCGCCTGCCGGTGGCGCTCACGGCGTATAGGCGAGCTTAAGCGACTCGTAGCGGCGGTGAGTGAATCGGCCTTGTGGCGGGGTGTCTGGGTTTCTGTGGTTTTTGGTTGGTGGGCTCCGGTTCGGTGGGATGTCACGGTGAAGGGTGTGCCGGGGTTTAAAACCGCAGGACTGCGATCTGCTTAGGGGCTTAACCGTGACATCTCACGGCGTCAGATGTCACGGTGAAGCTCGCAGCGGCCGCAAAACCCCAGGTCGGCAATCCGCCCAGGGGTCTGACCGTGACATCCCACAGCGCCAGATGTCACGGTGAAGGGTCCTTCGGGGTGTAAAACTGCAGGTCGGTGATCCGCTTACGGGCTTGACTGTGACATTTCACGGTGTCAGATGTCACGGTGAACCGGGCAGCGGTGGCAAAATCCCAGGTCAAAAATCTGCCTACGGGCTTGACCGTGACGTTCCACGGTGTCAGATGTCACGGTGAACGGGTCGCTGGGTGCAAAACCCCAGGTCGGGTTTGTTGGTGGGGGCTTGACCGTGACATCTCACGGCGTCAGATGTCACGGTGAAGCTCGCAGCGGCCGCAAAACCCCAGGTCGGCAATCCGCCCAGGGGTCTGACCGTGACATCCCACAGCGCCAGATGTCACGGTGAAGCTCGCAGCGGCCGCAAAACCCCAGGTCGGCAATCCGCCCAGGGGTCTGACCGTGACATCCCACACCGCCAGATGTCACGGTCAAGCCGAAGCGCGCCGTAAAACCCCAGGTCGGCAATCCGCCCAGGCGCCCGACCGTGACATCCCACCGACCGAGATGTCACGGTCAACCGACAGCGCGCCGCAAAACCCCAGGTCGCTATCCCCGCCAGCTGCCCGACCGTGATACTCCACACCGCCAGATGTCACGGTCAAGCCGAAGCGCGCCGTAAAACCCCAGTTCGGCAACCCGCCCAGGCGCCCGACCGTGACATCCCACCGACCGAGATGTCACGGTCAACCGACAGCGCGCCGCAAAACCCCAGGTCGCTATCCCCGCCAGCTGCCCGACCGTGACATCCCACAAAACCAAACAACAAGACCCCAAGCAAGCCAACGCGGCGTCGCGAAGCGGGCAAAGAACCGGCGGTGTCGGACAGGGGAATACAATGAGGGGCCGAGAAGCCGATTTTTCCCTGCTGCGAGGAGCCGACGATGTTGCACGTGACTGACCTGCGAGGGCGCACCCCCTCCACCTCCGAGCTGCGCCGCGCCCTGCCTCGCGGAGGCGTCGACGTCACCGCAGTACTGCCCACAGTTGCGCCCATCGTCGAAGACATCAAAAAGCGGGGCGCAACAGCGGCGCTGGAGTACGGCGAGAAGTTCGACCGGATCCGCCCCGAGTCGGTGCGGGTGCCCGCTGAGCGTATCGACGCCGCCCTGGCCAACCTCGACCCCGCGGTGCGCGAGGCGCTCGAGGTGGCGATTGGCCGGATTCGGACAGTCCACGCTGCGCAGAAGCCGTCGACAAGCACGATCGAGCTGGCCCCGGGGGCGACGGTGACGGAGAAGTTCATCCCGATTGCGCGGGTGGGGCTCTACGTGCCCGGCGGCAAGGCCGTCTACCCGTCGAGCGTGCTCATGAACGTCATTCCGGCCCAGGAGGCGGGCGCGACGGCGATGGTGGTGTGTACCCCGCCGCAGGAGGAGTTCGGCGGCTGGCCGCACCCGACCACCCTGGCCGCCTGCTCGCTGCTCGGCGTGACCGAGGTGTGGGCCGTCGGCGGGGCCCAGGCGATCGCACTTCTGGCCTACGGCGACGACGAGTTCGGCCTCGAGCCGGTCGACATGGTCACCGGCCCCGGCAACGTCTTCGTCGCCGCGGCAAAGCGCCTGGTCAACGGCGTCGTCGGCATCGATTCCGAGGCCGGTCCGAGCGAGATTGCGGTGCTTGCCGACGACACCGCCAACGCCACCTTCGTCGCCTACGACCTCATCTCCCAGGCCGAGCACGACGAAAACGCCGCGAGCGTGCTCATCACCCCGTCCGAGGAGCTCGCCAACGCCGTGCGCGCGGAGGTCGAGCGTCTCGCCGGACAAACCCTCAATGCGCAGCGGGCCGCCTCGGCGCTCGGCGGCAAGCAGTCGGGCATCGTGCTTGTCGATGACCTCGAAACCGCCATCGCCGTCACCGACGCCTATGCCTCCGAGCACACCGAAGTCCACACCGAAAACCCCCGCGCGGTGGCGGAGCGGCTGACCAACGCCGGGGCGATCTTCGTCGGACCCTACTCGCCGGTGCCACTTGGTGACTACGCCGCGGGCTCGAACCACGTGCTGCCGACCTCGGGCACGGCGCGTTTCGCGGCGGGCTTGTCCACGCACACCTTCCTCAAACCGGTCAACCTCATCGAATACGACGAGGCGGCGCTCAAGGAGATCGGCTCCCACATCGTCGTCCTCGCCGCCGACGAGCAGCTTCCCGCCCACGGCGAGGCCATCAAGGCCCGCGGAATCTAAGGAGAAACTCACAAGTGGACTTCCTCGACAACACCATCGCTGCGGACACGGCCATCGACGCGCTTCCCCTGCGCGGGGAGCTGCGCGGCAAACAGGCCTACGGCGCACCCCAGCTCGACGTCGCCGTAGCGCTGAACACCAATGAAAACCCCTACCCGCCATCGCAGGAGCTTATCGATGACCTCGTGGCCGAAATCACCAAGTTCGGCCCCACGCTGAACCGCTACCCGGAGCGCGACGCCGTCGAGCTGCGCACCGACCTCGCGGCCTACGTCACCCGCCAAACGGGCGTGACCGTCACCCGCGACAACCTGTGGGCGGCCAACGGCTCCAACGAGGTGCTCCAGCAGTTGCTGCAAGCCTTCGGCGGGCCGGGGCGCACAGCGATGGGCTTTACCCCGAGCTACTCCATGCACCCCATCCTGTCCAGCGGGACCCAAACCGAGTTCATCGGGGTGGAGCGCGGCCCGGACTTCCGCATCGACATGGACACGGCGCTTCAAGCCATCGCCGAGCACCAGCCGGACATCGTGTTCGTGACCACCCCGAACAACCCCACCGGAGATGTCACCTCGCTCGCCGCCATCGAGCGCATCATCGACGCCGCGCCGGGCATCGTCATCGTCGACGAGGCCTACGCCGAGTTTTCCCCCTCGCCATCGGCGGTCAGCTTGGTGGAGCGCTACCCGACGAAGCTGGTGGTCAGCCGCACCATGTCCAAGGCGTTCGACTTCGCGGGCGCGCGCCTGGGCTACTTCGTGGCGGCCCCGGCATTTATCGAGGCGGTCATGCTCGTGCGCCTGCCCTACCACCTGTCCGTGCTCACCCAGGCTGCGGCGCGGGTGGCGCTGCGCCATGGTGCGGAGACACTGGCGGGCGTCGATAAGCTTGCGCGCGAGCGTGAGCGGGTGCAGGCGGCACTTTTGGAGATGGGGTATTCCGTCGTGCCCAGCGAGTCGAACTTCCTGTTCTTCGGGAATTTCGATGACGCGCATGAGGCGTGGGAAAAGTTCCTCGGCTACGGTGTTCTCATCCGCGACGTCGGTGTCGCAGGCCACCTGCGGGTGACCATCGGATTGGATGAGGAAAACAACCAGTTTCTCGCGGCAGCGAAGGAGATCATCAATGAGTCAGCGGCTCGGTAGCGCCTCTCGGACCACCAGCGAGTCCAACATCACGGTCGAGATCAACCTGGACGGGTCGGGCAAGACGGATATTTCCACCGGCCTGCCGTTCTTCGACCACATGCTCACCGCGTTCGGCACGCACGGCGCCTTCGACCTCGCGGTAAAAGCTGAGGGCGATACCCACATTGATGCGCACCACACCGTCGAAGACACCGCGATCACGCTCGGCTGGGCGCTTGCCGACGCCGTCGGCGACAAGCAGGGCATCCGCCGCTTCGGCTCCGCCCTGCTGCCCATGGACGAGACCCTGGTGGAATCCGTCGTCGACTTCTCCGGCCGGCCCTACTTCGTGATGAACGGCGAGCCCGGCCACCTGCAGTGGCAGATCATCGGCGGGCACTACGCCACGGTGATCAACCGCCACTTCTTTGAAACGCTCGCGTACAACGCGCGCGTGACGCTGCACGTTAACGTGCGTTACGGGCGCGACCCGCACCACATCACCGAGGCCGAGTACAAGGCCGTTGCCCGCGCGCTACGCCAAGCCACCGAGCGCGATGGCCGCATCACCGGTGTGCCGTCGACGAAGGGAGCGCTCTAGACATGCCGCAGGAGTTCAGCGTGGCCAGCGGAATGTGGGTGCTGATCAGCTTCCTTATCGCCGGGTTGCTTCTCGGCGGGGTGTGGTCGGCCTATCAGAGCGGGTCGAAGGTGGCCACGGTCGTGCTCGCCATCGCCGCCGCGGTGGCGCTGTGTGTCGCTGTACTGTCCATGCTGGGCGCAGTGGGGTAGACGATGATCCGAGCGCGCTGGTCTCAGGTGCTCACCACCGAGGAAGTCAACGCGATCACCTCGCCGTGGAAGGCACGTGGGCTGGTTCCGACCCTGATCGCCGTTGCCGCGGCCTTCGGCGCGTGGTCGCTGCTGCTGCCGGTCGTGCCTACCGCCGTGCTGGATGCCGGCGGGTCGGAAACACTCGCCGGCGGCTCAACAGGCGCGTTTATGGCCGCGACCGTGATCACCCAGATCTTTGTACCGAAACTGCTGCGCCGCTTCGGCTACCGCGCGGTCATCGCCGTGGCCTCGCTACTGCTCGGCCTGCCCGCCCTCGGCTACGCGCTCGGGATGGATCCGGTCATCGTGATCACGGTGAGCGTGATCCGCGGCATCGGCTTTGGCGCGCTGTCGGTCGCCGAAGCCGCGATTATCACCGAGCTCGTGCCGCTTCGCCTGCTCGGGCGCACCGCGGGCATTTTCGGCCTGAGCGTGGGGTTTTCACAGATGGTCGCTCTGCCGTCTGGCCTGGCCTTGGCGGATCGGGTGGGCTACGAGCCGGTCTACGTCCTCGCCGCCGCCATCGGCCTGATCGGCCTGGTTGTGTGCGTGCGCATCCCGACCATCCCCGCGGCGGACCCCACCACAGCGGACTTGAGCTCCGTGCGGGTGCCGCTGTGGCGGCTTGTGGCGGTGCCCATGATCGCGCTGGCGCTGGTCACCACCGCCTACGGGGCGGCGACGAACTTCCTGCCAATCAGCGTGCGCGAACTCGACCCCACGGCCGGCGCCGCCTTCGGCGGTGTGCTGCTGGCGGTGATGAACTTCGCGGCGATGTTCTCGCGTTACTACGCTGGTGTGGTCCTTGATAGGCGCGGGGTGCCGGGCACGGTGCTCATTCCGTTCCAGGTCTCCGCCGCGGCAGGCATCTTTATCATCGCGGCCGTTATCTGGGCCGAGGCCAGCGTGTGGTGGCTGCTGCTCGCCGCGCTGTTGTACGGCGCGGGCTTCGGCGCCGTACAAAACGAATCGCTGACCATGCTGTTTTACCGGCTTCCCAAGTCGAAGGCCTCCGAGGCCTCCGCAATGTGGAACGTCGCCTTCGACAGCGGAACCGGCCTCGGCTCGACCGTCTACGGCATGATGCTCACGTCGATGACGATGGCGCCCATGTTTGGCGTTGCCGGCGTGGTCGTCGCGGTCGGCATCGCGGTGACCGTGGCGGACCTCGTGCTCGGGCGCAACCGCGTCGCGGAGGTCAACAACTTGGCCGTGAGGCTGAAGTCCGTGCGCGCGCCCGGGAGGGACCGCGGGTACAAGCGCCCGGGCCGCTAAACTAATTCGACATGACGCAACCGACATCGCCATCCGTCGTCCTGCTCGACTACGGAGCCGGAAACATCCGCTCCGCCCAGCGCGCGCTCGAGCACGTCGGGGCGAGCGTCACCGTCACCGACGACCCGAAGCTGGCCGTCGACGCCGATGGGCTCGTCGTCCCCGGCGTCGGCGCGTTCGCGTCGTGCATGGAGGGGCTGCGCGCTGTCAACGCCCCGCGCGTGATCGGCCAGCGCCTCGCGGGCTCTCGCCCCGTGCTCGGGATCTGCGTCGGTTTCCAGGTGCTTTTTGAGCGCGGCGTCGAGCACGGGGTGGACGCTTCGGGGATCGGGGAGTGGCCCGGGGTCGTCGATAAGCTGCAGGCGAAAGTGCTGCCGCACATGGGGTGGAACACCGTGGACATTGCGCCGGGTTCGGAGCTTTTCGCCGGGTTGGACCCGGAGACGCGGTTCTACTTCGTGCACTCCTACGGCGTACGGTCGTGGGAGATGCAGCCGGACGAGTTCATCGCCGCGCCAGCTGTGTCGTGGTCCGAGCACGGCGGGGACCGCTTCGTCGCCGCCGTGGAAAACGGGCCGCTGTGGGCGACCCAGTTCCATCCGGAGAAGTCCGGGGAGGCGGGCTTGGCGCTGCTGCGAAACTGGGTCCGCACCCTGCGTTAGACTTGGTCGCTATGAGTTTCACACTTCTCCCCGCCGTTGACGTCGTCAACGGCCAAGCGGTGCGCCTCGACCAGGGCGAGGCCGGAACCGAAAAGAGCTACGGCTCTCCTCTCGAGGCCGCCGAGCGGTGGCGCGACGAGGGAGCGCAGTGGCTGCATTTCGTGGACCTCGACGCCGCCTTCGGTCGCGGCTCCAACCACGAGCTGATGGCTGAGATCACCCGAAACCTCGGCATCGCCGTGGAGCTGACGGGGGGCATTCGTGACGACGCCTCCCTCGAACGCGCCCTCGCCACCGGTGCGAAGAGGGTCAACATCGGGACCGCAGCGCTGAACAACCCGCAGTGGACGGCAGACGTGATCAAGCGCCACGGCGACGCTATTGCCATCGACATCGCGGTACGCGAGGAAGACGGCCAGTGGCGCACCAAGGGCCACGGGTGGACTTCCGACGGCGGGGACCTGTGGGAGGTCGTCGAGTTTTTCGACGCCGCCGGGTGCGCGCGCTTCGTGGTCACCGACGTCAGCCGAGACGGCACGCTGACCGGGCCGAACGTGGATCTGCTGCGGGATGTGTCGGCGGCAACTGACGCTTTTGTTACGGCGAGTGGCGGGGTGTCGTCGATAAGCGATGTGCTCGAGATTGCGCAGTTCGCGCAGGAGGGGATCGACTCGGTCATCATCGGTAAGGCGCTCTACGAGCACAAATTCACCCTGCGCGAGGCGCTGGATGCGCTGGGACGCAGCGAGAGCTGATACCGCGGCGTTTTCTTATAAGGATTTTCGAGTAAAGTAGCGATATGGATAGCAACGAGCACTACCTCGAGATCGCGGAGTCGGTCGTGGACGAGGCGCGCGAGCTATTCATCTCCCACCTCGGCGCGGCGCCAGCGCTTTTCAAGGCGTCCGGGGACTTCGCGACGGAGGCGGATCTCGCGATTGAAAAGCTCATGCGGTCCCGGCTGACCCGGGAGACCGGGATCCCCGTCTACGGCGAGGAACAGGGCGGCGACCTCAACTCGTCGGCGTGCTGGGTGGTCGACCCCATCGACGGCACCTCGAACTACTCATCCGGCAACCCGAACTGTTCGATTCTGGTCTCGCTGATTCTGAACGGGCAGCCGGTGGTTGCCGTGACCGATATTCCGCTGATGAACATGCGGCTGACCGGGGTGGATGGCTCGCCGGTGTACCTCAACGGCCAGGAGCTGCCGCCGATTGGCACGGACACGACTGCCGCGTCGCAGGTCGGGGTGGGCTCGGTGCGCTCGCCCGACTCCGAGCGCTTTCCAGCGGACGTGCGCCTGAACATGATCGCGACGCTGGCCGACACCGACTTGCGGCCACGTATCTCCGGGTCGGTGGGCGTGGACTTCGCGTTCGTTGCCCAGGGCATTTATCAGGCGGCGGTGAGTTTCTCGCCGCACCTGTGGGACAATTCCGCGGGCATTTTGCTGTCGCGCTGCGCGGGTGCTGTGGTGACCGGCCCGGACGGGGAGCCGTGGACGATGGACGCCGTCGGAGTGATCGCTGGCACGCGCAGGGCGCACAAGATTGCGCTGAGCACGATGCGATCCGTTTCCTCTAAGTGAAAGGGCAATGTCAAAGATGGGTGTCGCGATACGGGTTATTCCCTGCCTCGATGTGGATAACGGCCGCGTGGTCAAGGGGGTCAACTTTGAGAACCTGCGTGACGCGGGCGACCCCGTCGAGCTGGCCAAGCGCTACGGCGAGGAGGGCGCGGACGAGCTGACGTTCCTCGATGTCACCGCGTCGACAGCTGGCCGCGGGACCATGCTCGACGTCGTGCGGCGCACCGCGGAGCAGGTCTTCATCCCGCTCACCGTGGGTGGGGGAGTGCGCTCGGTTGACGACGTCCGGGAGCTGCTGCGCGCCGGCGCCGACAAGGTCAGCGTCAACACCGCGGCGATCGCCAACCCCGGCCTGATCCGCGAGCTTGCCGAGCGCTTCGGCGCCCAGTGCGTTGTGCTGTCCGTCGACGCGCGGCGCGTGCCGGAGGGTGAGACGCCCCAGCCCTCCGGTTTTGAAGTGACGACGCACGGTGGCACCCGCTCGGCGGGCATCGACGCGATCGAGTGGGCGCGCCGGGGCGAGGAGCTCGGAGCGGGTGAGATCCTGCTCAACTCGATGGACGGCGACGGCACCAAGGCGGGCTTTGACATCGGGCTCATTGAGAAGGTGCGTGCGGCGGTGACCGTTCCCGTGATCGCTTCCGGAGGTGCCGGCGAGGCGGCGCACTTCCCGCCCGCTGTTTCGGCTGGTGCTGACGCGGTGCTGGCGGCGTCGATTTTCCACTTTGGCGAGGTTTCCATTTCGTCGGTGAAGGATTCGTTGCGCGCTGCTGGGCGGGAGGTCCGGTGACGAACCCCGCCGAGTACACTCTCGACCCCGCGATTGCGGCGCGGCTAAAGCGCAACAGTGCAGGTCTTGTGCCCGCGATCGTTCAGGCTCACGGCACCGGGGAGGTGCTCATGATGGCCTGGATGGATGATCACGCGCTGGCCCACACCCTGGCTACGCGCCAGGGCACGTACTATTCGCGGTCGCGAGACGAATACTGGATCAAGGGTCTGACCTCGGGAAATACGCAGGAAGTAACCGGGGTGCGCCTCGACTGCGACGGGGACACCCTGCTTGTCACCGTCAAGCAGGTCGGCGGGGCGTGCCACACGGGGGACCGGACTTGTTTTGACGCCGACGCGTTGTTGTGAGGTGCGTTGTGGGTCTCGTTGAGGTCTAGCTGCTATACCTCAGCGGTTTTCGTGTCATATGCGTAACAGGTGACCTGGGCTTTTGTGTGGGGCGGTGCGCTGAGGTCTAGTAGCTATACTTCAGCGGTGTGGATGCCACACGCGTCACAGGTGTGCTGGTGTTTTGTGTGGAGCGGTGCGTTGAGGTCTAGTGGCCATACCCAAACGGTGTAGGTGCCACATGCGTAACAGGTGACCTGCGCATTTCCGCAGCGCCAGGTGCTGAGGTCTAGCTCCTATACCTCAGCAACAAAACCTAACCCGCCTTAAACGAGTACCGACCCGTCAAGCCGTTGTAAATAATTACGGAGTAGCTCTGCCCTGCGGCTTCCGCGCCATCCACCAAAGTCTTGAGCTCCTGCGCGTTGAAGTAGCGGCTCAGCCCCAGATACAGCAGCAGCAGAAGGAACATCCCCACTGCAAGAATTGCTCCGACCACTGCCCACGTCGATGGAGTGGACCTGTCTACCTCTGTCATTTGAATCAGAAACTCCCTTCCAACGGCCCCGCCACTCAACCGGCGGGCCTTACTCGCACGCTATCAAAGCGCGCTCAACCTCGTAATCCCAACAAACCCGCACACATCACCTCCCGGCCCCTGCTCTAGGATCAAGCACATGGCACAGCAAACAGCGGATAGGGGCGCCTCGCGCATTGGCGCAGCCGGCATCGGCGTGGGCGGGATCATCGTGGCGGCGTTTAGCCGCGCGCCGTGGATGCAGGTCAGCTACTTCGATGACCGCGTCGGCGGCGGGGTCCGCGCGCTGTCGGGGGCGCAGTGGTCCACCGAAGCCTCGGCGGTTGCGCTTCTTCTGCTGGCCGCTGCAGTCGCCGCGCTTGCTTTACGACGCCTCCCCCGGCGCATCATCGGCGCAATCGCGGCCGTCGCGGCCGTGGGCGCGGCACTATCTCCGCTGAACCTCCTTGTTTCCGGCGCGGACCCCGAGCGGGTGCGCGCCCTGCTTACCGCCGGCGCCGAGGAGGCGCAGGCGCGCGAGGGCACGATCTCTGCCATGGCGGAGATAACCTCCATCCAGGTCAACCCCGCCTACCTGGTGTTGACGCTGCTCGGTTTTCTGCTCGCCGTGGCGGGCGGGGCGGTGGTGGCGGCGCGCCCCGGTGTGGATTCCGCGAAGCTGAACAAGTACGAAACCGAGGCGGTGCGCCGGCAGAAGATCGGTTCCGATCTCGAGGAGAACCCGGATTCGGGCAGGGTGTTGTGGGATGCGTTGGACGCGGACATCGACCCGACGGATCCGGCCGGTGGTGTTGGGGAGGGCGTCGATAAGCGGCGCTAGCGTGCGCCCGATTTTTTGTCGGCGCGCTTGGGCGGTTACCCTTATGCGCAGCGGAAGGGAGACGGTTATGCATACGGCAAAAGTCGCGAACGGCGTTGTCGCCGCCGTGTTGCGTGACGTCGAAAAGCGTGAAGCCGTCGTCCCTTTTCAAGACATCAAGGCGCGCTCGCGGGAGATGGAGCCGACCCGTGATGTGCGTGCCGCGCTGTTGCGCCACGGTTGCGGGGTGATCGTCGAGATCAAGCGCAACTCGCCCGTCTTCGGCCCCACGGCCCCGTTCGCCCAGAGCGAAACCCCTGTCGAGGATGTGGCCCGCGCGATCGAGTCTGGTGGCGCTCACCTCATCGCTTGCCAGACGGAGCGGCTGCGTTTCGACGGCTCCCTGACGGACATGGCGAAAGCCCGCGATGCCGTGGAGCTTCCCATGGTGTGCCGCGATGTGATTGTCGACCCGTACCAAATCCACGAGGCGCGTTGTTTCGGTGCGGACATGATCCCCTTACAGGTAGGCATCCTCGACCAAAACCGGCTCGAGGCGCTGATAGACCGCGCTGAGTCCTTAGGCATGGTGGTGATGGCGGAAGTGCGCACCGGCGAGGAGGCCGACCGGGCGCTGGGCGCCGGTGCCACCGTCATCGCCGTCAACTCCTGGACTTTCGATACCAACTCCCTCAACCCCGCTGCTTTCGCTGAGATCGCACCGGGGTTGCCGTCTGCTGTGATCAAGATCAGCCTCGGCGGGGTGCGTACCGCGCGCGACCTCATCGACGCCGCCTCCTCCGGCGCCGACGCCGTCTTAGCCGCCGAGGCCGTGATGAGCTCGGAAGATGTCACGGCGGCCACGCGCCGACTCGCGGCGGCGGGCCAACACCCGGCCTGCCCTTCACGCAGCTAACCGCGTTTCCGTTTCCCCTTTGGCGGCCTCATCGGGCATACTAATGGGCGTGGAAACCATGATCCTGGCCAACATTCCTTCGCCGCCGCAGGGCGTCTGGCACATTGGACCGGTGCCCATCCGCGCCTATTCGTTGTGCATCATCACCGGCATCATCATCGCCCTGTGGCTGACGCTCAAGCGCTACAAGGCGAAGGGCGGGGACCCGGACGTGGTGTGGGACGCGGCGATCGTCGCGATTCCTGCCGGGATTATCGGCGGGCGCCTGTACCACGTGATCACGGACTACGACAAGTACTTCGGCCCGGGGCGCGATCCGTGGCAGGCGTTCAACGTGGCCGGCGGAGGTTTGGGCATCCTCGGTGCGGTGGCGTTGGGCACGCTCGCTGTGTGGGCGCTGTTTCGCTACAAGAAGGTCCCGCTCGCGCCGTTTGCCGACGCGGTCGCGCCGACGATCATTCTCGCGCAGGCCATTGGCAGGCTCGGCAACTGGTTCAACCAGGAGCTTTACGGCCGGCCGACGGACGTGCCGTGGGCGCTGGACATTTACTACCGCGTGGACGAGGCCGGTAACTACGCCCCGCTGACCGGCCGCTCCACCGGCGAGATCGTGGCCAGCGTGCACCCCACGTTCCTCTACGAGCTGGTGTGGAACCTCGCCGTGTTCGCCTTCCTGCTCTGGGCCGAGCGGGCCTGGCGCCTCGGCCACGGCCGCGTGTTCGCCCTCTACCTGGCCGGCTACGCCCTGGGGCGCTTTTTCGTCGAGCTCATGCGTGCCGACGAGGCCAACCTCATCCTGGGGCTACGCGTGAACACGTGGGTGTCCGGAATCCTCTTCGTCGTCGCGCTGATTATCTTCCTGCGGCTGCCGCGGGGGCAGGAAACGCCCGACGAGGTTGACCCCCGCAACGACCGGGAGGGAGAACCGGCCAGCGCCGATTCCGACTCAGCGAACCTGCCCGCGACGCGGTACGGTGGGGAAGCGCACGACGGCTCTAAGCCGCGCACTTATTGAACCTCGAGCGAAGCTGGTGCACGAAGTGGATAGAAGAACCAAAATTGTTTGTACGCTTGGCCCAGCCGTGGCCAGCAAGGAAGCTATCGTCGGTCTTGTCCGTGATGGAATGAACGTCGCTCGCCTCAACTTCTCCCACGGCGACCACGCGGACCACGAACGCAACTACCGGTGGGTGCGCGAGGCCACCGACGAAACCGGCCACGCGGTCGGGATCCTCGCCGATTTACAGGGCCCGAAGATCCGCCTCGGCCGCTTCGAGGAGGGCTCCACGCAGTGGGACACCGGAGAAGAGGTCCGCATCACCGTTGAGGACGTCGTGGGCACACACGACCGCGTCTCCACCACGTACAAGCAGCTCGCGGAGGACGCGAAGCCGGGCGATCGCCTGCTTGTCGACGACGGCAAGGTCGCACTCGTGGTCACCGAGGTCGATGGCAACGACGTCGTCGCCCGCGTCACCGAGGGCGGGCCGGTGTCCAACAACAAGGGCGTGTCCCTGCCGGGGATGAACATCTCCGTCCCGGCGCTGAGCGAGAAAGACATCGAGGACCTCAAGTTCGCGCTCAACTTGGGCGTCGATTTCATCGCGCTGTCGTTCGTGCGCTCGCCGTCGGATGTGGATCTGGTGCACGAGGTGATGGACGAGGTGGGTCGTCGCGTGCCGGTGATTGCGAAACTGGAAAAGCCCGAGGCTGTCGACGCGCTCGAGTCCATCATTCTGGCGTTTGACGCGGTGATGGTGGCGCGCGGCGACTTGGGCGTGGAGATCCCGCTCGAGCAGGTGCCGCTCGTGCAAAAGCGCGTAATCCAGATCGCGCGCGAGAACGCGAAGCCGGTGATCGTCGCTACGCAGATGCTCGACTCGATGATTGAGAATTCCCGCCCGACTCGCGCGGAGGCCTCCGACGTGGCGAACGCCGTGCTCGATGGGGCAGATGCGGTGATGCTGTCCGGCGAGACCTCCGTCGGTGTTGACCCGCACAACGTCGTGCGCACGATGAGCCGCATCGTGCGGGTAGCGGAGTCGATGGGCACCGTCCCACCGCTCAACCACATCCCGCGCACCAAGCGCGGCGTGATCGCGTACTCCGCGCACGACATCGCAACGCGCCTGAACGCGCGCGCGATCGTGACGTTTACCAAGTCCGGCGACACCGCGCGCCGCGTCGCTCGCCTGCACCCGGACCACCCGTTGCTGGTATTCACCCCGGTGCAGCAGGTGCGCTCGCAGTTGGCGCTGACGTGGGGCGCGGAGACCTTCTTGTGCCCGCAGACCAACGGCACTGATGAGATGGTCCGGTTGGTCGACGAGTACCTGCTCAGCATCGGAACCTACAGCAAGGGCGACACGATGGTGATCGTCGCCGGCACCCCGCCCGGAGTCAGTGGCACGACGAACACGATCCACGTCCACCAACTGGGCGAGGACACGCGCAACCCGTAGCGGGCGATTGCGCACCATAAACAAAGTTCCCGGCACCCATCAGGGGCCGGGAACTATTCACGTCGGATGAAGGGCGTTATCCAGCGACGGGGTCGAGGACGACCTTGATGCAGTTGTCCTCCTTGTCGCGGAACTTCTTGTACGCCTCTGGAGCTTCGGACAGCGGCACGCGGTGGGTTACCAGGTCATCGACACCGAGCGGATCGGAAGGATCCTCGACCAGCGGCATCAGGTCGGAGATCCACTTCTTCACGTTGCACTGGCCCATGCGCATCTGAATCTGCTTATCAAAAAGGGTCAGCAGTGGCATCGGGCTGGCCGCGCCGCCGTAGACTCCGCTGATGGAAATCGTGCCACCGCGGCGGACGAGGTCGATGGCCTCGTGCAAAGCGCTGAGGCGATCGACTCCTGCGGTCTCCATGACCTTCTGCGCCGCGGCGTCAGGAAGGAAACCGGCGGCGGTCTGAATGGCACCGCCGACGGGTGATCCGTGTGCCTCCATCCCCACGGCATCAAGCACCGCATCGGGGCCGCGGCCGTCGGTCATGTCTCGCAGCTCGGCGACAGTCTCATCACCGCCGGCGAATACCTCGATGCCGTGGCGTGCGGCCATCTCGCGGCGCTCCGCGACGGGGTCAATTCCGAACACGCGCGCACCCATGTGGCGTGCCATGCGGGCTGCCATCTGGCCGATCGGGCCAAGGCCGTACACGGCGATGGTGTCGCCCTCGCCCACGTCGGCGTACTTAACGCCCTGCCACGCGGTCGGCAGCACATCGCTGAGGAACACGTAGCGGTGATCCTCAAGTTCGTTGCCCACCTTGATGGCGCCGAAGTCGGCGTGCGGCACGCGCAGGTATTGGGCCTGGCCGCCGGGGACGGAACCGTAAAGCTCGGAGAAGCCGAGCAGGGAGGCGCCGGAGCCCTTCTCGGTGACCTGGGTGGTTTCGCACTGGGAGTACAAGCTGTGGTCACACATCCAGCAGTGACCGCAGGAGATGTTAAACGGCACGACGATGCGGTCGCCGACTTTCAGGCCGGACTCGGAGCCGGCCTCGACGACGCGGCCCATCGGCTCGTGGCCCATGATGTCGCCCTCGTTCATGTACGGGGCCAAAACGGAGATGAGGTGGAGGTCGGAGCCGCATACGCCGCTCGAGGTGACCTCAATAATCGCGTCAGTGGGTTTCTCAATCGTGGGGTCGTCGACTGTTTCAACTGAGACCTTACCGGCCCCTTGCCACGTCAGTGCTTTCATGTGTTAATCCTCTCGTCGTTTGCGGAGCACGAGGTCGGCGCGCTCACTGGGTACGTGAATCACGCTACGCCTAATGTGCGTGACGTGTCAGTAATCATTTTCAATTAGGGGGACTAAACGCACTGGCTGAGGTATTTCCGCATTTCAGCGGTCCCTTAAAAGTTACAAGAAATGTTGTCTAAGCGTCGGTACATGCTAAAAATCTAATTGTTTATACCGCCACCAGCTGCGCCACTCCGACTCGCCGGGGCTGCGAGGTAGAAGCACCACAGCGGTATGCGAGACGATCCGGCGCACCGGGCTGATCCCGTGCAGGGCGTTGAGAAACCACATCGGCTTGGCCGGATCGAGGACACCGTGCGCGACATCGCAGCCGAGCTTTTTGGCTCGCTCGACGACGAGCGCCTCGGTCGTGCTGGGCAGGCGCGTGGCTTCGGGTAGCACGAGGGTCCGGCCATTCCAGCCGACAAGCGTGCCGGTGGTGGTTTCCGCGAAGTCTCCGAGAATGACGTCGTCCGTCCCCGCGATGGCGTGCGTGCGCCGGTGCTCGGCGAGCCGCATCAGATCGGGGCCCTTGAGCAGCGGCATCGTTCTGGGATCCGGTGCGGACACCAGAGTCAGGTCGGTCGATTCTCGCACCGGCGGCGCTGGGCGGATGTCGAGGCGGAATCTTTCCTTGTACACCGAGATGCGGGGGAACAGATCGGCGGAGGCGTCGAGAAGCGCGAGCGCGTTTTCCCACATCCCGGCCGGAAGCGGGCCAGCCCCTGCGGCGAAGCGCATCCGGTGCAGCTCGAGCCCGCGGGCGCGGCCATATTCGTGGCGCCACGAGTCCGCGCAGTCGAAACCCTGCGGCGTATCACGCGTGGGAACCCAGCGGCCCTGCCACACGTAGGACGTCACGTCAGCCCCGCGATCACAGCGTTGGCCTTGAGCTGCAGCTCGGCGTATTCCGCATCGGCGCGAGAATCCCACACGATCGCGCCCCCGGCGCCCACTGTGAGCCGCTCACCCTGCTTGACCGCGGTGCGGATGACGACGCTGAGCTCCGCGTTGCCGTCGAAACCGAAATAACCGATCGCGCCCGAGTACACCCCGCGCGGGCCGGGCTCGAGGGCGTCGATAAGCGCGCACGTGCGCTCCTTCGGTGCCCCCGTCATCGAACCCGGTGGGAAGGTCGCGCGCACCAGGTCGATCAGCCCGCGGTCGGGACGCAACCGCCCGGTAATCGTGGAGACGAGCTGATGTACCGTGGCATACGTTTCCACGGTCATGAGCTGCGCAACGTCCACAGTGCCGGGGACGCACACGCGCGCGAGGTCGTTGCGCAGCAGGTCGACGATCATGAGGTTTTCCGCCCGCGTCTTGGCGTCTTCCTGCAGTTCTTGGGCTCGGCGCTCGCGCGGCAGAGTGCCTTTGATCGGTTTCGTTTCCACCCGGTCGCCGCGCACGCGGAGGAAGCGCTCGGGCGAGCTGGAGAGCACCTCGATACCGCCGAGGCGCAGGTACGCCCCGAAGGGCGCGGGGTTGGTTCTGCGCAGCCGCGAATACAGATCGATTCCCTCGCCTGCAACGCGGGCCTCGTAGGTGTCGGTGAGGCACACCTCGTAGGAGTCGCCGCGCTCCAGCGCCCGCTTTACCTCACCGAAGCGCGCTTCGTACTCGCCGCCCGCGAGCCGCCACGAGCCTTCGCTTATCGACGCCCGCCCGCGGTGCGCGGACCGGGTTGTCACCGCGTTGCGCAGAGCGGCCATCAGGTGTTTCACCTCAGCCGTCTTCTCGTCTCCCCGGGCACAGACCATGAGGTGAGCGCGTTCTTGGACATGGTCGTAGACGATGAAGGACTGCGGCCGGATAAAGTACGCGTCCGGGTGCGCTCTGGCGTGGGTCGGGGAAAGCCCCGGCAGGGTCAGCGCGGCGCATTCATAGCCGATGAAGCCGACCCAGCCGCCGCGAAACGGCAGGTCGGGGAGCGTACTGGCAGCCACGCCGGCGGAGAGCTCGTCGGCAAGCAGGCTCAACACGTCGGGTCCGGGATCCGTCAGGCGGTAGCTCAGCGTTTTCGACAGCGACCCAGCCGTCGAGCCGATGATGCTGAATCCGTCGCCGGTTGCGGAGTCCAGCCAGAAGGCGTCTCCGCTCGAGCCCATAAGCGCTCGCGCGGTAGCCTCTGTGTCGATTGCTTCAGCGACGCATTCGTGGTGCACTCTCCACGCGCCGAGGGCGAGGAAGTTGCGGAGCAGTTCCGCGCCGTACTCGGTCAGCACCGACTCGGGGTGGAACTGCACACCCCAGTGAGGCTGGCCTGCCACCTCGAGGCCCTGGACCACACCGTCCTCGCTGCGGGCGTGGACAACCACCCCGTCCGGGACGTTGTCGATGTGCAGCGAGTGGTAGCGCACGGCCGTGAAACTTTGCGGCAGCCCGGCGAAGATGCCCTCGCCGGAGTGGGTGATCGTGCTGGTGTATCCGTGCCTGGGGTCGGTGCGCCCGACCTCGGCCCCGGCGAGGTGGGCGAGGCCCTGATGACCCAGGCAGACCCCGAGGACGGGAATCCCGCCCGCCGCCTCGATCACGGCGCGCGAGCCCGCGAAGTCGGCTTCGCACGATGGGGTCCCCGGACCGGGGGAGATGACGATGTGGGAGAACTCACCCGCCTTTATGCGGCGGGGGAGGTCGAGGACCGTGACATCGTCCGCGCGCACGACCACCGGCTCGCTCCCGGAGACTTTGGCGATGAGGTGGGCGAGGTTGAAGGTGTAGGAGTCGCGGTTGTCGATAAGCAGGATCAAATGCGGGCACGCGCCTTTCATTGACGTCGCGGCAGCGCAGCTCGCCGTGCGCCGTCCGTGGTTGGGTGGAAAGTGTAGCCCAGTTGCCCAGCGAGACAGCAGCACAGGCGCCTTAGGGCGGGCGGGGAGGAGTAGGGTTTTTTCTAACGCATTCGCACGACGCTTTTGCTCCGCGCACCGCATGAACAAACGCGCCGCTGAAGTTCCGAAGAATCACGTGAAAAGGAGTGTGACGCTGGATGTACTTGGTGCCACGGGATAAGGAGAAGCTGCTGATTGTTGTCGCGGCAGATCTGGCCAGGCGTCGACAAGCGCGCGGGCTGAAACTGAACTACCCGGAGGCGACGGCGATCATCACCTACGAGCTTCTCGAAGGCGCGCGGGACGGGCGCAGCGTCGCCGAGCTGATGAACTGGGGAACAACGATCCTCACCCGCGACGACGTCATGGAAGGGGTGCCCGAAATGATTGAATCCGTGCAGGTGGAGGCGACCTTCCCCGACGGAACGAAACTGGTCACCGTCCACAACCCGATCCGCTAAGGAGTCACGATGAGCCCAGGAGAATACGTCCTCGCCAGCGAGCCCATTGAGTGCAACGCTGGCCGGGAGGCGATCGAACTAAAAGTCACCAACACCGGAGATCGTCCCGTGCAAGTCGGGTCCCATTACCACTTCGCCGAAATCAATCCATGCGTGGTTTTCGACCGGGATCGCGCGCTCGGACACCGGCTCGACATTCCGGCGGGCACCGCCGTGCGCCTCGAGCCGGGCGACTCCAGGACGGTTCGGCTCATTGCCCTCGGCGGCAAGCGCAAGGTCTACGGCTTCCACAACCTGGTCAACGGGCCGCTTGACGTGCGCAAGCCCGCGCGCGTCAACGTGATGGGAGAAGCCGGATACGGTTTTGCCGAGTACGGGGCCGACCTCTCGGATCCGAAGATCGTCGATAAGGAGGCTTAGAGCCCATGAGTTTCACAATGGACCGCGACAACTACGCGGGACTCTACGGCCCGACGACCGGGGACTCCGTCCGTTTAGCGGATACCGACCTGTTCGCCACCGTCGAGCACGATTACACCACGTACGGCGAGGAGGCCACCTTCGGCGGCGGTAAGGTCATCCGCGACGGAATGGGGCAAAACTCCCGCCACGTGCGCGGTGACAACGTGCCCGACCTGGTAATCACTAACGTGCTGGTCATCGACTACACCGGCGTGTACAAGGCCGACGTCGCGGTGCGCGACGGCTACATCTCGCAGATCGGCAAGGCCGGCAACATGGACGTGATGGACGGTGTCGACATCACCATCGGCGTGGCCACCGACATCATCTCCGGCGAGGGCAAAATCCTCACCGCGGGCGGAATCGACACCCACATCCACTTCATCAGCCCGGACCAGATCCCCACCGCACTCGCATCGGGGATCACCACCATGTTCGGCGGAGGCACCGGCCCGAGCGAATCCACCCGCGCCACAACGATCACCCCGGGCGAGTGGAACATCTTCAACATGCTGCGCTCCTTCGAGCACTACCCGATGAACTTCGGCATCCTCGGCAAAGGGCACGGTTCATCCGTCGCCCCGCTCGCAGAGCAGGTGCGCGCAGGTGCTGCGGGCCTGAAAGTTCATGAGGACTGGGGTGCGACACCGGCGTCGATCGATACCGCGCTCAAGGTCGCCGACGAGTTCGACATCCAGGTCGCCTTGCACACCGATACCCTCAACGAGGCTGGCTTCGTGGAAAACACCCGAAACGCCATCGGGGGCCGCGTCATCCACACCTTCCACACCGAGGGCGCCGGCGGTGGGCATGCGCCGGACATCATCAAACTCGCTGGGGAATCCAACATCTTGCCGGCATCGACCAACCCGACGCTTCCATACACCGTCAACACCGTCGACGAGCACCTCGACATGCTCATGGTGTGCCACCACCTCAACCCCAACCTGCCGGAGGATGTTGCGTTTGCTGATTCGCGCATCCGTCCCGAGACGATCGCTGCGGAGGACGTGCTGCACGACATGGGGATTTTCTCGATTACCTCCTCCGACTCCCAGGCGATGGGGCGCGTCGGCGAGGTCATCATCCGCACCTGGCAGGTCGCTGATTCGATGAAGAAGCAGCGCGGCAAGCTCGCCGAGGACGAGGGAATCTACGGCGACAACTTCCGCATCCGCCGCTACATTGCCAAGTACACGATTAACCCGGCCATCGCGCAAGGCATCGATGACTGGGTCGGTTCGGTCGAGGTGGGCAAATTCGCCGACCTCGTGCTGTGGGAGCCGCAGATGTTCGGCGTACGCCCCGAGTCCGTGATCAAGGGCGGCCAGGTCGTCTACACCGCACTCGGCGACCCCAACGCCTCGATCCCGACGCCCCAACCGAACATGTACCGCGAATCCTTCGGCGCCCACGGGCTTGCGCTTTACCGCTCGTCGATCACGTTCATGTCCCAGGCCGCCATCGAGCGCGGCGTACCGGAGATCCTGCAGCTGCGCAAAAAGGTGCGCCCCGTCCACGGGATCAGGAACTTGACCAAGGCGGATTTGAAGCTCAACGACGCCACTCCCACGATCGCGGTGGACCCGGAGACCTACGAGGTCACGGTCGACGGCGAGCGGATCACCTGCGAGCCGGCGGCGACGGTCCCGCTGGCCCAGCGCTACATGCTGTTCTAGGAGGAAGTCTCATGATCATCACCGAGATTGCAGGCACCATCGACGATCCCGAGATGGCGCGTCGCCTCGAGGGGGCGCACGTGGAAAAGGTCTCGCTGCCGAGCGAGGACCTGGTCAAGCGCATCCAGCGGGTGAGTACGGACCACGGGCGCGAGCTCGGCATCCGGCTGGTGCCGGGCGCGCCCGACCTGAAAGACGGCGACGTGTTGCTTCTCGAGCAAAACGAGGGCGGGCTCAACGCGGTGGTGGTGGCGACGCTTCCGAGCGACGTCATCGTCATCCGCCCCGACTCCATCCGCCAGATGGGGTTTGTCGCGCACTCGCTGGGAAACCGCCACCTGCAAGCCCAGTTCTTCGGCGCTGAGAGCGAGTTCGGCGCCGAGGTCATGGTGGTGCTCTACGACCACACTGTGGAGGACTTCCTCGCCCACCACGGCGTCGCGTTCGAGCGCCGCGAGCGCGTCATGGAAGTGCCCTTCCGCCACGCGGAGCACACCCACTGATGGCGGATGTGGCCCGCCTGCTCACCGGCATGCAGTTGGCAGATTCAGCGCTGCCGACCGGGGCGTTCGCGCACTCCTTCGGTTTCGAGAGCTACCTCGAAACCGGAGCGATCGATAGCGCCGAGGGCTTTGCGCGCTGGCTGGAGTCCTTTATCGGCCAGCAGCTGACGTTTACCGACGCGCTGGCGGTCCGTGTGGTGATCGCCGCGCGGGAAGCGCACGAGGTCGAGCGCCTTGATCAGCTGGTCACCGCCCAGGCCCTGCCCGCCCAGGTGCGCGAGGCCGGGATGACGATGGGCAAGCGCATGCTCACCATCTCGGCGGCGAACTACCCCAGCGATGCCCTTTCCGCCTACGCCGAGGCTCTCAAGGCGGGCCGCGCGTTCGGCCACCCGGCGATCGTGTGGGCGCTCGTGGCGCGGGATGCGGGCATCGACTCCGATACCGCGGTGGCCCAGCACGTCTACGCCTGCGTCATCTCGCTGGTGCAAAACGCCGTGCGCGCCATCCCGCTCGGGCAAAACGCCGGGCAGCGCCTCATCCGGCAGGCGCAGCCGTGGGTGGTGGGCGCGGTGGAGGCGTCGCAAAGCTTGCGCGAAGAAGACCTCGGTGCGATCGCGCCGGGCTTGGAGATCGCGCAGATGAACCACGAGCGCCAGCTTTCGCGCTTGTTTATGAGTTAAGGAGAAATCACATGGATCCGGTCATTATCGGCGTCGGCGGCCCCGTCGGGGCGGGAAAGACGCAGCTGCTCGAGCGCATTTCGCGCGCGGTCGAGGGTGAGTTGCACATGGCGGCGATCACCAACGACATTTACACCATCGAGGATGCGCACATCCTGGCGCGCAACTCCGTGCTTGACGACGCCCACATCGTCGGCCTGGAGACAGGCGGCTGCCCCCACACCGCGATCCGCGAGGACACCTCCATGAACGAGGCGGCCATCGAGGAGCTGAAGTCCCGCTTCCCGGACCTTGACGTCATCTTCGTCGAATCCGGCGGAGACAACCTCTCGGCGACGTTCTCGCCGGAGCTGGTGGACTTTTCCATCTACATCATCGACGTCGCCCAGGGCGAGAAGATCCCGCGCAAGGCGGGCCAGGGGATGATCAAGTCCGACCTGTTCATCATCAACAAGACCGACCTCGCGCCCTACGTCGGCGCCGACCTGGCGGTGATGGAGCGCGACTCGCAGGTGTTCCGCAAAGACAAGCCGTTCGCGTTTACCAACTTGAAGACCGACGAGGGCCTCGACCGGGTGCTGGACTGGCTGCGTCACGACGCCCTCATGCTGGACCTCAACCAGTGAGGGGAGGCCGCCTGCGCCTGCGCGTCGCCCGCGACGCGTCCGGCAGGAGCTTTGCGGCGCAGCAGGAGTTCTCCGGCGCGCTGCGGGTGATCCGCCCGCACTACCTCGACGACTCCGGCCAGGTCACCTACACGGTGATCAACCCTGGCGGGGCGTACTTCGGCGCGGATTCCTACTCGTTGGACTTCGACGTCGAAGACGCCGCCTCGCTTTTGGTGACCACCCAGTCGGCCACGAAAGTCTACCGCACCCCGCAAGGCCCGGCCGTCCAGCGGATGCGGGTGAACGTGGGGCGCGATGCGACGTTCGAGTACCTGCCCGACCAGCTCATCGTCTACCGCGAGGGCACCTACCGCCAGGAGTCCGTGGTGGTGATCGAACCGTCATCGCGGCTGGTGATGGGGGAGATCGTCACACCGGGGTGGTCACCGGAAGGAACGGCGTTTTCCTTCGACGAGCTGCGCATGCGCACCGAGCTGCGGCTCGCGGCACCTGGCGGGGAGAGGCCGTTCGCGGTGGACAACCTGCGGCTCATCCCGGCGGCCGGCGACCTCGGTATGGGAGTGATGGAGGGATACAGCCACAGCGGGCAGCTCATCGTCGCCGGCCCGCATCTCGCCTCGCGTGCCGACGCCCTCGCCGACGCCGTCGACACCGCGCGCTCGCCGAACTTGCACTGCGCGATCAGCCGCATCGGCGCGCCGTGGCCGGGAGCGCCCGCTGCTTTTTCGATCCGTTCGCTCGCATCGAATACCGCCGACATCGCCGCGCTTAACGCCGCGGTGGTCGAGATGTGCCGCGAGGCGGACGGCCGCGGGCCGCTGCGGCTGCGCAAATATTAGTGCAAGTTTGAGACGTTTTCCTAAGTGCAAGGAGGCAATCGCACCATGAGCGCGCTGAATATGCGCACCCCGGCGGGCGCCGTCGCGCCGGTGCTGCGCGGTGTATCCCAGATTTTCTTTATCGCCGACTGGCGTACGGGCCTGCTCGTCACCGCCGGGGTGGCGGCGTACAACCCGGTGGCGGCCCTTTTCATGCTGCTCGGCGCCGCCGCGCAGGAGGTTGGCGCGTGGGCGATGGGGCAGGACCGGCAAACACGGAGCGAGGGCATCGCGGGCTTCAACGGGGCCCCTCGTCGGTGTTGTCTCGTGGCTTGTGGCACCGGCTATCGCGCCGGGGGTGTTGCTCGCGGTATGCGGCGGCTTCGCCACCGTCGTTGTCTTCGGGCTTGTTGAGCGGGCCTTCAGCGCTCCCGCCTTGGCACGCATCGGCCTGCCTGTGTCCACGGCGCCGTTTTGTCTGCTTGCTTCCGCGATTTTCCTGCTCATCCCGACTCAGTCCGCGGGGGCGGGCCCGACCTCGGACGGTGGTGTGATCGAGGGGTTCGGCCTGGGAGTGCTCAATGGCTTCGCGGAGGTCGTGCTTGCCGACGGCCCCCTTACCGGCGCACTCATCCTCGCCGGTGTGGCCCTGGGGGCGCCCGCGGTGGCGGGGTTCGGTCTGCTCGGGGCGGTCATTGCCACCGCCGCGGCCGACGTGGTTGTCGGTATCGAGCCCGCATCGACTGGGCTGATGACGTACTCCGGTGTGCTCACAGCCATGGCGCTGGGGGCGGTTGTCCCGGTCGCATCGTCGCTGAAGTCGCGCGTCGGTTGGGCCGCGGCCGGGGTGCTGGTGAGCGTGGCGCTGACCGCCGCGCTACGTAGCGATTCCCTGCCAACGTTCACGTGGCCGTTCCTCTTCTCAACGTGGGTTGTCCTGGCCGCTGCTGCGGTGGGTAGATGCCGGCGCCGGGATGGTTCAGGCGCGCGCTAGGAGGCGTTGAACAAACATTTGCCGGTGAGTCCATTGTGGGTGCCGTTAGCGCCAACTCCGTGCCAGCAGGTAGAGGCGTCACGTTGCAAGACCTGGAAGCGGACGTTCCTGGCGGACACATGTTCAGGTGTGGTGGCGTCGCCAAACCTGGCCCACCCCCCGAGGCGGCAGCCACAGTCAACGTTCATGCGGTGATGGCTGCGGTGGCCGCTTAAGAGAAGTGTTGTGCCACGCTTCACGGACTGGCGCCTTATGTGCGGCGAATTGCGAGTCCCTGCTGAGCAAGCCCGTCAGCCGCCCACGACGAACCTAAAAAACCCGCACCACCGAGCGAGCCGTACCGCAGGACCCGAACGGAACATCACGCTGATGAGCCTTCTAGCTTCCCGCGTGCCCGGCGCCGAAGAAGTGCAGCAGCTCGTGGACGCGGTCGTCGTGCATCCCGTAGAAAACCGATCGGCCCTCGCGCCGAGCGGTGACCGTGCCCGCGGCCTGAAGGGCCCGCAGCGCAGCCGATGCGGTCGCCAGTCTGATCCCAGTGGCCTCGGCGAGTTCGCCGACGGTCAGCGCGTGCTGCCCGGAGAAGTGGATCGCGCAGAGGAGTTTGAGGCGTGTGGCGTCGCCAAGCAGGCGAAACGTCGGCGCCCACTCGTCGGCGATGGCGATGGTGTGTTCGAGATCAGACATTCCGGCTCCTCACAGGATCGATTATCCACCGGGGGGAGTAGTGTGTGCTTGTGCGCAATAGTCTAATGATCAATTGAATGACCGATTTGGGAGGTTCCCATGGGCGACACGCTGGGGCTGCAGCGCGCACGCACCCGCGCGCTGGGGTGGTCGGCCGCGGTATTGTCCGCAACGGTCGCCGTCTGCGTGATCGCCGTGGCCGCCGGCCCCACGGTCGTACCCCCGGGAGTCGCCGCCGACGTCATCGGCCGCCACCTCGCGGGCGCTGCGATCCCCGAGGAACTGGGCACGTACAGCAGCGTTGTCTGGGACATCCGCCTGCCGCGGGTCCTGCTCGGGGCGACGGTGGGTGCGGGGTTGGCGGTGGCCGGCGTCGTGCTTCAAGCGCTGGTGGCCAACGTGTTGGCTGATCCCTACATCCTCGGGATCAACGCCGGAGCGTCGACGGGCGCGGCGGCCGCGATCCTCTTCGGGGTCGGCACCGGGATCTTCGGCGCGCTCGCGCTGCAGGCGATGGCTTTTTTCGGTGCCGCCGCCGCATCCGTGCTCATGCTTGCTCTGGCGCGGGGCGGGGGCGGGTTGTCGTCGGCACGCTTGCTCATGGGCGGGGTGGCTGTCGGCTACGCGCTCACGGCCGTGACCTCCCTGCTCGTCTTCGCCTCCGATAACGCGCAGGGCGCGCGTTCGGTGATGTTTTGGTTGCTGGGCTCGCTGTCCATGGCCGCCTTCGGTCCGGTCCT
Source organism: Corynebacterium sp. Z-1 (assembly GCF_031844665.1). NCBI lineage: Bacteria > Bacillati > Actinomycetota > Actinomycetes > Mycobacteriales > Corynebacteriaceae > Corynebacterium > Corynebacterium sp. Z-1. The sequence goes on along the minus strand of NZ_CP134621.1, from coordinate 2,018,714 downwards.
CTGGGCCACCATCGCGGTGGTTTGTGCCTGCTGCCTGGCTTTTTGGGTTCTGGGCACGCGTATCGACGCCCTCACGCTCGGCGACGACGCCGCGCGCACCCTCGGGGTGAACCCGGATCGCACCCGGCTTATCTTCGTCGTGGTGTGCTGCATCATGGTCGGTGCCGTGGTGTCGGTGGCCGGCTCGATCGGGTTCGTCGGCCTCGTCGTCCCCCACATCGCCCGCCGCCTCGTCGGCGGTCTGCACCGTCGCGTCCTCCCCGTCGCGGCCGCGCTCGGTGCGGGCCTTACCGTGGCCGCCGACGTGGCCTCGCGCACGCTCTTGGCACCCCAGGAGATCCCGATTGGCGTGCTCACCGCGCTGGTGGGCGCCCCGCTTCTGGTCGTTCTGGTGGCACGATCGGGGGAGAGGCAGTGATCGAGGCATGCGGCATCGAGTACCGCTCCATCCTGCGCGGGGTAGACGCGCAGTTTGCGGACCGGGGAGTCACCGGCATCGTCGGGCCGAACGGGGCGGGCAAGACAACCCTGCTGAAGTGCTTGTTCGGCGCGCTCACACCGACGGCGGGCAGGGTGCGTATCGACGCCGCGGACCTCACCACACTCTCCCCGCGCGACCTCGCCCGAAGGGTCGCGGTGGTGAGCCAGGAGCCATCATTCAACGACCGGTTGAGCGTGGCCGAGCTCGTCTCGCTCGGGCGCCTGCCGCACCGGGACCGGCGCGGCCGCGGGGAAGAAGAGGTCGCCACCGCGCTGGAGCAGTTGGGCTTGCTGGAGCTGGCGCACCGGCAGATCGCGCGGCTGTCCGGCGGGGAGCGGCAGCGCGCGATGATCGCCCGCGCGCTCGCGCAGCGCCCGCGCTACCTGCTTCTCGACGAACCCGGCAACCACCTCGACATCCACCACCAGCTCGACCTCTTCCACATTCTGCGCGAGTTCGACGGCGGCGCCGTGGTGGTCCTCCACGACCTCAACCAGGCGCTGGCCTACTGCGATGTGGTCTACGTCCTGGCTGACGGTCGCGTCGCCGCCGCGGGAGCCCCGCGCGAAGTGCTCGTCCCCGAGGTGCTCGAGCCGATCTACAACGTCCGCGTCCACCGCGCGGGCAACCATGTGACATTCACACGAGAGGAACAACCGTGAAACCCACCTTCGCCTTAACCGGGATGACTCTTGCGGCCGCAACGCTGCTGTGCTCCTGCGCGCCGGCCCCGCACTTCGAGGCCGCCTACACCGTGGCCAACTGCGGGCGCGAGGTGGCGTTTACCCACGCCCCCGAGCGCGTCGTGCTGCAGGACTCCACAGCGGTGGCCACGCTGGATGGCCTCGGCGTGCTTGACAAGGTCGTGGCCAAGTCGGGCTTCTTCCCGCCCGAGTACTTCACCGATGCCGTCAACGCCCAGCTCGACGCCATTGCGTCGCTGTCAGACCGCCTCAACAACACCGGGCACATCCAGATCACCAAAGAGGCCGTCATGGCCGAAAACCCCGACCTCATCATCGGCTACAGCGACACCGTCAACCCGCAGACCGCCGGGGAAGTCCCGATTCTCTCCGAGCCGGGGTTTTGCGGTGAGATCACCTCCGCGAGCTGGGCGGATGTCGACGCCCACATCGACCTCTACGCCCGCGCGATGGGCGTGCCGGAACGCGCCGGGGCGGTGAAGGAGGGCGTCGATACGCGCGTAGCCCAGCTCGATGCCTCCGTGGGCTCGGGCAGAAGCGTCGCGTTCGTCTACCCCGGAGTCGAGGGCGGGACGACCTACGGCTACGGCGCGGCTTCGATGGCGGCGCCGGTGTCCGAGTCGCTGGGCCTGCGCAACGTCTTCGCGGATGTCAGCGAGCGCGTCTTCGAGATCAGCGCCGAGCAGCTCGTTGCGGCGAACCCCGACGTCATCGTCGTGCTCAACTCAGGCGAGGACAACGCCGCAGGCGCCGTGACCTCCCTGCCCGGGGCGGACTCGATCGCGGCGGTGCGCTCGGGAGCGGTAATTCCGATGTACCTGTCATTTGTCGAACCGGCCTCACCGCTGAGCGTGGCAGGAGCCGAGGAGTTGCAGCGGGTGCTCGAGCTAAAGAGCTAGTACTCCACCCGATCGGAGTTGGCCGCCCACGCCTCGAAGGGCGCGTTGGACTGATCCAGCGGCACGTGGCGGAAGGGTGAGGGATCCGGGACACGCCCGACCATGACGTCGGAGATGAAGGAATCGTCGAAACCCGCGTCGGCGGCCTGAGTGTATGTCGCGGCGTAGTAGACCTCATCGATGCGGGCCCAGCGAATCGCCGCGAAACACATCGGGCACGGCTGGCCCGAGGCGTACAGCACGGCCCCCGATAACTGGTGGGTGCGTTGCGCCCGCGCGGCGGCGCGGATCGCCTGAATCTCGGCGTGCGCCGAGGGGTCACAGCGCGAAACTACCTCGTTGTGCCCCTCGTAGACGCCGCGTTCCGTAACCACCACGCACCCGAACGGGCCACCGCCCGTTCGCGCCGACTCCACGGCAATCTCGACCGCGCGCGCGAGGTGATCCATTACCGGCCCTCAATCGGCGTGCGCTCGAGCTTCCACACCTCGGTGGCGTAGTCGTTGATCGTGCGGTCGGAGGAGAAGCGGCCGGATGAGCAGATGTTGATCCAGCACATCCGCGCCCAGTGGTCCGGATCGGCGTAAAACTCCTCGCTCATGCGGTCGCGGGTGGCGCGGTAGTCGGCGAAGTCCCCCAGCACGTAATACACGTCGGGCTCGGCGCCCTGGCCGTCGAGAAGCGAGCCGCGGATGTCGTGGAAGACGCCGGTGGAGGCGTCGTCAAGCGTGCCATCGACGAGCGCGTCGAGCACGCGCTTGAGACCCGGGACGGACTCGTAGAGGGCGTGCGGGTTGTAGCCGCGCTTGAGCTCGGGCAGCTCCTCCTCGCGCGCACCGAAGACGTAGGCGTTGTCTTCGCCGACCGCTTCGACGATCTCGACGTTCGCGCCGTCCATCGTGCCCAGGGTCAGCGCACCGTTCATCATGAACTTCATGTTGGACGTGCCCGATGCCTCCTTGCCGGCGGTGGAGATCTGCTCGGAGATGTCGGTGGCCGGGATGATCTGCTCAGCGGGGGAGACGTTGTAGTTCTCCACGAACACCACCGTCAGGTACTTCGACACCTCGGGGTCGTTGTTGACCAGCTCTGCGATGGAGTTGATCAGCTTGATAATTCCCTTGGCGCGCGTGTAGCCGGGAGCGGCCTTCGCACCGAAAATGAACGTGCGCTTCGGCACGTCACGTTCCCCGTCGTCCTTGATGCGGAAGTACAGATCGAGGATGTACAGGGCGTTCATCAGCTGGCGCTTGTACTCGTGCAGGCGCTTGATCTGGGTGTCAAAGATGGAGTCAGGGTCGATCTCGATGCCCTGGTGCTCGTAGATCCACGCGGCGAAGTCGCGCTTATTCGCGTCCTTGATCTCGCGCAGCTCGCGCATCACCTCTGCATCGTCGGCGAAGTGGCGCAGCTCCTTGAGCTTGGGCAGGTCCGTGACCCAGGCATCCGATCCCAGCAGACGGTCGAGCAGGGCGGACAGTCGCGGGTTGCACATGCGCAGCCAGCGGCGCGGGGTCACGCCGTTGGTCTTGTTGTTGAAGCGCTCCGGGTACATCTCGTACCAGTAGTTCAGCGTCTCGCGCTTGAGAATCTCGGTGTGCATCGCCGCCACGCCGTTGACGGAGTAGGAGCCGTAGCAGGCGATCCACGCCATGTGGACCTGCCCGTCGTGCACGGGCGAGAAGTGGTGCGCCGCCTCCGGGGCGATGCCGCGCGACTCCATGTCGATGCGGTATCGGCGGTCGATCTCCACCACGATCTCCCAGATGCGCCAGAAGAGCTGCTTGAAAATCGCCACGTCCCAGCGCTCCAGCGCCTCCTCCAGCACTGTGTGGTTGGTGTAGGCGAAGGTCTTCGTGGTCACCTCCCACGCATCCTCCCAACCCATGCCGTGGGAGTCCATGAGCAGGCGCATCAGCTCGGGGATGCCCAGCACCGGGTGGGTGTCGTTGAGCTGCACGGAGTTGTACTTGTGGAAGTCGCGAAGGTCCTCGCCGTGATGGACGATGTAGTTGTCAATCATCTCCTGCAGCGAGGCGGAGACGAAGAAGTACTGCTGGCGCACGCGCAGCACCTTGCCCGCGAAGGTGGTGTCGTTCGGGTAGAGCACACGCGTCAGATCGTGAACCGCCTCGCGCTCCAGGATGGCGTCGGAGAAGCGCTGCGAGTTGAACGCGTCGTAGTCGAACTCATGCATCGGCTTGGCGTCCCACAGCCGCAGCGTGCCGACGTTCTTGGTGCCGTAGCCGGTGATCGGCATGTCGTAGGGCACCGCGCGCACGCTCATGTCGTCGAAGGTGACCACACGCTGCTGCGTGCCGCGGCGCACGATGAACGGGTAAAAGGATTCCTTCCAGGCGTCCGGGTGCTCCTTTTGGAAGCCGTTGACAAACTCCTGGCGGAAGAGGCCGTAGCGGTACAGCAGGCCGTAACCGGTCAGCGGGTACTCCAGGGTTACGGCGGAGTCGAGGAAGCAGGCGGCGAGGCGGCCCAGGCCACCGTTGCCCAGCGCGGCGTCGTGCTCGGCGTCGAGCACGTCGGTGAGGTTGAAGCCGTGCTCGTTTGCTACCTGCTTGGCCTCGTCGACAAGCCCGAGGTTGGTGAGGTTGTTCAGCAGCGCGCGGCCCTGGAGGAACTCGGCGGAGAAGTACGCTTGACGACGCGTCGCCGCGTAGGCCTTGCGCGTCGCGTCCCAATCATCAGCGATTTGGTCGATAACGGCCGCGGACAAACCGGTCCAGTACTTCTTAACGGTTGAATTCTTCGGTGTCGCCCCGGAAAACCCCCGGACGTGGCCGGGGATGGATTCGACGAATGTTGGCTGGGCGGATTCGGACATTGTCGCCACCTTCGGTGTCGTGTGCTGGTGTAGTCAGCTACCGAGCCTACCGGGATAGCGTTATCCCGCCAGATAAGTCAGCACCGCGGCCGCGGCCGCGCGGGTCGCGGCGTTGATCGTCGGCTCGTACTCCGGCAGGAAGTTGGCCATGTGGTTGACCGGCACGTCCTCCGCCACCCTGTCGGCGGCAACAGCCACGTCCCACTGCTCGCGCGGGGTGCAGCCGATCAGCCAGAAGAAGTAGGGCACGCCGAACGCCATGGGAATGAACGGGAAGTCCTCCGACACCGTCTTGCGCGGGGCGTTGACCGAGTCCTTGCCGAACACCGCGTCGAAAGTGGGGCGAACCTTGCTGTAAACGGTGGCGTCGTTGGTCAAGAGCTCGCCGTGGGCGAAGTACTCGATGGTGGGCTTTTCTGTCATGCCGGACGCGAGCACCTCGGCGTGGACGACGCGCTCGATGGAGGCGCACACTTTCTCCTTCGTCTTGTCGGAGTAGAAGCGGCAGTTCAGCGTCAACTCCGCGCTGGCCGGGATGATGTTGGTCACCGAGCCGGCACGCATGGTGCCCACGGAGATCACAGCGAAGTCGTTCGGGTCCACTTCGCGGCCCACAATCGCCTGCATCCGGGTGATGATCATCGCCGCGGTGTACGTCGGGTCGATAGCGTTGTGCGGCATCGAGCCGTGCGCGCTGCGCCCGGGGATAACGATGCGGATCGAGTCGCAGGCCGCAAACTGGGGCCCTGCCTTGGACATCACCTGGCCGGCGCGGCCCGGCATGACGTGCTGGCCGAAGCACACTGCGGGGCGCGGCACGCGGCTGGTCAGGTCGTCATCGACCATGGACATCGCGCCTTCCGAGGTTTCTTCCCCGGGCTGGAACAGCGCCACGAACGTGCCCGACCAGCTGTCACGGGTGTGGTCGAGGAAATCGCACAGGCTCAACAGCGCGGTGGTGTGGATGTCGTGGCCGCAGGCGTGCATGGTGCCCACGGTTTTCCCGTCGCGCCCGGTCATCATCTTGTGGGAGGCGTAGGATACGTTGGTGTCCTCGGTGACGGGCAGGCCATCGAAGTCGGCGCGGAAGAGCACCGTCGGCCCCTCGCCGTTGCGGAACACCGCCACCACCCCGTAGGTGCCGATGGGGCTAATGACCTCGCAGTCAAAGCGTTTGAGCTCGTGGAGGATCCGGCGGTGCGTCTCCTCCTCCTGCATGGACAGCTCGGGGTTGGCGTGCAGCAGCTCGTAGAGCCGGCGCTGCCACACGGGGTCCACTTCGTAGCTGTCCAGTATGGCGCTGATGTCGTTCACTGTGTTCCTTTTCACTTCCTCCGCTTGTGTACCCGCCACCCTAGCTAGGTCAGCCGCGGGTTGTAGCGCAAGACGTTGCGCGCCGGGTGGCACTCGGTGGCGATCCTGATGTCGGCAGCAATCGCGCCCGCTTCTCGACGCCCATACAAACGCGTCACCATCCGATCCCGAATGTCGGTCGGCGACAGCGTGTTGACGTAAATTTTTGTCCCGCCCTCGAAACCGGCGAGGGTGGACACGCGCCACTTCAGGTTCACGCGCAGCGGCATGGGCACGTCCACGTCGACAGGCTTGTGGTGCCACTCCTCGTTGCACGCGACGTCGGGCCCCGTCGCCGCGTGCGCGGCGTGCAACAGGTCGGAAAAACCGCGGACTTCCGTATCGCTCATGTCCCACGGGTGCGTCGCGGCGGACTTGGAGTAGATGCTCATGGTGGGGTAGCGGTGCCCGATGCCTGCGATCAGGATTGCCTCGTCGTTTTCCGCGATGACGAGGTTGTTGTAAAACGCGTAGTTGACTCCCCACTCGTTGTACATGTTGAGGTTCTGCCGCAGCTTGGCCAGCTCCATCTCGCCCTGCACGCCGCGCTCGTCGATAGCCACGAGCTGTTTGTGCAGGTGGTCGAAGGAAGCGCCCGCCGGGGCGAGCCAGTTTTGGAAGACCACCACGTAGGGCGCGTAGCGGTTGCGGTCGTAGAGCTCGTGCATGGAGGCAATGGTGAAGGAGATAAACGCGTAGTGCTCGTCCACCGACAGGGTGCCGGAGGAGGCGAGCTGGGAGGAATCGGTGGCGTCGTCGACGAAGTGGCGCCGCGCGATGATCACGTCGTGCCCACCGCCGAAGTAGGCTGGGGCGAGCGCGAGCAGTTCCTCCTCGCTGACGTCGGCGCTTTTGCCGCTGGCGCGCAGGCGGGTGCGCACGGTGTCGAAGACGTGCTCGCGCCCGGCGGGGTCGCCCAGGTAGCGCTCCATGTGTCGCTGCTGCTCGTCGGGCATGACGTAGCCGTAGTTCTTGTTCCAGTAGTCGTACGAGACGATCTCAAACAGGTTGGGTACGCGGCGGAACTCGGCGCGGGTGGCGGCCAGCTCGTGGGGCAGGAGGTTTTTCAAGATGCGCCAGCCGGCGTCGTCGCGGACGATGCGCGCCTTCTCCGGCGGTGTGGACAGCGCGTGGGCCTCGCAGAAGTTGCAGCTGTGGGTGAAGTCGTGCGGCGTCAGCTCCGTCGGGTCCTTGGTAGCGGTGGACAATGGGCGGTTGCCGCGACCCGGCACCGTCCACACTTCGGTGCCCGAAAAGGGGTTGATCTGCTTGATCGTCCCGTCCGCCATGGTGGTAAGGGCATTGCGGTAGGGGTGCGCGGGGAAGGTCATGACGTTAAAGCGTATTAGCTAACCTAGCGTCATGCCCGTCATCCAATTCGACGTTCTCGTGCCCGACGCCGCCGCCGGCGAGGTTGAAGGCGCCTTCGCCCGCGCCCTCGACATCCTGGTCTCCCGCGGCATGCTCGACTCGGCCTCGGTCAGCCACGAGTCGCACCCGCTTCTCGACGCCCACACCCACGCCCAGCTCAAGGGAGTCTACGAGGCCGACCGCGGTGAAGACCCGGATGAGGCCGGGGCGCAGCCGCACCGTTTCTCCATTTCGGCTGCCGGCGCGTCGAGCTACAACCAGCTCGCGATGGGGCTCTCGCGCATCCTCACACCCAAGGCGCAGCTGCCGCGCGACCCGGCTGCCCTGGAGCAGGAGCAGCGCTTTGAGCAACCGTCGATCTACCCCTGGGTCGTGGAGATCCTGCGGTAGCATGCAGCGACCTCCGCGCCGGCGCGGGTGAGTTGCTCCTGCACGTCGTCCAGCTCCTCGAGCGTGACGGTCACGGCCGGGTTGGCGGAGTCGACCTCGGCCTCGAAGGAGCCGGCCACCACCGCGGCCACGGCGTCCGTGTGGGAAACGAGATCGAGGACCGTTTTCACCACCTTGCCCTCGGCGGTTTGCGAGTCGAAGCGCCCCTCGCCGGTGACAACGAGCGAAGCCGTCGCGACTTTGTCGGCGAGATCGTTCGCCTGGGCCATGACCTGGGCTCCCGGCAGCACGCGCACGTGCTCCTCCGTGCCGTGCAGGAGCTTCGACACCCAGCTCAGGCCCACTGCGATCCCGCCCGCAGCGCCGTAGCCGGGGCGGGATCCGTCGACGCCGGTAACTTCGCACAACTGGGCCAGCGCGCGGTCGAGCTTTTCCACGTCCTCCTCGCTCGCGCCCTTTTGTGGCCCGAAGATGCGCGCCGCGCCGCGCTCGCCGGTGGCGGGGACGAGGGCGTCGGCAAGCAGGATCCACTCCATGGAGGCGGCGGGGATGTTCATCTTCGCCGTGTCGAAGTCGGCGAGGTCGACTAGGGCGCCGCCGCCGGGCGGGAGGTTGTAGCCCGCGGCGTTGAGCGGATTGACCCCGAGCGCGACGAGGATGCCGGTGCCGCCGTCGACGGTGGCCGATCCGCCGAGGCCGAGCACGATGCGGCGCGCGCCGCGGGTCTCGGCGTCGGCGATGAGCACGCCCGTGCCGTACGTGTCGCCTGTCATCGCGACGGGGTTGTCCTTGACCGCGGGCATCCCGGTCGCCGCGGCGACGTCGATGTAGGCGGTTTCGGTTTCGGCATCAAAGGTGTAGGTCGCCTCGGTGAGCCGGCCCGCCGCGTCGGTGGTGGGCAGCGTGATGCGCTCGCCCTCAAACAGGCTTGACGTTCCTTCTCCGCCGTCGGCCATGGGGACGGCGATGATGTTCGCGTCTTGGATCACGCTGGTGATGCCGTCGGCAAGCCAGCTCGCGGCCTGCTGAGCGCTCGCCGTTCCCTTGAACGCGTCGGGCGCGATGACGACAGTGGGGGATCCTTGCGTGATACGCGTCATAGTGCTCCTTGGAAGTAGTGGTTCAAGCGTGGTAAATGTGCTGCTGGGGCCCACTTTAGCGCCGCGGTTCAGCGGCCGACCAAGGTGCCCGGTCTTAACGGAGTCGGCGCCCGGCCTTGCGGACGCCGATGCGCCTTGTAGTGTGGGGAGGGTTAAAACCTGCTGTACGCTAGGTATATTTGTTCAACGCGAGGATGAACCAGGGCCCTGCTCGACGCGGGCCGCTGGAGATCATCCACGGAAAGGGATTCGCATGACCAATATCGATCAAGAAGTGGCCAGCTACTACGACAAACTTCTCAAGCGCAACGCCGGCGAGCCGGAGTTCCACCAGGCGGTCGCCGAGGTGCTCGACTCGCTCAAGATCGTGCTGGAGAAGGACAGTTACTACGCCGACTACGGCCTGATTGAGCGTCTGTGCGAGCCCGAGCGCCAGATAATCTTCCGCGTGCCGTGGGTCGACGACAACGGCCAGGTCCGCGTCAACCGCGGCTTCCGTGTGCAGTTCAACTCGGCGCTCGGCCCCTACAAGGGCGGCCTGCGCTTCCACCCATCGGTGAACCTGGGCATCATCAAGTTCCTGGGCTTCGAGCAAATCTTCAAGAACTCGCTGACCGGCCTGCCCATCGGCGGCGGCAAGGGCGGCTCCGACTTCGACCCGAAGGGCAAGTCCGAGCACGAGATCATGCGCTTCTGCCAGTCCTTCATGACGGAGCTGTGGCGCCACATCGGTGAGTACCGCGACGTCCCGGCCGGCGACATCGGCGTCGGCGGCCGCGAGATCGGCTACCTGTTCGGACAGTACCGCCGCCTGGCCAACCAGCACGAGTCCGGCGTTCTCACCGGCAAGGGCCTGAGCTGGGGCGGATCCCTCGTGCGCACCGAGGCCACCGGCTACGGCTGCGTCTACTTCACCGACGAGATGATGAAGGCCCGCGGCGAGTCCCTCGACGGTGCCAAGGTCATCGTGTCCGGCTCCGGCAACGTGGCGATCTACGCCATCGAAAAGGCCCAGGAGCTCGGCGCGACCGTGATCGGCTTCTCCGACTCCTCCGGCTGGGTGGAGACCCCGAACGGCGTGGACATCGAGCTGCTTAAAGACGTCAAGGAGGTCCGGCGCGAGCGCGTTGGCACCTACGTCGACGACGCCGAGGGCGCGACCTTCCACTCCGACGGCAGCATCTGGGACCTCAGCGCCGACGTCGCACTGCCGTGCGCGACCCAGAACGAGCTCAACGGCGAGCACGCGAAGAACCTGGTCGCCAACGGCGTGCGCTACGTCGCCGAGGGCGCGAACATGCCCTCGACCCCGGAGGCCGTCGAGGTCTTCCGGGAGAACAGGGTCAGCTTCGGGCCGGGCAAGGCCGCCAACGCTGGTGGCGTGGCAACCTCCGCGCTGGAGATGCAGCAGAACGCCTCGCGCGATTCCTGGACCTTCGATTACACGGACGACCGCCTTCATAAGATCATGTCGAACATCTTCAAGGTCGCCGACGAGACCTCCAAGGAGTACGGCCGCGAGGGCGACTACATCGTCGGCTCGAACATCGCCGGCTTCAAGAAGGTCGCCGACGCGATGCTTGCTCAGGGCGTTATCTAGCCTCTTTGCTGGGGTGTGTCCCTGGTCGCTTGAGCGGCGGGGCCTGCTGTGTAATGCGCAGTTTGGCCCCGCGGGCTGTTTGCGACCAGGGGCTTTGCTGTGTCTGGTGGGTGGATTGCGCGGTTTAAACTGCGCGGATGCGTGGGGTGGGGCGGTTTTTGGGTCGGGCGCGCGCTTGGGTTCCTAGTCGTGGATGGGCGGGGCCGACTGCGCAATGTGGACTGCGCAATTTAGCTGAGCGGGCCTGTTGCGACCAGGGACTTTGCTGACGCAAATTTACTAAATTGCGCAGTCCAAACTGCGCGGACGCGTTGCTGGCCGCCCGAGACCTACGGCAAGCGCGCCGGTGTTGTTTGTGGGGCGGGTGAGGGCTGTGTTCCTGGTCATGGATGGGCGGGGCCGACTGCGCAATGTGGACTGCGCAATTTAGCTGAGCGGGCCTGTTGCGACCAGGGACTTTGCTGGTGCAGATTCGCTATATTGCGCAGTCCAAACTGCGCGGACGTGTTGGGGCAACCTGAGACCTACGGCAAGCGCACCGTTGCTGCTTGTGGGGCGATCGAGACTCGTGTTCCTTGCCGCGTGCGCGGCGGAGCCGACTGCGCAATGGGCATTGCGCAATTTACCTGAGCGGCCTACCCACGAACAGGGACTTTGCTAGTACAGATTCCCTAAATCGCGCAGTCCAAACCGCGCACACGCGCAGATCCACCCGGTCAACACGAACCACACCCGCTCAGACCCAACCAGCCGCGCCAACAAACCCCCGCGCGCCGAACCCGAGGCAGGAGCGCTGGCGCAGTACTCTAAAGCACTATGTACCGCGTATTCGAAGCTCTCGATGAACTTGTCCAGACCGTGGAGCAGGCCTACGGCGTGCCGATGACTTCCAACTGCATGGTGCCGCGCAACGAGGTGCTCGCACTTCTTGACGACATCCGCAACGCTTACCCCGTCGAGATCGACGACGCCCAGGACGTGCTGGACAACCAGGACGAGATCCTGCGCGGGGCCCAGGAGCGCGCCGACGCGATCGTCGGCGGCGCCGAGGCCGAGGCGCGCGAGATTATGTCCGACGTCCAAACCCGCACTGAGGACATGCTTTCCGACGCCCAGTCGCGCGCGACCCTGCTCGTCGCCAACGCCGAGGAGGACGCGGAGCTGACCGTCACTCGCGCGCGCGAGGAGGCGGACTCGACCATCGCCGGCGCGCAGCGCGAGGCGGAGCGCCTGATCCAGAACGGCAACCAGGAGTACCAGCGCTCGGTTGAACAGGGCCTGGCGGAGCAGGAGCGTCTGATCTCGGAATCAGAGGTCATGCGTCGCGCCGACGAAGAGGCGCACCGCCTGGTTGAGCAGGCGCACTCGGAATCCTCGCGCTTGCGCGCCGAGTGCGATAGCTACGTTGATTCGAAGCTCGCCGATTTCGAGGAATCACTTTCTTCTGTGTTGCGCACGGTCTCCTCTGACCGCTCCGCGCTCCGTCGCGGCGCCGGGGCTTCTGGAGCGGCTGGCGAGCGCTACGATCGCCCGCGCTCGGGTGAGCGGATTGAGCGCGTCGAGCGCCGCGAGCGGGTGCGCCGCCCGCGTAACGACGGCTCCGGCTCGGAGCTCGATTACTAGTTCCCGTTCATCGTTGTAGGGTGGTGGCTGTTATGGCTAATCCTTTTGTCTTTAACGTCGCCGAAGCAGTTCACGGAGATGGTCTTCCGGTCACCACAACGCAGACGGGGCCCTCGCCGTCACGCATCGGCCCGGAAATGATTGCCCTGCCCGAGGGCGCCGAAGTCACGGTCGAAGCGACGATCACCCCGCTCGGCTCGGGCGTGCTCGTCGATGCCACCGCCACCGGCACCCTCGAGGGCGAGTGCGTGCGCTGCCTGGCCAGGCTGACCCCGGATTTTTCCGCGACGGTGAACCAGGTCTTTTCCGCCTCCGACGACTTCATCGTCGGCGCAGACGATGACGACCAGGACAAGGGCTCCGGCGACGAGATCATGGCCGTCGTCGACGATACGGTCGACCTTGAACAGGCGTTTATCGACGAGATGGGCATGACCCTGCCGTTCAACCCGGTCTGCGAGCCCGAGTGCGTCAACGCGGGTGAGGTGCCCAGCCCGGACGGGATCTCGGGCGAGGAGGAGCGGGTTGATCCGCGCTGGGCCGGATTGGAGAAGTTCTTGTGAGTCGCTCCCGCCGCACCAAAATAACCGGCGAGGACGCGTGGAACGAGGCATTCGGGCGCGTCGACCACGCCCCGCTGCTCGCCGCCCTCGGCGTCGAGGTTGAGCCCGAGATCCTGCGTCTGGCGCTGACGCACCGCTCGTTTGCCAACGAGCACGGTCCGCTGCCCAACAACGAGCGCCTCGAGTTCCTCGGTGATGCCGTGCTCGGCCTGTCCGTGGCGAACAGCCTCTACGAGCGTTTTCCTTCGCGTCCTGAGTCGGACATTTCGAAGATGCGGGCGTCGATAGTTTCGCGCTATGGCCTGGCGGATGTGGCGCGCGAGATTGGCCTCGGGGCGCATGTGCTGCTGGGCAAGGGCGAGGAGGTCACGGGTGGCCGTGACAAGGACTCGATCCTGGCGGATACCACCGAGGCCCTGTTCGGCGCGATCTACCGCCAGCACGGTTTCGAGCCCGCGCGCGACGTCGTGCTGCGGCTGTTTGAATCGAAGCTGGAGAGCGCGACGGCCACGGGCCGCCACCAGGACTGGAAGACGGTGCTGCAGGAGCGCCTCGCGGAGCTCAAGGCCCCGGCGGCGGAGTACCGCGCGACCTCGGTCGGCCCCGATCACGACCAGACGTTCACCGCCGACGTGTTCGTCGGCGAGCAGTCGCGCGGGCGCGGCGTTGGGCCGAACAAGAAGCTCGCGGAGCAGGAGGCGGCGCGTGTCGCGGTGGCGTTCTTGCGCGATCACCCCGAGGCCGTGGCGAGGCAGGGGTAGTGCCGGAGCTGCCTGAGGTTGAGGTGGTGCGCCGCGGCCTCGACACCCATCTTGTCGGACGGACTTTCAGCACCGTGGAGGTGCTGCACCCGCGGGCGGTGCGCGGCAACTCCGTCGACCTCCGCGAATTGCTGCCGGGCCGGCGGGTCACCGGCACGGGGCGGCGCGGCAAGTTCATGTGGCTGGCGCTTGACGACGGCGCCGCGCTCATGGTTCACCTCCGCATGAGCGGCCAAATGCTCGTCGGCTCTCCCGGCACCGCGGCGAGCCCTCACCTGCGGATTCGAGCATTGCTTGACGACGTCGAGCTGGCGTTCGTGGACCAGCGGACCTTCGGCTCCTGGCAGTACGTCTCGCTGGGCGAAGATGGCGTCCCGGAGTCGATTGGCCACATTGCGCCGGACCCGTTCGAGGCAGACTTCGACATCGTCGAGCGCGCCCGGCTCGTGCGCACGCGCAGCTCCGCGATTAAGACGGTGCTGCTCAACCAGGCGATCGTCAGCGGAATTGGCTCCATCTACGCCGACGAGGCGCTGTGGGCGGCGGGCGTAAAGCCCACGCGGCGGGCCAGGTCGCTGCGCCAGTCGGACGCGGTACGGGTGCTTGAGCATTCCCGCGACGTCATGGCCAAGGCGTTGAAACAGGGCGGGACCAGCTTCGATTCCCTCTACGTCAACGTCAACGGCGCGAGCGGGTACTTCTCACGCTCGCTCAACGCCTATGGCAGGGCGGGCCAGCCGTGCCTGCGCTGCGGCACCGAGATGCGCAAGGTTGTGGTCAATGGGCGCTCGAGCTGTTTCTGCCAGGGGTGCCAGACACTGTGAGTTATTGTGATTAGTTACACATAGCCTGGCACCCACCCGTTAAGATTTGGCGCATGGAAAAAGCATACGAGATCGTCGACGGGACGATTAACGGGTTCATCTGGAACATCGTCCCCTGGTTCCTCGTGCTGGCGGGCATCTACTTCGGGCTCCGGACGCTGTTCGTGCAGGTCCGCTTGCTGCCGTCGATGCTCCGCGCGGTCGCCGAGACCCCGAAAGGCAAGGACCGCGAGGGCCGCGACCTGGATGCGGACTACGGCGGCATCTCGGCGTTCAAGGCGTTCACCATTTCGGCCGCTTCGCGCGTGGGCACGGGAAACATCGCGGGCGTCGCGCTCGCGATCTCGATCGGCGGCCCGGGCGCGGTGTTCTGGATGTGGATGATCGCCCTGATCGGTGGAGCGACCTCGTTCGTCGAATCCACCCTGGCGCAGCTGTGGAAGACCAAAGACCCCGAGGGTAACTACCACGGCGGCCCGGCGTACTACATGACACGCGGGCTCGGCTGGAGGCCCGTGGCGATCGTCTTTTCCATCTTCCTAGCCTTCACCTACGGCTTCGTCTACAACGCGATTCAGACCAACTCCATCGTGGAAGCGGTGGGAGGCTCCCTGGGCAACAACAGCAACACTCTCAAGGGCATCGTCGCGGTTGTCATCGCCGCGCTGACCGCGGCGATCATCTTCGGTGGCGTGACCCGCATTGCGTCCGCGACGCAGGTGATCGTTCCGTTCATGGCCGGCGCCTATGTCATCATCGGTCTGATCGTGGTGATTGTGAACATCGGCGAGGTCCCGAACATGATCGCCACCATCGTCGGCAGCGCGCTTGGACTGCGTGAGGTCGCTGGCGCCACGCTGGCGATGGCGTTCATGCACGGCATGCGCCGCGGGCTCTTCTCCAACGAGGCGGGTATGGGCTCGGCACCGAATGCTGCCGCGACGGCGACCGTGTCGCACCCGGTGAAGCAGGGTCTTGTTCAGACCCTCGGCGTGTACTTCGATACCCTGTTGGTCTGTTCGATCACCGCGTTCATCGTCCTGCTCGGCCCACAGGTGACCTACGGCAAGGAAAACATCCAGGGTGCCGCGCTGACGCAGGCGGCGCTGGCTGATTCGGTCGGCGCCTGGGGCGCGCACGCGATCACCTTCATCCTGTTCTTCCTCGCGTTCTCCTCTGTGATCGGCAACTACTACCTCGCGCAGGCCAACATTGAGTATCTGACCAAGTCGAAGGCCGTGATGACCGGGTTCCGCGTGCTCGTGATCGGGTTTGTTTTCATTGGCGCGTTCGGCTCGCTGCCGCTGGTGTGGGCGCTCGGCGACACCATGGCCGGCAGCCTGGCCATTATCAACATCATCGCGATCGTCCCGCTGGGCGGTGTTGCGATCAAGCTGCTGAAGAACTTCAACGAGCAGCGCCGCCAGGGCGTCGACCCGGTCTTCCACCGCGACATGCTGCCCGAGCTGAAGAACGTCGAGTTCTGGGACGGCTCCGACCCCGTGACGCGGCGCAGCATCGAGGACCGCATCACGCTGGCGGACAATGAGTAGCGTCCGCCTCACCGCCCACGTGCACGGTCACGTTCAGGGGGTGGGTTTTCGCTGGTGGACCCGCTCGCGCGCGCTCGAGCTCGGGTTGGCGGGTTACGCGAAGAACCTTGACGACGGCCGCGTCGAGGTGGTTGCTGAAGGCGCACGTGAGGGCGTCGATAAGTTCCTGCGGCTCTTGAGGGAGCAGCCGTCGACGGCCGGGCGGCCGGGTCGGGTGGACACGGTGGTGGAGCGGTGCTCGGAGCCGAAGGGTGCGCGCGGCTTCGAGGAGCGCTAGGGCCTTCGGGCTTATACCTTGCACTGCAAAGTACTTAGGTATAGAATGTACCTGGCATTGCAAAGTAAGGAGGAGGTTATTGACACCGAAAAGACCCCCAATGACCCAGCTACGCAAGGGTGCGCTCGAACTGGCGATCCTGTCGCTGCTCGAGCGCGAGGAGCTCTACGGCGCGGCGCTTGTTGAGCGGCTCGGAAACTACCCGAGCCTCGCTGCGCCGGCCGGCACCGTGTACCCGCTTCTGAGCCGGCTGACCAGCAACAACATCGTGCAAACGCGCTGGGAGGAGTCGCCGAAGGGGCCGCCGCGCAAATACTACTCGCTAAGCGACGCCGGCACCGACGCCCTGCGCCACCTACAAGGAGACTTCCACACCCTGACCCGGGACGTCGCAGCACTGATCGGAGAGGACAAGCAATGAGCACAATTGATACATACACCGCCGCCATCGAGCGCGCGCTGGCCACCACGCGGCTTGGCCGCGCCCGCATTAACGCGATCGTGGGGGAGCAGCGGGACCTGCTGGAAGAGCTTGCGTCGGACGGAGCATCGCTTAGCGATGAGCTCGGGACCCCACGCGACTACGCCGCGAGCGTGGCGCGGGAGTACGAGGGCGTGGGATACGACGACCACGGCCGGCGCACCACCCCGTTCGGCGCGCTGTTCGCTTCCTCGCGCCGGAGGATTTTCGACCCCGAGGACGAGAAGATTCTCCAACCGCACCTGATGGGCCTGGGTTGGTCCATCAACTGGGGTGCCGTCGCCGTCAAGGCCGGGTGGCTGCGCCCCGATGACCTCGACGCCACGACCCTGGCCAACACGCCCGCGGCTGCCCGGGTCGCGGCGTGGCTGACGCCGGTTGCGCTGACGGCGGGCGCCGTCACGGTGGCGCGCAGGGCCGGGGCGTCCGGCGTCGGGCCCGCGCTGGCGCTCGCCGCGAGCATGGCGCTGCCGATTGCATCGCTGAAGCATAGAGACGTCCGCGACGAGCTCGCCGGGATCTCGCTGGCCACCCTGCTCAGCGCCGCTGGTCTCGCCCGCGCGGTATCGGAGACCCCTCGTGCAGGAGGACGCTTACAGGCGGCCGCGGTGTTTGCGGCTGGGTTTGCGCTTTCCGGGGCGGTGGTTGTGGTGCCCCTCGTGGGGGCGGCGCGGGGTTAGCTTCCCCCCTAAACCCGGACGGGTAAATGTCACGCAAAAACGGCCGTTTTGGGCGCGTTCTTAGGTCTCCGAGTTTAGGTTGAAGGGGTGTGTGAACCCACCCGTGTCCTAGAATCCGAACAATGCACCTGAAATCGCTCACGCTTAAGGGGTTTAAGTCCTTCGCGTCGGCGACGACGATGAAGTTCGAGCCGGGTATTTGTGCTGTTGTGGGGCCTAACGGTTCGGGCAAGTCGAACGTCGTCGACGCGTTGGCGTGGGTGATGGGCGAGCAGGGGGTGAAAAACCTGCGTGGCGGGAAGATGGAGGACGTCATTTTCGCGGGCGCGGGGGAGCGTAAGCCTTTGGGCCGCGCGGAGGTGACGCTGACCTTTGACAATACGGATAAGCGGCTACCTATTGACTACACGGATGTGGCGATTACGCGGCGGATGTTCCGCGACGGCGCGTCCGAGTACGAGGTCAATGGGTCGAAGGCCCGCCTGATGGATATCCAGGAGTTGCTGTCGGATTCGGGCATTGGCCGTGAGATGCACATCATCGTTGGCCAAGGCAAGCTCGCGGAGATCCTGGAATCACGCCCGGAGGAGCGCCGCGCCTTCATCGAGGAAGCCGCCGGCGTGCTCAAGCACCGCCGCCGCAAAGAGAAGGCGCAGCGCAAGCTCACCGGGATGCAGGCGAACCTCGATCGCCTCACCGATCTTACCGAGGAGCTGGGCAAGCAGCTCGCCCCCTTGGCCCGGCAGGCGGAAACGGCCCAGCGCGCGGCGAGCGTGCAGGCGACGGTGCGCGAGGCCCGCCTTATCCTCGCGGCCGATGAGGTGCTCACTCTTCGCGCGAAGCGTGACGACGCCTCCTCCAACGCCGCGCTTGTCACCGCCAAGGTTGAAGCCGTCGCCGCAGAACTGGAAGAAGCTGAGGCGCAGCAGGAGGCCGTTGAGGCCCGCCAGCGGGAGGTTGAGCCGGCGGCCGAGGAGGCGCAGCAGCTGTGGTTTACGCTGTCTACGCTGGCCGAGCGCGTGAGCGCCACGGTGCGCATTGCTTCGGAGCGCGCCGCGAACTCGGTCGGGCAGACCACCTACCACGGCCAAGACCCGGACGACCTGTTGGCGCGGGCAAGCGTGGCCGACGAGCAGTACGCCGAGGCGCTGGAGCGCGCCGAGGAGGCGGCGGAGAAGCTCGAATCGATCCGGGAGGAGATCGCCGAGCGCCGTGAGGTCTTCGACGCCGCGGAGCGCGAGCACCTCGCGCAGGTGCGCGCGATCGCGGACCGCCGCGAGGGCGTGGTGCGCCTGCTGGCGCAGGAGGAAAGCCAGCTTGCCGCCGTCGCCGCCGCCGAAGAGGAGATTTCCCGGATCGAGGAAGCACTGGGCGAGACCCGCCAGCGCGCGCACGTCGCCGCGAGGGAGGCCGAGGAGCTGGCCCGCGCCATTACCGGTGACGGCGAGCAGCGTGATGAGCTTTACCAGGCCCACGTGCGCGCGGCCGCGGAGTCGGACGCGGCCGATAAGCGCCTCGAGCAGCTGCGCGCGGCACAGCGGGAGCGCGAGCGCACGGTGTTTACGTTGGAGTCGCGCATCGCCACCCTGTCCGAGCAGGCTCCGAAGCAGGCTGCCGCGGACGCGCTCGGCGGCGATATCGGCGTGTTGGCGGGGCTGATCAGCGCTGATCAGGGCGTCGCTAAGGCGCTTGCCGCGGCTCTGGGCCCGTTCGCGGAAGCGCTCGTCGGGGCGGGGGACGTGGCGGATGCGTTGGCTCAGGCCGAGCGTGCCATCGTGGTGGATCCGGTTGGCGGCAGCACCTGGCGGATGGACACCGACGCGCCCGTCGACTGGCTGCTCGACCACGTCCGCCTCGACCCGTCGATCGCGGGGCCGCTCACGCGCGTGCTTGTCGACGTCGCCCTCGCCGACACAGTCGAGGAAGCTAGGTGCATCGTCGCGGACGACCCACGCCTGCGGGCGGTCACGCGCACCGGGGTGCTTGCCGGCGAGGGCTGGATCGCCGCCGGCACCGGGCAGGTGTCGACCGTCGAGGTCTCCGCGCGCATCGAGCGCGCCGCGGCGGAGCTGGAGACCGCGCGCGCCGGGCTGCGCGAGCTCTCCGGAACGCTCGAAGGCGCCAAGCTGTCGGCCGAGGAGGCGCGGGTGGCCGCGGCGAGCGCGAAGGCGGCGCTGCGCGAGCACGATGCGACTCTGGAGGCGACCCGCCGCGAGGCGCAGCGCGCGGCGCAACACCGCGACGCCCAGCGCGCCGAGCACGAGCGCGCAGCGCAGCGCGCCACCGATGCCGAGGCGCGTCTACGCAGCCGCCAGGAGGAGCTTGCCGAGACCCGCGATCGCCTGTCGCGCATCGACTCGGACTCCACCGAGGCAGACGAGCCTTCAAGCGCCGAGCGCGATCGGGCCCAGGCCGCGCTGACCGAGGTCACGGCACTAGAGATGGAGGCCACGCTGTCGGCGCGCACCGCGCAGCAGACGGCGGAGACAGCGGCGGGCAAGGGCGACGCGCTGCGTCGTCAGGCGGAGCACGAGCGGGCGGCGAAGGCGCGCTTTCTGGCGGGCGTCGCCAAGCAGAAGGCGCAGGCCGAGCTAGCCGCGACGGTCGCCGAGCACGCGCGGGTTCTCGCTGGGCGCGTTGGCGATGCGGTGGCGCGGGCCGCGGCGCGCCGCGACGAGCTCTCTGCCGAGGTCGCGCAACTTCGAGGCCGCGCGCAGCAGGCGAAACAGCAGGTCAGCGCGACGCGGCAGCAGCTGAGCCGGCTGACGGACAGCGCGCACGCCGCCGACATCGCCCGCGAGCAGGCGCAGGTGCGCATCGATGAGGCCGAGGCGAAGGCCACCGAATCCCTCGGCATCGCGATCGCCGACCTTCTCGCCCAGCACAGCCCCGGCGAGGGCTTCGACCGCGCCGCCGAGCGGGCGCGCCTCGCGCAGGCGGAAAAGGACCTGCGCGCGCTCGGCAAGGTCAACCCGCTGGCGCTGGAGGAGTACAAGGCACTCGAGGAGCGCTACTCGTTTTTGAGTACCCAGCTTGACGACGTCAACCAGGCGCGCAGGGACCTGCTCGGCGTGATCAATGACGTCGACGATCAGATCCTGAAGCTGTTTACGGATGCGTGGGCGGACGTCGAAAAGCAATTCCCCGCGGTGTTTGGCACGCTGTTTCCGGGCGGGGAGGCGCGGCTGATCCTCACCGAGCCCGGCGACATGCTCGCCACCGGCATCGAGATCGAAGCGCGCCCGCCCGGCAAGCGAGTCAAGCGGCTCTCTCTGCTCTCGGGCGGGGAGAAGTCTCTGACTGCGCTGGCGTTTCTCGTGGCCATCTTCCGCGCCC
The DNA here is from genome assembly GCF_031844665.1 of Corynebacterium sp. Z-1. Taxonomy (NCBI): domain Bacteria; kingdom Bacillati; phylum Actinomycetota; class Actinomycetes; order Mycobacteriales; family Corynebacteriaceae; genus Corynebacterium; species Corynebacterium sp. Z-1. The sequence continues at coordinate 1,997,879 of NZ_CP134621.1, read as the reverse complement.
GCCCCAGCCCCTTCTACGTGCTCGACGAGGTCGAGGCGGCGCTTGACGACGTCAACCTGCGCCGGCTCATCGCGCTACTCGAAGAACTTCGCCGCGACTCGCAGCTGATCGTGATCACGCACCAGAAGCCCACGATGGACGTGGCCAACGTGCTCTATGGCGTCACGATGCGCGGCGACGGGGTCACCCGCGTGATCTCGCAGCGGATGAGCCCCGCCAGTTCCTAGTTGTCGCGGACCAGCTTCAGTGCGCCCTGTGCACCGGCGACGTAGAGGGTGTCCTCGCCGACGGTGTAGAAGCCGGTGCCGTTGCGAAACGCCTCGGTGACCGCGCCCTCGTAGGCCATGGTGTCGCAGGCCATGCGAGTGACCGGGAGGCTCGTGGTGGTGTAGGCGCCGGTGTCCACGTTCGGGTGGATGGCGGTGCCGTAGCCGTTGCAGGGGCCGCCCTCAACGCGGAAGCCCTCCATGCTGCCCTGCGGGACGAAGCTGACGCGGATGCCGTCGACGGCAGGCTGGGGGACCCAGGTGCTGTTCATGACGTGGAGCAGCGTCTCACCGGTGGCCGGGGTGGCGTCGGCGGGCAGGTCAACGATCTCGGGGACAGCAGAATAGTCGGTAGTCACGTATGTGTCGGGTGTAGTCGGGGTGGACGAGTATGCGGACGCGTTGGTCAGGGGAGCGCAGGCCGCGAGGAACGCGACAGAGCCGGCGCCGATGAGCTTGAACACGTTGTGTCGATTGGTCATGCCTTTTACGCAACCACCGCCGGCCGTGCGAGCGCTATACACAAAAGTATCCAATTGGCTGGCACTATGGAGGGCATGAACACGACTCTCATTTGGATCCTGATCGCCATTGTGGTGATCGCCCTGATCATCGTCGGAATCGTGGTGATCGGTAACAGCCGCAAGAAGTCGAAGACCATCTCCTTCGACAAACCCGCAGATCAGGCCCCGAAAGAACTGACGCAGCAGGAGAAATCAGGAAACTACCAGGCCAAGGGCGGATTCGCCTTCGCACCGGCGGTGGTCCCCGAGCCGGTGCGCGTGGACAATCCCGTTGAGCCCGCCGAACCCGCGCCGGGCGGCTCGACCGCGATGTCGCAGCTCAACGAGCAGCTCGCTCAAGAACCAGTCGCCGCTCCGGAGCCTGAGATTGAACTGAGCGATGATGCGGCCGACGCAGTGGAAGAGCTCAACGACGACGTGGTCGAGGAGGGCGTCGAGAAGCCTGCTGTCGACGGCCTGTCGGAGGACGGCCGCGACCTCGTGGAGGAGGCGTTCGAAGCTGAGCAGCCCCTTGATGAGGACCCGGGGAAGGACTCGGAGGCGGAGGAGGCCGCCAACATCGCTGCGGTCACCGCCGAGGTGGCTGACGCCGCGCGCCAGGAGGGGGCTGAAGTTTCGGAGGAGGCGATCGTCGATACGCCCGCGGCGAGCGAGCCGATCGACGAGATCGCCCCGGCCGCGGGCCGCATTGGCAAGCTGCGCGGGCGCCTGTCGCGCTCGCAGAACGCCATCGGCCAGGGCCTGCTGGGCATCCTGACCGCGGGCGACCTCGACGAGGACGCCTGGGAGGAGATCGAAGACACGCTGATCATGGCCGATCTGGGCACCCAGCTCACGCTGAAGGTGACCGAGTCGCTGCGCGCCAAGATCGCCGAGCGGGGTGTGAGCAGCGAAGCCGAGGCCCGCGCCATGCTGCGCGAAGCGCTGATCGAGGCCGCTCACCCCGAGATGGATCGTTCGATCAAGGCGATGCCCAACGAGGGAAAGCCCGCCGTGATCCTGGTCGTGGGGGTCAACGGCACGGGCAAGACGACCACCACCGGCAAGCTCGCCCGCGTGCTGGTGTCCATGGGCCACTCGGTGGTGCTCGGGGCGGCCGATACATTCCGCGCCGCGGCGGCGGATCAGCTGGAAACGTGGGGGCGCCGCGTGGGTGCCTCCACCGTGCGCGGCAAGGAGGGCGCGGACCCGGCATCGGTCGCCTTCGATGCGGTGGCTACGGGTGTGGACCAGGGTGCTGACGTGGTTCTGGTCGATACCGCAGGGCGCCTGCACACGGCGACCGGCCTGATGGATCAGCTGGGCAAGGTCAGGCGCGTGGTGGAGAAGAAGTCGCATGTCGACGAGGTGCTGCTGGTCCTCGACGCCACGGTGGGGCAAAACGGAATCACCCAGGCGCGCGTGTTCCGCGAGGTCGTCAACATCACCGGCGTGGTGCTGACCAAGCTCGACGGGACGGCCAAGGGCGGAATCGTTTTCCAGGTCCAGGAAGAGCTCGGCGTGCCGGTCAAGCTCGTCGGACTGGGAGAGGGCGCCGACGACCTCGCGCCGTTCGAGGTGGAAAGCTTCGTCGACGCGCTGCTCGGTTAACTCCTCCCAGCTAAACCGAACCCGCCTCCCAGCTCGGGTGGCGGGTTTTGTGATGTCTGTCGCATTCTGGGTTTTCCACTTTCGTTCCCTATATCTGTCGTTCTACAGTAAACACGGTCCAAACTGTCGACCGATAGATTTATTGAGAGGTGAAAACTGTGGAAGCTGACCAAATGGCAGTCATTGCAGGCAATTCGAGCTGGATGCTGATATCGGCGTCCCTTGTTCTGCTGATGACCCCCGCGCTGGCGCTGTTCTACGGCGGAATGTCCTCGCGCCGCAGCGTGCTCAACATGATGATGATGTCTTTCACCAGCCTCGGCATTGTCACGATCGTGTACGTGCTGTGGGGCTGGTCCATGTCGTACGGCACGCAATCCATTGGCGGGGTGTTCGCCAACCCCTTCGAGTTCTTCGGCCTGGCCAACGCCATCGTCGACGCCGAGGGTAACTACATTGAAGGTGCCACCGGTTACGCCAACGTCATTGACATTGGCTTCCAGCTCACCTTCGCCGTGATCTCCACCGCGATCATCTCCGGCGCGGTTGCAAGCCGTGTCAAGATCGGCTCCTGGGTGGTCTTCGCCGCCCTGTGGTCGACCCTGGTCTACTTCCCGCTCGCTCACATGGTGTGGGGTGGCGGCCTGCTCGGCCATGCGGAAGGCTCCATCGCGGCGCGCCTGTTCGGCGTCGTCGACGGCGAAGCCGCAGTCTCACCGATCGACTTCGCTGGCGGCACCGTCGTTCACATCTCCGCCGGCACCGCAGCGCTCGTGCTCGCGCTGGTCATCGGGCGCCGCCAGGGCTTCCCGACGTCCAACTCACGCCCCCACAACCTCCCGCTCGTCATGATCGGCGCGGCCCTGCTGTGGTTCGGCTGGTTCGGTTTCAACGGCGGCTCCGCGTTCGCGGCCGACGGCCTCGCCGGCATGGCGTGGATCAACACCACCGCCGCAGCGGCCGCAGCCATGATGGGCTGGTTGCTCATTGAGAAGCTTCGCGACGGCTACGCCACCTCCCTCGGCGCTTCCTCCGGCATTGTCGCCGGACTGGTTGCCATCACCCCCGCGGCCGGCGACCTCGCCCCCGTCTCCTCGCTGATTCTCGGTTTCATCGGCGGCGTGCTCGCATGCTTCGGCGTCGGCCTGAAATACGTGCTCAACTACGACGACTCCCTCGACGTGGTCGGAGTGCACCTCGTCGCCGGCCTGTGGGGCACCATTGGCCTGGCGTTCTTCGCCGGCGATCGCGGCATCTTCACCGGTGACGTCACCGAGGGCTTCAAGCTCCTCGGTATCCAGATCATCATCGCGCTGGTGTCCATGGTCTTCGCGGGCGTGATCACTCTGGTGATCGCGCTGGCGATCAAGTACACGATGGGTTGGAGGGTCACCCGCGAGGAAGAGTTCGAAGGCGTCGACTACTCCGTGCACCGCGAGACCGGATACGACTTCGGCGGCCCCGGCATGCGCCCGGGTGGTGTGCCTGCCGGCAACAAGTCCGCGGCAGAACTCGGCCTCAACGAGGCCCGCGGAGACCACCACAACACCCAGCACCCCCGCGGCGACGCTGACGCGGCCGCTTCGCGCAAAATTGAGCCGAAGGTATAAGGAGAAGTCATGAAACTCATCACTGCAGTGGTCAAGCCGTTCACCGTGGTCTACATCATGGAGGCGCTTGAAGAAATCGGCGTGTGCGGTATCACCGTCACCGATGCGCAGGGCCGCGGTCGGCAGGGCGGCAACGTGGAGTACTACCGCGGCGCGAAGTACTCCTCGCCGTTCGTGGCTAAAGCAAAGGTCGAGGTCCTCGTGACGGACGACCAGGTGGACTCGGCCGTCGACACGCTCGTGAAAAGCGCTTATACCGGCGAGGTCGGCGACGGCAAGGTGTGGGTGAGCTCGATTGACAGCGTCGTGCGCGTGCGCACGGGCGAAAAGGACGATCAAGCCATCTAGAAGGGGAGGCAGAGAATTCTGCATCGCGGGGATACGCGCTAGGCTGTAACGAGCCAATCGCCGTATCTCACCTTTAAAGGAGCGTGCACCTCAGTGTTTGAGTCGCTGTCCGACCGCCTACAAACTGCCCTCGGCGGCCTGCGCGGTAAGGGCAAGCTGACCGAGGCAGACATCAACAACACCGCCCGTGAGATCCGCCTCGCGCTGCTCGAGGCCGATGTTTCCCTCACCGTGGTGCGCGCTTTTATTAAACGAGTCAAGGAGCGCTCCCTCGGCGCCGATGTCTCCGAGGCGCTCAACCCGGCGCAGCAAGTCATCAAAATCGTCGACGAGGAGCTCACCAACATCCTCGGCGGCGAAACCCGCCGGCTCAACCTGGCGAAGACCCCGCCGACCGTGATCATGCTCGCCGGGCTGCAGGGCGCCGGTAAGACTACGCTCGCCGGCAAGCTGGCGAACCACCTGACCAAGCAGGGCCACACCCCGATGCTGGTGGCCTGCGACCTGCAGCGCCCCGGGGCGGTGCAGCAGCTGCAAATCGTCGGCGAGCGCGCTGGCGTCCCGACGTTCGCGCCGGACCCCGGCACGTCGCTGGATTCGCTAGATCACGAGATGGGCACCTCCCACGGTGACCCCGTCGCCGTGGCCACGGCGGGTATCGAGCACGCCGTTCGCGCCAAGAACGACGTGGTCATCATCGATACCGCCGGTCGCCTCGGCATCGACGAAACCCTGATGACGCAGGCGCGCAACATCCGCGACGCCGTCAACCCCGATGAAGTCCTCTTCGTCATCGACGCGATGATCGGCCAGGACGCCGTCGCCACCGCGCAGGCGTTCGCCGACGGCGTCGACTTCACCGGTGTGGTGCTGACCAAGCTTGACGGCGACGCCCGCGGCGGCGCAGCGCTGTCGATCCGCGAGGTCACGGGCAAACCGATCTTGTTCGCCTCCACGGGTGAGAAGCTCGACGACTTCGACATCTTCCACCCCGACCGCATGTCCAGCCGCATCCTCGGCATGGGCGATGTGCTCTCGCTCATCGAGCAGGCCGAGACCATGTTCGACCAGCAGGAGGCCGAAAAGGCCGCCGCGCGCCTCGGCTCCGGCGAGCTCACTTTGGAGGACTTCCTCGACCAGCTGCTCATGGTCCGCCGCATGGGGCCGATCGGCAACCTGCTGAAGATGATGCCCGGTGGCAAGCAGATGAACGAGATGGCCGACATGGTCGACGAGAAGCAGCTCGACCGCATCCAGGCCATCATCCGCGGCATGACTCCCGCCGAGCGCGAGGACCCGAAGATCCTCAACGCCTCGCGCCGCAAGCGCATCGCCAACGGTTCCGGCGTGTCCGTCTCCGACGTCAACCAGCTCGTGGAGCGCTTCTTCGAGGCGAAGAAGATGATGGGGCAGATGGCCAGCCAGTTCGGCCTGCCCGGCATGCCTGGAATGGGCGGGGGGCGCAGCGCCACGAAGAAGAAGCCGAAGGGACGCAAGGGCAAGAACGGCAAGCGCAAGCCGGTGAAGAACCGTGGCGGCGCGAAGCCGGGAATGCCCGGTGGCATGCCGAGCATGGCGGACCTGCAAAAAATGCAGGAGCAGCTGGGCGGGGGTATGCCCGGTATGCCCGGAGCAGGGAAGATGCCGCCGGGCATGGAGGGCCTCGACCTGAATAACCTCGACTTCTCCCAGGCGATGAAGAATCTGGGGAAGAAAGGGAAGTAGGTCTACGCGCGCTCCGGAAGTCAGCGCGTCAACTCCCGGCCGTCTCCTCCAAGAGGGGGCCGAGGTGGTGCCAGATAAGCGGTGCCAGAGTGAGAGAGTAAGCGTTGGAGATGTGGTTCTGGTCCCGGTAGACGGTGACGTTTCCGATCACGGGCGGGCACAGTCCGTCGGGACAGTACCAGCCGGAGGTGTCCACCATGTGGCGCATGGCGTCCGCATCGGAGTAGTCGGCGGCCGGGTCTTCGGGCGAGTACATCGTCGTGGCGGGCATGCTGCATTCGGCGACCGAGCCGCCGTTGACTACACAGCCGTTGGGGTTCAAGGGGGTCCCGTCGGCATCGAAAATCCACGGGTTGTCTCTGAGCCCGAGAAACGGGATCTCGGCCTCGGCGAAGGCATCCCACACCTCCACGTACTCCGGGGGAACGGAATCCGTGGATGGGCTCGCTTCTCCGGCTGAGCCGGCCGGGCGTGTCGAGGTAGAGACCACCACGGCCGGGTCGAGGGATGCGAGCTCGTTGAATGTGTTGAGCGACCACTTCGCGCACCGGTGGCTGACCAGGTCTCCGGGGGTAAACACCATCGGGCACGTCTGGCGGATGAAAGTGATGACCTTAAACCCGTGTTTCTTGCCCAGCTCGTCGAGTGCCACACCGTATGTTTCGGCGTGGGAGCCGCCGACCAAAGCCACGGTTGTTTCGGCCTCGGGGTCTCCGTAGACGCAATCTGCTTCCGGCGCGGCATCCCCCGGCTCATCCTGGAAAATCACGCAGCCGTCGCGGAAGATGTGGGTGGTGATGCTGGAGGCCAGCATGGGTGCCGGCTGAGCAGGCACATCCGGAACTGGGGCGCCGCGCAGAGCCATTGCCCCCGGATGCTGCTCCGCACTGAAGGGGGAATCGGCGATGGTGACGTTTCGCTCCCACATCGGTGACAGCGACAGGATCGCTGCCGTGCTGGTGGCGATGAGGACACCGCCCGCCGCCCGCGCGGCACCCGCGGGCCGCTGCAGAGAACCCAGCGCTGCCGTGACGGGTGCGTCTTGTTTCGTCGGGCGCTTGCCGTGCATGCGCAAGGGCTCCTCGACCGCCGTGTGCGTTGCCTGGGCAAGGACAATGGAAAGCGCGATAACTCCCAGGCCGACGGACAGGGGTGGAATGGTATGCGAGCCTATGGTGACGGCGATGATCAACAGTGGCCAGTGCCATAGATAGAGGGGATAGGCGACGGAACCGAGCCAGGTAATCGGCCGCGACGAAAGAATCGATGACACGGGATTGGCCGGGTTGCTCAGCACAATCAGTGCAGCCCCGCCAATCGGCATCAGGGTGAGCGGTCCGGGATATGCCAGGGTTGTGGGAATGACAACACCGGTCAACGCTATCAGTGTGAGACCGCTGCCGGCGGTGAGGGCGCTGAACCGCCTCGGAATCTGCACCTGTGCGGCCAGGGCGAGCAATCCTCCCAGCGTCAGCTCCCAGGCGCGGGAAAAGAAGGAGTAATAGTTCGATTCCGTGCCGAAAAGGCCGAAGCGCGATGCCCAGCTGAACGATGCCACGGTCACCACCACGAGCAACGCGATGGTCCCGCGTCGCACCCAGGTTCGGGATATGCCCGTCCGAGTGACAAGCACTGCGATGACCGTTCCGAGCAGGATGGCGGCGAGATAGAACTGCCCCTGAACGCTGATGGACCACAAGTGCTGCAGCGGCGATGCTTCCGGGCTCACAGCGGCGTAATCAGAGCCCTGGGCGGCGAGCTCGCGGTTCTGGGCGAAGAAGATGGCGGCGGTGAACTGCCGCAGGAGTTCTCCGCTCACCAGTCCCGGAACGAGCGCGAACACGAGGATGACGGTAGCCGCCAGTACCACCACCAGCGAGGGTATGAGACGGCGGGCGGTGCGCCACATGGGCCACCACGGATTTACGCGGGGGTTCTCGCGTAGCGCGTAGCGCACCTGTGACCCGACGAAGAAGAACCCCGAGAGGAAAAGGAACACTTCCACACCGCCGGATACGCGCCCCACGAAAATGTGGAACACCACGACGAGGGCGATGGCGATGCCGCGCAAACCTTCGAGGTCGTTGCGGAATTGGGGGGTGCTACTGGCTGCCCTCCCACTGTCCATCGCCGTCCTCCTTCCCGCCTAGGTAAGCAACGGGTAGTCTACTCCGGCCCGTTTGGACTCTGAAACCGACCGGTTGTAAGGTAATGCAGGTTGCGCAGCGCTCTGCGTGCGCACACCCTGCGTTAGCGCTGGACCCGAGTACGCTCGACCGGCCCGTCACACGCAAGTAAATCCAAAGGGTTGAACCGGCCCGCAGACAAGCTGCGGGTGTCTGAACTGCCCAGTGACCACGAAGGACTTTTCATGGCTGTCAAGATTAAGCTGCAGCGTCTCGGCAAGATCCGCAACGCCCAGTACCGCGTCGTCATCGCCGACGCACGTGCCCGCCGCGACGGCAAGGTGATCGAGAACATCGGCATCTACCACCCGAAGGAGGAGCCGTCGCTGATCCGCATCAATTCCGAGCGTGCACAGTACTGGCTCGGCGTCGGCGCCCAGCCGACCGAGCCGGTTCTCGCGCTGCTCAAGGTGACCGGCGATTGGCAGAAGCACAAGGGCCTCGACGGTGCCGAGGGCACGCTGAAGGTTGCCCCGGAGAAGCCGTCTAAGCTTGAGCTGTTCAACCAGGCCCTCGAAGAGGCAAACAACGGCCCGAGCGCGGAGGCCATCACCGAGAAGCGCAAGAAGGCCAAGGAGGAGGCCGAGGCTAAGGCTGCGGCTGAAGCAGAGGCTGCCGCCAAGGCCGAGGCAGAGGCTGCCGCAGAGTCCGCAGCAGAGTCTTCCGAGGAAGCTCCGGCTGAGGAAGATGCCGCTGAGGAGAACTAGTATCCGTCACTAGGTGACTGCAACGCACACTGTGCGTTGCAGTCTTCTTTTGTTTTCGGGGTGTGGGTGGGGCGTCGATAAGCAAAAAGGCCCTGCTACACTACGCGCTCATGGAGCTGCTCATCGGCAAGGTCGTCAAGTCCCACGGCATCAAGGGAGAGGTCGCCGTCGAGGTGCTTACCGACGACCCGGACCAGCGCTTCGCCGTCGGGGAGGTGCTGACTGGCCGGCAGCCGGGCAAGGAGCGCGAGCTGACGATCAAGACGCTGCGCCCCCACCAGAACCGTCTGCTCATGAGCTTTGAAGAGGTTCCCGATCGCACACAGGCGGACTCGCTGCGCGGGATGCAGTTTTTCGCCCCGCCGCTCGAGCGCGAAGACGATTCGGAGGAGTTCTACGACCACGAGCTCATCGGGCTCAAGGTGATCCACGAGGGCCGCGAAGTCGGTGAGGTCACCGGCGTGATGGACACGCCGAACCGGAAGATCCTAGAGATCGACTACGACGGACGCGAGGTGTTAGTCCCGTTCGTGATCGACTTCGTTCCGGAGATTGATCTGGGCGAGCAGACGCTGACGATCACCCCGCCGGAGGGGCTTTTGGATGTCTAAGCTGCGCCTGGACATCATCACCATCTTCCCCGAGTACCTCGAGCCGCTGCGCCACGCTCTGCTGGGCAAGGCGATTGAGCAGGGGATCCTCACCGTCGGCATCCACAACCTGCGCGATTGGGCGACGGGCCGGCACAAGTCCGTCGACGCGCCGCCGTTGGGTGGTGGGCCCGGGATGGTGATGAAGCCCGAGGTCTGGGGGCCGGCCCTCGACGCGGTCGCCGCCGGTCGCACGGGAACCGAGATTGAATCGGCGGCCGAGCACCGCAACGACAAGGCGCGCCACGACGACGTTGCCGGCATCTCGCCTCGCCCTTACGCAGTCGAAGACGACGACCGCTCCCTGCCCCTGCTGCTCGTGCCCACTCCGGCCGGCACTCCGTTCACACAGGCGGACGCGCAGGCGTTCTCGCGCGAGGAGCATATTGTGATCGCGTGCGGCCGCTACGAGGGCATCGACCAGCGCGTGTTCGAGGACGCGCGGAAGCGCTATCGGGTGCGCGAGGTCTCCATCGGCGACTACGTGCTCATCGGCGGCGAGGTGGCCGCGCTCGTGATCGCCGAGGCCGTCACCCGGTTGATCCCGGGCGTGCTGGGAAACACGGAGAGCCACGAGGAGGACTCCTTTTCCGACGGCCTGCTCGAAGGCCCCGCGTACACCAAGCCCAGGCAGTGGCGCGGCATCGACGCCCCGGAGGTGCTGCTCTCCGGCGATCACGCCAAGGTGCGCAGGTGGCGCCGCGACCAGGCCCTGCTGCGCACCCAGCGGGTGCGCCCCGAGCTGCTGGAGCATGCCGAGCTTGACGCGGCGGATGAGTTTACGCTTCACGCCCGCGAGGTGGAGCTCGTTATCGACGCCGAGATCGCGGATGCAGAGCGCGCTGTGCGCAAGGCGCTGCGCCGATCGGGCGTCGAGGTCGACTCGGTCGAGGTGGCCGGCGCGCGCGTGATCGTGCGGGGGCGCACGGCGTTGAGCGAGGGGAACGTGAAAAAGGTCGTCGATAAGGCGCGGCGAGTGCTGTAAAAGGCGGCTGCGATACACTCACACGAATGACCACCATCGCAGCCACCATCGCGACAGAACTCGGCGCCACGCAGGCGCAGGTAGACACCGCCCTGGCCCTTTTGGCCGAGGGCAACACCGTGCCGTTCATTTCCCGCTACCGCAAGGAAGCCACCGGCGGGCTTGACGACGCCCAACTGCGCCACATCGAACAACGCCACGCCTACCTCGCCGAGCTGGAGGATCGCCGCGCCACCGTGCTCGCCGCTATCGAGGAGCAGGGCAAACTCACCGACGAGCTACGCGCCCAGGTCCTCGCCGCCGACACTAAAGCGCGCCTGGAGGACCTCTACCTGCCGTACAAGAAGCGCCGCGCCACGAAGGCGGACATCGCGCGCGAGGCGGGCCTGGACAACCTGCTGAGCATACTTATCGACGCCCCCTCGTCCGACCCGGAGGCCACGGCCGCGGGCTTTGTCACCGAGGGCTTCCCGGACGCGAAAAGCGCGCTCGACGGCGCCCGCGTGATCCTCGCGGAGCGTCTCGCGCTCGACGCCGACCTGGTGGGGGCGCTGCGCGAGCGCTTCTTCAACACCGCGACGATGCGCGCCAGCGTCATCGCGGGCAAGCAGAGCGACGGGGCGAAGTTCAAGGACTACTTCGACTTCGCCGAGCCTCTCGACACCCTGCCCAGCCACCGCATCCTCGCCCTGTTCCGCGCCGAAAATGAGGGGGTGCTCACCCTGTTGCTCGATCCGGGCGAGGAGGAGGTCTTTACCGGCATGATTGCCCGCCACGCGGACCTCGCGGTAAAAGAGTCGTCGTGGCTGGCCAAGAGCGTCGGGTGGGCGTGGCGCACCAAGCTGCAGGTTTCCGCCACGGTGGACGCGCGGATGCGCCTGAAGGAAAAGGCCGAGCTCGGCGCGCTGGAAGTGTTCTCCACAAACCTGCGCGATGTGTTGCTCGCCGCCCCAGCGGGCCAGCGCGTCACACTCGCGCTCGATCCCGGTTACCGCAACGGGGTCAAGTGCGCCGTGGTCGACGGCACCGGAAAGGTGCTCGAGACGGCCATTGTCTACCCGCACCAGCCCCAGAACCGCTGGGCGGAGGCCGTCGAGAAGCTGTCCACCATGGCGGCGGCCCACCGCGCGGAGCTCATCGCGGTGGGCAACGGCACCGCGAGCCGCGAATCGGAAAAGCTCGCCGGCGAGGTGGCGGATCTCATCGCCCGCGCCGGCGGTACGCGGCCGACGCCGGTGATGGTGTCCGAGTCGGGCGCGTCGGTCTACTCCGCCTCCGAGATCGCTGCGGCCGAGTTCCCGGACATGGACGTCTCGTTGCGCTCTGCAGTCTCCATCGCGCGGCGCTTACAGGACCCTTTGGCGGAACTGGTCAAGGTCGATCCGAAGTCGATCGGGGTGGGGCAGTACCAGCACGACGTCAACCAGGTCGAGCTTGCCCGGGCGCTCGACGCGGTGGTGGAGGACGCCGTGAATGCCGTGGGCGTGGACGTCAACACGGCCTCGGTGCCGCTGCTCGAGCGCGTCGCCGGCGTCAGCGCCACGCTGGCGCGCAACATTGTCGATTACCGCGACGAGCACGGCGCCTTTGCCACGCGCAAGGAGCTGACCCAGGTGCCCCGCCTCGGGCCGAAGGCCTTCGAGCAGGCGGCCGGGTTCATGCGCATCCAGGGCGGTGCGAACCCGCTCGACGCCTCGGCTGTGCACCCGGAGGCGTACCCGGTGGTCGAGCGCATCGCCGCCGCGACGGGCCTTGATACCGAGGCGCTGATCGGCAACACCGCGGTGCTGTCGCGGCTGCGCCCGGCGGACTTCGCCGACGACATCTTCGGTGTGCCCACGGTTACCGACATCATCGCTGAGCTGGACAAACCCGGCCGCGACCCGCGCCCGGAGTTCACCACCGCCACGTTCAAGGAAGGCGTGAACAAGGTCTCCGACCTCGCGCCCGGGATGATCCTGGAGGGCACCGTGACCAACGTCGCCGCGTTCGGGGCGTTCGTCGACATCGGCGTGCACCAAGACGGCCTCGTCCACGTCTCGGCGATGAGCCGCAAGTTCGTCTCCGACCCGCACGAGGTGGTGCGCTCCGGCCAGGTGGTCAAGGTCAAGGTGCTCGACGTCGACGTTGAGCGCCAGCGCATCGGCCTTACGCTCCGGCTTGACGACGACCCCGGCAACGCAACCCCGCCCGCGAAGGCGGGGCGGCGTTCGGGTGGGCGTCGACAAGCGAAGCCCGCGTCGGGGTCGATGGCCGAGGCCCTTAAGCAGGCGGGATTTGGTAAAGGCCGCTGAGGCTCTGTAAACTCACTCAGGTTGTTGTAGGCGACACGAACCGGTCGAGCGCTCGTAATTTGGGCGCCGCTAGGGTCCTCTGTCCGTAAACGAAAAGGATTGCTTCCATGAGCAATGGCATTATTGACCTCGTCGACGCAGGTCAGCTGCGCGAGGATATCCCGAACTTCCGCCCGGGCGACACCCTCGGCGTGCACGTCAAGGTTATCGAGGGTTCCGTGACCCGTACCCAGCTCTTCGAGGGCTTCGTTGTGCGCCGCCAGGGCGGCGGCATCCGCGAGACCTTCACGGTGCGCAAGATCTCCTTCGGCATCGGCGTTGAGCGTACCTTCCCGGTGCACTCCCCGAACATCGAGAAGATCGAGGTGCTGCGCAAGGGTGACGTGCGCCGCGCGAAGCTGTACTACATGCGCGATCTGCGCGGCAAGGCAGCCCGCATCAAGGAGCGCCGCTAGTTTTCACTGGCTCGCGCCTGACCCCGTCCACGTTTGTGGGCGGGGTTTTTGTGTGTAGGCGGTGGTCCTGTCTGCGCGTGTGTGGGGGTTTCCGCTGCTGTTGCGGGGTTCGCTGCTGATCCTGTCCGTGCGGGTGGGTTTGTGCGCGGTTTGGACTGCGCAATTTAAGTGGTTCGCCGTTTCGCGACCTGGGGTTTTGCTTACGGTTCGTGGCTAATTGCGCAGTCTAAACTGCGCAGACCGCGGCCGGCATCCAAGCGCGTGGCCAAGACTCTCTCGCGCACTATGGACTGCGTAATTTACGCGTCCCGCCAGAACGCGACCTGGGGTTTTGCCGACAGGGCGCGGCAAATTGCGCAGTCCAAACCACGCAGACCTTTGCCGGTGTCCAAGCCCGTGGCCGGGATTCCCCGCGCACTGTGGACTGCGCAATTTACGTATACCGCCATTACGCGACCTGGGATTTTTCCAACAACCCGCGCCAAATTGCGCAGTCCAAACCACGCAGACCGCTGCCGGCGCCCGATGCCGCCCACACGCAGAGGGCCGGGACACTCCGCGCACTGTGGACTGCGCAATTTACGTATACCGCTATTACGCGACCTGGGATTTTTCCAACAACCCGCGCCAAATTACGCAGTCCAAACCGCGCTGCCTCCCACCGCCGCCCAAGGTCGCGCTGCTAAGGTGTTGCGGGTGAATAACAGGAATCAGCCCGAGGCCGAAAAGCAGATGCCGTGGTACATCGAGATCCCGGTGGTCATCGCGCTGACCTTGGCGTTCATCTTCATCATCCAGACGTTCATCGGCCGCATGTACGTCATCCCCTCGGCCTCGATGGAGCCCACGCTGCACGGCTTCAACGGCACTGGCGACCGCGTGGCGGTGGAGAAAGTCAGCTACTACTTCCGCGACCCGGCACCGGGCGACGTCGTCGTGTTCGAGGGCACGGACGCGTGGAACTCCAGCTACGTTTCCACCCGCTCGGACAACCCGCTCGTGGCGGGTCTGCAGACCGTCGGTTCCTGGGTTGGTCTCGTGCCCCCGGACGAGAACAACCTGGTCAAGCGCATCATCGCCGAGGGCGGGCAGACCGTGTCGTGCCAGGCGGGCGACCCCGCCGTGATGGTCGATGGCGCCCCGATCGACCAGTCGTACATTCTGCAGCCGCCGGAGAACCCGATCAACCCGGCGACCGGCTCGCGGGAGTGCGGCGGTGATTACTTTGGCCCGGTCACCGTGCCGGAGGGGCACTACTTCATGATGGGCGACAACCGCACCAACTCGCTCGACTCCCGCGCGCACATGGTCGATGAACTCCAGGGCACGATCCCGCGCGAGAACCTGCGCGGCAAGGTCGCCGCCGTGGTGTTCCCGCTGAACCGCTTCGGCGGCGTCGCGTCGCCCGACATCCAGGGCTAAGTGCGCCGGCTGAAACAGCTGCGGACCTACGAGGTCGCGCTGGACAAGGCCGGCCTCGGCCCGGTCGCGGGTGTCGACGAGGCCGGCCGCGGCGCCTGCTTCGGCCCCGTCACCATCGCCGCCTGCGTGCTGCCGCCGCGCCCGATCGCCCAGCTCGATCGCTTGACGGACTCCAAGCAGCTAGCCCCCTCCACGCGCGCCTCGCTTTACGACGCCATCTGCGACGTCGCCGAAAGCTTCGCGGTGGTGCACATCTCCGCCGCCGAGATCGACAGGCGGGGCATACAGGTGGCGAATGTGGATGGCGCTCGTCGGGCCGTCGCAAAGCTTGATGCGCGCCCTGGCTACGTGCTTGTCGACGCCCTGCGCGTGCCCGGGCTCACCGCCCCGCAGCTGCCGATCATCGGCGGCGACTACACCGCGCGCTGTATCGCCGCGGCGAGCGTGCTGGCGAAAGTCTCGCGCGACAGGCTGGTCACCGAGATGGCGCAGCGCTACGCCGACTACGGTATCGCCGGGCACAAGGGCTACGGCACGCAAGCGCACATGGCTGCGGTGCGTCGCCACGGTGCGAGCCCGGAGCATCGTTATAGTTATGCCAACGTGAGACAAGCCCACGAGTACTTTATGAGGTCACAATGAGCGCAGAAGAACTGGACAACTACGAGGCAGAGGTCGAACTCTCCCTGTACCGCGAGTACCGCGACGTGGTCAGCCAGTTCTCCTACGTGGTGGAAACGGATCGCCGCTTCTACCTGGCCAACGCCGTCGAGCTGATCCCGCACACCGAGGGCAGCGACGTGTACTACGAGGTGCGCATGTCGGACTGCTGGGTGTGGGACATGTACCGGGCAGTGCGATTCGTGCGCTACGTGCGCGTGATCACCTTCAAGGACGTCAACATCGAAGAGCTGGACAAGCCCGATCTGACCTTCCCGGAGCGCTAGCGTTTTAACCCTTTTTGACCCCCGGCGGGAACCACGCGGGGGTTTTTCCAGTCCAATGAGTGCAACGACATTCGCTGCATCTCTTGGGGGGACAACACAACAATGGCGCAACCAAACTACGCCGAAAACTACGCGCTGGCGCTGGCGGGCGAGGAACTCGCCGCGTCCGTTTACGCCGACATGGGATACTCCATCATCGCTGCCCGGGTGCGCACCAAGGTCGGCGAGATCGACCTGATTGTGCGCGATGCGACGGGCAACGTCGTGTTCGTGGAGGTGAAAACCCGCCGCGGGCGCGGCTTCGGGGCGGCAGAGGCGGTTACCGCGAAGAAGCTGCGCACCATGCGTCGCTGCGCTGCGGAATGGCTGGAGGACAAGCCCTACTCGCCCGTGCGTTTCGACGTCGCCGAGGTCATCGCCACCGACGAGAGTATGGTCATCCGCCTTTTCGAGGACGTGGACCATGGCGCTTGCTAGCACCTGCGCGGCCACCGTCGAGGGCGTCGCGGCGCACGTGGTCAAGGTCGAAGCCAACGTCGGGCCCGGCCTGCCGGGGATGTACGTGGTGGGCCTAGGCGACGCCGCCGTCAAAGAATCGCGCGAGCGCATCCGCACCGCGGTGGCCAACTCGATCCTGCCGTGGCCGCGCACGAAGATCATGGTGTCGCTCTCGCCGGCGCACCTGCCGAAATCCGGCTCTCACTTCGACCTACCGATAGCGCTGGCCGTGCTCGCCAGCCTGGATCCGCTGCTGCGCGACAAGCTCGCCGACGTGCTCGTCCTCGGCGAGCTCGGCCTGGGCGGGACGCTGCGCCGCGTCGAGGGGATCGTGCCGATGCTCACCGCCGCACACTTTGACACCATCATCGTCCCGCGCGCCAACAGCGCCGAGGCCGCTTTGGTCAACCGCGGGCACATCCTCGTCGCTGATTCGCTCCTCGACGTCTACCACTGGGCGCTCGGGAGGAACACCCTCGACGTGGCCGCTGCCGCCGCGCCCGCGGAGCCACCGCCGCGCCCAGACTTTCGCGACGTCGCCGGCCAGGCCGATGCGAAGTTCGCGCTCGAGGTCGCGGCCGCCGGCGGGCACCACGTGTTCATGGTTGGCCCGCCCGGGTCCGGAAAATCCATGTTGGCCGAGCGCGTGGCGTCGATCCTGCCGGAGCTGACGTTGGACGAGAAGATCGAGGCCACCGCGATCCACTCGGTTTCCGGGCTGCCGTCGGGGGCGGTCGTTGAGCAGCGCCCGTTTGTCGCCCCGCATGCGTCGTTAAGCAAATCAGCTCTCATTGGCGGCGGTTCGGGGCACCCGCGCCCTGGGGCGGTGAGCCATGCGCACCACGGCGTGCTCTTCCTCGACGAGGCCAGCGAGATCCCCGCGGCCACCTTGGACGCGCTGCGCACCCCCTTGGAAAAGGGGCAGGTCAGGCTTACACGGGCGCGGCGTGAAGTCGTGTACCCGGCGAACTTCCAGCTCATCCTCGCCGCCAACCCCTGCCCGTGCGGCGCGGAGCACACCACGGACTGCCGGTGCACCACAACGCAGCGGGCGCACCACCTACGCAACGTCTCCGGGCCGCTGCGGGATCGGATCGACATTTCCCTGGCCACGACCACACGCGGGGCCGTGATTGGGCGCGGGGACGCGGAGCCTTCTGCCGCGATTGCCGAACGCGTCGGTGAGGCACGGCTGCGCTCCGCCCACCGCTGGGCGGCGGTGGGGGAGAGTTTGAATGCGCGGGTTAACGCCACTGTGATTCGCCGGGAGTACCCAGCGGAGGATTCCGCCATGGCACTGCTAGCCGCCTATCTGGCGCGCGGCGAGCTGACGCAGCGTGGCGTCGACCGGGTGCTCAAGCTCGCTTGGACGCTCGCCGACCTGGAGAACGCCGCGCGCCCCGATCTTGGCCATGTCGCGGCGGCCACGCAGCTGCGTGCGCCCAGTGCCTTCGAGGTGGTCGCGTGAGCTCGCCGGAATCGTGGGCCTACCTCAGCCGCGTCATCGAAGGGCCCTCACGACACCTGCAGGCGCTGCTGGCTGCGGGGCGCGACGCTGATGAAGTCGCCGCCGGGGTTCGAGCCCGGGCCAGCTGGCTCGGCGGCTTAGCAAGGGAGACGGAGTCGCGCCACACCTGGGACCAGCCGCAGCGCGACCTCGAGGCGGCGCATGTTGCGGGGTTTAGCCTTGTCACACCCGACACCGAGGGCTGGCCGGGAGAGGTAATCACCGAGGCGTTTGTCACCGGAGTCGCCATCAGCCAGGCGAACCTCGCCGAGGCGAAACCAGACGGCGTGGCACCCCACGCGCTGTGGGTGAAGGGGGAGACCAACCTGGACCAGTTGTTCGCGCGGTCGGTGGCGATCGTCGGCACGCGGGCATCGACAGCGTATGGGCACCACGCCACCGCGGATTTGGTCACGGGCCTGGCGGGATTCGGCTACACCGTCGTTTCCGGCGGGGCGCTGGGGATTGACACGGTGGCGCACGAGTCGGCGCTGTCGGCCGGGGCTCCTACCGTCGTCGTCGCTGCGTGCGGGCCTGGGGTGACGTATCCGCGTCGTAACACTGAGCTGTTTGATCGTGTCACTTCGGTGATCACGGAGTACCCGCCTGCGGTCACCCCGGACCGACACCGCTTCCTCACCCGCAACCGGCTGGTCGCGGGCTTGAGCCAAGGCAGCGTCATCGTCGAGGCGGCGTTTCGCTCCGGGGCGCTGAATACCTTGACGTGGGCGCACTACTTCAACCGCAGGGTGATGGCGGTGCCCGGGCCGATCCTCGGGCCCGGCTCGTTGGGGACCAACTTGGCTATCCAGGAGGGGCGCGCGGACATGGTGCTCAGCGCGGAGCAGATCCACGCGCTGTTCAGCAGCATCGGCGAGATCGACCCCGACGCGCAGCTTGAGCTCGCTTTCGCGGCGGATGATGTTCAGCGCCTCAGCCGCAACGAGCTGCGGATTTACGACGCCGTGCCTCTGACCTCACGCGGAGCCGCGGCCGAGGACATCGCGTCGCGCGCCGGGCTCACCGTCGCCTTGAGCGTGCACATCCTAGTGGAGCTCGAAGCCCGCGGGCTCGTTGTCCGCGCGGGACGGCACTGGCGGCGTGGCGACGCGCCCCCGGCGCCACAGGAGTAAACTTATGCCACATGGGTAACGGCGGCAGTGGGCAGCTCAGCGAGGCGATCGAAGACTTCGCCGAGCACGCCGAGCTCGTCCTCGGCCGCTCCCCGGCGACGGTCAAGGCGTACCGCTCCGACCTGGCCACAATGTTGCCCTTCGCCAGCTCATTTGGCGAGTTCACCCTGCCCACCCTGAGGGCTTGGCTTGCCGACGCCGTGTCCCGAGGCCTTGCGCGCTCCACGCTCGCGCGGCGCACGGCGGCAGTGCGGGCGTTTTCCTCGTGGGCACACAACCAGGGCTACCTGGACACCGACTGTGCGGCGCGCCTGATGTCGCCGAAGGTCAACCGGCACCTGCCGACCGTCGTCGAAGCTAAAGCGGCGGGGGCGTTGGTCGAGGCAGAAATTAACGACGATGACCACCACGCCGAGGCGTTGCGCGACCGCGCGATGCTCGAGCTGCTCTACGCCACAGGCATGCGCGTCGCCGAGCTGAGCACACTTGACGTCGGTGACATTGATCTGGGGAGGGGAGCAGTTAAGGTCACTGGCAAGGGCAATAAGCAGAGGATCGTGCCCTTCGGTGATGCTGCGTCGCATGCTGTTCAGCGCTGGCTTACTGCCGGACGCGGTGAGTTGGCAGGCGACACTGGTGCGCTGTTTGTCGGCTCGCGTGGCAAGCGCATTGACCAGCGCCAGGTGCGCCGTATCGTTGAGCGCGCTGCCGTGCGCACCGGGGCGGGGGAGGTCAGCCCGCACTCGCTGCGCCATAGCGCGGCGACCCACATGATCGAAGGCGGGGCTGACCTGCGCGTCGTGCAGGAGTTGCTCGGGCACTCCAGCCTGCAGACGACGCAAATTTATACCCACGTTTCCGCGCAACGACTCAAGAACGTCTATAACCAGGCCCATCCACGGGCTTGAGCCTGATCGCCGGGGCTTCGAGAAGCGTCAGCGGATTGAGGTAGGTGTCCTCGCCTGTGCGCGCGCCCCAGTGCAACCCGTCGTGCTCGGCTCGTGGTGCTGGGGCGAGGCGGCCGATCACGTCTCCCTCCGCGACCCGCTCGCCGGCTTTGACCTGGGCGTACACGGGTTGATAGGTGGTGCGGATCCCATCCGGGTGGTCGATCGAGACGACTGGTGTGCCAGCGACGACGCCCTCAAACGCGACGGTGCCGCCACCGGATGCGAGAACGTTGTCTCCGACGTTGAGCGCGAGGTCAACACCGCGGTGGCCCGGGAGCCAGTTCTTCTCCGGGATATCAGCGGACCGGGTGATACGCGTGGCGTAGGGCTTTCCGGTTGTGGGGTCAACGTAAGCGTGGGCGGGTGCGGGCGTGGTCAGAAGTACAGCAGTGAGTACCAAGAGCAGAAGACGGCGCATGCTTTTATCTAGCACTCTCGCGGATCGTCGTGTTTCAGCTCAGCGAAATGCTGTGGATAACTTGTCTGTTGGGGATAACGTTCGTGCCGGCTGGGGCTGGGTGAAGAGCTCAGCGCTATTTTGGGTGCTCTGGTGTGCGTTGTTGGTGCTGAGGTCTTCGGGGCGAAGAGCTCAGGGTGTTTCTGCGTGTCTGTGGGTGCGCTTTTGACGCTGACATCTTCATAGTGAAGATCTCAGAGAAGTTCAGAGCGCCCTGAAGCGCATTTTCTACGCTGATATCTTCGTGGTGATGATCTCGGCGTGCTTCGGGGCGTCTGGGTGAGCGATTTTGACGCTGACATCTTCGGTATGAAGAGCTCAGTGTGTTTTAGCGCATTCAAGTGCACGTTTTCAGCGCTGACATCTTCGCAGTGAAGATCTCGGCGAGTTTTCTGGCGGCCAGGTGCGCATCTTCAACGCTGACATCTTAGCAGTTAAGATCTCAGCGAGTTTCGGGGGCGTTCAAGTGCGCATTTTGAACGCTGACATCTTCGGGGAGAAGAGCTCAGCGATCTTCTGCGCGCACTGAAGCACGTCTGCAACGTTGACATCTTCGCACCGAAGACCCCAGCAACAGACCCCAGCAAAAAACACAAAACCCTACAGCACCAGACCCGCAGCTCAATTATGATTTTACTGACAATTGCCGTATATTTGTCGACGCAGTTTGTCGCAGTCTGACCAAGCCTGCAGCAGATTGACTTCGCGCGCCGGATAATGCCAGCTCAGCAACGGTCCCACAGTACGAGGGTGCCGGGCGGGCACGGTGCCAGGGCGCGGGATAAAAACCCGCGCAGTACGACCAGTAACCGAACTATTTCTCTCCGAAGGAGAACTTCCCATGGCAGTTGTAACCATGCGCGAACTCCTCGACGCGGGTGTGCACTTTGGCCACCAGACGCGTCGCTGGAACCCGAAGATGCGTCGCTTCATCTTCACCGACCGCAACGGCATCTACATCATCGATCTTCAGCAGACCCTGACTTACATCGACGAGGCGTTCGAGTTTGTCAAGGAGACCGTCGCTCACGGCGGCACGATCCTGTTCGTCGGTACGAAGAAGCAGGCTCAGGAGCCCATCCAGGAAGAGGCCGAGCGCGTCGGCATGCCGTATGTCACCCACCGCTGGCTCGGTGGCATGCTCACCAACTTCCAGACCGTGTCCAAGCGTATCGCCCGCATGAAGGAGCTCCAGGCTATGGACGCTGCTGAAGAGGGCTACGCAGGCCGCGGCAAGAAGGAAGTCCTCATGCTTAACCGCGAGCGCATCAAGCTCGAGCGTGTTCTCGGTGGCATTGCCGATATGACCAAGGCTCCCTCCGCACTCTGGATCGTGGACACCAACAAGGAGCACATCGCGATCTCCGAGGCGCAGAAGCTGCGCATCCCGGTCGTCGCCGTGCTGGACACCAACTGCGACCCGGACGTTGTCAACTTCCCGATCCCGGGCAACGACGACGCCATCCGCGCTGTCAAGCTGCTCACCCACATCGTGGGCGAGGCAGTGGTGCAGGGCAAGCAGCAGCGCGAGGAGCGCCAGCTCGCAGCCGCTCGTGAGGCAGCAGGCGACACCGACGCGAAGCGCCAGGCAGAGGCCGCTGAGGCAGCAGCCACCGCCGCTTCCAGCGACGACGTTTCCGCAGCCGACGCTGCCGCCGCAGCTGCCGCAGCCGAGGCTTCCAAGGAGCAGGTCGTTGCTCCGGTCGAGCAGCCGCACGCAGTGCGCGCCGCCGAGCAGGCCGACGCGGAGCAGCCCTCCCAGATCTCCGGCACCGAAGGCGCCACCCAGGCGTAACACGGCCCCGGCGGTGCCGTCGCAGACGCGACTTCCATGACGTAAAACCCCGCAGCCCACGCCAGCGCCCATCTCGGGCGCGTTACGGGCGCGGGGTTTTGTCACCAGCGCACCGCGAAGCCGACATGCCGTGCACACGCAAGTCGGCTAGTCTGTAAAACCGTTCATCACGTACCTGCGCGCGTTAGGGTGCTGGTACAACAATCGTTCCACTACGAGGAGGATCGCCCCGCTATGGCGAACTACACCGCTGCAGATGTCAAGAGGCTCCGCGAAGCCACCGGCTCCGGCATGCTTGACTGCAAGAAGGCTCTTGAGGAGTCCAACGGCGACTACGAAAAGGCAGTCGAGGTGCTGCGCATTAAGGGTGCGAAGGACGTCGGCAAGCGCGCCGAGCGCAACGCTCTCGAGGGCCTCGTCGCTGTTCACGAGAACACCATCGTGGAGATCAACTCCGAGACCGACTTCGTCGCTAAGAACGCTGAGTTCAAGGACGTCGCTCAGGAGATTGCGAAGGCTGCATCCGCGTCGAAGGCTAACTCCCAGGAGGAGCTCGCCAACGCTGACGTCTCCGGCGAGACCGCACACGACGTCCTCGAGCGCCTCTCCGCGAAGATCGGCGAGAAGCTCGAGCTGCGCCGCGCTCGCACCCTCGAGGGTGACAACGTCGAGGTTTACCTGCACCAGCGCTCCGCTGACCTGCCGCCGGCCGTCGGCGTGCTCGTCGCTTACACCGGTGACAACGCTGAGGCAGCTCACCAGGTCGCTCTCCAGATCGCTGCGATGAAGGCTCGCTTCCTCAAGCAGGAGGACGTGCCGGCCGACGTCATCGAGAAGGAGCGCGCGGTCCAGGAGGAGATCACCCGGAACGAGGGCAAGCCGGAGGCCGCGATCGCGAAGATCGTCGAGGGCCGCATGGGCGGCTTCTTCAAGGACGTCGTCCTGCTCGACCAGCCGTCGCTGTCCGACTCCAAGAAGCCCGTCAAGCAGTTCGCTGACGAGGCCGGCATCGAGATCACCGACTTCGTTCGCTTCGAGGTCGGCCAGGCTTAACGCCTGCTTATCGACGCCTTCCCCAAGGCGCCGGATTTACCCCACGTGACAAACCCCGCTACGGCGGGGTTTTCGCATGTGCGCACCGGTGGGCGCCGAGGAAAGCGGGGCCGACTATGATCGGCGGTGGCCTATTCCTTGGTAACCAACCACGTTTTTAAGGAGCCTCGACGGTGACTGACGCAAACCCAACCAACGCAAACTCCGGCGGTTACAAGCGCGTGATGCTCAAGCTGGGCGGTGAGATGTTCGGTGGAGGTAACGTCGGGATCGACCCGGACGTGGTGGAGAGCGTCGCTACGCAAATTGCGGAAGTGGCCCGCTCCGGCACCCAAGTGGCGGTGGTGATTGGCGGTGGAAACTTCTTCCGCGGCGCCCAGCTGCAGCAGCGCGGCATGGACCGCGCGCGCTCCGACTACATGGGCATGCTCGGCACGGTGATGAACTGCCTGGCGCTGCAGGACTTCCTGCAACAAAAGGGCGTTGATTGCCGCGTGCAGACGGCAATCAACATGGCGCAGATCGCGGAGCCCTACCTGCCGCTGCGCGCCGCCCGGCACCTGGAGAAGGGCCGCGTGGTCATCTTCGGCGCCGGCATGGGGATGCCGTACTTCTCAACGGACACCACCGCAGCTCAGCGCGCGCTCGAAATCGGTTGTGACGTGCTGCTCATGGCGAAGGGTGTTGACGGAGTGTATGACGACGACCCGCGCACCAACCCCGCGGCCACCCTCTACAGCGAAGTCACTCCCCGCGAGGTCATTGAGAAGGGCCTCAAGGTCGCCGACGCCACGGCATTTTCCCTGTGCATGGACAACGACATGCCGATTTTGGTCTTCAACCTCCTCAAGGAGGGCAACATCGCTCGTGCGGTCGCCGGCGAGCGCATCGGCACGCTGGTGAAGTAGTGGCCGAGCGGGCCCGTACGCGCTGGTAGGTTAGTGGGGCAACGCCCCTTTTTAACGACGACGAACTCAAGGATGAACAAAATGATTGATGACGTATTGCTTGACGCGGAAGATCGCATGTCCAAGGCTGTGGAGCACACGCGTGAAGAGCTCGTGTCCATCCGCACCGGCCGCGCCAACCCGGCGATGTTCAACGGCGTCATCGCCGACTTCTACGGAGCGCCGACACCGATCAACCAGATGGCAACAATCTCCGTTCCGGAGCCGCGCATGCTGCTGATCAAGCCGTTCGACATGTCCACGCTCAACGAGATCCTCAACGCGATCCGCAACTCGGACCTGGGTGTCAACCCCACCGACGACGGCCAAGTCATCCGCGTCACGGTCCCGCAGCTGACCGAGGAACGCCGCCGTGAGCTGGTCAAGCAGGCCAAGCAGAAGGGCGAGGAGGGCAAGGTCGCCATCCGCAACGTGCGCCGCCAGGGCATGGAGGCTCTGAAGAAGATCCAGAAGGACGGCGACGCGGGCGAGGACGAGGTCAAGACCGCTGAACAGGCTCTGGATAAGACGACGGCGCGCTACGTCGCCCAGGTCGATGAGATCGTCTCCAAGAAGGAGGCGGAACTGCTCGAGGTCTAGAGCCTCACCCGCCTTCCCTTACCCGCCGAACAGAAAGCCGCCGCCGTGACCTCCTCATTTGGTCAGAGCCCTCGCAAGGACGGGTCGACCCGCAGATTCAGGGCACCGAAGCCCAGAAACAGTGCCGGGCGCGACCTCAGCGACGCGATTTTGACCGGGTTGGTGCTCGGCGTGCTCGTCATTGTCGCGCTGATTATCGGCCCGCTCGGGTGGTACCCGCTCGTCGCAATCGCGGTGGGATTTGCGATGTGGGAGGTGCTTACGCGGCTGCGTGAGGCCGGGTTTGCGCAGCCGCGCACCCTGCTCGTCATCCTCGGGCAGGTGATTTTGTGGGCGTCGTACCCGTTCGCCTCCGGTGGCGCGCTAGGTGGCTTTGCTTTCGCGGTCCTCGTGCTTATGTATCACAGGCTCTTCCACCGGGGTCCGAACCTGAAACCGACGAACTACCTGCGCGATACCGCGGTAGGCATTTTCGTTCTCGTGTGGATCCCGCTGTTCGGCTCGTTCGCCGCGATGATCTCGATCATCGATGAGAGCGGGCTGCCGGGCCGCATGTTCATCCTCACCTTCATGCTCTGCGTGGTGGCGTCGGACGTCGGCGGATACGTTGCGGGCGTGATGTTCGGTAAGCATCCCATGGCGCCGGCGGTCAGCCCCAGCAAGTCCTGGGAGGGCTTCGCCGGGTCGCTGACCTTCGGCGTGATTACGGGCGTGCTCGCGGTTGAGTTCTTGATTCACGGCCCGTGGTGGGTCGGCATCGCGCTCGGCGCCGCTCTGGTCGTCTGCGCGACGATGGGCGATTTGGTGGAAAGCCAGTTCAAGCGCGAGCTGGGCATCAAAGACATGTCCACCCTGCTTCCCGGCCACGGAGGCATCATGGATCGGCTAGACGGGATGCTTCCCGCGGCGTCGGCGACCTACATCTTGCTCAACGCGGCGGCGTTCCTCAGCGCGGCCTAGAGGCAAACAATTCGTAAAGTCCGCTTCAACGTGGGACACTGGTGGCCGTTATGAGCGATTTCCCGAAGATTCAGTTGCTGGCACCCAAGCGGGGGATGCCGCCGAAGCACTTTGCCGACTTAAGCAAGGACGAGCGTATCGACGCCCTCAAGGAGCTCGGCCTGCCCAAGTTCCGCGCAGACCAAATCGCGCGCCATTACTACGGCAAGTTCGAGGCCGACCCGCTGACCATGACGGATCTGCCCGAAAGCCAGCGACAGCTGGTCAAGGACGCGCTGTTTCCGACGCTGCTGACGGAGATCCGCACGCTCGAAACCGACGACGGCGACACCACGAAAACCCTGTGGCGGCTGCACGACGGGATTCTGCTGGAATCGGTGCTGATGCGCTACCCCGACCGCGCTACCCTGTGCATCTCCTCGCAGGCGGGTTGCGGCATGGCGTGCCCGTTCTGCGCTACCGGCCAGGGCGGTCTTGACCGTAACCTGTCCACCGCCGAGATTGTCGACCAGGTGCGCGCGGCGGCGGCCCGGATGCAGGCAGAGGGCTCGCGGCTGTCCAACATTGTCTTCATGGGGATGGGGGAGCCGCTGGCGAACTACAACCGCGTCGTCTCCGCGGTGCGCCAGATCACGCAGGCAGCGCCCGACGGCTTCGGCATTTCGCAGCGCAACGTCACCGTGTCCACGGTGGGCCTCGCCCCGCAGATCCGCAAGCTTGCCGACGAGGGCCTATCCTGCACGCTCGCTGTATCGCTGCACACGCCTGACGACGAGCTCCGCGACGAGCTGGTGCCCATGAACAACCGCTTCTCGGTCGCCGACGTGCTCGACGCCGCGAGCTACTACGCGGAGCAGTCGGGCCGCCGCGTGTCCATCGAGTACGCGCTGATCCGCGACATCAACGACCACGACTTCCGCGCGGACATGCTGGGCAAGAAGCTTCACGACGCCCTCGGCTCCAAAGTCCATGTCAACTTAATCCCGCTCAACCCCACGCCGGGGTCGAAGTGGGACGCTTCCCCGCGGGCGCGCCAGGATGAGTTCGTCCGCCGCGTCATCGCCCAGGGCGTCACCTGCACGGTGCGCGACACCAAGGGCCAGGAGATCGCGGCGGCCTGCGGGCAGCTCGCCGCGGAAGAGAAGACGGGCTAACACCCAGACAAAAAAATAAGCGCCACCGTAAACCGGTGGCGCTTACTTCGTGTGAGAGCGTGGCTTAGCGGGTGGTGTCCTTCGTCACGATGCGCTGCTCCACAACCTTCTGCTCCGAGGCTTCCGCCTTCGGCATATCCAGGGTGCGCAGGTGGCTCACGCGGGAGGGATCGATGTTGAGCGCGCGCAGGTCGTTGTCCTCCAGGTCGGCGTAGGCGCCGGAGAGGGTGCGCTGGTCGTAGGCCCAGTCGCGCTCCTGGTAGCCGATCGGCTTGTTGCGGGCGGTGACCGTGCGGACCTGGGCCAGGCGCGGGCGTACCGCGAACAGGATCAGCCCGATGGCGATGAGCACGGCGAGGGAGACCAGCCAGATGGTCTCGACGTGGCCCTGGTGGTTGCCGAAGTTGAAGCCGATGAGGAAGGCGACGGAAATCCAACCGGCGATCTGGATAGCACCGGAGGAGAGCTCGCTCCAACCGAACTTGGCGGAAGGCACGTCTGCCTCGGATACGCCGTTGTAGACCTGGGGTTCCTTTTCCTTCGCGTGGGTGGCCACAGCTTTCTCCTTACACGTTGCTGGTATTGCTCCTAATCATGTCATAAGGAGGTTGGAGTTGGCGATTGAATACCCCTAAATCGTGCGTTGTTTGCCACAATGTCTCATTATGGGTTCGATAAAACAGGTCGTCATCTTGGGCTCGACCGGCTCCATTGGCACGCAAGCCCTCGAGGTGATCGCGGACAACCCCGACAAGTTCCGGGTCGTTGGCATTGCGGCGGGAGGTAGCGATCCGGAGGCCGTCGTCAAGCAGGCGCGCGAGCTGGGGCTGACACCGTCGCAGGTGGCCGTCGCAAAGCCTGAGGCCGCGCGCGAAGTCTCTGCGGCTTTGGGCGGCGAGGTGGTGGCGGACGCCGAGGAGCTCGTGCGCTCGCAGCCCGCGGAAACCGTGCTCAACGCGCTCGTCGGATCGCGCGGGCTCGCGTCGACGCTCGCTGTGCTGGAGACGGGGGCGCGGTTGGCGCTGGCGAACAAAGAATCGCTGGTTGCGGGCGGGGGAATCGTCACCCGCCGCGCAGAGCCCGGACAGATCGTGCCCGTGGACTCGGAGCATTCCGCCATGGCCCAGTGCCTGCGCTCCGGGGACCGTGGCGAGGTCGCGCGCTTCGTGCTCACCGCCTCGGGCGGGCCGTTTCGCGGCCGCACCCGCGAGCAGATGTGGGACGTCACGCCGGAGCAGGCGGCGGCGCACCCGACGTGGTCGATGGGGCAGATGAACACGCTGAACTCCGCGACGCTGGTGAACAAGGGTCTCGAGCTCATTGAGGCCTCCTTGCTGTTCGACATCGCGCCTTCGCTTATTGACGTCACCGTGCACCCGCAGTCCATTATCCACTCCATGATCACCTTCGCCGACGGGGCGACGATCGCCCAGGCCTCGCCGCCGTCGATGAAGCTGCCGATCTCCCACGCGCTGGCATGGCCGGAGCGCGTCGAGGGGGCGCAGGCCGCGCTCGACTTCGCCGATGCGATGGAGTGGACGTTCGAACCCCTCGACGACACGGTGTTTCCGGCCGTTCGCCTCGCGCGTCAGGTCGCAGAGGAGGGCCAGGGATATCCCGCGGTGTACAACGCGGCCAACGAGGAGGCCGCGGCGGCGTTTTTAGAGGGGCGCATCCGCTTCCCACAGATTGTCGATGTCATCGCCGACGTGCTCGATGGCGCTACTGAGTTTGCCAACTACCCGTCGGACCGGGAGGCGACCTTCGATGATGTGATCGCCATCGAGTCCGAGGCGCGCCGCCGCGCAACCACCCGGGTCGCTGCGCTGAGCGAGGGAAGCCGACGCTAGTGGGCATCATCGGCATCATCATTTTTGCCATCGGCATCGCGGTGTCCATCGCGCTGCACGAGGCGGGCCACATGTTCACGGCCCGCGCCTTCGGGATGCGCGTGCGACGCTACTTCATCGGCTTCGGCCCGACGCTGTGGTCGGTCAAGCGCGGGCACACCGAGTACGGCATCGCCGCCCTGCCCTTCGGCGGGTTCTGCGACATTGCCGGGATGACGGCCGCCGAGCCGCTCACCCGCGAGGAGCGTCCCTTGGCCATGTACGCCAAGCCCTGGTGGCAGCGAGTGGCCGTGATGTCGGGCGGGGTGATAGCCAACATTCTCATCGCGGTGGTGATCACCTATTTCGTCGCCGTCTTCGCGGCGATTCCCAACCCGTACGCGGACCGCACCCCGCGCGTCGGCGAACTGACGTGCACCGCCGACCAGATCGACGCCCAAACGCTTGCGCAATGCACGGGAGAGGGGCCAGCGGCGCGCGCCGGGGTGCGCGTCGGCGACCAACTCGTCGGCGTCGACGGTCGCCGGGTGGATACGTTCGCCGAGCTGCGTGATTACGTGATCCAGCGGCCGGGCGAGACCGTCACCCTCGAACTGCGCCGCGGCGACGAGCGGCTATCCGTTCCGGTCGAGCTCGACGCCGTGCAGCGGCTCAGCCCGACGACCGGTGAGTCGTTTGCCGCGGGTGCGATCGGGCTGGCCAACGCCCCGGTGGAAAACCCCATGGCCTCCTTCGGCCCGCTCGAGGCAGTGCCGGCGACGCTGACGTTTACCGGCCAGATGATGCGCGCCACCGTCGAGGGCATTCTCGCTTTCCCGGCCAAGATCCCGGTCGTGGTGGCCTCCATCTTCGGTGCCGAGCGCGACGTCACCGGCCCCGTCAGCGTGATCGGAGCGTCGCGGGCCGGCGGCGAGCTGGTCGAGCGCAGCATGTGGGAGGTCTTCTGGATGATGCTCGCCTCCCTGAACCTTTTTCTTGCCCTGTTTAACTTGATTCCGCTGCCGCCTCTCGACGGCGGGCACATCGCGGTGATTTTTTGGGAGAAACTCCGCGACCTTGTCCGCCGCGTGCGCGGCCTCGGGCCGGGCGGCCCGGTGAACTACGACAAGCTGATGCCGGTGACGTACTTCATGGCCAGCCTGCTGCTTGTCGTGGGTGTGTTCGTCATGGTTGCGGACGTGGTCAACCCAGTCCGGCTATTCGGGTAGCGGTGCTAGAGTAGGCGAACATGAACATGCCTATCGGTCTTGGTCTCCCTGAAGGTCCGCCCCCCACCCTCGCGCCGCGTCGCAAAACACGCCAGCTGATGGTGGGCAAGGTCGGGGTGGGCTCCGATTACCCGATCACGGTGCAGTCGATGACCACCACCAAGACCCATGACATCAACGCCACCCTGCAGCAGATCGCGCAGCTGGCCACCTCGGGATGCGACATCGTCCGTGTGGCCTGCCCGAAGACAGTGGACGCTGAGGCGTTGCCGGCGATCGCGGCCAAGTCCCCGATTCCGGTTATTGCGGACATTCACTTCCAGCCGAAGTACATCTTCGCCGCCATCGACGCGGGCTGCGCCGCCGTGCGCGTCAACCCGGGCAACATCAAAGAGTTCGACGGCCGTGTCAAGGAGGTGGCCAAGGCGGCGGGGGATGCGGGCATTCCGATCCGCATCGGCGTCAACGGCGGCTCCCTGGACAAGCGCCTCTTGGAGAAGTACGGCAAGGCCACCCCGGAGGCGCTGGTGGAATCGGCCATCTACGAGGCCGGATTGTTCGAGGAGTATGGCTACGGCGACATCGCGATCTCGGTAAAGCACTCCGACCCGGTGCTCATGGTTGAGGCGTACCGCCAGCTCGCGGAGGCCACTGACTACCCGCTGCACCTCGGCGTGACCGAGGCGGGCCCGCTGATGATGGGCACGATCAAGTCGTCCGTTGCTTTCGGCGCTTTGCTGTCGCAGGGCATCGGCGACACGATTCGCGTATCCCTGTCGGCGGATCCGGTGGAGGAGATCAAAGTCGGCGACCAGATCCTGCAGTCGCTGAACCTGCGCCCGCGCAAGCTCGAGATCGTTTCCTGCCCTTCGTGCGGCCGCGCCCAGGTCGATGTGTACACGCTTGCCGAGGAGGTCACCGCGGGCCTGGAGGGCATGGAGTTCCCGCTGCGCGTTGCCGTGATGGGCTGCGTTGTCAACGGTCCCGGCGAGGCGCGCGACGCGGACTTGGGCGTCGCCTCGGGCAACGGCAAGGGCCAGATCTTTGTCAAGGGCGAGGTCGTCGAGACCGTCCCGGAGTCCAAGATCGTGGAGACACTCATCGCCCACGCCATGCGTATCGCCGAGGAGGAGGGCCTCGAGGAGATCGCGGGCGCGAAGGCGGAGGTCAAGGTTACCCGCTAGACCCGCAGTGCCTCACGCGTGGCAGCGCCGGACGAGATGTCCGGCGCTGTAGCTTTTTCAACCATGAAACGCCTCGCCTCGCTGCTCGCCACGGTGTCACTGTGCTGCGGCGCGCTCGCGGCGTGCACCCCGCGGCCCAACGACGCCGAGCCCACCGCCGCCTCGTTCGTTGAGGCGATCGCCGAGCAGGATTACGAGACGCTCAGCGAGCTTGTCGACGACCCCACCACCGCGTCCGACTCCATCAGCTCCACGTGGCAGGGCCTTCAGGCCGAAGGGGCCGACATCACCCTGCGGGAAGTCACCCAGCAGGACAACCTCGCGACGGCCACGTACACGGTCGACTGGGCCCTGCCGAGGGAGCGCAGGTTCACCTACGACGCGCAGATGACCCTGACCCAGACGGGCGGGCAGTGGACCGTGCGCTGGCAGCCCTCCGCGCTGCACCCGCGCCTTGGGGCGCTCCAGCACCTCGAGCTGCGCGCGGTGCCCGCGCAGCAGGCGAGTGTGGTCTCCTCCGATGACGCGCAGCTGCTTTCTCCCGGCGTGGCGTACCGCGTGCTGGTGGATACGTCGGCGATGGCGTCGTCACGCGAGGCGGCGAGCCGCATCTCGGCGGCGCTGGCCCAGGCGCACGAGGCGGACGAGACCGTGCCGACGCGCGACGTCGCACAGCTGGAAAGCGAACTGAGCGCGGCATCAGGCACGTACTCGGCCGCGGTTGTGCCGAAAGCTGCGCAACCCATCGTGGCGGGGGCACTCGGCGACGTGGCCGGGGTGCGCCTCAACGAAGAGGCGGCGATGGTCAACGCGGACCCGACCTTTGCGCCCGACATCATGGCGCGCGTCGGGGAACTCGTGCGCGACGACCTCGAAGGCACAGCGGGCTGGAACATCAGTATCGTCAATCAGCACGGCGCGGCGCTGGAAGAGATTGCCGGCCAGGAACCCGAGCCCGCCCCGGCGGTTGAGGTGAGCCTGGATCACACCGTGCAACGCGCCGCGGAAAAAGCACTCGAACCCTTGGCGGGGCAGCAGGCGATGATCGTTGCGATTCGACCCTCGACAGGCGGTGTGCTCGCCGTGGCGCAGACCCCGGCCGCCGACCGCGACGGAAACATAGCCACGATGGGCCAGTACCCGCCGGGATCGACGTTCAAGATCATCACCGCCGCCGCAGGGCTCGAAAACCAGGGGCTCACCCCCGCTTCAACGGTCCCGTGTCCGGGAACGATGAATATCTACGGCAGGGTAGTGACCAACTACGCGGGCTTCTCGCTCGGCAATGCGCCCCTGGAGCAGGCGTTCGCGCGCTCGTGCAACACCACGTTCGCGGATATCTCCACCAAGCTGGAACCGGGCCGACTCGCGGAAGTCGGCAAGCAATTCGGCCTGGGGCTGGATATGGAGATCCCCGGGCTCGACACCATCACCGGCTCGATCCCGGTTGGCGAGGAACCGCTCGACCGCACCGAGGCCGGCTACGGGCAGGGCCGCGACCTTGCCAGCCCCTTTGGGATGGCGCTTGTCGCGGCGACGGCGGCGCGCGGTTCGATGCCCGTGCCCTACCTCGTCGACGGGGAAACCACGCAGGCTACGCCCACCGAGGCGCCGGCGCCTGAAACGATAGCCCAGCTGCAGCAGATGATGTCGGCCGTGACCTCGCCGGGCGGCACCGCGGCGGGGATGAGCGCGGCCGGGGACATCCGCGGCAAGACGGGAGAGGCCGAGATTAACCAGGGCTCGCACGCGTGGTTCACCGGCTACCGGGCCGACGATGACATTGCCTTTGCCACGCTCATCGTGCTTGGCGGTGGTTCGCAAGCGGCCGTGGCCGCAACTGACCGCATGCTTGTCAACATCGATCAGGCTAGGGCTGGCGGAGGCCAGGTCTAAAACAGTGGGGACTACCATTGCTCACATGAGTCAACGCGCAATGATCCAGCCAGGAAAACCCACCCCGATTCGCACGGTGCCCGATTCAATCGAGCGCCCGGAGTACGCGTGGCGCGACTCGGTCCAGGAAAACGTGGGCGAGCCGTACGTCCAGAGCGCTGAGACCATCGAGAAAATGCGCGAGGCGAGCACCATCGCCGCCGACGCTCTTCAGGCAGCGGGCGCCGCCGTCGCGCCGGGAGTGACCACCGACCACATTGACCGGGTCGCGCACGAGTACATGCTCGATCACGGTGCCTACCCGTCCACGCTGGGGTACCGCGGGTACACCAAATCCTGCTGCGTGTCGCTCAACGAAATTGTCTGCCACGGCATCCCCGATACCACGGTGATCCAGGACGGTGACATCGTCAACATCGATGTCACCGCCTATAAAAACGGTGTCCACGGCGACACCAACGCAACTTTTTTGGCGGGTGAGGTCTCCGAGGAGCACCGCCTTTTGGTCGAGCGCACCGAGGAAGCCATGATGCGCGGGATCAAGGCGGCGAAACCGGGCCGCGAAATCAACGTCATCGGGCGAGTCATCGAGTCCTACGCCAGGCGCTTCGGCTACAACGTGGTCACGGACTTCACCGGCCACGGAATCGGTACGACCTTCCACAACGGGCTCGTCGTGCTGCACTACGACTCCGATGCCCACCGCGATGTCCTGCAGCCGGGAATGACGTTGACCATCGAGCCGATGATCAACCTCGGGGACCTCGCCTACACCATCTGGGACGATGGGTGGACCGTGCAAAACAACGACGGCAAGTACACTGCCCAGTTCGAGCACACCATCTTGGTCACGCAAGACGGCAACGAGATTCTGACGCTGCCCAGCACGGCCAGCTAGCCAGCGGTTCAGACCTCGGGAAAGTCCAGATCCAGACCCAAAATCGCGTTCTCCGTGACCTCGGACAGTGCCGGGTGGATCCAGTACTGGCCGCGGGGCACGGTGCGCAGGTCAATGCCGTAGGCGATAATCGTTATCATCTGCTGGATCAGCGTCGACGCCTGCGGGCCCATGTAGTGGGCACCGAGGAGCTTTCCGCTCGCCCGGTCGGCGACGAGCTTGACCACGCCCGTCGTGTCTTCGAGCGCCCACCCGTAGGCCACGTCGCCGTAGTTTTGCAGCTTGACGGTCACGTCGAAACCGGCTTCGACGGCCTCGCGCTCGGTCATCCCGACTGTGGCGATCTGCGGGTGGGTGAACACGGCGAAGGGCACGTGGTCGTGCGGCATGGGCACCATGTTGTCGGGGTTGAGAATGTTGTGGCGCACCGCCCGCGTTTCCGCGTTCGCAACGTGCTTGAGCTGGAACGGTGAGGAGATGTCGCCGAGTGCCCACACGCCCTCAACAGAGGTGCGGCCGAACTCGTCGACGGCAACCTGGGTTCCGTTGGCGGCAATTCCCCCGGCCTCGAGGTTGAGGCGGTCGCCGTTGGGCACGCGGCCCATCGCGATGAGGAGTTTCTCGGACGTCACGGTGGAGCCGTCGTCAAGCGTGAGCGTGGCTTCGTGTTCATCGCCTGCGGCGCTGACCACCGTGCGGCCCTTGTGCACCTCGTAGGTCGCATCCGCGATGTCGTTGAACGCTTCGGTGATGTCGCTGTCGAGGCTGCGCAGGAAGGGGGAGCGGTTCACAATGCGCACGTGGGTGCCCAGGGACTGGAAGATGTGAGCGAACTCCATCGCGATGAAACCGCCGCCGACAATGGTGAGGCTTTCCGGCTGGCGTTCAAGGCGCATGATGTCGTCGCTGGTGTGGAAGGCAACACCGGTCGCCCAGTCGGGGACGAAGGGGCGCGCGCCGGCAGCGATGATGATGGTGTCGCCGCTGATAACCTTTTCCTCGTCTCCCTGGCCCGTGACCAGGGTTTTCGGCCCGCTAAACGACGCCCTCCGGTCGTAGACATCAACGTTGGCGCTCGCCTCGCTGCGACGGAATTCCTCCCCGCCGACGGCGATAAGGTCGATGCGGTTGGTGAAGATGCGCTCGGTGATGGCCTTCCAGTCGGCGCTGTTGAAGGATGCGTCGATCCCGAGGCGGGACGCGTGGACGGCGTCGAAAGCCGTGTCCGCGGCGAGGACGAACATCTTCGTCGGGATGCAGCCCGCGTTCATGCAGGTGCCTCCGAATTTGTTCTCCTCGATGATGGCGATCGACCAGTCGTCGAAGTCCGGCGTGGGAATGGAGTTACCGGAGCCGGCGCCGATGATGATCAGGTCGTAGTGGGCATCGATGCCTGCGGTGTGGTTCATTAAACGTTCATCTCCATGTCGGGGTGTGAATCGGTCAGGGCGTCGAGCCAGGCGTCGGTAGCTGCGAAGGCGGCCTCTCTCGCGTGGCGTTCAGAGAGGAAGACGTCGTGGCGGGCGCCCTCGATCACCTGTGTTTCGCTTGTGTCGCTGAGTGTGGGCGCCCACTTCTGAATCTGGGCGACGTCGAGCACGGTGTCGGCCGTGTCAGCGGCGGGGGAGTACGGTTTGCCCAGGTACGAGTGCGACGAGCACAGGGTCAGCGTGGGCACCCCGGTGTCGATTCCGTCGTGAATGAGCTTCTGGCCCTGGAAAACCGCGCGCAGCCAGCCGAGGTACTTGCGGTGGCCCTCGACCGGTTTGAACGTGGTGTCAAAGGTCCACTCGCCGTGTGCCGTGGCCGAGATGGATTGGCCGTAGGTGCCCACACCGGTGTTCGGCAGAGGTAGCGACGGAAAGCGTTTGCCCAGTGCGTTGACAACGGGGCGCATGATCGCCACAGTCGGGCGCGAGAACTGCATATCCAGCCAGGGGCTGTTGAGGATGATCCCGCGGATCGTCTCGTGGACGCGGGGATCGTTGCGGCGGACATCGTCCGCCCACAGCGGCACGATCAGCCCGCCGGTGGAGTGCGCGAAGGGGATGATCTCACCGTGGCGGGAAGTGATCAGCTCCGCGGCGAGCGTGAGTTCCGGGAAGTACAAGCGCAGGTCGGTGATGTAATGCCAGCGGCCGTTGCCCGGGTGGGCGCGGCCACAGCCGCGCAGGTCGAGCGCGTAGAAGGGATAACCTTGGGCGACGTAGTGCTTGGCCACGTGCTGTTGGAAGAAGTAATCGGACATGCCGTGCACCCACAGCAGGGCGGGTTTGCCGGTGGGGGCGTCGGGAAGCGCGCGCACAAGCACCGCTGCTTCCTCCCCCGTGTCACCGGGGTTCTTGCCTACGTTGAGGGTGGTTGATTCGTAGCCGTCGCCGAGGACATCGTCGTGCCACTCCAGTTGGTCAAACTTCCCGGGGTTGTCGTGCATGTCACTCATACTAGGCATATTCGCCGCAGTTTTTCGGGCGAGCTGCAGCGCTTGGGCCATTGGTGTCTCACGATGTGGGAGAGTTGGATTAAGGGGTGAGCCACATTACCGGTCGAAGTGTCGATAAGCGTAAGGTAGTGGTTTAAGCCGGAATTTCGTTTACTTGGGCGCGGGGCGCTGCCGAAATTCCGGGACATTATTGTGAGAGCGCGTCGAGTCTGCCCCACTGACACAATCGAAGAGGATGAACGGATGTCTGAACAAGGCAACAAAAGGTTTAGCGATGAGACTGATGTCCTGCTCATCGGTGCTGGAATTATGAGTGCGACCCTTGGAGCCCTGCTCCGCCAACTCGAGCCGAGCTGGTCCCAGGTTGTCTACGAGCGTCTCGACGGGCCCGCGCAGGAGTCCTCGTACGCGCTGAACAACGCTGGCACCGGCCACTCGGCCCTGTGCGAGTTGAACTACACGCCCGAGAAAAAGGGCAAGATTGACGTCTCCAAGGCGATGGCGATCAACGAGAAGTTCCAGCTCTCGCGCCAGTTCTGGTCCCACCAGCTCGGCGAGGGTGTGTTGACCGACCCGAGCGACTTCATCAACCCGGTGCCGCATGTGTCCTTCGGCCAGGGTGAGAGCCAGGTTGACTACCTGCGCCGCCGCTACGAAATTTTGTCGGCGAACCACATGTTCCCGGAGATGCAGTTCACCGATGACGCTGCAAAGTTCGCCGAGAAACTTCCGCTGATGGCTCAGGGCCGTGACTTCGACGCCGAGCCCGTCGCCATCTCCTGGACCGACGCTGGCACCGACATCAATTATGGTGCGCTGACCAAGCAGTTCCTCGACGACGCTGAGAAGCAGGGCACCGCGATCCGCTATGGCCACGAGGTGCTCAACCTCAAGCGCGTCGACAAGTTCTGGGAAGTTTCCGTGCGCAACGTGCACACCGGCGACAAGCAGGTCGTGCGCGCACGCTTCGTCTTCGTCGGCGCGGGTGGCTACGCGCTTGACCTGCTGCGTAAGGCTGGCGTGCCCGAGGTTCGGGGCTACGCGGGCTTCCCCATCTCCGGCATGTGGCTGCGCACCACCAACCCCGAGCTCGTTGCGCAGCACCAGGCCAAGGTGTACGGCCAGGCTAAGGTCGGCGCCCCGCCGATGTCCGTGCCCCACCTGGACCTGCGCGTGATCGACGGCGAGCAGTCCCTGCTCTTCGGCCCCTACGGCGGCTGGAGCCCGAAGTTCTTGAAGGAAGGCACCTACTTCGACCTGTTCAAGTCGATCCGTGCCGACAACATCCCGTCCTACCTGGGTGTCGCGGCTACCAACTTCGGCCTGGTTAAATACCTGGTTGAGGAGGTGTTCAAGGACTTCGACGGCCGGATCGAGGTGCTGCGCGAGTACGTCCCGGCCGCCGACGGCAAGGACTGGGACACCGTGGTCGCTGGCCAGCGCGTGCAGGTGATCAAGCCCGCCCCAGCCCCGAGCTTCGGCTCGCTGGAGTTCGGTACCGCACTGGTCAACGACCAGGATGGCACCATCGCCGGCATCCTCGGCGCCTCCCCGGGCGCGTCGATCACCCCGGCGGCAATGCTCGAGCTGCTTGAGCGCTGCTTCGGCGAGCGCATGATCGACTGGTCGGATCAGCTGCACGAGATGTTCCCGACCTACGGCACCTCGCTGAAGCGCGACGAGCAGGCCTACGCCTCCCAGTGGGAGATGACGCAGAAGGCCCTCAAGCTGGACGAGTCTCAGACGGTTTAAGTCCCGCAGTAGGTCACAAAAGGCTCCTCGCCTTCCGGCCCCTTCATCCACTCCGGCCCAGCCGCAGGGTTGAAGGGGTCTGTTACTGCGCGCAGGAGCTCGAAATACGCTCCACAGTCGCCGTCGCGCTCGGCGCTGGTGATGGCGCGCTGCAGCATCAGGTTGCGCGGGATGAAAATCGGCGCGCGACCGTGCGCGAGCCCGTGCTCGAGGTTGAACTGCGTAATGTCCTCCGCCGCGGCAATCCCTTCCTCGGCGCCCGCGAAGTGGAGCTGCCAGAAGTGGTCCCAGCGCTGCTGGATGCTGCCCAAAATCTCGCGGGCGGCGTCCTCGCCCATCAGTGGCAATAGCGCTTCCGCGAGCCGGGTGAGGTTCCAGGCGATGATGTTCGGCTGGTTACCAAAGGCGTAGCGGCCGGTTGCATCAATAGAGGAAAACTTGGCGGACGCGTCGAAGCGCTCGGTGAATGCGCACGGGCCGTAGTCGATCGTTTCGCCGGACAGGGCGGTGTTGTCGGTGTTCATCACCCCGTGCACGAAGCCGAGGCGCATCCATTTCACTACCAGCTCGAGCTGGCGGTCCATGACCTCCCGGAGCAGTTGGGTGGGCGTCGAAAAGCCCGCGGCTGCGACGACTTTCGCGGTGAGCTCCTCGGACTGGGTGGCTGCGTACTGCACGGAACCGACCCGCAAGTGCGAGTTGGCGACGCGCACGACGATGCCGCCCGGGACGTAGCCCTGCTGGCGCAGCACGCGCTCGCCGGTGCTTAGAACTGCGAGCGAGCGTGTCGACGGCACCCCGACCGCGTGCATGAACTCACTGACCGCGTACTCGCGCAGCATGGGCCCAATCGCGCCGACGCCGTCGGAGCCCGGTCGGCTAAACGGGGTGAGGCCGGAGCCCTTGAGCTGGATCTCGCGGCGATCGATGTCGCCGAGTAGCAGGGCGCGGCCGTCGCCAAGCAGGCCCACGAACTGGCCGAACTGGTGGCCCGCGTACGCGGTCGCGTGGCCGCCGGCGGATCCCGCGAGCCAGGCGGTGCCTTCCGGCGCGCGCAGCCACTCGGGGTCGAGCCCAAGCTCGCGGGCGAGCGGGTCGTTGAGCACCACCACCTGCGGATCGGGGAAGTCGGCGGCGCGGGCGGGCACCGCCATCTCGGGCAAAGATTCGGCGAAGGTGTGGGCGAGAGTGGGAGCGGACATGACCCCACCCTAGACTTGGAGGCCATGAGTTACGGAGAAGTCACCCTCGTCGGCGGGGGGCCGGGCGACTGGGACCTGCTGACGGTGCGCGGGCTGCGCGCGCTGGAAGCGGCCGACGTCATCCTCACCGATCATCTCGGCCCCGCCTCCCAGCTCGGCGATTTTCTGAACATTTCGAGCAAGGAGCTTATCGACGTCTCCAAGCTGCCCTACGGCAAACAAGTCGCCCAAGAGCGCATCAACGAACTGATCGTCCACCACGCGCTGGCGGGGCGCCGTGTGGTCCGCCTCAAAGGCGGCGACCCCTACGTCTTCGGCCGCGGCTTCGAGGAGCTCGCAGCCTGCGCTGCGGCGGGCGTGAGCTGCACGGTCGTGCCGGGGGTCACGAGTGCAATCTCCGTGCCCGCGGCCGCGGGGATCCCCGTGACGCAGCGGGGAATGACCCACGCGTTTACCGTCGTGTCCGGCCACCTCGCGCCCTCGAACCCGAAGTCGCTGGTGGACTGGGAGGCGCTGGCGCGCGTCGGCGGCACGATCGTGGTCATCATGGGGGTGCGCCACGCGCCGGAGATCTGCTCGGCTCTGGTAGACGCGGGCCTTGCGCCCACCACGCCCGCCGCCGTAATCCAGGAGGGCGAAACCGCCTCCCAGCGCGCGTTCTACTGCGAGCTCTCCGAGCTGGCCAGCGTGATGGCCTCCAACGCGGTGGCGGCGCCGGCCGTCTACATCATCGGGGAGGTCGCGGGCCTTGCGCAGCCTTGATAGCCTGATCTGGTCGCTCGCGACGGTCGGCGACGCGGACACGATCCTGATCTGCAACGACCCCACCGGTGACCTGCTCGCGGCAGCCGTGGGCACCGGCAAGCGCGTGGTGTTTGTGGACTCGGACTTTTCGCGGTGCCGCGCGGCCGCCGACGCCGGGGCGGATGTGGCGGGGGAGCAGCGCCTCGATTCCTACCTCGCGGGGTCTACCGGCAGCGCTGTGGCTGTCGGTGAGATGCCCAAATCCCTCGGGCGGCTCGACTATCTCGCGCGCTCCATCGCCGGCGCGGAGTTCTCTCAAGTTCAGATGGTGCTCGGGGCCAACAACAAGCACTTGGCGCGCTCGATGAACAGCGTGCTGGCCGAGTCCTTCGACGACGTCGCCGCCTCCCGCGGGCGCGGGAAGTTCCGCTGCCTTGTCGCCTCGGGACCGAAGCCGGTGGGCTACGAGCCCGTGCGTGGCGACGGCCTAGTCGCCATTGGCGGCGTCTTCTCTGGGGCGAAACCCGACCCCGGCGGTGAGCTGCTGCGGTCGTCGCTGCCGGCGGACCTGGGCCGATACCTCGACCTCGGCTGCGGCAACGGGTCCGTTTCGCGGGGCCTGTCCGGCGCGGTGATGGGCACCGATTCGGACGCCGACGCCGTGCTGTCCGCCCGCGCGAACGGGCTCAACGCCACGTGGGACGATGCAGGCTCGGGGTTTGACGACGCCAGCTTCGACACCATCGCGCTCAACCCGCCGTTTCACGACGGCACCACCGTGGATGCCACGCTGGTCAACCACCTGCTCGACGCCTCTGTACGGCTTCTCGCACCCGGCGGGTCGCTCTACCTCGTGCATAACTCCCACCTGCGCTACCGCGGCGAGGTGGAGCGGCGCTTCGGTTTCGTCGAGCAGGTGGCTCGGGACGCGCGGTACACGGTGCTGCGGGCGGGGGCCTAGCTCACGCGCGAAGGCTGATAAGCCTTTTCCCGGCGCCATTTCTTGGCCACTCCAACGAGTACGGGCAGGATGGAGATGGCCGATACGGCGATAATCACGAAGTCGATGGAGTGCGCGAGCCCGGAAATGTCGCCGAAGAAAACGCCCACGGACACCATGAGAACAACCCAGAAGACGGCTCCCGCGACGTTCCAGCCCACAAACCGCGGATACGACAGGCGAGCAGTGCCCGCCGCGAACGGCACGAAAGTACGAACGATAGGAACAAAGCGGCCCAGGACCAAAGCGAAGGGGCCTCGTCGACGGAAGAAGTCTTCCGCAGCTTGGAGGCGGTCGGTGCGCAGGATGCGCGCGTTGTCAGAGAACAACTTCCTGCCGAACCGCCTGCCCAGATAGAACCCCACTTGGTCGCCGAGGATCGCCGCGACGATTGCCGTCGCGATAATCTCCCACGCGTACAGCCCCAAGCTGTCTTTGAGAGCTGCGACCGCAACCAGCAGTGAGTCGCAGGGGAGGAATGGAAAGAGCACTCCGGACTCGATGAAAACCACGAGACCGAGTCCCACGAGCACATATGGCCCGTAGCCATTGAGGACCGTGTTCGTCCCAAACAGCGTGCCCAAGAGCGAAAGCGTCAGCATTTCCGGAACATCAATCGCCCAACTTCATCGAAATGCGGTCCAAGCGTTGAGGTTCCATAGCAATTTCGGGTTAGTTGACCTGCCTGCGGTGCGTCGCGCGGAGTCTCCCGTTAGCTGATCCGCCGTGGCTTGTTCTGGTTGCGCAGGTAGTCGCCCAAATACGGCTGCGCGAATGTCACCTCGCCCCACCCCGCGGGCAGAATCAGGTCTCGCTCGATGAGCTTCCCGCGAGTATCGGACAAGCTTGTCGACGGCTTGTCCAACGCCACCGCCAAATCCTTCGCAGAAATCTCCGACCGGCCTGTCTGGGCTTCAATGTGCGCCATGGCGTCGAGGTACTCACGCTGCCGCGGGGGGACGTCGCGAAGCGACGGCTGGTGCACCTGCGTGCCAAGCCGGCCGATGGCCTCCTCGCGCACCGCCTCGACGGCGTCCAGGCTGATCGGCCCGGTCGGTTGTGCCTCCCACGCGAGGTAGCCGACGAGCTGAACGAGGTAGGGGTAGCCCTGCGTGATCCGGCTTGCGGTGTGGGCGGCGTCGATGTTGAACTCGCGCCCGGCGTGGCGGGCGGTGTCGAGGAGGGTGGTGGTGGCGT
Source organism: Corynebacterium sp. Z-1 (assembly GCF_031844665.1). Lineage (NCBI taxonomy): Bacteria > Bacillati > Actinomycetota > Actinomycetes > Mycobacteriales > Corynebacteriaceae > Corynebacterium > Corynebacterium sp. Z-1. The sequence goes on along the minus strand of NZ_CP134621.1, from coordinate 1,955,742 downwards.
CGTCAAGCGTGAGCGGGCCGAGCTCGTAGTGGCGCGCGCGGCGAAGGAATGTCGCGCCGGGCAGGTCGAGTAGCCGGTTGACGCCCTGGGTGAGCCCGGCCATGGCGAGGGCGATCTCCGCGTCGTCGCGCACGAGGTCCTGGTAAGCAACCGCGATCTGGGTCAGTTCCGCCGGGTTGGCGTCCTGGACTTCGTCGATGGTGATTAGCACACCTGTTCCGCGCAGCTTGCTAAGCAGCTCGTGCAGACGGGTGACAAGGCGCGGGGTGGTGTCGTTCTCCAACAGTTCGCTGCGCACACCGCCGACGCCGGCGATGTTGAACCCGGTGAGCTTGCGGTCGCCCTGGGGCTCGAGCTGCTCAATGGTCTCCGGGATCGCGGAATTGGTCAGCGTTTCCGCCATGCCCTCGCGGCCCGAGGCGCGCACGACGATCCAGCCTTGCTCCTTCGCGATGTCCTCGAGCTCCGTGAGCAGCACCGTCTTGCCGATTCCCCTGGAACCGGAGATGATGACACTGCGGTGCGGGTCGCCGGGGCCGTTCTTTAGCGCGCGGCCGAACTCGTCGATCACGGCTTCGCGACCAGCCCAGACGCGCGGGCTCGCGCCGAATGTGGGGCGGAAGGGGTTTGGCATGGGTGCAATCCTACATGATTGATAAATTGATAATTGGCCGTTGTTGATAAATTGATAAATTCGGGGGGTGGTTGGGGTGGTTGCTGGTTGGCTGGGGCGCTATATTGCGCAGTCCAAATTGTGCGGTAGCCCCGGCAAGCCTCCCGGCGGCCCGCTACCGGGACTGCGCAGTTTGGCAGAACCCGAGAACAAAAGCCCAGGTCGCAAGTCGGCCACAGCCCCAAAACGCGTAGTCCAAACTGCGCAGCAGCCCCCGCAAGCCTGCCGTCGCCCCCCAGACGCCAAAAACGCGCAGTCCAAACCAAGCAGTGCACTAGACCAACCGAGCCCAACTAACGGCAAGGTTCCCCCAGACCCCGACAACGCCGCGAATCTGTGGAGAAGTCCCGGGTTATCCACAGCCAAACAACACCCCAAAGCGGGGGCCAGAAATCTGGGTAATGCTGCCCGCATGGACATACAGCGCAAGCTCCGCCTGGTGAAATGCCTCGTCGACACCTGCGGCGCCAAGAATAACGACCACGAGTTCCTCCGAGCCCTCGCTGCAGAGGAGCTGGTCCCGGTCTCGGCGCGGTTCGTGTGCCACCGTTCCATCCTCGGCGAGCTGAAACGGTACGAGAAGGAGTGGCTGCGTGCGTGGGCCGTCGGCAAGACGGTGAGAAAGGCGGCACTGGGTGGGCGGTCCGCAGCGCGTATCCACGGGATGCCCGTGATCGCGACGACGCCCGAGGCGATCGAGTTGGTGCCGGCGACGGGGAGGCGGCCGTCGAATAGCAACTGGCCGCGCGGGTGCACCTACCTTAGCGGGGCGTACCGGGGCGACGAGCTCACGCAGGTCGACGGGGTGCGGGTGACGTCGGAGATCCGCACGGGTATCGATATCGCGCTGCGCCACGGGTTCCGCGAGGGCCTCGTGGCCATGGATTGGCTGCTGGGCAGGCATCCGCGGGCCAATATTGCGTTCGAGATCCGCAAGCTCGGCAGGCGCAAGGGGATCGGCGTGGTGCGGCGCGCGTTTGCCCACGCAATCGACAACGTGCGCTCACCGTACGAAAGCTACGCCCGCGCGCTGCTCATCGATGCGGGGATCGGGCCGATCCGCGTCAACGTGAAGCTCGGCCACTACGAGGTCGACCTGCTCATCGGGCAAAGGGTCGTCGTGGAGATCGACGGCGAGGTCAAGTACGACGGGACAACGTACGGTCGCACGGATGACATGCTGAGAAAGGAGCGGGCGCGCGATAAGGATCTGCTCAACAGCGGCTACCACATGCGCCGCTACAGCCCCACGGCCCTCATCCGTTACGGCGACCAGTTCGTGGCCGAGGTCAAGCTGGCCTGCGGGCTCAGTCAACCACCAGCGTCACTTGCTCACCGTTGACCTCCACGGTCCACCCCGCGTCACGCGCCACCTCCGCAACCCCATCGGCGGAGGAGACGTCCGGCCCCAGCGCAAGCACGCGCGCCAGCTCGCCCTTGTAACGCTTGTTGAAGTGGCTGACCACCTTGCGCTGCCCGTCGACCTCCGTTTCCACACGCACCGTCACCGCAAAGGGCACGGGCCCGAGCGACAGGTACGCCCCGGAGCGCATGTCCACGATGAAGCCCAGCCCCGAGAGCACGTCGCTTATCGACGCCCCCCAGCGCGCCTTCATCGTCGGCACGGTGCCGTCGGCAGCCGGCAGTTTGGAGCCTCCCGAGAGGCGGTAGCGCGGGATCAGGTCGTCGGCGCGCACCAGGCCGAACAGGGCGGAGGCGATAGCGAGGCGCGACCACGCCTCTTTAGGCAGGGTGGCGGGGTCGAGGGCGTCGTAAAGCACGCCCGTGTAGCGCAGCAGCGCGGGCATGACGGGCGCGGTGCGCAACCGCTGGTTGTCCGCGGCCTCGTCGGCTTTGGACTCGGGCAGTTTCAGGGCCGACATCATTGCTGGCAGGGGCAGCGTGGAAAGGTCGTCGAGAAGCGAGCTGCGCACGGGATCGAGGGCGGGGAACGACAGGCTCATGGGTGATGGGGAGCCGCCGGGGGCCTTGGTTTCGGAAGGGGGCAACACGATCAGCATGCACAACAGACTAGGGGATAAGATGTTGCGCATGATCACACGCCTAAGCTCGCTTTTCCTGCGCACCCTGCGCGAAGACCCGGCCGATGCCGAGGTGCCCAGCCACAAGCTGCTGGTGCGCGCCGGTTACGTCCGCCGAGCCGCGCCAGGCGTGTACTCCTGGCTGCCGCTGGGGTTGCGCACGCTGCGCAAGATTGAGACCGTCGTGCGCGAGGAAATGGACGCAATGGGCGCCCAGGAGCTGCTATTTCCCGCGCTTTTGCCGCGCGAGCCCTACGAGCTGACCAACCGCTGGACCGAATACGGCGACGACCTGTTCCGCCTCAAAGACCGCAAAGGCGCGGACATGCTGCTCGGCCCGACGCACGAAGAGATGTTCACCTCCGCGGTGAAATCCATGTTCTCCTCCTACAAGGACTTCCCGGTCACGCTGTACCAAATCCAGACGAAGTACCGCGACGAGGCACGCCCGCGCGCCGGCATCCTGCGTGGACGCGAGTTCGTGATGAAGGACTCCTACTCCTTCGACATGGCCGACGCGGGGCTTGAAGAGTCCTACGCCAAGCACCGCGCCACCTACCAGCGCGTCTTCGACCGCGTCGGGATCCGCTACGAGATCTGCAAGGCGACCTCCGGCGCGATGGGCGGCTCCGCCTCCGAGGAGTTCCTGGCGTACTCCGACAACGGTGAGGACACGTTCGTCATCTCGTCGGCCGGCGACTACGCCGCGAACGTCGAAGCCGTGGTGACCGTCGCGCCCGAGCCGCAGCCGGTCGAGGGGCTGCCGGACGCGGTCGAGCACGACACCCCGCGGGCCGAAACGATCGACGCGCTCGTCGCGTGGGCCAACGCCCAGGGCGTGACCGTTGAGGGCAGGCAGGTCAGCGCCGCCGACACGCTCAAGTGCATGGTGCTCAAGGTCGACGACCCGCGCCTCACTGACGACGATGGCGCCCCCGTCGGCCCGCGCCTGACCGGCATCCTGATCCCCGGAGACCGCGAACTTGACGAGAAGCGCCTCGAGGCCTCCCTGGCCCCGGCGACCTTCGAGCTGGCGAGCGAGGAAGACTTCGCCCGCACGGACTTTCTGGTCAAGGGCTACGTCGGCCCGCGCGCGCTGGCGGCCAACGGGGTCACCGTCTACGCCGACCCGCGCGTGGTCGACGGCACGTCGTGGATCGCCGGTGCGGATGCGCACGAGCGCCACGTCGTCGGCCTGGTTGCCGGCCGCGACTTCGTCGTCGACGGCTTCGTGGAGGCCGCCGAGGTGCGCGAGGGCGATCCTTCCCCCTCCGGCAACGGCACCGTCAAGCTCGCGCGCGGTATCGAGCTGGGGCACATCTTCCAGCTCGGGCGCAAGTACACCAAGGCGATGGACGTGCAGATCCTCGACGAGGGCGGTAAGCGCGCCGTGCCCACCATGGGCTCCTACGGCATCGGCGTTTCCCGCATGATGGCGGTCGTGGCCGAGCAGCGCCACGACGACAAGGGCCTCGTCTGGCCGGTCGCCATCGCGCCGTACCAGGTGCACGTGGTGGTGGCGAACAAGGATGCCGCAGCCCTTCAGGCCGGCGAGGACATCGCCGCCGAGCTCGATTCCGCTGGGCTCGAGGTGCTTTTCGACGACCGTCCCAAGATGTCACCGGGAGTCAAGTTCAAAGACGCTGAGCTGCTCGGAATGCCGTTCATCGTCATCCTCGGGCGCTCGTTTGCGGACGGGATCGTGGAGCTGCGTATCCGCGGCGGCGAAACCCTCGAGGTGGCGAGCGCGGACATCGTGGCCAAGGTCCGCGAGCTCGTCGCCGCGGGCTAGCGCTCGGCGAGCGCCCCGGGTTTCGCGGGCCACCAGAACTTGTCGCCAAGCAGCTCGACGACCGAAGGCACGATTAGGCTGCGCACGATCAGGGTATCGAGCAGCACGCCCAGGCAGATCACGATGCCGATCTGCGCGAGCGCGACCAGGGGGAGCACGCCGAGGGCGGCGAAGACTGCCGCGAGCAAGATACCGGCCGAGGTGATCACGCCGCCCGTGGTAGACAGCGCGGTGAGGATGCCGCGGCGCGTGCCCAGCTCGGCGGAGTCCTCGCGCGCTCGGGTCACCAGGAAGATGGTGTAGTCGATGCCGAGGGCCACGAGGAACACGAACGCGTAGAGCGGGGTCGTGGAATCGAAGCGCTCGAATCCGAAGATGTAGTGGGAAACCCACCAGCCGATGCCCAGGGCTGCGACGTTGGTCAGCAGTACTGAGGCGGTCATGACCACGGGGGCGACGACCGAGCGCAGTAGAAAGATGAGTGAGACGAAGATCAGCAGCAACACGACTGGGAAGATGATCATCCGGTCCTCGGCAGCGGCCTGCTCGGTATCGTAGAGTTCGGCGTCGAGCCCGCCCACCTTGGCGTCGGTGCCGGCGAGAGCATCGCGGATCTCCGCGGTGTCGCCGCCCGAGACCTGCAGCGACCCGTTGCCCGAGTCCATCACGCTAAGACCCGCGCCTTCGAGCGATGCCGTCGCGGCCTCCGGTTCAGACGTGAGCGCGATGGCGGGAGTGGCCGACATGTTCGGGAAGGCCTCGCTGAGGTCGTCGGCCGCGGTGATCGATTCGGGGGTGTCGATGAACTGGTCGGACTGCGTTAGCCCGGTACTGATCTGCAGCGCGCCAGCGCACATGATGCCCAGGATGACCAGCGAAGACCCGAGCACGGCGGCGGGCCGGGCCGAGACGAGGCGCCCCACCGCATCGAACACGCGGTGCTCGGTGGTGTCACCGACCTTCGGCGTCTTCGGCCAGAAGATCCACCTGCCGAACAGGATGAGGATGCCGGGTAGGACGAACGCCCCGAAGAACAGCGCAACGCCCACGCCGAACGCTGCGGAGAGGCCGAGCGCGCGGTTGGTGGGGGTGTGCGAAAGGAGCAGGCACAGCACGCCGAGGGCCACTGTGGCCGCCGAGGCGACGATCGTGCTTACCGTCGGCTTCCAGGCGCGGAACATCGCCTCAAACCGGTTCTCGGTGCGGGTGAGCTCGTCGCGGTAGCGCGAGATCAGCAGCAGCGCGTAGTTGGTTCCGGCGCCGAAGACGAGCACCGAGAGGATGCCGCCGGTGGATTCGTTCCACTGCATGCCCACGGCGTCCAGGACGCGGGGGTAGGTCGTGGCGACAAGGCGGTCGGCGATGCCGATGACGAGCAACGGGATGATCCACAAGATGGGGGAGCGGTAGGTAAACACCAGCAGCACCGCGACGATGATCGCGGTAACCGCGAGCAGGGTGACGTTGGCGCCGGAGAACACACCGGACAGGTCCGCCTCGATTGCAGCGGGGCCGGTGACCTGCGACTCCACGCCCTCGGGCAGGCCGTCGGCGGCCGTGGCCCGCAAGGATTCGACCACGTCGACGTTGTCGGTGAGCGACTCCGAGGTGACCTCGACGGGGACGATCGCCGCGTCGACGGATTCGTTCGGGATTAACGGCCCGCCGATTTCCTCAGCCTTGCCCTGAAGCTGCGGGAGAGTCTCCGGGCTCAAGCCCGTGAACAGCACGACCGCCGCCGAGCCCTCGCCCTCAGTTGCGGCGCGTTGCGCGGCAACCTCGGTGGAGTCGAAGCCGTCCGGCAGCATGGCCGTGGGCGAGTTGGGCGAATCGATCGGCCCGAGGCTGATCAGGAAGGCCGCGACGGCGATGATCGCGAGAGATACCCATCGCAAGTGTTTTATACGTTGTAGTGTCACCTGCGGTATTTTACGACATCGTCACGACACCTCAGGCGCGCTGGGCGTGCGCCGCGAGCCTGATCGCGGCGTCGCGCCACTGTGCGTCGTCCGCTCCCGCCGCCGCGTGGTGCCACTGCGTGACCAAGTCCGCGTTAAGGCGTTGCACCAGCTCAGCAGCGGATGCGGGGTCGGTGGGGGTGCCGCCTTCGGCGAATTCGTAGCCCGCGAGCGGCTGCGGCACGTCGCCGGTGGGCTCCAGGGCGGCGGTCAGGGCTTCGCGGCGGGCGTCGGAGGCGCTGCGCAGAGCGTCGATACGCGCGAGGAGCGCGTCGTCGGCCCAGGCGGTGGCGAGCCCAATGCCGTACTCGAGCGCGTACTCACGGCGCAGCATGTCGCGGGCGGAGTCGAGGTCGGCCGCTGGGGCGTCGTCAAGCGCGATGCCCTCGAGCTCGACGGGCGCGATGGCGACGGTGTCGATGGCCTGGGAAACAACCAGGTCAACCGAATCCTCCGGGACCTTTCCCGCCGCCGTCACGGTTGCGGCGCGGACCTGATCAATCATCGCTTCGACGTCCGCGGCGCCGGCGGGAAGATCGGTGTCCCCGAAGCTCACGTCGCAGGACGACGGCGGGTTGCCAGCGTCATCGGTGCCGCACAGCCGCTGCGCTTCGGCGACTAGCTGGGAAGACTGGGTTGCGCGCAGTTCGGCCGCGGCGGCGTCGTCGAGCGAAAACTGATCCGCGCTCGCCTGCCGTGCCAGCGTCATGATCTCGCCGTTCGCGCGCGGTCCGACGATGTCCATGACGGTGCACGACGTCAGCAGCACGGCGGCCGGCAGTATCACGAGCAGTCTTTTCACCCCGAAAACGCTACACGATAGGCTAGAGCGCATGGCATTTCCAGGAGTCGACGAACTGACCAGGATGATTGAGCCCATCGCCGCGGCGTACGGGATGGACGTGGAGAAGGTGCGCACAGTCGCCGCCGGGAAGAAGTCACAGGTTGTTATCGCGCTTGACTCGGACGCGCACCCCACCCTCGACGAGCTTGAGGTAGTCAGCAACGAGCTCAGCGAGCTTTTCGACGCCCGCGAGAACGCAGGGGAGATCAACTTCGGCGCTGGCTACACCCTCGAGGTGACCACCCCCGGTGTCGACCTGCCGCTGACCGAGCCGCGCCACTGGCGCCGCAACCGCGGCCGCCTCGTCGCCGTCGGCGAGGAGAAGTTCCGAATCGGTGCGCTCGACGCGGCGGAAGAGAACGTCGTGCTCATTCCCACCGCGCAGAAACAGCCGCGGCCCGAGGTGCGCCCGGTTTCGGGATTGGCACCTGCGGTGGTAGAAATTGAATTCAACACACCGCCCGCCGCGCAGAACGAGCTGGCGGAGCTCTCGTTCGACCAGGCCGCTGAACGCGCGGCCAACTGAAAGGTAACAAGTGAATATTGACCTCAACGCCCTGAAGGTAATTTCCGTCGAGCACGGCATCGACCGTGACGACTTGCTCGAAACCATCGCCAGGGCCCTGCTATGGGCGTACCGCGACTACCGCGAGACCCCGCCGGCCGAGGGGCAGAAGGCCCGAGTCGAGATCGACGCCGACACCGGTGACGTCTCCGTGCTGGTCAGCGAGGTAGACGATGAAGGCGCGGTGATCTCCGAGTACGACGACACCCCCGTGAACTTCTCGCGCATCGGCGCGCCCACGGTGCTCGACGCCATTAAAAAGCGCGTGCGCGAGGCGGAGGCGGGCCGCGCCTTCACCGAGTACTCCGAGTTTGAGGGACAGGTTGTCTCGGGCGTCGTCCAGCGCGATGCGAACGCTGAGGCGCGCGGCCTGATCGTCGTCGAGCTCGGCACGGAGGCCGACCCGCAGGACGGCATCCTGCTGCCGGCGGAGCAGATTCCGGGCGAGAAGCTCAAGCACGGCGACCGCATCAAGGCGTTCGTCGTGGGTGTGAACAAGGGTGAGCAGAAGGTCCAGGTCAACCTGTCTCGGACCCACCCGGAACTCGTGCGCGGCCTATTCGCGCTCGAGGTTCCTGAGGTCGCCGATGGCACCGTCGAGATCGTCGCGATTGCCCGCGAGGCGGGGCACCGCTCCAAGGTGGCCGTCCAGGCCAAGGTCAAGGGCGTTAACGCCAAGGGCGCCTGCATCGGGCCGCGCGGCGCGCGCGTGACCAACATCATGCAGCAGCTCGGCGGGGAGAAGATCGACATCATCGACTACTCCGCGGACCCGGCGAAATACGTCGGCAACTCTCTCGCGCCGTCGAAGGTCGTGCGCGTCGAGGTGCTCGACCTCGAGGGCCAGGCCGCGCGGGTGACGGTGCCGGACTACCAGCTCTCGCTGGCGATCGGCAAGGAAGGCCAAAACGCGCGCCTGGCCGCGCGCCTGACCGGGTGGAAGATCGACATCCACTCCGACGCGGCCGACGCCTCGCAGGCCTAGTTCGCTTCACGCGCGAAAACCTGCGTAGCGGGTGTAAGTACTATTTTCGCCCGCTGTGGCGTAAAGTTGACTACGGCTTAAAACCGCACACCAGTTGCGGGCACACCGGAAGTGAGGACAAGGCGAGGATGATGCAAGGCGCACGCGAGAAGCAGCGCACGACGCCCATCCGCACCTGCATCGCAACGCGCGGGGCACGTCCCCGCACCGAACTGCTCCGCGTGGTGGCCGACCCGAACGGGTCCGGCCGGATCCTGGCGGATCCGACCGCGACGCTCCCCGGAAGGGGAGCGTGGATCACCCCAACACTGGATGCATTCGAGCTCGCGGAGAGGCGAAAGGCATTCGCCCGAGCCCTGCGCGTGTCCACACCCGTGGATTTAGGTCATGTAAGGACGTACCTCGCGGATCGCGCGAACGACCCACATAAGGATAGGAAGACCGAACACTGATGAGTACGCAACCATGAAGCAGCATCAGCGATGAAAGTCGATGACAACCTCTAGGGGTCAGTAGCCGCCATTTCGATGGCGCACCGGCACTGGCTCCTAGAAATAACACAGAGGAGACAAGTGTCCGGAAAGCTACGTGTACACGAACTGGCGAAACAGCTCGGCGTAACAAGTAAAGAACTGCTCGCAACCCTGAAAGACCAGGGCGAGTTTGTGAAAACCGCATCGTCGACCATCGAACCGCCGGTGGTGAAGAAGATGAAGGCGTTCTACGGAGCGGACGCCGACAAGGGCCAGAAGTCGGGCGCGCCCAAGCCGGGCGGTGATAAGCCTGCTGCGCCGAAGCCTGGCGCCGCTGGCGCCGCGAAGCCCGGGGCTGCAAAGCCTGGGGCGCCCAAGCCTGCCGCCGCGAAGCCGGCTGCAGCTAAGCCCGGCGCACCGAAGCCGGCTGCCGCAAAGCCCAGCGCACCGACTCCTGCGCAGCCCGCCAAGTCGGCCGCGTCTGCCCCGAGGCCGGGCGCACCGAAGCCACAGTCGCCGGCAGCGCCCAAACCGGGCTCCGGCGAGGGTGGGCCGACCCCGGGCGCGATGCCTCGTCCCATGCCTAAGCCGGGCGGGCGCCCGCGCGTGGCCAACAACCCGTTCTCTTCGAACCAGGGTGGCCCGCGCCCGGCACCTCGCCCAGGCGGTGGCCGCGGTGCGGCCGGTGGCCCCGGTGGGGCAGCAGGTCGTGGCCGTGGTGGCCAGGGCCAAGAGCGCGCTGGCCAGGGTCAAGGCCGTCCCGGCCCGCGCCCGGGCGGCAAGCGCCCGTCGCCGGCCGATATGGCGGCACACCCGTCGCCGACCCAGATGCCGACGAAGTCCGCTGCCGGCGGCCGTGGTCGTGGTGGCCAGGGTGGACCTGGTGGCGGCCGTGGCCGCGGTGGCCAGGGTGGCCCCGGTGGTCCCGCAGGCGGCGGTTTCCGCGGTCGCGGCGGTCGCCGCGGCGGTACCGCTGGCGCGTTCGGCCGTCCCGGCGGCGCCCCTGGGCGTGGTCGCAAGTCGAAGCGTCAGAAGCGCAGCGAGTACGAGGAGATGCACGCACCGAACGTCATCGGTGGCGTTCGCCTGCCCGACGGCGGCGGCAAGACCGTCCGCCTGCGCCAGGGCGCGTCGCTGGCTGACTTCGCGGAGAAGATCGGCACCGAGGCATCAAACCTGGTTCAGGCCCTGTTCAACCTCGGTGAGATGGTGACGGCTACCCAGTCCGTGCCACAGGAAACCCTGCAGCTGCTCGGCGCCGAGATCAACTACGAGGTTGAGGTTGTTTCGCCGGAGGACGAGGACCGCGAGCTGCTCGAGTCCTTCGACCTGCAGTTCGGTGAGGACGAGGGCGACGAGGAAGACCTGGCGCAACGCCCGCCGGTGGTGTCCGTCATGGGCCACGTCGACCACGGTAAGACCCGCCTGCTGGACACGATCCGCAAGGCAAACGTCGGCTCCGGCGAGGCCGGCGGCATCACCCAGGGCATCGGTGCGTACCAGACCACCGTCACCCTGGAGGATGAGCCGCGCACCATCACGTTCCTGGATACCCCGGGCCACGAGGCGTTTACCGCAATGCGTGCCCGTGGTGCGCAGTCGACGGACCTGGCCATCCTCGTCGTCGCCGCCGACGACGGCGTGATGCCCCAGACCGTTGAGGCGATCAACCACGCCAAGGCAGCGGATCTGCCGATCGTGGTTGCTGTGAACAAGATTGATAAGCCCGAGGCGCAGCCGGACAAGATCCGCGGCCAGCTCACCGAGTACGGCCTCGTGCCGGAGGAGTACGGCGGCGACACGATGTTCGTTGACATCTCGGCGCGCAACAACACCGGTATCGACGAGCTGCTCGAGGCCGTCCTTTTGACCGCGGACGCGGCGCTGGATCTGCGCGCGAATGAGGACATGGACGCCCAGGGTCTGGCCATCGAGTCCTACCTGGACCGCGGCCGCGGCCCGGTGTCCACGGTGATCGTGCAGCGCGGTACCCTGCGCGTCGGCGATTCCATCGTCGTCGGTGGCAACTTCGGCCGCGTGCGGCGCATGGTCGACGAGTGGGGCAACGACGTCGAGGAGGCGGGCCCGTCCCGCCCCGTCCAGGTCCAGGGCCTCAACGGCGTTCCCGGCCCGGGCGACAACCTGCTCGTGGTCGAGGACGACCGCATCGCTCGCCAGATCGCCGCGCAGCGTGACGCCCGCAAGCGTTCCGCGATGCAGGCGCGCCGCAGGAAGCGCGTCTCCCTGGAGAACCTGGATGCGGCTCTCAAGGAGACCAGCCAGCTCAACCTCATCCTTAAGGGCGACAACGCTGGTTCGGTGGAAGCCCTGGAGGAGGCGCTGCTCAAGATCGAGATCGACGACGAGGTCGAGGTCAACATCATCGACCGCGGCGTCGGTGCGGTCACCCAGACCAACGTGGTCCTGGCTGCCGCTTCCGACGCGGTGATCGTCGCCTTCAACGTTCGCGCTGAGGGTAAGGCGACCGAGGAAGCCGGCAACGAGGGCGTGGAGATCCGCTACTACTCGGTGATCTACCAGGCCATCGACGATGTCGAGGCCGCTCTCAAGGGCATGCTCAAGCCTGTCTACGAGGAGCGCGAGATCGGCGCGGCGGAGATCCGCCAGATCTTCAAGGCCTCCGCAGTCGGCCTCATCGCTGGTTGCATGGTCACCGAGGGCAAGGTGCGTCGCAACGCGAAGTGCCGCCTGGTGCGCGACGGCAACGTAATCACCACGGACGCGACGATCCAGTCGCTGCGCCGCGAGAAGGATGACGTCACGGAGGTGGACAAGGGTTACGAGTGCGGCATGGTCCTGTCCTACCCGGACATCCAGGTCGACGACGTGGTCCAGGTCTACGAGATGGTTGAGGTTCCGCGCGACTAAGAGCCGCGCCACGCTTATCGACGCACGTGGCAACGCGGCGCCGATAAGCAAAAGCCCCATCTCCTTCGCTAGTGAACTAGCCCCCGAAAGTTGGACTGGTTTAATTCTAGGCGGTTAGGGGTTGAAGGGTCTGATTCCGATATTGCATCGGAGTCAGACCCTTTAGTCGTTGTTGGACGCGTTCGGTGTTGTACCACCCGATGTACTCGTCGATCGCTTGGTTGAACTCTGCGACCGTGTCGAAAACTTCACCGTGGTACATCTCGGTTTTCAAGTGTCCAAAGAAGTTCTCCATGACCGCGTTGTCGTAACAGTTGGCTTTACGCGACATCGACTGAACACCACCGTGTTCGTCAATGAGTTTGCGCCAAGTCGAGTGCTGGTACTGGAAACCTTGATCGGTGTGCATCATCCACCCGGTTTCAGGTGCACACGCTGCGATCGCCTTGGATAAAGAATCGGTGGTAAATGCTGTCGACGGCGATGTAGCCACGGTGTGAGCGACGATTGAGCGGTCGAACAAGTCCATCACCGGCGACAAATACACCTTGCGGCCTGCGATTCTGAACTCGGTGACATCGCTGACAAAGACGGTGTTTGGCTTATCCGGGGTGAATTTGCGCTCGAGCTTGTTGTCAGCGATGCGGCTGACGGTTCCGGAGTAGGAGATGTAAGGCCTGTGCTGGCGGACCTTGGCTCGAAGACCCATCTCATGCATGAGTTTGTAGACGAGTTTGTGGTTGACCACCCACCCCTGATTACGCAGGTCCAGTAGTACTCGCCGGTAGCCGTAGCGATGCTTGTTGCGTTCGAAGCTCTCCCGGATCGCGTCTTTGAGCACAGCATGCCTATCCGGCTCACCGCGTCGTTTCTGGTGGTAGAAGAACGTCGACCGCGGGATACCTGCTGCCTCTAGCAGGTACTCCAGGCGGTGGTGCGACTTGAGGATGACGATCGCCTGGACTTTCAGACGTGTCCCTGGTTCCTCAAGTCCCGCAATTTTTTTAGGTAGGCGTTTTCCGCTTCCAACCGCTCGATCTGGCGGCGCAGCTTCTCCTCTTCCGTGAGCCTCTTCGGCGCGGACGAGCCTTTGGGCCTGCCCTTCGGCTTCGGTTTTAACGCGTCATCGCCACCTTTACGCCATTTCCGGGACCAATCTTTGACGAGTTGGTCTGACGACAGGCCAAACTCGCGTGCAAGATCCATCTTTGTCTCGCCGGCAAGGTGGCGTTGGACAACTTCCTTCTTGATGTCGAACGAGTGCTGCTGCTTTGTCGGTTTCTCCACAAGACATAGCCTGCCATGCAGCTGAAACCGACGACGCAGCGTACGGACGGCGTATTTGGAGACACCAAGAGTCTTGGCAGCGGTTCCGTAGCTCATGCCTTGCTCGAAACACTCCACCAGCTGCTCACGCTGATGTTCGCTCAGCGAACTTCGTGCTCTCAATGGAAACTGCTCCTCACTAGTTGGTAACTGATTTCTCAGTCCAACTAATGGGGAGCAGTTCACTAGGGGGTGGGGTTTTTCCACATGGTTAGAATGAGTGGGTACGTTATCGGACCCGAGTAAGACTTAAGGAGATGACATGGCTGACAACTCACGCGCGCAGCGTTTGGCGAAGCAGATTCAGACAATCGTTGCGTCCTCCATCGAGCGCGAGGTGAAGGATCCGCGCTTGGAGCTGGTCACGGTCACTGACGCTCGGGTCACAGGCGACCTGCACGACGCGACGGTGTACTACACCGTCCGCGGGCGCAACATCAACGACGAGCCGGACTACGACCAAGCCGCCGAGGCGCTGCACCGCGCCCGCGGGCAGATCCGCAAGATCGTGGGCGACCAGCTCAACGTGCGCTTCACGCCGACGATCTCGTTTGAGATGGACACGGTGCCGGAGGCCTCCGCGCGGATGGAGGAGCTGCTCAACCGCGCACGCGCCCGCGACGCCGAGCTCGCGCGCCTGCGCGAGGGTGCGAAGCCGGCGGGTGAGGGCAACCCCTACAGAAACGTCGAAGAGTAGGTTCATGGCGCAGATGTTCCCCGGCCTCGAGTCCGAGTTCGCCGCCGCCGCGCGCGTGCTTGTCGACGCCCCCTCGGTCGCCGTCGTCACGCACATCAAGCCCGACGCCGACGCGGTGGGCTCGGCCTGCGCGCTGATGGCGGGGCTGCGCCAACTCGGGATCACGGCGAACGCGTACATCGGCCAGCGCGCCCCACACCCGGGCAACCTGGCGACGGTGCCGTTCGTCGACGAGATTACCTACACCTGCGAGCCGCCGACCGAGGACCTCATCGTCACCGTCGACTGCGCCTCGGCCGACCGCACTGGCGCGTTTTGTGCGGCGGTCGAGGCCGACCCTGCGCGGGTGCTGGTGGTCGACCACCACGCGTCGAACCCGCTGTTCGGTGCGCGCAACCTCGTGGTGGCCGCGGAGTCGACCACCGCGATCGTGCGGGAGCTGTTCTACCACATGAACGTGGCACTCGACGCCGACATCGCGTACTGCCTGTACGCGGGGTTGGTCACGGATACGGGCAACTTCCGCTGGGGGACGCCGCGGATGCACCACCTCGCCGCGGAGCTGATGGACTTTGGTCTTAACACCCGCAAGATTGCGATGGACCTCATGGATGCGCTCACGCCCGCGGACATGCGCCACGTCGGCGCGGTGCTGGCCTCGCTCGAGGCCTACGAGGTGCGGGGACACACCGTGTCGGTGTTCACGATCGACGCCGCGGCGATCGACCTGATGAGCCAGACGGCGGTGGAGTGCATCATCGACTACGCGCGTAGCGTCCAGGGCAGCGACGTCGGCGTGGTGCTCAAACAGCAGGGCGTGCAGTATTGGAACGTCTCACTGCGCTCGGTCACTATCGACGTCGCCCGGGTCGCCGGGTTGCTCGGCGGGGGAGGCCACCGGCCCGCGGCCGGGTACTCTGCCCGCGGCACGCGGGATCAGGTGATCGAAAGCCTGCTTGGCGCGTTGCCATGACAGCGGATGTGACGGTCACCCCGCGGAGAGTGCTGGGCCTCGCACTTCCCGCGCTCGGTGTCCTGGCCGCGAACCCGCTCTACCTGCTGCTCGACACCGCCGTGGTGGGCCGGCTGGGTACGGCGGAGCTCGCCGCTCTAGCCGCCGGCACCGCCGTGCAGTCCACCGTGACGGTGCAGCTGACCTTCCTGTCCTACGGCACCACCGCGCGAGCGTCGCGGCTCTTCGGCGCTGGCCGCCGCGCCGACGCGGTGGCGGAAGGGGTGCAAGCCACCTGGGTCGCCGTCGCAGTCGGCATGGCGCTCGCCACGTTGATCTGGGGCTTCGCCCAGCCCATCGCGCTGTTTCTCACCAACGACCCTGCCACCGCCGCGGCCTCAGCAAGCTGGATGCACGTCGCTGCCCTCGCCATCCCGCTGACGCTGATCATCATGGCCGGAAACGGCTGGCTGCGCGGGGTGCAAAACACGCGGCTGCCCTTCATCCTCACGCTGTGCGGGATCGTCCCCGGGGCAGCCCTGTTGCCATTTTTCGTCGACCGCTTCGGCCTCGTCGGCTCCGCCTGGGCGAACGTCTTGGGCATCGGGATAACCTCGGCGCTGTTCCTGGCCACCCTGGTGCGCGAGTACGCCGCGCACCAGGGGTCGTGGGCGCCGCGCTGGGGCGTGATCCGCAGCCAGCTCGTCATGGGGCGCGACCTAATCCTGCGGTCGATGTCGTTTCAGATCTCCATGCTTGCCGCCGCGGCGGTGGCGGGTCGTTTCGGCGTCGCCGCGCTGGCGGCGCACCAGATCCTGCTGCAGCTGTGGAACTTCCTTACCCTCGTGCTGGATTCGCTCGCGATCGCGGCGCAGACACTCACGGGCTCGGCGCTGGGCCGCGGCGAGGTCACGCAAGCGCGCCGCGTCGGTGAGTTCGCGACGCGTTATTCCATGGTCTTCGCGTCCGTCCTCGCGCTCGTCTTCGCCCTGGCAGGTCGCGGTATCTGGGCGCTGTTTACCCGGGACCCGGACGTTGTGAACCAGCTCGTCGTGCCGTGGTGGATGCTCGTGGTCATGATCGTCGTCGGCGGCGTGGTCTTCGCACTCGACGGCGCGCTGCTCGGGGCGGGTGACGTGGCGTTCCTGCGCACGCTTACTATCGCCTCCGTGCTCGGCGTCTTCTTCCCCGTCACACTCGCCGCCCTCGCCTTCGGGTGGGGCCTGCCCGGTGTGTGGGCCGGGCTGCTGGCGTCCGTGGTCATCCGGCTTGCGGGTGTTGTCGTTCGGTTCCGTTCGATGAAATGGGCCATCGCGGGTGAGGCCGTGTGATAGAACAAGTTGACATGGCGACCACCACGACAACCCTGTGGGCGGTGTCCGACCTGCACGCCGCAGTGAAAGCGAACGGGCCGCACATTGATCGGATCCGGCCGACCCACCCGTCGGACTGGCTGATCGTGGCCGGCGACGTCGCAGAGCGCCTCGACCTGGTGGTGATGGTGCTGGAAAAGCTCGCCAACCGCTTCGACACGGTGATATGGGCCCCCGGCAACCACGAGCTGTTCTCCCGCTCGGCGGACCGCTACCGCGGTCGGGAGAAGTACGCGGCTTTAGTCCACGCCCTGCGGGACATCGGGGTGATCACCCCGGAAGACGTCTACCCAACGTTCGGCGGGGTCACCATCGCGCCGCTGTTTACGCTCTACGACTACTCCTTCCGCGGGCCCAATCTCACCGTGGAGCAAGCGCTGGCCGCCGCGCAGGAAAAGAGCATAGTGCTCACCGACGAGTTCGCGATCGCCCCCTTCGTCGACATCCGCGCCTGGTGCTGGGACCGGCTCGCCTACACCACGAGGCGCCTATCGCGTATCGACGGCCCCACCATCCTGGTCAACCACTGGCCCTTGGTGCAGGAACCGGTGGCGCGGCTGCACTTTCCCGAGATCGCGCTGTGGTGCGGCACCCGCCACACCCGCTCCTGGGCGAAGCGCTACAACGCTCGCGCGGTGGTCTACGGCCACCTCCACATGCCGGGCATCACGCGTGTCGACGGGGTAGACCACATAGAGGTCTCCCTCGGCTACCCCAGAGAGTGGCAGGGCACGCCCGAGCGCAGCGGGGACACCACCTGGCCCTACCCGGTGATGGAGCTGAGGCAGTGATGCAAGATCTCGAACTGTTCCCCTCGGCAGCACGCTACGTGTACCTGCGCACCGACGAGGCCGACAACCTGACCAACTACCTGGAGCTACACCCGGAGGAACAGGGGTTGGTCAGTCAGGCCGTCGACAAGCGAAAGGGCGAGTTTGGCGACGCCCGCTGGTGCGCGCACCAGGTGCTGCGGGAGCTGGGGGTCCCTCCCGGCGAGGCGATTTTGAAGGGTGACAGCGGGATGCCGCTGTGGCCGCGCGGGTACACGGGCTCGCTGACGCACACCGAGGGCCTGCGCGCGGCTGTGGCGGCGCCGCGCACGCACGTGCGGTCGATGGGCCTCGACGTCGAGCCCGCGGAGCCGCTGCCGGAGGGCGTCATTGACCAGATCGCGCGCGCGCCGGAGCGCCACCGCTTCGACCTGATGAAGTCGGACGGCCAAGAGTGGGCGGGCAGGCTGCTGTTCTGCGCGAAGGAGGCGACGTACAAGTGCTGGTTCCCGATGACGCGGCGCTGGCTCGGGTTCGAGGACGCCGAGATCGACATCCGCTCCGACGGAACGTTCATCGCTTATATCCTGGTCAGGCCCACCCCGGTGCCGTTTTTTGAGGGGCGCTGGGCGGTGCGCGGCAACTTCGTCATCGCCTCGGCCTTCGTGGAGGCCTAAACGCTACAGGGTGGACGGCCGGGCGACGAACACCGTCGAGAGGCGCTTGCCCTGCTCCTTGACTAGCGCGACGGCGCGCCCGTGGGGGCCGACGGCGGCGTGTACACCGCGCGTGCCCCGCGGCTCCAGCCACTTGCCCATGGCCAGGGCCTCGTACTCCGCGGCCGTGACGTCGATCACCGGCCAGGCGCGGGTCAGCGCCTCGTCCAGGCTCAGCGACAGGGTGGGGGCGTTCTCGAGCTCGGTGAGGCTGCGGGAATCGGCGAGCGTGAACGCGCCGACGGTTTCGCGGCGCAGCGCGGTGAGGTGCCCGCCCACGCCGAGTGCGGCTCCGAGGTCGCGGGCCAGCGAGCGGATGTAGGTGCCCTTCGAGCAGTGCACGCGCACGTCGACGTCGACAACGCTTACTTCACGACGCACCCCCAACACGTCGAAGCTAAACACGGTGACCGCCCGTGGCGGAATGTCGACGGTTTCGCCCGAGCGCACCAGCTCGTGGGCGCGCCGGCCCCCGATCTTGATCGCCGAGACGCTCGACGGCACCTGCATGATGTCGCCGGTGAGCTCGCCGATCCCGGCCGCGATGTCTGCGTCCGTGATGTGGGACGCGTCGGCGGTGGAGGTGACCTCGCCCTCAGCGTCGTCGGTGGTGGTCGCGGCCCCGAGCCGGATCGTTGCGGTGTAGACCTTGTCCTCGGCGACTAGGTGGGCGAGCAGTTTGGTGCCGCGCTCGATGCCGGCGACAAGCACGCCGGTCGCCATCGGGTCGAGGGTGCCCGCGTGGCCCACCTTGCGGGTGTGGAAGAAGCGGCGCAGGCGGGCGACGACGTCGTGGCTTGTCATCCCGGCGGGCTTGTCCACCACAACGATTCCGGAGCTGGCAAGCGGGTCAGGGGCAAAACTCATAGTGAAACAGTATGCCGTAGTCTATCCCCCGTGGATATTTTGCGCGGTCTGCGGCAGGTGCCGGAAGCTCTCGGCGCGACGGTTGTCACCATCGGAGTCTTTGACGGGGTCCACCGCGGTCACCAGCTACTCATCAGCGAGGCCGTGGTACGCGCCCGCGAGCTCGGCCTGCCGTGCGTGGTGATGACGTTCGAGCCGCACCCGGTCGCGATCTTCGCCCCTGAGCGCGCGCCGAAGGCCCTGATTCCGTTTAGCGAGCGCGCCCGGCTGATCGAGAAGCTCGGGGTCGACCACCTCGTGGTCATCGATTTCCGCGAGGAGCTCGCCGGCGATAGCCCGGAGGTCTACGTCCGCGACGTCCTCGCCGGCACGCTCGGCGCGCGCATGGTGGTGGTGGGGGAGAACTTCACCTTCGGCAAAGACGCCGCCGGCACGGCCGAAACCATGCGCGAGCTGGGCAAAGCGTTCGGCATCGAGGTGGTCACCGTCGCGTTGCTTAACGACGCCGGCGTGCGCGTCTGCTCCACGGCCGTGCGCGAGGAACTGGATCGCGGCGACGTGCGCGTCGCGGCGGATTTCTTGGGCCGCGATTTCGCGGTCACCGGGGTGATTGAGCGCGGCGCGGGCCGCGGTGGCCGCGAGCTGGGCTACCCCACGGCGAACCAGTACGTCGCCGATATCTCCGCCCTGCCCGCCGACGGCGTCTACGCAGGCTGGCTCACCGTCGTCGACGGCGAAGAGAAGGGCCCGATCGAGGGCGACATGGAGCCGGGCTTGCGCTACCCGGCGGCGATCTCGGTGGGCACGAACCCCACGTTCGGCGATGCCCGCCGCAGTGTTGAATCCTTCATCCTCGACCGCGAAGCCGACCTGTACGGCCGGCTCGCGCGCGTCGAGTTCGTGGGCAAGGTCCGCGACATGGTCAAGTTCGACTCTGTCTATGACCTGCTGGACAGTATGGCCCGCGACGTAGAGACAACCCGCCAGATTCTCGCGGCGGATCCGAAAAACCCCGAAAGGTAAGAAACCCACATGGCACGAAAGATCATCCTCGACCTCGACACCGGCATCGACGACGCACTCGCTCTTGCCTACGCACTGGGCTCGCCGGAGCTCGAGCTCATCGGCGTGACAGGAACCTACGGCAACGTGCTGGTAGAGACCGGGGTGCGCAACTCGGCGGCCATCCTGGAGCTGTTCGGCCGCGCGGACATCCCCGTGTTCGCCGGCCCGGATCACGCGCGCGCCCGCGATTCGTTTGAGGTGCTGGAGATCTCCGCGTTCATCCACGGCGACAACGGCGTCGGTGGCGCGGTGCTGCCGGAGCCTGTCGCGACGGTGCAGGAGAAAAGCGCCGTCGATTTCCTCGTGGAGTCCGTCGAGCGCTACGGCGACGACCTGGTCATTGTGCCCACGGGACCGTCGACCACCATCGCTGCGGCGATTGAGGCGTCGGAAAGCTTCGCGAAACGCGCGCACATCGTCATGATGGGTGGGGCGCTGACCGTCCCGGGCAACGTCTCGCCGTGGGCCGAGGCGAACGTGAACCAGGACCCGGAGGCGACGGACCTTCTGTTCCGCCGCGCCCAGGACGTGACCATGATCGGCCTCGACGTCACCTTGCAGACGCTGCTGACCTACGCGGAGACGAAGAAGTGGCGCGAGCTGGGCACCCGCGGCGGCGACTTCCTCGCCGAGGCGACGGACTACTACATCAAGGCCTACGACACCACCGCTCCTCACCTGGGCGGTTGCGGGCTGCACGACCCGCTGGCGGTGGGCGTCGCGGTCGACCCCTCGCTGGTTCAGCTCGTGGACATCAACATGAAGACCGACACCGAGGGCCCGACGCGCGGCCGCACCATCGGAGACGAGACCCGCCTGAACGACCCCGTGAAGACGGCGCACGTCGCAGTCGGGGTCGATACCGCCCGCTTCCTGGAGCAGTTCATGTCGCGGCTGACCAAGCTCGCTGCGGCAACCGAGCCGAGCTCCAGCTAGAGCGTGATTTGGGCTCGCAGCTTCGGCTCGGATAGACTCGTCAAAGCTTTGAGCACGGTGGGCGACTGCGGTCCGCGGCAGTCATGTGCACCAGCAATCGGCTTGAAGCGCTCGATGTAGTCGAGCTCGTGCGGACTGAAACAACCATCTATCTACTCTCAAAGGAGTACACCCATGGCATTGACTGCCGAGAAGAAGAGCGAAATTCTGAAAAACTACGGTGTTCACGAGACCGACACCGGCTCCCCCGAGGCTCAGGTCGCGCTGCTGACCGAGCGCATCAACTCCCTGACGGAGCACTTGAAGTTTCACAAGCACGACCACCACTCCCGCCGCGGCCTGCTGCTGCTCGTCGGCCGTCGTCGTGGCCTGCTGAAGTACCTGCGCGAGAACAACGTCGAGCGCTACCGCGAGCTCATCGCTCGCCTCGGCCTGCGCCGCTAAAGCCCACCGGCTTTTAACGCCAATCGCCCCTCCCGCTGTTGAACGCGGGGGAGGGCGATTTTTTTGATCCCGCGGGCGCGTCCCGGGCAGGCTCGCCGCAGAGGTGGTAAATGTCGCGCCACCTGGTAGAATCGGGCAGCGTTGCAGAAAAGGTTGCAGAAAAACCAGCAGGACGGCGGCACCGACGATCGCCGTAAGACACCCAAGGAAAGGGATCTTTTGAGCACGCATACCCCCAATAACAGCTTCGACATCCACGTCGACGAGGACTTCGGCATCACCGAGGCTGTCGCGGTACTCGACAACGGCGACTTTGGTTCGCGCACCATCCGTTTTGAAACGGGGCAGCTCGCGCGCCAGGCGGGCGGGTCTGTCACGACCTACCTCGACGAGGACACGATGCTGCTGGCCACGACCACCGCGTCGAAGAACCCGCGCGACAACATCGACTTCTTCCCGCTGACCGTTGACGTTGAGGAGCGCATGTACGCCGCGGGCAAGATCCCGGGCTCGTTCTTCCGCCGCGAGGGCCGCCCTTCCACCGAGGCGATCCTGGCCTGCCGTCTCATCGATCGCCCGCTGCGCCCGACCTTTGTCAAGGGGCTGCGCAACGAGGTCCAGGTTGTCATCACCGTGCTCAGCATGAACCCCGAGGAGTACTACGACGTCGTCGCGATTAACGGCGCGTCCGCCGCGACCCAGCTTTCGGGCCTGCCCGTCTCCGGCGCGGTCGGCGGGGTGCGGATGGCGCTCATCGCCGACGACAAGCACCCCGAGGGACAGTGGGTGGCGTTTCCCAACCACGAGCAGCACGACCACTCCGTGTTCGAGATGGTCGTCGCCGGTCGCGTGGTCGACGGTGACGTCGCGATCATGATGGTGGAGGCTGGCGCTGGGGCGAGCGTCGTCAAGCTTGTTGCTGACGGTGCTCCCGCGCCGACCGAGGCCACCGTCGCCGAGGGCCTGGAGGCCGCGAAGCCGTTTATTAAGACGCTGTGCGAGGCCCAGGCTGCTCTCGCCGAGGAGACGGCGAAGGAAACCCAGGAGTTCCCGCTGTTTCCTGCATACTCCGACAAGGTCTACTCCGCGGTGGAGAAGAAGGCCACGAAGAAGTTGGCCACCCTGCTCGCCATCAAGGGCAAGAAGGACCGCGACGACGCGACCAACGCCTACATGGAAGAGATCGAGGAGGCGCTGCTGGACCAGTTCGACATCGACGATGAGGACGAGTACACACAGGCAGTCAAGGAAATCCGCGCGGCCTATAACGCATTGATGAGGAAGATCGTGCGCGAGAAGATCCTCACCGAGGGCTTCCGTATCGACGGCCGCGGGGTCAGCGACATCCGCGACCTCGAGGTCGAGGTCGAGCTCATCCCGCGCGCCCACGGCTCCGCCCTGTTCGAGCGCGGCGAGACCCAGATTCTCGGCGTGACCACCCTCGACATGCTCAAGATGGAACAGACGCTGGATTCGCTGCACCCGGAGACCGCGAAGCGCTACATCCACCACTACAACTTCCCGCCGTACTCCACCGGCGAGACGGGCCGCGTCGGTTCGCCGAAGCGCCGCGAGATCGGCCACGGGGCCCTTGCCGAGCGCGCGCTCGTGCCGGTGATCCCGACTCGCGAGGAGTTCCCGTACACCATCCGCCAGGTCTCCGAGGCCCTCGGCTCCAACGGCTCGACCTCGATGGGCTCCGTGTGCGCCTCCACGTTGTCGCTGTACAACGCGGGCGTGCCGCTGGCGGCCCCGGTTGCCGGTATCGCGATGGGTCTCGTCTCCGGTGAGGTCAACGGCGCTACCAAGTACGTCGCCCTGACCGACATCCTGGGCGCGGAGGACGCGTTCGGCGACATGGACTTCAAGGTCGCGGGAACCCCCGACTTCATCACCGCGCTGCAGCTCGACACCAAGCTCGACGGCATCCCCTCTGAGGTGCTGGTGTCCGCTCTGGAGCAGGCCCGCGACGCGCGCGAGGCAATCCTGGACACCATGGGGGAGGTCATTGACGGCCCCGACGAGATGAACCCGCTCGCGCCGAAAATCACGGCGATCAGCGTGCCCGTGTCCAAGATCGGCGAGGTCATCGGACCCAAGGGCAAGATGATCAACTCGATCACCGAGGAAACCGGCGCGGAGATTTCGATCGAGGACGACGGCACCATCTACGTCTCCGCGGCGACCGGCGAATCGGCGGACGCGGCGATTGACAAGATCAACGGCATCGCCAACCCGCAGATGCCGAAGGTCGGCGAGCGTTACCTAGGCACCGTGGTCAAGACGGTCGCGTTCGGCGCGTTCGTCTCCATCCTGCCGGGCACCGACGGGCTGGTGCACATCTCTAAGCTCGGCGGCTCGCAACGCATCGAGAAGGTCGAGGACGTGGTCAACGTCGGCGAGAAGATCGAGGTGGAGATCGCCGACATCGACAACCGCGGCAAGATCTCGCTGGTCCCCGTCGGTGAAGACGACTAGCACGCTTGACGACGCCCACCTCCAGCGCGTCGTCACCTTCTAAACACAGATCCGCCCCGGCACTTACAAAAGGCCGGGGCGGATGTGTTTTTACTTCTGGAAGTCGACGACCACGCGTGCCGGGTTCTCCAGCACGTAGAGGTTGAAGGGGCGCTGCTTGTCCAGGCCCACGATGTACTGGGTGTCGGCCTCGAAAACGCCGCCGTGGGTGACACCCTGGATGTTGCCGGCGGCCAGATCCATCGGCCCGGTCTCGATCAGGGCGTCGTTGGGGCTCAGCATCGCCATCGGGGTTCCCTGGATCATCACCTCAAGGTAGGCCTGGCCGTTGACCTCGATGGGGTAGCCGGAGGCCTGCTGCAGAGGCTCGGGCGTGTACCCGGCAACGTAGCCCGGGGTGCCGGTGCCGGAGAACTCGAAGACGACGCGGTCGAAGTCGTCGTGGGAGCCGACGCGGACGTCGGAGATGACTAGCTCGGTCCCGGGGGCGGGGTAGGCCTGGACGCGGTCGGTGCCGAACGGGCCCATCGACGTGGTCTCCTCCACGGCCGACAGTGCCTGGGCGGTGGGGATGACCGTGCTGGTGGTCGTGGTGGGGGAGACTGAGGTCATCGTTGTGGTGGCTGTCGTCGCCGCCGTTGTCGTGGCGCTCGGGGCCTGGTCGGCGGCGTTGTTCTCAGGTGCCCCTGTGCAGGACCCGAGCGCTAAAGCTGTTACGAGAGTGACAGGAACAAAGTAGCGCGACGTGAGTTTCATAACTCAAACATAACCTGTTCACAGGAGCTGGTGAGACATCTGGGCGGGATCGTGAACGAATCGTGACCCTGAGCGCCCGGATCGCAACCACCTCTCACCGCGCTCCACGCCGTGGGGATAAAGTGGCACCCAAACGCAGAACTGAGTTGTAAAGAGATATAAGGAGTCGCACATGGCCATCAAAGTTGGAGTTCTTGGAGCGAAGGGGCGCGTCGGCTCGGCGGTCATCGCGGGTGTCAAGGCCACCGAGGACATTGAGCTCGTCGCGGAGATTGATCAGGACGACAGCCTGTCGCTGCTGACGGAGAAGGGTGCGGAGGTCATCGTCGATTTCACCACCCCGTCCACGGTCATGAGCAACCTGGAGTTCTGCATCAAGCACGGCATCCACTGCGTCGTCGGCACCACGGGCTTTGACGACGAGCGCTACGAGCAGGTGCGCCAATGGCTGCAAGCAAACGAGAACGTGGGCGTTCTCATCGCCCCCAACTTCGCTATCTCGGCTGTGCTGACCATGGCGTTCGCCCGCCAGGCAGCGCCGTTCTTCGAGTCGGCCGAGGTGGTGGAGTACCACCACCCGCACAAGCTGGACGCCCCTTCCGGCACCGCGATTAAGACGGCCCAAGGCATTGCCCAGGCTCGTCGAGAAGCAGGCATGGACCCCGTGCCGGACGCCACCGAACAGAGCCTCGACGGCGCACGCGGGGCCGGCGTCGACGGCGTGAAGGTCCACGCCGTGCGCATGACCGGCATGGTTGCGCATGAGGAGGTCATCTTCGGCACCCAGGACCAGTCGCTGGTCATCCGGCAGGACTCCTACGGCCGCGACTCCTTCGTCCCGGGCGTGCTCACGGGCGTGCGCCAGGTCGCCGAGCACCCGGGTCTGACCGTGGGGCTAGACAAGTACCTGGGGTTGTAACCCCATGGCGTTAGAGAAAGATCTGGACGTCCAGCTCATCGCCGCGAGCCGCTTCGCCGTGCCCGATGGGGTGGACTGGGTTCCCGATGAGGGTGTAAGCGACGCCGAGGCGATCGTGGAGTTCGCGGGCCGCGCCTGTTACGAAACCTTCGACCGCCCCAACCCCCACACCGCGACCAACAGTGCATACCTGCACCACATCATCGACGTGGGCCACGACGCGCTGCTCGAGCACGCCACCGCGACGATGTACATCCGCGGGCTCTCACGCGCGGCGGGCAACGAGCTGTTGCGCCACCGCAACTTCTCCTTCTCGCAGCTCAGCCAGCGTTTCGTGCATGAGGACGAAAGCGAGGTCGTCGTTCCCGCCCTGATCGCGCAGGACGAAGAGTTGCACCGGATGTTCGTCCGCGCGGCCGACGAGACGCGCTTTATTTACGACGAGCTGCTGAAATCGCTCGAGGAGAACCTGGAGGGGGAGCCGAACTCGCTGCTGCGACGCAAGAAGGCGCGCCAGGCCGCCCGCGCGATTTTGCCGAACGCGACGGAGACCCGCTTCGTGGTCACCGGCAACTACCGGGCGTGGCGCCAGTTCATCGCGGCGCGCGCCTCCGAACACGCCGACGGCGAGATCAGGATGCTCGCCGTGACCTGCCTGGAGATTCTGCGCGAGCATGCGCCCACGCTCTTCGACGACTTCATGGTCAGCGAACTGACCGATGGGACGAAGATGGCCACTAGCCCGTACGTGTCCTAGGGTCCGGCGCCGCGGTTATGTTGACGCGTGCTGTTGACGCGTGCTGTTAACACAGTGCGCGAGCTCAACGGGTAACCTGTATTGCCATGGGCATTACAAACAAAGCTAATACCGGTGCGGACATTTTCGGCACCGTCAGCGTCGCCATGGTCACGCCGTTTGATTCCAGCGGTGAGCTCGACTTGGACGCGGGACGAAAGTTGGCTGCCCACCTCGTAGACAATGGAATCGATTCACTAGTACTCGCAGGAACGACGGGGGAGTCGCCGACGACCACCCCGGAGGAGAAGATCGCGCTGCTCAAGGCAGTGAAGGAGGAGGTCGGCGACCGCGCCCGGCTGATCGCCGGCGCGGGTTCCTACAACACGCGCAAGTCCATTCAGCTGGCGACGCTCTCGGCGCAGGCCGGTGCGGATGCGCTGCTGGTGGTCACGCCGTACTACTCCAAGCCGTCTCAGGCTGGACTGATCGCGCACTTCACCGCTGTCGCCGAGGCGACCGACCTGCCGATCTGCCTGTACGACATCCCGGGCCGCTCCGGCATCCCGATCGAGGGGGAGACGATCCGCGAGTTGGCCAAGCTGCCGACGATTAAGGGCCTCAAGGACGCGAAGGGCGATTTCTTCCAGGCGGCCCCGTTAATTCAGGAGACCGGCCTAGCCTGGTATTCTGGCGACGATCCGCTCAACGTGCCCTGGCTGTCCGTTGGAGCCACTGGCGTTATCTCGGTGGTGGGACATGCCGCTCCGCAGTTGTTGCGCGAACTAATTACAAGCTTCGAGGAAGGCGACCTCGCCCGTACGCGGGAAATCAACGCCAATACCATCGACGTGCTGGCTCGCCAGCAGGCAATTCTCGGTGGTGTGACATTTGCAAAGGCAGCCCTGCAACTTCAGGGCATTAACGTCGGGGAACCCCGTCTGCCCGTGGTCGCAGCGACCGAGGCGCAGATGGAGGCTCTCCGCGAAGATATGGAAAAGGCTGGAGTCCTCTAAGTATGAACGAACCCCGCAATCGCGCCCGCAAGGTGACCCGCAAGGCTGGGCCCCCAGAGCCGGCCGATCAGAAGCCGGTGTTCCAGGCGCCGGAGCAGGCCCCTGCAGCACCCGAGGCTTCCGCACAGCAGGACGGCAACGACAACCGTGACCGCTCGAAGGATTCCGGCGACGGCAATAACAACAACGGCAACAACCGCGGCGGCAACGGTAACAACAACCGTGGCGGCAACAACAACCACGGTGACAACGGCAACAACGGCAACAACGGCAACAACAATGGCGGCCGCAACCGCCGCCGCGGCCGTGGACGTGGTTCCAACGGCGGCAACAACCGCGGTGGCAACGGCGGAAATGAGGGTGGCCAAAACCGTCGCAACCCGATGAAGGGCATGCAGGGCGCGGATCTGACTAAACGCCTTCCCACCCCGCCGCAGGCACCGAACAACGGTCTGCGCATCTACGCTCTCGGTGGCATCTCCGAGATCGGGCGCAACATGACCGTGTTCGAGTACAACGGCCGCCTGCTCGTCGTCGACTGCGGCGTGCTGTTCCCGAACTCCGGTGAACCGGGCGTCGACCTGGTCCTGCCGGACTTCGGTCCCATCGAGAATAAGCTGGACAAGATCGAGGCACTGATTGTCACCCACGGTCACGAAGACCACATCGGTGCGATCCCGTGGCTGCTCAAGCTGCGCCCCGACATTCCGATCTACTCCTCGCGCTTCACCAACGCGCTGATCGCGGCGAAGACGAAGGAGCACCGCCAGCGTCCGAAGCTCAACGAGGTGACCAAGGATTCCGAGCTCAACCTTGGCCCGTTCCGCATCCGCTTCTGGCACGTCGGCCACTCCATTCCGGAGTGCCTGGGCGTGTCCATCAAGACGGGCGCGGGCCACGTGGTGATGACGGGCGACATCAAGCTCGATCAGACCCCGTACGACGGTCAGCCCACCGACCTGCCCGCGCTGTCGCGCTTTGGCGACGAGGGCATCGACCTGTTTATGTGCGATTCCACCAACGCCACGGTGCCGGGAATTTCCTCCTCGGAGAAGGGCATTGAGGAAAACCTCACCCGCCTGGTTCAGGGCGCGAAGCAGCGCGTGATCATCTCCTCGTTCGCCTCCAATGTGGCGCGCGTGCAGATGGCGGTCAACGCCGCGGTCGCGAACGGCCGCAAGGTGGCCTTCAACGGCCGCTCGATGATTCGCAACATGGAGATCGCGGAGAAGATGAGCCTGCTGCGCGCCCCGCGCGGCACGATCATCCCGATCGAGGAGGCCGCAAAGATGGCCCCGCACAAGGTCGTGCTCATCACCACCGGTACCCAGGGCGAGCCCATGGCGGCGCTGTCGCGTATGTCGCGACGCGAGCACCGCCAGATCACGGTGCGCGACGGCGACCTGATCATCCTGTCGTCCTCGCTCATCCCGGGCAACGAGGAAGCCGTCTTTGCGGTGATCAACAACCTCGCGCAGATCGGCGCGACGGTGATCACCAACGACGACGCGCACGTCCACGCCTCGGGCCACGGCTATGCCGGCGAGCTTTTGTTCCTGTACAATGCGGCGCGCCCGAAGGGTGCGATGCCGGTGCACGGCGAGTGGCGCCACATGCGCGCCAACAAGGAGCTGGCAATCTCCACCGGCGTGAAGCCGGAGAACACGGCCCTTGCACAGAACGGTGTCGTGGTGGACATGGTCGGCGGCAAGATCAACGTCGTCGGACAGTACCAGGTCGGCCAGCTCTACGTCGACGGCGAGACCATGGGCGATGTGGACCCGGACGTGCTGGCCGATCGCACCAGCCTCGCCTCCGGCGGCGTTGTGTCGATCACCTGCGTCATCGACGACCGCACGGGCCGTCTCTTGGAGACGCCTCGCGTGTCGACGACCGGCTTCTCCGACGATGACCGCGACTTCAACAAGAAGGTCGCCGAGGGCGTCGAAACGGTCATGAACGACCTGGCTGCGCAGGGTGAGAATGACCCGTACCGCATG
The DNA here is from genome assembly GCF_031844665.1 of Corynebacterium sp. Z-1. Taxonomy (NCBI): domain Bacteria; kingdom Bacillati; phylum Actinomycetota; class Actinomycetes; order Mycobacteriales; family Corynebacteriaceae; genus Corynebacterium; species Corynebacterium sp. Z-1. Next base: position 1,926,470 of record NZ_CP134621.1, on the reverse strand, counting down.
GTGCAGCAGCTGCGTCGCCACGTGTCGAAGGCGATCGAGCAGAAGTACAAGCGCGAGCCTGTCATCCTGCCGACGGTGGTGCCGATGGCGGCCGACAACGTCCCCTTTGACGACGCCGATGTCGACGCCGCGCGCGAGTCGCTTTAAGGCGAAACGCTAGCGCGCCGCCACAGGCGCAAAACACAAGGTAGGTCCCAGCGCTATGCTGGGGCCTATGTCATTTGCGAAGCAAGAACGCGACCGTCTCGCGAACCTTTTCCTCGACCTCGGCCCCGATGCCCCCACGCTGTGCGAGGGCTGGAACACCCGCGACCTCGCCATCCACCTCTACATCCGAGAGAACAAGCTGCATAAGGCCGGTGGCAACTTCATCGGAGCGCTGAAGCCGGTCTTGGAGAAGGAGACCAAGCAGCAGGAACAGCGTCCCTACGAGGACGTTGTGCGCGACTGGGCTGCGGGCCCGCCAAAGTTGCTCGCCCCGATCGATGGGATGATGAACACTGCGGAGAACTTCGTCCACCACGAGGACGTGCGCCGCGGCGACGGGGTGGCTCGGCCGCGCGACTTTAGTGCGGGGGTCGACCGCACGCTGATGGGGCTGGCGCAGCGGTTCGCGAAGCTGACGATGCGCTCGTCGGATACCCCGATCATCTTGACGCCCCCGACGCTGCCGCCGGTGACCGTCGGAGGCGGGCGCAAGGTCGCCGAGCGTGGTGACGATGTGATCCGCGCCAAGGGCGAACCGGGTGAATTGCTGCTGTGGATCATGGGGCGCGACGTGGTCGAGATCGACTTCGAGGGCGATGAGGAGAAGATCGCCGCGCTGCAAGTAAAGTCCTAAAACTTTACCTCCTCTGGCGCATTTTTCTCGGCCGCGGCCGGTGTGGCAAATGTGGAAAGAGTGACAAACGGTACTACTGTTACTTACATGTCTGTGACGAACTCGCCTCGCACCTCCGCGCGCTCGCAGACCGGCCCTCGGGGACGGGAGCGCAGCACGCGGACGTCGACAAGCTATGCCGCGTCGCTGACCCACCCCTCGACCTCGACGATGCTCGCGGCGGAAACCACCGACGAGCGGGTCGGCTCTGCGTACAAGGTTGTCGGCAGCTCGCTGGGGGCGGCGGCGCGTGGTGTTGGTTCGGTGTTTGGGAAGCTGACGACGGGCCTGCGCCGCAGCGAGGATAACGACGATTCGACCGATCCTTTTTTCGACGAGGAGGCGGCTGACGAGCCGGTGACACGGCGTCGTAAAGCGAAGAAAACCGAACGCGACGAGGAGAAAGGCGAGCACGACACGGTGCAGAACACACGGGGCGGCAACCACGCCGACGCGTGGGGGCTCGTGCTCATCGGGCTGTCCGCCGTCATTGGTGCTTCGGTGTGGTTCGACATCGCGGGCCCGGTCGGGCGCCTCATCGCCCAGGGTGTGCACTGGGTAATCGGCGCGGGCGCGCTGATCCTGCCCGTGGCGCTGGTAGCCGTCGCGGTCGCGCTGATGCTGGACACGCGCTCCGACTCGGCGGTTCGCGCTCGGGTCGGTCTCGGCATCGGCATCATCACGCTGGCCATGCTCGGCCTCGTGCACGTCTTTGCCGGCAACCCACAGGATTGGGAGGGCCGCCGCGTCGCCGGCGGGGCAGTGGGCGCGCTCCTCGGCGGGACGCTCTCGGCGGGGTTTTCTTCCTTCGTCGCCGTGCCCCTGCTGATCCTGGTGATCGTTTACGGCGCGCTCAAGACCACCGGCGTGACCGTGCGCCAGGCGGTTGACCTGCTGAAGGAGACCATTTCCTCGGCGAAGGGCGGGCTCTCCTCGTCCGGTGACAACGATGGCGCTGACGACAAGGACCCCTACAGCCACGTTGATGAGGACCTCGAGGACATCGCCGAGGGCCGCGAGCGCAGGCGCGCCCGCGCAGCCACACCCACCGACGTGGTGAAGCGGCCGCGTCGTCGCACCCCGCTGGATAACTACCCGGCGGACGAGTCCACGCGAGTCATGCCGCGCCGCGTCCGGTTGGACGAGAACCTCTTCGACGAGCCGAGCGAGCCGATTGAGCCGAGCGCCGACGCCGAGGACATCGCACCCGCGCCGGAGCCGGCGGATGAAGCCGGGTCGACCTCCACCCGCGTGCTGCCGCGCACCCAGCCTGAGCCGGAGCCCGAGGACGACAGCGCAGCGGATGCGATCTCGCAGTCCCGCGAGGCGATGCGCGCTGCGATCGTTGCGCGCTCCGGCATTGACGCCGCCGCCGTGCCAGCCTCGACGCCGAAGTCCGAGGTGGAGAAGGCCGAAGCGCCGGCCGCGCCGGCGCCGACTCCGCGCGTGCCTTTCGACGAGTCGGACTACGTGCTGCCCTCGACGGACCTGCTGATCGCGGGCACGGCGCCGAAGACGCGCACGGAAGCCAACGACCGGATGATCGAAGCGATCACGGATGTCTTCGAGGAGTTCCGCGTTGACGCGCAGGTCACGGGGTTCTCCCGCGGGCCGACAGTGACGCGCTACGAGGTCGAGCTCGGCCCCGGCGTGAAGGTGTCCAAGATCACCAACCTGCAGTCCAACCTCGCCTACGCCGCGGCAACGGACAACGTGCGCCTGCTCACCCCGATCCCCGGCAAGTCGCTCGTCGGCATCGAGGTGCCCAACCTCGACCGCGAGATGGTCAGGCTGCGCGACGTGCTCGACGCGCCGAAGGTCACGGCGGATCGCGACCCCATGCTCATCGGCCTGGGCAAGGACATCGAAGGCGATTTCATCGCCTCCAGCGTGCAGAAGATGCCGCACCTGCTCGTCGCCGGTTCCACCGGCTCGGGTAAGTCGGCGTTCGTGAACTCCCTGTTGATCTCGCTGCTCACCCGCGCCACCCCGGAGGAGGTGCGGTTAATCCTGGTGGACCCGAAGATGGTGGAGCTGACCCCGTACGAGGGCATCCCGCACCTGATCACGCCGATTATCACCCAGCCGAAGAAGGCGGCCGCCGCGCTGCAGTGGCTGGTGGAGGAGATGGAGCAGCGCTACATGGACATGAAGTCCTCGCGCGTGCGCCACATCAAGGACTTCAACCGGAAGGTGCGCTCGGGCGAGCTGACCGCTCCTCCCGGTTCGGAGCGCGAGATGCGCCCGTACCCGTTCATCATCTGCGTGGTCGACGAGCTCGCCGACTTGATGATGACCGCGCCGAAGGAGATCGAGGAGTCGATCGTGCGCATCACACAGAAGGCGCGCGCGGCGGGCATCCACCTCGTGCTGGCCACCCAGCGCCCGTCCGTGGACGTGGTCACTGGCCTGATCAAGACCAACGTGCCCTCGCGCCTCGCGTTCGCCACCTCCTCGTTGACCGACTCGCGCGTCATCCTCGACCAGGCCGGCGCTGAGAAGCTCATCGGCATGGGCGACGGGCTGTTCATCCCGCAGGGCGCGGGCAAGCCGCAGCGCCTGCAGGGCGCCTACGTCACCGACGAGGAGATCCAGGCCGTCGTCGAGGCCGCGAAGTCGCAGGACTCACCGTCGTACGTCGAGGGCGTGACCGAGGATAAGCAGGCCGAGGCGAAGGTGATCGACGACGACATCGGCAAGGACCTCGACGACCTGCTCGAGGCCGTCGAGCTCGTGGTCACCTCCCAGCTCGGCTCGACCTCGATGCTGCAGCGCAAGCTGCGCATTGGCTTCGCCAAGGCCGGGCGCCTCATGGATCTGATGGAAACGCGCGGCGTGGTCGGCCCGTCGGAAGGCTCGAAGGCCCGCGAGGTGCTGGTCAAGCCGGAGGAGCTGGAGACGATCCTGTGGATGATCAAGGGGGCCGATCCTGCGGAGGCGCCCACCGACGAGCCTTCGCTTGACGACGCCCCCTCCGATGCCACCACCCCCGGCGAGCCCCGTGTGGTCAACGCCACCTACAACCCAACGGGCGGAGCGTTCTAGCCGTTTTATTGCTTGGTGTAAGCTCATAGGGGCATTGGAGGGGAGTACCCCGCAATCGCTTTCGATCGTCAACACGGCGCCTTGCTTCTTCAGGAAGGCCCCGGTCGGGGCGGCCCACCGTGGGTGGGGGAGACCTCCGGTCACTTTTGTAAGGATTTTCTGACCGGAGGTATTTATGGAACACATGGGTGTGCCCACATCAGTATGGCTGATCACCTCGGCCGTCATCGTGGGCTTCTTCATTTTTGACTTTTTTGGACACGTCAAAGATGCGCACGAACCGTCACTGAAAGAATCGGGATTCTGGACCGCGTTCTACGTCACCATCGCTCTGCTTTTCGGCGGCGTGATCTGGTGGCTGTGGGACGGCGAGCACGCCGCGCAGTACTACACCGGCTACGTCACGGAAAAGGCGTTGAGCGTTGACAACCTGTTCGTCTTCGCGCTGATCATGGGCGCGTTCAAAATCCCGCGCAAGTACCAGCAGAAGGTGTTGCTGCTGGGCATCGCGATCGCGCTGGTCATGCGCCTGATCTTCATCCTGCTTGGCGCGGCCGTGATTGCCGCGTGGTCGGACGTGTTCTACCTGTTTGCGATCTTCCTCATCTGGACCGCGATCAAGCTGGCGTACGACGAGGCGACCGACCAGGAAGAAACCGACCCGAACGACATGTTCATTGTGAAGACGCTGCGCCGCGTTTTCCCGGTGACCAAGTCGTACCACGGCGACAAGCTTGTCTCCGTCACCCAGGCAGGCAAGAAGGCACTGACGCCGCTGTTCGTGGCGCTTCTGGCGATTGGTTTCGTCGACATCATGTTCGCGCTTGACTCCATCCCCGCGATCTACGGCATCACCTCTGAGCCGTTCATCGTGTTCACGACCAACGCGTTCGCATTGCTTGGCCTGCGTCAGATGTACTTCCTGCTCGACGGTCTTCTGGACCGCCTTGTCTACCTGTCGTACGGCCTGGCCATCATCCTTGGTTTTATCGGTGTCAAGCTGCTGCTGCACGCCTTGCACGAGAACAACCTGCCGTTTGTCAACGGCGGCGAGAACGTGATGGTGCCGGAGATCGGGACCTTTACCTCCCTGTCCGTGATCATCGGCGTGCTTACTGTGACCGTCGTGGCGTCCCTGGTGAAGAACCGCATGGACATTGCCGCTGGCCGCGTTGACCCGGACGGGCCGAAGTGGCACATTGACTACGACGACCACGGCAACCGCCGCAAGGTGGACAACCATGGCAACCACCTCGAGTGGATTGACGATCCCGCCACCTCTGGCCGCGGCGATCACACAGCAACCGGTTCGCGCGAGACGGATCACCTCGACGTCTCGCGCGGGGGCGAGAAATAGAAAGGGCGGTTGTCGTGACCCGGCCACAGCAATCCAATTGGAACCTGCCCAACGTGTTGACGTCGGCACGCATCGTGTTTGTGCCCGTGTTCGCGTGGCTCGTTCTCTCGGAGCGCTGGTGGTGGGCGTTCGGCTTGTTCGTGGTGCTAATGGCCACGGACAAGCTCGACGGTGACATCGCGCGTGCCCGCGGCCTTGTCACCGACTTCGGCAAGATCGCCGACCCGATTGCCGACAAGGCGCTGATGATCACCGCGCTGGTCACACTCAACATCGCATCCACCTTGCCGGTGTGGATCACGGTGCTCATCGTGGTCCGTGAGCTCGGCATCACGGTGTGGCGGATGTTCATGCTGCGCCGTGGCAACGTCGTCCCGGCGTCGAAAGGCGGCAAGCTCAAGACCGTTCTTCAGACCCTCGGTGTGGCGCTGTACCTGTGCCCGCTGCCGAGCTGGATGGACGTCCCGACGTTCATCGTCATGCTGGTCGCCACGGCCGTCACCGTGATCACGGGCATCCAGTACATCGTGGATTCGAGGAAGGTAAACAGTGGATAACTCCACAACTATCGCGCGCGAGCTTATCGACGCTCTGCGCACCCGCAACCAGACCATCAGCTTCTGCGAGTCCCTGACCGCAGGCCTGGTCGCCGCAACGCTCGCGACCGTTCCAGGCGCCTCCGACGTGCTGCGCGGCGGACTCGTCGTCTACGCCACCGACCTGAAGCGCTCGCTCGCCGGCGTGCCCGAGGAGGTCCTTTCCACCCACGGCGCGGTCTCACCCGTTACCGCCCGTGAGATGGCCCGCGGAACGCGGCGGGTGTGCCAGTCCGACTGGGCCGTTGCGGTCACCGGCGTAGCCGGGCCCGATACTCAAGACGGCCACCCCGTCGGCGAGGTGTGGGTCGGGCTGTCTGGCCCTCGGTGGACGGCGTCCTCGCCCGCGGCGCAGCTCGTCGACTCCGCGGCCGGGCGCTACGCGCTGCTGCCGTCAGCGACGGAGCCGGTGCGGGTGCTGGCGGGCGGGCGCGAGGAAATCCGCCAAGCCGCGGTGCAGGCGGCGCTTAGCGGAGCCCTTGCGGGCGTGCGGGAACAAAACTGATTGGTTAACCGTTAGTACATTCGATGGCAACGACAACTCTTCTTCTCGATAACTTCGAGGTCGCGCAGCTCAAGCGCCCCCTCGAGCGACCCGTTGAGCGCGAAGCGGTGCGCGAGCCCCTGTTACGCGAGGCACTGGGCATGTCCCTGCGCGCCTTCCGCGCGGACAAGAACGTCTCGCTGCGCACACTCGCCGCAAAGGCACGCGTGTCGTCGGGCTACATTTCCGAGCTTGAGCGCGGCCGCAAGGAGGTGTCGTCGGAGCTCCTGGCGTCGATATGCGAGGCCCTCGATACGACGGTGGCCGAGGTGCTGCTCGAGGCGGTGGCGAACCTGTCGCTGAAGTCGATTACCGACGAGCTTGAGGCGAGCGCGCCCGCGGCCGCTGAAATCTAGTTGAGCCTTCGCGTGGCTGCGTTTGCGACTACGATGGTTCAACGGTTACGCAGCACTGCAGAACAAAGACACTTTTAAACATCAACGAAAGGTAAGGCGCCGCGATGGCTAACCCGTTTTCCAAGTTCTGGAACTACCTGATGGCTCTGTTCGACAACAAGATCGAGGAGAACGCAGACCCGAAGATCCAGATCGAGCAAGCAATTAGCCAGGCGCAGCGCCAGCACCAGGCCCTGTCTCAGCAGGCCGCAGCCGTCATCGGCAACCAGCGCCAGCTGGAGATGCAGCTCAACCGCCGCCTCGAAGAGGTGGAGAAGCTCCAGGCCAACACCCGCCAGGCACTCCAGCTGGCGGACAAGGCCCGTGGCGAAGGCGACGCGCAGAAGGCGCAGGAATACGAAAACGCCGCCGAGGCGTTCGCCGCCCAGCTGGTCACGGCCGAGCAGAGCATCGAAGACACCAAGCAGCTCCACGACCAGGCCCTGCAGCAGGCGGCGCAGGCGAAGCAGGCCGTTGAGCGCAACTCCGCGCAGCTGCAGCAGCAGGTCGCAGAGCGCTCCAAGCTTCTGTCCCAGCTCGAGCAGGCGAAGATGCAGGAGAAGGTCGCCGAGACCATGTCCTCGATGAACGCGATCACCACCGGCACCCCGAACTTGGATCAGGTGCGCGACAAGATTGAACGTCGCTACGCCAACGCCCTGGGCCAGGCCGAGTTGGCGCAGAACTCCATCCAGGGCCGCATGGCCGAGGTCGAGCAGGCCGGCATCCAGATGGCCGGCCACGGCCGCCTCGAGCAGATCCGCGCGCAAATGGCCGGTGAACTGACCAACAGCCAGAAGCCGGCGATCGAGTCTAGCGAAGTGAACTCCGCACCGCAGGCAGCAGATGCAGGCAGCGACGTGTCCAACGACGCCGTGCAGGCCCGCATGCGTGAGCTGCGCGGCGAGCACTAAAGCGTTCGGTTAATCCCCAGCACCGCGCGCCATGAGCGCCTCGCCGATGCTTTGAGCGCGGCGGATGCTGCGAATCACCACCGGTGTACCAAACGCCGTCAACGAAAGGCCCGCTCCGCGGGCCTTTCGCGCGTCCAAGACCTCATTGACCGTGTTGGCCATCAGCGGGATCAGCCGGATCGTGACGGAGACGGCAAGGCTTATGGTGTCCACCGGCACACCGAAACGACGCAGGGGCGCGAGGCTGCGCTCGAGCCCGTTCATGAGCTCTTCGAGCGTTGTTGTGAGGGTGAGCAGGTTCGCGGCCGCGAGCGTGGCGACGAGCCCGAACGCCGTCGTGAGCGCCTGGGCGGGGCCGTTTTGCCACCACAGGTACAACCCGAGCAGGGCAATCAGCGGCACGACGGGGGCTAGCTGCCGCATCGCCGTGCCAAAGGGGATCCGTGCGATAACGTACAGCGCGGTGATGCCGGCCAGGACGGCGACGGTGTGCCACGGCTGGCTCGGCAGCGCCGTGATTGACACCACGAAGATGAGCAGGGCTACCAGTTTGGCCGTTGGTGGGGTGCGGTGGAGAAGCGAATTTCCGCTGATGTAGACGCTCAACGGGACGTACGTGAGCATCGCTTACTCCCCGAGAAGCTCGTTGTAAAAAGCGACGGCGTCGTGCGGGGGGCCGTCGAAAAGCACGCGCCCCTCGTCGAGGCAGAGGACGCGATCGAAGCCCGCGAGCATGTCAAGATCGTGGGTGACCACGATGACCTGCTGCTCCAGCGCCGCTATCTCACCGATAATGCGGCGGCGGTTGCGCGCGTCAAGCAGGGTGGTTGGCTCGTCGGCGATGACGAGCTCCGGCTCGATCACCAGCACGGCGGTCAGCGCGAGCAGCTGCTTTTCGCCCCCGGAGAGGGTGTGCGGTGAATTGTCGCGCTTTTCGCCGAGACCAAAGCGTATGAGCGCCTGATCGACGCGGCGCGACACCTCGTCGCGCGGGAGCTTGAAGCGGCGCACGGAAAACGCGACGTCTTCGGCGACGCGCGGCATGACGATCTGCGACTCGGCGTCCGAGAAGACGAATCCGACCCGGCGGCGCACGAGCTTGCCATCGGTGACGGGGTTGAGGGCGTCGACATACACGGTGCCGGTGGAGGGGGTAATCAGGCCATTGATCAGCCGCACGAGGGTGGACTTGCCCGAGCCGTTGGAGCCGATGATGCCGATGCGGTGTTCGGTGAGCTCGAGGGTGGTCGGATGAAGGACGACGGTGCCCTCGTAGCTCACGCTGGCGCCTTCAAAGCGGATAACAGGCATGGGTTAACGCGCTGGGCTCGCGCTACCGCGCAAAAGCTGAGGAAACGCGGTGTGCACGCCGATGGCGATGGCGACCATGACGGCCATCTCAAGCACGTCGGTGGGGATGAAAGGCAGCTGCGCTGCCAGTGCGGCGGGGAAGTCGAGCCCCGCGCGCACCACCATGCCGATGGAGCCGAACAGGTACTGAAGGCCCAGACCGAGGTAGCCGGCGAGGATAAACAGCGCCACCTTGACGGGTCGGGAGCGGCCGATGACGCGCTCTGCGATGGCGCCGGCGACGGGGACCGCGATGAGGTAGCTGATGACGTAGCCAACCGTGGCTGAACTCAGGGCATAGTAGGTGGTGCGCCCACCGGCGAGAACCGGCAGGAGAAAACCGATCAGGAGGAACAAACCGGCGACGAAAAACCCGCGCCTGGCCCCGAGGACCAGCGCCGCGAGAACGAGCGCGGTGTTCTGGATCACGATGGGCACCCCCAGGGCGCCAGCGGGGATGGCGACGAACCCCAGCACGATCACGAGCGCGGTGAACACCGCGACGAAGGCTACGTCGGCGGTGGTGTTCGATGCCTGTGTGGCCTCGGCTGAAGCCGGGGGAGTTGGTGATGTTTTCGACATGGCAGAAACCTTACTTGAACACCGTTCAGTGCGGTGCGTTTCGGGGTCCGAAAAGCGCCGGAGTGTAGATTGGACCCATGCGCTTGACCGAATTCCAGCAGCTGGTGGAAGACGAGTTCGGCCCCGCGAACGCGGGGTGGGTGATGGACTCACAAGTCCTGTCGCCGTACAACCAGACCGCGAACGAGATGATCGAAAGCGGAATCGACCCCCGTTTAGCGTGGGAGGGGTTGTGCCGCGCCTACGACGTGCCGGAAGACCGGCAACTGGGAAGAGACCGCCCGGGATTCTGACACGCGTTTCGCGGCGCGTCGCTCGCGTTCGAACATGCTTGCGTGTAGGCTTCGACGTGTCGAGGCACTGCGCTACGTTAGGGCCAGTCTCATCTGGGACCGAAGGGAACCAGATGGCCGCCTGCGGGAGTCTAAGAGGATGACACCACCCGTACTCACGCGGCGTGGATTACTTAAAAAAATTCTTGGTTAAAGGGAGTGACTGACATGGCAGCGAAAAAGAAGACGACCGCGGCAGCGGGCGGGGATCGCCAAAACGCGCTCGACGCCGCGCTGGCGATGATTGAGAAGGACTTCGGCAAGGGCGCGGTCATGCGCCTCGGGGATGAAAATCGCCCCCCGATCCAGGTCATTTCCTCCGGCAACACCGCGATCGACGTTGCGCTCGGCATCGGCGGGTTCCCGCGGGGGCGAGTCGTGGAGATTTACGGGCCCGAGTCCTCCGGTAAGACCACCGTTGCGCTGCACGCGATTGCCTCCGCCCAGCGCGCCGGCGGAATTGCCGCGTTTATTGACGCCGAGCACGCCCTGGACCCCGACTACGCCCGCAAACTCGGCGTGGATACCGACAACCTCTTAGTCTCCCAGCCCGACACGGGCGAGCAGGCGCTGGAAATCGCTGACATGCTGGTGCGGTCGGGCGCTATCGACATCATCGTCATTGACTCGGTCGCCGCGCTGACGCCGAAGGCCGAAATCGAAGGCGAAATGGGCGACTCCCACGTCGGCCTCCAGGCCCGTCTGATGTCTCAGGCGCTGCGCAAGATGACCGGAGCGCTCTACAACTCCGGAACCACCGCGATCTTTATTAACCAGCTGCGCGAGAAGATCGGCGTGATGTTCGGCTCACCCGAGACCACCACCGGCGGCAAGGCCCTGAAGTTCTACGCCTCCGTGCGTTGCGACGTCCGTCGCATCCAGACCCTCAAAGACGGCCAGGATTCCATCGGCAACCGCACCAGGCTCAAAGTGGTCAAGAACAAGGTGTCGCCGCCGTTCAAGATCGCCGAATTCGACATCATGTACGGCGAGGGCATTTCGCGCGAATCCTCCATCATCGACATGGGCGTCGACAACGGCATCGTGAAAAAGTCCGGTTCCTGGTTCACTTACGAGGGCGACCAGCTGGGCCAGGGCAAGGAGAAGGCCCGTTTGTTCCTCAAGGACAACGTCGATTTGGCGAACGAGATCGAGGACAAGATCTTCCAGAAGCTCGGCGTCGGCGCCTACGCGGGGGTTGACGCTGACGCGTTGACCGATGACCCGGTGGACATGGTCCCCAACATCGACTTCGACGACGACGATGCCAACGAGCCGCTGGGCGCCTCCGATAGCAACCTGGTGCCTAACGAGGGTTAAGCACAATGGCCGACCCTGATCCGCACAAGGTTGCCCAGCTCAAGGCCGCCCTCGAACACTTCCAGCCGGGCACGCTGTTCGACCGCGAAGAGGAGCAGGCTCTGGCGCCTGTGCGCACGCGAGCTTTGCGTTTGCTCGACCAGCGCGCCCGGTCAAAATCCGAGCTGCGTTCGCGCCTCATCTCCGCGGAGTTCGACCCAGAGCTCGTCGAGCGGGTTCTCGACTCACTGGAGAACTCGGGGCTGATCAATGACGCGGTTTTTGCCCGCGAGTGGGTCCGCCAGCGCTCCCAGCGAAGGGGAAAGTCGGTTCGTGCGCTCGACATGGAGCTGCTGGACAAGGGGGTTGCTGAGCCGGTACGCCAGGAGGCGCTGTCCCAGATCACCGCCGAGGACGAGGAAGCCGCCGCCCGAGCTGTCGCGGAGAAGAAGGCCCGCGAAGTCAAGGCAGCGCCATCCGATCGCGCGGAGTACGACAAGCACCTGCGCCGGATTGTTGGGGTGATGGCGCGTCGCGGCTACAGCTCCGCGCTGAGCCTGCGGCTGGGCCGCGACGTGCTCGACGCACGGATTGCCGAGTGCGAGTGACCCAGCTGCGCAGGCCAGCCAATGGCACTGCACCTCTAACGGCTGAGGGTGACTGGCCACAGTCAATCGGGGGCATGGTGCCATCCACCAAAAGACCGCCGGTGTCGCGGGAGTGAGGGACGACCTGAGCGCGCGGATGGCGAGAATGTCGCTCATTAAACCCGCTGAGATCCTCGGCGGTTATGTCTGTCCGTTCAGCGGCGATAGACTCGCTAGCCGTGACAACTTCGCTGAACCCCGATGCCGCACGCACCTACGAGGTGCGCACCTTCGGCTGCCAGATGAACGTGCACGACTCCGAGCGCATCTCCGGGATGCTCGAGGACGCGGGATACACCGCGGCCGACGAGGGGGCCGAGCCCGACCTGGTGGTTTTCAACACCTGCGCCGTGCGTGACAACGCGGACCAGCGCCTCTACGGCTCGCTCGGTCAGCTGAAGAAGACCAAGGACAACCACCCGGGGATGCAGATCGCCGTCGGCGGGTGCCTGGCGCAGAAAGACCGCGACACGGTGATAGAGAAGGCGCCGTGGGTGGACGCCGTCTTCGGCACCCACAACATGTCGGCGCTCCCAGCGCTGCTCGACCGCGCGCGCGTCAGCGAGGAAGCCCAGGTCGAGGTGGTGGAAGCACTCGAGGTCTTCCCCTCGGTGCTGCCGGCGAAGCGGGAAAGCTCTTACGCGGGCTGGGTTTCCATCTCGGTGGGCTGCAACAACACCTGCACGTTTTGTATCGTTCCCTCGCTGCGCGGCAAGGAGCTCGACCGTCGCCCCGGAGACATCCTCGCCGAGGTCAAGGCCCTCGTGGATCAGGGGGTCTCCGAGGTGACCCTGCTCGGCCAGAACGTTAACGCCTACGGGGTCAACTTCGTCGACGCATCCCTTGAGCGGGATCGTTCCGCGTTTTCCAAGCTGCTGCGTGCCTGCGGGGACATCGAGGGGCTCGAAAGAGTGCGTTTTACCTCGCCGCATCCGGCGGAGTTCACCTCAGACGTGATTGATGCAATGGCGGAGACTCCCAACGTGTGCCCGCAACTGCACATGCCATTGCAGTCCGGCTCGGACAAGGTGCTCAAGGATATGCGCCGGTCCTACCGTTCGAAGAAGTTCCTCGCCATCTTGGATGAGGTGCGCGACAAGCTGCCCCACGCGGCGATCACCACCGACATCATCGTCGGCTTCCCCGGCGAGACCGAAGAGGACTTCCAGGACACGCTCGACGTGGTGGAGAAGGCCCGGTTTACTTCGGCGTTTACCTTCCAATACTCCCCTCGGCCAGGAACGCCTGCGGCGGAGATGGCCGACCAGCTGCCGAAGGGCGTTGTCCAAGAGCGATTCGAGCGCCTCGTGGCGCTGCAGGAGCGCATCAGCGCGGAGGAGAACGCCAAGCTCATCGGCACCGAGGTGGAGCTGCTGGTCCAGGCGGGCGGAGGCAAGAAGAACGACTCCACCCAGCGCATGTCGGGCCGGGCGCGGGACGGGCGCCTGGTGCACTTCACCCCGCGGGGTGAGATTGACCAGGAGGTGCGCCCGGGTGATGTTGTGCACGTCGCCGTGACGGATGCGAAGCCGCACTACCTGATTGCTGATTCGGGCGTCGTCAAGCATCGTCGCACGAAGGCCGGGGACAATTCCGCGGTGGGCGATGTTCCCACGACCGCACCGATCGGGGTCGGGCTGGGGTTGCCTTCGATTGGCAAGCCCGGTGCGGCCCCGGCAAACAGCGGCTGCTGCTAAAGTCAATCGAAAGTTCGATTGAGGAGGGCACGTGCAGGATCCGTCAGACCAGCTCGCGCGCGAGGAGCGCGCCGCCGCGTCCCGCGTGGACCTCGTCGCGACGCGTTGGGCGCTCATCGCGGCGGTGGTGCTCTACGTCATCGCACTATTCCTGCCGTTCGCCGGCAACGTGGCCGGCTGGCAGATCCTCACCTTCACCGACGCGGCGGACGCGGTGCAGGCGAAGCTGACGGAATACGCGTTTACGGTTCTGTCGTTTATCGGCCTCGTGGTGCTGACGTCGCTGGTGCTTGCCACCAGGCGATTCCCCCTCGCCGCCGCGGGGTGGATGTTTACCACAGTGTCGTTTCTCATCTCCATCCTCGCGATCTGGCTGCGCCGGACCAGTTCCGCGTTCGACCAGGGCTTCTACCACGGTCCGGGGATCTACCTGGCGATTGTTGCCGTCGGGATCGCCGTGTTCGCCTACATCCCGGTCGTGCTGCGGCGCAGCGAAACCCAGTCCGAGATCGCCGAGCGCCGCGGTGCGCTGGAGGGCCGAGACGAGGTCGCCCTGGCGCAGCGGGCCGCCACCCGCGAGACCGCGTCGCGCGAGAACCCCTTGCTTGTCGACGACCGCCGCGCCCGCGCAGCCGAGCGCCACAAGAAGAACCGGGAAGGCTAAGAAGCGTCGCCCCACTCAGGGAATCGGAAGCATATTGCCGATTTCGCGTATATGGGGTAGAATTGCCCTCACATTCGCCTTAATCGGAAGGATTTTGCCGAAATGACAGCGCCCGATTCCGACGTCCCTTCCCGCATCGGCAGAGAGATTCGCGCTATGCGCAAAGAGTACATGCTGACGCAGCAGCAGCTGGCGGAGCTGGCCGGTATCTCGGACCGCACCTTACGCGACATCGAGGCAGGCAGCGCAAGTCCCAGCATTGGCACCGTCGTGAGAGTGCTGGGCACGCTTGGCCTGGATTTAGAGGTGAGGCGATGAAGCCCCTTGACCAGCTCAGATTTGTTAAACAGGCTGACATTTACAAGTCGGGCACGCTCGCGGGAAAGCTCGAGCGTATGGAAACGGGTGAAGTTCGATTCAATTACCTCCCGTCGTATTAGGGGGAGCCAATTGCCTTCACCCTTCCATTGGGTGCGTCGCTTCGAGGCGCTGGGTTGCCCGCCTTCTTCGCTGGGCTACTTCCGGAAGGGCACCGCTTGACCGTCTTGCAGCACAGGGCTAAGACCTCGCTTGATGACGAATTGACCCTGCTACTCGCCGTTGGCCAGGATGTTCCCGGTGATGTTCAGGTGGTACCGCACGGTGACGCACCTCGAGATCCGGAGGCATTAATCACATCTGCCGTGGAGGACGTGGACTTCCGGGAGGTTACCGGAGCTGTCGATTCGCATGCTATTCCGGGAGTGCAGCGTAAAGCGTCCGCTTCGATGGTGAACATGCCGGTGTCGAGCAGTAGCGAGCAGGCAATCCTCAAGATTGATCCGCCAGGGCATCCGCACCTGGTGGAAAACGAGGAACTGCACCTCAGACACACACACAGGCGTTGAAGATTCCCGTCGCTCAGGCTCGCACGGTAACTGATAAACACGGGGTTCTGGGGCTGTGGGTGACCAGGTTCGACAGGGTGGGCACCGGGGATTCCTCGGTCAGGCTTGCCATGGAGGACAGCGCGCAAGTGCTGGGGGTGTTGCTTGCGCGAAAATACAATGTGGAAGCAGAGACAGCGGTCAATGCACTCGCCCAGCGCTGTTGATCACCGTTAGTGGCAGCGCGAAACCTCTACCTGTGATTCCTCTTCGCGTGGTTGTCCGGCAACGGTGACCTGCATGCGAAGAATATTTCGATTCTGCGTGATCTGCAGGGCAGGTGGAACATCGCACTGATTTACGATATCCCGTGCATGGCGCTTTACCGCGACATGACGATGGCGCTGCCTGTTGCCGGGAAGGTTAAGGGGTTGTCCCGACGCCATTGGTTAGAATTCGCTGACTCCATCGGTTTGCCTCAGGCAGTTGCTGACAGTGCGATCGAGCAGGCCTTGCGAATCGCCTCCGCGGTTGATCTGGGCACCTTGCCGTTTTCGGGGTCCCCGCTCACCGGGGCAGAGCGAGAATTGCGCAACCGTCGTTTCAAGATCGAGGGATAGGCAGACGGCTACCTGCTGACCCACGCCCAGAGCATCCGCAGTGTCATCAAGGAGGCCATGCTTGTCGACGCCGCGGGGATCGATGCCTTCGGCATCAGCGAGCACCACCGGGAGGGCTACGCCGCGTCCGCCCCCGACATGCCGCTTGCCGCCATTGCCTCGCGCACGAACAACATCCACCTGACCACCTCGGTCATCGTGTTGTCCTCGGACGACCCGGTGCGCGTCTCCGAGCGTTTTCCACGCTGCTGGCACTCTCGGATGGTCGCGCCGAGATGCAGCTCGGTCGCGGCTCGTTTACCGAGTCCTTCCCGCTGTTCGGCTACGACCTGAGAGATTACGAGGCGATCTTCGAGGAAAAGCTCGACCTTGTGCGCCCGCTTCTCGACGCCAACCGCACGGCCACGCCGTTCTCCTGGGCGGGCTCCACCCGGGTGCCGCTTGAGCGCGCCGCGGTCTGCCCGCGCACCGATATACCCCTGCCGGACTGGGTTGCGGTGGGCGGATCCCCCGAGTCCGTCGTGCGCGCGGCACGTCAGCGGGTGAAGTTGATGCTGGCGATCATTGGTGGCGCGCCCGTGCGCTTCAAACCCCTCGTGGATCTCTACCACCGGGTGAACAAGGAATTCGGCGAACCGCGCGACTGCGGCGGTACCCACGTGCACGGCTTCGTGGCCGCAACCGATGAGGAGGCAGCTGAGCGGATCTACCCGCATTGGCACCGATCCCGTACGCTGGGCGGGCGCGACCGCGGTTGGTCGGAGCCGACGCGGGAGCAGTTTTACAACGAGATCCGCCACGGCGCGCTGCACCTCGGCTCACCCGAGACGGTGGTGCAAAAGACGGCGCACACAATACGTGAGCTCGGCCTGGATCGCCTGGTGTTCAAGTACTCTAACGGGACCCTGCCGCACGAGTACTCACTCGAATCGATCCAGTTGATGGGCGAGCAGGTCATCCCGCGGGTGCGGGAGTTGCTGGAGGAGGGGTAGAGGTCGGACCTCGTGGTGCTTTTCAGCATGATGCGCTTGGTGATCGTGGGGCTCGTGAAACTGTGGCGCGACTTCTCGGCGAGCAAGCCTGGGCTTCACGCTTAACCGTGAGCTGACCCCTGGCGCTCGTTTGCACAACGCCAGTTGCCTGAAGCGAGCCCTTAGTTGAGCCGCTCAACGATACGCACCGTCTCCACCGCCACCCGCGTCACCTTCGCGATCAAGTCCACGATGTAGCGCGGGTTCCCGACTTCGTCTGCCCAGTCGTTTGGGTCGTTCACGATGCCGGAAGCCTTGTCCTTCTTCACCTGGTAACGGTCCACAATCCACCCGAGCGCGCTGCGCGAACCGAGCATGTACTCATCGGCCTCGACAGGGATGTCAGAGATGGTGACGCGAGAGTTGTACTTCAGTGTGGTCACGTCGTTGATGTTCTTACCCGTTTCCGGGTCGACGGTTTTCGCCCACGCCATTTTGGTTACTCGCCACGTCTCGCGGTCCGTTGCATCTCCCTTGACAGTGACCGTGACGGGCCACGGCTCGACATCCTCGTACCCCACGTGCAGCTTCATGAGTTCCCGCCCTGCGGTGGCGAACTTATCGAACTCCTCGCGCGAGGCGGGCGTCTCGATGTGCGGGAGCATCTTCTTCAGGTCTGCCGCGTACGTCTCGCGGTAGGCGGGGTCGTGGAGCTTGCCGTAGACAAAGTGGAAGATGTCATCGCCGGTGATGTCGGATCCCAGGGCTCCACGGTAGATCGCCTTGATCTCGTCGGTGACGTTGTCCACACGCACGTACCCGTCGACAACCTCGCCGATCTCGCCGTACTCGCTCGGCTCGAGAGCTTGCGTGACGACGCTCCCTTCACCGAACAGGACGCCATCAGCGTCGACCGGTGCCCAGGTGAAGCGCGGGAAGAGTTGGGCAGGTACACCCCAGAAATTAAGATCAACGATTCTGTCTGCAGCTATTACAGCAAACTTAGTCCGGTCCGCAGCTGCGGTTGCAATGATCCCTATATTCTCATGTTTCTTTGTAGGAAATGACGTTAAAAGCTGGGAGACGCGATGAATTAGTGGACGCTCAAAATAAGCCAGTTGCTTGTGGAAAGGTCGGTAGGACACTTCCACAATCATTTCACTAGAAAACGGACGAATTTTTCTGCCTTGCGCTAGCCTACTTGTGAGACTCGACGACCATTTGATCTCAGTAGCACTGGAAAAGCGAGGATTCGACTTTAAAAAATCTGTCGCATTCTGCTGTAAATTAAAACTGCTGACGGCTTGGTTGAATGTTTCAATATGACGTGAAACGTTCTCTCGGAGGTTAGTAGGCGAAAAATTGTAAACCCAACTGTCCCGGCTTGTTCCTAGACCCATGGAAATATTATCAAAGTACCTCGTCACGGTGGTTTTTCTATCACCGAGCACCGGCCATGTTCCGAAGTCTTCACTTCGTTGATTTAACCAATCGCCGGAATCGTTCGGCTGAATAGTCTGCCACTCGACGTTCCCTAGGCTGCTTCGGTTGACAATGCCCAGCTTTTCCTCGGCGCTGAGGTAGTCGCCGATATCGCGGTAGTGGAGGGCGAATCCGGTTCGCTGCGGGTCCTTGATACCGACGGTGATGGCAATGGTGCTGCGTGAACCAGAACCAAACACTTTGCCGCCTTCTTTGCGAGACTGCTCACCGGCGGTGCGTTGGTTGCCCCGCAGGTTGAACACGTACATGTCGGTGAAGTCTCGCTCCATTGACAGGCGCACGCCGTCCCCTGTGTTGCCGTCAATCCAGCCGCCGTTGGAGACGAACGCGACAATTCCCTGGTCGCCGATACGGTCGGTGGCCCAGCGGAAGGCGCGAAGGTAAGAGTCGTAGAGCGAATTCTTGTTCGTCGCGGTTGACAAGGCCACATACGTCTCGGCGATGCGCTTGTCCAGGCTGGGGTACTTCAGGTTGGCGTTGAGATCGTTGGCGCTGGTCTGCCCCGCAGAGTACGGCGGGTTGCCGATGATCACGTTGATCGGAGCCTTCTTCTGCCGTTCGATCGAGGCGTTGTTTTCGCGGAAGATGTTCAGGTCAGGGATGTCGCCGTCCTCGTGGATCTGGAAGGTATCCGCCAGTGCGATGCCGTTAAACGGCACGTAGTCGGGCTCCGGCTCGCCTCGTCGCAACGCTTCCTCGGCTTGCAACGCGTTGTAGGTGGTCTCGATGTTGACCGCGGAGACGTAGTAGGCCAGCAGCATGATCTCGGTGGCGAAGAGCTCTCCTGCGTACTTCCGCGCCATGTCCTCTGGCTTGATGAGGCCCGATTGGAGCAATCGGACCATGAACGTCGAGGTTCCAGCGAAGGGGTCGAGGATGGTCACCCCTTCGTCTGTTAGCCCGCGGCCAAAGTGCTCAAGGGACGCGTCATTCGCCGCGCGCAGGATGAAGTCCACGATCTCCACGGGGGTGTAGACAATGCCAAGTGCCTCGGCTTGCTTCCTGAAGGCCTTACGGAAGAAGCGCTCGTAGAGTTCCTTGATCACCTGTTGCTTGCCGGAGGCCGAAGTCACCGCGGCGGCGCGCAG
The DNA here is from genome assembly GCF_031844665.1 of Corynebacterium sp. Z-1. Classification (NCBI taxonomy): domain Bacteria; kingdom Bacillati; phylum Actinomycetota; class Actinomycetes; order Mycobacteriales; family Corynebacteriaceae; genus Corynebacterium; species Corynebacterium sp. Z-1. The sequence goes on along the minus strand of NZ_CP134621.1, from coordinate 1,907,120 downwards.
TCGCACCGACTCGTAGAACTTGTCCAGCTTTTCCGTCTCTGCGTCGAGGTGGTTGTTCGCCATCGCGTCGATCATGCGTTGCATGACTTTCGAGACAGGGTTATGGGCGGCGAAGTCGTATTCCGCAAACAGCGCGTTGAACACTGGGGCGGTGATCAGGTGCTGGGAGAGCATCTCCACGGCCGATTCGGGAGTGATTGAGTCGTTGAGGTTGTTACGAAGGCCCTCGACAAAAGAGTCGAATTCCCGGCGCAGTTTCGGATTGGCGTTAGCCAAGATCGCTTTGATTCGCGTGATCTGTGCTTGGGCGATCTCGGCGACGTCGTCGGCCCAGTCTTCCCAGTAGGTTCGTGTGCCCACCTTGTCGACAATCTTGACGTACATTGCTTCCTGCCACTGCTCCAGGGAGAACAGGGCGAGGGTTTGTGAGGAAAGTTCATTTTCCCTCTCTGTCGGCGGGTCGGTGCGGTCGCCGGAGTTTTCGTCAAGTTTCTTCGCGGGGTCGTCGATGTGTACGACATCGATGGGTAGGGCGTCAGGCTTGCCATCGTTGAGCGAAACTGCATTAACCACGGCGTTGAAGCGGTCGTCGTGGGCGCGCAGCGCGTTGAGGATCTGCCAGACTACCTTGAACCGTGTGTTGTCGTTGAGCGCCTCCGACGGGGACTTCCCTGGGGGCACGGCCACCGGCAGGATGATGTAGCCGTAGTCCTTGCCTTCCGACTTGCGCATCACGCGGCCCACGGACTGGACGACATCGACCATGGAATTGCGGGGGTTGAAGAAAATGACGGAGTCGAGCGCGGGGACGTCCACACCTTCTGAGAGGCAGCGGGCGTTGGTGAGCACGCGGGTTTCGGTACCGGTGAAGGAGGACTCCAACCAGGAAATGCGGTTGTTACGGGCCAGGGCGTTCATGGAGCCGTCGACATGCTGCGCTTCCACATCAAGCTCCAGGTTGAGCTCCGAGATATCGCTCATCGCCGATGCCTCGCGCAACGACTGCTGGTAGTTCGCAATCAGCGCCGGGTAGGTCTCGGCGATCTGTTTTGAGGTCTTGATGTCCTTGGCAAAGGCTACCGTACGGCGCATGGGTTCAGCACCGTGTTCGAAGCCCGACTTCGTTCCCTGCTCCTTGCCAGAACGTTTGGCAAGGCCGTTCCACGCGCCGATCATGGCTGAAGCGAGCGAAAGGTTAATCTCTTGATCGCCCCGGGCTAGGGTATCCGCCGCGATGTCCTCGTCGACCGTCATCACCAGGACCTTGTAGTCGGTGAGAAGACCCGCTTCCACCGCCTCGCCGAAGCCAAGGCGATGGAACTCTGGCCCGAAGATTGCCTCGTCGTCCATGGATGCGACCTCGGCGGAGTGCTCGGCGGCCTTGCCCTTGACGGCGTCGTCGAAAAGCCGCGGAGTGGCGGTCATGTACAGCCGCTTGGCGGCCCTGATGTAGTCGGCGTCGTGCACCTTCGTGAAGTTCGAGGCCTCTTCACCGGCGAGAGTCACACCGGTGGTGCGGTGTGCTTCATCGCAGATGACTATGTCGAATTCGTCGAGGCCGCTTGCCTGGGCGTCATGAATCGCGGGCAGCGACTGATAGGTGGAGAAAATGACGTGCAAACCGCTGCTGCGCTTGCCGGAGCTCATGCGGGATGCAATCTCGGCCCCGTTGGTGGAGACGGGGACTTCAAGGTCGTACGAGGCGATGTCCTCGGCCTTCTTTGACACTTTGGTGTCGGAACAAACTGCGATCGATCTCAGATCCACGCACGCCTGCGCCGTCCATTCCTTCAGCGTCTGCGAGAGCAGGGAAATGGACGGGACTAGGAACAGAACCCTTGCCTTCCCGCCGTTGTGGTAGGCGATTTGCTCAGCCAGGCGCAAAGCGGTGAAGGTCTTGCCGGTGCCGCACGCCATGATCAGCTTGCCGCGGTCTGAGGTTTCAAACCCCTCGATGGCTTTATCAATCGCCGTCTGCTGGTGAGGGCGCGGCGAAAAGGTCTCCTTGCGGGAGAGGTTGACCTGAATTTCTGAGCCGGGAAAGGCGACGTCCCAGTCGATGGGGGACTGGGCGATGTCGGCCAAACCGATGCGGCTAGTCGGGATGACCTGATTCTCTAAAGCCTTCTCGGCGTTGGCGGACCACTTGTCGGTGGTGGAGATGACGATGCGGTTGGCGAAGGATTCCGGACCATTCTCAGTGGAGAAACTGTGCCCGGAAGCCTCAAAGAAGGAGTCCAGGTGGCCCTTTTGCAGGTAAGTGGATTCCTTGTAGAACTTGCACTGGATGGCTGTCCAGCGACCGTCCTCACGCCGGCGGGCTACCAGATCGATTCCGGTGTCCGCGTTGCTTCCGTTGTAGCGCCAGTCCACCCAGCGGCAGACATCTTCGTACTCGTTGGCCAGGACCGGATCCGATCGGAAGAAGTTCACCATGAGCTTCTCGAATGCGGAACCGTACTTGCCCGCGGGTTGGTTCTCCCGGAGCTGATCCATGACCTGAGCGAACGAAGACATACTGGGAATTATGTCCTACAGATGGGGCTGGTGCATCCATTCAGAGCGATGGGTTTCTACAGCTGGGGTCTTAAGTCGATGGAACTGCAACTATGCCGACTAATTCTCGCATTTACCCGAGGGTCGAAGTGTTTCCTTGAGCAAGTCCGAGCGAAAAAGGTTCAACAAGAGAGTTGGTGAGGAAGTCGTGGTTGATAAGGCCGGCAATTTTTCCGGGCCAGCTCGTACCCGGGGATGCGATTCGAAGAATGTGCGCCATGACCAATAAAGCGCCATAGAGTCGTTCGCTTTGGGATTCCGGGAGCTCGTTGAATTGCGGCAAAGTCCGCAGCGCCGCGGTAGGCGCGGGAGTGAAGGATTTATTCCACAGCCTTCCGTGGTGTGCGCAGGTGTTACGGATGACCGTTAGCTGCTCGAGCCAGCGTGCAAGCGGAGGTTTCGTTTTAACCTTGCGTTGTTGGCTCGTGGAGAGAGCCTCCAAACTAAAAATGAAACCGAGGTCCGCGCTTATTTCTCTCTGCTGGTTTGCGAAGAGACCCTCGAACAACCTGGAAATGTCCGAGAAGTCTAAGACCTCCGCAAGTACCCAGAACGGGTACCGCCCATTGTAATGAGCCGTGTAATGCTTAATTGCATCGTTGTGCCGGCTCGCACGAGCAATTCGTTTTCGTGCGGTGCTCATCCATTGAGAATGATTGAATGTCGGCCGGAATAGGCGTGGATCTTCATAGGCTAGGGGATCAGGATGACAGACGATCTCACCGATCCTCGTGCGCATCGTGATCTCGACCCGTTCCATGCCGTCATGGACAAGCGTGCGAAGCTTGCGGTCGGCTTCGTATAAGGCGACGACATCATCGAAGGATTTGCCTGGTACAAACGTGTCGAGCCGTTGACCTCCAGAACCCTGTTGTCTCGCGGGGTACCAATAGGCCGAGAGCCTGTAGTAGGAGACGTTTGACAGCCACTGTCGTGCAAGAGACTCATCGACGGATAGACCGCGAGAACGGAGCAATTGGATCTGATCGGCGATAGAAGTTGCGGATTTAAGCATGTTTGCCACCGAGCTCCCCCTGCCCTTGCGGAAATAGAGATCCAGCCCACTCCCGACGAATGTCGAGGCGGGCTGAACGGTTAATTCGAATATAGCATCCGCATCCCCTCATGGCAATTGTCAGAGGGGAATTCCTTGACGGACCAGGGTGGCCACCGCTAATCGCGCTTACCCTGACGCTGCCACACCGTGGTCGCCGATACCATATCAACAGAGAACCGCTCGACCAATGCCTCGGCCACAACCTCACCCGCAGGGCAGGAAGCGAACGCCGTCTCCGCGTCCTCCCACCGCTCGCGTGCAACACACAGCACCGCCGCTACCAGATCGCACCCGAGACCCCGACCACGGTACTCGGGCAGAACGTAGACCAGGCCGAGCTCACAGACGGATTCGACGTCGTGGTCGAAGGTGACGGCCTCAGCAAGGCCGACAACTTCACCCGAGTCGTTGCGTGCGAGGGCGGTGAGTTGGGTACCGCCGCGGTCACGCAGCCGTGCGCCGGCGTCGGTGAGCCGTTGGCGGGTCCAGTCCACGGTGTCGAGGATGAGCTCGCCGCGCGGGAAATTCGCCGATGCGGAGGCGAGCAGGCGCAGGAACGAGTCGATGTCCTCAGGTGCGAAATCCATGTCGGCGACGACATCCACCGCGTGCACGGGTGCGGGCACTGCCTCCAGGGACAGCGTTGCCTGTACCTCCGAAAACGCCGGGGTGTAACCGTGCTCGCGCAGGGCGGGAGGCTCATTGGCGCCTAGGGAGTGCGTCACCCACACGTGGCGGATGGGGCGGTGGAGGGCGTTGGAGAGGGCGTCGATAAGCGAAAGCGCGTGGGCCCAGGGAGCAGCGGGGATCTCCTCGCCGGGCAGGGGCGCGATGGCGGCGTCGAGGGTGATGTGGGCCTCGAGGACGCGGGTGTCTTCCAACAGGGGGAGGGAGGCGAAGACCCAGGCCTCGACGTCGAGAAGATCGTCGGGGCTAAGGGCGGGGTAGCCGAGATCTCCAAGCGGGCGCGGGGCCTCGCGGGTGGTCAGTGCGAAAAGGTACGACAGCGACTCCGCCGAGCCCTCGAGGCGTTTGGCCACGTGCGCCGCTGAAACGCCCGACGTGGACAACCCCGTGATGTCCTGGGCGGCCAGGGTGGAGGAGAACACGTAGGCGTTGATGGCCTCGGTGTCACCGGAGTCGACGATGAGCGCGGTAGGCACTATTGGCTGCTGACCGCCTTCGCGGCAACGTCCGCGAACTCCTGCCACTGCTTCGCCTGGGCGCGCAGCTCCTCAGCCTTTTTCGCGTTGCCTTTCGCCGAGGCCTCCTCCGCCTGCTTGGTCAGGTCGTCCGCCTTGACCTGGAACTGGTTGACCTTGTCCTGGGCGGCAGGATCGGAGGCGCGCCAGCGCGACTCCTCGGCATCGGCCACGCGCTTCTCAATCGCGGCGATCTTGTCCTCGTACTCGCGGACCTTGCCGCGCGGAACGTAACCGATTTCCTCCCACTTATCCTGCAGCTCGCGCAGCTTCGACTTCGCCGCGCCGAGCCCCTTGGCCGGATCAATCTGGGAATCGTACTCCGCAATCAGCGCGTCCTTCGCCGCGGCGTTGGCCTCGAACTCGCGGTCGCGCTCGGCGTTGACGGCGTCGCGGGCGCCGAAGAAGTGGTCCTGGGCGGCGCGGAACTGTGCCCACAGCTTGTCGTCCACGTCGCGCGGGGCGCGGCCGGCCGCCTTCCACTCGTCCATCAAATCGCGGTAGGCCCGCGCGGTCTCGTTCCACTCGGTGGAGTCCTTCAACGCCTCCGCGCGGGCGACGAGGTCCTCCTTTGCCTTCTTCGCTGCAGCCCTGCCGCGGTCCAGCTCGGCGAAGTGCGCGCCCCGGCGACGGTTGAACCCGTCCCGGGCACGCGAGTAGCGCTTCCACAGCTCATCGTCGGTCTTGCGGTCGATGCCGCGGATGGTGCGCCACTCATCGAGAATCGCGCGGATGCGATCGCCCGCGGCCTTCCATTCCGTGGAGTTCTCCGCAAGGTCCTCGGCTTCCGCGGCGAGCGCCTCCTTGCGGGCAATCGCCTCGGCGCGGCGCTGCTGCTTCGCCTCGTTGGCGGCCTCGCGGGCCTTGGTGGAGTTGTCGATGATGGCGTCGAGTCGCTTGTCCACGGCATCCAGGTCGCCGATCACGGCCTGCTCGTCGAGGGTGTCCTTGATGCTCTGGGCCTGCGTTTTCAGGGAGTCGGCGTCCTCCGGGTGGGTCGACAGGCGGGTTTCCAGCAGCGCGACCTCGGTGACCAGGTCGTCGAAGCGCTGGCCGTAGTGGGCGAGGCCCTCCTCGGGGGTGCCGGCCTGCCAGTTGGCGATGGCGCGCTCTGTGCCGCCGCGTGTGAGGTAGACGGTGCCGTCGTCAGCCACGCGGCCGAATTTCGACGGATCAGCCTTCGTCGGTGTCGGGGTGGGCGTTGCCGGGGCGGGGTTGACTTTCTTGCGAGCGAGAACGCCCGGGGTGGGGATGCCGGGGCCCGGTGCCGGGGTGGAGTTCTGCGTCATCGTGGAAGGTCCTTTCGCCTCGTGTGTCGCCGCGCGGCACGGCTGCCTGTGATGCTGCCGATGAGTCTACTGGTATCGGAAGGGTGGTGTGCGGGTTGTACCGTTGTTTCCGCCTAAAACCGGATGCCGAAAAGTGCTGTGTTTCAGGGGTTGGGTCAGTGCAACGTTAGCCGTCCGGTTTTAGGCGGAAGGGGGCGGGGTGAATGTTCCCCGGAGGAGTTTGCGAATTTTTCGTTTTCCCGCGCTAGGGTGGGTGTATGGCTACAGCACAAGACCATCTCATGGCCAGCTCGGCGCGCAGGCGAGGGTCGCATACAGTGATGCCCCCTGCGCAGCTCGATGAGCTTCTCGATCTTAGAAAGTTTCTCTCGATAATCAGAGAGGATGCAGCACTGCTCGGACCGGATGGGCAAACAGTGCCCCTGCCTGAGGAGGTTTTTAACATCCTGAGCGAGGTGGTTGATGCTATGCAAGCGGGTAAAGCCATTACCGTGGCACCGGTTGATCAACTCCTCACCACTCAAGAAGCCGCAAACTTTCTGGGGATCAGCCGCCCTACGCTGGTCAAGCTTCTCGAAGACGGACAGATTCCCTATGAGAGGACATCAGGAGGCAGACACCGCAAAGTGCGTCTCGCAGACGTGCTCACCTATCAGGAGCGCACACAAGTGCAGCGTAGAAACTCGCTGCGAGCCCTTACCGCCGAGGCAGCGGCCCTGGGCTTATACGACGAGACTGCGGATTCCTACCGCGATGCTCTCGCGGAGGTCCGCAAAAAAGTCAACGAGGAGCTATAGCGGTGGCGCGCTTCAGTGCGGTGCTTGATGCGTGCGCGATGGTTCCCATTTCTCAGGCCGACACTCTCTTGCGCTTAGCGGAATCCGGTCTCTACCGGCTGATCTGGAATTCCCTCATTCTCGAAGAAACCAGGAGAGCTTTGGAGAGAGTCCACCCGGATATGAAAGAGACTGGCGCGGCTCGCCGGCGGGTGAACGTGATGAACGAGGTATTTGTGGATGCCTGTGTTCGCGGCTGGGAACCTCTGGTTCAAGCCATTGATCTTCCGGATGAAAATGACCGCCATGTTGTCGCCGCAGCGATTCTCGGACGTGCTGACATCATCGTTACTGCGAACGCGAAAGATTTCCCCGAGAGGGAACTAAAGCGTTTTCAACTCTCGGTACAGACCCCTGACGAGTTCCTTCTCAATCAGCTGGACCTGAATGCGAGCCTAGTCATGGACGTCCTTCGAGGGCAGGCGGAGGACATGATTAACCCGCCACGTACCGTGGAAGACATCATCTCCAGTCTGGAGAAGGCGGGAGCGGAAAATTTCGCGACGTATGCGCGCCGGCAGATTTGGCGCGCCTCCCCCTAAAAACGGTGAGAGTTGCGGGGGTTCTAGAGGCTAATCGGAGCGGTTTCAGGTGTGTGACTTTAGGCGGAGGGGCAGTGGCTAAGGTGGAGCCTGTGACAGCGCCCAACCTCCTGATCATCCCCGGATCCCCGGCGCTCGTGCGCGAGCTTTCCCCAGCGCACGGCCCTTCGCGCCGCCTTGCGGAAACCATCCGGCGCACGGTTGCGGGCTACCCGCCGCGCCCAATCCACATCGTCGGCAGCCGGGACGAGCGCTGGTACACCGCGCACACCGGATCCTTCGCCGCGTGGGGAGCCCCGCAGGTCACGCTCAAGGGTGGCAACCACCTGCCGGAGCTCGTCGCCCGCTACGCGCTCGAGGATCCGGACGTCGCCGGCTCACGCGAACACCTGCAGCCCATTGACACCGATGCGCTGACGGTCGTTGTCGTTGACGGGCCAGCGGGTTTGACCGAGCGCGCCCCGCTCGCACTGGTGGAGGGAGCGCGCGAGGCGCACGAGGCGCTCGAGAGGTTCGTCGACGGCGGGGAGTTTCCGGGGTCGTTGGACGGGGTCGTCGAGAAGCAGCTGTGGCGTGAGCTCGCGGCGCTGGAGGCTGAAAAGCGCCTGGTGGATAGCGATGATTCGCTGGGCGTGGGGGCGTATGTGGCGGAGTGGTCGTTGTGAGTAGTAAGCAAGAGAACACCTGTTCTATAAATTGGTCGGGGATGTCCTTCGCCAATGCATAATGTGTGGCAAGGTAAGACGTAGTGGTGAAGGAGGAAAATATGACTGTACCGGCGATGCAACGGTTGACCCCCGAGCAGGCGGAGCGTGAGCTGGCCCAACTTGAGGCGTCGGTCGACGGTGGGATTCAAAGATTTGAGCAGCGCGCGTACCGCTATGAGCTCTCCCCTCGTGAACGAGGGGTGTGGGAGCGAATCAGCGAGTTGAGATGGCTTCTCGGTCGTGAGTGAGCACGGCGAAGCGAGTCTGGAAGAACTCGTTGATAAGTTCGTCGGCGATCTCACTAGGTCGCTGAATGCCTTTGCGGGGGAGTGCCCGCCATTTAAAACAACTGTGGTGAATTCGTCCCAGACTCGCGAGTTAGTCAACATCCGGTTCGATCAAAGCGAGGAAGCGCCGGGCGCGTTGTTGCTGAAATCCCGCGGGCAGGGCGTATTGAGCTTGGCGGTGACAATCGGCTGTACGTGGGATTCCGCTAGTCGGTTCCTCGCCGTAGAGAAGTCCTCATTTGCAGTTTATCCTTACGATGAAGTGACGAAGGAGCCCCTGTTCCGTGTCGAGTACGTAAGGGGCTCAAATAAATATCGACCCAGCTCGCATTTTCACGTACATGCGCACCGGGATGAATTTACCCATCTCATGAGCTTCGCCGCAAAGGTGGACGTGGAGAAACAGGGCAAGCTTGAAGACTACTTTAAAAAAGGTAAAAAGCTGTCCTCGTTCCACTTTCCCACCGGGGGCCATAGGTTTCGGCCGTGCATGGAAGACATCCTTGAGGTGCTTCGAGTCGAATTTGACCTGAATGTCAAAAACGGTGCTTGGGCAAAGCAACTCAAGCGGGCGAGGGAAGATTGGCGCAGGATTCAAACCGCTGCGGTTGTGCGCGACTGTCCGGAGGTGGCACTGAAGGTGCTTGTGCAGGAGTACGGTATGCCCGCCCCGGCAGGGTGGGCGTGCCCAGAAACGGACGTGGCAAAGCTGACAAGAAGTTAGCCCCGCTAGGCTACTATCCGTGATCCGTCCCATCGCCGTCGTCGGCCCGACCGCCTCGGGCAAGTCCGCCCTCGGCATTAGCCTCGCACGAGAACTCGGCGGGGAAGTGGTCAACGTCGACTCCATGCAGCTCTACCGGGGAATGGACATCGGCACGGCGAAGCTCCCACCCGCTGAGCGCGGAGGCATCCCGCACCACCTGCTCGATATCTGGCCGGTGACCAAGACGGCCTCCGTCGCCGAGTACCAGTCCCTCGCGGTCGCCACGGTTCAAGACATCATGGCGCGCGGCAAGGTCCCCGTGCTCGTCGGCGGCTCGATGCTCTACGTGCAGTCGCTTATCGACGCCTGGGCGTTCCCCCCGACCGACCCCGCCGTCCGCACGAAGTACGAGGCCCGGCTTGCCGAGATCGGAGTCGACGCACTGCACACAGAGCTTGCCCAGGTGGATCCGGCGGCGGCAGCGACCATCGAGGACAAGGACCCGCGGCGCACCGTGCGCGCACTCGAGGTCATCGAGCTCACGGGCAAACCCTTCGCCGCCTCCCAGCCGCCGAAGGACGCCCCGCCGCGCTGGGGCACCCGCATCCTGGGGCTGCGCACAGATCCGGACTGGCTCAATCCCCGCATCGCACTGCGCGCGCAGCTGATGTTCGACAACGGCTTTGTCGACGAGGTACGCGGGCTGGTCGGTGACGGTCTGGTCGCAGACTCCACCGCGGGCCGCGCCATCGGGTATGCGCAGGTGCTGGGCCTGCTGGCCGGGGAGATGGACGAGGCGCAGGCGCTGGAGAAGACGATCACCGGGACGCGGCGCTACGTGCGACGGCAGCGCTCCTGGTTCAACCGTGACCCCCGCATCACGTGGCTGGACGCGGCTGACGAGGCTGTGGTTGAAGCGGCGCTAGACTCGCTGGGGTGAATATCGAGTTTCTCAAAGGACACGGCACTGAGAACGACTTCGTGGTCATTCCGGACCCGGCAGACGCCCTGACGTTGAGTGAAGCGGACGTCGCCGCGCTGTGTGACCGCCGCGCCGGCATCGGCGGCGACGGTTTGCTACGTGTGGTCAATCGCGGCGAGCGCTGGTTCATGGACTACCGCAACGCGGACGGCTCCATTGCCGAGATGTGCGGCAACGGGGTCCGCGTCTTCGCCCACGTGCTCGTCGCCGAGGGGTTGGTCACCGAGCGCGAATTCGACGTGGACACCCGCGCCGGTGTCAAGCACATCGAGGTGCTGCAGGCAGACTCGACGGACGCGACGGTCACGGTGGGCATGGGCCGCGTGGAGGTTACCGGCGTCTCAACTGCCCGCATGGGAGACTTCGACTTCGCCGGCCTCGGCGTCGATGTTGGCAACCCGCACCTCGCGGCGGTGATCCCCGGCCTCACCGCCGCGGAGCTGGACGCGATGCAGTTTGCACAACCCGCCTTCGACCACTCCTTCTTCCCTGAGGGGGTCAATGTCGAGGTGCTCACCGAGCTAAACGACGGGCACGTCCATATGCGCGTGTGGGAGCGCGGAGTGGGCGAGACCCGCTCGTGCGGCACAGGAACCGTTGCCGCCGCCCGCGCCGCACTTGCCGACGCCGGGGTGGAAAACGGCACTGTCACCGTCAACGTTCCCGGCGGCGCCATCGAAGTGGAACTGAGCGACGGCGAAGCGCTGATGACGGGCCCGTCGAAGATTGTCGCGCGCGGGACGGTGCTTCTGTAACGCTACCCAGGCCCGATCTCGCGGGCGGCGCGGCGCGCGTCCTGCCAGGAGGCGGCGAGGTTTTCCGCGCGCTCGTCGGCCACGGCGATGAGCCGTTCCAGCTGCGGCCGGTCGAGGTCGGTGCTTGCCAAAAGACCGTCGACACGCTGCAGGAAGCGGCGTGCCGCGTCCGCGCGCAGGTGGAAATCCTGGATCACGGGGTTGGTCGTACCCCGATCTGCTAGCGCGGGGACATGCAGGGTGCGATCGGCGATCGCCTCGGCGGACATGCCGGTGAGGAGGTCGTCGTATAGCGCGAGCGTCTCCGCGATGTCGTCGCGCGCGATTGCCAGCGAGGCGCGCAGCGACGCCACCTCGGGAGTGGTGTCGTAGCGCTGCATGAGCACGATGAGTGCCCCGAGGATTGTGAGCGCGAGCAGCAGCCCGGCCACCTTGAGCCACAGCACCAGCAGCGCGAAGGCGGCGATGAGCAGACCCATCCCGATCGCCTGCCAGAAATCCCGTCGCGCTGATGACATGGGTTGCCCCCCGATAAACCTCTAATGCCCGCCGCAGCCGCAGGAGTCGCCGCACCCGCCGCAGCCTCCGCCGGCCGGGGTCGGGATGGTGCCCACCAACACCGCGGTGCCCGCGATGATGTTGTTGCGCTGGGGCAGCTCACCGTCGGGCAGGCACACCTCAAACGGGAAGGCGCCGTCGACTGAAACGTGGATGAAGCGCTCACCGGTGAGCTCGCTGACGCGGTACTCGGCCTCGAGGACGCGGGCCGCCAGGCGCGCCGCGGCATCCGGGGCGGACGCGGCTGTCGAGGCGACGGCCTCGGCGCCGGGGGAGAGGATCTCGCCCACGATGTCACCAGGATTGGCGGCGTGGAAGGCGTCCACGTCCGCAAAGACCTCAAAATCGAGCCCCAGTGCGGTGACGGCGAGCTCCTGCCAGGTCAGGGTGGGGGCGTCGACAAGCAGCGGCCCCTGGGCCAAGTTGACAGTGACCGAGGCGATGTTGCTGCCGTGCGGGTCGACGATGTCGGCGAGCGCGACGACATCGTTGAGCATGGTCACGTGCGCGAAGGTGCGGGTGTCGGCGGCGAACCCGGCGAACGTGGCGAACGGCTCGACGGCGAGGATGTTCAGCTGCGCGCCCGATGCGTCGGAGTATTGGATCAACTGACCACCCCGGACCTCGCCCGTGACCTGTAAACGGCCGGATGCGATCGCGGCCTCCACGGCATCCTGCCACTGGGCAAATCCCAAGCCGATGCTGGACAAATCCCGGGTCTTCGTATCGCTCATAGTGGCACATACTACCCCGCGGGTTCATTCCGGTTTGTGCGGTGGGCTCACCGGGGTGCGCTGACAGCACCACAGGCCCGGCGCTGGGAAGAAATCCGGGGCGCGCGGCGTTAGATAATGCACACCTGACAAGCAGAACCCGTTAAACTAAGGACTCAATGACAAAACCAACGATGACCGAGCCGCTAGAGCTCAACCACGATGAACTTCTCGCCCGCGCGTTTCGCCACAACGCGCCGCAACCCACCGCTAACGGGGAGCCCACAGTCGGTTCGCTGGACCTGGAAGAACGAAACGCGTTTCGCCGAGTGACGGTCGAGACGGAGCTGCACTCCGAAGATCAGGCCGAAGGCTTCGAGGTCGAGTACCGCAAGCTGCGCCTCGAACAGGTCATCCTCGTCGGTGCGTGGATCGAGGGGACCACCGCCGAGATGGAAGCCAACATGCTCGAGCTTGCCGCGCTCGCGGAGACCGCCGGCGCGGATGTCGTGGAGCTTTTGTACCAAAAGCGCGACAAGCCGGACCCGGGCACCTACATCGGCTCGGGCAAGGTCAAGGAGCTGCGCGACATCGTCGTGTCCACCGGCGCCGACACCGTCGTGTTCGACGGCGAGCTCTCCCCGGGCCAGATGGTCGCGCTCGAGGAAGCGCTGAAGATCAAGGTGATCGACCGAACCATGCTCATCCTCGACATTTTCGCCCAGCACGCGAAGAGCAAGGAAGGTAAGGCGCAGGTCAGCCTGGCGCAGATGGAGTACCTCTACACGCGCACCCGTGGTTGGGGTGGCAACCTGTCGCGTCAGGCCGGCGGTCGCGCCGGCTCCAACGGCGGCGTGGGCCTGCGCGGTCCCGGTGAAACGCGGATTGAGGCGGATCGCCGCCGCCTGCGCACGGACATGGCGAAGCTGCGCCACGAGCTGCGCGGGATGAAGACCGCGCGCGAGGTCAAGCGCGCCCGACGGCAGCGTTCGACGATTCCGAAGATCGCGATCGCCGGTTACACCAACGCCGGCAAGTCCTCGTTGATCAACGCGATGACCAACGCCGGCGTGCTGGTGGAGGATGCTCTGTTCGCGACCCTGGATCCGTCGACACGCAAGGCGCAGCTGGCGGACGGGCGTAACGTCGTGCTCACGGACACCGTCGGTTTCGTGCGCCACCTGCCGACCCAGCTCGTCGAGGCGTTCAAGTCGACGCTGGAGGAGGTCACGGGCGCGGACCTGATGCTGCACGTCGTCGACGGCTCGGACGCGTTTCCGCTGAAGCAGATCGAGGCGGTGAACAAGGTGCTCTCTGACGTCACGCGCGAGTCCGGCGAGTCGATCCCGCCGGAGATCGTGGTGGTGAACAAGATTGACCAGGCCGATCCGGTGGTGTTGGCGGAGCTGCGCCACGCGTTCGACAACTCCGGCCACGACGTGGTGTTCGTCTCCGCGCACACGGGCGAGGGCATCGCGGAGCTCGAGGGCAAGATTGAGATGCACCTCAACAGCGTGGAGGCGCACGTGCAGATGCTCGTGCCGTTCACCCGCGGCGACGTGGTCAGCCGCGTCCACGAGCAGGGCACCGTGCGCAGCGAGTCCTACGAGGAGGGCGGCACGCTTATCGACGTCCGCCTGCCCCACGTCATCGCCGAGCAGTACTCGGAGTTTGTTGTGAGCTAGCTCGAGCGACAACAATATCCATTCGTGACTTCTACATTCGGATGGACCCTTCACGGCGACGGTCGCCACATTCAACCCGGCGAGGTCGTCGCCCCTGATGAGAGGCTGACTTGGCCGCGCACCGCGGCCATCGGCGCGCAGCACGTCGTCGCCATGTTCGGCGCGACCCTGCTGGTCCCAACCCTCACGGGTTTTCCCGTGAATACGACGTTGCTGTTCTCGGGACTCGGCACGATCATCTTCCTGCTGATTACCCGCAACAAGCTGCCGAGCTACCTCGGATCGTCGTTTGCCTTCATCGCGCCGCTGGCGGCCTCGCAGCAGTACGGTGTCGGCGCGCAGCTCGGCGGTGTGGTGGTCACGGGCCTCGCGCTGATTGCGGTGGGCGCGCTCGTGCAGGCGGCGGGAACGAGGCTTATCGACGCCGTCATGCCGCCCGTGGTCACCGGCGCCATCGTTGCGCTGATCGGATTCAACCTGGCTCCGGTAGCGGTGGGCAACTTCCAGGAGCAGCCGCTGGTCGGCGCGGTTACGCTGGCAACGATCCTGGTTGTGGCCGTCGCCACCCGCGGCATGGCCTCGCGCCTGTCGATCCTGATCGGCGTCATCGTGGGGTGGTTCACGGCCTGGGTGAGCAAGGGGGTTAGCCCCGAGGCGCTGGGCGCGGTCGCCGCCGCCGATTGGGTGGGCGTGCCGCGTTTCCACTCGCCTGAGTTTCACCTCTCTGCTGTCCTGGTGACCTTGCCGGTGCTGGTGGTCCTCATCGCCGAAAACGTCGGCCACGTCAAAGCAGTCGGCGAGATGACCGGCCGCGACCTGGACGCCTACCAGGGCCGCGCTCTCATCGGCGACGGCTTATCGACGACCCTCGCCGGAGGTTTCGGCGGCTCGGGCACGACAACCTACGCCGAGAACATCGGGGTGATGGCCGCGACCAAGGTGTACTCCACGGCCGCGTACTGGGTGGCTGCGGTGGTCGCGATTGCGCTGGCGTTCATCCCGAAGTTCGGCGCGATCGTCGGCACACTCCCGGTCGGGGTGCTGGGCGGTGCCACCCTCGTGCTCTACGGGTTGATCGGCATGCTCGGCGTGCGCATCTGGCAGGACAACCGGGTGGACTTTAACAACCCAGTCAACCTGATGACCGCCGCGGTGGCCCTCATCGTCGGCATCGGCGATCTTTCGCTCACGCTCGGCCCGGTGGAGCTCAAGGGCATTGCACTGGGCTCAGTCGGGATCATCGTTGCCTACCCGATCATGAAAAAGGCCTTCGCCACGCTGGGCGAAGGCACGTACAACACCTAGGCTGCCGCCCGTCTATTCCCCGCCTAAGCTTCGTCGAGATTCTGCTGGATAAGGGCCGCGATCTTGTCCACGGCCTCGGCGTTGTCGGAAGTCACGGTCACCTCGTCGCCGAATTCCGCACCCATGGCCATGATCATGAGAGAGGATGCGGCATCCGTCTCGTCGTCCTCGTCGCCGCCCGCCAGGGTGAGCACGATTTCGTCGTCGTACTCGCCAGCGGCATCCGCGATGACGGTTGCCGGGCGTGCGTGCAGGCCCACGGTGGAGCCGACCTTTACTGTCTTGGAAGCCATGTGAAAATCCTTTCGTTGAGTTGGTCTCAATTCTACGTGGAAACTTTCCGGCGCCCGAGAGCTGCCTGCTTAGCGACGACCACAGCCAACGCACCCACCGCAACGCCCGAAGCTAATGCCACGCACACGCCCCACCACGGGCTAAAAGCAAAGATGACGAAGATCCCGCCGTGCGGCGCGCTCACCCCCGTGCCAAGCGCCATGGACACCGCTCCCGCGGTTGCCCCGCCGAGCATTAGTGGTGTGATGACGCGCGCGGGATCGGCGGCCGCAAACGGGATGGCGCCCTCGGTGACAAACGCCAGGCCGGGCAGCCAGATGGTTCGCCCGGCGGCGCGCTCCGCCGGGGTAAACGCGCTGGCGCGCAGCAGCGTCGCCAGCGACAGGGCCAGCGGCGGCACCATCCCGGAGACCATGACCGCGGCCATGATGACGTAGCTGGCCTGGGTGCCCGCGGTCAGCCCCGCCGCCCCGAAGGCGTAAGCGACCTTGTTCACCGGCCCGCCAAGGTCGACACACATCATCGCGCCGACGACCACCCCGAGCAGGATCGCCGAGGTGCTTCCCATCTCGCCGAGCCAGCCCTGAACCGCCGCCGAGAGGGCGGCGAGCGGGCGGCCGATAACGCCGACCATCAGGAATAGCACCGCGAGCGTTGCCACCAGCGGGCTGACCACAGTGGTTTTCAACGACTCCAGGGCACGCGCGTTGATCCCGCGGATCCACAGCGCGACCCCGCCCGCGACGATGCCGGTGACCACCGCGCCGAGAGAACCCGCGCCGAGCATGACCGAGACCGCGCCGCCGATGAACCCAGGCGCGATGCCCGCGCGGCCGGCGAGCGCGAATCCGATGTAGCCGGAAAGGGCGGATACGGCCAGGTTTATTCCTGCTTGCCCGGTGACTATTAGCACCGCCGCGAGGTAGGGCAGCCAGCCGGAGCGATCGAGACCCCCGTGCGGGTCAGCGAGGGAGAAGCCGCGGGCGACCTCGGCCCAGACGTCCGTGCCGTCGATCAGCGTGCCCAGCGCGAGCAGGAGCCCGCTGGCGGCGAGGAAGGGCACCATGAAGGAAACCCCTGTCATCACGGCGCGGTAGATGCGCGCGGGTGTGCTGGGCTCGGTGGAGGTTTCGGTGGCGTTGAGGGCGGCGTCGATAAGCTGCGCGGGCTCGTTGATTGCGCGGCGCACGGGCACGTCGACGAGCGGCTTGCCCTCGAATCGCTCGGCGCCGCGTACCGCGACGTCGTGGGCGAGGATCACGGCGTCGGCGCCGCGTATGAAGTCGGGGTCGAGCGGTTGGGTGCCGGTGGCGCCCTGGGCCTCGACGCGCAGCTCGACGTCGTCACGCGATGCGGCGGCGCGGGTGAGCGCGTCAGCGGCCATGTACGTGTGCGCCACACCGGTGGGGCACGCCGTGACAACCGCGATGCGTCGGCGCTTCTTCTTGTGGTTGAGCTGCGCGGCAATGGCCTCGACAGCGGCCTGCGGGTCAGTGGCCGCGCGCAGCTTCTCGACGAACTGCTCACGCACCAGCGCCCGGGCGAGCGTCGACAGGATTGACAGGTGCGCCTTGCTACCGTCCGCGGGGGCGGCGATGAGGAACACGAGGTCGGCGGGGCCGTCGGGGCCGGAGAAGTCGACCGGGTGGCGAAGCCGCGCGAAGGCGAGCGTGGGCACGCTCACGGCGGACGAGCGGGCGTGCGGGATGGCGATGCGCCCCGCCACGCCCGTCGGGGCCTTACCTTCGCGCGCGGTGACGTCGGCGATGAGCTGCGCGGAGTCGTTGGTGCGGCCGGCGGATTCGACCAGGCCCGCGAGGTGCGCGATGACCTCGCGGGGGTGCCCGCCGGCGTCGACGTCGAGGGCGACGAGCTCGAGCCTGATGAGGTCCGGACTGTCCACCGGCTACCTCGGCTCCGTCTCAAGTGCAACCACGTGGGTATTGACCGTGTCCACCTCGTCGGGAGAGGGGATGCCGGTGCCCGGTTTCGCGGCCGCGGCCGAGCCGTAGGCCACGCCCCGGCGCAGGCACTCGCAGGGGTCGGCGCCCTCGACGCGGGCCATGATGTAGCCGGCCAGCGCACTATCGCCCGCGCCAACCGTCGAGCGGGTCGTCATCGGGGGAGCGGTGGCCGCCCACGCGCCCGTGGCCGTGACCAGGCACGCCCCGGCCGAGCCGAGGGTGACCAGCACCTCTTTCACGCCGTCGCTGATCAGCTTGCGAGCGTGGACGACGATGCTGCGGTAGTCGCCCGACGCGGCCTGGCGCTCCAAGGCGTCACCGTCGGCGCCGGTGAGCTGGGCGAGTTCGAACGCGTTGGGTTTGATCACATCCGGTTTGGCGTCTGCCAGATTCTTCCCGAGCTCCGCCAGCGGCGCGTCGGAGGTGTCGATGGCGACAACGGCGCCCGGGCAGGCCATGCGCACGGCCTGGGCGAGCGTGGCGTACCACGAGGGCGGCGCGCCCGGGGGCAGGGAGCCGGCCATGACGACGGCGTCGGCGCGGGTTTCGGCGACGGTGGAGATGAGGATGTCAGTGATGCGGGTGACGTCGTCGTCACGCAAAAGCGGGCCCGTTTCGTTGACCTTGGTGGTGGAGCCGTCGCGCTCGGTGAGCGTGGTGTTCGTGCGGATCGCGCCGGAAATCGGGATGCCTTTCAGCGGGATGCCAGCGTTGCGGCAAATGAGAGTGAACGGGTCGCTCGGCCCGCAGGGGGCGATGGCGAGGGTGTCGCGGCCCGCGTTGGTGCAGGCGTGGGAGACGTTGATTCCCTTGCCGCCGGCTTCTCTATGCGCGGTGATGGTGCGGTTGACGCCGCCGCGTTCGAGGGAGTCGAGCTCGAGAGTGGCATCGATACTTGGGTTGGGCGTGAATGTGATGATCACTTCTGCGGGCTCCTCCCAGTTTTAACTTCCAAGTATGTCCGGGCGTACCCGAACGGTCAATGCGGGCGCGGCGGCTGTGACGGACGCTACGCCTCGGCGAGGACTACCTCAATGCCGTGCTGTGACAGCTCGCTGACGATCGACTCCGGTGCGCCGGAATCGGTGATGAGGACGTCGATCTCGTCCAGCGAGGCGAAGCTGACCAGGTAGTCGTTGCCGAGCTTGGTCGAATCGCACAGCACAACAACGGTGCGGGCGTTGGTGACCATCGCCGTCTTAATCGCGGCCTCCTGGGCATCGGCCGTGGACAGTCCGTGGTCGACGCTGAGCGCGTTGGTGCCGATGAAGGCGACGTCGGCGCGCATCAGGGCGAGCGAGCGCAGCGCCATCGCGCCGACGACAGCCTGCGTAATCGCGCGAACCGAGCCGCCGAGCAACTGCACGTGCGGCAGGCCCGCGGTGGACAACTCGAGCGCGATGGGCAGCGAGTTGGTCACAATCGGCCAGGACGCCGCGCGCGGGTCCGAGGCCAGCAGGGTGGAAAAGGCGCTAATCGACGTCCCCGAGTCGAGGAAGATCCCGCCCTCGGATTGCTCCGGCAAGTACTGCAGTGCATTGCGGGCGATGGCGGATTTCGCGGTCGATGCCGACCGCGAGCGCGCGTCGAGTGAGAACTCGGTGGTGGAAAACGTCTGGCTGGCGACCGCGCCCCCGTGAACGCGGTGGATCAGGCCCTCACGGTTGAGGACGGCTAGGTCGCGCCGGATTGTTTCGGCAGTAACGTCAAACTTGTCTGCCAGCTCGGTGACGTTGACGCGGCCCTCAATGGCGGTCAACGACGCGATCTGTCGTCTGCGTTCCTCTGCGTACATGGGCGGACAATCCTCAGGTTGGATGTGCGGTGAACAAGTGACGCACGCCATTGTTGCAAAAGAAGGCTGCCCGCTTAAGTGGGATTGCGCCCGAAAGCCCTCAAGTGGGGGTAGCAGTCGGGCGCAGACGCGCGTTAGAGGGTGCGGAAAACGGACACGACACGCCCCATGATTTCCGCCTCGTCGCCCTTGATCGGGGAGAACGCGTCGTTGTGGGGGAGGAGCCAGACGCCGGTGGCGTCCTTGTGGAACTCCTTCACGGTCGCTTCGCCGTCGAGAAGCGCTGCGACGAACTCGCCTTCCTCCGCCACGGGCTGGGAGCGCACCACGACCCAGTCGCCGTCGAGAATGCCGGCGTCACGCATGGACTCGCCGACGACGCGGAGCATGTAGAGCTCGCCGTCGCCGAGCAGCTCCTGGGGAAGCGGGAAGTAGTTGTCCACGTTCTCCTCGGCGAGAATCGGGGAGCCAGCGGCGATCTGTCCAACGACTGGGATGTAGCGGGGCGCGGACGCGTCCTCGGGGGTCGGGGCGGCCTTCGGCTTGGCCTTGCGCGAATTCTTCTGCGAGTCGGGGAGGTGGCGCAGGTCCACGGCGCGCGGCTTGTTCGGGTCGCGGCGCAAAAAGCCCTTCTTCTCCAGCTCTTTGAGCTGGTAGGCGACAGAAGAGGTGGATTGCAGGCCGGCGGCGTCGCCGATCTCGCGGATGCTTGGCGGGTAACCGCGTAGAACAACGGCGTCCTGGATTACTTCGAGAATGCGACGTTGGCGATCAGACAGAACGCTCATGTCGAGGTTGTTCGGGTCGTCCTTCTTGCGTGGCATGGCTGCTCCTGAGAGTTCGTGTGGGTCGGCGAAAAACGTGGTCTGCTTGCAAAAGTACCAGAAGTGGCAAATTTGTTCGACATTTTAGGCCATGGTGTGGACAAAGTCGGACCCCCGTGCTATAAATCGAACACATAGACGTACTCGAACATACGAGCGGGTTAAATGTTCGATGATGTCCGGCTTGAAATTACACTGCAGTCAGACAACAAAGGAGAACACCATGACCATTCAAATCGACCGCCCTCACGCTGCACATACTTCGTTCAATTCCGCTACCGCGCCGACGCTTCCCGCCGCGGTGTGGGATCTCCCCGAGGCGGAAATCATCTCGAGGGGCGCGCGCCATGTTCGAACGCTTAGCCCGGTGCATCGAAACTCTGAACGCGTGAACGCCGGCACTGTTCGCGCAGGTGCGCAAAATTCCGACATGTTCGAAACTCGCCACGAAAATCGGGTTAGCCTGCTCATGGGTGCGGCCCTCGGTCTTGCCCTGATTCTCGGGTCTGCGGCGGGCGGTGCCTTCGCCGGCGATTCTTCGGATCAGGTTGCAGACGCGACCTCGGGGGTCACCGCAGCATCCGTGCGCTAGATCCCGCGCTGCAGTGGCCGCGGCGGGGGAGGACGCGCGCGGTAGAATCGAGCGCATGCACTGCCCGTTTTGCCACCACGAACAGTCCAGGGTGCTTGACTCCCGCGTGATCGACGGCGGATCTGCAATTCGCCGCCGCCGAGAGTGCTCGGACTGCGCAGGGCGCTTCACCACCGTGGAAAAGGCCATCCTCATGGTGGTCAAGCGCAACGGCGTCAGCGAGCCCTTTGACCGCGACAAGCTGATCAGCGGCGTGCGGCGCGCGTGCCAGGGCCGTGACGTGTCCGACGACGCTCTCAAGCGACTCGCCCAACAAGTAGAGGAGACCGTGCGCAGCCACGGCAGCTCCCAGGTCGACGCCAACGACGTCGGCCTCGCGGTGCTCGAGCCACTGCGCGCCCTCGACGAGGTCGCATACCTGCGCTTCGCTTCCGTATACAAGTCCTTCGAATCCGCCGACGACTTCGAATCCGAAATCCGCCTGATGCGCCGCCGCGACCGCGAGGACTTCTAGAGGTCTCGCACCGGGGGATGTCGGGTGTTCGCCGTGTCCGCAGATCGACTGATAGAACACCGCATCATCGCGTTTCCGCAGATTGCATCGCCTCTCAGGAAAATATGCTTGTGTATGTCCCCGGCTGCTCGGATTACCCACCCCGGGCGCTAGCGGACGGCGTCGATAAGCTTTTCGATGCGACGCTGGCTAACCGGCTTCGGGGTGCCCAGGCGCTGGGCAAACAAGCTCACCCGCAGCTCCTGGATCCGCCACAGAATGTCCTTGACGTCCTTCGTCTTCTCCCGCCCGGCGGGCAGCGTGCGCAGCTTCGCCTTGAGGTAGGCGTGGGTTGCCGCGACAACGTCCTGGCGGTCAGCGTCGCGGTCGGGGTCTATCGCCATGTCCTCCAAGCGAATCCGCATCGCGTCGATGTAGCGCGGGACGTGCCGAAGGTACGCCATCCCGTGGACGGTGATCGCGTGGGCGGGGAGGAAGAATGCGAGCTGCCCGCGCATGTCGTCGATCGCCGGGCCGGTCCACTTCTCCAGCTCCTGCGAGATCGCGGAGTACTCCACAAGCACGGGCGCGAGCGCAACCACCTTCTGCCGCACCTCGGCGCTGACCTTCGGCTTGATTTCACGCACCAGCGCGTCGAACTCCTCCGGGGAGCGGACCGGGCCACCGGCGGCGACCATCAGGTCGCGCAGCGTGGCGACGCGGGCGTCGTCGACAAGCCCCGCCGCACCACCGTGCGGGTAGTTGTCTATCGCAACCTTCTGGCGCAGCGGCAGCCCCTTGGTCATCTGGGAGACGTTGACGTTGATCTCGCGCAGCAGAAGCGTCAGCGTCGCCGTGAGCATGGACGCGTCGGCGGCCGCCTTCGTCGGGTGAACCGTGACCTTGACGCCGTTGGCCGTTGCCTCCAGCGCAGGGTAGGCGTCGACCTGGTTGCCGTCGATCGTGGTGGTGACGGTCTCGGGGACCTCGCCAAGCGTGTGGGCAGTCCACTTGGGTGCGCTGGCCGTCTCGGCGGTGCGGCTCGCCTTGGACACCGAGGAGCGGATCTTGCCTGATTGGCGGCTTTTAAGCGCCGTGAGGTCCTTGTCGTGGTCGATGATTTCCCCGCGCTTGTCAATCGCCGCGAACGTGATCTTCAAGTGCGGCGGCAGGGCGGCGGGCCGGAAATCGCTGCCGTTGATCCCCGCGCCGCCGATAGAGCGCAGGACTTCGGCGAGGTCGTCGGTCAGCGGCTGCTCCCGCGGCGTGAGCTTCGGCAGCGCCATGGCTGCGAAGTCCGGGGCGGGGACGACGGAACGTCGTAGAGCTTTGGGCAGTGTGCGGATCAGCTCGGTAACCAGCTCCGCACGCAGACCTGGGACGAGCCAATCGAAGCCGGTGGCCGCGAAGCCGGCCAACAGCGGCACGGGGACCTCCACCGTCACACCGTCAAGCGGGTCGCCGGGCTCAAAGGTGTAGCGCAGCGCGTAGTCGATCGACCCCTGGCGCCACACGGTGGGGAAGTCGGAGTCGGAGGCATCGACATCGTCGTTGACCAGGTCGTTCGGGTCGAAGTTGAGGTAGCTGGCGTCCTCGTGGCGCTTCTTCTTCCACCACGAGTCGAAGTGGCGCGCGGTGGTCACGTCGGCGGGCAGGCGCGAGTCGTAGAAGTCGTACAAAGCGTCCTCGTCGACCACGATGCCGCGGCGGCGGACCTTGTCCTCGACCGCTGCGGCGTCGGCAAGCATCGCTTCGTTGTGGTCGATGAATGTGTGGTGTCGGTTCCAATCGCCGCCGATCAGCGCGTGGCGGATAAACATCGTGCGCGCGCCCTCGGCGTCAACGCGGTGGTAGGGCACGAGCCGGTCGCGCACGATCGGCAGGCCGTACAACAGCGACGTTTGGTGCACCATCGCGGCCGAGCGCTTGCGCGACCACACCGGCTCCGAATAGCTGTGCTTCAGCAGCCCACCCGCGGCCGTTTCCACCCATTCGGGCTGGATTCGCGCGGCGTCGCGCGCCCACAGCCGCGAGGTCTCAACCAGCTCGGCCGCCATGAGAAACTCCGGCGGCTTCTTCGCCAGCACCGATCCCGGAAAGACCATGAACTTCGTGCCACGGGTGCCCTGGAACTCCTTCGAATTGCCCTCGCGCGCCCCGATGTTGGACAGCAACCCCGTGAGCAGCGACTTATGGATCGCGTCCGAGTCGCGCTCGTTGGCAACGTTCTCAGCGCGCGAGAAGCCCAGCTGCTTTTCGACGTCGCGCAGCTGGCGCACCAGGTCATACCACTCGCGGATGCGCATGTAGTGCAGAAATTCGCGCTTCATCCGCTTGCGAAACGCGTTGCCGGACAGCTCGTCGCGCGATTCGCCGATGTAGTCCCACAGCTTGAGCGCGGAGAGAAAGTCGGAGGTCTTGTCTTTGAAGCGCGCGTGCGCCTGATCCGCCTGGGCCTGAAACTCGAGCGGGCGCTCGCGCACGTCCTGGATGGTCATGTAGGCGACGATGACGGTGACGTCGTCAAGCACGCCGAGGCGGTTGGCCTCGACGAGCATGCGGGCCATCTTCGGGTCGACCGGGATGCGGGCGATGTCGCGGCCGATCGCGGTGAGCACGGGCGCGCCGTTACGCTCCTTGTCGCTGGTGGCGCCGAGCTCGTGGAGCACGGCCAGACCATCGCGCACCGACTTCGGGTCCGGGGGCTGCAGAAAGGGGAACTCGCTGATGTCGCCGAGACGCAACGAGATCATCTGCAGAATCACGCTGGCAAGGTTGGTGCGCAGGATTTCCGGGTCAGTGAACTCGGCCCGGGCGTTGAAGTTTTCTTCGGAGTAGAGCCTGATGGCAATGCCGTCGGCAACGCGGCCCGAGCGCCCGGAGCGCTGGTTGGCCGAGGCCTGGGAAATCTCCTCGATGGGCAGTCGCTGCACCTTCGTGCGTGTGGAGTAGCGCGAGATGCGCGCCAGGCCGGTATCCACCACGTAGTGAATCCCCGGGACCGTCAGCGACGTCTCGGCGATATTGGTCGACAGCACAATGCGCCGGCCGGAGTGCGGGGAGAACACGCGGTGCTGCTCGGCGTTGGACAGCCGCCCGAACAGCGGGGTGACCTCCACGGAGCGCCAGTGCTTCTTTTCCAGGGCCTCCATGCAGTCTCGGATGTCGCGCTCGGAGGCGAAGAAGCACAAGATGTCGCCTTCGCCCTCGCGCATCAGCTCCTCGATGGCCGCGACGACGCCGTCGATCATGTCCACGTCGGTCTCTTTGCCGCCAACGGTTTCCACCAGAGGGCGATAGCGGATCTCGACGGGGTAGGTGCGCCCGGAGACCTCGATGATCGGGGCCGGGGTGCCGTCGGATTCGCAGAAGTGCTCGGCGAAGCGCTGCGGATCGATCGTCGCAGAGGTGATGATCACCTTCAGGTCAGGGCGCCGGGGCAGGAGCTGCTTGAGATAGCCGAGGAGGAAGTCGATGTTAAGCGAGCGCTCGTGGGCCTCGTCGATGATGATCGTGTCGTAGGCGTTGAGGAAGCGGTCGCGCTGCATTTCGGCGAGCAGGATGCCGTCGGTCATCAGTTTGACCGCCGTGGTGGGGGAGACGCGGTCGTCGAAGCGGATGGCGTAGCCCACGGTCTCGCCGACGCTCTGGCCGAGCTCGTCCGCGATGCGCTCCGCGACGGTGCGTGCCGCGAGCCGGCGCGGCTGGGTGTGGCCGATCAAACCCCGGCGGCCGCGCCCCAGCTCGAGCAGCATCTTCGGGATCTGGGTGGTCTTGCCCGAACCCGTCTCACCCGCGATGACCACCACCTGGTGGTTGCGCATGAGCTCCATGATGTCGTCGCGCCGCGCAGAGACGGGCAACTGCTCGGGGTAGGTGATGTCGGGCACCGCGGCATCGCGCGCCGCAACGGTGGCGGCTGCGGCGTCGAGGTCGTCGGCGATGGCGCGAAGCGCCTGCGGCGCGCGGGCCTTGTCCAGGCGACGGCGAAACCGCCGCACCTCGGCAAGCGGCAGGCTATCGAGGCGGGAGAGGAGCTCGCCGCGGGAGGGGTGGGAGGAATCGTTCATATCTGCCGAACGATTCTAGCCGTCGATGATGCTCCTGCTTCGTTGGATCACCTTGGCGTGGGCCCGCGTGATCAGCTCGCCGAGCGCTTGGTGCTCGACCGCGCGTGCCGACGACGGCCTGCTGACCAGACCGATCGTGCGCTCCGCCGCAACCGACGGGGCGAAAGCGGCGAGCCCCAAACCCGGCCGCGTGCACTCGGTCGCCACCGCGGATTCCGGAACCAGCGTGCAGCCCAGCCCCGCCACGACGAGCTGCATGATGGTGGTCAGCGAGGAGGCGCGCGTGGAGTACTCCCCGTTGCCCGGGTTGCTCATCTGGGCGATCCGGCATAGGTCGATGATCTGGTCTCGTAGGCAGTGGCCGTCGTCAAGCAGCAGCAACTCGAGCTCGCGCAGGTCGTCGAGGGTGAGGTCGCGGCGGCCCGCGAGCGGGTGGCCCTCGGGTGTGACAACGACGAAGCGCTCGCGGAACAGCACGGACTCGCGCATTCCGGGGTGGCCCGCCGGCACGGCCAAGATGGCGACGTCGACGGAGCCGTCGCGGAGCTGATCAAGAAGCGCGGGAGTTTGCTCCTCGACGATCTGGGGTTTCAGGTCCGCGTAGTGCTTGCTCGATTCCTTGAGAAAGTCGGGGAGGATATACGGGGTCAGCGTCGGGATAATCCCGAGCGTGAGCGGGCCCGAGAGCACACCGAGTGCGCCGCGCGAACGGGTGACAAAGGCATCCGCCGCCTCGAGGGTGGCGCGAGCAAGGGGGAGCAGTTCCTCACCGACCGGGGAGACAATCACCTTCCGCGTGGAGCGCTCGATGAGCTGGATACCCAGTCCGGTTTCCAACGCGACGAGGGCTTGCGACAGCGACGGCTGGGAGATGTTGAGCTTGGCAGCAGCAGCGCCGAAGTGCTTGTTCTCGGCGATGGTGACGAAGGTCCGCAGCTGAGCGAGGGTCGGGCGGTACTCTTTATTGCTCATGCCTATGAGTTTACGGTACGAAAGTTCCCGTTTGCTTAGTTAGTTAAAATTTTTTTCATCACCAGCTGACTCAGGCGCACTTCCCCTGCCTGGTCCGAGGCATCCAGGTCCACCACGCCGTGGAGCTGGAAGGACTTTTCGCCCGCCGGGTCCTTGAGCACCTGCACAACCGGCCACTGCCGGCCGCTCTCGCTCTCGATGCGGAAGTACTCCGGCCCGCGCGCGTCGGCGTCGAGCACGACATCGTCGTACTCGTCGAAGTAGTCGTCCATCTCCGCGGGCCAGTCGGGCGCGGCGGGGCCGGCGGCCTCAGCGTCGCTGTCAGGGTCGTCGAGGTAGGCGAGCATCTCGGCGAGCTGGTCTTCCTTTTCGAAGGCGAAGAGCTCGACGAGACGGAAGAAGTAGTTGCGCACCATTACGCGGAACGCGCGGCGGTTGGCCGTCAGGGCCGAGGGGTCCTCGACGCCGAACGCGAGCTCACGCTCGAGCGCTTCTTGCGAGATCGGCGAATCCTCATCGGCCATGTGCGCCCACTCGTCGATGAGCGAGGAGTCGACCTGGCGGACGAGCTCGCCGAGCCAGGCGATGATGTCGCCCAGCTCGTCGTTGAGGAAGGCCTCGGGGATGGAGTGCGATAGGGTGCGCCAGGCGTCGGTGAGGTAGCGCAGGATCACACCCTCCGAGCGCGCGAGGCCGTAGGTGGCGATGAGGTCCGAAAACGTCATCGCGTGCTCGATCATGTCGCGCACGACCGACTTGGGCGAGAGCTGGAACTCCTTGGCCCAAGGGTTGCCCTGCGTGAACGTCTCGTAGGCCGCTTCCAGCTCCTCTTCGAGCGGCTTGGGGTAGGTCACGTCCTCGATCAGCGCCATGCGCTCGGTGTAGTCCACGCCATCGGCTTTCAGCGCGGCAATCTCCTCGCCGCGCGCCGCGGATTGCTGCGCCTGGAGAAGCTGGCGTGGATCATCCAGGATCGCCTCGAACGTGGAGATGACATCCAGGGCGTAAGTCTCCGACTCCGGGTCGAGGACGGTCAAAAACGCCAGCGCGAAGGGCGACAGCGGCTGGTTGAGCGCGAAATCGCGGTCCAACTCCCGGGTGAGCGTGTACGGGCGCATCGCGGGCGAATCCGGGGTGCGCTCGACCACCTGCGCGTTGACGAGCCCGCGGAACAGTTCGACGGCGGTGAGGATGTCACGGTTTTGCTTGGCCCGCGTGTCGTGGTTGTCGCGCAACAGGCGCATCATGTGCGCGTACCCGTCGCCGGGGCGAGCCACGACGTTCAGCAGCATCGAGTTGGACACCCGGAACTGGCTCGTCAGCTCCTCCGGTTCGGCGGTGGTGAGGCGCTCGAACGTTTTCTCCGACCACGACACTTCACCGTCGCGGGCGGACTTTTTGCGAAGTTTCTTCAGCTTCTTCGGGTCGTCGCCCGCCTTGCGCCGCAGCTTGACGTTTTCGATCTCGTGCTCCGGTGCCTCAACGACGACCGTGCCCTCCGTATCAAAACCCGCGCGCCCCGCCCGGCCCGCGATCTGGTGGAACTCGCGCGACTTTAAGACCCGCTGGCGGGTGCCGTCGTACTTGGCCAGGCCCGTCATCAGCACGGTGCGAATCGGCACGTTAATGCCCACACCGAGGGTGTCCGTGCCGCAGATGATCTTCAACAGGCCCGTTTGGGACAGCTTCTCGACGAGCCTGCGGTACTTCGGCAACATCCCCGCGTGGTGCACGCCGATGCCCCGGCGCAACAGCGATGACAGCGTCTTGCCGAAGGTGGTGGTGAAACGGAAATCGCCGATCTCGTCCGCGATGCGCCTTTTCTCCTCCGCGGTGACGATGCTCATGCTGGTCAGCGCCTGGGCGCGCTCGGTGGCCTCGCGTTGGGAGAAATGGACGACGTAGATGGGGGCCTTGCCGGCGTCGAGAAGCTCTTCGAGCGTCTCGTGGACCGGGGTGAACACGTAGTGGAAGTCCAGCGGCACGGGCCGCTGCGAACCACCGACATAGGTGGTGGGGCGGCCCGTGCGCTTGGTCAGGTCCTCCTCGAGCCACGCGGTGTTGCCGAGGGTCGCCGACATGAGCAGGAACTGGGCCTTCGGCAGCTCAAGCAGGGGCACCTGCCACGCCCATCCGCGATCCGGCTCGGAGTAGTAGTGGAACTCGTCCATGACCACCTGGTCGATCGCGGCCCGCTCGCCTTCGCGCAGCGCGATGTTGGCGACGATCTCCGCGGTCGCGGCGATGATCGGGGCGTGCGCGTTCACGGTGGCGTCGCCCGTCATCATCCCGACATTCTCAGGTCCGAAGATCTCGCACAACGCGAAGAACTTCTCGCTGACCAGTGCCTTGATCGGTGCGGTGTAGAACGAGCGCTGCCCGCGCGCGAGCGCGATGAAGTGCGCCGCGTTTGCCACCATCGACTTGCCCGACCCGGTCGGGGTCGCCAGAATAACGTTCTCGCCGGTCAGCAGGGCAAGCGACGCCTCCTCCTGCGCGGGGTATAGCGTGATTCCACGCTCGCGGGTCCAGGAGTTGAACACGTCCCACACCACCTCATCGAAGAGGGATTCCGGGACGTCGGCGAGGTCGGGGAGCATGTCGGCTAAAGTCACGCCCTCAACCGTAGCCGAGGGCCCCGACACGACGACGCGGCCTCCTACTGGTCGTCGTCCAGAGCGCCCTGCGCGCCGGTGTCGTCATCGTCGTCACGCTCGGCGCTGTCCGGCTCGCTCAGGTCGGTGGTGTAGTGGTCCGCCAACCGGCTGTCCACGTCCTCGCCGAAGGGTAGGGCGCGCTCACCGAAGCTGTCGTAGTCGCGGTCATCGATGGTTGAGAGGAAGTTCTCGAACGCCTCGCCGATCTCCTCGCCGCTGGGCATCTGCGACTCACCCGGCATCATCGCGTTCGGGTGGCGGTCGCGGTACTCCTGCATCTCCGAATCGTAGTGCTGCTCCAGGGCAGCGACCACCTGGGAGATCTCCTGCGACGACGCCGTCTGCTCGGCGAGCTGGCGCGAGACGCGCTGCATGTCGTGCTCCAGCGAGCGCAGCGGGAACTGCAGGTTGCTGGCATCAGAGACCGACTGCAGCAGCTGGTACGTCGCACTGGGGTAGGGAGAGGCCGAGACGTAGTGCGGAACGTGCGCCGTGTAGCCCGCCACCTTGCGGCCGCGGCCGTGCAGCACGCGCTCAATCATAATCGCGGCCGAGCCCGGCACGGTGACCATGCCGTCGAAGGTGAACATCGTGCCCACGAGCTCCCGGTCGTTGCCGTGCGCGGACACGACTAGGGGGCGGGTGTGCGGCGCGCCCATCGGCGCGGCGTAGAGGCAGATGGTCTTGTCCACGTTGAAGCGATCCGCCAGGTCCGCCACGGCCTCACTAAACGCCTCCCAGCGCAGGTCGGGTTCCGGGCCGGAGAGCAGCAGGAATGACTGGCCCTCGGTGTCGCGCAGCACGCGCATGTCCAGCTGGAGGTCCTCCATGCTGGTGATTTCGCTGTGCGCCATGGTGACAATGGGCCGCCGCGAGCGGTAATCAATCAGCTCGTCGTTGTTAAACGTCGCCACCGTGCGCGACTCGAACGCAGCCTTGAGGTGGTCGGCAGCGCCCTCGACGGCGTGACCCGCGTCAGCGTAGCCCTGCATGGCAATAATGAGGGTTGGTCCGGCTGGCCCTTCCCCAACTGCGGGGGCGGGGTACTCCAGCTCATACATGTGACGTTCTTGGTCCGTCATCTGTGCTCCTTTGCATCCCTGGGCCGACTCTCGCCCATCTATTCGTTGCTTGGAACAACGATGGGGCGGGCGAAAACATTCCCATATCGAGCATTCCATTGTGCCGGATGCGGCGCCCTAGCGCCACGTCGGGGCGGGGTCCTGTGGATAACTGTAGATAACACTGACTTATCCACAGGCGCACATCCACCCGATGGAACCTGTGCTACGGGCGAGCAGTCTTAGTAAATATGGATCTGACTCCAGGGACACTGAACGGACCACAAGACATCATCGCCGCCTTGCCGGGAATCTTCGGCTTCTACCCCCAAGAATCTACCGTCATCGTCGGGATCTACCCCGCGGACAGCGACGGCACGACCCGCCTGGGTCCTGTCATGCGCGCTGACCTTGCCCACACCCACCACATGTTACCCGCACTCATCGACACCCCCGGTGGCGAATGCATCGCCTTCTACGCGGTCATCATCAGCCGCATCCCCAATTCCACGCTGGTGGAAGAGACCAAGGAGCTGTTGTTCAACTTCTCGTCCGCCGAGGGCACCTCCCTTATTGACGCCTGCTGGCACGTCTCCGAAATTGCCCACGGCACCCCGTACACCATCGTCTTCGGCCCTAACCCAGCGCATCTCGCGCACGTTGACCGCGGTGAGGAGTGGATCTCCGGCACGGTGCCGTGCGTCGTCTCCTCGCCCTCAATGAAGCCGCTGTTGCACAATGGGGCACTGCCGGAACTCGACCGCGCGGACACGTTCCGCTTCTTCGAGGCGTGGGACGATATCGACCCAACCCACCCGGACTGCGACCCTGCCGCCGCCGCACGCCGCGCCACCGAACTCGCGCTGCTGCGCGACACGGACACAGCCACGCTCGCAGCCGAGATTGATAACGCCTGCGCGATGCTGCACGAGCTGCGCCCGCGCCCGATGATCCACGAGGTGGCGCGCCCGGGGAGGGCCAGCATCTTCGCCCACCCGGGCGACGGGGTAGACCTCGCCGCGATGCTCGCGATGCGCTGGTCGCGCGACCTGCTGGTGATTGACGCGCTGAAGTCCCCGCAAAGCGCGGCAGCAGCCCTGCTGTGGGTGGCCAAGGCTTACCGCGGTGAAATCCGCGCCAATGCGTTGACCCTGTGGGCTACCGTCGCCACCTCCCGCCACCTCAGCTCGTGGGCCGTGGTGGCGCTGTCCTGCGCCCAGGAGGAAGTCCCCGGCCATAGCCTGTCGGAGCTGCTGCTGACCATGCTGCACAACGGCCTGCAGGAAAACCTTGTCGAGACAGCCGAGTCGGGCTGCGCGATGGCGTGGGCGGTGTTCGATACCGCGCGCGCCACCCTAGGAGGGGAGTGAGTTCTAGCGCTTGGGGGCTGCGTGGGAGCGATCGCCGAGCTCGCGGGTGAACTCCCACGCATCCTCAACGATGCGGCGCAGCTGCGTGCGCGTCGGATCCCAGCCAAGCTCGCGCTGGATCTTCTCCGAAGAGGCGATGAGCACAGCCGGGTCGCCGGCGCGCCGGGGAGCGACCTCGGCGGGGATCGGGTGCCCGGTGACCTCGCGGCACACCTCGATGACTTCGCGCACGGAGTAGCCGTCGCCCGAGCCCAGGTTGTAAATGCGGTGCTCGCCCGGCGTGCTGGATTCCAAGGCGAGCACGTGGGCGTCGGCGAGGTCGCGGATGTGGATGTAGTCGCGCACGCAGGTGCCGTCTTTGGTGGGCCAGTCGTCGCCGAAGATCATGATCTTGTCTCGGTAGCCCAGCGCGACCTGCAGGACCAGCGGAATGAGGTGCGTTTCGGTCTTGTGGTTCTCGCCGATCGCGCCGTGCGCGCCGGCGACGTTGAAGTAGCGCAGGCTCGTCGCTCCCAGGCCGTAGGCCTGGCAGTAGGAAGTAATGGCGTAGTCGATGGCCAGCTTCGTCGCCCCGTAGGGGTTCGTTGGCCTCGTCGGGGTGTCTTCGGTGATCGGCACCGTCTCCGGCTCGCCGTAGGTCGCGGCGGTGGAGGAGAACACGAGCTTGGGAACCTGGTGCGTGCGCATGGCGTCGAGAAGCGATAGCGAAGTGACCAAGTTGTCGCGCCAGTACTCGTGGGGCACCTCCATGGACTCGCCGACGAGCGAGCGCGCCGCGAAGTGCAGGACGCCGTCGATGTCGCCGCTGGCCAGCGTGGCGTCGATGAAGTCGCCGATGCGGCCCTCGACCAGGGTGGCGCCCGCGGGCACGGCCTCGGGGTTGCCGGTGGAGAAGTCATCGATGACGGTGACGTCGTGGCCGGCGTCGACAAGCACCTTGGCGCAGACGCTTCCGACGTATCCGGCGCCGCCTGTGACAACGAGTTTCATGGCTGGCCTTTCCTTCTGGGGTGGGCCGCGTCTAGGCGGTGGGGCTGACGCGGAACGCGTGGGCGATGTCGTCACTCAGCGTCACGGTCGAGCCTAACCCCGAGGCGACGAGGATGTCGCCGTCGTCGCCGCGGCTCAGGGTGACGGTGCTGTCGATGCCGATCTTCGCCGCCGCGAGCTCACGGAAGACGGGCAGGTTGAGCTGCAGAATCTCGCTGATCTGCACCACGCGGGCCTCAACCGGCGAGCTGAGATCCAGATCAATCGCCCGGGTGCCGTGCTCGAGGGAGGCGTCCTCGTCCACGCCGAGCTCCGCGAGGGCGGGGATCGGGTTGCCGAAGGGGGAGCGGTAGGGGTTGTGCAGCACCGCGACGACCCGCTTCTCCACCTCCTCGCTCATCACGTGCTCCCAGCGGCACGCCTCCTCGTGGACACGGGAGAGGTCGAGCTGGAGGACGTCGGTAAGCAGGCGCTCGGCGAGGCGGTGCTTGCGCATCACCGCGGTGGCGCGCTCGCGCCCGACCTGCGTCAGCGACAGTGAGCGGTCCGGCTCGACGACGATCAGGCCGTCGCGCTCCATGCGAGCGACGGTTTGGGAAACGGTCGGCCCGGACTGGTCGAGGCGCTCAACGATACGCGCGCGCATCGGAATGATGCCCTCTTCTTCCAGCTCGTAGACCGTTCTTAAGTACATTTCGGTCGTATCTACTAGGTCACGCACGCTTGCCAATCCCTCTCACGCTCATGCCGGCCGCCAGCAGCGCACCCGCCGCCGCGTGCCTAGCGATTCTTGGACACATCCTAACAAACGCAAAAACGCGCCCGGGCGGTGAACCGTCAATCCGCCCGGGCGCGCCCGGTGTTGCTACATCGCGTAATCGCGCAGCCGGTCGGCGCGCTCGCCGACGCGCAGCTTCGCCATGACCTCGCGCTCGATCTGGCGCACGCGCTCGCGGGACAGGCCGAACTGGCGGCCGATCTGGTCGAGGGTGCGGGGCACACCGTCGTCAAGGCCGTAGCGCAGGCGGATCACGTCCTGCTCGCGCTGCTCCAGGCCGCCGATGATGTCCTGGATGTCGTCGTGGCGCAGGCTGGAAACCACGGCGTCCTCGGCGTCGGTTGCCTCGGCGTCCTCGATGAAGTCACCCAGGGGAGCCTCCTCGTCCGCGCCGACGGGCATGTCGAGGGAGACCGGGTCGCGCGACTGGCGCAGCAGCATCTCGATCTTGGACTCCTCGATGCCGGACTCTTCCGACAGCTCCTCGTTCGTGGGTTCGCGGCCCAGGGACTGGTACATCTCGCGGCGGATGCGCGAGAGCTTGTTCACCTGCTCCACGAGGTGGACTGGTAGGCGGATGGTGCGCGACTGGTCGGCCATGCCGCGGGTGATTGCCTGGCGGATCCACCAGGTGGCGTAGGTGGAGAACTTGAACCCCTTGGCGTAGTCGAACTTCTCCATCGCGCGGATCAGGCCGAGGTTGCCCTCCTGGATCAGGTCAAGCAGCGGCATACCGCGGCCCGTGTAGCGCTTTGCCAGGGAGACAACGAGGCGCAGGTTCGCCTCGAGCAGGTGCGAGCGCGCGCGGCGGCCCTGCTTGGCCAAGATCTTCAGGTCGCGCTTCTTCGCGCGGGTGAGCTTGGTGTCGGGGTCGTCTAAAAGGAACTGTGCGTAGAGCCCGACCTCGATGCGCTGGGCCAGCTCCACCTCCTCGGCGGCGTCGAGTAGCGCGGTCTTGCCGATGCCGTTGAGGTACACGCGGACCAAGTCTGCCGACGGATTGTCATTCGTCTGGTTCCGGCGACTGCCGCGATCGACGGTTTCTTCCTGATCAGCGGCGGGAGCATGATCCGGTTGAGTCATGTTTGTTAGCCTCCTAGAACGGTTCGGGTCTAATGCCTTAACGCACGAGGCTCACAGTTTGTTCCCGGCTTGCTAACAATGATCATCCGCGCAGCTCAGCGGGCGCTTTGGGCCGTGTGCATGGTTCAGGCCTCAACCAGGACAGTAAACGGGCCCTCGTTAACACTGGCGACCTTCATCATCGCCCCGAAGCGCCCCTGCTCGACGTGGATGCCCCGGCGGCGCAGCTCCCCGGCGATGCTCTCGATCACCGGCTCGGCGATGTTTCCGGGCGCCGCGTCTGCCCATGAAGGCCGCCGGCCTTTCGCGGTGCGGCCGAGCAGCGTGAACTGGCTCACCAGCAAGACCGGGGCGCCTGCGTCTTCGGCGCTGCGTTCGCCGTCGAGGATGCGCAGTTCCGCGATCTTGCGCGCCACCGTGCGCCACGCGTCCTCGGCGTCGTCGCGGCCCACGCCCACCAGGGCGAGGATCCCGCCGGTGTCAGGACAGTTGATCGCGCCGACGACGTCACCGTCGACGGTGACGCTGGCCTGAGAGACGCGGGTGAGTACGGCTCTCATTTACAGCACCGCCAGGTCGGCGATCTCGGCGGGAATGATCAGCCCGTGGCGGATCAGGTCGACCGCCGCCGCGGCCGCGGAGTGCGCCAGCTCGTCGGTGGCGGCGTCGTCAAGCCCGCGCGACGCGGCGAAGAGCCCCACGACGTCTCCCAGGCTCAGCCCGCGCGGGTTGAGGCCCGCGAGCACGGAGCGCAGCGCCGCGTCGATGTCGTGGCTAAACCGCGGCCCGTCGGTGCGGGTGACGCGGGTGACGTGGTGGGCAAAGCCCATGCCCGTTTCTGTGTCGGCGACGCTGACCTGCTCGAGCGCGAGGCCGGGGCGCACCAGGTAGCGGGCGTCGAGCACCTCGTCGTGGCTGCGGCCGCGCAGCCAGTCCATGCGGGTGAAGTACTCCTCGACCTCCGGGCCGAGCGCGTCCGTGAACTCGTGCGACAGGGTTTCGGCAGTGACCTCGGAAGGGGCGTCGCCAATGTCGCGCAGGAACACCCAGCCGAAACCGACCGCGCGCACACTTTCGGCGGCAAAGTGGTCAAGCCAGGCGGCGGTGCGCTCGACGCCCTCGCGCGAGCGGGGGTCAATCGACTCGTCGCGCAGCCACGTGGAGACGTAGAAGCCGGGGTCGACCACGTCGCGCTGCACAACCCACGCCGAGACACCCGTCGGCGGCAGCCAGGAGGCGACGCGGCTTTCCCACGACCCGTCGACGAGGTGGACCCAGGAGGCGAGGATGTGGGCGCTGCCGGAGGGCGCGAGGTATGCCGGGGCAGTGCCGACCACGAGCTTGCTGGCCTCATCCAGCCACAGGCCCGAATCGCGGTACACGTGGCCGACCTCGGGCAAGCCGACGACAAACGGCGGGTTGGCGACAATCCGGTCGAAGCGCTCGCCGGCGACCGGCTCAAACCACGAGCCTTCGCGCAGCTCGACGTTGCGCACCGCGTTCGCCGCCAGGGTCGCCTCCGCCAACTCGAGAGCGCGAGGGTGAACATCAGTGGCCACCACCTCGACCGCGCACGAGGACTGGGCAATCGCCTGCACGCCCGAGCCCGTGCCAAGGTCGAGCACCCGCTGAACCGGCGAGCACGGGGTCGCCGACAGCAGCGACAGCGACGCCGAGCCCACTCCGAGCACGTGGTCGTGCCCTGGCACGTGTTCGGTGACCGACGCGTCAAGGTCGGAGATGATCAGCCGGTTGTGGCCCGCGATCACGTGCGGGCGCACGTCGAGCGCAACCTGCGCCTCGCCGGCGGGGGTGAGGCGCGCGAGGTGGGCGTCGATAAGCGATAAAGCGAGCGCGGGGGAGAGCAGCTCAGCGAGCGTATCGACGCCCATCGGCTCGCGCAGCAGGAAAAAGCGGATCAGGCCAGACATCGTCGACGAGTCGCGGCACGCGTGGCGGACCACACCGGGCTCGCCGCGGTACAGCGCCTCGGTGGCCTCCGGGCCGAGGTGGGCGGCAACGCCGTCGGCGCTAAACGACGCGCGCTCAAGCGCCTCGGCGAGCGCGGCGGCGGTCTCGGGAAGGCTGGGTGCGGGGTTGTTACTCATCCTTGTCATCGTGGTCGATGATAACCCGACCCGACTGGTTGCCCGCGGCGCCGAGCTCACGGCGTCGCTGCTGCTCAAGCTCGAACTCGTGCGCGGCGGCGCGCGCGGCGGCGGGCTTGTACACGTTCTTCTGCCGCGGGTCGCGTTTGTCACCCTGACCGTTTCCCACCATCACCGCAATCCACGGCAGCGGGATGGACACGACAAACAACACCCCGGCCAGCCACCAGTTCTCCCAGGTCCACGCGGCGAGCATGGACAGCACGATAAACGGGATGCGCAGCCCCTGGAGGACCATGTAGTTGCGCTCGCGGGAGCGAATGTTCTGCTCGTGTGTGCGGCGGGCATCGGTGATCAGCTCCCCGCGCGGGCGCCGCAGGCGCAGGCGCCGAGATGTGCGGGCGGGGGCCTCCGGCTCCACGTCGACCGTGTAGGGGTCGCTGAATTCGTCGAATTCCTCCGCCGGTGTCATGAGCGCCCAGCCTAGCCCGTGGGCGCCCGTGGGCGTAGGCGCGGCTTAATTTTTCACCCGATGTGGGGCATGATGGGTGCTGTGACTACGACGACGAAGACTCTCGAGCGGCCGGATTTGCGGGAAGACACCTCGTCAACCACTGACGACGGAACCCCTAAGTTCTTCCACTACGTAAAAAAGGACCAGATTGTAAATTCCGCGATCTCCGGGCAGATGGTCGTCGCGCTCTGCGGCGCGACCTTCCCGGTAAAGAAGCAGGCCAAGCCGGGTTCGCCGGTGTGTGCTGACTGCGAGCGCATTTACAAGGGGTTGCGCAGGAAGTGACCCTCCTGGCTTCTGGGCCCCGGCTGCGCGCGTGGCAGCAGGAGGCCTTTGATTCGTTCATGGCCACCAAGCCGCGCGATTTCCTCGCCGTGGCAACGCCGGGCGCCGGCAAGACCACCTTCGCGTTGACCCTCGCCGCCGCGCTGCGAAACGGGCGCGACGTTGAGCGCATCATCGTGGTCGTTCCCACCGAGCACCTCAAGCACCAGTGGTCCGGGGCGGCGAAGCGGTTCGGCTTGTCGTTGGACCCGAACTTCACCAACAGCTCCGGGTTCAACTCCGCCTACGACGGCATCGTGGTCACCTACGCCCAAGTGGGGATGCACCCGTTTAAGCACCACGCGCTAGCGTCGGCGCGACGCAGCCTGGTCATCCTGGACGAGATCCACCACGCCGGCGACGCGAAGAGCTGGGGCGACGGTGTGCGCGAGGCCTACAACATGGTGGAGCACCGCTTGGCGCTGACCGGCACGCCGTTTCGCTCGGACGACTCCGCCATCCCCTTTGTCACCTACGCCGAGGACGGCGAGGGCCACCTTGTCAGCCAGGCCGACTACACCTACGGCTACGCGCACGCGCTTGCCGACGGCGTCGTGCGCCCCGTTGTCTTCCTCGCCTACTCGGGCGAAGCGCAGTGGAAGGACTCTGCCGGCGAGGAGTACACCGCGCGCCTCGGCGAGCCGCTGAGCCCCGAGCAGACCGCGCGCGCCTGGAAGACGGCGCTGGACCCGAAGGGGGAGTGGATCGCCGCGGTGCTGCGCGCCGCCCACACCCGCTTGGCAAAAATCCGCGCCAACATGCCGGATGCTGGCGGCCTGGTCATCGCCACGGACACCACCACGGCGCGCGCCTACGCCAAGCTGCTCCGCGAGATCAGCTCCACGCCGGTCACCGTCGTGTTGTCCGACGAGCCGGGCTCGTCGAAACGCATCGACGAGTTCTCGGCGTCGAGCGACGAGTGGATGGTGGCCGTGCGCATGGTCTCCGAGGGCGTCGACGTGCCGCGCTTAGCCGTCGGCGTCTACGCCACCTCCGCGTCCACCCCGCTGTTTTTCGCCCAGGCGATTGGCCGTTTCGTGCGCTCGCGCATGCCGGGGGAGTCCGCCTCGGTGTTCTTGCCCTCGGTGCCGGTGCTGTTGCGCCTTGCCGAGGAAATGGAGGTTTCGCGCGACCACGTGCTGGGCAAGCCGCACCGCGACCAGGGGTGGGCTGACGAGCTTTTAGAGCGCGCCAACCGCACTGAGAGCGAGCCCGATGAGGCCGGAAGCTACGAGTCCATCGGGGCGTCCGCGGAGCTGGATTCGCTGATTTTCGACGGCTCCACCTACGGCACAACAACGGCCGCGGGCTCCGCCGAGGAGCAAGACTTCCTCGGCCTGCCTGGGCTTCTCGACGCCGAGCAGGTACGCACCCTGCTGCAAAAGCGCCAAAGCGAGCAGCTCGACGCACGCGAAGCAGCCGAACGCGCCCGCAAAGAGGCCGAGCGCGCCGCCGCCGAGCGCGCCCAGCTCCATGGCGACACCCCGCCCCCACCGGGCGGTTCTAGCGGATCGGGCTTGGCCGCCGACGAAATCCCCCAGCTGCGCCGCGAACTCAACGCGCGCGTGTCCGTCGTCGCCGGGCGCACTGGGCGGCCGCACGGCTCGATCCACAACGAGGTGCGCAAGGCCTGCGGCGGGCCGCCGACCGCGTTGTGCAACGCGCAGCAACTTCGAGACCGCATTGCCTACCTGCGCGACTGGTAGCGCTGGTAGCGTGGGTGCCCATGAGCACCCCATACAACCCGAATAACTCCGATCCGAGCGGCTTCAACCACCCCGAGGGGTACTCCGCCTACAACCCGAACAGCGGCGAGACCCCTAACCCCAACGCTGGCGGCACCTACGGGCCTGGCCCAGAGAGCCCGCTGGGCAATGGCTTCGGCACGTCCAACCCGGACAGCGTGTTTAGCAACGATTACGCATCCATGGGCGCGGCGGGCAACCCGGCTTACGGCAACGGCACCGTGGCACCGCAGCAAAACGGTATGGCGATCGCCGCGCTCATCGTCGGCATCATCTCGCTGCTCGGCATCCTGTTCCTGCCCATCGCATTCCTGGGCGGCATCATCGCGATCGTCCTTGGCGCCCTGGGCCTGCGCAAAGCGAAGACGCTGGAGCCGGGCGCGCAGCGCCGCGGCATGTCGATTGCGGGCATCGTCATGGGTGCCGTCGCGCTGCTTCTCTCCATCGCCATGCTCGTGTTCGTGGGCGTTGGGTTCTCTCGCCTGATGAACAGTGGCGTGGCCGAGCAGTGCCAGCAGCTGGAGGGCGACGCAACCGCTTACCAGCAGTGCGTGACGGACTTCCTTAAAAACGATCCGAATTCCCCGCTGAACACCCAGGGTTCCTCCTAAAAGCCCTGCGCAAAAGCGGCCGCCCCCGATAGTGTTGGGGGTGGCCGCTTTGTTCGCGTATCCGAGGGGAGCTAGTCCAGGTAGTCGCGCAGCACCTGCGAGCGCGACGGGTGGCGCAGCTTGGACATCGTCTTCGATTCGATCTGGCGGATGCGCTCGCGCGTCACGCCGTAAACCTGGCCGATCTCGTCGAGTGTGCGGGGCATGCCGTCGGTAAGCCCGAAGCGCAGGCGCACCACGCCGGCTTCGCGCTCGGACAGCGTGTGCAGAACGTCCTGTAGCTGGTCCTGCAGGAGGGTGAACGAAACCGCGTCGACCGCGACGACAGCCTCGGAGTCCTCGATGAAGTCGCCGAGCTGGCTATCGCCCTCGTCGCCGATGGTCTGATCCAGGGAGATCGGCTCGCGCGCGTACTGCTGGATCTCGAGGACCTTCTCCTCGGTGATGTCCATTTCCTTGGCCAGTTCTTGCGGGGTAGGCTCGCGGCCGAGATCCTGCAGCAGCTCGCGCTGGATGCGCCCGAGCTTGTTGATCACCTCGACCATGTGGACCGGGATACGGATGGTGCGCGCCTGGTCCGCCATGGCGCGCGTGATCGCCTGGCGGATCCACCACGTGGCGTAGGTGGAGAACTTGTAGCCCTTGGAGTAGTCGAACTTCTCCACGGCGCGGATCAGGCCGAGGTTGCCCTCCTGGATCAGGTCGAGGAATGCCATACCGCGGCCGGTGTAGCGCTTGGCCAGGGAGACAACGAGGCGTAGGTTGGCCTCGAGCAGGTGGTTCTTCGCCTTGCGGCCGTCGCGCGCCACGGCGCGCAGATCGCGCTTGACGGCGGGGGTGAGCTTGGCTTCCTTGTCGCCCTCGGCGGCGGCGCGCTCCATCTCGTCGAGCCGATGCTGTGCGTAGAGGCCAGCCTCGATGCGCTTCGCTAGCGAGACCTCAAGTTCCGCGTCGAGCAGTGCAACCTTGCCGATCTGCTTGAGGTAAGCGCGTACCGAGTCGGCGGACGCCGTAAGCTGCGCGTCCTTGCGTGCCTGACGCAGGGCGGCGGATTCCTCGATGTCCCACACGGAGGAGGAATCAACCGCTTCCTCGCCGTCTTCCTCCGCGGCCTCGGGGTCGTCTTTGTCGTCTTCCACGTCGTCGACATCGTCCACGTCATCAACGTCATCAACCTCGTCGGCGAACTCCTCGTCCTCATCGCCGAGCAACTGGTCGAAGTCCTCGTCGACATCGGCGGGGACGTCTATTACCTCGTCGATCGCGGCGTCATCGGTAGTGACCGCGAGCTCGTCGTCCTCGGCTGCGTGGGGGGCAGCAGCGTGGGCGGCGGTGGCCTTCTTCGCGGCGGTCTTCTTGACCGTCTTCTTTACCGCCTTCTTGGCAGTTTTCTTAGCCGTTTTCTTCACTGCCTTTTTCGCGGTCTTCTTAGCCGTTTTCTTGGCCGTGCGCTTCGCGGGCGTGCTGGCAGGCGTAGTAGAGGCGTCGGCTGCTGCCTCGCCCGAAGTGCTCCCGGTGACGTTATCCACGCTGCTCACGCTCTCGTTTCCGGAATTTTCCCTGGCTGCCACGTACGCCCTTTCACTTAAATTCATAGTGGGTTCCGCTTTCTTAGACAACCCACAGTACGCAAATTGGGCTGCTATTTCAGGAACGGCAAGTCTAACAACGACTACTAGCCCGCCTGTTTTATGGCCCAGGCTACCCGCGCGTCGAGCGCAACCGGGTCGCGCCACGCGCTGGCGCGCAACTAGACCTTTTAGGGGTTGACGTGTTCCGCGGCGGCCATGGCCGCCCCGACAATGCCGGCGCGGTTGCGCAGCTTGGCCACCACCACCGGTGCGGTCGTACGCAGGTGCGGCACCC
Organism: Corynebacterium sp. Z-1; assembly: GCF_031844665.1. NCBI lineage: Bacteria > Bacillati > Actinomycetota > Actinomycetes > Mycobacteriales > Corynebacteriaceae > Corynebacterium > Corynebacterium sp. Z-1. The sequence continues at coordinate 1,865,829 of NZ_CP134621.1, read as the reverse complement.
AGCGGTCGGCCACCTCGGAAATTCCGCCGCCCACCACGAACGCGGTGGGGTTGAACAGGCGCTCGAACTCTTGTAACACGGCGTCGACACGCTCGGCCCAGGCCCGGAAGCTTAGGCCCTCGCGGTCTTTGACGGCGGAGGAGGCGAGGTGTTCGGCCTCCGCGCCGCCGACCATCATGTGCCCGAGCTCGGTGTTGGGAAACAGGGTGCCCTCGATGAAGAAGGCGGAGCCGATGCCGGTTCCGAATGTGAGGAAAACAACAGCGCCTTCGCGTATCGACGCCGCACCGAACGCGACTTCCGCAAGGCCCGCGGCGTCGGCGTCGTTAAGCACAGAGATCTCCGTCGTGCTCAGGTGGCGCGAAAGCAGCTCGTGCGCGTTGGTGCCCACCCAGGCCGGATCGACGTTCGCCGCAGTCAGTGCGACCTGGCTCTTGATCACGCTCGGCAGGGCGACGCCGACGGGGCCGTCCCACTGCGCGCGGTCGGCGAGTTGCGCGATGGCCTGTGCCACAGCGTCCGGGGTCGCGGGCCGCGGGGTGGTGATGGTGATCTGCTGGCCGACGAACTCGCCGGTGGTGAGGTCAACCACCGCACCTTTGATTGCGGAGCCTCCGACATCGACGCCGAGTGCGCGTCCTTGGGCGGGGTTAGTCATGCGCGCAAGTGTACAAAAGGTCGCGGACAACGGCGCGCCGATGCAAGATGGGGCGCATGAGTGGTGACGTAACCGAGCTAAGAGCAATCTGCGAGCAATTGGCACGTCAAGGGGGAGAGCTGGTAGCGACCGGGCGTGCGCGCCTCGACGCCGACGGGGCGCTGCGGCCCGCGGAGACGAAAAGCTCCGAGGTCGACCCTGTAACGGTCGTCGATAAGGCCTGTGAGCGCTTCATCGCGGGGGAACTGGCGCGCCTGCGGCCGGGCGACGGGATTGTCGGCGAGGAGGGCAGCTCCACGGAATCAGAAACGGGCGTGGAGTGGATCATCGACCCGATCGACGGAACCGTCAACTTCCTCTACGGCCTTGACAACTACGCGGTCTCCATCGGTGTTGCCGTCAACGGCGAGCTGGCCGCGGGCGCGGTGTTCAACCCGCAATCGGGTGAGCTGTTCAGCGCAGCAGCCGGCCAGGGCGCGACCGTAGAGCGCGACGGGGAAAGCTCCGAGCTTCGCGCCTCGCACGAGACAACACTTGCGCTCAGCCTTGTGGCGACCGGGTTTTCCTACTCCGCGGCGTGGCGCGAACAGCAGGCGCGGATACTGGCGTCCGTGCTGCCCGCGGTGCGCGACATCCGCCGCAGCGGATCCGCGGCGCTGGACCTGTGCAACGTCGCCGCAGGGCGTGTCGACGCCTACTACGAGCACGGCACGCACCCGTGGGACTACGCGGCCGGGGCGATCATTGCCACCGAGGCGGGGGCGCGGGTCAACCACCCGGGGCTTAACGCCAGCGGCCACAACGGGGCGCTCACCGTCGCCGCAGGTCCGGGCGTGTGGGAGCAGGTATGCGAGCTTCTGAATAACATCGGCGCATCCTCTCCGCTAACATCCCCATAACGCGGCTGTGACCTGCAAAGATGACAGGGTAGGTTTCGTGCCCTAGTATTCCGCACAAAGTCAACAGGATCTGCCCGTTTAAGGAGTGCCGCCGATGGCTACTGACTACGACGCACCGCGCCGTCGCATGGACGACGAAATTGAAGCCGACTCGCTCGAGGGTCTCAAGGCCGCGGAGGTCGCCGGCAGCAGCATGGACGACGAGGGCGAGATCGTCGACTCCTTCGAGCTTCCCGCCCAGGACCTCTCCGGCGAGGAGCTCAACGTCACCGTTATCCCTCGCCAGGAAGACGAATTCACCTGCAGCTCCTGCTTCCTCGTACAGAAGAAGAACCGCCTGGCTTACCAAGAGGGCAATACCGCAATCTGTCTCGACTGCGAGTAGCCTCCGCTAGTTGCGCGCTAGTTTTTCCGCCTGCTCGGGCACGAACGCGCGCAGCAGCTCGGCGGGATTTTTCGAGGCGACTAGCCAGTAGGGGGTCGGGTCGTCCGGGTCGTCAAGAACCAGCAGCACGTGCTCGTCGACCCAACTGCGCGAGACCAAATACGCCGCAGGGTCGAGCTGCCGGCCCAGCGCGTTACGACGCGCCGACTTCGGAACAATCAGAGACCTGCTGACCACGGTGTGCGGCAGGTTGGCGTCGTCAACGCTGAGCCAGCGCGTACCGTCCGCGTCGCGCTCGACCGTGATGACGGTGCGCGACATCCACATCAAGAACCACCCGATGAGCGCGCCCCCGGCGATCAGGGGGACGACGAACCAGAAGACGTTGCGGTTGAGCGCGAACTGCGCGGCGATAAGAAGCGTCAACACCGCGCCAGCGAGCCACATGTACCAGGGGGCCCACTGGCGCTCGCGGTACACGACAGCGGGAGCGAGGTCATCCGGAGAAGTAGTCACGCATGCAACTTTAGTTTAGGAGCTTGTTGCCCTGGCATTGCGCTGCCGTAGGCTAGCGGCTGTGAACACCCCGGAGAATGAAACCAGCCTGGAGATAGTAAGAGTCAAGCGCCTCGACCCGAACGTCGCCCTGCCTGCGCGCGCCCACGCAACGGACGCGGGCGCGGACCTGACCTCTACCGAGGACCTCACCTTGGCCCCGGGGCAGCGCGCCCTGGTGGGCACGGGTATTGCGATTGCGCTGCCCCCGGGTACGGTCGGGTTGATCCACCCGCGCTCGGGCCTGGCGGCGAAGCACGGCCTGAGCATTGTCAATACTCCGGGCACGATCGACGCGGACTACCGCGGCGAGATCAAAGTGTGCCTGCTTAACACCGATCCGACCACGCCGATCGAGATCACGCGCGGGATGCGCATCGCGCAGCTCGTGGTGCAGAAGGTCGAGCTGGTCACTTTCAGCGAGGTGGACGATCTCGATGACACCGAGCGCGGCGCGGGCGGTTACGGCTCCACCGGCACCCACTAGGCGCAACGCGCTAGAGTCGGTGCCGAACAACGAGGAAGGTGAACATTATGGCCCTGTGGCCTTTTGGTAAGAAGAACTCCCAAGGACCAGCCGAGCCGGCCAGTGCGCCGAGCTACGAGCCCTCGGCGGCTGACGGTCGCGACGAGGCCGCGCTGCGTGCCGACGCCGACGCCACCGTCGCCGTAGAAGACGCCGCCGCGCCGGTCGCGGCGGGCACTGCCGAGGTGGCAGACCCGGTCGAGGAATCTGCCGGCCCGGTGAGCATCCCGCACGACGCCGTCGGCGGCAGCACCGGCCCCTTCGACGGCGACTCCGTCAACATCGACGAGTTCGACTTCACCGATTTCTCCAACGCCACGCTAAACCTCGGCTCGATGAAGATCCCGCTGCCCGCGGAATCCCAGGTCCAGGTGGAGATGGGCGAGGCGGGGCCGAAGATGGTCCACATTGTCACCCGCCACGGCCGCGCCACCCCCGTGGCGTTCGCGTCGACACGCACCGGCGGGCTGTGGGCGCAGTCCTCCGAGGAAATCGCCGAGGGCATGCGCTCCGAGGGAATGCCCGTGTCCTTCGAAACCGGCCCGTGGGGCCGCGAGATCGTGGGTACCGGCACCAACGGTGTGATCCGCATCATCGGTGTTGAGGGCCCACGCTGGCTCTACCGCGTCACATTGGCCGCACCGAACGGCATGGAAGACGACATGGCTACCCTCGGCCGCGACCTGATTGCGCGCAGCTTTGTCTACCGCGGACCCGACCCCATCCTGGCGGGCAACTCCCTGCCCGTGGTGCTGCCCGCCCAGCTTGCGCAGCAGGTGCAGCAGGCCGTTCAGGCGCGTGCGATGCAGCAGGGCCAGCCCGGCCAGCCCGGCCAGCTGGCCCCCGGAGCGACGCCCAGCGCGCTGGCCGAGGCGATGAAGCAGGTGATGGACGCTAACTCGGCGTCTAATTCGGAACCCAACAAGGGTGAGCGCAATAGCTGACACCACCGCGCTCGAGCTTGACGTCACCGCCATGGCGCACGGCGGCGAGGGCATCGCGCGCGATGCCGATGGCCGCGTCGTCTTCGTCGACGGTGCGATCCCGGGCGATACGGTTCGCGCCGAGCTGACGAAGGCGAAGAAGCGCTGGGCCCGCGCCCAGCTCACCAGGGTTGTCAGCGCCTCGCGCGAACGCGTCGACCCAACCTGCCCGGTGGCGGCGCGCGGCGGCGGGTGCTGCGACTACTCGCACATCGCGCTCACTGCGCAACCGGGCATCAAACGAAACGTGCTCATCGGCCAGCTCGGTGCGTTCTCTCACAGCGCCGACACGCTGGAAGACACGATCGTCCTCGAACCCACAACGGGGTGGCGCACCCGCGTGCGTCTCGGCGTGGATGCCTCAGGACGCGCCGGTGTGCGCAAGGCGCGCTCAACGGACTTGGTTACCGACGTCGCGTGCACCCAGGTGGCGCCCGGGCTGCTCGACGGCATCGTCGGGCCGGGGGCACGCATGTTCACCCCGGGCGCGGAGGTGATCACCGTGCTGGATTCGGCGGGCCAGCGCCATGTGGTGGAGTCGACGCGCGCGCAGCGCGGCCGGCGTGTTGAGAAGGTTGACCGCGTGGTGGAGGGCTCCGGGGTGGTTGAGCAGAGCGTCGATAAGCATGCGTTCCGTTTTCCTGCGACCGCTTTCTGGCAGGCCCACGTGGCGGCGCCGGAGGCGTACTCCGCGATCATCCGTCAGTGGGGCAGCGGCGACTACGTGCGCGCGACCGGCTGGGACCTCTACGGCGGGGTCGGCGCGTTCGTGCCCGCGATCGATGCGGCGCTGGGCGGGGCCTCTCACATCGACTCGGTGGATTACTCCGCGTCCGCGACCCGCGCAGCGCAGGACACGCTCGCGGGACTGCCGCTTCGCGTGCACAACAGCCCGGTGGAAAAGGCCAGCGACTTGACCCCGCCCGGGCTCGTCGTGCTCGACCCGCCGCGCTCCGGCGCCGGCGAGCAGGTCGTACGTCAGGTCGCGGCGGCGGAGCCCGAGCGCGTCATCCACGTCGGCTGCGACCCCGCGACCTTCGCGCGCGACCTAGGCTACTGGGCCGCCCAAGGTTTCAGCGCGCGGCGCATGGTGCTTATCGACGCCTTCCCCAACACGCACCACTTTGAAATCATCGCGCTGCTCGAACCCAGCGTGCCGTTGGACAGATAAACGCAAATATTTTTATCCGTTGTCAAAGTGTAAACTTTCAGGGAATGGAGGCGCGTCAACCGCGCAATCTAGTCAAAAGGAGCGATAGTTTACCGTGAACCTTCTGGACGCGATTACGTCGCCTCGAGACGTCAAGCGCCTGACGCTGGACCAGCTCGGCACACTTGCGGGCGAGATCCGCCAGCTCCTGATTGACAAGGTCTCCGCGACCGGCGGCCACCTCGGTCCCAACTTGGGCGTAGTGGAACTGACGCTGGCCCTGCACTACATCTTCGACTCGCCGAGCGAGCCGTTGATCTTTGACACCTCGCACCAGTCGTACGTGCACAAGATCCTCACCGGCCGGGCCGGGCAGTTCGACACCCTGCGCAAGAAGGGTGGCCTGTCCGGCTACACCTCGCGCAGCGAATCCGAGCACGACTGGACGGAGTCCTCGCACGCCTCGGCGGCGTTGTCGTACGCCGACGGGCTGTCGAAGGCTAAAGAGCTGTCGGGCGAGGGCGAGGACCGCGTCGTCGCCGTCGTCGGTGACGGCGCACTGACCGGCGGAATGTGCTGGGAGGCGCTGAACAACATCGCCGCCGGGGAGCGCAACGTGGTGATCGTGGTCAATGACAACGGCCGCTCCTACTCGCCGACGATCGGCGGCTTCGCCCGCAACCTAACGCGCCTGCGCGACCAGCTCGCCCAGATCCGGATGCAGCCGACCTACGACGAGGTCATGGAGACCGGCAAGAAGACGCTCAAATCCATGGGCTGGGTAGGCGAGCGCACCTTCGAGGCGCTGCGCGCGATCAAAGAGGGCGTGAAGTACCAAGTGGTGCCCTCGGAAATGTTCCCCGAGCTGGGCATGAAGTACATCGGCCCGGTCGAGGGCCACGACATTAAGTCCCTCCTGCAGGCGTTTTCCTACGCGCGCTCCCACGCCGGGCCGATCATCGTCCACGTCGCCACCGAGAAGGGCCACGGTTTCGCCCCGGCGGTCAACCACATCGCCGACCAGATGCACTCCACCGGCGTCATCGACCCGGTCACGGGCGAGGAGCTTAACGCCGCGGCACCCGGTTGGACCTCGGTGTTCTCCGAAGAGCTCATCAAGGCAGCCCACGAGCGCCCCGACATCGTGGCGCTCACGGCGGCGATGGCGGGCCCGACCGGGCTTGCGCCCTTCGCGGAGCAATTCCCGGAGCGCTTTTTCGACGTCGGCATCGCCGAGCAGCACGCGGTGACTTCGGCGGCCGGCATGGCGCTCGGCGGGCTTCACCCCGTTGTGGCGATTTACTCTACCTTCCTCAACCGCGCCTTTGACCAGTTGCTCATGGACGTCGGGCTGCTTAGCCAGCCGGTCACCCTCGTGCTGGACCGCTCGGGTGTGACAGGTTCCGACGGCGCGAGCCACAACGGCGTGTGGGATCTCGCGATCGGCTCGATCGTCCCCGGCATTCGAATTTGCGCCCCGCGCGACCCCGCGCGCCTGCGCGAGGAGTTCCGCGAGGCGATCGACTACAGCGCCGGACCGACGGTGGTGCGCTTCCCCAAGGGCGACATCGGCATCGATATCGATGCCGTTGAGCGGCTCTCGAGCGGCGCGGACATCCTGTTCCGCCCGGCGGGCGAGGCCGAGGACGACGAACTCGACGTGCTGCTCGTTGCCGTGGGCAGCTTCGCCGAGAACGCCGTCACGATGGCGGAGGAGGTCGGCGCCGACGGGCTGCGCGTCACGGTCGTGGACCCGCGCTGGGTCATCCCGATTGACCCGCAGCTGATCGAGATGGCCGCCCAGGCCGACATGGTTGTGGTCTACGAAGACGGCGTGATCCGCGGCGGCGTGGGCTCCGCGCTTGCCGAGGCCCTCTCCTCCGCCGAAGTGGACACCCCGCTGCGCCAGCTCGCCTTCCCAGACATTTTCCCGATGCACGCCTCGCGCTCGGAGATCCTGCGCGACTACGGCCTCGACCCCGCCTCGGCCGCGCAGCAGCTGCGTGACTGGGCGAGCGCGATGCGCGATTAGGCCTGCGCGTCCGTGGTGTGCAGTCCGCGCGCGATGGCCGCCGACGCCGCGTCGACCTGCCAGGGCCGCGCCCCAGAAGCGAGTAGCGCGCGGGCGACGCAGTCGGTGTCAGCGGGCACACCCGCCCACACCACCGAGCGCAGCATCGCTGGCTGCACGAGCAGTTCCGGGGCAACCTCGATGTCGCGGGCGAGCTGGGCCACCGCGTCGCGGGCGGCAACGAGGCGCGCCCAGGACTCCGGGTGGTGGCGCTGCCAGCGTGATTTGCTGGGCGGGTCCTCGTTGTCCCGGTCAGGTTCCGGCCACAGCGTCGGCGAGTCGGCGCAGGCGCACTCTACCACCGCGTACCACTCCTCGATCGCGCCACGACGACGTGCCGGGAAACCCCGCACCCGGCCGAGCTCGTTGGGCGTGCGCGGCGGATTCTTAGCGATGTTCAGGATCACCTTCGAGCCCAGCAGCGCGTGCGGGGAGGTGTCGGTCGCGCGCCCGCGGGCATCGCGGTAGTCCCACAGCGTCCGGGCGAGGTGCAGGCTCAGCCCTGTCGGCAGCGCAGAGATGCCCTTGATGTCGCGCCAGGTCTTCGGTGTAGGCGCCGGGGTGTTCCTGACGTGCTCGAACTCCTGCTCCGCGGCCTCGAGTTTGCCCGCGGCGTCTAAAACCTCCGCGAGGGCTTCCACAAGAGCGTTGAGGTAGACCACGTCGTCCGCGGCGTACGCCTGCCACTCGTAGGGCAGCGGGGTGGCGGACCAGTCCTCGCGACCGTGGCCCTTCTCCAGCGCCACGCCTGTGAACTCGTACACCATGGCCGCGAGGTTGGGACGTTCGAACCCGGCGAGCCGGGAGGCCAGCTCCGTATCAAACAGCGCGCCTGGGTGAAGGCCCAGCTCGGCAAGGCTCGGCAGGTCTTCACCCGCGGCGTGCAGGATCCAGTCCGCCCCGCCGATGACGGGCGCGAGGGCTTCATGCAGCGCGTCGCGGTGGCCCTCCGGGGCGAAGAGGAAGGTTCCCGCGCCTCGGCGGTGGATTTGGACGAGGAAAGCGCGGTCGTCGTAGCGAAACGACGACGCGCGCTCGGTGTCTATCGCGTACGGGCCGCGGCCGTCCGCAAGCTGCGCGGCGGCGCGGTGAAACGCCGCGGGGGCGTCGATAAGCTCAAAGCTCACTGGCGCGGGCCGAGTTGGGCCACGCCCGCAGGCGGCAGGCCCGCGACGTGTGCTAACACCTTGGCGAAGGCCTCGACGTGGCTGGAGAGCTCGATGCCCTCGGCGGTCCACGAGGCGCGCATTTCCAGTTGGTAGGCGCGCGGCGGGCCGCCGATCTCGCCGAAGCGTACCGATGCCGTCGAGGTCACGGTGCCGCCGAGGCTGGTGAACCCAGCGTCGGCGTCGGCGAGCGACTCGGTGAGCCACTGCCAGGCGACGTCGGGAAGCAGCGGGTCGGAGGCGACCGCGTCGTCCATGTCGGCTTGGATGTAGGCGACGAGGCGCATCGAACCCTCCCACGCCTCCTCGGCCTCAGGGGAGTGCAGCAGGATGAGGCGGCCGAAGGCGTCGCCCTCGGCGTCGATAGGCACAGTGGCGGGGTTGCCGGAGTCGCCGCGGGTGATTTCGAGACCGATGGCGTGGCTGTAGGGGGCCGGGCGTTGCGGCGGGCGGATCGTGCCGAGGGTGATTTCCGGCCGCAGCGACGCGGCGTGCATGGACTCGACCGCTGCCGTGAATTCCGCAGGCGACGGCGGGTTGTCACCGGCGCCGGCGTGGGGCGCGGGGATATGAGAAGGGGTCTCGGAATTCATCACGCGTTCACGCTATCTAGATGGCGGCAAATTCGGGGGGAGGCGCGCCGTTTGCCACCTCACCCCGGGTAGACTCGCACGTATACGACTTTAGTTTGATTCGCCCTCACTCATGGGGCGGGAAAGGATCGCCATGTCCGATCACGCACAGCAGCCTAACCTCGAGGAACTCAACAAGGTTCAGCGCTACAGTCAGTGGGTGACTTTCCGCGCCACTCCCGGCGCTTTGGGCAGCGAGCGTGACGACGTCATCGCTCAGGCGCAGGAGTTCTTCGCCGAGCTCGAGCGCGCCGGCGAGGTCACGGTGCGCGGCATTTACGACGTCTCCGGGACCCGCCCCGAGGCTGACCTGATGATCTGGTGGCACGCGGAGCAGTTCGAGCAGATTCAAAAGGCGCTGGCTGACTTCCGCCGCACGACCACGCTGGGCCAGGTGCTCGAGCTCGGCTGGATCGGCAACGGCCTGCACCGCCCGGCCGAGTTCAACCGCTCGCACCTGCCGGCTTTCATTATGGGGGAGCAGCCGCGTGACTGGATCTCCGTGTACCCGTTCGTTCGCTCCTACGACTGGTACCTCCTGGAGCCGGAAAAGCGCCGCCGGATTCTCGCGGAGCACGGGCGCGCCGCTGCGGATTACGCCGACGTTCGAGCCAACACGGTGGCGGCTTTCACGCTGGGCGACTACGAGTGGATGCTCGCCTTCGAGTCCGACGACTTGGCCCGCATCGCGGACCTGATGCACAAGATGCGCTACACCGAGGCGCGCCTGCACGTGCGCGAGGAGGTTCCCTTCCAGACCGGCCGCCGCGTCGCCGACATCGGCGAGATTGTGCGCACCCTGCCGTAGGTCGCGGGGAGGGGGCTTAGCCCTCGATTGGCTTTTCCTCGAGGGTCAGCGAGATCGAGTTGATGCAGTAGCGCAGGTCGGTCGGGGTGTTGTAGCCCTCGCCGGCGAAAACGTGCCCGAGGTGCGAGTGGCAGGTGGCGCAGAGCACCTCGGTGCGCACCATGCCCAGGCTGCGGTCCTCGCGCTCGATGATGCTGTCACCCGCGAGCGGGCTGAAAAATGATGGCCACCCGCAGTGCGAGTCGAACTTTTCGGTGGAGCGGAACAGCTCGGCGCCGCAGGCGCGGCAGCTGTAGACACCCTCGGTGGTGGTGTTGGTGTATTCGCCGATCCCGGGGCGCTCGGTGCCGGCTTCACGCAAGACGGCGTACTCCTCGGGGCTAAGCTTGGCGCGCCATTGCTCCTCGGTCCAGTCGAGGTAGTTGTTCTGGCTCATTTGCTTTCTCCTTCGCTGTTGTTGATACCGACACTACCCATGCGGCGATCGAGACGATAAAGATGGACCACGCGATGGTGACCAGCACGATGTCAAGGTTCGCGCCGAGGTCGGGAAAGTTCGATTCCGCCCACTGCAACGGGGAGTAGAAAATAACTATTCCCACCCACACGGGCGCGACGTGCATCGGGCTCAACGGCCGCAGCACGGTCAAAATCGCTGGGAGCAGCATTATGGAGTAGTAGGCTTGGCCCAGCGAGGACAGCAGACAGACTCCGCTGATCAGTACGCCGGAGCTCGTCGCCGCCCACATCCAGGCATCGCTGTAACGAAATCGCGCCAGCCCGATGATGGCGACGGCCACGGCGGCCGCGATGAGCAGAAACAGCAGGGCGTGCAGACAGTTCGGCATGCCGTAGTAGGCGGCGAACCCGGCCAGCGAGGCGTTGGCGTAGTCGCGGGTAATACCGAGGTAGGGCATCACCTTGTCCACGTAGTCGCTGGCGCCGGGGGTCAGCGGCCAGGCGATGAGGTTGAGTACGACGGGCACGGCGACCGCGGCCAGCGGCGCCTTGAAATCCAGGCGCATCAGCGGCAGGACGAGCAGCGGGGCGAACATCGGCTTGATCACGATGGCGAAGCCGAGCACGAGACCGGCCGCCCAGGAGTGCCCGCGCACGAACCAGTCGAGAAACGCCACGAGCGCCAGCAGGAGCACGCCGTTGATGTTGGAAAACACCAGCGTGTTGGTTACAGATTCGGTGAGAAACGCCGCGGCGATGAGGAAGGGGAACACGGGGTGCGCGAGCGCGAAGCCGCTGCGCCGCGTCAACCATGCCAGCGCAATGATGATCGCGGCGGCGTTGGCGAGGATGAACAGCGGCCGCGCCACGTCGATGCTCGGAGCGAGACCAAGCGGCGACAGCAGCAGCGTTGCGCCGGGGTTGTAGAGGTAGTGCGGGTCGACGTGGTGGTAAGTCTCGTTGTAGACGGGCACGCGGTCGATGAAGCGTTTCGCGGCGGACCACACGGTGGTGAAGTCGTCGGTTAGCGCACCGGTCCACGCCGAGACGAAAACCCGGTGGATCACGATGAGCAGGGCGATAGGCCAGGCGAGGTAGTTGGCGATCGTCCGTGGCGGTGCCGCGCTGTGCCGGGGCGCGTCTTGGGTCCAGACGGACTCGAGGGGGGCTAGCTTCATGCCCATCACCGTACCGGTGCCGTGCGGTGGTTTAGGCGCGCGACCTCCGGTAGCGGCAGAACAAAACAGAGTCGGGGCTGACGTGCGTTGCCTCCAGCGTGAAGCGGCGGGTGCCGCAGTCGCTGTTTTCTAGAGGCAGGTGGTGGGCATCGCCGCCGCTTACCGACGGGTCCACGGTTAGGTGCATGACGTCGATGAGGTCTGCGGCGAGCATGGCCGCGTACAGGCTGGGGCCGCCTTCGCAGCTGATCCGGGAAAAGCCCCGGGCGTGCAGGGCGGCGATGATTTCGGCGGGGGAGCCGGTGCCGGTGTCGATGAGCGTGGCACCCGCCTGTGTGAGCCGCTTTCGGCAGGGCGTCAGGGAGGCGTCGCCAAGCGATGCTCGCGGGGTGAGAATGAGCGGCGGGGTCCCGCGGAAGAAGCGGCTGTCGGGGTCGAGCGAGAGGGAGCGCGACACCACGGCGAAGGGGAGTGTGGCCGGGCCGTAGTCCTCGGCGCGGACGGTGCCCGCGCCGACAAGGACGCAGTCGGACCAGTCACGCAGCGCCAGCAGGAGCTGCGAATCCAGCTCGTTGCCTAAGCTCCCGGAGGTGCCGGCCCGGGAGAACGCGCCGAAGAGCGCAGTGGCGGCGACGGCGCGGGTCTCGCGGGCGCCTGCGGGCAGGGTGGGACCGATGAGGTCGGCGGGGGTCATGGCAAAAGAATACAGCCGGCGGGTTCGTTGAGAACCTCACCGGCTGGTGCAGTGGAGCGGATGACGAGACTCGAACTCGCGACCCTCACCTTGGCAAGGTGATGCGCTACCAACTGCGCTACATCCGCAAAAGGGCTTTAAAAAACCCTGGTGCGCGATACTGGGATTGAACCAGTGACCTCTTCCGTGTCAGGGAAGCGCTCTCCCGCTGAGCTAATCGCGCGTGTAAGCCATTGAAGCGGCTCGGAGGTGGATACGGGAATCGAACCCGTGTACACGGTTTTGCAGACCGTTGCCTAACCACTCGACCAATCCACCGTGGAGTTACCTCCAAAGTACGCTTTATGTACTTGGAGCGGATGACGAGACTCGAACTCGCGACCCTCACCTTGGCAAGGTGATGCGCTACCAACTGCGCTACATCCGCAAAGGGCCATCAAAGACCCTGGTGCGCGATACTGGGATTGAACCAGTGACCTCTTCCGTGTCAGGGAAGCGCTCTCCCGCTGAGCTAAACGCGCTTTGCAAGTATTCGGCCGTTTCCAGCCGAGAGCGGATGACGAGACTCGAACTCGCGACCCTCACCTTGGCAAGGTGATGCGCTACCAACTGCGCTACATCCGCATGCGTCCCACGAGCCGTGGTGGCCGTGTTGTGCGACTTAGAACATTAACCGCTTGCATTTGCGTTTCACAAATCGCGCATGTCAGGGCCTGATTTGTCCCGCGCGTGCTTAGCGACGCCCAAAGCGCGCCAAATTACACCCGTGTTGTCTTGCTCTGCGTTGCTGTGGGCGGGCAAAATCGCGCCTCACCTGCTGATTAGGGCACGGATAGGGCGCAGTGTAAAGTACTTTTGCAGATTCGGTCCTATGGCTCAGTGGAAGAGCGTTCCGTTCACACCGGAAAGGTCGCTGGTTCGATCCCAGCTAGGACCACGTAGTTTTTTTAGAAGATAACCCCGGAGCCATGAAAGTGTGAACTAGCCCCCGTTAGTTGGACTGGTTTAATTCTAGGCGGTTAGGGGTTGAAGGGCCTGATTCCGATATTGCGCCGGCGTGGCCGACGGCGATGGTGCTGATTACGGAGGGCACCGCCGCGATTCCGAGCAGGATTCGGGTGGTGGGCAGCGCCCATGAAGGGGATGCGGGCACGAGGCGTGTCGAGGTCACAGGGTAGAGCACGGCAGCAAGTCCAAAAAGGCCGAACGTGGCGACGGTGGCAATGTCGGCAAGCTCGGTGTGCCGGGCGACGATACCGGGGTTTTCCTCCGGCAGGCCCATGGCGGGCAAAAGTGACTCGCCGGTGGATCGCTCGAGGAGCATCGATGCGGCGGCGACGGCGGAGGTGGCCAGGCCGGCAAAGCACCACGAATGGGTGAGAGGTCTCGGGCGGATCACCCAGACGAGACAGAAGATGGCAGCGATGGGGGCGGCAACGGCCGCGAGGTGAATCACTCGGGGATGAGCGGGAAGGCCCGAGGGAGTAATCGGCATGTACGCAAACTAGGGTATTGCCGCCCACAACTAGCTGACAGAACGCTCACAAGTGGGTACTGGTTTATCCCGAAATTCCTGCGTCAGCAACAGGCTCTTGCATTCACCCACTGTTGAACGCCGTGTCGGAAATTGTGGGGCTGGTCACGCACGGAACTATCCTGGATAGTTAACCGACTATTTACCTGATCCCGCTCAACCGATACGAAGGAGTTTCCCTCAATGACGACGTGGAGCGAGCGCTCACTGCGCCGTGGCATCCTCGCCGCCGGCGCCGCACTGACCATCGCTGCGGCACCCGTGATGCCCACCGGGCTTACCCCGCCGGCAATCGCCCACGACGCCGTTGTTGGCGGCTCTCCCGCAAACGGCGAGGTCGTCAGCGAGTTCCCGGACACTCTCACGCTGGACTTCTCCGCTGCGGTGCAGGACGGGTTCAACACGTTCGCGCTCTCCCGCACTGACACCGGGGAGGTCGTGTTCACCGGCGAGCCGACCATTGACGGTCGTGCTGTGTCTGTCGACCTGCCCGCAGATTTCGCCGCCGAGCCGGAGCAGTACCAGATTGGTTACCAGATCATTTCCTCCGACGGCCACGCCACGAAGGGAATGACGACCTTCACCTACGCGCCAGCGGCCGGGGCTGCGACAAGCACCGCGCCCGCCGCCCAGGCAGGGGAGCCCGCCGACACCGCAACCCAGGAGACCGCCGAGCCGGCCTCCAACAACATGACGCTGCTGTGGGTGGGACTGGGAATCCTCGCAGTGCTCGCCATCATCGCGGTCGCGATCACCCGCAGCCGCGCACCGCAGCCTGCGCCGGAAACCCCCGCGCAGGACACCACCAACTAACACAGATCTCTAAGGAGCACCACACCATGTACAACCGCGCACTCACCGCCACCGCTGCGTTCGCCTCCGCCAGCTTGCTGCTGGCAGGATGTAGCCCGAGCGAGCAGCCGGCGCAGCCCGAGACCGCCGCAGTGGCCACTGCCACCAGTGCGACCAGCGCGACGGCGGCGGCCGAGGACGCCGCGCTCGTGTTTGACAACGGTGTGATCCGCGCCAAGGAAGCCGGTGACGCCAACACCATGACCGCGATCTTCGGCACCCTGCGCAACACCACCGACGAGGACATCACCGTCACCGGCTTTAGCTCCTCGCTTGGCGACGCCCGCTACGAGGTGCACAAGACCGAAAACGGCACGATGAGCCCGGTCGACAACGGTCTGACCATCCCGGCAGGGGAGTCCGTGGAGCTCGCCCCCGGCGGCTACCACCTGATGGTGCTCGACTACACCGACGAGATCGCCGCCGGAGACAGCGTCGACCTGACGCTTGAGACCAGCACCGGCGACATCGAGGTCCGCGGGGTTGAGGTGCGCACCCTGATCCCGGGCGAGGAGAACTACGGCGAAGACGGTGAGATGGTCGGCCACACCATGGACGAGGGCCACACCATGGACGAGGGTCACGAATCCCATGGCGACCACAGCCACTAGGTAAAACCAATGTCGCTATCTCGTCGCGTTTTCCTTTCCAGATCCGCCGCCGCCACGGCGACCGCCGTGACCGCGGGGTCCGTGGCCGCGTGTGGGGCGTCGACAAGCGAGCTGCCCAGCAACTCGCAGGACACGTCGCAGCCCCTGAAAGAGGCGGTGGTGGAGTTCGACGGCGCCCACCAGGCGGGAATCGAGACGCCGACGCAGGCCTCGCTCAACTTGGTCGGGTTCAATCTGCGCGAGGGAGTCGACGTCCGCGGTGTCGCGCGGTTGATGCGGCTGTGGACTGCGGACGCTCGCGCCCTGTGCGCCGGCGAAACGCCGCTGGGCAGCCTCGAGCCGGAGATGAACGAGTGGCCCGCCAACCTCACCATCACCTGCGGTTTCGGCGAGAAAATCTTCGACATCGCGGCGCCGTCGAGCAAACCGGCGTGGCTGCGCGACCTGCCCGCCTTTACGCGCGACCAGCTCGACCCGAAGTGGGGCCAGACGGATCTGGTGCTGCAGATCTGCTCGGATGATCCGGTGATGTGCGCGTGGGCGATGCGGCACATGACCCGCGCCGGCATGGACTACGCCACCACCGCGTGGGTGCAGCAAGGCTTCATGAATGCCTACGGGGCGATCCCGAAGGGCCAAACACCGCGCAACCTGTTCGGCCAGGTAGATGGCACCGTCAACCCACACAGCGCGCAGGAGTACGACGAGCAGGTCTGGATCGAGGGCCCGGAGGGCTTCGCCGGCAGCACGTCGCTGATCGTGCGGCGCATCGCCATGCACCTCGACGAGTGGGAGCTGCTCGACCGGGCCTCGCGCGAGGAGGCGTTGGGGCGCACGCTTGCCGACGGCTCCCCCCTGACCGGCGGCGGTGAATTTTCCGCCCCGGACTTGGAGGCGACGGATCAATTCGGGTTGCCCGTGATTGACAGGAACTCGCACATGGCCCGCGCGATGCCGCCGGCAGAGCATCCCGAGCAGCGCTTCAGGCGCCGCCCCTACAACTACAACCTTCCGCCCGAGCCGGGCAGCGCGGAGCTGAGCAACGCTGGGCTGGTGTTCATCTGCTTCCAGAAGGACCCGGACGTGCAGTTCACGCCTGTGCAATCCCGACTCGACGAGGTTGACCGGCTCAACACGTGGATCACCCACATCGGCTCCGCCGTGTACTGGGTGCCGCCGGGGACGTCGCAAAGCGGAGCGGGCGACGAGTACTGGGGCCAGTCGGTTCTTGGCGCCTGACCCAGGTAGGATCTTGGAGGTCTGAAGACAGTTTGAGAAAAGGTGGGTGCGGCCAGGTATGTCGCACCCCCGTGAGCGCAAAAGGAGCGCACCTGACAATGTCCAGCGAATCCACGGCTGTTGAGCTCGAGCCCTTCAACGTCCCGGCGGGAACAGCCGTCGGCGCGGCGATGCGGGAGTTGAACTACCCGAACAAGGGCGACGATGCCGTCGTGTGCGTCCAGGACGCCAACGGCGAGCTCAAAGACCTCTCGCACATCCCCGACGCGGATGCGACCTTCATGCCGGTGGCAGCCAACACCGAGCTGGGGCGTTCCGTGATTCGCCACTCCGCGGCGCACGTGCTCGCGCAGGCCGTGCAGGCAGAGTTCCCCGGCACGAAGCTGGGCATCGGCCCCGCGATCGACGACGGCTTCTACTACGACTTCGACGTCGCCGAGCCCTTTACCCCGGACGACCTGGTCACGCTGGAAAAGCGGATGAAGAAAATCATCAAACAGGGACAGAAGTTCGTCCGCGGCGTCTACCAGTCTGTCGAGGAGGCTGCCGAGGACCTCAAAGATGAGCCCTACAAACTGGAGTTGATTCAGGACAAGGGCAACGTCGACCCGGATTCCGACGAGGCCACCGAGGTCGGCGCGGGGGACCTGACGCACTACGACAACGTCAACCCGCGCACCGGCGAGGTTGAGTGGCACGACCTGTGCCGCGGCCCGCACGTGCCCACCACCAAGTACATCCCGGCGTTCGCGCTGACGCGCTCCTCGGCGGCCTACTGGCGCGGCGACCAAAACAACGCCGGTCTGCAGCGCATCTACGGCACCGCCTGGGAGTCGAAGGAACGCCTCGACGAGCACCTGCACATGCTGCGCGAAGCCGAGAAGCGCGACCACCGCCGCTTGGGCAACGAGATGGACCTGTTTTCCTTCCCCGACGAGCTCGGCTCCGGCCTGCCGGTCTTCCACCCGGACGGCGGCATCATCCGGCTCGCGATGGAGGACCACTCGCGCCGGCGCCACATCGAGGCCGGTTACTCCTTCGTCAACACCCCGCACGTGACCAAGGGATCGCTGTTTTCCAAGTCCGGCCACCTGGACTGGTACGCGGACGGCATGTTCCCGCCGATGAAGCTCGACGGCGAGATCGACGATGACCGCAACGTGGTCAAGCAGCCGCAGGACTACTACGTCAAGCCGATGAACTGCCCGATGCACAACCTCATCTTCGACTCCCGCGGGCGCTCCTACCGCGAACTGCCGCTGCGCCTGTTCGAGTTCGGCACCGTGTACCGCTACGAGAAGTCGGGTGTGATCCACGGCCTGACCCGAGCCCGCGGCTTCACGCAGGACGACGCCCACATCTACTGCACAGAAGACCAGCTCGAGGCCGAGCTGACCAGCGTGTTAGAGTTCATCATCTTGCTGCTCAAGGACTACGGCCTGAACGACTTCTACCTGGAGCTTTCCACCAAGGACCCGCAGAAGTACATCGGCGACGACGAGATTTGGCAACGCTCGACCGACATCCTGCAGTCGGTGGCGGAGAAATCCGGCTTGGAGCTCGTGCCGGACCCGGCGGGCGCGGCGTTCTACGGCCCGAAGATTTCCGTGCAGGCACGAGACGCGATCGGGCGCACGTGGCAGATGTCCACGGTCCAGCTCGACTTCAACCTGCCGGAGCGTTTCGACCTGACCTACACCGCACCTGATGGCACAAAGAAGCGACCGGTGATGATCCACCGCGCCCTGTTCGGCTCGATCGAGCGCTTCTTCGGCGTGCTGCTCGAGCACTACGCCGGTGCGTTCCCAGCCTGGCTCGCACCGCACCAGGTCGTCGGCATCCCCGTCGCCGACGACTTCGCCGGCCACCTCGACTCGGTGACCCAGAAGCTGCGCGAGCGCGGGATCCGCGCCGAGGTCGACCACTCGGATGACAGGATGCAGAAGAAGATCCGCAACCACACCACTTCGAAGGTGCCGTTCATGCTGCTCGCGGGTGCGCGCGACGTCGAGGCGGACGCGGTGAGCTTCCGCTTCCTCGACGGCACGCAGGTAAACGGGGTGCCCGTCGCCGAGGCGGTGGACATCATCGACGCGTGGGTGAGCGAGCGGATCAACGAGCAGCCGAGCGAGGAAACCGTTGCAGCGCGGCGCGGAAAAACCGGCAGCGACTACGTCGACACCGGCGTGGGCACCCCGGATCACCTTGAGCGGTTGTGGGCACCCTACCGGTCGACGTACATCACGTCGCAGCCCTCGGGTGGGCGGTCCAAGGACCCGTTCCTCGAGGCGCCGCAGCTTAGTGACGAAGACGGGCTCATCGTCGCGCGCGGCGAGACCGTCTACGCGCTGCTGAACCTCTACCCGTACAACTCGGGCCATCTGATGGTGGTGCCCTACCGCAAAGTCGCCGAGTTAGAAGAGCTCACCGCGCGCGAGTCCGCCGAATTGATGGAGTTCGCCCAAAAGGCGGTCCGCGCGCTCAAGGCAGTCTCTCGCCCGGAGGCGATAAACGTGGGGCTGAACCTGGGCAAGGCCTCCGGTGGGTCCGTTGGGGACCACGTGCACCTTCACGTCGTGCCGCGCTGGGCGGGGGATGCGAACTTCATGACAGTGATCGGCGAGACGAAGGTCCTGCCCCAGCTGCTCAAGGACACGCGCGCCCTGCTTGCGCAGGCTTGGCCGGACGACGCTGACGACCCAGATGGCAATGGCCCAGTCGGCAGTGGCGCAGATGGGGGCGGCGATGCTTAGCGTCCACGGCCGCGAATCCGCGGCAGTCATCGTCAACCCGGTCGCGCGCGGCCTGCTCAAGGCCGGGATGACGCCGAACGTCACCACGCTCGTGGGCACGGCTGCGACCATCTTGGTCTCCGTGGTGCTCATCCCCATGGACTTCCTCGTCCTCGCCGCCGTGCTCTCGGCGTTTTTCGCCGCTTTCGACATGGTCGACGGGACGATGGCGCGGCTCAGCGGCGGCGGAACGGCGTTCGGCGCAACCCTCGACGCGAGCTGCGATCGCATTACCGACGGCGCACTGTTCGGCGCGATCGCCGTCTGGTTCGTCTACGTCGACGGCGCTTCGCCGATCACGGTGGCGGTCACGCTCGCCGTCTTGGTGCTCTCGCAGGTCATCAGCTATATCAAGGCCCGCGGCGAGGCCGGGGGGCTGACCATCAACGGTGGGCTGATCGAGCGCCCCGAGCGCCTCATCGTTGCCTTCATCGGCCTGGCGCTGGAGGGAGTCGGCGTTGGCCACTCCCTGGCCGCGGCGATGTGGTTGCTGCTCGCGGGCTCCCTGATCACGGTCGTGCAGCGCTTCTTGCTGGCCGCGCGCGACGAGCGTGCCCACGACCGCATCGCCCCTCCCACGGGGGTGGCGTAGGTGGCCGCGCCCCAACCGCACTCGCTTGGCGACGCGCTGACCGCAGGCGCCTACATCGCCGGGTGGAAAGTCGTGGGCGCGCTTCCCGCCGCTCTCGCGACACGCCTGTTCAACGCCGGCGCCGATGCCGCGAGCGACAACGGCCGCGGCATGGAGATGCTGCGGCGCAACTTGATCCGCGTCGTCGGGGTCGAAAACGTCGACCAGCAGCTCGTGCGCGACTCCATGCGCAGCTACGCGCGGTACTGGAAAGAGGCATTCCGCCTGCCGGTGATGGCGGGGGATGCGCAGGTGGTGGCGTCGATAAGCAACGCCGTGCGCGGGCGCGAGTATCTTGATGAGGCCCTCGAGGCGGGCAGGGGAGCGATCCTGGCGCTGCCGCACTCGGGCAACTGGGACATGGCCGGCATGTGGCTGGTGCACAATTACGGGCAGTTCACCACGGTTGCCGAACGGCTCAAGCCGGAGTCCCTGTTCGATGCTTTCGTGGAGTTTCGACGCGGGCTCGGCTTCGAGGTGCTGCCGCACACCGGCGGCGAGGCGCCTCCGTACCCGCGGCTGAGGGAGGTGCTCGGCGGAAACGGCATCGTGTGCCTGCTCGGCGAGCGCGACCTGACCTCGCGCGGGGTGGAAGTGGACTTTTTCGGGGAGACGACGACCTTTCCGGCCGGGCCCGCGAAGCTGGCGATCGACACAGGCGCTGCGCTGCTGCCTGTCCACGCCTGGTTCGAGGGCACCGACAGCGCGCCCGCGTGGGGGCTAAAATCCGGCGCCCCGGTTGAGGTCACCACGGTCGAGGAGACCACCCAACGCCTGGCCGACTGCTTCGCGGCCAATATCGCGGCGCACCCCCAGGACTGGCACATGCTGCAGCCGATGTGGCCCGCCGACCGGCCGAAAAAGCCGCGCCGGCGGCGCGCGCGCTAGGGGGCGGCGATGAGGATCGGCATGGTGTGCCCCTATTCTTTCGACGAACCGGGCGGCGTTCAGGCCCACATCCTTGACCTCGCCGGCGTGCTGCGCGGCGACGGCCACGACGTGCGCGTGCTCGGGCCGGCAACACGCGCCGCGGACGTGCCCGACTACGTCACCCGCGGCGGCGGGTCGGTCCCCATCCGCTACAACGGATCGGTGGCGCGACTCGCGATCGGCCCGCAGGTGCGCCGCGTGGCGCGCAGGTTCATCGCCGAGGGCGACTTCGACGTGCTGCACATCCACGAACCGAACTCGCCGAGCTACTCCATGGCGGCGCTGCGCGTCGCCGAGGGCCCGATCGTTGCCACATACCACGCCTCGGCGACGTCGTCGTGGCCGCTGCGTGTGGCCTTGCCCGTGCTGCGCTCGCGGCTGGAGAAGATCCGCGGTGGCATCGCCGTTAGCGAGATGGCCCGGCGCTGGCAGGTGGAGCAGATCGGCACGGACCCCGTGCTCATCCCCAACGGGGTGGACACCTCGCTGTTTCGCCGGGCGCGGGAGCAGGCAACGGGCGCGCCAGACGACGTTCCCGAGATCGTGTTTCTGGGCAGGCTGGACGAGCCGCGCAAGGGCCTCGACATATTCCAGCGCGCGATCGCTGAGCTGGACAGGCCCGCGCGGGTGACCGTGGTGGGCGGGGGCGCGCCGCGCCAGGCGGCCGGTGTCGACTTCCTCGGCCGCGTCAGCGACGCCGAGAAGGCGCGGATTTTGGGCCGCGCGGACATCTACGTCGCACCGAACACGGGCGGAGAATCCTTCGGCATCGTGTTGGTCGAGGCAATGGCCGCCGGGTGCGCGGTCGTCGCCAGCGACATCGAGGCGTTCGCGGCAGTGTGCGCCGCAGACACCGGGCGACCCGCCGGGGCGTTGTTTCCCGTCGGCGACTCCGCAGCGCTGGCGCGCACGCTGCGCTCGCTTATCGACGCCCCCTTCACCCGCGACGCGCTCATCGACGCCGGCACTTTGCGCGCCGCAGACTACGACTGGGGCAGCGTCGCCGCGCGCATCATGGCGGTCTACGACACGGTTGCGTCGACGCCCGGCGAGAAGGTGCGGGTGAGCCGGTGACATCCGTGATGTTGGCCGTGATGGCGGCGGTTGTCGTTGTGGTCCTTTTCTGGGCCTACCTCACGGCGCAACGACTCGACCGGTTGCACATCCGCGTCGACCGCAGCCGCGACGCGCTGCAGGCCGCGCTGGATAGGCGCTGCGCGGTGATCGCGGCGACGATTCCCGAGGTCGCCGAGCGAGCCCGCGCCGCAGAAAGGGTGCGCCTGACGCCGCGGGACGTGGCCACGCGCTGCGAGGTGGAGGATGCGCTGCGTGGCGACGTCGACAAGCAGGGCCCGGCGCACGCCAACGGGCGCGACCTCGCCGAGGCAGACACCCGCGTCGCGCTCGCTCTGCGGTTTTACAACGAGGCGGTCAGCGATACGCGCGCGGTTAGGTTGCGGGTTCCTGTGCGCGTTTTGCGTCTCGGCGGCAGCGCCACGCTGCCGGAGTATGCGCACCTCAGTGCCACGCGCGCGGTAGCATAACAGTAACGTAGCGTTGGTTTCGTAGTGATGTAATCTGTCTGACTATGAACGAACCTAGTTACGAGGGCATTCAGGCGATATTGGACCTCGAACGAATCGATAAAGACATCTTCCGGGGCCGCGCGATGGACTCGAAAGTGTTCGTTCGTACATTCGGCGGGCACGTCGCCGGCCAGGCGCTGGTGGCCGCCACGCACACCGTCGGCGAAGACAAGCGCGTCCACTCCCTGCACGGGTACTTCCTGCGCGCCGGCAAAGCCGACGCCGAAACCGTCTACTTGGTCTCCCGGGTGCGCGAGGGCCGCAGCTTCGCCACCCGCAAGATCGAGGCGATGCAAAACGGCGAAGTCATCTTCTCCATGCAGGCCAGCTTCCACCGCATCGGCGACGAGGGTCCCGAGCACCGCGACGCCATGCGCGAGGTGCCCCGGCCGGATGAGCTCGACTCCAACACCGAAGAGTTGCCGGAAAGCCTCCGGGGGCTGATTACCGAGTGGTCCGACTGGGACTTCCGAGTCGTGCCTTCCAACAGTTACGCGCACGACGGACGCGCCTCAAGCCAGCAAGTCATCTGGTTCCGCTCCAAGAGACCCCTGCCTGACGACGACACCTTCCACATCTGCACCCTGGCTTACATGTCAGACATGACGCTGCTGTTTTCCTCGATGGTGCCGCACACCGGGCACAAGGTCCAGATGGCCTCCCTCGACCACGCCATGTGGTTCCTCCGCCCCTTCCGCGCCGACGAGTGGCTGCTCTACGATCAAAACTCCCCGTCCGCCCACGCGGGTCGCGCCCTGACCCAGGGCCAAATCTTCGACCTCGACGGAAACCTCGTCGCCGTGACCATGCAGGAAGGCCTGACCCGAACGCTGCGCAACGGCGGACAGTCCCTGCCTGGCGAGGACGATTCCTAAAAACCCGGGCACGGGTGCGAACAAGCGCCGTGCGTATACTGAAGCGAGTTCTTTAGGCCCCGGCTGCTTTATCCACGGGGCGAGGCAAACGCGGAAAGGGGAGCTGGTCATGGCAGGCCACTCAAAGTGGGCGACCACCAAGCATAAGAAAGCCGCCAACGACGCCAAGCGTTCGAAGCAGTGGGCGAAGATGATCAAAGACATCGAAGTGGCGGCCCGCACCGGCGGCGGAGACCCGTCGGCGAATCCGACCTTGGACGACATGATCCGAAAGGCGACCAAGGCCTCGGTGCCCAAGGACAACATCGAGCGCGCTCGCAAGCGCGGCTCCGGCGAGGAAGCCGGCGGCTCCAACTGGGAGGCCGTGATGTACGAGGGCTACGGCCCGAACGGCGTCGCCGTGATGATCGAGTGCCTCACCGACAACCGCAACCGCGCCGCCACCGAGGTGCGTACCGCGATGACCAAAAACGGCGGCAACCTCGGAGAAACCGGTTCGGTGGGCTACATGTTCACTCGCACCGGCGTGGTCACCGTGCCGCGCGGCGAGCACACCGAGGACGACCTGCTCATGGCAGTGCTCGACGCCGGTGCCGAGGAGGTCCGCGACCTAGACGACGTCTTCGAGGTCATCTGTGCACCGACCGACCTGCGCGCCGTGCGCTCCGCGCTGGAATCCGAGGGCATCGAGGTCGACGACGCGGAGCAGGACTTCCGCGCCTCCGTCGAGGTGGAGCTGGATCTCGATTCGGCGAAGAAGATGCTCCGGCTCATCGACGCCCTCGAGGACTCCGACGACGTGCAGAACGTCTACACCAACATGAGCCTCAGCGACGAGGTCGCTGCGCAGTTGGAGGACTAGAGCGGCCCTGCACGTCACCGTGCGGAGGTGACTTGGGGTTTTGGTTTGGTGTGCTGGCTGACCGTGACACTTCGCTGGCTGAGATGTCACGGTCAGGCTGATCTGGGTGGTGGTCACCTGGGGTTTTCGTTCCCGCCACTGGTTGAGGGTGACATTTCACTGGCTGAGATGTCACGGTCAAGTTGATCTGGGTGTTGGCCACCTGGGGTTTTGGTGCGGTGTGCTGGTTGACTGTGACATTTCACCGCCCGAGATGTCACGGACAAGCAAGAAGGTCCAGTAGTGACCTGGGGTTTTCGTTCCCGCCGCCGGTTGACTGTGACATTTCACCGCCCCAGATGTCACGGTCAAGCCAAACCCGCTGGTGCTGACCACGGGTCAACAAAACGCATGACTTGCGGCCACGCGGTCTTACCGCAACGTCCACACCGCCAAACGCGAATAGCTACCCGGTGAAAGGCTGTCTGAATCCCCGCGACCCTGACACGTGTGGTAGAACAAGTGTGTGACTAATGGTGTAAACCTCGAGGGTCTGCGTGTGATGGGCATTGACCCGGGCCTGACCCGCTGTGGGCTATCGGTTGTCCAGGCCGGCCGCGGTCGCCAGGTGATCCCCATCGCGGTCGGTGTCGTGCGCACGCCCGCGGCCTCCGAGTTGCCGCAGCGGCTTGTACGCCTGTCCGCTGCGGTGCGCGAGTGGTTGGATGACTACCAGCCCGATGTTATCGCCATGGAGCGCATTTTCGAGCGCGGCAACGTTTCTACCGTCATGCACACCGCCCACGCTGTCGGCGTACTCATCCTCGCCGCCGCCGAGCGCGGCCTGCCGGTGCACATGTACACGCCGTCCGAGGTGAAAAAGGCGATTTCGGGCAACGGTAGGGCGGACAAGAAACAGATGACCACCATGATCACCCGCATCCTGGGTTTGGCTGAGCCCCCGAAGCCCGCCGATGCCGCCGACGCCTTGGCGATCGCCGTGTGCCACTGCTGGCGCGCCCCGCTGATCGCCCGCGGCCTCGCCGCCACCAGCCCATAAACCCCGACACATTTCACACGACAGGACGGTTTCGCCATGATCGATTCGCTACACGGAGAGGTGCTCTCCATTGGCTTGGACCACGCGGTCATCGAGTGCGCCGGCGTCGGCTACCGCTTCCTTGCCGGGCCGCCGACGCTGGCGCGACTGACCCGCGGCGAGACCACCCGGGTTCTGACCTCCATGGTGGTCAAGGACGACGGGGTGACGCTTTACGGCTTCGCCGACGACGGTGCGCGCACGATGTTCCACCGGCTGCAAACTGTCAGCGGTCTCGGCCCGAAGCTGGCGCTGGCCTGCCTGTCGGTGTTCGAACCTGCAGAGCTTGCCGGGCTGATTAGCGCCGGTGACGCCGCGGCGATCAAGCGGATCCAAACGATCCCGGGCGTAGGTAAGAAGATGGCCGAGCGCATGGCGCTCGAGCTCAAGGACAAGATTGACGGTCTCTACGCCACCTCCGAGCCGGGAGCGGCACCGAGCGCGCCCGTGACGGCGGGGACCTCGCTCGCCGCCGAGCAGGTTGTCGAGGCGCTGATCGGTCTCGGGTTTGCGGACAAGGTCGCGCGCGGGGTCGTCGACACGCTCATCCAGGAACGCCCGGGGGACTCCTCCTCCGAACTGCTTCGCGCGGCGCTGACGCAACTGGGATCGAAGTAGCGGGGAAGTAGGCTACGAATCATGTCAGACGTGGAGAAGACCGAGTTCGCCCTGCCGGATGCGGTGGGCCGGCCGCCGAGCTCCGTCGTCAACGCCACTGAGCTTGCCGACGACCGCGACGTGGAAAAGTCGCTGCGCCCGAAATCCCTGGGCGAGTTCATCGGCCAGCCCAAGGTGCGCGAGCAGCTTAACCTCGTGCTCACCGGGGCGCGACGGCGCTCGCTGACGCCGGATCACATCCTGCTTTCCGGCCCGCCCGGGCTGGGTAAGACGACGATGGCGATGATCATCGCGCAGGAGCTGGGGACGTCGCTACGCATGACTTCGGGCCCGGCGCTGGAGCGCGCGGGTGACCTCGCCGCGATGCTGTCGAACCTCATGGAGGGCGACGTGCTCTTCATCGACGAGATCCACCGCATCGCGCGGCCGGCGGAAGAGATGCTCTACATGGCGATGGAGGATTTCCGCATCGACGTCATTGTGGGCAAGGGCCCGGGCGCGACGTCGATTCCGCTGGAGATCCCACCGTTTACCCTGGTTGGCGCCACCACCCGCGCCGGCATGCTGACCGGGCCTTTGCGCGACCGCTTCGGTTTTACAGCCCAGATGGAGTTCTACGACGTTGACGATCTCACCAGCGTGATCACCCGCGCCGCGACGATCCTCGACGTGGACATCACCGCCGACGCAGCCGTCGAGATCGCCTCGCGCTCGCGCGGCACCCCGCGTATCGCCAACCGCCTGCTGCGCCGCGTGCGCGACTGGGCGGACGTGCACGGCGACGGGCGTGTCGACGTCGCCGCGGCCCGCGCCGCGCTGGAGGTGTTCGACGTCGACGAGCTCGGCCTGGACAGGCTCGACCGCGCGGTGCTCAACTCCCTCATTCGCGGACACGGCGGCGGACCGGTTGGCGTGAGCACGCTGGCGATTGCCGTGGGGGAGGAGCCCGGCACGGTGGAGGAAGTCTGTGAGCCCTACCTGGTGCGCGCCGGCTTGATGTCGCGCACCGGCCGCGGCCGCGTCGCCACCGCCGCGGCCTGGCACCACGTGGGACTGACCCCGCCGCCGGAGGCGCCGGGGCAGCTCAACTTGCTCTAGAGCCCGCCACAGCCCCCGGATGGGGTTATGACACAATGGGGCCCATGGAACTTATCTTTCTTCTGCTGGTCCTCGCGTTGTTCATGCTGCCGACGTTTCTGATGATGCGCGGCCAGCGTAAGCGTCAGGCGCAGGTCGAGCAACTCCAGGCGTCGATCGTCCCCGGCGACCGGGTGGTCAACGTCTCCGGTTTCCACGGCACGGTTGTCTCCACCGGTGAGGACACCCTCGAGGTCGAGCTCGCTCCCGGCACTGTGGTCACGATGGAGCGCGCGGGCGTGATGCGACGCGTCGAGCCCGCCGCCCCGCTTGCCGACGACCACCCCCAACAGCTGACCGACGAGCAGTAGACAGGCGTAAGCCACGTGCCGCAACACTCCGAGCCCAAAGACCCGCTCCCGCGACATGCGGGGGCGGGCCTTTTGTACGGGGAACGATAACGTAGCATGATGCGGTGGGCGCTTTCCGGCCACGCGCTTTCGCCTCCGGTGCTGGTGCGGAAAGCCAACGACATTATCCGAAGCAGAGGAGATACGACACGTGTCCTCACACAACCGGCGTTCCGCGGACGTGCGAGCGAAAAGGACGTGGCCCGCACAGGCACTCGCCCTATTTCTGCTGATCATCGTCGCGATCTACGCGCTTGTTTTCTTCACCGGCGACAGGTCGGCGACACCGAAGCTCGGCATTGACCTGCAGGGTGGCACGCGCGTGACTCTCGTGCCCCAGGGCGAGGACCCCACGCCGGAGCAGCTTGCCGATGCCCGCAACATCATCGAGCAGCGCGTCAACGGCATGGGTGTCAGCGGCGCCAGCGTGGTCGTCGACGGCAACACGCTGGTGATCACCGCCGCCGGGGATGACACCTCGGCGGTGCGCAACCTCGGACAAACCTCGCAATTGGCGTTTCGCCCCGTGATCCAGAACCCGGTGCCGGACCTGGCCGCGGTCAGTGATGTGCTGGTGCAGACCGCCGACGACTGGGTCGCCTACGGGATTGTGCCGAAGGAGGATGCCCAGACCACCCTGGACTCCGTCGCCACGCAGCTCGGCACCGAGGAGGGCTCGCTCGAGGTGACCTCGGAGCCGCTCGAAGATCCGTCCGGCCCGATCGAGTCCGCCGAGCGTCGCACAGAAACGGCCGAGATGCTGCGCAGCACCCGCCAGTCTGCGGACCCGACGCAGCAGTTCGCTTCCCTCGCTTTGATGAGCACGGTGTGCACCACGCAGCAAACCGACCCGTTGACAGGCTCCGACGATCTCGCGCAGCCGCTGGTGGCCTGCGATGCCACGAGCATGCAACCGCTGCTTTTGGGTGAGGCACCCCTGCTGGGGCAGGGTGACCCGAACGGGCCGCGGTTAACGGGCAACGAGATTGATACCTCCCGCCCGATCACCGGCGGATTCAACCCGCAGACGAGCCAGATGGAGATCAGCTTCGCGTTCAGCCAGGACGGCAACCCCAACGGTTCCCAGGCGTGGGCGCAGCTGACCTCGGACATGATCGGCCAGCAGGTCGCTATCACCCTGGACTCGCAGGTCATTTCCGCCCCCGTTATCCAGGGCGCGACGCCGGTGGGTTCCGCGACCTCGATCACCGGGTCGTTCACCCAGGAGGAGGCGACATCGCTGGCGAACAACCTGCGCTACGGCGCGTTGCCGCTGTCGTTCGTGGGCGAAGACGGTGAGCCGGGTGGTACGGCGACGACGGTGCCGCCGTCGTTAGGCGCGGCCTCGCTGAAGGCGGGCCTGATTGCCGGAATCGTCGGCCTGCTTCTCGTGGCCGTGTTCGTCTTCGCTTACTACCGCCTCTTCGGCCTGATCTCCCTGGCCACCCTCGTGCTCGCGGGTGCCGTGGTCTACGGCCTGCTGGTACTGCTCGGACGCTGGATCGGTTACTCGCTTGACCTGTCGGGCGTGGCCGGTCTGATCATCGGTATCGGCACCACCGCCGACTCCTTCGTGGTCATCTACGAGCGCGTCAAGGACGAGCTGCGCAAGGGCCGCACCTTCCGCTCGGCGACGGCGACGGGCTGGGACCGCGCGAAGGAGACGATCGTGACAGGCAACATCGTCACCCTGATCGGCGCCGTGGTGATCTACTTCCTCGCCGTCGGCGACGTGAAGGGCTTCGCCTTTACCATGGGCCTGACAACGGTGGTGGACCTGCTGGTGACCTTCCTGGTCACGGCACCGCTGATGATCCTGGCGTCGCGCTCGCGCTTCTGGTCGCGTCCGGCGGTCAACGGCATGGGCAAGATTTACAGCCTCGTGGAGCGGGAGCGCACCGCTGCCGGCGCCACGGGCACCGCACCTAGCACTGAAACCGAGGAGAAGTAAGTCATGGGTAGCTCGAAACTCACGTTCCAGTCCCCGGCGGAAAACTCCGCGGCCGCAGGTGTCACGCGCAGCCGCTACGACAGGCTGTACACGGGCGAGGGCGCAATCGACTTCATCGGCCGCTCGAAACTGTGGTACGGCATCACGCTCGCGCTCGTCGTTGTCGCGCTCGCGGCGATGCTTGTGCGCGGGTTCAATCTCGGCATCGACTTCGAGGGCGGCACTAAGCTGTCGATGCCCGCCGGCGACCTCGTCGCCGAGGAGGTCGAAACCACATTCATCGACGCCACCGGGGTGACCCCGGAGCTAACGCAGATCGTCGGCGCGGGCGACGCGCGCACCCTGGAGATCAACTCCGAACACTTGACGCAGCAGCAGATCGACCAGGCCCGCCAGGCGATTTTCGAGCAGCACCAGCCTCTCGACGCCGAGGGCAACGCCAGCCCCGATGCGATCGGCGACTCCACAGTCTCCGAGTCGTGGGGATCGACCATTACCAACCGGATGCTGCTGGCGATGGGTGTGTTCCTGCTCGCCGCCGCGGCGTACGTCGCGCTGCGGCTCAAGCGCGAGATGGCGGTCGCGGCGATGGCGGCCCTGCTTGTCGACGGCGTGCTCATCCTGGGCACCTACGCTCTGTTCGGCCTCGAGATCACCCCCGCGATGATCATCGGCCTGCTCACCGTGCTGACCTTCTCCATCTACGACACCGTCATCGTCTTTGACAAGGTCCGAGAGAATACCGCCGGGGTGCTCGATTCGCGCCGATCCACGTACGCGGAAGAGGCAAACCTGGCAGTGAATCAGACGGTGATGCGCTCGATTTCGACCTCGGTGATCTCGGCACTTCCGATTATTTCGCTCATGGTGGTCGCGGTGTGGATGATGGGCATCGGTACTCTGCGCGACCTCGCGTTGATCCAGCTGATTGGCGTTATCGAGGGTATCTTTTCCTCGCTGTTCCTCGCCACCCCGATTCTGGTCTCTCTGGTCAACCGGCAGGACAAGCACAAGGAGCATGCCGCGGCGGTCGAGGCGTTCCGCAACGGCGACGCCGATGCCGAGGGTCTGCAGCCGGAGGCACCCCGTGAAGAGGCGGCGACGCGCAAGCGCACCGTCGTCGCGCCGCAACCTACCGAGCCGCACGCCCCTGCGACTAGCTCTACCTGGCGCCCCAATGCACGCTAGAGCCTTTAAAATAGGGAAGGATTTTTGTTCGTGGATCGCCCCACTTTCTCACGGGCGCTGAGCCTGTGTGCATCCGCCGTGCTCGGCGCCGGCCTTGTCGCGTCGTGCTCCAGCGGTGCACCGGGAGCGAGCGACGAATCGACAACGTCTGAGTTCTCCTACCAGGTGCCCGTGAACCTGTCGACAACTAACGCCGGCACCGATGTCGGGGCATCCGAGTTCGCGCAAATGCTCTCCGCCCGCCTCTACCCGGGTGTGTTTGTCGTGGGCCCGAGCGGGCAGATGATACCCAACACCGACCTAGTACGCACCCAGGCGTTGCCCGGTGCGCAGCGCATCGT
This sequence comes from Corynebacterium sp. Z-1, assembly GCF_031844665.1. NCBI lineage: Bacteria > Bacillati > Actinomycetota > Actinomycetes > Mycobacteriales > Corynebacteriaceae > Corynebacterium > Corynebacterium sp. Z-1. The sequence goes on along the minus strand of NZ_CP134621.1, from coordinate 1,835,090 downwards.
GGAATACACACTTTCGGATGAAGCGGTGTTCTCCGACGGGGAGCCGGTGACCTGCACCGACTACCTGCTTGCGTTTACCGCGGGGAAAAACCCCGCCCTGTTCGGCTCCCACATGCCACTGTTCGAGGAGGTAGAGCGCCTCGACTGCGAACCCGGAGCAAAAACCTTCGACGTGGTGTTCGCGCCCGGCCACGGTGCGCAGTGGCGAGAGCTGTTCGGCCCCGGCACGGTCGTGCCCGCGCACGCGGTGGCGGCGAAGCTCGGCACCGACGTGGCGGGGTTTAGTGCCCAGCTGGACGCGGGGGACGCCGCCACGCTGCGCCCCGTTGCCGAGGTGTGGCGAAGCGGCTTCGATCTGGCCAATTTTGATCCGGCGATGCACGTCTCCTTCGGGCCCTACACCGTTGACAGCGTCGGCGAGGCGGGGCAGGTCTCCCTGGTGGCCAACGAGCGCTACTACGGTGACGCCCCGTTGACGGACGAGATCGTGGTCTGGCCGGGCACGGCCGCCTCGGCGCAGCTCAACGGCACGGGCAACCTGCGCGTGGCTGACCTGGCTGAGCCGAACCCAGAGTGGCTGGACGTCAATGCCGAGGGCAACGAGCTCGATGTGACGTCCCTGGTGGGCACTCTCACCGAGTCGCTGACGTTCGAAACGGCTGGGCCTTGGTCGTTTCCTGCCAACCGGCAGGCATTGGCCAAGTGCGCCGACCCGAACGCGGTGGCCGCCGCCTCGAGCGGGGCGGCTGGCGTGGAGGTCCCGGCGGTGCTCACCCACGTCGTTCCAAACAATGACCCGCTGGCGCCGCGTTTCGACGACATCGCCGCCCCCCACGCCGGCGTGGACATCGCAGCTGCGAGCGCGGCGGGCGGGTTGGAGCTGCGCGTCGGGTACACGCACGCGTCGCCACGCATGGCGGCGATGGTCGACTCCATCCGCGCCACCTGCGAACCGGCCGGCATTAGCGTGATCGATGTCACGGCGTCGACAGGCGCGGGCGCGACCCTGCGCGACCTTGGCCGCGTCGATGTCGGCGAGTGGGGAGAAGACGTCGTGGTCGAGGGCACCATTGATGCGATGCTGCGGCCCGTCAACCCGCAGACCGAATACACGATTCCCAGCACGCGCTCGACAGATGTCGAGGCGATGCGCGAGCGCGAGAGCGAGCTGTGGGATGAGCTGCCCAGCCTGCCCCTGGCGGCGCAGCCGCGTTCGTTTGCCGTGGACCGGAAGCTGTCTAACGTTATTGTGTACACAGGCCCAACCGGTATCGGTTGGAACATGGATCGGTGGCAGCTGCGCCCGGCATCCGTCGGCGATGCGGCCCCGCAGGCCACCTAAGCAGACGAAGCGAGGACCAACCGTGCACACTGACTCCACGATAACCCCGTACAGCAGCGCGCGCGAGGCGCTCGCGCACCGCATCCGCAAGGTGCCGGACTTTCCCGAGCCCGGAGTACTGTTCGAGGATTTGACTCCCGTGCTTGCCGACGGCGCCGCGCTCAACGTCGTCATCCGGGAGCTCGCGCAGGCCAGCCGCGAGTTCGGCGCGGACATGATCGGCGGGCTCGACGCGCGCGGCTTCCTCATCGGTTCGGCCGTGGCCTACGAGCTCGGCATCGGCATCCTGGCCATCCGCAAGAAGGGCAAGTTGCCGCCGCCGGTGATCACCGAGGAGTACACCACGGAGTACAGCTCCGCGGCACTGGAGGTCCCGGCTGAGGGGATTGACTTCGCGGGCATGAAAGTGGTGCTTGTCGACGACGTCCTCGCCACCGGCGGCACGCTGGTCGCGGCGACTGAGCTGATCGAACGCGCCGGTGGTAGCGTCGTAGGATACGCAGTAGTGCTTGAAGTTGACGGCTTAGGCGGGCGCGACAGGCTTGGCGACGCCCCCCTGGTTGTGCTCGAGCACAACAACTAGAGATTCCATCAGGCGGTAGACCGCAAGAGAGGGGCCCGTGATGGCGACGGAGAAAACGCAGAAGCGTTCGGGCTCGAGCGTGCGCAGCGTCTCGGCGCGTCTGGCGCGCTCCTTGACCGGCGGCCGGGCCCGGGTTAACCCGGTGCTTGACCCGCTGATGTCCATCCACCGCCGCTACCACCCGAAGGCCAGCGCCGAGGTGCTCAACCGCGCCTACGATGTGGCCGAGCGCTTGCACGAGGGGGTCACGCGCAAGTCCGGTGACCCCTACATCACGCACCCTCTGGCGGTGGCGACGATCTGTGGCGAAATCGGCATGGACACCACCACCCTGGTCGCCGCGCTGCTGCACGACACGGTGGAGGACACGGAGTACTCGCTGGCCGATCTCTCCGCCGACTTCGGCCCCGAGGTGGCCAAGCTTGTCGACGGTGTGACCAAGCTGGACAAGGTTGCCCTCGGAGCGGCCGCGGAGGCCGAAACGATCCGCAAGATGATCGTCGCCATGGCCGAGGACCCGCGCGTGTTGGTGATCAAGGTTGCAGACCGGCTGCACAACATGCGCACGATGCGCTTTTTGCCGCCGGAGAAGCAGGCGAAGAAGGCCAAGGAAACCCTCGACGTCATCGCGCCGCTGGCGCACCGCCTGGGCATGGCCACGGTGAAGTGGGAGCTCGAGGACCTCGCGTTCGCGATTTTGTACCCGAAGAAGTACGAGGAGATTGTCAGGCTCGTCGCCGATCGCGCTCCCTCGCGCGACCGGGCGCTGGGCGAGATCAAGGCGCAGCTCGAGGCGGAGCTCAAGGCGAGCAGCATCAGTGCCGAGGTGATGGGCCGGCCGAAGCACTACTGGTCGATTTACCAGAAGATGGTGGTGCGCGGGCACGAGTTCGACGAGATCTTCGACCTGGTAGGCATCCGCGTGCTGGTGGACAACGTCCACGACTGCTACGCGGCGATCGGCGTGGTGCACTCGCTGTACTCCGTGATGCCGGGCCGGTTCAAGGACTACATCTCCAACCCGCGCTTCGGGGTGTACCAGTCGCTGCACACCACGGTGATGACGGACAGCGGCCGCCCGCTGGAGGTGCAGGTGCGCACCCACGAAATGCACTACAACGCCGAGTTCGGCGTGGCGGCGCACTGGCGCTACAAGGAGACGAAGGGCTCGCATAAGGGCGACCAGGCCGAGGTGGACCAGATGGCGTGGATGCGCCAGCTGCTGGACTGGCAGAAGGAAGCCGCTGACCCAAACGAGTTTCTCGACTCATTGCGCTACGACCTCACCGCCCAGCAGATCTTCGCGTTCACCCCCAAGGGCGACGTGGTTAACCTGCCCGCCGGATCGACGCCGGTGGACTTCGCCTACGCGGTGCACACGGAGGTGGGGCACCGCTGCATCGGTGCGAAGGTTAACGGCAAGCTTGTCGCGCTTGAATCGGAGCTCGTGTCCGGCGACAGGGTGGAAATTTTCACCTCCAAGGACGAAAACGCCGGGCCGTCGCGCGACTGGCAGGAGTTCGTGGTCTCGCCGCGGGCGAGGACGAAGATCAGGCAGTGGTTTGCCAAGGAGCGCCGCGAGGAGCACCTGGAGGCCGGCCGTGACGCCCTGGCTGCAGAGGTGCAGCGCGGCGGGCTTCCCATGCACCGGCTGTTCACCGCCGACACGATGCGACAGATTTCCCAAAGGTTGCACTACCAGGACGTGGGTGCCCTCTATACCGCGATCGGCGCGGGCACGGTGTCCGCCCAGCACGTTACGCGCATGCTCACCGACGTGTTCGGCGACGAGGAAGACGCCGTGGACACACTGGCCGCGCGCACCCCGATGTCGGAGCTGGTGCGCTCCAAGGCGGTGGCCAACGGCGCGGGCGTGCTCGTCGAGGGCAGCCCGGACATGCTGGCCAAGTTGGCGAAGTGCTGCCAGCCGGTGCCGGGTGATCAGATTTTCGGCTTTGTCACCCGCGGCGCGGGCGTGTCCGTGCACCGCGCGGACTGCACGAACGCGGCCAAGTTGCAGGAAGAGCCGGAGCGGCTTATCGACGTCTCGTGGGCCGCATCCTCCGCCCCGGGCGCTGCGTCTCAGGCGACGCTGCAGGTCGAGGCTCTGGATCGGCAGGGTCTGCTCGCCGAGATCACGGGGGTGCTCTCGGAGCAGAAGCTTCCGATTATGATGCTGACCTCGCAGCTGGGTAGCGACAACGTCGCCACCGTGCGCTTTACCATGGCCGTCTCGGACACCAAGCAGCTCGGCTCGATCATGAAGCACGTGCGCAACATCGAGGGCGTGTTCGACATCTACCGCGTGACTGCGTAGAGCCAGCACGCAAAAACCGCCCGGCCTCCGAACTTTGGGGCGCGGGCGGTTACATGTCAGCTCTTAGCCGAGCTTTGGCAGGGTAACGCCGAGGTTCTTGGAGGCGAAGGTGATGACGGCGCCGAGCAGGCCGATGATGGCGGTGACCACGCCGATCCAGTTCTTGGCCTTGGTGAGGTCGGAGTCGGAGGAGCCACTGTCGGTGTCCTCCTTCTCGGATTCGCTATTGGAAGAGCCCTGGAAGCGCTCGACGATGGAAGAGCCGGTTTCCGTTGCGGGCAGGGTGTTACCAGTCTCCTTAGCGAAAGCCGGTGCGGCAACGCCGCCGGAGACGAGTGCGGTTGCGGTAGCGACTGCGAGGAGGCTGTTACGGAGCTTCATGGTTTTTCCTATCTACCAGACATGACATGTACAGGGTATGAACCTAGTCGCACCAATCAGGGTGCGCAAGGCCCCCGAACCGTGTTCTCCGAAAGTTCACCTCTGGTCTATCGTGGCGTCAATTGGCGGGTGGCCGGGGGCGTTGGGTGGGGCGTCGACAAGCGCCTAGCTCACCGTGGCGGAGGTGATGCGGACCTCGTCCTTCGGCGCGCCGTCGGGCTGGCCGTCGGCGGTGCCGCGGGCGGCAACCTCGTCGAGGGTGGCCAGGCCGGCGTCGTCAATGCGGCCGAAGTAGGTGTAGGCCGGCGGAAGCGAGGAATCGCCGTAGTTGAGGAAGAACTGTGAGCCGTTGGTGTCCAGGCCTGCGTTCGCCATCGCGATGGTGCCGCGCTCGTACTTAACTGGTTGCTGCTGCTGCAAGAGCATTCCCTTGTACTGCTCGGCCTGCTCCGCCGGCACGCCCTCCGGGATCTGGGAGGTGTCGATCGTCTCTAACGCCTCGTCGGTGGGGTACTCGTTGGGGAACTGGAAGCCGGGCCCGCCCGAGCCGGTGCCCGTCGGGTCGCCGCACTGTAGGACCTTGAGGCCCTCGCCTGTGGTCAGGCGGTGGCACACGGTGTCGTCGTAGTAACCCTCGCCGGCCAAGTACTCGACGGCGTTGACCGTGCAGGGGGAGACGGAGCGGTCCAGCTCCATGCCGATCGGGCCGGCAGAGGTCTCCAGGGTCACGGTGACGGTGCCCTCAGTGGAGACGCTGTCGCTCGGGGGCACGCCGACGAAGTTGTCCTTCTGTCCCTCCTGCTCCTCGTACGAGCAGCTCACGGTGGCGGGCAGCGGGGTAGAGCGCGTCAGCGACAGCGGCTCGGCCTGGATCGGCTCCGGCTCGGTCGTCTCGGCGGTGGAATCAGCGGCGGTAGTCTGCTCACCGGAGGCGGTCACGCTCTCGTCCGAGCCCTGGTTGGCCAGGAAGTAGATGCCTCCGCCGATGGCGGCGAGGACAGCCAGCGAGGCCGCGGCAACAGCCCACGGCTTGGTCTTTTCCTTGCGGTCGCGGGCCCCCAACTCCTTTTCAAGGTCGCGCAACGCTTCCTTGCCACGCTGTTCATTATTGGGCGCCTGGGACACGATGGCTTCCTCCATTGACTCGCTTGCCTTCTAAGATGTGCGGTGTTTCAGCCTAGCAGCGCCGTGGCAGTACCCACCACAGACCACTACGGTGGTGGATATGGCTACCGTAACCTTTAAAAATGACCAGACCACCACCTCCGGCGAGCTGCCCGCAGTGGGCGACGCCCTGCCGAACTTCGAGCTCGTCGGCGGCGATTTGAACCCCGTGACCGCATCCGACTTCGCGGGCAAGCGCCTTGTGCTCAACATCTTCCCCTCACTCGATACCGGCGTGTGCGCGGCATCCGTTCGCGCCTTCAACAAGCTGGCCGCGGACTTCGACAACACCGAGGTGCTGTGCATCTCCCGGGACCTCCCCTTCGCCCAGCAGCGCTTCTGCGCCGCAGAGGGCATTGACAAGGTCACCGCTGCATCGGCGTTTCGCTCACCCTTCGGCGAGGACTTCGGCCTGCGCCTGCAGGGCTCCCCGCTTGAGGGGCTGCTCGCCCGCGCGGTGATCGTCACCGACGCCGAGCACAACGTCGTCTACACCGAGCTTGTCAGCGAGATCACCAACGAGCCGGACTACGACGCCGCCGAGGCCGCCTTGAGCGGAAGCAACGGGTAGTAAACACATGCAGATCACCGGATTCGCGGCCGGTCCGCTGCAGACCAACTGCTACATCGTCTCCAACGAGGACACGGGTGAGGCAGTGGTCGTCGACCCGAGCTACGGGGCGCACGCGCGCGTGGAGAAGTTCTGCGCGGCAGAAAACCTCACCGTGGTCGCAATCATCTTGACCCACGGCCACATCGACCACATCCGCGACGCGGGCAAGTTCGGGGTGGAGACGTTCATCCACGCCGACGACGTCTTCATGCTCGACGGGGCGGCGGCCACCGAGTGGCTGCGCGTGCCCTTCGACATCGACAACATGGAGCCGATTGCCAACCTCACCGAGGTCACCGGCGGCCAACAAGTCACCCTCGCCGGCATGGACTTCACCGTCCGGCACGCCCCGGGCCACTCGCCGGGCAGCGCGCTGTGGATCCACGACGACTTCGTGCTCGCCGGCGACGTGATCTTCCAGGGCTCGATCGGGCGCACCGACCTGCCGTACTCGGACGAGGAGGCGATGCAGGCTAGCCTGCGCGGGCCCGTGTGGGAGATCGAGGACCGCCTGCCACTTCTTCCCGGCCACGGCCCGACGACCACAATGGCGCACGAACGCGCCACCAACCCCTACCTGCGGGCGGCGAACCAGGGGCGCTGACTAGACTTCTCACCCGTGAGCGAAAACAGCACATTTCAGGCCCTGTCGGCCCCAAAGGGCGTGCCCGACTACGTCCCGCCGGCCTCGGCGACGTTTATCGCGGTGCGTGACGAGTTCGCGCGCCAAGCGCGGCTTGCCGGCTACCAGCACATCGAGCTGCCGGTGTTCGAGGACACCACGCTGTTCGCCCGCGGCGTGGGGGAATCGACCGATGTGGTCTCAAAGGAGATGTACACCTTCGCCGACCGCGGCGACCGCAGCGTCACGCTACGCCCGGAGGGAACGGCAGGGGTGATGCGCGCGGTGGTCGAGCACAACCTCGACCGCGGCTACCTGCCGGTCAAGCTCAATTACTATGGCCCGTTTTTCCGCTACGAGCGCCCCCAGGCGGGCCGCTACCGCCAGCTGCAGCAGGTGGGCGTGGAGGCCATCGGCGTCGACGACCCGCTTCTCGACGCCGAAATCATCGCCCTGGCCGACCGCTGCTACCGCGCCGTCGGCCTGACGGGCTTCCGCCTCGAGCTGACAAGCCTGGGCGACAACACGTGCCGGCCCGCCTACCGCGAGAAGCTGCAGCAGTTCCTGTTCTCCCTCGACCTGGATGAGGAAACCCGCCGCCGCGCGGAGATCAACCCACTACGCGTGCTCGACGACAAGCGCCCCGAGGTCCAAGAGATGACCGCGGATGCCCCGCTGATGATCGACCACCTCTCAGACGAAGCGCGCGCGCACTTTGACACGGTGACCGCCACCCTCGACGCGATGGGCGTGGACTACGTGATCAATCCGCGCATGGTGCGCGGCCTGGACTACTACACAAAGACCACCTTCGAGTTCGTCCACGACGGCCTCGGCGCGCAGTCCGGCATCGGCGGCGGCGGGCGTTACGACGGCCTCATGGCCCAAATCGGCGGCCAGGACCTCTCCGGCATCGGCTTCGGCCTCGGTGTCGACCGCACCGTGCTCGCTCTCGAGGCGGAAGGCGTCACCCTCGATGGGGTTGAGCGCCGCGTCGACGTGTTCGGGGTGGCGATGGGCGAGGAGGCGAGCAAACGCATGAGCTTGCTTATCGACGACCTCCGCGCCGCCGGAATTTCCGCCGACATGTCCTACGGCGGGCGCGGGCTCAAGGGCGCGATGAAGGGCGCCGACCGGGCGGGCGCGAAGTTCGCGCTCGTGCTCGGCGACAACGAGCTGGAGGCGAGCGAGGTCGCGGTGAAGAACCTCGCGGAGCACAGCCAGACCTCGGTGGCGCTTGACGCCCAGGCCGTGATCGCGGCGGTGGCTAGCACTCGGTGATGTTGACGGGAAGCCCGAGTTGAACGGCTAGCCCGCCCATCGAGGTTTCCTTGTATTTGGTCATCATGTCGCGGCCGGTGGCGGCCATGGTTTCCACGACGTCGTCGAGGGTGACGATGTTCGTGCCGTCGCCAAGCTTGGCCAGGCGCGCGGCGTTGATCGCCTTGACCCCGCCGATGGCGTTGCGCTCGATGCAGGGCACCTGCACGAGCCCGCCGACTGGGTCGCAGGTCAGCCCCAGGTTGTGCTCAAGCGCGATCTCAGCGGCGTTTTCGACCTGTTCGGCGGTGCCGCCCAAAATGGCGCACATGCCCGCCGCGGCCATCGCGGAGGCGGAGCCGACCTCGCCCTGGCAGCCGACCTCGGCGCCCGAGATCGAGGCGTTCGTTTTGATGATCGCCCCGATCGCGCCGGCGGTGAGCAGGAACTCTCGGGCCCGCTCGTCGGTGAAGTCCTCGGTGAAATCACGGCAGTAGTGCATCACGGCGGGGATGATGCCCGCCGCTCCGTTAGTCGGCGCCGTGACCACCTGGCCGTGGGCGGCGTTTTCCTCGTTGACGGCGAGCGCGAAGAGGTTGACCCACTCCATCGCGTCGAGGCCGCGGGCCGTGGATTCCTCGTACTCGGCGGTGAGCAGGCGGTACAGACGCGGGGCGCGGCGGGTGACGTTGAGCCCGCCGGGCAAAACCCCCTCGGCTTTGAGCCCGTTGGCGACGCATTCCTGCATCACGTTCCACACGGCATCGAGGTGTGCGCTGACCGTGTCCCAGCCGTGCAGGGCCTCCTCGTTTGCGCGCATCACCTCGGCGATGCTTAATCCGTTGTCGCGGCAGTGGTTCAAAAGCTCCTCACCAGAGTGGAACTCGAAGGGGATTGTGTCGTCGGGCTGCTCTATGGACACCCCGGCGCGGTTTCGGTGCGCCTCCATGCCCGCGCGGTCGAGGATGAACCCGCCACCGACGGAGTAGTACTCCTTGCGCGTGGTGATGCGGTTGCCCTCGGCGTCCCAGGCGTCGAAAATCAGGCAGTTGGGGTGCTGTGCGACCGGCTTGGGGTTAAACGTCACCTCGTAGTCGACGCTGCCCGCCGGCCCGGAGATGGTGCCGGACTCGGGGATTGCCACTCCGGGCACCGGGTCGATGTCGGGGGTGGTGGTCGTCGGGGTGTAGCCGACAAGGCCGAGCAGGACCGCGCGGTCGGTCCCGTGCCCCACACCCGTGGCGGCCAGCGAACCGCGCAGCTCGACGGCCACGCGCGGGGGCAGCTCGCCGAGGTTGTCGACGAAGGCCATCGCCGCGCGCATCGGGCCAACGGTATGGCTTGACGACGGCCCAATGCCGATGCTGAACAGGTCAACGACGCTGACAGTATTTTGCGACATAAAACAGATGCTACCTCACTGAACTATTCGCCACGGTGGCCCCGCAGCAGCTCGGAAAAAGGTATGAAATCATCGGTCACATCCACACCCGCCTTGCGTTTGCGCGGTGGGACGTCCGCGCTCGAGTCCGTCACCGCGCCGGCGAGCCCGCCAACGGAGCCCTCGGTGGCGACGATGAGCCGGGCCAGCTCGGCGGCGGCGCGGGCGACGCGCTTGTTAAAGTCCGCGCCCTCCGGCCCGCCGAAATCATCAGTGGCGGCGAACAGCGAGGTGGGAACCACGACGGCGCGCATGTAGGTCAACAGCGGGCGCATCGCGTACTCAGTCACCAGCGAGTGGCGCGCCGTGCCCGCGGTCGCGGCGATAATCGTCGGCATTCCGTTGAGGGCGTCGGTGTCCAGCACGTCGAAGAACATCTTGAACAGTCCCGTGTAGCTCGCCTTGAACACCGGGGTGACGGCAACCAGGGCGTCGGCCTCGCTGAGCTGTGTCTTGACCTCGTCGAGGCGCGGGGTGGACATGCCCGTCGAGGTGTGCTGGGCCAGATCCCCCGTAAGCTCGCGCAGCTCGATGGTGGTCACCTCGAGCTTCTCGCCCCGCCCGCCGACGGCCGAGGACACCGCATTAGCGATCGTGTCGGCCACCTGGCGCGTTGTGGAGGGCGTCGATAAGCCAGCGGAAAGAACAATCAGGCGCTTCATTAATTCGCCTCCCCGTCGTTGCCGGGGTTGACCTTAAAGTGCGGCAGGGAGAGGCCCTCGCGCTTCGCGGCCAGCAGGGTGTCAAACGTCGGCGGGTCTGACGGCACATGGTCTGGGCGGCGCGCCTCCATGCGGCGGCGCAGCTCGGGCACAACCTCGGTGGCAAGGCGCTCGAGCTGGCTCAACACGACCTCCAGCGGTAAACCGGCGTGGTCGATGAGGAAGAGCTGGCGCTGGTAGTCGCCCACCCAGTCCGCGAACTGCATTGTGCGCTCAATAATCATCTCCGGCGTGCCCACCGTCAGCGGGGTCAGCTCGGTGAACTCCTCCAGCGAGGGGCCGTGGCCGTAGACGGGGGCGTTGTCGAAGTAGGGGCGGAACTCCTTTTTCGCCTGTTCCTCGGAGTCGGCGATGTAGACCTGCCCGCCGAGGCCGACGATCGCCTGGTCCGCGCTGCCGTGGCCGTGCGCCTCGTAGCGGCGGCGGTACAGGTCAACCATGGAGGCGGTGTGCTCCTTGTTCCAGAAAATGTTGTTGTGGAAGAAGCCGTCGCCGTAGTAGGCGGCCTGCTCGGCGATCTGCGGGGAGCGGATCGAACCGTGCCAGACGAACGGCGCTACGCCCTCAAGCGGAGCCGGGGTGGCGGTGAAGCCTTGCAGGGGAGTGCGGAACTGGCCCTGCCAGTTCACCACAGGTTCGCGCCACAGCCGGCGCAGCAGGTGGTAGTTCTCCACGGCGAGCGGGATGCCCTGGCGGATGTCTTTGCCGAACCAGGGGTAGACGGGGCCGGTGTTGCCGCGGCCCATCATCAGGTCCATGCGTCCGTCGACGAGGTTCTGCAGGAAGGAGTAATCCTCGGCGATACGCACCGGGTCCGTGGTGGTGATGAGCGTGGTCGCGGTTGACAGCTGGATGTTCTTCGTCTTCGCGCCGATGTGGGCGAGGTGGGTAGTCGGCGCAGAGGGGACGAACGGCGGGTTGTGGTGCTGGCCGGTGGCGAAGACATCGAGCCCGAGCTCGTCGGCTCTAACGGCAATGGCCGTCATTGAGTCGATGCGCTCCTTTTCCGTGGGGGTTGTTCCCGTGGTGGGGTCGGTGGTGACGTCGCCGATGGTGAAAATTCCGAACTGCAAGGGTGAGCCTCTTTCTTGGAAAGTGTTGTTGCTTCTATCCTAACGCAACAATGGTGACGTATCACCGATTCCATCGGGGGGCTAGACGGCCTTGAACAGGCTCGGGATATCCGAAGCCGTGGCGACGGCCAGGGGTTTCTGGGTGTCGTTGCCCGCCTCGGTGATGATCGCGGCGCGGGGCAGGGTGCCGTCGGCAAGCGGAGTGGTCAAAGCGTTGAGCACAGCGACTGCGGTCGCGGTGCGCGGCAGAAAGACCGCCTGATCCTGGCTTTCGGAATAGCGCAGCGCCTCGGCGACGGTCTTCGCGTCCAACCTGCCGTCGGCCCCCACATCCGCGGCCACCCACCGCGCGATGGCGTTGGAGGTGAGCAGGCCGACGTACTTAGTGCCGTCGTAGATGGGGAACTGCGAGATCTTGCTCTCGCGCAGGGTTGTCAGTGGCGAGTGGATGTCGTCGTCAGGCGCGAAGGTGACCACCTGCTGCGCGCCGAGGACACTCAGCGCCAGCGCGGGGCGAAGAAGTACGTCGCGGATGCGCTCAATAGTCGCGATCGTCTCCGGCAGCGGCTCCGCAATCGGCTTGAAATCCCGGTACTCGCCGTGGCTGATCGCGTTTCGCAGCTCCGCGAACTCTTTTAAGTCCGCGGCGTACTCGCGAGAGATCAAACCCTTCTTGGCCGCAAGGTTGGCCATCCAGGAAAAACCGTCCGATTTCTTCGCGTTCAACGTATCACGCAAAAACGCTTCGATGTCGTTGAACGCGGCGAGAAAAGACGTCGCACGGTTTTCAGTCATGGCTTAGGAATATACGCCGCGGTCCAGGTAGTCGCAGGCGCGCATGTGGCCGTCCTGGTAGCCGCGCAGGAACGCCTCCTCGCGCTGCTGCAAGGAGCCGTGAGTCCACTCGTCGGGGTTGACCTCGCCGCCGGAACGCTTCTGGATGTTGTCGTCGCCCACGGCGCGGGCGGTTTGGATTGCCGCGGTGATCTGCTCCCGGGTAAACGGCTCCAGCAGGGCATCCTCGCCCTTGTCGGCGTGCGACGCCCACAGGCCCGCGTAGCAATCAGCCTGTAGCTCAATGGCCACGGCCGCCGAATCCTCGCCGGGCTGGTTGTAGTTGCTCATGCCCAGGGTGCCCTCAAGCTGCTGGATGTGGTGGCCGAACTCGTGAGCGACAACGTACATCTGGGCGAGAGGCGCGTCCGAGCCGCCGAGCTGCTCAAGCTGGTTGAAGAAACTCACGTCGAAGTACGCGGTGGTGTCCGCGGGGCAGTAGAACGGGCCTGTCTGCGCCGAGGCCATGCCGCAGCCGGAGTTGACGGTGTTTTGGAACAAGGTCAGGCCCGGCTGGGTGTACTCGATGCCGGCTTCGGCGGGAAGGATGTCCTGCCACACGTTGTCGACGGACACGGCCGTCGCCTCCAGGCGGCAATCGGCGTACTCGTTCGCTGCACCTGCGGCGTTGCAGTGGTCGAGGTTGTAGCCCCCGCCATCGGTGACCTGGTTCGGCTCGGCCAGCGGGAGCGGAATCTGACCGCCGCCTCCACCGCCTCCGCCGCCGAGGAGCAGGAACAGGCCAATGAGCAGCAGGGTGCCCAGGCCGCCACCGCCGATCACCATGGGTGCGGCGCCACGGCTGCCGCCGGAGGCTGTGGTCGCGCGGTTTCCGGAGCGACGTTAGCTGTCTTTGAAAGTCATGGCAGCAATTTTGCCAAACCCTGACAGCGAACGCGCACATCTACCGGCCCAACTCGCGCGTGTGGCAGCCAGTCACGTGGCTCGGAGGGCCAACGCCGGTGCCGCGCGCGGGGAAGGAGTAGAGTAGAAGCCCGCTAAGCGTTGCCGCGTACAGGGCCGGCACATCAGGCCCACTTTGAAAAAATATGGCAACACCCCCGTGACTAGAAGGACGTGGAAACGACAGTGCTGCGCACCCACCTCGCCGGAGACCTCCGCAAAGAACTCGATGGCCAGACCGTAACGCTCACCGGGTGGGTCTCGCGCCGCCGCGACCACGGAGGCGTTATCTTCATCGACCTGCGCGACCGCTCCGGTCTCGCGCAGGTGGTGTTCCGCGAGTCCGAGGTCGCCGAGGCGGCGCACGACCTGCGCAGCGAGTACTGCATCAAGGTCACCGGCGTGGTCGAGCCGCGCCCGGAGGGTTCGGCAAACCCGAACCTTGCCTCGGGCGAGATCGAGGTCAACGCGGTCGAGCTCGAGGTGCTGAACAAGTCCGCAGCGCTGCCGTTCCAGGTTGATGACTTCTCCTCCAACGAGGTCGGCGAGGAAACCCGCCTGAAGTACCGCTACCTTGACCTGCGCCGCGAGCGCCAGGCCGCCGCGCTGCGCCTGCGTTCCGACGCCAACCGCGCCGCCCGCGAGGTGCTTGCCCGCCACGACTTCACCGAGATTGAAACCCCGACGCTGACCCGCTCCACGCCCGAGGGCGCGCGCGACTTCCTCGTGCCGGCGCGCCTGCGCCCCGGCTCCTGGTACGCGCTGCCGCAGTCGCCGCAGCTGTTCAAGCAGCTGCTCATGGTCGCCGGCATGGAGCGCTACTTCCAGATCGCGCGATGCTACCGCGACGAGGACTTCCGCGCCGACCGCCAGCCGGAATTCACCCAGCTCGACATCGAGGCGAGCTTTGTCGACCAGGACGACATCATCGAGCTGGCCGAGGAAATCCTCGTCGAGCTGTGGAAGCTCATCGGCGTGGACATCTCCACCCCGATCCCGCGCATGACGTACGCCGAGGCCATGGAGAAGTACGGCTCAGACAAACCCGACCTGCGCTTCGGTATCGAGCTGGTGGACTGCACCGAGTTCTTCAAGGACACCCCCTTCCGCGTGTTCCAAAACGAGTACGTCGGCGCCGTGGTCATGGAAGGCGGGGCGTCTCAGCCACGCCGCCAGCTCGACGCCTGGCAGGAGTGGGCAAAGCAGCGCGGTGCAAAGGGCCTGGCATACATCCTGGTCCAGGAGGACGGCGAGCTGTCCGGACCGGTGGCCAAGAACATCACCGACGCGGAGAAGGCGTCGATTGCGCAGCACGTCGGCGCGAAGCCGGGCGACTGCATCTTTTTCGCCGCCGGCGACACCAAGAGCTCCCGCGCTCTGCTCGGCGCCGCCCGCGGTGAGATCGCGCGTAAGCTCGACCTGATCAAGGAAGGCGACTGGGCGTTTACCTGGGTCGTCGACGCGCCGATGTTCGAGTCCTCCGCAGACGCCACCGCGTCGGGCGACGTCGCGCTGGGCCACTCCAAGTGGACCGCCGTGCACCACGCATTTACCTCCCCCAAGCCGGAGTACCTGGAGTCCTTTGACTCCGAGCCCGGCGAGGCGTTGGCGTACGCCTACGACATCGTCTGCAACGGCAACGAGATCGGCGGCGGCTCGATCCGTATCCACCAGCGCGACGTCCAGGAGCGCGTGTTCAAGGTCATGGGCATTACCGGGGAAGAGGCCCAGGAGAAGTTCGGCTTCCTGCTTGAGGCTTTCGCCTTCGGCGCCCCGCCGCACGGCGGCATCGCGTTTGGCTGGGACCGCATCGTCTCGCTGCTCGGCGGGTTTGATTCCATTCGCGACGTCATCGCCTTCCCCAAGTCCGGCGGCGGCGTCGACCCGCTGACCGACGCGCCCGCGCCGATTCCGACGGCACAGCGCAAGGAAACCGGTGTCGATTTCAAACCGAAGAAGGTTGACGCCCCGGCTGATTCGGGCGCCCCCAACTAAGGAGCCGACGCATGGAGCAAAGCGACGTCATCGCCGCTGCTGAGGGCATCCTGACCCGCCGCTTTGGCGGGGCGCAGGAGCTTGTCGACGCCACCCGCCTGCCCGGCTCGGGCCTCGCCGGCGTCTACCGCGCGAAGGTGGCCACGAACCCCTTCCTGCAGCACCGCTCCGTGGTAGTGAAGTACTCTCCGCTAGTCGGTGACCCCCTCGAGGACGCCGCCTACTTGCGGGAGGTCGTGGCGTACCAGTTCACGACGTCGTTAAGCGAAGAGGTGCGGCCGGGCCCCGTGCTTCTGGGCTACGACGTTGACAAGCGCATCATTATCATCACCGACTCAGGCGACGGCGACACCCTGGACAGCCTGCTCGCGGAGTCCACCGCTGAAGAGCGGGTCAACGTGCTGCGTTCCTTCGGCTCGGCACTGGGCAGGATGCACGCCGGCACAGCCGACAAGGAAGACGCGTTCAATGTGCTCTTTAGCCGCCTGACCCGCGCCCACAGCGGTGCCGAGGGCGTGCAGAACCTTCGCGACCGGCTGCTGTTCCACCGCATCCGGCTCGGGCTGGAAATGATGGAGCAGGCCGGCATCGAGGTGCCCGACGAGGTCAAAACCGTCGCCGAACACGGTAGCTACCGCCTGCTCAAGGGCGGAAACCGCGCGTTCACACCCTTCGACCTCGCGCCCGACAACGTGATCTACGCCGGGACGATCCAATTCCTCGACTACGAGTGGGCGGGATTTCGCGACGTCACCTTCGACCTCGCATCGGTGATCGCGGGCTTTCCCAACTACATCTCCACCGACCCGATTACCGACGAGGAAGCCCACGTGTTCACCGAGGCCTGGGTGCGCGAGGTCAGCGGGCTGTGGCCGGAAGTGGAGCGACCGGAGACCCTGCATGCACGGATCACCGCCGCGCTTATCGCCTGGGCGCTGTCCAGCGTTTCCGTGCTCAACGTCAACGCCCACAGCGAGGTGTGGGAGCAGGACGAGACAATCACCGCTGATTTCCAGGCTGCGGGAGTCGATGTCGGTGCGGGCGTGCATCTGGAAGAGTTCGAGGTCAGCGGCGATTTGTTGCGGCCCTCGCACCAGGGGCCGTTTACAGCCGACGAGAAGCTCGTGCGCCGCGATCTGTACGAGACGTTCGAAGCACTCGCGCGCTACTCCGGCGCTGGTGACGACCCCGCGTACAAGGAAATCTCCGAGTTCGCGCACGCGGTGGCGCGCAGGCTGAGTTAGGCGGCCGGCCATGGAGGAGGGACTGTTCGGCAACGATCTGGCCGCCCGCGCGGCGGGCAACCGCGGCTCCAGCCTGTTCGCCGTAGGGGAGTCCGCCCCGCTCGCCGCGCGGATGCGCCCGCAGAGCCTAAGCGATGTCGTCGGCCAGGACCACGTGCTGGGCGAGGGCAAGCCGCTGCGCCGGCTCGTCGAGGGCTCCGGCGCGGCGTCCGTGATCCTCTACGGCCCGCCCGGGACGGGAAAGACCACCATCGCCTCGCTGATCGCGTCAACGATGGGGCAGAACTTCGTGGGTCTGTCGGCGCTGTCGTCCGGGGTCAAAGAGGTCCGCGAGGTCATCGCGCAGGCCCGCCGCGACATAGCGCGCGGCGAGAAAACTGTGTTGTTTATCGACGAGGTGCACCGGTTTTCCAAAACACAGCAGGATGCACTCCTCGCCGCGGTGGAGAACCGCACCGTGCTGCTGGTCGCGGCGACGACGGAGAACCCGTCGTTTAGTGTCGTGGCGCCGCTGCTGTCGCGCTCGCTGCTGCTGCAGCTGCGCTCGCTTGAGCCCGATGACATCGGCCGCGTGCTCGACCGCGCGATGGAAGACGAACGCGGCGTGGGCGGGGACAAGACGCTCGAGCCGGCCGCCCGCGAGCAGCTCGTGTTGCTCGCCGGCGGTGACGCGCGCCGCGCCCTGACCTACCTCGAAGCCGCCGCCGAAGCGATCGACGATGGCGGCGCGATCACCGTCGAGGTGGTGCACGACAACGTCAACCGCGCGATCGTGCGTTACGACCGCGACGGGGACCAGCACTACGACGTCATCTCCGCGTTTATCAAGTCGATCCGCGGCTCGGACGTCGATGCGGCTCTGCACTACCTGGCGCGCATGATCGAGGCGGGGGAGGACCCCCGGTTCATCGCGCGCCGCCTGGTCATCCACGCCTCGGAGGACATCGGGATGGCGGATCCGACCGCGCTGCAGACGGCGTCGGCCGCGGCCCAGGCCGTGCAGTTCATCGGGATGCCGGAAGGGCGGCTCGCCCTCGCCCAGGCGACGATCCACCTCGCCACGGCGCCGAAGAGCAATGCCGTCTACGAAGCGATCAACCGCGCTCAGGCGGACGTCGCTAAGGGCAAAGCTGGCCCGGTCCCCGCGCACCTGCGTGACGGGCACTACAAGAATGCGGAGGCGATGGGAAACGCCGTGGGCTACGTCTACCCGCACGACGATGAGCGTGGGGTGGTTCAGCAGCGCTACATTCCGGAGGGTCTCGACGACGCCGTCTACTACGACCCGGCTGGCCATGGCGCGGAGAAGCGGATCAGGGAATACTTGGGCCGGCTGCGGCGGATGGTGCGCGGCAGCTAGCGCCCCGCCACGCGGTCGATCGCCGGCGAGGGCACCCGCGCGGGTAAAGTGGTTTGCGGTTTTACTCCCCTTCCACTTGTTAAAGGATATCGCCCGTGCAGACCCATGAGATCCGAGAGCGTTTCACCCAGCACTTCGTCGACGCCGGACACGAGCCGGTGCCGAGTGCCTCGCTGATCTTGGATGACCCGACGCTGCTGTTCGTCAACGCGGGCATGGTGCCGTTTAAGCCCTACTTCCTGGGCCAGCAGACCCCGCCGTTTGCCTCGGGCACTGCGACATCCATTCAGAAGTGCGTGCGCACCCTCGACATCGAAGAAGTCGGCATCACCACCCGCCACAATACGTTCTTCCAGATGGCGGGCAACTTCTCCTTCGGCCAGTACTTCAAGGAAGGCGCGATCAAGCACGCCTGGGCGCTTCTGACCAACCCGGTCTCCGAGGGCGGCTACGGGCTTGACCCGCAGCGGTTGTGGGTCACCGTCTACCTTGACGACGACGAAGCCGCCGACATTTGGGAGAACGTTATCGGCGTGCCCGCCGAGCGGATCCAGCGCATGGGCATGGAGGACAACTTCTGGTCCATGGGCGTGCCCGGGCCCTGCGGGCCGTGCTCCGAGATCTACTACGACCGCGGCCCCGAGCACGGCAAAGAGGGTGGCCCCATCGCCGACGACACGCGCTACCTCGAAATTTGGAACCTCGTGTTCATGGAGTCGATCCGCGGCGAGGGCGACAAGAAGGGTTTCGAGATCATCGGCGAGCTGCCGAAGAAGAACATCGACACCGGCATGGGCGTTGAGCGCGTCGCCTGCATCCTGCAGGGCGTGGACAACGTCTACGAGACGGACCTTCTGCGCCCAGTGATCGACGCCGCCATCTCGCTCACCGGCGCGCGCTACAACGCGGGCAATCAGCGTGACGACGTCCGCTTCCGCGTGATCGCCGACCACTCGCGCACCGCGATGATGATCATCCTGGACGGCGTCACGCCGTCCAACGAAGGCCGCGGCTACATCCTGCGCCGCCTGCTGCGCCGCATCGTGCGCTCGGCACGCCTCCTCGGCGCCACCGCGCCGGTGCTGGAGTCGTTCATGAACACGATCATGGACACCATGACCCCGTCGTTCCCCGAGATCGCCGACAACCGCGAGCGCATCGTCCGCGTCGCCGTGGCCGAGGAGCGCGCGTTTATGAAGACGCTGGAGTCCGGCACGCACCGCTTCGAGGAGGCCGCGGCATCGGTGAAGGCTGCTGGGGCCGGCACGCTGCCGGGAGCCCAAGCCTTCGAGCTGCACGACACCTACGGTTTCCCCATCGACCTGACGCTGGAGATGGCCCGCGAGTCCGGCCTCAAGGTGGACATGGAGGAGTTCAACCGGGAGATGGCGCTGCAGCGCCAGCGCGCCAAGGCTGACAACAAGGCGAAGAAGCAGGGCAACGTCGACGAGTCCCTCTACCGCGAGTGGGTCGATACCCGCCCGACTGAGTTCGTCGGGTTCAGCGAGCTGACCCACGACGGCACCGTCATCGGCCTCGTGCGCGACGGCGAGAAGGTCACCGAGGTCTCCCAGGGCGATGAGGTCGAGGTCATCCTCGACGTCACCCCGATGTACGCCGAGTCCGGCGGCCAGATGGGCGACCGCGGCCGCATCGTCGTCGGCGACACCGTGCTCAACGTCACCGACGTGCAGAAGGTGGGCAAGAAGCTGTGGATCCACAAAGCCACCGTGCAAAACGGCGGGCTTGACCTGGGCCAGGGCGTGACCACCGAGGTCGACAGCGCGTGGCGCCACGGCGCGCGTCAGGCGCACACCGCCACCCACCTCATCCACGCTGCGCTGCGCCAGGTGCTCGGCCCCACCGCGGTGCAGGCGGGCTCGCTGAACAAGCCGGGCTACCTGCGCTTTGACTTTAACTACACCGAGCAGCTCAGCGACGAGCAGATGCGCGAGATCGCGACGATCACCAACCAGGCCGTCGACGCCGACTTCGCCGTCAACACCATCGAGACCTCGCTCGAGGAGGCGAAGGCGATGGGCGCGATGGCGCTGTTCGGCGAGAACTACGGTGACGTCGTGCGCGTCGTGGAGATCGGCGGACCGTTCTCCATCGAGCTGTGCGGCGGCACGCACGTCGACCATTCCTCCCAGATCGGCCCCGTGGCGGTGCTCGGTGAATCCTCCGTCGGCTCCGGCGCGCGGCGCATTGAGGCGTACTCAGGCTTGGAGTCCTTCCGCTACTTCTCCCGCGAGGCCGCATTGGCATCGGGTCTGGCAGCGGAGCTGAAAACGCCGACCGAGCAGCTGCCGGACCGCATCGCGCAGCTCACCGATCGCCTGCGCGCCGCGGAGAAGGAGCTCGAGGCAATGCGCCGCCAGCAGCTCTCCAGCCAGACCGCGCAGTACGTCGAGCAGGCGCAGCGCGTCGGCGAGTTCTCGCTTGTCGCCGTGACGCTTCCCGACGGCCTCGGCGCCGGCGACCTGCGCACCATGGCGTCCGACGTGCGCGAGCGCCTCGGCACCCAGCCGGGTGTGGTCGTGCTCGCCTCCAGCGTCGACGGCAAGGTGCCGTTTGCGGTGGCGGCCACGAAGTCCGCGGTCCAGGCGGGTGTCAAGTCCGGTGACCTGGTCAAGCTCATCGGCGGCTACGTTGACGGCAAGGGCGGCGGCAAGCCGGATCTGGCGCAGGGCTCGGGCTCGAATCCGGAAGGGCTTTCGGCCGGCTTCAACGCAGTTAGGGATCACCTGGCACAGGCTTAGGTCCTCGTACCGTAAGATAACAAATCGGACACGTTACTATCACGAGCGAGGACAGGCTATGAAGGTGCTCCCCGACACACCAGGGGCGGACGACCCGGGCAACGGCCGACGCATCGGTCTTGATGTCGGGACCGTTCGCATCGGTGTCGCCGTCTCCGACCGCGACGCACGCCTGGCCATGCCCGTTGAAACCGTGGACCGTGTGACTACTTTCGGAGATGACGACGGGGCGGACGTCGACCGCCTCGTTGAGCTGATTGGTTTTTACGGGGCCGTCGAGGTCGTCGTCGGTCTGCCCCGTGACCTCAAGGGCAACGGTTCGAAAAGCGTCAAGCACGCCGAAGACATTGCGGCGCGCCTTCGCGCACGTTGCGGCGTCCCGGTGAGGATGGGCGACGAGCGCCTCACCACCGTGGCCGCCACGCACGCGCTTCGCGCGTCCGGGGTGAGCGCGAAAGCGGGCCGCAAGGTGATCGACCAAGCTGCGGCGGTGGAGATCTTGCAATCGTGGCTCGATGGCCGACTAACTACTCTCAAGGAGACTCACCCATGACAACTGGACGAATCGCCCGGCAGCGCACCCTCGGCGTAGCCGTCATCGTCGCATCCATTTTGCTCATCGTGGGCCTTATCGCGTGGATTGGCACGGCGCGCTCGGCCGGCGGCGGGGACTTCCAGGGCGAAGGAACCGGCGAGGAGCAGGTCGTGGAGATCCCCGAGGGCTCAAGCGTTTCCGCGCTGGGCCCCCAGCTGGAAGAAAAGGGTGTGGTGAAGTCGAACTCCGCCTTCCAGTCCGCCGCGATGGCGCACCCGGATTCCCACAACATCCAGCCGGGCTTCTACCGCCTGCAGTCGGGCATGAGCGCGGAGGCCGCGGTGGCTGCCCTGCTCGACCCGGCGAACCGGATTACGCCGCTGCAGGTCAACGGGGGCGCCACGCTGATGGACGTAAACGTCGTCGGCGGGCAGACCCGCCAGGGCATTTACTCGCAGATCCAGCAGGTCTCCTGCGGGGATCAGCCGACGCAGGACTGTGTGACCGTCGAGAAGCTCCAGCAGGTCGCGGCGAACACGAACCCCGCTGACCTCGGTGTGCCCGACTGGGCGGCTGAGACGGTCACCGCGCGCGCCGGCGACCCGAAGCGCCTCGAAGGCCTCATCGCCCCGGGCGAGTACATCATCGACCCGGGTGCGGACGCCGAGACGATCCTCACCGACCTGATTTCCCGCTCGGCGGACCTGTACGACTCCACCAACATCGTCGCGCGCGCGGAGACGGTCGGCATCACCCCCTACGAGCTGCTGGTCGCGGCGTCGCTGGTGGAGCGCGAGGCCCCCGCGGGCGAGTTTGACAAGGTCGCGCGCGTGATCCTCAACCGCCTGAATGCGCCGATGCGCCTGGAGTTCGACTCCACCGTCAATTACGACCTGCCCACGGTCGAGGTCGCCACGGGCGATTCGGCGCGCCAGCGCGTCACCCCGTGGAACACCTACGCGATGGACGGCCTGCCGGAGACCCCGATCGCCTCGCCGTCGCTCGAGGCAATCACCGCAATGGAGAACCCCGCCGAGGGCAACTGGCTGTTCTTCGTCACCATCGACTCCGACGGCACGACGGTGTTCAACGACACCTTCGAGCAGCACCTGGAGGACACTCAGCGCGCCTACGAGTCCGGCATCTTGGACTCGCAGCGCTAATGAGTGTCAACCACCGCGCGGCCGTGCTCGGCTCGCCGATTGATCACTCCCTGTCGCCGGTGCTGCACAACGCCGGCTATGCCGCGGCGGGGCTGCGCGACTGGGAGTACTCGCGCATCGAATGCACCGCCGCGCAGCTGCCCGCAATCGTCGGCCGCGCGGACGAGACCTTTCGCGGCTTCTCGGTGACCATGCCCGCGAAGTTCGCCGCGCTCGAGTTCGCTACTGAGGCCACCGAGCGCGCGGCAGCGATCGGCTCAGCGAATACGCTCACGCGTATCGACGGCGGGTGGCGCGCCGACAACACCGACTGCGAGGGCATCGCCGGGGCGCTTACCGCCCTGCTTGGCGACGCCCCTATCACGTCCGCCCTGGTCATCGGCGCGGGTGGCACGGCGCGCCCGGCACTGTGGGCGCTTGGCGAGCGTGGGGTGAACAACCTCACGGTGCTCAACCGCAGCGACCGCAGTGCAGAGGTTCGCCCGCTGGTCAAGGACGCGCAGCTGCAGTTCACGTCCTTTGACGCGGATGTTAGGGCACTCGCGATCGATGCGGACGTGATTGTGTCCACGGTGCCCGCCCACGCGTTGAAGGAGCACGCAAAGCTGCTCGGCCACGCGCCCGTGGTGGACGTGATTTATGATCCCTGGCCCACACCGCTTGCCACGGCCGCGGCGTCCAACGGGTACACGTCAGTGGGCGGGCTGGTCATGCTCGCCGAACAGTCGTTTAGCCAGTTTGAGCAGTTCACCGGGGTTGCCGCGCCGCGCGAGGCGATGCGCGAGGCGCTGTTGTACCCCAGGTGCTAGGCCGGGCCGTGGCCTAGACTCACACCTTATGTGGCTGTGGGGGGCTGCGGCGCTCGCGTGGAGCGCCGCATTGACGTATTTCGATCTAACCAGGCTGCGCCTGCCGGATTGGTTGACGCTGCCTGGGGCCGTCGTCATGTTCGCGGCGTGCGTGGCGCACCCGGTGGGGCTGTGGGGGTTTCTCTGGCCGTCTCTGTACCTGGTTGCCGGGTCCGGTGTGGGCGGCGGGGACGTGAAGCTGGCAGTGCCGCTGGGCATCGCGTGCGCTCTGCTGGCGGGCGTCGGGGGTGTGCTTGCCGCGATCCTGGCGGCCAGCCTGTTCACGCTGGTCGCAGCCGCTGTGACGCGCAGGCGTGGGCTGGCGCACGGGCCGTCGATGCTCGCGGCGGCGTGGCTGGTTGGCCTATATGCGCTGGCGCAAGGCGACCTGTGACACAATGTTGCGCATGCTTCGTTGGACCACCGCTGGGGAATCCCATGGCCAGGCGCTTGTCGCCCTGATCGAGAACATGCCTGCTGGCGTGCCCGTGACCAAGGAGGAGATCGGCCACCAGCTCGCGCGCCGCCGCCTCGGCTACGGCCGCGGGGCGCGCATGAAGTTTGAGGCCGATGAGCTCACCCTGCTCACCGGCGTGGTGCACGGCTATAGCATCGGCAGCCCGATCGCCATCCAGATCGCCAACACCGAGTGGCCGAAGTGGACCACGATCATGTCCCCGGAGCCGGTGGATATGGATGACCCCGAGGTGGCCAAGGCAATGAGCTCCGGCCGCGGCGCGCAGCTGACCCGGCCGCGCCCCGGGCACGCTGATTTTGCCGGCATGGTCAAGTACGGGCACCTGCACGCGCGCCCGATCCTGGAGCGCTCCTCGGCGCGCGAGACGGCGGCGCGTGTCGCCGCGGGTGCCGTCGCGCGCTCGTTGCTGCGCGAGGTCCTCGGCGTGGAAATCGTCTCCCACGTGATCTCCATCGGGGAGTCGGCGCCGTACAGCGGACACGCGCCGACGCCTGCCGACATTGAGGCCGTCGATGCTTCGCCCGTTCGCGCATTCGACAAGGCCGCTGAGGAGGACATGGTGGCGCGGATCGAAGCCGCGAAGAAGGACGGCGATACCCTCGGCGGCATCGTCGAGGTTGCCGTCGACGGCCTGCCCATCGGCCTGGGCTCGCACATCTCCGGCGACGCGCGCCTAGACGCGCAGCTCGCCGCGGCGTTGATGGGCATCCAGTCAGTCAAGGGCGTGGAGGTCGGCGACGGTTTCGAGGAGGCGCGCCGCCGCGGTTCCGCAGCCCACGACGAGATGGTCCGCGACAGCGACGGCGTCCGCCGCCTGACAAACCGCGCCGGCGGGCTCGAAGGGGGCATGACCAACGGCGAGCAGCTGCGGGTGCGCGCCGCGATGAAGCCGATCTCCACGGTGCCGCGCGCTCTGCGCACCGTCGATATGGCCACCGGTGAGGCGGCGACGGGCATCCACCAGCGCTCCGATGTCTGCGCCGTACCCGCCGGCGGCGTGGTCGCCGAGGCGATGGTGGCGCTCGTGCTCGCGCGCGCTGTGACCGAGAAGTTCGGCGGCGACAGTCTTGCGGAGGTCAAAGCCAACGTTGTCTCCTACAATGACTATGTTTCGAAGCGTCTGGCTTTCCCGGGTATTGGAGGTACGGATGAGTGATACGCATGGCGATGTAGCTGCGACGGCTGCAGTGGTGCACTCGCGCCCGCGCGTGGTGTTGGTGGGGCCGCCGGGCGCCGGAAAGTCGACGATTGGGCGTCGTCTAGCGAGCGCTCTGAACTTGCCGCTGGTGGACTCCGATGAGCTGATCGAGCAGGGGGAGGGCAAGGCCTGCGGCGAGGTCTACCTCGAGCACGGCGAGAAGAACTTCCGCGAGCTCGAGGCCGGTTACGTCGCCACAGCGCTCGCGACCGGCGGGGTGGTCAGCCTCGGCGGGGGAGCAGTGCTTAACGACGCCACCCGCACGCTCCTCCAAGCACACACCGTGGTGTGGATTGATGTCAGCGCGGAGGAAGGAATCCGCCGCACCGCCAACGAGACGACGCGCCCGGTGCTCAACGCGGCCGACCCGGCGCAGCACTACCGGGACTTGCTGGCGTCGCGCGAGCACCTGTACCGGGAGGTCTCCAGCCACCGCGTGCGCACCGACGAGCGGCCGCCGCAGCGCGTGGTGGCCGAGGTATTGGGAATCATCGATTCCCTGTGAAGGAGTAGGAACATGGCAGTAGTCGAGGTCAACGGGCCTTCCCCGTACAAGGTCCACATCGGGCACAGCAACCTCTCCGGCGTCGCCGAGCGCGTGGGTGCGATCGGCGCGCGCAAAGTGCTCATCGTCCACCAGGTGCCGCTGGCGGCCGTGGCGCGCGAGATCTGCCGGGCCGTGGAGTCCGCCAACGTCGAGTGCGTCCTCGCGCCCGTGCCCGACGCTGAGGACGGCAAAACCATGGAGGTCCTGTCCGGGCTGTGGGAGCTGCTGGGGGAGAAGAAATTCTCCCGCCAGGACGTCGTCATCGGTGTCGGCGGCGGCGCTGCGACCGACCTGGCCGGTTTCGTGGCCGCGACGTGGATGCGCGGGATCAAGGTCATCCAGGTGCCCACGTCACTGCTCGGGATGGTTGACGCCGCGGTCGGGGGCAAGACCGGGATCAACACCGCCGCGGGCAAGAACCTCGTGGGCAGCTTCCACGAGCCGGACTCGGTGTTTATCGACCTTGAGCGGCTCATCACGCTGCCGGAAGAGGAGCTCATCTCCGGCTCGGCGGAGCTGATTAAGACCGGGTTTATCGCGGATCCGCGGATCCTGGAGCTCTACATGGACGACCCCCAGGCCCACTACGCGGAGCTGGTGGAGCGCTCTGTGGCCGTTAAGGCGTCGGTGGTCAGCCAGGACTTGAAGGAATCCGGCCTGCGGGAGATCCTCAACTACGGCCACACGCTTGGCCACGCGATTGAGCTGCGCGAAAACTACACCTGGCGCCACGGCAACGCCGTGGCCGTCGGCATGATGTTCGTCGCCCACCTCGCGCGCAACAGGGGGCTGATCGGCGACGACATCGTGGAGATGCACCGAAACATCCTCGAACGCATCTGCTTGCCCACAACCTACGAGGCGGGCGCGTTCGACGAACTGTATGAGGCGATGACGCGCGATAAGAAGAACCGCGACGGCCGGGTGCGCTTCGTCGTGCTCGATTCTCTGGGCTCGTGCACCCGAATCGAGGATTCGACCATCGAGGAGATGCGCGACGCGTATTCTGCTATCTCATGAAGGTTTTAGTGCTCAACGGGCCCAACTTGAACCGGTTGGGCAAGCGACAGCCCGACGTGTACGGCTCCGAGACGCTCGCTGACGTCGTCAAGCGGCTTGGCGAGGCCGCCGCCGAGCGCCGCGTGGAACTCGAGTGCCGCCAAAGTAACCACGAGGGCGAGCTCATCGACTGGGTGCACGAGGCCGCCGACGGCGGCTGGGCCGTGATTATCAACCCCGGGGGCTTGACCCACACGTCTGTCGCGCTGCGCGACGCGCTGGCCGAGGTCGCCGACGGCGCGGGTTTTATCGAGGTCCACATCTCCAACGTCCACTCCCGCGAGGAATTCCGCCACCACTCGTACCTCTCGCCGATCGCCATCGGGGTGATCGCCGGGCTGGGCACGACCGGCTACGACCTCGCCCTCGATTACTTTGTCAGGAGGAACCATGCCGCTTGCTGATACCCGCTTTGCCACCCGCCGTCGCAAGTTGGCGAGCATGCTCGCCGCGCAGCGTGTCGACGAGATGCTGGTGACCAACCTGATCAACGTGCGCTACCTGGCCGGTTTCTCCGGCTCGAACGCCGCGCTGAAGATTTCCAAGGACCTCTCGGCCGAGATCGCCACCGACGGCCGCTACACCACCCAGGTCGCGGTCGAGGTCCCGGACATCGAGGCCACCATCACCCGCCAGTGCGCCGAGGCGCTGCTGTCGGGGGTCCCGGAGGGCCGCCGCGTCGGGTTCGAGGCGGACTACGTCTCCGTCGCCGCGCTCGAGCGGCTGACCAAAGCGTGCCCAGAGGGCGTCACGCTCGTGCCCGTGACAGGCGTGATCGAGCAGATCCGCCTGACCAAAGACGACATTGAACTGCGCCGTCTCACCGAGGCCGCGCGTCTCGCGGCGCAGGCGCTGACCGGGCTCGTCGAGGCCGGCGAGCTCGCCGCCGGGCGCACCGAGCGCGACATCGCCGCCGACCTCGAGTACCGCATGCGCGTGCTAGGCGCCGAGCGGCCCAGCTTCGACACCATCGTCGCCTCCGGGCCGAACTCCGCCATGCCGCACTACAGCGCCGGCGAGCGCACGCTTGTCGACGGCGACCTGGTCACCATCGACTTCGGCATGCACCGCCAGGGTTTCAACTCGGACATGACGAGAACCTTCGTCGTCGGCCACGCCACAGACTTCGCCCGCGAAATCTACGACATCGTGCTGCGCGCCCAGCTCGCCGGCATCAATGCGGCGACTCCGGGCACGGCGCTTGTCGACGTCGACAAGGCGGCGCGCGAGATCATCGAGGACGCGGGTTACGGCGACTACTTCACCCACTCCACCGGCCACGGCATCGGTCTAGAGGTCCACGAGGCTCCCGCCGCCGCGCCGACCGGCAAGGGCGTGCTGGAGGAGAACATGCTGCTGACCATCGAGCCCGGCATCTACGTCCCCGGCAAGGGCGGGGTGCGCATCGAGGACACGCTGATCATCACCTCCGGCGCGCCGCAGGTGATCACCGAGTGGGACAAGGCGCTGACCATTGTTTAAGTCCTCCGCCGGTGGTGTAGCATTGTCGTGTTTGCATACCACTCCCGACCACTAGGAAAGGCACGTCACGTGGCAACTACCGCCGATTTCAAAAACGGTCTTGTGCTCAAGGTTGATAACAAGCTGCAGCAGATCATTGAGTTCCAGCACGTCAAGCCGGGCAAGGGCCCCGCATTCGTGCGCACCAAGCTCAAGGATGTCGTCTCCGGCAAGACCGTGGACAAGACCTGGAACGCCGGCGTGAAGGTGGAGACCGCGACGGTGGACCGCCGCGACATGACGTACCTGTACAACGACGGCACCAGCTACGTCGTGATGGACGACAAGACCTACGAGCAGTACGAGCTGCCGGAGGACAAGTTCGGCGAGGCGTCGCGCTTCCTGCTGGAGAACATGCGCGTGCAGGTGTCCTTCCACGAGGGCGAGGCACTGTTCGCGGAGCTGCCGATCTCGGTCGACCTGAAGATCGAGCACACCGAGCCGGGCCTGCAGGGCGACCGCTCCACGGGCGGCACCAAGCCCGCGACGCTGGAAACCGGCGCGGAGATCCAGGTCCCGCTGTTTTTGGAGACCGGCAACGTGGTCAAGGTGGATACGCGCACGGGCGAGTACCTCTCGCGCGTGAACCAGTAATGAGCGACTACAAGAGTCGCGGCGCGCGGTACCGGGCGCGCCGCCGAGCCGTGGATATCCTCTTCGAGGCCGAGACGCGCGACATCGACCCCGTCGCGGTGGTCGAGGACCGCATCGAGCTGGCCCAGGACCCGCAGAACGCGGTCGCGCCGATTGCGGAGTACACCCGCGAGATCATCACCGGGGTTGCCGAAAAGCTTGACGACGTCGACGACGCGGTCGAGCGGTTCCTCTCGCAGGATTGGGAGCTTGGTCGCCTTCCGGCCGTCGATAGGCAAATTCTCCGTGTCGCCGCCTGGGAGATCCTGTTCAACGACGACGTCGCCGCGCCGATCGCGATTTCTAACGCGCTGGGGATGGCGGAGGAGTACGCGGGCCACGCCGCACCGCCGTACATTCACGCGGTGCTTGACGACGTTGTGAAGACGCTCCCGGCGCCCGAGGCCGATTCACCCGCCGACGAGTCGGCTGAGCGCGAAGACGTGCTCGGCGAGATCATCGCCGAGGCGCCGATCGCCGAGCCCCGCGCGCTGGACATCGAGCGCGACGAACCGCACAAGGCTTAAGTAAGGACAAACCATGGCCAGGATTTCTGTAGAGGAAGCGCAGCAATTCCGCGTCGACGAGAACTTCCAGCTTGCCGACGTCGACCCGACCGCGACCCCGGGTCTCGACAGCGATAAGAAGGTGGACAAGGCTTTCGATACCTTCGACGACGAGCTCGAAGACCTGCAAGAGATGCTCTTCGCCAACGCCCGCGCGGGCAACAGCGATGCGGGCAGCGTCCTTTTGATCCTGCAGGGCATGGACACCTCGGGCAAGGGCGGGCTGATCAAGCACGTTGTGGGTTCCACGATGGACCTGCAAGGCGTGCGCGTCCACGCGTTCGGCCCGCCGACCGAGGAGGAGCGCGCCCACGATTTCCTGTGGCGCTTCGAGCCGCACGTGCCGGAGCCTGGCATGGTGGCGGTGTTTGACCGCTCCCACTACGAGGACGTGCTGGTGCAGCGCGTGAAGCAGATGGCACCGCCGGAGGAGATTGAGCGCCGCTACGGCGCGATCGTCGAGTGGGAGAGCGAGCTGGCCGCGCGCGGCGTGAAGATCATCAAGGTCATGCCGCACATTTCGCGCGAGTTCCAGGAGGAGAACCTGCGCGAGCGCATCCTAAACGAGGAGAAGCACTGGAAGTACAACCCAGGCGACATCGATGATCGCCGCCTGTGGTCGCAGTACATGGCCGCCTACCAGATCGCGCTGACCCGCACCTCCACCGACGCAGCGCCCTGGTACTGCATCCCGTCCGACAACAAGGACTACTGCCGCACCGTGGTCAAGACCCTGATGTACGACGCGCTGAAATCGCTTGGCCTGTCGTGGCCGGAGGCCGATTTCGACCCCGAGGTAGAGCTGGAGAGGCTCGCGCATTCCTAGGGGTCGCGGTCTCGGGTCCGCTAAAGTTCTCGGTGATGGAAACGCGCCGCGAAAAAGAGGTCTGAATGTCGCAGGAGACGGTATCGCGGCGGCCTGTAGCGTGGCTTCTGATTATTGCGGTGTGGGTGGCAACTCCGTATAACAGCCCCACAATCCCAATCTGTCGTGGTATCTGTACGTGGTCCTTCTTGCAGTCACCGTGGTGTACGGCCTAGCAACCGCAGTGAGCAAACCCGACTGGCTTCTCTACCCCGCGCTCATTCTCACACTGTTCGCGTGGCCGATTATGACCTTTGCCGTTTTTCTTTACTTTGCCTAGGGCGAAAAGGGTTAGTGACTGCGCAGGTCAAGCGATCTTGATCGATTCAAGTGGAAAAAACCCCATTTGACTAGGGCAGATACGCTCGGCCACTATGTTGGGGTGATAAATACTCGAAAACTTTTTGCCGCTCTCGTTACCGTTTCTGCAGCCGCCGCTTTGGCGTCGTGCTCGTCCACCGGCGGTGCGCCGGAGAGCTCCGCTGGCGGTGAAACAGCCGGCGGCGTGGACACCCCGCGCTACGTTGTCGCGATGGTCTCCCACGGCGCCCCCGGCGACACGTTCTGGGACCTCGTGCGCAAGGGCGCGGAGGATGCGGCGGCGAAGGACAACATCGAGCTGCGCTACTCCTCCGACCCGCAGGCGCCCAACCAGGCGAACCTGGTGCAGTCTGCGATCGACGCCGGCGTGGACGGCATCGCCGTGACCCTGCCCAACGCCGAGGCCATCGGCCCGGCCGCGCAGCGCGCCGTCGAGGCGGGCATTCCCACCGTCGGGCTCAACGCCGGCATGAACGAGTACGCCGAATACGGGCTCAGCGGCTTCTTCGGCCAGGACGAGACCGTTGCCGGCACCGCCGCGGGCGAGCGTCTGAAGGACGAGGGCGCGAAGAACGTGCTGTGCGTCATCCACGAGCAGGGCAACTCCTCGCAGGAAGCACGCTGCGCTGGTGTCAAGGAGGGCCTCGGCGACTCCGGCAAGGTGGAGCTGCTCTACGTCAACGGCCAGGACCTCGTTTCGGCGCAGGCCACGATGCAGGCCAAGCTGGCACAAGACCCCGGGATTGACACCGTGTTCGGCCTCCAGGCCCCGGTGGCCATGCGCGCGATCGACGCGGTCAAGGACGCCGGTTCCGATGCTGAGATCGCGACCTTTGACACGAACGCTGAGCTTGTCGACGCCATTGCCGACGGCAGCGTGAAGTGGGCCGTCGATCAGCAGCCGTACCTGCAGGGCTACCTCGCCGTGGACTCGCTGTGGTTGGCTAAACGCAACGGCGGCACCATCGGCGGTGGCCAGCCCGTCTACACCGGCCCGAGCTTCGTCGAAGCGAGCAACGTGGACAAGATCGCGGAGGCCGCGAAGGCTGGCATGCGATGAGCACCGCAACCACGGCTGCCTGTGCCTCTGACGAGGACAGACTCAGGCGCCACTCCGGCGTCAGTGCCCTGATCCGCCGCCCCGAGCTGGCCAGCTTGCTGGGCCTGGCGTTGGTGTTCGCGCTGTTCATGTTCGTCGCACCCGCGTTCCGCTCACTCGACGCGGTAGCCACGGTCCTGTACGCCAGCTCCACGCTCGGCATTGTTGCGCTGGCCGTCGGCCTGCTGATGATCGGCGACGAGTTCGACCTGTCCAGCGGCGTGGCGGTGACCACCGCGGCGCTGGCGGCGACGATGCTCAACTACAACCTGCACCTCAACGTGTGGGTCGGCGCGGTCATTGCGCTGGGCATCTCGCTGGCCATCGGTGCTCTCAACGGCGTGCTTGTCACGCGCACGGGCATCCCCAGCTTCCTGATCACCCTCGCTGCGTTCCTCATGCTCCAGGGCCTGAACCTGGCGGTGACCAAGCTGGTGACCGGCCAGGTTGCCACCCCGAGCATTTCCAACATGGCGGGTTTTGATTCGGCTCGGGCGGTGTTCGCTAGCTCCTTTTCCATCGGTGGGGTGAGCATCCGCATCACCGTCGTGTGGTGGCTGCTGTTCGTCGCTGTGGCGTCGTTCGTACTGTTTAGGACGACATTTGGCAACTGGATCTTCGCGGTCGGCGGCAACCAGGACGCCGCGCGCGCCTCCGGTGTGCCCGTGGCGAGAGTGAAGATCATCCTGTTCATGACGGTCGCTTTCGCCGCGTGGTTCGTCGGCATGCACACCCTGTTCGCCTTCGACTCCATCCAGGCGGGCCAGGGCGTGGGCAACGAGTTTCTCTACATCATCGCGGCGGTCATCGGTGGCTGTTCGATGAACGGCGGCCGCGGTACCGCAATCGGCACCGCTATCGGCGCGCTCATCTTCGGCCTGACCAACCAGGGCATTGTTTACGCTGGGTGGAACCCGGACTGGTTCAAGTTCTTCCTCGGCGCGATGCTGTTGTTCGCAGTGTTCACCAACACCGCCTTCACCAGGTACACGGATTCGAGGTAGGGGAGCAGCAATGGCGATTATCCAACTTCAGGACGTAACAAAGTCCTACGGCGCATTCGACGCCCTGCGCGGAGTAAACCTCGAAATTGATCAGGGCGAAGTGTTGTGCGTGCTCGGTGACAACGGAGCGGGCAAATCGACTCTCATCAAGATTCTTTCTGGGCTGCATCAACCCACCTCGGGCCAGATGCTTCTCGACGGCACCCCCACCACGTTTTCCTCCCCGCGCGACGCAATCAACCACGGCATCGCGACCGTGTACCAGAACCTCGCGATCGTCGACAGCTTGAGCGTGTGGCGCAACTTCTTCCTCGGCAACGAGATCAGCGGCATGCTTGGCACCTTGAAGCAGGACGAGATGCGCGCGCGTTGCGACGACGCCCTGCGCGAGATGGGCATCAACATTCCCGAAGTCGACGTCGAGGCCGGCAACCTCTCGGGCGGCCAGCGCCAGGTCCTCGCCATCGCCCGCGCCATTCACTTCGGCGCCCGGGTGGTCATTCTCGACGAACCGACCGCGGCGCTGGGCGTCAAGCAGTCGGGCGTGGTGCTGAGATTCGTCGCGGCAGCGCGCGACCGCGGTGTCGCTGTTGTGCTGGTCACCCACAACCCCCACCACGCGTACCTGGTGGGCGACCGCTTCACCATTTTGAAGCTGGGGCGCCAGGAGATTAACGCCGAGCGCGCCGACATCACACTCGAGGAGCTCACCGCGCAGATGGCCGGCGGTGAAGAGCTCGCTGCATTAAGCCACGAGCTGGAGCGGTAGGGCTATAGCCGCTGCCGCGTTTGAGGTGGCTGCGGGGTCTGGGCGAGTCCGCATTGCGGACTCTGAACGTATTGCTCTGAACCCGGGGACTCCGCATGGCGGACTCTGCGGGTCGCGCTTCAAGTCGTGGGGACTCCGCATTGCGGACTGTAAACGCCGCGCTCCAAACCGGGGGGGCTCCGCATTGCGGACTTTGCGGGCGAGTTTAGGGTAAAGCCTGGCTAGTTATGAGTCCGCATTGCGGACTGAGTGGGCCGACTTGGGGCGTGACTTGGTTTGCGGCGACTCCGCATTGCGGACTTTGCGGGCGAGCTTCAAGTCGTGGGGACTCCGCATTGCGGATTGTAAACGCCGCGCTTCATCCCTGGGGGCTCCGCATTGCGGACTTTGCGGGCGAGTTTAGGGTAAAGCCTGGCTAGTTATGAGTCCGCATTGCGGACTGAGTGGGCCGACTTGCGGTGTGACTTGGTTTGCGACGACTCCGCATTCCGGACTTTGAGCACCGCGCTTCATCACTAGGCGACTCCGCATTGCGGATTGTAAACGCCGCGCTCCAAACCTGGCGCCCCCACATCGCGGACACCCCAGCGCGCGACAGTACCGCCCACGCACCAACCTCCACACGATCCATCAGGCCTGGTCCACCAGTGATTCCCGCCCGAGCTCGTGTGCGAGCGCGGTCTCGAGCGTGGGGTAGCGAAAGTCGGCCCCGGCCTCCGTGGCGGCGCGGGGAACGACGCGCTGGCTTGCCAGCGCCAGCTCGTCGGCGCCCTCGCGCCCGAGCAAGACGGCGGGCCCGAACTTCGGGATTGACACTATGTCGGGACGGCGCAGAATGTCGGTGAGAGTGGCGGAGAACTCGGCGTTGGTGACCGGGTGCGGCGCGGTGGCGTTGACGGGGCCGCTTAAGCGGGCGTCGATAAGCGAGCGCACGTAGATGTCGGTGAGGTCGTCGAGCGCAATCCAGCTCATCCAGTTTTCGCCCTGGCCGAAGCGGGCGCCGGCGCCGGTGGAGGCGGACAGCCGCATCACGGGCAGCAGCCCGCCCGCGCCGGAGAGTGCCAGGCCGGTGCGGATGTTGACGGTGCGCAGGCCGTCGACACGCGAGGCCTGCTCCCACTGCTCGCACACCTCGGCGAGGAAGCCGGTGCCGCGCGGAGCGCTCTCGTCGTGCTCGTAACCCCCGGCGTCCGAGCCGTAGTAGCCCACGGCGGAGGCGCTCACGAACGTGCTGACCCCGCTGTCCGCGGCCAGCCGCGCCAGCTTCTCCGTCGGCCCGACTCGGGATTCGAGGATCGCGCGCTTCTTCTTCTCCGTAAAGCGCCCCATGATTGACTCGCCGGCGAGGTGAATCACCGCGTCAACACCGGAAAGCAGGTTAGCCGCGGGCTTATCGACGTCCCAATGACGCGTCCCGGCACCCTCACCGCGGCTGCGTGACAGCGCAATCACCGTATGCCCCGCGGTACCCAGTTGCGCCGCCAACGCGGTGCCGACAAGGCCGCTGGCCCCTGTCATGGCGACGGTCAGCGGGGCGGTGTCGGGCAGGGTGGACAGGAACTTAAAGTCCGCGATGAGCTGGTGCTGGCGGTAGGCCACCGCCTTTTCCAGCAGGAACCGGGGCACGCGTGTGTCAATGTCGTCAGTCACGGTCGTGGCGCCGTCCCCGGCGTCGGCGAAGCTGTGGGTGTGCACCCACTGCGTGGTGGTGCGTAATGGCTGGTTGACCACGGTGTCCTGGAACTGGGCACCCTCGCGGTAACCGGTGTCAACGTGCTTGGCCACCCAGCGCTGGCGGGCTGGCAGGGCGAAGGTGGTGGTGCCGTCGGCAAGCGAGCGAGCTTGCTCGATAGGTCGCATGGGCAAAAACGGGGGAGTAAGCCTGACAACGGCACCGGGGCGGGTGTGCCACTGCCAGACTTTTTCGCGTGGTGCGAGGACGTGGTGGGAAGCGTTCAAGCTCATAAGGGGGCCTCGGATCGAGCGTCGGGTGACAAGGGTGTGTGCACACCAACGTAGACACTTCCGGGCCGCTGCAGCAGGGCCGACGCCGTGACTAGCAACGCACCGCCGTGGTACTGGTAGCATTGCGACAGGTCTCGGAAGACTTACAACCTAAAGTTCGACATCCTTTAAATTCCGCACAGAGAGGCGGGGAAGGAGGTCCGGTGAGCGAGAAAGATTCGCGCGCGGCGACGGAGCTGTTAAACGCCTCCGACGTGGCGCGCACGATCGCACGCATAGCGCACCAGATCATAGAGAAAAACGCCATTGGCGCGGACACGTCCAACGTGATGCTGCTCGGCATCCCGTCCGGAGGAGTCCCGCTGGCCGAGCGCATCGCGGCAGCCGTAGAGGAGTTCTCCGGCACCTCGATCCCGGTGGGCAGCTTAGACGTCACGCTTTACCGCGACGACCTGCGCAACCGCCCGCACCGCGCGCTGCTGCCGACGAATATCCCGGGGGAGATCAACGGCGGGATTGTCATCCTTGTCGACGACGTGCTGTTTTCCGGTCGCACTATCCGCGCCGCCCTCGACGCCATCGCAGACATCGGCCGCCCAGCGGCAATCCAGCTCGCAGTGCTGGTCGACCGTGGGCACCGGGAGCTGCCGATCCGCGCAGACTACGTGGGCAAAAACATCCCGACCGCGCGCAGCGAGGACGTGCGCGTCACGCTGACCCCAATCGACGCCTCCGACGCGGTGACGCTGAGCAGGGAGGATACGCAGTGAAGCACCTCATTGACATCAAGGACCTGACCCGCGACGAGATCGTCGGCATCATGGACGAGGCCGACCGCTTTAAAGAGGCCCTGCACGGACGCCAGATGAAGAAGCTACCGACACTTCGCGGGCGCACGATTTTCACCCTCTTCTACGAAAACTCCACCCGCACGCGATCTTCCTTCGAGACGGCGGGCAAGTGGATGAGCGCCGATGTAATCAACCTCTCGGCATCGTCCTCCTCGGTGAAGAAGGGCGAATCCCTCAAGGACACGGCACTGACCGTTGAGGCGGTGGGCGCGGACGCCATCATCATCCGCCACCCGGCCTCCGGCGCCCCGCACCTGCTAAGCCAGTGGCTGCCGGGAACCTCCATCATCAACGCCGGCGACGGCCAGCACCAGCACCCCACGCAGGCGCTTCTCGACGCCGTCACCATGCGCCAGCGCATCGGCGATGTTCAGGGCCGCAAGGTTTTGGTCGTCGGCGACGTGCTCCACTCGCGCGTGGCGCGCTCGAACGTCGACCTGCTGTCGACCCTCGGCGCCGAGGTGGTGCTAGTCGCCCCGCCGACCCTGCTCCCCACGGGCGTTGAAACGTGGCCCGCTCGCGTGAGCAGCGACTTCGACGCCGAGCTCGCCGACGCCGACGTGGTCATGATGCTGCGCGTGCAGGCGGAACGGATGAACGGCGGGTTCTTCCCCTCGCACCGCGAGTACGCGACCCTGTTCGGGCTCTCCGCGGCGCGTGCTGCCGCGCTGAAAGACTCAGCGATCATCATGCACCCGGGCCCGATGCTGCGCGGGATGGAAATCAACTTCGGCGTCGCCGACCGCGACAACGCCGTGGTTCTCGACCAGGTAACCAACGGCGTGTACACCCGCATGGCGGTGCTGTTTACGCTTCTGGCAGGAGAGGACAACTCATGACCACACTCGCACTGTTAAACGCCCGCCCCTATGGCGAGGACGAGGTCAACATCCTCATTAAAGACGGAGTGATCGCGCAGATCGGCGCGGATGTGGACCCCAGCGGCGCCGACGCCACCTACGACTGCGGGGGCAAGGTGCTGCTGCCGGGGCTCGTCGACATGCACGTGCACCTGCGAGAACCCGGCCGCGAGGACACGGAAACCATCGCCACCGGCTCGGACGCGGCCGCGCGCGGCGGGTTTACCGCCGTGTTCACCATGGCCAACACCAACCCCGTGATCGACCAGCCCTTCCTCGCCGACGCGGTGTGGGAAAAGGGCCAAGCCCACGGCACCTGCGACGTCTACCCGGTCGGGTCGATCACCCAGGGGCTTCGCGGCGAGCAGCTCACCGAGATTGGGCTGATGAGCCGCTCGCATGTGCGCATGTTCTCCGACGACGGCAAGTGCGTCAATGACCCGCAGTTGATGCGCCGCGCCATCGAGTACGCGAAGGCCTACGACGTGCTACTGGCCCAGCACGCCGAGGACCACAGGATGACCGAGGGCGCCTGCGCGCACGAGGGCGAGACGGCGGCGCGGCTCGGCTTACGCGGCTGGCCGCGGGTGGCGGAGGAGTCCATTGTGGCGCGCGACGCGATCATGACCCGCGACTACGGCGGGCGCCTGCACATCTGCCACGCCTCGACCGAAGGCACCGTCGAGCTTCTGCGCTGGGCCAAGGCCCAGGGCATTAACGTCACCGCCGAGGTCACTCCGCACCACCTGCTGCTGACCGACGAGAAGCTCGAAACCTACGACGGCAACTTCCGCGTAAACCCGCCGCTGCGCGAGGACCGGGACGCGCGAGCGCTACGCGAGGCGCTTCTCGACGGCACCGTCGACGTCGTCGCCACCGACCACGCGCCCCACGGCAGCGAGGACAAGTGCGTGGAGTTCGAGCACGCCAAGCCCGGCATGCTCGGCCTGGAGACATCGCTCGCCGTCGTGGCCAAGGTGTTCGTCGAATCGGGCCGCGCCGACTGGCGGTTCGTGGCCAAGGTGATGAGCGAGCGCCCCGCGCAGATCCTGAAACTCGCGGACCAGGGCCGGCCCATCGCGGTCGGCGAGCCCGCCAACCTCGCGCTGGTCAACCCCACTGCGGCGTGGACCGCCCGCGGCGAGGAGATGGCCTCCAAGGCGTCGAACACCCCCTACGAGGGCATGGACTTTGCAGCGCGCGTCGAGCTGACGCTGCTGCGCGGCGCCCTGACCCACTCGAGCATTGAGAGCAACTGAGAGCTAAGGATTTCTACCATGACAAACGAACGCATCCCGGCCGTCCTCGTGCTCGGCGACGGCCACGTCTTCCGGGGCTACTCCTTCGGCGCATCCGGGGAGGTCTTCGGTGAGGCGGTCTTCACCACCGCCATGACCGGCTACCAGGAAACCATGACGGATCCGTCGTACCACCGCCAGATCGTGGTGATGACCGCCCCGCAGATCGGCAACACCGGGTGGAACGACGAGGACAATGAGTCCCACGACAACCAGATCTGGGTCGCGGGCCTGGTCATCCGCGACCTGGCCAAGCGCGTGTCCAACTGGCGCGCGGAGCGCTCCCTGGAAGAGGAGATGGCCTCGCAGTCCGTCGTCGGCATCTACGGCGTGGACACCCGCACCGTCGTGCGCCACCTGCGCACTGAAGGCTCGATCGCCGCGGGAATCTTCATCGGTGACGCTGCGCGTGCGAGCGTCGATACGCTTGTGGCGCGAGTCAACGAGCAGCCCTCGATGGCCGGCGCCGACCTCGCCGACGAGGTCTCCACCGACAAGCCCTACACCGTGTCCGCCAAGGGGGAGAAGCGCTACACCGTCGTCGCCTACGACATGGGCATTAAGAGCGCCACCCCGGGTCACTTCGCCGACCGCGGCATTGAGACCATCGTCGTACCCGCCAACACCCCGTACAGCGAGATCACGCAGTACAACCCCGACGGCGTGTTCATCTCCAACGGGCCTGGCGACCCCGCGACCGCCGACGCCATGGTCAACGTCACCCGCGACGTCATCGCCGCAGGCGTGCCGCTGTTCGGCATCTGCTTCGGCAACCAGATCCTCGGCCGCGCGCTCGGGCTCGGGACGACGAAGATGAAGTTCGGCCACCGCGGCGTCAACGTGCCGGTGAAAAACCACCTCACCGGCAAGATCGACATCACCTCCCAGAACCACGGCTTCGTTTTGGAAGCACCGGTGGGCCCGGGCGAGAGCTTCGATACCGACTTCGGCCCAGCCCTTGTCACCCACACCTGCCTTAACGACGGCAGCATCGAGGGCGTCGCCCTGGAAAGCGGCATGGCGTACTCGGTGCAGTACCACCCGGAGTCCGCGGCCGGGCCCCACGACGCCAACCCGCTGTTTGATCAGTTTATCGAGCTGATGGACAACGCCAGCCCCAACAAGAAGTAACCAGGAGAGGAAAAACTCACGCATGAAGAGGGAAGACATCAACCACGTCCTGGTTATCGGCTCCGGCCCGATCGTGATCGGCCAGGCCTGCGAGTTCGATTACTCCGGCACACAGGCGTGCCGCGTGCTCAAAGACGAGGGCCTGCGGGTCACGCTGATTAACTCCAACCCGGCGACGATCATGACCGACCCCGAGTTCGCCGACCACACCTACGTCGAACCGATCGAGCCGGACTACATCGACAAGATCCTCGCCCGCGAGGCGGAGCAGGGCCACCCCGTCGACGCGATTCTGGCGACCCTGGGCGGGCAGACCGCGCTCAACGCGGCGATCCAGCTCGACAGGGCCGGCATCTTGGCCAAGCACGGCGTCGAGCTGATCGGCGCCAACATCGACGCGATCGAGCGCGGCGAGGACCGCCAGAAGTTCAAGGACATCGTGGCCAAGATCGGCGGCGAGTCCGCGCGCTCGCGCGTG
The DNA here is from genome assembly GCF_031844665.1 of Corynebacterium sp. Z-1. NCBI lineage: Bacteria > Bacillati > Actinomycetota > Actinomycetes > Mycobacteriales > Corynebacteriaceae > Corynebacterium > Corynebacterium sp. Z-1. The sequence goes on along the minus strand of NZ_CP134621.1, from coordinate 1,795,285 downwards.
TGCCACACCATGGACGAGGTCCACGCAACCGTCGCCGAGCTCGGCCTGCCGGTTGTGGTCCGACCGTCGTTTACCATGGGCGGGCTCGGCTCTGGCCTGGCGTTTTCCATGGAGGACCTCGACCGCATCGCCGGCGGCGGGCTCGAGGCCTCGCCGGAGGCCAACGTGCTGATCGAGGAGTCCATCCTGGGCTGGAAGGAATTCGAGCTTGAGCTGATGCGCGACGGCGACGACAACGTCGTGGTGATCGCCTCGATTGAAAACGTCGACGCGCTCGGCGTGCACACCGGCGATTCCGTCACTGTCGCCCCCGCGCTGACACTGACGGACCGCGAGTACCAGACCATGCGCGACCAAGGCATCGCGATCATCCGCGAGGTCGGCGTCGACACCGGCGGCTGCAACATCCAGTTCGCGGTCAACCCGGACGACGGTCGCATCATCACCATCGAAATGAACCCGCGCGTGTCGCGCTCCTCGGCGCTGGCGTCGAAGGCGACCGGCTTCCCGATCGCGAAGATCGCCTCCAAGCTGGCGATCGGCTACACCCTCGACGAGATCACCAACGACATCACCGGCGTCACCCCGGCCGCGTTCGAGCCGACGCTGGATTACGTCATTGTGAAGATGCCGCGCTTCGCCTTCGAGAAGTTCCCGGGCTCGGACGAGACACTCGGCACCTCCATGAAGGCCGTCGGCGAGGCGATGGGCATCGGCCGCAACTACATCCAGGGCCTGAACAAGGTCATGCGCTCGATGGAGGACAAGCCCAACGGCTTCTGGACCCGGCCCGACTCCTACTTCGCGCCCGGCCGCGAGACGGATCTCAGCGCCGTGCTCGATGACCTGCGCACCCCGACGGACAAGCGCATGTACGACGTCGAGCTGGCGCTGCGCCTCGGCGCGAGCATCGAGCAGGTCCACGAGGCCTCCCACATCGACCCCTGGTTCCTCGCCGAGCTCGCCGCGCTCGTCGAATTCCGCCAAGAGCTTATCGACGCCCCCGTGCTAGACAAGGAGCTCCTGCGCGAGGCAAAGGTGTACGGCCTGTCTGACGCCCAGATCGCCGTGCTGCGCCCCGAGCTGGCCGGTGAGCAGGGCGTTCGCTCGCTGCGCCTGTCGCTCGGTGTGCACCCGGTGTTCAAGACCGTCGACACCTGCGCCGGCGAGTTCGAGGCCCAGACGCCGTACCACTACTCAACGTACGAGTACGACGAGGCCGCCGAGAGCGAGATTGCGGCCTCCGGCAAGGATAAGGTCATCATCTTGGGCTCTGGCCCGAACCGCATCGGCCAGGGCATCGAGTTCGACTACTCCTGTGTCCACGCGGCACTGGAGCTGTCACGCATCGGTTACGAGACCGTGATGGTCAACTGCAACCCGGAGACCGTCTCCACGGACTACGACACCGCAGATCGCCTCTACTTTGAACCGCTGACCTTTGAAGACGTCATGGAGATCTACCGCGCCGAGTCGGCCTCCGGCAACGTCGCTGGCGTGATTGTCCAGCTCGGCGGCCAGACCCCGCTCGGTTTGGCGCAGCAGCTTGCCGACGCCGGCGTGCCGGTGGTGGGCACCTCACCCGAGGCCATCGACCTGGCCGAGGACCGCGGGGAGTTCGGCAAGGTCCTTGACGCCGCAGCTCTGCCGGCGCCGGCCTACGGCACGGCGACGTCGTTTGCCGAGGCCCGCGAGGTGGCCGACCGCATCGGCTACCCCGTGTTGGTGCGCCCCTCCTACGTCCTCGGCGGCCGCGGCATGGAGATCGTCTACGACGAGGCGAGCCTGGAAGATTACATCAACCGCGCGACCGAGCTTTCGCCCGATCACCCGGTGCTGGTGGACCGCTTCCTCGACTCCGCCATCGAGATCGATGTGGACGTTCTGTGCGACGGCACCGAGGTCTACCTCGGCGGAGTGATGGAGCACATCGAGGAGGCGGGCATCCACTCAGGCGACTCGTCCTGCGCCCTGCCGCCGATGACGATTGGCCCGGAGGATATCGCCAAGGTGCGCCGCTCCGCCGAGGCGCTCGCCCACGGCATTGGCGTGAGGGGCCTGATGAACGTCCAGTTCGCGCTCAAGGACGACATCCTCTACGTCATCGAGGCCAACCCGCGCGCCTCGCGCACCGTGCCGTTCGTGTCCAAGGCCACGGGCGTTCACCTGGCCAAGGCGGCCTCGCGCATCATGATGGGTGCGACGATCGCCGAGCTCAAGGACGAGGGGATGCTGCCGACGGACTACGACGGCGGGGCGCTGCCGCTGGAGCACCCGATCGCGGTGAAGGAAGCGGTGCTTCCGTTTACCCGCTTCCGCACGCCCGCCGGCGAGGTGCTCGACACCATCCTCGGCCCGGAGATGAAGTCCACCGGCGAGGTCATGGGCCTGGCACCCTCGTTCGGCGTGGCGTACGCGAAGGCCGAGGCGGCCGCGTTCGGCGAGCTGCCGACTGAGGGCACCGTGTTCGTCTCAGTGGCCAACCGCGACAAGCGCTCGCTGATCTTCCCGATCCAGCGCCTGTCCACCATGGGCTTTACCATCGTCGCCACCGCCGGCACGGCGTCGATGCTGCGCCGCAACGGCATCGACTGCGAGGTGGCGCTGAAGGCCTCCGAGGTCCGAGACGGCGCCGAGGGCACCTCGATCGTCGAGCGCATCGCTAGCGGGGAGATCGACCTGATCCTCAACACCCCGGCGGGGTCCGCGGGCGCGCGCCACGACGGCTACGAGATCCGGGCCACCGCCGCCGCGAATAACGTCCCGCTGGTCACCACGGTCCAGGGTGTTGTCGCCGCGGTGCAGGGCATCGAAGCGATTCGCGACAACGAGGTCACCGTCATGAGCCTGCAGGAGCTCGACCACAACCCGGCGGGCGGGCAGTAGATGGGCTTCGGCGAGCAACTGGTTAGCGCCGGCGAGCGCTTCGGCCGCCTCTGCGTCGGCATCGACCCCCACGCAGCGCTGCTTGAGCAGTGGGGGCTAAACGACGACGCGGCTGGCCTACGCGACTTCGCCATGACCTGCGTCGAGGCGTTCGCCGACCACGTCGCCCTAGTCAAGCCGCAGGTGGCGTTCTTCGAGCGCTTCGGCTCTGCCGGCTACGCGGTGCTCGAGGAGGTGCTCGCGGCGCTGCGGGCCTCGGACAGCCTGGTCGTCGCCGACGCCAAGCGCGGCGACATCGGCTCCACCATGGAGGGCTACGCCCGCGCGTGGCTGGCTGAGGGCTCGACGCTCGAGGCCGACGCGGTTACGCTCACGCCCTACCTCGGCGTCGGCTCGCTGGCCCCCGCGTTCGACCTCGCCCGCGCGAGCGGCAAGGGCGTGTTCGTCATGGCGGCGAACTCCAACCCGGAAGCCGAGCAGTTCCAGTCCCAAACCGTTGGCGGGGTGAGCATTGCCCAGCAGATGGTTGACGCGTGCGCCGAGCTCAACCGCTCGAACTCCCAAAACGGAGTCGGTGACATCGGGGTCGTGGTCGGGGCGACCGTCGCTAGGCCGCCGCGTCTCGACGAGCTCAACGCCGTCGTGCTCATGCCCGGGGTGGGCGCGCAGGGAGCCACGCTTGACGACGTCTCCCGCGTCGCCGGCGATGCTGCGCACCTGGTTTTTCCGAACGTGTCGCGCTCGGTGCTCGCCGCCGGGCCAGACGCCCGTGAGCTGCGCAAACGCGCCCGCGAGCTGGCAAAACGCTGAAAAAGCGTGGGTTGTATTCGGCGGTAGGGAAAAAGCCTGGTAGTTTAGGTGCGTCATCGCGGTGACGTGGTAAAATACGCGTCTGTGCAGCCACGTTCACCGTCGATAAGCAGGCCCGGTGTTACACTGAGCCGTAAATCAGCGAGTTGCACCGTTGGGATTTAATCCCGGCGGGTGAAAGACTCACGTGGCCCGCTGGCGAACATTTTCACTACTACAAATGGAGGAATCCGTGGCCCTTCCACAGTTGACCGATGAGCAGCGCAAGGAAGCACTCGCAAAGGCAGCCGAGGCACGCAAGCAGCGCGCAGAGCTGAAGGCATCGCTCAAGCGCGGCGACACTAATCTCAAGGACGTGCTGGACAAGGCCGACTCCGACGAAATCATCGGCAAGACCAAGGTCTCCGCACTGCTCGAGGCCATGCCGAAGGTGGGCAAGGTCAAGGCCCGCGAGATCATGGAGGAGCTCGAGATCGCTCAGACCCGCCGCCTGCGCGGCCTGGGCGAGCGTCAGCGCCGTGCCCTGCTGGAGCGTTTCGGTTTCTCTGAGGCTTAAACAAGTGGCAGACGTGACGCCGCGGGGAAGGCTAGTTGTACTGGCCGGCCCCTCCGCAGTGGGGAAGTCCACGGTTGTCCATCGTCTGCGCACTGACGTTCCTAACCTCTATTTCTCGGTGTCCATGACCACTCGGGGCCCGCGCCCCGGCGAGGTCGACGGCGAAGACTACTTCTTCGTCAGCGCCGAGGAGTTCCAGCGCCACATTGACGCCGGAGCCATGCTCGAGTGGGCGGACATCCACGGCGGGTTGCAGCGCTCCGGAACGCCCGCGGGCCCGGTGCGCGACGCGCTTTCCGTAGGTCGCCCCGTGTTGATCGAGGTCGACTTGGTCGGCGCGCGCAACATCAAGGCCCTGCTCCCGGAGGCGCAGACAGTGTTTCTCGCGCCGCCGTCGTGGGACGTCTTGGTCGAGCGGCTGACCGGCCGGGGCACCGAGTCCCCTGAGGTCATCGAGCGCCGTCTTGCTACGGCGCGCGAGGAGCTGGAAGCTCGAGGAGAGTTCGACTGCGTCGTAGTCAACGACAACGTCGGTGACGCAGTGTCAGCGATAGCGGACATTCTGCTGAGCACACCCAACAACAACAACGAGTAGGTTCATTTTGAGCAACGTAAGCAACGACCTGACGGCGGAGACTGACTCCGCGGCTGCTGGCAGCGCTGAGCGCGACGACAGCCTGGTCTACGACACCCCGGAGGGCATTACCGCGCCCCCGATCGACGAGCTTTTGGGCAAGGTGTCGTCGAAGTACGCGCTGGTGATCTTCGCCGCGAAGCGCGCGCGCCAGATCAACAGCTACTACCAGGAGCAGGACGAGGGCGTGTTCGAGTTCATCGGCCCCCTGGTCACCCCTGAGCAGGGCGAGAAGCCCCTGTCGATCGCTCTGCGCGAGATCCAGGCGGGTCTCCTCGAGCACGAGGAAGGCCACTAAGAGCCTGCAGTAGCGGCCGCACCTTTGGATTCAAGGGTGCGGCCGCTTTGCGTTGCAGGTGGGCTAAACTCGGGATTCATGACACAACCCCGCAACGTGGTCGTCGGTGTGGCCGGCGGCATCGCCGCCTACAAGGCCTGTCACCTCATCCGGGATTTCAAGGAGGGCGGCGACGACGTGCGGGTGGTGCCCACGCCGAGCGCGCTCAACTTCGTCGGCGCAGCGACCTTTGAGGCGCTGTCCGGCAACCCTGTGGACACGGGAGTGTTCACGCGTGTCGACGAGGTCCAGCATGTCCGCGTCGGACAAGAAGCGGATCTGATCGTCGTCGCCCCAGCCACGGCCGATGTGATGGCTCGGATTGCCGCCGGGCGTGCCGACGACCTGCTGACCTCCACCATCCTCGTCGCCACGTGCCCGATCGTTTTGGCCCCGGCGATGCACACGGAGATGTGGCTCAATCCCGCCACCCAGGCCAACGTTAAAACCCTGCGCTCCCGCGGGATCACGGTGCTCGAGCCAGCCCACGGGCGCCTCACGGGCGCGGACAGCGGCCCGGGGCGCATGCTGGAACCGGAGCAGATCGCTGAGCTAGCGCGCACCGTGGCGGAAACGGGCCCGTTCGGCCGCGCGCTTGAGGGCCAGCGCGTACTGATCAGCGCGGGCGGCACCCAGGAGAACATCGACCCAGTGCGGTTTATCGGAAACCGCTCCTCGGGACGCCAGGGCTTCGCGCTCGCCGAGGTCGCCGCGCAGAAGGGAGCGCGGGTGACCCTGGTGGCGGGCGACACCGACGAACTCTCCACCCCGGCGGGCGCCGAGGTGATCCGCGTGAGCTCAACCCGCGACCTCGAGGAGGCGATGAACGAGCGCGCCGCCGAGGCCGACATCATCATCATGGCAGCGGCGGTGGCCGATTTCCGGCCCGCCAGCACGTCCGACTCCAAGCTGAAGAAGGGCAAGGATTCCGACGCGCTGTCGCGGATTGACCTGGTGGAGAATCCGGATGTGCTGCGGGGGCTCGTCGACAAGCGGGAGGCTGGGCAGACCGCGGCGAGGATCGTGGGCTTCGCCGCCGAAACCGACAACGTGCTCGACAACGGCAGGGCAAAGCTCAAGCGCAAGGGGGCGGACATGCTGATGGTCAATTCCGTCGCCGGGGGAGCAGTGTTCGGCCAGCCCCGCAACAGCGGCTGGCTGCTGGGCGCGGATGGCTCTGAGGTGGAGATTCCGGACGGCCCGAAGCAGGTCGTGGCCGCGCGGATGTGGCAGGTCATCGAGCGCGGGAATGAGTAGTTTGGCAAATTAGACAGCTTGGTCTATATTGGTCGGAGTTACTTCCCAAACCAAAGGAAAGACCGCCTTGTCTACACCCTCCAGCACCCAGCGCGAGCAGAAGAAGACCTTCCACCGCCTCTTTACCAGCGAGTCGGTCACTGAGGGCCACCCCGACAAGATTTGCGACGCGATCTCCGACGCCATCCTGGATGACATGCTCGCCCAGGACCCGGACGCACGCGTCGCCGTCGAGACGCTCGTGACCACCGGGCAGGTCCATGTCGTCGGCGAGGTCAGCACCGACGCGTACTCCAACATCGCGAAAATCGTGCGCGAGAAGCTCGTCGGCATCGGGTTTACCTCCTCCGAGGTCGGCTTCGACGGTCGTACCTGCGGCGTCAACATCGCCATCGGCGAGCAGTCGGAGGAAATTTCCCACGGCGTGACCAACTCCCAGGAGGTCCGCGAGAACCGCGCGACCGACCAATCCGAGCAATCCGGCGCGGGGGATCAGGGCCTGATGTTCGGCTACGCAACCAACGAGACCCCCGAGTACATGCCGCTGCCGATCTCGACGGCTCACCGGCTGTCCCGCCGCCTGGCGCAGGTGCGCAAGATGGGCGAGGTCGTGGGCCTTCGCCCGGACGGCAAGACCCAGGTCACCTTCGCCTACGACGGTGATACTCCGGTCCACCTGGACACCATCGTGATCTCCACCCAGCACGACCCCAAGTTCCTGCGCCCCGAGCTGGAAGAGGCCGTGCGTACCAAGGTCGTCGAGTGGGTGATCGAGGACGCCGGCCTGGGCCGCTTTTACGACGCCGACACGACGCTGTTGGTCAACCCGTCGGGCACCTTCGAGGTCGGCGGTCCGATGGGCGATGCGGGCCTGACCGGGCGCAAGATCATCGTCGACACCTACGGCGGCATGGCACGCCACGGCGGCGGCGCGTTTTCCGGCAAGGACCCCTCAAAGGTGGACCGCTCCGGCGCGTATGCGATGCGCTGGGTGGCCAAGAACATCGTCGCGGCCGGTCTCGCCGACCGCGTGGAGGTCCAGGTCGCGTACGCGATCGGCCGCGCGAACCCGGTGGGGCTGTACGTGGAGACCTTCGGCACGGCCAAGCACGGCAACACTGATCTGAGCATCCAGCGGGCGGTGCAGGAGGTCTTCGACCTTCGCCCCGACGCGATTATCAGGGAACTCGACCTGAAACGCCCGATTTACGCGCAGACCGCCGCCTACGGCCACTTCGGCCGCACCGACATTGACTTGCCGTGGGAGCGCTTGGACAAGGTCGAGGCCCTGCAGAAGGCCGCTGCGCTTTAAGTCGCGTCCTCGATCGCCTTGGTAATCCTGCGCCCGCCCTCCTGCAGCTGGCGCAGCTGGGTCTTGGTCAGCGGATCGAAGACCAGCGAACGCACCGTGGCGACGTGGCCGGGCGCGGTCTCGACGACCTTGGCCATGCCCTCGTTGCTCAAGCTGGCCAGGGTGTAGCGCCCGTCGTCCGGGTCGGGGGTGCGCGTGACCCAGCCGCGCTTTTCTAGTCGCGCGACCACTTGAGACAGCCGCGGTAGCGCGGATTCGACCCGCCCGGCGAGGTCGCTCATGCGCAGCGTGCGCTCGGGGCTCTCGGAGAGGATCGCCAGCACCTGGTATTCGAAGTGCGTGATCCCGGCGTCGCGACGCAGCTGCGCGTCGAGCGCGGCGGGGAGCCGAACCAGGATGGCGACCAGTGCGTCCCAGACCTGGCGTTCCTGGGCGTCGAGGTAGATGGTTGCTTCCTGTTCTGGGGTAGTGGACATGGGATACATCCTACACTTTCAGTTGCACTGTGAACAACTAATGATTGCATCGTGAACTAAAACGCGCTATCGTTGAGTTCACAAAGCAACGAAACCGAGCGAAAGCGAGTGCCCCCATGTTCACCCAGACCCCGCACCCCGACTCCCTGCTTAAGCGAAACCCCGACGACCTGCTGCCCGACGGCCTGACCATGGGCGCCGTCGAGCTGCTCGTGCGCGACCTCGACGAGATGGTGCGCTTCTACCACGACGGCGTCGGCTTGGATGTGTTCGAGCACACCGGCGAGACCGCCCTGCTGGGCCTTGGAGGCGAGCACCTGATGACCCTGCGCCGCGAGCCGAACCTGCCGGCGCCGAGCCGCCACGACGCCGGGCTGTTCCACACCGCGATCCTCTTCCCCACGCGCGAGCTGCTCGCTGCGTCCGTGATGAAGGTTGCCGAGCTCTACCCCCGCAACTTCACCGGCAGCGCCGACCACATCTACAGCGAGGCCTTCTATTTCGATGACCCCGAGGGCAACGGCGTGGAGCTCTACGCCGACCGCCCCCGCGAGCAGTGGGTGACCGAGCCTAGCGGCCTTTACGCCCTGGCCACCGACCCGCTTGATCCGCGCGCGTTTCTGCAGCGCAACGCACCGAGCGAACCGGTTACGCTCGGCGGCACCTTAGGGCATGTCCACCTGCAGGTCGGCGACATCGACGCCGCGCGGCAGTTCTACGTCTCCACCCTCGGCTTCGAGGTCAAGGGCGAGATCGGCTCCGCCCTGTTCGTCTCCGCCGGCGGCTACCACCACCACATCGCGCTCAACACATGGAACAGCAAGGGCGCTGGCCCCCGCGCCGCCGCCTTGGGCCTGGGCCGGGTCGACATCGACCTGCCGGGCGACGAGGACCTCAGCGCGCTGGAGGCGCGCCTGCACGACCACGGTGTGACCACGCGCCACGATGGGCGCACCCTGTCCTTCGAGGACCCGTGGAACACGCTGATCCGCGTCACCTCCGCCGAGCAGTAGGGTCAACGCGGGCTAGAATCAGGCTCCATGACTGACTCACCCGGCGCCGCCAGCCAGCCGGTGGTGCGGGTGCTTCCGCTCCTCGGGCTGGCGCACCTCGACAGGGAATTCGATTACCTTGTCACCGAGGCCGACTCCCGCGCCGCGCAGCCCGGGGTGCGCGCCCGCGTGCGCTTCGCCGGCCGCCTCGTCGACGCCATCATCACCGAGCGCCGCGCGGAGTCAGAGCACGAGGGCGAGTTGCGTTTCATCGAGCGCATCATCAGCGACGAAGTCGTCGCCCCAGCTGAGTTGCGCTCGCTTATCGACGCCCTCAGCGCCCGCTACGCGGGCGTGCGCTCCGACATCTACCGCGCCGCCATCCCCGCCCGCTACGCCAAGGCCGAGGAAACCGACACCACCACCGACTGGGAAGAGCTCGGCGAGGTCGGCGAGCCCGATCTGTCCGCCTGGAGCACCTACGAGCACGGGCAATCCTTCGTCGACGCGGTGCTCGAGGGTCGCATCGCCCGCGCCGCCTGGCAGATCGCGCCCGGGGAGAAATGGACCGATCCCGTCAGCGCCCTTGCCGCCAAGGTCGCCGCGTCCGGTGGCGGGGTGCTCATCGTCGTGCCGGACCAGCGCGACGTCGACGCGTGCGAGGCGGCGCTGCGCGAGCACGTCGGTGCAAGGCAGGTAACAACGCTGACGGCGTCGCAGGGCCCGCAGGCGCGCTACTCGCGCTACCTGTCGATCCTCCACGGCCAGGGCCGGCTGGTCGTCGGCACGCGCTCGGCGGCGTTTGCCCCGGTCAAAGACCTGCGCCTCATCGTCCTCATGCACGACGGCGACGACTCTCTAGTTGATCCCCGCGCGCCCTACGTCCACGCGCGGGAGGTGCTGACCACCCGCGCCGCGCAGCAGAAGGCATGCCTTGTCATTGGCGGGCACTCGCGCACCGCTGAGTCGCAGCTTCTCGTGTCCACGGGGTGGATGCAGGAGCTGGTGGCGCCCCGAAGCACACTGCGCACACGCTCGCCACTCATCCACGCCGCCGGCGACTCGGACTTCGCCCTCGAGCGCGACCCCCGCGCGCGCCAGGCGCGCCTGCCCTCGGTGGCGTTCGCCGCGGCCGCGAAGACCCTTGAGCGCGGGGCTCCGGTGCTGTTCCAGGTGCCGCGCACCGGCTACGTGCAGTCACTCGCCTGCGGGGCGTGCCGCACCCCGGCGCGGTGCCGCTGGTGCAGCGGGCCGTTGAGCCTGCCGTCGGGAGGTCCCGCGGCGGCCCCGACGTGTCGCTGGTGCGGGCGGATGGACACAGCCCACGTGTGCCCCGTCTGTGGCTCGCGGCGGCTGCGCGCGGTGGTGCTCGGCACCGAGCGCACCGCCGAGGAGCTGGGCAGGGCGTTTCCCAAGACGCGGGTGCGCTCGTCGTGGGGCGAAAAAATCATCGCCGAGGTGCCGCGCACACCGATGATCGTGGTGGCGACGCCGGGCGCGGAGCCGCGCGTCGCCGACGGCGGGTACGGCGCGGCGATCCTGCTGGACACGTGGGCTTTGCTGGGCAGGCCCGACCTGCGCGCGACCGAGGAAACCTACGAGAAGTGGCTCGCCGCCTGCACGCTTGTCGACGCCGCCAGCGACGACGGCGAGGTAGTCGTCGTCGCGGAGCCCGCGCTGCCGGTAGTCCAGCACCTAATCCGGTGGGACGTGCCGGGCCACGCCGCCATAGAGCTCGCGCAGCGCGCCGAGACCCGTCTGCCTCCCGCGGTGCACGTCGCCGTGGTCGACGCCCCGCGCAAGGCGCTTGAGGACTTCTTCGCCCACGCCCAGCTCCCGCCGCACGCGGAGACACTCGGCCCCGTGGACCTGCCGCCCGGTGTGCAGCTGCCGGGGGAGTGGGACGAGCGCGAGCTGGGGCCCGCGCAGCGCATGATGGTGCGCAGCCCGCTGTCCGGGCGCACCGAGCTGGGCCGCGCGCTGCGCTCCGCGGCGAGCCTGCGCGCGGCGCGGAAGCAGGACGCGCCGCTGCGGATCCAGGTCGACCCTGTGCGCATTGGCTAGGCCGCCGGGGCGCTTGGCTAAGCTCGCAGGTATGGCAGTCCGCTCGATCCGTCTCTTCGGAGACCCCGTGCTCAACTCCGTCGCCGCGCCCGTGACGCGTTTCGACGACTCCTTGCGCACGCTCGTCTCCGACATGCTCGACACCATGGACGACGCGGGAGGCGTCGGCCTCGCCGCCAACCAGGTGGGCGTGGATGCGCGGGTATTCGTTTTCGATTGCCAGGGCATGCGCGGGCACATCATTAACCCGACCTGGGAAGCGGCGGGGCAGGACATGCAAATCGGGCGCGAGGGGTGCCTGTCGGTGCCCGGGGTCAGCGGCCAGGTTTCCCGGCACAACCGGGTGGTGGCGCGAGGCGTCGATGCCTTTGGCAGGCCGCTGGCGATTGTTGGCACGGGCCTTCTCGCGCGCTGCATCCAGCACGAAAGCGATCACCTCGATGGGATCATGTTCATGCGCAGAATGGAGCCCGAAGCGCGCAAGGAAGCGATGACCATCATTCGCGGTTCCGAGTGGTTCCAGCAGGCGTAAGACGATGAAGGAGATAAACACCATGCGACTTGTTTTCGCCGGCACCCCCGAGCCCGCCGCCGTGGCGTTGAGCACGCTCATCGCCTCCGAGCACGAGGTGGTCGCGGTGATCACCCGGCCCGACGCGCGCAAGGGCCGGGGCCGCAGCCTGCACCCCTCGCCCGTCAAGGAGCTTGCGCACAGCTACGGCATCGAGGTGTTGACGCCGCAGACTCTGAAAGACAACGGGGAGATCCGCCAGGTGCTGCGCGAGATCGCCCCAGACGCTGTGCCCGTTGTCGCCTACGGCAACCTGATCCCGGCGGACATGCTGGACATCCCGAAGCACGGTTGGGTCAATTTGCACTTCTCCCTGCTACCCGCGTGGCGTGGAGCGGCGCCCGTGCAGGCGTCGATAAGCAGCGGCGAGACGGACACCGGCGCGACGACGTTTCGCATCGACGCCGGCCTGGACACCGGCGACATCCTCGGCCACATCCACGAGCCGATCCACCCCACGGACACCGCGGACGACCTGCTGACGCGCCTCGCCCACTCCGGGGCGGACCTGCTCGTGGAAACCATGAACGGGCTTGCCGACGGCACCATCACCGCAGTCCCGCAGCCCGCCGAGGGCACCTACGCGCCGAAAATCTCGACTAACGACGCGCGCATCGACTGGGCCCAGCCCGCCGAGGTGATCGACCGCGCCATCCGCGCGCACACTCCGGCGCCGGGCGCGTGGACGACGCTCGGCGGCGAGCGCGTAAAGCTCGAGCGCGTTGAGTCTGTAAGCGGTGCGGATCTGCACCCCGGCGAGGTGCGCGTGAGCAAGGACTCGGTGGAGGTGGGAACGTCCAGCGCGAACGTGGCGCTGACGCGGATCCAGCCGCCGGGAAAGAAAATGATGGCCGCCGCGGATTGGGCGCGCGGGCTGCAGGACACGGAAGGGATTGAGTTCGCATGAGTGGTGGGTTTAGGTCGCGCGCGTCCGGGCGGCGAGAGGAGCGCCGGGAGAGCAAGCGGGTGAGCAAGCCGCAGGTGAAGGCGACGCGCATCGGCGACGGCGCGCGCGAGGCGGCCTTCGAGGTCGTGCGCCGGGTGGCCACCGACGACGCGTACGCCAACCTCGTGCTGCCGAGGCTGCTGCGCGAGCGCAACATCACAGGCCGCGACGCGGCGTTTGCCACCGAGCTCGCCTACGGAACGCTGCGCGCCCAGGGCGTGCTCGACGCCGTGATCGCGCGGTGCTCCTCGCGCGAGCTGGACAAGATCGCGCCCGAGGTGCTCGCTGCGCTGCGTCTCGGCGCGTACCAGCTGCTGTACACGCGTGTCGACGACCACGCGGCCGTCGACACGTCCGTGCGCCTCGTCGAAGCGGCCGGGGCGGGCCAGGCGAAGGGCTTTGCCAACGCGATCCTGCGCACGATTACCCGCACCCCGGCCGAGCAGTGGCTGGACGATCTCACCCCGTCTGACCCGGTGGCGGCGGTGGCGTTTCGCACCGCGCACCCTGAGTGGATCGCGCGATCCTTTGGCACAGCGCTCGGCGCGAGCGGGGCAGAAGGGGAGTTGGAGGCGGCACTCGAGGCGGACTCGCAGCGCCCGGTTGTCCACCTCGTCGCCCGCCCCGGCGAGATTTCCGCCGCCGAGCTCGCCGCGATCACCGGCGGCGACGAGGGCAGGTACTCGCCGTACGCCGTCTACCTGCACGAGGGGGACCCCGGCGCGCTCGAGCCGGTGCGCGACGGCCTGGCCGGCGTGCAGGACGAGGGCTCCCAGCTCATCGCCCGCGCGCTCGCCGAGGTCGACGTCGAGGCAGACGCCGGGCGGTGGCTGGACCTGTGCGCTGGCCCCGGCGGTAAGGCCGCGCTGCTCGGCTCCCTGGCCGGGATTGAGGGCGCGCACGTCGACGCCGTCGAGATCAGTGAGCACCGCGCGGAGCTGATCCGCAAGGTCATCGGCGGGCTGCCCGTCTCCGTCACCGTCGCTGACGGCCGTGACCCGGGCCTGGAGCCCGGTTACGATCGCGTGCTTGTGGACGCCCCCTGTTCTGGACTCGGCGCGCTGAGGCGGCGCCCCGAGGCGCGGTGGAAGAAGCAGGAGTCCGAGATTGGCGAGCTCACCCAGTTGCAGACCGAGCTGCTCCAGTCGGCGCTGCGCCTGGTCAAGCCCGGTGGCGTCGTTGTTTACTCCACGTGCTCGCCGGACGTGCGGGAAACGCGCGGGGTGGTTGACGCCGTGCTCGCAGAAGGCGTGGCCGAGGAGCTCGACGCTAGCGCCTACCTGCCCCCGATGGAGGGCACGGGCGCGGGCAAGAGCGTGCAGATGTGGCCGCACCGGCACGGGACCGATGCGATGTTTTTCTCGGTGCTTCGAAGGAGGTAGTGCGCTGTGGGCTGGTGGGACCGGGTTGTTGAGGTATAGCTGCTAGACCTCAGCGAGGTGCAGTTGGTGAAACCGCAGGTCGCGAGTCACAGATGTGGGGCCGGGTTGTTGAGGTATAGCTACTAGACCTCAGCGAGAAGGCACAGCCGAACACACACAGCACACCCACCCGCCGACCAAGATCCCGGACTCAAAGACGCGCCCCAGCTCAGAGAAAAGTAGGCTGTGAACCATGTTGTACATCGCTCCTTCCATCCTGGCCGCCGACTACGCGGCGCTCGGTGAGGACGTGCGCAAGGTGCCCAACGCCGACCTCATCCACGTCGACATCATGGACGGCCACTTTGTGCCCAACCTCTCCTTCGGCCCGGACGTGACCAAGGCGGTCGACGGAGTCACAGAGCAGTTCCTCGACATGCACCTGATGATTGAGCAGCCGGAGAAGTGGTTCGAAACCTACGTCGCGGCAGGCGGGGACCGCCTCGTGTTCCACGTCGAGGCCACCAGCGACCACGTCGCAGCGGCGAAGGCTGTCCACGAGCTCGGCGTCGAGGCCGGCTTCGCAGTCAAGCCGGGCACGCCCATCGAGCCCTACCTGGATGACCTCGAGCATTTCGAGGAGGTCATGATCATGAGCGTCGAGCCCGGCTTTGGCGGGCAGAAGTTCATGCCCGAGGTGCTTAGCAAGGTGCGCACGCTGCGCGAACACATCACCGGAGCAAAACTAGACACCATCATTGCTATCGACGGCGGCATCGCCGAGGCCACCATCGTCCAGGCGGCGGCCGCGGGCGTGGAGTCCTTTGTCGCGGGCTCGGCGGTGTTCGGCAAAGACGACCCGGCGGCGGCCGTCGATACGCTGCGCCGCCTCGCGCAGGCCGCGCGGTGAGTGAGATCGACTACGCGGCTGCGCTGCGTGCGGGTGACGCCGTGCGCGGCACCACCTCGCCGAACCCGCCCGTGGGGTGCGCCCTGTTCAGCCCGGACGGCGCGCTCATCGCCACCGGGGGCACCTCCCCGGCAGGGGGAGCGCACGCGGAGATCAACGCGCTGCGAGCGGCAGGCGACAGGGCCCGCGGGGCCACGGCGGTGGTCACCCTCGAGCCCTGCAACCACACCGGCCGCACCGGCCCGTGTTCGCAGGCGCTTGTCGACGCCCACATAACGCGCCTGGTCTACCTCACCAAAGACCCCAACCCGCAGGCCGCCGGCGGCGCCGACTACCTCGAACGCCACGGAGTCGAGGTGATCTACGCCCTGCAGCGCGTCGACGCCCTGCAGCCCTGGCTGACCTCAGTCGCGCGCGGCCGGCCGTCGGTCACGCTGAAGTACGCCGCCAGCCTCGACGGTTTAACGGCGGCGCCGGACGGGACGAGCAAGTGGATCACCGGCGAGGACGCTCGCCGCCACGTGCACGCCGACCGCGCGGTGCGCGACGCGATCGTCGTCGGCACGGGCACCGCGATCGCCGACAACCCCTCGCTCACAGCGCGCCGCGGCGACGGCACGCTGATGGAAACGCAGCCGCGTCGGGTGGTCGTCGGCACGCGAGCGGTGCCTGAGGGAAACCTCACACGGCTCGGCTTCGAGCAGTACGCCACCCCCGCCGCGGCGCTGGAGGCGCTGTGGGAGTCGGGCGCGCGCGACGTGCTCGTGGAAGGCGGGGCGGGGCTGGCGGCGAGCTTTCTTCGAGAGGGCCTCGTCGACCGGGTCCAGGCCTACGTGGCCCCGCTGCTGCTCGGCGCCGGCGCGGGCGTGGTCGACACCGCGCTTGCTGCAACCCTGGCCGACGCGCCGCGCTTTGCCCTTTCGCGCGTCACGGTGCTGGGTGGCGACGTACTCATAGAAATGGAGAGGTAGATGTTTACTGGGCTGGTAGAAGAGGTCGGCGAGGTTGTCGCGCTGACGAAGCTTGACGACGCCGTGCGCATCGCCGTGCGCGCGCCGCTGGTCACCGCCGACGCGCGCCACGGCGACTCGATCGCCGTCGACGGGGTGTGCCTGACCGTCGTCGACAACGCCGACGGCGTGTTCAGCGCCGACGTGATGCAGGAAACCCTCGACCGCTCGCGCCTCGGCAGCTACGTCGCAGGCTCGCGCGTTAACCTTGAGCGGGCGCTCGCGGCGGGGGCGCGCATGGGCGGGCACATTGTGCAGGGCCACGTCGACGGCGTCGCGCAGGTGGTCTCGCGCACGCCCTCGGAGAACTGGGAGGTGGTGCGCATTACGTTGCCCGCCGGGCTGGCCCGGTACGTGGTGGAGAAGGGATCGATCACGGTCAACGGGACCTCTTTGACGGTCTCGGCGATCGGAGAGGACTACTTTGAGGTTTCGCTGATCCCCACCACGCTCAGCGACACCACCGCGGGGAGCCTTGCTACCGGCGAGGATGTCAACATCGAGGTCGACATCGTGGCCAAGTACGTCGAAAAGATGACGCAGGGCTACCATTAATCGCCATGAGTGACCCGATTTCCCTGGATAGCGTCGAGGAGGCTATCGCCGCTGTCTCCCGCGGCGAGGCCGTGGTCGTCGTGGACAACGAAGACAGGGAGAACGAGGGCGATCTGATCTTCGCCGCGGAGCTGGCCACGCCCGAGCTCGTCGCGTTTATGGTGCGCCACACCTCCGGCTACATCTGCGTCGCGTTGGAGAACGCCGACGCCGACAGGCTCAACTTGCCGCCGATGGTGGCGCGCAACGAGGACGCCCGCGCCACCGCCTACACGGTGACGGTCGATGCAGCGACGGGCACGACGGGCATCTCCGCGCGTTCGCGCTGCGAGACGATCACCCGCCTGGCGGATCCCGCGCGAGGCGCGAGCGACTTTACTCGGCCCGGCCACATCGTGCCGCTGCGCGCGCGTGCCGGCGGGGTGCTTGCCCGCGACGGTCACACCGAGGCGTCCGTCGACCTTGCCCGGCTCGCCGGTTTAAGGCCTGCGGGCGTGCTGTGCGAGATCGTCTCGGCCGAGGACCCGACCGACATGGCGCGCGGGCCCGAGCTGCGCCGCTTCGCCGACGAGCACGGCCTGGTCATGATCTCGATCGCCCAGCTCATCGACTACCGCCGCCACCGCGAGAACTTTGTCACCCGCTGCACGCAGACCCGCCTGCCCACCGAATTCGGCGAGTTTCAGGCCTACGGGTACCGCAACACCATCGACGGCACCGAGCACGTCGCCCTCGTCGTCGGCGACGTCGCGGCGCAGCCCGGGGTGCTCGTGCGCGTCCACTCGGAGTGCCTCACCGGCGACGTGTTCGCGTCGCGACGCTGCGACTGCGGCCCCCAGCTGCACGAATCCATGCGCCGGGTCCAGGAAGCCGGCCGCGGTGTCATCGTCTACGTGCGCGGGCACGAGGGCCGCGGCATCGGGCTGCTGGCCAAGCTCGAGGCCTACCGCCTGCAAGACGCCGGGCTGGACACCGTCGACGCGAATCTCGAGCAGGGCCTGCCTATCGACGCCCGCGAGTACTCCGTCGCCGGGCACATCCTCGCGGACCTCGGCGTGACGTCCTTCGATGTCCTGTCCAACAACCCCGACAAGGTCGCGGCCTTGGAAGGTTATGGACCGAGTGTCGACGGGCGCACTAGAATCGAGATTGTTCCATCGCACGACAACATCCGCTATCTGCGCACCAAGCGCGACCGGCTCGGCCATGACCTGCCGCTCGTGGAGCGCTGGAGCGCGGACCACACCACGGGCGGCCGGTAGGCCCGCCCGACACAGAAAGGACGAGGCACGCGATGCCGCACCAGGGAGCACCCGACATACCGAGACCCAACGCCGAGGGCATGACCGTGGCGATTGTGTCTACGCACTGGAACGAGAAGATCGTCACCCAGCTGCACGAGCACGCAGTGGACGCCGCCCGTGACCTCGGCGCGAAGGTCGACGAGTTTTGGGTTGCCGGTGCCTTTGAGTTGCCCGTCCTGGCGCAGGCCTGCGCGCGGCGTTACGACGCCGTCGTCGCCCTAGGCTGCGTTATCCGCGGCGAGACGGCGCACTTTGACTACGTGTGCGACTCCGTCACCGCCGGGCTGACCCGCGTCGCCTTGGACGAGGAAACCCCAGTGGGCAACGGCGTGCTCACCGTCGACGACGAGGACCAGGCGCTCGAGCGCGCCGGCGGCGAGGACGCCAAGGAAAACAAGGGCGCCGACGCCGTGTACGCCGCGCTGGGTGCCGTCGCGGAGCTGCGCAAAGCCCGCGCGGCCGCGCCCAAGCGCTAGGAAATAACGGGCACGGGTTAGGATCAAGCGAAAGACTGCTCGCGCATGCACGGGCGACAACCGTGCGCGCGACGTGCGTGGAGAGGACGGCGGTGCCGTGGAGGCCAAAGACACCAAGAAGCTAAGCGACGAGGAGCTGCTGCACCTCTACGCGTCCGATCCGCACGCCGTGACTTCTACGGAGCCGTGGGAGCTTGAGATCACCTCGCCGTTTCTGAAGAAGGTCGCCATCGGCTGGGTCATCTTGGTCATGGCGGTGCACATCTTCATGGCGCTGGTGCTCGACGTCGAGTTTACGGGCCTGGCAATCACCACCATTGACAAGTTCGCCTTCCCCGGCGTCGGCCTGATCATCTCCATTGTCTCCTGGATCTGCCTCACCCGGCCCCGCGTCCGGGTGAACAAGGACGGGGTCGAGGTGCGCAACATCATCGGCACCCGCTTCTACCCGTGGCTGGTGATCTACGGGCTGACCTTCCCGCGCTCGTCGCGCATGGCCCGGCTCGAGCTGCCGGAGTTCGAGTACGTCCCGCTCTGGGCGATCCAGTCCGGCGACGGGCAGCGCGCGATTGAGGCCGTCGAGAAGTTCCGCGCCCTCGAGGCGAAGTACATGCCCGAAAGCTAGGCGCGCGTGGCCAACCCCGAGTCCTACCGCCCTGCGCCGGGTACCATCCCCACCGAGCCCGGCGTGTACAAGTTCCGCGATGGCGCCGGGCGCGTCGTCTACGTCGGCAAGGCGAAGAACCTGCGCGCGAGGCTGAACAACTATTTCCAGCCCCCGAAGCAGCTGCACCCGCGAACCCGTCAGATGGTCTTTACCGCCGCCTCGGTGGAGTGGACCGTTGTCGCCAGCGAGGTCGAGGCCCTCCAGCTCGAGTACACATGGATCAAGCGTTTCGACCCCTGGTTCAACGTCATGTACCGCGACGACAAGACCTACCCCATGCTCGCCGTGAGCGTGGGGGAGCGCTTCCCGCGCGCGTTCTTCTACCGCGGCCCGCGCCGCAAAGGGGTGCGCTACTTCGGGCCGTACTCCCACGCCTGGGCGGTGCGCGAAACGCTTGACCTGCTCACCCGCGTCTTTCCCATCCGCACCTGCTCCAACGGGGTGTTCAACCGCCACGAGGCGCTGGGCCGGCCGTGCCTGCTGGGCTACATCGACAAGTGCTCGGCGCCGTGCGTGGGCCGCGTTTCGGAGGAGGAGTACGACGAGATCGCGCGGGGGTTTGTGGCATTTTTGTCGGGGCGCACGGATGACGTCGTCAAGCAGCTGACCAAGCGCATGAACGCCGCGGCCGCCGAGCTCGAATTCGAGAAAGCCGCGCGGCTTCGCGACGACCTCGGGGCCGTGAACAAGGTGATGGAGCGCCAGACGGTGGTGCTCAGCCTCGGCACCGACGCCGACGTGATCGCGTTTGCCACCGACGAGCTCGAGGCCGCGGTGCAGATCTTCACCGTGCGCGACGGGCGCATCCGCGCGCAACGCGGCTGGGTCGTGGAGAAGACGGGCGACGAGCCGGGCAGCCAGGAGCGGCTGGACAAGGGCGAAGCCGACCCGGCCGTGCCGGCGCTGATGCAGGACTTCCTCGTGCAGTACTACTCGGACACGGCGGACAGGGTCAAAGAGGAGCAGGCGGAGGATGCCCGGCTGCGGGAGTCAAAGGTGCGCCGGCGCGGCGTGGATCAGGAGTCCCACGCGCCCGTCACGCCGCCGGTCGCGATCCCGCGCGAGATCCTCGTGGACACGCTGCCGGAGGAAGCCGAGGAGGTCGCCGACCTCATCGCCGAGCTGCGCGGCGGGCCGGTGGACATCCGCGTGCCCCAGCGCGGGGACAAGGCCGCGCTGATGCAGACCGTGGGCCGCAACGCCCAGGAGGCGCTTAACCAGCGCAAACTCAAGCGTGTCGGCGACCTCACCGCGCGCTCCCAGGCCCTGCAAGACATCCAGGACGCGCTCGGCATGGAGCAGGCGCCGCTGCGGATGGAGTGCACGGACATCTCCCACATCCAGGGCACAGACATCGTTGCCTCGCTCGTCGTGTTCGAGGACGGCCTGCCACGCAAGAACGATTACCGCCGCTACCGCATCAAGGAGGCCGCGGGCGACGGGCGTTCCGACGACGTCGGCTCCATCGCCGAGGTGACCCGCAGGCGTTTCAAGCGCTACACCGAGGACAAGCTGGCCAACCCGGACGAGGAGGCCGCCGCGCTGACGTTTGCCGACGAGGCCGCCGACGTCGAGACAACCGGGGCGAGGCGGTTCGCCTACCCGCCGCAGCTCTTCATCGTCGACGGCGGCAAGCCCCAGGTCAACGCAGCCCAGGCTGTGTTCGACGAGCTCGGAATCATTGACGTGCAGCTCATTGGCCTGGCCAAGCGCCTCGAGGAGATCTGGGTGCCCGACGACGACGAGCCCGTCATCCTGCCGCGCAACTCCGAGGGCATGTACCTGCTGCAGCAGATCCGTGACGAGGCACACCGCTTCGCCATTACGTACCACCGCCAGCAGCGCTCCAAGCGGATGCGCGCCTCCGCGCTCGACGGGGTGCCGGGGCTGGGGCCGGCGCGCCGCACCGACCTGGTCAAGCACTTCGGCAGCGTCAAGAAGATCACCGAGGCTACCAAGGAGGAAATCCAGCAGGTCAAGGGCGTCGGCCCAAAGCTGGCCGAGTCGATCTACGAGCACCTCCACCGCGACTAGCGCGCTAGGATGGGCAGCCATGGAGACCACAACGGGCATTCGGCCGGTGATTATCACGGGGCTGTCGGGGGGAGGGCTGTCCTCGGCCGCGAAGATCTTCGAGGACAAGGGATACTTCGTGTCGCAGAACCTGCCGCCGTCGATGATCCTGGAGCTGACCGACATGGCGCTCGCCGGCACCGCGCCGGTGGAGCACCTCGCGTTTGTCACCGACGTGCGCGCCCGCAACTTCTCCGGCTCGCTGCTGGAAACCATCGCATCGATCAAGGCGAAGGGCATCGCCCCGTTCGTGCTCTACCTCGAGGCGCGTGACGACGTCCTCATCCGCCGCTTCGACAGCGTTCGCCGCACGCACCCGCTGCAGGGCGTGGACCCTCTAAGCGTCGGTATCGAGCGTGAGCGCGAACAGCTCGCAGCGGTGCGCGAGCAGGCGGATGTGATTATTGACACCTCCAACCTCTCCGTGCACGACCTGCGCCGCGCCGTGGAGGCGTCGGTAGGCGAGCTGCCGATCGATCGCCAGCACGTCACCATCGAATCCTTCGGGTTCAAGCACGGTTCGCCACGCGACGCGGACATCGTGATGGACGTGCGCTTTCTGCCCAACCCGTACTGGATTGAGGGGCTGCGCCAGTTCCGTGGCGTCGACGCGCCCGTGGCCGACTACGTGCTCTCCCAGCCGGGTGCGGCCGAGTTCGTGGACAATTTCGTCGCGCTGCTCAACTCGATGCTCGCCGGTTACCGCCACGAGGGCAAGGATTTCGTCACCGTGGGCATCGGCTGCACCGGCGGTCACCACAGGTCGGTCGCCGTCTCCGAGGCCATTGCGAAGCGCCTGCGCGAGCTTGATAACGTCGACGTTCACGTCCTGCACCGCGATCTCGAGCGCCACTAGACCTTAGAGCGAAGCGATTAACCCATGACCACTTTCACCTGCCTCGGCGGCGGCCACGGCCTGTACCAAACGCTTTTAGCGTGTCGAAGCGCCCGCGCCGAGCACATCAACGCCGTCGTCACGGTCGCCGACGATGGCGGCTCCTCCGGGCGGCTGCGCCGCGAGCTCGGGATGATCCCCCCAGGGGACCTGCGCATGGCGCTGTCCGCGCTGATGCCCGACACCGACACCGGCCGGCTGTGGCGCAACACGCTGCAGCACCGCTTCCAGGGCAACGGCGCGATGGCCGGGCACGCGGTGGGTAACCTCCTGCTCGCCGGCTTGAGCGAAAAGGCCGGCGGCATGCAGGCGGCGCTCGACGTACTCACCACCTGGGCGGGCGCAAACGGCCGGGTCATCCCCGTGTGTAACGAGCCGCTGGAGATCGAGGCGGATGTCGCTGGGCTTGACGACGACCCCCGGGTGTTGCGCTCCGTGCGTGGCCAGGTGGCGGTGGCGACGACTCCCGGCTCGGTGCGCCGCGTGCGCATCCTGCCGGCGGATCCGCCCGTCAACAGCGCCGCGATCGCGGCGGTCATGAACGCCGACGTGGTTACGATCGGGCCCGGCTCGTGGTTTTCCTCCGTGATCCCGCACCTGCTGATGCCAGATGTCGTCACGGCGCTCAACGAGACCGCGGCGAAGGTGATCGTCGTGCTGAATTTGTCGCCGGAGGCGGGGGAGACCCAGGGCTTTACTACCGAGCGCCACATCCACCTGCTTTCGCAGCACGCGCCTGGTTTGCGGGTCGATCACTTCCTCGCGGACAGCAACGTCAACACCACCCCCGGCGAGCGCACCCACCTGCAGCGCACCGCGCAACGCGTCGGCGGGGAGATCACCTACACTGACGTGCGCACGGAGTCGGCCAACGAGGCCGAGCGCAACGTGCACGACCCAGCAAAGTTGGCGGCTGCGCTTCTCGCGCTCGGCGGGGCGAGTTAAACTGTGTGGACTTTACGGTGTGCAATGCAGATGGAGGTACCGCGGTGTCGCTAACCGCCCAGGTGAAAGACGAGCTGCTGCTGGTCGAGCACCCCTCCCAAGCCACCCGCTTTGCCGAGGCCGCGGCCATGATCCGCTTCGCCGGCGAGGTCGCTCAGACCCCGCGCGGGCTGAGCCTGTGCGCTGAGTTTTCGGAGATGCGCGTCGCTCAACGGCTTGCGGCGTCGTTACGCGAGCTATGCGACGTCGACGTGCGCGTGCAGACGCTGAGCCCGGACCCGGGCCGCCGCGACGCCACGTACACGGTCAGCGTGGTCGACGGCACCAAAGACGTGATCCGCCGGCTGAAGTTGGTGACGGTGTCGGGCCACCCGGTCGTGGGCTTGCCGCGGCACATCATCTCCGGCTCGATCGCCGAGGTCGAAGCCGCGTGGCGCGGGGCTTTCCTCGCGCGCGGCGTGCTCACCGAGCCAGGGCGCAGCTCGAGCCTCGAGGTGCTCAGCCCGTGCCAGGAGGCGGCGCTCGCGCTCGTCGGCCTAGCCCGCCGGCTCTCCGTCGCGGCGAAGACGAAGGAAACGCGTGGGGTGGAGCGGGTGTTTCTGCGCGACGGCGACGCCATCGCGGTGCTACTCAGCCGCATGGGCGCGCAGCGTACGCGCGTGAGCTGGGACGAGAAGCGCAAGAAGAAGCAGATGACCGCGAAAAGCGGGCAGCGCCTGGCCACGTTCGACGACGCCAACACGCGGCGCTCGGCGCAGGCGGCGGCGGCAGCGGCGGCACGCGTCGAGCGCGCCATGGAGATCCTTGGCGACGACGTCCCCGAGCACCTGGCTGAAGCCGGGCACCTGCGCGTGGAGTACCGGCACTCCTCGCTGGAGGAGCTCGGTCGTCTCGCAGACCCGCCGATGACCAAGGACGCCGTGGCGGGGCGGATCCGCCGGCTGCTCTCGCTTGCGGACAGGCGCGCCGCCGAGCTCGGAATCGCCGATACGCAATCGGCGCTTGCGGCGGAGGACGACGCGTCCGCGCCCTAGTACTACACAGGCGCCTGGGGCGCAAACCGGGCAAAATCGGTACCATGCGGGCAAGGTCAAACAGGGCTACACTGGGGATCAACGGGGCTGCGAGGAACTCGACTCAGGAAACTTCCAGTTCCGGTAAGTGAACCGAAACTCTTTAAGGAGTGACTGACAGTGACTACCCGCATCGGCATCAACGGATTCGGACGAATCGGGCGCAGCTCCCTGCGCGTCATCCTCGACAGCTTCGAGGGCGAGCTCGAGGTTGTCAAGATCAACGACCTGACCGACAACGAGACCCTCGCACACCTTCTGAAGTACGACACCGCGTACGGCCACCTCGGCCGCACCGTGGAGCACGACGAGACCTCGATCACCGTCGGCGGGCACCACATCGAGGTATCCGAGGAGAAGGACCCGGCCGACATCAACTGGGGCGCGCTCGATGTCGACATCGTGCTCGAGTGCACCGGCAAGTTCCGCACCAAGGAAGACGCCCAGGCCCACATCGACGCCGGCGCGAAGAAGGTCATCATCTCCGCCCCGGGCAAGAACGTCGACGGCTCGTTCGTGTGGGGTGTCAACCACGAGGACTACACCAACGACCTCACCGTCATCTCCGCGGCGTCCTGCACCACCAACTCCCTGGCCCCTGTTGCGAAGATCATCAACGATAACTTCGGCATCGTCTCCGGCCTGATGACCACCATTCACGCCTACACCGGTGACCAGCGCCTGCAGGACGCTCCTCACAAGGACCTGCGCCGCGCCCGCGCCGCCGCCCAGAACATCGTGCCCACCACCACCGGCGCCGCTAAGGCCGTGGCTGAGGTCATTCCGGCGCTCAAGGGCAAGCTCGACGGCTTCGCTATGCGCGTGCCCACCATCACCGGCTCCGCCACCGACCTGACCGTCCAGCTGGAGAAGGACACCACGGTCGAGGAGGTCAACGCCGCCGTCAAGGCCGCCACCCAGGAGGGCGACCTGGCCAAGGCGCTGCACTACACCGAGGACCCGATCGTGTCCTCTGACATCATCAAGAGCCCCTACGGCGGCATCTTCGATGCCGGTATGACCCGCGTGATCAACGGCAACCTGCTCAAGGTCATCTCGTGGTACGACAACGAGTACGGCTACACCGAGCAGTTCATCCGCGTGACCAAGACGGTCGCGGACAAGCTGAACTAAGCCCGGCCCGGCCCGGGGTGGTGCGCGCAAGCGCACACCCCGGGTTTTCCCATTTCTTACTAGACTCGATATGGACGCATTACACCAGCTTGTGAAGGAGACTTTCATGCCACTTCAGACCATTCAGCAGCTGCTCGACGAGGGTGTCGATGGGCGCCACGTCCTTGTTCGCTCCGACTTCAACGTCCCGCTCGACGACGAGGGCAACATCACCGACGCCGGGCGTATCGACGCCTCCATCCCGACGCTCAAGGCGCTTCTCGACGGCGGCGCGAAGGTCATCGTCACCGCCCACCTGGGCCGCCCGAAGGGCGAGTTCAAGCCGGAGTTCTCCTTGAAGCCGGTCGCCGAGGCCCTGTCCGAGCGCCTCGGCCAGTTCGTCCCGCTGGCCTCTGACGTCTCCGGCGAGGACGCCCACGAGCGCGCGAACGGCCTGACGGAGGGCGAGATCCTGCTAGTGGAGAACGTGCGTTTCGACGCCCGCGAGACCTCCAAGGACGACGCCGAGCGCGAGGCCTTCGCCGCGGAGTTGGCCGACCTCGCCGCCGACGACGGCGCGTTCGTCTCCGACGGCTTCGGCGTGGTGCACCGCAAGCAGGCATCGGTCTACGACGTGGCCAAGAAGCTCCCGGCCTACGCCGGTTACCTAGTGGAAAAGGAGGTGGAGACGCTTAGCATCGTCAAGGACAACCCCGCCCACCCGTACGTCGTCGTGCTCGGCGGCTCCAAGGTCTCCGACAAGCTCGGCGTGATCGAGGCGCTGGCGCAGAAGGCCGACAAGCTCGTTATCGGCGGTGGCATGTGCTACACATTCCTCGCCGCGCAGGGCCACAAAGTGCAGAAGTCCCTGCTGCAAGAAGACATGGTCGAGACCTGCGGCAAGCTGATCGAAACCTACGGCGACAAGCTGGTGCTGCCGGTGGATCTCGCGATCGCGCCGGAGTTCGACAAGAACGCCGAGAAGAAGGTCGTGGGCCTCGATGACATCGACGAGGGCTGGATGTCTCTCGATATCGGCCCCGAGACCGCGCAGAACTACGTGGCGGCGATCAAGGACGCGAAGACGGTGTTCTGGAACGGGCCGATGGGCGTGTTCGAGTTCCCGAACTTTGCGGACGGAACGAAGGCAGTCGCGGAGGCGATGATCGACGCGACGAAGAACAACGACTGCTTCACTGTGGTCGGCGGAGGTGACTCGGCGGCGTCGGTACGCGCGCTCGGCCTCGACGAGGATGGCTTTACCCACATTTCCACCGGCGGCGGTGCCTCCCTCGAGCTCATCGAGGGCAAGGAACTGCCCGGCGTGAGCGTCGTGAGCAAGTAGGACGAGAAAGGACTTTACACATGCCTCGGAAGCCGCTTATTGCGGGCAACTGGAAGATGAACCTCGACCACCTCGAGGCCATCTCAAGCGCCCAGAAGCTAACGTTCGCGTTCCCGAAGGACGGGTACGAGTACGTCGACATCGCGCTGACGGTGCCGTTTACGGACCTGCGCTCGATCCAAACCCTTGTCGACGGCGACAAGCTGCAGATCACCTACGGCGCCCAGGACGTCTCCCCGCACGACAACGGGGCGCACACCGGCGACATCTCGGCCGCGATGCTGGCCAAGCTCGGCTGCTCCTGGGTGGTCGTCGGCCACTCGGAACGCCGCGACGAGCACGGAGAGACCGATGAGCTTGTCGCGGCGAAGGCCGCCAAGGCGCTCGAGCACGGCATCAGCCCGATCGTGTGCGTCGGCGAGCCGGAGGACGTCCGCGAGCGCTCGGAGCACGTCGCCTACGTCGTCAAGCAGACCCGCCGCTCCCTGGCCACCCTGGGCACGGTGGAGCTGGGTCGGACGGTCATCGCGTACGAGCCGGTGTGGGCGATTGGCACCGGCAAGACCGCGTCGGCGGCCGATGCCCAGGAGGTGTGCAAGGCGATCCGCGAGACGGTTCGCGAGCTTGCCGACGACCCCACCGCCGACGCGATCCGCATCCTCTACGGCGGCTCCGTCAAGGTGGACACGATCGGCGAGATCGTCGGGCAGCCCGACGTCGACGGCGGCCTTGTCGGGGGAGCGTCTCTTGACGGCCAGGAATTTGCGAAGCTGGCCGCGGCGGCGGCTAACGCTGTGCGCTAGTCGTGTAAGGTGTAATCCATGATTCTGGCTCTAGAGATCGTCTTGGTCATCACCGCAATCCTGCTGACGGTGTTCGTCCTGCTGCACCGTGGCAAAGGTGGCGGCCTGTCCAGCCTGTTCGGCGGCGGCGTGCAGTCTAACCTGTCCGGGTCGACGATCGTCGAGCGCAACCTGACCCGCTACACCATTGTGATCGCCGTTATCTGGATCACGTGCATCATCGGACTGAACCTTGCGCAGTCCTTCGCGGTCTAGCTAGGGGGCAGCGTCCTCGGTGACGAAGAGCACGGTCTCTTCGCGCCCGGCGGCCCCAGCGGCCGGCCACTCTTCGGCGGAGGCGCCGCGTGCCACGTGCGCGGCCGCCTCCGCCTTTTCCGCGCCTGAAACCAGCAGCCAGACGCGCTCGGCGCGCCCGACGGCGGGCAGGGTCAACGTTGCCCGCTCGGCGGGGGGTTTTGGCGAGTCCGTCACCACGAGCGCGAGGCGCTCGGTTTCGCGCACCGCCCGGGTGTGCGGGAACAGGGAGTTGATGTGGCCCTCGCCACCCATGCCGAGCAGGTGGATGTCGAAGCCCTCTGGCGCGGCAATGCCCAGGTCGCGTTCGTAGCGCCGCACCGCCTCACCCATGTCGCCGCCGGTCAAACCGTAGCCGTAGATGTTGGCCTCGGGGATCGCGACGTGCTCGAGCAGCGCCGCGCGGGCCTGGCCCTCGTTGGAGTCCGCGTGCGTAACCTCAACGTTGCGCTCGTCGCCGAAGAAGACGAAGACGCGCGACCAGTCGATCGTCACATCGCGCAGGTTCTCGAGAAAACGGATGCCGGCGGTGCCGCCGGTGAGAACGACGCGGGCGGTGCCGTCACCGTTGACGCCACCGACCGGGTCGGCGTGGATGGCGCTGATGGTGTGGGCAAATCGTTCGGTGGCGGCGTCGATAAGCGAAGCGAGGTCAGGGAACTGTGAAACCGTAACCATGAGCGAGGGTGGGGCCTTTCGTGAGTTAGACGACGTGCACGTGGGAGATGCCGTCGAGCGCGTTGGCGTAGGCGGTGTCGGGGTCGAGGTGGCGCAGTTCCTCGGCCAGGCACTCCGCGTCGGTGCGCGCGGTCATGGCGACGTAGGAGTCGGGGCTGCCCGGGACGGAGACGCGCACGCTGTGCTCGTCCATGACGGAGACGACGATGTCGCCGCGGTCGTAGGTCAGGCGCAGCTCGGTGATGGGGACGTTCTCGATGATCTCGGAGGCGCTCGGGCCCGGGCTGCGGGTCACGTCGACGCCGAGGCAGCTCGCCAACCACCCGGCGGCGATGTCGACGCTCGGGTTGTCCACGGGTCCGGAAATGTGCACAGCGGTGATGTCCTCGCCCTGGTGGCGGTCCACGGCGGATGCGACGATTCCGCGCCACGGGGTGATGCGTGACCACATCATGTCGGAGTCGCCCTCGGAGTAGCCGTTGGACAGGCGCAGGAGCGCGTTGCCGGAGACGTTGCGGCGCGCGTTGGTGATGCGGCGCTGCGCGATGTTGCCCAGGGGCGCCTCGGCCGGGTTCGCCGGGGCGGTCGTCGGCCACCAGGCGGCGATTGGGGTGTCGGGCAGGATCAGCGGCGTGACCACGGAGTCGAGATTCTGGGTGAGCTCGCCGTGCAGGTGCATCACCACCATCTCGGAGGCGCCCGCGTCGGCGGTCAGGATGCACTCGGCGTCGAGCTTCGTCGGCTCGTCCGAGTCTCCGAGCAGCATGACCAGCACGCGGGCCGGGTGCTCCTGGGTCGCGTCGCGCACGGACAACAGGATGGAGTCGACGTCGTCGCTCGCGGCGGCGACCACGAGCAGGGTGAGCACGCGGCCGGTGGCCATCGAGTAGTTGTCCTGCGCCTGCAGAAGGGTCGCGGTGATCTGGCGCGTCGTGGTGTCGGGGAGTTTGATGATCATCTCCGGGCCTCTTTCAATCGTCTATTCTCGGTCAAACCGTGCTTAAGGCCTGCGCCAGTGGCGGCCGGTGCGCGCGAGCATCGCGTCGGCAGACTCGGGGCCCCACGTACCGGCTGCGTAAGCATCGGGGCGGCCGTTTTCGGCCCAGTGCTCGAGGACGGGGTCGAGGATCTCCCAGCTGCGCTCAACCTCTTCGTTGGTGGGGAAGAGGCTCGACTCGTCCAGCAGGGCGTCGAGGATGAGGCGCTCGTAGGCCTCGGGGGACTCCTCGGTAAAGGCTTCGGAGTAGGAGAAGTCCATGTTCACGTCGCGGACCTCCATCGTGGAGCCCGGGACCTTGGAGCCGAAGCGCATGAGCACGCCCTCGTCCGGCTGGATGCGCAGCACGACAGCGTTGGCGGTCAGCAGGTCGGTCTGGCCCTTGGCAAAGGGCTGGAAGGGCGGGCGCTTGAACACCAGGGCGATCTCTGTGACGCGGCGGCCCAGGCGCTTGCCGGTGCGCAGGTAGAACGGCACGCCCGCCCAGCGCCGCGAGTTGATCTTCAGGGTGCAGGCCGCGTAGGTCTCCGTGGTGGAGTCCGGGTCGAAGCCGTCTTCTTCGCGCAGGCCGATGACCTTCTCCGAGCCCTGCCAGCCGGCGGCGTACTGCCCGCGCGCGGTCGTCTCGTCGAAGGGCTCCAGGGCAGTGGTGGCGCGCAGCACCTTGAGCTTCTCGGCGCGCAGGCGGCGCGGCGAGAACGAGGTGGGCTCCTCCATGGCCACGAGCGCGAGCAGCTGGATCAGGTGGTTCTGGATCACGTCGCGGGCGGCGCCGATGCCGTCGTAGTAGCCGGCGCGGCCGCCGAGGCCGATGTCCTCGGCCATGGTGATCTGCACGTGGTCGATGTAGTTGGCGTTCCACACCGGCTCGAACATCTGGTTAGCGAAGCGCAGCGCGAGGATGTTCTGCACCGTCTCCTTGCCCAAGTAGTGGTCGATGCGGAACACGGAGCGCTCGGGGAAGACGTGGTTAACCACCTCGTTGAGCTTCTTCGCGGAGGCGAGGTCGTGACCGAAAGGCTTCTCGATGACCACGCGGCGCCACTGGTTGCCCGTCGGGGTGGCCATGCCGCAGCGGTCGAGCTGGTGGACTACGTCGGAGAAGTACTCAGGCGGCACGGACAGGTAGAAAGCCCAGTTGCCGCCGGTTCCGCGGTTAGCGTCCATCTCCGCCAGAAGCGCCGCGAGCTTCTCAAAGGCCTCGTCGTCGTCGAAGGCGCCGGTGACGAAGTGCATGCCCTCGGCGAGGCGGTTCCACACGTTCTCATTGAAGCGCGTGCGCGAGCCCTTCTCGACGGCCGAACGCACGTAATCCTCGAAGTCCGACTTGCTCCACTCGCGGCGGCCGAAGCCGACGAGGCTGAAACCGGCGGGCAGCAGGCCGCGGTTGGCAAGGTCGTAGATCGCCGGCAGGAGCTT
This sequence comes from Corynebacterium sp. Z-1, assembly GCF_031844665.1. Lineage (NCBI taxonomy): Bacteria > Bacillati > Actinomycetota > Actinomycetes > Mycobacteriales > Corynebacteriaceae > Corynebacterium > Corynebacterium sp. Z-1. The sequence continues at coordinate 1,764,526 of NZ_CP134621.1, read as the reverse complement.
GCGGCGCGCGAGGTCGCCGGTTACGCCGAAAATCACCATTCCCGACGGCCCTGCGATGCGCGGCAGGCGCTTGTCCTCTGGCTGTCGGAGCGGGTTGACCCACACGGCCTCGTCCGTCACGGTTGTTCACCTCGAGTAATAGGTAGATGGGAAAGATTTTTGGGGATTCGTTCAAATGTACTGTGCCCGCGCGGGTGCGCGGGCACAAAACGCGAAACTACTTCAAATTCTGTGCCATGGAGTCGAGCAGCTCCTGCCAGGCGTCGACGAACTTCTCCACGCCCTCGCGCTCGAGCACGGCGACGACGTCGTCCAAGTCGATGCCCACGGCCTCGAGCTTGTCAAAGGTCGCCTGCGCCTCGGCGGCGGTTCCGGTCAGCGTGTCGCCGCGCACCTCGCCCTGCTCGAGCATCGCGTCGAGCGTCGCCTCGGGCATGGTGTTGACGGTGTCGGGGCCCGCGAGCTCCGTGACGTACATGGTGGCGGGGTAGTCCGGGTTCTTCACGCCGGTCGACGCCCACAGTGGGCGCTGCTTGTTTGTGCCCGCGGGGAACTGGCTGGAGTCGGAGAACTCGTCGAGGAAGAGCTGGTAGGCCAGGCGCGCGTTGGCAATGCCGGCCTTGCCCCGCAGCTCGAGCGCCTCGGGCGTGCCGATCGTCTCAAGCCGGTTGTCCACCTCGGTGTCCATGCGGGAGACGAAGAACGACGCCACGGAGTGGATTGTCGACACGTCGTGCCCGTTCGCCTCGGCCTGGCGCACGCCCTCGCGGAAGGCGTCGATAACCTGGCGGTAACGCTCGACGGAGAAGATCAGGGTGACGTTGACGGAGATGCCGGCGGCCAGGGTCGCTGTAACGGCGGGCAGGGACTCGTCGGTGGCGGGGATCTTGATCATCACGTTCGGGCGGTCGACCAGCTGCGCCAGCTCGGCCGCCTGCGCCACGGTGCGCTCCTCGTCGGCGGCGTAGCGCGGATCGACCTCGATGGACACGCGCCCGTCCTTGCCGTCGGTCGCCTCGAAGACGTCGGCGAAGAGGTCGCAGGCATCCTGGACGTCCTTGACGCTCATTGCGTACACAGCCGCATCGACCTCGCTGCCGGCCGCCTTCAGGTCGGCGAGCTGAATGTCGTAGGCGTTGCCACCGCTCATGGCCTTAGCGAAAATCGCCGGGTTGGTGGTGACGCCCTTGATGCTTTTCGACGCCTTAATCTCGTCCAGGTTTCCAGTGGTGATGCGATCCCGCGAGAGGTCGTCGAGCCAGGTGGAGGTTCCGATCTCGTACAGCTTGTCAATCGAGGTCATGGGGGTTTTAAGTCCTTTGCGTGTGTGGTTAAGGGTTAGGCGGTGGCGCTGGCGATGGAGTCGCGGGCGGCGTTGACGACGGCGTCGGCGGTGAAGCCGAAGCGCTCGAAGAGCTCGGCGCCCGGCGCGGAGGCGCCGAAGTGCTCGAGCGAGACGTTGCGCCCGTGGTCGCCGGTGAAGCGGTGCCACGGCATGGCAACGCCCGCCTCGACGGAGACGCGGGCCTTGACGTCGTGAGGCAGCACGGCGGCGATGTAGTCGTCGTCCTGCTCGAGGAACCACTCCATCGACGGCATGGAGACGACGCGCGCGGCGACGCCGGAGCCCTCGAGCTCGCGAGCAGCGGCGACAGCGAGCTGCACCTCGGAGCCGGTGGCCATGAGGATCACGTCCGGGGTCGGCTTGGAGCCCTCAACCAGCACGTAGGCGCCGCGGGCAACGCCTTCGAACGCCTTTTCCTTCGTGCCCTCGAGCACGGGCAGGTTCTGGCGCGACAGGGCGAGCGCCTTGGGCTGCTCCTTGCCCTCGAGCGCGGCCTTCCACGCAGCGGAGGTCTCGTTCGCGTCCGCGGGGCGGATCACGGCGAGGTCCGGGATGGCGCGCAGCGCCGCGAGGGTTTCCACCGGCTGGTGGGTGGGGCCGTCTTCGCCGAGGCCGACGGAGTCGTGGGTGAACACGTAGTAGCCGTCGATGCCGGACAGGGCGGCGACGCGGATCGCGGGGTAGAGGTACTCCGAGAAGATGAGGAAGGTGCCGCCGTAGACGCGGGTGCCGCCGTGGAGCGCGATGCCGTTCATGATCGCGCCCATTGCGTGCTCGCGGATGCCGAAGTGCAGGTTGCGGCCGTACGGCTCGGCGGTGAACATGTCGGTGGTGATCTCTGCGGGGCCGAAGGAGGCTGCGCCCTTTATCAGGGTGTTGTTGGACCCGGCCAGGTCGGCGGAGCCACCCCACAGCTCCGGCAGTGCGGCGGCGGCCGCCTGGATCACGGCCTCGGAGGCCTTGCGGGTGGCCAGGCCCTTCTCGTCGGCGTCCCAGGTTGGCAGCTCCGCGTCCCAGCCCTCGGGCAGGCGGCGCGCGGTGAGGCGCTCGAGCAGGGCCGCGTTGTCAGGGTTGTTCTCGGCCCAGGCGTTGAACTTCTCTTCCCACGCGGCGCGCTTCTCGCTGGCGCGTGCCGTCAGCTTGCGGGTGTGGGTGATCACGGCCTCTTCCTCGGGGAAGGTCACCTCGGGGTCGAAGCCCAGGGCCTCCTTGACCAGCTTGACCTCCTCGGCGCCAAGCGCCGCGCCGTGCACCGCGCCGGTGTTCTGCAGGTTCGGGGCGGGGTAGCCGATGACGGTCTTGACGCGGATCAGCGTCGGGCGGGCGGTGTCGGCCTGCGCCTGCGCCACGGCGGACTCGATCGCGACGACGTCCTCGCCGGAATCCACGGTCAGCGTCTGCCAGCCGTAGGCCTCGAAGCGCTTCATCACGTCCTCGGTGAACGCGATCTGCGTGTCGTCCTCGATGGAGATGCGGTTGTCGTCCCAAAAGACGATGAGGTTGCCCAGCTGCTGGGTGCCCGCCAGCGACGAGGCCTCGGAGGTCACGCCCTCCTGCAGGCAGCCGTCGCCCGCGATGGCGTAGATGTAGTGGTCAAACGGCGACTCGCCGGCGGGAGCGTCTGGGTCGTAGAGGCCGCGCTCGCGTCGCGACGCCATCGCCATGCCGACTGCGGAGGCGAGGCCCTGGCCGAGCGGGCCGGTGGTGATCTCGACGTGCTTGGTGTGGTTGTACTCCGGGTGGCCCGGGGTCTTCGAGCCCCACGTGCGCAGCTGCTTCAGGTCCTCAAGCTCGAGCCCAAGCCCGCCGAGGTAGAGCTGGATGTACTGGGTCAGCGACGAGTGGCCGTTGGACAGCACGAAGCGGTCGCGGCCCACCCAGTGCGGGTCCTGCGGGTCGATGTTCATGACGCGCTGGTAGAGCGTGTACGCCAGGGGAGCGAGCGACATCGCGGTGCCCGGGTGGCCCGAGCCGCAGTTCTCGACAGCGTCCGCCGCAAGCACGCGTACAGTGTCCACGGCCCGCGTATCCGTTTGCGTCCAATCGTCCGGGTAGTTGCGGACGGTCATCGCGTGCAATTCGGGGGGCAGGGTCGACTGGGTCACGTTGTTCCTCGCTTGTGTCGTTCGTGAGTGGTTTTGCTAGTGATCTTCGCCGCCTAGCCTATCGGTTGGCAGTGGAGCGTGTCTGGATTACCCGTTACTGCGCCGTGGCGGTAGCATCATCCGAAGGTATGACGCCCGCGCGGTTTCGGGCGGGGGCGGAACTTTTCGCCGTCGCGGTGCGACTACTGTGATGTTGGCCCTCCCGTACCGGGCGGCCGTTTCTGCTGGAGGAGTTGTTTACTTGGAGACCATCAAGGCTTACTTTGCGCTTACGAAGCCGAGGGTCATTGAGCTCCTCCTCGTCGCTGCGATCCCCGCCATGCTCCAGGCCAACCGCGGTAGCGTGGATCTGTGGCTCATCCTGGGCACGCTGCTCGGCGGGTGGATGGGTGCGGCGGCCGCGAACACCTTCAACATGGTCGCCGACTACGACATTGACCAGAAGATGGGCCGTACCCGGGCGCGCCCGCTGGTGAGAGCCACCGTGACCAAGCGCAAGGCCGCGATCTACGCCTGGGTGCTGCTCGCCCTGTCCGTTCTGTGGCTCGGGTTCGTCTGCAACTCCTGGCTCGCGGCGTTTTTCATCCTGCTGACCAACTGGTTCTACATCTTCGTCTACACCAAGTGGCTGAAGCGTCGCACGTGGCAGAACGTCATCTGGGGCGGCGCCGCCGGTTGCATGCCGGTCCTCGTCGGTTGGGCCGCGGTGCGCGACAACGTCAACGATGGCTCGCCGGATCGCTGGTGGCAGGCCGTGGTGCTGTTCATGATCATCTTCTTCTGGACACCACCGCACACCTGGGCGCTGGCCATGAAGTACAAGGACGACTACGCCAAGGCGAAGGTGCCCATGCTGCCGGTCGTGGCCACCCCGCAGGAGACGACGCGCCAGATCGTTTTCTACTCCTGGCTGACCGTGGCGACCTCGCTGTTGCTGGTCCCAGCCGCCTCGTGGATCTACCTCATTGTCGCGGTGACCTCGGGCGCCGGATTCCTGGTCATGGCGACCAAGCTGCACAACGGCGTCGTGCGCGGCGAGGACGTCAAGCCGCTGAAGCTGTTCATCCTGTCGAACAACTACCTCGCGGTGCTCTTCCTCGCCCTGTCAGTCGACGCGGTGCTGGGCTGGCAAACCGTCGCGGAGTACTTCCTCTAAGCGTCCTCAGCAACCTTGAGCACGACCGAGCCCGAGGTACAGCGGGCCTGGAGTTCCTCGTGCGCGCGGCGGGCGTCGCTAAGCGGAAAAGGCTCGTGGATGCGAAACGTTAGGGTTCCCTCCTCGACCGCGCGGACGACCGCTTGGGCGCGCATGCGGTACTCGTCGTCAGTGGCGACGTAGGCGGCCAGCGACGGGCGGGTGAGAAACAGCGAGCCGTGCTTGTTCAGCTCCTGGATCACGAACGGCTCGACGTCGCCCGAGGCGGAGCCGAAGGAGCAGACGAGCCCGCGCGGGCGGCAGACGTCGAGGGCCTGGGCGAAGGTGTCCTTGCCCACGCCGTCGTAGATCACGTCCACGCCCTTTCCGCCGTTGGCTTCCTTGACGTCCTCGGCGAAAGTGTCGTAGCGAAACACCTGCGTTGCGCCCGCGTCGTAGGCGAGCTTCTCCTTCTCATCGGTCGAGGTCACGGAGTAGACTACCGCGCCGGCGGCGGCAGCCAGTTGAGTCAGCACGAGCCCGACCCCGCCGGAGCCAGCGGTAATCACCATCGTGTCGCCCGGCTTCGTCTCGCGGGTGCCGTGCAGAAGGTAGTGCGCCGTCATGCCTTGGAGCAGCATCGACGCCGCGACCGCGGGATCGATGCTTTGCGGCACGGCGACGAGACGGTTGCGGGGAACGCACACCTTCTCGGCGTACGAGCCGGGGGCGCTGTGCCAGGCGACCAGCGTGCCCTCGGCGATTTCACCGGCGGGGTCGGCAATGACGCGGCCGCACCCCTCGGTGCCGGGGATGTAGGGCAGTTCCTGGTCGTAGGTGCCAGAGCGGAAGTAGGTGTCGATGTAGTTGACACCCGCGTAGAGCACCTCGACGAGAACGTGCGCCTCGGTCGGCTCCGGGTCGGGGCGGTCCGTGTAGGTGAGAACCTCGGGCCCGCCGTGCTGGGTAACGTAGATCGCCTTCATGGCCCCCACGTTACCGGAGCCCCGTTTAGGCCATCCGGCGTTTGCCGTGCGCCCAGAGGAAGGCGCTAAAGGCGACGACCACCGAGGACATGGCGATGTGCAGCGGCACCGTCCAGCGCGGAACGCCGAGGTAGAACTGGGTTACGCCCACGGCCCACTGGACGACGATCATGGCGACGAGCACCAAGGCGGTGTTGAACGCGTCCTTCGGCGCCTGCGAACGGCGCAGCAGATAAACGGCGACGAGCGTGGAAATGAGGTAGATGTACATGCACGCGGCGTGGACGTAGGCGAGGACCTCGGTGTCGAGTGCCAAACGGCCCTCCATGCCGACCCCGCTGTCGCCCGAGTGCGGGCCCGAACCGGTGACCATCGTGCCGGTCACCAGCACGAAGCTCAGCGCGACAGCCGCGACGACCACGGCCGTGCGGGCGCTACCGTCGTAGCGCGTGACGACGGGCGCGTCGTCCGGCTCACTGATGCGCATGTAGAGCACGGCTGCGATCCACACCAGCACCATCGAGGGCAGGAAGTGCACGGCCACCGCCCACCAGTGCAGGTTGACCAGCACGGAGATCCCGCCGAGTAGCGCCTGCAGCGCCACGCCGGCGATGGAGAGCAAGCCCAGTAGCTTGACGTGCCAGCGGCGCTGCGCCCTGTACACCGCCACCGTCACCGCGACCGCAGCCGCCGCGACGACGAAGGTCAGCATGCGGTTGCCAAACTCGATGGCCTGGTGGATCGCGGGCGCGGCGCCCGGCACGGGCACGAGCGAGCCTTCGTGGCACAACGGCCAGGTGTTGCAGCCGAGGCCCGAGCCCGTGACGCGCACGAGCGAGCCGGTCACCGTGATGCCGCCCTGGCACAGGAGCAGGATCATCGCGAGGACGCGCTGCAGCTTCAGGGATGGGCCCACGGTCGTTTTAACAGGGGTGTTCACGTCAACACCGGTACCTTCCACGTATCAAACTTAAGATTGATTCTTAGCTTAACCCACGCCTCGGCCGTTCTAGCCATCGAAGCGGAACCAGCGGGCGGCGGCGGTGACGGCGACAGCCACCCACACCGTTAGCGCGATCCACGCCCCGGAGTCCACGCTCAGGTGCAGCGCCTGCGTCAGCGCACCCGCCAGGGCGACGGTGGGCACCAGGTTGTACCAGCCGGCCTCGACCAGGTTGCCCGAGTAAGTGACCCACCCCAAGATGCCGACCAAAATCAGCCACAGCAGGTTGGCCAGGGCGAGGACGAGCTCGGAACTCATGGTGCCACCGAGCAGCAACCCCAGGGCGGTGAAACACGCCACGCCGAGCAGCAGCGTCACCCCGCCGAACAGGGCGCCGCCGACGGGGACGCGCCAACCCAAGGCGACGGCGATCGCGCCGAGGACGACGATCTGGACTGCCACCATCGCCAGCACGCCGAGAATCTTGCCCGCGATGATCGTCCATGCCGGCACCCCGGAGGCGCCGGTGCGCTTGAGCGCGCCGTAGCGGCGGTCGAACGCCAACGCGATCGCCTGGCCGGTAAAGCCCGCGCTGCTCGCCGCCACGGCAAACACCACCGGCACGAGGTGGTCGAGGCGCGCGGGCGAGTCAGCCCCGGGGATCGGCAGCTTCGCGGCGGCGACGAGGATCACAGCGGGGATGATCAGGTTGAGCAGCAGCTGCTCACCGTGGCGCAGCATGAGCAACGCCTCGATGCGCCCCTGCGCCAGCGCCATCCGGGTTACGGAAGCGCGGCGGGGGCGCGGGGTAAACGTGCCTTCGGCAAGTTCTAGAGCCATGCTGATCCTTTCCTAGCTGCGCAGCTCGCGGCCGGTAATGTCGAGGAAAACGTCCTCGAGCGTGCGGTGCGCGACGCTGAACTCGCGCAGCAAAACGCCCTGGGCGTCGGCTTCGCGCGCGAGCGTGGCGACGACCTCCGGAGTCGCTCCGCCGGAGATCTGGTAGCGCAGCGGCCGGGTGGCTTGGACGGTCAGGGAGTGCGCGGACAGGGCGTCGTTAAGCGGCGCGATGGCGAGCTCGCGGTCGGTGCTGAGCGTGATCAGCGGGAAGGAGTCGTGGCTGGTCAGCTCGGCGGTGGTGCCTTGGGCGACGACGGCGCCGCGGTCGATGATGACGACCTTGTCGGCGAGTGCTTCGGCCTCGTCCATGAGGTGGGTGGTTAGGATCACGGTGACCCCGTCGCGCTTCATCGCGGAGATGATGTCCCACACCGCGAGGCGCGATTGGGCGTCCATCCCGGCGGTCGGCTCGTCGAGGAAGATCAGCTCAGGGCGCCCGATCATCGCCAGCGCCAGAGACAGTCGCTGCTGCTGGCCGCCCGAGAGGCGCCGGTAGGTGGTCTTTTCCACCCCGCGCAGGCCAAGCAGGTCGATTAGCCAGTCCGGATCGAGGGGGTCTTCGTTGTAGCGGGCGGTGAGCTCGAGCATTTCGCGGACGCGGATACCGGAGTAGGAGCCGCCACCTTGCAGCATGATGCCGATGCGCGAGCGCACCTTCGCGGGCTCGGCGGACGGGTCGAGACCCAGTACAGAGATTCTGCCGCTGGTGGGTTTGGTAAAGCCCTCGCACATCTCGACGGTGGTGGTTTTGCCCGCACCGTTGGGGCCGAGGAGTGCAAGGATCTCACCGCGGGCGGCGGTGAAAGAGAGGCCGTCTACGGCCACGATGTCGCGGTATGTCTTGGAAACGTTGTCCAGGACAAGTGCATCACTCATGGCTGGCTAGTTTAGACTCCTGCGACCGAATCGCCGGTACCACCACCAGCCGGCAGCGCAGATCACAGCGAAACCGGTGGCGGCGATTGTGTAGATGGTGATCACCGCTCCCGGGTTCAGCGCCAGGCCGCGCGGCAGCACGAGGAAGCTGAACACCGCGCTGTAGATGACCACCGCGGCGCGGAAGAACAGACGGTTGGCCCACGCCGCCAGCGGCAGGATGGCCCACAGCGGGTACCAGGGGTGGACGACGGGGAAGAGGATCACCAGCACGAGCGTGGCCACACCTAAGCCCCCTACCGGGTGGATCGTGCCGCGGTAGGTCGCCCACAGCATGCGGATCATGAACGCGGCGGCGACTATTAGGCCCGCCCCGCGCGTGATCGCCAGCATGGCCTCGATGTGGTCGCCGAGGCCCAGTAGCATCCCGATGTTGCCCGCGATGACCCCGACATCGGTGGTAACCGAGAGCCAGCTGCGTATCGACGCCGCCCCTCCCTGGCCCGTCACCCAGCCGAAACCGATGCCGGTCAGCAGCGAGAAAACCACCGTGGTGGCGACCATGAGCGCGGCCTGCGTGGCGGCGGCGAGGGCGATCGCCGCCACCCCGGGCAGCCGCGACGACCACGCCCGCGCCAGCGCCATGCCGATGAATCCGAGGGCGATAAAGCCCGTGACCTTGACCAGCCCCGCGCAGGTGATGAGGGCCCCGCTTGCCACAAGCAGGCCCGCGGCGGCGGCGTTGCGCGGGCCGAGGGCGTCGATCCCGCGCAGGCCCAACTCTATCCCGACAAGCAGGAAGCCAAGCAGGATGGCCTCGTTATGGATGCCGCCGACCAGGTGCAGGATGGTCAGCGGGTTGAGCACACCCAGCCACAGCGCCGCGGCGGGGGAGACGCGGCAGCGGCGCGCAAGCGCCACCACGCCCCACGCGGCGGCGCCGATCCCCACCAGCGACACCAGGCGGTGGGCGATAACACCGAGCACGATCGAATCGTGCGTCAGCCACGACACCGCCGCGGAGATGCCCAGCGCCACGGGCCCGTAAGGGCTCGGCGACTGCGCCCAGATAAATGGCACGGAGCGCGCCAGGTGGTTCTCGGTGCCCAGGATCTCGACAGGGCCCGCGGCGTAGGGGTCGAGGCCCTGGCGCACAATCGAGCCCTGCGCCAGGTAGGAGTAGATGTCCTGGGTAAAAAGCGGGGCGGTCAGGATCAACGGGATGACCCAGGCGACAAAGGTGCGCACGATCACGCCCTTGCCCACCCGAGCGGGGGTGCTGCCCGCGCCGACGAACGGCGCCATGAGCACCCACGCGACTACGAGCAGGCCCACGCCGATGAGGATCAGCGCGGAGGAGGTCTGCAGCATGCGTCCCATCACGGCGCCGCCGGGGAAGAGTGCGTACGGGTTGTCCACCACGGGCAGCGCCCCGCCGCCGAGGCCGCCGAGGCCCATGAGGATCGTGCCCACGAGCCCGATGAAGCGCAGCACAGCGAAGCGGTTGAGCTCGGCTACCGACGCTCGGGACGCTTGGGCGGGGTGGGCGTCGCCAAGCGAGCTTTCGTGTAGCTCTGCCGAGCGCGACCCGGGCCGGCCCAGCCTGGGTAAAACCCGCGGAAGGACGTTCACAACCGAGGAGTCTACAAAACGAGGCACCTGCGACGGGGGCTCACATGCGGAATTAATTTGAACACACTAGTGTTGGATAAAGGCGAATGAGAAAACTCGAAGTGGACCCAAGGATCGGAGGTGTGGACATGGCTCGCAATGCGGAACAGACGCGCTCCATCGGCGGGCAAACGCGCCGCGAGGTGATGTCGCTGCTGCTTAAGCACGGCCCCGTCAGCGCCGCCGACCTCGGAGTCCACCTCGGCCTCTCCGCCGCAGGTGTACGACGCCACCTGGACAAACTGGTTGACGAGCAGCTCGCAGAGACGTGCGAACCGAACCCGGTAGCGGGGGAGGAGTCCAGCCGCGGCCGGCCGGCGAAACACTACCGCCTGACCGACGACGGCCGCGAGCACTTCGGCAGCCAGTACGATAGCCTCGCCGCCGACGCGATCGACATCGTGCGACAAATCGGCGGCGATGAGGCTGTCAAGGAGCTGGCGCGCGCGAGGATCGACAAGATCCTCGAGGGCGTCGAACCCGCAGCCGAGTCCGGCGAGGACATCGAGGCGGTCGCCCGCGACCTCGCGGACGCGCTCGACGACAATGGCTACGCCGCGACAGTGACGCGGGCGGGGATGGGTATCCAGATCTGCCAGCACCACTGCCCGGTATCGGCCGTCGCCGCCCGGCACCCGGAAATCTGCGAGGCGGAGCACGAGGCCATCTCGGAGCTCGTCGGAAAGCACGTTCAACCGCTCGCCATGATCGCGGACGGCAACGGAATTTGCACGACCAACATTCCCCTCGTCGCTGTGGGCAAAACCGCCGCAGCGCGCGAGACACACACCGAAAGGAGCGGAGATCTTGACTGAGACAACTCCCGCACCCGGCCTGGAAAGGCCGATGAACGACGACGAAATTATTGAGTCCATTGGCGCCTACAACTACGGCTGGCACGACTCTGACGCAGCCGGCGCCGCCGCGCGCCGCGGCCTGAGCCCAGATGTGGTCAAGGACATTTCCCGCATCAAGGAAGAGCCCGAGTGGATGCTCAACCAGCGCCTGAAGGCGCTCGAGGTCTTTGAGAAGAAGCCGATGCCGACCTGGGGCGCTGACCTGAGCGGCATCGACTTCGACAACATCAAGTACTACGTCCGCTCGACCGAGAAGCAGGCCACCTCGTGGGAGGATCTGCCCGAGGACATTAAGAACACCTACGACAAGCTCGGCATCCCCGAGGCGGAGAAGCAGCGCCTGGTCGCGGGCGTGGCAGCGCAGTACGAGTCCGAGGTGGTCTACCACCAGATCCGCGAGGACCTGGAGGAGAAGGGCGTTATCTTCGTCGACACCGACACCGCCCTGCGCGAGCACGAGGACATTTTCAAGGAGTACTTCGGCTCGGTGATCCCGGCCGGCGACAACAAGTTCTCCGCGCTTAACTCCGCCGTGTGGTCTGGTGGCTCCTTCATCTACGTGCCGCCGGGGGTCCACGTGGACATCCCGCTGCAGGCCTACTTCCGCATTAACACGGAGAACATGGGCCAGTTCGAGCGCACCCTGATCATCGTCGACGAGGACGCCTACGTGCACTACGTCGAGGGCTGCACCGCGCCGATTTACAAGTCCGACTCCCTGCACTCCGCGGTGGTCGAGATCATCGTGAAGAAGGGCGGGCGCTGCCGCTACACCACCATCCAGAACTGGTCGAACAACGTCTACAACCTAGTGACCAAGCGCGCCAAGGCCGAAGAGGGTGCGACCATGGAGTGGGTCGACGGCAACATCGGGTCGAAGGTAACCATGAAGTACCCGGCCGTGTGGATGACCGGCCCCTACGCCAAGGGTGAGGTCCTTTCCGTGGCGTTCGCTGGCGAGGGCCAGTTCCAGGACACCGGCGCGAAGATGACGCACATGGCGCCGCACACGTCGTCGTCGATCGTGTCCAAGTCGGTTGCCCGCGGCGGCGGCCGCGCGGCCTACCGCGGCCTGGTGCAGATCAACCAGAACGCCCACCACTCCGCGTCCAACGTCGAGTGCGACGCGCTGCTGGTGGACAATATCTCGCGCTCGGACACCTACCCGTACAACGACATCCGCAACGACCACGTCACCCTCGGCCACGAGGCGAAGGTGTCGAAGGTCAGCGAGGAGCAGCTGTTCTACCTGATGTCGCGCGGCATCGCGGAGGAAGAGGCGATGGCGATGATCGTCCGCGGCTTCGTCGAGCCGATCGCGAAGGAGCTGCCGATGGAGTACGCCCTCGAGCTCAACCGTCTTATCGAACTGCAAATGGAAGGATCGGTGGGTTAACCCATGGCGGATACCGCTGTTAAGAACGCCTCCGGCGTCAACAACAAGGGCGATATGCCCGTCTCCTACACCGTCGACGACTTCGCCGTTCCGGGCGGTCGCGACGAGGATTGGCGCTTCATCTCGCTGCGCCGCCTGCGCGGCCTCCACAACGGCACCTTCGCGCCGCTTACCGACGCCCGCATCAACGTCGAGGGCCCGTCCGAGGTGATCGTGGAGACGGTCTCGCCTGACGACGACCGCCTCAAGGCCGCCGGCGGCCCCGTCGACCGCGTCGCCGCGCAGGCGTGGACGGGGGCGACCTCCGGCACGATCGTGAAGATCCCGGACAACGCCGAGCTCACCGAGCCCGTCACGGTGACCATCACCGGCGCGGGCTTGGACGCCACGACGTTCGCCACCGTTCTCGTTGAGTCCGGTGTCAACTCCGCGGCGACCGTGATCGTCCGCTACACCGGCTCCGGCACCCACGCCGACAACGTCAACTGGCTGATCGGCGACAACTCGCGCGTCTACGCGGTCGTCGACACGGAGTGGGCCGACGACGGCGTTCACCTCGGCGCGCAGTCGATCGTGGTGGGCCGCGACGCGACCCTGCGCCACACCGTTGCCAGCTTCGGCGGCGAGGTCACCCGCGTCACCCCGCGCGTGAAGTTCACCGCCCCGGGCGGCGACGTGGAGCTGACCGGCGTGTACTTCGCCGACGACGGCCAGTACATCGAGAACAGGCTGCTGGTGGACCACAGCGTGCCCAACTGCCGCTCCAACGTGCTCTACAAGGGCGCGCTGCAGGGAGACAAGAACTCGGACAAGCCGGACGCTCGCACCTGCTGGGTGGGCGACGTGCTGATCCGCGCGGAGGCCCAGGGCACCGACACCTACGAGACCAACCGCAACATGGTGCTTACCGACGGCGCCCGCGCCGACGCGATCCCGAACCTGGAGATCGAGACCGGCGAGATCGCCGGCGCAGGCCACGCCGCAACGGTCGGCCGCTTCGACGAGGAGCAGGTGTTCTACCTGCGTGCTCGAGGCATCCCGACGGAAGAGGCGACGCGCCTGATCATCCGCGGCTTCTTCAACGAGGTCCTCAACAAGATCCCGGTGGAGTCCGTCCGCGACGAGCTCATCGCCCGGGTTTCCGGCGAGCTCGAGCACGCAAACCTCTAACCCCTGCCCACCTCAGAAACGGAAAGAACACGTATGTCTACTCTCGAAATCAAGAACCTGCACGCTAACGTCCTGCCGAACGAAGAGGGCCAGGAGCCGACCCCGATTCTCAAGGGCGTCAACCTGACCATCAAGTCCGGTGAGACCCACGCCATCATGGGCCCGAACGGCTCCGGCAAGTCCACCCTGGCCTACACCATCGCCGGCCACCCGAAGTACGAGGTGACCGACGGCGAGGTGCTCCTCGACGGCGAGAACCTGCTGGAGATGGAGGTCGACGAGCGTGCCCGCGCGGGCCTGTTCCTGGCCATGCAGTACCCGGTTGAGGTCCCCGGCGTCTCCTCGTCGAACTTCATGCGCTCCGCCGTGACCGCCGTGCGCGGCGAGGCACCCAAGCTGCGGGAGTGGGTCAGCGAGCTCAACGCAGCGCGCGACTCCCTGCAGATGGACGCATCCTTTTCCGAGCGCTCGGTCAATGAGGGCTTCTCGGGCGGCGAGAAGAAGCGCCACGAGGTCATGCAGCTCGCGCTGATGAAGCCGAAGTTTGCCGTGATGGACGAGACCGACTCCGGCCTCGACGTCGACGCGCTGCGCATCGTCTCCGATGGCATCAACCGCTACCAGGAGGAAACCAACGGTGGCGTGCTCATGATCACCCACTACAAGCGCATCCTGAACTATGTCACCCCGGACTTCGTCCACATCTTCGCCGACGGCAAGATCGTCACCACCGGCGGCGCTGAGCTGGCCGACGTCCTCGAGTCTGAGGGCTACGAGAAGTTTATCTAATGGTCTATACACACCCAGACGGAACGCTCGACGTGGACGCCATCCGCGCCGAGTTTCCGATCCTGTCCCGAACGGTTCGCGGTGGCAAGCCGCTGGTCTACCTCGACTCCGGCGCGACTTCGCAGCGCCCGGAGCGCGTGTGGAACGCTGAGCGGGACTTCGTTCTAAACACCTTCGCGCCGGTCCACCGCGGCTCTTACCAGCTCGCGGAGGAGGCGACCGACGCCTATGAGTCCGCGCGCGAGAAGATCGCCGCGTTCGTGGGCGCGCAGGGCCACGAGATCGCGTTTACCAAGAACGCGACCGAGGCGCTCAACGCCGTCGCCTTCGTGCTTGGCGACGACCGCGCCGGCAGCCTCCGCGTCGGCGAGGGCGACACCATCGTGGTCACCGAGCTCGAGCACCACGCCAACCTCGTGCCCTGGCAGGAGCTGGCGCGGCGCACGGGCGCAACCCTGAAGTGGTACGCGATGACCCCGGACGGCCGCATCGACCTCGACTCGCTCGAGCTCGATGAGAGCGTGAAGGTGGTGGCGTTTACGCACCAGTCGAACGTGACCGGTGCGCACGCCGATGTGCCGGAGATGGTGCGCCGCGCCAAGGCGGTCGGCGCGCTGACCGTGCTGGACGCGTGCCAGTCGGTTCCGCACATGCCGGTGGACTTCCACGAGCTGGGCGTGGATTTCGCCGGGTTCTCCGGCCACAAGATGTGCGGCCCCTCGGGCGTCGGCGTGCTGTACGGCAGGGGCGACCTGCTGGACAAGCTCCCGCCGTTTCTCACCGGTGGCTCGATGATCGAGGTGGTTAAGATGGAGGGCTCCACCTACGCGCCGGCGCCGCAGCGCTTCGAGGCGGGCACCCAGATGACCAGCCAGGTCGTGGGTCTCGGCGCGGCCGTCGACTTCCTCACCGAGGTGGGCATGGAGGCCGTGGCGCGCCACGAGCACGAGCTGACCGCCTACGCGCTTAAGAAGATGCAGGCCATCGAGGGCCTGGCCATCGCCGGCCCGCTTACCGCCGAGAAGCGCGGCGGCGCCATCGCTTTTACGGTCGACGGCGTTCACCCGCACGACCTCGGCCAGGTGCTCGACTCCGAGGGCGTGGCGATTCGCACCGGGCACCACTGCGCGTGGCCGGCGCACCGCGGCCTTGAGGTGCAGGCGACCTCGCGGGCGAGCTTCTACCTGTACAACACTCTGGACGAGGTCGACGCGCTCGTCGCGGCCATCGGCAAGGCGAAGGAGTTCTTCGGCGCATGAACCTAGAAGCGATGTACCAAGAGGTCATCCTCGACCACTACAAGAACCCGCAGCACGCCGGGTTGCGCGACCCGTTCGACGCCGAGGTGCACCACGTCAACCCATCGTGCGGCGACGAGATCACCCTGCGCGTTTCGCTTTCCGACGACAACGCCACCGTGGCCGATGTCTCGTACGACGCGACGGGGTGTTCGATCTCGCAGGCGTCGACAAGCGTGATGGCGGAAGAGATCATCGGCTTGAGCCTCGGCGAGGCGCTGGCGAAGCTGGCGGCCTTCGAGGAGATGGTTACCTCGCGCGGGACAGTCGAGGGCGACCCCGAGGTGATCGGCGACGGCGTCGCGTTCGGCGGCGTCGCAAAGTTCCCCGCCCGAGTCAAGTGCGCGCTGCTGGGGTGGAAGGCCTTCCAGGCCGCCACCGCGGACGCGCTCGAAAATGAAGGAGACAACAATGGCTGAATCCAACTTTGAGGGCGCGGGGCAGCGCCCGCCGCAGACCGAGGAGCAGATCAAGCTCGCCGGCGAGGCGGCCGAGTACATGCACGACGTGATCGACCCGGAGCTGGGCATCAACGTCGTCGACCTCGGTCTGGTCTACGACCTGTGGATCGAGGAGGAGGATGACGCCACCAAGGCGATCATCAACATGACGCTCACCTCGCCCGCCTGCCCGCTGACCGACGTCATCGAGGACCAGACCACCACCGCGATCACGGCGAACACCGACGTCGACGAGGTCGTGATCAACTGGGTGTGGATGCCGCCGTGGGGCCCGCAGATGATCACCGAGGAGGGCCGCGAGCAGCTGCGCGCGCTCGGGTTCGCGGTCTAGGCCTCGCATCCGGGCCGCGGGGTATCTCCCCGCCGCTACCGCTCTTTCATCCAGCTAACGAGGTAGATGAACCACGGAGCGCCCACGAAGGTGATGGACGCGGTCTTTGCCCATAAAGGCGCTTCGTGGACATCGAATACATAGAAAGCCGCTGCCCACAGGATCGCAACTAGGAACAGAAAGACCAGCGAGATTCCTAAACCTTGAATAGTTGCATCGTCCCGCTCCTAACAATTGACCAAACTGGACGCTAGTCCCGTTGCGCCACCCTCGATCGCGATCTTGGCAACTCATCCCACTGTGCCGTACGTAGAGAAGCCATGGTAGGTGGCTCGAACGTGCACTGTGTGTTCGACCCCTCCGCTCCTAGTGACCGAGTGAGGCAAAAACCAAGTGGTTGCAGCGCAACTTAAAAACTATCCTTCTACCGACATAACTGTCTATGCACTTTCGCCTACTCTTTGTCCGCGGTTTTTAAACCAATCGGTTACAGCCACCAATCGTTTTTGCATCGCAGCCAGCACGGTCACTGTGTTCGGGCACCTGGTTGGTACAGTAGTTCCCCGTGATTGTTACCCAAGACCTCGAAGTTCGCGTCGGCGCGCGCACCCTGCTCAGTGCCCCCGGCCAGCATCTGCGGGTCCAGCCGGGTGACCGCATCGGCCTGGTCGGGCGCAACGGCGCCGGCAAGACCACGACGATGCGCATTCTGTCGGGGGAGACCGAGCCGTACGGCGGTTCGCTGATCCGCTCCGGCGACATCGGTTACCTCCCGCAGGACTCCAAGGAGGGTGATATCGACCAGACGGCGCGCGACAGGGTGCTCTCGGCGCGCGGGCTCGACGAGATCCGCCGCGGGATGGACAAGCAGCAGGAGCTGATGGAACGCCTCGAGGGGACGCAGCGCGACAAGGCCATCGCCAAATACTCGCGCCTGGAGGAGCGATTCCAGGCGCTCGGCGGCTACGAGGCCGACGCGGAGGCGGCGCAGATCTGCGACAACCTGGGCCTGCCGGCGCGCATCCTCGACCAACCGTTAAAAACCCTGTCGGGCGGGCAGCGCCGCCGCGTCGAGCTCGCCCAAATCCTGTTCGCCGCCAACAATGGCTCGGGTAAGTCGACCACGACGCTGCTTCTCGACGAGCCCACCAACCACCTCGACGCCGACTCCATTAGCTGGCTGCGCGGCTTTTTGTCCAAGCACGAGGGCGGGCTGATCATGATCTCGCACGACGTCGACCTGCTTGACGACGTCTGCAACAAGGTGTGGTTCCTCGACGCGGTGCGCGCCGAGGCCGACGTCTACAACATGAGCTTTTCCAAGTACAAGGACGCGCGGGCCCTTGACGAGGCGCGGCGGCGCCGCGAGCGCGCGAACGCCGAAAAGAAAGCCTCGGCGCTGCAGAAGCAGGCCGCGAAGCTGGGGGCGAAGGCCACGAAGGCGTCGGCCGCGAAGCAGATGCTGGCGCGCGCGGAGCGGATGATGGGCTCGCTTGACGACGTCCGCGTCGCCGACAAGGTCGCCGCCATCAGCTTTCCGGAGCCCGCGCCGTGCGGCAAGACTCCGCTGTACGGCAAGGGCCTAACCAAGATGTACGGCTCGCTCGAGGTGTTCGCCGGGGTGGACCTGGCGATCGATAAGGGCTCGCGCGTGGTGGTGCTGGGCACCAACGGCGCGGGTAAGACCACTCTGCTCAAGTTGCTCGCTGGGGTGGAGCGCACGGACGGTGAGGGCGGTCTGGTGTCGGGCCACGGGCTGAAGATCGGCTACTTCGCGCAGGAGCACGACACGATCGACGGCGAGCGCTCGGTGTGGGAGAACACGATCGCGGCCTGCCCTGACGCGGGCCAGCAGGACCTTCGCGGCCTGCTCGGTGCGTTCATGTTCTCCGGCGACAAGCTCGACCAGCCGGCCGGGACGCTCTCGGGCGGCGAGAAGACCCGCCTCGCGCTGGCCACGCTCGTCTCCTCGCGCGCGAACGTGCTGCTTCTCGACGAGCCCACCAACAACCTCGACCCCCAGTCGCGCGAGCAGGTGCTGGACGCGCTGAAAACCTACACTGGCGCGGTAGTGCTGGTCACCCACGACCCGGGCGCGGTGCGGGCGCTGGAGCCCGAGCGTGTGATCATCATGCCCGAAGGTGACGAGGATTTATGGAATGACGAATACATGGAGATTGTTGAACTGGCCTGATACCGTTGCGCCATGTTCTTCGGAAATGATTCCCGACAGGCCATCGACCGCCTCACCGTGCGCGTAGCCGAGCTCGAACGCAGCGTCGCCGCCCTATCCAAGCAGGCGGGGATCGCGACACCCGAGCGCAAACCCCTCGCATCCGGTGAGGTTCGCCGGCTGCTGGCGGAGGGCAAAACAATCGCCGCCATCAAACAGCTGCGCATTGAGACAGGTCTCGGACTGGCTGAGGCGAAGCGGGTTATCGACCGCATCCAGGCCGGCGAGGACCTCTAGCAGCGTCTAGTTCCGGCGATAGCGGCGCGCGAAATTTTCCATCACGCGGTTATTCGAGCTGAAATCCGCGGCGTAGGCAGTAGTCAGGATCGAATCTAACTCGGTGGGATCGAAGTAGGCGCGGTCCGCATACACCCTCAGCCTGAGTTCGAGTGCCTCAGCCGTAAGCTCCGGATGAAACTGTGTGGCGTAGATGTTGCTTTTCACCCGGAACATCTGGATTGGGCAGTGTTGCCCCGTCACCAGCACAGTCGCTCCCTCCGGCAGTGTTTCAACCGCCTCCTTATGGCCGACGATGCTGGTGAATGTGCCCGGCACACCATCGAGAATCGGGTCAATTGCCCCCGCCTCGTTCAATAAGAGCTCGACTGTACCCGCATCCTCGGCAAACCTGTTACCGAGTCGGGCTCCGATGGCTGTGCCGATCGCTCCGATGCCGTAGCAGGCACCCATGAGTGGAAAGTCACGGGCAACAGCCGCTGCGACAAGTGTGCCGATTTCACGCTCGACCCGTAGCTGCAGTTGGGACTTGCTCAAGTCGGTGTTGTTGAATGGGCTTCCGCCGAGGATGATGCCCGAGTAGTCCTCGAAGCGAACCTCACCCAGCGGCGCAGCCTCAACACGGCGTTGCTCGATGGCCGCTGCGGGAAGGCCCATTGCAGTGGCAAAGCTGTTCAGCTCCTCGGCAGCCGTTTCATCCTCCGGCCGGGTGCTCAGGAGCAGAAATGGTCGCTGGGTCATGCTGAAGAATTTACAGCAGGCGCTGACCTTTGGCGGAACCGCTGTAGAAACGTACTCGAGTCACTGCGACAGGAACACTGCGTTGCCAGAAGAAAGTGTCCTTTGACGCCTGGATTGGAACGGTCAGCGAAAGTTCCGTGTCTGTGCCAGATGGTCCGCCGACGACGAGTTCATCGTCCGTTACGTAACTCGGATAGACCCGCTCGGAGGCCAGCGCAGCCCACATAAAAGCAAGTCCCCATAGTGAGATAACGAGCGCGAGTAGGCGAATCGTTCCTACGGGCAGTAACAGGTGTACGCAGACCATCTCTACAGACATGACAGCGCTCAGCATGCCAACCATCTGTACTCTTCCTGCGGGATAGGGCAGAAGCCTTGCCCCGGTAGGAACATCAACACGTCCACGAAACCATTTCCAGGTATCCCGGTAAAGCTCTAGTTCGTGACGGAAGAGCCGATAACCCGGATGCTTCGATAGGTATGCGACGACCGAGCTCACCTCACTTCCCCAATCAGAGCTGCCAGTGCGAGGGATTGCGCTCCCGTCAGGTCAACGTCGTCGGGGGCGAGCGCCATATTGCCTGAATTCAGAGTGTCCACGATGCCGTTGAGGAGTGATGAGGGTAATTGTCGCCTGAGCTCAGCGATCAGAGTCTCCATTTCCTCATGGGTGGGATTAGTTTCTCCCAGCTTCCGCCAGAGTTCGACGCAGCGGTGAGTGGCCGTGACACACGTCGCGTCGCGGATGTTGCGTCGCAATTGTTCCCACGTTGCCTCTGTAGCAACGCCAGCGAGTGCCATGAGATCCAGCGAATCGAGCTCCTGTCCAAGCAAAGCCCCATCCTCAATAATGTTGCGGAGGTCTCGACGGATATCAGCAGGCACTCCGACATCTGTCTGGGACAAAGCAATCAACCGATCCCGCTGCGATAAGAGTGTCGCGATGCGTTCCTCGATCAAATTCAGCGCCCGCCCGACGGCACCCGGTTGCTTTATCTGGTTTACCGGAACCCCGGCATCCACCAAAGCGCGAGCACGCAGAATGGCTGCCACATCCGAGAGGGAGTAGTCCCTGTAGTTCGCACCCGTACGCTTCGGCTCATCCACAGCACCCGTTGTGTGCAGGTAGCGAATCGCCCGCACCGAGCACCCGGCTGCGTGGGCGACATCCGATATCCTCATGCCCCTAGTGTCCACTATGACACCGTGTCAGGGTCAACTCCTAGTTTCGGAAACCGTGCACGGGCGCTGGAATGAAGCCGCCGCGTCGGATAAATGCCTCGTTGCCGACGCTGCTCACTGGAATCACCGGGGCGTAGCCCAGCAGACCACCGAAGTTCACTTCATCGCCGGGAACCGTTCCCGGGACGGGGATAAGACGTGCAGCGGTCGTCTTATGGTTCATCACACCGATTGCGGCCTCATCTGCGATCATTCCCGCAATAAGTTCGGCGGATGTGTCACCGGGGATGGCAACCATGTCGAAACCGACCGAGCAGATCGACGTCATCGCCTCGAGCTTGTCCATCGAGATGGAGCCCGCCCGCACCGCGTCGATCATGCCCTGATCCTCCGAGACAGGGATGAAAGATCCGGAGAGACCGCCGACGCGCGAGCAGGCCATCATTCCACCTTTCTTCACGGCGTCGTTCAGCAGCGCGAGCGCAGCGGTCGTTCCGTGGGTTCCAACCTGGTCCAAACCCATCCGCTCGAGGATGTGGGCGACGGAATCGCCAATCTCTGCGGTGGGGGCGAGGGAGAGGTCCACGATGCCGAAGGGCACACCCAGACGTTTCGAGGCCAATGTTCCCACCAGCTGTCCGGCGCGCGTGATCTTGAACGCCGCCTTCTTGATTTCCTCGGCCACCTCGTTGAGACTGGCACCCTCAAGTGAGCCGATCGCATGGTCGACGACACCGGGCCCGGAAACACCCACCGATACCACCGTGTCCGGCTCCTCGATACCGTGGAAGGCCCCCGCCATGAAGGGGTTGTCTCCCACCGCGTTGGCGAAGACGACGAGCTTGGCACAGGCAATGGAGGATTCCTCGGCCGTTAGTTCCGCAGCCTGTTTGACCACCTGACCCATCTGGGCCACAGCGTCCATGTTGATGCCCGCGCGCGAGGTGGCCACGTTGACCGATCCACACACATTGCTCGTCGTAGCTAAGGCCTCCGGTATCGAGGCGATAAGGCGGCGATCGGATTCCGTCATGCCTTTCTCCACGAGGGAGGAGTAGCCTCCGACGAAGTTCACGCCCAGTGCGGCGGCGGCGCGGTCAAGTGAGGCGGCGATGTCGGCGGGATTGCCATCGAGCTCCGCTGCCACGAGCGAGATGGGGGAGACCGAGATGCGCTTGTTTACGATCGGTATACCCAGTTCACGCTCGATGCCCTCGCACACCTCAACCAGGCGTGCCGCGCGCTCGGTGACACGGTCGTAGACTGCCTCGGCGGTAGCGGACATCGTCGCGCGTGCACACCCGATCAGGGAGATCCCCATGGTCACGGTGCGGATGTCGAGTCGGTAATCCTCGATCATCGCAATCACGTCGAGGATGCGGCGGGCCCTGAAGTCAATGTCTGATGCCACGGCGCTACACCTCGTTCATTGCGGTGAATAGTTCCTCTGACTGAATGCGCACCACGACACCGAGTCGCTCGCCGTTGGCGGAAAGGTGCGCCTGGAGATCCCCCATGTCAATCTCGCCCTCGGGCAGTGCAACCCGCATGATCATGGTGAAGAAGTCATCCATCAGGGTCTGGGAGACGTCGACGATGTTCAGGCCCCGTTCCGCGGCGGCGTTGGCGACACCGGCGATGATTCCGACCCGGTCCTGTCCGGTCGTGGTGATGATTGCGTGCATGTATGTGAGTGTAGAACCCCACCCCGACACGCCACCGAGCTACCCGGTATGAGAGCAGAATTCAACGAATCGCCGGAGTATCTCGTTTGACCACGTAACATCCACGCTGGGCAATGCGGCGACAATGGTGTCGTACTCCGTTAGCGGGAAGTAGCCGTAGTCGTAGAAGAAGTCCATCCGCGTGCGCATCGCTGCAGCGTCCATCTCCGCGTGGAATTGCGTGGCCCAGACGCGATCGCCGTAGCGAACCATCTGCACCGGGCAGGTCGGGCCGCCAGCGAGTACCTCGAGTGAGTCCGGCAGGATCTCCGGGTTCTCCGTGTGCCCGGTCAACACCGTGAAAGTATCGGGGAAGTCTTCAAGGAGCGGGTCCGTGCTGGCTGGAGCGGCAAGCGTGACGACGCTCGGCCCCGAGACTTCCGGTGCGGAATGACCGACCGTACCGCCGAGTTCGGCGACGAGCCAGCTAATGCCGAAGCAGACAAAGAAAACGGGAAGGCCGCAGTGGAGGATCCCCGACAGCTCACGGTGGACGTGTTCTTGCCACACGTCGTATTCAGGCGCGGTGACATTGAGTGAGCTGCCACCCACAACCACTCCGTCAACAGCGTCGAGAGAACCGATCGGGGTGTTGGCATCACTGATCACCCGCATCTCCAGGTCCCGTTCGCGAAGTCCGGTTGCCTTGAGGACGTCGTTAAATTCGGCGCGCGCGACCTGGGGGCCGAGCTCACCGGTGCGCAAGGAAACAAGGAGAATGCGTGCCATGGGCGACATCCTATACCGCTCTGTCTACTCCCTGTGCGCCGGGGTCCGTACCGACTGTTCCACCAGATCGAGAATTGCTTCCAGCCGGTCGGCGGGAACGCCTGCGGCCAACTTGATGATCAGCCCCTCGAAAACGGTGGTGAGGTATTCCTGAATCACGTCGGGAGAGACGTCGTCACGCTTGAACGCGTTGTCCTCCAGGCGTTGACGCAGAGCATCGTCGAGCACGACCTGATGGGTTCGCCACCGTATCTCGAAATCAGGGTCAGTACGCAACCTGCGCACGATTTCGGAACGTGTGATGAACCAGTCGTTGGAGTCCGGGTTGCGCACGATTCTGCGCATCACCTCAATCAAGCCGTGCTGTGCGACAACCTCCGCTTGGCGGGCTGCATCCTCGGCGGCGATGGCGAGGAACAGCTCCTCCTTGTCCCTGAAGTGGTGGAAGATCGCACCCCGGGTCTTGCCGGTCGCTTTCTCGAGCCGTGACACCGTGGCCCCCTCGTAGCCGTAGCGTGCGAAACACAACCGAGCGGACTCAATGATTTCCTGGCGACGACGCGACAATTCGTTGTCGCTGATAATCGGCATGCGTGCCCCGTTCACATATCGGCATGAGGGGAGAAGAAAGGAGGCCACCCGCCCATCCGGCAGGAGACCCCCTGTGTGACCTAATGGTCAAATGATGGTGTTAGTTCTTCACCATCTGGCGCAGCACGTACTGCAGGATACCGCCGTGGCGGTAGTACTCAGCCTCACCTGGCGTGTCAACGCGAACCTTGGCGTCGAACTCGACCGTCTCACCGCCTTCCTTGGTGGCGGTGACGTGGACGGTCTCCGGGATGGTGTCGCCCTCGTTGAATGCGGTCACGCCGGAGATGTCGAAGGTCTCGGTGCCGTCGAGACCCAGGGTCTCGTGGGACTCGCCCTCCGGGAACTGCAGCGGCAGAACGCCCATGCCGATGAGGTTCGAGCGGTGAATACGCTCAAACGACTCGGTGATGACGGCCTTGACGCCGAGCAGGTTGGTGCCCTTTGCAGCCCAGTCGCGCGAGGAGCCGGTGCCGTACTCCTTGCCCGCCAGGACGACGAGCGGGATGCCAGCCTCAGCATAGTTCTGGGCGGCGTCGTAGATGAACGCCTGCGGTGCACCCTCCTGGGTGAAGTCACGGGTGTATCCACCGGCCTCTTCCACCAGCTGGTTGCGCAGGCGGATGTTGGCGAAGGTACCGCGAACCATGACCTCGTGGTTGCCACGGCGGGAACCGAAGGAGTTGTAGTCCTGGCGCTCGACACCGTGGGAGTCGAGGTAGTTCGCGGCCGGGGTGCCCGGCTTGATCGACGAAGCGGGGGAGATGTGGTCGGTGGTGACCGAATCGCCCAGCTTCGCTAGAACGCGTGCACCGGAGATGTCGGTCACGGACTCCGGCTCCGTCGGCATGCCGTCGAAGTACGGTGCCTTGCGGATGTAGGTGGAGTCCTCGTTCCACGCGAAGGTCTTGCCCTGGGGGATGTCCAGGCCCTGCCACTGAGCGTCACCCTTAAACACGTCGGCGTAGTCAGCCTCGTACATTTCGCGGGAGATGGTGTCGGAGATGGTCTTCTCGATCTCCTCCGGCGACGGCCACACGTCCTTGAGGAACACGTCGTTGCCCTCGGAGTCCTGGCCGAGCGGCTGGGATTCGAAGTCGAAGTCCATGGTGCCGGCAATCGAGTAGGCGATAACAAGCAGCGGGGACGCGAGGTAGTTCATCTTCACGTCCGGGGAGATGCGGCCCTCGAAGTTACGGTTGCCGGAGAGAACAGCCGTCGCGGTGAGGTCGTACTCGTTGATGGCGTCAGAGACCTCGTTCGGCAGCGGGCCGGAGTTACCGATGCAGGATGCGCAGCCGAAGCCGGTGAGGTAGAAGCCAACGGCCTCGAGGTCCTTCCACAGGTCCGCGCGGTTGTAGTAACCGTCGACGACCTGGGAGCCCGGAGCCATGATGGTCTTGACCCACGGCTTAGCCTTCAGGCCCTTCTCAGCAGCCTTGCGGGCCAGCAGCGCCGCGCCGACCATGACGGACGGGTTGGAGGTGTTGGTGCAGGAGGTAATTGCCGCGATGGCGACCATGCCGTGGTCGACGGTGTACTCGCCGCCCTGCGGGGACTCGACGATGACCGGCTTGGAAGCGCGGCCCTCAGCACCCTCGGCAGCGGACTCGCCGTTGCCCGGCCAAGACTCGTTGTAGGAGACGGTCTCGACCTTCTCGGCGCGGACCGGCTCGAACGTCTCGTTGCCGGCGTCGTTGTAGTCCGGAAGCTGGTTGCGGAAGGTCTGCTTCGACTCGGACAGCAGGATGCGGTCCTGGGGGCGCTTCGGGCCGGCGATGGACGGCACGACGGTGGAGAGGTCGAGCTCGAGGTACTCGGAGTACTCAGCCTCCGGAGCGTCCTGCTCGAGCCACATGCCCTGCGCCTTGGCGTACGCCTCGACGCGCTCGATGGTCTCCTTGTCGCGGCCGGTCAGCTCGAGGTAGCTGATGGTCTCCTCGTCGATCGGGAAGATCGCACAGGTCGAACCGAACTCGGGCGACATGTTGCCGATGGTGGCGCGGTTGGCTAGCGGGATCTGGCGAACGCCGTTGCCGTAGAACTCGACGAACTTCTGAACCACACCGTGCTCGCGCAGCATCTCGGTGATGGTGAGCACCACGTCGGTTGCGGTCACGCCGACCGGGATCTCACCGGTGAGCTTGAAGCCGACGACGCGCGGGATGAGCATGGAGACGGGCTGGCCGAGCATGGCCGCCTCTGCCTCGATGCCGCCGACGCCCCAGCCGAGGATGCCGAGGCCGTTTTCCATGGTGGTGTGGGAGTCGGTGCCGATGCAGGTGTCCGGGTACGCAACGCCGTCGTTGTCGAAGACGACGCGGGAGAGGTACTCGATGTTGACCTGGTGGACAATACCGGTTCCCGGCGGGACGACGCGGAAGTTGGAGAAGTTCTCCGCACCCCAGCGGAGGAACTGGTAGCGCTCCTCGTTGCGCTGGTACTCGATCTCGACGTTCTTATCCAGAGCGTCGGAGGTACCGAAGGCCTCGATGATCACGGAGTGGTCAATAACCATCTCAGCCGGGTTGAGCGGGTTGACCTGGTCCGGGTTGCCACCGAGGGTGGAAACGGCCTCGCGCATGGTGGCGAGGTCGACAACACAGGGCACACCGGTGAAGTCCTGCATAAGGACGCGGGCCGGGGTGAACTGGATTTCGATGGAGGGCTCTGCGGCCGGCTCCCAGTTCGCGATCGCGTTGATGTGGTCCGCGGTGACGTTCTTGCCATCCTCGGTGCGCAGGAGGTTCTCGCCGAGAACCTTCAGGGAGTAGGGAAGCTTCTCCATGCCGTCGACGGCGTCGAGTGCGTAGTAGTCGTAAGACTTCCCGCCTACCTCGAGCGTGCGCTTGGCGTTGAAGGAGTTCTTGCTTTCAGCCACAGTGAGCTCCATTTCTCGTCGTTAAACCAATGTGAGTCAAATACGACCCATTGGGGTGGTCAATGCCTATCTTAGGGGCACAGTCCACCTCTCGGCGCTTATATTAACCCAGCGGCTGCAAGGTTTACGCACTGAGCGCGTGCTTCGGCACTGGCAGCGACACACAACCGGGGGTAGGGGAGTAGGCGTCGACACGCCGGGGCGCCCTTATCCTCGGCGCAGGACACAGCGCTGGGATAATGGCGAGCGCACCTGCGCCCGTGGCGGCGCGTCGTTACTGCCGTTAGGAGGCCGCCGAATGATTCCCGCGGACACGGATATGGAGTCGTTGCGCTCGCAGCTCCTCGACGACGGCATCGCCTTCGGCACCGACAATCCCGTCAACCCCGGGCTCGAGGCAGCGCTTCACGACGCCCTCAGCAACGCCGACACCACAGCCATCGACCCCGTCGGGGTAGTCGTGCTGGAAACGACTCCGCTGCAGCCGGCGGACCTGCGCGACGTCGCCCAGGACCTCGTGCTGAACACCCCTTTCGAGACGGTGATCATCCGCACCCCGCATGCTGCGTCCGCGGTCAGTGAGCACCTCACGCGCCACCAGATTGAGACGGCGCAGCGCGCCATGGTCGCGGAGCCGGACTACCCGGCGGGCCTGCGCCTCTTCATCGACACCGCGCAGTCGACCTCCTGGAACTGGGCCCTCATCGCGCTCGCGGTGATCATCGGCCTCGCTGTTGTGGCCGGCATTTCCGCCCTTCAGGCGCGGGTCAAGGCTTAAGACTTCACCAAACTATTACAGGGCGGGTGTGACTAATGTCACCCCGCCCTTAGGCGTGTCGCGTTCACGCTGGGTAGTGCGCCCTTGGGTCACGTTATAAACCTTGACGCCTGTGAAAGTTGGTAAAGGTTGTGCAACAGATTGATTAAGTGGCGTATGGTTTCATTGTCGGCTCGCGAGTCGGATTTAACTTCAATCTCACCATCAATTACATCAGCTACACGCGGTGTTTTTAGTACGGGCATGTGGGGAAGCACGCCAAGCACTAGCGATGGCCGGGAGTAGAAGGGCGATCAGTCTTGCGGATCGGCTTAAGTAGTCAGTCAATAGTCAACGCGTGTCCAGCCCCTAGCCTTGTCTAGTCAACAAGGCCGATGGGGTGAGGCCGGTGTGGGCCCTGTTCGGTTTCTCAGCGCCTCGCAACCGTGCCTCGTCGCGACGCGCGCCGTGAGGAGCCCTTGTGGATACCCATGCCACTGGCATCCGACGACGCTGGTCGCATCTCACGACCCGCATCGTTGCATGCTCGACCACCATGTCCTTGTTGTGTGCGGCGGGTGCCGTTGTGCAACCCGCGGCACAGGCGCAAGAGCAGAGCGCCTCGTCGCTCGTCGCCGCCATCTCGTCTGCCCAAGCCCGCATCGATTCTCTCGACGTCACCATTGGAGACCTCACCGAGAGCGTCAACCAAGCGCTCGTCGATCTTTACGACGCCCAGGCGGCCGCAGAGCAGGCCCGACGCGGTGCCGAGGAGGCGCAGCGTCGCCTGACGCAGTCGCAGGCCGACGTCGACGCGGCACGCGCGGAGCTCGAATCACTGACCCGCACCCAGTACCGCAACGGCGGCAGCCCGTCTCCGCTCGCCGGCTTGGGAAGCAGCGATGCGCAGCGCGATCTGCTCGACCGCTCCATGTTCCTGCGCCAACAGATTGAGGAGAAGCAGGCGAAGCTCGACAGCGTCGAGCGGGCCCGCACAGAAGCTGCCAACGAGGAGTCCCGCCTGCGCCTCGCCTCCGAGCACGCCGAGCGCACCGCCCAGGCCGCGGCCGACGCCGAGAGCCAGGCGCGCTCCACTCTGGAGACAAACCAGGCCGAGCTCGACGTTCGCCTCGCCGAGCGCGACAGCGCCGTCGAGCAGCACAAGGCCTCCCAGGAGCAGTTGGCGCAGGTTAGGCCCGAGGCCGCGGCAGAGCCCGCCACCGAACCCGCCACTGAACCAGCCACCGCGCCCGCCACCGAGCGTGTCGACGCCCAAACTCTCAGCGAGCTGGAAACCGCGGTCGAAGACACCGTAGAAACCACCGTGGCGGAGATTGCCCCCGACGCGCCGGCCCCGAGCGAGGAGCAGGTAATCCAGGCGGTGGAAACCGCGCTGACCCTCTACGGCGGTGACGCGTCGGCAAGCGAGGACCTGTCATCCCAGGCGGCGACGATCGCCGCGGCGGCCGCTCTTGTCGGCTCCTCGCAGGCGGCGCACGGCGGGTTTGAGAACCCGTACGGAAGCAGCAGCAGCGAGCTCATCGCCGCGTTTTCCAGCGGCCTGTCCTCCGTGCTGTCCCCGGATGCGTCGTCGGCTCCCAGCCCGGATGTGTCCTCCGTGCTGCCGGACGTGCCGACGGCGGAGGAAGTGTCCAGCAACATCGCCGATAATCTCCCGGCCGCCCCGAACTCCTCGAAGGTGGAGACCGTAATCGCGCGAGCGATGGCGACGGTCGGAACCCCCTATGTGTGGGGAGGCGGTGACGCCAACGGCCCCACCTACGGTGTTAACGGGGGCAGCATCAAGGGCTTCGATTGTTCTGGGCTCGTCCTCTACGCCTTCGCGGGCGTGGGTATCTCGCTGCCGCACTACACCGGCTACCAGTACCAACGCGGCACCCAGGTCGACCCCAGCCAGGCACAACGCGGCGATCTGCTGTTCTGGGGCAACAACGGTGACAGCCACGTCGCCATCTACCTCGGCGACGGCACGATGATCGAGGCCCCGTCGGCGGGCCAGACCGTGCGCGTCTCCCCAGTGCGCTGGTCGGGTATGTCCCCGAAAGCCGTGCGACTGCTCTAACATCACGTACATGGCATTGAACGACTACGACGCACTTCTCGTTCTTTCCTTCGGTGGACCCGAAGGGGAGGACGAGGTTATTCCTTTTCTTGAGAACGTAACCCGCGGGCGCGGCATCCCCCGCGAGCGCCTCGCTGAGGTGGGCGAGCATTACTTCCACTTCGGTGGGGTCAGCCCAATCAACCAGCAGAACCGCGAGATCATCGCCAACATCGAGAAGGAACTGGCCGCCCGCGGCCACGACCTGCCGGTCTACTTCGGCAACCGCAACTGGCACCCGATGGCCGAGGATACGGCCAAGGAGATCCAGGCCGCCGGGCACAAGCGCGTGCTGGTGTTCGCCACCTCCGCGTGGGGCGGCTACTCCGCCTGCCGCCAGTACGACGAGGACATCCTGCGCCTGCGCGAGATCACACCGGAGATCGAGTACACCAAGCTGTGGCAGTTCTACGGCCACCCCGCCTTCGTCGAGCTGATGGCGCGGCCGACGCGCGCCGCGTGGGAGGCCGCTGACCAGTCGGTTTCCCGCGTGCTGTTCACCGCGCACTCGGTGCCCAACGCCGCTGACGACTCCTCGGGCGGGCCGAAGGACCCCAACCTGTACTCCCGCCAGGTCGCAGAGGCCTCCCGCCTCGTCGCCGAGGCCGCGGGCATTTCCGACTACGAGGTCGTCTGGCAGTCGCGCTCCGGCAACCCCGCCACCCCGTGGCTTGAGCCCGACGTTGTCGACCGCTCCCTCGAGCTGGGCAAGGAGGGTGTCAAGCACATCGTGTGCGTCCCGATCGGGTTCATCACCGACCACATGGAAGTGGTGTGGGACCTCGACACCGAGCTCAAGGACGATTGCGCCGAAGCGGGCATGACGGTGGATCGCGTTCCCACCGTCGGACTCGAGCCGGGGTTCGCCTCAATGGTGGTGGACATCGCCGAAAACGTCACCCAGAAGGAAAAGCCCGCCACCTTGTCAGAGGTCACGGTCCAGGGCTGCACGGTCAACGGCTCGCCGTGCGCGCCGGATTGCTGCATGATGCAGCGCCCGGGCATGCCGGCGCCGAGTCACCCGCAGAACCCGGTGGTCTAGCGGTACGCCCGATCCCACGCCCTCTGGTAGTCACGCACCGCGTCGGCAACGCCGGCCATCCGGGCGGTGCGGATGTGACGCCAGAGGGCGAAAAGCTGCGGGTCGAAGCTGTGGTCGTTCGCGCGCTCAGTCACCGTTTCGACGATCGCAGCGACGCGATCCGCCCGCGCAAAGATCTTCGCCGCCCGCGGCGTCACACCCCTCGGCAATCCGGGGGTGTCGTAGAAGTCCGCGATCGAGCCCACGGTGAGCCGGGGGTTCGGCAGGTCGGTGCGCGCACCGCCGGCCGCCTCGATGAGCACCGCCGCGTCGTCCGCCGCCCGCGCCAGCAGCGCGTCCGCCTCGCCGGGGCTGAGCCACGACGGCTCCGGGAGCCGCTCCGTCTCCTCGAACCAGCGCCAGGCAACGCCGGCATTCTCAACGTCGTAGTGGGGCACGAGCACGTGGGAGAGGCCATCTTCGCCCTTGATCACGAGCGCGCCGGCTGGCCCGAGCGCCTGCGCGGCGGGGGAGCCGGCACGCAGCGTGGCCGCCTGGCCCGGCCCCCACAGAATCAGGCGGACTACAGGCTCGCGTGAGCTCAAGTCGGCGCTGGTGCGGGCGTCGAGAAGCAAGGCGGCGATGCCCTCGTCGCGGTAGATGTGACGGCCGCCGAGGTCGGTCAGCGCCGCGGCCGTCTCGTCGGTGGACTCGGCGCCGTAGAGCCACGCGGCGAGCCACACCGCGGTGTTTTGCAGCGGGGAGTAGACGCCTGCTCGGATGTGCATGAGGGGCAATGGTAGCGCACCACCGCGCGGTAGACTGAGCCGACTATGACACGTAACGACCCCTATGGCTCAGATATCCTCAAAGGCCACGCCCGCCGACGCAAGCCCGCATACCCCGAGGTCCAGGCCGAACCGGGCATCGTCGTCGAGGTCGTCGGCTCCGATTTCGTGGGCGCAGTCATCGCGTTCGATCGCACCCACGATGGCGACTTCGTCCGGCTCGAAGACCGGCGCGGGACGCAGCGGCTGTTCAAGATGCTGCCCGGGGCGTTCGAGGTCGAGGGCCGCCGGGTTACGCTGACGCGCGCCGTCGCTGAGCAACAGGCCCCCGCGGTGTCGAACTCGGGGTCGCGGCGCGTCGAGGGGGTGCGCGCGAAAGTCGCGATGCCGAGCCGTATCTGGGTTGAGGGCATCCACGACGCCGCGATTGTGGAGAAGGTGTGGGGCCACGACCTGCGCGTCGAGGGAGTGGTGGTGGAGTACCTCGAGGGGCTCGATAACCTCGCGGCACGACTGGAGGAGTTTCAGCCCGGCCCGGGCAGGCGCATCGGCGTTCTCGCCGACCACCTCGTCGAGGGCAGCAAGGAGACCCGGCTCGTGGAGAACGTCGGGCCCGACGTCCTTGTCACCGGCCACCCCTACATCGACATCTGGGCGGCCGTGAAGCCCGCGAGCGTGCGCATTCGCGAGTGGCCGCAGGTGCCGTACGGCGAGGACTGGAAGCAGGGCGTGTGCCGCCGGCTCGGCTGGGGCGACACCTCGGAAGGGTGGCACCGCGTGTACTCAGCCGTGAACACGTACAAGGACTTGAACTACACACTGATCGGGGCCGTCGAAAGGCTCGTTGACTTCGTCACCAACCCGCAGCTCAAAAAGTCGGACCTCTGACGCATGTAAGGTGGCGGGTGTGGGCGCAATCGTTTGGTTTATCGCAGCGGCAGTACTGGCTGGCCTCGAACTGGCCGCCGGTGAATTCACGTTCCTTATGCTCGCCGCGGGTGCGCTCACAGCAGCCGGTGTCTCGTTAGCGGGGATCCCCCTGTGGGCCGAAATCGCGGTGTTCGTCGCGTCCTCGGCCGCGTTCTGGTTCTTCCTTCGCCCCTACCTGCACAAGCAGTTCCACAAACCAGGGGCCTACGACGACAGCCCGCGAGCCCTCGTCGGCGCCCGCGCCGAAGTGCTCGAGGACATCACTCCGCACGGCGGGCAGGTGCGTCTCGACGGCGGCATCTGGTCCGCCCGCTCGCTCGACCCGTACGAGACCATTCCGGCTGGAGCGCACGTTACCGTTTCGGATATCGACGGCCCCGTTGCGGTCGTCTGGAAGGAGCCCTAGTGGGCGCAATAGTTGCAACCGTCATCATCATCTTGGTGGTGGCGATCCTGTTCAGTTCCATCAAGATGATCCAGCAAGGCGAGGCCGCGGTCATTGAGCGCCTTGGCCGCTACACCCGCACCGTCTCCGGCGGAGTGACCCTGCTCGTGCCGTTTATCGACCGCGTTCGCCAGCGCGTCGATACGCGCGAGCGCGTCGTGTCCTTCCCGCCGCAGGCCGTGATCACTCAGGACAACCTGACGGTGGCCATCGACATCGTGGTCACTTTCCAAATCAACGACCCCGCCAAGGCGATCTACGGCGTGGATAACTACCTCGTCGGCGTGGAGCAGATCTCCGTCGCTACGCTTCGCGACGTCGTCGGCGGCATGACCCTGGAAGAGACCCTGACGTCGCGCGAAACCATCAACCGGCGCCTGCGCGGCGAGCTCGACGCCGCGACCGCGAAGTGGGGCCTTCGCATCAGCCGCGTTGAGCTCAAGGCGATTGATCCGCCACCGTCCATCCAGCAGTCCATGGAGATGCAGATGAAGGCGGACCGCGAGAAGCGCGCGATGATTCTTACCGCGGAGGGTAGGCGCGAGTCCGATATCAAGACCGCCGAGGGTGAGAAGCAGGCCCGCATCCTTTCCGCCGAGGGCGAGAAGCACGCCGCCATTTTGTCCGCCGAGGCCGAACGCCAGGCGATGATCCTGCGCGCCGAGGGCGACCGCGCCGCAAAGTACCTCTCCGCGCAGGGTGAGGCCCGCGCGCTGCAGAAGGTCAACGCCGCGATCAAGTCTTCCGGTGTCACGCCCGAGCTGCTGGCGTACCAGTACCTGGAGAAGCTGCCGGAGATCGCGAACAACGAGGCCGCGACGATGTGGATGATTCCCTCGCAGCTCGGCGATTCGCTCGAGCAGTTTGCCAAGGCGTTCGCCAACAAGGATGACGACGGGGTCTTCCGCTACGAAACCTCCAGCGTGGACCAGGAGACCAAGGACATGGCCGGGGTGGAGGACACCGACCGCTGGTTCGACACGTCCACCGACCCGGAGTTGGCCAAGGCGCTGGCCGAGGCTCGCGCCGTGGCCAACAAGCACGTCGACGCCCCGGACCCGACGATGGATCGCCCCGAGATCGAGAGCGCCGTCACCGCCAGCCGCGACCTTGAGCCGCGCACGCGCGTGCAGGAGCCGGTGGTTAAGCCTGTCACGGAGCAGGACTCCTAGTCCAGCTGGGCAGCCCGCCTGATCAGATTGAGCGCGAGTGTGACGCCGGCCTGCTCCGCCTGCCACCCGGCCGCCTGAAGGCGCTGGCTCATCGCCTGCTTGGAAATGCCCAGCGCTTCGGCAGCCTCGTTTTGGTTCATGCCGCGCCGCACCAGCGCCGTGGCCTCCCGGCCCTCGAGGGTGCGCTTGAGCAAAACGTGCGCGATCAGCGCGAACGTGGCCGCGATGTCCGCGGCCGCGCTGCCGTCCGCCTCGGTGCTCACACCCACACTTCCCGGCTTGCGCCCGGCCGCCTCGGTCGCGGCGCTCAGCGCCGGCCCGCGCACGGTGATGCCGAGCCCGATAGTCCAGTTACCGTCGGACAACAACGCCATGATCACGTTCAGCGCGTCGTCCGGCGTGTCCACGTGCGCGCGGATGTCCTCCACACCAACGACCTCGAACGTGCCCACCCCGGGAAGCGTCGACAACGCCTCGGCCGAGCGCTTCACAAGCTGGGCGCGGCCCTTTTCTTTGCCCCGGTAGCGGGCGTGGACGGCGATCATATCGGTCTAGTCTAGCGGGTTTAGTCGGCGTGTCGGCAGGGTGGCGTCGAGAAGCAAGCCAGCGGTCCCGACGACCGCGAGCACCCCCATGATGACCAACACAACGGGGTTCGCCTCGCCGGTGAGCGCATCACCGAACACCGCCACGATCGCCGTGTTGGGCGCGGACCCGACGAGGGTGGCCAAGGTGAACGCGCCGAGCGGCACGCGCGAGAGCGCGGCGGCGTAGTTGAGGATGGAAAACGGCACGACGGCGATGAGCCGCAGGCTCGCGATCGCCAGCCACCCGCGCTGCTCAAGCCGCCGGTTGAGCGATTCCATCGCGGGGTGCTTCAGGCGCGGCTCCACGAAGTCGCGCAGCAGGAAGCGCACCACGAGCAGCGAGATCGCCGCCGCCACCGTCGTTGCGCTCAGCGCGATCACGATGCCCCACGCCGTGCCGAAGAGCACCCCGGCCGAGATCGTCATCACGGTTCGCGGGATGGGGAACTGCGTAACCACGACGTAGAGCACCCAGAACAGGATCGGGAACCAGGCTCCGGTTTGGTCGGCCCAGGTGCGCAGGACGGCGAGCGGGGGGACGTCGAGAAGCATCCATGAGGCGATGAATAGGGCAGCGGCGACCGCGATGAGCGCAATCCGGGATCTGCTCATGGGGTCCTTCCAATGCAAAAACCGGCTCCGTCCAGGGGAACCGGTGGGTTGTGCCCGAGGGGGGACTTGAACCCCCACGTCCGTTAATAGGACACTAGCACCTCAAGCTAGCGCGTCTGCCATTCCGCCACCCGGGCTGGGTGTTTTAAGCCTTTCGGCTTGGCACCTGGATAACTATAGGGGCAGCCCCGCGTTGCGCACAAATCGCCAGCTCACCCCGCTTATCGACGCCCCACCCAACGCCAAGGTCTTCCACCGTTGTCATTTACCCGGCGAACATATTTCGGTATGAATTAAGATATGAGCAATTACAACGATTCCCGTTTCCCCGGACCCGACCCCTATGCCCCGCTGAAGGACCTGCCGACGTTTACGCTAACGTCGACCGACATCGTCGACGGCGAGAAGCTCAGCGAGGCGCTGGTCGGCGACGACGCCACCTCGCCGCAGCTCGCGTGGTCCGACCTGCCCGAGGGCACCAAGTCCCTGGCAGTGACCTGCTTCGACCCCGACGCCCCGACGGCCTCCGGGTTCTGGCACTGGTCCGTGTTCAACATCCCGGTCAGCGTCACCGAGCTGCCATCCGGCGCCGGCGCCAAGGAGGACCTGGGCGTGGGTGCCGTGACCTTGACGGGTGATTCCGGTGTGACGGCGTTCTACGGCGCGAATCCGCCGGAGGGCCACGGCCCGCACCGCTACCTGTTCGCCGTGCACGCGGTCGACGTCGAGGAGCTGCCGGCCGACGAGATCGCCAACCCGACGCAGCTGGGCTTCAACCTCTACTTCCACTCGATCGGTCGCGCGATTCTGTGGGGCTGGTACGAGAACTAACCGGACGCGTCCGGTAGTCTCAATCGGCAATGATTCCGATTCAACTTCGCGTGGGTGGGGCGTTTCTCGCCCTCGCCGTCGTTTTAGTGATCTATGCCGCCGTCGCCTTCTTCCGCGGCCAAGCGGTCTTCGAGATCACCCCGCAGGTGCTCACGATCGCGGCCGCCGCGCTTCTCTTCGGAGCGAATGCCACGTTCGTGCGCGGCCAGAGCCGCTCGCGCGCGCAGGTGGTGGCTCTCGTGGTTGCCGTGGGCCTCGTGATCCTCGGCGTTCTTTTGCCCGCAGCGACGATCTTCGCCACCCCGACCTACTGGCTGCTGCTGTGGGCCGGGGCGGCGGTGGTGTGCGCTCTTATTCTGCGTCAGAGCGCCACGTAAGGCCGCTGCCGACCGACTCACCGATGGAGCTGAGGCCGTGAGCACGCACCTGCGCAGCGAGCCCGGTGTGGATCTGCCGGATCCAGCCCGGACCGCCGTAAATAAACGGCGTGTAGCCCTGCAGCAGGCTCGCGCCGGCCGCGATGCGCTCCCACGCCTGCTGCGGGGTGGAGATTCCGCCGACGCTGACCAGCACGAGCCGGTCGCCGACGCGGGTGTGGAGCCGCTTGAGCACCTCTAGCGAGCGCTCGCCCAGAGGGGCTCCCGAGATACCACCCGCGCCCATCGCCTCCACCTCGGCCGCGTCCGTGGCCAGCCCGTCGCGGGAGATGGTTGTGTTAGTGGCCACGATGCCGTCGAGGCCCAGCTCAAGCGCTAGGTCCGCCACCGTGTCGACGTCCTCGTTGCTCAGATCCGGGGCGATCTTCACCAAAATCGGGGTACTCGTCGCCTCCGCCACGGCACTGAGGATCGGGCGCAGTTCCTCGACAGCCTGCAGGTCCCGCAGCCCGGGGGTGTTGGGGGAGGAGACGTTGACCACGAGGTAATCCGCCAACGGGCCCAGCACCGTCGCCCCGGCGCGGTAGTCGGCCACGGCGTCGGTGGACACTTTGTTTTTGCCGATGTTCACGCCGACCACGGCGCGCGGCGAGCGCTCGTCCAGGCTGGTCGCGGCCGCGAGCGCGCCGTCGTTGTTAAAGCCCATGCGGTTGAGGATCGCCTTGTCCTTGGGAAGCCTGAACAGCCGTGGCGCGGGGTTGCCCGGCTGCGGCTTCGGGGTGATCGTGCCCACCTCCGCGTAGCCGAAGCCCACCGCCGGCCAGGCGTTGATCGCGCGGGCGTTCTTATCAAAACCCGCGGCCAGGCCTAGGGGAGCGGGGAAGGTGACACCGAACAGAGTCTGCTCCAGCACCGGGTCGTGGACGCGCACGACGCGCTCCATCGCCCGGTTCAGCGGCTTGGCGACGTGCAGCGCGCGCAGAGCGCTACCCATGACCCCGTGGATGCGCTCGGCGGGGACGCGGAACATGACCGCTAGCGCGGCGTCGTAGAGGCTCATGACGTTTTCTCCTTCAGGGTGCTCTTTTCCTCCGGCGTGATCACCTGCAGGCCGTCGCCGGAGGCGGATGCGATGACCAGGGTGCCGTCGTCAAGCGTGACCATGTTCTGCGCGTCGGCGATGGTGCGCGCCTCGGCGGCCTTCAGGGGCACGCCCTGGGAAATGTCGTAGCCCTCGGCGGTGTTCGTCGCGGTGGAGGTGACCCAGGCCAGCGCCGATTCTTCGTCCCACGTCACTCCCCACGGGCTTTGCGCGACGGGCGCGGACTGCTGCAGCCGAATGATGTCGGACACGGTGTAGACCAGCAACTGGGAGCCCGTGTTGTCGGCGGCGAGCACGAGTCCGTCACCGCCGGTGGCGACACCGCCGACGCCCAGGCCCACGCGCAGCGTCCCGCCCTGGCGCCCGCCTTCGAGGTCGAGCTCTTGGATCGTGGTGTCGAAATGGTTGACGCGCACGGCGGTGTCCGGAGCGCCCTCGCGCGGGACCGTCAGAAGCTGGTCGGTCTCGCGCGCGACGCCGAAGTTGCTCACCTCGTCGCCGTCGCGGTAGATGCGTACCGTGCGCTCGTCGGCGGATCCGGTGACCACGTCGCCTGACGCCGTCACCGCCGCGACGGAGGCGGGGGCGGGGGTGTCGAAGCTGCGCTCGCCCGTGGAATCGAAGATGCGCACCTGCGACCCGCAGGCGACGACGAAGCTGCCGGCCCGGGCCGAGGCATCGCCGCAAGCCGGATCGAGCTGATACTCCGTGGCCGTTCCCGAGGTGACTTGCTCAAAGGTTCCGACGGTCAAAGTGTCGCCCGCGCGCACCGCGAGCGTATCCCCGGTGGCGTCGAGGTCCTGCACCGCGGCGAAGTCGACGACGCGCCCGGCCGGGTCAGTCGCCGGCGGCGAGGGCTGTGCTTCGGCGTTGCCCATATTCACAGCCAATTCCCCGGCGTCGCCGCCGCCCGCGGCTGACTGGCAGGCAGACAGGCCCACAGCAGAGGCGAGGAGGGTACCGGCGAGCACGCAACGTCGTAGGGTTATCACGCCTCCTAACTCTAGCAACCGCTATCCGGGGGTAGCCTGATTGCTCATGAACGCAGCAACCGCCGCCGCGGAGCAGATGAGCTGGCTCCAAGTAATCGTCCTATCCGTCGTGCAGGGGCTCACGGAGTTCTTGCCCGTGTCCTCCTCGGGGCACCTGCGCATCGTCTCGGAACTCTTCTGGGGCCAAGACGCTGGTGCGAGCTTCACCGCCGTGATCCAGCTCGGCACCGAGCTGGCCGTGCTGGTGTTCTTCGCCAAAGAGATCTGGCAAATCCTGACCGGATGGTTCGCGGGGTTGTTCAACAAGGACAAGCGCGGCTTTGACTACCGCATGGGGTGGATGGTCATCGTCGGCACGATCCCAGTGGCGCTGCTCGGCGTGCTGCTCAAAGACCTGATCCGCGAGAACTTCCGCAACCTGTGGATCACCGCCACGGTGCTCATCGTGTTCTCCCTCGTGTTCATCCTCGCCGAGCGCTACGGCAAGAAAACGCGCGGCTACGACGAGCTGACCATGAAAGACGCCGTAATCATGGGCCTGTGGCAGTGCCTGGCGCTGATCCCCGGCGTGTCGCGCTCCGGCGGCACCATCTCCGGCGGCCTGTTCCTCAACCTCGACCGCGAGGTGGCAACCCGCTTCAGCTTCCTGCTCGCCATCCCGGCCGTGCTCGCCTCTGGGCTGTTTTCCCTGCCCGACGCGTTCGCTCCGCAGGCCGGCCAGGCGGCGACGGGCATGCAGCTGCTCGTCGGCAGTGGTGTGGCTTTCGTGCTCGGCTACGTCTCCATCGCCTGGCTACTGAAGTTCGTGGCCAACCACTCGTTTGCCTGGTTCGCCGCCTACCGCATTCCGCTGGGCCTTGTAGTGATGGCGCTGCTCGCGGCAGGAGTGATGAGCCCGCTGTAGGGGCCGATGTAGGGTAGTGCTCATGCATTCTTGGCCCACCCCCGAGGTGCCCGCGGTGAGCGGGACCCCGGTCGAATTGAATCTCTACGACACCGCGGATCAGGTGGTGAAGCCGGTCGATACCACCCCCAACGCCAACGGCGAGGTGGGGATGTACGTCTGCGGGATCACCCCCTACGACTCCACGCACCTGGGCCACGCGGCGACGTACCTGACCTTCGATCTGGTGCAGCGCCAGCTGATCGCCAACGGGCACCGCGTCCACTACGTGCAGAACATTACCGACGTCGACGACCCCCTGTTCGAGCGCGCCGAGCGCGACGGGGTGGACTGGCGCGAGCTGGGGCAGAGCCAGATCGACCTGTTCCGCTCGGACATGAGCACCCTCGGGGTCATCCCGCCGCGCGATTACATCGGCGCGATCGAGTCCGTCGACGAGGTCATCGAGATGGTGGGCAAGCTTCTCGACGCTTCCGCCGCCTACCGCCTCGACCACGGCGACATCTACGCCTCCATCGACGCCACCGCCCAGTTCGGCTACGAGTCGAACTACTCCCGCGCGGAGATGGAGACGTACTTCGCCGAGCGCGGCGGCGACCCGGAGCGCGAGGGCAAGCGCGACCCGCTGGACGCCCTCGTGTGGCGCGGCCACCGCGACGGCGAGCCCGCCTGGGATTCGCCCTTCGGCCCCGGCAGGCCTGGCTGGCACATTGAGTGCTCGGCGATCGCGACGAACCGCCTGGGGGCGACGTTTTCGATCCAGGGCGGCGGCTCCGACCTGGCGTTTCCGCACCACGAGTTCTCGGCGGCGCACGCCGAGGCTGCCTACAGCGAGCCGCGCATGGCCACGCACTACGTCCACGCGGGCATGATCGCCCTCGACGGCGTGAAGATGTCCAAGTCCCTGGGCAACCTAGTCTTCGTGCACAAGCTCACCGAGCAGGGCCACGAGCCCGGCGCGATCCGGCTGGCGGTCTTCGCCGAACACTACCGCACCGACCGGGACTTCTCCGACGAGATCCTCGTGACCGCCGAGCAGCGCTTGGCCCGGTGGCGTGAGAACCTGGCGCGCCAGGTGAGTTCGGCCGACGCTGATGTGGTCGTCGATAAGCTGCGTGCCGCTTTGGCCGACGATCTCGACACCGCGACTGCACTGTGCGTCATCGATGAGGCGCCGGGGGATTGCGATGGCACGGTCGCGCGCGCCATCGATGGGCTGCTTGGCGTGCAGGTGTAGACGTTTTCGTCCACAATGTGAGCATGACCATCCGCGAGCAGTTCCAAGACGACGTCGACGAATTCATCTCCGACCTCACCACTTTTGCCACTGGCTCCTACCTGCGCGATGAGGACAAGGAGTTGTGGGACGAGCCCTTCGACCCGAAAGTCCTTCCTGAGCTGAAGCAGAAGATCGAGGGCTTTCTCGACGCCCTTGAGCTGCTTGGCGACGACCCCGCCGGCGAGGACCTGAAGAAAGTCGTCGTGCCCTTCTACGCCTCGTTGAGCGAGTTCAACGCCGCGCACGCCAACGCCGTGCTGGAACCGGAGGAGAAGGCCGACCTGGAGTCGCTGGTGTTCCAGGCGGCCGCAGCCACGGGCGCGGACGACGAGGCGCTGAACGAACTTCCCGAGCTGGAGTAGCGTGCTACCTCCTGCGATTTTCTGGGACATGGATGGCACCCTCGTCGACACGGAGCCGCTGTGGGGCGTGGCCACCTACGAGCTGTCCGAAAAACTGGGCCGTCGGCTCACCCCCGAGCTGCGCGAAAAGACCATCGGCGGCAGCTTCGGCAACACGCTGGCGATCTGCGCCGCCCACGCTGGCGTCGAGCTCGGCCCCGGCGACTACGAGCGGTACAAAACCTGGATGTACAGCCGAATGGGCGAGCTCACCTCCGGTGACCTCACGCCCAACCCCGGGGTACAGAGCCTGCTCGCCGCGCTGCGCGAGGCTGGTGTGCCCATGCTGGTCACCACCAACACCGAGCGCGTGCTTGCCGACGCCCTCATCAACGCCGTCGGCCGCGACTTCTTCGTCGACTCGATCGCCGGCGACGAGGTGGAGCGCACGAAACCGGCGCCCGACATGTACCTGGAGGCGGCGCGCAGGGTCGGTTTCGACGCCCGCGACTGCCTGGTCTTCGAGGACTCCTGGGCGGGGATGAGCGCAGCCGCCGCCGCGGGGTGTCGCGTCCTCGGGCTGGCGCAGACCGTCCCGGACGGTGTCGTCAGCTTTGACCCCGCCAACTTTCTCGGGGCGGGGCCCAAGGATGTTGTGCGGTGGTACGCGGACATCACACAACCGGTGCGATAGAGTAGACCCCCGTGAAAAACTTCGATGAACTATTCGCCGAGCTCTCCGCCAAAGCCGCATCCCGGCCGGCTGATTCCGGGACCGTCAAGGCCCTTGACAAGGGGGAGCATTTCATTGGCAAGAAAATCATCGAGGAGGCCGGCGAGGTATGGATCGCGGCCGAGTACCAGTCCGACGCGGAGCTCGCCGTGGAGATGAGCCAGCTCATCTACTGGACCCAGGTGATGATGCTCAAGCGCGGCCTGACCCCCGACGACGTGTACAAGTACCTCTAAACAAGAACGGATCACCATGATCAAGGTTGCAGTGCCAAACAAGGGCTCGCTGTCCGAAAAAGCCCTCGAGGTGCTCAAGGAGGCCGGCTACAAGGGCCGCGGCATCAACAAGTCCCTCAACGTCGTCGACGAGGAAAACGGCGTCGAGTTCTACTTCCTGCGCCCGAAAGACATCGCCATCTACGTCGCCCAGGGCCACCTCGACCTCGGCATCACGGGTCGCGACCTGGCCGCCGACTCCGGTGCCGACGTCAACGAGGTCATGTCGCTCGGTTTCGGCTCTTCCACGTTCCGCTTCGCGGCCCCCGCCGATCAGCAGTGGAGCGTCGCGGACTTAGAGGGCAAGCGCATCGCCACCTCGTACCCGCACCTTGTGAAGACCTACCTGGCGCAGCACGGGATCACGCCGAGCGACGTAACGCGACTAGACGGGGCAGTGGAGATCGCGATCAAGCTCGGCGTGGCCGACGTCATCGCCGACGTCGTCTCCACCGGCGCGACGCTGCGCCAGCAGGGCTTGGCCCCCTTCGGTGAGCCGCTGGTCAGCAGCGAGGCGGTTATCATCCGCCGCCGCGGCAACGAGGGCGGGCCGGACCACGACGTGCTGCTCAAGCGCATCCGCGGCATCCTCAACGCACAGAACTTCCTGATGGTCGACTACAACATCTCACTCGACAACCTTGAGCGCGCCTCCGCCATCACCCCGGGTATTACCGGCCCCACCGTCTCCCCGCTCTCGCGCGAGGGGTGGGTGGCCGTGCGCGCCATGGTGCCGCGCAAGAAGGCGAACCAGACCATGGACGAGCTCGCCGCGGTAGGCGCGGAAGGCATCCTGGCCACGGAGCTTCGTATCGCGCGCCTCTAGTCGCCCGCCTTTGGTGGGTATCCTCACGGGTATGGCTACTCGCATTGAAGAAGACCTGCTCGGCACCATGGACGTTCCCGCGGACGTGTACTACGGCGTGCACACGCTTCGCGCCGTGGACAACTTTCAAATTTCTGGCACGAAAATCAACGACATTCCCGACTTCATCCGCGGCATGGCTCAGGTGAAGAAGGCCGCCGCGATGGCGAACCGCCGCCTGCACGTCCTGCCGAAATCCAAGGCAGAGGCCATCATCTGGGCCTGCGACGAAATCATCGAACGCGGCCGCTGCCTGGATCAGTTCCCCATCGACATCTACCAGGGCGGCGCCGGCACCTCGGTGAACATGAACGTCAACGAGGTCGTCGCCAACCTCGCGCTGGAGTACCTCGGCGAGGAAAAGGGTGCTTACGACGTCATCAACCCCAACGACGACGTCAACATGTCGCAGTCCACCAACGACGCCTACCCGACGGGCTTCCGCCTGGGTCTCTACTACTCGGTGCAGGGCCTGCTGCACCAGCTCGACGAGCTGCAGAAGGCATTTCGTGCCAAGGGCGACGAGTTCAACGACATTATCAAGATGGGCCGCACCCAGCTCCAGGACGCCGTGCCCATGACGCTGGGCCAGGAGTTCACGGCGTTCGGCTCCAACCTGGGGGAGGAGCAGCGCACGATTTCCACCGCCGCGAACGCGCTTTTGGAGATCAACCTTGGTGCCACGGCGATCGGCACGGGGATTAACACCCCAAGCGGGTACCGCGACCAGGTGGTCGCAGCGCTGCGCGAGGTCACCGGCCTGGACATCCAGGCCTCACCGGACCTCATCGAGGCCACCTCCGACACTGGCGGCTACGTGATGATGCACTCCGCGATCAAGCGCGCCGCGATGAAGCTGTCGAAGATCTGCAACGACCTGCGCCTGCTGTCCTCCGGCCCGCGCGCCGGCCTGAATGAGATTAACCTGCCGGAGCGCCAGGCGGGCTCCTCAATCATGCCGGCGAAGGTCAACCCGGTGATCCCCGAGGTGGTCAACCAGG
The DNA here is from genome assembly GCF_031844665.1 of Corynebacterium sp. Z-1. Taxonomy (NCBI): domain Bacteria; kingdom Bacillati; phylum Actinomycetota; class Actinomycetes; order Mycobacteriales; family Corynebacteriaceae; genus Corynebacterium; species Corynebacterium sp. Z-1. Next base: position 1,720,811 of record NZ_CP134621.1, on the reverse strand, counting down.
TCTGCTTCAAGGTCTTCGGCAACGACATCACCGTCTCCATGGCCGCGGAGGCCGGTCAGCTCCAGCTCAACGTTATGGAGCCGGTGATCGCGCAGTCCCTGTTCGGCTCCGTGAAGCTTCTCAGCAACGCCTCGGCCACCCTGCGCGAGAAGTGCGTCACCGGCATCACGGCCAACCGCGAGGTGTGCGAGGCCTACGTGGCCAACTCGATTGGCATCATCACCTACCTCAACCCGCTGATCGGCCACCACAACGGCGACCTGGTGGGCAAGGAGGCCGCCCGGACCGGTCGCGGCGTGCGCGAACTGATCCTGGAGAAGGGCCTGCTCACGGAGGAGGAGCTCAACCGGGCGCTGAGCAAGGAAAACCTCATGCACCCCGAGTTCCGCGGCAAGCTCTACCTCGACGACGAGTCCTAGCTCGGCCACCCCGGGTACTCCGGCGGGGTGCCGTCGAACGCGGGGCAGATGTCCTGGAACGAGCACCAGTCGCACAGCTTCGAGGTGCGGGGGCGGAAACGCCCCTCGCGCCCGTCCGCCTCGATCTTTGCCCACAGGTCACCCAGGTCGCGCTCGAAGTACTCCAGCTCCTCGCGCGATGGGGTCAGGATCATCGAGTCGATGACCTTGAGGTACATCAGCCGCAGCTGGGCCGGGATGGTGCCGAAGAACCGCCAGTACACCAGCGCGTAGAAGCGCATTTGGAACTGCGCGTCCGCGGAGTAGCGGGGCAGTGGCTTTTTGCCCGTCTTGTAGTCGACGACGCGCACCTCGCCGGTGGGCGCGACGTCGACGCGGTCGATGAAGCCGCGCACGGGCACACCGTTGGGCAGCACCCCGTCGACGTACATTTCCTGCTCGGTGGAGTCGAAGCCGAGCGGGTTTTCCATGTGGAAGTAGCCGCGGATCAGTGTGCGGGCGTCGATAAGCAGCTGCTGGCGGTCGCTGATGGGCTCGACGACCTCGGGGTCCTGCTCGATGAGACGCTCCCATGCCGGCACGATGGCCTTGACCGCGGCGGGGTACGTGCGCTGCTCGCGCGGCCAGCTGTGCATCTCCTCGAGCACGGCGTGCACCAGCGTGCCTTTGACTTGCGCCTCGGTTTTGGGCTCAGGCAGGCGGTCGATGGCGCGGAAGCGGTAGAGCAGCGGGCACTGCTTGTAGTCGCTGGCTCGGGAGGGGGATAGGGCGAGTGGTCGAGAAGTCATTGTGCCCCTCATCTTAGAGTGGGGGTATGACACTCACCGATACCGCGGACTTCCTGAAGTTCCTCGACGCCAGCCCGTCAGCGTTCCACGCCGCGGGCAACGTCGAGAGCATGCTTATCGACGCCGGTTACGCCCCGGATTCCGACCTCACGCCCGGCGGGCACGTGGTCGTTAGCGGCGGCGCGGTGCTCGCGTGGTGGGTGCCGCGCAAGCCGAACCCGCGCGTGCGCATCGTGGGCTCGCACACGGATTCGCCGGGGCTGATGGTCAAGCCGGATCCGGATTTTGTGCGGGAGGGTTTTACGCAGGTCGCTGTCGAGGTCTACGGCGGGCCGATTCTGTCGAGTTGGTTTGATCGCGACCTCCGCTTTGCGGGCCGGGTGGTGTGCGCGGACGGCTCGGTGAAGCTGGTGGACACCGGCGCGGTGGCCCGGGTGCCGAACTTGGCGATCCACCTGACGCGGGGGGCGGACCAGGGCATTGACCGGCAGGTCCACCTGCAGCCCATTGTGGGTGGGAACCTGCCGTTGTCCGAGCTCGTTGCTCGCGCGGCTGGCGTGGACGCCGGTGAGATTGTGGCGCATGAGCTGATCTCGGCGGACACGCAACCGGCCGCGGTTGTCGGCGACTCGGTCATGTCCGGTCGCTTGGACAATCTATCGAGCGTGTTCGCCTCCGTGCAGGCGCTGCTTCGCGCGCAGGACTCCGCCGAGGATGTTCTCGTGCTCGCGGCGTTTAACCACGAGGAGGTGGGCTCGGCCTCAACGACGGGTGCCGGGGGTCCTTTGCTAGAAAGGCTGTTGGCGCGCATTACGGCGAGCCTCGGCGATCCGCTGGACTTTTACACAGGCTCGCTGGCGGTGTCGGCAGACGCTGCGCATTCGGTGCACCCGAACTACCCAGGCAAGCACGATCCGACGCACCGCCCGCTGCTGGGCAAGGGCCCGGTGCTTAAGGTCAACGCGAATCAGCGCTACGCCTCGGACGCGGTGAGCTCCGCGGCCTGGATCCGTGCGGCGCGCGCGGCGAACGTGCCCGTGCAAACGTTCGTCGGCCACAACGACGTGCCGTGCGGTTCGACCATCGGCCCGATTTCGGCGACGCGGCTCGGCATCCCGACGGTGGATGTCGGTGTTCCGCTTTTGTCGATGCACTCGGCGCGCGAGCAAGTGGGTGTTCAGGACATGGCCTGGTTTACTGAAGCCCTAGCGGCGTTCTTGCGTGGAGACTAGGTGGTTCCACCGTGCGCCCGCCGCCGACCCCCTCGGCGGCGGGCGCGTTTACAGTGTGACCGCTTATTTTTTCCGGATCCTTGTCTCGCCTAAGTTTTTATCAGTGACTCATACGCCTCGCAACAGGACAGCTTAATTTTATGCACGAAGGAGAACCGATGTACTCAGGACCGTTCCAAGCGGGCGATAAAGTCCAGCTCACGGACGCTAAGCGGCGCCATTTCACCATCGAGCTAGTCGAGGGCGGGCAGTTCCATACCCACAAGGGCATCGTGGCCCACGACGACATCATCGGCATTGACGAGGGCAGCGTCGTTCGTTCATCCCTGGGCTCCGATTACCTGTGCTTCCGCCACCTTCTCGTGGACCACGTGCTATCCATGCCGCGCGGCGCGGCCGTGATTTACCCCAAGGACGCCGCCCAGATCCTGGTCGAGGGCGACATTTTCATGGGCGCGCGTGTGCTCGAGGCCGGCGCGGGCTCTGGGGCACTGTCGATGTCGTTGCTCCGCGCCGTCGGCCCGGAGGGCAAGGTTTTCTCCTACGAGATCCGCGAGGACCACTTCGCGTTCGCGCGTGACAACGTCGCGGAGTACTTCGGCTCGGAACCCGCCTGGTGGGAGCCGCGTTTGGGTGACTTCGGCGAGGTGACGCGCGAGGATCTGGGTGGCCCCGTTGACCGAATCATCCTGGACATGGTCGAGCCGTGGCTGTTCATTAACACGGTCAAGGACCTGCTCATCCCGGGCGGGGTGTTCATGACGTACGTGGCCACCGTTCCGCAGCTGATGAACATCATGGAGGCAATCCGCGAGGCGAAATGCTTCACGGAGCCCAGGGCGTGGGAGACCCTGCTGCGCGAGTGGAAGGTCGAGGGGCTGGCGACGCGCCCTGAGCACCGGATGAATGCCCACACTGCGTTTTTGGTGTGGACTCGCAGGCTTGCCGACGGCGTCACGCCCCCGCGTCCCCAGCGCAAAGCCCGCAGGTAGGGTGGACTTATGATCGAGGATGACGCTTTCGGCCCGCAGCTGCGCGAACTCAAGCGCGAGAACCAGGCGATGGGCGCCCGCAATAAGCAGCTCGCGGAGCTGCTGAAGGCCTCCCGCGACAAGCTCAACGACCTGTACGCCCAGCTTGAGTCTCTCGAAGAGCCCGCTAACCCCTACGGTGTCTACCTGTCTGGGTCGCGCAAGGGCATGGAGGCTGAGATCTTCACCTCGGGGCGGCGCATGCGCGTGAAGGTGTCGCCGAACGTCGCCCCCGGCTCGCTCGTGCCGGGCACCCTCGTCCGGCTTGGCGACGGCACCGTGATCGTCGAGGCCTGCGGTTTCGACAGCGCGGGCCAGCTCGGGACGATGGTCGAGCGCATCGGCACGGATCGCGCCGTCGTCGCCGACCAGCAGGGCGGCGAATCGCTAGTCCATCTCGCCCAGCCCCTGCTCGACACCGCCCGCTCGGGTGACACCCTCCTGTTCGACCCCCGCGTCGGCTTCGCCTACGAGCGCGTGCCCAAGACCGAGGTCAACCAGCTGTCGTTGGAGGAAGTGCCAGATGTGACCTACGCCGACATCGGCGGGCTGTCCACCCAGATCGAAACGATCCGCGACTCGGTGGAGCTGCCATTCGTCCACCCGCAGCTGTACAAGGCCTACGACCTCGCTCCGCCGAAAGGCCTGCTGCTGTACGGCCCGCCCGGCTGCGGCAAGACACTCATCGCCAAAGCCGTTGCGAACTCGCTGTCCAGCAGCATCGGTGAGGGCGGTTCGGCCCACTTCATCAACGTCAAGGGCCCGGAACTGCTGAACAAGTACGTCGGCGAGACCGAGCGCCGCATCCGGCTGATCTTCGAGCGCGCCCGCGAGCTCGCCTCCGAGGGCCGGCCGGTGATCGTTTTCTTTGACGAGATGGAATCGATCTTCCGCACCCGCGGCTCCGGGGTTTCCTCCGACATGGAAACCACGGTCGTGCCGCAGCTGCTCACCGAGATCGACGGCGTAGAGGGCCTCGCTAACGTCATCGTCATCGGCGCGACCAACCGCGAGGAGCTCATCGACCCGGCAATCCTGCGCCCGGGCCGCCTCGACATCAAAATCCGCGTCTCCCGCCCCACAAAGGACGAGGCCAAAGACATCTTTGCGCGCCACCTCACCGAATCCGTCCCCCACGCGGAGCCCGTGCCCTCGCTTATCGACGCCGCCGTCGACGCCCTCTTCGCCCCGCGCCCGTTCGTCCGCCTCGAGCTTGTCGACGGCTCCACCGAGATGCTCCACTACCACGACTTCGTCTCCGGAGCGATGATCGCGAACGTCGTCGCCAGGGCGAAGAAGCTAGCTATTAAGGACCACGCCTCGGGGGCGTCGTCAAGCGGCTTGAGCGCCGAACACCTGCGCATCGCCGTTCGAGCGGAGCAGGACGAGAACGAAGACCTGCCGAACACCGCGAACCCCGACGAGTGGGCGCGCATCACCGGGCGGCAGGGCCGGCGCGTCGTCGGTGCGGAGGTCGTGGGGTAGCGAGTCCGCAATGCGGAATGTTCGGGCTTAATTTGGGCTGGAAGGCGTTTGGTGACTCATCAACCGAGTCCGCAATGCGGAGTCGCTAGACCCCAGCCATGGCCTAGAACCGTTCGGTGACGCGTCATGCTAGTCCGCAATGCGGACTCGCAAGCCGCCCAAACGCGCCTGCCCCAACCTCTCGAACGAGTCCGCAATGCGGACTTTGAACCCAACGTCATAAGCATTGCCATAACCTACGTTTCCCCAGCTCAACGCACATGTCTGACCCCCTTGTTATAGTGCACCCATAACCGCATCGAACACTCGATCTAGTCACTTGGGGGAACCATGTCAACAACGATCACCGACCTCGACCATCATCAATCTCCGGGCGCAATCGTCGAGACGATTCAGCAAGGCTTCGGATCATTCACACGCAAGAAAGCCGCGGTGCTCATGGCCGTCGCGCTTTTCGACGCTCTCAAACTCGCAACCCGCTACGGTTCGCCATCCACTGCGCTGTGGATGGTCCGAACCCTGTCGTTGTCCAACTCAACCGCCCACGAGTACGTGAAAGTGGCTCGCGCAATGCTCGAATTCAACCTGATGTCGAGCGCCTTTCTAGAAGGCCGCATCTCTTATTCCAAGGTGCGTTTAATTCTGCCGCACATGACCGCCGAGAATGAAGCGGAATTGGTGGAGTTAGCCGCGTCGATGACCTACCACGAGCTGGAGCTCGCGTTGCTGCGCTACCGCAAATCGGGGGAAGGCCTCGCGCGCAAGTCGTATGTGCGCCTGAAAGCCCGCAGCGACGGAAGGATCGGCATGTGGGCCAACTTCAACGCCGCGGAGGGCGCGCGCGTGATGGCGGCGATGAAGGTGGGCGAGCTTGCCTTTCACGACGTCGATTGGGACGCGCTACGCGACCCCAGCGGGCAGATTGACAAGGGCAAGCTCGATGCCGAGATCGACGAGCGGACAGCCGGCTGCTCAGGCTTCGGCCTGCCCCTGGGGGAGGCCCTAGTCAGCGCGTTTATGGGCGTCGTCAACATCGCCTTGACGCGGCCGAAGAACCCCCTGCGCGCACCGGGAGCGCACGTCAACGTCGTGATGACCACCGACGGCGGCGCGTACCTTCCCAACAACCCTGGCGCATCGTCCGACGCGGTGAAAAACTTCCTCAGCAACGCGTCCTACAGTGTCAACCGGGTTGACGAGCACGGGCTCGTTCTCAATACGGGCCGCGCCTTCCGCCTCGCCAACGACGCCCAGGTCAACGCGCTAATGCTGATGTGGCGCGGGCAATGCGCAATGCCAGGGTGCAGCCACACGCGCTTCATGGAGATGCACCACATCCACGATTGGGCCGACGGCGGCGCGTCTGACCTGGATAATCTGCTGCCGCTGTGCTCGGCCTGCCACAGCCTCGTCACCGACGGGGCGGTCACCATCCGCAAGGAGCTGGGCGACATCCACTTCGTCTTCCCCGACGGCACCAGGTACGTCAGCCACAACCGCGCCCTGCCGGTGCGCGACGACGACGCTCTCACCCTCGAGGAGTTCAACTCGGCCGCGTGGTGCTAGCCGACGCGATCACGCCCACCACCCGCTCAAAATCGTCCTCACTCAAATGTCCGAAGCTCAGAAGGAGCCCATCGCTTATCGACGCCCCCACCACGCCACACTCTTCCAGCCACCCGACAAACCTGCCCTGCGCCGCAGGATCAGGAAACCGCACGACCATGTCAACACCAAGCGACCGCTCCTGCTGAATCGTCTCCGCCTCGAAGGCCCGCAGCGCGGGTAGCACGCACCGCGCAAGGGTCTCCTTGCGCTCGGCGAGCCGCTTGTGCGTGGCCTTGGTATTGCGCCGGACAAACCCGCCTTCGAGCAGGTGCGCAATCGCGTACTGCGTCACGGGCGACACCGGCATGCCCAAAGTGTCACGTGTCTCGCGGAGCCGATTGCTCGTGGCCGCGTCGGCCACAACGTAGCCCGCGCTGAGCTGCCGGCTCAGCAGGGTAGAGAAGGTGCCGAGAGCAATCACGCTGGCCTTCGAGGGCAGAGTGCCCAGAGTGGGCAGGGGAGATACGCGGTAGCGCAGCTCGCTGTTGAAGTCATCCTCGATGATGACGACGCCGCGCTCCGCGGCCCACTCCAGCAGCGCCGCGCGGCGGGTCGCCGGCATCGACCCGCCAATCGGGTAGAGGTGCGAAGGAGTCACCAGCAACGCGTCCAACCCCTCGGGCAAAGCGGAAACGACAAGCCCCCGCTCATCGGTCGCGCAGGACACCGCCGTGTGCCCAGCGAGAGGGATCACGTTGCGCAGACCAGGGTGTCCTGGCGTTTCCACGCCGACGTTGAGCGCGCGGCCCAGCGACATGAGGATGAGCAGCAAGCCCTCGCGCGACCCGCCGGTGACGAGCACACTATCGGGGTCGACGACGAGGCCACGCGCGAGGCGGAGGTGCTCGGCGATCGCGCGGCGCAGCTCGGGCTGCCCGGAACGATCCAATGCGGCTGGGGCAAAGGACGCCGCCTCGCGCCAAGCGCGGCGCCATGCGGCCGGGCGGATCGCGCCTGCCGTGCCCGCTGACGGTTTCAGAGATATGGGGCGATCAGCACGCGAGCGCCCAGGCACCGGGCGCGTGGGTGGGGGCGTCGATACGCGGCGCAGCTCGGGGTGGACCACCGTGGCCGCGCCTTGCGATGACTTCAGCAACCCCTCGGAAATGAGCTGGTCGTAGGCGGTGACGACACTGCCGCGAGAGACTCCGAGCTGGCCTGCGAGCTCGCGCGTGGACGGCACTCGGTCGCCGGCGGCGAGCTGGCCGGACGCGACGAGCCCGCGCATGCCGGACGCGATCTGCGCGGGGATGCTGGTGGGGTGGTGGCGGTCGACGCGAAACACAACTGGTCCAAAATAATCGGCAATAAGTGGCACTAGAAATCTACCAGTTCGCGCGCCACGATGGTTGTATGAGTGAAAACACAGTGAAGTCAGGTCTCGCCCAGATGCTGAAAGGTGGCGTGATTATGGACGTCGTCACGCCCGAGCAGGCGCGCGTTGCCGAGGACGCTGGAGCCGTGGCCGTCATGGCGCTCGAGCGGGTGCCCGCCGACATCCGCGCGCAGGGCGGCGTCGCCCGCATGTCGGACCCGGACCTCATCGAAGGCATCATCGAGGCCGTCGACATCCCCGTCATGGCCAAGGCCCGCATCGGGCACGTCATTGAGGCGCGGATCCTGGAACACCTCGGCGTGGACTACATCGACGAGTCCGAGGTACTGAGCCCCGCGGACTACGTCAACCACATCGACAAGCGCCCGTTCACCGTGCCGTTCGTCTGCGGCGCCACCAACCTCGGCGAGGCGCTGCGCCGCATCAACGAGGGCGCAGCGATGATCCGCTCCAAGGGCGAGGCTGGCACCGGCGATGTCTCCGAAGCCACCAAGCACATCCGCACCATCAAAGCCGAGATCGCTGGCCTGCAGTCGCTGTGGAACTCCAACCGCGACGAGCTCTACGTCGCGGCGAAGGAGCTGCAGGCGCCCTACGAGCTCGTCGCCCACGTCGCGGAGCACGGCGAGCTGCCGGTTGTCCTGTTCACCGCGGGTGGCGTCGCGACGCCCGCCGACGCGGCGCTGATGATGCAGCTCGGGGCGGACGGCGTCTTCGTCGGCTCGGGCATCTTCAAATCCGGCGACCCGGCCGCCCGCGCCGCCGCGATCGTCAAGGCCACCGCCGCCTGGGAGGACATCGCCGTGGTCACCGAGGCCTCGCGGGGCTTGGGCGAGGCGATGGTGGGCATCAACGTCGGCGACCTGCCCGCGCCGCACCGCCTCGCCGAGCGCGGATGGTAAGGATCGGGGTCCTCGCGCTCCAGGGCGGGGTGCGCGAGCACGTCGAGATGCTCGAAGACCTCGGCGCCGAGGTCACGCTGTTGCGCCGCGCCGCCGAGCTGGCCAGCCTCGACGGGGTCGTCATCCCCGGCGGCGAGTCCTCGACCATCGACCGCCTCATGCGCATTTTCTCGCTTGACGACGCGCTGCGCACCGCCCTGCACCACAGCACGCCCGTCCTCGGGACCTGCGCCGGGCTCATCACTCTGGCCACCGAGATCGTCGACCCCGCCCCTGGCCAGCGCAGCCTGGGGATCATCCCGATGCGGGTGCGCCGCAACGCCTTTGGCCGACAGGTCGACAGCGCCGTTGAGGCCATTGACAGCGCGTACGGCCAGGTCACGGCCGCCTACATCCGCGCGCCCGAGGTCGTCGCCGTCGGCGAGGGAGTAAAGGTCATCGCGACGAAAGGGGAGCGGATCGTCGGCGTGGAGACCGACAGCGCCCTGGCGGTGAGCTTCCACCCGGAGCTCACCGGCGACACCACCATTCACGCGCGGTTTTTGGACAAGGTAGCGTCGAGCGCATGACGCGCTACATGGGCACCGAAACGGAGTACGGGATCACGTCGCCAAGCGATTCGAGCTTGAGCCCCATCGTTACCTCCACCCACGCCGTGGTCGCGTACGCCGCGATGCACACCGGGGCGCGGGCGCGCTGGGACTACGAGGACGAGGCCCCGCTGAAAGACGCCCGGGGCTTTGACCTGCGCCGCTACCACACGGTGCCCATCGTCGACGCCAACGCGATCGGGGTGGCCAACGTGGTCACGTCCAACGGCGCGCGCTTCTACGTTGACCACGCGCACCCCGAGTACTCCTCGCCCGAGGTCTCCAACGCTTTCGACGCGATGATCTACGACGCCGCCGGCGACGTCGTCCTCGGCGAGGCCGCGGCCAGCATCGCCGAGCTCCACGCCCAGGGCGTGAGCGTGCTCAAGGACAAGGATCCCTGCCCGCCGCTGAAGTTCTACAAGAACAACGTCGACGGCAAGGGCGCGTCCTACGGCAGCCACGAAAACTACCAGTACTCGCGCCACACTGATTTCGGGGTGCTGGCCAAGGCGCTCATCCCGTTCTTCGTCACGCGCCAAGTCATCATCGGCGCAGGCCGCGTCGGTATTGGCCAGGAGGGCGAGCGCGACGGCTTCCAGATCTCACAGCGCGCGGACTACTTCGAGCAGGAGATCAGCCTGGAGACCACGCTCAACCGCGGCATCGTCAACACCCGCGACGAGCCGCACGCCAACGAAGAGCACTTCCGCCGCCTCCACGTCATCGTTGGTGACGCGAACATGAGCCAGTACTCGAACTTCGTCAAACTCGGCATGACCAAGCTCGTCCTCGACGCCATCGAGGGCGGCGTCAACTTTTCTGACCTCGCGCTAGCCAACCCCGTCGCCGAAATCAAAAACGTCTCGCACGACCCGAGCTGCACGCACGAGCTTTCGCTTATCGACGGCCGCACCCTAAGCGCCATCGACATCTTGCGCGTGTACCGCGAGAGGGTTGCCGCTGAAAGTGACGTCGATAAGCAAGTGCTTGAGCTGTGGGGCGAGCTTCTCGGCGACCTCGCGCGCGACCCGCTGAGCACCGCCGACCGCCTCGACTGGACCGCGAAATGGGCCCTGGTCAGCGCGTACCTGAAGCGCGGCGTAGACATCGCGGACCCGAAGCTGAAGGCGCTCGACCTGCAGTACGCCGACATCGACCCCGCAACCTCACTGCACCACGCGCTCGTGCGCAAGGGCAGGATGCGCACGCTTGTCGACACCGAGACGATCCGGCGCGCGGCCGTAACACCGCCGGATGACTCACGCGCCTACTTCCGCGGCACGGTCAGCTCCACGTTCGGCGACTCGATCCTCGCATCGAACTGGCAGGCCGTGCTATTTAACACCGACCAGGGCCCGTACAAGGTGCGCATCGACGACGTCGATGGCTTCACGCGCGCCGATGTCGGCGAGCTCATCGAATCCGCCGGGAGCGTCGACGAGCTTATTGCCGCCCTGAACCGTTAAGCTCTACACATGGCACAGCAGCAGATTCACGGTGGCTCCGGCGACGGCAACGTCAGCGAAGACGACGGCGCATTCGAGGCGGGCCAGGCGCAGCTCAACACGAGCGGCACCGACGACCTCCTCGACGAGATCGACGCGCTGTTGGACAACAACGCCGAGGAGTTCGTTCGCTCCTACGTGCAAAAGGGCGGCGAGTAGCCCATGTTCACGCGCCGCGTCATGGGCGTGGAAACGGAGTTCGGGGTCACTGCGTTTCGCGACGGCTCGCAGGTCTTAAGCCCCGAGGAGGTCGCGCGCTACCTGTTTCGCCCGGTCGTGTCGGCGCACCGCAGCTCCAACATTTTCGTCGACAACGCCTCACGGCTCTACCTCGATGTGGGCGCGCACCCCGAGTATGCCACCGCCGAGTGCGACTCCATTACACAGCTGCTCAACAGTGACAAGGCGGGCGAGCTGATCTTCGATCGCCTCTCCCGCACCGCCGAGGAGGCGCTCGCCGCGGACCGCATCGGCGGCGAGATCTACCTGTTTAAGAACAACGTGGACTCGCGCGGCAACTCCTACGGTGCCCACGAGAACTACCTGATTAGCCGCGAGCTCGCGCTCAAGCCGTTCTCGGTGCAGCTCATGCCGCACATGATCACCCGCCAGCTGATCTGCGGCGCGGGGCTGATTAAGAAGAACCGTTTCGTCATCTCGCAGCGCGCGGACCAGGTCTGGGAGGGTGTCTCCAGCGCCACCACGCGCACCCGCCCGATAATCAACACCCGCGACGAGCCCCACGGCGACTCGCACCGGTTCCGGCGCATGCACGTCATCGTCGGCGACTCGAACATGGCCGAGCCGACGTTCGCGCTGAAGATCGGCTCGACGCTGCTGGTTATCGAGATGCTCGAGGCCGGGTTCGCCATGCCCAACTTCGAGCTAGACAACCCCATCGAGCACATTCGGGACATCTCGGCCGACCCGACTGGGGCGACGGTGCTGCGGCTCAAGGACGGCTCCGCAGCCACCGCGCTCGAGGTGCAGCGCGGCATCTTTGAGGCCGCCCGCGCCTGGCTAGCCCAGCGCCCGGACGAGGGCACCCCTAACGCCGAGATGGCGCGCGTGGTGGACCTGTGGGGCCGCACCCTCGACGCGATCGAGACCAAGGACTTCAGCGGCGTGGACCAAGAAATCGACTGGGTGATCAAGCGCAAACTGCTCGAGCAGTTCAAAACGCGGCTGGGCTGCGACTGGGACCACCCGAAGTTGGCCCACGTCGACCTCGCCTACCACGACATCCGCCGGGAGCGCGGGCTCTTCTACCACCTGCAGCGCAAGGGGTTGGTCAAGCGCTGGACCACCGATGAGGCGATCGAACAGGCCACGACCACGGCTCCGCGCACCACCCGCGCGGCGCTGCGTGGGCGATTCCTTGCCGCGGCCCGGGAATCCGGCGCGTCGGTCAACGTCGACTGGGTGCACCTCAAGGTCAACCACCCCGAACCGCGCACGGTGGCCCTGTTCGATCCGTTTGCCACGGACGGCGAGGCCAGCGCGGACGTCGAAAAGCTGGTTGAATACATGCTCGAGAACCACCAGGAGGGCTGATGGCGAACGACGACCCCGCAATCGACCGGTTAACCAACCTGACCTTCGCCCTGCTCGGGACGCAGCGCCCCCGCGACTACGAGTGGGTGCGCGGCCGCGTCGAGGGCTACAAGGACTACGCCGACTCCGAGAAGGGGCGCGCATCCTTCCATCGCCAGCTCAACCGCGACATCCAGACCATTCGGCGCGCGGGCGTGCCGGCGCGGATGGAAAACGGGCTGGTGTGGGTGGACAAGGACGCCTACACGCTGCCGCCGATTGAGTTCACCGACGAAGAGGCCACCGTGCTGGGCCTGGCCGGCGATCTCGGGCGCGAGCGCAGCCTCGGCGCGTTCGCCCGGTCCGGGTGGACCAAGCTGGCCGCCTCGGGCGCGACGCGCTCCTTCGACAGCCCGGCACTGGCCAGCGTGGACAACGACGTGATGCGTCTTGATGCCGAAACGGTCAAAGGCGTCACCGCGTGCGTGCGCGCCAAGAAGCGGATGGTGTTCGACTACGCCCCTGCGCCCGCCGCGGACGTGCAACGCCGCGTCATGGACCCGTGGGGAATCGTGGCGCTGAACAACCGCGCCTACGTCGTCGGGTGGGACGCTGAGCGGGAGGCGGAGCGGGCGTTTCGCGCGATGCGGGTCAGCAACGTGCGCGTCACTTCCGCCGAGCGCTTCCACGCGGCGTCGCGCCCGCTTGCTGACGTAGTCAACGACATCCTGCGCGGGCCCGTCACTGACGCCCGCATCGGCGTCGCCACCTCGGCGTCCTTCGAGCTGGAGACCAAGGGCACGCGCGTCGGGGACGTCGTCGAGTTCGTCGGCGTCGAGCGCGATTGGCTTGTGCGCACCGTCGCCAGCGTTGCGCCCGATGTGTTCGAGATCGAACCCGACGACGTACGGCGAGACGTGATCGCGCTGCTGTCGGCAACCGTGGAGGCCAGCGATGAAGGATAGCCCAGCCAAGCTCGAGGGCCTCGTGCGCTCGCTCAACCTGATCCCGTACCTGCACAGCCACCGCGAGGCGACGCCGATGGAGATCGCGCGCGACCTCGGTTACTCCCACGAGGAGGTGATGCGCGACCTGACCAGGCTGTCGATGTCCGGCGTGGGCAGCGGGCCCGGGGAGCTGATCGACCTCGTGGCCAACTGGACCGGCATCACCGTCATCGACGACCAGGGCCTAAACAAGCCCCTGCGCTTGACTCCGACGGAGGCGAACGCCCTGCTACTCACTCTCGAATCGCTCGAAACCATGCCCGGCCTCGTCGATCAGGCTGCCGTCACCTCGGCGGCCGCGAAGCTGCGCGCGGCGATAAAGGGCCACAGTGTCGATGACACGGAGCCTGAGGTGGAGGCGTCGACAAGCGACGTGCACATCCTCACCGACGCGATCGCGCGCTCGCGCCAGCTGGAGATTGTCTACTACTCGGCGTCCTCGGGCACGACATCGACGCGCATCGTCTCACCGGCCTCGATCTTCCACCAGAACGGGCAGACTTACCTCCGCGCGTACGAGGAAGGCCTCGCCGAGGCGAAAAGCTTCCGGCTCGATCGCATCGTCAGCGCGCAGCTTCTCGACGCCCCCTCCAACGCCCCGAGCAACCCCACGGGCTTCGATCCGAACGACCCCTTCGGGTTCTCCACCCGCCGTCGGGCGGAGCTCGCCATCCGCCGCGACGCGACGTGGCTGGCCGACTACTTCGAAATCGAGCTCGACTCCGACCTCGGCAGCGGCGACTGGGTCCGCGCCACGATGGCCTACGGCAACGACGACTGGCTTATCCGGTTCTGTCTGAGCCAGGGCGATCGCGTTCGCTTGGTCGAACCTGGGAATCTGGCGCGCGAGACCGTTCGGCGCGCTCAAACCGGGGTGGATGGGTTAAGCTAAACCCTTAACGGCGCCCACTGAGGCGACAGCGACATTTTTGAAAGGAACCCCATGCCTAGCTTAGGTTGGCCGGAAATCCTCATTATCCTGGCGATCGTCCTGCTGCTCTTCGGAGCGAACAAGCTGCCGGATCTCGCCCGCTCGATGGGCCGTTCCGCTCGTATCTTCAAGAGCGAAGTCAACGAAATGCGTAACGACGACAAGCCCGCGCCCGTCCAGGCCGAGCTCCCGCAGGCCGCTCCTGAGACCCAGAGCGCGACCCAGATCGCCGATAACCAGCCCCGCCCGCAGAACTAAGTAGTCGTGGCTCGTGTCGTAACCGGCGGCAAGCGCCCGGCGAAGCGGAAGAAGGCGAAGAACCCCGACGGCAGCATGCCGTTGATGGAGCACCTCAAGGAGCTGCGGCGCCGAGTGGTCATATCCCTGGCGGCGCTGTTCGTCGGAACGGTGATCGGCTTCATCTGGTACCAAAACGCGCCATTCGGCCTGGCACCGCTCGGTGAGATCATCCGCGGCCCGTACTGCAACCTGCCGGAAGACCTGCGCGCTGATTTCACCGGCGACGGGCAGTGCCGCCTGCTGGCGACGACACCGTTCGAGATGTTCATGTTGCGGTTGAAGGTGGGCGCGCTGGCCGGCATCGTGCTCTCCTCGCCGATCTGGCTCACCCAAATCTGGGCGTTTATCACCCCGGGTCTGCACCGCAACGAGAAGCGCTACACCTTTGCGTTCGTCTCCCTCGCCGTGACGTTGTTCGTGCTGGGCGCGCTGTTGGCCTACTTCGTTTTGGACAAGGGCCTCTACGTGCTCATGTCCATCGGCGACGAGGTCCAGGTCGCGGCACTGACAGGCCGCGAGTACTACAACTTCCTGCTTTCGCTGATCGTCATCTTCGGTGTGAGCTTTGAGCTGCCGCTGATCATCGTGATGCTCAACCTCGCGGGGTTCCTACGTTACGACCACGTCAAAGACAAGCGCCGCATCATCATCCTCGGCCTGTTCATCTTCGCCGCGTTCATGACCCCGGGCCAGGACCCGTTCTCGATGATCGCGCTGGCCGTCGCGATGGTGGTGCTCGTCGAGCTGGCCTTCCAGTTCTGCCGCATCAACGACAAGCGCCGCAGGGTCGAGCGACCCGAGTGGATGGACCTTGACGACGAGGAGGCGTCCGGCCCCATCGCCGAGCCAGCCCCCGTCAGCGCCACGCCCGTCGTCCCACCTGAAGAGGACCACTTCAAAGACGTACTGTAGAGGGCATGTCAACGCCTTCACCGCAGACCCATTTCGACGAGTTTCGCGCTCACCAGGGCTTCGAGCTCGATGACTTCCAAGTGAAGGCCTGCCAGGCCGTAGAGCAGGACCGCGGCGTGCTCGTCTGCGCGCCGACGGGCTCCGGCAAGACCATCGTGGGGGAGTTCGCCGTGTCGCTGGCCCTGTCGCGCGGCACGAAGTGCTTCTACACCACTCCGATCAAGGCGCTGAGCAACCAGAAGTACCACGACCTCGTCGCCGAGCACGGTGAGGACGCTGTCGGTCTGCTCACCGGCGACGTGAGCATCAACGGCTCCGCCGAGGTGGTCGTGATGACGACCGAGGTGCTGCGAAACATGATCTACGCCGAGTCCCCGCAGCTAGCACTGCTTTCGCACGTGGTGATGGACGAGATCCACTACCTCGCCGACCGCGACCGCGGTGCCGTGTGGGAGGAGGTCATCTTGAACCTCGACGACTCCGTCAGCGTGATCGGCCTCTCGGCCACGGTGTCGAACTCCGAGGAGTTCGGCGAATGGCTGGCCACGGTGCGCGGCGACACGGCGGTGATCGTCTCCGAGCACCGCCCCGTGCCGCTGAGCCAGTACATGATGGTCGGGCGCAAGGTGTTCCCGCTGTTCGAGCCGGGCACCGACGGCCGCGTCAACCGGGACCTCGAGTACGCCATCGAGCGCATCGAGTCCGGCCGCGCCGAGGAGGGCCGCCGCGACTTCGAGGAGGGCAGGGGATTTCGCTCGCGCGCTGCTGGACGACGCTCCGGGCGCGAGCGCCCCGTCGACCGCACCAAACCCGTCGGCCGCCCCGAGGTCGTCTCGGCGCTGCAGGGACGCGACATGCTCCCGGCGATCGTGTTCATCTTCTCCCGCGCCGGTTGCGACGGCGCCCTGTTCCAGTGCCTGCGCTCGCGCAAGGAGCTGACCACGCCGGAGGAGCAGGAGCGCATTGCGGAGATCGTCGATAAGGGCATCAAGGGCATCCCCGACGAGGACCTGCAGGTGCTCAACTACCGCCAGCTGCGCACCGCCTGGATGCGCGGGTTTGCCTCCCACCACGCCGGGCTTCTGCCCGCGTTCAAGCACATCGTCGAGGAGCTGTTCGTCCAGGGACTCGTGCGCGTCGTCTTCGCCACCGAAACCCTCGCCCTGGGCATCAACATGCCGGCGCGCACCGTGGTGCTGGAGAAGCTGGTCAAGTTCAACGGCGAGGCGCACGTCGACCTCACGCCGGGCCAATACACTCAGCTCACGGGGCGAGCCGGGCGCCGCGGCATCGACCCCATCGGCAACGCGGTGGTGCAGTGGGCGCCGGCGATGGATCCCCGCGAGGTCGCGGGGCTGGCGTCGACACGCACCTACCCGCTGATCTCGCCGTTTACCCCGGGCTACAACATGGCGATCAACATGCTGAAGATGAACGGCTTCGACGCCTCGATCCGGCTGGTGGAGCAGTCGTTTGCGCAGTTCCAGACCGATCGCTCCGTCGTCGGCGAGGTGCGCGAGATCGAGCGGCTCCGCGCGAAGGTGGGCTCGCTTCGCGAACAGCTGGAGCGCGACATCGCCTCCTTCGCCCCGCCCTCGGATGATCCCGCAGCGGACTTGGTCGACTACCTGCAGCTGCGCCGCGAGCTGACCGAGGCGGAGAAAAAAGCCCGCGCCGCGGCGCTCACCGACCGCCACACCGAGACCGTCAAGCTCTTAGCCCGCCTGCAGGTGGGCGAGGTGATCGCCCTGCCCGGCAAGAAGAAGCCCGAGCTCGCCGCCGTGGTTCAGGCCGCCGGCAAGCACGACGACCCGCGCCCCTGGGTCACCACCGAGCGCGGCTGGTCCGGACGGATCGACGCCTCGGCGTTTCGCAACACGCCGGTGGTGGTCGGCCGGGTCAAAATCCCGCGCCACCTCGCGGACCAGCCGCGCCGCCACGCGCGCAAGGTCGTCAGCCTGATTCAGCGCGGCAACTTCACGTCGCCGCGCAAGCTGAAAGAGCAGGCGCGAGTGCGGCCGTCGAAACGCGTCACGGCTCTGCGCGAGGCGATCCGCGAGCACCCCGTGCACGCCTGGCCCGCGACCGACCGCGAGATGCTGGCGCGCGTGGGCGAGCAGCTCGTCCGCGAGCAGCGCCGCCTGGAGAAGACGCAGCGCGCGGTCGATTCTTCCACCGATTCGCTCGGCCGCACCTTCGAGCGCATCATCGGGCTGCTCACGGAGATGGACTACGTCGAGATCGTCGACGGCGAGCCCCAGGTGACCGAGGAGGGCGAGCGCCTCGCCTCCATCCACAGCGTCGCGGACCTGCTGGTCGCGCAGTGCCTCAAGCGCGGTGTGTGGGACTCGCTCGACCCGGCCGAGCTCGCGGGCGTGGCGTCGATGTGCGTGTTCGAAAACCGCAAGTCCATTTTCGGCTCGCCGGAGGTGCCCACGGAGCCGATGGCGGTGGCGATGAACGCAACCATGCGCATCTACAACGAGCTCGTCTCCGACGAGCAGCGCCACCAGCTGCCGGTCTCACGCATGCCGGACGCGAGCTTTAGCCTGTCGGTGCACCAGTGGACGGCCGGCGCGCCGCTGGGCTACTGCCTCGCCGCGGCGGCGGAGTCCGGCGCGGAGCTCACCCCGGGTGACTTCGTGCGCTGGTGCCGCCAGGTCATTGACCTGCTCGAGCAGGTGGTGAAGACCGGCTACAACCCGGAGATCCGTCACTCGGCGAACAAGGCCATCGACGCAATCCGCCGCGGCGTCGTCGCCATCGGCAGCTAGCGCGCGTGCTTGTCGACGCTCTCGCGCACGCGGTCGTCGATAAGCGACACCGTGGCCACACCCAAGTTGACGCCGAAGGGGTCGAGGATGAGCGACTGGACGGCGAAGACCTTGCCGTCGGCGATAACCGGCCCGCCCGAGTCGCCCTTGACGGCTGGGGTGGTGTTGAAAATCACGCCGGCGGGTTGGACGACGGTGCGCAGGTTGCGCGACAGCGCGAACGGCAGGGTGCTTAAGAAACGCCCGTCGCGGGCCGCAGGGTGGCTCAGCTTCCCGCCGAACCCGAAGGTCGCGGTGTGCGCGAAGGCGGGCGGCGCGGTTCCGAGGGTGGGGAAGACGGTGTCATCGTCCACACGGACCTTGGAGACGGTAGCGAGCGCGATGTCGGTCCCGGCGATCACCTCGAGGTCTTTGACCCTGCGGCGAGTGCCGGCGACGTAGACGTTGACCAGGCGATCCACGCCACGGAAGAAGTGGGCGCAGGTGAGCACCGTCGTCGGCGAGAGCAGCACCCCGGAGCAGTATCCGCCGGGGTGGGCAAGCCTGGCTACGAGGTGAGTACGCACGAGCGCCGAGTGTAGCGTGGAACAATGAACGATTTCAGACTTCAGAAGGCGCAGCGCCTTGTCGCCGAAGCGGGTCTGGCGGGGCTGATCGTCGGGCCGGGCACCGAGCTGTTCTACCTCACGGGCCTGCACATCGACTCCCACGAGAGGCTGTCGGCGCTGGTCGTGCCGGCCACCGGCGAGGCGCGGCTCGTTGTGCCAGCGACCGACGCCGCAAGCGTTTTCACCGCGCTGCCCATCGTCTCCTGGCGCGACGGCGAGGACCCCTATGAGCTGTGTGCACAGATAACCGGCGAGGGCGTTATCGGGCTTGGCACCGCGCTGACGACGGACCACGTGCTCAAGCTGCAGGCCCTCGCGCCGCGCACCGTGTTGGCCCAGGACGTGCTCGCCGAGCTATTTATGGTCAAGGAACCCGGCGAGGTCGCGCAGCTGCGCGCCGCCGCCGAAGCCATCGACCGCGTCCACGCCCGCGTGCCCGAGCTCCTCGCCCCGGGGCGCACGGAGCAGGAGGTCGCGGCGGAGCTTGAGCGGCTCATTGCCGCGGAGCACGCCAGCGTCGATTTCGTCATCGTCGGCTCCGGGCCCAACGGGGCGAACCCCCACCACGACTTCTCCTCGCGCGTGCTGGAGCCGGGCGACCCGGTCGTAGTCGACATCGGCGGCGCGTTCGCCTCCGGGTACCGCTCCGACTGTACCCGCACCTACCAGGTGCCGGGGGAGCGCGATGACGCGTTCGACGCCGCCTACGCCGTTCTCCAGGAGGCCTTCGACGCCGCCATTGCGGCGGTGCGCCCCGGCGTGGCCGCACACGAGATCGACGCGGCCGCGCGGCGCGTGATCACGCTTGCGGGGTACGGCGAGCACTTCTTCCACCGCACGGGCCACGGCATCGGGCTTGACACCCACGAGCCGCCCTACATCGTTGGTGGCAATGACCAGGTGATCCGGGAGAACATGGCGTTTTCCGTCGAGCCCGGCATCTACGTGGCGGGGCAGTGGGGGATGCGCATCGAGGACATCGTCGTGGTCACCGCTGACGGCTGCGAGCAGCTCAACCGCCAGCCAAGGACGTTGGGGTAGAGCCATGGCACAGAATCAAGGGACGATGCTCCTGCTTGGAGCGAACAGCGACATCGGCGGCGAGATCGCCGTGCGGATGTGCCAGGGCAGGGTAGTGGTGCTCGCGGGACGCGACCGGGCACGTGCTGTGGGCGTCGAGAAGCGATTGCTCGATGCTGGGGCCCGCGAGGTGCGCTTTCGCGAGTTCGAGGCGACCGACCTGGACTCGCACCGCCCGCTGATCGAGGCCGCCGGCGATGTCACCACCGCGATCGTCGCCTTCGGCATTCTCGGCGACCAGCAGCTCGCGGAGCGTGACGAGCGCGAGGCGGCGCGCATCGCCACTATCGACTACCTCGCGCAGGTCAACGCGCTGACCGTGCTTACCGACGTCATGACGCGCGGCGAGATCTTCGCGTTTTCCTCCATCGCCGGCTGGCGGGCGCGGCGCGCGAACTACGTCTACGGCTCCACCAAGGCGGGTCTCGACTTTTTCTGCCAGGGCCTGACCGACAGGCTGCACGGCACCGAGCTCAACCTGATCACCGCGCGCCCCGGGTTCGTCATCGGCTCTATGACGGAGGGCATGACCCCGGCGCCGATGTCCGTGCGCCCGGCCAACGTCGCCGACGCGGTCGTGGCAGCGGCGGCCAAGTCCAAGAGCACGACGCTATGGATCCCGCGCCGACTCGCCCTGCTTTCCGCCATAATGGCGATCGTGCCGCGACCCGTGTGGCGCCGCATGCCTCGATAGGAGAACACCACCATGATTGCCCAGCTCGCCCGCACGCTCGCGCCGTTTGTCGTCGACGCCGTCAACCTCAACCCAGGCACCGACCCCGAGTTCGGCCAGGCCACCTGGGTCAGCGGCATGACCCCGGGCACGCTGATCAACGCCGTCGAGATCTCGCCGGTTGGCTTGGGCACGAGGCTTAACGACGCCTCCTCGTGGCGCATCGACTACGCCACCTGCGACTCCGAGCGGCGCGTCCTCACCGCCACCGGCGCGGTGTACCGCTCGCACGTGCCGTGGGCGAAAAACACGCCAAGGCCCACCATCGCCTTCGCGCCCTCAACCCAGGGCGTGGCGCCGCGCTGCGACCCCTCGTACTCGTGCACGGTCGGTGTTGCGCTGCGCACCCGGCCGTTCGACATCATCGCCGCCCACGAGCAGCCCGTGATCAACTTCATGCTTGCGCTCGGGTG
Source organism: Corynebacterium sp. Z-1 (assembly GCF_031844665.1). Lineage (NCBI taxonomy): Bacteria > Bacillati > Actinomycetota > Actinomycetes > Mycobacteriales > Corynebacteriaceae > Corynebacterium > Corynebacterium sp. Z-1. The sequence continues at coordinate 1,699,621 of NZ_CP134621.1, read as the reverse complement.
CAACGTCGTCCTCACGGACTACCCGCGCCACCCCGAGGGCAACGTGCAGTTTTACTGCGACCACGCCTCGGGCGCGAGGGCGCTGGCTGACGCCGTGAGGGCGTCGACAAGCTTGGGCGTTGGCACCGACAACCTCGGTCTGTGGGGTTTTTCCCAAGGCGGGGGAGCGATCGGCGCCTGGCTGGAGCAGCCGGAATACGCCCCCGAGCTGCAGCCGTTGGCCGCGGTGGTCGGCTCGGCGCCCGCGGATCTCGCCGCGGTGCTTAAGCACGTCGACGGCGCGATGCCCGCGGCGGTGATCCTCTACGCCGTCGCCGGGATGCTCGCCTCCGACCCGGACGCGTTCGCCGACCTCACGCCTGAGCTGTCCGACGAGGGGCTAGCCGCGATCGCGTTCGGCGCGCAGGTCTGCGGGCCGGGCGCGGTGATGAAGTACCGGTACACCCGCACGGAAAAGTGGACCACCTCCGGCGTCCCGCTCGGTGAGCTGCTCGACCGCAACCCTGCATCCAGCGAGTTCCTCGACCGCATGGCGCTGGGCAACCGGGAGCCCGTGCGGATTCCGCTTCGGCTGTGGGGATCGAAGAACGACGACGTTATTCCGTTTGGCGGTTCCCAGCGCCTCGCTGAGAAGTGGGGGGTGGAGCTTCATAACCACCCGTGGCCGAAAATTCCGGGACGGATGGGGCTGAACCATTTCATGCCCTACTTCGCCAACGCGCCGCGTGACGCGAAATGGCTTCTCGGACAGTTGGGCGGGTAGTCTGGCCGCATGCGCCTGATCTTGTTCGCTTACTTTCTAGTCGAGGTCCTCGCGTTTCTCGGTGTCGCTAAGCTGATCGGCATCGGCTGGGCCTTCGTCGCCGTCTTCGCGCTGATGGTCATCGGCGGTCTGGCCGCCAACATCGCGCTGCGCAACTCCGTGCGTAAGGCGGCGCAGGGGCGCTCGAGCCTGGGCACACTGGCGGGCGATTCCGCGATCCTCGTCGCCGGCTGGGTACTCACCATCCTCCCGGGGTTTGTCTCCTCGTTGATCGGCCTGATCATGGTGTTCGGCCCGACCCGTGCCCTGCTGCGGCGCGGGCTGTCGGCGAAGGTGCAGCGCGCCGTGGAGGATTTCGGTGTGCGCGCCTACACGGTCTCGCCGATGTCGCAGGTACACGATTCTTACGGCAGCTTTACCGCGCCGACCGACGCCGACGAGCTGGAGAAGCTCTACCGGATGGACAGCGTCGACCCGCACCACCGCCCCGGGGATAACCCGGAGGGCCGCACCCAGTGAGAGCCTTCTTCCGCTTCACCCTCGCCGCCGCCTCCGGAGCGGCCGTGTACTACTCCTACGAGCCGCACGGGTTGTGGTTCGCGGCGATTTTCGGGATAGCGCTTTTTTACTTCGCTCTGGCGCCGTGGCCGAGCTCGTGGAGCCGCTGGATCGGTCCCGCGTCCGGCGAGCGCCCCGGCCCCTCCGGTGGCTTCGGCGCGCTGCTCGGTTTCACCCACGCGCTGTTCTGTTACCTCTACCTCCTGCCGTGGATCGGCGAGTTCGTGGGCACCATGCCGTACGTGGCGCTCGCGATCGCGTGCGCCCTCTACGCCATCCCCACCGGCATCTTCGGTGTGCTCGCCGCACGTCAGCGCTGGGGTTTCGCGGTGTTCCCGCTGATCTACCTGGCCGTCGAGTGGGCCCGCTCGTCGTTCCCCTTCGGCGGCTTTCCGTGGGTGCGCTTGGCGTGGGGCCAGATCAACGGCCCTCTCGCCAACCTGGCCGCCTATGGGGGCCCAGCGCTAGTCACACTGGCGACAACGCTGGTGGGCTGCGGTCTGGTTGCTGTGCTGTTTCGCCACCGCGCTGCGGGCGCCGTCGCCGTCATCGCGCCGCTAGCTCTCGGGCTCCTCGCGCAGATCGGCGTCGGCACCGAGCGGGGAGTGGTCGGCGAGGTGACCGCCTCCGCCGTGCAGGGCAACGTGCCGCGCATGGGGCTTGACTTCAACGCGCAGCGCCGCGCAGTCTTGGCCAATCACGTTAACGAGACGATCGCGCTCGCGGAGTCCGGTGCCAACCCGGACATCGTCATCTGGCCGGAGAACGCCTCCGACGTCAACCCGTTCACCGACCCCGAGGCCGCCGCGATTATCAACGTCGCCGTGCAGCGCATCGACGCCCCCGTGCTGGTGGGCACCTTGACACGCGACGAGGTCGGTCAGCGTAACACCATGGTCGTCTTCGACCCGGAAACCTGGACGGGGGACTACCACCACAAGAAATACCTCCAGCCCTTCGGCGAGTACATGCCGATGCGCGATTTCTTCCGCAACTTCTCCGAGTACGTCGACATGGCTGGCGACTTCAAGCCGGGCAGCGGCAACGGCGTGGTCGACATGCGCGACGTAAGGGTCGGTATCGCGACCTGCTACGAGGTCGCCGTCGACGAGGCCTACCGCACCGCGGTGCGAAACGGCGCGACCATTCTGGCGACGCCGACGAACAACGCGACGTTCGGGTTTACCGATATGACGTACCAGCAGCTCGCGATGAGCCGCATGCGCGCGATCGAGACGGATCGCGCCGTCGTCGTGGCAGCCACCTCGGGCGTGTCGGCCATCGTCCATCCGGACGGTCGCGTCTCCCAGCACACAGAGATTTTTGAGCCCGCGCACCTCACCGAGGACCTTCCGCTCAAAGACACGGTGACCCCGGCCGTCCGCATCGGCCGGTACTTCGAGTGGATCGCGGTCGCGGCGGGCGTCGTCGCGATGATCGCCGCGTGGGCTGCGTCACGACGCGAGTATGATGCAAAGAAGCGTCCTAACACTTAAAAACCCCAAGGAGATGTAGCCGTGGCGAACAACACTGTCGTGATCATTCCGACCTACAACGAGGTGGAGAACCTCCCCCTGATCGTCGATCGGGTCCTCAGCACGACTTCGCCGGTCGACGTCGTCATCGTCGACGACAATTCCCCGGACGGCACCGGCTCCAAGGCCGACGAGCTCGCTGCGGCACACGACGAGGTTCATGTCGTGCACCGCGCCGGTAAGGAAGGCCTGCTGGCGGCGTACCGCGAGGGCTTCAACTGGGCGCTCGAGCACGATTACGACGTGATCTGCCAGATGGACGCCGACGGCTCGCACGCGCCCGAGGAGCTCGAGATGCTCCTTGCTGAGATCGACAACGGCGCCGACCTGGTCATCGGCTCACGCTACGTCGAGGACGGCGAGGTTAAGGACTGGCCCCGCGAGCGCTACCTCCTGTCCAAGGCCGGCAACCGCTACATTTCGCTCGTGCTTGGCGACGACATCGCCGACATGACCGCCGGCTACCGCGCATTCCGCCACGAGCTGCTCGAAGACCTGGACCTCGACTCTCTTTCGGACAAGGGCTACATCTTCCAGGCGGAGATCGCGCACCGCGCGTTGCAGGCTGGCTACGACGTGCGCGAGGTGCCCATCACGTTCACCGACCGCACCCTCGGCGAATCCAAGCTCGACGCGAGCTTCGCCGGGCAGTCCCTGGCCGAGGTGACCAAGTGGGCGGCGGCCGAGAAGTCCGAGCTGCTTCGCGAAGGCGCCAAGGAGGCCAGCCGTTTTGTCCGCTCCGAACTGGACAACTCGAGCCTGCCGAAGTGGAAGCGCGAGATTGAGCACGCCCCGGAGGTCATCGTCAACGTCATCGGAGAGAGCGCGAAGCTGGCCCGCTACCAGCTGGACAAGTCCGGCGTTCGTGAGCTCCCGGCTAAGGCTGCCCGGGCGGCTGACAATTTCGTGGGCCTGATCCGCGAGGGTCTCAGGATCGCGGACTACGAGAAGAACCACGGGTAGGAGCACGCAAGACAAAGCCCAGCTGCACGAACAGAGCGTCGTAAAGCCGGGCTTTTTAGTTCTTAGGCCTTGGCCTGCTGCTCCTGTTCCTTCGCCAGACGAGCTGCGGTGCGGCGGCGCTTGCGAAGCTGATCAAGGCGCTCTTCGAGGAGAACGTCGAGCTCCTCGATGGTGCGGCGCTCGCGGAGCATGTCCCAGTGCGTGCGCGGCGGTTTAACGGGCTTGGCCTCGACGCCCTCGCCCTCCATGAGTGTGCCAATCTGGCCGTTCTTGCACATCCACTCCTCGGGGATCTCAGCCTCGTCGGCGAAGGGGACGTCGAACACCTCGCCGTTAGGGGTGCGGTACTTAGCCATGCGGCGCGGCGCCAGATCGTGGTCGCGGTCAGTCTCGTAACTGACGGCACCCATCCGACTTCCGCGCAATACGCGATCAGCCATGCTGTGTGAATCCCTTCCCTCGTTTGATAGTCGCCCCATTATAACGACCGGGCGCTACGAAATGTTCCCGCCACCCAGTGCGAACGGGCGGGCCGTGTTCGTGCGGTTATGGGGGCTTGGGCCGTGGGTCGACTCTGCATTGCGGACTTGGGCGATGTGTCTACTGTTTGCTTGAGGTTTCGTGGTGGGTTCGAGTCCGCATTGCGGCCTGCGCTTCGAGGCAGGTCGCCCGGGAGGCGGGTCGACTCCGCATTGCGGACTAGGGTGACATGTCACAAGTTAGTGTTTAGTCCCTATCAGGGGCAGCATTGAGGACCTTGCCGGATACTGACTCCGCATTGCGGACTTGGTTGTCACGTCTACTGTTCGCTTAGGGTTGCGTGGCGAGTTGGCCTGGAAGCTGGTCGCTAGGGAAGGGGAGTTGACTCCGCATTGCGGACTACGGTGACGCGTCCCAGATGAAAATCCACCCCTCATCATGGCCAAATCGAGAATCCGACCGTGCGCCGACTCCGCATTGCGGACTTGGTTGACGGAACACCAATTCGACAAAACACACCAAGAGTCCCATACTCCGTACTCAACCCCGTGCCCTGGACATCGAGCGGTGTATTACGCTTGCACCATGCCGACGACTCCACAGACCTGCCAGTGGTGTGGTGTCGAATTGCCCCCGCAAGAGGGGAGAGGGCGTAAACGGAAGTTCTGTAGCCCGTCGTGCAAGCAGCGCGCGTACGAGCAGCGGGCGTCGGTTAGCGGTACTACCATTCCGGCGGAGGCGGTAATTTTGGCCCCTGAGCGGGCCGATGACTTGCGGGATCAGTTGTTCCAGCTGCGTTGCGCGGCAGAGGATATCGCCATTGCCCACCGCGAAGGTGCGGACCATACCGAGATCGCCGAGCTGTGCGAGGAACTGGTAAATATGGCCAAACGCGTGGAAAGGCTAAGGTAGGAATGGTGAACAGGCAACGTCAGATCCCCAAGCCAGTCCTTATTTTCGCAATTATATTCATCCTCGCGTTGGCGGCGCTGGCAATCGTGCCGGTCGTCTACGCCTTGCTGTTCGGCGATCACGGTGTGAAAACAGAGGGCATCAACGCTGAGGGCGCGCGCCCGGCGACGACGGAGGTCGACGGGGTGTGGGACGTTACCAACGAGCTCGGCCCAAACCAGACTTCGGCGGGATTCACTTTCTTCGAGATCCTGCCGGCCGAGCGCAAGATGACGTCCGGCTCTACGCGCGAAGTCGAAGGCGAGGTTCAGATCGAGGCGGGTACGCTGACGGCCGGCGAGATCACTGTAGACATGAGGAGTGTTGCCACAGACAACGATCGGCGCGACGTTAACGTCCGTCGCTCAATCCTCAACACCGATGATTACCCAACGGCCGAGTTCAGCGTGACGGAGCCCGCGGACGTGAGCCAGTTGCCATCCGACGGCACGGTGGGAACTGTGACACTGACGGGCGATCTGACAATCCGCGGCGAGACCAACCGCATTACCCACGAGTTCGAGGCTCTGCGCACCGGCGACAACATCGTAGTCGCGGGCGACATCCCAATCAGCCGCGAGGACTTCGGCGTGAAGACCCCAGAGCTGGTGGCTGCCAAGATCGCCGACGAAGGCGAAGTCAACGTCCGCCTGAACCTGGAGAAGGTCCGCTAAAAAACGTAACGTTACGTAAATAAGGGGCATCAGCCCTGCGCAAGTCATTGTCCGATAATGTACATTATGTCAACTAAAGCTTGACGACGCCCACGCTCCCGTCGCCTAGCGCCGCCCCCGCCGGTCGCGCGGCACGAGGGTCACCTGGACCACGTCCAGCATCTCCAACCGCGCCAGCGCCTCGCGCAGCGCGAACTGCCACTGCCACAGGCGCCGGTACACCTGATCGAATCCGTCCGCCGCAGCCTCGCGCAGCCGGCTGTCGAACATCTCGCGCTGCAGGCGTAGCGACGCCGCGAGGTGCGCCGGTGCCCGCGTCTGCGCGACAATCCGCAGCGGCGTTCGCCGGTCGACGATCCGCGTGAGCTCATCGGGTGTCGAGAAGCTCAGCCCCGGCCAGATATAAGCCCGCAGTGACTGCAGCGCGGCGTCGGCCGCCGGTGTGAAGGCCGCCGTGCGCATCACGGTCTGCACAGCCACGCGCCCGCCCGGGTCCACGAGGTGGCCGACGGCGGATAAGTACTGCGCCTTGCTCGCGGGAGTTAACGTCTCGAGCCGCTCCACGCTGACCACTGCGTCGTAGAAGCTGCGCCGGTTAGTCGCACGCGTCCACTCCGGCCCCATGAGCTCGACGTGGACAGCACCGCCGACGCCCGCGTACACCACTCGGTCGCGCAACGCGTCCGCGGCGTGCTCATCGGCGGCCCACGCGTCGACAACCGCTCCCCGGCCTGCCGCCGCGAGCGACACCGCGCCCCCCGAGGACGGGAACTCCAGCAGATGCGTACCGCGGCCGGTTGCGCAGGCGTCGAGAAGCATCTGCACAGAGCGCTGCTGCACGTCGCCCAGGTCGTCGCGGGACGCGTCGATGGGCTCTGAGTACTCCGTCACGTCGACGAAATACGCCGGAGCGGAACGCGACTGCTGGGATTTCACGCGAACGCGCTGCGTCGTGGGCACGCCCGTCGCGAAATGACCCGCGAAACCGCTCATCCGGTCGCCGGCAAAATGCTGTACTAGCTCGGCCGGGATCTCCCCGCCGCCGTCGAGATGCTTCGGGCTAATTGTCGGGGTCTTAGGCCGGTAGTTGGACTGAAGCAGCTTGGTGAGGACGTCGACAAGCACCTCGCTGCTGGTTGCAAACCATTCCCCCGCCATGAACCCTTCGGCGAGGCCCACCCAGCCGCTTTCGGCGATGCGGCGGAACAACATGTCGTATTCGACTCTGAGTTCCGCGCCGCGGCCCGAGTCAAGCTCGATCCCAGCAGCCGCGCAGGCGCCGGCGAATTTGGCCTCGGCGACCCGCGCCTTCAAACCCGCCGCTGGGCCTGTTGGGATGGCCAGCAAACCCGGCCAGGCGTGGGCATCCACCGTTACAAGGTGCTCTGGAACGTCCGGGGCGGTCAACACTCGTCCAACTCTAACGACTGACATGCCCCGGAGGCGGCAGGCACGTCGGGGCTTGCGTCCACGAAATCTTGGCAAAGGCGTAATATGTGCAACAGATAGCTAACCACGTCCAGCAAGGAAGGCACACCTATGACTGAAACCCCATTGCGCCCCGCAGGTAACCGCCACCACGTCGTCATTATCGGCGCCGGGTTCGGCGGCTTTTTCGCAGCTCGCGATCTTGCCGATGCCGACGTCGACGTCACCATCATCAATCGCACCAACCACCACCTGTTCGCCCCGCTGCTCTACCAGGTAGCAACCGGTCTGCTTTCCACCGGCGAAATCGCGACCTCCGTACGCCAAGCCCTCTCCGGACAGGACAACGTTGACGTTGTGCGCGGCGACGTCACCGACATCGACGTCGACGCCCAGACCGTGACCGCGTACGAGGGCGAGTTTTCGCGCACCTACGCCTACGATTCCCTGATCGTCGCAGCGGGCGCTGGTCAGTCCTACTTCGGCAACGACCACTTCGCCGAGTTCGCTCCCGGCCTGAAGACGCTCGACAACGCGCTGGAAATCCGCGCGCGCATCATCACCGCCTTCGAGCGCGCCGAGGTCGCTGAGACCGCTGAGGAGCGCGAGCGCCTGCTCACTTTCGTTATCGTTGGCGCCGGCCCCACCGGCGTTGAGCTCGCCGGCCAGATCGCCGAGATGGCCCACCGCTCCTTCGCGCACGGTTACTCCAACTTCGTCCCCTCGCAGGCAAAGATCGTGCTTATCGACGGCCTCCCCCAAGTGCTTCCCCCCTTCGGCAAGCGCCTTGGCAAGCGAGCTCAGCGCGAGCTGGAGAAGAAGGGCGTCACCGTCGTTCTTAACTCCATGGTGGTCAACGTCGACGAGGACTCCGTCACCTACAAGGACACCAAAACCGAGGAAGAAACCACGATCCCGACGACCACCAAGATTTGGTCCGCCGGCGTGCAGGCTTCCCCGCTGGGCAAGCTGATCGCCGACCAGGTCGGTGTCGAGGCCGAGCGCAACGGCAAGGTTCCGGTTAACGCCGACCTCACCGTGGGCGACAAGTCCAACGTCTTCATCATCGGTGACATGATGAGCCGCGACCGCCTCCCGGGCGTTGCTCAGGTCGCTATCCAGACCGGCGAGTACGTCGCGAAGATCATCAAGGAGCAGGTCGAGCACGACGTGGCCCCAGAGGCCCGCGACGACTTCGAGTACTTCGATAAGGGCTCGATGGCTATCGTCTCCCGCTTCAACGCCGTGGTCAAGATCGGCAAGGTTGAAGTCACCGGCTTCACCGGCTGGTTGATGTGGCTTGCAGTCCACGTCTCCTTCCTGGTGGGCGTGCGCAACCAGTTCGTCACCATGCTGTCCTGGTTCGCCAACGCTCTGAGCCCGAAGCGTTACAACCTGGCCACTACCCTGTCGCAGATGCACGGCCGCACCGCGTTGCTGAAGCTGCGCGACTTGGCTACCGACGAGGACGCTCTGCCGGAGCTGCGCGACACCAACGGCGAGAACTAGTTCTCTACCCCCGTTTTCAGCCCGGTCTCCGCTCGCGGAACCGGGCTGTTGCGCGCCATGGCGTATCATTCTTTTTCACTTAAGTAATTCACCGCGCTTCGCTTGAAGGGGGCCAACACACCATGCCGCCACGCCTACCGCTGCCTCTGCAACGCAGCAAACGCCCCGATGCCGCATCTGAGCCCTCCTCAAGGAGCGTGCCGATCCCGATTGAGCGCAACGTCGACTTCTGCCGCATCTTCCTCGACGGCAAGAAGCTGCCCGGCGAGGCGCGGGTGACCCAGGCTTTGAAGATGGTCGAGGATCATGAGAACGCGTTTCTTTGGCTGTCTCTCAGCGAGCCGAACACGACGCAGATGGAGCGCATCGCCGAGATCTTCAACCTGCACGACCTCATCGTTGATGACGTCGTTGACGCGCACCAGCGCCCGAAGATGGAGCGTTACGACGACCAGCTGTTCATGGTCGTGCGCTCCGTGTACTACCGCGACGACGAGGAAGTCGACGACGCCCGCGAGATCATCTCCACCGGCGAGGTGCAGGTCGTGCTCGGGCCGAGATTCGCCATCACCATCCGCCACAAGGCTCCCCTGCCCGACCTGACGCTCGAGCTCGAGGAGGACGAGGAGCTGGCGATCCTCGGCCCGCCCGCCGCCGCGTGGAAGGTGTTTGACCACGTCGTAGACAACTACCTCAAGGTTGCCACCGCGCTCGGGCGCGACGTCGACGAGCTGGAAAACGAGGTGTTCACGCCCAGGCGCGACATCAACATCGACAAGATCTACATGTACAAGCGAGAGATCTTGGAAATGCGCCACGCCATCGACCCGCTCGGACCAGCGCTGCGCTCAGGGCTGATGAACAACAAGGACATGCTGCGCAAGATGCTGCGCTCGTACTTCCGCGACGTCCAGGACAACGCGATGATTGTCAGCGATCACGTCTCCGGGTTCGACGAGCGGCTCTCGTCGCTTCTCGACGCCTCCGTGGCGAAGGTTAACATGCAGCAGAACAGCGACATGCGCACCATTTCCGCCGTGGTTGGTATGGCGGCCGCCCCGACCATGATCGCCGGCATTTACGGCATGAACTTCGCGTACATGCCGGAGCTCGCGTGGCGCTGGGGGTATCCGGCGATCCTAATCCTGATGGCGACCGTGATGGGCGTGATGTACTGGTGGTTCCGGAAGAACCACTGGTTGTAAGGACGGGTTCTAGCTGCGATCGCGCAGGATCATCAGCTTGAGGTTCGTGGTGGCCACGAGCTTGGCCTCGTGGTACATCTCCACGCGCCACAGGTGAGTCGTCCGGCCGATGTGCACGGGCACCGCGACGGCGTCGATACGCCCCTCTTTCACGCTGCCGAGCAGGTCGGTGTAGTTGCTCATGCCGACTGCCGCAGCGCCGGAGTTAGCCACCGCTGCGATAGAACCGAGGGTCTCCCCGATCGAGCAGTACAGGCCGCCGTTGGCGATGCCTGTGATCTGGTGGTGCTCCGGTGTTACGTCGACGTAGCCCTCCGTGTGGTCGCGGGAGACGTACGTGATGACGATCCCGAGGGTATTCGCCAGCCCTTGATTTACGGCGTTGACGCCTTCTAGCTCTTCATCGGTTAATGGTGAAGTAATCGGCTCGCTGCCAAACCTGTGATCCATGCCACCACTATACGTTTAACACTGTCAGAAAGTATGCAAAACTTGCAAAGAACTATGACGTAGCGTTTCGGCACCGCGTAGTATCTCACCCATGACTACCGGTAACAAGCTCGCCCAGATCGGCGTCGTGGGGATGGCCGTCATGGGCTCCAACCTCGCGCGCAACTTCGCCTCCAAGGGCCACACTGTGGCCATCTTCAACCGCTCCCCGGAGAAGACCCGCGCGGTCATCGAGGCGCACGGCCACGAGGGCGACTTCATCGCCTCCGAAACCATCGAGGACTTCGTCGCCTCCCTTGAGCGCCCGCGCAAGGCCATCATCATGGTCCAGGCCGGCCCTGCGACGGACGCCGTGATTGAGCAGCTTGCCGACGCCATGGAAGACGGCGACATCATCATCGACGGCGGTAACGCCCTGTTCACCGACACGATCCGCCGCGAGCAGGAGATCGCCCAGCGCGGCCGCCACTTCGTCGGCGCCGGCATCTCCGGCGGCGAGGAGGGCGCGCTCAACGGGCCGTCGATCATGCCCGGCGGGCCGAAGGAATCCTGGGAGACCCTCGGGCCGCTGTTGGAGGACATCTCCGCGAAGGTCGACGGCGTGCCCTGCGTGACGCACATCGGCCCCGACGGGGCGGGCCACTTTGTCAAGATGGTGCACAACGGCATCGAGTACGCGGATATGCAGGTCATCGGCGAGGCCTACCACCTGCTGCGCTACGCCGCCGGGATCGAGCCCGCGGCGATGTCGGAGATCTTCGCCGAGTGGAACCAGGGCGACCTCAACTCCTATCTGATCGAGATCACCGCCGAGATCCTGCGCCAGGTCGACCGCCACACCGGAACCCCGTTTATCGACGTCATCGTCGACGCCGCGGGCCAGAAGGGCACCGGCCGCTGGACCGTCAAGGAAGCCCTTGACCTCGGCGTTCCGGTCACCGGCATCGGCGAGGCCGTCTTCGCCCGCGCCCTGTCGTCGGCACTCGCGCAGCGCGAGGCCGCACAGCGCATCGGCCTTCCCTCCGGGGAAACCACCACGCTGGAGGCCCTCGGCGTGGACAAGGAGCAGTTCATCGAGGACGTGCGCCGCGCCCTCTACGCCTCCAAGCTCGTCGCCTACGCGCAGGGCTTCGACGAGATCAACGCCGGTTCTCAGGCCTACAACTGGGACATCAAGCCCGGTGACCTCGCCCGCATCTGGCGCGGCGGCTGCATCATCCGCGCGAAGTTCCTCAACCGCATCACCGATGCCTACGAGAAGGACCCGGAGCTGCCGTCTCTGCTACTGGATCCCTACTTCAAGGCTGAGCTCGAGGGCGGGCTGATTGACTCCTGGCGCCGCGTCGTGGTCGTCGCCACGCAGCTCGGCCTGCCGATCCCGGTCTTCGCCTCCTCGCTGTCCTACTACGACTCCCTGCGTTCCGAGCGCCTGCCGGCCGCTCTGATCCAGGGCCAGCGCGACTTCTTCGGCGCGCACACCTACCGCCGCGTGGACATGGAGGGTACGTTCCACACCGCTTGGTCGGGCGACCGCGAGGAGCTGAGCTACTAGCGGTTAGGGGGCTTGCCCCCGCAGCAGGTAGCATCGCAGCAATGACGTCTTTCGCCGACCTCGGCCTCCCCCGCCCCATAGTCAACGTTTTGGCCAAGCAGGGCATCACCGAGCCCTTCCCCATCCAGGAAGAGGCGATCCCGGACGCGATGGCCGGCCGCGATGTTCTCGGCCGCGGCCCGACGGGCTCGGGAAAGACCTTCACCTTCGGCCTGCCCATGCTGGCCCGGCTGGCGGGAGCCCCGTCGAAGCCTGGCCACCCGAGGGGTCTGATCCTCGCCCCAACCCGCGAGCTGGCCACCCAGATTCGCGAGCGTCTCGACGACCCCGCGGCCGCGCTCGGCCTTCGGCTTCTCGACGTCGTCGGCGGCGTCAACATTAACAACCACCTGCGCTCCCTCGCCGCGCCCGTCGACGTGCTCGTGGCCACCCCGGGTCGCGCAGAAGACCTGATCAACCAGCGCAAGCTGTTCTTCGACCACGTCGAGATCACCGCGCTGGATGAGGCGGACCAGATGGCGGACATGGGATTTTTGCCGCAGGTGCGCAAGCTCCTCGACCGCACGCCGAAGGGCGGCCAGCGGCTGCTGTTCTCAGCGACGCTGGATGGGGACGTCGAAAAGCTCATTGCGCGCTACATGACCAACCCAGTGACGCACTCGACCGCGCCGGTCCAGGCCGCCGTTGGCACGATGGAGCACTACCGGCTCTTGGTCGGCGACCGCGACGAGCGCGGAGATGTGGTGCTGCGCATCGGCGCGCGCGAGGGCAAGACCATCATGTTCATGCGCACCAAGCACGGCGTGGACCGACAGGTAAAGAAGCTGCGCCGCGCCGGCATCAACGCCCAGGGCCTGCACGGTGACAAGGGCCAAGGCGCGCGCACCCGCGCCCTCGAGGGCTTCGGCGACGGCTCCGCGCCCGTGCTTGTCGCCACCGACATCGCCGCGCGCGGCATCGACGTTGACGACGTCTCCCTCGTTGTCCACGTCGACCCTCCCGCCGAGCACAAGGCCTACCTGCACCGCGCAGGACGGACGGCGCGCGCGGGGTCGTCCGGGACCGTCGTCACGCTCGTGCTCGATGAGCAGGAAAAGGAAGTCCAGCAGCTGATGAACAAGGCCGGGGTCAGTGCGACACCGGTGCGCGTCACAGCAGAGTCCGCCGAGTTGGCTAAAATTACAGGCGCACGCACACCCTCCGGCACCCCGCTGCCGCCGCCCGGGCAACCGCAGCAGACGAAGCGGGCCACCACGGTGCGCAACGGCAAACCAACGAACCCCGCAGGGCGCGCTTCACGGCGCCGCCCACGAAGCAGTAGCGGGCGCAGCTAACGCACCCCCGGGTGCACGGTCGGCGTCCTTTTCACAGACATGGACATACTCATATCCATCCTCTCCCTAGTCGGATTCATCGCGCTGACCGCATCGACGGGCCTGTTCGTGGCCATCGAGTTCGCCATGACCGGCCTCGAGCGCTCCACCGTCGACGCGCACGTCCGCGATAAGGGAGACCGCACCGCGCGGGCCGTAGCGAGGGACCACTCGAACCTCTCCTTCGTCCTCTCCGGCGCGCAGCTCGGTATCACCGTGACCACCCTGGCCGCGGGTTATCTGGCCGAGCCGGTGTTGGGCCAGTTCTTCACTCCCCTGCTTGAACTCGTCGGCCTGAACGCGAACGCGAGCCAGATGGTCGCGCTGATCCTGGCGCTGATCGTGGCGACATTTTTGTCCATGGTGTTCGGCGAGCTCGTGCCCAAGAACATGGCGATCACTGAGCCGCTCGCGACCGCGCGGTTCGTCGTTCCTCCCGTCAACGCGTTCAACACCGCTCTGAAGTGGTTCATCAAGGCGCTCAACCGCTCCGCCAACTGGTTCGTGCGCAAGCTGGGGATTGAGCCGGCGGACGAGCTGGCGTCGGCACGCTCGGGCCAAGAGCTCGGCGTGATGGTGCGCAACTCCGTGGAAGCGGGCAGCTTCGACGCCGAGACCGCCCGGGTGATCGACCGCTCCCTGCAGTTCGGCGAATCGACCGCCGAAGAGTTCATGACGCCGCGCTCCACGATCGAGTCCCTCGACGTGGAGGACACCGTCAACGACCTGATCGCGCTGTCGCGCTCCTCGGGCCACTCGCGCTTCCCCGTCCGCCGCGGTGACCTCGACGACACCGTCGGCGTGGTCCACATCAAGGATGCCTTCTCCGTGGACAAGGAGCTCCGCAGCAGCGTTAAGCTCGGTGAGCTGGCGCGCCCCGTGCATTTCATCCCGGGCACCCTCGACGGGGACTCGGTGCTCAACCGGGTGCGCTCGGCGGGCTCGCAGGTGGTGCTCATCGCCGACGAGTACGGCGGAACCCAGGGGCTCGTTTCCATCGAGGACGTCGTCGAAGAGCTCCTCGGCGAGGTCTACGACGAGTACGACGACCGCGAATCCGAGCGCGACTTCCAGCGCTTCGGCCTCTCCTGGGAGGTCTCCGGCCTCGTCCGCCTCGACGAGCTCAGCGAGCGCCTGAGTTACACCGCCCCGGATGGCCCCTACGAGACCCTTGGCGGGTTGATCATGTCCACCCTCGGCCGCGTCCCCGTCCTCGGCGATAAGGTCTTACTGCCAGAGACCGGCGGCGGGTTCCAGGAGGATTTCGAGTCGGGCAACGCGGGGCGCTGGACCGCCCACGTCACCGTGATGGATGAGCGGCGAGTGGATAGGGCGATTTTGACCCCCGTGCCCTCTGCCTCGAAGGAGGCCACCTCATGAGCATCTGGCTCGCCCTCTTCCTCATCGCCGTCCTGCTGGCGTTTAACGCCTTCTTCGTCGCCTCGGAGTTCGCGCTTGTCTCCTCGCGCCGCGACCGCCTCGAGTCCATGGCCGCGCAGGGCAAAAAGGAGGCGCAGCAGGTTATCCATTCAATTGAGCACCTTTCGATCTACCTCGCGGGCGCCCAGTTCGGCATCACGATCTGCTCTCTCATCTTGGGCAAGGTCGCCGAGCCCGCGATCGCGCGCTACATCGAGGTGCCGTTCATGGCGCTCGGGGTGCCCGCGGATCTGCTGCACCCGATCGCGTTCGTCATCGCCCTGGCGATTATCTCCTGGCTGCACATCCTCTTCGGCGAGATGGTGCCGAAGAACATCGCGATCGCAGGCCCTGAGCAGCTCGCGCTGTGGCTCACGCCGGCGATGCAGATGTGGGTCACCATCACCGGCCCGATCATCCGCGCGCTGAACTGGGTTGCGCGCAAGACGCTCAAAGCGTTCGGCATCGAGCAGCGCGACGAGCTCGAATCCACCGTCAACGAGCAGCAGCTAGCGAACATGATCATGGAGTCGCGCGAGGAGGGCCTGCTCGACGCGGAGGAAACCGCGCGTCTGGCCAAGGCGCTGCGCTCTGAATCGCGCAGCCTGAAGGAGGTGATGATCCCGCTGGAGAAGCTGACCACGATCCCGTACTCGACGCGCGGCATCGCCCTGTCCACCATCGAGCACGCCGTGCGCACGACCGGCTTCTCGCGCTTTCCGGTAGAGCGCTCCGGCGGCGCGCTGGTCGGCTACCTGCACGTCAAGGACATCCTGGACCTGATGGAATCCGACGAGGTCGATCCAGTGGTCCCGGTGTCGCGGATCCGCCGTCTCAGCATCGTCGACGGCACAGGCTCGCTTGACGACGCCCTGACCTCCATGCACCGCCGCTCCGCGCACATGGCGCAGGTCCGCGTCAACGGCGAACTCATCGGCGTGCTCGCTCTCGAAGACATCATTGAGGAGTACGTCGGCACGGTGTCCGACTGGACACACGAGTCTTAAGATAGGTTTTAGTTAGCTTATACGCTGAAAGGGTGGTCACTTATGGCTCGGCACGCATCCGGGAAGAATAACTACGCGCTCTCGGGCGGGGTCATCGCGGCCCTCGTCGTCGCGGTGCTGCTCTTCGGCGTGGCGATAGCGTTCGTGTCAACCCGCGGCGACGGCGACACAGAGGCTAGCGGGCAAGCGCCCGCCTGCGTCGCGGGCGATCTCGCTCTCCCAGTCGCCGCGACCGATCAGGCCGTCGCATCCTCGCTTATCGACGCCTACTCCAACGTCAACCCCGTCGTCCGCGACTTTTGCGTCAAACCCACCCTCGTTGAGTCGATTGCCGACGCAGCCGTCTACATCGCCCCCAACACCCCGGTGGCGCACCAGGAGCTGGCCGCTCAGAACCGGACGGCTGCGACCTCGGAGCCCAGCCCCGTCTACGCGGAGAAGGTCGGCCTGGCCGGAGCGCAGGCGCCGGCCTCTGCAGCGGAGGTCGAGCTAGGCGCGGTCGCCTTCCCGGTCAACGACGAGCCCTCCGCCTCTGCCCTGGTCGCTGCCACGCTGGCCCCCAACGACCAGGACGCGGTCAACGCGTTGACCAACCAGCGCGTCGCCACGCTTGACGACGCCCAAGAAAACGCCCAGTACATCGCCACCGCGGAGAGCAGCGTTCCCGAGGGCTTGAACTTTAGCCCGCTGGATGCGGCGATCGTCTACACCGCGATCCCGCTGAACCAGGGCGACAACGTCACCGAGGAGCAATCCCGGGCTGGCCAGGACTTCGTTCGCGTCGCGGCCGAGAACTTCACCGAGCAGCCGGCTGAGCAGCCGACGATCTCGGACATCGTGTGGGCGGCGGCGACGCCGAGCGGCGGCGAGGAGATTACCCGCAACACCGAAACGGGTGCGACCATCGCCGACGGCGGGCCGACGAACACCCTGTTCGTGCTCGATACCTCCGAGGCCATGGCCCCCTACCTCGACGCGGCCGCGCAGGGCATCGCGGCGGCCGCCGAGTCCGTTGCTGGCGCCGGTCACCAGGTGGCGCTGTGGAACTACTCCTCGCCGCTGACCCCGGGTGTGACCCAGGGCTACCGCCGCAACGTGACGTTTACGCCCAACGCGGGTGAGGTTGTGCAGTCGGCGAACCGGTTCATGACTGGCGGCCAGCCGCAGACAAGGGAGGCCGTTACCGCAGCCGTGCGAGAGACCGCTGAAACGGGCCTGCCGAGCCGCGTCGTGGTGATCACCACCGGTACGGCGGACGGCGGCGACGATGAGGCGTTTGCCCAGGCGGTAACTGACGCGGCGGGCGCTGGCGTGACCGTCTCAGTGGTCCACGTGGGCGAGGGCCAGCAGGACCAGGCGCTGCGCCGGGCGAGCACCTCGGCCGCGGATGCGCCGAGCCAAGGGCAGGTTGCCGACGCGGTCAAGGCCGCGTCGGGGATTGCGCCGTAGCCTAGGAGGTCTTGCGGCGACGGCGGGCGGCGAGCTCGTCGATGGAGTACACGCCGGCCTCGGCCACGTCCTCGGAGATGCGCTCCGAGGGGAAGGACGAGATGGTGCCGGTCAGCTCGCGCATGATCTGCGGGACGGCGATGCCGAAAACACCCTGTCCCCCGCCGAGAAGGTCGATGATCTCCTCGCTGCTGCGGCACTCGTAAACGGTGGTGCCGTCGGAGACGAGGGTAATCTCCGCGATGTCGTTGACGCCGCGGTCGCGCAGCTTGTCCACGGCGAGTCGGATGTTCTGCAAGGAGATCCCGGTGTCGAGGAGTCGCTTGACAATCTTGAGCACGAGGATGTCTTTGAAGGAGTACAAACGCTGCGAGCCGGAGCCCTTGGCGCCGCGGATCGACGGGCGCACGAGGTTGGTGCGGGCCCAGTAGTCGAGCTGGCGGTAGGTGATGCCCGCGACCTGGCAGGCGATGGGAACGCGGTAGCCCACCTCATCAGAGGGGCCCACGTCGAACAAGGTCTCCTGGATTGGGGCTGCGTTGGCAGTCCCCTGGGGCTGGGTTTCGAAGTTCTCGCTCACGTAATTACTCCCATGAAGTTTGGATGTGGGCCTAATGCTTATTAAATGCCAAGCTTAGGCTGGGGTCAAGCCCACAGAGCGCAACACGCCGAACTTTAAACCCAAACTTTAACTTTAGAGTTTTTCTGTCCCATCCCCCCCACCGAGGTCGTCCTCGTCCACGCCCAGGTTGCGCATGAGCTGCTCAAACTCGTCGTCACCCTGCGGCTGGGGCGCGTCGTCGTCCAAGCGCTCGTCGTCAAGCTCAAGCTCGAAGTACTGCGCGGCGTCCTCTGGCGACAACCAGAGCGACGCGGCTGAGATTACGGACTCATCGACCTCGAGCGCAAGGTCCAGCTTAAGCGCAACCGTGAGCGCATCGCAGGGGCGCATCTCCGCCGATGTCCCATCGCCGAAGTTGAGGGCGCAGGCGAACACGCCTTCGTGGTAGCTAGCGATCTCTACCGATTCGGGCCCGACCGCCATTGCCTGGGCGAGCTCGACGAGAGCGTCCGTGGCGTGGGGGCGGTTCGGGTGCCAGCCAGCCGCGCGGGCGATCAGGCGCGCACCTTCAACGGGCGGCAGCCACACGGGCAGGCAGCGCGACGTCCCCTCGACGAGCAGAACGGCGCAGAGGTATTTCTCGGGACCAAGCGGGTAGATCCCCGCGAGCTGGGCTATCGCCAATTGTTAAGCTCGTTCTTCAACAAAGACGCGTGGAGCGAGACCACAAGTGCGGTGAGCTGCTGGCCGATCTCCTCGGCCTTCTGCTCCGCGCTGACCTGGCGCGACTTCGCCACCGGCTGGGTGACGCGGGCGATCAGATCCGCCTGGCGCGAGGCAGTCGTGCGCAGCGTTTTCAGGTGACGCTCGTCGAAACCGAACTCCGCGAGGGCCGCCGCGGTGGACGCGATGTGCACGTCATCCGCCGTGAAGTGGCCCGCCGCGTCAGGCGTGACCAGCCCCGCGGCGATGAGCTGGTCGACGACAGCGCCGTCCACCTTCGCCTGCTCGGCGACATCGACGTCCGTTAGCTTGGTTGCAGCCGGCGCGCGGAAGTTCTCCGGGGAAATCATCGGCGCGCTCTCAGCCGGTGACACGATCGCGGTGACCTGGCCGGAGTCCATCGCCTCAAGCTGTTCGCGGATCACCTTCAGCGGCAGGTAGTTGTCGCGCTGGGTGACCAGGATGTAACGCAACCGGTCGACGTCGGCATCGGTAAACCGGCGATAGCCGGACGCGGTTCGCTGCGGGGTGATCAGCCCCTCCGACTCGAGGAAGCGGATCTTCGACACCGTGACATCAGGGAACTCTTCACGCAGGCGTTCCAAAACAACGCCGATCGACATTGTCTTGGCGGGCTTAGCAGCTTTGGCGGGCTGCTGCGGAGAGGTTTTGCGAATCGCGCTCACGGTGCTCAAACTTCGTACTCAGGCTCGGTTGGTTGGAAGCTGGGGCCTACTTGTCTTCGGAGATGAAGACGAGGCGGAATTTACCAATCTGGATCTCATCGCCGGTGGCGAGGGTCTGGGAGTTACGGGGCTCGCGGTTGACGTAGGTGCCGTTGAGCGAGCCCACATCTACTACCTCGAAAGAGCCCTCGTTGCGGCGGAACTCTGCGTGACGACGCGACACGGTGACGTCGTCAAGGAAGATGTCCGCCTCCGGGTGGCGGCCAGCGGTGGTGGTGTCCTGGTCCAGCAGGAAGCGTGCGCCAGCGTTCGGGCCGCGCTTGACAACGAGGAGTGCAGCGCCCTCAGGAAGATTCTCAGCGCCAGTTGCCGCGTTCGACGGCGCCGCGCCAGATTCCATTTCCTTCAGCAGGTCTGCGCGGAAAACCGAAGTGGTCTCTACTTGGGTCTCCGGCGCACCAGTGTTCTCGCTCATTATCTCTCCTGACGCTTTTTGTGAATGTCTGCGGATTTCTAAACAACTGCTTGCCATAGTACCGGCATCGCGTCCGCGGCGGGGGCAATGGCACTCGCTGTAGCAACACGTGCAGTTTACAACCGCCGCGCTTCGCCGCCGAACTCAACGGTTAGCGAAACATGTTGGCAACTCCCGAAATGAAGGAGTTTCCGCTACCCGCGAGCGGGTTGTCGCTAACCATGTACGTCCAGGTAGCGCTGGGTCGCTTCCAGCCGGCGTCGGCAAGGTGCGCGCCGGCCTCGTCGATGACGACATCGGCGAAGGTCTGCTCCGCCTTGTCGACGGCCCGGTTAGCGAGATCCTTGAACTCGCGCACCGCGATCCTGTGATATTCGTCAATCGGCGTTTCCCGGGCGATAGCGCGCAGGTGGATCGACTCGCGCACGTCATCCATGAGGGCAAGGTGCTCGCTCCACTCATCGTCGAGGTGGAAAAGCATGATCTCGCGGGCCGCCTGGTTGAGCACCTCCTCAGGCAAGTGCTCGAGCTCCGCGGCGCGCTGCGGGTTGCGGCGCGCGAGCTCCTCCCAGGCGGTCGGCGTGTCCAGCAGGGCCGCGCGGCGGGTATCCAGAATGTCGCGGTGGTCGGCGAGCAGCTTGTTGTACTTCCAGGTCTGGGCGTGGATCTCCAGCAGCTGCCCCTCGGTGACGCGCCGGCAGTGCTCGACGAAGCTGTGGACCCGGGGGTCGTCGATACGCCCGTCCGCACCCGGTCGCGCGGTCACGGAGCTGTCCGCGCCACCCACGACCACGACGTCGTCTTCCAGGGACACAAAGAACAGGGTCAGGCCCGGGTCCCCCTGGCGCCCCGCCCGGCCGCGCAACTGGTTGTCCAGTCGCGCGGTGCGGTGGCGCGCCGTGCCGATTACGGCCAGCCCGCCGAGGTTCACCACCTCCTCCCGCGCCGTCTCGTCGGCACCGCCGAGACGGATGTCGGTACCGCGGCCCGCCATCTGCGTCGACACCGTGACCCGGCCAACGTCACCAGCCTCGGCGATGATGCGGGCTTCCTCGGCGTCGTTTTTGGCGTTGAGCACGCTCGCCGTGATGCCGCGCTGCTCAAGCGCCTCCGCGAGCGCCTCCGATTCCGCGACGTCGTGGGTGCCCACGAGCACGGGCTGGCCGGTGGCGTTCAGGTGGGCGATCTCATCGACAATTGCCCGGTTCTTCTCCTCGGCGGTGGCGTAGATCCTGTCCGCCTCGTCGAAGCGCCGCGTCGGCGTGGCGCGCTCGATCACGGACACCCCGAGCCCGTAGAACGTGCGCAGCTGGTCGGTCGCCTCCACGGCGGTGCCCGTCATGCCGCAGACGATTGGGTAGCGCCGCATCAGCGCCTGCAGGGTGATCGAGTCGAGGATCCGGCCGCCCTCGGAGACGCTCAAGCCTTCTTTGGCCTCTACCGCGGCCTGCAGCCCGTCGGGCCAGCGCTGGAGTTCGGCGACGCGCCCGCGGGAGGCGTCGACAAGCGAGACCTTGCCCTCGTCGACGATGTAGTGCACGTCGCGGATCAACAGGGCCTTGGCGTGCAGGGCGAGGTTGACGCGCACGAGGGTATCGCCGACGTGCTCGGCGTCGTAGAGCGAGGTGATACCCAGCGCGCGCTCGGCGGAGCGCGCCCCGTCGTCGGTGAGCGAGACGTTGCGGCCCTCGGCGTCGATTGCGTAGTCGCGCCCCTCGACGAGGTGCGACACCGCTTCGGTGATCTGCCCGGTGGCCTGCTGCGCGCCCACGGTGCCGGCGAGCACGAGCGGCACCAGGGCTTCGTCGATAAGCACGCTGTCCGCCTCGTCGACGAGCGCGACGTCCGCTGGGGCTTGGACCGTCTGGCTGCGGTGGGTGATCTGATTGTCGCGCAGGTGGTCGAAACCAATCTCGGCGACGGGCGCGTAGACGACGTCGCAGCGGTACGCCGCAACGCGCTCATCGCGTGTCGACGCCTCCGTCACCGCCGCCACGCTCAGCCCGAAGAACTCGACCAGCGGGCGCATCCACTGCGCATCGCGCTGGGCGAGGTAGTTGTTCACCGTGATCAGGTGCACGCGCTTGCCGGTCAGGGCGAACCCCGTCGCGGCCATCGCCCCGACAAGCGTTTTGCCCTCGCCGGTATCCATCTGAATCACGTCGCCCTCAAGCAGGCGCAGCACGGCTTGGCTCTGCACGTGAAACGGGGTCATGCGCAAGGTGCGCGTCGCCGCCTCGGACAGGCCGGCGAGAAACAGCGGCTTGTCGACGATCCCCTGCTCAGAGACCGCCGAGCGCACGGCGGCCGCGACCTCGTCGTCGCTACGGGAGCTCAGATCGGCGGCCAGCGCGCCTGCGCGATCGACGATGCCCTTCGACTTCTTGTCGGCTCGCTCGTTGGTCGAGCCCATCGCCTTCCAGAACCAGTCGAATGTGCCCATCCGCTCTCACCTGACCTTTCCGTCACCTGTTGGTGGCTAAATTCCTCGCTCGACTCTACGTCACCGCAACCCGTCGGGGTCACTACCTGCCGATTAGTTCTTCCGCGCGCCTGTGCGATAACCTTAACCACGTTGTCGCGCTCGTCGCGGCACATTGATTACAACGGGCTATGGCGCAGTTTGGTAGCGCACTACACTGGGGGTGTAGGGGTCGCAGGTTCAAATCCTGTTAGCCCGACCAATCGGGTCGCACTCATTGGGTGCGGCCCTTTTTTATACCCGCACCTTCAGCGCGCCGGGCTTGATGTCAATTTCCACGGTGCGCACCCGGCCCACGGGGTCGCCGTCGACCTCGAACACTTCGGGTGAGGCGAACTGCACCGTCACCCGCTCCCCCTTGGCGTAGGTCAGCGCGTTCGGCGGGCGCGGCACGTTCATTTGCTTATCGACGTTGCGCGGATCCCGGTTCCACAGCCTTACCAGCGTGTTCACGCCGATCCCCACGCCGATGCGGATCCAGCCCCACGGGCTGCGCGGGGCGATCGCCACGAGGTCGAGGGCGCCGTCGTCAGGCACGGCGTGCGGCAACAGGGGCACGTTGGTGTAGACGTCGCCGCAGTTGCCGATGATCAGCGTGTGCAGCCGCTTCTTGGCCACGCGCTGGCCGTCGAAGGTAAAGGTGGCCTTCACGCTATTGCCGCCCCCGAGAGACCGGAGCACCCCCGGTACGTAGGCGAGCTGGCCGATCCGCTTCTTTAGGTCCTCGTCGGTGTTTTCCACCATCTGCGCGTCGATGCCCACGCCCGCCATGACGACGAAGCGCATCACGTCGTTGGAGTTGTCATCCCAGTGCAGCCTAGCCTCGCAGATGTCGATGGTGTCGTCGGTGCCGTAGAAGGCGCGCTTGACGGAATCCTCCAGGTCGAGGGAGAGCGCTAGGTTGCGGGCGAGCAGATTTCCCGTGCCCGCGGGAATGATGCCGAGTGCGACTCCCGTCGACGCCAAGGCGGAGGCAACGAGGCGCACGGTGCCGTCTCCCCCGGCGGCGAGCACGACGGAGGCGCCCGCCTGCGCCGCGGCGGTGGCCTGCGCGTAGCCGGAGTCTTCCGGGGTCGTTTCCACCCACTCGATGCGCATGTTCTCCGGCGCGTGGGTGGTAACGAGGGAGCGCAGCGCGCGCTCATCCACCTTGGCGGGGTTGTACACGACGACGGCCTTGTCTCGGTGCTGGGAGTCCACGCTGACCAATATATGTTGTTAGCCATGAAGCCCAGCCGGAAAGATTCTCCCGCGTTTCGCGATGCAGCGCACAGATCCGCCGCTGCGCTCGCGTTTACGCAGGGTGCGGGGCTTTACGACGACATCCGGCCGACCTACCCGGCGAGCGTCGGCGAGCTCTTAGACTCCCCCGCCACCGTCGCCGACATCGGCTGCGGCACCGGCAAGCTCACCGAAACGCTGCTCAGCCCCGGCCGCCGCGTCCTCGCGTGCGACCCCTCCGACGACATGGTCCGGGTCTTTGCCACCCGCCTGCCGGAGGTGCCCGTGTGGCGCGCCACCGCCGAGGCCACAGCGCTTGCCGACGCCTCCGTCGACGCGCTGACCTGCGCCCAGACGTGGCACTGGGTCGACGTCCGCGCCGCGAGCAGCGAGGCCGACCGCGTGATCGCGCCCGGCGGGGAGCTGCTGTTGTGTTGGAACACCCTCGACGTGCGCCACCCGTGGGTGCTGCGCTTAAGCCGCATCATGCACTCCGGGGACGTGCAGCGCGACGGCTTCTACCCCGAGGTGAACCCGCCGTGGGCGCTGGCGCGCGAGCACCGCGAGACGTGGCTGATGCCGATGAGTACCGACGGGCTGTTCCAGCTCATGGCCACGCGCTCGTACTGGCTGCGCGCCAGCGAGGCCACCCGCGCGAAGATGCGGGCGAACCTGACCTGGTACCTCTACGAGCACCTCGGGTTTGATCCCGGCCAGGTGCTGCCGCTGCCCTACCGCACGGACGCCTTCATCTACCGCCGGCAGCGCTAGCGCGGCTTCTGGCGGCGCTCCCGGATCCGCACCGCCACGCGGATCGGCGTGCCGTGGTAGCCGAAGCGCTCGCGGAATTTCCGCTCAAGGTAACGCCGGTAGCCGGCGTCGAGGAACCCGGTGGTAAACAGCACGATTGTCGGCGGTCGCGTGGACACCATCGTTGTAAACAGCACGCGCGGCAGGCGGTTGTTCTTCATCGGCGGCGGGTTCGCGGCGATCGTCTCGCGCAGCCAGTTGTTGAGCTGGCCGGTGGAGATGCGCTTGTCCCAGTTCTCCAACGCTTCGGTCATGGCCGCCTCAAGCCGGTGCAGGCCGCGCCCGGTGTCGGCGGAGATGTTGAGCTTGGTCACCCACGGCAGGTGACCCATCATCTCGTCGAACTCGCGGTCGAAGTAGTAGCGCCGGTCCTCGTCCATCAGGTCCCACTTGTTAAAGCAGATCACCATGGCTTTACCGGCCTCGAGCACCATGGAGATAACGCGCTGGTCTTGCTCCGAGATCTCCTGGGAGGCGTCGATCAGCACGACGCACACCTCCGCCGCCTCGATGGTGCCGCGGGTTCGCAACGACGCGTAGTACTCGTGGCCCTGGGCGTTTTTCACCTTCTTGCGCAGCCCGGCGGTGTCGATGAACTTCCACAGCGCCCCGTCGAGCTGGATCAGCTCATCGACCGGGTCGACGGTGGTGCCGGCGACGTTGTCCACCACCGAACGGTTCGAGCGCGACAGTTTGTTAAGCAGGCTTGACTTGCCCACGTTGGGCCGCCCGACGATGGCCACGCGGCGCGGACCCTCCGTAATCGAGTCCGCCGCGCGGGGCTTGGCCGGAAACAGGCGCAGGATCTCGTCCAGGACGTCCGCACCGCCGCGGCCGTGCAGTGCCGAGACCGGCCACGGGTCGCCCAGGCCGAGGGAGTAGAACTCCGCGACGTCGCCCCACTGCGACTCGGATTCGAACTTGTTGGCCACCAGGATCACCGGCACGTCCGAGCGCTGCAGGTTGCGCGCCATCACCGCGTCGGTCTCCGTGATGCCCGTGTGGGAGTCAACGACCATGACGATCACGTCGGAGGTCTCCATCGCGGCCTCCGACTGGTGCGCGATCGCGGCGTGGAGGCCGCGCGCGTCGGGATCCCAGCCGCCGGTGTCCTGGACCCAGAAGCGGCGCCCGTTCCAATCGCTGATGTAGCTCACCCGGTCGCGGGTCACCCCTGGGTGGTCCTCGACAACAGCTTCGCGACGCCCAATGAACCGGTTGACCAGCGTGGACTTACCCACGTTCGGACGCCCGACGATAGAGACGGTCGGCAGGGCCTCCTCCACCATCTCGGGGCCGCTGACACCGAACTCCTCCTCGAGCGCGGCCCATTCCTCGTCGCTGAGTTCGGAATCGTCGAACTCAGGCTCGCCGAAGTCGGCCTCACCGAATTCCGATTCGTCGAAGCTAGTCTCGTCGAACTCGATCTCAAACTCGTCGTGCTCGCTCACAGTGCGCTCCCTTCAACCAGGGCGATCAGGGCTGCGAGCACGTCGTCGCGGTCCATCTCGGAGGTGTCGATAATGGTCGCGTCCTCGGCTGGGACGAGCGGGCTGGTGGCGCGCGTGGAGTCGAGCTCGTCGCGGCGCTGCACGTCCGCGAGAACGGTCTCGAAGTCCGCCTCGCGCCCGGCCGCGATGTCCTGGTCGTAGCGGCGCTTGGCCCGGACCTCCGCTGAGGCCGTCATGAACGCCTTGACGGGGGCGTCGACAAGCACGACGGTGCCGATGTCGCGGCCTTCGACGATCGCGCGGTGCGCGTCGGCCGCCAGCTTGCGCTGCAGCGCGACGAGGTTCTCGCGCACCTGCGGGATGGCGGAGACCGCGGAGACGTTGCGGGTCACCTCGGGGCCACGGATAATGCCCGAGACGTCCTCGCCGCCGAGCAGAACCTCGGTGGAGTCGGGGTCGTCCGACACGGACAGGGGCAGCTCGCGGGTGGCGTCGATTACCGCCTCGGCGTCCGCGGGATCGACGCCTGCGCGCAGCACCGCGAGGGTGGCCACGCGGTACATCGCGCCGGTGTCGATGTACTTCGCGTCAAGTTCTTTCGCGAGGCGGCGGCACGTCGTGGACTTGCCCGTCCCGGAGGGGCCGTCGACGGCGACGATCAGCCCGCCGCTGGGCATGTTCGAAAGCGCCATTACATCTCCACCGCCTTGTACAAAGAGGTCAGCTCCGCCGCGTTGAGCGCGCGCAGCGAGCCAGGTTTCATGTCGCCGAGCTGAACCGTGTGCACCTTGGTGCGCACGAGACGCTGCACCGGGTGACCGGCTGCCTTGAGCATGCGGCGCACGATGTGCTTGCGGCCCTCGTGCAGCTCGACGCGGATGATCGACTGGCCGTTGTGGGTGTCCACGATCTGGACGTAGTCGGCCTTCGCGGGGCCGTCGTCAAGCTCGATGCCCTCGCGCAGCGTCTTCACCAGGGTCGGCTTCGCCTCGCCGAGCACGGTGGCCATGTAGGTTTTCGCGATCTCGTAGCGCGGGTGCATGAGCCGGTTGGCGAGCTCGCCGTCGTTAGTCAAGATCAGCAGCCCCTCAGTGTCGGCGTCGAGGCGTCCGACATGGAACAGGCGCTGGCCCGAGGCCGTGCGCTCCGAGAGGTAGCTGCCCACCGAGGTGCGGTCCATCTCGTCCTTCATCGTGGACTGCACGCCGCGGGGCTTATTGAACACGAAGTACTCGAGCTCGTCGTTGACGTTGATGCGGGTGCCGTCGACGCGGATGACGTCGCGCGCGGGGTCGACGCGCATCCCCTGAGTGGTCACGCGGGTGCCATTGACCTCGACGCGGCCCTGGGCGATCATGACCTCGGCGTGGCGGCGCGACGCGACGCCCGCCTGGGCGAGCACCTTCTGCAGGCGCACGCCCTCAGTGGTTGGTTTCTTGTCCGACGGGTCGTCCCACCAATTGTCTTCAAGCGGGTGAGGGGTGACGTTTTGTTTCTTCGCCGGCTTCGCATAGGAGATATAGAACGGGTCGTTCTTCTCTCTATCCGGTGTGCCGTCTCGGCGAGCGGGGGGAGTCATGTGTGATCCTTTGGCAAGAATGTATGCGGTTATGAACTCTCACGACCCTACCAGGCATCTTCGATGGAATCGATTTCCGGAAGCAGCGGGGCAAGCTCCGGCAGGCGTTCGAGCGAGTCAATCCCCAGCAACTCGAGGAACAGCTCGGTGGTGACGTAACGGCGCGCCCCCGTCGCCTCCTCGGGGTCGACCTCGGCGATCAGCCCGCGCAGGGTCAGCGTGCGCATCACGCCGTCGACGTTGACGCCACGCACGCCGGAGACCTGCGAACGGGTCACCGGCTGGCGGTACGCGACCACCGCCAGCGTCTCCAGCGCCGCGCGAGACAGCGTCGACTGGGTGCCGTCGAGAAGAAAAGCCTCGACCGCGGCGGCGTTGTCGGGCCGGGTGTACAGCCGCCACCCCTCGGCAGTCTCGCGCAGGTCGATCCCGCTACCCCGCGCGTCGAGTTCCTCGGCCCACAGCCGCAGTTGCTTCTCGACGTCCCCCTCACCCGCATCCACAGCCCGCGCCAACGCCCCGACGGGCGCCGGGGAGTCCAGAACCAGCATCACCGACTCCAGCCGCGAGCGCAGCTGCGAGACCATGGGGAGAGCGTCCATGCGCGCTGATTCTACGTCCAGTTGCTCGCCGCTACGACGGCCGGGTCGACGTCGCGGCCGGTCCAGGACACATCCAACGCGCCGAGCGCCTCTTCCTGGCGGGCGTCGACGGCGCGGGCCTTGAACAGCTCCAACAGCGCGAGGAACCGGCCGACGACCTCGATAGAGCGGGTGCAGTCCCGTGTCAACGCGCCGAAGGTGACCCAGTTCTGCGCGCCGGCCAGCTTGAGCGCGGCGAGGATGTGGCCCGCCTGCTCGGGCACGGACACTGCCTGGGCGTGGACGTGGTCGGTGCGCACCTGTTCGGGCGGGCGGGGCCGGAAGACGCTTGCCGCCAGCACCGCGAAGCTCGCGGACGTGTGGCCGAGCGACACCGGCGGAAGCAGGTCGGCGAACTGCTCCTCCATCGACACCGCGCGCGGGTAACGCCGTGCCGCCGTTTTCTGCCACTGACTGAATTGCTCTGCGACGCGCTGGTAGGCGCGGTACTGCAAAAGACGGGCGAACAGCAGGTCGCGGGATTCAAGGAGTTCGAGCGTTTCGGCGTCGCTGGTCTCGCCGCGGGGCAAAAGGCGCGCTGCTTTGAGGTCAAGCAGGGTCGCGGCGATGAGGAGGAACTCGGTGACCTCGTCAAGCCCTGCGTGTTGACCCAGCGCGCGGGTATACGCGATGAACTCGTCAGTGACCTCGGCAAGCGCGACCTCGGTGACGTCGAGCTTCTTCGAGCTAATCAGGTTGAGCAACAGATCGAACGGGCCCTCGAAGTTGTTCAGCACCAGGGTAAACCCGGTGATCTCGGGCTGTTCTGCCACGGCTAGTTGTCCGTGCGCTCGAGCACCTCGAGCGCGAGGTTGCGGTACTGCTCGGCGCCCTGCGAGCGCGGGGCCCACGTGATAATCGGCTCGCCGGCGACGGAGGTCTCCGGGAAGCGCACGGTGCGGGTGATCACGGTGTCGAAGACCGTGTCGCCGAAGACCTCAAGCACCCGGTCCATCACCTCGCGCGCGTGGGAGGTGCGGCGGTCAAACATGGTGACCAGGATGCCCACGATCTCGAGGTCGAAGTTGATGCGGTCGCGCACCTTTTCCACCGTGTCCGTCAGCAGTGCGAGCCCGCGCAGGGAGAAGTACTCGCACTCCATGGGGATGATCACCCCGTGCGAGGCGGCGAGCGCGTTGACCGTGAGCAGGCCCAGCGACGGGCCGCAGTCCAGCAGGATGATGTCGTACTCCCCGCGCACCGGGCGAAGCGCCCGGGCCAGGGTGTGTTCCCGGCCTACCTCGTTAACCAACTGGATCTCGGCGGCGGACAGGTCGATGTTAGCCGGCACGAGGTCGAGCCCGGCGACGTTGGAGTGCTTGATCGCGGCGTGGATGCTCGCCGTGTTGTCGAACAACAGGTCGTAAACGGTGATCTGCTCCTCGTCATGCGGCACGCCCAACCCGGCCGAAAGCGCGCCCTGGGGGTCCAAGTCAACGAGCAGGACTTTACGGCCCTGCTCCGCCAGGCACGCCCCGAGGTTGATGGTGGACGTGGTCTTGCCCACCCCGCCCTTCTGGTTGACCATGGAGATCACCTTCGCCGGGCCGTGGCGGTCGAGCTGCTTAGGCTGGGCAAACTCGCGCAGGGGCCGGCCGGTGAGGCCGACTTTCTCCTCACCAGCTTGATCTGGCTCGAACAACGACTCGCTGGTCATCGCCATTCCTTCCCCTTGTGCGCGCATGTTGGATCTTGCTCGACGTCAAGCTTACAACACTGTCATTTCGGCTGTACGCATCTTTCACGCGCGGGGATGAGCCATGCGCCACACCTCGCGTAGGTTGTCCGCGGTGACGTGCGTGTAAATCTGTGTCGTGGTCACGGAGGCGTGGCCGAGCAGCTCCTGGACGGTGCGCACGTCGGCTCCTCCCTCGAGCAGATGCGTGGCAAAGGAGTGGCGCAGGGTGTGCGGGGAGATGTCCTTGGCCAGCCCCGCCCGCTCGGCCGCGTCTTTGATAATCCCCCACGCGCTTTGCCTAGATAGCGCTGTTCCGCGCCGGTTGAGAAACAGTGCGTGCGTCGCCCCCGTCGCCAGCGCCGGCCGCCCCCGCACCAGGTAGGCATCCACCGCCTCGCGCGCGTGCGAGCCCAGCGGAACCAACCGCTGCTTGTCGCCTTTGCCGGTGACCGTGAGCACGTCCGCGCCGGAGGCCATGTCGTCAACAACTAAGCCCAGGACCTCGGAGACGCGTGCCCCGGTGGCGTAGAGCACCTCCACCAGCGCTTTGTCGCGCAGCTCGAAGGGGGTGCGCGTGGGGCAGGCGTCGAGAAGCCGCGCGACCTCGTCGATGCTCAGCGTGTCGGGCAGCTTCTCCCCCGCCCGCGGCGGCGCGACGGCAGACGCGACGTCGGCGTGGATGAGCCCCTCGGCGGCGGCGAACTTGTGCAGCCCCCGCGCCACCACGAGCGCCCTGCTCGCCGAAGACGCCGACAGCGGCTTCGCCTCCCCGACACCGCGGCGCAGGTCAGCGACGTATGCCTCGATGTGGTTGGTGGTGACGTCGTCAAGCTGGCGGATGCCCGCTGCCTCGAGCCAGGCGAGGTAGCGCTCGACGTCACGGCGGTAGTTGCTCAGGGTGTTGGCGGACACCCCGCGCTCCACCGCGAGGTGGTTTAACCACATCGTGGCCACCTGGCGCAGGTTCATGCAGGCGGCCCCTACGACGGCTTCTTCAAGTCGCTGCCATTCGCCTTGCGACGCTCGGCCATCGAGGTCGGTCGCAGGTCGAAGGGCTCGGCGGTGCTGCGTGGCGACGCCACCCCGTCCGCAACTGCCGCTGCCGCCAACACCCCGGCGACCGCAATGGCGTTGGTGATCTCGCCGGCGAAAACCCGCGACCGGGCCTCATTGAGCGCTACCCACTCGAGCGTCATGTCGGCCTCCTCATCCTCGGCGTCCGGGCGATCCACCACGGTCAGATCGCGCGCACAGAAAACGCGCACCGCCTCCTCCGCGAACCCCGGCGAGGTCACGAGGTCCACCAGCACGCTCCAGTCGGATGCCTCAAGCCCGGCCTCTTCGTAGAGCTCGCGCTTCGCGCAGTCGAGCTCGGACTCCCCCGCCACATCCAAAATCCCCGCGGGCAACTCCTGCAGGCGACGCTTCACCGAGTGGCGGTACTGCGTCACCAGGGCAATGCGGTTGCCCTCATCGAGCGCGACGACCGCCACGGCGCCGAGA
Source organism: Corynebacterium sp. Z-1 (assembly GCF_031844665.1). Lineage (NCBI taxonomy): Bacteria > Bacillati > Actinomycetota > Actinomycetes > Mycobacteriales > Corynebacteriaceae > Corynebacterium > Corynebacterium sp. Z-1. The sequence goes on along the minus strand of NZ_CP134621.1, from coordinate 1,668,494 downwards.
TGCTCGACGATCTCGCGCTTCGCATCGCCTCCGCCCGGCATGGTCACGGTGTCGCGGCGCAGGGCGAGGATGGGGGCGTCGACAAGCAGCTCGGAATGGGTCACGGTGAAGTTGTGCGGCATGTCTGTCAACTGTAGTTGCCCTACGGCAGCTCGTCGCGCAGGGTGAACACGGTGTTGACGCGGCCAGCCTCGGTGTCGGCGTAGTCGACGCGCGGCGCGCCCTCGCTCGCGGCGGTGCCCTCGCCCGTGACGACGAGCGTGCCCCCGGCGGCGTTGAAGGCCTGCGCCATGTCAGCGAGCAGCCGGTCGGCGTAGGGGGAATCCTGCGCGGTGGGCCCCGTCAGCAGCACGGCGGCGTCGGCCGCGGTGACGGAGTCGTCGTAAGTGAGAAAACCCGCCTGCGCCAGCGTCTCAAGCAGGAAGTCGCGATCAGTCGCGCTCGCCTCCCCGAGCCCCGCGGCCAGCGCCTCACCTGCGTGAACGCCGGGCGAGCGGTTGTCCACGGACAGCTGCGCGCCGGCGGGCAAGGTACTGGAGATGATGGTGCTTAGCTCGTTTGCCGCGTCCTGGGAGGTGAACTTCTCCGTCAGCGTGATCGTGCCGGCGTTGTCGGCACCCGCGGTGTTGAGCAGCCAGCGCTGCTTGTCCGCGCTGTCGTCGTCAACACCCGCGGCGCGAATCATTACGATCGCGTTGCCCTCGAGCTCGCCCTCGACCATCTCCTCGGCCTTGGCCGCCAGCACCTCGTTCGCGGCGGCCGCCTCGGCCTCAGCGGACTGCTCCTGTGGGTCCCGGCTTTGCGCCTCGCTTGTCGACGCCCCCTGCAACGCCCCCATCGCTGGCGCGATGAGCAGCACTCCCAGAGCGAGACCCGCCGCAAGTCCCCAGCCGAGCCCCGCGGCAACGAAACCCGGTGCACCTGTGTTCTGCCTCATTTAGCTAAACCACCCCTGCACGCGCAGCGCGATCTGGTTCCACGTGTCGACCAGGTTCTCCGTAAACTCCCCCGGCCCGCCGAGGCCGACGATGAGGATCACCGCAGCCAGCGCCACCAGGATCCCAAGGATCGCCCACGCCCAGGCCACGCCGGAGCCGGAGGTCGTGCGGTAGAGGTTTTCGATGGCGGTCGAATCGACCAGGCGCCCCCCGGCTTTCAACCGCGTGAGCAGGGCCGCCGGGGAGGCGTCCGCCGGGTTGGCAAAGATACGGTCAAGGTCGACCGGGTCGCCGACGGTGACAATCATCTCGGCATTGTGGAAGGTGGCCAGCAGGATCGCCAGATCGGTCGGCGAGTTCGTAGCCGCCGGGAACGTCATCGCTCCGACGCCCAGGTCCTGGATGCGCTCGAGGCCCACCGCGTGCCCATCGGGGTCAGCGGGCAGGATCACGCGCGCATGGCCGCGCAGGCTCTCCGCGGAGATGTCCACTGGGTCGCCGACGATGAAGTCGGGGTTGTAGCCCATGTCCACCAGCGTGTCGGCTGCGGGGCCGACACCGATGATCACCGGGGAGTATTCGCGGATAAAGTTGCGCAGGTTCTCAACCCGGTTCCGCAGCTCAGCGCCGGCATCGGTCAGCGGGGAAACGACGAGCACCTTGCGCCCCGCCATCGCTTCTCCCAGCTCGGGCACCCCGACGCCGTCGATAAGCAGCGGCGATTCCGAGTGGATGAACTGGATGGTGTTGCCGAAGTAGGCCTCCATGTTGTCCACGAGGCTGCGCTGCGCGGCGGCGAAGTTCGCATCCACGCTGCCGCGATCGACAAACACGCCGTTGCCGGCGAGCTTCTTGCCCACGTAGATCGCGCCGTCGGCCCAAATCGTGGCCTTCTTGCCGCTGCGCAGCACCGAACGCGCCTCCGCGCCGGCGCCCTCGACGAGCGGAACTCCGGCGTCAAGCAACACGTGGGGGCCGTAGTTGGGAATCGAGCCGGTGGAGAAGCTCGCGAGGTTGACCACGGCGGCGGGTTTGGCGTCGGCAAGCAGCTCGGCCTCGCGACGCGTCATGTCGGGCGAGTCAACGACGGCGATGTCGCCGGCGGCGAGCTTTCCCAGGCCCTTGCCCTGCGGCATGCAATCGCGGATGCGCCCGGTCAGCCCGGTGAGATCCGTGGCGCCCGAATTGGAAGCATTGACAGTCATGCGCGACATTATGCACGCTCAACCTGCAGATTTGTTCGAGGCGCGCGGGGTTTTAGCCCCGCATCTTTGCCACATCCTCGGCGGCGCGCTGCAGAAGCTCCGCGGCGTGCGCCCTGCCGGTCGCGGAGTCGTCCATGCCGGCGAGCATGCGCGCCAGCTCCTCGACGCGGTCGTCGCCGCTCAGCTCAGCAACTCCGGAGGTCACCGTGTCGTCGCCGACGTTCTTCGCCACGTGCAGGTGGGTGTCCGCGTACGCCGCGACCTGCGGTAAGTGCGTGACCACGATGACCTGGTTGTTGGTCGCCAACCGCGCCAGGCGGCGCCCAATCTGCACCGCTGCGCGCCCGCCCACGCCCGCGTCGACCTCGTCAAACACCAGCGTCGCGCCGCTCGTCGAGCCGCTTAGGATCACCTCGAGGGCAAGCATCACGCGCGAGAGCTCACCACCGGAGGCGCTGGTTGCCAGCGGCTGGGGCTCAAGCGCGGAGTTCGGCGCCAGCTTCAGCTCCACCGCATCAGCGCCGTCGCGGCTAAAGTCGCTCCCGCTCACCGCGACGATCAGGCGCGCCTTGGGCATCGCCAGGCCCTGCAGCTCGGCGGTGACCTTCTCCCCCAGTTCCTTCGCCGCCGCCACCCGCGCCTTCGTCAGCGTCGCCGCGCGGGCTGCCATGTCCTGCTCCAGGGCGGAGACTTTGGATCGCAGCTCCTCGACGGCCTCGGCCGAGGTGTCGATTTTGCTCAGTCGCTTGGCGGCCTTCTTGCGCCACGCAATCACCCCGGCGATGTCGGGCGCGTACTTGCGGGTGAGCGTCTTGAGCTCCTGCTGGCGCTGCAGCATCCGCTCGAGCTCGTCGACGTCGTCAGGCAAGTCCGCGACGAAGCTGCCGAGCTCGGCGGAGACGTCGGAAAGCACCGCGGCCACCTCGCCGAGGCGGGAGCCGAGTTCTTTGAGCGAGGCATCGCTTGACGACGCCAACGCGTCGGCCGCCACGCCCACCAGCGTGGAAGCGGCCGCGTCGTCGCCTGAGGAATAACCCCCGGCAGCCTCGGCGCCGTCGATCGCGGCCAGCGCGGCCCGGGCGGCGTCGCGCAGCGCGTCGACATCCTGGAGCCGGTTAATCGCCGTGACCAGGTCGGTGTCTTCACCCTCTGTGGGGGCGACCTCGTCGATCTCCGCGAGCGCGAACGTGAGCTGGTCGACCTCCTGGGCGAGCTCGCGGCGCTTCTCCGTGCGGTCCCTTAAATCCTTGTCCGCCTCGCGCCAGGCCGACCACGCCGCGCGGTAGGCGTCGAGCTTGGCACCGATCGCGTGGTCGAAGCGGTCGAGGGCTGCGAGCTGCTGGTCCGGCGACATGAGTCGAAGTTGGTCGTTTTGGCCGTGGATGGTCAGAAGGTGCCCCGTGAACTCACCGAGGGTGGCGGCCGGGACCGTGCGCCCGCTGATGTGCGCTTTCGACCTTCCCGTCGCCTTCACCGAGCGCGAGACGATATATTCGCCGTTCTCGTCGGCCTCGGCGCCAGCTCCCTCCGCCACGGCGGCAGCGGCACCCGCCTGCGCGGCATCGAGCCCGCCGACGCTAAACGCACCCTCGATGACGGCCTGGTCAGTGCCCGTGCGCACCAGCGACGCCTCGGCGCGCCGGCCGGTGAGCAGGCGCAACCCGCTGACCACCATTGTTTTGCCCGCGCCGGTCTCGCCTGTGAGCACGGTCAATCCGGCGGAAAGCTCCGCGGTGGCTCGCGGGATGACCCCCAGGTTGGTGATCGTGATTTCTGCGAGCATGGAGCTCCTACTTCTTCAGCGGTCCGCGCCAGCCGGAGACCGGCAGCTGGAATTTGTGCACGAGACGGTCGGTGAAGGGATGCTCGTCGAGCCGTACCCAGCGCACAGGGCGGCGCCCTCGGACAGCCTCGACGCGCGACCCGGGTGGCATCTCGATGGTGCGGAACCCGTCGAGCACGACGTTCGCCTCGCCAGTGCTCGACTCCGACTCGACCGCCACCATGGAACGCGGGGAGACAACCAGCGGCTTGGTAAACAGGGCGTGCGCGTTGTTGGGCACGACGAGCAGCGCCTCGACCTCGGGCCAGAGCACGGGACCGCCGGCGGCGAACGCGTAGGCGGTCGAGCCCGTCGGGGTGGAGATGAGCACGCCGTCGCAGCCAAAGGACGACACTGGGCGGTAGTCCACCTCCAAGATGGCGTCCATCACCCGGGTGCGGTTGACGTTCTCGATGCTGGCCTCGTTGAGCGCCCAGCCCTTGCCAATCTCGTTGTTTTCCGTATCGGTGACGACGACGTCGATGGTCATACGGTCCTCGATGCGATACGCCCGGTCGATCACGCGACCGATCGCCTCGTCAAGGCTTTCCTGCTCCCATTCCGCGAGGAACCCGACGTGGCCCAGGTTGATTCCCAGCACGGGAACGTCCTGCTCGTGGGCGTAGTTTGCGGCGCGCAGGAAGGTGCCGTCGCCGCCGAGTACCAGCACCAGCTCGCAACCGGCGGCGGCTTCGGGGCCGTCCTCGGCGCGGTCAAGCTTCTGCAAGGCCGGCTCCTCGTCAACGGGGCCCATTCGGCCCTGGTCGAGCAAACGCACCTCGATGCCGGCCTGGGACAGAAGCTCGGCGGCACGAGCGGCGGCGTAGATGTTGCCCGCGCGGTAAGTGTGCGGGACAAGCAGGATCGTGCGCTCGATGATACCGGTCATAGTCTTACTTAAGGTCCTTCCTCGACGGCGCGTGCCACCAGTGCGTTCAGTGAGGCGTCGTCAAGCATGGATGCGTGCGCATCCTTGACGAGCCATAGGAAATATTCTACGTTGCCGCTCGGACCGGGCAGCGGCGAGGCAACCACGTCGCGCACGCTCAGCCCCAGCGACTGGGCAAACCGCGCCACGTGCGCGGTCACCTCGGCGCGTAGCTGCGGCGAGCGCACCACTCCGCCGCTGCCGAGGCGCTCTTTGCCCACCTCGAACTGCGGCTTGACCATGGGCAACAAGTCCGCCCCGGGCGCCATGCACTCCGCGATGGCGGGCAGCACAAGCGTCAGCGAAATGAAGCTCAGATCGCCCACCATCAGGTCGGCCTGCCCACCCATCATCTCGGGAGTCAGATGCCGGATGTTTGTCCGGTCGAGCACGCGCACCCGAGGATCGTTTTGCAACCGCCACACGAGCTGCCCGTAACCCACATCCACCGCCACGACCTCGCGCGCACCCTTCGCCAGCAGCACGTCGGTGAACCCGCCTGTCGATGCGCCAGCGTCAAGCGCACGCCGCTTCTCGACGCTCAACCCACGCGCCTCAAACACATCCAGCGCCCCCAGCAGCTTGTGCGCCCCGCGCGAGGCCCACTCGTCGGCGTCCTCGACGTTGATCTTGATGGACGCCTCCGGCTCCACCACCGTGGCCGGCTTCGTGGCAACGAACCCCCCAACCTCGACGCGGCCCTGCTTGATCCAGTCCTGGGCCTGCTCACGCGAGCGCGCAAGTTTGCGCCGAACGATCTCGGCGTCGAGTCGTCTGCGTCCTGGAGCCATAGCAGCGGCCTCCTTTTACAAGCTAGCTATTCGGCGTTGAGCGCGTGGTTGAGCACAGCATGAGCCCTGTGCAGCTGGTCGGCTTCCTCAGCCAGTGTGTCCGCGGGCTCGTCGAGAATTTCCGCGATGCGCTGGGAGACCTCCTCGGGGCTTGTGTGCACACCGCGTGGGTCGCGCGGGATCGGACCTTGGTTTACCACCATTGCGCGGTCGCCTCCTCGGCGGCGTCCGAGTTGGGGCGCACGAGGGCCGGCGGCTCCTCCATGAGCCACGCGACTTCAAGAACCGTGCGCAGCGCCTCGGTGCTGGTCGCGCCCGGGTTTCCGCGGCTGAGGATGATGTCGTGGCCGTCGACGCGCGCCGAGAATCCGCCTTGCGCGCGCGGACGCAAGCTCTCCGGCTCGTGCCCTAGGGCCGCCATGCCATCCGCGATAAAGGTGGGGCGAAACTCCCTCGGCGCCTCAAGCAGCGCCAACGGCCCGGAGACGCCGGTGAGGACGTGCAGCGCGGGAATACCGGCAGCGACCGCCCCAGCGATGTCCGTATCCAGCCTGTCGCCGACCGCCAAGGGCCGCTTCGCCCCGGCACGCTGCGCTGCTTGCAGGAACATGGCCGGTTCAGGCTTACCGGCCGAGGTGGGGACAACGCCCGTGGCGGAGGTGACCGCCGCGACCATCGAGCCGTTGCCGACGAGCAAACCGCGCTCCGACGGCAGCGTCGTATCGAGATTCGACACCACGTACCGCGCACCGTTGGCGATGGCGAGCGCCGCCTCCGACAGCTGCGCCCACCCGGTTTCCGGGTTGTGGCCCTGCAATACCGCCACGGGCTTCTCGTCGGCGGACTCGACGACACGGAAACCCGCCTCACGTACCAAGTCCTTGAACGATGGCGCGCCCACCACGAGGATAGGGTCGCCGGCGTTGAGATTTTGACTCACCAGCGACACCGCGGCCTGGGCTGACGTGACGACGTCCTCCGGGCTCGCATCCAGCCCCGCCGCACGCAACTTCGCTGCGACGTCGGCCGGGCCGCGCGAGGCGTTGTTGGTGATGTACAGCGCGGGCAGTTGCGATGCGACGATTGACTCAACGGATCCCGGCAGCGCCAGCTCACCGGCCCACACGGTGCCATCGAGGTCGAGCAGGAGGGCGTCGAAAAGCGAGCTCAAAGTCATAGAGCTCACCCTAGCTAAGCTCCTCGACACGGGCCGCGGCATCCGTCATTTCGTCCTGGTCAATCTCTGCGACGTGCTCGAACCACTTCTTGGCCTCGGCGTCGCGACCAAGCGCGAGCAGCGCGTCAGCATACGCGTAGGCGAGGCGCGCGGACTCGGGGTCGCGGGAGTCAAGCGAGGGGTTCAGGCGCTGCAAAGTGGCCAAAGCAGCCTCATGCTGGCCCAAGTCGTGGCGGGCGCCAGCCAGAACGATCCCTAGCTCGATCTTGCCGGCGGGGTCTAGCTCACTCGCCTCTGGGCCACGCCCGATCTCGAGCGCCTTCTCCGGCCGGCCGAGACCGCGCTCGGCGTCAGCCATCACCGCGAGCAGGCCGGGGCCACCCGAAATACGGCGCGCGGCACGCAGCTCCGCCAGCGCCTCCTTCCACTCGCCGGCGTGGTACGCGACGATGCCGTTGGTCTCACGCACGACACCCACGCGACCAGCGCGGTTTTTCGCGGCGCGCGCGTGACGAAGCGCCGCGTGTGGGTCGTCGGCAAGCAACGTCGTAGCCATGATCATGTGCTTGGCCACGCGATCGGCGTTGTCTTTGGACAGCACGCGCAGGTCCTGCAGAACGGAGCGGTCGAGGTCGCGGACGTCGATATCGTCGGGAAGATCGGGCTCAGAGAGCTTCTGGTTCATCCGGTCTTCGCGGAAACCTTGGCGCTGCGGGTTAAAGCTATCCCTGCGCTCGCGACGATCGTCGCGGCCGCGGTGGCCGCCCTGGCCGCGCTGGCCTCGCTGCGAATCGCGGCCTCGACCGCTGCCCGAGCGACCGCGGTCGTCACGAGAGTGCGAACCTACATTGTCTGCCATTTAATGCCCTTCCTAAACGTAGCGCCCATTATAGGCTGTGCACGGAGCTGGACTTTAACGCGATGCGCCATTGGGAGCTCGATGGGGGTTGGATCGGTCTGTTGCGGACTCTGCCGTGGCAGAGTCGGTGGAGTCCGCCAGTGGACTCAGCAAGGAGGGCCTTTCTGGATTTACTGGGCCGGCTAGCTTAGCGGCGGTTCGACTCTGCCGTGGCGGAGTCCGCAATGCGGAGTGGCCGGGGGTGGAGCGCTCGTGGATCGAGCGATGCGTTGGTTCGAGCATCATCTCACTCTGCCGTGGCGGAGTCCACGATCTGGCTAACTCCAACCGGCTGGACTCTGCCGTGGCGGAGTCCGCGGTGCGGATTAGAGCGCCTTCCTGACTCTGCGGTGGCGGAGTTTGCTGTAGGAACCAATCAGGTAACCCATGTGTTGTGGGCAAAAGCAGAACGCACCCCCCGACCACCGGGTTGTTGCCCTTTGTTGGGGGCTTGCTTCCTGTGGTTGGGGGGTGCGATTGTTGTTGTTAAGTTGTTGGGTCGGCGGTAACTTACTCTCCCACCCCCTCCCGGGGGCAGTACCATCAGCGCGGGCGGGCTTAGCTTCCGGGTTCGGAATGGGTCCGGGCGTTTCCCCGCCGCCATCAACCACCGACACAATCGTGGGGTACACATATTTTATTGTTGTTGTGACACTGCCACCGTGCTGTTAACGGTGGTGGGGGGTGTGGTGTGTCAGATACTGCATAGTGGACGCGTCGCACACACACTTTGTGTGTGGTGTTTGTGTTTTTTGTTGGTGTATTAGTACCAGTCACCTTCAACGGTTGCCCGTCTTCTAGATCTGGCCTATCAACCCCATAGTCTGTGGGGAACCTCAAAAGAAACCTCATCTTAAAACAGGCTTCCCGCTTAGATGCTTTCAGCGGTTATCCCTTCCGTACGTAGCCAACCAGCCGTGCTCCTGGCGGAACAACTGGCACACCAGAGGTACGTCCGTCCCGGTCCTCTCGTACTAGGGACAGCCTTCTTCAAGTTTCAACGCGCGCGGCGGATAGAGACCGAACTGTCTCACGACGTTCTGAACCCAGCTCGCGTGCCGCTTTAATGGGCGAACAGCCCAACCCTTGGGACCTACTCCAGCCCCAGGATGCGACGAGCCGACATCGAGGTGCCAAACCATCCCGTCGATATGGACTCTTGGGGAAGATCAGCCTGTTATCCCCGGGGTACCTTTTATCCGTTGAGCGACACCACTTCCACACGTTGGTGCCGGATCACTAGTCCCGACTTTCGTCCCTGCTCGACATGTACGTCTCACAGTCAAGCTCCCTTGTGCACTTACACTCTTACACCTGATTGCCAACCAGGCTGAGGGAACCTTTGGGCGCCTCCGTTACTCTTTGGGAGGCAACCGCCCCAGTTAAACTACCCACCAGGCACTGTCCCCAACCCAGATCATGGGCCAAGGTTAAGGTATCCACTACGGTCAGAGTGGTATTTCAACAACGACTCCACCACCACTAGCGTGACGGCTTCACAGTCTCCCACCTATCCTACACAAACCGCACCGAACACCAATACCAAGCTATAGTGAAGGTCCCGGGGTCTTTTCGTCCTGCCGCGCGAAACGAGCATCTTTACTCGTACTGCAATTTCACCGGGCCTGTGGTTGAGACAGCAGGGGAGTCGTTACGCCATTCGTGCAGGTCGGAACTTACCCGACAAGGAATTTCGCTACCTTAGGATGGTTATAGTTACCACCGCCGTTTACTGGGGCTTAAATTCTCCGCTTCGAACCACAAGGGCTCTAACAGGTCCTCTTAACCTTCCAGCACCGGGCAGGCGTCGGTCCGTATACATCAACATCACGTCTTCGCACGGACCTGTGTTTTTGATAAACAGTCGCTCCCCTCTATTCTCTGCGACCCCCACCAGCACAACAACCGTAAAAGCTGCGCACCGGTAGAGGTCCCCCTTCTCCCGAAGTTACGGGGGTATTTTGCCGAGTTCCTTAACCACAGTTCACCCGACCGCCTTAGTATTCTCTACCTGACTACCTGTGTCGGTTTCGGGTACGGGCCGTGTACACACTCGCTAGAGGCTTTTCTCGGCAGTACAGGATCACCTACATCACCCCTTAAGGGGCTACGCATCACGCCTCACACTTTGTGACAACAAGCATTTGACTCATCGTCGTGCCACACGCTTACACCACAATCCAATAAGTGGCTAGGCTACCTCACTGCGTCACCCCATCACTGGGCTACTACGGTTTAGGCCCCACGCATCACACACCACCGATCAACCCCCGAAGGGATCATCATATGGTGCGGTCAGGGTGGTTAGTATCACCGATTCACCCTTGGGCGCATATACACGGGTACGGGAATATCAACCCGTTAACCATCGACTACGCCTGTCGGCCTCGCCTTAGGACCCGACTCACCCTGGGAAGACGAACTTGACCCAGGAACCCTTAGTCATCCGGCGGATAAGATTCTCACTTATCACTCGTTACTCATGCCTGCATTCTCACTCGTGTACAGTCCACAACCCCTTACAGTATTGCTTCACCCCATACACGACGCTCCCCTACCCACACTAAATAGTGTGCCGCGGCTTCGGCGGTGTACTTGAGCCCCACTGAATTGTCGGCGCAGAACCACTCGACCAGTGAGCTATTACGCACTCTTTCAAGGATGGCTGCTTCTAAGCCAACCTCCTGGCTGTCTTCGCGATCCCACATCCTTTTCCACTTAGTACACCCTTAGGGGCCTTAACCGGCGATCTGGGCTGTTTCCCTCTCGACTATGAAGCTTATCCCCCACAGTCTCACTGCCATAGAACACTTAAACCGGCATTCGGAGTTTGGCTGACATTGCTAAGATGATAGTCCCGCTCAACCAACCAGTAGCTCTACCTCCGGCAAGTTACTACAACGCTGCACCTAAATGCATTTCGGGGAGAACCAGCTATCACGGAGTTTGATTGGCCTTTCACCCCTACCCACAACTCATCCCCTCAGTTTTCAACCTAAGTGGGTTCGCGCCTCCACAACCTCTTACAGCTGCTTCACACTGGCCATGGGTAGATCACCCCGCTTCGGGTCCAGGACATGCCACTAAAACACCCTTATTAGGATTCGCTTTCGCTACGGCTACCCCACACAACGGGTTAACCTCGCGACATGCCGCTGACTCGCAGGCTCATTCTTCAAAAGGCACGCCATCACACACACGAGGTGCTCTGACGGATTGTAAGCGCACGGTTTCAGGAACTATTTCACTCCCCTCCCGGGGTACTTTTCACCATTCCCTCACGGTACTATCCACTATCGGTCACACTGAGTATTTAGGCTTACCGGGTGGTCCCGGCAGATTCACAGCAGATTCCACGAGCCCGCTGCTACTCGGGACACAATCAACGCACACATTGCATGTTTTCACGTACAGGGGCTCTCACCCACTACGGCGCACCATCCCAAGTGACTTCCGCTAACACACAACACACACGCACCAAGTCGACAGCCCTGGTAACAATCACATCCCACAACCCCACACACGCAACCCCTGCCAGGTATCACACGCACATGGTTTAGCCTCATCCACGTTCGCTCGCCGCTACTAGCAGAATCATTATTATTTTCCTCTCCTGCGGGTACTGAGATGTTTCACTTCCCCGCGTACACCCCCACACAAGCTATGAATTCACCTGCGGGTAACACCACACAACTGGTGCTGGGTTTCCCCATTCGGACATCCTCGGATCAACGCTTAGTTGGCAACTCCCCGAGGCATAACGCAGCCTCACACGTCCTTCATCGGCTCAGCATGCCAAGGCATCCACCGTACGCCCTTGATAAAAAACACTACAAAACACACACACAAAAAATAAAGATGCTCGCGTCCACTATACAGTTCTCACACACCACACCCCAACCCCCCCACCCGTGCACACACGCACACAAGCAAAAGACACCAGGATCACAAGGAAACAACACACGTGCTGCCCCAGACACCCAACAGCATGCCAACAACTTCCCACACAACCACACCCAACCACCACAAAAAACAGCAGAGTAGGTGCCGGCCGTATGCGTTTTTGTTTGCTTCACACGGTTCATCACATATCAGTGCACACCAACACGTGGCGCACCCACACACCACCAACACGCATCACAGGCCCACCATCGAAGTAGCACCCCACGTGCCAGTAGCGGGTGTCTCCACAACTGGACATTTCATTTGAAAAACAGGTGGCAGGTACACACTCGGCACCTCAACCACCACACCACACACCCCAACACAGTCAGAATAAGTGTGGTGTGTAAAAAATATAAGCTCCTTAGAAAGGAGGTGATCCAGCCGCACCTTCCGGTACGGCTACCTTGTTACGACTTCGTCCCAATCGCCGATCCCACCTTCGACAGCTCCCTAACAGGTTTAGGCCACTGGCTTCGGGTGTTACCAACTTTCATGACGTGACGGGCGGTGTGTACAAGGCCCGGGAACGTATTCACCGCAGCGTTGCTGATCTGCGATTACTAGCGACTCCGACTTCATGGGGTCGAGTTGCAGACCCCAATCCGAACTACGACCGGCTTTAGAGCGATTAGCTTCACCTCACAGTGTCGCACACGCGTTGTACCGACCATTGTAGCATGTGTGAAGCCCTGGACATAAGGGGCATGATGATTTGACGTCATCCCCACCTTCCTCCGAGTTAACCCCGGCAGTCTCTCATGAGTCCCCACCATCACGTGCTGGCAACATAAGACAAGGGTTGCGCTCGTTGCGGGACTTAACCCAACATCTCACGACACGAGCTGACGACAACCATGCACCACCTGTACACCAACCACAAGGGAAAACGCATCTCTGCGCCGATCTGGTGTATGTCAAGCCCAGGTAAGGTTCTTCGCGTTGCATCGAATTAATCCACATGCTCCGCCGCTTGTGCGGGCCCCCGTCAATTCCTTTGAGTTTTAGCCTTGCGGCCGTACTCCCCAGGCGGGGCGCTTAATGCGTTAGCTACGGCACGAACCCCGTGGAAGGGACTCACACCTAGCGCCCACCGTTTACGGCATGGACTACCAGGGTATCTAATCCTGTTCGCTACCCATGCTTTCGCTCCTCAGCGTCAGTTACTGCCCAGAGACCTGCCTTCGCCATCGGTGTTCCTCCTGATATCTGCGCATTTCACCGCTACACCAGGAATTCCAGTCTCCCCTACAGCACTCAAGTTATGCCCGTATCGCCTGCCATCCCACAGTTAAGCCGTGGACTTACACAAACGACGCGACAAACCACCTACGAGCTCTTTACGCCCAGTAATTCCGGACAACGCTCGCACCCTACGTATTACCGCGGCTGCTGGCACGTAGTTAGCCGGTGCTTCTTATCCAGGTACCGTCACTTTCGCTTCGTCCCTGACGAAAGGAGTTTACAACCCGAAGGCCGTCATCCCCCACGCGGCGTCGCTGCATCAGGCTTGCGCCCATTGTGCAATATTCCCCACTGCTGCCTCCCGTAGGAGTCTGGGCCGTATCTCAGTCCCAATGTGGCCGTACACCCTCTCAGGCCGGCTACCCGTCGACGCCTTGGTAGGCCATTACCCCACCAACAAGCTGATAGGCCGCGAGCTCATCCCATACCGCAAAAGCTTTCCAACCACACACCCACATGTGATTCCTATCCGGTATTAGACCCAGTTTCCCAAGCTTATCCCGAAGTACAGGGCAGATCACCCACGTGTTACTCACCCGTTCGCCACTCGAGTACCACAGCAAGCTGTGGCCTTTCCGTTCGACTTGCATGTGTTAAGCACGCCGCCAGCGTTCATCCTGAGCCAGGATCAAACTCTCCACAAAAAAGAAGAAATTCAGAACTCGTGAAAAGCCCAAACCCAACAAAAACAAACCACACCACCCCACAAAAAAACCTGTAAGGCAGTACTGGCAAAACCTTCAATTCAAAAATATTTACCGTGCAACCCCAACACAGACCATGCGCATCCGACGAGGAAAACCACACAACCCATGCATCAAACAAGGCCACACCCGCGATTCATTACGATCAAACCGCACACCATGACACAAAACGTGCGCCACAGGGTGACATCGCCATCAAAGGTTCACGACACCACCACCAGCACACACCCACCCACACAAAAATGCAGGCCAGGCACGCCACAATGCACACCACAACAAACCACAAACAAAAACAAAAAAGTACATTGGCACACTATCGAGTTCTCACACAACACACCCGCAGTCACAACAACAACCGCGGAAAAATGAATCTACACAACCACCCAACACAAAGTCAAACAGCTATGAAATTCACCCACCACCAGAAGTTAACCCAAGAGCAACCTCAACAAGCAGCGGAACAAAACCATAACCACCCCACCCCACACAACACAAATCCCCAGTACAAAGGGGTTAAGATCGAGCGACGCTAGACGCGCTTAACGCCGGCGAAGTTCTTCTTGCCTCGCCGCAGCACAAGCCAGCGCCCGTGGAGGAAGTCCTCACTCGCCGGGACGAAGTCCTCGGACTCCACGCGTTCGTTGTTTGCGTACACGCCGCCCTCCTTAATCGAGCGGCGCGCCGCTCCCTTGGAGTCAGCGAGGCCCGCCCCAACAAGCAGGTCAACGATTGTTTCCCCGGCATCGGCGGGCGTTTCGTACACCTGCGTCTCTGAGACGGCCGATGCAAGGGTTCGCTCGTTAAGCTCGCGGAGGTCAGCGCGCCCGAACAGGGCCTGGGCCGCGAGCTCGGCTCCACGCGTCGCCTCCGGTCCGTGGACGAGGTCGGTCATCTCTTGAGCCAGGCGGATCTGCGCCTCGCGCTTGAACGGGCGCTCCGCAACCTCGGTCTCCAGACGCGAAAGCTCTTCCTTGTCGAGGAAGGTGAACCACCGCAGGTAGCGGATCACGTCGGCGTCGGCCGTGTTCACGAAGTACTGGTACCAGGTGTACGGCGAGGTCATCTCGGGATCGAGCCAGAGCGAACCGCCGCCTGTGGACTTTCCAAACTTCTTGCCTTCGGAGTCCGTCACCAGAGGAACCGTCAGGGCGTGCACCTGCGCGCCGTCCATCCGACGGTTGAGGTCGACACCGCCGACCAAGTTCCCCCACTGATCCCCGCCGCCGATCTGCAGAACACAGTCGTGGTTGCGACGCAGTTGAACGAAGTCGTTCGCCTGCAGGAGCATGTAGGAGAATTCGGTGTAGGAAATGCCGTCGTTTTCCAGGCGCCGCTTTACCGTGTCGCGGCTGAGCATGGTCGATAGGGAGAAGTGCTTGCCCACGTCGCGTAGGAACGTGATCACGCTCATGTCGGCCGTCCAGTCATTGTTGTTGACCAGCATCGCGCCGTTATCGCCGTCGAAATTGACAAAGCGCGACAGCTGCCCCGAGATGCACTGCGCCCAATCGGCGACCGTGTCATCCGAGTTCATGGAGCGCTCGCCCACGTCGCGCGGGTCGCCGATCTTGCCCGTTGCTCCCCCGGCGAGGACGATCGGCCGGTGGCCCGCCATCTGGAAACGGCGCAGCATGAGCAGCGGGACGAGGTGCCCCGCATGCAGCGACGGCCCGGTCGGGTCGAACCCGCAGTACAGCGTGATCGGGTTGCGCGTCTCCTCGCGGAGATTGTCCAAGTCGGTGGACTGGTTGATCAGCCCTCGCCACTCGAGTTCGGCGATGATGTCCGTATGCGTTGACATGGAGTTTTGGGGGATCCTTCTAGACTGCGGCCGCGCTTAGCGGGCCGGGTACGTTTGGGCTTCGTCGATAAGCAGGACCGGGATGCCGTCGTCAATGCGATAGGCAACCCCCAGACGCTCGTTGACGAGCAGCTGCTCGGCGTCCTTGTAGACGAGTGGCCCCTTGTCCTGCGGGCACGCGAGGACGTCGAGAAGCTTGGGATCGAGACTCATGGCCGTCATCCTACTTAAAAGTCGCGCACTGGGGCCTGGGCCCACTGGCGGTGGTCGCGCGCGGCGTCGACGACTCGCTGCCGCTGCTCCTCCACCCGTGGCCTCGCTGTTCCCCCGCGGGTGCTGCGCGAGGCAACCGCCCCGTCGATGGTCAGCACCTCGCGGACCTCGGGCTTAAGCCGCGTGTCGACGCTCGCAAGCTCCTGATCCGTCAGCTCATCGAGGCCCACTCCCCTGGACTCGGCAAGGCGAACGCACGCTCCGGAGGCCTCGTGCGCCTCGCGGAACGGCACGCCCTGGCGCACCATCCACTCCGCCAGGTCGGTGGCGAGGGTGTAGCCGGCAGGCGCTAGCTCGCGCATCCGCTCCTCGTGGAAGGTCAGGGTGGACACCAGCCCGGTCAGCGCGGGCAATAGCAGCCGAAGCTGGGCCACGGAGTCGATCACCGGCTCCTTGTCTTCCTGCAGGTCACGGTTGTACGCGAGCGGCATCGCCTTGAGCGTCGCCATCAATCCGGCGAGGTTGCCAATGAGGCGACCGGACTTGCCGCGCGCGAGCTCGGCGACGTCGGGGTTTTTCTTCTGAGGCATGATGGAGGATCCGGTGGACCAGGCGTCGTCAAGCGTGACGTAACCAAACTCCGGAGTCGACCACGCGATGATCTCTTCCGACAGGCGCGAGATGTCAACGGCGATCTGAGCCAAGACGAACGCGGTCTCCGCGGCGAAATCGCGTGACGACGTCCCGTCCAGCGAGTTGTCACACGCGTCAGCGAAACCAAGCTCCTTGGCAACGGCCTCCGGATCCAGAGCGAGCGAGGACCCCGCCAGAGCACCCGAGCCGTAGGGCGAGATAGCTAGGCGCTTGTCCAGGTCGCGGATGCGCTCGAGGTCGCGCAGCAGGGGTTGTGCGTGAGCCAGCAGCGAGTGCGCGAGCAGGATCGGCTGCGCCGCCTGGAAGTGGGTCTTGCCCGGCATGATGGTATCGGGGTGAGCCGCTGCCTGGTCACTCAGCGCGTTGATCAGGTCTACGACCTCGAGCGCTATGTCGCGAACCGCGTCGCGGCACCACATCCGGAACATCGCCGCGACCTGGTCGTTGCGTGAGCGTCCAGCGCGCAGGCGGCCGCCCACCTCGGGCCCGACGCGGTCAATCAAACCGCGCTCCATCGCGCCGTGGACATCCTCATCCGTCGGCAGCGGCCCGAACGAACCGTTGGCCACGTCGCGGCCGAGATCGTCGAGACCGTCGAGCATCGTGCCCAAGTCGCGATCGGACAGCAGGCCTGCGCGGTGGAGCACCTTGGCGTGCGCTTTCGATGCGAGAACGTCGTAGGGGGCGAGCACCCAGTCGAAGTGAGTGGACACCGAAAGCGCAAACATCGCATCCGACGGGCCGCCGGAGAACCGGCCTCCCCAGAGGGCACCCTCGTTGGTCTTGTGCTGCTGCATCAACGCGCGCTTCCCCTACTTCCCGGCTTCGCGGTCGCGCTTGTTGGCGATCTGCGAGGACAGCCCGTGCAGGCGGACGAAGCCCTTGGCCAGGGTCTGGTCGAAGGTGTCTCCGGTGTCGTAGGTGGCCAGGTTGAAATCGTAGAGCGAGTGGTTGGAGCGTCGCCCGTTGACCGTTGCCGTGCCGGAGCTGAGCACCATGCGGATATCGCCGGTGACGTGCTCCTGGGTGGACTCGATAAACGCGTCCAGGGAGCGCTTCAGCGGGCCGAACCACAGGCCGTCGTAGACCTCCTCGGACCAGCGGGCGTCGATAAGCCGCTTGTAGCGCGCGAGCTCGCGCTCGACGGTGACGTCCTCAAGCGCCTTGTGGGCGGTGATCAGCGTCAGCGCGCCCGGCGCCTCGTAGACCTCGCGGGACTTGATGCCCACGAGGCGGTCCTCGACCATGTCGAGGCGGCCGATGCCCTGGGCGCCGGCGCGGCGGTTGAGCTCCTCGATGGCCTCGAGCACGGTGACCTGGCGGCCGTCGATGGCCACGGGCTTGCCGGACTCAAAGGAGATGATGACCTCGTCGGGGGCGTTGCCGATCGCCGGGTCCTCGGTGTAGGCGTAGAGGTCCTTGGTCGGCGGGTTCCACAGGTCCTCGAGGAAGCCGGTTTCCACCGCGCGGCCCCACACGTTCTGGTCGATGGAGAACGGCGACGCCGCGGACTGCTCGATCGGCAGGTCCTTGGCCTCGGCGTACTCAATCGCCTTGTCGCGGGTCCAGGCGTAGTCGCGCGCGGGTGCAACGATCTCCAGGTCTGGGTCCTGGTTGAGGAAGCCGACCTCGAAGCGAACCTGGTCGTTGCCCTTGCCGGTGCAGCCGTGGGCGACGTGGGTGCCGCCGTGCTGCTGCGCGGCCTCGACGAGGTGCTTCACAATCAGCGGCCGCGAGATTGCGGAAACCAGCGGGTACTCGTTCATGTACAGGCCGTTGGCCTTGATCGTCGGCAGGCAGTACTCGTCGGCGAACTCATCTTTGGCGTCAATCACGATCGACTCAGCCGCGCCACAGTCCAACGCGCGCTGGCGCACGGATTCCATGTCCTCGCCGCCCTGTCCGAGATCGAGGGCAACTGCGATGACCTCGCCGCCGATCATCTCACCGAGGTACGGGATGGCGACCGAGGTATCGAGGCCGCCCGAGTATGCGAGCACAACGCGGTTAGTCATGAGCTGAAATCTCCTTGTGATAGTTAAAGCTTTGTGTTTAGGTTACCCGCCGCCCAGACACGGGCGGCGCGGCGGGAGCCTAGATGGCTCCGCCGGGGATAAAGAGTTTCTCTGCGAGGTCTTTGCCGGCCGCAGGTTCGCGGGCGAGAACGAAGATCGTGTCGTCTCCCGCGATGCTGCCGGCGACCTGTACGAGGCCGACGCGGTCGATGTAGCTGGCCAGATACTGCGCGGCCCCCGGCGGGGTGCGCAGCACGGCCATCGGGCCGGAGTGGTCGACGGAGACGACGAGCTCTTCGATCATCCGCCGCAGCTTCTCGCGCGGGCCGGTGACGGTGTCGCCCATCGCGTCGTGAAGCGAGCTGACCACGTAGAACGCTCTACCACCGTCGGAGGGCCGGATCTTTCGGGCGCCGAGCTCGTCGAGGTCGCGAGACAGAGTGGCCTGGGTGATATCGATGCCTTCGTCGTTGAGCAGCTCCGAGAGCTGCACCTGCGAGAACACGCGGGCCGTGCCGAGGATCTCCATGATCCTGGCCTGGCGCGCGGTGCGTGATACCGGTATCGCCATTACTGGTTCTCCAGCAACCACACCAGCAGGGCTTTCTGCGCGTGAAGCCGGTTTTCTGCTTCGTCGAACACGCGGGAGGCGGGACCATCGATGACCCCCGCCGTGACCTCGTTGCCGCGGTACGCGGGCAGGCAGTGCAGGAAGATCGCGCCCTCGCCCGCCCGATCCATCACGTCTTGGGTGACCTGGTACGGCAGGAACGGGGTACGGCGGTCCTTGCCGTCGTTTTCCATTCCCATGGACACCCACGTGTCCGTGATCACGACATCCGCCCCAGCGACGGCCTCTAGATCCGAGGTAATGCTCACCGTCGCCCCGGTTTCGGCGGCGCGAGTCTGCGCCCGGTCGATGAACTCCTGGCGCGGCAGGAACCCTTCGGGCCCAACAATCGCGATGTCCATGCCGGCGGTGGCGAAACCAATCATGTAGGAATTGGCCATGTTGTTGTCGCCATCGCCGAGGTAGACGGCCTTCTTTCCGCGCAGGCCCGCCGCGCCCTCGTCCGGGCAGAGGTTTTCAATGCAGGTTTGGAGATCGGCCAGGATCTGGCACGGGTGCAGGTCGTCGGATAGCGCGTTGACGATGGGAACCGTCGCCGTCTCTGCCATCGCGAGCAGGTTGGAGTGGGCGTAAGTCCGCCACACGATCGCCTCGACGTAGCGCGACAGCACAGCGGCGGTGTCCTGGTAGGTCTCGCCCTTGCCCATCTGCGAGCTGCCCGTCTCGGTGACAATGGCGTGCCCGCCAAGCTGCGCGATGCCCGCATCGAAGGAGAAGCGCGTGCGTGTCGACGTCTTGTCAAACAGCACGGCCACCGAAAGCGGGCCCTCGAGCGGGCGCCGCGATAGAGGCTCGCGCTTGAGCTGCGCGGCGAGTGCCAGCACCTCCGCCTGCTCGGCGGGCGTGAGGTCGTCGTCGGCGAGGAAGTGTCGGGTCATCAGTGTGTGTCTCCTTCGGTAGCGGCGGCGATCGAGGCCGCGATGCGGCTGGTGGCCTCGCGGATCTCGTCGTCAGTGATCACCAGTGGCGGGGTCAGGCGCAGCACGCTTGACGACGGCGCGTTGAGGATCACGCCGTGCTCAAATCCGGCGGCGACCGTCTCCTTGGCGATCTCGCGCTCCAGCACGACACCGAGCATCAGCCCCCGCCCGCGCACGGATTCCACGCCGTCGACGTCGGACACCAGCTCGCGCAGAAGCGCTCCCTTGCGCGCCACATCGGCGATGAAGGCGTCGTCCACGACGTCTAGAACAGCCAGCGCGGCGGCGCAGGCCACCGGGTTTCCGCCGAACGTCGTGCCGTGCGAGCCTGGTTGAAACAGCGCCGCGGCCCGGCCGCGGGCGATGGTGGCGCCGATGGGCAGTCCCCCGCCCAGGCCCTTGGCCATGGTGATCACGTCGGGAACCACGCAGGCGTGCTCGAAGGCGAAGAACGTGCCCGTGCGGCCGACACCGGTCTGTACCTCATCGGTAACCATGAGGATGCCGTGGTCGTCGCATAGCTCTCGCACGCCTTCGAGGAAGCCTTCGGGCGCGGGAATAACCCCCGTCTCGCCCTGCACCGGTTCTAAAAAGATAGCGGCGGTGTTCGCCGGGTCCATCTCCACGAGCGTGCGCAGGTAGTCGATGTCGCCGTAGGGGTAAAACTCCACGCCGGCGGGCAGCGGCTCGAAGGGCGCGCGTTTCGCCGGCTGGCCCGTGAGCGCCAGCGAGCCCATCGTGCGGCCGTGGAAGCCGTTGTGCGCGGCCAGCACCCGGCGGCGGCCAGTCAAGCGCGCAAGCTTGAACGCTGCCTCGTTTGCCTCTCCGCCTGAGTTGCAGAAGAAGACGCGCGCGCTGTCGTCGTCAAGCTTGGCCTTCAACCGCTGCCCGAGCTCCACCACGGGCTGGGAGGCGAAGAGGTTGGACACGTGGCCGAGGCTGGAGATTTGCCGGGTGACGGCGTCGATCACCGCGGGGTGGGCATGGCCGAGCGCGTTGACGGCGATGCCGGCGAGCATGTCAATGTGGCTGCGGCCCGCGGCGTCGGTGACGACCGCGCCGCGTCCGGAGGCGAGCTCAATCGGCGGCGTGCCGTAGTTGTTCATCAGGGCGTCGCCCCAGTTGTCTAGCGCGCTCATTGCACGTCCTTCCTGAAAACAGTGCCCGCGGGGTAGGTAGCGGCATCGTAGTCGTTCGGCAGGACCATCGTGCCGATCCCGCCCATGGTCAGAAGCTCGAGAATCACCGAGTGCGCGATGCGCCCGTCGATGACGTGGGCGGCCTTGACTCCCCCGCGCACCGCCGTGATGCACGCCTGCATCTTCGGGATCATCCCGGAGTCGAGCCCGGGCATCAGCGCCTCCAAGTCGCCCAGCTCGAGCTTGGACACCAGCGAGTCCTTATTCGGCCAGTCGGTGTACAGGCCTTCGACGTTCGTGAGCACGACCAGGCGCTCCGCGCCGATCGCGGCGGCCAGCTCGCCGGCAGCTTCGTCGGCGTTGATGTTGTAGACGTTTCCGTCGTCACCCGGGGCGATGCCACTGACCACCGGGATGCGACCCGCCTCGACGATGTCCATCACGGCGGACGGGTCGACGTCGACAATCGTGCCCACCAGCCCGATGTCGAGCTGCTCGCCGTCGCGCTCGATGAAGCGCTTCTTGGCACGGAACAGGCCGGCGTCCTCGCCGGAGGTGCCCACGGCATAGGGGCCGTAGGAGTTGATCTTGCCCAGCAGGTCGCGCCCCACCTGGCCGAACAGCACCATACGGACCACGTCGAGGATCTCCGGAGTGGTGACGCGGAAGCCACCAACGAAGTCGCCTCCTTCCAGCCCGAGCCGGGCCAGCATGGCGGAGATCTGCGGGCCGCCGCCGTGGACCACCACGGGCTTCGCGCCGACGGTGCGCAGAAAGACCATGTCGGCGGCGAATGCGGCCTTGAGCGACTCGTCGATCATGGCGTTGCCGCCGTACTTGACCACCACGATTTTGTCGCGGTAGTGCTGAAGCCACGGCAGCGCCTCGGCGAGGACGTAGGCGCGATCAGCGTTGCTTAAGCTGCGGGTAGGTGACACGTTGTTGCCCCTCTTAGGTGCTGTATGCGGAGTTGATTTCGACGTAGGCGTGCGACAGGTCCGTCGTGCGCACGGTCGCGGTGCCGGGCCCGCCGGTGCCCAGGTCAACGCGCACGTCGACGTCAGGGCCGGAAAGATCCACCTCGCGCGCCCCTTGCGCACCCGTGGAGTCGACGCACACCGCCTGCGAGTTGAAGTAGACGGAGATGCGCTCCGGATCCATATCGGCCTCCGCCATTCCCACGGCGGCGAGGACGCGGCCCCAGTTCGGGTCGGAGCCGAACATGGCGCACTTGAACAGGTTGTCCCGGCCCAGCGTGCGCGCGGCGTTGAGCGCCTGCTCGTCGCTGGTGGTGCCCTCGACCGTGATGGTGACTCGCTTGGTCACGCCCTCGGCGTCGGCCTGCATCTGCGCGGCGATGGACTCGCATACTTCGAGCACCGCGGCGTCGAGCTCCTCCTGGCTGGGGGTGATCCCGCTGGCGCCTGAGGCGAGCACGATCACGGTGTCGTTGGTGGAGGTCGACCCGTCGATATCGAGGGTGTCGAAGGTGACCTTGGAGGCCTTCTTCAAGGAGTCGGCGAGGGCCTGCGAGCTTGCCGACGCGTCCGTGGTCACGCACACCAGCATCGTGGCGAGCGAGGGGGCCATCATGCCCACCCCTTTGCCCATCGCCCCGACGGACCACCCGTCGCGCTCAGCGACGGCCTGCTTCGAAACCGTATCCGTGGTCATGATCGCCTCGGCGGCGGCCGGTCCCCCGTCGAGGCCACCGGTCTCCGCGTGCGCGGCGAGCTGCTCGATGCCGGCGCGAATCTTGTCCATCGGGAGAAGGTCGCCGATCAGTCCGGTGGAGCACACCGCGACGTCGGCCGCGTCGATGCCGAGCGCACGGCCCACCAGCTCGGCCTCTTCCCTGGCGTCACGGTCGCCCTGCGGCCCGTTGCACGCGTTAGCGTTGCCGGAGTTGAACACAACGGCCTTGAGCATGCCGTCGGCCACGGCCTCGCGCGAGACCTTCACAGGCGAGGCGACGACGCGGTTGCGCGTGAACACGGCTGCAGCGCCGAACTCGGGGCCCTCGTTGATCACCAGTGCCATGTCGGGCTTGCCCGACGCCTTGATGCCGGCCGTGGTGGCCGTGGCGCGAAAACCGCGCGGGGTGGTTATTCCCGTAGTTGTCATGGTGGGGGTCGTTTCTTTCGTTAGGGCGCGACAGCAGCGGTTGGCAGCCCGGCTGCCTCGTCCCACCCCAGCGCGATGTTCATGCACTGCACGGCGGCGCCAGCAGTGCCCTTGGTCAGGTTGTCGATCGCCGAGGTGATCAGCAGCTTGCCGGCTGCCTCGTCCACCTCAACTTGGATGTGACACATGTTGGTGCCTACGACGTTCTGGGTCTGCGGCTGGATCCCGGCCGGCAGAACCCAGATGAACTGCTCGTCGGCGTAGAACTCCGTAACCGCCTCGTGGGCGGACTCCGTGGTCACGCCCTCGCGCAGCGGCGCCGTAATAGTGGTGAGGATTCCGCGCGGCAGCGGTGCGAGCACCGGGGTGAAGCTCACCCGCACGTCTTCACCCGTGACCTCCCGGATGTTCTGGGCGATCTCCGGGGTGTGGCGGTGCCGACCCGCGGTGTTGTACGCCTTGAGCGAGCCCATGGTTTCAGAGCCCAGCAGGGACACCGCGGCCTTCTTGCCCGCACCGGACACACCGGTGATGGACACGATGCTTAAGTCCGGTTCAACCAACCCGCGGGCGATCGCGGGAAGGGCGCCCAGCGTAGCCCCCGTGGGAAAGCAGCCGGGCACTGCGACGCGGCGCGTACCTGCGAGAAGCTCGCGACGGCCCGGGATCTCCGGGATGCCGTAGGGCCAGTTCCCGGCGTGGTCGTTGCCGTAGTACTTCACCCAATCGGCTTCGTTGGTCAGCCGGAAGTCAGCCGCGCAGTCGAGCACGAGCGTGTCCTCCGGCAACTGCGTTGCAATTTCGGCGGAGTAGCCGTGCGGCAGGGCGAGGAAGACAACGTCATGGCCTTCGAGGTTGTCCGGCGTGGTCTTCATGATCATGCGATCCGCCAAGGAGGGCAGGTTGGGCATGAGCGCCGAGACCTTCTGACCCGAGTTACTATTGGCGGTCAGCGCGCCAATCTCGAGTTCACCGTTGTGGTAGGCGGGATGGTTGAGAAGAAGCCGGAGGATTTCCCCTCCGGCGTATCCCGTGGCACCTGCCACTGCTACTCTGAGTGTCATAGAAGCAGAATAGCAAAATATGCGCTCGGCAGCAAATTATACACGCATCTGCGCGCCGAACCTCTGCTGCGCGACACCCGCCGCCGCGAGCCGCGCCTGCGAGGCCTCATCTTCGGTCAACGTGCGATCAGGGGCGCGGAACACCAAACCGAACGCGAGCGACTTCTTGCCCTCGCCGAGGTGCTCCGAGCGGTAGACGTCGAAAAGCTTCACGCTTTCCACAAGCTCGCCCGCACCCTCTTCGACCGCGCGGCGCACATCCTCGGCCGCCACGCCATCATCTACGACGAGCGCGATGTCCTGGTTCAACGCCGGGAAAGACGACAGCACGGGTGCCGGCAGCACCTCATCGAGCGGCAGGGCTGCCAGGTCAATCTCCATCGCGCACGTCCGCGCCGGCAGCTCGAGCGCCTCGAGGATCTCCGGGTGCAGCTCACCGGCAAAGCCGACGGTGACGTCCCCAACCTTCAGCGCAGCGCAGCGGCCCGGGTGCCACGGCAGCTCGGCCGCGGCCTCCACGCGCAGATCGACACCGGCGGCGCGGGCCACGACGCGGGCGGACTCAATGGCGTCGGCCCACGTGTAGTCGCGGCCAGCGCCCAAGGGACCCGCGTGCTCCCACTGCCCCGCCGCCACCGTCGCGGCGTGCAGGTGCTGCTTCGGCAGAGAGTCGACGAGCTCGCGAATCGTCTCCTCGCTCGGCCGCGCCAACACGCTCGGCATCGGCGAGGACTCCGCTCGCTCTACCGCGACCTGCGCCACCGAGTACAGCGCCAGGTCGCGCCGGCCGCGCGCGACGTTGCGCCCGACCGCCTCCAGCATCGACGGCAACACCGTCGTGCCGATGAGCCCATAGTCCTTATCCAACGGGTTTTGCACGCGCACCGCTTTGCGACGCTCATCATCAGCCGCCAGCCCCCACACGTCGAACGTGTCGTTGGCAATGAACGGCGTCGGGATGACCTCCACGTAGCCCGAATACGCCAGGGCGTGCGTGACGGCGCGGCGGCGGCGCTGCAGCGGTGACAACCCGCGGCCACCGCGCGGGGCGGGAAGGATCAGCGGGATCTCGTCAAGCCCTTCGAGCCTGACGATCTCCTCAATCAAATCCACCGGCACGCTCAAGTCGGTGCGCCACGTCGGCGGGTACACGGTCAGCGTCTCGCCGTCGCCCTCGACGCGGCAGCCGACCTCCTCGAGGCGGCGCACGACCGTGGCGCGCGAGTAGTCAACGCCGATGATCGCACCCGGGCGCGAGACCTCCATCTCAATCGTCGGGCGCTCCTGCACATCGCCCACGAGCGTTCGCTTGTCGACGACCTCACCACCAGCAAACTCCACCAAGAGAGCGCACGCCACATCGAGGGCGACCTCGACCAGGGCGGGGTCGACGCCGCGCTCGAAGCGTCGAGAAGCTTCCGAGCTCAACTTGTGGTGGCGTGCCGAGCGCGCGACCGTCAGCGCGTCCCACGTGGCGGCCTCGAAGTAGACGTTAGTGGTCCTATCCGAGATCTCGGAGGTCGTGCCGCCCATGATCGCGGCGAGCGACTGGATGCCGTTGTCGTCGGAGATGACCACGTCGTTCGGGGTCAGGGTGCGCTTCGCGTGGTCGAGAGTCTCGAAGGTCTCGCCGCCGCTCGCGTTGTGCACGCGGAGGTTGCCGGCGACCTTGTCGGCGTCGAACGCGTGCATCGGCTGGCCGAGCAGCAGCATGACGTAGTTGGTTACATCCGTCGCGGCGTTAACGGAACGCACGCCGGACAGCATGAGGATGCGCTTGAGCCAGAACGGCGCCTGAGCCTTCGGGTCAATGCCCTCAACCTTGCGCAGGCCGAACCGCTGGGCCTTGGTTGACTCCTCGAGCGTGATGTCGATCAGCGCGCCGGTGGGGGCGGGAACGCGTGAGAGATCGATCCCCGCAACCGCCGGGTCGGTGGCGATATCGCGGTAGGCCAGGTCGAACGCGGCCGCCACCTCGCGGGTCAGGCCGCGCGCGGACAGGGCGTAACCGCGGTCCGGGGTGATATTGACCTCGAAGACGGTATCGGGCCCGCCAAGGACATCGCGCGCGTCCTCGCCCGGGCGCGCCGCGCCCTCTTCCAGCACGATGATGCCGTCGCTCTTCGCCGTGAACCCGAGCTCGGCTTCCGAGGCCATCATGCCATTGGAGATCTTGCCGTAGGTCTCGCGCGCGGCAATCGCGAACCCTCCCGGCAGGACGGCTCCCGGCAGCGACACCACAACGAGGTCGCCCTCGCTAAAGTTGCGCGCGCCGCAGACGATGCCCTGCGGCTCGCCGGTGCCGTTCGCCTCACCGACGTCGACCTGGCAGTAGCGGATCGGCTTCTTGAAGCCCTCGAGCTCCTCGATCTCCAGAACGCGGCCAATGACGAGCGGCCCGGTCGTCTCCGGCAGCGGCTCGAAGCCCTCCGTTTCAAACCCGACCCGCACGAAGCCGGCGTCGAGTTCCTCGGGCGACACCGACCAGTTGTCGTTTCCGGCGGCGCGCAGAAGCGTGGTAATCCACTGTTGGGAAATCAGCATTGTCTGCTCCTCGTTCGTCTTTTCTTCGCTGTCTTCGATTACCTTCTACGCCTGCACGCCGAACGGCAGGGTGAAACGGACATCGCCCTCGACCATGTCGCGCATGTCCGAGAGCCCGTTGCGGAACTGCAGCGTGCGCTCCAGCCCCATGCCGAACGCGAAACCGGAATACTCCTGCGGGTCGATGCCGACTGCGCGCAGCACGTTCGGGTTGACCATGCCGCAACCGCCCCACTCGATCCATCCGGCACCGCCCTTCTTGTTGGCGAACCAGACGTCCACCTCGGCCGAGGGCTCGGTGAACGGGAAGTAGTTCGTGCGCATGCGCGTCTTCGCTTCCGGGCCGAAGAGCACCTTCGCCAGGTGGTCGAGGGTGCCGCGCAGGTGGGCCATGGTCAGGCCCTTGTCCACGGCGAGGCCCTCGACCTGGTGGAAGACCGGGGTGTGGGTCGCGTCGAGCTCGTCGGTGCGGAACACCCGGCCCGGGCACGCGATGTAGACGGGAACGTCGCGCTCCAAAAGGGTGCGGACCTGTACTGGCGAGGTGTGGGTGCGCAGCACCTGGCGCGAGCCCTCAGTGCCGATGTAGAAGGTGTCCTGCAGCGTGCGCGCGGGGTGGTCCGGGATGAAGTTCAGCGCGTCGAAGTTAAAGTACTCCGCCTCGACCTCCGGGCCCTCGGCAACCTCCCAGCCCATCCCGAGGAAGATGTCGGCGATGTGCTCGGACAGGGCGGTGATCGGGTGCATCGCGCCGGTCTGGTGGCGCGTCGTGGACACCGTGACATCGACCTTCTCGTCCTTCAGGCGCTGCTCGCGGTACTCCGCCTCGCGCACCTCACGCACCTGCGCATACGCCTTTTCGACGCGCCCACGAGCCATGTTGACCAGCCGGCCCGTGTCTTTGCGCTGGTCCTTCGGCAGCTGCCCTAGCGCGCGGCGGGCCTGCGGAATAAACGCCTGCTCACCTAGGTGCGCGCGGTGCGCCTCCTCCAGCGTCGCGAGGTCGCTCGCCTGCTCAAAGGCGGCGATCGCAGCGTCGGCGGCGGCGTTCAGCGAGTTCTCGGACAGGTCTACAGACTCAGGATTGGCGGACACACTCGTCCCTTCTTAGGTCGACGGCTAAAACCGTTGTTTAGCTTACCTGCGGTCCCGACAACGCCTTCGAGGACTCCCACATGCACATCGCCGCGGCGGTCGCGAGGTTCAGCGACTCGGCGTGGCCGCGGATGGGGATGGAGACGCGGTGGTCGGCGGCGTCGATAAGCTCCTGCGGCAAGCCGTGGGCCTCGTTGCCGAACAGCCAGGCCGTCGGTTGCGCCACAACCTCCTGGGCGTCGTCGAGGCTGACCTCACCGCCCATTGTTGTCGCCGCGAGACTCAGACCGGCCGCGCGCAGCTGGCCGATGACGTCCGAGACGTTGCGCTCGCGCGCGACAGGCAAGTGGAAAATCGACCCAGCCGAGGCGCGAACCGCCTTGCTTGACTCGGGGTCGACGGTATCGCCGGCGAAGATCACTGCGTCCGCGCCGCACACGTCCGCAATGCGGATCAGCGTCCCGGCGTTTCCCGGGTCGTTGGTTTCCACGCACACCGCGACCAGCCGCGGGCCGCCGCGCAGAGCCTTGCCGACGGACCACAGCACCGGCGTGCACACCGCGAAGATACCCGTCGTGCTGACGGTGTCCGCCAGGTGGCGGGCAGCCGCGTCGGTAATCGCGTGCGCGTAAACGTCCATGTACTCCGCTGTGGTGAGGATCTCCGCGAACTCCACGGCCGCGGACTCGGTGACAAACACGTCCGTCGCTGCGCCCGTGGCCACGGCCGCCTCCACCGAGTTCGCTCCCTCGACGATGAAGCGCCCCGCCTTCTTGCGCGCCGCCGCGCGGTGCAGCTTCGCCGCGTTGACGACGCGCGGGGTGCGTTCCGTAAAAGCCTGAGTGAAGTCGAGTGCCATGGGCATTAACAGTACAGAAGCCGACACAGCACGAAACCCGCCGCGGCGCGTTCCTGTTGAAGGGAAGGCGCCGGGCGGGCGTCGTTTAAGCGAAATGCTCTTACGCGGCGTTGACCGGAGCGTTAACGTCCTCCGGGAGGGCGTTCTTCGCGACCTCGCAGATGGCGGAGAAGGTAGCGAAGTCGTTGACGGCGAGATCGGCGAGGATCTTGCGGTCGACCTCAACCTCAGCCAGCTTCAGACCGTGGATGAGGCGGTTGTAGGTGATGTCGTTCATGCGGGCTGCAGCGTTGATGCGCTGGATCCACAGCTTGCGGAACTCGCTCTTGCGCTTGCGGCGGTCGCGGTAAGCGTAGGTCTGGGAGTGCAGCCACTGCTCCTTCGCCTTGCGGTACAGGCGGGAGCGCTGGCCGCGGTAGCCCTTGGCCGACTTGAGAATCGCGCGGCGCTTCTTCTTGGCGTTAACTGAACGCTTGACACGTGCCATGAATCAATACTTCCTTGTCTTATCTGTGAAAAAGTTCTGGTTCTACGTGAGTGGCAGGTGACTTACGCCTTGCCGAGGAGGCGCTTCATGCGCTTGACGTCAGCCGGGGCGACGTCGGTGGTGCCGGACAGCTTGCGGCGGCGCTTCGAGGACAGGCCCTCGTTAAGGTGGCGCTTACCGGCCTGCTCGCGGCGCAGCTTGCCGGAACCGGAGATCTTGATGCGCTTGGCGGTGCCCTTGTGGGTCTTCTGCTTCATTGTGAAAGCCCTTCGAGTCGAAAACGAATTATCTACTTCTTAGCCTTGCGGGAGGGCCCGAAGACCATCGTCATGTTGCGGCCGTCCTGCTTCGGACGGGACTCCACTACACCGAGCTCGCCGATGTCGTCTGCGAGACGCTCGAGGAGGCGGTAGCCGAGCTCCGGTCGCGACTGCTCGCGGCCGCGGAACATGATGGTGACCTTGACCTTGTTGCCCTTCTCCAGGAAGCGCTCAACATTGGCCTTCTTAGTCAGGTAGTCGTGCTCATCGATCTTCGGTCGGAACTTCTGCTCCTTGACCACCGTCTGCTGCTGGTTCTTGCGGGCCTCGCGGGCCTTTTGATCCTGCTCGTACTTAAACTTGCCGTAGTCCATGATCTTGCACACCGGCGGCTTCGCGTTGGGAGCCACTTCGACAAGATCGAGGTCTGCTTCGTAAGCCAGCTTGCGGGCGTCGTCCGTACGGACAATGCCAACCTGCTCGCCGGAGGGACCGACGAGGCGAACTTCGGGAACGCGGATGCGTTCATTGATACGAGTGTCAGCGCTGATGAGAACTCCTAAGTCCTAGAAACAATGTTGATCGCTACCGAACCACCAGTGGCATGCGTCTCCCCCACACGAAAAAACCCGCGCCACCTAGATGAGGTGGTGCGGGAGCTCTTCCACACAGCACAGTGATAGATCACTGCGCTACGCTTTACCCTTTACCAACCGGTTGACCGGCGGCCTGGGGTGGGAGTGACTCCACTTGCGGCTCGGGAACCACATAAATGTGACCCCAAGCGGTAGTGCACGCCACCTTATCACCCGTGGGTGCAATCAACCAAATCTGACTATTGCACGGCTAACGGCTACGCTACTGCGAGTGCAAGATTCTCCTGTCTCGAGCTCCAAGAACGTGAACTGGAAAATCGCCGCCCTCGGCGTCCTCGCGATTGTTCTCACCCTGGCCGTTACCCCTATGACGTGGCAGCAGCTGGCGGTGAACCTCACTGCGGTAGCCCTCCTGGCTTCCGCTCAGCGTTGGCCTATCGCTTCGGGAATTATCATGATCGGCCTCTTCATCTTTATTTCCGCAGCTGAAGAGGTTCGCAGTCTTACCATGATCCTTTCGGCCCCGTTCTTGGTATCTCTAGTTGCCATGGTCGGCAGGCCTAGAGCGGCTGCGGCGTTTGCGATTGCGATTGGGTACATTAGCGCAACCAGCCCCTTCACCGGCCGGTGGGTGCCCAATGACTTCACTGGTGTGGCGATATTTTTCGTCGCTCTAGCAGCGGGCTGGTGGGGCGGAATCTATCTTCGCCGATTACGCCTACAGCACGCCGCGAACCAACAGCGTCTCCGTGACGACATGGAGGAGCGCCGCGAACGCCTCGCCCAAGCGCTCCACGACTCGGTGGCGACGACTCTGACGTCTGTGGTGATGCGCGCTGAGACGCTCGCGCTGACCTCCTCGGGCAACGACGATGCCCGTGAAACCGCGGAAAACATCGCCGATGAAACCCGCCAGGCGATGCAGGAAGTACGCCACCTGCTGCACTTCATGAAGGAGGACGATGGTGTCTCCCCCGCACCGTTGAACCGCACTATCGGCGAGCAGGTCTCCGTGACAACCCGCCTGCTGGAAAGCCACGGCTTCAAAGTCGAAGGAGCCGAGGCGGCGAAGGCGTGCCGATGGTCTTTCCCCCCTGGCTTCGAGCAGGTATTCACTGAGCTTTCCACGAACGCCATTAAATACGCCGAACCGGGCTCCGTCATCGAGCTGAAGATCCGCAAGACTGAGACGACCCTGAGCTGCAGCATGGCGAATTCCATGCGTCCCGGCAGGGGCCCATCTCACATGTCGTCTCGTCTCGGCCTACGAGAGTCGCGCGCACTCGTCGCCCGCCACAACGGGACTTTCAAAGCGAGCCGAGTTGGCGACCAATGGGTCGCGGAGTTCACGGTGCCCGAGCATTCCTTGCGACGCTAAACCCGAAAGGGTGGGTACTTTAGTACCCAATTTGCGTCGGGGACCCCCGAAAGTACTGAAGATGGGCCAAGATACAATGTGTTCATCACCGATTGAAAGGAACCGCTATGAAGCGTCGTTTCGCAGCCTCCCTCGCCGCCACCGCACTCTCGATCACGGCTCTGACCGGTATCGTCGCAACTCCCGCTGCTCAAGCAGTTACTGCGGGCGGGTCCACCTACACCACATACTCCGCGATTACTGACATCTTTTCCTGCAAGTACTACCCGACCCGCCCGTGGTGCTAAGCGTTTATGCTCTCACAGCATGACTGAGCCAATCCACGTCCTGCTCGTAGATGACAACCCGCTCGTCCTGAGCTCGTTTCGTCACTACTTCAACAGCACTGACGACATCGTCGTGGTCGCAGAGGCATCGAACGGCGAGGAAGCCCTCGCCCGCCTTCGCGAGCACGACGTTGACGTAATTTTGGCAGATATTCACATGCCAACTATGGACGGCCCGACGCTGCTTGAAAACATCAACAAGCTCGACAGCCGCCCCATCTTCATAGCCGTGACGGCGTTCGATTCGGACCGGACGATGATGCGCATCATCCGTCTCGGCGGTGCCGGCTACGTGCTCAAGAGCGAAAAGCCGCAGGTGCTTATCGACGCCGTCCGCGCTGCCACCGACGGCGGCATGGTGGTCTCGCCGCAGGCGATGACCAGGCTGGCGACGCACCTGAAAGACGATCAGAACACCGACACCTACGTTGACCCGATCAGCGAGGCGATGAAGCTGCAGTCCCTGAGCAAGTCGGAGCGCAAGGTGCTCGTCCTGCTGTGCCAGGGCATGTCCAACTCGGAGATCGCCCAGGATCTCGCGTACTCGGAATCCACAATCAAAAAGTACGTCTCCAACATCATGGACCAGTTCGGTGCGACCTCGAGGCTCAATCTCGTTGTCAAGGTGCTCAACGCCGAGTACTAGTTTTCCACTGCACAAATGAAAGGGGGCGCTCCGGCATGGTGCCGGAGCGCCCCCTTTGCTTTCGCTTAGCCGAAGACGGGTGCTTCGTCCTCGCGCAGCTCGGAGTAGCGCGACTCCGGGATGGTCGCCGAGTACGGCTTGCCTTCAGCCACCCACTGCTGGTCTTCCGAACAACGGACGTTTTGCGCGTTAGTATCGAGCATCATGAAACCCCAGACCAGCTTGCCCTGGCGGCCGGGACCGAGCACGTAGGGGCCGACAGTCTGGCCGACCGACCAGTGCTGAACCCGCACGTAGTTCAGCCCGTAGGCCGTCGCTAAGTAGCGCTCGATCTCGCCTTTCGGGGTGATCGTCGCTGAAATCTCCAGGGTGGACGTGCGCGCCTCGGTGACCTTGTGCGTGACGGGCACGGGGATGGTGTTGCGGTTTGCCACGCTCGCCGCGTCGGTCTGGTCGAACCAGCGCCGCTGCGCGGTGACGTAGATCCCGCCCTGGCCTGGGGTCGCGCACCTAGTTCCGGGCTTGTAATCATCGTTCCATCGCTGCGGCAGGATGTACTCCGCCGGCGCGGAGGTCTCCGCGTGCGCGGCGGGTGCGGCGGCTAGCGCGACCGTGAGCGCGGTGATGGCGGAAGCGAGACGGCGGCGCATTAGCTGAACCGGATGTTGTCGCGGGTGCTGATCTCGACGTGGCGCTCAGCCGGCAGGGTCGCCGTGAAGGTCTGGCCCGTGCCGTGCCAGGTGCGGTCCTGGCCGCAGACAGTCTTCTCTCCCGAGAAATCAGAGACGACCCAGCCGGCGCGCATGACGGCGGTGGTGCCCGGTGCGATGTCGTACGGGCCGACAACCTCACCGACCTCGTAGGACGAGGACTTGGAGTAGCTGGTGGAGAACGAGATCTTGATCAGGTCGAGAATCGGGAAGTCGATGCCTGCGGAAACCTTCCACTCGTTGGACTTCTTCTCCGTGATCGTGCGTGTCAGCGGGAACGGCGTGGAGTTGTAGTTGGATACAGTCCACGTACCGGCGAAGGCATCGAAGTAGGTGCGGTCGATGCGGATAGTTTGGCCGCGGTCGCCGGGGTTCGCGCAGACCGCGCCGATCGTCGTCGGGTTGGCCGTGCCCATGTCGCGGACAGGAAGGGCGTTGGCGGGAGAAGCGGTGATGCCAGCGGCTGTCGCCAGGACGACTGCCGACGCTGCGGCGCGTGCGAAAATAGACATGTGTGGGGGCTCCTTAAGAGGGTGTGACTGGTTAGTAGAGGGTTTGGGTAGGAACAGGCAGGTGCGCCCACTCGCTTGGGGTGACATCTTGAGTGCGGACGCTGCCGTCGGGTGAGGTGATCGTCGCCTCGGCCCAGAATCCAGCGGGCGCGGTCGCCACCGGCTTCTGAGCGACCCGGTCGTACTTGCGGTTCGCTCCCGAGGTCCCGCACGAGTACTCCGAGTACTGCACGCGCATCATCGTGGTGCCGTACTCAACGCGCACGCGTTCGCCGGGCTGGAGGACTACCTGGTTCAAGGCGGTGCCGACGGGCATGTACGCGCGCTGGACGGCGCCGACTGACTCGAGCCAACCGGCGGGCAGGCGGCCGCCGTTGCCGCGGTAGTTCATCTCTCCGTTGAACTTGGCGCCGACGACGTGATCCACGATCGGGGTGTACGTCTGCTCGCCGTCGGACCAGTTCAAGAAGTCCTGGGAGTAGCCGGGCTTACGGAACGTCGGCGCGATCCCCGACAACTCGTGCGGGTACCACAGCGGAATCGCCGCGTCGCAACACGAGCCGAAGGCGGGCCAGCTTGCGTCACGCTGCGGAGTGGTCACGGGGTTAACCACCCGGTCGTTGCGCGGGTCGGCGACCTTCTCCAGGCTCGGCCCCGTAATCGTGTTGTACGGCTTGTCGATGGGCTTGCTGTTGGCGCCCTGTGCGCGGGCAGGAACCTGCAGTGCCTGCTGATCGACGGTGCCGTCAGCGCGGATGATGTGCGCAAACGCGTAGCGCTCTGCGGGACCGGTGCCTCGGACCACATCGGTGCCAGCCATGTTCTGGTAGAACCCGCCCTGGCAGGTGACCATCATCGAGATAAAGTCTTTTTCCAGCACACCGAACTCGACGCGGAAGGTTTCACCCGGGGCGAGTTTGATCGGGCCAAACGTCTCCCCCTGCACCCAGCCATTGTCGGTGGTCAAGCCGATGTCGGAGCGGGCGGTCGTGCTCCACCCCGACGGCAGCTCCGCGCGAGAGTTCGCCGAGATCACGTGGTTGGTTCCGCTCTCCACCTCGGCCGTGTAATCCACTGATTGGCTCGTCGTGTTTTTAAACTCAAGCACACCATCGCTCAGGTAACGACGGGCGGTCTCGCCGTAGTGCCACTGCGGGTAGCCCTGTGCGTGGGCGTCGGTCTGGGTGCAGGTCTGGTAGAGCTTGTGAATCGGGTAGCCCTGCGGCATCGGGGGGATATCAGCGGCGGATGCGGGGACGGGCCCGAGCGCGATTGTGGCCGAGGCCGCGGTGAGCACCGCGATAATGGCTGCCTTGATATTCATAGTGCCCTTTGGTTGCAGGAATAGGACTTTTCAAAGAGTACGAATAAGAGGCTTGCCGCGGAAGCACTGAGAGGAACCTTGGGACGAAAATAGATCGGGCCAAAGCCGCGCAACGTGGAGCTTTGTTACGCGGCGTCTACTTTCGTCTCCACCCTTTGGGGGTGGCCGCCCTACGAGCCCAGAATGTTCGCTAGGAACTGGCCGGTAAAGGATTCTTCGACGGCCGCGACGTCCTCCGGGGTGCCCTCGGCTACGACGTTGCCGCCGCCCGAGCCGCCCTCCGGGCCCATGTCGATAATCCAGTCGGCGGACTTGATCACATCCAAGTTGTGCTCAATAACAAGCACCGTGTTGCCCTTGTCCACCAGGCCACCCAGCACCATCATGAGTTTGCGGATGTCCTCAAAGTGCAGGCCAGTGGTGGGCTCGTCGAGGATGTAGATCGTGCGGCCATTGGAACGCTTCTGAAGCTCCGCGGCCAGCTTGACGCGCTGCGCCTCACCGCCGGAGAGCGTGGTGGCGGCTTGGCCGAGGCGGACGTAGCCCAGGCCGACGTCGACAAGCGTGCTCAAGTAGCGGTGGATGGACGTGATCGGCTCGAAGAACTCGGCGCCCTCAGAGATGGGCATGTCGAGCACCTCTGCGATGTTCTTGCCCTTGTAGCGCACCTCGAGCGTTTCACGGTTGTAGCGCGCGCCCTCGCACACCTCACAAGGGACGTAGACGTCCGGCAGGAAGTTCATCTCGATCTTGATCGTTCCGTCGCCGTGGCACGCCTCGCAGCGCCCGCCCTTGACGTTGAAGGAGAACCGGCCCGCCTTGTAGCCGCGGACCTTCGCCTCTTGGGTTTCGGCGAAGAGGTTGCGGATCTTGTCGAAGACACCAGTGTAGGTCGCCGGGTTCGAGCGCGGGGTGCGGCCAATCGGGCTCTGGTCGACCTGCACCAGCTTGTCCAGGTGGTCGATGCCCTCAATCTTCTTTACCCGACCCGGCACCTGGCGGGCGCCGTTGAGCTGGTTCTGCAGAGTCTTCGCCAGGATCTGGTTAACCAGGGTCGACTTGCCCGATCCGGACACCCCGGTCACCGCGACGAGGACACCCAGCGGAATGCTGACGCTGACGCTGTCCAGGTTGTTCTCGCGCGCGCCGACGACCTTGAGCATGCGCGACTTATCAATCGGGCGTCGCTCGGCCGGCACCGCGATCTCCTTGCGCTTGGACAGGTAGTCGCCGGTGATGGAGTTCTTCGCCTTCAGGATCCCGGCGGGCTCGCCCTGGTAGACAATCTCGCCGCCGTACTCACCGGCGCGCGGTCCGACGTCGACAAGCCAGTCGGCCTCGTTGATGGTGTCCTCATCGTGCTCGACCACGATCAGCGTGTTGCCCAGGTCGCGCAGCTTCTTTAGCGTGCGGATCAAGCGCAGGTTGTCGCGCTGGTGCAGGCCAATCGACGGCTCGTCAAGGACGTAGAGCACGCCCGCGAGCCCCGAGCCGATCTGGGTTGCCAGGCGGATGCGCTGGGCTTCGCCGCCCGACAGGGTGCCGGCGGAGCGCGACAGGGTGAGGTAGCTTAGGCCCACGTCGAGCAGGAAGCGCAGGCGCGCCTGGATCTCTCGCAGCACCGCGCCGGCGATCATTTCCTCGCGGTAGCCGAGCACGAGGTGATCCAGATACTCGGAGGCCTCCTCAATGGACAGCTCGGTCAGGCCGGCGATGGAGAGCTCGCCGTGGGTGGTCGAAGCAAGGCGAACCGCCAGGATCTCCGGCTTCAGGCGCGCGCCCTTACAGGTTGGGCAGGGAATCTCGCGGGTGTAGGCGAGCAGCCGGTCCTTCTGGTGCTCCGACTCGGCCTGCTCCAGCTTGCGTTCGAGGTAGCCGATCACGCCCTCGTAGGCGGCGGTGAACCCGCGCTGGCGGCCGTAGCGGTTCTTGTACTTGACGCTGACCTTTGTCGACGAGCCGTGGATCAGGTGCTTCTTCTGCGTCGCCGTCAGCGAGGAGAACGGGGCGTGCGCGTCGAACCCCTCCTCGCCCGCCAACGCCTCGATGAGCTTGACAAAGTAGCCCTTGTTCGGCGACGAGTTCCAGGGCTGGAACGCGTCGACGGCCGGGGCGTCCGGGTCGGGGACGACGAGGTCGATGTCGATTTCCTTGCGGGTGCCCAGGCCGTCGCACGCCGGGCAGGCACCGAAGGGGGCGTTGAACGAAAACGCGCGGGGTTCGTACTCCTCGACGTCGAGGCTGTGGCCGTTCGGGCAGGCCATCTTCTCCGAGAAGATGCGGTAGCGCTCGGGGTCGGATTCGTCGAGGTCGACGAACTCGACAGAGACGAGGCCGTCGGCAAGCTTGAGCGCGGTCTCCACGGAGTCGGTCAGCCGCTGCTTCTGGCTCTCCTTGACCTGCAGGCGGTCGACGACGACGTCGATGGTGTGCTTGATCTGCTTCTCCAGCTTCGGCGGGTCAGAGAGCTGATGCGTCTCCCCGTCGACGGTGACGCGTGCGTAGCCCTGAGCGGCGAGGTCCGCGAACAGGTCCACGAACTCGCCCTTGCGCTTGCGTACGATGGGTGCGAGGACCTGGAACTTGGTGCGTTCCTCGTGCTCGAGAATCTGGTCGACGATCTGCTGCGGGGTCTGGCGGCTGATCTCGGCATCGCACACGGGGCAATGCGGGGTGCCGGCGCGCGCGTAAAGCAGGCGCAGGTAGTCGTAGATTTCGGTGATGGTGCCCACGGTGGAGCGCGGGTTGCGGTTCGTGGACTTCTGGTCGATGGACACCGCCGGCGAGAGCCCATCGATGTAGTCGACGTCGGGCTTGTCCATCTGACCGAGGAACATTCGCGCGTACGAGGACAGCGATTCAACGTAACGGCGCTGGCCCTCCGCAAAGATCGTGTCAAAAGCCAGCGAGGACTTCCCCGAACCCGACAGCCCGGTGAACACGACCATCTTGTCGCGCGGCAGGTCAAGGTCGACGCCTTTGAGGTTGTGCTCGCGCGCGCCGCGCACGGTGAGACGGTCAGCCACCTTGTGTATTCCTCCGCTGTTCAAGTGGGTAAGCAACAGCCCCCGAACATACCAGCGATTGCACCCCAACCGCTAAGCGAGTAGCTAGGCTGGCCCACATGAGCACCACGTTTACTCTTCACCAGATTTCCGTGTCCGACATGGACAACAACGTCTACCTCATCGCCAGCGAGGGCAAGGGCTTGCTTATCGACGCCGCCGCCGACGCCCCCGCCATCTTCCGGTTGGCCGAGGAGGCCGGCGTGGAGATCACTGACGTCCTGACGACCCACCGCCACGAGGACCACACCCGCGCGCTGCCGGAGGTCCTGGAGCGCACCGGGGCGCGCCACTGGGCGTCGTTCCTCGACGCGCCCGCGCTGCCCGCGCCGGTGGACGTGGAGCTGGGCGACGACGACGCCATCGAGTTCGCCGGCCAGCGCCTGAACACGATGATTCTGCGCGGCCACACCCCCGGCGGCGCGGCGGTGGTCGTCGATATCGACGGCACCCCGAACGCCTTCGTCGGAGATTCCCTGTTCCCGGGCGGTTTGGGCAAGACCGCGGGCGAGGGCGAGTTCGTGCGCCTGTTTAAGGAAGTGACCACCAAGCTTTTCGACGTCTACCCCGACGCCACCATCGTCCGGCCTGGCCACGGTGAACCGACGACCCTGGGCAAAGAGCGCGCCTCGCTTGACGAGTGGTGGCGGCGACGGTGGTAATTGTTTTTCGTTAAGATAAAGGGACAAGCAAGAAACAGATTCGAATACGAAGAAGGTTTGTCTATATGATCCGCAAGCTTGCACGCCCTATGCTCGCGTCCGTGTACGTGATTGATGGCGTCGAAACCGTCATTAACCCCTCCGCTCACCGCGAGAGCGCAGAGTCCGTGCTGACCAAGCTCCGCTCCGTCGTCCCCGCCCCGTACCGTGCGTACCTGCCGTCTTCCCCGGAGACCGCAGCGCAGATCGTGGGTGGCGTCAAGGCTGGCGCTGGCTCCCTGTTTGCGCTGGGCAAGGCACCGCGCACCGCGGCGACCCTGCTCGCCGTGACCGCCATCCCTTCCCTCGTGGGCCGCCACGCGTTCTGGGAGGCTACCGACGAGGATGAGAAGGCACGTCGCCGTAGCGGTGCCATCTCCGACGCCGCCCTGCTCGGCGGCATACTCCTCGCCACCGTCGACACCGCCGGTAACCCGGGCCTGCAGTGGCGCGCCAAGCAGGCCGCTCGCGTGGCCAAGAAGAACGTCCAGCAGGCGCTGCCGACCCAATCCGAGTCCGAGAAGGCTCTGAGCAAGGCTGGCGACTGGATCTCCGAGACCACCGACCAGGTCACCTCCTACGTCGACGACAACAAGGACGACTGGGCAAAGACCGCGTCCAACCTCGCGGAAGACGCAAAGAAGCAGACCTCGAACTTCCTGTCCTCCGCGTCGAGCTTCATCGACGACGCGACCACCCAGGCGCAGGAGGCCTACCAGGACGCGAAGCCGAACAAGCTGGAGCAGTTTGTAGCGAAGCGCAAGGTCAAGTCCACCGCAAACAACATCGCTGACACCCTGCAGTCCACCCTGGATGACCTCTCCCCGTCCGCTCTGGACAAGGTCAAGGCAAAGCGCAAGGCCTCCAAGGTGCAGAACCGCGCCCAGGACGCCGTGTCCAACCTGCAGGACGCGTTCTCCGATCTGGATCTGGCACCCTCGCGTCGCCAGAAGCGCAAGGCTGAGAAGAACGTCAAACAGCTGCAGAAGCGCGCCGAGAAGGCCGTGAAGCAGGCTCAGAAGAAGCTCGGCTAGTCTTTCCGTCAGCGCAAGCGCTCACCCCGTCACCACACCGGTGGCGGGGTTTCGCCGTTGGTAGAATGGCGCTTTCTGTATTGACGTTATGACCCACAAAGGAGGCCCGCGGTTGAGTGGATCGCCGGAGATTGACCGGGAGCAGGCCTACGCGGACATGCTCTTTTCGCGTCTCGACGCCGAGGTGGCCGCCGCGCGCGCCCAGCTCGATAAGGTGCAGGCCGACGTCGACCCGGACAACCCCGACTCCGACGCGCTGGTGCGGCGCGAAACGCAGTACCACGCGCTCAACGCCAAGCTGGATACCCTCAACGTGGCCGAGGTGGGCCTCGTCTTCGGCCGCCTCGACATAGCAGACTCCGACGCCGACAACCCCGTCGAGGGCAGGCCCGAGCTGGACCGCCGCTACATCGGGCGCATCGGTATGGAGGACCGCGCCGACAACTACCGCACCCTCCTGCTGGACTGGCGCGCCCCGATGGCCCGGCCGTACTACCTGGCCACCACGGCGCACCCGGAAGGAGTGGAGACGCGGCGCACAATCCGCATGCGGGGGCGCACCGTGACCGCCGTGGACGACGAGGGGCTCTCCGGCGAGGGCGCCTCAGACAGGCTTTCCGACGTCGGCTCCGAGGCCGCCCTGCGCGCCGCGATGAACGCCGCGCGCACCGGCAGGATGCGCTCGATCGTCGAGACGATCCAGCGTGAGCAGGATGAGATCATCCGGGATGCCACGCGCGGCGTGCTCGTCGTCCAGGGCGGCCCGGGCACGGGCAAGACCGCCGTGGCGCTTCACCGCGTGGCGTACCTGCTGTACACGTGGCGCGAGCAGCTCTCGCGCGCGGGCGTGCTCATTGTCGGCCCGAACGCGACGTTTTTGGACTACATTTCCCGGGTGCTGCCCGAGCTCGGCGAGACCGGCGTGGTCCTGTCGACCGTCGATACGCTCGTGCCCGGTTTCACTTCCGAGTCACACCGGGAGTCCACGGCCGCGCGGGAGGTGAAGGGCTCGGCGGAGATGGTGACGGTGCTCAAGCGCGCCGTACAGCGGCTGGAAACGGTGCCGGACGAGCCGGTGGCCCTGCGGATCGGCTCGGTCACCATCGAGGCCACGCCCGCAATGGTCAAGGCGGCCCGCACCCGGGCGCGCCGCTCGCGCAAGCCCCACAACGCGGCACGCCCCGTCTTCGCTGAGCACCTGACGCAGCTTCTGGCGGAGGCGCTCGCCCACCGCATCGGCGAGGACCCGCTCGGCGGCGTGAACCTGCTCAGCGCCGCGGACGTCGACCAGCTTCACGACGACCTCGCCGAGGAACCGCAGGTGCAGTCGCTTATCGACGCCCACTTCCCCGCCCTGGAGCCCACCT
Source organism: Corynebacterium sp. Z-1 (assembly GCF_031844665.1). Classification (NCBI taxonomy): domain Bacteria; kingdom Bacillati; phylum Actinomycetota; class Actinomycetes; order Mycobacteriales; family Corynebacteriaceae; genus Corynebacterium; species Corynebacterium sp. Z-1. The sequence goes on along the minus strand of NZ_CP134621.1, from coordinate 1,627,379 downwards.
CCGTGCTCGAGGGGCTGCTGACCAGCCGGGAGGCGATCGCAGAGGTGGCCTCGGACTACGATGACTACACCCGCGAGGCGCTCTACCGCCCGCCCGGCTCCCCCACCACGCCCGCCGATACCGCCCTGGTGGACGAGCTGGCGGAGCTGATCGGTGTGCCCGACCCGGAGGAGGCGCGCCGCGCGGAGGAGGACGAGTGGCGCCGCCAGGTCGCCGAGGCGGAGGACGCGCTCGACATCCTGTCCTCCTCGGCGTCGACGGACAACGACGACGACCAGTTCGAGGCCGAGATCCTCTCCGCGCACGACATCATCGACGCCGAGACCCTCGCGCGCCGCCAGCGCGTCACCGACGTGCGCTCCACCGCCGAGCGCGCCCGCGAGGACCACACCTGGGCGTACGGCCACGTGATCGTCGACGAGGCCCAGGAGCTCTCCCCCATGGAGTGGCGGATGGTGTTTCGGCGCTCGCCGTCGCGCTGGATGACCTTGGTCGGCGACACCGCCCAAACCTCGGCTCCCTCCGGCACCGACGACTGGGCGGCCACCTTGGAGCCATTCGTGGGCACGCGCTTCAAGGTCCACGAGCTGAGCGTGAACTACCGCACCCCGGCGGAGATCATGGTGCTCGCCGACCGCATCCTGGCTGAGATCGACCCGGAGGCGCAGCCGGCCACCGCGATTCGCTCCACCGGTCACCCGGTGCGTGTGCTGCCTTCGGGGGTACAACCCCCGTCGCCAAGCGACGGGCGCACGAGTGCCGTGATCACCGCCGACAACGTCGCCGAGATCAAGGGCCTCGAGTTCGACCACGTGACGGTCGTGGAGCCGCAGGAGCTTATCGACGCCTCACCGCAGGGCTGGCAGGACCTGTACGTTGCCGTCACCCGCGCGACCCAGACGCTGACCGTAATCGGCGACGTCGAGGGCGGGCTACTTCACGGTGTGGACGATCATGACGTCACAGTCGGACTGCCGGGCGACGTCGGCGGGCACCGAGCCCAATAGCCTCCCGGTCAGCGTGTTGATCCCCCTGTTGCCCACAATGAGCAGATCCGCGTCAAAGTCGTTGACGACTCCCATGAGTGCCTCCACCGGGGTGCCGGCGCGGGTGGCGATCTGGACCCGCTGCGCGCCGGCGGAGCGCGCATGGGCCTCGGCCTCTTCGAGGTTTGCGCGGGCCTGCTCATCACCCAGGATGGTCACCGAATCCATCCGCGGGGTGCGGGCCGCCTCCTCATCAGAGGCGTAGTAGGCCGTGGCGATGATGAGATCCGCGTCGAAGGCAGCGGCGATGCGCGCCGCCCGCTCGACCGCGAGCAGGGAGGATTTCGAGCCGTCGCTTCCGACGACAACGGTTGTGTAGTCGCGAGCGCTGATCGATTCCATGGTTAGTCGTGGCCTTCCGCGCGTGTGTCCACCAGCACGACGTCGACCGGAGCCTTCTTCGCCACATCACCGGGGATGTTGCCAAAGATCCGGCCCGCCAGGGTGCGCATCCCCTTGTTGCCCACGACGAGCAGGTCCGCGCCGGTTTCCTGCACTGCGTCGAGAAGCACGTTTGCGGGCATTCCGGGCTTGGCCATCAAGTTGATCCGCGGCGCCTGCTCCTCGCGAGCAATGTCCTCGGCCATGCCGAGGATGCGAGCGGCGTCGTCATCGGTGACGATATGCACCTTCGACTGCTCGGCGTTGCTGGAGTTCAGCAGCGAGGTGTTCGCGCTGTAGTGCGCGCAGATGACGGTCAAGTCGGCGTCGTACACTCGCGCCATGCTCGCGGCCGCGCGCACCGCCACGAGCGATGTCGCCGAGCCGTCCGTGCCGACGGCGATAGAAGAATACGTGTGCATATCTGCAATAAATCCTTTCCTAAACTCCGACTTCTTTCATACCACGCAGTTCCTTGCGCAATTCCGCGATCTCGTCGCGCAGCCGGCCGGCCAGCTCGAACTTCAGCTCGCGCGCGGCGGCTCCCATTTGCGCGGTCAGGTCGTCGATAAGCTTCTGCACGTCCTTGGACGTCATCGAACTCACATCGGGCTTTTCGACGACCGCGGCTTCGCCGCCAGACGCCTGATCGCTATCGGCATTCTCGTAGACCTGGTCGAGGATGTCCGCGATCTTCTTGCGCAGCGGCTGCGGATCGATCCCGTGCTCCGCGTTGTAGGCGAGCTGCTTCTCTCGGCGCCGCTCCGTCTCCTCGATCGCGTCGCGCATCGAGTCGGTGACTTTGTCGGCGTACATGATCACGGCGCCGGAGACGTTGCGGGCCGCGCGGCCGATGGTCTGGATCAGGGACTTCGTCGAGCGCAGGAAGCCCTCCTTGTCTGCATCCAGGATGGCCACCAGCGACACCTCCGGCAGGTCGAGGCCCTCGCGCAGGAGGTTGATGCCGACGAGCACGTCGTACTCGCCGAGGCGCAGCTGGCGCAGCAGCTCCACGCGCTGCAGGGTATCAATATCCGAGTGCAGGTAGCGCACCTTGATGCCGTTGTCGAGCAGGTAGTCCGTGAGGTCTTCCGCCATGCGCTTGGTCAAGGTGGTCACGAGCACGCGCTCGTCGCGGCTGACGCGTTGGCGGATCTCCTCGATCAGGTCGTCGATCTGGCCCTTCGTCGGGCGCACGTGCACCTGCGGGTCCACCAGGCCGGTCGGGCGGATCACCTGCTCGACGAACTCGCCGCCGGTGGCCTCGAGCTCGTAGTCCCCGGGCGTGGCCGACATGTAGACCACCTGGCCCATCCGCGCCTCGAACTCGTCGAACTTCAGCGGGCGGTTATCCACCGCACTCGGCAGGCGGAAACCGAACTCCACCAGGTTGCGCTTCCGCGACATGTCGCCCTCGAACATGCCGCCGATCTGCGGGACGGTGACGTGGGATTCGTCGATGATGGTGAGGAAGTCCTCGGGGAAGTAATCGATCAGCGTCGCCGGCGCAGAACCTGGCGGGCGCCCGTCCATGTGGCGCGAGTAGTTCTCGATGCCGGAGCAGAACCCGACCTGCTGGATCATCTCCAGGTCGTACTCCGTGCGCATGCGCAGGCGCTGCGCCTCGAGCAGCTTGCCGCGGTTCTCCAGGTCCTCCAGCCGGCCCGCCAGCTCGAGCTTGATCGCCTCGATCGCCTTTTCCATGCGTTCGTCGGTGGCGACGTAGTGCGTCGCGGGGAAGATGCGGACCTCCTCTTCCCTACTGAGCACCTCGCCGGTCAGCGGGTGGATGTAGTACAGCTCGTCGACCTCGTCGCCGAAGAACTCCACGCGCACCGCCACTTCCTCGTACGCGGGGATGATGTCGACGGTGTCTCCCTTGACGCGGAACGTGCCGCGCTTGAAGTCGATGTCGTTGCGTTCGTACTGGACGTCGACAAGCAGGCGAAGGAAGCGATCGCGCTCGATCTCCTCGCCCTGGCGCAGCACGATGGAGCGATCGAGGTAGGACTGCGGGGTGCCGAGGCCGTAAATACACGACACGGAGGCGACCACGACCACGTCGCGGCGCGACAGCAGCGCCGAGGTCGCCGAGTGCCGCAAGCGCTCAACGTCGTCGTTGATCGACGAGTCCTTCTCGATGTAGGTATCGGTCTGCGCGATGTACGCCTCCGGCTGGTAGTAGTCGTAGTACGAGACGAAGTACTCCACCGCGTTGTTCGGCAGGAGCTGGCGCAACTCGTTGGCAAGCTGCGCCGCCAGCGTCTTGTTCGGCGCCATCACGAGGGTCGGACGCTGCTGCTTTTCGATCAACCAGGCCGCCGTCGCAGACTTACCCGTACCCGTCGCGCCGAGCAGGACGACGTCCTTCTCACCGCGGTTGAGACGCTCGTCGAGCTCCTTGATCGCCGCGGGCTGGTCACCGGACGGCTGATAGTCGGAGATAACCTCGAAGGGCTTTTCGCGCCGCTCGATCTCGCCGACGGGGCGAAACTCTGAGTGCGCGATAACCGGGTGCTCTGCCGCAAATGCCATGCACCCTAGTCTAGCCAGGTGCCGCTAGCGCACGACGCGCGCTGTGGCGTCGAGCCATTGCTGCAGCTCGCCAGCGTCCGCCCACATTTCGTACAGCTCGGAGCCGCGGGGCTGGATCACCTCTTTGACCTTCGACTCGACCCAGCGCCGGTCCTTGAACGCGAACTTGTACGCGCGGGCGGACTCGAAGCGCTGGTCCGGCACGAAGCCGTTCATCACCGCGGCGAGGACGACGAGGGCCTGGCCCTGCTCGCTGTCGAGTGGTGTGGTCTCGCAATCGAAACGGAATTGGTCCATGCGAAAAGTACCGTCCGCCAGCTGCTGAACGGTCTCCGTTGCGACGTCGTTGTCGAAGGGGCCCCAATTCCACGTACCCATGAGGAAACACATTAGGCCAGTCTTCTTAATGGGACTTTGCCAATAGTTTAACGGTTCATAACATCTTACCAATGCGCACGACGACTTCGTTCACCCGCTGTTTAAGCTCCTCGAGCGACCCGTTGTTGTCGATCACAACATCCGCCTTTTCCCTGCGCTGCGCATCCGAGATCTGCCTGCTGATGCGGTTGCGCGCGTCCTGCTCGTCGAGGCCCCTGCTGCTGACGAGCCGGCTCACGCGCTCTTCCGGGTCGACATCCACCACGATGGTCAGGTCCATCTCCTCGTCGAGGCCGAGCTCCACGAGCAGGGGCATGTCGTAAACGGCCGCGGCCGCGCCCTGCGCCTCCAGCACGTTAAAGCGCCGGTCCGATTCCGCGCGGATCGCCGGGTGGGTAATCGCGTTGAGAGTGCGCGTACGCTCCTCGTCCGAAAACGCCCTGCGGGCGAGTTCCGCGCGGTCGAGGCTGCCGTCATCAAGCACAATGTCATCGCCAAACGCTTTGGCGACTTCGGCCAGGACCGGCGAGCCTGGCTCCATGTTGTCGCGCGCGACCTGGTCCGCGTCGACGACCGGGTAGCCAGCTTCGCGCAAAAGCTTAGCGACGGTCGACTTACCGCTTCCGATTCCTCCAGTGAGCCCGATTTTTAGCATGGACCCATCCTAGACAACGAAAAAGGCCCCCGAAGGGGCCTTTTCACACGCGCAGACTACCTGCCGGTTTAGTTACCAGCGAGCTTGTCGCGCAGTGCAGCGAGCTGCTCATCAGACGCCAGCGAACCGCCGATGGACTCTTCCGAGTCGGAGGCTGCCGGAGCTGCAGCGTCCGCGGACTCGGAGGAGTAGTTCGACTGGTCCGCACCCTGCTCGGCTGCCTCTGCAGCAGCCGCGCGGTGGCGCTCGATCTGGGCAGTGTGAGCCTGGTGGCGACGCTCTGCCTCGGCGTAGCGTGCCTCCCACTCCTGGCGGGCCTCGTCGAAGCCCTCCATCCACTCGTTGGTCTCCGGGTCGAAGCCCTCCGGGAAGATGTAGTTACCCTGCTCGTCGTAGGAGTCGGCCATGCCGTAGCGGGACGGATCGAACTCCTCGGTGTAGTCCTCGTCAGCCTGCTTGAGCGACAGGGAGATGCGGCGACGCTCAAGGTCGATGTCGATGACCTTGACCATGACCTCTTCGCCGACGCCGACAACCTGGTCCGGAACCTCGACGTGGCGCTGCGCCAGCTCGGAGATATGGACGAGGCCCTCGATGCCCTCCTGGACGCGGACGAACGCACCGAACGGCACCAGCTTGGTGACCTTGCCCGGAACGATCTGACCCACAGCGTGGGTGCGGGCGAAGACGCGCCACGGATCCTCCTGGGTCGCCTTCAGCGACAGGGAAACGCGCTCGCGGTCGAGATCGACGTCGAGAACCTCGACGGTGACCTCGTCGCCGACGGTGACAACCTCGGACGGGTGGTCGATGTGCTTCCAGGACAGCTCGGAGACGTGCACCAGGCCGTCAACACCGCCGAGATCGACGAAGGCGCCGAAGTTGACGATGGAGGAAACGACACCCTTGCGCACCTGGCCCTTCTGCAGCTGGTGCAGGAAGTCGGAGCGGACCGCGGACTGGGTCTCCTCCAGGTAGGCGCGACGGGACAAGACCACGTTGTTGCGGTGCTTGTCCAGCTCGATGATCTTTGCCTCGAGTTCCTGGCCGATGTAGGGGTCCAGGTCGCGGACGCGGCGCATTTCGACGAGGGACGCCGGCAGGAAGCCGCGCAGGCCGATGTCGAGGATGAGGCCGCCCTTGACAACCTCGATGACCGTACCGGTGACGGGCTGGTCGTTGTTCTGCAGCTCCTCGATCGTGCCCCAGGCGCGCTCGTACTGCGCGCGCTTCTTGGACAGGATGAGCCGACCTTCCTTGTCCTCCTTGGTCAGGACGAGAGCGTCGACCTCGTCGCCGACCTCGACGACCTCATCCGGGTCGATGTCGTGCTTGATGGAGAGCTCGCGGGTCGGGATGACGCCTTCGGTCTTGTACCCGATGTCGAGGAGAACCTCGTCGTGGTCGACCTTGACGACGGTGCCGGTGACGATGTCGCCATCATTGAAGTACTTGATGGTCGCGTCTACTGCGGCGAGAAAGTCCTCAGCGCTGCCGATGTCGTTGATGGCAACCTGGGGTGCGTTGGAAGTGGGCATATTTGTTAAGTGCTCCGAAGAAATAGGAGATCGAAAGTGGACAGTGGCGCATCTCTCACGTGCAGTGATCTCATTTTGGGCACGGTTCAAGCCCTCCTACAAAGCTTAAAACCGCCCCGAAACGCAGATACGCCCTTGACATGCTAGTCTTTCGCGCTCTCAAGGGCAACACGGCCTCCCTTGCCTATCACGGTTACATCTCGACGGCCCCGAGCGCTGGGTAGGCAGCGAACTTACGCCGCACACCGGCATGGGCGTACTTGGGCACCCCTCCCACGTCGTCGATGACGAGTGTGCCGCCGGCACCTTTCCACGTCCCTCGGACAACACCGTCGACCACGATGGACTTGCGGAAGATTCCCATGTTGCGCGGGGCAAGGTGGGTGTGGACCTCCTCGGTCATCGCGAACAGGCGGTCCTTGTAACCGAGGATGTACTCGTCAAACGCGGGCAGCAGGTGCGGCTCGCGAAACGCCGAGGCTGGGGTTGCATCAAGCACCTCGGGCAGTGACGCGTGGAAGTAGTCCTCGCCGTCGCGAGTGAAGTCGTCGCCTAGATGCTCAAGCGCGGTGCGCACCTCACGTACGCCGAGCTTAGACCACCAGGTCACGTCTTCGCTGGTGACGGGCCCGTGCGTGGCGACGTAGCGGCGCACCAGCTCGTCGACCGCATCTTGGCGCTGCCCGTTGAACCGCTCCGCGATCCCGGGTGCTGCGGGCGCCGGGCCGAGTAGCTGGTTGCGTCCGAGGTAGGCGCAGGAGCCGTCGACAAGCAAGACGTAGCGGGAGCGATACACCATCGCATTGACGGGCTCCGGACTGTCCAGCACTCGGGCGACGATTGCCTTGTACTGGGCGTTGTCAACGGGCCCGTGTTCGAGGACGGCGTCGCGGATCGCGTCGATACGCGCGGGGCTCACCCCCGCGGCATCGGCATTGCGAAGCGCGCCAGCGACGCCGGGCTTGGCCAACAGTTCGGTCAACCAGCGCATGTCCGCTGCCAAGGCAACGAAGACGGTGCCGCGCATCGGGTAGGCTCGCACGATCTCGTGGCCATCGAGTGCGGCAGCGACCGAGTCGATGCCGCCGGCATTGCGCAGCGCGATCGAGGAAAAGACCGTCGTTTCCTGGCCCTGCATCAGCCCGAACGCGCGCACCGCGTCCACGGCGCTGGGCCACCCGTGGCCCACGAGCCGCTGGGAAAGCAGACGCGCCCTGGCCCTAGTGCGCTGCTTCATCCCAGTTTTCACCCGTCCCGGCGGAGACCTCCAGCGGCACGCGCAAGGTAATGGCGGAGTCCATTTCGCGCTCGACGATCTCGCGTACCCCCGTCAGCTCCCCGGGCGCGACCTCCACGACGAGCTCGTCGTGGACCTGCAGCAGCACCCGCGATGCAAACGGCTCCAGCGCGCGGTCGACGCGGATCATCGCCACCTTGATAATGTCCGCGGCCGAGCCCTGGATCGGCGCGTTCAGTGCGGCGCGCTCGGCGTTTTCGCGGGCGACGCGGTTGTCGCTGATCAGCTCCGGCAGGTAGCGGCGCCGGCCGAAGACCGTGGAGGTGTAGCCATCGCGGCGCGCCTGCTCCACCACGTTGTCCAGGTAGCGCTTGACCCCGCCGAAGCGCTCAAAGTAGCTCTCCATGATGCTCTTCGCCTCGCCCGCGGAGATGGAGAGCTGGTTGGACAACCCGTACGCCGACAGGCCGTAGACGAGGCCGTAGGACATGGCCTTGACGCGGCGGCGCAGCTCCGGGGTGACCTGGTCGATGGGCACATCGAAGACGCGCGAGCCGACGAAGTTGTGCAGGTCCTCGCCCTCGCGGTAGGCCTCGATCAGGCCTGAGTCCTGCGACAGGTGCGCCATCACGCGCATCTCAATCTGCGAGTAATCGGCGGTAAGCAGGCATTCGTAGTCGGAGCCCACGGTAAACGCGGAGCGGATGCGCCGACCAGCTTCGGTGCGCACCGGGATGTTCTGCAGGTTCGGGTCCACCGAGGACAGCCGGCCCGTGGACGCGACGGTCTGCTTGAAGGTGGTGTGGATGCGCCCGTCGTCGGCGACCGCCTTGATCAGGCCCTCGATGGTGGACTTCATCTTCTGGTACTCGCGGTGTGCCAGCAGCTTGTCCAAAAACGGGTGGGGGTTCTTCTCCGCCAGGGCCTCGATCTCGCCAGCCGCGGTGGAATACCCAGTCTTGGTCTTCTTCGTCTTCGGCAGCCCCAACTTGTCAAACAGGACCACTGAGAGCTGCTTGGGGCTCGACAGGTTCAGCGAGGGCTCGTCGACAAGCTGGCGGGCCTCCTCCTCGACCTGGGTGACCTTGGCCGCGAAGTCCTTGAGCTGGCCCTCCAGCACGTCGACGTCCACGGCGATGCCGGCGTGCTCCATCTCCGCGAGGATCGATACCAGCGGCAGCTCGAGGTCGGCGTACAAGTCGTAGGAGTCGATGCCGCGCAGCTGCGTGCTGAGCTCCTCGGCGAGCTCGAGCACCGCCGCGGCCGCGTCCACCAGCGAGGTATCGCCGAGCAGGCTGAGCTGGTCGCCGCCGAGGTTGAGCTGGCGCTGCAGGTGGCGCTGGTACACGTCGCTGAGCTCGTAGGTGCGCTGGCCAGGCCGCAGCAGGTAGGCCGCGATCGCTGTGTCGTGCGCGATGCCACGCAGGGTGATGCCGCGGCCCTTGAGCATGTGGAACACGGTCTTCGCGTCGTGCAGGTACTTCGGATCCTCCGACTCGGCCCAGGCCTTCAAAGCGGAATCCTCCGCGGGAGTAAGCTCGGCGAGCTCCTTATGGACTCCGCGGCGCTGCTTATCGACGACCGCCAGCGCCGACGCATCTCCCCGCCCGGGAGCGCCGTTGCCGGTCACCACCACCGCGAGGCCCTGGCCGTCGCGCTCTGTGAGCCACGTATCCAGCGGCGCGTCGTCGATCTCTACGTCGGCGAGCTCGGCCGTCTCCGGCGCGGGTGCCTCTCCCGTCGTGGGCACGGCCGCGAGCACGCGCTCGCGCAGGTTGACGCCGAACTCCAGGTCGTCGAACGAGCTGGCAACCGCGTTGACGTCGGCCGGCTTCATCTCCAGGTCCTCCGGGCCGACCGGCAGCTCAACGTCCGTGACCATCTGCGTCAGCTCGCGGTTGAGCCGCACCTGGTCGATGCGCTCGCGGAAGTTATTGCCCGCCACGCCCTTGATCTCGTCCGCGTGCTCGATGAGCCCTTCGAGATCGCCGTACTCGGTGATCCACTTGGTCGCGGTCTTCTCCCCCACCTTGGGCACCGAGGGCAGGTTGTCCGACGGGTCGCCACGCAGGGCCGCGAAGTCGGGGTACTGCGCCGGGGTCAGGCCGTACTTCTCCTCCACGGACTCCGGGGTAAACCGCGTCATGTTGGACACGCCCCGCATGGGGTAGAGCAGCGTGGTGGAGGCGTCGACAAGCTGAATGTAGTCGCGATCGCCCGAGACGAGCACGATCTCGAAGTCGCCCCCGGCGCGCGCCTCGGTCACGAGCGTGGCGACGATGTCGTCCGCCTCGTAGTTCTCCTTCGACAGCGTCACGATACCGAGCTCGCCCAGGACTTCCTCGATGATCGGCACCTGGCCCTTGAACTCCGGCGGCGAAGCCTCGCGCTGCGCCTTGTACTCGGGGAAGCGCTCCGTGCGAAACGTTTTGCGCCCCACGTCGAAGGCGACCGCGGCGTGGGTCGGCTTCTCCTCGGCGATGATGTTGGCGAACATCGAGAGGAAGCCGTACACCGCGTTGGTGTGCTGGCCGCCCGAGGTGGAGAAGTTCTCCGCCGGAAGCGCGAAGAAGGCCCGGAATGCCATGGAGTGGCCGTCGATAAGCAAAAGGCGTTGAGTCACGCTGCCCAGTCTAGCCAGGCGCGCCTACCCCAGCTTCGCGGTGATCCACCTGCGGGAGGCGAAGATCGCGACGCCGACGGCGAGCATGACCGCGGCGGTGGTGAGGAAGTACGTGCGTTCCGACGCCGCGCTCGACGGGTCGTAGAAGCCCGCCAGCGTGCCCGACATGGCGGTGCCCAATGCGACCGAGAGCAGCCAGAGCGCGAACGCGCGAGTGGGAAACACTTGCGGGGCGACCAGCGTGGCCATCGAGTTGCCGACGGGGCTGAGCATGAGCTCGGCCATGGTAAACAGGAAAAGGATGACAACGATCGCCCAGAACGGCGTCGAGTTCGGCCCGCCGCCGACGAACGGGAGGAACACGAGCGTGGCCAGGCCGATGATGAAAAGCGCCAGCGAGAACTTCGTGGCGTACGACGGCTGGCGCGAGCCCAGTTTGGTCCAGACGACGCCGAAGACGCCGGCGAACGGGATCACAAAGAGGGGGTTCAGCGACTACACCACGCCGGGCGGCAGCTCGTAGCCGAAGAACGTGCGGTTCAGGCGCTCGTCCGAGTACAGGGCGACGACCGTGAACTGCTGCTGGAACACCGACCAAAACGCCACGGAGGCGGCGAACATCGGAATGAAGCCGATCAGCCGCGAACGCTCCTCTCCGGTCACCAGATCCGAGCGGTGCATCTGCACCCACAGCGTCACCGCCGTCACTAGGGTTAAGACCACCACGATGGTGGACAGGTGCGAGAGCTTGACTACCCCGGTGGCGATGAGCACGGCCACGAGCGCGACGGCCGCGACTACACCGAGCGCGACCGGCACGTAACGGGAGCGCGGCAGTGGGTTGGCCACCTCATGGCCAGCGGTTTCCACGGTGTGGCGGCGCATCAGCACGTACTGCGCCAGGCCGATCGCCATGAGCACGGCGGCGGTGCCGAAGCCCCAGTGGAAGCCCTTCCACCCCCAGAACGCGTTGGTGATCAGTGGGCCGAGGAGCCCGCCGATGTTGACGCCCATGTAGTAGATGGAAAAGCCGCCATCGCGACGCTTGTCCTCACGGCTGTACAGGTCGCCGAGCAGTACCTGGGAGGTGGTTTTCAGCGCACCCGAGCCGACCGCGATGCTCACCAGCCCGATGCCGACGCCGCTGAAGCCGGGGATCACCGCCAGCGAGATGTGGCCGAACATGATCAGGATGGCGGAGTAAAACAGGGTCCGCTCCGCCGACAGGATGCGGTCGGCGACCCACGCCCCGGCGACGCTGGTCAGATACACCAAGCCGCCGTACGCACCGACGATGGACAGCGCCGCTTCCTGGCTGAGCCCGAGCCCGCCGTCCGACACGGAGTAGTAGAGGTAGAAAGCGAGAAGCGCCTGCAGGCCATAAAAGCTGAAGCGCTCCCACATCTCCACGCCGGCGAGATTAGCCAGGCCCCACGGGTGGCCGAGGAACTGGCGCTAGCCGTCGCGTGGCCGCGTTGCTGATTGATTGCTCATCGGCCTAGTGCATCACTGCGTTTTGCCCTGCCCGTGAAAGGGATACCGACTAGTATCGTTCAATTTAGGTGCATAGACCGATTTGTACGTTTTGTGGCCGGGAAATATGTTGGGCTTCTGAATCGTTGCGAAGTGGTGAAACAGTTTATTCGTCAGTTTCCAGTAGACCGCTTGGTTCGCTTGTATCTCATCATCGTGGAAGGAAAGCCGGTGAAGTAGTTCGGCTTCGGTGCGCAGGTGCTCACCGGCCTTGTAGTCGGCCTCATCCTCGGGTTCATCGCCCGTGCCGGGGATGTCGAGTGGCTCGGTGGGATCTTGAACTGGACCGGCTCCACGTACGTGCAGCTGTTGAAGCTTCTGATTCCGCCGCTCGTGTTCACCGCGGTGGTGACCTCCGTGGCCAACCTGCGCAAGGTGACCAACGCCGCGCGGCTCGCGGGCAGACCCTGATCTGGTTCGCCATCACCGGGTTCGTCTCGGTGCTCATCGGCATCGCGGTCGCGCTGGTCATCCGACCGGGCGCGAACTCCACGGTGGATCCTTCCGCCGCGGTCGAGCCCTCGTCGTCGGGCTCCTGGCTCGCCTTCATTAACTCGGTGGTGCCCGAGAACTTCCTCGGCATTAGCGCTGATGTGGCTAACGACGGCGAGCGCTCCATCGGGTTCAACGTCCTGCAGATCCTCGTCATCTCGCTGGCGATCGGCATCGCTGCTGTCAAAGCCGGTGCGAAGGCGTAGCCGTTCATCGCGTTTTCCGAATCCCTGCTCGAGATCATCCAGGTCGCGCTGTGGTGGGTCATCCGCCTCGCCCCGATCGGCAGCGCCGCGCTGATCGGCAACGCCGTGGCCACCTACGGCTGGGAGGCGCTCGGCTCGCTCGGCATGTTCGTGCTGGCCATCTACGTCGGCCTTGCGCTGGTGATCTTCGGCTTCTACCCCGCCCTGCTCGCGCTCAACGGCCTGCCCGTCGCGGTCTTCTTCAAGCGCGTGTGGCCCGTGACGACGCTCGGCTTCGTCACCCGTTCGTCCCTCGGCGTGCTTCCCGTCAACCAGCGCACGGTCGAGAAATCCATGGGTGTGCCCAGCGAGTACGCGTCCTTCGTCATGCCCTTGGCCGCCACCTCCAAGATGGACGGCTGCGCCTCGATCTACCCGGCGGTAGCGGCGATCTTCGTCAGCCAGTTCTACGGCATCCCGCTGGGTATCGCGGACTACTTCCTCATCGTGCTCACCGCGGTGCTCGGCTCCGCGGCGACGGCCGGCACGACCGGCGCCACCGTGATGCTCACGCTGACGCTGTCCACGCTGGGCCTGCCGCTCGCGGGCGTTGGCCTGCTGCTCGCCATCGAGCCGATTGTGGACATGGGGCGCACCGCCGTCAACGTCACCGGGCAATCGCTCGTTGCCACGATCGTCGCCAAGCGCGAGCAGATCATTAACCGCTCAGCCTGGGAAAAAGTCAGCGCCTAGTTCACCGTCGACGGGACCGCGAGCCACAGCGCGTTACCGGAGGCGTTGGTGTACGTGTCGATCGCGCGTGGAATGTGATTCGGAGAGGTCACGAGCACGCCGACCGGCATGACGTTGCCGGAGCTTCCGGCACTGTCCGCGGTGGCCTGGGCGTTGCCTACCGTCGAGTAGGCGGTGGTGTCAACGTGGATGCGGGCGGGGTCCACCAAGGTCCTCACTAAAAAGTCGCGCATGTACTCCGCCTCCGTCTGGCAGCCGGGCTGGGTGTGCCCGCCGGTGACCACGATCGGGTTGGCGGGGTGCAGCAGCGCGACGCCACGGGCGGTGGCGAGGCGGTCATCGAGGACCGCCGGGGCCGAGCAATCAGGGTTCAGGCGCGCTCCCAACACGACGATGGGGACGCGGGAGTCGAAGAGCACGGCGTGGGCCGCGGCCACACCGAGCGGCGAGGCCTTCAGGCCCGTGGCCAAGTCGTTCAAGCCCGCCGCCTGCGCGTTTGCCGGAGCGAGCGTCGCCACGCATGCCGCGGCGAGTGCCGCCGCGATCGTACGCCGCATAGTGAAGCCAGTTGCCACCTTGGGACTCCATTCTGTCGCCACTTTTGTTGACACCTATTGTCAAACCGCCGCCAGTCTAGCGGCCCGCTTGAGCCGGGGGTAGTCTTGGGTGAATGTTATTCCCTTTCCGCCTGTACGCGGTCCAGCTCGGCGGCGATGCTCGGCCACAGCTGGTTGAGAACGTGGTCCCAGGTCAGGACCCCGCGCACCACTGAGCTGTCGGCGTCGTCGGTGACCACCACGACCTGTTCGTTGCGCATCCGCATCTGCTCCAACGCGTCCGAAATAGACGTCTGCGCCGGCAGCGTGAGCGCCGGGCGGGAGAACTGAGCGGCCGGCGCCTCGGGGGCGGCGCGTAGCGTGTCTCGGACGTGGACCACGCTGGGGCCGGCGTCGAGAAGCACGCGCAAGTCGCCGCTTTTCAGCGCAGCGCGCTGTACGACGGCCACGGTGGCGTCGCGGGGCAGCGTCCGCGGTGCAGTAACCACCGCGCCAACGGTCTCGCGCTCGAGCTCGATGACGCCGGTAATCTGCGCGGCGGAAGCGCTATCCAGCGCGCCCGTCTCTCGCGAGTGCTGGACCAGGAGATTCAGGGTTTCGTAGTCGTAGCCGCGCGCCGCCGCGCGATCCACGGGCTCCTCCCCCGCCTTGACCACCAGGCGGTTCGCCACCCGGTTGATCCACGTCAGCAGCGGCCGGAAGATCGCGATGAACCCGCGGGCGGGGATCGCGATGAAGCGCAGCGCCGTGTCCGGGTGCGTGATCGCCCAGGACTTCGGCGCCATCTCGCCGATGACGAGGTGGATGAACGTGACCACAAACAGAGCGAGCACGAACGACACCACATCCGCCGCCGTGTACGGCAGGCCAAGTGCCGTAAACATCGGCATCATCGCGTCGTGGACCCAGGGTTTCGTGATCGCGCCGAGCGCGAAGGTGCAGACAGTGATGCCGAGCTGCGCGCCGGCGAGCATGAGCGTTAGCTCATTGAGGCTGCGCAGCGCGGCGCGTGAGGCCGCCGAGGTTTCCGCGGTCTCTTCGAGGCGGTGGCGCCTCGCCGCGAGCAGCGCGAACTCGATGATGACGAAGAACGCCGACAGCGCAATCAGCACAATTGTCGCGGGCAGGGCTATGTACCACTCGGTCACTGTTCGTCCCCTTCTTCCTCAATGAGCGTGAGCTTGACGACGCCCGGCACGTGCCTTTCCACACTTTCAACCTCAGCCCTCAAAATGCGCACCGGGGCTTCGTCCCCGTCGAGGTAGTCCTCGGGCTCCGCGGCGAGTTCGATGTCGTGTGTCTCGCCGGAATCGACGAGCCCGCCTGCCTCCGCCAGCACGAGTCCGGAGATGGTCTCGAAGTCGCCGGCGGGCAGGTCGTGGCCGATGGTGCGTTCGACCTCGTCAAGGGGCGTGTCTCCCCCGACGATCCACTGGTTCTCCCCCGCGATCGCGATGTCCTCGGATACCGGCAGGTCGTGCTCGTCGGCGACATCGCCGAGGATTTCCTCGGCCATGTCCTCCTGGGTGATGATGCCGATGAACCCGCCGTACTCGTCGATGACGCTGGCGAGCCGTTCGCCTTCGCTGCGCAGCTGGGTCACGGCGTCGGGCAGGCTCATCAGCTCTGGGACGACGACCGCCGGGCGCATCAGGGCGCTGACGGGGGTGGCGTCGGGAAGCTCGGTGCCCAGCACGTCGAGGAGGTGCAGCACACCGACGGGCACGTGCTCTTTGTCGATGATCGGGTAGCGCGTGTGGGCGCTTGCCATCAGCTCGCGCGCGTGGCCAATGGTGTCGTCGGGCGCGAGGACGTCGGCACGCGAGCGCGGGATCATGGCGTGGCCGACGTTGCGGTCGGGGAAGTCGAGCAAGCGATCGAGGATCATGAAGGTGCGGTCGTCGAGGTCGCCGCTCTCGCGCGATTGGCTGAGGATGTGGTCGAGGTCCTCGGCGGTGGCGGATGAGTCAATGTCTTCGACCGGCTCGATGCGCAGTAGCTTCAGGAAGGCGTTGGATGAGACGTTGAAAAATGTGATCAGCCAGCCGGTGAGCTTGAGGTACAGCGCGGTCGATGGCGCGAGCGCGAGCGATGACTTCATCGGCGCGGCGATGGTGTAGTTCTTGGGAAAGAGCTCGCCGAAGATCATTTGCACGATCGTCGACAAGGCCAGGGCGAGCACCGTGGCGACGCCGATGGAGACCGCCGGCGGAAAGCCCACTCCCCCGAGCAGCGTGCCCAGCGCCTCACCGACAAGCGGTTCCGCGACGAAACCGACGAGCAGGCCGGTGACCGTGATGCCGAGCTGGGCGCCGGAGAGCATGAACGACGTCCGGTCGGTGATCTTCAGCGCTTTGGCGGCCTTGGCGTCCCCGCCCTCGGCACGGGCCCGCAGCTGGGTGCGGTCGACGGACATGTAGGCGAATTCCTGGGCGACGAAGTAGCCGTTGGCCACAATGATCACGCCGATAACGAGAAGGCCAATAACCAGAGCACCGACTGCCGCTAGCACGAGCCCACCTCCCCCGCGCGTGCGGTGCGTTTACAACAGGTGGGCCGTTCAGGGGGCTCCATTCGGAGTATTAACCTCTTCTGTAGATGGGCGGCCTTGCGCATCGCTGATGGGGCCGCGTAGAGAACGATCAGTAGTGTACAGGTTTTCGGTCATGTTGGGAAGCGCTGAGCATCTCACTCAATTGAGGTGCACAATGAGTGCATCCATTGCCTACGCGTAGGAGTCCGCCAATGAATCCCCGCCTCGTCCGCGCTGCCGCCGCCGCGTTGTGCGCCCTGTCCTTGGCTTCGTGCACGGCACCGGCGCCCCCAGAAACTTCAGAAACTTCAGAAACTTCGCCCTCGCTTGCCGACGCCTATTCCAACGTCCTCGATAATCCCGATGCGTACGACTACAACTTGACCTCGGGCTTCGAGCCTGCGGGGACCTACTCCTACGCCCTTGCCGAGGTGACGGGCGATGATTCCCCGGAGCTGCTGCTGCAGGCGGACGCGAGCGACTACTGGGCGCCTGTCACTGTGTTCAGCATGCCCGAAAGCGGGGCGCTTTTTAATACCCAAGAAGTGCTGATTTCCGGAGCCGGATCCGCGGGCGGGGGCCGCGCGGCTGTTGCGTCGTCACGCTCGGGCAGCGGGGCCCGACCCCTGGAAAGTGGACACGGGGATTTAATCAAGATGCGATAGTAAGTGTAGCTGATTCGGCGGCTTCAAAGGCGTTCGGCGAGCGGTAGCCACACCACGAGTGCAACCGTTGGGTGTTGTACCGGATGCACCACTGGAACACGTCCCGGCGACACACCAGCTGACTGGCGAAAACAGGCTCGTCCTTCAGGACTTCCCGCTTCAACGAGGCGTTGAACGACTCCGCCAACGAGTTGTCCGCACTCGTCCCGATCGTACCCATCGACTGGGTGACACCGAACCGCTCACATAACCTCCGGTACTGCTCAGAGGTATAGACACTGCCGTGATCCGAGTGAAAAATCGCCCCGTCAAGGCTACCTCGGACCCCGTGAGCCATCGTGAGGGCTTCTTCGACCAACTCGGTGCGCATGTGGTCGGCGATCGCGAAACCGGTCAACTGCCGCGAATAGCAGTCGATGACCGTGGCCAGGTACATATTCGACCCGTCCGCGATCGGCAGGTACGTGATATCGCCGACGTAGACCTTGTTCGGTTTCTCCGCGGTGAACCGGCGTTTCAGAAGGTCAGGGAATTTAGGCGCACGTTTCGCGGACACGGTGGTCTTCACCCGGCGTTTCCTGGTGTAGCCGAAAAGGCCCATCTGCCGCATCAGCCGGGCGGTGCGCTTGTGATTGAGACGGCCGCCCTTGCCCCGGTCGTTGGCGGGATCGGCGTTGATCGCCGCAGTTACACGTTTCGCCCCGTAACAGCCGTTCTCGGCCTTGAACACGGCCTTGATCCTCGCTCCCAGCGCCGCGTCAGCGACGAGGCGTCGCCGGCGGGCAGGAGCAGCAGATTTCCATTTGTAATACGAGGACCGGTTGACCTTCAGGACCTCACATAACCGCTTGACCTCGTAGAAGTCTCGGTGGTCATCAACGAACTGAAAGCGGTTCACCAGTTCGTCTCTTCCGCGAAATATTTGGCCGCCTTGCGCAGGATCTCTCGTTCCTCCCGGAGCTTGACGTTCTCGCGTTCCAACACGCGGATCCGCTCGGCATCGGAGAGTCCTTCAACCGGGGAGCGTTCGCTGTTGGCTGCGGCGATCGGGCTGGCGACTTTTTCACCGTTGGCGTTAGTTTTGGTGCCGGTGCCGAAGGCGTCGAGCCAGGTGCGCAGGGAGTTGCGGTTGACCCCGAGATCGGAGGCGATCGCGTTGATCGTGGCTCCGGGGGTCGACTCGTACAACGACACTGCGTCACGCTTGAACTGCTCGGTGTAGGTCTTGCGTGGCATGGTGGAAAGGTACCTCACTTTCCCAGCGAGATGCTGGTTTCAGCGTGTCCACCGCCAAGGGGTCAGGTCCGCGGACTTTACCAGCTCACGTGGCAGTCAGTTGCGCAATCTGTTGATGTCGAGCGCTTTGCCGTCGAGGACCAAAGTCTGGTTTCGGCAGGCGCGAAAACGGCCGTGGCGAGCGGCGACGTCTACGCCGACGACCGGGCGGAGATCACCTGGACCCCGAGCACGGACCGCAGCGTCCTCGATGCGCTGGAAAGTGGCACATGGGCTCCGCCGACTTCTTCGCCTACGCCGGAGGCCTCTGTCGTGGTCAAGCGCTGCGGGGCCGTCCCCGGCCAAAGCGTTTACACCGGCACCACGGAAACGTCGTGCGAGTTCGCCATTGAGGTGGCTAGGGCCGTGATTCAGAGCCACGGAGGACCGAGCTTCGCGGTTGAGGCTCGCAGCCCGATAACCAAGGCGTCCTACTCGATGAGCTGTCAGTCTTCTGGAACCGAAATCACGTGTACCGGCGGCAACAACGCAAAGGTCGTCCTTCGCGCGGGTGAAGACCCACCTGCCGAAGCGAGCGGGTTAGACGTGTACGAGGGCAATGTTGTCAGCATGAGTACTGCTGAAGTCCTAGACGGGAGACCCGCGCCCAATAACGACAATCCGAACAACGAGTACATTGTGCTCTTGTTTGATTCGCCCCGGGACGTGACGGCACAACGGCTCGGCGGGGAAAGCGACACAGAGCAGAAAGCGTTACTCGCTCTCGGGGACAAGGAGATTACTCCGTACGGCACTAGCGACGAAACCGGCCCGTGGCTCGATTACGTTGGCAAGCGCGTACGCCTAAAAGTTGATCCCACGACGATGTATTTCCCATCGGATGCGAGCCTTCCGTTGGGCGCACCTCGGGTTGGCGAGCACACGGCTTACAGCATCGAGGTGCTGTAAACATTCTTAACCAGAGTTAGCGTCTGGGTTGGTGGTGGGTTTGTGGGGGAAGGTCATGCGGTATTCCTGCTCGAGGCGTGTCAGTGCTTCGATGCAGGTGTCGTAGTTGCCGGTGGTGTCGTAGGCGTCGAGGATTGTGTGCCCTTTCGCCAGAAACGTCGCGACCCGGTCACGCAGGACACGTCGCTGGTCGAGGCTGTGGTTCCACCGGGGGTTGTCCGCCCCAAGCTGGGTGGTGATAAACCCATCGGGCTCGGTTAAGGCGTAGGTGCCGTCGGGGAATAGCCACACGATGTCGCCGGTGGTGGGGTCGGGAATGTAGTAGGCACGACGATCCGTTTTCACGTTGTGGTGACGCTGACACAACGAGAACAAATTCGCTGGGGTTGTGCTTCCCCCGTCGGCGTAGGGGACGCGGTGATCAAGCTGGCAATGCTGTGCATCGCGGGTACAGCCCGGCCAGACGCAGGTGCCGTCGCGGGCAATAGCGAACGCTTTCATCCGGGCCGAGGGAACATAGCCGTCGATCTCGTGGCCGGCAACATCACCAAGGTCCACGATGCGCGAGGCGTACTGTTCGGCCACAGCACTGCCCTCAGCATCGGTCCACCCCGTACCGGGGAAAAACACTGATGCACCGTCGACGATGTCACCATCGGGGCCCAGGGGTGCGAACCCGAAAATAGTCACCGTGGGTTGTGCGGTGAGTTCACCGGTGAGGATCAGGCGTGCTGCTTCGTCTTCGGTGATGTTGTTCTCTTGTGCCACGTGTGTGCGGTATTGCCGGATCAGGGCGTGGGTGGTGTTGTCGCACTCAATTGTGGTGCCGGAGCGTGCACCGAGCTCATAGTCGTAGATGACGAACGCGTCTTGAGGGCGGGTGCGGCGTTTGCGTTTAGCCGCGTCGTAACCCACGGTGTTGTCGAGCTGGGCGATGAGCCGTCTAAGCCGGTGCACGATTGCTTTCGGTGTCAGCAACGGTTGGTTGGGTTTCGTGGCGGTAAACACCTCCACTAGGTACGCGTCAATGTGGGCGTAGACCTCGGTGTCGACGCCGGGGCCAAGTTCCGCAATGGCGGTATCAATGCTGGCAAGGCGTTTGATGTCTAACAGTCGTGTGGTGTGTTGAATCTGGCGCAGCCCGGGCAGGTCGATCAGGCGTCGGTAGGCGAAGATGGCTTTTTCGACTGCTGCTTTGCTCTCCCCGATCGCGTGTTGGATGTGGGTGATCTCTACTTCGAAGTCGTCGACCACATGTGCCGTCTCGGCCCAGGTGGAGAAGATCTCGTATTCGATGTCGCGTTTGTGTTGGCCCAGGCGTGCCAACGTGTCGTTTGGTCGTTGTGTGCGGAAGAAATGGTCATCCCCCGTGTGCGTCGCATCCATGTGCGCCCCCCTTTCAACACCTGCCATTATAATCGCACAGGCATTCGTGTGCAATGGTTCGGGCGTGGATGTGTGCACACTATAGTGACACACGTGTGCTAAGCGGTTACTCCGCAATTGGGTCGTCATAAGCAAAAGAGGCTTCATCCCCATCGGCGTAGAGTGGCCTCGAAAGTTCGCACTCATAGCGATCATGGCCCTCATCTTGGCTGCTCTAGCCTTCGAAACCTTCAGCGGCTCGGTGACGACTAGCACGATTCCTAGCTCTCAAGCGCGACGGCGGTCGAACAAATCCAGCCAACCCGCGGAAAATGGCCGCTTCAACTCACAAGTGCCCCAGGTGAGACTCGAACTCACACTGGACGGGTTTTGAATCCGTTGCCTCTGCCAATTGGGCTACTGGGGCGCGAGAATAAAGCTTAGCGCAGCTGCGAGTGCTGGAGGAAATCCCCCGGGGCGAGGGGCGTCGATACGCATCTAGCGTAATAAGTTACTAATGCGTAGCCTTGCAGAGGTGACCACTATCGAGCGAACGTCTCGCGTTTTTGACCGCGGACCCCGCCCATCGACGCGCGGCTGGGCCCACCTGATTGCCGCGTTTGTGGCGTCGATAAGCTCCGCGGTGCTCATCACTTTCGCGTGGCTGACTCTGCGGCCCGTCGAGGCGCTGAGTGTGAGCGTGTACTGCGCGGGGCTGATCCTGCTGTTCGCGGTGTCGGGGCTTTACCACCGCGGCCCGTGGAAGTCTGCTGCAACAGTCCAGTGGTGGCGGCGCGCCGACCACTCCACCATCGCCATCTTCATCGCCTCGACGTACACGCCGCTGTGCATCATCCTGCTCGAGCCGCCCTACTCGACGTGGATGCTGGTCATCGCCTGGGCGGGCGCGGTGCTGGGCGTCGTGTTGAATATGGTGTGGATCAACCACCCCCGATGGCTCGACGTGCTGGTGTACATCACGCTCGGCTGGCTGGTCCTGCCCATCCTGCCCGTGCTGCGCACCGAAGCGGACATGGCCGTTATCCTTTTGCTGTTTTTTGGCGGCGTCGCATACACGGTGGGCGCGGTGGTCTACGGGCTGAAATGGCCAGGCCGCGAAGCCCGCTACTACGGCTACCACGAGCACTTCCATACGCTGACGATCGTCGCGGCGGCCCTGCACCTGGTGGCGATCTGGATCATCGTCGTTCAGGCAGGCCAGCCCACCTAGAACCAATTGGGCAAAGCCCAGCAGCGCTGGTTATTATGCAGCAATGCGTAAGTCCTACAGTTTCGCCGCGGTCGTCGGCAGCGCCCTGCTGCTGACCTCGTGCGTGACCAACACCGAGGGCGGAAACCCCGAAGGCTGGGAGCCCGTCGAGGTGGAAGCGGTGCCAGAGATCGCCGCGATGGTGCCCGAGAGCGTCGCGGCGGACGGCAAGCTGTCGGTGGGCACGAACCCACCGTTTGCCCCCTTCGAGTTCAAAGACTCCACAGGCAACCTCATTGGCGTCGAGCTCGACCTCGGCCAGGCGTTAGCGCAGGTCATGGGCCTCGAGTTCGACCCGCAGGAAATGGATTTCTCCATGATCCTGCCCGCGGTCCAAGCCGGCAGCCTGGACGCCGGCATGTCAGGGTTCACCGATACCGAGGAACGCCGCGAGTCCTACGACTTTGTCAACTTCCTTTACGCCGGGATCCAGTGGGCGCAGCAGCCGGGCAACGACGTCGACCCGGCGAACCCGTGCGGGCTGACCGTCGCCGTTCAGCGCACCACTGTTTCCGAAACTGACGACGTCCGCCCGAAGAGCGACGCCTGCGTCACAGAAGGAGACGACCCGATCACCGTTTTGTCCTTCGACACCTCCGACAACGCCGCGCTCGCCGCGCTGACAGGCCGCGCCGACGCATTCAGCGCCGACTCCCCCGTCACCGCCTGGGCCGTCGAGCGTTCCGACGGCGATCTGGAGCTGGTGGGCGACATGTTCGACGCGGCCCCCTACGGCATCGCGGTGAACAAGGGCTCCGAGCTCGGCCCCGCGCTGGCCGCCGCGATGCAGCACCTCATCGACACCGGGGAGTATGCCCGCATCCTCGGGCAATGGAACATCGACTCAGGCCTACTCGACGAAGCGCTGATTAACGAACAGCCCCAGCAAGGAGCAGCACAATGACAACTACACGACCCGAGCGCATCGAGGCCAAGCCCCTGCGCCACCCCGGGCGCTGGATTTTGGCGGCCATCATCATCGCGTTAGCGGTGTGGTTCCTCATCGGCGCGGCCCGCAACGACGCCTACGGCTGGGACACCTACTTCCGCTACCTGTTTGACACCCGCATCGCCGTCGCCGCGCTGCACACCCTGGCGATCACGATTTTCGCGATGGTGCTCGGCGTGATCGGCGGCGTCATCCTCGCGGTCATGCGGATGTCCCCCAACCCGGTGTTCAAAACGGTGTCCTGGGTGTTCCTCTGGATCTTCCGCGGCACCCCGGTCTACGTCCAGCTCATCTTCTGGGGGTTGATCGGCTCGATCTATGACACCATCAACCTCGGCGTCGCCGAGATTCCGCTGGAGCCGTTTACTTCTTCGGCGTTCTTGCTCGCCGTCGTCGGCCTGGCGCTCAACGAGGCCGCCTACATGGCCGAGATCGTCCGCTCTGGCGTCTCCTCGGTGCCCGAGGGGCAGATCGAGGCCTCCAAGGCGCTGGGCATGAGCTGGTCGCAGACGATGACGCGCACGGTTCTGCCGCAGGCAATGCGCATCATCATCCCGCCGACGGGCAACGAGTTCATCTCGCTGCTGAAAACGTCTTCGCTCGTCGTCGCGGTGCCCTATTCTTTGGAGCTCTACGGTCGCTCCATGGACATCGCCGCCGCGCTGTTCGAGCCGGTGCCCATGTTGCTCGTCGCCGCGACCTGGTACCTGGCGATTACCTCGGTCCTCATGGTCGGCCAGCACTACCTTGAGAAGTACTTCGACCGCGGCGCGAAACGCCAGCTCACCGCCCGCCAGCTGGCCACGCTTGCCGACGCCGAGGGCACCATCCCGGCCAACGTTCAGCTTGTCGACGCCCCCGAGCCCAAAGGACGCTAACTTATGACTACTCCCATGATTCAGGCCGAGAACGTCTGGAAGTCCTTCGGCAGCCTTGACGTGCTCAAAGGCATCGACCTCACCGTCGAACCCGGCTCCGTAACCTGTCTGATTGGCCCCTCCGGCTCCGGCAAGTCGACGTTCTTGCGCTGCGTCAACCACCTAGAAAAGGTCACCGCGGGTCGCCTCTACGTCGACGGCGAGCTCATCGGCTACCGCGAGCGCGGCGGCACCCTGTACGAAATGTCCGAGCGCGACGCCGCGAAGCAGCGCCGCGAGATCGGCATGGTGTTCCAGCAGTTCAACCTGTTTGGCCACCGCACCGTGCTCGACAACATCATGGAGGCGCCGATCCACGTCAAGGGCGTGCCCGCCGCCAAGGCGAAGGAGCGCGCGCTCGAGCTGCTCGCGATGGTGGGCCTCGAGTCCAAAGCAACCGCGTACCCGATCCAGCTTTCCGGTGGCCAGCAGCAGCGCGTCGCCATCGCGCGGGCGGTGGCCATGGAGCCCAAGCTCATGCTTTTCGACGAGCCCACCTCCGCGCTCGACCCCGAGCTCGTCGGCGAGGTCCTCGGCGTGATGAAGCGCCTCGCCGAAGACGGGATGACCATGCTCGTTGTCACCCACGAGATGAACTTCGCCCGCGAGGTGGCCGACAAGGTCGCGTTCATGGCCGACGGCCGCATCGTCGAGTACGGCACCCCCGCCCAGGTTTTGGACAACCCGCAGCAGGAGCGTACTCAGTCGTTCCTCTCGACCCTGTTTTAAGGTGCGAGAGCGCCCCGGAGATCCTGTCCCGGGTGGTTAGAGCATACCGGCGGCGCCGCGCACAAGCGCCGTCACTCCCCCGAGCACGGCTAGGGTCAGCGCGATAGCGTGGGCTTTGCCGCTGGGCACGTGGGGGGAGATTCTCACACCGAGGAAGATCCCGCCCGCCATGGCGATGCCGCCGGAGACCCACAGGACAGGGTCGACCGCGGCGAGGTCAGCGGCGCCGGTCAGCTCCTTCATGGCGAAAGACACGGCACCGCCCACCATGAAAATCGGCTGCAGAGTGGCGGCGTAGGTCCGCTGATCCCAGCGCGCCGCCTGCGAGTACACGGTGATAGCGGGTCCTGCGACACCGGCCAGGGTGTTCATGAAGCCGCCGATCACACCGGATACGGCCGCGGGCACGCGGCCCTCGACGACCGGGACAAAGCGCTTGCCCAGCGTGACCACGCTCAACGCGATGAGGAGGATCACGCCGACGATGACGAGGAGCACATCCGTCGATACGGCGCGGATGAGGAACGCCCCGGGCACTGCCCCCAGGACTAGGTAAGGGGCGATGGACGCGAACTTGCTCCAGTCAACGCGATCGCGCACGGTAAGCGTTGTCAGAGCCGCATTCGCGGTGGCCAACACGTTGACCACGAGCACACCCTCCACCGGGCCGATCAGCAACGACAAAATCGGGGCCGCAATGAGCCCCACTCCCATGCCCGAGATCCGCTGCAGGCAGGAACCGACGAGGATCGCCAGGAACAGGCCGATCGCCGCGGCGGTCACCTGTATTTTTCCTTCATGGCTTCCAGGACGAGGTCGGGCACGAGGCCAGTCACATCGCCGCCGTACTTGACAACCTCCTTGCACAGCGAAGAGGAGGTGTAGCCGAACTTCTCGTCGGTGAGCAGGAAGTACGTGTCCACCCCGGAGAGCCTGCGGTTCATCTGCGCCATCGGCAGCTCGTACTCGTAGTCCAACGAGGAGCGCAGGCCCTTAACCAGGGCGGTGATGTGGTGGGCGGTGGTGTAGTCGACCAGCAGCCCGCCCCAGAAATCGACGCGGATGTTGGGGACGTCGGCAAGCACCTGCTCGATGAGCTCCACGCGCTCGTGCACGGTAAACAACCCCGAGGTCTTGGTCGGGTTGCCGGTGACGAGAACGACGACTTCGTCGAAGTGTTTCGCGGCGCGGGCGAAAATATCGAGGTGGCCGTTGGTGACCGGGTCGAAGGATCCGGGGCATACTGCGGTGGTCATGTCACATTCCTTTCGTAGACGGCCATGTCCATGCGGGCGATGCCGTAGAGCCGTTTCTTCAGCTTCTGCGTCGTCGGGGTGAACGCGTCGGGCCAGGCGGTTTCGGGACTGTCGCGGTGGCGCTCGACGACGACCACGGCGCCGTCGACAAGCGCGGGCTCAAGGGCTGCGAGCATCTCGGCGACGGACTCGTCTGCGAGGTCATAGGGCGGGTCGGCAAGCACCATGGAGAAGTGGTTGCGCGGCGCCCGGGCCAAGTAGGTGGACGCCTTGACCGGCTCGACGTGCACGTTCGGGTGGCCGACGACGGAGGCGTTGAACTCGATGACCTTGACCGCGCGCGGGTCGTTCTCGACGAGCACGACCTCCGCCGCACCGCGCGAGGCGGCCTCGAGACCCAGCGCGCCCGAGCCGGCGAACAGGTCAAGCACCGTCTGGTCGATCAAACCAAAGCGCACCTGCAGGGAGGAGAACAGACCCTCGCGCGCGCGATCGGAGGTCGGGCGCGTCCCCTCAGGCGGTACCTTAATTTTGCGCCCGCGCGCCTCGCCGGAAATGATGCGGTTCATGCACCCCACCTTAACCGGTGTCAGCTTTTGTCCAGATATTCCCACTCCTCCGGCACCGTGGACATCAGCGCCTCCATCGCTGCGCGCGCCAGCTGCGGGTGCTGCTCGACGAAGCGCTCGGCGTCGTCGTAGGCGCGCTGCACGATGTCGTAGTCGTCCACCAGGTTGATCAGCCGCAGCGTGCGGTGGCTGCCGGACTGGTTCACGCCCAGGATGTCGCCCTCCTGTCGGGTGCGCAGGTCGAGCTCCGCGAGAGCGAAGCCGTCGGTGGTGGCAGCGACCTGGCAGACGCGCTCGAACGCCGGGGACTCCTCGTCGGCAAGCGTGTGGAACAAACACAGCGACTGATTGCCGCCGCGGCCAACACGCCCGCGCAGCTGGTGGAGCTGGCTCACACCGAAGTGCTCCGACTCGCGCACCATCATCACGGTCGCGTTGGGCACGTCCACGCCCACCTCGATTACCGTGGTGGACACCAGCACGTCGATCGCCCCGGCGGCGAAATCCTTCATCACCGCGTCCTTGTCCTCGCCCTTCATCCTGCCGTGGAGAACGCCGACCTCGAGGTCGGCGAACTCGGTGGCTGAGAGCATCGCGGCAGTGATGAGCACGCCGCCGTCGCCGTCGATACGCGGGCAGACAATATAGGCTTGGCGCCCGGCCTGGGCCTCCTCACGGATCTTTTCCCAGCCGCGCTCTACCCACGCGGACTTGAACTGCGGGACGACGGAGGACTGGATCGGTTTGCGCCCGCCGGGCAACTCGCGCAGGGTGGAGATTTCCAAGTCACCGAAAACGGTGATCGCCATGGTGCGCGGGATCGGGGTGGCCGTCATCACCAGCACGTGCGGCGGGTGCTCCCCGCCCTTGGCCCGCAGCGCGTCTCGCTGCTCGACGCCGAAACGGTGCTGCTCGTCAACCACCACGAGGCCGAGGCGGAAAAACTCCACGCCCTCCTGGATCAGCGCGTGGGTGCCCACCACGATGTCGGCCTGGCCGGAGACGATGTTGAGCATCGCTTCCTGGCGCTGCGCGGCGGTCATCGACCCCGTCAGCGCCACAACGCTCGTGGTCAGGCCGGCGCGCAGCGCGGTTTCCTGTAGCGAGCGGGCGTGCTGCATGGTCAGCACCTCCGTGGGCGCGAGCAGGGCGCACTGGGAGCCGTTATCCACCGCCTGGAGCATCGCCAGCAGGCTGACGATGGTTTTGCCGGAGCCGACCTCGCCCTGGAGCAGCCGGCTCATCGGGCGCGGCCGCGACATGTCCGCGGTGATGTCGGCCAGTACCTGTTTTTGCCCGTCGGTCAGGGGAAACGGCAGGTTGCCCAGCAGCTGGTCGAACTGCCCGCCGCGCACCGGGGGCAGCGCGGTCGCGTCCTCGAGCAGGCGATCCGCGCGGCGTACCGCCATCACCAGCGCGATGCCGCTGGCCTCCTCGTACTTCAGGCGCCGCCGCGCCGCATCAGGGCCGGCCGGGCCGGGCTCGTGGATCTCCCGGATCGCCTTGTTCAGCGACGAGTAACCGATCGGGGTAAAACCCAGCGGCTCCTCGACCTTCGGCAGCGTTTTGAGCACCGCGTGCACCGCGCCCATGATGGTCCACGTGCTCACCTTCGACGTCGCCGGGTACAGTGGCAGCCACTCGCGGCCGGAGAGGATCTCCTCCAAGTCGCCAAAGTGGGACAGCTGCTTGAGTGCCCCGGTTGCCTGGGTGGGGCCGTCGAGAAGCACGAAGTCCGGGTGCTGGAGCTGGGGCGCCGAGCGGAAGAAGCTGAGCTTGCCGGTGAGCATGACTCGCTTGCCTTCGGTCAGCGCGCGCATGGCGAAGCGGGAGCCGAAAAAGGTCGCGCCGATGCGGTAGCGGCCGTCGTCGACGGTGATTTTGTAGATCGGCTTGCCCTCGCGCGGGATGAAATGGGTATCAATGACGCGGCCGATGATGCTGATCGTGTCGCCCTCGCGCGTGCCTTCGAGCTCGCTGCCCGCGCCGTAGTGCAGGTACTTGCGCGGGTAGTGGCGCAGCAGGTCGCCGCAGGATTCGATGCCGAGGTGCTTGTGCAGGGCGCGGGCCTGTTTTAAGGGAATGACCAAGTTAAGCGGCCGCGGATCGATGGTCCCCAACACTGCGCTACTCCACCCCGATCTCCGCTATCGCACCCAAGCTATCGGCCGGGTAAATGCGCACCTCCGCGCCCAGCGTGGTGGACAGCAGGTCGTGGTCGAGCGAGGGGATCTCCACCGGGTCGTAGAGCACGGAGATCAGTTCCCCGCCGCCCTCGAGCAGGTGCGCGCAGGCCTCGGCGACCGCGTCCTCGGGCGCGCCGCTGGCGTGCTCGACCACGGCCGTGCGCATCTCCTCGGCCGCCTCCGCCATCGTCTCCGCCGCGACATCCATGTCGAGGGCGGCGTCGTGTACTGCAAGCGCCGCGATGCCCGTGACCAGGCGCACGGTCGGCAGCGCCGTGAAGTGTTCGACGGTTTCGCTCGCCGCCTTAACGCTCGCCACACCCACGTCGCTCATCAGCCCGTTGGGCAGGAAGATGACCTCGCGCGGGCGGGCCTCGGCAACCGCCGCGAGGGCAGCCTCGACGGTGGCGGCCTCGTCTCCTTCTGGGGCGATGGTCGTGGCCCCGGCCTCGGAGTACAGCTGGGCGAGCGAGCCCGGCGGGGTGATCGCCACGATGAGGCGATCGGTCGGCGCGGGATTTTCGATTTCGGGCAGGACCTCAAGGCGCAGGTCGGATACCTCGCCAAGGGCGAAGCTCGCCTCGATCAAGGCCCCGGCGTTGACGGAGTGGACGTGGACTTTTGCCTCGGTGTCGCTCGCGCGGGCGATGATGAGGCTGTCACCCCCGGCGTCGACAAGCGTGCGCTCAAGCTCGTCGACGGGTCCGGAGAACATGAACATGATCTCGAGATACGCGGGGGCGCCGTGGCCCTCCTCGGCGACCGGCGCGGGAGCTTCGCGGGCTTCCTCACCCGTGACCTCGGCGAGCAGCTCGTCGAGCAGGATCACCAGCCCGGTGCCGCCGGCGTCCACGACACCGGCATGGCGCAGCGCCGCGAGTTGCGACGGCGTGCGCTCAAGCGCCTCGCGCGCGGCCACCGCCGCCGCCTCAACCACCTTGTCCAGCGGTTTGCCCACGGCGTCGCGGGCGGCGTCCGCGGCGGCGAGCAGCACGGTGACCACCGTGCCCTCAACCGGATCGACGATCGCGCGCTCGACGAAGTCCACGCCCGAACTCAGCGCCTCGGCCACGACCTCGCCCGTCACCTCCCCTCCGCCGACGGACTGGGCCACGCCCCTGATTACCTGGGACAACACCACGCCGGAGTTGCCGCGCGCGCCGCGCATGCTGCCGACCGCCAGCGCCTCAGCCACCTCGACCAACGAGGCCGACTCATCGAGCTTCGCGGCCTCGCGCACGGCCTCGGCCATCGTGTGCGCCATGTTCGAGCCGGTGTCCGCGTCCGGGACAGGGAAGACGTTGAGCTGGTTGATCTCCACGCGACGGCGATCGAGTTCAGATGCCGAGCGCTGCGCCCACGACAGGAGGTGGGCGACGTCGAACACTGGCTCGAGCGCGGGTGGGTTAGCCATGGCACCCGAGTT
This sequence comes from Corynebacterium sp. Z-1, assembly GCF_031844665.1. NCBI lineage: Bacteria > Bacillati > Actinomycetota > Actinomycetes > Mycobacteriales > Corynebacteriaceae > Corynebacterium > Corynebacterium sp. Z-1. The sequence goes on along the minus strand of NZ_CP134621.1, from coordinate 1,597,417 downwards.
TACCCCGGCGCCGATTAACCGCGCGAGGCACTCTCACAACGACCAGTCAACCGGGTCCGCACCCTGGCTGACCAGCAGCTCGTTCGCGCGGGAAAACGGCCGGGAGCCGAAGAACCCGCGGCTGGCCGACAGCGGCGAGGGGTGCGCCGACTCGATCCTCGGGGTCTCACCCAAAAAACGCGCGGCGCTTTGCGCGTCGCGGCCCCACAAGATGGCCACCATCGGGCTGCGGCGCGCACCCAGCGCCCGAATCGCCGCCTCAGTCACCGCCTCCCACCCCTTGCCGCGGTGCGACGCCGGGGCACCGGGGCGCACGGTGAGCACCCTGTTGAGCAGCAGGATGCCCTGGGAGGCCCAGCTGCTCAAGTCGCCGTCCGCGCGCGGGGCGATCCCGAGGTCGTCGTGGAGCTCTTTGTAGATGTTGACCAGCGAGCGCGGCGGGGCGACCCCGGGCTGGGTGGAAAAGCTCAACCCCATCGGGTGCCCGGGCGTGGGGTACGGATCCTGCCCGAGGATGAGCACGCGCACCTCGTCGAAGGGGTCGGCGAACGCGCGCAGGATGTCGTTTCCGCGCGGCAGGTACTCGCGCTCGGCGCGCAGAAAGTCGCCCATCGCGTGGATCTGATCGGCCACCGGGGCGAGCGGCTCCTGCCACGAGTCGTGGACTGGTAACCGTGACGCGTGCGTCATGAAAAACTCTCCCATCCTTGGCTGTATGCCGGGGTGGAGGCGTCGACAAGCACGCCCGCACCCTTGCGGACCTCGCCGATGGTGCGAAAGCCGACCGGGGCGGAGCCGTCGATCGTCCCGAGCAGCGTGTGGTCTTCGCCGCCGCTTAAGACCCACTGCCACGGGTCGATGCCGAGCAGCTCGCCCGCGGCGACCTGCAGCTCATCCGGGGCGAGTGCCGCGGAATCGAGGTCGATGAGCACCTTGGAGCGCTCCGCCAGCACGCCGACATCACGCACCAGCCCATCGGAGTTATCCGTCATCGCGGTCGCCCCGGCGGCCCGCGCGATCATGCCGCGGCCTGGCGTCAGCTCCGGCGCCTGGTAGGCATGCACCAGCGGGTGCAGGTGCTCGGGAATGTCCGCACCGGATTGCAGCAGGGCGAGCCCGGCGGCGGAGTAGCCGATCTTGCCGTGGGCGACAACGCGCTGGCCCGCACGCGCCCGGCCCAGCTCAAGGGGAGGCAGGCTGCCGCCGAGAGAACCCACCGCACTGATCGACAGCACGAGCGAGGCGCCGCTGGTGACGTCCCCGCCGACGAGCTCGGAGGTGTACTCGCCCACCTTCGACTGGATCCCGGCGGCGAATTGACGCACCACCTCAAGCGGCAGCTCGGGCGGGGCGGAAAACGCCAGCACCGCCGCGATCGGCCGCGCACCCATCGCCTCGATGTCGGCGAAGTTCTGCACCACGGCCTTGCGCCCCACCGCGAACGGCGTGGTCAGCTCGGGCGCGAAGTGGCGGCCCTGAACCAGCATGTCTGTTGTGACCACGACGCGGGAGTTCGGCACCGGCGGGGTCAGCACGGCGGCGTCGTCACCGTTGAAGGGCGACGGCGCCTCGCCGAGGATCGCGCGGATGACCTCGTGCTCGCCCACCTCTCCCAGCGTCGGGCCGGTGGTGGGAAAGCCTGTCTCAATCACGGGTGCGTGCGCCTTTCGTTAGACTGCCTAATCATGAGCAAGGATTCCGCTACCCCGATTCCCAAGCCATTCATCGTTATCAGCCTGGTCCTCGCGGTGGCGCTGATCGTCGGAGTCCTCGCCGGAGCCAAAGTCTACTTCAACCGCGTTGCGCTAACGCCGGTGTCCATGCCCGAACTGCCCTCGCCGCTGGCCGATTCGCCGGAGTGCGCCTCGCTTCTCGACGCCCTGCCCAACACGCTGATGGGCCACAAGCGCGCCGAGCTCGCCGAGCCGGCACCCGCGGGTGCCGCCGCGTGGCAGTCGTCATCCACTGAACGTGTCACGCTGCGCTGCGGGGTGGACATGCCACTGCAGTACACCGAGTACACCCCGACGTTCGAGGCCGGCGGGGCGCAGTGGATGCGCATCGACGATCCCATCGCCGGCTCAAACCTGACCACGTGGTACACCACCGACCGCTCCCCCGTCGTCGCCGTCACGGCGAACGGCGATACCGGCGACCCCGCACGCGCGCTTGCCGACGTTAACGCCGCTGCGTTGCCGGAGGCGACCCATCCTCCCGCCCCCGCCCCGCTTTCGCAGCTAACCGATAGCCCCGCCACCGAAGCGGGTACCTGCGACGCACTGCTATCCGCCCTGCCGCAGTCTCCCGCCGAGGGGTACACGCGCCTCGACGTCGAGCAGGAACGCACCGTGGCCTGGCAGGCAGAGGGCAAGGAGCCGATTGTTCTGCGCTGCAATGTCGCTCCACCGGAGAACTACGAACCCGGCCTGCAGCTCTACCAGATTAACGGGGTGACCTGGTTTGAAGACACCGAGCTCGCGGGCAACCCCGGGGCGTCGACCTGGTTCGCGCTCGGCCGCGACGCCGTGATAGCCGTGCACCTTCCCCAGGGCGAAGGCAACGCCGCGGTGACCGCGCTGTCGGAAGCTATCGAGGCGACCGTGCCAGCGCGGTCTGAATAAGGGTGTGCAACAGCTCGGGGTAGCTCACTCCCGAGGCCTTCCACACCTGCGGGTACATCGAGATCGCGGTGAAACCCGGCATGGTGTTGATCTCGTTGAGAACCGGCCCGCGCTCGGTGAGAAAGAAGTCCACCCGTGACAGCCCGCGGCAGCCGAGGGCGCGAAACGCTGTGATGGCGAGCGAGCGAATCTGCTGCGTGACTTCCTCGCTGTAGGGCGCGGGGATGGTGGCTGTCACGCCCTCGTCGAGGTACTTCGTTTCAAAGCCGTAGAAGCCTTCCTCGCCGTCCTCGGTGCCGTTGAGCGTGGCGGGCACGGAAGCCTCGACGCGGCCGTCCGGGTACTCGAGCACGCCGACCTCCACCTCGTCGCCGACAAGCTCCGCTTCGACAATCGCCTTGGAGTCAGACTGCAGCGCGACGGCGATCGCGTCGTCCAGCTCAGCCCAGTCGCTGACCTTGGACACACCGATTGAGGAACCACCCCGGGCGGGTTTGACGAATACGGGCAGGCCGAGGCGCTGCTTGGTGGCATCGTCAAGCGACTCGCCGCGACGCACGATGACCTCGTCGGTCACCGCGATACCCGCAGAGGAGACGAGCCGCTTGGTGTATTCCTTGTCCATCGCGCACGCGGAGGCGAGCACGCCCGGACCGACGTAGGGCAGGCCCGAGAGCTCGAAGAAGCCTTGGATCGTGCCGTCTTCGCCGTACATGCCGTGCAGCACGGGGAAGGCGACGTCGACGACCTCGAGGACCTCGCCGGTTGCGACGTCCGAAATCGTGCCGCGGCGCTGCGGTGTCGCCGTCAGCGCCACCTCGCGCCCAGGCGCGACCTCGGGCAGCGTCGCGCCGCCGACAGGGTCGATACTGCCGGTGACCCACGCGCCCTCACGGGTGATGCCGATGGGGACGATCTCGTAGGTCTCCTTCGGCAGCTGCGCCATAATGGCCCCGGCGGAGATGCAGGAGATGGAGTGCTCGGTGGAGCGGCCACCGTAAATTACTGCTACACGAATCACGTGTCGAAGCCTACAAGGCGTTACTCGGACTTTTTCGAGCGACCCATCAGCGCCACGATGACGTCTGAGACCCCTGCTCCCTCGTGGCACACCGCGCGCACCGCGGTGGTAATCGGCATGTCCACGCCCGCCTCCGTGGCCAGCTGGTAGATCGACTGCGAAGAAATTACACCCTCAGCGACCTGCCCCCTGGTCGCCGCCTTGGCCTCCTCCAGGCTCGCCCCCGCGCTCAGCGCCGCGCCGAAGGTGCGGTTGCGCGACAGCGTGGACGTGCACGTGGCCACCAGGTCGCCCATTCCCGCTAGGCCGGAAAAGGTGCGCGGATCGGCGCCGAGCTCAATGCCGAGGCGCGCAATTTCCGCCAATCCGCGCGTAATCAGCGTCGCCTGCGTGTTGCTTCCCAAGTTCAACCCCGCCGCCATGCCGCAGGCGAGTGCGATGACGTTCTTGCAGGCCCCGCCGAACTCCGCGCCGACGACGTCGGTGTTCGTGTACGGGCGCATGTAGCGCGTCGAACACGCCGCCTGGACCAGCTTCGCGCGGTTGAGGTTCGTGCACGCGATCACCGTGGCCGCCGGCTGCTCCTCGGCCACTTCGCGGGCCAGGTTGGGCCCGGTGAGCACGGCGATACGCTCCTCGTTCGCCCCGGTGATCTCCGCGATGATCTGGGACATGCGCAAATGGGTGCCGTACTCAATGCCCTTGGAGATGGACACTAGGGTGGCGTCGGCAGGCAGCAGCGGTTGCCAGACCGAAAGGTTCTCGCGCATCGTCTGGCTCGGGACCGCAAAGATCACGATATCCGCGCCATCCAGCGCTTCCCCGGGATCGGCGGTGGCTACCAACGCCTGCGGGAGGGTGATGTCGGGCAGGTAGTCGGCGTTGACGTGCTCGGCGGTAATCGACCGCGCAAGCTCCGCACGCCTCGCCCACAGGGTGACCGCGTTGCCGGCGTCTGCAAACACTTTCGCCAACGCCGTACCCCACGACCCTGCACCCATCACCGCTACGTTGACCATCGCACGCTCGCTTTCCTTGAAGTCTTCGACAGCACCCCCGGGGGCATGTACCGTCCAAGATTAGCCGGATGCGGTGCGCGACACGCGGGCGGGTGAGTTCGCACTACCGCGGAGTGTGCGCCACAATGTCTCCATGGCATCTAGGGCGACAATGCACGAAAAAGACAAAGACGACCGCGGAGAGATGTTCCTCACGGGCCGCCACCAGGAAATCCCGCGCCACCCCGAGCGCGAATTCAACAAGACCACGCTCGCGGCCGGTGCCGTGCTGTGGCGCGGCGACCTGGAGGCTGTCGAAGAAATCGAGGTCGCCTGCATCCACCGCCCGCACTACGACGACTGGTCCCTGGCCAAGGGAAAAGTCGACCCCGGCGAGTCCCTCGTCGCAACCGCCGTGCGCGAGATCAAAGAAGAGACCGGCTACGACATCCGCCTGGGCAAGCTTTTGGGCAAGACCATCTACCCGGTGAAAAACACCACCAAGGTGGTCTATTACTGGACGGGTCAGGTCACCGGCGGCGAGTTCACGCCCAACAGCGAGGTCGATGAGATCCGCTGGCTGCCCCTCGATGAGGCCAAGGAGCTGCTCACCTACGACCTGGACCGCCAGGTACTTCACAAGGCGGAGAAGCGCTTCCGCCTGCCCGCCACCTCGCGGATCCTCTACGTGCGCCACGGCCGCGCCCACGAGCGCGAGAAGTGGAGCGGCGACGACAACCTGCGCCCGCTAGACAAGAAGGGCCGCCGCCAGTCCGAGATGCTCGTGCCGATGCTCGCCCCGTTTAACCCGCAGCGCATCTTCTCCGCCGAGCCCGACCGTTGCCGAACCACCGTCGCCCCGCTTGCCGACGAGCTCACGCTCGACGTCGAAGTCAACGAGCTTTTCGGCGAGCGCGCCTGGGTGGATAATCAGGTGGCCTGCAAGCAGGCCTTCGCGGACGTCGTCGCGCTCGGCGGGGTGAGCGTCATCTGCTCCCAAGGCGGGATCATGCCGGACATCATCGCCTGGCTCTCCGACACCGGAAGGCTGCCCATTGACGGCCCCATCTCCGTGAAAAAGGGCGGGGTCTGGGTGCTGTCCTTCAACGGTGACGACCTCACCGGTGCCGACTACATGCCCTCCGCCCTGCCGGTGCGCTAGCGGCGCTACACGCTGGGTTTGAACGCCGGCCGCTGCGACTCGAAGGCGTCGATCGCGGGCTCGTCGCGAAGCGTCAGGCCAATGTCGTCGAGGCCCTCGATGAGCCGCCAGCGGGTGTAGTCGTCGATGTCGAAGGTGTAGGTGTTCTCCCCGACGGTGACGGTGCGGTCCGCGAGGCTGACGGTGACCTCCATGCCCGGGTTCTGCTCGAGCTGCTTCCAGATCAGCTCGATGTCGGACTCGCTCATCACGCCCGCCAAGAGCCCGGCCTTGCCGGCGTTACCCCGGAAGATGTCAGCAAAGCGCGGGGAGAACACGGCGCGGAACCCGTAGTCGCCCAAGGCCCAGACAGCGTGCTCGCGCGAGGATCCCGTGCCGAAATCCGTTCCGGCGAACAGCACCGAGCCGTCCTTGTACTCATCCTGGTTCAGCACGAAGTCCGGTTCATTGTCGCGCCAGTTGGAAAACAGGCCGTCCTCGAACCCACTGCGGGTGACGCGCTTGAGGTAGCGCGCCGGAATGATCTGGTCGGTGTCCACGTTCGAGCGCGTCAGCGGGACGCCAACACCGGTGTGAGTGGTGAACTTTTCCATTCTCGTGTGCTCCTTCTTACAGATCAGCGGGGCTGGACAGGTGGCCGGTGACAGCGGTTGCCGCCGCGACCAGCGGGGACACCAGGTGCGTGCGCCCGCCGGGTCCCTGGCGGCCCTCGAAGTTGCGGTTCGAGGTCGAGGCAGAGCGCTCCCCTGGCTTGAGCTGATCCGGGTTCATGCCCAGGCACATGGAGCAGCCGGCGGTGCGCCACTCTGCACCGAACTCGGTAAACACCTTGTCCAGGCCCTCCTCCTCGGCCTGCTGTTTAACCATGGTGGACGAGGGCACGACCATCATGCGGGTGCCGTCTGCGATGCGGCGGCCCTTGAGAATCTCCGCGGCGGCGCGCAGGTCCTCGATGCGGGCGTTGGTGCACGATCCCAAGAACACGGTGTCGATCTTGATGTCGCGCAGCGGAGTGCCCGGCGTCAAGTCCATGTACTTGAGAGCCTTTTCCGCGGCGCGCTTCGCGGTGTCATCGTCGAAGGACTCCGGATCGGGCACGTTCTCCGACAGCGGCAGGCCTTGGCCCGGGTTGGTGCCCCAGGTGACAAACGGGGTGAGCGCGGAGCCGTCGATCTCGACGACGGTGTCGAAGGTGGCGCCGTCGTCGGTAGGCAGGGTCTTCCAGTACTCCACCGCGGCGTCCCAATCGGCGCCGGCGGGGGCGTACTCGCGGCCCTTGACGTACTCGAAAGTCTTCTCGTCGGGGGCGACCATGCCGGCGCGGGCACCGGCCTCGATGGACATGTTGCAGATGGTCATGCGCGCTTCCATGGACAGCTTGCGCACGGCCTCGCCGCGGTACTCGATGATGTGGCCCTGGCCCCCGTTGGTGCCGATCTTGGCGATGATCGCCAGGATCAGGTCCTTGGCGGTCACACCCTCGGCGAGCTCGCCGGAGACCTCGATGGCCATGGTCTTAAACGGCTTGAGAGAGAGCGTCTGGGTGGCCATGACGTGCTCGACCTCGGAGGTGCCGATGCCCATGGCGATGGAGCCGAACGCGCCGTGGGTGGAGGTGTGCGAGTCACCGCACACGATGGTCATGCCGGGCTGGGTGATACCGAGCTGCGGACCGACGGTGTGGACGATGCCCTGCTTCACGTCGCCCATGGAGTGCAGGCGCACGCCGAACTCCTCACAGTTCTTGCGCAGTGTTTCCACCTGGATGCGTGAGGTTGGCTCCTGAATTTCGAGCAGGTTGCCAGTTTTGATACCCAGGGTGGGCACGTTGTGGTCCTCGGTCGCCAGGTGCTGGGCGGGGCGTCGGATTGTCCGTCCCGACATACGCAGCCCGTCAAAAGCTTGCGGGCTAGTGACTTCGTGGAGGAGTTGAAAGTCGATGTAGATCAGGTCAGGGTCGCCGTCTGCCCCCTTTGTCACCACGTGGTCCCGCCACACTTTCTCGGCGAGTGTCAAAGGCTTGTCTGCCATCGCTTTCCTCCTCTGGTAGTCACGAACATTCCCATTATGCGGAATGCTAGTATCCATCGTGTGAGACAGTATAGCGAAGACTCCGGCATTAAAGTGCTCGACCGCGCCATCGCCATCGTCCGCTCCGTCGCCATGGGCGACAAGTCGTTGGCGAACCTAAGCGAGGATACTTGCCTGCCCCGAGCCACGACACACCGCATCGCCACCGCGCTCGAGGTACACCGCGTGCTCACACGCACCCCCTCCGGCGAATGGACCATCGGCCCCGCACTCGCCGGTTTTTCGGCCAAGGCGTCACCGCGCCTGCTCTCTGCGGCCGAGCCGATCATGCGCGAGCTGGTCACCACGACCGGAGAATCCGTGCAGCTCTACGTACTCACCGGCAACACGCGCACCTGCATCGCCGCCGAGGAGCCGCCCAGCGGACTGACCTACACCGTGCCGGTGGGCTCGCAGCTTCCTCTGACCGCGGGCTCCGCGGCGCGCGTCTTCGCCGCCTTCGACCTGATTGCGGACCACCCGTTTCCCGAGCCCGAGCTCGACCGGGTGCGCAGCGAGCACCTGGCCGAGTCCGTCGCTGAGCGCGAGATCGGCCTGGCCAGCGTGTCCGCCCCCATCATGGACTCCGCGGGTCACGTGCTGGCGGTGCTTTCGGTATCGGGCCCGGTCGAGCGCCTCGGCCCGCGGCCGTGCGAGACGTGGGGCAGCGTCGTCAGCGCCGCGGCCGGGCGCCTGAGCAGCGCACTGTAGGAAATACATCCCCCCAGTGCGATACTGCTCGGAAGCGTTAGGAACTTTCGCGCCGCCACATCCGACTACCTATAAAGCCTTCTTTACGAACCGCGGCTTTTGTGTGTATCAGTCAACCTTGTCCGCCTCTGATAGTTAAACCAGCTAGGAGCCAGCACCATGGAGCTTGATCTCGTCGATCTCTCCCGGTGGCAGTTCGGCATCACCACCGTCTACCACTACATCTTCGTTCCGCTCACCATCGGGCTCGCCCCGGTGGTTGCCATCATGCAGACGCTCTGGCAGGTAACGGGCAAAGAACCCTGGTACCGCGCCACGCGATTCTTCGGAAACCTGTTTCTGATCAACTTCGCCATGGGTGTGGTCACCGGGTTGGTCCAAGAGTTCCAATTCGGTATGAACTGGTCCGAATACGCCAGCTTCGTCGGCGACGTCTTCGGCGCTCCCCTCGCCTTCGAGGGCCTCGCGGCGTTCTTCTTCGAGTCCGTCTTCCTCGGCGTGTGGATCTTCGGCTGGGGACGCGTCCCCCGCTGGGCGCACCTGGTCTCAATCTGGATCGTTGCCGTGGCCGTGAACGTCTCGGCCTACTTCATCATCGTGGCCAACTCGTTTATGCAGCACCCCGTCGGCGCGCGCTACAACCCCGAGACTGACCGCGCCGAGCTCATCGACTTCGCGGCGCTGCTGACCAACCCCACGGCAGTTCAGGCCGTGCCCCACGCCATTTTCGCCGCCTGGATGCTCGCCGGCACCTTCGTCTGCGGCATCGCCGGCTGGTGGATGGTGCGTGAGGCGCGCCAGGGCGACCCCGACAACACCGCGGCGACGATCTGGCGCACCTGCACGCGCTTCGGGGCGTGGATCATCCTCGTCTCCTCAATCGGAGTTGCCTTGACCGGGGACGCACTGGCCAAGCTCATGTTTGTCCAGCAGCCGATGAAGATGGCCTCGGCGGAAGCGCTGTGCCACACCGAGACCGATCCGTACTTCTCGATTCTGTCGGTGTCGACCATGAACAACTGCGAAACGGCGATTCACTTAATCGACGTCCCGTTCGTGCTGCCGTTCCTCGCCGAGGGTCGCTTTAGCGGCGTGACCCTGCAGGGCGCGATGGACCTCAACACGCAGTACCAGGAGCTTTACGGGCCGGGTAACTACATCCCGAACCTCTTTGTCACCTACTGGTCCTTCCGCCTGATGATCGGTTTCATGGCCGTGCCCGCCATCATGGCGGTCGTTGCCCTGTGGAAGACCCGTAAAAAGCGCGTCCCCTCCGAGAACTGGATCCAGATCGCCTGCCTGGCCGCGCTGCCCGCGCCGTGGATTTCCAACTTCTCCGGCTGGATCTTCACCGAGATGGGCCGCCAGCCGTGGGTGGTCCACCCCAACCCATCGTTCCAGGGAGTCAACGGACCCAACGGGGAACAGAACATCCATATGATCGTCGACTTCGGCGTCTCCGACCACCAACCATGGCAGGTGTTGTTAAGCCTCGGGGTGTTCACCGCCCTCTACGGCATCCTCGCCGTGATCTGGTTCGCGCTGATGCGCCGCTACACCCTCTACGGCCTCGACCAGCCGGGCATGTCCGCCGGCGACGCGGCCAACCCGGCGGCGGCTTCTTACGGCCCGGCCGACGACGCGGAGCTCGAGCCGCTGAGCTTTGGCGTGACGACGTCACCGGGGCGCGGCGATGGGGCGTCGACAAGCATGCGCGAAGGAAAAGGAGAATAGCTGATGGACCTCAATACGATCTGGTTTCTCGGAATCGCGTTCCTCTTCGCGGGCTACTTCGTGCTGGAGGGCTTCGACTTCGGCGTGGGCATGCTCCTGCCGTTCGTGGGCGGCGAGACGCCCGAGGACAACGACCGCCGGCGCACCGCGCAGGTGAGCACCATCGGGCCGCTCTGGGACGGCAACGAGGTGTGGCTGATCACCGCCGCCGCGGCGATTTTCGCCGCCTTCCCCGAGTGGTACGCCACGCTGTTTTCGGGGTTCTTCTTCCTCTTCGTGCTCATTCTCGTCGGCCTGATCGTCCGCGGTGTCTCGCTTGAGTGGCGCGTGAAGGGCAAGACGGCCGAGTGGCGTCGCCGCTGCGACATCGGTACCACCTTTGGCTCCTACCTCCCGGCGTTTCTGTGGGGAGTGATTTTTACGAACCTCGTTGCGGGTGTGCCGCTTAACGACAACGGCCGCATCAGCTCCATTACCGACGGCTTCATCGGGCTGTTCAACCCGCTGGGGCTTGTTGGCGGGCTCACGTTCGTGCTGCTGTTCGCGCTGCACGGCGCGAACTTCGTCGCGTTTAAGGCGCACGAGCCGCTGCGCGGGCGCGCCCGCACGCTGGCGCTGCGCTGGCTCGCCGCGCCGACGGTAATCGTCTCCCTGCTCTACGTCATCTGGCTGCAGACCTCCGCCGGGGCGCAGTGGACTTGGGCTGCCGTGGCCGTGGCGGCGGTGAGCATCGCCGTGGCGATCGCCGCGACAGTCGCCAACCGCGACGGGTTCGCCTTCGCCGCCACGACCGTCGCCATCGCCGCGGTGTGCGTGGTGCTCTTCGGCTCGCTGTTCCCGGACGTTATCCCCTCGACCAGCGCGCACCCGGGCTGGGACATCTACTCCGCGGCCTCGAACCCATACACGCTGCGGATTATGAGCTGGGCCGGGATCATCATCCTGCCGGCCGTGATCGTGGCCCAGGCGTGGTCCTTCTGGTCCTTCAGGCAGAGGGTGAAGGTGTAAGAAGCACCGTGGCCTCCCCTGTCGACCCCCGCCTCGTGCGGTTTGCGCCCCCCGTGCGCCGGTTCATCCTCCGCACGGGAATCGCGCAGGGGGTCACCACCGCGTTAGTCGTCGCGCGAGGTGTTCTGATTGGCGTGATCGCGGCGTCCGCCATCGAGGGGCGCGACGTGAACTACGTATTGCTGTTCGCAGCGCTCACCGCGGTGATCCTCGCCCACAGCGCCGCGGCCGCGGCGGCGCAGCGCGCCTCGCTCCACGCCGCCGGCGCCACCATCGACGTGTTGCGCAGCAAGGCGCTGGCCGCGCTGGCGCGCCAGGACCCACGCGCCGTCGAACGCGACTCCGCCCTGTGGCGCCACGTGCTCACCCGCGGCCTGGACGACTTTCGCCCCTACCTCACCGATTTTCTGCCCTCGCTCGTCGCGGTGGTGATCGCGACGCCGATCGCGCTGATCGCGGTGTTCTCCTTCGACGTCGTCGCCGGCGTCTTCGCGCTGGTCACCCTGCCGCTGATCCCGGCGTTTATGGTGCTCATCGGCACGCTCACCGCCGCGCGCACGGAGCAGCGCCTGCGTGTTTCCACCGCGCTCGGCCACCAGATTGCGGACTTGCTGCGTGGAGCGCCGACGCTGCGCGCGATGCAGGCGTCGACACGCCCGGGCGAGCACATCCGCGACGCCGGTGCGCGGCACGCGGCCTCCACGATGGGCGTTTTGCGCCTGGCGTTCCTGTCGTCGTTCGCGCTCGAGTTCCTGGCCACGCTCTCCGTCGCGCTGGTCGCGGTGAGTATCGGCCTGCGCCTGGTCTACGGCGACATCAGCCTGCTCGCCGGCCTAGTCGTGCTCATCGTGGTGCCCGAGGTGTTCAACCCCGTGCGCAAGGTCGGCGCGAACTACCACGCCGCCGCCGACGGGCTCGAGGCGGTGGATAAGGTGCTATCGCTTATCGACGCCCCCACCGCCACCGCTGGCTCCTACCTCACGCCTGCTCGGTCCGGCGTGGAGGTGGACAGCCTGAGCGTTACCGGGCGCGACGGCACGCTGCCCCACAACCTGTCGTTCCGTGCCCACCCCGGCGAGGTCACCGTGCTGCGCGGGCCGAACGGGACGGGCAAGTCCACGACCTTCCTCGCCATACTTGGCGCGCTGCCCGATACCGACGTCAGCGGGCGCATCGCCGTGGGCGGCGAGGTGGCCTTCCTCGCGGCGCGGCCCGCGACGGTGCCCGGCACCGTGCGCGAGAACCTCGAGCTCTTCGGCGCGCCCGTCACTCCCACCCCGCTGGCCCCGACGGTCGAACCCGAGCGCTTCATCGACCCTGCCTCGCGCGGCGTCTCCGCGGGCGAGCTGCAACTGATCGGCTTGACCCGCACCCTCGCCTCGCCCGCGCCGATTGTGCTTCTCGACGAACCCACCGCGCATCTGTCCCCCGAGCGCGTCGCCGAGGTGCTCGACGCGATCCGCGACGCGGCCGAGCGCGGGCGCACGGTACTGGTCGCCAGCCACGACATGCGCGTCGCCGAGGCCTCCGACAAGGTGGTGGACCTGTGAGAAACGCCATATCCTTGCTGCGGGTCGCGGGGGTCAAACCCGGGGCCGTTGCGCTGGCGGTCGCCGCCGCAGCGGTGACGCTGCTGTCCGCGCTGAGCCTGACGGTGCTGTCCGGTTGGCTGATCACCCGGGCGTGGCAGATGCCCCCAGTGCTGCACCTGTCCGTGGCGATCACCGCGGTGCGGGGTTTGGGCATCTCTCGCGCAGTGTTTCGCTACATCGACCGGATCGTCGCTCACCAGCTGGCGCTCGGTGCGCTGAGCGAGCTGCGCGCGAAAGTCTACGACGCGCTGGCCTCGTCCGCTGCGACATCGCGCGGACAGGGCCACGTCTATGTGGTCGACGACACCGAGCGGGTCACGGACTTTCTGGTGCGCAGCCACATCCCCCGCCTCGTTGCGGTGGTGGTCTCCCTCGCCGCGCTGGGGCTTGCGGCGTGGCTGAGCCCGCCGGCCGCGTTGGTGATGGCGGCAGCTCTCGCCGTGACCGGTTTCGTGGTGCCGCGCATCGCCGCACGCTCGAATCGCCGCGCCCGCGAGGTGGAGGAGTCCACCGAGTTCGCCGTCGGCCTCGATCAGGTGCTGCAGCACCGCGTGGAGTTCGCCGCGGCCGGTCGGGCCGAGGCTTTGATCGGCGAGGTCGCGGAAGCGTCGCAACGCGTCACGCGCGAGAAGCTCGCCGCGCAGCGCTCAACCGTTGCGGCCGAGGCGATCCAGACCGTGGCCACGGGCGCTGCGGCGCTCGGCGTGGCGGCGATCGCGGTGGCTACCTACAGCGGGAATCCGACCTGGTTGGGCATGTTGCTGATGCTGTCGCTGGCGGCGTTCGAGTCCCACGGTCCCCTGCCTGCCGCCGCGCGCCACGCCGACGACGCCGCGCGCGCCGCATCGCGCCTGAGCAACCTGCTGAACACGCAACGCGCCGATGTCGCTGGACCCGCGGTGTCCGACACCGTCGAGGCGCGCGACCTGCGCACCATCTACGGCGATACGGTGTGGAATCTCCGCGTGGAGCCCGGCGAGCGCCTGCTCGTGCGCGGGCCCTCGGGCTCAGGCAAGACCACGATGCTGGAAACGCTCGCGGGGTTGGTGCCCGCCGCCTCGGGCGAAGCGACCGCCCCGGCAAGCACCAGGTTCTACGCGGAGGACGCGTGGGTGTTTTCAACCTCGGTGCGCGAGAACCTGCGCGTGGGCACGCCCGAGCTTGACGACACCCTCGCCACGCGCGTCCTCTCCGCCGTCGGCTTCCCCTTCGACTTGGACTTTGTCCTCGACAACGGCGCCGACTCGCTCTCGGCCGGGCAGCGCCGCCGCCTGCTGCTCGCCCGCGCGCTGTGCAGCGACGCCGACGTGCTGCTTCTCGACGAACCCACAGCGCACCTGACCCCCGACGACTCAGCCGATCTAATGCACATGCTGCTCAACTCGCCGCTGCCCGGGCCGAAACCGCAACGCACCGTGATCGTCGTAGCCCACGAGAACTAGCCGGGCTGGTCGATCGGGTCAAGCTCGCCGGACGGCCACACCACGTTCTTCGCCAGCGGGATCTGGTGCGAGGCCGACTCCAGGATGTGCATGAAGTACCCGGCGGTGTTGGGGATGGCGATGATGTCGCCGGCTGAGACCCCCTGGGGGAAGCGGATCCTGCGGCGCAGAATCACCTCGTCCTCGATGCAGTAGGCGCCGACGAGGAAGGCCTCGACAGCCGCGGACGGCGGCGTGCGCTTGACCAGGATCGGGTCGACGAGGTAGTCGTCCGAGGTGGTGCGGCACTGGGTCCGGTTCATGTGCAGGCAGACGAGCGGGAGGCCGTCGCTACGCGTCTTCACGAAGGCGACTTGGGCGAGGATCACTCCGCAGCCGTCGAGAAGCGAGCGGCCCGGCTCAAGGTGGAGCCGCAAGCCGCGCGCGGTGAGCGCTTCGGCGACCCCGCCGGAGAGCACCTCGTCCAGCCACGGCCCGCGTGTGGGCCGCTGGTAGTACGGGTAGGTGGTGGCAAGCGGGTCGGATCTCCACGTGAACGGGGCGGCGTAACCGGCCCGCTGGGCGGCGATGGCGGCCTGGTAGTCGGCCCACTGCTCGGCGTCGTCGAGGTAGCTCATGGGCACCCCGCCGCCGATGTCGATGAACTCCGGGGTGTGGCCTGCGGCGGTCAGTGTATCGGCGAGCTCCATGCACTCGCGCAGCGCGGCCGAGCGGTCCGCGGCGGCGTAGCCGTGGAGGTGGGCGTGCACGCCGACGACGTGTACGGCCCGCGCCGGCTGGCCCGGGGCGGTCAGGTGCTCAACCCACGTGCGCAGCCGCTCGCCGAAGCGGGTCGGCGGCATCGTGTCGGGGTCCGGGGCGAGGCGGGGGGCGACGCGCGCGGCCCGCCCTCCCGCGAGATCGGCGAGCCGCGCGATCCGCTCGTACTCGTCGACGTTGTCGGCGGAGATCACCGCGCCGTGGTCAATGGCCAGCCGCAGCAGCTCATCGGTCTTGATGGCTGCGGAGACGATGATCCGCTCCCCCGGCACGCCGCGGTCGATGACCTGCCGCAACTCGTTGAAGCTGGCCACGTCCACGCCGTGGCCGGCGTCGCGCACGGCGTCCACAAAAGTCAGGCCCTTGTTCGCCTTGCGGGCGAAAAACACGCGCACGTCCACACCTCGGCTCGCGCCGGCGGCGACGAGCTCGTCGATGTGGGATTCCATCGGGGCGGCGTTGAGCACGTTGACGGGGTTGGAATAGGTCTCAAGCAGCGACTGGCAGGCGTCGGCATCGGCAAGCAGGTCGTCGGCCCACGCCTCTGTGCGCGCGGTAAGCGGCGGCGCTCCGTGGACGCGCTCGGGGTGCGCCATCGCGGCGGCGCTCACGCGCGCCGCCCACGCAGGGATCACCTCGTGGGAGCCGCGCCGCAGCGTGTCGTGGCCGAGGATCCAACCCTCGCTCATCCGCCCCGCCGCGGCGATGTGCGACTGCCCGACGAGCGTGCCGTCGCGCTCGGCCTTCACCGCCGCGGGGCCGCCCGTCGCGTCGGTCTGCGCCAGGCCCTTGCGCACGAGCGCACCGACTAGGGTGCCGTCGACGACGCCGGGGGGCGCGTTGACGGCGTCGACGACCACGTCCGCCCCCACCTCGCGGGCGAGGTCACTGAGACTGTCGCCGCCGCGGCCCAGCAGGTCGGTACGCACCCGGCCCTCGTCGATCGCGCGGACGAGGTCGCGGGCCGTCTCGGGCGGCGGGCCGAACCCAACCCGCTCGAGGATGCGGGTGAGCCGGTAGAACCGCTCCCCGCCCAGGCTCTCCCGCCCGCCGAAGGACGCGCGCTCGATCACCTGCGGGTAAAGGGTGCGGAACGTGTAGCCCACCGCAAGCGCCGCCGTCCACGGCCGCGACCCCTCAGCGGCCGCGAGGGAGGCGTGCAGCTCCGCGACCGCGTGCCCGGTGAAATCCGTGCCTGTGAGAACTGCGTTGACCTCCTCGAGGCCGCCGTCCCCGCCCTGGGCCTCGAGCACGCTTAACGACGCCTCGGCGACGGCCCCCACGAACTCCTCGTAGGAGCCGGAGGAAAGGATGGCGTCGGCGACGCCTCGTAAAGCGGGCTCGAGCGCCTTCTCGTCGGCCGGGTACGCCTTGACCTCCATGAACCGCCCGGAGCGGGAGACGGGGTAGAACGCCTTCGCCGGGGCGTAGCGGGTGACGTCGATGAACGTCAGCGCCGCGCCGCGCACGAGCACGGTGTCCGCGGGCGAGATCGCATCCAGCTTGTGGTGGGGGTAGGCGGGGATCGCGCCGTCGACCGGGGCCGCGGGGGCGTGCCCGGTGCACACCAGCACCTCGTCGAACACCGTGCCGTCGACCTCGAAACCGGCCCCGTGCGCGTCTAGGTCGCGCACCTCGACTTCGCGGAATGTCACCGCGCAGCCCCGCGGTGTGTTGTTTTCCAGCGCTCGCCAGGACGCGGCCAGGAACTCACCGACCTCGCGGCGCGGCGGGAAGGAGTCGTTCGCGCCGCGCCACGCGTTGAAGGAGCCGAGGCGGGACTCGATCGCCGTGGCGGGCACGTTGAGCAGCCACTGCCCCGGCCCGGCGGGCTGGAACGCGCCCGTGGCGCTCGCGCTGCCCAGCGGCCCGTCGTTGAACACCGTCAGGTCGATGCGTGTCCCGCGCTGGCGGGCGCGCTCGAAGAGTTCCTCCGCCGCCCACAGGCCGCGCGGCCCGGCCCCGATGATTGCTACCTTCACCCGATGTTCCTTTCGACCCATTCGTCGTTGTAGACCGTGTCCAGGTACGCGCGGCCGTCGTCGTGGAAGACGGCCACGATCTCCGCGCCCGGGTTCTTTGCCACCAGCTTATCGACGCCCCACGCCACCGCGCCGCCGGAGGCCCCCGGCATGAAACCGGTGGTCAGCGCCGTTGCCCGCGCGGCCGCGACCGCGTCGCGCGCGCTCACCCGGATCACCTCGTCGGGGACGACCTGGGTGGATAGCTCGGTGACCATCCCGGCGCCGTAGCCGGGCAGGACGCGGTCGCCACGCGCGCCATTGAACAGGACGGAGCCCTCGGCGTCGACCGCCACGACGCGGGTGGGCAGGTTGTGCTCCCGGATGTGGGCCAGGCACCCGCCAACGGTGCCGGTCGTGCTGACCGCCACCGCGAGGATGTCCGGCGCGTGCCCGAGCTGCTCCGCTATTTCACGCATCGTGCCCTCGCTGTGGGCGGTGAACGCCGCCCGGTTCGAGTACTGGTCCAGGTTGACGGCGCCGAGCTCGGTGACAATCTCCGCCACCCGCGCGCGGCGCGCCGTGAGCCAGTCCCCTGTTTCGGGGTCCGGCCGCTCGACCTCATGGATTGTGGCCCCGAGCGCGCGCATGTGTGCCAGGGTCGCGGCGTTCGTGCGCGTGTCGACGACACAGTGGAACCGCCACCCCCCAATGACGGCCTCGCGCGCAAGCGCCACGCCGAGGTTGCCCGAGCTCGACTCCACGACCACACTGCCGGGACCGATGACCCCGCGCTCCATCGCGTCGCTCACAAGCGCCCTTGCGGTGCGGTCCTTCGCGCTGCCGCCGGGGTTGAAGGACTCCAGCTTGCCCCACACAGTTGCGCCTGCATTGGGGAGACGGATGAGGGGTGTGCTTCCGACCGCGGAGAGCAGGCCTAGATTGTCGCTCTTTTCCATGAGAAGTATCTTATGCGTTTCCTATTGTCCCCGCGATTAACGCCTACAATTCTAAGGCATGGAAAACACTTCTGACAACCGATTCGACAACGGCATGGAGGTGCGCCGCGCAGTGATGAGCGACGCGTACGTCGACAACGCCATCGCCAGCACGACCGGCACCGACAGTGAGGCGCTGCAGAACCACGTCACCGCCACCGTGTGGGGCTCGGTGTGGACGCGCGAGGGGCTCAGCCGCCGCGACCGCAGCCTGCTCAACATCGGGATGCTCGTTGCCCTGCGCGCCAACGAGGAGCTGAGCGGCCATGTGCGCGGCGCTCTCACCAACGGCCTGACCCGCGAAGAAATCACCGAGGCGATCATCCAGGCCAGCGGCTACTGCGGGGCGCCCGCCGCGCTGTCCGCCATGAAAGTGGCCCAGGAGGTGCTCGACGCCGAGCTCGGTCCCAAGAGTTAATCCACGCCCAGCACGCCGCGCACCCTGACGCGCACGGCACCGCCGACCCAGAGCGTCTCGCCGTCATCGTCAAGCTCGATCCTGCCGGCGCGGCCCAGGTATCCAGAGCTTCACTCGGCCACGATTTGGACCGATCCGAGCACACGCTTTCTCCCTGCACGCTTGCGCCGCCCACACATGGAGGCGACGGTGCGGTGCGTTTCCCTAATTCCCCGCTCCGGAGTATGCTCGCCCCGTGAGAAAAAGCGGGCAGATCCTTGAACGAGACCTACGTCGCCTGTTGCGCGTTCCCCGAGCCTTCATCATCATCGTCGGCGTGCTCATCACCCCCGCACTTTACGCGTGGTTCAACATCAACGCCTTCTGGGAGCCCTACGACCACACCCAGAACATCCGCATCGCGGTGGTCAACAACGACCGCGGTGCCTCAACTGATCTCGTCGGCGAGGTCGACGTCGGCGAACAAATCGCCGAGCAACTCCGCGACAACGACAAAATAGGTTGGGTGTTCCTCCCCGAGGACGAGGCCCGTGACGGTCTGATGCGGGGCGACTACTACGCCATGTTCCTCATCCCGCCCGAGTTCAGCGAGGACTTGCTGAGCCTGGTCAGCGGGACCTACACCCAGCCCGTGCTGGAATATTACGTTAACGAGAAGAGCAACGGCGTCGCCCCCTCCATCACCGACGCCGGCGCCTCGGCCGTCGACGCCGCGGTGTCCTCGGCGTTCAAGCAGAAGGTCGGAGAGGCCGCGGCGACCGAGCTCCGCGAAACGGGCCTCACGCTGCGCGACAACGCAGACGAGGTACGCGGAAGGGCCGCCGGAAGCTTCGCTGACATCGCTGCCGCCCTCGACGCCGCGCAGCTACGAATCAGCACGATGAAGCAGAGCGTCTCAGGCGCTCGGCCAGTCGTTGGCGAGCTGAGCGCCCTCGTCGAATCCGTCGACGACACCCTCGGGTCGGTCGACTCGTCCCTCGGCGAGGCCGAGGGGATCATCGCCGAGCTGCAGAGCTCCGCCGCCGGGTTCACCGCGGACACCTCCACTGCGCTTGTTGAATCCACCAACGCGCTCAGCCTCGGCGCCGCCTCCGCCAACTCCACCATCGCGGGCGCTACGGATCAGCTCGGCACCGCTCAGGGGCGCGTCCGCTCGGCCATCAGCGAGGTAGACGGGGTGGTCGAACAGGGCGAGTCCGCCACCGCTCAACTGCGCGCCCTATCAGGCAGCGCGGCCCTGTCACCCGAGATCCGCGCCCAGCTCGATTCCGCGGCCAGCGCGTTGGAAGAGCGCACTACCGCCTCCCGTACGGTCCTCGACGGCCTGAACGAGGTAGACCGCAGTACGGGTGCGGTGCTGGCGTCGATTAGCGAGCTCGGCACCTCCCTTGAGGACGCAACCTCAGAGGCCAACGCCGCTGCACGCGCTGCGAGCCAGCAGATTGGGGAGTCCGTGCCCGCGCTCAACGCTTCGCTCGCCCAGGCGTCCGGCAGCGTTGCCTCCGCGCGCGGCGCGCTGAACAGCCAGCGCGCCTTGCGTGATGAGACGATATCGCTGCTTGCAGGGGTGGACAATCAGCTCGCGGCCAGCCTTGGCATCCTCGACGACGTCTCGGGCAATCTCAGCACGCTCGCCGACGGCGCGCGCTCTGCCGAGACCGACATTAACGCGCTTCTGGCCACGTCAGACTCGGAAATCCTCGACACCGTCACCAGCCTCAACTCGGCGAAGATCGGCGAGTACATCTCCTCGCCCGTCACCGTCGAGCAGCAGGCCGTCTTCCCCACCGAGAACTACGGCAGCTCCATGGCGTCCTTCTTCACGAACCTGGCCCTGTGGATCGGCGCGTTCATGCTGACGATCATCTTCCGCGTCGAGGTCGACACCGAGGGCTTCCGCCGCCTCACCGTCGGCCAGGCCTACCTCGGCCGATTTCTGCTCTTCGCTACGCTCTCGGTGCTCCAGGCCGTCGTGGTGACGCTCGGCAACGCAGCCTTCGGAGTGCAGATGCAGTCTTTTACCGCCTTCCTCGCCACCGCGATCGTTACTGGCGTGGCGTACACAGGAATCATCTACTCCATCGTCTCCGCGCTCGGCCACATCGGCCGCGGCATCGCCGTGTTCCTCGTCGTCATCCAGATTCCGGGTGCATCCGGGCTCTACCCCATCGA
This sequence comes from Corynebacterium sp. Z-1, assembly GCF_031844665.1. Lineage (NCBI taxonomy): Bacteria > Bacillati > Actinomycetota > Actinomycetes > Mycobacteriales > Corynebacteriaceae > Corynebacterium > Corynebacterium sp. Z-1. The sequence goes on along the minus strand of NZ_CP134621.1, from coordinate 1,576,750 downwards.
GCTGATGCCCGGCTTTTTCCGCCGAATCTACCCGTTCCTCCCCTTCCGCTACGGCATCGACGCAATGCGCGAAACCATCGCCGGATTTTACGGATACCACTACTTCCGTTTCATGGCGACGCTTCTCGCCATGTCCGCCGTGGCCTTCGCCTTGGGATGGTTGTTCCGCCTCACATCCTCACACGCAAACCTCTTGTTCAACCGCCAGCTCGCGCGCACCAATTTGATTACCAACGAGAAGGTCGAGGTCATGGGCTCGCCCTACCGCGCGTCCGACATCATGGCCGCACTGTCTGATCGCGAAGAGTTCCGTGGGGGTGTCGAGAAGCGGGCGCGGATGCTCAGGGAAAACTACCGCACCCTCATCTTCGGCGGAATCGGCGCGGGCGTTCTCGGCATCGCGATCATCACCCTGCTGACAATGCTTCTTCCTACCGACAAGACCATCATGCTCGCCATCGTGGTGGGCTGGTCCCTGCTGGTCATCCTGTACCTCGGCGCGGTTGAGTACTTCACCCAGAGCCTCGTCGACGTCGAACAGGTCTCCCTTCTCGGTGAGGCCGAGCTGCGCGACGCCGTGATCCACCGCCACGACTCCGCCGGCACGAGCGTCACCATCCGGCCCACCGGCGGGGAAAGCGAGGCCACCCAATGAGAACCGTCTTCTCCATCGCCTACAACGACCTGCGCCGTCTCTACACCAACGTCATGGCGGGCATCGTCATGGTCGGCCTCATCGCCATTCCCTGTCTCTTCGCGTGGTTCAACGTGCTGGCTACGTGGGACCCCTTCCACGATACGGAGCGCCTCCAGGTGGCGGTGGCCAACACCGACGAAGGACACACGAGCGACCTCACCCCGCTGTCCGTCAACGTTGGCGACATGGTGCTCTCCCAGCTTTACCGCGATAAATCGATGGACTGGGTGATCACCGACGCCGACGACGCCATTGAGGGTGCGAAGTCAGGCGAGTACTACGCCGCGATCGTCCTTCCGCCCACATTGAGCGACGACATGTTCACCTTCTACGCCGGCAACTCCGAGCCCAGCCGGATCGACCTCTACGTCAACGAGAAAAAGAACCCCATTTCCCCGCTGCTCGTCTCGAGCGGGGCGCAGGGCGTCAGCGCCCAAATTAGCGCGTCGTTTACCAGGGCGCTGAGCGAGGTGTCCTTCGGGCTAATCGAAACAGCCTCGGACTTCTTCAACGAGGCGGAGACCCAGCAGGCGCTCGACTCCATCGAGAAGCGCACCGCCAGCGCCCGCGACCAGCTCCTCTCCATCGCCGACACCGTCGATGCTCTCGCCTCCCTCACCGAGTCGAGCGTGCCGCTCGTCGACAGCGCTGAGCGGATTTCCGCGGCGCTGGGCGACTCCCTCGACCAAGTGCGCCCCGCCGACCTCGGGGCCACCGGGGCGGGCCTCAACGGCGACGGCGCGGCGCTTGCGGCGGCGCTGGCGGCGACGTCGGAAAGCTTTGCCGCCGTAAGCGACCGCGTCGACCAGCTGATGGCGGACTCTTCCGCCACCTCCCAGGCCACCGCCGCGAGCCTGACGGACATCGCCGCGCGCGTCGATGTCCAGGTGAAGCAGTACACGGCCCTGCGCGACACCATCAACGGCCAAGTCGCCCCGGCGCTTCCCCCCCACGCCCAGCCGGGGGCGCGCGCGGTGATCAGTGACCTGGACGACGCCATCGCCCGTCAGACGGCCGTGCGCGACCGGCTCAACGACGCAGCCGCGCGCCTTGCCGCCGGGCAGGGTGGACGCGGCAGGGACAATGCCGAGCGCCAGGCAATCAAGGACTCCATCGCTCAGGCCCGCGAGGCGATGGACTCGGCCCGGGCGTCCTACGACACGGGGCTCCGCCCCCGCCTCGAGGCGCTGTCGAGTTCGCTGGACGACGTCCGCGCAGACGTCGACAAGGTCCGCTCGGACATGGACAACGTCTCCTCCGCCCTGGCCAACCGACCAGGTTCGCTGCGCGACACCCTGGCGGCCTCAGGCGACAACCTGCGGGACACCGCCGACTCGTTGCGCTCCAACGCGGCGACGATGCAGGAGGCGCAGCAGTCAATTGCCAAGGCGCGCTCCGACGGCGACCTGACACAGTTGGCCGACCTCGTCTCCCGGCACCCGGAGCAGCTGGCCGACGCCCTTGTCGACCCTGTCAAGGTGGAGCGTAAGAGTGTTTTCCCACGCGTCAGCTTCGGCGCCGGCATGGCCCCGCTCTACACTGTGCTCGCCCTGTGGGTGGGCGCCCTGCTGACGTCGTTGGCCGTGCGCACCGACGACAGCTCCATCGAGCAGAACGTGGTCGCCCCCAGCCAACTCACAGCGGCCCAAAAGTACCTCGGCCGCTACCTCACCTTCGTCACCACCGGGCTAGCCCAGTCCACCCTTCTGATGGCGGGGCTCATCCTGTATGTCGGGATCGAGCCCGCGCACCCGTTCCTCCTCTTGGTGGCGGGATGGGTCTCGAGCCTGGTGTTCCACCTCATCTGCTATACATTGGTGGTTTCTCTGAGCAATTCCGGCAAGGCCATCGGTGTGCTCATTCTCGTGCTTCAGGTGTCGGCGGCGGGCGGCGCCTATCCGCTGCAGCTGCTGCCGGGCTGGGTGCAGGGGATTAGCCCGTGGCTTCCCGCGACCTACTCAATCCGAGCGATGCGCGCCGCCATCTTCGGCACCTATGGCTGGGATTTCTGGCGTGCCCTCGGCATCCTCGTACTTTTCTCGCTGCCCTTCCTTGCCCTCGGCCTCTGGCTGCGCCACCGGCTGAGCCACGCGATCAGCCGCATGGACAAGGCGGTCGCGCAGACCAAGGTGATGATGGCCTAGGCACCCGCGTGCTCGCCGCCCCTTCAAATCGTCGTATGGTGGGCTGCTTTTCGGAGAGCATGCGATCGGCTGTGTTCGACCGGAACGCGACCACGGGCTCGTAAATGGCCGCCGAGCTGGCTTCGCGTCGAACACGGGTTAAGGGTCAAAAAGTGTGTCCGGAATCGCCGATTTTCGGTGGTTGACCTGTAGGTTTCAGGAAAGTATATGCTCCGGAAGCATATATCCGGCCTCAGGCCGGGACATCCACGGTGTGGCAGCCGTGATGTGCTATGCGCGACGTGGTGTGGTGTCGCAATGTCAAAGAACCAACCACGCTGCCACTGCGGCGCAGTGATGAAACGCAACGGCACCACCAGCAAAGGCACCACCAGGTGGCGCTGCAAACAATGCGGCGCCTCCAGCGTCAAACGTCGAAACGACATCACCAACGCGGCAGTGTTCACCCAGTTCATCGAGCATTGCACCACCGCAATCTCACTGGACGACCTAGCCAAACGAAACGGCGTCAGCCGCGCCACAATGAAGCGGCGCTTCAAGTGGTGCTGGCTCGCTGATGTGCCTGACCCCACCGCCGGCCACGACAAGAGGATCTACGACCAGATCTTCCTCGACGGCACCTACACCGCCGGCGGCTGTCTGATCGTCGCGGCGACGATCGACCACGTGATTGCCTGGCACTGGTGTAAACACGAAACCACGCGCGACTACCAACGACTTCTCGAGCGCATCGAAGCCCCACTTATCGCCGTTATCGATGGCGGCCAGGGAGCCTACAGCGCAATCAAGAAGTGCTGGCCGACTACGAAAATTCAACGCTGCCTCGTCCACGCCCAACGCGTGTTAGGGACGTGCTTTTAGTAGCGCGGTTCTGACGATCGGATAGCGCGGGTATGAGCTTCGGATAGCAGCATCTGGTGGTCTGTGGTGATCTCAGGTCTACACGCAGTAATTCGGCTGCGTGTGGACCTCGAAGAGGAGACACCGTGACTGACTACCGATTGGTGATGTCACTATTGATCCAGAATCTGTCCTACCGACAGATCGAAGCCCTGGCGGGATGCTCACACACCACCATCGCCAAAGCGAAGAGAATCTGCCGGGACCAGGGCTTTACCTCCACCTCCCAGGTGGAAGACCTCACCGCGGAAGAACTCGACGCCTTGTTCACCGACGGGCGCAAGGCGCCCTCGGATGAGTTCGTCGCCTTCGACGTGGCCGCGATGGTCACCAAACGCTCGGGCAAGAAGAAGCTCCCGCTGCGCGTGTTGTGGGCCGGCTACCTCGACACGGACGGCGTCCCTGGCCAGCGGCACTACAGCTATCAGCGGTTCTGCCAGATCATCGGCGAGTACGTCGATGTCAACGACCTGACCATGCGGATCACCCACGTTCCCGGTCACACGATGCAGGTCGACTGGGCGGGCACGAAGATGGCCGTCTTTGACCCCATCACCGGGCGCAAGACCAAGGTGTCGGTATTCGTGGCCTCGTTGCCGTACTCCGGGATGGTCTTCGCCCGCGGTTATCTCGATGAGAAGTCCCCGAACTGGTTGGACGCCCACCAGCAGGCCTTCGAGTTCTTCGGCGGTATCCCGCAGGTCGTCATCCCGGACAACGCCTCCACCGCATCCAACCAGATCGCTCGTGGGGACCGGGCCCGGGACGTCAACCGCGCCTACCGGGATTTCCTCGAGCACCACCGCACCGCTGCGGTACCGACCCGTCCCGTAAAACCACAGGACAAAGGCAATGTCGAAGCCGGGGTCAAGGTCGTGACCAACTGGGTGATCGGCCGGCTCGCGGGCCAGCGATTCGCCAGCCTGGATGACCTCAATACTGCTGTGGCCGACCAGGTCACCGCGATCAACACCAGAACACCGTTCCGCGGACAGCAGATCAGCCGCAAGGATCTGTTCGATGAGTATGAGCGGCCGGAACTGCTTGGGCTGCCGGAGTCCCGCTGGCAGCCGGTGACCTGGCGGAAATCCAAGGTCAACCGTGATTACCACATCGAAATCGCCACGGTGAAGTACTCGGTGCCCCACACCTTCGCCGGACGCCACGTTGATGTGAAGATCACCGGCGACCGTCTGACGGTCATGTGCGACGGGGACATCATCGCCACCCATACCGTCTCCCCGCGCCAGCATGTCTACGTCACCGACCCCGATCATGTCCCCGATCAGCATCAGCAGTCCTCGGACCTGTGGTCCAGGGCGTATTTCCTGCGTCAGGCCCACAAGGTCGGTCCCCACACCGTCGCCGCGATCACCAGCGTGCTCGATGCCCGCCCGATCGAAGCCCAGGGGTATCGCACCTGCCTGAACATCCTCGCCCTGGGCAAGGGCGACAACAAGGCACTGCTGGAACAGGCCTGCCGGCAACTGGTTGACGCTGATTCCCCGCGGGCGGTCAGCTACACCGCGGTCAAGCAACGCCTGGCGGCCTTGCGGGCCCAGGTCCACGCCCGGCCCACCACCACAGATGCTCCGCCGCCGCCGGCCCCACGCATCGACCCGGCCCCGGGCTCACGGGACACCCGCGGTGCGCACCTGGCTGGCCCTGAGCACTTCAGCCTCGACGCTCTACTGGGAAAGACGGATCCTGCCCACGATGAAGGAGGTCAGGCGTGATGGATCGACACCTCACCGACGCCGACATGACGTTGTTCACCCAGCTGCGGATGACCGCCTTCGGGAAAACCGTCATCGACCTGGCCAACGACCCCGCCTGCGATGAGTGGACGTTCTCGCAGAAGATCTTCCACGCCCTGGATAAGGAGATCACGGCCAGGGAGCAACGTCGGACCCAGAAACTACTCAAGGCATCCAGATCGCCAAACCCTGATGCCTGCGTAGAAGAAATCCGCTACCTTCCCGACCGCAACCTCAATCGTGAGCTAATTGCACGGCTGTCCAGCTGTCAATGGATCGATCAGACCCACAACCTGGTCATCCTGGGGAAATCCAGTGTCGGCAAGACCTACCTCGCGTTGGCGCTGCTCAACGCCGCCTGCCGGAAGTTCTACACCGCCCGGTTCTTCAGACTCGATGATCTGGCCAACCAGCTCGCGGTCATGGACCCCGCGTCGCAGAAACGGCTGGACTTCCTCACCGACCTGCACAACTGCGACCTGCTGGTCATCGATGACTTCCTGACCACGCCCATCAACCAGCACACCGCCGCGGAGCTGCTCAACATCCTCGCGGCCCGGGACGGCCGTGGCTCGACCCTGGTCACCTCCCAGTTCGAGCCGCAGGACTGGTACAAATCCCTGCATGACGCGGTGATCGCCGAATCGATCCTCAACCGGATTGTGGCAGGCGCCGAGATCCTCCCACTCGACGGGCCGAACATGCGCCGACACCTCGCCGACGCGCAATAGCCCCGCCGGCACCCGGACCAAGCACCGCTATCCGGTGCTCATCCGGGTGCTATCGGATCGTCAGAACGCTGCTACTGGAAGCACGTCCCAAACAACGCGTTGTACGCCGCTACACCACCACCAACCCACGCACCGATGCCGGACGCACCATCTATCGACTTGCGCTGAAGCTAACCCGGATCACCACCCTGGACGAGGCAGCGCAATGGGGTGCGCAACTGCACGAATTCTCCACGATCTACCGGTCATGGATGGACGAGAAAACCCTGATCAAAGACCCCAAAACCGGTGCATGGACCCGCGTGTGGACCCACCCCAACGTGCGCAAGGCCTACAACAGCCTCAACCACCTCTTCCGGTCCGAGATGCTGTTTGTCTACCTCACCCCACCAGAAGGTGTGCTGGAGAAACACCGCATTAAATCCACCACCAACAGCCTGGAGGGCGGCATCAACGCCCAGCTCAAACTGCTCGCCAGAACCCACCGGGGCAGATCCGGTGAACGACAACGCCGCATGCTGGATTGGTGGCTCTACCTCAAAACGGAACTGCCTGACGATCCAGTACGAATCGCCAGGCAGTCCGACTGGGGCCAGGGCCAACTCGCCAAAGTATCCACCCTGACCCGAAACGAGAACCAAGCCGACCACGAAACAGGACGACCAGCCCTCTACGACAACGCTATCGACACCGACTACACCCACTCAATCGGCATCCAGAAAGGCCAAATCTAACCCCCATGCGACACGCCGAGCCAGACACACTTTTTGACCCTTAACCCTCGAACACAGTCGATAAAAAGCGAGGCAGCTGGTAAAAACCACCTGCCTCGCACAATCTGTACCCCGTACGGGATTTGAACCCGTGTTACCGCCGTGAGAGGGCGACGTCCTAGGCCGCTAGACGAACGGGGCGCGTTCTTTCTGTCGTTTGCGACTCCTAAAAGATAGAACACGCCCCCGCTATCCGACAAATCAGCATGTCGGCACCCCTACCGCGGGCGGGTTACTTCTCGATCTTGTTGCCGTTGTCGTCGTACCTGTAGAAGCCCTCGCCGTCGCCCTGGCCGGAGCGACCTTCCTCGATCATCTGCTTGGCGAAGTCGATGAACTTCTTCTTCCACTCCGGCTGGTCCTCGCCGGAACCCTCAGCAACGTTAACGATGGAGCGCATGCCGATCATGTCCATGATCTCGAACGGGCCCATATCGGTGCTCATGGAGATGCGCCAGTCCTTGTCAATCTGGTCGACGTCAGCGACATCGTTGACGTAGAGGTACTGCGCTGCCTGCAGGAACGGAACCATCATCGTGTTGAGGAGGTAGGCGCGCTGCTCCTTCTTCAGCACGACGGGTGCGAGGTCAGCCTCGTGGGCGAACTCCTCGACAATGTCGCGGTACTTCAGGTCCGTTTCCGGGTTCGGCATGATCTCAACGATGTTCTTGACCCATACGCGGTTGGCGAAGTGGGTGTTGATGAAGCGCTTCGGGTCTCCGGAGGCGTCCGCAATCTCGCTGCCGAGCAGCGACGAGGTGTTGGTGCATAAGATGGTGTGCGACGGTGCTGCCTTGCCCAGCTTCTCCCAGGTGGAGCGCTTCAGGTCGAGCTTCTCCGGAACTGCCTCAATAATAATGTCCGCCTCAGCGACGGCTGCTTCCATGTCCGTGGTCAGCGAGAGGTTCTCGTGAGCCTTGGCAACGCTTTCCTCGCTAGCAGTGTCGAGGTCGGCGATCATGGACTTGCCAATGGAGTTAAAACGTCCCTTGGCGGCCTCAACCGCGTCGTCGTTGATGTCCCATGCGGTGACCTTAAACCCGGCTTGGACGACGACGAATGCGATCTGGGCGCCCAGGACGCCTGCACCGATGACGGAAACGTTCTTAATGTCAGTCATGACACTTTCGTTGTTATACTAAAAATGTTCATTGCACGTGTCCAAGAATTCACCGATTACGGGAAAGTGCCAGGTTGCTCTATTGAGCTACAGCGCAATCAAACCGATGACGGCGGCGGCAATCACGACCGCCCACGCCGGCAGTTTCCACGCCTGCAGCGCGGTAAACGATGCTGCAGCCACAGCCATCGTGGCTGCGGAGGTCACACCGGCGATGAAGACAGGGTCGTACAGCGCGGCGGCGAGGATGCCCACCACGGCCGCGTTCGCACCAGCGATTGCGCGCGCCGCGGCCGCGTGCTTGCGCAAGCCCTCCCACAGCGGCAACGCCCCGAGGACGAGGAGGGCGGCGGGGAGGAAAATCGCGATCGTCGCCACCACGGCCCCGATCGCCCAGTGCACCCCTTGGGCGGATGCGCCGAGGAAGGAGGCGAAGGTGAACAGCGGACCCGGCACCGCCTGCGCGGCGCCGTACCCGGCGAGGAAGGTGTCGTGGTCAACCAGCCCGGTGGGCACGGTCGCGCTCTCCAGCAGCGGTAGGACAACGTGGCCGCCGCCGAAGACGAGCGCACCGGCGCGGTAGAAGGTGTCAGCGATAAAGGCTGTTGTGCTGCTGGCCGCGGCCGCGAGCACAGGCAGAAGCACGAGCAGGGCTGCGAAAACCGCGAGCGACGCGAACGCCACGCTCTTCGGCACCCGCGAGCTAAACCCAACGCCATCGTCTGCATCGGGAGTCACCCGGAGCGCTGCGAGCCCCGCGACCATACCAACGACGATCGCGCCGACCTGGACGAACGGGTTAGGGATTAAAAGCACAAGGATGAATGCCGCCAGGGCGATACCCGCGCGGATCTTGTCGGTGATCAGCGACTTTGTCATGCCGAGAACCGCGTGCGCAACGACGGCGACCGCCGCGGCTTTCAGGCCCGCCAGCCACCCGGCGTCGGAGATGTCCCCCATGACCGCGACCCCAAGGGCGAAGAGTCCAAGCGCGATAACCGACGGCATGGTGAACGCGAACCACGCCGCGAACATGCCGAGGTAGCCGGCGCGTTGTAGCCCGACCGCCATGCCTACCTGGCTTGAGGCGGGCCCGGGCAGAAATTGGCACAGGGCGACCAAGTCGGCGTAGGTCTTCTCGCTCATCCACTTGCGCCTGGACACGAACTCGTCGCGGAAGTAGCCGAGGTGCGCCGTCGGCCCTCCGAAGGAGGTCAGCCCGAGGCGGAGGAAGACGGAGAAGACTTCGGCGACGTTACCTTTAACCTGCTGTGTAGACATCGTGAGATAGCGTCTCACATTTCGCGGCGTGCTGCCGGGTTCGCGAGCTTAATCCGGGTGGCGCGGGTTGATCAGGCCGGAACCCGCCGGCGCGTGGGCTGGGTCCTCGCCGAGCTCAACCTGCTTGTTGTTCTCATCGACGAAGATGACCCGCGGGCTGTAGTCCTTAAGCTCCTGCTCTTCGTAATGCGCATACCCGATGATGATGACGAGGTCGCCAGGGCTGATCAACCGGGCGGCGGCGCCGTTGATGCCGATGACACCCGTCCCCCGGTCGCCCGTGATGGCGTAGGTGGTCAGTCGGTTGCCGTTGTTGATGTCCACCACGTCGATCTGCTCGCCCTCGTAGATGTCCGCGGCCTCCATGAGGTCAGCGTCGATGGTGCATGAGCCGACGTAGTGGAGGTCGGCCTGTGTAACGGTCGCTCGGTGAATCTTGGACTTCAGCATGGTTCGCAGCACGGGTGCGAGTCTAGTGGCCGAATCCCGCATCGCGTTTATGAGTCCCCGTCCAGTACCGCGTTGACCTTGACGCGCAGGGTCTCAGCACTTACAACGGCGGCGAGCCTGCTGGGTGTGTCCGGAGCGACGGACAGGCGCGTGAGCATGGTCTCTAGCCTCCTGCGTTCGGTTCGCAAAGCCGCGGGGTTGGTGTAGAGCGTGCCTTCCAAGGACGTGCCCACACCACGGGTGCGGATCAGCTCGTCCAGGTCAACGAGTGTCGCCAGCAGGTCGCGTTCAGATTCAACGCTCATCTGGGCTACCGTCTCCCCGATCCCATCGACCTCGCGCGTTCTTTTTACCTCGCTGACCGCATGTGCGACGATGCCCCCTCCCACGATGATCCCGCCGAGTGCGACAACCCCGGCGAGGATGACGAGAGCAATCGCGAGAGCCCACATCACCAGCCCAATGAGGAAGGCGACGCCGACTAGAAGCGCGCACCCGCCTCCCTTACGATCCATTGCCAAGACTTTCCATGAGCGCGGCCCCGGCATCAAACAACAGGCCCGCCACAACGCCTGCGGCGATGATGACCAACGCCGCCAGAGCCACCGCGCCGATAATGGATCGTCCGGGCGATCCCGGGTGGTCGGCAATGTCCTCCGCGATGCGCCGTGCTGACGCGGAGAAATCGTCCAAGTCACTGTTGGAGTGCAGCGTCACGCGCCGGGCGCGCAAGGAGTTCACGTCGGCCAGCGTGGTTTGTGGGCCGGAGGTGTCAGGAGTAGCAGTCATGCCCCGAACGCTAGCGCCGGTGCGCGACAGTGATCGTTACGTGTTCGACACCGTGTTCGGAAATTAAAAAAGGCAGCCGGTGCAACCGACTACCTTTTTCTGTGTACGCCAAGCATCACGCAACATATACGAGGTGTTGTCAAGCGGACGCGAGATGCTCCAGGAGGGCAGCCTACCTCTGTAAAGTTCCTGATACCGTCATGCTTGAATATTGGCCAGCGCCGGGCCCTTTAAGTCACAACTGGCGGACGCAATGAGGCGGTTCTAGGTTAAATGGGCGTAACAAGAATGCCCAGAGCTACGGCGACTAAGGATCCATACTTTCCGCTGTCTCCAGAAGAGCCATTGCTAATTTATGACCAATAATCTGATCAATCACGCTACTCAGTTTTCGAATATTACCGAGCTGCTTCGAGTGGCTCTTAAGATTTATTTTGAGTTCATCAGCATTGAGGATGGATGCCTCTTTATGAGTCAGCTCTTTAAACTTCACATCGACCAACCGGTCGATAATTTTCTCCACCTCGAAACCGCTTAACGGATGGAACTCGATAAAGGCATCGAACCTTGAGTAAAGCGCTTCGCCTAGCGCCTTTTTCACTGCACTCTCTGAACCGTAATTCGACGTACAAATAATTAGCGGCCTGCCAACCTCGACTCTATAGTTCTTGTCTTCCAACACACCCTCGTCAAACAGCTCATAGAAGGCGCTATGGAAAACTGAACTTGCTTTATCAAACTCATCGAAGAGAATTACACTTGATTCTCTCTCCATCAGGTCCAGTGCGAGCGAGGGTTCTTGGTGACTTCCTCCGAAAACATAAGAGGCAAATTTTTCGCTGTGTAGCATTGAAAATTGCTTTCGGAAAAGCAATCGGACCTGACCCCTTGGCGGTGGACACGCTGAAACCAGCATCTCGCTGGGAAAGTGAGGTACCTTTCCACCATGCCACGCAAGACCTACACCGAGCAGTTCAAGCGTGACGCAGTGTCGTTGTACGAGTCGACCCCCGGAGCCACGATCAACGCGATCGCCTCCGATCTCGGGGTCAACCGCAACTCCCTGCGCACCTGGCTCGACGCCTTCGGCACCGGCACCAAAACTAACGCCAACGGTGAAAAAGTCGCCAGCCCGATCGCCGCAGCCAACAGCGAACGCTCCCCGGTTGAAGGACTCTCCGATGCCGAGCGGATCCGCGTGTTGGAACGCGAGAACGTCAAGCTCCGGGAGGAACGAGAGATCCTGCGCAAGGCGGCCAAATATTTCGCGGAAGAGACGAACTGGTGAACCGCTTTCAGTTCGTTGATGACCACCGAGACTTCTACGAGGTCAAGCGGTTATGTGAGGTCCTGAAGGTCAACCGGTCCTCGTATTACAAATGGAAATCTGCTGCTCCTGCCCGCCGGCGACGCCTCGTCGCTGACGCGGCGCTGGGAGCGAGGATCAAGGCCGTGTTCAAGGCCGAGAACGGCTGTTACGGGGCGAAACGTGTAACTGCGGCGATCAACGCCGATCCCGCCAACGACCGGGGCAAGGGCGGCCGTCTCAATCACAAGCGCACCGCCCGGCTGATGCGGCAGATGGGCCTTTTCGGCTACACCAGGAAACGCCGGGTGAAGACCACCGTGTCCGCGAAACGTGCGCCTAAATTCCCTGACCTTCTGAAACGCCGGTTCACCGCGGAGAAACCGAACAAGGTCTACGTCGGCGATATCACGTACCTGCCGATCGCGGACGGGTCGAATATGTACCTGGCCACGGTCATCGACTGCTATTCGCGGCAGTTGACCGGTTTCGCGATCGCCGACCACATGCGCACCGAGTTGGTCGAAGAAGCCCTCACGATGGCTCACGGGGTCCGAGGTAGCCTTGACGGGGCGATTTTTCACTCGGATCACGGCAGTGTCTATACCTCTGAGCAGTACCGGAGGTTATGTGAGCGGTTCGGTGTCACCCAGTCGATGGGTACGATCGGGACGAGTGCGGACAACTCGTTGGCGGAGTCGTTCAACGCCTCGTTGAAGCGGGAAGTCCTGAAGGACGAGCCTGTTTTCGCCAGTCAGCTGGTGTGTCGCCGGGACGTGTTCCAGTGGTGCATCCGGTACAACACCCAACGGTTGCACTCGTGGTGTGGCTACCGCTCGCCGAACGCCTTTGAAGCCGCCGAATCAGCTACACTTACTATCGCATCTTGATTAAATCCCCGTGTCCACTTTCCAGGGGTCGGGCCCATCCTCCCGTGAGGCGACTGATAAACTTCGCAGTCTCGGTTTTACCTACCCCTGATGGCCCATAAAACATCACGACAACGGGTCCATCTACATTCTTGACCGGGTTCGGTTTTTAGTACCGGTCGGGCGGGTATCGGGTACTGGGTGTGCGTGTATCGGGTACCGGGGGTAGTTGGGTTGGCAGTCTGTGGTTGACGGCCCTGCGCAGTGTGTACGCGCGGGCCGCGTAACCATGGAAGGAGTTTGGTGTGGTCACCAATTACAGGTTGATCATGCTGGCGCTTGTGCAAGGCCGCTCGTGGTCGCAGATCACGTCGGATTTGGGGTGCTCGCGCAGCAGTATTGATAAGGCCAGTCGGGTGTTGCGCTCGACTGGGATGGACGAGGACACGATTACCGCGTTGTCGCCGCAGGAGCTTTCGGAGTTGTTTCCGGATAATCGCCGGCGGGATTCAGATGCGTTTGTGGAACCGGATTTCGCAGGCATCGCCGCCCGGCGCCGACGCGGTGAGCGGGTGACGTTAAAGGTGGAACACCATAAATACACCCGCCGTCAGGCTACTTCTGGCCAGCAGCATTATTCCTACCGGCAGTTCTGCGCGCTGTTTGAAAACTACGTCGATGTCAACGACCTGACTGCGCTTTTGACCCATGCCCCTGGTGAGGAGCTGTGCGTTGATTGGTCCGGGGAAACCATGGCAGTTGTTGACCCGTTGACCGGGGTGTCTGTGCAGGCGTATGTGTTTGTGGCGTCGCTGCCGCATTCGGGGCTTATCCATGCCAGTGCGTGGCCGGATATGCGGATGCGGTCGTGGCTGTGTGCCCACCGCGACGCGTTGGACTATATCGGTGGCGTGCCGGTGCGCATCGTGCCCGATAACGCCTCGACAGCAACCAACCAGATCACACGTGGTGCGACGGTGCGTGAAGTCAACGAGCGCTACCAGCAGTTCGCCGAGTTCTACGGTTGCGGGATTACCCCGGCTAGGCCGGGTAAACCCAGGGATAAGGCCCATGTGGAAAAGGCGGTCGATATCGTCCAGACCTGGGTCGCAGAAGCGTTATCGGGCCAAGAGTTCTCCACGTTCGACGCTCTCAACGCCGCTATTGCAGCACAGGTCGACTGGATCAACGACCGGGAAGGATTCCGGGGCCGCAACGCAAGCCGCAGGCAGTTGTTTGTTGAAAGCGAAGCAGAAGCATTGCGCCCGCTGCCTCAACAGCGCTGGTCGTATTCCACGTGGCGTAAAGCCAAGGCCGGGGTGAACTACCACGTCCAAGTGGAGAAGCATTTCTACTCTGTGCCGTGGAGCTTCGCCGGCAAAAGTGTCGACGTGCAGATCTTCGACGATGTCGTCGACATCTTCAGCGCGGGTGAGCATATCGCTTCCCACCGTAAAAAGCCTGGCAACATGCAGTACTCCACAGATAAAGAGCATGTGCCGGCAAAGCACCAGGACTTGGCCACGAAGTGGGATCAGGGCCGGATTGAGTCATGGGCTCAAAGTATTGGGGCCGCAACCTACGAACTCATCCGCCAGATGTTTCACGCCCACCAAGTTGAAGCCCAAGCCTACAATAGCGCCCTTGGCGTGCTGAGCCTGTCGAAGAAGTACTCCCGCAGCCTGCTTGAACAAGCCTGCCAAGACGTCCTCGACTCCCACATGGTCCCGTCGGTGCGCAAAGTCCACGACACCATCAAAGACCTCGCAACCCGCACCACCGCCACCGCCACAGGTGGTGCGCAATCACCTACATCATCTGCCGCGTCAACTAGGCCGGTGACTCGTCCCGCACCACCAGCCCAGGCGTCGCACGTACGGGGCAAAGCAGCGTTCGAGTTCAGTGAGCTTGAATTCGGTGAGCTTGAATTCGGTGAGCTTGAATTCGGTGAGGAGGCGTAGAAGCATCATGGCGTTAACCGATGAAGATTTCGACAAGCTCGGCTCGCTGCGCGGGATGCGCGTGTTCGCCGCGACGATCCAAGAGATCGTCAACGACCCCACGCGCGATAACGATTCCTTCGAAGACAAGATCAAAGAAGCCCTCGAAGCCCAACTCACCGCCCGCGACAACAAGGTCATCCAGACAAGGTTGCGTGAAGCGAAACTCCTTGGCTCAACCGCCGCACTCGAGCGCTTCGATGCCTATCCCGGCCGCGGTGTAACCCAAGACCGCATCGACCGGCTCGCCACCTGCGAATGGATCGACTACGGCAAAGACCTCATCATCGTGGGAGCTACCGGCACCGGTAAAAGTTTTCTCGCTCAAGCCCTGGCCGTCGCGGCGTGCCGCAAAAAGCTCACCGCCCGTTACTTCCGGCTCAACGACCTGGCCAACGATTTCGACGCTGCGGCTGAGCATCCCCAGGCCCGCAAACAACTCCTCGCTGACCTGCAAGCCCCGGCACTTGTCGTCATCGATGATTTTCTCGCCACCGATGTCTCAGCGCACGCGTTGAACCAGGTATTCAACCTGCTCGTCGGGCGTGAACATGCCTCTACCGTGATCGCCAGCCAACACGAACCCGATTACTGGTACGACGTCTTCTCAGAAGCAGCACTGGCAGACGCAGTCATGTCCAGACTCGCCAACCACGGCTCGAAACTCACCCTGACAGGAGAAGACATGCGAACCCGCGACGACATCAAACAAGAAAGGATGGCCCCTACGACACCCACACGGCTACGTCAACCCCGAAAGTCGTAACCGGGGGTAAAAACCGGGTACCGGCAACCACCAACACCCCGGTACCCGATACCGCCCTACCGGTACCGAAAAGAAACGCCCGTCACATTCTGACGCGTCAACTGATACATCGCCGCAAGAAGTTCGCTCTTAACCGAGTCTTGGCCTACGAGGTGGTCTTGGAAATCAGCGTTGAACTCTTGCAGCACTTGCGCATCAAAACTGCCTAGCTCGTAAGAAACTTCCTCAACCTCGGCCACTCGTTCAAGGTGCGATCTAACGAGCTCAGGAGGATTATTCAAATAGATATTCTTCGGACCAATTGACCGCACTAACCCTGCAAAATTTGAGATCGTTGCTTCTGTCAGACTGGCGTAGTCTCCAGATTCTGCCAAAACATGCTCCGGGCCTTCCTCGACATTTTCGGGCTCTGCCTCCGAAGGGCTGGAGGCGCGTTTATCCACGATGCTGAACTGTCTATTGAGGTTGTCGCGCTCGTAAACGATATCTAGTAACGATTCCGCCTCCAGCCCTGCTGTCTCTGCTTTAAACCAGGATGAAGGTCCATAGTAAATATAGGCCTTCATGTCATGGGTCGCCATTACGCACCGCTCTCTACACCGGCCAGGATGATGTCGTAAACCGGCAGCTTGTTATCGCCAGAGGCTCCGGATGAATCAGAGTGAGATTCTTCGATGAAGCTAGCAAGTTTAAGATCTTGGGAAGAGTTTTGAGCTAGTTCTGACTCAATATTCAAACTCAGTTCCGTAGTATGACCGACTTCAATGCCATGAAAAACTAAGTTCATTCGTGATAGATCCGAGAGTCCGTAACTGTTCCGGAAGGCGCGGATGTTGAAGCGTAAGACAATCTTGCGTTGAGTCGCATCTTCGCCGATTAGCTCGTAATAACCCTTCGCCTTCTCCAGCGCTTCATCCATCAATGCCATATTGAAGTCAGCGTCTTCTGCGCGAGCTGCGATCATGTATGGCGTAAACATCTTCATGAAAGCCATGGAATTCTCGGCGGCATAAACCCGAAACCCATTCAGTTTTGAAATTCTTAGATCGCCACTAGAAGATTCCAGGTAGTCAGTCAAGATCGTGTTTGACAGCGTCTTGCTTAAAATACTTCCGCCGGCTAGAGAGGCTTCAGCCCCGGCTCCCAGTTCGCCTGCACCGCCGATAAAGGGAAGCCAACTAAGCTTTGCGCTGAGTTTAGCTTCTACGCTGGCATGGGTTTCGACAGTCCTCGTGCCAATGTTCTCTTTGGTTGATTCGAGACTGCCTCCTGCAACGATATCTAAGTAGTCAGACGCTGTATCCTGGTCAAAATAGACTACTTTAACGATCGATCGTTGCTCCTGCTTTTTCTTTGCCATCTAGGCTCCTAAATAGTTTTACTCTTAAAATAAGTATAACTTATAGTACTTTGTTTAATGAGCTGAGTTTGCCGATCAACCCATCGCCTAAATCCGCTTACGAATGGGTACTCCATTGGCTCTGTTAGTTCATCCGGAGTTTCTGGCTAGTGTCGAAACTTTCCCTGTTACTCGCGGCAATTTCGGGAGTAGTCTCCAGCTCTCTCGATACACTCTAAGTGATGGCCAGCGCAATCTTACCTGGTAGAGTACCTTTTCAGCCTCATCGTCTCCAACGAGAGCATTCAGATCCTGCTTAAACTTAGTGTCAGATTGAGCCGTCGACGACAATTCTCAATCTGGATTTGAGAAATCAATGACTGCTCGTTGATTCTTGTACGGCTCCCTGACTGGCACGGATTGAGTCTGCGTAACGGTCCGCTGCGTTGAAGGACGGATAGCCGCTCGTACGGTCCACAAATTCCATAACCAGATCTCCCTTCGTTGGCCTATCAGTAAAGTATCGCCCTTCAATTTGAGTTGGCTTAAGTGATGTCGGCGCTAGCGTACCGACGCCAATGTTCCTCGTAATGAAAGACGTCTCAGAGATTTTTGGCATGCCATCATAAATGTAGCTCAGGCAATCGACCTCATTCTCGGGTGTGTTTATCCAGCTGAATGCAGTACTTCTACTGGAGCTCTGCAATGTATACAGCTTAAGGTGAATAGACCAGAAAGTTTGCCTGACCTCTAAATAGGCCACCACTGGGCCCCAGTTGCCGCCTTCTGGAATCGCAGAATCCTCATGAGGAGTGAGCGTAACTCTCCATAACCCACGGAGATCAGGTCGTCGAAAGAGCCTTATTATCCCTGGCCAACGCCAAATCCATAGATCCCAGGCCATTACAAATCCCGCAGCCAAGATCGGAAACATGGATACCAAGACCCTCCACCACGGTGGTAGGTCGAATCCCAAGACGAAAATCAGAACGGCATACGCACTGGAGACAATGATAACGACGGCTCGAACTAAACCAATTGGCCGCGCCATTTAAGCCCCTCCCAGACCAAGGTAGTTCCACCCCGCGTAGGCAAAATTTCGTCCATCCTCGCGACTCCATTTTTGCGATCCATGAAAGAGATACTTCGCACCATTAACCTCCAACCAGCGATTCTCTGAATCGGTGGGTTCCGCACCTTCGAGGGATGTATAAATATGCGCGAGAATGCCTTTTACAGTCTCGATCCAGGTTAGGCGCTGAAACACCGTATCCGGACAGTTGTAGACAAGACATTCGATAAAGAATGACGGAACCTCCTGATGATACCCTTCCTCGGCCATTGCGTTTTCTAGACGCTTGATAATGCGGACTGATTTTTTGAATCTGTAATTGGTCCTGTTGTTTTTATTTCGTCCGTTTTCCAGCTGCAAAGCTGAGTAGTTTACAATTGAATTACCATCAGTTTTAAATATTTTGGCGCCCTCGCGGTAGGAAGTCGGCGAAAAATAATATCGATAAGAAAAACAAGGCACGACGTCCGCCTCAACGCGGGCAGAATTGGAATTAATTTGAATGGCGGTTGATCCGCTTGTATCCACTGAGGTGCTGAACCTAGCTCTCAACGCAATTGTCAGTTCGTGACGGAGCTTTTCGGGCGTCCAAATTCCTTCGTAGATACCGTTACTTGCTGGATGAGCCCCCGAAGTGTGTTCATCCCAGTAGAAGAGATCTTGGCATTCGACCGCGATATCAACGTCGCTGTCGGCTTTTACATTTGTATTATTTGCATAAGATCCCTTCGCATAAATCTTACAGGACATTCCATCAAAGGCTGGATGAGCTTCAATGGCCTCCCGAATCATCCTCTCGGTGCGATCTTGCTTTTCTTGTTCAGTCGGACTGGATGGACCGGTCCACTCCGCCAATTTCAATTCCAAATTGGTCATTATTTTCGTTCCTTAATCACAGCTAGTTTCATTCCAGTCTTCCGCCGCTAATGGCGCTTCATTCAGTTCATCTCGCCGAGCAGTCCAGTCCGGTAGGTACCGATCCATGATGGCTACGAACTTCTCGTTATGACTCCGCTCGAGCAAGTGCGCCAGCTCATGAACCACTAGGTACTCCAGACTCCGAGGATTCTTCTTCGCCAGCTCCGGGTTAAACCAGATATTACGGCTATCAGGGTTGCATGAACCCCACTTAGTCTTCATCCGCTTGACCGTGACCTGGTTAGCTTTTACTCCCATGGCTGTCTCCCACTTCTCAACCAGAGGCGGAAGTGCTGCCTTGAGTTCTCGCCGGTACCAACGGTCAAGGATGCCGAACCGATCATCACGGGTCGATCCCTCCGGCGAGTAAAGCCAGAGGGTGTCTCCGGCCACGAGTACCTTCGGGTTGCCGCTGTGCTTTGAGACATCGAGGCGGTAGCGCTTGCCCCACACGTAGTGACTCTCTCCGGAAACCATCTGCCGCTCCGACTGACGGTTCGCATTCTGCAACCGCTCCCGCTCCCGCCGGATCCACGGCAGTCGCTGGATGATCGCCCGACGAATCGTGTCCTCGTCTAGGCGAGCCGGCGCTGCCACCCGTACTCGACCCATCGGCGGATACACCGACAAGTGCATGTTCTTGATGTCCTTGTAGACCAGCTCTACATCAAGCCCGGAAACGGTGAGGTAGGCACTAGCGGAATTCATCATGCATCGCCAATAGCTCGAGCAGCTTCTTCATTTCGTTGGGTTGCAGTAGCCCAGGGAAGTTGAGCGCGAGAGTACGCATCAAAGACTTATGCTTGGTCTTATCTCCAGCCCAACCATGTTCTTTGTTGCGCTGGATCGTGCGGTAGACCCGCTCGACATCGACTTCGATGCCCTCCGGCCACGCGAAGTCGATCAGGGCGCGGCGGGCAGAACTATCTGCCCACTTCGGGTACTTCTGCTCCGACTCTCCCTTGGCCAGTCGCTGAGTAAACTCGACCAATTTAAGGAGGTACTCCTGGTAGTCGATGACGGCCTCACGGCGCTGCTCGATCAAGGCGTCCAGGAGCGTCGACATTGACTCGTAGTACTTCGGATTCATCGCCTGCTCATCAACAATCGTCTTACGGACGTTGTTGACAATGGTCTCGGCAGCCGCTTCTGGATCCTTGCGGATGCTCTCGGGGAGTTTCTCGATGGCTCCGACCCCGTGCTCGACGATGAGGTGGACGAGGCCCTGGTCAAAGGTCGCGAGGTTTCGTGAGGCGTCCGCCTGGATGTAGGTATCGAGCAACGCGCGCATGCCGGCTTCGAACTGCTTGAGGTCAACGTTCTCGCCAGCGCCGAGCTTCACCTCGTCGCGGACATCGACGAAGTGCTTGACCTGCTGCTTGATAGATTCCGCTTCGCTCGGCGAGTACCCGGCATCAGTCATTCGGTTGGCCAAGTTGGCGTAGGCGCGAACCAGGCTCGCCACACCCTTGTATAGGTCGACACGCTTAGGTTCGTTGGCCTTGAGCTGCTCAGCGTTGCCGCTCTCCATCGCACAGAAATAGTGCTGGTACTGCAGCGTGCCCTTCGGCGGAGACACTGGCTCGCACAGTGCTCGCACCATCTCCAGAGCTTCATCCAGGTCTTGGCGCTCCTGCTCAATACGATCCTTGAGCAGGCCTTCTACATCTTCTTCGTCGTAGTCTGCGAAGGCTTCAGAGGTGTAGTCAGAAACCGCATCCTCCAGGGACTTGAACAGATCTCGGTAGTCGACGATATAGCCGTACTCTTTATCGTCACCATCGAGCCGGTTCACGCGACAAATTGCCTGGAAGAGGCCGTGATCCTGCATGTTTTTATCGATGTAAAGATAGGTCGCACTCGGTGCATCAAAGCCGGTCAGGAGTTTATCGACCACGATAAGTAGCCGCATCTGGCCGGGATGCTTGATGAACGTCTCCTTGACACTCTTTTCAAACTCGTCAATCCGCTTGACAGCATCATCGGGGTTGGTCTGGAAGTAGTCGGCGAGCATCCGACGGTAGATGTCGTACTTGACGATCTCCTCGTTCTTACCGGCCCCGGAGTCTTCCTTGGAGATCTTGGATGCGTTCGGCTCATAGCTCGTGACGATGGCGATCTTGCCGGCGAGTTCGCTGCGGCTGAAGATGTCGTAGAACTTGCAGGCTTGGTAGACACTCGAACACACCAGCATGGCGTTGCCTCGGCCATCCATTAGGCGAGGCATCCTGGCCATATCCATCAGGATGTCTGCCGCGATCTGCCGGGCACGCGGCTCAGCGGACTCGACTTCCTTGATCGTTGCCCAGCGCTTCTTCAGTTGGTGCTTTGTCAGATCGGTCATGCCCTGGGTGTGGATTTGGAACCACTCATCGACCCGCTCTGGGCTCGTGAGTTTCTGCTCGATGTCTCGAGCCTCGTAGCGAAGGTCCAGAACCACGCCATCTTCAACAGCTTCATCGAATTTGTAGGTGTGGATGTAGGAGCCGAAAGTCTCAATACTGGAGGCCTTGTCCTTCTTGAGAAGAGGTGTGCCGGTGAAGCCGATGAACATCGCGTTCGGCAGCAGTTCCTTCATCGCACTGTGAAGCTTGCCGCTCTGGGTGCGGTGAGCCTCATCGACAAAGACAAAGAGATTACCCTTCGGGCTAAACCCCTCAAGCAGGGGCTTCTTGAGCTGACGAACGAAGTCTTCGGTCTCGCCCTGATCCTTCTCGTCATCACCCCGGAACTTATGCACCAGTGAGCACATCAGCCAGGGCTGGTTCCGGTTGAGCATGCCGATCATGCCGGCTCCAGACGTCGACCGTTCGATGGTCTCATCGACGCCGGCGAAGACCTTCTCGATCTGTTCATCGAGTTCGGTGCGGTCGGTGATCACTAAGACACGGGCCTCGCGCTGGTTCTCCCGGATCCACTTCGCCAACCACACCATCGTCAAGCTCTTACCTGACCCCTGGGTGTGCCAAATGATGCCGCCTTCGCGGCGAGCGATACGCTCCTGAGCAGCCTTAACCCCAAAGTATTGATTGTGTCGAGCGGTCTTCTTCACCCCGGAATCGAAGACGATGAAGTCATGGATGAGTTCGAGAAAGCGATGCTTGTTCGCCATCTGAAGCAGGCCACGGTCGAGATGGTTCTCAACCTCGCTGGGTTCTTTCCACTCCAGCCAGTACTTCTCCGGCGTCTCGATCACGCCATAGCGAAGCCCCTCGACGTCATTACCAACGAACAGTAGCTGGACCGTGGTGAAGAAAGGACGAACGAAGTCCGCCTTCTGGTTGCCGAGATGCTGACGGATACCGTCGCCCACGCTGACCTTAGAGCGCTTGAGCTCAATGACCCCGAGAGCGATGCCGTTGACGTAGAGCACGACGTCAGGACGTTTGGTGTTCTTACCCTTGATTGAGACCTCTTCGGCCACCACAAAATGGTTAGCTTCCGGGTTCTTCCAGTCGACAAGCCACACCGTTTCGAAGTTCTCCGAGACACTGCGCTTGACCTTCACCCCGTAACGGAGCAAGCCATACACCCGGCGGTTGGCATCGTAGAGTGATCCGCCCGCAGGGAGGGACGCAGTGGTAACGAACTGCTGGACCGCACGTCGAACCAGGTCCTCTTCATAGCCACGAGCAAGAAGGTTCTGGCGAAGCAGCTCCTCCTCCACGTTGGAATTGCCGCGATCTTTCCAGTCTCCGGCATACTCATAGCCCAGCTGGCTTGAAAGTACATCTACGACCCGATCTTGCGTGAGGCGCTCACGCTGCCCAACAGAACTCATGACGAGACCTCCACCGTGGATTCGTCCACCCAGCGTGCCAAAACGCTGAGGGCAGCGAGATATTCAAGAGCTTCTAGCTCTGTAAGCTCTTGACCAGCTTCATGACTAAGAGGGTTTCGAATACCGGCGAAGATACCTTCAGCGAAAGCCATCGCACCTCTCTGAACCGACTTGTATGTATCACTATCGTCTGGATTCATACGTCGGAGGCGTGCTTTTCCAGCTGTAGCAGGCTTATCCGAAAACGATTCTTGAAAGAGCTTAGTTTCGCTAAGATCTCGACGTCCAACCTTGTTTTGAGCCTCAGCATTGAGCTTTCGAATCGCACCACCGATGGCTTCACGGTAATGACCTGACTGCCAGAGAGATTGTGCTCCATCCCAGATCCAAGTGTGCAGCTCCGCAGCAGAAAGTTCCGGAGCATTCTCCCCTAGGTTCTGCTCGACCTCCTGCTGACGCACCAGTTCTTCACGACTACGGATTGCTGCCTCACGATGGCGGGTCCATCGATTGGTCTTGGATAGCTCGATCTCTGTGCGCCATCGGGGGATAACTCGGTCTAATATCTTCTCAACCACCTGGGCTTGCTTAGTGACCTCAACGTCCGAAGCGGAAGTACTGGAGTGCGTAGAGATAGAAACATACCCGCGGCCGCTATGGCTATCGTTCGTCATCACAGTCATGGTGATGAACTTGTCCAACTGCTCAATAGCCCACTCAATATTCATCGGACTCCCTCCGAAGCCAACCTCGTGCGTCCGGTTAGAAGCTCCTGCATCATGCCCTGCTTGATGCTGCGAGTGGATTCGAGACGACGATCGAGGGCATCAATTTCGTTATCTGCATCTCGCAAGACCCCGGCGACAGCTTCTTGTTCTCGGATAGTTGGAATGGTGATGGGTATTGATTCAACTTTCGAAGAACTGATCTCCAGGAAGGTACTACCCGCAGCTCGAGTCTGCAGTTCATGCCGGTTATGCTGCATCCAGTAGTAGAGAAACCAAGAAGACCGGGAATCCTTTGGAACTAGCGAAGTAAACCCCTGATTGGTTGCAACTGGAACTTCGGCCACTGCACAGTGTCCCAGGGACGCTCTGGACGTAACTAGAATTGAGTCGGCGGGTAGTAACTTAGCTCCCGATCTTTGCAGCCCTTCACTAGTTATTGAGCGTTCCGAGCTCTTAATTAAACCCGAACCATTCTTCGATATTTCCCCCGGAGTAAACCAGGGAATGTCCCCATTCCAGTAGGAAGGTGTCTTTGTAGATGGAGTGCCTCCTCCGAAAACGGAGGCCAACTTGCCAATCTTCGTTTGTACCCAAGACTCCTGAAATCCTGGCAGTCTCGTCCGCCCGGTCAGCAACTCCTGCATCATGCCCTGCTTGATTGCCCGCTTCTTTGAGATGAGGCGCTCGAGGGAGGAGATGAGATCGTCTTTCTCCCAAAGGGCACTTGAGATCGCCTTTTGCTCGGCGAAATCTGCCGGTATTTTGACAGGCAATCCCCTCACAATGTCTGAGTTAATGTTCATTTGGGAACCCGACTGTCCAGCTTCCCTCAAACGACCCTCAGCGGCCTTAAGAAGATAGAGCATAAATTTCTGATCGGCTTTAACTGAAGTCAACGCAACAAAACCGTCATGAATACACGCTGGAATTTGTGTTATAACTGGGATTCCGACAGATGCAGCAATGCTCAAAATCAGAGTTCCCGAGTCTAGAAAACGGCTTCGCAGTATCCCATCTTCGGAAAGTCGTTGAGAAGTCACCTTGAGCTCCCGACCGTTTGACCTGTTTACGTCTGCAATTCGAATCCACCCGACTTTTCCAGCGTCATCAAACCAGCGGTCCGAAGAGATCGGACGAGGAGATGCGCCTCGTGTGACAACTGCCAGTTCGCCGATCGTGGTATCTACCCAGTCTCCGGTCATTTCCAGAATCCCATCTTCGCGAGACTCTCATTGACTCTTGACTGAAGTCGCTGTGATTCTTCCTGAAGTTCGTCCAGTGTCGAGCTGTATCGCTGCCCCAGTGTCTCCAGTCGATTAGTCAGCTGTTGAGTGGCAAGGAATCCAACCAGTCGGATCTTCGTATGTACGGTGACTTCCCACTTTCTCTCGATAATCAGATCGCAAATAGTTGACTTTTTCAACTTCGAGTAGGTTGCCAAAGTCTTCAAGTTGAGGTCTAGATTGGCATCCTTCACAGCCTTTTTCGCAGTTGTTTCGGTTTTAAAAAGGCTTATGACATGGTTGAGCGTCTCGATCTCCTCAGCCTCTGCGCCCTCAGATTTGGCTTCCTTCAGCCGCTTGCTCGCATCACCAACCTTGACTCCGCCATCGTCGTTGACGGCCTCCCACAGCAGCCCTTCCTCTACGGCGTGCTCCTCGATATACTCTTGAAGCTCCTGGCTGATGCGTTCTTGCTCCGCAGTGAGGCGATCAAGCTCGGCCTTCTCGTCGGCGAAGTACCGGTCGATGATCAGCGCCGGCGGGATTAGGTCAGTTACCCAGCGCTGTGCCTTGACTCCAGTTCCAAAGACCAGATCTGCGCTCTCGTACTTCGGCTTCTTTTTATTGTCATAGCCAGTGATCCGAGCTTCACGCGGTTGAGCAGCATCAACCCAGCCGGACCCGACGATGAGTGTGACGTCATCGTGCATGGTGTCATTCCAGTAGCTCATCAGCTGCTCGTACACGCTGTACTCACTGATCAACGGGCGACCCCGGAATTTCTCCAGCAGGTCATCGCCAAGATCCTCAATCAACTGCTGAGGCCTGGTCTGGGAGTCAATCGCCTCCAGTTGGCCTCGGTGAGAGTTCCACCATTCCTCAACAGCCTTGGAGACAGTCGAGGTAAAAGCTTCGACGTCCTCCGATTCCTCAATCACCTTGGCTACCTGCTCGGGCTCCACTGTGAGCTCTGAATATCCCTCGCGGAGAGGCCGGAACAGCTCATTACGCAGGTTCGGGAAAGCATCCCAGTATTCGTCTAAGGCATCGAGATCTCGGTTCGGAATACCACCCTTAAGGTGGGCTTCCAGATCCTGGATGTCTTCAGGTTCAGAGGTGTCGATATAGCGCGGGATGTTGAGGTTGTAGTTGTTCTTCGCATCAGAGATCTCAGAGAGCGGCACCATTCGGGCGTAGCGCTCAATTTCCTCGCCAGCGAGGTAGGTGTCGATTACCTTGCGCATATCCCGAGGACGCAGACGGTTCTTCGGCCCGTCCTTCTCAAAGCCTTTGGAGGCATCGATCATGAAGATGCCCGTCCTGTTTGCCGCGTCCTTCTTGTCGATGACGATGATGCAGGCCGGAATTCCCGTACCGTAGAAGAGGTTGGCTGGCAGTCCGATGATCGCCTTGATCAGGCCGCGCCGGATCAGCTCTTCACGGATCGCGGCTTCAGTGTTGCCACGGAAGAGCACTCCGTGGGGAAGAATCACCGCTCCCCGACCATCAGACTTGAGCGACTTCACCATGTGAAGCAGGAAGGCATAATCGCCGTTCTTCTCCGGCGGCTCAGCGAAACCCTCGAACCGGTCGTATTCCTTGTCGAAGCCGTTCTTCCAAGTCTTCACGGAGAACGGTGGGTTGGCCACGAAGTAGTCAAAGGTCTGCAACTGCTCGCCCTTGAGAAACTTCGGATCAGAGAGCGTATCTCCCTGGCGAATGTCGTGCGTCTCGTTGCCGTGCAGGATCATATTCATCCGAGATAGTGCCCAGGTGGCGTTGTCCTTCTCCTGGCCATAGATCGACAAGCCGTTGGGAGCAGAGTCAGCCACCTTGATCAAGAGTGATCCAGACCCACAAGTCGGGTCATAAACGGTGGTAGAGCGGGGAGCATCCTTCGGGATCTCCAGCACTTGGGCCATAATCCTGGAAACCTCAGCCGGGGTGTAGAACTGCCCCTTGCTCTTGCCGGACTCCGTCGCAAAATGCCGCATCAGGTACTCATACGCATCCCCGAGCAGGTCGTCACCTTCAGCGCGGGAACCGGTGAAATCGATGTCCTGGAAGATGCTAACCAGGTTGGTCAGGCGATCCTGCATCGCCTTGCCTTCGCCCAATTTGTTCGGGTCATCGAAGTCGGCGTTGTTGATCACACCCTGCAGGTCGTTTTCCTCAGCCAAGCGACGGATGGCGATGTTCATCTTCTCGCCGATATCGGGAGCACCCTTGAGTGCTACCAGGTCATCGAAAGATCCACCTTCGGGAACCTCGATCAGACTGTAGGGGTCGCTTTTGGCCTTATCCGAGACATACTTCACGAACAGGAGCGTCAGGACGTAGTCCTTGTACTGGCTGGCATCCATGCCGCCGCGCAGCTCATCGGCACTCTTCCAGAGGGAGCTGTAAAGATCAGACTTCTTGAGAGCCACTACCACGTCACCACCTTCGACGACTCGGCGTTAATTGATGCTTGTTGGACTCTCAGGCTCATCTTGCGGTTTTCTCCTCCACGCTGGGTGGTCTAAATCTTGTTAGCTAGTTGACTCTACTGATCGCCACCGACATGGTTGCCGGGAACTGCCCTCGTCAGGTGTGAAGTGGCGGACTGTAGCTTCACCCCTGGGTTGGTCGTCAATGTTTTGATTATACCTCCGAACTGGGGTTTTGTTAACTATGTCCACGAGTCCACACACCTCTCGGAGAGGTCGCCATGTTCGAACACGCAAGCGGTGGAACTTCGTCCACTCCAGGGGGCGACCCTGCCGGGTAATGCTTCGTAGCGTCGTGCTCATGAGCGCCTCCGAGAGCCGCAACCCAAGCCTGGACGGCTACGTTGACTGGATCGTCTTCGACCGAGACTGGAATTCCAATGCCTCATTCATTCCCCTTATCGGCGCGCCGCTCTTCCCTCAGCCTATAGAGCAAGCCCAAAGTTACTAATCTGCGTCGGATCGTATTCTCGCTATATTTCCGTCGTCTGAGGAGGGCGACGTACTGCTTTTTATCCTTGTCGCTCAGCTCCAAGACGTCCTTGTCTCGTTCGATCGCCCAGAAGAACCATTCCGTCAGGTCGTTCCAGTAGGCGCGAGCAGTGTTGTAGCGGTAGTTCAAAAGCAGGTCTTCGCGTAGATCGACGAATTCTTGCCACTCTTCCGGAAGCGGCTCCGCGAACATCATCTCGTGGTCGGGGTAAGGCAACTGCTCCTCCATGACCTAGAGCCTAGAGGTTGTTATCATGCTTATGCTTTCTTGCAGCTAGATGGTCGTTTTAACCTGAATCCAGTCGCAACCGCTGTGACCGGTCCCTTCGTAACGGGGTCTTCAGGAAAGGACATAAGACCATGTCTAACCTCATGCCATTCGGCGGCAACCGCCGCCAGGTCGCCCGAACCGACGAGTTCGATTCCCTCGACCGCCACACCCGCTTCGAGGCCGCCCAGATCAAGGCCGATGCCGATCTCCAGCACTTCCGGGACCTCACCGAAGCCCGCCTGGCAGACCAGGCCATGGAGCACACGACAGCACTAGTCAACCGAGCCAAGCAGCACCTCCAGGACTGCCCCGAAGCAGCCT
The DNA here is from genome assembly GCF_031844665.1 of Corynebacterium sp. Z-1. NCBI lineage: Bacteria > Bacillati > Actinomycetota > Actinomycetes > Mycobacteriales > Corynebacteriaceae > Corynebacterium > Corynebacterium sp. Z-1. The sequence continues at coordinate 1,548,533 of NZ_CP134621.1, read as the reverse complement.
CCTACCTGGAACCCATCATCAGGAACTATGCCGCCAACGCAGCCAACCGAGTCGCCGGGAGGCGGTTCCAGTGATCCAGTTTCTCGGCCTTGTCTCGATCGGCCTCATGACAGTCACCCTGCTGCTTCTGCTCTTCTCGACGACTCCCTGGGTACTTGTGACTCTTGCTCTCGCCATCATCATTTCCATGATCACCCTGGCGCTGACTAGTGACTACCAGCTCGACCACCCCAGTGAGCCGGCCCGAGATCCCAGCCTCGATCTAACCCTCGACTACCTCCAAGCTCGATACGACCTCGACAACGCTGCTTGGCGTGCTCGACACCGGTAACCAGGCGACTCTCAACTACTGCGGACCTGACCTCACTCATCCTCGAAAGACCCGTTCCTTCCGGGGTGTAGTGAAAAATACGGCGATCACTTTCGGTAGCCACAAAACAATCCGCTACATCTGTCAACCCCTGTCGCGCCGAAACTAAGCAGTGCGTTTTGAGGTCTTTACATTTCGGGGATCTTGCCCCGTAATGGCCTCCAAGAAACGCCCCACCGAAGCGTCGAGACCACCTCCGCTCCCACCACGTTTCACCCCACACCAACCACTAACCCCGCGTCTTAATCGACGCTATTTCAAGGAGAGTTCACCATGTCTCACCTCACTGACCACACCCCGCACCAGCCTGGCCGACCGGCCATTGAGCAGGCATTCCAGCCCCGATGGACTACCACCAGCGACGGTCTCGTCGTGCCGGCAGCCCCCGGTTCCATGCTGGTCCCGCCACCGAAGCGAGGCCGGTACAAGGTCGTGCTGGCTGACCCGCCCTGGGACGTCTTCCAGAAGTCCAAGCATGGGGCGGGTGAGCACTACGAACTTATGACCCGCGGGCGCATCAGCGAGATGGGCGAGGCGATCAAATTTTTGGCCGCTGAGCAGAGCTTCTGCTTCATGTGGGTCACCACCGCCACCTTGCCCTACGGAGCTCAGATCCTGGATGACTGGGGCTTTGCCTACAAGTCCTTCTACTCCTGGATCAAGCCCCGGTTCACCCTCGGCGGTTATTTCCGTAACGCGGCTGAGCTGCTGCTTCTCGGGGTCAAGGGTAAGGGTACGAAGTTCCAGTTCCGCTCTCAGCCCAACTGGGGGATGTATCCGCTCCAGGAGCACTCCCGTAAGCCCGAGGAGATCCACCAGATGATCGAGCGGGTGGCAGGTCCCGGCCACTACCTGGAGCTCTTCGCCAGGCGCCCTTCCCCGACTGCCAGCCACTGGGACGTGTGGGGCAACGAAGTCGCCTCGACCATCTCGCTTGCCCCGTGGGGGTATGAGGTTCCCAGTGACACCAACCCGCAGGGCTTCGCTCCAAACCGGGCGGGAGAGCCGTCATGACCACCCGAATCCTAGGAGCTTGCCATGCTGCCCACGTCCAGTCCGAAGTCGTTCATCGAGCAAGTCTTCCGTTTCTGTCTGTTGCTCTTCGCCAGTGCTCTGCTCCTCAACCTTGCCGTCGATCTGCTGCGCTGCATCTGGCCGTGGCTTCTGGGACTGGCGGTCCTGGGCGCAGGTCTCTGGCTAGCCATCTGGTGGCTCAGGCGTCGAGCCGACTGGTGAGGAGGGGCGAGCCATGAGCCACGATCCCCACCCGTCGCCACACCGGATTGACCCCATCGTCCAGGAGGGCATCGACCTCGATCAGCTCGCCAAGGCATTGGTACTTATCGCCCTCGAAGCTCAGCAATCGGCCAAGCGCCGACGCAGGCGCAAGAAGACACCCAAGAAATCTCAGCCCACAGGCAAGAAAGGAGAACAGCCATGAACCTCCCAGATATCACCACCAGCACTCAAGGCCACGAGCCGCCGGTGAGTACTCGGAAGAAGACCTCAGCGGTTCGCTGGCGGGAGATCTACTTCAACAACATGACCGACCTCGCTGCGGCCAGTGGCGTCTTCGAGCAGCTCTGCGCCAACGGGATGCTCGGCACCATCGTGTTTGAGGCGAGAGCCACTAACACCGGTGTGCGATGGCTCATTGGCGCTCGACAGGGCAAGATCGCCGAGACCAAGCAGATCCTGAGATCCCAGCTCGATGTCCACCTGGCAGCACCGAAAGCCCCTCGCCGCCCAGTCGAGATGGCCAGCCGCTTCCAGCTCAGAGGTAGTCCACCTTCCACCGACCCAGCACGGACTCATGCGGTTATCCGCTCCATGTTCTCCGCGGCGGGTCAGCTGGCAGATGGCGAGGAGATCTGTCTCCAGCTCTTAATCGGTCGCCGGATTCTGCCGCCAGTCCATCCCCGAGCCACTGATGCGGGGTGGATCGAGCTTCTCTCCCAGGCTGCCAAGCACGCTGTCGGAGCGCCGCCTCCGAAGAGTTCGCGCCAGAGTACGCCCCGCAGCGCGAAGACCGGTCTTGATGATCTGCACGGCGCGCAGGGTCATCTCCGGGTTGGGGTCAGCGGTACCGCGTCGATTAAGCGCTCGTACCAGCTGATCAATCAGATGCTGGGGCTGTTTCGGGTCATGGAGGCCTCGGGTAGTCGGATCACGCTACGCGAAGATTCCCCGGCTCGGCTGAACAAGGTCGGGTTACCTTGGCGGTGGACGCTGAGGTTTCGCAGCTGCGACCTGCCAGGGCTATCTGGCTGGCCAATCGGCGAGCCACCACTCCCCCTGATCGGCAACCTCCACCCTAAACTCCTGCCGCCACCGAAGCTGGCCTCAACGCCTCGAAACTTTGCCGTCGCCAACGCTCCAGGCAGAGACGACCGAGTGGGTATTCCCATCAAGGACGCGCTCTTCCATACGCACCTTCTCGGGCCGACCGGGTCAGGAAAGTCCACAGTGCTAGAAAACCTCATCCTAGCCGATATCAACGCCGGCCTCGGGACGCTGGTGATCGACCCGAAGGGTGATCTCGTCTCCGACCTCCTGGAGCGTATCCCGGCTCATCGGCACGCTGATGTCGTCATCCTGGATCCCACCAGCCCGACACCGGTGGGTTTCAACCCACTGGCGACTACCCCTGAGACAGCGCATGTGGCTGCGGACAGTCTGCTGTCGACCTTCGAGGCTCTGTTCAAGGAGAACTGGGGTATTCGCACCGCCGACGTGCTCAGCGCCTCGCTGCTGACTCTGGCTAGGCACCCGGACGCCAATCTGCTGTGGCTGGAACCGCTCCTGACCAATCCGCAGTTCAGGAAGAAGGTACTCAAGGACAGTGACGATCCGCTCGGCGTCGACAACTTCTGGCAGCGCTACGAAGCCCTCAAGCCCGAGCGCCAATTCCAGGAGATCGCCCCAGTCCTCAACAAACTGCGCCAGATCATCCTGCGCCCAGGGCTTCGGGCCATGCTTGGTCAGAGCTCACCCCGCTTCTCGATCGATGAACTGCTGTCTGGAGGCAAGATCGTCCTGCTCAGCCTCAACAAGGGCCGAGTGGGATCAGAGGCCGCCAAGCTCCTCGGCGCACTGGTGGTCAGCCACCTGTGGACGAAGATCCTGGAGCGCCAGAGTCTGCCAGCCTCAAAGCGGACGCCGGTCACCGTCTACATCGACGAGGTTCACGACTTCCTCGCCGGCATCCCAGACGACCTCGCCGACGCGCTGGCCCAGGCTCGGTCGCTCGGGGTGGGGTTCATCCTCGCCAACCAGTACCGGGATCAACTCACGCCAGCCATGCAAACCGCCATCGACGCCAACACCCGATCAAAAATTGTGTTCGGCCTCGGCGGCCACGACGCCGCCGCAGTTGCCAAGCGCGCGAGTCCCCTCGAGCCAGCAGACTTCCAGCTTCTCGGCAAGTACCAGATCTACGCCAACCTCATGCAAAGCGGGAAAGCCACCGACTGGTTCTCCGCCACCACACTCCCACCAGCCCGACCCATCCAAGACGGCAGTGACCTCTACGCCTCATCTCACGCCAGCTACGGAGTCTGCGCCTCCGAGACAGAGGCCGAGCTCCTCGACTTACTGCGAGCACCGGCCCCGGAGGCTTCAGCCCCTGTAGGGCGCACCCCAAGAGCCCTAACCCCAGAGGAAGAGCCACAGGTCAAGGTCGGGCGAACCCCTCGAACCGGCTCCAACCCAGCACCCGAGAACCAGGAGCCACGGCCATGAACCCGCCCATCCACCCCTTGAATACCGGCCAGAACCCTAGACGCTTCGGTAGACGCTTCACCTCGACCAACTACCCAGCATCCTTGCCGGACGTTCGCCCAAACCCCGCCCGCCAGCCGGCGACTGACCCCAGTCTTGAGGGTCACCCGGCGGGGGTCGCCCGCTCGACGCCCACGGGCTTCGACCAGCCCCCAGCAACACCCGTTAACCACATCCCGCCAGGAGGATCCTCATGAACATCTTCGACCCCACGCCAGCCAGAAGCCCGCGTCAGATCGAGCTTCTCGAGCTGCTCCACACCCACCGGTTTGCCACCACCGACCAGCTCGCACGCTTCACCCGAGTCGGCTACGGGTCGGACAGATCCGCCATCCGCCAGACCCAGCGTCACCTCAGCCAGCTCCTTGAGGCCGGGCTCATCACCGAACTCGAGCGCCGGGTCGGTGGCTGGCAAGGAGGCTCGGAGCTGACGATCTGGGCGCTAACCACCAGCGGGCTACGTCACCTCAAGCGAGGCCATAGGCGGTTAAGACCGCGCGAGGTGTCCACCACCTTCCTCGGCCACACCCTCGCCATCACCGAGACCTGTCTTCGGATCGAAGAAACTGTCCGTGAGCTCAAAACAGAGGCCGCTGAGGACTCCGGGTTCGACGCTGTCATCCTCCGCGAACCTCGGTGCTGGAGAAACTACCTAGGCCGTCAGGGGATCATGGAAACCCTTCGCCCAGACATCGAAGTCACCATCCACAGCCCGGAGTTCACCGACCGCTATGTCATCGAAGTGGACCGAGCCACTGAGAATCCAGCCCGAGTACTGAACACGACCAAAAACTACGGGGCCTACCAGGCCAGCGGGGAAGAACAGAAGGCCAGCGGTTCCTTCCCAGCCCTTGTCTGGCTCGTCCCATCAGCCAAACGCCAAGCCCAGATCCGCCGCTACCTCTCCCGAGAGCCCGACCTGCCGAGCGACTTCTGGCTCACGCTCCAGCTCGATGAGCTACCCAGTCTGGTGCGCGATGGCCCCGAACGGTTCTTCGGCGCACCCGAAGACGACCAGCCACCCGCCGGCTGACGTCTCCAACTAGACCTGAGGCCCCAGTCGCTGCAGCCCCTCTCCCCCTCGAGAGATGGCGCACCTGGGATACCTCGCACAAGCCCGGTACTGGAATCCCGCCTTGCCCCACCTCCAGTGGGACCAAGAGGAATTCCCGCCGGAGTCATGACCCATCAACTAAACGAAAGGAGGACATCATGACAAACAATAACCATCCACTAAACGCCGACTTCGAGGCAACCGTCTCGACACGGCGGGTAGGGCTGCTATTAGAGCGGATCTTCCAGGACCCAGCCTGGTATGAGATCGCCGAACGACTCTACCGGCAGACATACAGCGAGGCTTTTGTGGCGTACCTAAGCTGCCGCCAGCAACCGATGTGGGACCCAGTCAACCTCGAGAAGGATTTTCTGGAGACCTACCTGGTTAAGGCGGCGACCAAGGATCGCGCCATCGAATACTTGCTGAAGCTGCTGAGCGACCGAGGCGAGATCGCGCCGATCTGGCTGGATCCGGAAGACCCTCATGATCAACCTCCCGCCGTCGATGTGGTTGCGCTCTGGGAGAAGTTGCCAAAGGACTTCTACTTCGTGGAAGGCCTAAATAACTGGTTCGTCTTCCGCCGCGAATCTCTCACCCGGAAGTAGGACTAAGTACCTGGAACCGGTGCCGAGTAGCCCTGCTGCCCGCCAGGCAGGCGGGAGGCTCGGCACCACCCAAAAACTTCCCTCATTTCGAACATATGAGTGGATATAACTCAATAAATATAGGTAAATGCAATAACGAAAGGAGGATTCCCAATGAACAAGAATCCTGAACGGTTCGGCCCCCGCCCGAACCACAACGACCACAACCCTGACCAAGGCGACCTCGAGCGCTACACCCTAACGGAGCTGTCCGAGCGGGCCAACCAAGATCCGCTCGCGAGGGCCACCTACGACAAGCTGCGCAACAAGCACCTTGAGGAACTGGACTTCGATGAGCTGGCGGCTTACCGGCTCTACCGGGAGCGCCGCGAGATCGAGGCCGACAACGAGGAGACGGTTGAGCGCTTTGGCGGAGACTACTGGGGTACCTACAACTCGGTCGACGAGTTCACCGACAACTGGGCCTATCACATGGAACCGATGGAGGCGATCGAGACGCTACTCAACGCCCTCGGCCACCTTGAGGAACATATGTCGCTGGCTGAGATGGCCCTGGTCGACCGGCTGAAAAACGACATGGAGTTCATCTTCCAAGACGGCCAGGTAACAGTCTTCAGCCGTCCGCCCGAGGAGGAGAGATAGCCATGAGTGAACGACCACTACCTCGCGACATTGATGACATGGAGCGCGACCACATGCCCACCTCCCCAGATAACCGCGAAACTTCATCTGGCCCGCTCACCCCAAAAGGCTGGTCGGAGGGGTTGCCGGGCGAACACCTCAAGGCCGCCAAGCGCCTAAGGAGGAAGCATGGCGCAGGATTCCTCGTCTACCTGGAGAAGTACTACTTCCAGCATGGCGTGGGAGACATCGAAGAAGATTTCTACGAAACCTACGTCGGCTCCTACGACAGCCTCCGCGACTGGATGCTGGATTCGTACCGCGAGTTCGGCTGGTTAGACGCCGTCGAAGAAGTGATTGCCGAACAGGGCATCCCTGAGGGAGCTCTCGAGTGGGACCTTGACCACTTCATCTCCGCCGGCAATCGATTCGAGCTCTTTGAAGTCCACGAGAAAGGCAGGCAGATCCATGTCTTCCAACCATAACCGCAACCAGGCTCCGACCCCTCGACCGGAGCAAAAAGCCACCATCTCGTCAGACCGCACGATGGACGAGATACTCCCCGACTGGGACGTCACGCGGCCAACCGAAATCGTCGTTATCCAGGACTCCTGCGAAACCGTAGCTGGGTCAACCTCGGAGATTGAGGTGACGGCAACCAGCCAACAGCACGAAAAGGAGAAAGCCCTCCTCAGGGAATGGGAGGAATGGCAGGATGTCATTTCCCCTGAGCATCTGGAGGCGGCAGGGCAAATCTTCGCACGCGAGCCGAATGCCTTCCTGACGTTTCTTGCCCGCTACTACTTCGAGGAACTTCCAGATGACTTGGAGCAGGACTTCGACTCAGTCTACGTAGGCAGCTACGACACCCCAGAAGACTGGGCGGCAGAGTCCTTCCAGATTCTGGGCTGGTCTGAAGCCCTGGAGCAGGTCCAGCACGCCGCCGCGATTCCCGAGGGCATCCTGCACCTCGACACCGACGCGTTTCTGGACTGGGCTCAAAACAGTATGGGCTTTGAGATCTCGGCTGGCAGAGATCAGGTCCATATCTTCCACCCCTAGAGAAGACGTATCCATCACATTCTGGCAGTTCAGGGAGGTAAACACCTCCCTGGACTTGTCGGGGCCATTAAGCGTCAATGGGTGTAGACAACTTAAACGCCCAACCAAGATAGAACGAAAGGAAGAATCATGAACGACCTCAACCCGATGTCGGCCTTCACCGAAAGCCTGACCCCGAAGCGGGCCGTGACCTACCTTCGCGTCTCCACCAGCGAGCAGGCGAACAAAGGCGGCCAATCCGAGGGCTTCTCCATCCCAGCTCAGCGCGACGCCAACAAGAAGAAGGCCCAGAGTCTGGGCGCAGTCGTGGCCAAAGAGTTCGTCGAACGCGGGGTGTCTGGCACCTCAACCAACCGCCCAGCCCTCAAGGCGATGCTGCGCTACCTCGAAGAGGAGCAGGGCAATATCGACTACATCATCGTCCACAAGATCGACCGCCTAGCTCGCAACCGCGCCGACGACGTCGCCATCAACGCCAAGTTCGATGAGTTTGGCGTCCGGCTGGTTTCCACTAGTGAAAATATCGACCAGACACCCGGTGGACTCCTGATGCACGGCATCATGAGCTCCATCGCTGAGTTCTACTCCAAGAACCTGGCCAACGAAGTAACCAAGGGCATGAACCAGAAAGTACGCTCCGGCGGCACCGCCGGCAAAGCTCCCTTGGGCTACCTCAACACCCGGATCTACGAGACGGGCGTAGAGACACGCACGGTCGAGGTCGACCCCGAGCGATCCCCGCTTGTCCAATGGGCCTTCGAACGCTACGCCGAGGGCAACATCTCCGTCGCCGATCTCACCGACGAGCTGGCCGCCAGAGGGCTTACCACTGTCCCGACCCGCCTCTACCCCTCAAAGCCCGTCAGCAAGCGCTACATCCACGCCATGCTGTCGAACAAGTACTATCTCGGGATCTTGACCTACTGCGGTGTGGAGTACCCCGGAAATCATGAGCCCCTGATATCCCAAGGCCTCTTCGACCGCGTCCAACAGACACTCAATAGCCGCCGCCAAGGCGAACGCCGGCGCAAGCACGACCACTTCCTCAAATCCACCGCCTGGTGTGGCGACTGTGGGTCCCGCATGATCCTCCAGAAACCCACTAACCATCAAGGTCTGCAGTATGAGTACTTCGTCTGCAACGGCAGGCTCTCCAAGCGCACCAACTGCCACCTACCAGCCGTACCAGTGGAATGGCTCGAAGGACAGATGGAAGAACTCTACCGTCGCATCCAGGTGCCGCCAGAGATCCTCGACCTGATGCGTCCTCGCCTCAAGGAACAGCTCCAGCTCCATAACACTTCCAGAGACGAAGAGCGCGAACAGCTCAAGGCTCAGGCGCAAGCTATCCGCCGCAAGCAGGAGAAGCTCCTCGAAGCCTTCTACGACCAAGCTCTACCCATGGAGCTGATGGCCAGAGAACAGAAACAACTGGAGCAGAGCCTGGCTCAGGTAGAGCGTCGCCTCAAATCCTTCGAGGGTGACGACGTGGAGCAAGACTCTCTCCTCGACACTGCCCTTCGTCTCGCCTCGAACTGCTACTCCGCCTACACCAAAGCCTCCCCGGCTCAGAAGCGCCTTCTGAACCAGGTCTTCTTCGAGAAGGTGCTGGTCTGCTCCCTTGAGGACAAAGACCACCACGTCCACGCCCACCTCGTCCCTTGGACACTGGTCTTCCGCACCACCAACATCGCCGAAAACCAGGCAATTGGCTTAGAGCACCAACCCGAGCCAGTACCAGAACTCGAACCGGACGAGAACCTGGCTATAGGGGTGGAAATATCCCGAGAAACAGAAAAAGCCAGGTCCGAAGACCTGGCTTTCTCTAATAACTTTCGTACTCGTATGTGTAAGCACACGATGGTACCCCGTACGGGATTTGAACCCGTGTTACCGCCGTGAGAGGGCGACGTCCTAGGCCGCTAGACGAACGGGGCATAGAACTCGCGGAATAGTATCCGCTGCTGGCCTACCTGGACTCGAACCAAGAATGACGGTACCAGAAACCGTTGTGTTGCCAATTACACCATAGGCCATCGTTTCCCAGACCGCGCTGGCGCGCTCTGAACAACGTTGATTACTATAGCCAGAAGGCTCCGTGGCGAACAAATCGCCAGCTCACGGCGCCTCAATGACACCGATGTAGTTCTATTCGGAAGCCTCGAACGGGGTCTGGGCGCGGGCGGCGCGCAGGCGCGCCAGGGTGGACACGCGGCCAAGCAGCTCCATCGATTCGAACAGCGGCGGCGACACCGCCTCGCCCGAGATGCCGACGCGCAGCGCGCCGAACGCCTTGCGCGGCTTGAGCTCAAGGTCCTCAATGAGCGCCTTGTTCAGTGCCGCCTCGATAGCTGGGGTGGTCCACTCGTCGATGGATTCGAGCGCGGCGATGCCCGCGTCGAGGGGTGCGATGGCGTCGTCCTTCAGGTTTTTCTTCGCGGCCTTTTCCTCCAGCACGAGGTCGGCGTCGTCGGTGACGAGGAATTTGAGGAGACCGTAGGCGTCGCTAAGCACCTTGATGCGCGTCTGCACGAGGTCCGCGGCAATCGCAAACTTCTCCGCCGGGTAATCGGCCGGGAAGTCGGTGTACTCGGTGAGGTAGTCGCGCAGGCGCGCGGCGAAGTCCGCGGGCTCGAGCAGACGGATGTGGTCGGCGTTGATCGCTTCGAGCTTCTTCTCGTCGAAGCGCGCGGGGTTGCCCAGGACGTCGTCGACTGTGAAGGCGGCGACCATCTCGTCGACGGTGAAGATGTCCCGGTCGGCGGACATGGACCACCCCAGGAGGGCGAGGTAGTTGAGCATTCCCTCGGGGATGATGCCGTTGTCGCGGTGGTTGAACAGGTTCGACTCGGGGTCGCGCTTGGACAGCTTCTTGTTGCCCTGGCCCATCACGAACGGCAGGTGGCCGAACGCCGGCACCTGCTGGGCGATGCCGAGGCGGATGAGGGCCTCGTACAGGGCGATCTGGCGCGGGGTGGAGGAGAGCAGGTCCTCGCCGCGCAGGACGTGGGTGACGCCCATCAGGGCGTCGTCAAGCGGGTTGACCAGCGTGTACAGCGGCGCGCCGTTGGAGCGGGCGACGACGTAATCCGGCTGGGTGTGTGCCTTGAACGTCATCTCGCCGCGCACCAGGTCGGTCCACGTCCAGTCCTTCTCCGGCATGCGCAGGCGCCACACCGGCTCGCGGCCCTCGGCCTCAAACGCCGCGATCTGCTCCTCGGTGAGGTCCCGGTCGTAGTTGTCGTAGCCGAGCTGCGGGTCGCGCCCGGCCGCCTTGTGGCGCTCCTGAACCTCCTCGTTGGTGGAGTAGGCCGGGTAGACCTCGCCGGCGTCGATAAGCTTGCGCAGCACGTCCTTGTATATGTCCATGCGCTGCGACTGGCGGTAGGGCTCGTGCGGGCCTCCCTTGCCCACGCCCTCGTCCCAGTCGAGGCCGAGCCACGTGAGCGAATCGACGATCGCCTGGTACGACTCCTCCGAGTCGCGCGCGGCGTCGGTGTCCTCGATGCGGAAGATCATGGTGCCTCCGCTGTGGCGGGCCTGCGCCCAGTTGAACAGGGCGGTGCGGACCATGCCCACGTGCGGGGTTCCTGTCGGCGAGGGGCAGAAACGGACGCGCAAGTCGGGGTTTGCACCTGTCGTCGTGGAGGAATCAGTCATGGGTTCAATCGTAGCGTGCGTTCTCAGCCCCCTCTCCGCTGCCCGCGGGCGGCACAGTACACTTGTCGCTCATGCAATCCGCACGCCCCGCCACAGCGCCCGACTTCCTGCTGTCCCGTAGCCACGGTTCGGTGCGCACGCAGGGCTGCGCTGGGACGTTTACCGACATCGACGAGGCGATCGACGCCATCGACCGCGGTGCCGTGGAGATGATCGTCGGTGCACTGCCGTTCGATCAGGACGCCGAGGCTGCGCTGACGGTGCCGGACACCATCGTGTGCGAGCCTGGCACGCTCGAGCCGCACCCCTTCTACCGCGTCGGTCAGGGCTCCAAACTGAGCGCGCGGGTGTGCGGGTTCGATCCCTCGCCCGTCGAGCACCTGCGCCGCATTGAGGCGGCGGTAGCGACGATCCAGAACTCCGCCCTGGACAAGGTCGTGCTCGCCCGCGCCGTCGACATCGCCTTCGATCCGCCCGTGGATCCGCGCCTGGTGGCCGCGCGGCTGATTGATTTGTCCTATACCCGCGACGGTTTCATCGCGGATCTGACCCCCGCCGGCTTCCATGGCCACATGCTCGTCGGTTCCTCCCCGGAGGTGCTCGTGCGCCGCCGCGGCAACCGCGTCAGTTCCTACCCGCTGGCCGGCTCTGCGCCGCGCGTGCTAGACGACGCCTCCGCTGACCGCGCGGCCGCTAGAAACCTCTTTGAATCGACAAAAGACCTTGTGGAGCACGCCTTCGTGGTCGACCACATCCGCAGCGTGCTTGGCCCCCTGTGCAGCTCGCTCACGGTGCCCGAGCGCCCGATCGTGGACAAGACGAACGAGATGTGGCACCTGGCAACACCGATCACGGGAGTGCTGAAAGACCCCGCCCCGAGCGCCCTCGACCTCGCCGAGCGCCTCTACCCCACCCCGGCTGTGTGCGGCACACCGACGGAGGCGGCGAAGGCCTTGATCTGCACGGCCGAGACGGACCGCAGTTTCTACGCCGGCGCGGTGGGTTACACCGAGGCGAACGGCGATGGCGAGTACATGGTCGCGATTCGCTGCGCCGAGGTCAGCGGCGACGGCACCACGGCCCGCGCCTGGGCCGGCGGCGGGCTGGTGGCGGACTCCGACCCGCAGGCGGAGCTGGATGAGACGACAGCCAAGCTGCGCACCATCATGCGCGCGCTCGGACTGTCCCTTTAGCTAACTAGGCGCGCTCGACCGGGTTGGCCAGGCTGCCGATGCCGGGGATTTCCACCTCGATGCGATCGCCCGGGAACATCTCGGCGGTGCCGGCCGGGGAACCGGTGCAGATCACGTCGCCGGGCAAAAGGGTCATGGACGCGGTGATGAACTCGATGATCTCGCCGAGGTTCATGATCATCTGGTTCGAGTTGGAATCCTGCTTCGTCTCGGTCACGCCGTCGCGCGTCAGGTGCGCCTTGATCGGGGTGTTGGTGAAGTCGAACTTCTCCAGGTCCGTCTCGATCCACGGCCCGAGCGGGCAGAAGGTGTCGATACCCTTCGCCCGCGCCCACTGGCCGTCAGCGAACTGCAAATCGCGCGAGGAGACATCGTTGACGATGGTGACACCGCGCACCACCGACTTCCAGTCCTCCGCCTTGACGCTCTTGCACGGGGCGCCGATGACTAGCGCCATCTCCCCCTCGAACTCCACCCTGGTGGCGAACTCGGGGATCTTAATCGGGGCCTCGGGGCCGATGACTGCGGTCGGGGGCTTGAGAAACAGAGTCGGCGGAAGATGCTCGGCGGACTGCTTGAACACCTCGGCGACGTGGTCGGCGTAGTTGCGGCCGATCGCAACCACCTTGGAAGGCAGCATCGGGGCGAGCAGGCGGACGTCGGCTAGCGGCCACTCTTTGCCCGTGTACTCGGGTTCTGTGAAGGGGGTTCCGGCGATAGCTTTCGCGGTGGTACCTTCGTCATCGATGACAGCGAATGTCATTCCTTCAGGGGTTGCAATTCGTCCAAAGCGCATGCTGGCGAGATTACAGCAACGCTACGAAGCCGTCAGCGCTAGGTAGAGCTCCGCGCACGCAACGGCGTCGGTCAGCGCGTTGTGGTTGCGGTAGGCCGGCAGCCCGTAGCGTTGCCGCACCCGCGCCAGGCGCAGGTCTTCGCCGCGAGGGTAGGTTGCCATGCGCTCCATGTGACGGCGCTCGAGCGCGAACGTGTCCACCACCTCGTCCTCCCGCAGCCGCCAGCGCGTGCCCCTCACCTGCTTGAATGCGTGGCCGATAAACCCCAACTCCATCTGGGCGAAGTGGGCCAGCAGCTTGCGGCCCGCGATGGCGCGCTCAAAGTGCTCCACAATTTCGGCGATATCCGTCCCGCTCGCTAACACATCGTCGTCGGTGACCCCGTGTAGCGTTGCCGAGTTGCCTACCGACGCCCCGGCGACGACGAAGTAGGCCGCGCCCGATAGGTCGATCACGCGGTCGTTGACGGGGACCCAGCCGATGGAAACGAGTTGGTCGCGCTCGGGCTTAAGGCCCGTGGTTTCGACGTCGACGGCGAGCAGGTGGGCGTCGATAAGCTCGCGGCGAGGGGGTGAAAAGCCGAACACGCTACACCGACCTGACCGGGTACTTGTTGCCGAGCGCCGACTGCAGGTTCTTGATCACGCCGAACGCATCGCGCAGCGCGTCGCGCTCGCGGCTCGGCAGCGCCTTCGGGTCAATGTGGTAGGTCGGCCGCTCGCCGCGGCGCAGCTGCCTCGCCTGCTGTTTCAGCGCCAGATCCGTGAGGTACTCGTAGGCGCCGATGAGGTCGTCCGCACCCTTCGCGGACACGCTCGCCCCGGCCGCGGCCTTGATGCGGGCCAGGGTGTCTACCTCCCCCACCCCGGCGGTGATGGCGTAGAGGCGCGCCATCTGCGCCACCGCGGCGGTGCCGCCCTTTTTCACGTCGAGCGTGTCGGCGTACTCGCCGCTGCGCTCGACGACGAACCCTCGGAAGAACCCGATCGGCGGCTCGCGCCACGTGGCCAGGGCGGCGAGGTGGGTGTGCAGGCGCTTTGACCCGCGCGCGGCGACCACCGCGTTATCGTGCACGCGCTGCGCCATCTCCTCGCCCCCGCCAGCCGCAAACAGGCAACGGAAGTCGAAGAACACCTGCGCATGCAGCAGGGCGTCGGGCTCAGGCGCGGTGACCCAGCCGTGGAAGGTGTCGTTCCACTGCGCCTCCGTCATCCGCCAGTCGGGGTTGAGCGCCATGATCTCCCCGGGGCACAGCGCTTGGCCGGCCTCGGCGAGGCCGTGGCATATGTACTCGCCGAGCCGCGCGAAGTAGTCGCCGTGGAGCGCCGCGTCAAAGGAGTCGTCGAGAACCAGCGCGTTGTCCTGGTCGGAGGCAGGGCCCATCTCGCCGCGGGCCTGGGAGCCGACGGCGACGAACGCGAACGGGGCGGGCGGCTCGCCGAGCTCGGCAACCGCCAGCGCGTACAGCCGGCGCGCGATCGAATCGGCGACTCCGGTCAGCAGGCGCTGGGATTCGAACGCGGAGGCGCCGCGCTCGAAGAACCGCGCCGCGACCACCGCGCCGCGCTGGTAGGCGCCGGCGAGCTCGTCGCGGCTGCTCTTCTTCACGTCCGCCGCCACGTAGATCGGATCGGACTTGAGCTGGCGCATGATGTCGCTGCTCGTGGCCACGCCGATAATTTCCCCGCCGTCGGTCACCGGTAGGTGGTGGGTGCCCAGCTCGCCCATCACCAGCATCGCCTCGAACACCAGCGCCTCGCGCGCGATGGTGGTCACCGGCGACGTCATCACCTCGCGCAGAGCCGCTCGCGTATCGACGCCCCGCGCCACGACCCGGGAGCGGAAATCGCGGTCCGTGACAATCCCCGGCTCCGACCCACCCGTGACAATCAGGCTGGAGATAGCATGCTCGTCCATCAGCCGGGCCCCCTCGGCGATGGTGGCCGCCCCGTCGACGGTGATCAGCCGCGCCCCCGCGACGAGCTCCCCGACCGGGGTGCGCAGCACGTCGGACGCCGCGGAGTCCTGCTTCAGCTCATCGGCGGCCGCCTTGATGCGGCGGGAGGCGGTGTCGAAGTAGCGCAGCGTGTCGGGGAAGGCATCGACGAGTGCGCGGAAGGGCGTGCGCGGCAGCATGTAGAGGACGCTGTCTTCCACCGCGGCCATCATGTAGCGCGAGCGGGGGTCGTCGACAAGCGTGGAGTAGCCGAAGGTGCGGCCCGCGTCCCTGCGGTCGAGCAGCGCGTTGTCCGGACCAACAACGTCGATGGCACCGGAGCGGATGATGTAGAGGGTGTCGTTGACATCGCCGTAGTTGATGACCGTCTGGCCGCGGCGCACGTAAGTGATGCCCATATGCCGCGGCAAGCCGTCCAGCGTCTCCGCTGGCAGGTGGGCGAGCGGCTCGTGGTCGGCGAGGAAAGCGCGGACCTCGTCGAGTTCGACTGTCATGCCCCTATTTTACTGGTAGCTGACAAACCACGGGCGCGGTTCGACCTCCATGTAGGTCTGCTCGGGGGTAAACGTCGGCTGGTCCTCGTCGATGAAGTTCTTCCACGCCATGAAGAAGTTCGGATCCAGGCCCTCGCGCAGCACGTTCCAGGTGTCGTATTTCTGCCCGGGGCTGCCGTGGCCGTCGGCGTGCAGCACGTAGGCGAGCTCCGGGTGGGCGGTCTGGATGTTCTCGCGGTCCGGGAACATAGCGAGCTGGAACTGGTGCAGCACGAAAGCCTTTTGCGGCAGGTTATTCTCGCGGGTGAGCTGGGCGAGCCAGTCCGCCACGACGTTGATCTCCTCGGCGCTGGCGGAACCGACGCGCGACAAGGGCTGCTCGCCCGGGTTGAGCTTCCACTCCGAATCCAGCGCGAGGCCGACGTTCGGGCGCTTGAGCAGCTCCTCGTAGAGCTTCGCCTGGTGCAGGAAGTCGCCCTGGCCCGGCTGCAGGTCCAGCACGGCGTAGCCGCCGGCCTCGGTGATCGCGTCGATCCACGGCGTAACCGTCTCAATCGGCGCCTCGTTGGAGTAGTCGCCGTCCTCGCCCGGGAACTCCGAGGCGACGGTGACAATGATCTCGAACGCCGGGATGACCGGCTGCTCCTCCATCGGCTGGTACTGCTGCGCGTACTGCGTGGCAAGCTCGGCGGCGGCCAGCGGGTCCTGCTCGCCCATCACGCCCAGCTCCGGGGCGAAGCTATGGCCGTAGAGCGCAATCATGCGCCGTCCGGGGAAGACAAGCCCACCGCCGCCGGGCAGCTCGCCATTGTGGGCGAGCTCGACGCGGTGCGCGTAATCCTCGGTCGTGCCCCACTGCCGACCCAGCGCCAGCGTGTCCTGCGCGGTCACGGTTTGCATCGACTCGCTGGTCAAGCGCGGGTCAGCGACCCCGAGCACGTCGAGGTTGGCGCCCGCTGCCCGCGCGGTCGCGGCCGCACCCAGGGAGGTCTCCGGGGTGGCCAGCATGTCAGGCAGCACGAGTTTGACCGGGTTCGCGGGCTCAAGCGCGGCGATTGCGGCGACGTCGCCTTCGGCCGCGTCGGAGGCCACCGGCGCGGTCTGGGCCAACGCCTCATCCTGGCCGGGGACGTCGATGACGCGCTCGGCGCCGAGGCGCTGGATCTCGGCGTCGATCGCGGCCTCGGAACCCAGGGCGCGTACCAGCAGCGGGGCACCGAGCTGGGCGGCCACCGCCGCGCCGTGGAGCTGATCATCGCGGCTTGTCGACGCCACCACCACCGCATCGGAGCTCTCGAACAGCCGCTTGGACACGTCGATGCCGGTCCCGTCGGCGTCGCTAAGCACCTCGGGCCCGGTGGTCTCCAACCGCGGCGGCTCCTTCGGCGCCCCGATACCGGGGGATCCATCGCTGCTGCACGCACCCGCGAGCAGAGCGGACGTGGTTAAAACGGCGGCGAAGGCAAAGCGCGGGCGCGCGAAAGAGGTGGTCATATAGAAGCGTCCTTAAACTTTGAGCGGTAACGCGCACTACCCTACTTCAGGGCCGCAGCGATGCGGTCACCAACCTCCGTGGTGCTCACGGGGCCGGCCTCGCGCGCTGCGACGTCGGCGGCGACCGCGGCCTCGATGCGCTCGGCGGTAAGCGCGTCGTCTAGCCAGCGCAGCATCATCGCGACCGACAGAATCATCGCCGTCGGGTCGGCGATGCCCTTGCCCGCGATATCCGGGGCGGAACCGTGGACCGGCTCGAACATGGACGGGTTGGTGCGCGAGGCGTCGATGTTGCCGGAGCACGCCTGACCGACGCCGCCGGTAACCGCGCCGGCGAGGTCTGTGATGATGTCGCCGAAGAGGTTGTCGGTGACGATGACGTCATAACGCTGCGGGTCGGTGACCATGTAGATCGTGGTGGCGTCGATGTGGTTGTAGTCGACCGTGACCTCCGGGTACTCGGCGGCGACGGCGTCAACCGTCTTCTGCCACAGCCCGCCGGCATTAACCAGGACGTTGGTCTTGTGGACCAGCGTGAGGTGCTTGCGGCGCTGCATGGCCAGCTCGAAGGCGTAGCGCACCACGCGCTCGACGCCGAAGCGGGTGTTCTGCGAGACCTCGCACGCCACCTCGTGCGGGGTGTTGGCGCGCAGCACGCCACCGTTGCCGGCATACAGGCTCTCGGTGCCCTCGCGCACGACAACGAAGTCGATGTCGCCCGGGTTGGCCAGGGGGCTGACCGCCGTCGGGTAGAGCCGCGACGGGCGCAGGTTGACGAAGTGGTCCAAGGAGAAGCGCAGCGGCAGCAGCAGGCCGCGCTCCAGCACACCGGCGGGCACGCGGGCCGGGTCGCCGATCGCGCCGAGCAGGATCGCGTCGTGCGCGCGCAAGCTGTCCAGGTCCACGTCGGTCAGGAGCTCCCCGTTGCGCAGGTAGCGGCGGGCGCCGAGGTCGTACTCGGTGGTCTCGACATCGTCGCGTACCGCGCGCAGCACTTTCAGGCCTTCGGCCATGACTTCGGTGCCGATTCCGTCGCCAGCGATCACCGCAATTTTCATGTTGTGGGAGTCCTTCCTTACTGCTTACACAGCGTTCACAGTGTGACCGGTTTAGCCTAGCAGCACCGGCTACCGGGGTTTGCGGACTCGCGCGCCCAGCGCTGCTTCCAGTACTCCTTCTCCGTCGGCGGCTCGGCACCCGGGTGGTGCGCGGCGAGGTGCGCGCAGTACTTGGCGTAGTCGTTATCGCCCATGAGCTCCTTGATGTACCAGGTCACCCCGTTGATCACTTTGAGCACCATCTAGTGAGCACCCCCACTCGAGGCGAGCGTGAGCCCCAGCTCCTCGGCAACGCGCTTCTCCTCGGCGCTGGCAGCCATGCCGCGCGGGATGAACCGCGTCGACGGGTGGTCCGGCTCCTCGCTCGTGGGCACGCGCGACCCCGCCGATTGCGCTCGCAGAGCCTTGACGACGGCCACGAGCGCGGTGATCACCACGATGACGACCAGGGAGGCGAACA
The DNA here is from genome assembly GCF_031844665.1 of Corynebacterium sp. Z-1. Lineage (NCBI taxonomy): Bacteria > Bacillati > Actinomycetota > Actinomycetes > Mycobacteriales > Corynebacteriaceae > Corynebacterium > Corynebacterium sp. Z-1. The sequence goes on along the minus strand of NZ_CP134621.1, from coordinate 1,529,925 downwards.
GAATGGACAGCGCGCCCTGGATGTAGGTGTTGCGGATCACCGCGTCGATCGCCTCGGGTGACTTCGCGCTGCCAAACTCGGTCAGCCCTTGAGCCTTCGCGTCACGGAAGCGCGCGTTCTGCGCGAAGTAGCCAATCGCCGGGTTGGAGTGGAAGATCTTCTGCCAGCTCGCGGTCAGCGTAACCACGAGGTCGAACACGAGCGGGACAACCGGTATCCACACCCACTTGTACATCCCCTTCTTCACCAGCACGACGGTGACCAGGGTCAGAGCGATCGCGGCGAGGAGCTGGTTGGCGATGCCGAACAGCGGGAACAGCACGTTGATGCCGCCGAGCGGGTCGGTCACGCCCATGACCAGGATCGCGCCCCCGACAGCGCGCCGCAGGCGATGGTGATGAACAAAAACGGGAACAGCGACCCGGCGAACACCGGCCCGTTGCCCTCGATGGCGAACGAGGTAATCGCCGGCATCTGGATCAACGGGCGGTCGATGATGATCGCCACCGCGAGCAGGGCGACGACGCCGACCTTCATAAACGTCGACAGGTAATCGCGCGGGGCGAGGAGCAGCCACACGGGCAGGATCGCCGCGACGATGCCGTAGGTGATCAGCGCGAACGCCAGCGCCGTCTTCGACAGGGTGAACACCTCCGCACCCCAGGCGGTGTCGGCGACGTAGCCCCCGCCGATGATGGCGGCCAGGAGCAGGATCACGCCGATGGCGGAGACCTCGGCGACTCGGCCCGGGCGGATAAAGCGGGTATAGCAGCCCATGAACAGCGCGATCGGGATGGTCATGGCGATGGAGAACACGCCCCACGGCGAATCGGCCAGGGCGTTGACCACGATCAAGGCGAGCACCGCAATGATGATGACCATGATCACCATCGTGGCGAAGATGCCGGCGGCGCCACCGACGCGGCCGACCTCGTCGCTGATCATCTGCCCCAGCGAGCGGCCGCGCCGGCGCGTGGAGACCCACAGCACCAGGTAGTCCTGCACAGCACCCGCGAACACGACGCCGATGATGATCCACAGCGTGCCCGGCAGATACCCCATCTGGGCGGCCATGACGGGCCCGACGAGCGCGCCAGCGCCGGCGATGGCGGCGAAGTGGTGGCCAAACAGCACGCGCCGGTCGGTGGGGACGAAGTCCTTGCCGTCGTCGATGTACTCGGCTGGGGTCGCGCGGTTGTTGCGCGGCTTGACCACGTTGTACTCGATCAGGCGCGCGTAGAGCGTGTAGCCGATGATGTAGGAGCCAATCGCGGCGAGCACGAGCCATACCGAGCTGATCTCCTCATCGCGGTTGAGCGCGAGCACCGCCCAGCCCAGCGCCGCGATGACGGCCGCGATGGCGATGACGACGCGCTCGACAGTTCCGATGGCCTTTTTCGGCCGAACCCCAACGACGTGCTCGCGCCCGTCGGGCGTCGTTGAGATCTCAAGCCTGTCCGCGTCCGGCCTCTCGCGCAGCCCGTTGACTTTTACGCTCATCCCACTCTCCCTTCCTCGGTGATCGGTGTGAGACAGATCATCTCACGAAGACCGAATCGGGAGGTGAAAATTGGGAAAACTACAAGCGGCTAGCTCAGGTCGATCTGGATGGAGCTTGCGTCGATGGAGGATGCGATAGCCGCCTCGAGCTCCTCCGGCACCTCGCGCTCCACGCGCAGGATGAGCACGGCGCCATCGCCCTTCGCGGCCTGGGTCAGGGCGGCGGCCTCGATGTTGATGCCGGCCTCGCCCAGGGTGCTGCCCACCTTGCCCAGCGCGCCCGGGGCGTCGGTGTAGCGCAGGAACAGGTTGCGGCCCTCGGCGCGCATGTCCACGCCGCGGCCGTTGATGTTGACGATCTTCTCCACGCGCTCCAGACCGGTCAGCGCGCCGGTGACGGTCGCGACCTCGCCGGAGGCCGAGGCGACCTGCACCTCGAGCGCGCTGCGGTGGCTGCGGGCCTCACTCGCGGTGTCCACGGTGTACTCCAGACCGCGCGACTCCGCGATCGTCGGGGCGTTCACGAAGGTCACCGGCTCAGAGACGATACCGGAGAACAGCCCGCGCACGGCGGACAGGCCGAGCGTGTCGACGTCCTCGGTGGACAGCTCGCCGCGAGCGGTGACGTGCAGGGAGACCGGGGCGGCGTCGAGAAGCTTGCCGGCGATCAGGCCCAGCTTGCGCGAGAGGTCGAGCCAGGAGGAGACCTCCTCGCCGACGCGGCCGCCGGTGATGTTGACAGCGTCGGCGACGAACTCGCCGCGCAGCGCCTTGAGCACGGAATCGGCCACATCGGTGCCGGCGCGGTCCTGGGCTTCCTCGGTGGATGCGCCGAGGTGCGGGGTGACCACGACCTGGTCCAGAGCGAACAGGGGCGAGTCGGTGCACGGCTCGGAGGAGTACACATCGAAGCCGGCGCCGCGGATGCGGCCGGACACGATGGCGTCGGCAAGCGCCTGCTCGTCGACAAGCCCGCCGCGAGCGGCGTTGATGATGACCTGGCCCTGCTTGGCCTTCGCCAACAGGTCCGCGTTGAACATGCCCGCGGTTTCCTTCGTCTTGGGAAGGTGGATGGTGACAAAGTCCGCCTTCGCCATGAGCTCTTCGAGCTCCACGAGCTCGACGCCGAGCTGCGCCGCGCGGGCCGGGTTGGCGTACGGGTCGTAGGCGATGATGGTGGTCTCGAACGCGGCGAGGCGCTGAGCGAACAGCTGGCCGATGTGGCCGAAACCGACGATGCCGATGGTCTTGCCGAAAACCTCCACGCCCTTGAACGCGGAGCGCTTCCACTCTGCGTCGCGCAGCGTCTTGTCCGCGGCCGGGATCTGGCGGGCGGTGGCCAGCAGCAGCGCGATTGCGTGCTCGCAGGCGGAGTGAATATTCGAGGTCGGGGCGTTCGCGACCATCACGCCGCGCTCGGTGGCGGCGTCGATGTCGACGTTGTCCAGGCCAACGCCTGCGCGACCGATGATCTTCAGCTGCGGGGCAGCCTCGATCACCTCGCGGTCGACGGTGGTGGCGGAACGCACGAGAAGCGCGTCCGCCTCGGGCACCGCGGCGAGCAGCTCGGCGCGGTTGGGGCCATCCACCCAGCGGACCTCAACCCCATCTCCGAGCGCGTCGACGGTGGAAGGGGCAAGCTTGTCAGCGATGAGCACGACTGGTTTGGACACTGCGATGATCTCCTGGGTTTTGATGGCGGGAGCTAATAGGACGTTGTTTATCGTAACCTCCCCGGCCGTGCGACGAAACACCGCGTAATTAATAATATTCTTCGGCCTGCATGATGCGCCGCGGGAGCTCCTGCTCCGTGCCGAACTCGGGCCCCAGCGCCACCAGCGGCTCGTCCGCGAGCCCCGCAAGCGCGAAAAGGGTCTCGCGCGACTGCCGCGGGTCGGGCTCGTCGACAACCGCGACGCGGGCGCCGAAACTGCGCGCGTTGCTCACCGCAGGCAGCGGACTCTCCGGCGTGGCTACGACCAGTGGCGCCATGTCGGCGTCCCGGCGCGACTGCAGCGGAAAAGGCGCAGCCTCCGCGCCCTGTTTCGTCGCCGGGGCGTCGCGGGTGCGCAACCACACCGGCGGGTTGCCGGCCAGCGACGCGACCGCGATGACGCTCTCGCGCGCGTCGGTTGTGTCCACGATGTCACGGACATCGAACGCCAGGCTCGTCATCGTGTGCAGCGCCTCGAGCCCGCCGGGGTCGCGCTGGACTGTGACCTGCCCGCTGGCGGGAGCGAGGGCGACGTCGCCGATGGTGAGCACCGTGTGGGCCCCGAGGCGCTGAATCTCCTCTACCACCTTACCGTGGCGCTCAGGGGCGTAGACCAGAAGCGGTGCGTGCGCCGTCACCGCGATCGATGAGCCGCGCAGCTGGGCCTGCGGGGTGGAGTCGGTGACCACGACCGTCTCCGAGGCCGGGAAGAACAGCCGGGAGGTCTCGAACCCGTACGGGTCGTCGAGGACAACCGGGTGCGGCGCGAAGCGCTCGGCGACGTGGCGGGCCTGGTTCTGCGTGCGGGCGTCGTCAAGCGGCGATGCCGCAGGCCCGGACGAGCAGGCGCTTAGCGCCAACGCGGCGGCGATGAAAGGGGCAACAATGGTGGGGCGGTTCATGGAAGGAGGCGGCGCTAGCTTTCGTCCACCGGCTTGCCCATCGCGTGCTCGATGATCGTGGCCAGGCGATCAAGGCGCTCGCGCATGAACGTATCGACGTCCGACGCGAACAGCGTCCGCGGATTGATCTCGTGGGCGGCGAGCATCGCGTCGAACTCGGCGTCCTCCATCAGGCACTTTGACTGCAGCCTCGGCAGGTAGCGCTTCGGCTCGTTGCCCTCGATGAAAATGCGGGTGCGCACACCCATCGGCGTGCGGTTGACCACCGACTCCGCGAACTGCGGATCGACCCCGCGGGTGTCACACACCCCGCGCGGAAAGACCAGTTCGAAGGTGGGCTCGAGCCGCTCCATGGTGTCGCATTCGAAGGCTTGGCCGGTGCGCCAATCACGCGCGTCGCGGGCCATGAGCAGCGCAAACAGGCCGCGGTAGACGCCGGAATCGGGCCCCGCGGAGACGATGCGCGCGCGAGTGCAGCGCGCGTCCTCGACGGTGCGCGGGGTGGTGTCTGTCTCCCCCATCACCCAGGGCGTGACTTCGTCGACATCCGCCCCGGCGCGGATGATGGGCGAATGCGCGCCGTAAAGTTCACCGAACACGCCCGACCAGAACCAGCGGTTGAGGCGGTCGCGCGACTGCTCGTTGTCTAGCACCCCGGGGCGATCCGCCAGCCGCGCGAGCAGGACGGCGAGGGTGACCAGCTGCGCGGTGTACGGGACCTGGTCGGTGGTGAGCATCCTGCGCTCGGCGAGGAACTCGGCCGCGGCCGCGAAACCGGCAGCGACCTCGTCGGCGTGGGCGAGGTAGCCCTCGAGGTCGATGCTGAGGATGTCGCCGCGGTGCCCGCGGGCGGGGCCACGCCGCCCAGTGATCAACAGTGACATCGCACGCAGATACTCGATTCGACCGATGTGGGCCAGTGCGGGGTGTTCACGCAGTTGCTTCTCGACGCCCGCCCAATGCTCCGCCAACACAAACTCCGGGTCCTGGAGTGCGTACGTCGCCGTGAGCAGCTCAAAGACGTCCATCTGCACACCCGCCGAATTGGCATGGGCGAAGATCTGCCCGATGCCCACGAGCGAGGTGTCGCGGTCAATGCGCACCATGGGAATGTCGTAAGCGGGCAGTTGGCTGACCACGCGCGACTGAAACGCCGCGGCGGCCTCACGCATCTGCTTGTCCATCGTGGTGGCCGCGATGTCGAACAGCAGTGAGTTGGCGCCGTCGTCAAGCAGGGCTGAAACGGGGATTACGCCGTGCTTTAGCATGCCCTCGCGGGTGTTGAGCCCGCCGCTAATCGCCGGGCCGAAGTGGGAGCGGACGTCGCCGTTAGTATCCACGGCGAAGACGGCCTCCACCGGCAGCGGTTGCGCGGAGACGGCGCGGCGGATGTCAACGAAGAAGCGCCTCGAGATGCGGTTTCCTAGAAAGCCGACGGTGGGTACGACACCGTCGCCGCTGAAAGCGTGGAAGAGCGACGTCAGGCGCTGCTGACCGTCGAGAAGCAAAAGCCCCGGCTGGACCTGGGCTTGCGGGGCGCCGTCGAGCGGGCGCGATTTGAAGCGCGGGGCGACGTTGCGGGTGTCGAGGGCGAGCAGCGACCCGATCGGGTAGCCGCGCAGGACAGAGGTGACGAGGGTGCGGACGCGGTCGACGTCCCAAGTGTATTCGCGCTGGAAATCGGGCAACTGAAGCTCGCCGCGGTGAACGCGTGCGAAAAGGTCGGACAGCGAGTAGCTCGGCGTGGTAAAGCCCATGCCCCACACTCTAAGACAAAAGGGACAGCTCTACCTGCCAAGCGAGGCGCCGCACGCGCGCTCGTGATCGGTGTGGCCTGGCAGCTCCACCTGGATTGTCGGGTGGTCGACGCCGAGGTCGGTGAGGCGCTGCTGGGCGGCGTCGAGAAGCGGGCCGCGGGGCGCGTCTTCGTGCGCGACGAGGTGGGCCGTGACCACGACGTCGGAGCCGCCGAGGGACCAGACGTGAACGTCGTGGACATCAATGACGCCGTCGATGCTTCGCAGGGTGGGCTCGATGCGCTGCGTCGCGAAGCCGCGCGGGGCTTGTTCCAAAAGGACGCGTAGCGATTGGAGGAGCAGCTGCAAGGCGCGCGGCACAACAAGCACGGCAATGAGTAGCGAGGCGATCGCATCGGCCGGGGTGAACCCGGTGAGCGCGATCACGGCGCCTGCTGCGAGGACTGCGACGGAGCCGAGCAGGTCGACGATGACGTGCAGGAAGGCGCCGCGGACGTTGATCGATCCCTCTTTGTGGCGGTGCAGGACGACGGCTGAGGCGGCGTTGGCGACGAGGCCGATCAGTGCGACGAGCATCATCGTGCGCGTGTGAATCGGGGCTGGGTCGCGCAATCGCGACAGCGCCTCGACGACGATCCACACCGTCACGGCGATGACGGAGACCGCGTTGACGAGCGCTGTGAGAACCTCGGCGCGGGCGAAGCCGTACGTGGCCACGGCGGTGGAGGCGCGCTGGCTGATCAGTGTGCCGATGACCGCGATCATCAGGCCCGCCGAATCCGAGAGCATGTGCATCGAATCCGCCATCAGAGCCATGGAGCCGGAGAGGTAGCCGCCGACAAACTCAACGAAGAACACTGTCGCGGTGATCGCGAGCGCCGTCAGCAGAGCGCGACGCGGCGCGTGTGCTGGCGAATGCTCGTGTGTGTGGCTCATGCGACACACTCTAGCTGGAAAACACGGTAAATGACAAGCTATTGAAAATAGCACTTTGTCCAGGAAACCTATCCGGAGTAGGGCGAATACTGCCTGTTGCGGCTTCGTTACACAACCGTAAGCGCATAGGTGCTTAAGATTTTGTTAACCTAGTTAGGCAACCCACTGCGGGCGGACAGTTATCCAACTGTAAGATCGCGGTCGGACGGTTGCCCTAGCGGGCACGATAAATCGCTTTAGACGAAAGGACATTTTCATGACTAACCAGAACCCCACCCCGGATCCGAAGAACCCCCGTAACCTGGACAAGGATGCCGTCGCGAACGCTGACGTTACCCGTGTCGAGAAGACCACCACCCCTGCTACCACTAGCGCCACCGCCGGCTCCACGGCCGTGACCGCTAACGAGGGCGGCGGCTGGTGGAAGTGGCTGCTGGGCCTGCTCGCCCTGCTGCTCATCGGCTGGCTGCTCTGGTCGCTGTTCGCCAACAACGACGACGAGGCCGCCACCACCGGCGAGACCTCCACCTCGGTTGTTGCGACCGAGACCGAAAACGTCACCGAGACCGCAGTGGTCAGCGGCGAGTCCGAGCCGGCTAACCCGGCCGAGAGCGCTGGCAACGCCGCTGAGGGCGCAGCCGAAAACGCTGGCGACGCCGTCGAGAGCGCAGCTCCCACCAACTAGTTTCTAGCCGTGGCCACCCCGGCCCGTAGAACTCGACCCCGCATCCTGCTCGCGCAGGGCGCGGGGTTTTGTTGTGGGCGCGTGAGGTGGGCGCGATTTGCGCGGATGTGAGTCCGCATTGCGAACTCTGCCGGCAGCCTTGCTTGCCGACGCTCAACTTCACGGTCGCCCCGACTCCGCATTGCGGACTCTGCAGCGGCAGAGTGGCCAGTCCGCATTGCGGACTCCGCAGCAGCAAAGGCAAACTGTGAAAACACTGCACAGAAAGCCACCTGGGTGTTGACGGATTCCGCGCACTCTGCATTGCGGACTCCACCCGGCCCCCGCTAACCAACACTCAATCAAACCCCACCCCAACTCCGCATTGCGGACTCCACACGCAGCCTTGCTTGCCGACGCTCAACTTCACGGTCGTCCCGACTCCGCATTGCGGACTCTACAAACTCCGCAGCGCCAGAGTGACTACTCTACAAACTCCGCAGCGGCAGAGTGACCACTCCGTATTGCGGACTCCACCCGGGAACCCCCACACCCCCACCAACGACAAAACCCGCCACCCACGAAGGGCGACGGGTATGTGCAGCAATTCTTACTGAGCGGTGTCGGTGAGCGGGTTCTTGACCCAGCTCATCATGTCGCGCAGCTCGGCACCGGTCTTCTCGATCGGGTGCTGGGAGATCTTCTCGCGCAGGCCCTCGAGCTCGGTGTTGCCGTTCTCGACGTTGGCGACGAGGCGGCGGGTGAACTCGCCGGACTGGATGTCCTTGAGAACCTCGCGCATGCGCTCCTTCGAGCCTTCGTCGACGACGCGCGGGCCGGAGAGGTAGCCGCCGAACTCAGCGGTGTCGGACACCGAGTAGTTCATGTTGGCAATGCCGCCTTCGTAGATGAGGTCGACGATGAGCTTGATCTCGTGGAGGCACTCGAAGTAAGCCATCTCAGGCTCGTAGCCAGCCTCGGTGAGGACGTCGAAGCCGTTCATGATGAGCTGCTCGAGGCCGCCGCAGAGAACAGCCTGCTCGCCGAAGAGGTCGGTGACGGTCTCAGCCTCGAAGGTGGTCGGGATGACGCCAGCGCGCGCGCCACCGATTGCTGCCGCGTAGGACAGGGCGAGTGCGTGGCCGATGCCGGACGGGTCCTGCTCGACGGCGATCAGGGCGGGGACGCCCTTGCCGTCGGCGAAGGTGCGGCGAACCAGGTGGCCCGGGCCCTTCGGAGCGACCATGGCGACGGTGATGTTGTCGGCCGGCTCGATGAGCTTGAAGTGGATGTTCAGGCCGTGGCCGAAGAACAGTGCGTCTCCGTCGTTAAGGTTCGGCTCGATGTCGTTCTTGAAGATCTCAGCCTGGGAGGTGTCCGGGGCGAGAAGCATGATCACGTCAGCCCACTTGGCTGCCTCGGCATTGGACTTGACCTCGAAGCCAGCCTCTTTCGCTTTCTCGGCGGACTTAGAGCCGTCGCGCAGGCCGATAACGACCTCCACACCGGACTCGCGGAGGTTCTGAGCGTGAGCGTGCCCCTGCGAGCCGTAGCCGATCACGGCGACCTTCTTGCCCTGGATGAGCGAGAGGTCGGCGTCCTTGTCGTAGAAGACTTCGATTGCCATGGAGGAAACCACGTACCTTTCTTAGTATGTGAGACGGTTGTTTCAAATTATGCCACAGTGGGCGTTGGTTCCGAGAGTAGACCGTGCTACTTCGAGGTGCCCATTGCCCTCGGGCCGCGGTTGAGCGCGACCTGCCCCGAGCTGACCAGCTCGCGGATCCCGAAGGTCTCCATCACGTCCAAGAACGCGCGGAGCTTCGAGGGCGTGCCCGTCGCCTCAATCACGACGGACTCCGGGGCCACGTCGACGACGCGGGCGCGGAAGATGTTCGCCGCATCGACAACCTGCGGGCGGTTCGAGTTGTCGGCGTTGACTTTCACCAAAAGGAGAGATCGCGCGATGGTGTTGGCGTCGTCAAGCCGCGTGACCTTGAGCACCTGGATGAGCTTGTGAAGCTGCTTGGTGATCTGCTCGATGTGGTACTCGCTGGCGTCGACGACGATGGTTAGCCGGTTGACACCCTCGGTCTCCGTGTTGGCGGAGACCAGGGAGACCAGGTTGTAGCCGCGGCGGGTGAACAGGGCCGTAACGCGGGTGATGATGCCGTCGAGGTCAAGGACGAGGACGGAGAGGATGTGGCGGTTTGTCTCATCTTTGTTCATGTCAGTTTCCCTTCTCAGTCTCGATCTCAACGACATCGTCGATGTCTTCGGGCGCCTCGCCCGCGGACTCCTCGAGGTCGAAGAACGGGCGGATGTTCATCGCGTACTGGATATCGGAGTTGGACGAACCCGCCGAGATCATCGGCCACACCTGCGCGTCCTCGCCCACGATGAACTCGATGACCACGGGGCGGTCGTTGATTTCGCGCGCGCGCTTAATCGCCGGGAGAACCTCCTCCTCCGTGGTCACGCGGATTGCTTCCGCGCCGAGCGCGTCGGAGAGCTTGACAAAGTCCGGGACGTAGACCTCGCCGCCGAGCTTCGTGTGCGAGTAGTGGCCCCCGTAGAACAGCGTCTGCCACTGGCGGACCATGCCCAGGTTGCCGTTGTTGATCAGGGCGACCTTGAACGGGAAGCCCTCCATCGCAGCTGTGGTGATTTCCTGGTTGGTCATCTGGAAGCAGCCGTCGCCGTCAATCGCCCAGACCTCCTTGTCCGGAGCTCCGGCCTTCGCGCCAAGGGCCGCCGGGATGGCGTAGCCCATCGTGCCCAGACCACCCGAGTTCAGCCAGGTGCGCGGCTTTTCGAAGTCAATGAACTGCGCCGACCACATCTGGTGCTGGCCAACGCCAGCGACGTAGATCGCGTCCGGGCCAACCTCAGCCGAGAGGGTCTCAATGACGTACTGCGGCGACAGGGAGCCGTCCGACTGCGGGTCGTAGCCGCGCGGGAAGCGCTCCTTGAGCTCGTTAAGACGCTCAATCCAGGCGCCGATCTTCGGCGTGGACGCCTTGCCGTCCTTGAACGCGTCGGTCAGCTGCGACAGGACTCGCTTCGCGTCACCGACGATCGGGACGTCGACCTCGCGGATCTTGCCCACCTCGGCGGGGTCGATGTCGGCGTGGATCGTCTTCGCCTCAGGGGCGAAGGTGTCGGTGTCGCCGGTGACGCGGTCGTCGAAACGCGTACCAATGGCGATGAGCAAGTCGGACTCCTGCAGGGCGCCGACCGCGGGGACGGAGCCGTGCATGCCCGGCATGCCCATGTACAGCGGGTGGGACTGCGGGAAGACGCCGAGCGCCATCAGCGTGGTCACCACGGGAACGCCGGTCTCGTTGGCAAACGCGAGCAGCTCCTCGTGGGCCTCCGCCTTGAGCACGCCGCCGCCGATGTAGAGCACCGGGCGCTCGGCCTGGGCGATCATGCGCGCGGCCTGGACGATCTGGCGGGAGTGCGGCTTGGTGTTCGGCTTGTAGCCGGGCAGATCCAGAACCGGCGGCCAGGAGAAGTCGAACTCCTCGTTCTGGACGTCCTTCGGAATGTCCACCAGCACCGGGCCCGGACGGCCCGTCGAGGCGATGTGGTGCGCCTCCGCGATCGCCGCCGGGATCTCGTCGGCGCTGCGCACCATCACGTTGTGCTTGGTAATCGGCATGGTGATGCCGCGAATATCCGCCTCCTGGAAAGCGTCGGTGCCAATGAGCGGCGAGCCGACCTGGCCGGTAATCGCCAGGATCGGGACGGAGTCAAGGTAAGCGTCGGCAATCGCGGTGACCAGGTTGGTCGCACCGGGACCTGAGGTGGCGATGCACACGCCGACCTTGCCGGAAGCCTGGGCGTAACCCGTCGCGGCGTGGCCTGCTCCTTGCTCGTGGCGCACGAGGACGTGGCGCAGCTTCTCGGCGGCAAACAGGGACTCGTACAAAGGAAGGACGGCGCCGCCCGGCAAGCCGAAGACGATGTCAGTGCCCAGCGCTTCCAGGCTGCGGACGACAGCGTCCGCGCCGGTCATACGCTCCGGCGAGACCTCTTCGGGTTTGCGGGCCTTGGGTGAGGGCTTTTTGGAAGCTGCCACGGGAGATAGCTCCTTGTGTTTTTAAGCGGGTGGAGGGGGAGGTAAAAGCAAAAAGACCAAAAACGAATGCCCTCGGTCCAGCACTTCGGTGCTGTCGAGGGCGCTTGTTTGAGGGACTGAAGCAGAAGATCAGACCGCTACGGCAAGCGCCGCACCGGCAATGATTACTACTAGTCGCGAATTGATCATGACCACATCATACACAGCGCTACGGTTTTTAATACTCAACAGGTAGTCATTTGGCGCTACTGTAAGAAAGCACTATGCCGTACGCCTACATCGCCGAAGAAGCCTGGCGCTGGGTCGCCAACACCGGAATCAACCTCGCACTGCTGATTATCCTCGCGATGCTTGTGCCCCGCGCGGGCCGCTTCGCCAACCGGGTCGCTGAACGACGCGCCGACGCCCAAGCGGATAACGACGAGGCGAAAAGCCAGCTGGCCATCGCCGGTGTGGGCATCTATATCGCGCAGGCGATCGCGTTCTTCCTCATCCTGGTCTTCTTCCTGCAAGAGGTCGGGTTCTCGCTCGCCGGCGCAGCGATCCCGGCGACCGTGGTCTCGGCCGCAATCGGTTTCGGCGCGCAGAACATCATCGCCGACTTCCTCGCCGGGTTTTTCATCCTGACGGAAAAGCAGTACGGTGTGGGCGACTTCGTCACCTTTGAAGGCAACGGGATCGAGGTCTCCGGCAACGTCATCCAGATCACGATGCGCGCGACCCAGATCCGCACGATGGAGCAATCGACGATCAGCATCCCCAACTCGACCGCGCGCATCTGCATCAACCAATCCAACTACTGGGCCTCCGCGGTGGTCGTCATCCCGGTCCCGCTGCTCGGCTCGACCAGCGCCGACGAGGCCGTCGCGCGCTCGGAATCGGCCGCCCGCCGCGCGCTGAACCGGGCGGATATTCGCCCCAAGCTTCTCGACGACCTCACGGTGCACCCCGCCGTGGACGTCAACCCTCCTGCCACTGTGGGTATGCCGTGGACGCTGGACATGCGCTTCATCGTGCGCGTTGAGCCGTTGGCGCAGTGGATGGTCGAGCGCGCGATCCGCCTGTCGGTTCTCAACGAGTTCTGGGAGGAGTACGGCTCAGCCACCACCATCGAGGGCACTCGCCTCGACCACGTCGTGGACCACACCGAGCAGTTCAACAGTGTTGACCGCTACCCACCCACCGAGTACATGCCCCCGGTCAGCCCACTGAGCACCCAGCGCAGCGACCACGACGACCTCACCCCCGCCGATCCTGACGAGGACCCGGCGACCGACGTGCTCACCGACGACGAAAAGGCCATGCCGCGCATGGCGTTCGGCGGGGCACTGCGCTTGTCGACGGCCCTCCTCATCGGCGCCTTCATCGTCCTTTTGATCATCCGCGGCCTGACAATCGACCCCGACGGGGAAGGCACCGGCAGCGGCTGGCTCGCCCCGCCACCGGAGAACCCCACCTCGGAGGCTGAGGAGCCGGTCGAGACCACGCCAGCCCAGGCGCCCGCCCCCGCGCCGACCCAGACGCCGACACAGCCGCCGGCTCCGGCACCCAGCACGGCACAGCCGACGGCGCCTCGGACTCCGACTCCGTCGCCCGCAGAAACCAGTACCCAGGGCGAGCCCACGCAGCCGCCAGCCCCGGGCGTGACGGAAGGGGCGTCGATTAGCGAAGCTCCCCCTGCCGAGGCCGGAAACCCACTTGGCTAGCATGTACCCATGACTGATTCGCCCCAGGTTTTCCGCCCCTCCCGAGAACACGTGCTCGCCATCGCGCTGATGACGGGCATTGCGCTGATCGGGATTGCCTGGGCCCCGCTGATTCTCGGCTGGCTGCTGATCATCCCGGCCGCGTACCTCGTCTGGGTCTTTGGATCCGCGACGAAGGTGGACGGCTCGGGCATCGCGGTGAAGTACCCGGTGCGCCCCAACGCCACGATCGCGTGGGAGGACCTATCCGGTATCGCGTTCAAGGGCGCCAGGGCGCTGGCCACCACAACGAGCGGCAAGGAATATCCGATGCCCGGTGTAACGTTTAACTCTATACCCGAGCTTGCTCTGGCTTCCGGGGGTCGCATCCAGGATGTCATCACCGCCTCCGCGGAGGCCGCCGACGGCAAGTACGAGGTCATCGACCGCGAAGGCCGCAAGGTACTTCTCAGCCGCGAGGAGTATGACGAGTACCTGCGCGATCACCCGACCACACCGGGCCCCCGGCCCGACACCACAAAGGAGTAAAAAGCTGTGATCCCCCTACGCTCACGAGTTACCACCGTCGGCCGGCAGGCCGCCGGCGCACGCGCCCTGTGGCGCGCGACCGGCACCGGCGAGAAGGAATTCGGCAAGCCGATCGTGGCCATCGTAAACTCCTACACCCAGTTCGTCCCCGGCCACGTTCACCTGAAAAACGTCGGTGACATCGTCGCCGAGGCCGTCCGCGCTGCCGGTGGCGTGCCTAAGGAGTTCAACACCATCGCGGTCGACGACGGCATCGCGATGGGCCACTCCGGCATGCTGTACTCCCTGCCCTCGCGCGAGATCATCTCCGACTCCGTCGAGTACATGATCAACGCCCACACCGTCGACGCGATGGTGTGCATCTCCAACTGCGACAAGATCACCCCCGGCATGCTCAACGCCGCGATGCGCTTAAACATCCCGGCCGTGTTCGTCTCCGGCGGGCCGATGGAGGCCGGCAAGGCGTTCTCGGTCGGCGGCGTGACCAAGCCGAAGTCCGACCTGATCGACGCGATCTCCCTGTCCGCCAACGACGCCGTCTCCGACTCCGAGCTCGAGTCGATCGCCAACGCGGCCTGTCCGACCTGTGGTTCGTGCTCCGGCATGTTCACCGCGAACTCGATGAACTGCCTCACCGAGGCCCTCGGTTTGTCTCTGCCGGGCAATGGCACCACGCTGGCCACCCACACGGCGCGCCGCGCCCTGTTTGAGAAGGCCGGCGAGGCCATTGTGAAGCTGTGCGACCGCTACTACCGCGAGGGCGACGAGTCGGTACTGCCGCGCTCGGTTGCCACCGTCGACGCGTTCCGCAACGCGATGGCGCTGGACATGGCTATGGGCGGCTCGACAAACACCATCTTGCACATCCTCGCCGCCGCCCAGGAGGGCGAGGTGGACTTCAGCCTCCACGACATCGACGAGCTCTCCCACTCAATCCCCTGCTTGTCCAAGGTCGCCCCGAACGGCGAGGCGCACGTCGAGGACGTTCACCGCGCCGGCGGCATCCCCGCGATCCTCGGCGAGCTCAACCGGGCCGGGCTGCTGAACAAGAACGTTCACACCGTGGCCTACCCCTCGCTGGACGAGTGGCTGGCGGACTGGGACATCCGCGCCGAGTCCCCCCTGCCCGAGGCCATCGAGCTCTACCACGCCGCGCCCGGCGGCAAGCGCACCACCGAGGCGTTTTCGCAGTCTGCGCGCTGGGAGTCGCTGGACACGGACTCCGCCAATGGCGTGATCCACGACGTCGAGCACAGCTTCACCTCCGACGGCGGCCTCGTCGTCCTGCGCGGCAACATCGCCCCCGACGGCGCGATCCTAAAGACCGCGGGCGTCGAGGAGGGCCTGTGGGAATTCAGTGGCCCCGCCCGCGTTCTCGATTCCCAGGAGCAGGCGGTCTCCGTCATCCTCAACCGCGAGGTCCAGGAGGGCGAGGTCATCGTCATCCGTTACGAGGGCCCCGCGGGTGGTCCGGGCATGCAGGAGATGCTGCACCCGACGTCCTTCCTCAAGGGCGCGGGTCTGGGCACGAAGTGCGCCCTGATCACGGACGGTCGCTTCTCTGGCGGCACCTCGGGGCTGTCCATCGGGCACATCTCCCCGGAGGCCGCGCACGGTGGCTTGATCGGCCTTGTGGAAAACGGCGACACCATCAGCATCTCGGTGTCCAACCGCGAGATCCGTCTGGACGTCGATGAGGAGGTCATCGCCGAGCGCCGCGCGAAGATGGAGGCGTCCGAGCGCCCGTGGACGCCGAACCGCACCCGCGAGGTGACCAAGGCGCTGCGCGCCTACGCCAAGATGGCAACCTCCGCCGACAAGGGCGCTGTCCGACAGGTGGACTAGGCTAGCCTGGGTGAAATCCCACCTGCTCACTTTTGTCACGGCCCTCGCCGCGGTGGTCGGCGTCGCGGCGACGGTCATCCTGATGCGCGCGACCGATTTTCCGGTCGACGTGATCATCTACCGGGAGGGCGCCCGCGCCTTCCTCGAGGGCCGTCCGGTGTACTCCGAGCCGATGTACGCCGCCGACGTGGCGCTGCCGTTCATTTACCCGCCGTTCGGCGCGCTCGTGCTCACCCCGCTGGCGATGGCCAGCTGGCTTTCCGACGACGCCTTGGGCAACGTCGTCATCGCGATTTCCGCGGCTGCCCTGCTGCTTTGCGTGTACTTTGTGCTTTGCGCAGTCACCCGCGGCCGCCTTGGCACCCGCCAGTTCATCGCGCTGGTTGCCGTGGCCTGGGCGTTCGGCGTGTGCATCGAACCTATGCGCTTAAACGCCATGTACGCCCAGATCAACGTGGTCATCATGACGCTCGTCGTGCTCGACGTGGTGCCGCGCAAGCGCTGGCTGCCGCAGGGCTCGCTGATTGGCATCGCCGCGGCGATCAAGATCACGCCGCTGGCCATGCTGCTGTTCTTCCTCCTGCGCCGCGATGTGCGCGCGATCCTCGTCGCCGGCGCCTCGGGCCTGATTGCCACGGTGGTCGCCGCCCTCGTGCGCTGGGACGCGACACGCGAGTTCTTCGGCGCGACCCTGCTGAGCATGGGCACGACCTCGGAATTCGGGGTGGATACGACGTATCAGTCCAACAGCTCACTCAAGGGCATGGTGATGCGCTTCTACCCCAGCGGAGAATCGCTCGCCGCGCACGGGTTGTCATCCAACCTAATCTGGGCGGGCCTGAGCGTGGCCACGGTCGTGCTCGGCGGGTGGCTCATGGTCGCGCTCATTCGCCGCGGCATGCTTATCGACGCCGCCCTGGCCAACGCCGTGATCATGCTGCTGATCTCGCCGGTGTCGTGGTCGCACCACTGGGTCTGGCTGGCGTTGATTTTGCCCGTGGCGTGGTGGCGCTGCGCCACCGTTTTGAAGTGGCCCGTGTTCCTCACCGCCGTGGTGGCGGTGTTCACGGTCACCGTCATCGGGGTGCCGCCGAAGTGGTGGTTCGGCGACGCAATCGCGGTACACGAGCTGCCCCTGTGGGCGAAAATCCTGGTCTCCGACTACGTCTGGCTCGGCATAGCGCTGCTGGCCGCGTGGGCGGCGGCGCTACGCGGTGTGCCTGAGCTAGGCGAACGGGTTGATGCCGGTGCCGAACCACCACATCAGCGCGGCGGCGGCGATGCCGAGAGCGGCGAAAATCCAGGACGAGGCGAGCGGGCGGCGCGCCCAGCCGCGTCCTGAGTCTACAGCGTAGAAGCCGGGCCCGGTGAACTGGTGCGCGAGGGCGACGCCGAGCAGGATCACGGCGAGCCACACGTCAGCTCCCCACGCTACGGGGTTGAACCCCGTCCCGGTGTTGGCCGCGGTGTGGGCGGCCATAAAGCCGGTGACGGCGATCGCCACCATCGAGGCGACGGGGCTGAGCAGGCCTAGAACGATGAACACGCCCGCGGCGAGCTCCAGGGTAGGAACGATGACGGCAAGCGCGTTGCCGTAGGCGTAGGCGCCGAACTGCGCTTCCAGGCCAGCGATGCCCTGGGAGGCGCCGAGCTGGAAGAACGTCTGGATGGCGGAGAAGATCAGGTAGCCGCCGAGTACAAAACGCAGGAGCAGAAGCCCGAGGTCGATTGTGCCGCGGCGTGCGTCGACCGCGGTGGCGACGGGTTCTTCGACGTAGGCCGGCTCAATGTAGGCGGGCTCCGCGACGGGCGCGGGCATTGCCGCGTAGTCCGGCTCGATCATCTCGGTCGGCTGGCTTATGGATGAGGGGAACACCTCCGTCGGTGCTGCCTTGCCGGTGCGCTGGTAGATGTCGCTGGTGTTGGCTGGGCGGATCCGCGAGGTGGAGCCGCCTTCGGCGTAGGTGGGGACGTCTTCGAAACCATTGAAGTCGTCGGGCGTGACGTCGTGGAAGTTGTTGTTCGTCATAAGTTAAAAACCTAGGCCAGAGGGTGTGGTTTGCGCCGAAGCGGAATCGGCGCGCCACCGTCAAGTTTTGTTGATCAATCACTTTATTTCGGGGAGACTGGGTTTATGGATAAGTCACAGTGGACAAACGCACCCCAGAACGCCTCGACCGACGGCGCCTTCGAGCGCGACACGACCTATATCGAGGACCGCATTGTCGCGGACGTCGATAAGCAGCATGCCGGAAAGGGCGAGCTCTGGCCCGTCGAATCCGGCCGCTACCGCCTCATGGCCGCGCGAGCCTGCCCCTGGGCCCACCGCACGATCATCGCGCGCCGCCTGCTCGGGCTTGAAGACGCCATCTCGCTCGGGCTGGCCGGGCCGACCCACGACGCGGACTCGTGGGTTTTCGATGTCGACCTGGGCGAGAAGGACCCGGTCACGGGCCTGCACAAGCTCAAGGAGGCCTACGAGAACCGCTTTCCCGACTACCCGAAGGGCATCACCGTGCCCGCCATCGTGGAGGTTGGCACGAACAAGGTGGTTACCAACTGGTTTAAGCAGATCCCCGTCGACTTCAACAACGAGTGGACAGAGTTCCACCGCGAGGGCGCGCCCGACCTCTACCCGGAAGCGCTGCGCGAGGAGATCGACCAGGTGTCCAACCGGGTATATAAGTACGTCAACAACGGCGTCTACCGCTGCGGGTTCGCGGCCTCGCAAGACGCCTACGAGGAGGCCTACTACGAGCTGTGGGAGAACATGGACTGGCTGGAAGAACGCTTAGGCCAGCAACGCTACCTCGTGGGCAACCAGATCACGCTGGCTGACATCTACCTCTACCCCACCCTCGTGCGCTTCGACCCCGTCTACTACGGCCACTTCAAGGCGTCGCGCACCAAGATCGCGGAGATGCCCAACCTGCGCGGCTACCTCCAGGAGTTGTTCCAGCTTCCCGGGTTCGGTGACACCACCGACTTCACCGAGATCAAGCAGCATTACTACATCACGCACGCCGAGGTGAACCCCACCGGCGTGGTCCCGCTCGGCCCCGAGCTCGGCTGGCTGGTGGAGCAGCACGACCGCAACCGCTTTGGCGGCTCCCCCTACGCCGAGGGGGTTACCGCGCCCCGCCCGGTGCGCGAGGGCGAGGAAGTCAAAAACCCGGAACCCTTCCAGCTCTAGCGCTTCGCGAGCAGCTGTCCGGGGCCTTTGCTAGCATATACGGGTTGTAATGTGCCCCTTTTAATTCATAAAGCAGGTTTTGAAACTTCATGAGAAGAGCAGTCAAGGTCGCGCTCGCGTTCGTCGGCCTCCTCGTTGGCGCGGGATTTGCGTCCGGACAGGAAACAATCCAGTATTTCCTCGCGTTCGGCTACTGGGGAATCGTCGGCACGATCGTGGCCGGCTTGGTCATCGTGCTTGTGGGCACGACACTCTTCCAGCTCGGCTCTTACTTCCTGGCCGACGACCACAGCGCCGTGTTCAAGTCGGTCTCCCACCCCGTGGTCGCGCGGTTCATGGATGTCTCCACGATGATCACCCTGTTCGCCATCGGCTTCGTCATGGTCGCGGGCGCGGGCTCCAACCTGGAGCAGCAGTTTGGCTTTCCGACGTGGGCCGGCGCGGCAATCATGACCGTTGCGCTCCTCGCCTCCGGGTTCCTCGACATCGACCGGTTGACCAACGTGATCTCGTCGATCACGCCGTTTCTCATCCTCGCCGTTCTCGGCGCGCTGGTTGTGACCATCCTCAACATGCCCGATAACTTCTCCGCGATCAACGAGCTCGCGATGCAGAACGCACCCGCCTCGGGTGTGGGCAACAACTGGCTGCTGTCCGCTCTGAACTACGCCGCCATGTGCACCATCGTCGCGGTCTCCATGATCCTGGTCATTGCGGGCTCGCAGCTCAACCCGCGCGAGGCGGGCATCGGCGGACTGATTGGCGGCATCATTTTTTCCACGCTGCAGGTGATCTTGGCGTTTATCATCTTCGCCAACATTGAGGACGTCTTCGGTGCAGACCTGCCACTGCTGATGGTGTTTGACAACATGCACCCGGCCGTCGGCGTGGTGGTCGCGCTGGTGATCTACCTGATGATTTACAACACCGCCGTCGGCATGTTCTACGCCATGGCGCGACGGATGTCCGCCACGAACCACAGCCGCTTCCGCCCGATCTACTTCGCCGTGGTGCTGATCGGCTTCGCCCTGTCCTTCATCGGCTTCGCGGACCTGCTCGGCTGGGTCTACCCCATCTTGGGCTACCTCGGCATGGTGCTTATCGCGGTGATGGTCTTCGTGTGGTTCAGGGACCGCACGCTAATCAAGAACGAGACGCAGCGCCGCGAGCGCCTCGCCGCCCTAGCAGAGAAGGCGCTGGACCCGACCGAGCGCGACCTCACTGACAACCAGCGCGCGGAGGTGGAAGAGCTCGCCGCTCAGTCGCACGTTGAGGAGAACACGCTGTGGCAGTCGGTGCAGGAAGAGGTCGCGGCAACTCTGGATGCCGATCCTGCGAGTGAGTTCTCGCTGGAGGAGACCCCCGCCCTTGACCCTGAGTCCAAGGAATACGAAGGCGCGCCCGAGCCGACCACCGACGCCCCCATCGATTGGAGGGCCTACGACGAGGTGTACAAGACCGGCAGCTTCCCCGCCGTGCGCCCGGCCGATAAGGCCGGGCAGGGCGACTAGCCCAGCTTCTGGGCGATCAGCCGGTTAACCTGGCCCGGATCCGCCTTGCCCTGGGTCGCCTTCATCACGGCACCCACGATCGCGCCGGTAACCTTCTTGTTGCCGGCGCGGTACTTTTCCACGATGTCGGGGTTGGCCGCCAGCGCCTCGTCGACGGCCTTCTCGATCGCGGAATCGTCGCGAACAACTTCTAGCCCTCGCTTCTCGACGACCTCATCAACGCTGCCCTCGCCCGCAATCACGCCGTCGATGGCCTGGCGCGCAAGCTTCGTGGTCAGCTTGCCTTCCTTCACCAGCGCAACGACGCGCGCGACATCCGCCGGGCTCACGCCAATCGTGTCAAGGTCTTTGCCCTGCTCGTTGGCCTTGGCCATGATGTAGGACACCCACCACGCGCGCGCTTCGTCGGGGGTGGTTCCCGCCTCGACGGTATCGACGACCAGGTCCAGCGCGCCGGCGTTGACGAGGTCGCGGAACTCCTTCTCCGGCAGCTGCCACTCCTCCTGGATGCGAGCGCGTCGCACCCACGGCAGCTCCGGCAGAGTCGCGCGGATCTCGTCGACCCACTCCGGCTTGGCGATCACCGGGGGCAGGTCGGGATCATTGAAGTAGCGGTAGTCGGAGGCCTCTTCCTTGGGGCGGCCCTTGGAGGTGGAGCCGTCCTTCTCCTGGTAGTGGCGCGTTTCCTGGACAATCTCCCCACCGCTGTCGAGCACCTGGGCCTGGCGCTGCATCTCGAAGCGCACGGCCTGCTCGACGGACTTCAGCGAGTTGATGTTCTTCGTCTCGGTGCGGGTGCCGAACTTCTCCTGGCCGATGGGCCGCAGCGACACGTTGGCGTCGCAACGCATGGAGCCCTGATCCATGCGCGCGTCGGACACGCCGAGGGCCTTGACCAACTCACGCAGTGCGCTTACGTAGGCCTTGGCTACCTCGGGGGCGCGCTCGCCGGCGCCGATGATCGGCTTGGTCACGATCTCGATCAGCGGTATTCCCGCGCGGTTGCAGTCGACCAGCGAGGCGGTGGCACCCGTGATGCGGCCGGAAGCCGACCCGAGGTGGGTGAGCTTGCCGGTGTCTTCCTCCATATGCGCGCGCTCGATCTCGACGCGCCACTCGGTGCCGTCGTCAAGCAGCACATCGAGGTAGCCGTCGTAGGCGATGGGCTCGTCGTACTGCGAGATCTGGTAGTTCTTCGGCTGATCCGGGTAGAAGTAGTTCTTTCGCGCGAACCGCGAACTCTCGGCGATCGTGCAGTTCAGCGCCAGGCCGATCTTGATGGCCCACTCCACGCCCTTGGCGTTGACGACAGGCAGCGCACCCGGCAGGCCGAGCGAGACCGGGTCGATATTGCTATTCGGCGCCGCCCCGAAATGCGCGGACGAGGTGGAGAACATTTTCGTCTCCGTCGCCAGCTCGACGTGCACCTCCAAACCCATCACGGGGTCGTACTTCTCCAGGACGTCGTCAAAATCCATCAGGTCGTAGGCAGTCATGGGTGACAGTCTAGTTCGCCGCGCTCAGCGCGACGGCAATGGAGGGCGTAGGTGGGGTGCGGTGGCGCGGCGTCTTTGATGGTCGGGGGTTTTAGTCTTTGCAGCCGCGGGTTGGTTTCCATGGCGGCGGTGGACACGTTAACCGCTCGTTAACCGGAGTCCGCAATGTGGAGTCGAAAGGGAGAGGCTGACCGGTGGGTGAGGCTACTCCGCAAGGCGGACAAGGGCCTCGAGCGCCGTTCAGCGCACGTTTACGAAAGTCCGCAGTGCGGACTCGGGAAGGAGAGGCGGACGACTTCGCGGGGTGAGCCCCGACCCGAGCGACGTTCACCGCGTGTTAACCAGAGTCCGCAGTGCAGACTCGAAGGGGAGAAACCGGCTGCTTCGCAGTGTGGGCATGGATCGGGGCTGGGCACTGGCGTTCATCGCACGTTAACCAGAGTCCGCAATGCAGACTCGAAAGGGACATACCGAGACACGTCCCCCGGGCAGACCACGACCTCAAACCCAGTTCACCGCACGTTAACCTAAGACCGCAATGCTGACCCGAAAAGGACACACGGGCGTCACCCCCGCGACAGCCGCGCCTCCAGCCCGCACTTCACCGCTGGCCACTCGTAGTCGAGGATGGAGTAGATGCACGAGTCGCGCACGGTGCCGTTGTTCATTACTCGGTGGCGTCGTAAAGTGCCCTCGTGCTTGGCTCCGAGCTTTTCCAGTGAGCGCCGCGACTGGATGTTCATCGAGTGGCAGCGAAACTCCGCGCGCATGAAACCGAGCTCTTCAAAGACGCGGGTGAGAACCAGCAGCTTGAGCGCGGGGTTGACCAAGCCGCCCTGAGCGTCCCGGGAGATCCAGGTGTAGCCGAGCTCGCAGTGCCGGTTGCGCTGGTCGATGTTGTAGAAGCAGGTCACACCGATGGCGTGGCCGTCGCGAAGCACTGCCCACGGCACGTAGTTGTCGCTGCCGGTAAGGAACTCGATCTGCGCATCCACCCCGTCGGGCGCAGGGACGTGATCGACGTACCAGGTTGTGCCCAAGTCCCCCACGGCGGCGCGCAGGTCTGCGGCGTGGGCGGCAGAGAGCGCTTCCAAGCTGATGAAGCGGTTGTGCATGGTCACCGCCTCGCGCGGGTTCGGTGTCGAGGTCATGCTTTTAAAGTTTACGTGCGGCGCGCTCGTCCACGCGGCGGGCGATGAGCACGGCGATGGCGCCGGAAAGGTTGTGCCACACCGAGAACACCGCCCCGGGCAGCGCCGCGAGCGGGCTGAGGTAGGTCGCGGCCAAGGTGGCGGCGAGACCGGAGTTCTGCATCCCCACCTCGATGGCCATGGTGCGGCTGACGGGTTCGGGTTGGCGGGTGAGCTTGCCGGTAAGGTAGCCCAGCACCAGCCCGGCCATATTGTGAATCACCACGGCCGCGAGCACGATCAGGCCCGCCTCGACGATCTTGTCGCGGGAGCCGAAGACCACGATCGCCACAATCGTCGAAATTGCAACGACGGAGATCCACGGCAGCACCGGCAGGATAGCCTCCACCACCTTCGGAGCCACCGTCCGCAGCACCAAGCCCAGAACGACGGGCACGAACACCATCTTCAGAATGGTCAGCGCCATCGATGAGGCGCTGACCGGCATGTACTGCCCCGCCAGCCACAGGGTCAGCACCGGGGTGATCAGCGGGGCCAGCAGCGTCGACACCGAGGTCATGGTGACGGACAGGGCGACGTCGCCACGCGCAAGATAGCTAACGACGTTCGATGAGGTGCCGCCGGGCGCACAGCCGACCAGAATCACGCCCGCCGCGATCTCCTTCGGCAGGCCGAGCAGGAAGGTCACAGCCACCGCGAGCGCGGGCATGATGACGAACTGCGCGATTACGCCGATCAGCACGGGCAAGGGGCGGCGCGCGACGAGGGCGAAGTCAACCGGGCGCAGGGTCAGGCCCATGCCGAACATGACGATGCCGAGCAGCCAGGTTGTCCACCCAGAGATCGGCTCGATCACCGCCGGGGCGAAGTAGCCGAGCGCGCCGCCCGCGATGACGAGCAGCGGGAAGCCGAGCGCAGCGATGTAGGCGGAGCGATCGGCGCGGAGATCCTGTGAGCTGTCCATGACATGGGATGCTAGTCCCAACAGCTGGAACTACCCAAACATGGTCTGGGCCGTACGGTAGCGGCCCTCCGGCACCTGCTTCAGGTGCGCCACCGCGCTTTCGAGCGGCACCAGCTCAATGTTCTCGCCGTGCAGCGCGACGCAGGTGTCAAATTTGCCCTCGTGAACAGCGCGCGCGGCGTTGACGCCGTAACGTGTGGCCAGCACGCGGTCGTAGGCGGTTGGCGTGCCGCCGCGCTGGATGTGCCCAAGGACGGTGGTGCGAACGTCGTAGCCCAAGCGCGATTTGATCTCGTCGGCAATGATCTGGCCCATGCCGTTGAACGTTTTGTGGCCGAACTCGTCCTCCTCGCCCAGGCCCGCGTCCATCGTGCCCTCCTTGGGCACCGCGCCCTCGGCGACGACGATGATGCCGTACTTCTCCCCCATCTGGAATCGCCGCTCCATCGCCTTGCAAATCTCCGCGATGTCGAAGGGCTGCTCCGGGATCACGGTGTAGTGCGCCCCGCCGGCCATGCCTGCGTGCAGCGCGATCCACCCGACATGGCGGCCCATAACCTCGACGATGAGAATGCGGTTGTGCGACTCCGCGGTGGTGTGCAGGCGGTCGATGGCGTCAGTGGCCACGCTGACTGCGGTATCGAAGCCAAAGGTGTAGTCGGTCGCCGCGACGTCATTGTCAATGGTCTTGGGCACGCCGACGACCGGGATGCCGTTGTCGGAGAGCCACTTCGCGCCCTTGAGGGTGCCCTCCCCGCCGATGGCGATCAGGGCATCGACGCCGGCGTCGTCAAGATTGCGCTTGATCGTGTCCAGTCCCGCCTTGAACTTGTCCGGGTGGAGGCGGCCAGTGCCCAGGATCGTACCGCCACGCAGCAGGATCGAGTCGATGAACGCGTCGTCGTAAAGGTCGATCCGGCGGTCCTCGATGAGGCCGACCCAACCATCTAGGTACCCGACCACGGTGGAGCCGTACTGAGAGCTGGCGGTACGGACAATTCCGCGGATCACCGCGTTGAGCCCCGGGCAGTCTCCACCTGATGTGAGTGTGGCAAGTCGCATGGTGTATACCCTAGCGGGTTTTGGCGGTCACGTCCCTGCGCAGGAATGCCGTGCTGACAAGCCCCAACAGCATAGCCGTCAGCGGCAACACGATCGCGGGGGCCGCGGTAGAGGAAACATCGCCGCCGGCGAGCACTGCCCCCACCAGCGCCACGCCCAGCACGGACCCGACCTGGCGCACAGTGTTGTACAGCCCCGATGCGGCACCTGCCGCCTGATCGGGCACGAACCGCATGGTGGTTGTCGCGTTCGGCGCCCACACAAACGCGCTGCCCACGCCGAGCAGCGACGTCACCGCGGCGAAGAGCAGTGCAGGCGCGCCCGTGTGCATCACCCACCACGCGAGCCCCAAACCCGCGGCCATAAACCCGAACCCCACCGCCGACAGCACGCGCGGGCTCACCCGATCACTGAGCTCGCCGGCATACGGAGTCAGCGCCATCGCGAGCAGCGACATCGGCGCCGTGAGCAGGCCAGCGCTTGTCGACGCCACCCCGGCCACGCCCTGCAGCCAATACATCACAGGGATGAACATCGAAGCCACGGCGAAACCCATCGTGGCAATGCCGAACGTGCCCGCCGCGAAGTTGCCGTCCGAAAACAGTCGCACCGGCACCAGCGCGTCGTCTCCCCCGCGCGCCTGGATAGCTAAGAACACTGCGAGCAGGGCCGCGCCAATGAACGCCGGGGCCCAGGCCAGGAACTGGATACCGTAGACCAGTGCGCCGAGTCCGGCGAGGGAGAGGGCGGTGGACAGGGCGTCGATACGCGCGGGCGAGACCGGCAGCTGGGGCAGAAACTTAAGCGCCAAGACGAGGCCGACCAGCGCGATTGCGGCCTGGGCGGCGAAGGCTGTGCGCCAGCCGGCGCCGACGAGGATGCCACCGAGGATGGGTCCGAGCAGTGAGCCGACGGAGCCGACGACGCCCCACACCGCGAAGACTCTGCCGCGCCGGTCGTTAGGCACGAACCGGTTAATCATGCCGAAGGCTTGGGGCAAAAATGCCGCGCAGCCGAGGCCTTGGAGCGCGCGGGCCGCGACGAGCGAGGCCAGGGACCACGACGCGGCGGCGAGCAACAGCGCGCCGAGGTAGAGCGCGATGCCGGCGATGAAGATGCGGCGTTGACCGAAGCGGTCGCCGAGGCGGCCCGCAACCGGCATGGGCACCACGGTGCAGATGAGGTAGACGCTGGTCAGCCACACCGCCGCGCCGACGCCGAAGGGCAGGTGCGGTGTGAGTACGGGCATGATCCCCTGATCGACCATGATCAGGAGGTAGCCCGTGGCAAGCGCCGCAAGCGCAGAGACTGGCGAGCTAGCGGCGTCCGGCTTCAAAGGCTGCACCGACGCGATACATCTTGTCGTCCTCGAAGGCTGGGGCGATGATCTGCAGGCCGACGGGCAGGTTCGTATCCGGGGCGGTGCCCGCGGGCACGGACATGCCGGGCAGGCCAGCGAGGTTCAGCGGCAGCGTGAACAGGTCGAAGTTGTACATGGCCAGCGGGTCGTCGACCTTGTCGCCGAGCTTGAACGCCGTGGTGGGCACGGACGGGCCGGCGATGACGTCGACGCTGTCGAAGGCACGGGCGAAGTCGCGGGCAACGAGTGTGCGCACGCGCTGCGCCTGCAGGTAGTAGGCGTCGTAGTAACCCACCGACAGGGCGTATGTGCCCAGGATGATGCGGCGCTTGACCTCGTCGCCGAAGCCCTCGCCGCGGGTCAGCGCCATGACCTCCTCGGCCGAGCGGGAGCCGTCGTCGCCGCGGCGCTGGCCGTAGCGCATGCCGTCGAAACGCGCGAGGTTCGACGACACCTCGGAGGTCTGGATCAGGTAGTAGGCGCCGATGACGTTGTCGAAGTTGGGGCAGTCGACCTCGACGATCTCCGCGCCCTGGCGTTCGAGCTGGGCGAACGCGGCGTCGACGACCTCGTTGACGCCGTCCTGGGTGCCGGGGCGGGCGAACTGCTTGACGCGGCCGATTTTCACACCGCTGAGATCGCCCGAGGCGCCCTCGCGCGCTGCAGCGACCACGGGCGGGACCGCGCGGTCGACGGAGGTGGCGTCGAACTCGTCGTGGCCGGCGATGATCTCGTGCAGCAGCGCCGTGTCGAGCACGTTATTGGCGCAGGGGCCGACCTGGTCGAGCGAGGAGGCGTTGGCGATCACGCCGTAGCGCGACACCCCGCCGTAGGTCGGCTTGGCGCCAACGGTGCCGGTCAGGGACGCGGGCTGGCGGATCGAGCCGCCCGTGTCCGTGCCGATGCCCAGCGGCGCCTGCCCGGCAGCCAGCGCGGCCGCGGTGCCGGAGCCGGAGCCGCCGGGCACGCGGGTGATGTCGTGCGGGTTCTTCGTCGGGTAGTAGGCGGAGTTCTCACCGGAGGAGCCCATCGCGAACTCGTCCAAGTTGGTTTTTCCGATGATCGGGATGCCAGCTTCGCGCAGCTTGGTTACCACGGTCGCGTCATAGGGGCTGATGTAGCCTTCCAGCAGCTTGGATGCTGCGGTGGTCGGCGCATCGGTGGTCACCAGCAGGTCTTTCAGCGCCAACGGCACGCCGGCCAGCGCGGAGGCGGGGGCTTGACCGGCTTCGACCTGGGCGTCGACGGCGTCGGCGGCGGCGAGCGCGGCGTCTGCGCTGACGTGGAGGAACGCGCCCAACTCCGCGTCGGTCTCCGCGATGCGGTCCGCAAACGCCTGGGTGACCTCGCGCGAGGTCACCTCGCCGGCCTGGATCTTGGCGGCGAGCTCGTGCGCGGGCAGAGCGATGAGCCCGTCGGCGGGAATGACGTAGTTGGTCATGGTTAGTCCCCTTCTCCCAGAATCTGCGGCACCACGAAGCGCTCTTCCTCCACGGCAGGGGCTTGGTCCAGCGCCTGCGCTTGGGTCAGCGTCTTTTTCTCCACGTCCTCGCGCATCCCGACGTCGATGGAGTGCGGGTGGCTCATCGGCGTCACGCCTTCGGTGTCGACTTGGCGCACCTTGGACACGGCGTCGACGATGTGGTCGAGCTGCGGCGCGATCTGGTCGAGCTCCTCATCGCTCAGCGCGATGCGGGCCAGACGCGCGATGCGCGAGACCTCGTCTCTGGAAATTTCGGACAATGTCTTTCCTAACCTTGGAGATGAAAACGACCTCATCTTACGTCACGGCCCAGACACTCCGGTTGGGGGCGGTGTTTGGGCGCGGTGATATAACTTGTGTTATGTCTTACCTCATCCGCGTCCACCTGCCGGACGTCCCGGGCAGCCTCGGCGAGCTTGCCGAGGCTTTCGGCATGATCGATGCCGACATTCGATCCGTGGACATCGTTCAGATGGATCGCGCGGGGGTAGTCACCGATGACATCGTCGTCGAGCTGCCTACGGGCACGCTTGTCGACGCCCTCATCACCGCAGCCAGCTCAATCGAGGGCGCGGAGGTCGACTCGATTCGCCCGTTCACGGGCACGGTGGATCGCCGCGGCCAGATCCAGATGCTCGCCCGAATCGCCGACACCACGGGCGACGTCACCGCCGCAGCCCACGAGCTGGTCAGCGTGATGCCGCAGGCCATGACGTCGTCGTGGGCGGTGGTGCTGCGCGACACGTCCGAGGGGCTGGAGCGCGTCGCGGCCTCCCAGGCGGCGCCGGGTGACGACGGTTCCAAGCCCACGCTCGTCGACGTCACCACGGCGCGGATCTTGCAGCGCGACTCCGACACCTGGGTGCCGGAGTCGTGGTGGCTGCTGGACACCACACTGGCGATCACGCCCCTGGCCGGCACGGACCTGGTGCTCGTCGTCGGACGCGTTGGTGGCCCCGACTTCCTCGCCTCCGAGGTCACGCAAATCCGGGACTTGGGCCACATCATCGGCGCGATGCTACGGTAGCTGATCCCCAGCGCGTCGGTGAAGAAATTGTTACGCTTCACCCGTGCAGCCCCCAAAGAGCGCCAACTACTCCATGGCCGCGGTCTTTGCCGTCGCCGTCCTTATCGCCATCACGGCGGTGTGCGCAGTGTTTTTGCTGTTCGATGCCGTCATTCCCAACTGGTTTGTCATTGTCGCGCGGTGGATCCCCGCTCTCGTCGCGGCTGCGGTCCTTCTCGCCTTTCGTAAACGCGGGTTGTCCACCTGGTTCCGACTGCGCACGTCGTGGCGCACAGCGCTGGTAGGGAGCCTCGTTGCCGTGTGCGCTTTGCTCATCGCCTACGCCATTGCGGCGGGCAGCGTGATGCTCGGCGGAATCGGCGAACCCCAGCCCAGCGGTTTCTATCTGCAGGCGATACTGCTCATCGTCCCTTACGCCCTGATCTTTTCCCTGAGCACGCTTGGGGAGGAAGCCGCGTGGCGCGGTTTCCTCCACTCTTGTCTTTCCAGCCTCGGTTTTTGGGGTTTCGCCTCGGCCATCTCGTGCTTGTGGGTGATCTGGCACATTCCGCTCCACGCCACCATGGTGGCTCAGGGGACGCTGCCCGCAGACGCGGCGATAACGTCGACGCTCACCCTTTTCCCCTTGGGCCTTTTTCTGAGCGCCGTCTCCCACCGGTACGGGTCGGCGTGGCCGGCCGTTGTTGCCCACGCCGTTCCGCTTACCGCGTTGAACCTCATCGCGTTCCCCACGGGCCCTAGTCCCGTGGATTACTGGGTTATCGCTGGTGCCAGTTGCGTGACGCTCCTGGTAGCGACGCTCGTGCTCGCGCCCAGGGCGGCCGCGGAATAGACACGTTGCCAGCAGTCCATAATTCTGCCATTCTAAACTTATGGAAACCGCGATCACCGAGCACACCGCCGACCTCGAGCGGCGCGTTGCCGCACTCGAAGCCCGACTAGAACCCGAAAACCCGCAGCCCGCAGCCCTCGCTCTTATCGACTCCCTCAAGGCCAACACGGACCTCGTCGACGGCGCCGTCACCTTCGGCGGCGTCGTGGATACGGGAGGCCGCCACTACGAGTACGAGTGGACGCGCCCGACCCACTGGGTTACCGACAGCGAGTGGGAGGAAGAGATTTCCCGCCTGTCCGCCCTCGCCAACCCGCTTCGCGGAGAGATCATGCGTCGCCTCCTGACCTCCCCGGCCACGGTGACCGAGCTCGTCGAGGAGCACATCGCCAGCTCCCCCGGCACCGCCTACCACCACTTGAGCGCGCTCCAGGCCGCAGGCTGGGTAACCAAGCACGACGGCAGCTTCGCCATTCCCCCCGCCCGCGTCGTGCCACTGATGGCGATCATCACAGCGTGCGAGGCCCACTGATGAAGCCGTCGTCTGTGGCCGCTGGTGGCCTCGCCGCGATTGTCACGCTGGCTGTGATGATTCTCCTCGGGCCCCGCCCGATCACCTTGGGAGAAGAAACCACCGGAGACGCGTCCGTTTCCGACGCCCTGCGCACCCACGCCGACCCCGGGCACCACGAGCTCGCCGCGTTCTACCTCGGCAACGGCGGTGTGCGCTTCGGCGGTCTCGGCGCCGACGAGCACACCGAATTTGAGATCGGCTCCATCACCAAAACCTTCAACGCCGAGCTTCTGCGCCAGCAGATTGAGCGCGGCGATATCACCCTCGCAACAACAGTCGGCGAGCTTATCGACGTCCCCGGCACCCCGATCGCCGACGTCACCATGGAAGAGCTGGCCAACCACACCGCCGGGTTGAGCTCCGCGCCGTCCGAGCTACTCAGCAACCGCGTGGCCGTGGCGCTGACCAACGCCAACCCCTACCGCGACGCGACCGCCGACGACATCCTCTCCTACGCCGCTGAAGCCGAGCTTCATGACCGCGGCGAGCGCAACTACTCCAACTACGGCCACGCCCTGCTCGGGCAGCTGCTCGCCCGCAACGCGGACATGAGCTACGAAGAGCTGTTGCGCACCGCGATCTTCGAGCCCGCCGGCATGACGGAGACGCACCTGGCGACTTCCGGTTCAGGCGAGGACAGCTCGCGCGGACTCGGCTTGAGCGGCCGCCCGGCCGAGCCCTGGGACATGGACGGCTGGGCCCCGGCGGGCGCGATCCGCTCCACCCCGGCGGATATGGCGAAATACGCCCAGTGGGTCGCCGACCACGGCCGCCCGGAGTACGGGTGGAGCCACCGGGAGATCGGCGGGACCGAGTACACCTTCCACAACGGCGGGACCGGTGGCTTCAGGACCATGCTCGTGTGGTCCCCGGACCACGAAGCCGCCGTGTTCGTCGCTAACACCAGCAGCATGTGGGTCGACGAGCTCGCCGTGGACCTACTCGAAGACCTCGAAGGGACACAGCAGCAATGATTAGCTACCTACTCCTCGCCGTGTGCGCTGTAGCGCTGGCCATCGAAGCCGTCCGCGCGTGGCGCCGGCCCGAACTGTCGTTCAGCGGCCTGATCGGCCCCGTGATTACCGTGGCCGTTGTCCTGCTGCTCTCCCGGGCCATCGATTGGCACGAGGCCGTGCCGTTTTGGGTGTGGCCGGTATTGTCGCTGCTCGCAGCCGTAGCTGTCGGAATTGCCGTGAGCAAGTGCGTCGCTACGCAGGCGAGCCGGTTGCAAGCAACTGCTCAAACTGCGCCTCGTTGAGGATCGGCACGCCCAGCTCGCGGGCCTTGTCCTCCTTCGAGCCGGCGTTCTCGCCAACGACAACGTAGCTCGTCTTCTTCGACACGGAGCCAGCCGCCTTGCCGCCGCGGGCCAAAATCGCCTCCTTGGCTTCATCGCGCGAGAAGTTCTCCAGGGTTCCCGTCACCACGACGGTAAGCCCCTCGAGGGTCTGCGGAGCGGCGTCGGTGGTGTCGTCGACCATCCGCACACCGGCTTTGGCCCACTTGTCTACGATGTCGCGGTGCCACTGCTCCTCGAACCAGTCCTTGAAGGATCGCGCGATGACCAGGCCCACGCCGTCGGTGTCGGCGAGGTCGGTGATGGGGGCGTCGATAAGCGCCTGCATGGAGGTGTAGCGCGCGGCGAGCGCGCGGGCTGCGGTCGGCCCGACGTGGCGGATCGACAGGGCGACGAGCACGCGCCACAGCTCCCGCTCGCGCGCGGTGTCTAGGTTGGCCAGCAGCTTCTTACCTGCGGCGTTGACGTTGCCCGCCTTGGTGGTGTACGCGCTGGACTTCTTCAAGTCCTCCTCGGTGAGGTCGAACAGGTCGCCCTCGTCGACGAGGACGCCCGAGGCGATGAGGTCCTGGGCGCCCTTCTCCCCGAGCGCCTCGATGTCGAAGGCACCGCGGGACGCCAGGTACTTGAGCCGCTGCGACAGCTGCGCCGGGCAGGAGCGCGTGTTCGGGCAGCGCCAGTCCGCGTCGCCCTCCTTCGCCGGGGCGAGCTCCGTGCCGCACGCCGGGCAGTCCTTCGGGTAGATGAACTCGCGCTCGCTGCCGTCGCGTAGGTCCGCAACTGGGCCCAGCACCTCGGGGATGATCTCGCCGGCCTTGCGGATCACGACCGTGTCGCCGATGAGCACACCCTTGCGCTTGACCTCGTGCTGGTTGTGCAGCGTCGCCAGTGACACCGTGGAGCCGGAGACGAGCACCGGCTCCAGCACCGCGAACGGGGTGGCGCGGCCGGTGCGCCCAACCGAGACCTCGATGTCGAGGAGCTTCGTGGTCACCTCCTCCGGCGGGTACTTGTACGCGATCGCCCAGCGCGGCGCGCGCGAGGTCGCGCCCAGAGAACGCTGCGTAGCGACGGAGTCCACCTTGATCACCACCCCGTCCATCTCGTGGATCGCGTCGTGGCGATGCTCGGCCCAGTAGTTCACTGACTCCTGAACCTGCTCGGCCGTCTCGGCCCGGCGCGTGTACTCGGAGACCGGAAGGCCCCACTCGGCGAGCTTTTCGTAGGCCTCGAACTGGGTCTGCGGGGCAAAGCCCTCGCGCGCGCCGATGCCGTGGCAGATCATGCGCAGCTTACGCTTTTTCACGTCCTCGGGGTTTTTCTGGCGCAGCCCGCCCGCGGCGGTGTTGCGCGGGTTGGCGAACGGCTTGCCACCCTCGGCGATGCGCTGCTCGTTAAGCTCGGGGAAGTCCTCGGGGCGGATGAACACCTCGCCGCGGACTTCTAGCAGTTCGGGGAAGTCTCCAGTGAGGGTGTGCGGGATATCGGGGATGACTTTGGCGTTGGCGGTGATGTCCTCGCCGACGCGGCCGTCGCCACGCGTGGCGGCGCGAACCAGCTCGCCGTTTTCGTAAACCAAGTCGATCGACAACCCGTCGATTTTCAGCTCCGTCAGGTACGGCCCCGGCGTCTTGGCCAGCCAGTCGGCGAGCTCCTCCGCGGAGAACACGTTATCCAGGCTCATCATGCGTTCGAGGTGAGTGACGTCGGCAAACGCGCTGGAGACGGGAGCGCCGACTTCCTTGGTCGGCGACTCCGGCACGGCCAGCTCCGGGTGGGCCTCCTCGAAGGCGACGAGATTGTTGAACAGCTTGTCGAATTCAGCGTCGGAAATCACCGGCTGGCCGTTGTAGTACAGGTCGCGGTGGTGACGCACCTGGCTGGCAAGGTCGTCCCACTGGCGGTGCAGGTCTGCGGAAATGTCGCTCACAGTGCACCAGTCTAGAGTTAGTGGCATGGCATCGTTCGACGCATCCCGCATGCTCTCCTTTGACCTGGAGACAACCTCGGCCAACCCAGGCGAGGCACGCATCGTCACCTCCGCGCTCGTGCGTATCGACGGCCCCACCGTCACGTCCTCGGAGGAACTCGCCGACCCGGGCGTGGAGATCCCGGAAGAAGCAGCTGCCGTCCACGGCATCACCACCGAAAAGGCGCGCGCCGAGGGCCGCCCGCACGACGAGGTGCTCGACGAAACGGTCGCCGCGATCCGCAAAGGCTGGGAGGACGGGCTCACCCTCGTGGTGTTCAACGCTCCCTACGACCTGACTGTGCTGCGGCACCTGACCGGCACTTTTACCGTCGACGGCCCCGTGTACGACCCGCTCGTGATCGACCGAGCCAAAGACCGCTACCGCAAAGGCAAGCGCAACCTCGGTGCGCTCAGCGAGTTCTACGGCGTGCGCCTCGACAACGCCCACGAAGCCACCTCCGACGCCACCGCCGCCGCCCGCATCGCCTGGAAGCAGGTACGCATGTGGCCCGAGCTTGCCAAAATGTCCTTCGGCGAGCTCATGGAGTACCAGGCCGTGCAGTACTACACGTCCAACAGCGAGCTGAAGACGTACTTTGAGTCCCGCGGGCGCGATGCGTCCGGGGTGACGCTGAGCTGGCCGATGGAGGGTTAGGGGGCGGGTCCGGCTGGGTTGGGGTCTGCGCGGATTGTACTGCTCGGTTTGCGGACCGGAGCTGGTCTGCTCGTCTGGGTGACTGCGCGGTTTGTACTGCGCAGTTTACGGATCGGAGCGACCCGCGACCAGGGACTTTGTGGGCGCGGTTCGCTAAATTGCGCAGTCCATACTGCGCGGACGGGGCTGGTCGGCTCGTCTGGGCGACTGCGCGGTTTGTACTGCGCAATTTACGGATCGGGGCAACTCGCGACCTGGGACTTTACAACCACCCCCGCGCCAAATTGCGCAGTCCAAACTACGCGGACGCAAGCGCCCTACCCAACAAACCAACCGCGCAACGAATGAACCCCGCCAAACTACGCAGACCCCGAATCAGCGCAGCCCCTCCCACATCTCGCGCGCCTCGCGGTAGTTTGCCGCTGCATCGCTAAGCGTCCCAGCCGGCCGCGCCCACACGTCGAGGCCCACCGCAGCCGGGTCGATCTGCAGCTCATCGAGGAACCGCAACACTCGCTTCGGTTCCTCCGGCGCGATCGCGAGCCGCGTCCCGTTCTCAAGAAGCGCCGCCACCCGGTCCTTCCCCGCAGCGTCGAGCGCCGCAACATCGACCGTCAGCCAGTCGGCGTCAACGAGCGCGGTGGTGTGCAGCAGGTGGGCGTCGAAAAGCGAAAGGCGCTCATGCGGCTCGGGCACCGCACGGATGGTTTCGAAGTCGGTCGCGCCCGGCAGCCGCCCCTGCATGACGTCGGGGAGCGCGGGCTCGTCGAGCTGCAGGATCGTGCGCGCGCCAAACCGCTTCTCGACGTCCGCCCGATGCGCCCCGATAGCCTCACGCAGCGCATCCGTCACATCGCGCAGCGCCCCGGGGTCCGTGATCATCCGGTGCCCATTGGCCATTTCGATGCGCGCGGCGAGCGTCCACGGGCCGACGAGCTGGACCTTGACCTCGCTGACCTGGCCCGCCCAGACCTCCTCGAGAACGTCGAGGTCGCGGGCCATCTGGTCCTTGGCGGCGCGGTGCTGGGTGGCCACGCGCCACGAGCGCGGCCCGCGGTCGATCGGGATGTCTAACAGCGCGGCAGTGCGCCCAATGAGGTCGGAGCCCAGGCCGCGGTCCGGCAGTTGCGGGATGTGCGGCGTGGGGCTCTCCCCCACCACGATCTCGGCGGCCTTAACTAGGTCAGTGCCGGGCAACTCTCCTAGGCCAAATGCAGTCATGATTACGCCGTCGCGCAGATCGTCCCGGAGCCGAGCACCACATCACCCAAGCCGTCGGGGTCGGGCAGGTACAAAACCGCAGCCTGGCCGCGCGCCACGCCCTCGAGCGGCGAGTGCAGCTCAAGTGCCATCTCGTTGCCCTCGACACGCGCGGTGCAGCCGACGACCCCGCCGTGGGCGCGGATCTGCACGTTGGCCTCGAACTCGCCGTGCATCGACGGATGCAGGACCTTGAGCCGATCGGCGCGGATCTCGCGCACCTGCAGCGCCTCGCGCGGGCCGACGGTGACCACGCCGGTGGCGGCGTCGATGTCGGTGACGTAGCGAGGCTGGCCGTCGGCCGCTGGAACGCGTAAGTTGAGCCCGCGGCGCTGACCGATGGTGTACTGGAACGCGCCGTCGTGTTCCTTCAGCTGCGTGCCGTCAACGTCGACCACCATCCCGGGGCGCATGCCGATCGAGCGGCCCAGGAACGCCTGCGTGTTGCCGTCCGGGATGAAGCAGATGTCGTAGGAATCAGGCTTCGAGGCCGTTGAAAACCCGTGGCGCTTGGCCTCCTCGCGGATCTGGGGCTTTTCGGTATCGCCGACGGGGAAGACGCAGCGGTCGAGCTCGGCGCGGGTGAGCACGCCGAGGACGTAGGACTGGTCCTTGAGCGGGTCGACGGAGCGTCGTAAATTGCCCTCGTCGTCGACGATGGCGTAGTGGCCCGTGGCCACGGCGTCGAAGCCCAGCGCGAGCGCCCGGTCGAGCAGGGCGGCGAACTTGATCTTCTCGTTGCAGCGCAGGCACGGGTTGGGGGTTTCGCCGTTTTCGTAGGACCAGACGAAGTTGTCAATCACGTCGGCCTTGAAGCGGTCGGAAAAGTCCCACACGTAAAACGGGATGCCCAGCTTGTCGCAGACCCGGCGCGCGTCGGCGGAATCCTCCAGCGAGCAGCAGCCGCGCGCGGATTCGCGGGTAGCCTGGG
The DNA here is from genome assembly GCF_031844665.1 of Corynebacterium sp. Z-1. NCBI lineage: Bacteria > Bacillati > Actinomycetota > Actinomycetes > Mycobacteriales > Corynebacteriaceae > Corynebacterium > Corynebacterium sp. Z-1. The sequence goes on along the minus strand of NZ_CP134621.1, from coordinate 1,493,521 downwards.
GGTCGCGCGACAGAGCGAGGTGGACGCCGACGACGTCGTGTCCGGCGTCGACAAGCCGGGCAGCCGCCACCGAACTATCGACGCCGCCACTCATCGCTGCCAAGACCCGCATGAGCGGCAGTGTACCCTCGCGAGGCATGTCCCCAAAAAGCGAGAGTTACGAGATCGACAGCGGCGTCGCCGAGGTGATCCACGAGCACGACGGCTCGCTCACGCTGCTGGTCAACGGCGTTCCCAGCTCGTCGATCGTGCCGGGCGAGCCGGAGCGGCTTGATTTCGAGTACATGCGCTGGATCGCGGACTTCCTGGATTCGGTCAAGCGCTGGGACAAGCCGAGGCTGACCCACCTCGGCGGGGCGGGCTGCTCCCTGCCCCGCTACTTCGCGCACGCCTGGCCCGGCAGCCGCAACACCGTCGTCGAGATCGACAGCGAGTTGGCCGTTTTAGCCCGCGAGCTTTTCGACGTCCCCCGCGCCCCGGCCGTCAAGATCCGCGTCGGCGACGCGCGGGAGGAAACGGACGGGTTCAAACCGGCCACGCGCGACGTGATCATCCGCGACGTGTTTTCCTCGGCCACCACGCCGCGGCAGCTGACCACGGTGGAGTTCTTTTCGGCGGCGCGGGCGTCGTTAAGCGAGCGCGGTATCTACGTTGCCAACTGCGGCTCGCACGCCGACCTAACGGAGGCGAAAGAGGAGCTCGCGGGCATGGCCGAGGTCTGGCCGCACATCGCCGCGATCGCCGACCCCCCGATGCTAAAGGGGCGGCGCTACGGAAACATCGTGCTCATAGGCAGCAACGAGCCGCTCGAGGCCTCGCCGGAACTGACACGTGACCTGCTCAAGGGCGCGGTGCCGGCGCACTTTAAGGGTGAGCGGTGGACGCGGGCGCTGGCGACTTCTCCGCGGCACGATCCGCGGCACGATCCGCTCCCCGACTCGCCAGGAACTCCTTGACCACCCCGGCATAGTCGCTGGCGCGCATCGTGGGCAGGTAGCAGTTGACCACCGCCAGCGCGATGGAGCCGAGTGCGAGCTCGTCGTCGTAGGCGAGGTACCAGCCGGAGTGCGTCGGGTGGAACTTGTACTTCGACGCCGCAAGGGAGCGGAAGCCGTAGAGCGGCTCGATGCTCGCCCCGGCCTTGTCCAGGATGACCTCGAGCACGGACTCGGGCTCGCCCGTGCGCGCCAGCGGGGCGCCGGAGAGCGACACCCACTGCAGCCCCTCGTCGCTAGCGACCTGGGCAGCCTCGGCCAGGAGGAACTCGATGGTGGGGCGGAACCCTGCCGGGCCGCGGCGCATGAAGTCCAGGGTGTAGCCGACGTGCTCGCCGCCCTCGTACACGGGAAGCCAGCTGGTCACGCCGTGCAGGCGGCCGTCGTCGCCGAGCGCGAGGAGCAGCATCGTGCCGTCGACGGAGAGCTCGTCAACGCTGCCGAGGGTAAAGCCCATCTCCGGCAGCGCCTTGTCCGACATCCACTGCTCGGACAGGGCGACAACCTTCTCGCGGGTCTCCACGTCGAGCTGCGCCCAGCTCGACCACAGCGCGCTCACCCCCTCCTTGCCGGCGCGGTTGCGGGCGGTGCGGATGTTCTGGAACTTCTTGCCCTTGAACTCCAGGTTGTCCGCGTACAGCAGCGACTCTTCCGCGACGTGAATCGTGCGGAAACCGGCGCGCGCGAAATCTTCCGACACCGAGTACCAGGCCACGCGCCACCCCTGCTCCGCGGCGTAGGCCTCGAACGCGTCGGCGACGTCGTCACGGGTCGAGCCCTCCGTGAACACCGGCTCGCCCAGGATGACGGCGACGTTGTTGGAGATGCGGTAGGCCACGTACCCGGTCCCGCGGTCGGCGAAGAAGTACCTGTTGCCCTCCCACAGGCCCATCCACGCGAGGTGGTCGCCGGTGCCGCGCATCAGGATTTCCTTGGCGTGGCCGCGCTCGCTCTCGGCCGCCTGCGACGGCACCGACGTCAGCGCGCGGTGCAGGAAGTAGATCGCCGCGGCCCAAAAGGCAATTCCGACCCACTCGTAGAGCAACCACGACAACGCGCTCTGCGGAATCACGTAGGGCGGCCAGAACATCGCGATGACCGGCGGCATGAAGCGCAGCGGTGTTTCCAGGAGCACATCGCGTAACGACGCCCTTTCCACGAACCCGGGATTGGCCATCGCGCCCACAACCCAGATCGACGCGCACACAGCGAGCGCCGCCAAGGTTCCAACCAGCGCAGGGCGCCACTGCGAGCGCACGCCGAAACGCGACCGCGTCACGATCAACACCGCGAGCACGACTAGCCACGGCAGGACCACGAGTGCGACGTTAAACGCCAGCAGGAAGGAGTCGACCCACCCGACCAGCTGCACGAGGATCACAGCGAGGCTGACCAGGGTGCTGACCACGGCGAAGATCCAGGCGAGGCAGCGGCCACGGCGAAGCCCGAGCGCCACCACAAGCGAGGCGACCAGCGGGGCGATGTTGAGCAGGAGCGGCCCGAGGCCGCTTTGCTGGTTGATCTGCAGCGCTTCCTGGCAGGTCGCGGAGTTCGCGTCGACGCAGCGCAGGAGGACCTCGTGGGCGGCCACGGCGGGTTCCCACATCAGTTGGCTGACGTCCGCAAACGGCCCGTGGGCCGCGGGGTTGAAAGCAACGAGCACCGGCCCCAACGACACCGCCGCAAAAAGCACGGCGACGAGTATGCGAGATTCACGAACCGAGGCACGCCGGCGGTCGATCTCAGCGCCGATAACTAGGTGCCCCGCCACGCAGCCGATCAGGACCGCGCTGAAAGCGACTACTGCGTTGAGGGAGCCGTCGTAAAGCACAAGCGTGGCTGTCAGAGCGATGAGTACCAGGCGCACGCGCCGGCGCCACATCACCCCCATCGACGAGGTGGTGAACGCGAGCGAGCCGAAGATCCACGCAGCGGGCGAGAGATAAGTTTCGCTGACCAAGTCTCCACCCCACTGGTTAAAGCCCGCCCGCTCGACGATGATGGCCGCGACCGCGCCCGTCGGCACCGCCACGGCGTGCGACGCAATCGCCGCCACGGCGAAGCACCGCGTGGTCAGCAGGACCTCGGCGGGTACCGCGAAGACCAGCACCGCGAGAGACGAGTACACCATCCCGGCAACGTGTGAACTGGTCAGCCCCGCGGTGAGCAGGGAGGCGATGTGCTCCTCCCCCGCCAACCCGTAGCCGAGGACGTCGCGGCCGCGGGAACCGAACACGGCGAAGAGAGCCCACATGACAACGAGCATGGACAGGCTCGCCGGGACCCTGGCCGCGAGAGTTCTTACCCTTTTCATTTCAACCCACCCCTTTCGGCGACGAAGTCGAGGTTGTCCCGAAACGCCACGCGCCACACCTGGTAGCTGTGTGAGCCGGGCACCGTGTCGTAGGTGGTGTCCATGCCCGCGGCGCGGGCAAGGTCGTTGAGGTGCGACAATGCGGCGGTCGACATCTCGTCATCCTCGCCGGCGACGAAGCGCCCCACGATCCCATCGTAGTAAGAGGTGCCGCGTGCCTTGTCCAACAGCGTGGCCGCGTTGACTTTCTGGAACGCCTCCTCGCTGCCGCCGAAGATCTCCTGCACCGTCTCTGCGTGGCTGCCCACGTTCGGCTCAGCTTCACCGGAGAAGTCCAGAACCGAGCCGTACGCCTCGGGGTGGTTGGTGATCACCTGCATCGCGCAGGTCCCGCCGTAGCTCAACCCCCCGACCGTCCACCTAGACTGGTCGTCGTTGACGTCGAAGTTCGCCTTGATCATCTCCGGAACCTGTGTGGAGATATAAGTGAGTACCTTGTGCTCCGGGCCGTCAGAGCACGCGGGGTTACCCGTTTCTGACCCCGTGGCATCGACGCTGACCACCACGGGAGCCTCCCCGTTGTGCCGGGACTGGAAATCATCCAGCGACTGGGCGGCATCGCCCTTGGTAAACCAGTCCATCGGGCTGCCCGGGCTGCCCGCCGTGATCACGAGCACGGGCAGGTCGTGGTTTCTCCAGTAGGCGGGCGGAACGTACGCCACCGCGTCGCGCATCGGCGCCGCGGACAACGTCACCAGGGCGCCCACCTCACGGCCGTGGTCCTTCGGCGGAGATTTCATGGACGTGAACTGGTGCGCATCCACGCTCGCCGCCACGGGGACGGGGTAGAACGACCCGACCGACGGGTACTCCTGGTACACGAGGTTGGACACCAGGTAGGCGTTGGCGAGCGCGGCGTGGACATGATCGCGCCGACTCACGGTGCCCGGGGAACGGGTGCGATCGACAACTCGGCTGAGGATGTCGCCCGAACCGTCCTGGAGCTGCCCGATACAGTCACGCGGGTCGACATCGTCGGCCACTCCAGCGGGGGTCTTATCGCCCTTCGCTCGCTTGACGACGAGCGCGTGCGGCAGCGCGTGAGCACCCTGGTGGGCCTGGGCGCCGCGTGGCGCGGCACCGACCACCGCGCCTGGTACCGCCCCGACTGGCTAGTCGGGCCCATTCTCGGACAATCCTTTACCGAACTCGAGGACGTCGGCGAGCCAGTTGTGCCGCGCGGAGTGGACATCGTCTCGCTGGTTTCGGACGCCGACTCGGTGGTTCCGGCGTCGTCCGCGCGGCTCGGGCGCGTTGTGGAGATCTCCGGGGTGCCGCACACACAATTGCCCGGATGCACCACCGAGGTGCTCCGGGCATTGGGGCTGTAGGGCCGTGCGCTACTTCTGCGCGTTGTTGAGCAAAATGAGCAGGTCGCCTACGGAGTAGTCGCCGACCATCATCGCGCGCAGGTCACCGACGGGCAGCTTGCCCTCCGCAGCCAATCCCTGGACCGCAGAGGCGATATTCGAGGCGTCGTCCGGGTTGAACCCGAACTGCGCGGCGGCGTCCGCGATCTGCGGCTGGTTCAGGATTCCCGTGGCCAGGCCCAGGATGGACACCACCAGGGCAGTGTTGTCCTGGCCCAGGACCTCAAGCTCGCCGGATTCGGGAACCTGGAAGGACTCGAGGACTCCCCCGCCGGCGCTGTAGTTGCCCGCGGAGAACGCGCCGAGGTCGGAGCCGGAACCGTTGAACACGTTGAGGTCGACCGGAGTGCTCACGCCGGGGACGCGGCCGGAATCGGAGCGCTGCCAAAATGAGATTTTGTCCCAGCCGCCGACGGGGCGCGGCGCCTGGTTTTGGTACGCGGCGAGCCACAACGGGTAGCCGGTAAATGCAGAGGTGTCGTTCATGCGCTCGTACCAGAAGTAACGGTAGGTGTAAATCATCGGCTTCGTGCCAGTGGAGCGCTCGAGCTCGGTGAGGAAGGTGCCCGTCCACGCGGCCAGCGCGGTTGGCGACAGTCCCTCGTCGACCTCGAGGTCAAGCACCGGGGGCAGGCTAAGGGCCGGGCCCTTGCTGATCACGTCGGCGAAATGCTTCGCCTGGGCTATCGGGTCCTCGGCGGGGCGGGCGTAGTGGTACGCGCCGACCTTCAGTCCGGCTGCGGCCGCGGCGTTGGCGTCCTCGTCGTAGAACTCGTTTTTCCAGCCGTTTCCTTCGGTGGCTTTGACAAAGGCGAACTGCTGGCCGCCCGGGCCGGCGACGCTGCGCCAGTCGATGGGCTCGCCGCCGGGGCGTTGGTGGCCCGCGACGTCGACGCCCTGGACGACGCCGGGGATGTTCTGCGCGCTGGCGCCGGTACGCATCGTTGGGCTAAACGGGACGGCGACGGCGAGCACCACGGTCAGTGCGGCCGCGGTGAGCGCAGCAAGGACGGGCGTGAGTCTGCGGGAAGCGTGCATGTCCCGCACCATACCGGAGTTCAACCACACAAGTACCACATGACACGCGAACAACAATTAAAACATCAGAGCGCACCAGCCACACGCGCCCGCTCAACCACATTCGCTATCTCGCGCACCACCTTTTCCACGTCGTACGCCGTCGTGGTCCTGCCGAGGCTCAACCGCAGCGCCCCCGCCGCATCAACCGGCGGCACCCCCATCGCCTCGAGCACGTGGCTGGCGCGGTTGACACCCGCCGCGCACGCCGACCCCGTCGACGCCTCGATCCCGCGGGCGTCGAGAAGCATGATCAACGCGTCCCCGTTCGCGCCCGGGAACAGGAAATGCGCGTGACTATCGAGCACCGCAGACGTCGTGGTCAGCCGCGCGTCGGGTACCGCCGCCAGCACCCCGCGCACGAGCTCATCGCGTAACGACGCCTCCCGTACCCGCTCTGACTCCATCTCAGCCACAGCCTCCCGCAGCGCCACGGCCGTCGCGACTGCCGAGGCCACATCGACTGTGCCAGGGCGCAACCCCCGCTCCTGACCGCCGCCGGTGAGCGTGGCAGCGGGCGCCGGCGAGCGGCGGGCCAGCAGAATGCCCATGCCCCGCGGCCCGCCGAACTTGTGGGCGCTGGCGGCGAGCGTTGTCATGCCGAGCTCATGGAAATCCACAGGCTGTTTCCCCACGACCTGGACCGCGTCGACGTGCAGCGGCGTGCCCGCGGACGCCGCTCGCGCCACTGCCTGCGCCACCGGCTGGATCGCACCCGTTTCGTTGTTCGCCCACATCAGCGCCGCCACCGCCGCCGGGGCGTCGAGGGCCCCGAGGTCGTTGACAACGCCCGCCGTATTCACTGGCAGCCACTGCGCCTTGGCACCTTCAGTCACGGCGAGGGACTTGACCGTCTCCAACACCGCCGGGTGCTCGATGGGGCTGGCGACGATGCGCTCGTTGGCGCAGGCCCGAAAGAGCCCGCGTACCGCGATGTTGTTGGCCTCGGTGCCCGAGCCGGTGAAAACCACCTCGACGGGGTCGGCCCCGAGCGCTTCGGCGATGTCCTCGCGCGCCTGCGCCAGCACCGCGGACGCCTCGCGCCCCGAACGGTATTGCCCGCCGGGGTTGAGCTGGGCAGAGTATTCAACCCAGGCATCAATGGCGCACTGGCGCATCGGCGTGGTCGCGGCGTGGTCGAAGTATGCCATGCGCCTAGCTTATCGACGCTCCGGTGACGCTTCACCCGAAACTCAGACGCATCAACATAGGCCGAGTTTCGGTGGAACACATCCATGTTGACCCGTCTGGGTTTAGGCGGAAGGCCGCTGCCCCCACTGGCGTGCCTCGCACACGTACGCCACCGCGCTCTTGCCCACGCGCGCAATCACGACCCCCATCTGCCGGCCACCCTTGAGCTTGAGTCGGCCGCGCAGCTGGTCGGGGTCAACGTCGACGCCTCGCACGAGGATTTCTACCCCGCCGGCGCCGTAGCCGGACAGTGCGGCCTTAAGCTGGCGCACCGGCACCGCGTCGAGCACCCGGAAACCGCTGTATCCGGGAGGGATACGATCCCCGCTCAGGAACGCGATGTGCTCATCGAGCATCCGCAACCCGTAGCGCGCACCCCAGTGGCGCACCAGACCGGCGCGGATGATCGCCCCGTCCGGCTCGATGACGAAGGCTCCCGGCGCGCCCACCGGCACGTCATCGGATTCACCCGAGGTCACGGTCTCGCTGAACCCATCGCTGCGCAACACAACTGCCTCGCGCGTGTGCCCGCCCGCGAGCCCAGGCGTGTACAGGCACGCCTCTTTCACGGCCCCGTCGACGGAAACCACGCTCACCAGACCCTCCCAGGCGGAGTAGTCGATACCCGGCGCGCACTTGACCGCCATCTCGGACCCCTGGTAGACGTCCAGCAACTCCGGCAGCGGGGGCACGAGCTGCGCGGGGTCGGTGATTCTGCGGCCCCCGGCGCGCCTGGCTGGGTCGGCGACGATGACCGCGCCGCGGGCGACGGGCGCCAGAGCGTCCGCCCGCGCGAGCCACGCACCTGCGCCGAGGTTGTAGCGCGCCATCGACAGGCGCACGGGGTCGATGTCCGAACCGAGCCAGTCCATTCCCGCGAAGGCCGGTGCTTCGGTGCCCACGGAGCAGGTCACGTCGTGAACCACACGAGCCCCGCTGTCCGCGATGCGTTGCGCGCGCACGTTCGCCACCGGCGCCGGTGTTGCCTGCTGGGCCGCGTCAAGGTCCGTCAGCCAGCCCGCGGGTAGCTTGCCGGCGGCCGACCGGCGTGCGCCGATCAGCTCCATCACGGCGCGTGCGTTGTCGCCGAAGCGCGATGCGAGCAGGGCACGGTCCCCGAACACCGATGCCTTGGTCAGTGCGACCTCGGCGGCGATCTCATCGATCTCGTCCGCGTGGGCGGCAAGAAAAGCGACCTCGGTCAGGTTAAAGCTCAAAGGGTCTCCCGATGCGGTCTTCCGGGCGCAGTGTGAAAAATTCCGCGTACCGCGGGTTGCTGATCGCGTCGTCGGTAATCGGCGTCATGTCCGCGCCTTTCGCCGCCTCCCACAGGGACTGGGAGGTGTCAAAGTTGGACAGGTCGAGGATCTGCGCCCACGTCGACGGGGCGAAGCGCACGAGCCCGGCGCGCCAGCCATCGAGAAGCAGGCCCGGCGGAAACCAGTTCGCGTCGTCGGCTTCCTCGGTCGCGCCATCTGGTTCCTGGCCCTCGGGCAACTGAGCCAGCCACGTGAACGTGTCGAACTTCGTACCGCGTTCGGAACGGCCGACCCAGCGCGCGTACGGCGCGACAAGGTCTACGGGAACGCGAAACTGGTTGTCGCGCAGAACGTCCGTCAGCGACAACTCGTGAGATTCCAGGCGCAGACGCTGGCTGTGGAAGGGGCGCGCGTCGACAGGCAGAGCACCGTGCTTGTCGACGGCCAACAGCGTGCCCGTTTCCTCGAACAGCTCCCGCACGGCTGAAAACAGCAGCGCGTGCGCAGTTTCAGCGCTGACCTGCAGCTGACGGCCCAGCGACTCGGCGGAGCGGCCCTGCAACAAATCTTCCGCCCCCGCTCGCGACGGGAAGTCGCGGCTGTCCACCCCGCCGCCGGGAAACACGGTCATGCCCGGGTAATTGGGCATGGACATCACGCGCTCAAACACCCACACCTCGAGGCCACTAGCCCCGTCGCGGGTCAGGATGACCGTGCTGGCGAGGCGCGCGTCATTGACACTGACCACAGCACATCACCTCCTTCCCGGCATCCTACTTGGCGCGATGCGTTCCCCCGCGGCTGGTGCGCCGCGCCGTGTACCGGCCGTCACGCGAGGTCACCTCGATCGGCTGGTGGTAGGCCCGGCTCACGTTTTCGGAGGTCAGCACGTCGTCGATAAGCCCCTGCGCGACGACCTCCCCCTCGTCGAGAAGCATGGCGTGCGTAAAGCCCGGCGGGATTTCCTCGACGTGGTGGGTAATCATCACGATCGCCGGCGCGTCGGGGTCCATCGCGAGATCGTCGAGATAGGCGACGAGGTCCTCACGCCCGCCCAGGTCCATCCCGGCGGCCGGCTCGTCCATGATCAGCAGCTCCGGGTTCGTCATGATCGCGCGCGCGATCAGCACCCGCTTGCGTTCGCCGTCGGATAGCGTGCCCCAGGTGCGGTCGATCAAATGCATCGCACCGACCTGCTCGAGCACCTCGAGCGCCTGGTCATAGTCCATCTCGTCGTACTCTTCGCGCCACCGGCCCAAAATCGCGTAGCCGGCGGAAACGACGAGGTCTCCGACCTTCTCCTCCGCCGGAACGCGCTGCGCCACCGCCGAGGATGTCACGCCGATCTGGGCGCGCAGGTCGCGCATGTCGGTGCGGCCGAGCTGCTCCCCGACCACAAACGCCGTACCCGCTGACGGGAATTCCTGGGCCGACGCCATGCGGATCAAGGTGGTCTTGCCCGCGCCGTTGGGCCCGATGACAACCCAGCGCTCGTCGAGCTCGACCTGCCAGTCGATGGGGCCTACTAACGTGGCCCCGCCGCGGGCGAACTCCACGCCCTGAAAGTCGATGAGCAGGTCGGGGTCGGTCTCCGGTTCATTTGCACGATCACTCACGCATTCCATTGTGGACTAAAAGGGCTCATCGCGTTATCAAGTGAATTGATCTTTTCTTGTGACCCGGCAGAGCGGTCGGGGTTTGGCGCTTTTGTCGGGTTTTTCTGTGGAGGGTTTCTCGTCGCTGGTTGACCGTGACATTTCAGGCGGTGAAACGTCACAGTCAACCCGCCGCGGACGGCAAAACCCCAGGTCGGGTCCGGCAAGATTGGCTCCACCGTGACATCCCAGGCGGCGAAATGTCACAGTCAACCCGCCGCGGACGGCAAAACCCCAGGTCGGGTCCGGCAAGATTGGCTCCACCGTGACATCCCAGCCGGTGAAATGTCACAGTCAACCCGCCGCGGACGGCAAAACCCCAGGTCGGGTCCGGCAAGATTGGCTCCACCGTGACATCCCAGCCGGTGAAATGTCACAGTCAACCCGCCGCGGACGGCAAAACCCCAGGTCGGGTCCGGCAAGATTGGCTCCACCGTGACATCCCACCCGGAGCCACACCCGCGGCAGACAGTGACAGGAGCAACCCCGGCCGCAGGCGGCGATGAGTACACCCTCAACCTCCTGCACCCCCGACCCCAAGCCCTGGACTCAAAACGAACGATCGCCCCTCCGGTGGCACCGCATCCTCGCCCGGCACGTCACCGTGGCAGTGGCTACTGTTGAAAAGTGAAAGCCATTGGCACACACGAAGTCTCGAGGTGGGTAAACCGCATGACCATGACCGGACGCTCTGGCCACACTGGCAGTATCACGTCTTTCGGCCGTTTTGGAATCGACGACGTTCGCCCCCAGGTCTCCGGGCGCACCCTGCCGTCGAAGGCGGTAGTCGGCGAGGTCGTCCCGGTCTCGGCGCTGGTGTGGCGTGAAGGGCACGACGCGGTTGCGGCCACGTTGGAGCTGACGTCGCCAAGCGGGGAGCAGTATTCCATCCTCATGCAGCAGGAGGTTTACCGCCCCGACTATGTCCACGCAGTGTTCGTTCCGGATGTGCAGGGTATCTGGCGCTTCCGCGTCGACGCATGGAGCGACCCCATGTCGACGTGGCGCAACGCCGTGTCGAAGAAGCTCGCCGCCGGGCAATCCGCCGCGGAGCTGTCCAACGACATTGCCCACGGCATCGACCTGTTCACCCGCGCCGCAGCCCAATCCCCGGACGGCGACCGGGAGGTTCTCGAGGCCGTAGCGACGACGCTTGCCGACGACACCCTCCCCCTGGCGACCCGCATTGAGGAGGGATTCAGCGCCGAGGTGCGCGAGATTCTCGACGAGTTCCCGCTGCGCGAGCAGGTCACCCGCGGGCCGATCTGCGATGTTCACGTCGAGCGCCGTGCTGCGCTGGTCAATTCCTGGTACGAGCTCTTCCCCCGCTCCACGGGCGGCGTCGACGCCGAGGGCAAACCCGTGCACGGCACGTGGGAAACCACCTCGGCTGCGCTCGATCGCGTGGCGGCGATGGGTTTTGACACCGTCTACTTTCCCCCGATCCACCCGATCGGTGAGGTCAACCGCAAAGGCCGCAACAACACTCTGACGCCTGAGGAAAGTGACGTGGGCTCGCCGTGGGCGGTCGGTTCCGCCGACGGCGGCCACGACGCGTTCCACCCGGAGCTCGGTGGCGAATCCGAGTTCCTGGCCATGATGGATCACGCCCGCGAGCTGGGCCTTGAGGTCGCCCTCGACTTTGCGCTGCAGGCCGCCCCCGACCACCCCTGGGCCAGCGAGCACCCCGAGTTTTTCACGGTGCTTGCCGATGGCACCATCGCCTACGCCGAGAACCCGCCGAAGAAATACCAGGACATCTACCCGATCAACTTCGACAACGACCCGCACGTGCTCTACGCGGAGATCTACCGCGTGATCATGTACTGGGTCGAGCTCGGTGTGACCACGTTCCGCGTGGACAACCCGCACACCAAGCCGGTCAACTTCTGGCACTGGCTCATCTCGGAAGTGCGCGAAACCCATCCCGAGGTCATCTTCCTCGCCGAGGCGTTCACCCGCCCGCCGCGCATGTTCGGCCTGTCCAAGGTCGGGTTCTCCCAGTCGTACACCCACTTCACGTGGAAGACCTCGAAGGCTGAGCTGGAAGACTTCGCGCAGATGCTTATCGACGTCGCCGACGTCTCGCGCCCCAACCTGTTCGTCAACACCCCCGACATCCTGCACGAGTCCCTGCAAACCGGTGGGCAGGCAGCCTTTGCCATCCGCGCCACGCTCGCGGCGACGCTGAGCCCGCTGTGGGGCGTCTACTCCGGCTACGAGCTCTACGAGCACGAGCCTGTCACGGCTGGCTCCGAGGAGTACCTCAACTCGGAGAAGTACGAGCTGCGCCCGCGCGATTTCGCGGCCGCGCTCGCCCGCGGCGAGTCGCTCGAACCCTACCTGACGCTGCTCAACCGCCTGCGCCGCGACAACCCGGCGCTGCAGCAGCTGCGACAGCTGCATTTCCACAAGGCCTACAACGAGCAGATCATGGCGTACTCCAAGGTCGACGCGATCAGCGGCAACGCGATTTTGGTCGTGGTCAACCTCGATCCTTTCGCCACCCAGGAGGGCATGGTCCACATCGACGCCGAGGCGTTCGGCCTCGCCCCCGGTGAGAGTTTCACCGTCGACGACCTGGTCAGCGGCGAGCGCTACACGTGGAGCACCGACAACTTCGTGCGGCTGACCCCGCAGGCCAACGTCGCCCACATTTTCCGGCTGCCGGTCGTGGAGGCGTCGAAACGCGAGCAGCTCGCGTTCCGCAGCATCTCGGACCACGACTACCGGCCGTAACCCGCTACCGAGGTCGAGATTCGGTAGCGTCGGATAACGGATAAACGATCACTTCCCACCACGCAAGGACGATTATGGCGAGCAACCTCCAGCTTCTGATCCCCGCCGCGGACCGCGCGCGCCTGCTTGAGTGCAAGCACCACGCCCCGCACGACTTTTACGGCTGGCACGCGACGTCGGAGGGCTCGGTCATCCGCACCCGCCAGCTCGGGGCGGAAAAGGTCGAGGTGCTCATCCACAACGAGCACCTCGAGATGGAGCCTATCGGCGACGACATCTGGGTCATCGGGCTTGACGACGACCACGCGCCCGACTACCGCCTGCGCATCCATTACCCGTTCGGCAACCAGGTGATCATCGCCGACGGCTACTACTTCCTGCCCACCCTGGGCTCGTTCGACCTCCACCTGATCAACGAGGGCCGCCACGAGCGCCTCTGGGAAGTCCTCGGCGCGAACCTGCGCACCTACCAAACCAGCCTCGGCGAGGTCCGCGGCACCTCCTTCGCCGTGTGGGCACCGAACGCGAAGGGCGTCGCCGTCGTCGGCGACTTCTGCGCCTGGAACCCCAACCAGTACCCGATGCGCAGCCTCGGCTCGACGGGCGTGTGGGAGATCTTCATCCCCGGCATCGAGGCCGGCGCGCAGTACAAGTTCGCTGTGCAGACCATCGACGGCGTGCGCGTGGACAAGGCCGACCCCATGGCCCGCCAGACGCTCGCCCCGCCGGAAACCGTCTCGGTCGTCGCCGCGGACAGCACCTACGAGTGGAAAGACGGCGACTGGATGCAGCGGCGCGTGGGCATCGACGCCACCAACGCGCCGATGAGCGTCTACGAGTGCCACATCGGCTCCTGGAAGCAGGGCGCGAACTACAACACCATGCGCGAAGAGCTGGTCCCCTACCTCGTCGAGAACGGCTTCACCCACGTCGAGTTCCTGCCCGTGGCGGAGCACCCCTTCGGTGGCTCCTGGGGCTACCAGGTCACCGGCTACTACGCCCCGACCGCGCGCTGGGGCACGCCTGATGAGTTCCGCGCGCTTGTCGACGAGCTCCACGCCAACAACATCGGCGTATTCGTCGACTGGGTGCCCGCGCACTTCCCCAAGGACGCCTGGGCGCTTGGTCGCTTCGACGGCACCGCCCTGTACGAGCACCCGGACTGGCGCCGCGGCGAGCAAAAAGACTGGGGCACCTACGTCTTCGACTTCGGCCGCAACGAGGTGCGCAACTTCCTCGTGGCCAACGCCCTGTACTGGTGCGAGGAGTTCCACCTCGACGGGCTGCGTGTCGACGCCGTCGCCTCCATGCTCTACCTCGACTACTCCCGCACCGACGGCGAGTGGCTGCCCAACAGCCAGGGTGGGCGCGAGAACTGGGACGCGGTGAAGTTCCTGCAGGAAACCAACGCCACCGTGCACCGCACCCACCCGGGCGTGGTCACCATCGCCGAGGAATCCACGGCGTGGCCGGGCGTGACGGCCCAGACCGCGGCCGACGGCCTCGGGTTCTCCCTGAAGTGGAACATGGGCTGGATGAACGACACCCTGGAGTATTTCTCCCTGGACCCCATCCACCGCTACTACCACCACAACGAGATCACGTTCTCGCTGGTCTACGCGTTCTCCGAGCGCTACGTGCTGCCGTTCTCCCACGACGAGGTCGTCCACGGCAAGGGCTCCTTGTGGACGCGCATGCCCGGCGACGATTGGAACAAGGCCGCGGGGCTGCGCGCCATGTTTGGCTACATGTACTCCCACCCCGGCAAGCAGCTGATGTTCATGGGCTGCAACTGGGGCCAGACCACGGAGTGGGATGAGGCCAACTCGATCAACTGGGACAACGTCAACGGCGAGTGGTCGCACGACTACCACCGCGGCATTGAGCGCCTGGTGCGCGACCTCAACCTCGTCTACCGCGACACCCCGGCGCTGTTCAGCCAGGACAATACGCCGCTGGGCTTTCAGTGGGTCAAGGGCGACGACCACGAGCACAACGTGCTGGCCTACATCCGCTGGGGCGTCGACGGCCAGCCCCTGCTCGCGGTGGTCAACCTCTCCGGCGCGTCACACTCAAACTACCGCCTCGGCCTGCCCGAGGCCGGCAACTGGGACCTGGTGATCAACACTGACGACGCAATCTACGGCGGCGCGGGCAACCCGCTGCTGGACACCGTGACAACGGAGGCGATCGAGTGGGACAACTTCGCCCAGTCGGTCACCCTGCACCTGCCCGCGATGAGCGTCCAGCTGTACAAGCTGGTCCGCTAGCTTAGAACAGCGCCGAGGCGAGCTTTGTGCGCGCTTCGATCACGCGCGGGTCGCTGGCCTCGAACAGGCCAAACAGCTCGAGCAGCCGCTCCTTCGCCTCCGGGTGCGCCTTGACCAGCGGCAGCAACCGCGCAAAGGCCTTCTTGGGCGCGCCCGCGGCCACCTCAGCATCGGCCGCCGCAAGCTGCTTATCGACGTCCCCCGCATCCGCGTCTGCCTCCGCCACTGGGTCGTTGCCCCGGGTCGCGAGCCGGCGCAGCACGCCAATCGTGGCGCGCGCCTGCTTGATGTCGGCGTTCTTCGGGTCGTCGGCAAGCAGCTCGTCGTAAAGCTTTGTTGCGGTGTCAAAGTCGTTGCGGTTGAGCGCCTCGGTGGCGGCGTCGAGGCGCGGGTCGTGCGCCGGCTGCTCGCCGGCCTCCTCGCCGAGGCCCTGGAGCTGGCTGCCCACGTTGGACACGAGCGCGTCGACCCACTGCCGCAGCTGCCCGTCGGGCTGGTTGCCCTCGAAGCTGGTCACCGGCCGGCCCGCCGCGATCGCGACGACCGTGGGCAGCACGCGCACCCCGAACATCTGCGCCACGGCAGGGGTCGCGTCGGCGTCAACGTAGGCGACGCGGAAGGCGCGCTGCCCGCGAGCGAGGTCCTCGAGCGCGGCCTTGAGCGACACCGAATCGGGCGAGCGCTGCGTGCCAACGTGAACGATCACCGGGACCTTCGCCGACGCGCGCAGCACGTCGTTCTCGATGTTCGCCTCGGTTGCGGTGATAACCGGCTCGAACGCCCCGCCTTCGCTGGCGGCGGGCTCGGCGGTCTGCTTCAGCGCGCTTAAGTCAACGGCGCCTGCCTGGTACTGCGGTCCGGTCATGAATTCTCCTCCAAGTGCTTGTTCAGCGATTGCATCTTCGTTTTCAGCATGTTGGTGTGGCCCGGGCGGATATCCGCCTTGATCACCAGGGACACGCGCGGGGTGACGGCCTCGACCGCCTGTGTCGCGCGTTTGATCACGTCCATGACCTCGTCCCACTCGCCCTCAATGGTGGTGAACATCGCCGTCGTTTCGTGCGGGAGCCCGGACTCGCGCACGACGCGCACGGCGCGGGCCACGGCCCCGGCCATCTCCGCGGAAGGGTTATCGGTGGTCGTCGGGGCGACCGAGAAAGCTGCGATCATGCCGCCCAGCTTAGCGACGTTCCCAGCAATGCCTATGCCAGTGCCGACGCTCGTCGGCCCCACGCCCCGTTTCCCGCGGCCACGCCACCACGTGCGCAACACCCGGCGGGATGTTCTGGTTGCAGCCCGGGCAGACGTAAAACTTGGTGGCGGCCTGCGACCCGATCTGGCGCACGCAGTAGATCTCTCCGTTGCTCCAGCGCGGGCCCTCGACGTGCTGCGTCCCGATGAACGTGGAGCCGTCCCGCGGCAAGACGTAAGCCGGGGTGGTGTTGTGGCGGCGGTTTCGCCGTGGCATGAGACTTCCCCTTCTTCCTAGAACAGGCGCAGCTCGGTGGACTCGATGCCGCGCAGCTCGTCGTAGTCCAGCACGAGACAGCGAAAGCCCCTGTCCTCAGCCAGCGTGCGCGCCTGGGGCTTGATTTCCTGGGCCGCGAACACCCCGCGCACCGGCGCGAGCAGCTCGTCGCGGTTGAGCAGTTCGACGTAGCGGGTGAGCTGCTCCACCCCGTCGATTCCGCCGCGGCGCTTGACCTCCACGGCCACGGTGTGCCCGTTGGGGTCGCGTGCGAGGATGTCCACCGGCCCAATCGCCGTGGGGAACTCGCGCCGGATCAGGCGGTAGTCCGCGCCGAGGGTGTCAATGTGCTCCGCCAGCAGCTCCTGGAGGTGCGACTCCACCCCGTCTTTGACCAGGCCTGGGTCCTCACCGAGCTCCACCGCCGTCTCGCTGAGCACCTCCTCGATGCTGATGCGCAGCTGCTCGCCCTTGCCGTTTTCCACGATCCAGAGCTGCTCGCCGGTATCTTCGCCGTCGATATCGATGACCGCCTCTTCCTTTAAGGTGCAGGGCGGGGTCATCCAGTTCAGTGGCTTGTAGGCGCGGTCGTCGGCGTGCACCGAGACGGAACCGTCCGCTTTGACCATGATGAGGCGCTTCGCGGACGGCAGATGGGCGTCGAGGCGGCCAACGTAGTCCACGGAACACTGAGCAATGACGAGGCGCATGGCCTCTACAGTACAAGCGCTGCTGCGCTCGATCGCGGTCAGGACCGGGAGGCGCGCCCGCCGCTCGGGCGCCCGGCGGGCATCTTCACCGCGCGGCGCATCTGGCGCACGTGAGGGGCGGATTCCAACCACGACACCAGCGCCATCCTCGCGCGGCGATCGCCCGCAAACTCAAAAGAGCCGTCCGGAGTGGAAAGGATCAGCACCTTGTCAATGTCGGGCATGATCTCTCGTTCCAGCTCGGACAGCTCTCGGAAACCGTCTACTTCGGTCATTCGCCGATCCAAAGCGACGTCGCTGCTAAAGGTTAGGGAGCGAAGCTTATAAAAGCGCAGACACTCGTCGTTGTAGCGATATACCCCGTGGCGCCAGCCGTGCACCCCGTCCGCGGGCAGGTTGCGCAGCAGGCCCTGGGAGCCGGTGTTGCGAAAGGAGACCAACCGCCACAGCGCCGCCAGCAGCACGATGAACCCCGCTGCCGCAATGACGCCGCCGATTAGCTCCATAAAACTACTCCTAGCTGTGAAAACAAGGCCACGAAAGCCACTTTTTGCCATTGTATCCGCAAACCCGTGTAAGCGGAATTGTCCGAAAGATCTAGGCCTTGAACATGAAAAAAGCAGCAACCCCCGAGTGAAACTGGAGTTGCTGCTTTTGTGCTTCGCGTGAAGTGAAGCGCGCGAGGAGTTAGCGGCCTGCGCGTCGCACGGCGGCAAGTTCTGCCTGGCCGCGCCACTTGCTCAGCTCGTCGTCGTCCTGGTTCGCGTTCAACTCTGCTTCCGAGGAGTCAACCTCGCTCGCGAGAGTCGCCCAGTCCGCCAAGACGGTGACCTTGTTGCCAACCACTGAGAGGAAGCCTCCCTGGACGGCAGCGACGATGCGCTCGCCGTCGACCGGGTTGATCGTGACAACGCCGTTGTCCTTAAGCTGACCGAGGATCGGTTCGTGGCCCGGCAGAATGCCGATCTCACCCTCGGTGGTCTGCGCGGTGACGATGCTGGCCTCACCGGTCCAGATCATGCGGTCAACCGAGACCAGTTGCACGGTGATGTCTGCCATGGCGGCCCTCCTACTTCTCCTGCAGCTTCTTGTACGCAGCCTCGACGTCGTCCAGACCACCCAGGTTCGAGAACGCCTGCTCCGGGTAGGCGTCGAACTCGCCCTCGGCGAGGCGATCGAACGCCTCGATGGTCTCCTCGAGCGGCACGTAGGAACCCTCGTCGCCGGTGAACTTCTTCGCGACGAAGAAGTTCTGGCCGAGGAAGCGCTGGATCTTACGTGCGCGCATGACGGTGAGCTTGTCCTCTTCGGAGAGCTCGTCCATACCGAGGATGGCGATGATGTCCTGCAGCTCCTTGTTCTTCTGCAGGATGCCGATCACCTTCTGGGCGACCGCGTAGTGGCGCTCGCCGACGATGCCCGGCTCTAGGATGCGCGACGTCGACGTCAGCGGGTCCACCGCGGGGTAAATACCCTTCGAGGCGATGGAACGCGACAGCTCGGTCGTTGCATCCAGGTGGGCGAAGGTGGTCGCCGGGGCCGGGTCGGTGTAGTCGTCGGCAGGCACGTAGACGGCCTGCAGAGAGGTAATCGAGCGGCCCTTGGTCGAGGTAATGCGCTCCTGGAGCACACCCATCTCATCAGCCAGGGTGGGCTGGTAGCCCACGGCGGAGGGCATGCGGCCCAGAAGGGTCGACACCTCGGAGCCAGCCTGGGTGAAGCGGAAGATGTTGTCGATGAACAGCAGCACGTCCTGGTTCTGCACATCGCGGAAATACTCCGCCATGGTCAGGCCGGACAGAGCCACGCGCATACGGACCCCGGGCGGCTCATCCATCTGGCCGAAGACAAGGGCGGTATCGGGAAGAACGCCCATGTCCTCCATCTCGAGGAAGAGGTCGGTGCCCTCACGGGTACGCTCACCGACGCCGGCGAAGACCGACGTACCGGAGAACTCGCGGGCGATACGGGTAATCATCTCCTGGATGAGAACCGTCTTGCCCACGCCGGCGCCGCCGAAGAGGCCGATCTTGCCGCCCTTGACGTACGGGGTGAGAAGGTCGATGACCTTGATGCCGGTCTCGAGGATCTCGGTCTTGCCCTCAAGGTCCTTGAAGGCGGGCGGGTCGCGGTGGATGCCCCAGCGCTCGCCGTCGACGCCCACGGACGGGTCGTCGAGGCACTCGCCGAGGGCGTTGAACACGTGGCCCTTGACCTGGTCTCCCACGGGCACGGAGATCGGGTTGCCGGAGTCCTTCACCTGAGCGCCGCGGACGAGGCCGTCCGTCGGTGCCATGGCGATGGCGCGCACGAGGTTGTCGCCTAGGAACTGAGCGACCTCGAGGGTCAGGGTGCGGGACAGCTCGCCGAGTTCGATCTCGGTGTGCAGTGCGTTGTACAGCTCGGGCAGCTCGCCGCGCGGGAACTCCACGTCGACGACCGCGCCGATGACGCGAACGATGCGGCCGTTCTCAGAACCCGCCGGGTTCGGAGTGCTAGCGGCCTCGCGGGCTACAGCCTGGTTCTCGGCCTCGCCCGTCGGCTCATCGCGTCCGTCTTGGGACAGAGCAGTTGTCATGATTTAGTCACTTTCTCCACTATCGGCCAGCGCACCCGCGCCGCCGATAATCTCGGTGATTTCCTGGGTGATTTGTGCCTGACGGGCTTGGTTAGCCTCACGGGACAGGTTGTTAGCCAGTTCCGTCGCGTTGTCGGTTGCGTTCTTCATCGCCGTGCGGCGAGAAGCCGACTCCGAAGCGGACGCCTCCAAGAACATAGAGTAGAGCGTCCGCGACACGTATGCCGGAAGCAGCTTGTCCATCAACGTGTCCGGGTCCGGCTCGAACTCCATGTCGGGCCCGACTTCGCCGGAGCTCGACAGCATGCCGTCCTGCTCGTAATTGAATTCCTCAAGCACGGGCTCGATCGGCAACAGCTGGTGCACGCGGGCCTCCTGGCTAAGCATGGAGACGAACTCGGTGTAGACGACGTGGACCTGGTCGAAACCAGGCACGCGCTCGCCTTCCGCCGCGTTGACGCCCTCGCGCCACTCGACCGTGCCTTCGGAACCGGCGAGGAACCCGTCAATGAGGTGGCTCCGCACGTCGTGCGTTGCCTCCCACGACGGCTTCTGGGACCAACCGGTCCACGCGCCACCGATCTTCTGGTCACGGAACTTGTAGTGCGTCACGCCCTTGCCGCCGGCGACGAAGCGAACAACCTCATAGCCGGCTTCTTCTAGCATGCGCTCAAGCTCGGTTGCCTTCTTCAGCACGTTGTGGTTGTAACCGCCAGCCATACCGCGGTCGGAGGTGACCACGAGGATCGCCGCGACTCGACCGTTCTCACGCTCGTGGAGCATGGGGTGGTCGAGGGAGCTCGCGGCTGCGAGGCGCTCCATGACCTGTAGCAGCTCGTCGGCGTACGGCTTTGCCGCTTCGACTCGCTGCTGGGCCTTGGTGATCTGCGACGTCGCGATCAGTTCCTGGGCCTTGGTGATCTTCTTCGTTGAGTTGACGGACCGGATGCGGTCACGCAATTCGCGAAGTGTTGCCATGGTGTGTACTCCTCCCTTCCTGTAAGTAGAAGTGATCCAAGTGGTTGACTACTTGGAGCGGTTGACGTTGAGCTGGTGCTTCTTAACCTCACCGGCTTCAAGCGGCTCCGCCTCCGGCTCGCGCACAATGCGCTCGCCCTCGGAGGTCTGGAAGCCACGGGCGAAGTCCTCATTGACGCGCAGGAGGGTCTCCTTCGAGGTGTCGTCGAGGGCTGCACCCCCGGCGATCTGCTCGTAGACCTCGGGTGCGGTAGCGCGGATGTGCTCGTGGAGCTCAGCCTCGTAGCGGCGAACGTCTGCGACGGGAACGACGTCGAAGACGCCCTCGTTGGCGAGCCAGATCGAGATGATCTGGAACTCCACGGACTGCGGCGCGTTCTCCTGCTGCTTGAGCAGCTCGACGAGGCGCTGGCCGCGCTCAAGCTGACGCTTGGAGGCGGAGTCCAGGTCGGAGGCGAATGCGGCGAAGGCCTCAAGGTCGCGGTATGCGGCGAGGTCAAGACGCAGGGAGCCGGCGACCTTCTTCATGCCCTTGGTCTGCGCGGCGCCACCGACGCGGGACACGGAGATACCGACGTCGATAGCGGGGCGGACACCCTGGTTGAACAGGTCGGACTGCAGGAAGACCTGGCCGTCGGTGATCGAGATGACGTTGGTCGGAATGAACGCGGACACGTCGTTCGCCTTCGTCTCAATGATCGGCAGGGCGGTCAGGGAACCGGCACCGAGCTCGTCGTTAAGCTTCGCGGCGCGCTCCAACAGGCGGGAGTGCAGGTAGAACACGTCACCCGGGTAAGCCTCGCGGCCCGGCGGGCGGCGCAGCAGCAGCGAAATCGCGCGGTAGGCCTCGGCCTGCTTGGTCAGGTCATCGTAAATGACCAGGACGTGCTTGCCCTGGTACATCCAGTGCTGACCCAGGGCAGCGGCGGAGAACGGTGCCAGCCACTTGAAGCCGGCGGAATCGGACGCCGGTGCGGCGACGATCGTGGTGTACTCCAGCGCGCCGTGCTCCTCAAGGGTGCGGCGCACGCCGGCAATGGTCGAACCCTTCTGGCCGATTGCGACGTAGATGCAGCGCACCTGCTTTGACGGGTCACCGGTCTCCCAGAAAGCTTTCTGGTTCAAGATGGTGTCGATGCAGACCGCGGTCTTGCCGGTCTTGCGGTCGCCAATGATCAGCTGGCGCTGTCCGCGGCCGATCGGGGTCATCGCGTCGATGGCCTTCATGCCGGTAGCCATCGGCTCCTCGACCGGCTGGCGGTCGAGAACGCCCGCGGCCTGGAGCTCAAGTGCGCGCTCCTCGGAGGCCTCGATCGGGCCAAGGCCGTCGATCGGCTGGCCCAGTGGGTTGATTACGCGGCCAAGGAAATCTTCCCCGACCGGGATGGACAGGACCTCTCCGGTCCTCTTGACTTCGTCGCCTTCGGTAAGCGTCTCAAAGTTACCCAAGACCACGACACCAATGGAGTCGGTCTCAAGGTTCTGCGCAACACCGATGACTCCGCCTGGGAACTCGAGCAGCTCATTCGTCATGCAGCCCGGCAGCCCAGAAACCTGGGCAATACCGTCTGCCGCCGAAGTAACTACGCCGACCTCCTCACGGGAGGCCTCCGCAGAGTAGCTCGAGGTGTAGTTCGCTATCGCGCTACGGATCTCATCGGAGGAGATCGTCAGCTCCGCCATGTTCTTCCTGCTCTCGGTAGATTGTTCCAGCATTGTATTTTCTAGTAAGCCGTCGTGGCGGCGAGGTCTGCCCGCATGCGCGCGATCTTGCCACGCGTGGAGCCGTCAATAACCTCGTCGCCGACTCGGATCACCATTCCGCCGAGGAGGCTGGGATCCACCTCAGAGTGGATGGCGATCTCACGGCCGTAAATCTGCTCAAGCTTGCCAGCGAGCGTCTCGCGCTGGGAGTCAGAAAGCTCCTCAGCGGAGGTGACCCGAGCCGCCGTCTTGCCGCGCAGTTGCGCCACCTGGGTGGCCACGCCTGCGAGATCGTCAATCGGGTTGCTCTCGGGCCGCCCGATGACCTGCAAGGCCAGGGCTTCGGTGAACATAGTCACCTTGCCGTAAATCACGCTAGCCAGCAGCCCGCGCTTCTTGTCCGCGGTTGCGGTGCGGTCAGACAGCAACTGGGCCAGCTGCTTTTCGTCCTCCAAGAGCACGGACAGTCCAAACAGCTCGTTTTCGACCTGTTCAAGCTGGCCCTGCTCCTCGGCCCCCATCAGCAGCGCCCGGCGCCCAAGGTTGATCAGCCCTTCGCGCAGTTCGCGCGGGGTGGACCATTCGCTCTTGGCCGCTTCGCTGAGCACCTTCTTCGTCGGCTCGGCAACCTTGCTGCCGAGTACGGCGTTCATGATGCCTTCGCGCTGGGATGCGTCGAGGGACTGATCCGCAACAGCGACACGCAGCGCGCGCTCGCGGTCAAGCTGGTCTACGACGAGAAACAGCTCTGTTCCGATCTGAGCGGCGGCGGCGACGGAATCGTCGGAGTTGCGGATCAGCTCTTCCAGCTGACCCTGTACCTGCTCTTGTGCTTCGCGACTAGCTGCCTTCATCTCGCCTACTTCCTCGTGGAAACGTTGTCGAGCTGGGCCAGGAAGTCGTCGATCGTGGAGGAACGGCGGGTCGACTCGGACAGCTCAGTGCCCAGCAACCGCTCGGCAAGAGTGATGGAGTTCTGGCCCATTTCGTTCCGCAGCTCGGAGATGACCTGCTCACGGGAAGCTTGCAGCTGCTTCTCCCCCGCCTCAACAATGCGGCGGGATTCGGCTTCGGCGTTGACGCGAGCCTCCGCCTCAATCTCCTTGCCCTTTGCGCGGGCAGCTTCGCGGATTTCAGCGGCCTCGGCGCGTGCCTCGGCGAGCTCTGCGTTGTTCTTCTCCAGGGCAGCCTTGGCTTCAGCCTGGGCGACCTGAGCACGCTCGATGCCGCCCTTGATTCGATCTTCGCGCTCCGCCAGCACTTCCTGGAACTTCGGAAGAACGAACTTCCAGAAGAGTAAGAAGACAACGACGAAGACGACCAACGACCAAACCACGTCGTACATGGGAGGCAGAAGGATGGACGGCTCGGTCTCGAGCGGAAGAGCACCTTCTGCAGCCACGTTATAAATGGTGACGTTTGTCATAGGTTGCTCCTGATCTAAAAGGTGTACGGGATGTGAATTCGCGTTCTTTTAGAACAGGAAGCCGGCAACGAGGCCGATGAGGGCGAGAGCCTCGACGAAGGCGATACCCAGGAACATGGTGGTACGCAGCTGGCCGGCCATCTCGGGCTGGCGAGCCATGCCTTCGACGGTCTTGCCGACGAGCATGCCGATGCCGATGCCCGGGCCGATGGTGGCGATACCGTAGCCGATGGACTGAAGGCCGTCGAAGGTGGTGGTGGTCTCGTTCATGTGAAAGTCGTTCCCTTTCTTGGTGCCTGCACGCCGGGTTTTCTCAAGCGGTGTGCGAGCGAGTGACAATGGAGTGGGGTTATTCAGTTTGGCCTGTAGGTTCGCGCTTTGCTAGTGCGAATCAGCGTGCAGCGACAGCTCGATGTACACCGCGGTCAAAAGAGCAAAGATGTACGCCTGCAGGAAGATGATAATCAACTCGTACAGGGTGAACAGCAAAGCTGCGATAAGCGTCAGGCCACTCACGGCCGTCCATGCGTTCAGCTGCCAGAAGAAGAAGTTGGTAGCCGAGTACAGAAGGACGAGAATTATGTGGCCTGCCAGGAAGTTCGCCATAAGGCGAAGTGCCAGTGTGACCGGACGCAGAACGAACGTCGAGAAGAACTCGATTGGCACCACCAAGAGGTGGAGCGCAGGAGGCAGGTTCGGAATCACGAGCGAGTGCTTGAAGTACTTCGCGCCGTAGCGCTGCACGCCTGCGTAGATCATCGCGATGTAGGCCACAGCCGCCAGGACGATCGGCATGCCGATACGTGCGTTAGGCGAGATGTTGAGCCCCGGGATGATCGTTGCCGCGTTCATGAACAAGATCGTGAAAAAGATGGTTGCCAGCACCGGAAGGAACCGCTTGCCATCCTTCTTCCCCAGCGTGTCTTCAGCGATGTTGATGCGGACGAAGTCCACACCCATCTCTGCGACGTTCTGCAAGCCTTTAGGAACCAGCTGAGGCTTCCTGAAAGCAATAACAAAGAGAAGCACCAGGATTGCCGCCACTACAAGGCGGACGATCATGATGCGATCCAGTGCGAACCAACCATTAGCGAAGTCTTCGCCAATGATGTGGCCGTACGTTTGCCCCGGGAAAAATTCTGGACCAAGTGAGGGCGCGTGGAATGACCCCTTAAAGCCCTCGGCCAAAGTTGTAACGCTCAGCGTTCTCTCCCGTTCTCGGGCCGCATAACGGTTGAAATGCGGTGCGATGGACGTCTTCAAGAAGACTGTCTCCGCGGCGGACTCCGTCGCACATCAGCGACCGCGGGACAGGGGGAGCCTTGAAGTGAAATCCCCGCCAACACACAGGTGCGCACGCGGATACCTCAAGTAAACCCAGCGGTTAGCCTAACAGGTCAACAACTTTTTGGCCGTCAACGGGGGGTGTGGGTTCTCGAGCGGAGATACACGTGTGCCCAGCACCCGAGCGCGTGGCCCGTTTACCCAGCGTAGCGCGCCTTGTAATTTGCATCACAGGGGGTGGGTTAAGCGCTAGATCACACTAGCCGACGTAGCTGACCCGGGTGGTGATGACACCCCACGCCTCGGCGGCCAGGACGATCACGAGCGCGGCGATCGTCGTCACGCCAAATGCGAGGTGGTTGTAGAAGGTCAGCTCGCGGATGAATAGCAGCACGAGGATAAGCACAACCATCTTGAGCAGCCAGCCGCCGAGCACCACGGCCATTGTGTTGGTCGGCGAGGTCCCGGAGGTCGCGAGAACAGACAGTGCGGTCAGCAGGACGAACCCGCCTCCCACGGCCGCGCCCATCAGCACGCCCCAGATCCCCTGCAGCCCGTAGACCCCACCCCACGCCATCAGCGACAGCACGGTCAGCGCGACGAGCGCCCACGCGCCAAGGCGCAGGGCCCGGGTTAGCGGGCGGCGGGGGTCGTCGATATCGCTCACGTCCTCAACGTTGAGCGGCTGGGAGGCGGAGTGCTCAGAATTGGTGCTCACGGGCGTTTAGCCTACCGCCCGGCTGGGCCAATCCTGCAACCCGCCCGCGCGCGGTGTGGTTAGGGTGGGAGACAGAACATACTCGTTATAGGAGGACATATGACTAACAAAGCAGCTAACCATTCCACCGTCGCGATCATTGGCGCACACGGCAAGGTTGCACGCCTTGCCATCCCGCAGCTCGTGAAGCGCGGTTTTAAGGTTGCCGGGATTATCCGCAACCCGGAGCACTCCGCGGATATCGAGCAGGCCGGGGCGCAGCCGGTCGTCTTCGACGTCGAGGGCCAGAGCGCGGACGCGATGGCGGAGTTGATGCGCAGCTCGGGCGTCGACACGCTCGTGTGGGCCGCTGGCGCTGGTGGCGGCAACCCGCAGCGGACCTGGGCGGTCGACCGCGACGCGGCGATTCGCGCTATCGATGCCGCGCGCGAGGCGGGTGTCGGCCATATCGTGATGGTCTCCTACTTCGGCGCGGGCGAGGACCACGGCGTGCCCGAGGACCACAGCTTCTACCCCTACGCCCAGGCGAAGACCGAAGCCGATGCCCACCTAGCCGCATCCGGGGTGAGCTATACCCTCCTGCGACCGAGCAAGCTTATCGACGCCCCCGCCACCGCACAGATCGACGCCGACGCGTCCGAGGGGTCCGAGGTGAGCCGCGCCAACGTCGCTCACGCGATTGCGGCCGCCGTCGCCAACCCGCCAGCAGGGTCGCGAACGGTGGAGTTCAACGACGGCTCCACCCCGGTCGATGAGGTTTTTAGCGCGTCACGCTAGCCGCGCTGCGGCGCCCCCGCATCAACGGCACCGCGGTCAGCGCGGCGGCGCCGACGACGGCCACAACCGTCATCGCCAGCGCGATCCCGGCTGGCGCGATGGAAAAGCTAACGGCGCCAAACGCGACCGCGCTGACCCAGGCGTACAGCACGAGCACGGTGCGCCTGTGCGTGTGGCCGAGCGCTAAAAGCCGATGGTGGATGTGGCCGGCGTCGGCAGTCGTGGGGCTTTGCCCCTTGGCCACGCGGCGGATCACCGCCCAGACCAGGTCGATGACGGGAAGCGCCACCGCGGCCAGCACCACCATCACGGGGCTGATCAGCGCGATGAAGTCGGCGGCGCCGTAGAGCGAGAGGTTGATCTTACCCGACGCGGAAATAGAGGCCGCCGCCAGCAGCAATCCGATGAGCATGGCGCCGGAATCCCCCATGAAGATGCGCGCGGGCTCGAAGTTGTGCGGTAGGAACCCCGCGCAGATCCCGACGAGGCCGGCGCAGATGATCGCCGGCGGGTAGGCCGACACGGCGCCGCCCTGGTCGTGCAGGATGGTCAGCGAGTACAGCAGGATCGCGCCGCCGGCGATCATGCCCAGGCCCGCGGCAAGGCCGTCGATGCCGTCGACAAAGTTCACGGCGTTGACCAGCACGACGGTAAACAGCGAGGCCACCATCATCCCCTGGACCTGGTCAAGGATGAAGGTGGTGCCGGAGCCGAAGGGGACGAAAAAGACCGTAAACGTCAGCCCCAGAAAGCTCATCAGCACCGCCGCGAAGCACTGCCCAAGGAACTTGGTTGCCGCGCCGAGCTCGTAAAGGTCGTCGACAAGCCCGACGACGACGATGGCGAACGCGCCGGCGAGCACCGCCGTCATCTCGGGCGTGACGGGCGCGAAGCCGCGGGTCAGCGCGGGGAGCTGCTGGGCGAGGAACACCGCGGAGACGAACCCGGTGAACATTGCTAGCCCACCGAGCGACGGCGTGGGCTGCGTGTGCACGTCACGGGTGCGGATCTCGGCGATTCGGCCCGTGCGCACGAGAACGGAGCGCACGACTCCCGTCGCAAGGTACGTTATTGCCGCGGCGACGAGCAGGACTAGACCCAGCTCGCGTAGCGGCACTCCGGCGCCGCCCACTTATGTCCTCCGGAGGCTCTCCGGGTCAAGGTTTAAGACTTCACCGATGCGCTCGGCGCTGATCGCTCCGTTGCGCAGGATCACCGGGCTGGGCCCTGAGATGTCGATAATTGTCGATGGCTCCCCCACCGTCGCTCGCCCGCCGTCGAGGTAGACGGGCACGGCGTTGCCGAACTGCTGCCGCGCGGCAGACGTGGTCACGGGCGGCACGTTGCCGGTGAGATTGGCCGAGGACACGCCCATCGGCCCGACCTCGCGCAAAAGCTCGATCGCCAACGGCTGGTTCGGCATGCGCAGAAGGACGGTGCCTCGGGTATCGCCGAGGTTCCAAGGCAGCGACGGGGCCTCGGGCACGACGATGGACAGCCCGCCCGGCCAGAACGCCTCCACCAGCGTTTGCGCGGTGTCGGTGAACTCGCGCACCAGCCCCTGAATCGTGGACCAGGAGCCAACAAGGACGGGCACCGGCATATCGGGCCCGCGGCGCTTCGTGGCCAGCAGTTTGGCCACCGCGTCGTTGTTGAAGGCGTCGCAGCCGATGCCGTAGACCGTGTCCGTCGGCATGACCACGCACTGGCCCGCGCGGATGGCGTCTACCGCCGCCTTGATCCCGTCGGTACGCCCCGCCGGGGTGAGGCAGTCGTAGGTCTGGCTTGCCATAGTGCTCCTTCGTAAATGGTCGCGTTTAACGCTTCACTTTACTCGCGGTGACAAACCTAGCCCGCCCGGTGAGGTCGTCGAGGGGCTCGACATCGCTAAATGCTCCGCTAGCTGCGAGGACATCTTGGACGAGCTGCGAGGTCGTGTCGTCGTGTTCGATGCCAAGCGCCCCGCCTGGGGCGAGGAGGCGCGCCGCAACCGGCACGAGCCCGCGGATCGCGTCCATCCCGTCGGCTCCGGAAAACACCGCCTCGTAGGGGTCGTGGTGGACCTCGGCGCCGACATCTGGGCCGTGCGGCACATACGGCGGGTTCGAGACCACCAGGTCAACCCTGCCCTCAAGCTCGGACAGCAGCGCGGGGTCGGTCATGTCCCCCGCCACGACGTCTACGTTGACGCCGAGCCGCTCAGCGTTCGCGCGCGCGTATCGACGCGCCGTCGCCGACGCCTCGACTGCAGTCACGCGGGCGTCGTCACGCGCGTGCGCGATGTAGATAGCGAGCGCGCCGGAGCCGGTGCCGAGGTCAACAACGACAGGCGCGCTCGCCCCGGTCAGACGGCGCACCGCCCAGTCCGCGAGGATTTCGGTTTCCGGGCGCGGGATGAACACCCCGGGCCCGACCGCGAGCTCGAGCGGGCCGAACGGGGCGCGGCCAGTGATGTGCTGCAGCGGCTCGCGCGCGGCCCGCCGCCTAATTGCCTCGGCGAATCTCACCTGAAAATTGGGCGCCGGCTCGGTGGAGTTCACGGCGAGCGGGGCGACGTCGAGAAGCCATGCGGCGAGCAGGCGCGCGTCGACCTCGGGCGTGTCCACCCCCGCGGCGCGCAGCATGTGCGCACCTCGGGCAACGAGCTCGCGCGTCTTACTCTGCCTCAAGGCGCTCCTGGCGCTCGTGCTTCTGCAGCGCGGCGATGAGCTCGTCCATGTTGCCGTCGAGCACGGAGTCGAGGTTGTTGGCCTTGTAGTTGATGCGGTGATCCGAGATGCGGTTCTCCGGCCAGTTGTAAGTGCGGATGCGCTCGGAGCGGTCCATCGTGCGCACCTGGCTGGCGCGCCCTTCGGCCGCCTCCGCGTCCGCCTTCTCGCGCTCGAGCTGGTCGAGACGGGCCTGCAGGACCTGCATCGCACGGGCGCGGTTCTGAATCTGCGAGCGCTCGTTCTGGCAGGTCACCACGATATTCGTCGGTAGGTGCGTGATGCGCACGGCCGAGTCGGTGGTGTTGACACCCTGGCCGCCCTTGCCGGAGGAACGGTAGACGTCGACACGCAAATCCTTCTCGTCGATGTCGACAGAGGCCACTTCCTCCGCCTCGGGGAAGACGTAGACGCCGGCAGCCGAGGTCTGGATGCGGCCCTGGGACTCGGTCACTGGGATGCGCTGCACGCGGTGCACGCCGCCCTCGAACTTCAGCTTCGACCACGCGCCATCACGCGACGGCGTCTTGGACTTGACGGCCACGGTCATGTCCTTGGCGCCACCCAGGTCCGACTCGGCGAGGTCCAGGACCTCCCAGCTCAGGCCGTGCTTCTCGCAGTACTTCTGGTACATGCGGGCCAGATCACCGGCGAACAGGGCGGCCTCTTCGCCGCCCGCGCCGGCCTTGATCTCCATGATGATGTCGTCACCGTCGTGCTCATCGCGCGGCGCGAGAAGGTCAGCGAGCTCCTCCTCGAGGCGCGCGATGTCGCCCTCAAGGCGCTCCGCCTCCTCGGCGAACTCCTTGTCCTCGCTCGCCATCTCGCTGGCGGCCTCGAAGTTCTCCCGCGCCTCGCTCAGCTCGTTGTAAACGTTGATGATCGGCTGCAGCTCCGCGTAGCGCTTCGACAGCTTGCGGAACTGCTCCTGGTCGCCCGCGACATCCGGGTCGCCCATCTGGGCTTGGATGCCCTCGTACTCGGAGACATAATCGTCGACAATGGAAACTTCGCCCGCCATCAGAGGTATTCCTCCTCGTTCTGGTCAGCCGCCATCGGCGCCGACTGCGCGACACCCATGAGGAACTCGCCGTTGGACTTCGTCTTCTTCAGCTGCTTGATCAGCATGTCGATGGACTGCTGCGGGTCGAGCGCGGAGAGGATGCGGCGCAGCTTGTGCATGATGCGCGCCTCCTCCGGTGCCAGCAGGAGCTCGTCCTTGCGGGTGCCGGAAGGGTTGACGTCCACAGCCGGGAAGACGCGGCGCTCTGCGATCTTGCGATCGAGCTTGAGCTCGGCATTGCCCGTGCCCTTGAACTCCTCAAAGATCACGGTGTCACCGGCGGAACCCGTCTCCACCATCGCCGTGGCGATGATCGTCAGCGAGCCGCCCTCCTCGATATTGCGCGCGGCACCCAGGAAACGCTTCGGCGGGTACAGCGCATTGGAGTCGACACCACCGGACAGGATGCGGCCCGACGCCGGCGAGGAGTTGTTGTACGCGCGGCCGAGGCGGGTGATCGAGTCGAGCAGGACGACGACGTCTTGGCCCATCTCCACCAGGCGCTTGGCGCGCTCGATGGCCAGCTCAGCGACGGCGGTGTGCTCTGACGGCGGGCGGTCGAACGTCGAGGAAATGACCTCGCCCTTAACCGAGCGCTGCATGTCGGTGACTTCCTCGGGGCGCTCGTCGACAAGCACGACCATGAGGTAGCACTCCGGGTTGTTCGTGGCAATCGCGTTCGCGATGTTCTGCATGATCGTCGTCTTGCCGGCCTTCGGCGGGGAGACGATCAGCGCGCGCTGGCCCTTACCCAGCGGCATGACCAGGTCGATCACGCGCGTGGTCAGGATGTTCGGCTCCGTCTCTAAACGCAGGCGCTGGTTCGGGTACAGCGGGGTGAGCTTGTGGAACTCCTTGCGCTGCTTCGCGTTCTCCGGGCTCATGGCGTTGACGGAATCGACGCGCACAAGCTGGTTGTAGCGCTGGCGGTTGCGTCCGTTGCCGTGGGAGTGGCTCTGGCCGTTGGCACGGACCTGGCCAATCACCGCGTCACCGGAGCGCAGGCCGTTCTGGCGCACCAGCTTGTTGTGGATGAACACGTCCGCCTGGCTGGCGCGGTAACCGGTGGTGCGAACAAAGGCGGTGTTATTGTCCACTACGTCGACGATGCCGGCAACTTCCTGCAGGTCCTCAGGGTTGAAGTCCTGGTTGTTGTTGCGGTTGTTATCCCGGTTGTCCCTGTTGTCGTCGCGGCCGTTGCGGTTGCGGTTGCGACGGTTGCGGCGACCGCGGCGGTTGCCGTCGTCGTTGGACTGGTTGTCCCGGTTGCGGTCGTCGTTGCCGTGGTTGCGGTTGTTGTTGCGGCTATCGCGGCTGTCGCGGTTGTCGCCGCGATCATCCCGGTTGTCGCGGTTGTCCCCGTCGTGGTTGCGGTGGTTGTCGCGGTTATCGTCCTGCGCGTTGTTGCCGTCTTCGTTGTCGTGGGAGCCCTCGTTCGACCCCTCGCCACCGCTGTTACGGGCGCGGTTGCGACGTGCCCGGCGCGCCGCAGATCGCGACTCGTAGCGCTGCTCGTCCTGCGAGGAGTTGTCCTGCGAGGAGTTGTCCTGGCCGCGGCGCTCGTCCTCGGAACCGGAGTTGTCGGCGTTGTTAGCGCCCGAGTTGTCAGCGCCTGCGTTATCGGCCTCGGCTGCACCGCCGGCCCGTCGGGTCGCGCGGCGGCGGGGGGCGGCAGCCTCGGCCGGCTCCTCCGGCGCCGCCGCTGAAGCCCGCTTCGGCACCTCACCGGTGGTGATAGCCTGGATCAGGTCGCCCTTGCGCAAAGCGGAAATGCCCTTCAGACCCTTCTCTGCGGCCAGCTTGCGCAGCTCAGGGAGCTTCATTGTCGCCAGGTCTTGGTGGTCATTGCCTTGCGTAGCGCCGTGTGCAGCATTGCCCGTGTCGGTCACGAATGTCCTTTCGTCGCTTCGTGCACGGCAGCAGCGCCCGTAGAAGAGCCACCGTGCCGGGCCTGCGCACAATCTGCGCGGGCTGTGAAGCTTTCGTGTGCAGTTTGATCTGTGCTTATCTCACGCGGGCTGCGCGTTTTCTCTAAAAAGGTGTAGCCCGTGTTTGCCCCTACGTCGGCTTTGATAGCGCGAAACGGTGTACTCGCACGAATGAAGAAGGCGAAGTGTACGTGGGGAAGACCGTGTACCCGTCAATTAAGTGAAACGAGTGTGCCCGCAGATGCCGCGGCGATCTTGACGCTGATTGTAACCCATCGGCGCGACACGAGAGGGATTCAGCCCCTCTTTCGGCCGCGCTAGAGTAGTGATCATGCTTTCCACCATGCAGGAGGTGCCGTTTTCCGTCGCCCGGATTCTCACCTACGGGCAGACGATTCACTCAACCACCCGCGTTACCACGTGGCGTTCCGGGGAGGCAGAGGAATCCTCGTTCGCGGCGATCGGCGCCCGCGCCGCGGCTTTCGCGCACGCGCTTCACGACGACCTCGGGATCACAGGCGACGAACGCGTGGCCACGTTGCTGTACAACTGCGCTGAGCACCTTGAGGTGATGTTCGCGGTGGCGTCGAAAGGCGCCGTGTTCACCCCGGTGAATATCCAGCTTGTTGAGGACCAAATCGCGTACGTGATCAACCACTCCGAGGCCCAGGTCATCGTCGCCGACCCGCGCCTTGCGGACAAGCTCGGCCGCGTGCTCGAGCTATGCCCGCTCGTGACCGCGGTGTGCTTCACCGGTACCGAGTTCCCCGCCTCGCTCGCCGCGGCACTGCCCGAGGGCATCGACGTGCACAACTACGAGTCGCTTCTCGACGGCCGCTCTACCGTCTACGACTGGCCCGAGTTGCCAGAAAACACCGCCGCAGCGCTGGTCTACTCCACCGCGACGACGGGCGCTCCCAAGGGCGTGGCCTATTCCCACCGCTCCATCTGGCTGGAGGCAATGGGGCTGCGCGCCACCGATTCGATGGCGATCACCCACGGCGAGACGTTTTTGTGCGGCATCCCCATCTACCACGTGATGAGCTGGGGCGTTCCGTTTGCCGCCTTCCTCGTGGGCACCCCGCTGGTGCTGCCCGATTCGGACGTCTCTGCCCCAACGCTCGCGGCTCTGATCGCTGCGACGCACCCGCGCGTCGCGCACGGCGTGCCCACCCTGTGGATCCAACTGATCATCCACTACTCCTCAAACCCACCGGAGCGCATGAGCCTGACCGAGATCTTCGTGGGCGGCTCCCCCGCGCCGCCGGCGCTGATCAAGGTGTGGGAGGAGCGCTACGGCGTCGACGTCATCCACGTCTGGGGTATGACGGAGACCTCCACGGTGGGCACGGTGGCGCGCCCGCCGTCGGGCGTGTCCGGTGAGGCCCGCTACGCCTTCCGCGTCTCCCAGGGCCGCTTCGCCCCGTGGCTGGAATACCGGGTGGTTAACGACGGCAAGGTGATGTCGTCGACGGACCGCTCCCAAGGTGAGATCCAGGTGCGCGGCAACATGGTCGCGGCCTCCTACTACCGCTCCCCCACCCAGGACGCCGGGGAGATCGC
The DNA here is from genome assembly GCF_031844665.1 of Corynebacterium sp. Z-1. NCBI lineage: Bacteria > Bacillati > Actinomycetota > Actinomycetes > Mycobacteriales > Corynebacteriaceae > Corynebacterium > Corynebacterium sp. Z-1. The sequence goes on along the minus strand of NZ_CP134621.1, from coordinate 1,459,686 downwards.
CGGCGAGTTCCGCGGCGAACAGGTCACCGACGCCCGCGAGGCGTTTACCGCCGACGGGTGGCTGCGCACCGGCGACGTGGGCACGGTGACCAGCGACGGCTTTATGACGCTCTACGACCGCGCCCGCGACGTCATCCGCTCCGGTGGCGAGTGGATTTATTCGGCGCAAGTGGAAAACCTGATCATGGAGGCCGACGAGGTCATCGAGTGCGCCGTGATTGGCTACCCGGACCCGCAGTGGGGCGAGCGGCCCCTGGCGATCACGGTGCTCGTTTCCGACGCCGCGCCCACCGCCGAGACCGCGGCGCGGCTGCGCAAGCAGCTGTCGAAGCTCTTACCGAGGTGGATGGCCCCGGAATACTGGACGTTCGTGTCCTCCATTGACAAGACGTCGGTGGGCAAGTTTGACAAGAAGGACCTGCGCAAGCACTTGGCGAACGACCGCTTCGACATCATCGCGCTGCCCGGGCCGGGAAACCGAAACCCTCACGCCTAAACCCGGGTGGGTCAACATAGGCCGTTTCCGCGTAAACCCAGGGCAAGTTGTCTGCGTCCGGGTTTACGGCGAAGGGGGAAACCCTACACCCGGCTCAGCGTGGCGCTTGCCGGCCCAGCGATCTCCAGGTCGACTACACGCAGACCGGCCTCGCGCGCGCCGTCAAGGATCTTCTCCGGGATTGGCTCTGTGCTCAGCACCATCGCCGTGGGCCCCGCCCCCGACAGGTAGGCGGCGAAACCGCGGTTGCGCAGGTGGTTGACCCATTCCGCGGTGACCGGCAGCACGTCGGCGCGGTACGGCTGGTGCAGGCGGTCGCGCGTTCCCTCCCACAGAAGTTCGGGGTGGTGCTGGATCGCCACCGTCATCACGGCGGTGCGTGAGACGTTGAAGCGGGCGTCGGTATGCGTCACGTGGCTCGGCAGCACCTGGCGCACCGCGTCGGTGGAGGCGTGGAAGTCCGGCACGAAGGCAGTCGCGCGTATCGACGGATGCACCCCCACGCCCACCGCGCGGTAGGTCGTGTCGGTCACCCCGTCGACGGGAACGTCGGTCCACGACACCACGGCGCCGCCGAGAACCGAGGCGGCGGCGTTGTCGGGGTGGCCCTCGAACGCCGAGGACAGCTGCACTACCGCCGCGCTGTCGAGCGGGTCTCCGGCCAGGGCGTTGGCGGCAACGACGCCGGCGACGGCGGCCGATGCGGACGAGCCCAGCCCGCGCGACTGCGGGATCTCGTTGTGGCACACCACGCGCAGGCCCGGCGCCTCGACGCCGGCTGCCTCGAACCCGGAGTTAATGGCCTTGACCACCAAGTGGGAGGAGTCGCGCGGCAGATCGTCGGCGCCCTCGCCGAAGATCTCGATCTCGAGCCCGAAGGCGATGGTTTCCACCTCGACGGTGTCGTAGATGCCCAGAGCGATGCCGAGCGTGTCAAAGCCCGGCCCCAGGTTTGCGGAGGATCCGGGCACGGTGACGGTGGCCTTGAGGCCGACGGGAAGAGCGGTGGGCATGGGGACTTTCTTGGGTTAGGCGTCGAGGCGGATGACGGAGTTGATGGCTTGGACGTCGGCGTGGTTGGTCAGGGCGTCGACAATCTCGCTCAGCGTGCGCTCCTGCGCGGCGTGGGTGACCACGATCAGGTGCGCGCCGTCGTCGGATTCCTCCTGGCGCACGGCGGAGAGCGAGATCCCTGCCTGGGAGAACATGCGCGCGAGGTCGGCAAGCACGCCGACGCGGTCGTTGACGGTCATGTTGATGTGGTAGCGCGAGTGCACCTCGCCGAAGCCGACGACCTCGTAGTTGGCGTAGGGGTTCTCGGCGGGGGCGCGTCCGCCGTGGACCTTGTTGCGCGCGGCGCCGACCAGGTCGCCGAGCACGGCGGAGGCGGTCGGCGCGCCGCCGGCGCCGTTGCCGTAGAACATCAGCCGGCCCGCGGCCTCCGCCTCGACGAAGATCGCGTTGTACGACTTATCGACGCTCGCCAGCGGGTGGTCGTTGGCCACGAGCGTCGGATGGACGCGGGCGTTGACGCCAACGGTGTTGCCGGTGTCGTCAAGCAGGCGCTCGCAGATCGCGAGCAGCTTGATCGTCTCGTTCGACTGCTTGGCCGCCGCGATGTCTTCGGCGGTGATTTTCGTGATCCCCTCGCAGTAGACGTCGTCGTAGGTCACGCGGGTGTGGAAGCCCATCGATGCCAAGATCGCGGCTTTCGACGCGGCGTCGTGGCCTTCGACGTCAGCGGTGGGGTCGGCCTCCGCGTAGCCCAGGCGGGTTGCCTCGGCGAGCGCGTCCTCGTAGCTCATCCCGCTGGTGGCCATGGCGTCGAGGATGAAGTTGGTCGTGCCGTTGACAATGCCGGAGATGCGCTGGACCTGGTCGCCTGCGAGCGAGCGGCGCAGCATGCCGACGACGGGGATCGCGGCGGCGACGGCCGCCTCGTAGTAGAGGTCGACACCGGCGGCGTTGGCGGCGTCGGAAAGCTCGTCGGCGTGCGCCGCGACGAGCGCCTTGTTGGCGGTCACGACGGACTTGCCGTTCTTCAAAGCCTCGAGCACGAGCTCGCGCGGGTACTCGATGCCGCCAATGAGCTCCACGACGACGTCGACATCGTCGCGGTCGATCAGCTCGCGGGCGTTGTCGGTGAGGTAAATCCCGTCGACCTCAGGGGCGTCCTTGTGTTTATCCAGGTTGGATACCGCGACGCCGCGCACCTCAATCGGGCCGCCGATGCGGTGCTCAAGGTTGTCGGAGAATTCGGCGAGGAGTCGGAGCACCTCGGTGCCGACGGTGCCCTTGCCCAAGATGGCGACACCGACCGGCTCGCCGATGCCCTTGCCTGGGTAGTTTCCGTTGCGGCTCTCAGCGCTCGATACAGTCATAGTCCTTCGAAAATCCTTCGTCGTGTAGCAATGGTCTGCGGCCCAAGTGTACCGCTTTGTCTATAACGTGTAGGACAATCCCTCGTACTCCCGCGCGAGCAAGTCCTCGACCGTCTCGCGCTTGAGCATCGGCTTGGTGTGGCCGGCGCGCACCGCCACGACGGCCGGGCGGCCAAACGCGTTGTAGTTCGAGCTCATGGAATAGCAGTAGGCGCCGGTCGCGGCCAGCGCGATCAGGTCGCCGGTGGCGATGTCCTCGGGCCACATTTCGTCGTTAATTAAGATGTCGCCCGACTCGCAGTGCGAGCCAACCAGGCGGGTCGCGGTCTCGGGGGCGTCGACGAAGCGGTTGACCACCCGGCCATCGTAGGCGGAGTCGTACAGGGCGGGGCGGATGTTGTCGCTCATCCCGCCGTCGACGGCAATGTAGCGCCGCGTGGTGGTGTGCGAGGTGTGCACATCTTTGATCGTGCCCGCGCGGTACACGGTCACTGTCGACGGGCCCGCGATCGCGCGGCCGGGCTCGACAACCACCGTCGGGGCGGGGATCCCCAGCTCCGCGGCTACCTGGTCGACGCTGGAGAGCAGGTCGCGGGCGACGCCGGTGACGTCGAGAGGCTGCTCGTCGTCCACGTAGGCAATGCCGTAACCGCCGCCGAGATCGAGGTAGTCCAGCGCGACGTTGTTCTCCCGGTAGATGGTCGCGTACAGGCCCAGCACGCGCTCGGCGGCGAGCTTGAAGCCCTCTGCGTCGAACACCTGGGAGCCGACGTGGCAGTGCAGACCCGCAAGCGTGAGGTTGGCCGCAGCGATGGCGTCGACGGCCGCCTTGTGCGCGGAGCCCGAGGCCAGCGACAGGCCGAATTTCTGGTCCTCGTGGCTGGTGGCGACGAACTCGTGCGTATGCGCGTCCACACCGGGCTTGACACGCACGAAAACCTCTTGGTTTGTGCCGAGCCGCCCACAGACGTCGTTGAGCTCGGCGAGTTCCTGGTGCGAGTCGATCACGACGTGGCCAACCCCGGCCTCGGCGCAAAGGGTGAGGAAGGATTCCGACTTGTTGTTGCCGTGCACCGTAATGCGCTCGGGCGGGAAGTTGGCGGCCAGCGCGATGCGCAGCTCGTTTTCGGAGGCGACGTCGAGTGCCAGCCCCTCCTCGTCCACCCAGCGCGCGATCATGCGGGTCAAAAATGCCTTGGAGGCGTAGTGGACGTTTTCTGGCGCGCCGAACGCGGCCGCCATGTCGCGGCAGCGGGACCGGAAGTCGTCCTCGTCGACAACCATCACGGGCGTTCCGTACTCCTCGGCGATCTCGGGAAGCGGCACCCCGGCGATGGTGACAACGCCGTCTTCCTGCCGCGCCACAGAGCGCGGCCACACGTGGGCAGGAAGGTCGTTGAAATCCATTTACATCCGCTCCGGTGCGCTGACGCCGAGCAGGTCAAGGGCGTTGGCCAGGACCTGGCGTGTGGCCATGGCCAGTGCGAGGCGCGCTTCGTGGATCGGCTCGGCGTCCTCGCCGGCCTTGGGCAGGATCTGGCGGGCGTCGTAGAACTTGTGGAACGAGCTCGCCAGTTCCTCGACGTAGCGGGCCACGCGGTGCGGCTCGCGCAGCTCGGCCGCGGCTTGGACCACCGCCGGGTACTCGCCGAGAGTGCGGATCAGATCACCTTCCTTCTCGTGCGTCAAAAGCCCCAGGTCAGGGTCGGCGACGCTCACGCCCGCCTCAGAGGCGCGACGCGCGATCGAACACAACCGCGCGTGGCCGTACTGAACGTAGTAGACGGGGTTGTCCGAGGACTGCCTCGTCCACAGGTCCAGATCGATATCGAGGGTCTGGTCTACCGAGGAGCGGGCCAGAGAATAGCGTGCACCGTCGACTCCGATGGCGTCGACGAGGTCTTCGAGGGTGATGATCGTGCCGGCGCGCTTGGACATTTTCACAGGCTTGTCGTTTCGTACAAGGTTGACCATCTGGCCGATGAGCACTTCCACTGCGTCCGCGTCGTAGCCGAGGGCCTGCGCCGCCGCGCGCAACCGGGCGATGTAGCCGTGGTGGTCCGCGCCGAGCATGTAAATGGCCAGTGTGTGGCCGCGATCGAACTTGTCGGCCACGTAGGCAATGTCGCCGGCGATGTAGGCGGCGTCGCCGTCAGACTTGATCACCACGCGGTCCTTGTCGTCGCCGAAGTCGGTCGAGCGCAGCCACCACGCACCGTCGCTTTCGTATAGGTTGCCGTTGTCCTTGAGCGTGGCCACCGCCTTATCCACGGCGCCAGATTCGAACAGCGAGTTTTCGTGGAAGTACACGTCGAACTCGACGCCAAAATCCCTCAACGAGCGCTTGATGTGGGCAAACATCATATCCACGCCCGCCGCGCGGAAGGTTTCCTGGACCTCGGCGTCCGTGCCCTCCAGCGCGCCTTCGTGCTTGTCAACGACCCCAGCAGCGATCTCGGAAATGTACGCGCCACCGTACCCGTCCTCCGGCGTGGGCTCGCCCTTGGCCGCGGCGACGAGCGAACGGGCAAAGCGGTCGATCTGGCCACCGTGGTCGTTGAAGTAGTACTCGCGGGTGACGTCTGCACCGGCGGCCTCGAGAACGCGGCCGAGGGAGTCGCCCACCGCCGCCCAGCGGGTACCGCCCAGGTGGATCGGCCCGGTCGGGTTCGCGGAAACGAACTCCAGGTTGACTTTCTCGCCGGCGTAGATGTGGCAGCGGCCATAGTCCTGGCCCGCCTCCAAGATGTCGGCGACGAGCTTGCCCTGCGCGTCCGCCGCGAGGCGCAGGTTGATAAAACCGGGGCCTGCAACGTCGGCGCTGGCGATAGCCGGGTCGGTGGCGAGGGCGTCGACAAGCCAGCCCGCGAGCTCGCGGGGGTTGGTGCCGGCGCGTTTCGCCACCTGCAGGGCGATGTTAGTGGCGTAATCGCCGTGTTCGGGGTTGCGCGGACGCTCCACCGTCACGGTTTCGGGCACGACAGTCGCGTCGAGGTCGTGGTCGGTGAGAACGGTCGTGGTGGCCTGCCTGATGGCGGTTGCGAGGTCAGCTGGCGTCATGGGGAAACAGTCTAATTCAGGTGCCCGACATTATCGCCATGGGTGCAGTCCCGCTTCGTCTGCGACCTAAGGATCTGAAAAACGCAACGGCTACTTATCTCCACTAAACCGCATGTCCTAGGGCGTTGGGCTCCGCGGGGACCTGCGCGGTCAACACTACGGGCGCGCAGAGCTGGTGTTTCGTCACGAGCATGGGCTACGGGGACACATCCGGAGCTCGGATTTCCCTCGGACGCATTCGCATCCAGTCCACGCATTAGGCAGGTTCGGCAACAAGGTAGTCGACGGTATCGTCGCCGACTACCTGCGCACCGGCCGCACGGAGGCGACAGACGCGCCGGGATACTTCGAGGCGCGCTAGATGCTTTCGAGGATCGTTTCTGCCAGCTCCTTCGACGACGCCGGGTTCTGCCCGGTGTGGAGGTTACCGTCGGAGACGACGTTGGGGCTAAACGGTTCAGCCGCGCTGTAATCCACGCCGAGCTCGATGAGCTTGTCCTCGAGCAGCCACGTGGCCTTGCTTGCGAGGCCACCGGCACTCTCCTCGGCGTTGGAGAATCCGGTCATCTTCCGGCCGGTAAACGGCGATTTCCCGCTCGCGTCAGCCGTGGCCGCGATAGCCGCCGGCGCGTGGCACAACAGCGCCAGGGGCCGGTCCTGCTCGAGCCTGTTCGCCAGGATACGTGACGACGCCTCGTTGACCGCCAAGTCCTCCATCGGGCCGTGCCCGCCCGGGTAGAACACTACGTCGAAGCCGTCCGGGTCGACATCTTCAAGTGCGGCTGGGTTGTCCATGACTGGAGCCAGCTCGGCGAGAATCGCCTCCTGCTCGTCATTGAGGCTGGCGGGGTCGGCGACGGGTTTACGTCCACCGGGGGTTGCCACCGAGAGGTCCCAACCCGCGTCCCGGAAAACACCGTACGGGGTGGTGAACTCCTCAGCCCAAAAGCCGGTGGGGTGCTGCGAGGCGTCGTTAAGCGTCCAATGATCTGCTGCGGTGAGAACAAAAAGTACTGTGGTCATGCCCCCACCATACAAATGCAGCGCGGGACTTTCGGTTAAATCCTCTGGCCGTTGCCTGCGGGTTGTGGCCACGAACCATGGGAAGAATCGAGCGGGGCACTGCGTGCTCACCAGGAGGTACTGAGGGAGCCGGCAAAGGTGATGCCACAGATAGTCGCAATCGTGTCCCCGACAGGATTCGAACCTGCGACCTTCGGTACCGGAAACCGATGCTCTAATCCACTGAGCTACGAAGACGTGCACTTCTTTAGCGCGCACTAGAGGTTATCACCCGGTGCGCGCGGTGAGCGAATCACCCATCGTGACCCCGCGCGCGTGGTTACACTTGGGATTTATGTTTCCCCCACGAAATGTTTCCCGTGCCGCGGCGGCGGCCCTGCGGGCAGTTCCTAACGCCGCATTGCGCCTGCTTGGGCGGCAGACGTCGCGCGACGGGTTTGCCCTCGCGCCCGATGTCAGAGCCTCGGCGCTGGCGCTGTCCGTGATAGCGAGGGACACTGCGGATCTCGACGTCGAGCAGGCGCGGCAGGAAATCGAATCGCAGGCGACTCTGGCGGCCGGGCCACCGATTCCAGTGGGCGAAGTGTGGGACGCGCACATCGCTTCGACCCCGGTGCGCCACTACCGCCCCGCCCACGCCACGGGTGAGCTTCCGGCGGTGGTGTATTTCCACGGCGGCGGCTGGGCCACGGGTTCTTTGGAATCCCACGACAACACGTGCCGCTTCCTGTGCGCGTACGGCGACGTGGCGGTGATCTCGGTGGATTATCCGCTCGCCCCAGAGCACGAGTTCCCGGCCGGGCTCGACGCCAGCGATGCGGTGACGAGCGCGGTCTTGGCCGGCGAGGTCGACGGTATCGATCCCGCCCGCGTCGCGTTCGCTGGGGATTCCGCCGGCGCGACACTCAGCGCGGCGCTTTGTTTGCGCAGGGCCGCCCGCGGCGAAAGCCAGCCGACGCTCCAGGTGCTCATCGTCCCCTCGACGAATTTGGCCACGTTGGACACGCCGTCGCAACGCGAGTTCGACACGGGCACCTACCTGACGCGCAAGCAGCTGGAGTACTACCGCGAGCTGTACACCAGCGCGTCCGACGACCTGACGAACTGGGAGGTCTCGCCGTCGCTGGCGCCGCCCGAGCTCCTCGCCCGGGTTGCGCCCGCCTACATCGCGGCCGCGGGGTTCGACCCGCTGCGCGACGAGGCGGTGACGTTCGCTCGCTCGCTTGTCGACGTCGGCGTGCACGCGACCGTCAAAGTCTACGACTCACTCACGCACCCGTTCGCCAACGCGTTTTACGTGTGGAAAGACGCCGCTGTTGCGATGCACCAGATTGTCGGCGCGGTCCGCTTCGCGCTGGCGGTGGATGAGCTAGATCCCCTCGGGCATGATGATCCAAGCGGCGATGTAGAGCAGCACGCCCGGCAGGATGCCAGCGAGGATTAGAACGATAAAGATGATGCGAACGAGCACCGGGTCGATGTTGAAGTAGTTGGCCACTCCACCACAGACGCCGGCGATCCACCGGTCGGTGATCGAGCGGGTGAGGCGCTTGCGGGGGCTGGTGTTGTTGGTGGTCGACATGGTGTGGGTTCCTTTCCCGTTGGTGTGGTTGTAACCTTCTGACACTTCCCATTCAACGGGGGAACAGGTTTCCCGACAACGGGGTTTACCCTGATTTCGACCCTGATTCTTTAGTCGAACTTGTTGATCTCCGAGCACTTCGGGATGCCGGGGACGTTGTCGACTTCCATGATGCCGCCGAAGAAGCGTCGTAAAGCGGCGATGTCCTCGGGCTCGAGGTGGTCGAAGATGATGCGGCGCACGCTTTCGACGTGGTCGGGTGCGGCGTGGGTGACGCGGGTCAGGCCGTCGTCGGTGAGCTTGACTAACACCCCGCGGGCGTCGCCAGGCGACTTGCACTTGGTGATCAGTCCACGGCGCTGCATGCGGGTGACCTGGTGCGAGGTGCGCGAGCGGTCCCAATCCAGAACGGCGCAGAGATCGCGCAGGCGCAGCTCTTTGCCCTCTGCCTCGGACAGGGACACGAGGACGGCGAACTCGGAGGACGAAAGGTTCGACCCTGCTTGAAGGGTCTCGTCGATGACGCGGTCGACCTTTCGGGATGCGGCGAGCATGAGTCGCCACAGTTCCTGTTCACCATCGTTGAGCCAGCGCGGTTGTTCAGCCATAACACTGAGGTTACCTTGTGCGTCAACTCCTTCAAAGAAGATCACCCCTTTTATCTACTTTCGCCTACTCCCGCCCTGACCTGCGGGAAAGGTTTTTATTCACCTTTAAGTTGACACGTCACATAAAAGTGCTATATTTGCTGTTGTTAACACGTCAACAGCTTGAAGGAGTTTTACAATGTCTCACCTCACTGGAACCTGGAACCTCGACCCCGACCATACCGAGATCGGCTTCGTCGCCCGCCACGCAATGGTGACCAAGGTCCGCGGCAACTTCCCCGAGTTCACCGCGCAGCTCACTGTCGACGGGGAGAACCCGAAGGCGACCGCGACCATCAAGACCGCCTCGATCGACACCGGCAACTCCGACCGCGACGCACACGTGCACGGCGAGGACTTCTTCGACGTTGAGAAGTACCCGGAGATGACCTTCGAGTCCACCGCCTTCAACGTCGACGAGAACGGCAACGGCACCGTCGAGGGCAACCTGACCATCAAGTCCACCACCAAGCCGGTCACCCTCACCGTGGAGACCTTCGGCGTGGAGACGGACCCCTTCGGCAACGAGCGCCTAGGCTTCGAGGCCAGCACCACAATCGACCGCACCGACTTCGGTGTGGACTTCCAGGCACCGCTAAAGTCCGGCGGTGTGCTGGTGTCCAACAAGATCACCATCGTGATCGAGGGCTCCGGCATCAAGGCTTAGGCCGGTCGTGCTTGGGGGGTTTCCTTGGGGTGGGATGTCACGGTCGACGTGGTTACCGGGGGTAAAACCGCAGGTCGGGGGTGTTGTAAACCGCTTCACCGTGACATCTTGACCGGTGCAATGTCACGGTCAACGGGGTCCGGGGTGCAAAACCCCAGTTCGGCGGTGCCGGGATCGGCTTCACCGTGACATCTCAGCCGGTTAAATGTCACAGTCAACGGGCAGCGGGGTACAAAACCGCAGGTCGGCCACCCGGCAAACCACTTCACCGTGACATCTTGACCGGTGCAATGTCACGGTCAACGGGGTCCGGGGTGCAAAACCCCAGTTCGGCGGTGCCGGGATCGGCTTCACCGTGACATCTCAGCCGGTTAAATGTCACAGTCAACGGGCAGCGGGGTACAAAACCGCAGGTCAGCCACCCAGCAAACCACTTCACCGTGACATCTTGACCGGTGCAATGTCACGATCAACGGGGTCCGGGGTGCAAAACCCCAGTTCGGCGGTGCCGGGATCGGCTTCACCGTGACATCTCAGCCGGTCAAATGTCACGGTCAACGGGCAGCGGGACACAAAACCCCAGTTCGGACACGCCGAGAACCCCCTGACCGTGACATCCCGGCCACGAAACACACCAAACACCGCAACCGAGCCAACCGCTACTCCCCCACCTGCTTAAGTTCGCTAATCGACGCCACCTTGGCAACGCACACGCGGTCAAAGCGCTGCGGGAAGCACGTCAGTACAAACACCTGCGACTCGCGCCCCACCTGGTTGAACAGGGAGTTCATCAGCTCCAAGCGCGTTGGGTCCGTCGCCCCCAAGGCATCGTCGACAATCACCGGCACGGGGCTTTTACCTGCTTGGCCCGTTCCGGCGAGCTCCGCAATGGCGAAACGCACCAGCAGGGCAAGCTGCTCTTTCGCGCCCCCGGAAAGCTGGTCGAGCGCCACGGTTGCGCCGTGCAACGTGCGGGCCTGGATCTCCAGCGACTCGCCCAGGGTGAACTCGACATCCGGGCCGAAAACCCGCGTGGCGTAGCGGTTGAGCGTCTCCGCAAAGGGTGCGGCGTAACGGGCGCGGGCCTCGTCGCGGTGGCGCAGCATCGTCTCGCGCAACAGCTGCGCGGCCTCCGCCCGGCGCGTAGTTGTGTCCAACTCCGATTCGGCTGCCTCGAGCGCGGAGGCGGCCCGATCCGCCTGCTCCGCCACGCCGGCGGCCTGCTCGATACGCCCTGATAGCTCCGCAACCCTGCGCTCCGCCTCCCCCAGCCGGTTGCGCAGATTGCGCACCTTGACCTGGGCGCCTTCCAGAAGGTCGGCGGCCAACTCCGGGTCTGCGCGCTTGAGCTCGGCGGCAAGTACTTGTGCCTGGTTCTTCGCCGCGTCCAGCGCAACGGCTGCCCGCTCGCGCGCAGTCTCAAGCTGCTCGGTCGGAGTCTTCTCCTCCGCCGCGGCCAAGCTCGCCACCGCCGCATCTTTCTCCGCGGTCTTCGCCTCGGCGCGCTCCTCCAACACAGCGAGCGCGGTCGCCTCCTTACGCTCCGCCCAGGGACGCAGCGCACCCTCGGCCAGCTCGAGCGCATCGCTTGCCTCGTCCAACTCGCGCTGCGCTGCGCTTAAGGCTGCCTCCGCCTCGTCCTCACCGAGCTCCCCAACAACGGCATCCCCCTCTACCAGCGCAGCAAGCCGGGCGTGCTCGGCCCGCAGCTCCTCCGCGTCGCGCGCGCCGAGGACGTCTTCGCGGCGGCGCTGCGCCATCGTCAACTCTCCAGCAAGTTCCGCGTGGGTGTCGCGCAGGCTGCGTAGGGCATCGATGTCGTCGCAACCGTGGGCGTCGAGTAGCTCGCTCAGCTCCCGCTGCGCGCTCTCCACCGCCTCGGCGGCCTGCTCCGTGCCCTGGGCACCGCGGTAGACTACGTCGACGTCGCCGATGCCGACCCGCGTGCCGTGGTGGACACCGACGGTCGCAGTACCGTCGAAATCCACAACATCGCCGTCAACGCTTAAAACAGAACCCTCTGGGGCGGTGATCTCGAGCTTGGCCGACGCGGTGTCGCGAAGCCTGCGCTGCAGGCCAAGCTCCTCTCGCGCCTTTTCCACTGCGCGCACGTCAGCGTCCGTGGCGGGCTTTTCGGGCTGCGCGGCGCGCAGATCCGCCAGTTCTTTGTCGGCGGCGTCCAGTCGGGCGATGATTTCGCCGAGCTCGGCGGCCCGGATGCGGCCACGCACCTGCTGGCGCGCAGCCTCGGCGTCCTTGACGTCCGCGCGGGCCTGGGCGAGGCGCTCCTTCGCGCGATCGCGCGCCCCGGTCAGTTCCACCACGCGCGCCTGTTCGCCCTCTGCTGCCTCGCGCGCCGTAACCAGTGAGGCCGAGAGCTCGGCGGCCTCGGCGGTGAGGGCGTCGACACGCGAGCGGGCGGCGGCGCGCGCGGCGATGTCCTCGGTGGCGCGCTCGAGGTCGATCTCGGCGCGGTCCTTCGCCTGCTGCGCCGCCTCCGCCTTGTCCGCCAGTGCCTTGGCGGCAGCGGCCTCTTCCGCGCGGGTTGCCTCCTGTTCAACGGCCTCGGGCAGCTCAGCGGAAATCCTCGCAATCTCCGTCTCCTTGCGCGCGACCTCGTCGACGAAACCGGAGAGCCTGGCAACCTCCGCGTCGAGCTCGGCGACGGACGCGCTCGCGGATTCAACACGCTTCTCCAGGTCGGCGTACGCGGCGTTTTTGCGGCCCTTCGCGGTGAAAAAGCGCAGGTACTCCGCCTCAATGCGCTGCATCAGCGCAGTGTCCTCGGTCCCAGGCGCGGCCTCGTCACTGCCTGCCTCACCGGTGTCCAAGGCGCGGGTGATCGAGGGAATGCCGGCGGCGGCGATGCCCGGGTCCAGCTCGCCCTGGCGCAGAAACAGCGTCGCCGCCAGGGTTTTGTCCAGGTGCTCGTCCAAGATGGCCTCGAGCTTGTCGTCGGCCTCCCGGCCCGTGAACTGCTCGCGCTTCGGCGCGGTAATGGTCAACTCCGAGCGCTTCTTGCGCAGGAACACCTTGCGCACGCTGAACGTGTATGGGCCCACCGTGGCGCGAAGCGTGATCTCCGGCCCAACGTCTTTTCCGGCAGGCGCTAAGACCTTGACCCTGCTGTCTGAGGTGGAGTGCTTGAAGTTGAGCACGGCGTCAATGGCGTCGAGCACGGTGGATTTACCCGCCTCGTTGTCGCCGTGCAGCAGCATCACGCCGGTGTCCGGGATGTCGTCAAGCTCGAGGTGTTCCACGGCGCGGACGTTGCGCAGCGAAATGGAGTGGATCTTCATGACTCCTAGGCCTCCTTCGCCAGACGGAACAGCAGGTTGACCGCGTCGCGGGCGGTGGCGTCTCCCCCGGTCGCAGCCGTGGCCAGCTCGCCCATGGCATTGGCCGCGAAGCCTCCGAGCGGCAGGTTCGCCAGCTCGTCGGCACCGGGCTCGAGGTGCAGATCCATCAGGCGGGTGCGCTCACGCAGAGAGGCAAACACCGGCTCAAGCTCGGCCAACCCCTCCTCCAGCCGCCGCGTATCCTCCAGCCCGAGCGTGCCCACGATGGCGTACTTAATCACCGTGCGCTCCTTGTCCGGGTACGCGCGCAGCTGAGCCAAAAGCTTATCGACGTCCACCCCACCACCGACCTCGAAGTGCAGGGCGTGGAACACCCACGCGCCCACCGGTACTTTCTCCACGTCCGCGTGCCCCTTGGACAGCTGCACCACCAGCGCGTTGCCGGAGTCGACCTCGCCGCCGGCAACGCCCGGGGTCAGGTCGTGGAAATCGGTCGTCTCCGGCGAGCCGGAGTACCAGACGCTACCGGAGTCACCCAGCGAGCGAGTTGAGTGCGTGTCGCCCAGGGCCACGTAGTCGATGGTGCCGTCGGCAAGCTTAGTCTCGAGGTTGTCCAGGTCGATGGTGTCGGGGGCCACCTCGCCGGTGCGCGACTGCGTCTGCCCGTGCCCGACGAGCACGCGCAGCGCCTCGGTCGGCGCAAGCGGCGCAAGCGCTGCGGCGCACAGGTCCTCGGAGGCGTACTTGGCCTTCAGCGGCGCGCCGACGATCTCGACGCCCTCGCGTACCTCGACAACATCGGTGGAATCGAGCATCGTGACCCCTGCGAGATCGTGCGTGCGGCTAAAAATCGAGTCCGCCACCAGCGGGTCGTGGTTGCCGGGCAAAAGGTACACAGGAACGGGCAGGTTATCAAGCGCCTCGAGCGCCCGGCCGAGGGTGCGCTTTTCCAAGGCGTTGTGTTCGAAGACGTCACCGGCGACGACGATGAACTCGGCGCCGCGCTCTGTGGCGAGCTCGCCGAGGCGGTGCACGGCGCGCAAGCGGGCGTCGTCGAAACGCGATTGCGCTTCCGGCGGCAAGAACTTGCGCGTCATGCCTAACTGCAGGTCCGAGGTGTGAATGAAGGTCAGAGGTTTCATGGCATTGTTTGTAGCAAACGCGCCCGACATCACGGCTTCACTGCCTGGTCAACTCCTCGTACAGGTCTTCGATGTCGGCCACAGCGCGCAGCTGATCGATGTTGGTAAAGGACACCGACTGCATCGCGCGGTGCAGCATATCGATGTCGGAGTCCTCGATCATCGGCGCGAGCTTCGGCTCCGGCAGCCTCGGCATCTCGCGGCCGTCCCAGAAGTACTCCGAGCCTTCCTCCGAGTTCTCCTTCGCTACCGAAACGGCGCGGTTGCGCACCCCCTGCTCGAAGGTGGCCAGGTTCAAGTTGCGCAGCGAGAAGATGACCTCGGGGGAGGCGTCGATAAGCTCGGCGGCTTTCTGCGCGACGGCCACGGCGTGCTTGCACACCGCCGCGGGGTCCGGGCAGGTGCAGAAGAAGCGGACGCTGGCGGGGTCGGGGGCGAGCAAGATGTCGAGCACGTCGTCGTCGAACTCTCCCGCTCGTGCCCTGGTCACCGAGTTGGCACGCCGCGCCATGATGTCCAGTGCGTCCTGGACGTCGGTCGGGGCACGGCGCGGCAGCTGGATGCTGACGCTAAACGGGTCGTTCTGGCTCCCCGCGACAACCCCGTCAAAGCCCCCGGAGCGCACGGTGACGTCGAGCACGTGCTCGCCAGCGGCATACTGCTGGCCGCGCTTGGTGCGCGCCGGATCGGTTTGGCGCACCGCGGCGTTGAACACGCGCATCGCCGCGGGCGAGAACGACGGGGCGCGCTGCAGCGGAGGCTGCACGGCACCCGCCTCCTCCGGGCTAGTCACCCGCCGGCGCGCCCCGAAGTTGGCGTAGATGACGTTGTCTTCTCTCGGCCTGTTGTGCTGCGCCATGTCAGCCCTCCTCCGCTCGGTAGCTCATCAGCCGCGCTAGGTCCTCGGTGTCGAGCTCGGTGATCCAGCCCTCTCCCTCGCCCACGACGGTACCCGCCAGGTGCATCTTGCCGTCGAGCACATCCTGGATGGATTCCTCCAGCGTGCCGCGGGTGATCATCTTGTACACGGTGACGTTTTTGTCCTGGCCGATGCGGTACGCGCGGTCGGTCGCCTGGTTCTCCACGGCCGGGTTCCACCACCTGTCGAGGTGGATGACCACCGAGGCTGCGGTGAGGTTGAGCCCGGTACCTCCGGCCTTCAGGGAAAGCAGCATCGCGCGCGGTCCGCCCACGGATTGGAAGCTGTCCACCATCGCGTCGCGCGCGTCCTTGCTCACCCCGCCGTGCAAGAACGGCACCGGCTCGCCGAGACGCTCCGCCAGGTACGGCTGCAGCAGCGCGCCGAATGCCTTGTACTGGGTGAAGATGAGCACGCGCTGCTCGGAGTTGATCGCCTCGCCGAGCAGCTCCATAAGCATGGCCACCTTGCCGGAGCGGTGCTTTCCCTTCAGCGTGACCGCAGAGCCGTCACCGAGGAAGTGCGCGGGGTGGTTGCAGATCTGCTTGATGCGGGTGATGGTGGCCAGCACCATGCCCTTGCGCGCCATGCCCTCGCGCTCTTCGAGCTCGGCCTGGGCATCGCGCACCAGCGCGGTGTAGAGCGCCGCCTGCTCGGGCGTCATGTCCACGGTGACAATGTGCTCGTTTTTCTCCGGCAGGTCGTCGATAATCGCGGGGTCGGTCTTGAGCCGGCGGAGGATGAACGGGGTGGTCAGCCGCCGCAGGCGCTCGCTCATCTCCTCGGCGAGCTCGACGTCGCGGCGCGACTCGATGACCTTGGCAAAGTGGTTGCGGAAAAAGGTCTGGCTGCCCAACATGCCGGGGTTGACAAAGTCGAGCAGGCTGCGCAGCTCAGAGAGCTTGTTCTCGATCGGCGTGCCCGTCAGCGCGATGCGGTGCCTCGCCGGGATCGCGCGCACGCTTCTCGACGCCCTCGTGCCCGCGTTCTTGATCGCCTGGGCCTCATCCAACACAACGTGGTCGAACTCAATACGCGAGAGGTCCTTCATATCGCGCCCGGCCACCCCGTAGGAGGTAATCACCACGTCCGCGGCATCGATCTCTCCGAACAGCTCATCTCCGCTGAGGCGCTGCGTGCCATGGTGCACAACGACCTTCAATTTGGGAACGAAGCGTTTGGCTTCGCGCGCCCAGTTTCCCACCACGGAGGTCGGTGCGACCACGAGTGTCGGGCCGGTGCGCTCGCCCCGCTCGCGTTCCACGGCGATCAGGGTCAGCAGCTGCAGTGTTTTCCCCAGCCCCATGTCATCGGCCAGCACGGCGCCCAAGTTGGAGCGCGACATGAAGTACAGCCAGTCAACCCCGCGGCGCTGGTACTCCCGCAGCTCAGCGTTGACCCACCCGGGGATGTCCACGCGCTCCGGGGCGGGCCGCTGCGTGCCCGCCACCAGCGAGGTAAACCACGGCGAGCCGGAAAACTCCACCGGCGCCTCATCGTCGGCCGCGGCGGATTCCAGGGCAAGGTCGCGCAGCTCAGCGGCGGTGACCGCACCCTCAGTGTTGTCGGAGGCCTTGATCTGCTCGTAGCGCTCGCGCAAGCGCTCTGCCTCTGCCGCCAGCTCGGCGGCATCGCCGGCACCATTGGCCTCGGCCAGCGCTGCCCGGGTCCGTGCGGCCTCAGCCTCGCGCTCGGCGCGTGTCAGCGAGCTTTCGGCGAGCTTTTCCATGTAGCGCTGCGTGCGGGCCAGAGCGTTGCCGTCGGCAAGCACCCACTGCCCGCGCAGCTTGACCAGCCCGGATTTGGAGTTGATCAACTGCGCCATTTCAGCATCGTCAAGCTCGATGTCCCCGACGGAGATTTTCCAGTCGTAAGAAACGAGAGTGTCAAAGCCCAAGTGGGTGACCGTGGATGAGTCATGCGGGTTGGCTTCAGCGGCGACGTTGAGCTTGGCGGTGGTTTCCGCTGTCGACCACGCGCGAGGCAGCATCACCGCAAATCCGCTCATGCGCAGCTTCACCGCGTCCAACCGCACGAAACGCACAATCTCATCGGTGGTCAGGTACGCATCCCAATCCCCCTCCATCTCGGGCGAGGCTAACGCGGACCCGGCGCGGCGCGGGTGTTGAACAGGATCGACCAAGTCGCTGACCTCCACCGCCCGGTTCAGAGCCTGGCGCAGGGTCTGGGCGGTGGCGGCGTCGTAGTCGTGCAGGCGCACTGGCCGCGGCGAATCGGTGCCGGAGCGGACCTGCACCCGCACGGGCCACTGCGCGGCCTCACTGCCATCGTTGGTGTCGGCGGCCTCGTCGGCGTCGGCGGGCTGCCCCACGATGAACACCAGCTGCAGGTTGACTGCGGTGATCGAACCATTCCAATCGCTGAGCTTGCGTGTCAGCTCCGCCCCGCCGCGGCGCAACGGGGACGCGGTGAGCAGCGAGTGCACGAAATCGTGCCACGGGTAGGGCCGGGTGTTCTCGTTCAAGCCCTCGAGCTGTGCGGTAGCGATCCAGTGCACGAGCGTGTGGGCGAGGTCCTCGTCCAAGCTCGGGTTGTTCACCGCCAGCACCCCGGGGGCCGCGGCGACCATCTCGGCGAGCCAGCCACGCTCTTCCACCCCCGTGCCCAGCTGCCACTCGGCGTACCACTGCCCGTCGCGATACGGCACGTGGATGCTCACCCGCCCGGCGCGCACGAACCGGTGCAGACCGACATACATGCGGATCAACCACTGAAGATCCGGGGCGATCGCAGCGCGCTGGGACGCCGTCGCCGCGGGGGAATCAGAGTCCACGAACATCAGCGTCGCGAGGAAAGAGACAGTCTCAGCCGGGGCGAACGCGGCCGTCGGCACGCGAAGCTCCACGTGCTTTCCGCGCGGGGTTTGCAGGCGCACGCGGCGTCGGTGACGGAACCTGGAGTCGTCGACAAGCTTTTCAACAACGGGCGGGAACGTGCCCACAGGAACCTGGGACGGAAGCACAATCCGGTGTCCCTCCACCTGCTCAACCCACAGGTTGAGACCGGACTCGGGCAACCAGAGTCCGTGGAGGAGGAATTCAGGCATAACCTCCCTTATACCACGCGTGCGGGACACGATACGCTGTGTGAAACTTTCGACCCGTTGAAAAAACCAAGGAGCAGGACAACGTGGACAACGCGTGGATGATTCTTGCCATCGTGCTGTACTTCGCCGCGATGCTGGCCATCGGCTACTACTCGTGGCGCAGGACAAAGAAGTATGACGACTACGTCCTTGGCGGACGCGGTTTGCCACCCTTCGTCGCCGCGATCTCGGCCGGGGCATCCGACATGTCGGGGTGGCTGCTGATGGGCCTGCCCGGCGCGCTGTTCGTCGCGGGCTTCAGTGAGCTGTGGATCGTCATCGGCCTGCTGATCGGCACCTGGGCAAACTGGAAGTGGGTCGCACCCCGCCTGCGCTCATACTCAGAGGTCGCGGGAAACTCGATCACTCTGCCGAGCTTCTTCGAAAACCGCACCCGAGATTCCTCGCGCGTGCTGCGCATCACGGCCGCAATCATCATCATCTTCTTCTTCACCTTCTACGTCTCTTCCGGCATGGTCGCCGGTGGCAAATACTTCGAGTCGACGTTCGGCGGCGAATACCTCACGGGAATGCTCATCATCGGTGCCGTGACCGTCATCTACACCTTCATCGGCGGTTTCTTGGCCGTTTCCTACACGGACGTGGTGCAGGGCATGCTGATGTTCCTCGCCCTACTCACCGTGCCGATCATCGCCCTGTTTGCCCTGGATACCCCCAGCGAGATCTTCTCCTTTGCCGCTGCGAACCCCTACGGGCCATTCCCGGAGGCGAATCCCACCTACTTCAACCTGTTTGCCGGCGTGTCTGCGGTGACGATCATCAGCAATCTCGCGTGGGGGCTCGGTTACATGGGCCAGCCGCACATCATCACCCGATTCATGGCACTGCGCTCCCCGGCTGAGGCGGCCTCGGCTCGCCGCACCGGCACCTTGTGGGTCACGTTGTGCTACATCGGCGCGATCTTCACCGCGCTCGTCGCCACTGTCTTCTTCACACAGACAGGCGCGCAGGTCACCGACCCCAACGGAGAGACCATCTTCCTCGACATGACCCGCGTCCTGTTCCATCCCTTGGTGGCCGGCATCGTCCTCACCGCCGTGCTCGCCGCGATCATGTCGACGATGTCCTCGCAACTTCTGATCACCTCTTCGGCGCTGATCGAGGACCTCTACCGCGTGCTTGGCAAACGTCAGCTGGCCGGCGAGCGTCTGCTCCTGCTCTCGCGCGCCATGGTCGTGCTCATCGCGCTCGTCGCCATTGCCCTGGCCGCCAACCCCTCGGACACCATCCTCGGCCTTGTCGGGTTCGCGTGGGCAGGTTTCGGCGCCGCGTTCGGCCCCGTCGTCATCGCCTCGCTGTACTGGAAAGGCCTGACCTCCCAGGGCGCGATTGCCGGCATGATCACCGGGGCGGTCACGGTGTTCATGTGGGGTTCCGTCGACTCGCCCATCACCGAGATTTACGAGATCGTGCCCGGAGTCGTCCTCGCCACCGCGGTGATGGTCGCCGTGTCCGCCACCACCCGTACCCGGCCCGGCGTGGCCGAGGAGTTTGATACGGCGATGCGGGTCAATGACTACGCGATGCGCAACCCGGAGGCCAGCTTCGACCAAGCCCTCGAGCGGAACCGCGGCGCCGGCGCCTAAGTCTAAGAGGGTGTGCGCTACTACCTCGCTGCCCTCATCGCCCTCACCCTCGCCGTCATTCCGTTCCCCACCCCGCGCTCGCTTATCGACGCCCCCACCAACACCTCCCCCGCCCAGCGCACCACGGTGCTGGGCTATGAGCGAGACGCCTTCGGCCCCGGCTGGGCCCCCGTCGCCGACGGATGCGACACCCGTGACACCCTGATGGCCGAGGCGTTCGGCGCCGTCTCGTGCGACTCCCCGCATAGCCAGTGGGTCTCCAGCCCCATCACGGACCCCTACACGGGCGCCCCCTTGGAACCCGCTGATGTCGAGATTGACCATCTCTACCCCCTCGCCGCGGCGTGGGACGCCGGCGCACACGCCTGGCCCGGCCCCACGCGCATCGCCTTTGCCAACGATCCGCGAAACCTCGTGGTCACATCCGCCGAGGCGAACCGGTCCAAGTCCGACCAGCTCCCCAGCGAATGGCTGCCACCCGCCATCCGTTCCCGCTGTGTCTACGCCCGCCGGCTCGTCGCCGTCGCCCGGGAGTACTCGCTAGCGATGCCCCACCCGGACCTGCGCGCGGCGCGGCGCGCATGCGCGGGTCTCACCGGGCTAATTGGCCGACCCTACCTGTAAGGTGGAGCACATGAATACTGTCTTCGTTCTGCTGCACGTAGCCGCCGCAATCCTGCTGCTCGGCCCCGTCATGGTTGCCGCCTCCATGTTCCCCCGCCAAGCTGCGGAAGCCCGTTCCGGTGCCCAGGAGTCAGTGGGCCGCGCCAGCGTTTTGCAGCGCCTCACGTCCACCTACGGCATGCTCTCCGCGCTCGTCCCGCTGCTCGGCGCCGTGGTACTGATCTTCGGCTGGGATGTCTACAAGACGAACTACTTCCTGCACACCGCCATCATCCTCGCGCTGATCGCCTGGGGCATCCTGTTCTTCATGGTCATCCCGCAGCAGCGCAAGATGATGGGCACCCTCAACGCGCTCGACCCGGCCGAGGCCGACCAGAGCGACTACACCTCCAACTTCGAGGGCGCGAAGGCAAAGGCCACTGCCGGCGCGGGCATCTTCAACCTGCTGGTGATCATCACCCTGATCCTGATGTACCTCCCGTCGACTATCTTCGCGTAAAGGTTTCACCGCAGCGGCAGCCCGGTTGGTCGGGCTGCCGCTTTTTGTGTGTTTGTAGGGGTTCGGTTTTTTGGGGGCCTCAAAAGCCCAGGTCGGATGTGGCCGGTACGGCTTCACCGCGACATCTGACCCGGTGAAATGTCACGGTCAACCGGCAACCGCATGCAAAACCCCAGGTCGCCGCAACCCGACTCGGCTTCACCGTGACATCTGACGCGGTGAAATGTCACAGTCAACCGGCACCAGCGTGCAAAACCCCAGGTCGCCGCAGCCCGACTCGGCTTCACCGTGACATCTGACGCGGTCGAATGTCACGGTCAAGCTGCAACCCATCGCAAAAGCCCAGGTCGGATGTGGCCGGTACGGCTTCACCGTGACATCTGACCCAGTGAAATGTCACGGTCAACCGGCAACCGCATGCAAAACCCCAGGTCGCCGCAACCCGACTCGGCTTCACCGTGACATCTGACGCGGTGGAATGTCACAGTCAACCGGCGCCAAAGAACAAAACCCCAGCTTACAACAACCCCACCCAGCCTGACCGTGACATCTGACCCGGCGAAACACCACCCCCAAACAAAAAGCACCGACACTACCGAAGTAGTGTCGGTGCCCATTCAGCCGTCAGAAGCCAGCGAACTAGTCGCGCCAGTCCCGGTCGCGACCGCCACGGCCACCGAAGCCGCCGCGCCCACCGCGATCATCACGATCACGATCACGGCCACGCCCGCGGAAGCCACCACGGCCGCCCCGGTCACCGCCGAAGCTGCGCGCCGCGCCACCCTTGTCGCGCTGGATGTTGATTAACTGGCCGGAAATCCTGGTGTCCGACAGGCGATCCAGCACGGACGAGTCGAGATTCTTCGGCAGCTCCACCAGCGTGAAGTCGCCGCCGATGGTGATGCGGCCGAAGTCGCGCGAGTTCAGCCCGCCCTCATTGGCAAGAGCACCGACGATGGCACCCGGGCGAACGTGCTGGCGCTTGCCGACATCCAACCTGTACGTATCGAAGTTCTCACTGTCATTCTGGCGCCCGCGCCCGCCACGGTCACCCCTATCGCCGCGGTCAAACCGATCCCGGCGCCCGCCGCGATCACGGTCGCGTCGATCGTCGCGGTCCCAGCCGTCGCGGTCGCGGCGGTCGCGCTTGTCCTTCGGCGGTTCCTTCATCAGGAACTCGCCCGCGGCATTCGCCTGTGCTGCCAGTGCCGCCGCGATGTCATCCATCGGGATGTTGTTCGTGTTGGAGTACTCACGCACCATCGCCTTGAAAACGTCCTGGTCCTTCGACTCCAGCGACTCGGTGATGGAGTCCATGAACTTCAACTTGCGACTCTCGTTGACTTCGTCAACGGTCGGCAGCTCCATCTCCTCGATCGTCGCGTTGGTCACGCGCTCGATGGAACGCAGCATACGGCGCTCGCGGGGGGTGACGAAGAGGATGGCCTCGCCGGTGCGGCCCGCGCGGCCGGTGCGGCCGATGCGGTGCACGTAGCTTTCCGTGTCGTTCGGGATGTCGTAGTTGAACACGTGGGAGATGCGCTCAACGTCGAGGCCGCGGGCGGCAACGTCGGTGGCAACCAAGATGTCGAGGCGGCCGTCGCGAAGCTGGTCGACGGTGCGCTCACGCTGCTGCTGCGCAATGTCGCCGTTAATCGCGGCGGCGGAGAAGCCGCGGGCACGCAGTTTCTCAGCGAGTTCCTCGGTCTCGTGCTTGGTGCGCACGAACACGATCATCGCCTCGAACTCGGTGACCTCGAGGATGCGGGTGATCGCGTCGAGCTTGTTGCGGTGCGCAGTAAACAGGTAGCGCTGCGTGATGTTGGTGTTGGTGCGGGTCTCGGACTTCACCGTGACCTCGGCCGGATCGTTGAGGTACTGCTTGGAGATCTTGCGGATGCCATTGGGCATCGTCGCGGAGAATAGTGCGACCTGCTTGGTGTTCGGCGTGTCCTCCAGGATGCGCTCAACGTCTTCCTGGAAGCCCATGTTGAGCATTTCATCGGCCTCATCGAGGACGAGGAAGCGCAGGTTGGAGATGTCGAGCGACCCCTTCTCCAGGTGGTCAATGACACGGCCCGGCGTGCCGACGATGATCTGCGCACCACGGCGCAGACCGGAGAGCTGGATACCGTAGGCCTGGCCACCGTAGATCGGCAGAACCTGAATCTTGCCCAAGTGGTCGGCAAACGACTGGAAGGAGTCGGCGACCTGCAGGGCAAGCTCGCGCGTCGGCGCAAGGACGAGCGCCTGCGGGTGGCGCAGCGAAGGATCGATCTGGCTAAGAACCGGCAGCGCGAACGCGGCGGTCTTACCGGTTCCGGTCTGGGCCAACCCCACGACGTCGCGGCCTTGCATGAGAAGCGGAATCGTCTGCGCCTGAATCGGAGACGGCTGCTCGTAGCCGACCTTCTTCACCGCTGCGATAACGGAATCGGGCAGATCCAGCTTCTCGAACCCATTCTCGGGCTCCTCGGATTGAGGCTCATCAGCCTTGGGAGTGTCGTCGGCCTGGGGCTTATCCCCCGCCTCAGGCTCGGAGACCATCTCGGTCTCGGTGGCGTGTGCAGGCGCTTCTGCGGCGTCTGCGTTCTCAGTTACGGTGGCTTCGGCTGCGGCCGAAGCGCCGGTGTCCTCAGAATCTCCCGCATCCCTGGTGTCTGTTGCAGCCTCATTTTCAGATGCTGCGACAACCTGCGGGGTGTCCTGATTTTCCGACAGTTTCATGTCCGGCTCAAACTCGCTGCCGGTAGCGTTTTCGGAAGTGCTCATTGTTGCCCCACCTTACGCGAGACGCGCCGGTATTACTATTCGGCGGTGGCGACATGAAGTCTTTCAGATCTTACCGAATAACCGACCGTGGAACACATTGCCCATTCACGCCAAGAATCGCCCTATGGATCCGAAAGACTCAGCGGTCGTTACCTATTACCGGGAAAGTTACTAAATGCCCGAATGAAGATCGCCATGTTGGCAAAATCACCCAATGATAAGGCAGCGCGCGATTCGCCAGGGTTCCAACTGGGGCCCCAAATTGGCGCCATCGTTAACGTTTTAGAGACCCCCATGCTATCTTATGTCCATGCCATTCACGCGCTCATTTGATGCCTCCGTTGCCCCGGATCCAGCGACGGGATTATTCAACACTTCCCTACTCGCTAAGGGCCTAGGCGTTCGCCCGGCCACGGTCAAAACCATGAGAGCGCGCGGCCAAGTTCCCGAACCTACTGCAACGATTGGTGGTTCGTATGTATGGGCGAAGGAAGAAATATACAGATTCTACGGAGTCCGCAACACCCAGGGTGAAACTCGTCTCGAAGGAATACCACCTGCCGATCCAGCTTTACCTCAGGTTGTCGACCTCTTTTCAGGTTGTGGCGGCCTATCATTAGGATTCCAGCGTTCCGGATTTGACATCCTGGCAGGTTTTGACAATTGGTCGTGTGCGGTAGATACATATAAGGCCAACATGGGGCACGAAGCTTACCTGTTGGATCTTTCGGATATCAGCCTCACGATTGAAACCCTCGGCCAGTTCTTCGCTTCGACCGATCAAACACCAGCCCTCATAGGGGGCCCTCCGTGCCAGGATTTTTCGTCAGCCGGGAAGCGTAGAGAGGGTGCCCGCGCAGACTTGACGGAAAAGTATGCGAATATAGTTGCTCATTTTATGCCCCCATTTTTCGTGATGGAAAACGTCGCGCGGGCGAAACATGCTGCAGCCTTCAAGTCTGCGGTCTCAACTTTTGAGAGAGCTGGCTACTTTGTACGCTACCTCGTAATCGATAGCAGTCGCGTTGGCGTACCCCAAACCAGAAAGCGCTTAATCACGGTAGGTACCCCTTCCGAAAAGCTAACCGAGACAATTTTTGATGCATTGATTTTTGATCAATCGGAACATCAAACCACGGTTAGGGAGTATTTTTCCGAAACCCTGGGCACCCCTCTTGAAATTGACTTCTACTATCGGCATCCCCGGAGTTATGCGCGGCGCGGAGTCTTTTCCGTGGATGAACCATCACCAACAATTCGAGGGGTGAACCGTCCTATACCCACCGGATACCCAGGGCATTCAGGAGATGCAGGACCAATTCATTCGGCGCGCCCATTGTCAACGGCTGAGCGCTCGTTAATCCAGACATTTCCGCGGAATTTTCAATGGGTGGGTTCACGAACAGCCGTCGAGCAAATGATTGGTAATGCAGTGCCCGTAGAGTTGGGAGCATTTATCGGCCGATCGATCGCTCGCGCACTTTCGTCACCTGGGTCAGCCGCCAATTGAACCACTACGTGTTCCGAGCACAAGGAAAGCAGAAATGCAGCTAAACACATACACCGTGATTTTCAGTTAGACTCACCGTTGGAGGTACAGCGTCAATGGTTCCCCCATAAAATCATGAACCAAATTCCTACAACCCACTCGCAGCGTTCCCGTTAACGCGCCGAAGGCGCACTTGCCTTCTTCAAGTTCCGCAGAGATCTGCCCAGATTCGTACTTCAATACCTACTCAATGTTTCCTAGTTTTTCTTGAGGAAAAGCGAGCTGACCCCGTTAAGTTGAACCCAGGCACCTGGTCTACATGATCCGGCTCAGGCCTCTACCAAACCGTTTGCTGAAAAGAACGAAAACGGGTTTCAACCTCGGTGACCGGGTTCAATTTGGTTCCAGGGGTTAACCTTTTTCGAACCCTGATCTTCGGCTACTACCTTTTGGTTCAAAACAGTATCGCGATTGAAGGATTTCAAGGCCTTTTCATATCCGCGCTTCTCCGCAATGCTCATAACGTGCTGCAGCGCAATAGCCTGATCCAATCTACGTTCGGGGAGCAACTCATCCAGTGCATCGGTCGAGATGATTCCATCAACTGAGTACCGGGTAAGTCTAGGGTATAGAAATTCGGTTGAACGGAGGTGTTTCAAGGGAGCATTCCCCGCGAAAGCCCCAGCCTTGTCTGACTGAAAGCCAAAGCTCATCGTCGCAATGGTACGGGAGAAATTAAATGTTCCTTGGGCTGCAAACTCGTATAGGCACGATACCAACCACATTAGTGACCTCGACGGGCGTGAAACCGAACCAATATTTCGTCCGGGTTTTGCAGCGTCTATGTAAAGCTGTAAGAAAGCCAAGTCTGTCCAGACAAATGCATCAAAGGCATGGTCATCCAACTCAGGTGCCTGCCCCTTCGTACGCCAAACAGCGGTAATCACCAGAGGGGTTTGTACGTCAATACCAAATCGAACCAGGTTTTCGGCGGCAGTTTTGAACTCGTCCACTTTCTGCGACATGAACGCTGCATTTCCCCATTCATAGTCATGGGGATGACCGAGGGCGGCATTAATGATGTCGAGCATCTCTAGCCTCCGCCCGACACCGAAAGAATTGGCTATCGAATATGCAATCTGTTCGACGGTCGATGGACGGGTAACAATCTCACATGATTGATTCTCACGGTTCCGTTTTGCCGTCGAGGAAGTCGGCACTACGACAAGTTTTATTTCAAATGGACGACGATGGTCCTGACCTAGCGAAACCACCACGTCCGACTTGTTTGCACCATTGTGCGTGTAGCGATTGTATCCGCTGAAGACTGTCTCAAAATTGAACATCGCTTTTTTCGGATCACAGTCGATTATTTCCGACCACGGGGTCATGAAATGTCCGGTAGAGACACCGCCATTCACACTGGCCGAAGCCCGGATTACCGGGATATCCATACCTTCGACAATCGACATGTACTGAACCATCGCTAGTGGAAATGCGTTTGTGAAAATATTCTTTCCTAAGGATTCCGGCGAGGTGAAGTCGTGGTTTGATCTCTCCATCCCGAACAAAAATGACATTGGGTGCCCGCTTTCGTGTCGTAGCTGAATCCCTCAATCATATGACTGTCGTTCATCGTTTACGACCCGTGCGCTCGATTGTTTTACTCACCCCCGCAATTGTCCCACCCTCTGCCACTTCACTAATCAAACGGTACTTCATCCTTCGAATGCTGTTTCTTTCTGCGAGCCCTTTGATTTCTGAGCTGCTACTCTGAATACACGTACAATTTTGTTTATTCGGCGAGTACGAAAGACCACGCCAATGACTTCGACCCACGTCACCCAAGGAACCAAAATCGTCCTCATCGGTGCTGGCGCTGTCGGCATCGCCTACGCCTACGCTCTGCTTAACCAGGGGCTGACTGACCACCTCGCCATCATCGATCTCAACGAGGATATGACGTGGGCGCAGGTGGAGGATCTCTCCCACTCCGTGCCCTTCTCCGGCCATAACATCCAAGTCACGGTGGGCTCCTATGTCGACTGCCGGGATGCCGCAATCGTGGTCAACTGCGCGGGTGTGGCACAGCGCGAGGGCGAGACTCGCCTCGACCTTGTGGCGCGCAATGTCCAGATCTTCGAGTCCATTAACCTTCAGGTGATGGGCAACGGTTTCAACGGCATTTACTTGGTGGCCGCGAACCCGGTGGACATCCTCACCTACGTCACCTGGAAACAGACGGGGCTTCCGTCGAACCAGGTCATCGGCTCCGGCACGGTGCTCGACACCGCGCGCTGGCGCCACAACCTTGGCAAACGCTTCGGCATTGCTGCCTCGGCTGTGCACGCCTACGTCATCGGCGAGCACGGGGATTCCGAGTTGCCGGTGCTGTCCTCCGGAACCATTGCGGGAGTACAAATCCCGCGCATCGTGGACAAGGAGGCGGAGAAGAACCCGTACATTCACGAAGACATTGAGGAGATGTTCCGCGCAACCCGCGACGCTGCCTACGACATCATCCGCGCTAAGGGCAACACTTCCTACGGCATCGGATCCGCGCTCGCGCGCATTACCCGGGCGATCCTGCGCAACGAGGATGTGGCCCTGCCCGTATCGACGCTGTTGCAGGGCGAGTACGCCCGCGAGGATGTCTACATTGGCACCCCGACCATCATCAATCGCCAGGGCGTGCGCAACGTTGTCGAGCTACGCCTGAACGAGGAAGAATTCGAGCGCTTCGACGCCTCCGCTGCGACGTTGCGTAAGGTGTTGGAATGGACCTGACCCCTGTTTGGTAGACACCCGACAACCCGGCACCCTGCCGGGGAGGAAAGGTAACCTGCCACCATGCCGATCAAGACCTACACCGAGGAGTTCCGCCGCGACGCGGTCGCCCTCTACGAGAACTCCCCCGGCGTATCGATCAACGCCCTCGCCACCGAACTCGGCGTCAACCGCAACACCCTCCAGATCTGGGTCCGCAAATACGGCACCGGAGCCCGCACCAGCAGCTCGGATTCTTCCTCCAGCTCTGACACACCGACCGTGGTGACCGAAGCGGAACGCATCCGCCAGCTGGAACGAGAAGTACGCAGACTCCGGGAGGAACGCGATATTCTGCGCAAGGCCGCGAAATATTTTGCGGAAGAGACGAACTGGTGATCCGCTTCCGGTTTGTTGATGACGCCAAAAGCAGCCATTCGGTTAAGCGGTTATGCGAGGTCCTGAAACTCAACCGGTCCTCGTATTACAAGTGGAAGAAGACCTCCACCACCAGAAAGAAGCGCCTGCTCAGCGACGCGGTACTCGGCGCCCGGGTCAAGACCGTGTTCACAAAAGAACGCGGTTGCTACGGCGCCAAACGCATCACAGCCGAACTCAACGACAACTCGACTACAGCCCCGGTCAATCACAAGAAGATCGCACGGATCATGCGCTCGCTGAAGCTGTTCGGCTACTCGAAGAAACGCAAGGTAACCACCACGGTGTCCGAGGGAAAGAAGCCGGTGTTCCCCGATCTCGTGGGAAGGAAGTTCACCGCCCCGGCACCGAACCGGGTCTACGTCGGTGACATCACCTACCTGCCGATTGCCGACGGGTCGAATATGTACCTCGCCACCGTCATCGACTGTTATTCCCGCCGGCTGGCCGGCTTCGCGATCGCCGACCACATGCGCACTTCCCTGGTTCAGGACGCCGTGGTGATGGCGAAGGGCCAGCGTGGGAGCCTGGAAAACGCTGTTTTTCACTCGGACCACGGCAGTGTGGGCGGATTCAACTGGTCGTCGCAACACCTTGAGGTGAGAAAGGTGTTCAAGGATGGCGACCAAGGACTGGAGCATGAAGACCAGCGAGGGCCCGGAGGGGATGCGGCGGCAGTGGCGCGCGGACCGGGCGTTGCGGCCAGCAATGCGCTCTCCGGGCAGACCGCAGCCATCGAGGGCGGTGCAGCGACAATTCTGGCGCCTGATCGCGGCCGGGGTCACGACAGCGGAGGCAGCGCTGGCGGTGGGGGTGTCGGTGCCGGTCGGATCACGGTGGTTCCGTCACGCTGGCGGTATGCCACCGCTGACGTTGACGGAGCCAACTGGTCGTTATCTCAGTTTCGAGGAGCGAGAGGAGATCGCGATCTTGCGTGCTCAGGGACGCGGTGTCCGGTCGATCGCGCGTACCCTTGGGCGGGATCCGGGCACGATCAGTCGGGAGTTGCGCCGCAACGCTGCTACCCGCAGCGGGAAGCTGGAGTATCGCGCCACGGTGGCCCAATGGAAAGCCCAAGAGGCCGCGAAACGACCCAAGACCGTGAAGCTGGTGGCCAACCTGCGGCTTCGCGACTATGTCCAGGACAGACTCTCTGGGAAGGTCACTGGCCCGGACGGGACGCCGGTGGAAGGGCCGGTCACGCCGACGTGGAAGGGGTTGAACAAGCCTCGTCGGCAAGATCGACGGTGGGCCACCAGTTGGAGCCCGGAGCAGATCAGTCACCGCTTGAAGCTGGATTTCCCTGATGATGAGTCAATGCGTATCAGTCATGAGGCGATCTACCAGGCGTTGTTCATCGAAGGCCGCGGCGCGCTGAAGCGTGAGCTGGTGGCTTGCCTGCGAACGGGCAGGGCGTTGCGACAGCCCCGTGAGCGTTCCCGGAACAAACCCGGCGGTCATGTCGGCGCCGAGGTCGTGATCAGCCAACGCCCCGCAGAAGCCGCTGATCGCGCTGTTCCAGGACACTGGGAAGGTGACCTGGTCATCGGGACCGGCCGCTCTGCGATCGGGACCTTGGTCGAGCGTCGCAGCCGCGCGACGATCCTGGTCCGCTTGCCCCGCCTCGACGGCTGGGGCGAGCACCCTCCGGTCAAGAACGGCCCCGCGCTGGGCGGCTACGGTGCAGTCGCGATGAACGCGGCTCTGGCCGCTGCGATCACGACCCTGCCCCAGCAGTTACGCAAGACGATCACCTGGGACCGCGGCAAGGAACTATCAGGACATGCCGCGTTCACTCTTGAGACTGGCACCAAGGTGTTCTTCGCTGATCCGCACTCCCCGTGGCAACGGCCCACCAACGAGAACACCAACGGCCTGCTACGTCAGTACTTCCCCAAGGGCACCGACCTGTCCCGCTGGAGCGCAGACGACCTCGAAGCGGTGGCCCACACCCTCAACAACAGACCCCGCAAGACCCTCGGCTGGAAGACCCCCGCCGAAGTCTTCGGTGAAGCACTACAATCCCTGAAACAGGCCGGTGTTGCAACCACCGGTTGAACCTGCCGTGTACACCTCGCACGCGTTCCAGGAGACGTGTACGCAGCTGGGGATCCGGCAGTCGATGGGCGGGATCGGTAGCAGTGCTGACAACGCCTTGGCGGAGTCCTTCAACGCCGCATTGAAGCGTGAGGTCCTCCAGGACGCGAAGGTATTTTCCAGTCAGCTTGTCTGTCGCCGGGATGTTTTCCGCTGGTGTACCCGTTACAACACGACTCGTCGGCATTCCTGGTGCAGATATCTCGCTCCAGCGGTGTTCGAGGAGCGTTGCCCTGTTATGCTCAAGTCTGCTTCCTGATTAAATCCCCTGTGTCTACTTTCCAGGGGTCGGGCCCAATCGATCGGCGTGGCCAACTAGGCCGGGATAGTGCTCTAAACTCGGAGCAATATCTATCTCGAAGGAGGCCCCCATGAGTGCAGCACCAAAGCCCAACGCCGTCCAGCAGCTGACCGGCGCGGTGAACAACCGGGTCATGACGTACGCCCAGGTGCGTTACCCGGCGCTGGCTGGCAGCCTCGTGCGCTCCATCACCAGCGGTGGGTCGAAGAAGAAGGCCACCAGCGATGGCGGCCACGGTGTGGCCAGCCACACCGATCAGGGGCGCTACGCTCCCCAGGGCAACGGCCGCACCAACGGCGTTGTCGCCGCCCAGGCGGCCGCTGCCCCGCTGCCGCGCTAACCGCCCCCGGTTATACGGGCGCGGGACGAGGTAGCGGCCGGCGCCCGGGACGATCTCCAGCTCGATTGGCAGCGGGGCCATCAGATAGCCGTCGGCGTAGCAGTTCATCTCCATGTCCATCTCGATACGAACGTGAGAAGCGCGGTAGAAACTGATCCCGTCGCCTTCGACAAGCGTGTTGCGTCTCGTCACCGCCCTAGCCCGCACCGCCGCCGGCTACGGGGCGGACGTGCTCACCCATGCACGCGCCCGGGTGGCGCCGGGACGCACGGACGGTTTCAAGACTGTCACCTTGACCTTGAACGATCGCACCCGCGAGGTGTCCGCGGCCGGAGTCGTCAACGCCACGGGCGTGTGGGCCGGCGACATCGAAAGCGACGTCACCGTCACCCCCAGCCGCGGCACCCACATCGTGGTGGACGCCGAAAAGGTGGGCAACCCCACCGGCGCGCTGACTGTGGCGGTGCCCGGTTCCATCAACCGCTTCTGCTTCATCCTGCCGAACCAGCTCGGGCGCTGCTACATCGGCCTGACCGACGAAAAGGCGCAGCTCGCCGACGTGACCGAGGCGCCCGAGTCCGACGTGCAGTGGATCTTGGACGTGGTCAACCAGGGGCTTGAGACGACCCTGACCACCGACGACGTCCTCGGCGCCTTCGCCGGGCTGTGCTCGCTGGCGCAGCTGCGCTCGG
This sequence comes from Corynebacterium sp. Z-1, assembly GCF_031844665.1. Lineage (NCBI taxonomy): Bacteria > Bacillati > Actinomycetota > Actinomycetes > Mycobacteriales > Corynebacteriaceae > Corynebacterium > Corynebacterium sp. Z-1. The sequence continues at coordinate 1,427,739 of NZ_CP134621.1, read as the reverse complement.
CCTCCGATGTCGGCAGCACCGCTGACTTGTCGCGCGAGCACCTGATCCTGAACAACGACGGCGTTGTTACCGTCACCGGCGGCAAGCTCACCGAGTACCGGCTGATGGCCGAGCAAACCATCGACGAGCTGCTTGACGACGACTCCGTCAGCACCCACCTCAGCTGCAATCCGGCGCCATGCTCGACGAAGAGCATCGCCCTCGTCGGCGCCTCCCTCGAACGCTCGCCGCGCAGCTCAGGCAACATCGCCACGGCAAGCGCAGTAGCGACTATGCCGCCCCGCTCGCTGGTCGAACGCTACGGCGCAGAGGCGTGCAACGTGCTCGCCGCCTGCGCCCTCGCCAACGCCACGGAGCGCATCGCGGGTCTTGACATCACCAGGGCGGAACTCTCGTACGCGGTCACCCACGAGGGCGCGATAAGCGTGGACGACATCCTTGACCGACGCACCCGCATCGGGCTGGTTGCCGCGGACCGCGCAGCTGCAGAACCCGCCGCCCGAAAAGCACTCGCGGCGGCGGGTGTGCAGGCCTAAGCGGCAGAAGAACTAGTCGAAGAACCCGCCGGTGGCGGTGCGCGGCAGGGTCCAGGAAATCGCGTAATCAACCCCGTCGACCAGGCGGGGACGGAAGGTGTCGTTCAGCCGATCGTCGGCATCGTTGACGTTGGCCGCCTCCACCTTCACCGGGAAGGTGTCGCCGGTGGCGTCCCCGGCGGCGCTAATCGCCCCGGAGGTTCCGGCGCGCTGAATAAGCTGCTCAAAGACGAAAGCGGCGGCGGAAGAAGTGTTGACGGTTGCGGCCGCCTCGTCCACGTTGCGGACATCGACCTCGACGTTAGTTGTGTAAGTAGTCATACTGCCATTCTTACCGCAAAAGCCCACACGGCTGGCGGGCCGGGATGGTTAGTCCTCTGCGCGGGCATGGCGCGTGGCGTCGAGATCAGCGCTGCCGCCGAAGAACCTCGCGTGCACTCCGCAGGCCCGCACAAACTCGCGATGAGCTGCGTCGACATCGGCGCGTGCGACGACGCACGCGTTGGCTTTCCCGCTAACAATCGTGCTCGTTCCACGCTGGTCATCGTCGTCGCTGTGAACCGAGATTGTGGTCGAAGGGGCGTCGAAAAGCACCGTGCCGAGCGCGACCATGGCGGTGAGCAGGTCGTGGACCTGGGCGACATAGCCCAGGTTTTCCAGCTCGTGAAACTCGAAGTAAAAGCGCAGGATCTCGCCGAGGTCGCGCGCTATCGGGGCCGGGCCGAGCGCGTCGATCGCGGTGGCGAGCGTCTCCGGAGTGAGCACCATGCGCTCCGTTACGCCCAGCGAACACAGGGTGATGGGGACCGCGGTGTGCGCGAACACCTCGCTGGCGGCGTGAGGATCCACCCAGAAGTTCCACTCGGCGGTGTCGGTGGTGTTGCCTGGGTAGTCAATCGCCCCGCCCATCACGGTGATGTGCTTGAGCTGGGCGAAATGCGAGGGGTGCAGGCGCCGGAAAGCGGCGAGGTTGGTCAAGGGGCCTGTGACCACCAGGTGCAAATCGTCCGTGCCGCGCTCGATGGCGTCGCACCACAACATGTCCCAGTCGGTTTCGACGTGGCGCGCGGGCGCGGACACGTAGCCCAGGCCGGTCTCACCGTGGGTCTCCGGTGTGGTGGTCAGCGGCAGGACCAGCGGATTAGCCATGCCTGCCGCGAGCGAGATCGTGCGCAGGCCACACTGGGCTAGCACCCACGCGGCGTTAACCGCGCATTGGGTGGCCTCGACGTTGCCGGACGTGGTGGTCACAGCCTCCAGCTCCACACTGCCCTCGTGGTGCAAGGCCGCCAGGTAGATCAGCGCACAAGTGTCGTCGATTCCGGGGTCGCAATCTAACACGACGCGCTTCATGCCAGCTCCTTTCGGGTCTCTTGTCCACGCAGCAGCCACACAATCAGCGACGCCAGCGTCAGCGCCCCGCACGAGGCGAAGGCGACGCCAAAACCATAGACCTCCGCGAGCATGCCGACGACAATAGGGGCGCAAATCTGGCCCGCATCCATCGTCATCTGGAACGTGGAAAGCGCCTTGCCACCGGAGCGCTCGTTGCCGATCAGGTCCGCCAGCGTGGCCTGCTGCGCCGGGTTCATTAACCCGCCGCCCACTCCCGCGAGGACCGACAGGAGCAGCAGCGACCACACGTGCGTGGCCAGGCCGAGAGAGCCGGTGAACACAGTCGTGGCGGCGAGGCCCGCGATGATGAGGGGTTTGCGGCCGACGGCGTCGGCAAGCCTGCCCGAGAACTGCAGGGTGACCGCGGTGCCCAGGGCAAAGGCCGTGAGCGCCAGACCCGCCGCGGCCGAACCGTTGGCGAACACGCTGGCCGCGAACAGGGGCAGCACCGAAACCCGGGCACCGAAGTTCGCCCAGCCGTTGGCAAAACCAGAGGTGAGCAGGCTTTGGTACGTGGGCAGACTAATGGCTTCGCTCAACCGCATCGGCGGCAGCTTCGGCGGCAGGACGACGCGCCCCCTGGGTGTCGAAGTGAGGATCCACACCATGATGGCGGCCGCGCCCACGCCGATGCCGTAAACGGCGAAGGGAATGCGGAAACCTAACGACGCCAAAAGCGCCCCGATAACCGGGCCAATGATGTTGCCCAACAGAAACGCCGAGGCGTAAACGGCACTGGCCCGGCCGCGGATCATCGGTGGCGCGACGCGCACAATCAGCGCCTGCGCGGAGAGGGTAAACATGGTCGACCCGAACCCGGCGATAAACCGCAGCACGAAAACATGCCAGTACGCCTGTGCGAAAGCGACGAGGAACGTCGCGACGGCGACGATCAGTAGTCCGGTGATGTAGACGGGTCGCGACCCCACCTTGTCCACCAAGATGCCCGCGCCCGGTGCGCCGATGAGCCGAGCGGCGGCGAAAACCGACACCACCGCGCCCGCGGCTACCATCGAAACACCGAAACTGGCCGTGAACTGCGGCAGGATCGGGGCGATGAAGCCGTAGCCAAGGGCAATGATGAACGCCGCTGCGGTGAGAACCCAGATTGTGCGCGGGATCTTCGGCACGGGTGTGAGATGTTCAGACATATCGGTGTCAGGCTAGCCCGTTTCCGTCTCCGGTGTAATTCATGGAGGTCGGGCTAGTGGGCGTCGACGGATTCATTGCGGTGAGACCGGGGCCATCGCGCAAGGATCTCGGGCGCTGAGGTATAGCTGCTAGACCTCAGGCGACCGGCCCCGGCAAGGATTCGCCCACATGTTCTAACGGCACGAAAGCCGTGTCGCACCGTTGATCTAACTTCAGTGCCATGACACAGCACATTGATTACATCGCATCCACCCCGTCCCAAATTGCATCAGACATTTCGTCGCGCCACCCGCTCGCCATCGACGACCTGCACAGCATCATCCACCATCCGCGCTCGCTCGCCCGGCCGACGGCGGCGTGGCGCCCGCCGGTGAAAAACCTCCCCGCCCACCGCGGCGGCCCGCTTCTTGCAGCGGCGGTCACACGTCGCCGCGTTGGGCCACGTGCACGTGCCCGGATACAAGGGTGGGGCGAGCCACACGTGCCCGCCTACCTCATCGAGGTCCGCTTCACTGACACCTCAGGCGCGATTGTTGATCCCCACCTGGCAGAGGCGTGGATCCGCTCACTAGTCACCGAGGACTACGCAGCCGCGGTGCACGAGATCGCCTCGCCCAAGGCGGTCACCTACGTCTGGCTTGTCGACGCCCACTTCACGCCCGTGTCCTCACCCCCGTCGATGTTCGACGGGATGACGGCCGCGTAGGACGCCCCCTATACCTCGTCGGTGACCGGAACCTGCGTGTTCGGGTCAATGTCGGTTTTATGGACGCGGCGCGCCGAGGCCGCGTCCGACGCATCCGGCGCCACTGCGGCAGTGGCGTTCGGGATGCGCGTGTCATCCGCATCTACCGCGTCATCTTCATCTTCGTCAAAATCATCGTCGAAGTCTTCATCGTCGTCATCGTCGTCGAACTCGTCCAAGTCATCGGAGCCAGCAACGTCGTCGGCACCGTCGTCGGCACCGTCGATTTCCTCGTCGAGCCCATCGCGGCCGAAGATGTCGTAGACCTCCGGCTCGTCAAACCCGTCCTCCACGGGCAGTAAATGCGACTCCCACTCCTCCGCCTGGTCGGCTGCGAGGGAGAGGACGTCAAAGAGGCGATCGAAATCGGTGAACTTGCCCAGTGCAAGAACCTCCGACTCGGAAACGGCCTCCGCGTGGATGGTTTCAAACAAGCGCGAGCGATCCTCGTCCGTCAGCTCCGCATCCCCATCCGACTCCCACAGCTCACCGATGGCGCCGTCCATCAAATCGTCGTAGTTATCCGACAGGGCCACGAACGTCACGGTGGCGCACGGCTCCCCGTCGACAACCTCAACGAGGACCTGCAGTTCAGCACTGTCCCCGACCTCCGCGCGCATGAGCTGGGTATTCACCGGGTCCGGGAAGAACTCCAGATCACTGATGCGCTCATCGGTGGCCTCGTGAAGGTCGCGCAGCACGGTCACTACCTGGTCCGTCGCCACGTGTTCCGCAACCGTTGCCACCGCGTCCTCGACTGAGAACACGACCGAGACCAAAACGGCCTCGAACTCGTCGTCGTCCTCGTCGACGTCGGCCGCAGCAATGTAGACGTTCGCCGCAGGCAGGTGCGGGTCGATCTCCACGAACTGGATTTCCACTTCGGCAGTAATGGGCACGAACATGGTCTCATCGTGCACGCGGGATTCAATGCCGTCACGGTCAAGGGCGGCGGCGATATCCTCGAAAAAGCTCACGGCGAACCATTCCTTCCAAGTGGGTGGCTGAAGAGTGTCCTCATGACGGCCCCAGCCTAGCCCCGAATAGCCGGGCGCGCGCACCTCGCGCTCTACTCGTCGTCAGTGTCCGGCAAGTCGAACCCGAAGAACTCTGCCAGCGACTCCATCAGCTCCCCGCGGTTGTTGCCCCACTCGCGCATATCGAAGTCCTCCCAGGCCAGGCGCTTCGAGCTCTTCGGGTCGTATTCGACGAATCTCTCGGCACCGAAGACCGCGGTCGCACGCCCGGGGATATCGTCGCGCCGGAATCCATACTCCGGCCATTCCTCGCCCGGCCGGCCGGTGTGGAAGAAACTCCCCCAATGCCGTTGCATGGTTCGGCTGACCTCGGCGAACGCCTCGCGGGAGCCGAATCGGTCCAACTTGGACATGCGGGTGGAGTGCGGGTCCCCGAACACAGCGACCAGGTCCGCCGAGTGCATCGCACCCAGACCCAGCCTGCGCATCGTCGCCGAGGCGTACTCGAAGCGGTACATCCACGTCGACGCCAGCCGCCGGTGCGCCGTGGCCAGCATCACCGACGGGGCCCAGAACACAGCGTCAGCGATCAGGTCCGCGAACTCCGCGCGCCCGCCCGCGTACCCGTACGCCTCCATTACGAGGTGCGCGTTGTCCGCATCGAACGCCTCCAATGCCCGGCGCGCGGCGCGCTGGCGCGATTTTGTTGTCTGGTACATCGCTTTGGCGAAACTCGCCTCGTCCGAGTTCGTTCCGATGATCAGCGGAACCGCGGCCTGTTGGCCGTCCTCGAACATGTCGATGGGGTGTGCCGGCAGCGTCGCGTTGTCGACCGTGGGCATGAACGCCGTGTTGAACTGCACGACCTCCTTGCCGGTGAGCATCATTGAGCGGCCCACGCGCACGAGCTCAGCGGCGTCGACGTCGCGCAGGTCGGACAGGGTTGTGGTCCGGGGCATGGAGAGGCCGTCGATAAGCCTGCGCACCCACATCGCGGCCTGGACGCGCGAGTGCACGCTTGCCGACGGCGGCGACTGCGCGATCGCCCGATGAAACAGCCCGCGCGCCGCCGGGGCACACATCAGGTGCAGCACCGCAGCCCCGCCAGCCGACTCCCCCATCAGCGTCACCGCGTCCGGGTCGCCGCCGAACGCGGCGATGTTCTCGTGCACCCAGCGAAGCGCCAGCACCTGGTCGTGGATCGCCGGGTTGGCGACGCAATCGCCTCCCACCGAGCGCATGTCCAAGTACCCGAGAACGCCGAGCCGGAAATTGACCGAGACGTACACCACATCCGTCGCCTGGCTCAAGAAGTGCCCCTGCAGCACCTTTTCGTGCGACGAACCGGTGATAAACGTACCGCCGTGGAAGTACACCACCACCGGCAAGACGTCGTCGGTATCAGGGCGCACAATGTCGAGAGAGAGGCAGTCCTCGGAGCCGATCACGCTGTCTTTGAAGCTGAACGTGGTCTGCATCGCAGGCGGCGCGAACACGGACGCGTCGCGCACGCCCTCCCACTCCGGCGCCGGCCGCGGGGCGCGGAAACGCTGGGCGCCGGCGGTGGAATCGCCGAACGGCACGCCCCGCCACGTTCGCGCCCCCGTCATCGGGTCGACAACGCCGCGTACCACACCTGATGTGGTGCGTACCTCGGGTTGTGACACTCGGGCCTCCTTGCCATTCAACCGATACTTGTGCACAGCAATGCTTCCATGCGATTCTCACAAAAGGGTTACCGTGGGAATGATTGCGCGTATCAGCGCGCTGGACGGTACATGTGCGCCCAATCTTTTGAACTGGGGCGAGTTTAATTGACTTAACCAAGGAGAACACAATGATTGGCGGGCGCTCGGACTCCCCTCGCAATAACAGCACCGGCTCCGTCGACGACGCCCAGGTGAAGGAAGTCATCACCGACGCTTTCAACTCCGACTCAAAGACCTTGGAGGATGAGGCCGGCCGCATCGGCAAGAGCTTCATTGCCGTGGTGGACAAGGCCGTTCACCTGCAGTCGGGCAGCATCAAGGCCCACGTCAACTGGCTGCGCCGCCAAAACCCAGACGCCTCCCCCGCCGAAGTGCAGGCGAAGATGGACCGCCACTTCCGCACCACTGTCTCCGGCACCGGCGCGGGCGCCGGACTCGCCGCCGCTGTTCCCGGCATCGGGCTGATCACCGGCGCCGCCGCCATCGCCGGCGAGTCGGTCGTCTTCTTGGACATCGCCGCGTTCTACACCGTGGCCAGCGCCTACTTGCGCGGCATCGACATCGACGACCCGGAGCGCCGCCGCGCCGTCGTATTGGTCACCCTCACCGGCACCCAGGGCCTCGCCGTGGTCGATTCCGTCCTCGGCAGCGGCGGCAAATTCACCCGCACCAACATGCTCTCGCGCTTTTCCGGGCCGACGCTGGTGGAGGCCAACAACATCCTCACCCGCACCGCGTTGCGCTCGGTGACGAAACGGCTGCGACGCACCTGGCTGGGCAAGTTCTTGCCGCTGGGCATCGGCGCGGTGGCGGGTACTATCGCCAACCGCAAGCTCGCCACCGTCGTCAGCGACAATGTCTCGGCCTCCCTCGGCCCGCTGCCGCCGCGGTTTGCCCAGGAGCTGCCCGCCGAGGCGTCCGCGGAGGAGCAAGAGATGGTCAAGCGCGCGAAAAACCCGCGCGCCTTCTTGAGCTTCATCGCGGGCGCGGTCGGCGGCCAGAAGTCCGATTCCGACAACACGAGCGACACCGGCGATAACAAGCGCACCCGCGCTCGACGCAACCGTGGCTAGGCCGCGCGAGGCGTCGCTGCTGCGCCGCGTCGTCCGCGAAAACAAGGCGGCCGCCTACCTCGCCTTCGGCACAGCGTTTTTGGCTGCCTTCGCCCAGGTCGCCCTGCCCGCGCTGACGGGTCGCGCGATCGACGTCGCCACGGGTGCGGCCCAGGGCTCGATCAGGGAGATCGCGTGGTCGATGGTGGGTCTCGCGCTGCTAACCTACGCCCTTAGCTGGATGCGCCGCTGGTCCTCGGGGCTTTTGGCGACGAACTCCCAGCACTGGGTGCGCGTCGGCCTGCTGAAAACCCTGCACCGCCTCGACGGGCCGGGACAAGATGACATTGTCACCGGCCAGATCGTGTCGCGTTCGATCACGGACCTCAACCAGTTCCACATGGTGCTCGGGTCCGCGCCCATGTTCGTGACCCGCGCTCTGCAGCTTCTGGCCACGATCGTTGTCATGCTGACCATGGACGTGCGCTTGACGCTGCTGTCGTTGGCGCTGATGCCGCTGATCCTGTGGGAGGCCAACCGTTCGCGCACGGCGCTCTACGCCGCGACCTGGGTCAACCAGCAAACCGCGGCGGATCTGGCCAGCCACGTCGAGCAGACCGTCTCCGGCGTGCGGGTGGTCAAGGCCTTCGGGCGCGAAGACCGCGAAATCGATCGCCTCGACGAGCTGGGCCGCTACCTGTACGCGGTGAAGATGCGGGCGGCGAAACTCACGGCGCGCTTCCAGCCGCTGCTCTCCCAGTTGCCGAAGATTGCCCTGGTGATCACGATCGTCGCCGGCGGCCTGATTGCGGTCAGTGGGGCGATCACGATTGGCGCCTTCGTGGCTTTCAGCGCGTACCTGACCTCGATGTCGTCGTTGCTGTCGATGCTGACCAACCAGTACGTGCGCCTGCAGATGGGCTTGAGCTCGGTCGATCGCCTCAACCAGGTTCTGACTCTGCGCACCGAGCGCGACGATCCCGCAGCCCCCCAGCCAGCTCCGCCCGGAAGCGTCGGCATCCGCTTCGACGACGTTCACTTCGCCACCGGCGGCCACCAGGTGCTGGATGGGTTGACGCTGACCGCGGCCCCCGGTGAAACCATCGCGGTTATCGGCCCCGCCGGCGCGGGCAAGTCCATGGCGGTACAGCTCGCCGGCGGGTTCTACACCCCTGACGCCGGCAGCGTCTCGCTTCTCGACGCCTCCCTGACGCCCACCAACTACGACAGCATGACCCTGGAGGCAATCCGCTCGAAGGTCACCTGCGTGTTCGACGAGGCTTTCTTGTTCTCCTCGTCGATCCACGACAACATCGCAATGGGCACCGGGGCCACCGACGCCGAGGTCCGCGAGGCCGCGCGGCTCGCGCGCGCCGACCAGTTCATCGACAACCTGCCCGAGGGTTACGACACACTCGTTGGCGAGCGTGGCCTGACGCTTTCCGGCGGCCAGCGCCAACGCATCGCCCTGGCCCGCGCGCTGCTGTCGCGCCCGGCCGTGATGGTGCTCGACGACGCCACCAGCGCCATCGACGCCGACAACGAGGCGGCCATCCTGAACAACCTGCGCACGCACCTGCGCGGGGTGACCATGATCGCGGTGGCGCACCGCCAGTCCACCGTCGACCATGCCGACCGGGTCGTCATCATGGATCGCGGCCGCGTCATCGCCGACGGGCCCCGCGAGGAGATCGTCGCCCTCGACGCCTATCGCGCGCTGATGGACCCCGCGCCAGACGCCCCTGCCCCGAGACGGACGCAACCGTCTCACGATGAACTGTGGCCGCAGGTCGACCACGGGTACCGCGAGCACTTCAACACCAGCGGCCCCGGTAGCTCCATCGCCGCCAGCGAGGAGCTGCTCGCGCGTGTCGACGCCCTGCCCCGCGCAACCGAACAGCCCAACCTCGCCGACACCAAGGTCGCGGAGCTGCGCGAACCCACGTCCACCTTCAAGGTCGCGGACCTGTTCAAGGCCGTGCGCTGGCTGATCGCGGCGACCGTGATCCTGCTCGTCATCGGCGTGCTGGCGGACCTCGCCCTGCCCACCCTGATCCGCGCGGCCATCGACCGCGGCATCACGCCGGGCGACACCGACGCCCTGTGGACTGTCGGCGCGCTGGCTCTCGGCGTGGTCGCCATCGCCTGGGCCGCCGAGGTGCTGATGACGGTGCTGAGCTCGCGCTCGGGTGAGCGCCTGCTTTACGGCCTGCGGTTGCGCAGCTACGCGCACCTGCAGCAGCTTGGTTTGAGCTACTTCGAACGCCATCTCTCGGGGCGGATCATGACGCGCATGACCACCGACATCGACACACTGTCGTCGTTTTTGCAGACCGGGCTCGCCCAGGCAATCGTTGCGGTGGGCACGCTGATCGGCGTGACCGTGATGCTGGTGGCCACCGACGGCCGGCTCACACTCATCGCGCTGCTCGCGGTGCCCGTCATCGTTGCCGCCACCGTGGTCTTTCGCATCCTGTCCAAGCGTTATTACCACGCCGCGCGCGCCCAGGTCTCGCTGGTCAACGGCGAGTTCGCCGAGCTCATCGGCGGAATCCGCATCTCCCAGATGCACCTCGCCGAGACGGGCGCGGAAGCCGACTTCGCCGCAGAATCCGAAACCTACCGCCGCTACCGCATGAGGTCGGTCAACCTGCTGGCCCTGTACTTCCCGGGCATGCAGGCGATCTCCCAGGTGATGACGGCCGTGATCGTCGGCTACGGCGCCGGCCGGGTGGAAAGCGGGGAGCTCTCCGTCGGCGTGCTCGTCGCGTTCACCATGTACCTCGGCCAGCTCTACGGTCCGATCCAGCAGCTCGGGCAGACCTTCGACGCCTGGCAGCAGGCCACGGTGAGCTTCAGCCGCATCACCGATCTGCTGGACACGCGCACCACCGTGCCCGACACCGGGACGAGCGCAGGCGCCGCCTCCGCCGCCCGCGGACCGTTAAGCTTCGACAACGTCAGCTTCTCCTACAACCCGCAGGCGCCCGAGCCCACCACGGTGCTTTCCGGTGTCAACCTCACCCTCAAGCCGGGTCGCACCGTTGCGCTCGTCGGACCTACCGGGGCCGGCAAGTCGACGGTGGTCAAGCTCCTGGCCCGCTTCTATGACCCGACCCGGGGCGTGGTGCGGGCGTCGTCAAGCGATATTGCGAGCTTTCCTCTGAGCGAATGGCGCCGAGCGCTGGCCCAGGTTCCGCAGGAGTCGTACCTGTTTCCGGGCACCGTCGCCGACAACATCGCCTACGGGGTCAACGACGCCACCGAAGCCGAGATCGAGGCCGCGGTCGAGCGCATCGGCGCGCTCGACATCATCGCTTCCATCCCCGGTGGGTTCAACCACCTCGTTGGCGAGCGGGGCCGCGGCTTGAGTTCCGGGCAGCGCCAGATCATCGCGCTGGCGCGCGCGGAAATGCTCCACCCCGACGTCGTTCTTCTCGACGAAGCCACCGCCACCCTCGACCCCGCCACCGAACGCGCCGTGCTCGACGCCGCCGAGCACACCACCGTGGGGCGCACGTCGGTCATCGTCGCGCACCGCCTTGCGACGGCGCGCCGAGCGGACCGAATACTCGTTATCAACGAAGGACGTATCATAGAAGACGGTACCCACGATGAACTCCTTAGCACCGGTGGGCACTATGCCCGCATGTGGGCAATCCACCGCTAAAGGGGTGCGAGTTAACCCTCGCCGGGGCATTTAATTAGAGTCGATAAAAGTTACCGCAATCAAACAATGAAGAGAGGCGAGAACCTGCCGTGAGCAGCGACAGTACTTTCGGGCAAAATGACTGGCTGGTCGACGAAATGTACCAGCAGTATCGGGAGAACCCCAGCTCCGTGGACCCGGAATGGCGAGAACTCTTCGAGCGTAACGGGGCACCGCAGACCGCAGGCGGTGCCAAAAACGTCTCCCCCGCGCCGAGTCCCGCGAAGGCCGGCGACGCGAAAGAGTCTCGCGAAAAGACGGACCCGAAGGTGGCCAGAACCACCGGCGCACCGAGCCAGGACGGCCGCCAAACCAAGGTGGATCAGGCCGCTGCCGAAGCTGCCTCGAAGCGCTCCAAGGTTCTTCCGAAGCCGAAGCAGTCCCCGCTGCAGAAGATCGCGGACGTTAGCGTCGAGCCGGGCGAGCGCCAGCTCAAGGGCATTTACAAGGCCATTGCCAAGAACATGGACGAGTCCTTGTCGCTGCCGACGGCAACGTCCGTGAGGGACATGCCGGTCAAGCTCATGTTTGAAAACCGCGCGCTGGTCAACGACCACCTCAAGCGCACCCGCGGCGGCAAGATCTCCTTTACCCACATCATCGGCTACGCCATTGTGAAGGCCGCCCAGCTCCACCCGGGCATGAACGTCAACTACAAGGTCAAAGACAACAAGCCCTTCGTGGTCCAGCCGGAGCACATCAACTTGGGCCTGGCTATCGACCTGCCGCAAAAGGACGGCAGCCGCGCGCTCGTCGTCGCCGCCATCAAGGAGTGCGAGAAGCTCAGCTTCGATAAGTTCGTCGACGGTTACGAAGACATCGTCAACCGCGCTCGAGACAACAAGCTCACCATGGACGACTTCTCGGGTGTGACCATCCAGCTGACCAACCCGGGCGGCATCGGCACCCGCCACTCCATTCCCCGCCTGACCACGGGTATCGGCACCATCGTCGGTGTCGGCGCGATGGACTACCCGGCAGAGTTCGCCGGCGCTTCCGAGGACCGCCTCGCCGAGCTCGGCGTGGGCAAGCTCGTGACGCTGACCTCCACCTACGACCATCGGGTGGTTCAGGGCGCGGAGTCGGGCGAATTCCTGCGCACGATTTCGCAGCTGCTTATCGACGACGCTTTCTGGGACGACATCTTCCACGCGATGGGTATCCCCTACTCGCCGCTGCGCTGGGCCCAGGACCTGCCCAACTCGGGCGTCAACAAGGACACCCGCGTCATGCAGCTCATCGAGGCGTACCGCTCCCGCGGCCACCTCATCGCGGACACCAACCCGCTGCGCTGGGAGCAGCCCGGCCTGCCCAAGCCGGACTCCCGCGACCTGGAGATGGAAACCCACGGCCTGACCCTGTGGGACCTAGACCGCACCTTCCACGTCGGCGGCTTCGGCGGCAAGGAGACGATGACGCTGCGTGAGGTGCTTTCGCGCCTGCGCGCCGCCTACACCCTGCACGTGGGCGCCGAGTACACCCACATCCTCGACCGCGACGAGCGCGAATGGCTGCGTGACCGCATCGAGGCGGGCATGCCCAAGCCGACCAGCGCGGAGCAGAAGTACATTCTGCAGAAGCTCAACGCCGCCGAGGCCTTCGAGAACTTCCTGCAGACCAAGTACCTGGGCCAGAAGCGCTTCTCGCTCGAGGGTGCGGAGACGCTGATCCCGCTGATGGACGCCGTGATCGACACCGCCGCGGGCCAGGGCCTCGAAGAGGTTGTCATCGGCATGCCGCACCGCGGCCGCCTCAACGTGCTGTTCAACATCGTCGGCAAGCCGGTCTCGACGATCTTCAACGAGTTTGAGGGCAACATGCAGTCGGCGCAACAGGGCGGCTCGGGCGATGTGAAGTACCACCTCGGGTTCGAGGGCGAGCACATCCAGATGTTCGGCGACGGCGAGATCAAGGTCTCCCTGGCCGCCAACCCTTCCCACCTCGAGGCCGTCGACCCGGTCATGGTGGGTATCGCGCGCGCGAAGGACGACCTTCTGCGCCACAGCCACGGCCGCACCGATCACCCGATCGTGCCGCTGATGCTGCACGGCGACGCATCCTTCGCCGGCCTGGGTGTGGTGCAGGAGACGCTGAACCTGTCCAACCTGCCCGGCTACTCCGTCGGCGGCACCGTCCACATCGTGGTCAACAACCAGATCGGGTTTACCACCACTCCTGATTCGGGCCGCTCCACCTACTACGCCACCGACCTGGCCAAGGGCTTCGACTGCCCGGTTTTCCACGTCAACGGCGATGACCCCGAGGCTGCCGCCTGGGTCGCCCAGCTGGCCACGGAGTACCGCCGCGAGTTTGGCAAGGATGTCTTCATCGACCTGATCTGCTACCGCCTGCGCGGCCACAACGAGGCCGACGACCCGACGGTGACCCAGCCGCGGATGTACGACGCGATCCAGTCCCACCCGTCGGTGCGCACCCGCTACACCAACGATCTCATCGGCCGCGGCGACATCACCGCCGACGAGGCCGAGATCGCCGCCCAGGACTTCCACGACCAGCTTGACTCGGTCTTCTCCGATGTCAAGGCGAACGAGGGCAAGCCGAGCGAGCAGACCGGCATCACGGAGGCGCAGAGCCTGACCCGCGGGCTGGACACCAACATCACCGAGGAGACTTTCGCGCGGCTCGCCGAGGCTTACGCCAACCTGCCGGAGGACTTCACGCCGAACAAGCGGCTGAACTCCGTTTTGAAGAAGCGCGGCGCCTCGCTCACCGAGGGCGACATCGACTGGGGCTGGGGCGAACTTCTCGCCTTCGGCTCGCTCGCCGAGGAGGGCAAGTTCGTCCGCCTCGCCGGCGAGGATTCCCAGCGCGGCACGTTTACCCAGCGCCACGCGGTGCTCTACGACCCGGAGACGGGCGAGAGCTTCAACCCGCTCGACCACAGCGCGATGGAGTCCGACAACGGCGGCCGTTTCGGCGTCTACAACTCGGCGCTCACCGAGTTCGCCGGCCTTGGCTTCGAGTACGGCTACACGGTGGGCAATTCTGACGCCGTGGTGGCGTGGGAGGCGCAGTTCGGCGACTTCGCTAACGGTGGTCAGACCATCATCGACGAGTACATCTCCTCAGGTGAGACCAAGTGGGGTCAGCTCTCGAGCCTGATTTCGCTTCTGCCCCACGGCTACGAGGGCCAGGGCCCGGACCACTCCTCCGCGCGCATCGAGCGTTTCCTGCAGCTCGTCGCCGAGGGCTCGATGACCATTGCCCAGCCGTCCACCCCGGCCAATCACTTCCACCTGTTGCGCCGCCAGGCACTCGGCAACATGAAGCGCCCGCTGATTGTGTTCACACCGAAGTCCATGCTGCGCAACAAGGCGGCCGTGTCTCAGCCGGCCGACTTCATCGAGGTCAACCGCTTCCAGTCCGTCATCGACGACCCCTTCTTCGTTGCCCGCGGCAATAAGAAGGTCGAGGGCGCCGACCACTCCAAGGTGAAGACCATCTTGCTGTGCTCCGGAAAAATCTACTGGGAGCTTGACAAGCGCCGCCAGAAGGACAAGCGCGACGACGTGGCGATCATCCGCATCGAGATGCTGCACCCGATCCCGTTCAACCGCCTTTCCGATGCGTTTGCCAACTACCCGAACGCTCAGCAGATCCGTTTCGTCCAGGATGAGCCGGCCAACCAGGGACCGTGGCCGTTCTACAACGAGCACCTGCGCAACTTCGTGGCCGACATGCCGGAAATGGTCCGCGTCTCGCGCCGCTCCCAGTCCACCACCGCCACCGGCGTTGCCAAGGTGCACCAGCAGGAAGAAAAGCAGCTCATCGACGAAGCCTTCGCCGACTAAGCCCGACTACTTCCCGCGCGCAACTTCGGCCGCGCCCCCTCGCCTCCGACAAGGAGTAAAAGGGGGCGCGGCCGAAGTTTCTTCGGGTTTTACATCGGTGGCTGCTCGATGACGTTGTCGGACTCGCCTGTGTCACCCTCGTCTTCGGATTGGGTGTCCACGGTGATTTTCGTACGCTGGAGCATCCACTCGGCCACGACATTGCGCACCGTTTCGCCCCTTTCGACCTCCTCGATCATCGCGTTGAGGTCTTCTGTGCTGAGCACGCGATTGACAAAGTTCAGGCGGTTGACCTGGCCTCGGTTGAGCTCTGTCTTGTTGAACACGGGGATCACATTCGTTGGCAGCGGCCCCTCCCCCGGCTTTTCGCCCTCCGGGGCACACGCTTGGGCCGGTGAGGGATCGACTGTCATCACGTCGCCCGGGAAGGATCCCACGGCGTACTCATAGATTGTCTCGGAGATAGTGTCGTCGTTGAAGTCGCCCGCGACGTCGTCGTGAGCGATATCCGCCGCCGCCTCCTCGGCAAGCTGGGGGTCGATCTGAGACAGCAACGTCCCGGTGCACGCGATGGCCATGTCCGCCTGACCGGACCGCACGAGGTCAACGGCGGGATCGGTCGCGGCCTCGTCGACCACTTCCACCGCAGCGGGGTGCCCGACGGATTCGAGCAACACCCGGTAGATCTCCCCCAAGATGGCCTGCTCGACCGAGTCCGGGGCGACGGCGATGACGAAGTCATCGCTGCGTTGACCCCCCGCAGACGGTGAGCACGCTGTCATAGCGAAAGCGGCGGCGGTGCCTAGAGCTACCGCCACCGCTGAAGTGGTGTACGTCCGTGCAGAGCGTGGCATGCGGGTTATCGTACCCGCCGCCGGCGTTTTACTGGGCCTCCCCCGTGGGTACGGTGCCGATCTTCATCTCGGCGATCAGATCGCGCGCCCGAGGTGCGGAGTTGGGATTACACAGAACGTCGTAACGCCCAGCGACAATCGTGGTCATGGACGAGAAGTCGCGCTTGCCGCCCGTGAACGCGTAACCGACGGCGGCGAAGATGACCCCGAAGATCGCGCCGATGAGGATCGACCACAGGAAGATGCTCCAGCCGGTGCCCGGCAGCGCGAAGATAGCGAAGATAAGGCCGATAAAGATACCTATCCATGCACCGGATAGGGCGCCGGCGCCGAGAACACGCGGCCACGTCAAGCGGCCGGTGACGTTTTCGACCTGCATGAGGTCTACGCCGACAATCGAGAGGTCCTCCACCTGGAATTCGCGGTCGGACAGGCCGTCGACCGCGTGCTGCGCCTGCTCGTAGGTTTCGAAGGAGCCGACCGGCCAACCGACGGGGCGCTGGCGGGCAGTAGCGGAATTCTGGTTCGAATAGGAATGCGAAGTTGTCATGGAACCCATTGTACGTAAGATTCCGGGGCGTGCTGGGAGGGCGTCGATAAGCCTGTGGGCTCGACTGCCTATACTTGCTAGCAAATGGCTACCTCACTTTCCCACGACCAAGTCCGCGAAGCGCTCTCGCGTGTGGATGACCCCGAGATCGGTAAGCCCATTACCGATCTCGACATGGTCGAATCCATCGCCATCGACGGCGCGGACGTCTCCGTCGGCATCTATTTGACCATCGCTGCCTGCCCCATGCGTGACACCATCGCCTCGAACACCCGCGCCGTGCTCGAGGAGCTCGACGGTGTGGGCAGTGTGGACGTTCACATGCACACGATGAGCGACGAGCAGCGCCGTGCCTTAAGCCTCAAGCTGCGCGGCGAGCAGACCACGCCGACGATCCCCTTCGCAGACCCGGAATCGCTCACCCGCGTCTTCGCCGTCGCCTCTGGCAAGGGCGGGGTGGGCAAATCCTCTGTCACGGTCAACCTCGCAACCTCCCTCGCCGCGCAGGGATTAACCGTGGGCATCCTCGACGCCGACATCTACGGCCACTCCGTGCCGCGGCTGATGGGCTCGACCGGCATCTCGCCCACGGTCGTCGACGAGATGATCATGCCCCCGATTGCCCACGACGTGCGCCACATCTCCGTGGGGCAGTTCGTCGAGGGCAACGCGCCAATCGTGTGGCGCGGGCCGATGCTCACCCGCGCGATCCAGCAGTTCTTAAGTGACGTCTACTGGGGCGACCTCGACGTGCTGTTCATGGACCTGCCGCCGGGCACCGGCGATGTCGCGATCACCGTGGCCCAGCTCGTGCCCAACGCGGAGCTTCTCATCGTGACCACCCCGCAGGCCGCCGCCGCGGAGGTCGCCGAGCGCGCCGGCACGATCTCCCAGCAGACGGGCCAGAAGATCGCGGGCGTGGTGGAAAACATGTCGGGCATGGTGCTTGACGACGGCACCGTGCTCAACGTCTTCGGCGAGGGCGGCGGCGAGCAGGTCGCCGAGCGCCTCAGCGCGCTGACGGACACCGACAACGTCGCGCTGCTCGGCTCCGTACCGCTCGACCCGCAGCTGCGACAGCACGGCGACGAGGGCACCCCCGTGGTCATCTCTAACCCGGATTCCCCCGCCGCGCGCGCGATCGCTGAGATTGCCGCCAAGCTCAAGACGCGCCGCACCTCGCTCGTGGGCAAGGGGCTGGGCGTCAACCCGCGCTAAACAACCGGGCTTTAAGTGATGTCAGCCCAGGAGAAGCTGCCGCCGCGCTTCTCCGGGTCGTCCACCCGGGTTGATCCGGCCGGCTTCGGGCGCGGGCCCGGGTTCGCCGGCTGGGCCGGGGTGGCGGGGGTATCTTCGAGCTGCTTGCGGGGGTCAAATTCGTCGAAGAAGCGCTCGTCGCCGTCGAAAAGCACCTTCGCCATCGCGCGGCGCGGGCCCATCGCGGCGTACTGGGTCACGGTGTTGAGCGGCTGACGGAACTCCTCGAACCCCTCGAGCTCGCCGTCGAGCTCCTTTTTCGCGTTGTTGATCGCCTTTTTCGCAGCGTAGATGGCTGCGCGCACGTCCTCGATCAGCCCGGGCAGCCGCTCAGGGCCGATGATGATTAATCCGATGACGAGAATGAAAAAGATCTCGCCCCATCCGATGCTGGAGAACACGGCTTACAGCTTACCCCCGCCGCCGCGTCCCCTCAGCGCACGGTAGGCGACCTCCACGAGCTCCGTCACCGGGCGCGGGCCGCGGGGCTGCTCGTATCGGCTATTCTCGGGCATTTCGGCCAGCTTCTGCACCAGCGATCGGGGTGCCCGCACGGAGTCGTCCGCGTTGCAGCAGCGCAGGTGCTCAGCCGCGGCGCGCTGGTGGTTGACCTCGGCACGGCACTCCTCGCACAGAACAACGTGCACCCGCGCTCGGTGGAGCGCGCTTTTCGAAAGCTCCTGGTCCGCGAAAGCGGCCACGGCCTCGGGGCTTAAGTGCTCCGTGGAGGAAAACCCCTTCCTCCTCCGCGGCGCAGGGCCGGGCAAGTTCATCGCCATGGGCTGCTCCTTCGCCTGTCGGTTCTTGTCTGTGGCGTGTATACCTATTCACGCCCCATTCAACGCATGTGCGCGCGATTTTGCCAGTGGGCGCGCCGCACGGATTTAGCCTAGCGGGCGCGGATCAAGTCCTTTGCGGACTCGTCGATTGCCGCCTGGGCCTCCAGGCTGCGCCGCAGATGCGAGCGCCCGCGGTGGATGCGCGAGCGCACGGTGCCCATCTTCACGCCGAGGGTGTCGGCGATTTCCTCGTACGTCATCCCGACGACGTCGCACAGCACGACCGCGACGCGGAAGTCGGGTCCGAGCTCATCGAGCGCGGTCTGCAGGGCCGGGTCGAGGTTGGACACCGAGTAGGCCTGCTCGGGCGTCATGTCGGTGCCGGGGACGCGCTCGTAGTCTTCCGGCAGGGCCTCCATGCGGATCTTCGCGCGGTGGCGCACCATGTCCAGAAAAAGGTTCGTGGTAATCCGGTGCAGCCAGCCCTCAAACGTGCCCGGCTGGTAGCTCTCGAGGCTGCGGAAGACGCGCATGAACGTCTCCTGCGTTAAGTCCTCCGCGTCGTGCTGGTTACCGGAGAGGCGAAACGCGAGACGGTAGACGCTGTTCGCGTGCTCGGCCACCAGCTCCGCCCACGACGGCATCTCTCCCGCACCCGCGTCGAAGGCGGCGGTGCCGGTGAGCGTGTCGGGAGCGTCGTGCAGCGTATCCATGGATATATGTTCGCACGCGTTGATCTCGAAAGCCAGAAAAGAGCCTTCGAAATACCTGAAAGTAGGTAACAATTGGCTAACGACTCACCCCGACCGCGCAGTTGCCTAGGATTGTGACCGTGACTGACACAGCGTTTACGACCATGAACACCTACATCGCCTCCCGCCCCGTCGCGGGCGCAGCCGATGCCGTCGAGCAGTTCGCGCAGGGTTTCGACGCCGCGCGCACCGAGGCCGAGGAGAACAACCTCGCACTTCCCTCGCCCGCCGTCGGCTCGCTGTTGTCCACGCTGGCCGCCGCGACCACCTCGGCCCACGGCGCGGTGGCGGTGACCCCCGCGGCGGGCGTGGTGGGGCTCTACATTCTGCGCGGCCTGCCGCAAAAGGCCACGGTGACCTGCATTGACCCGGAGGCCACGCACCAGGCCAGCGCCAAGGAGGCCTTCCGCCTCGGCGGGTTCGCCGCCTCGCGCGGGCGGTTCCTCACCGCGCGCCCGCTCGACGTCATGAGCCGGCTTGCCCCCGCTTCCTACCAGCTGGTGTACGCGGACGTCGAGCCGACCGAACTCAGCACGGTCATCAAATCCGCGTGGCCGCTGCTCGCCCCCGGCGGCACCCTCGTTCTCGCTGGCTCGCTTCTCGACGGCACCCTCACCGACGCCACTCGCCGCGACCGCGCGACGGAGGCCGCCCGCGCCGCCGAGGACGACGTGGACGGGCTCGCGGCGTCGGAGGGGGCCGTCGTCACGCGGCTGCCGCTCGATAGCGGCCTGACGCTCGTGACGAAGCGCTAAATCACTTCGTTCTTGCCGACGACAACCACTCCGCTGTCGGAAACGGTGAAGCGGCCGCGGTCGCGCTCGAGGTCCACGCCGATGATCTCGCCGTCGGAGACGTAGACGTTCTTGTCCAAGATGGCGCGGCGCACCACCGCGCCCTTGCCCACGCGCACGCCCGGCAGCAGCACCGAGCCCTCCACCGTGGCGCCCTCCTCGACGAGCACGTCGGTGGAGACGACCGAGTTGCGCACCATCGCGCCCGAGATGATCGACCCGGATGCGACAATCGACTCCTGCGAGATCCCGCCGAGGACGAACTTGGCCGGCGGCAGGTTGCCTTCCTCCGTGGAGTGGATCGGCCACGCCTTGTTGTAGAGGTTGAAGATCGGGTGCGAGGAGATTAGGTCCATGTGCGCCTCGTAGAACGAGTCGATGGTGCCGACGTCGCGCCAGTAGCCCTTGTCGCGATCGGTTGCACCCGGCACCTCATTGCCGGAGAAGTCGTAGACGTTGGCCTGGCCCTTGTTGACGAAGTGAGGGATGATGTCGCCGCCCATGTCATGGTCCGAGTCATCGTTCTGCTCGTCCTCAAGCAGGGCCTTGATCAGCGGCTCGGTGGAAAACACGTAGTTGCCCATCGAGGCGAACGTCACGTCCGGGTCGTCCGGGGTGCCCGGCGGGTCGGCCGGTTTCTCCAGGAACTCCGTAATCGTGCCGTCCTCGTCGGCGTGGATGCAGCCAAACGCGGTGGCCTCGTGGCGCGGCACGCGGATGCCGGCGACGGTCGCGTCCTTACCGGAGGCGATGTGGTTTTCCACCATCTGCGAGGGGTCCATGCGGTAGACGTGGTCCGCGCCAAAGACCAGCACGTAGTCCGGCTTGTCGTCATAAATCAGGTTCAGCGACTGCACGATCGCGTCCGCGGAGCCGGAGAACCAGCGCTTACCGCGGCGCTGCTGCGCGGGCACCGAGGCGATGTACTGCGGGGTCGGCCCGGAGACGTTCCACGCGGTCGCAACGTGCCGGTCCAGAGAGTGCGACTTGTACTGCGTAAGCACCGCGATGCGCATGTAACCGGCGTTGACCAAGTTCGACAACACGAAATCGATCAGGCGGTAGTTCCCGGCAAAGGGGACCGCAGGTTTTGCGCGGTCGGCGGTCAGGGGAAACAGGCGCTTCCCCTCGCCTCCCGCAAGAACGATGGCAAGAACTCTCGGTTGTGTCTTCACAGTTCCTTAGCCTATTAAAACCCCAGCCATCCTGCAGCCGATACGACGCTGGTTCGTTAGAGGTTTCTGCAGGCGGGAATTTTCGTCACTAAGCTCGGCGGGCATGAGAGTGGGAATGATGACTCGGGAGTACCCGCCGGAGGTATACGGCGGTGCCGGCGTCCACGTCACTGAACTAACGCGGTTCATGCGCGAGATCGACGGCGTGGAGGTTGACGTGCACTGCATGGGTGAGCCGCGCGTCGGCGAGAACGTCCACGTCCACGGCGTCGACCCGCAGCTGGCCGACGCCAACGGTGCGATCAAGACGCTGTCGACCGGGCTGCGCATCGCCGATGCCGCCTCGAACCTGCAGGTCGCGCACTCGCACACCTGGTACGCGGGCATGGGCGGCCACCTCACCGGCCTGCTCTACGACATCCCCCACGTGGCCACGGCGCACTCGCTGGAGCCGGATCGGCCGTGGAAGCGAGAGCAGCTCGGCGGCGGCTACGACGTCTCCTCTTGGTCGGAGAAGAACGCCTTCGAGTACGCCGACGCCGTCATCGCCGTGTCCTCCGGGATGAAGAAATCCATCCTCAACGCCTATCCGCGTATCGACGACTCCAAGGTGCACGTCGTCCTCAACGGAATTGATACCGCCACCTGGTACCCCGGCGACGCCACCATTGCCGAGGAGCTCGGGGTGGATACCTCCCGCCCCGTCGTCGCGTTCGTCGGCCGCATCACGCGCCAGAAGGGCGTGCCTCACCTGCTCAAGGCCGCCGCCCACTTTGACGAGGACATCCAGCTGATCCTGTGCGCGGGCGCGCCGGATACCCCGGAGATCGCCGCGGAGACCAAGGCGCTGGTCGAGGAGCTGCAGCAGCAGCGCGATGGCATCATTTGGGTCCAGGACATGCTCCCGGCGGAGAAGATCCGCGAGGTCTACGCCACGGCTGACGTGTTCGTCTGCCCGTCGATCTACGAGCCGCTCGGCATCGTCAACCTCGAGGCCATGGCGTGCAACACCGCGGTGGTGGCCTCGTGCGTCGGCGGCATCCCCGAGGTTGTCGTGGACGGTGAGACCGGCACGCTTGTGGACTACGACGCGGACGAGCCGGAGGCCTTCGAGCGCGGCATCGCCGAGGCCGTCAACGTGATTGCCGCCGATCCGGACACCGCGCAGCGCATGGGTGCCGCTGGCCTAGAGCGCGTGCGCGCCGATTTCACCTGGGACACCATCGCCCGCCAGACCGTCAACATCTACTACAGCTTGATCTAAAGGGACTTCAATGAGCGTTTACCGACCTGAACTGCACGTCACCGTCGAGCGCGGCATCTTGGACGCCGCCGCCGGTATCCTGCGCGACGGCAAGGACATCTGGCACATGTTCTTCCAGTACCGGACGGACCCGGACGCGCCAAGCCGCTGGGGCCACAGCGTCTCGGAGGGCTCCGCCTTCGACTGGGTGGAGTGCAACGACGCGGTCGCGCCGTTCGGCGGGGAGACCGGCGTGCGCGCAGGCTCCGTCGTCGCGCACAGCGAGGGCGCCGATTTCTACTTCACCTCCGTCACCGAGGCCGGCATGTCGGTCCAGATTTCGCGTGCCGACGACCTCGATGCGCTCTGCGACGACGTCGACGAGGACTACCAGGTTGACCCGGGCATTCGCCGGCTTGGCGACGTCCTGTCCGACGAGGGCGGCTACACTCGCTTCCGCTCCCCCTGCGTGGTGCCGAACTGGGAGGAAGCGGACGACCGCGACAAGGGTCAGTCCGGGTGGCTGATGCTGGCGTCGACGGGCGAGCCCGAGGCCCCCGTACCCGTCGTGCTCAGCTCCGAGGACCGCACTTCCTGGGGGGTGATCGGCCCGCTCGAGTTCGACGGCGACCCCGGGTTCGACCCGGACGCCGAGCACTTGGTCGCCCCGCGCATCATCCGGCTGCGCGACGAGGTCGACGCGCAGATCTACGACGTGCTGATGTTCACCCTCGAGCGCCGCGGCAAGGACACCACCGGCTACATCGTGGGCACCCTACAGGGCGCGGTGTTCACCGTGGCCAAGGAGGCCCGCCACATCGACTTTGGCCACGATTTCACCCGTCCGCGCAGCACGAACTACACCCCGGGCAGCGTCGCCGAAGACGAGCGGCTCAGCCACGCCTACATCTTCGGGGTGATGACGGACACCGGCCGCGGCGGCGACGCGACCGCCGAGCCGAACTGGGAGACCGAGGGCTGGGCCACCACCCTGAGCATCCCGCGCCGGTTGACCCTGCAGGGCGGGGCGCTGTACCAGACCCCGCCGCGCGGGCTTCCCGACGCCGTGGCCGAGACGGAGCGCGCCCGGATGTGGACGGGCCTGTGCGAGATCCCGGTCGGCGAGACCGGCTCGGTCACAGCCGAGATCATTGACGGCGAAGGAAACGTCGCGGCCGTGATCACCCACTCTGGCGACGAGATCAGCCTCGACCGCCTCGACGGTGCGGCGGCATCCGCGCCGCTTGGCGACGACGACGAGGACAACATCACGATCCTGGTCGACAGCTCCACCATCGAGGTGTTCGCCGGCGGCGGCGCAGTGGCAATGTCCTCGCGCTTTTGGCCGAACGGCGGCACCGCAGACATCCGCATCACCACCGACGGTGCGGCGCTGGTGCTCAACGAGTGGTACCGCAGCGCGTCTCGCTAAGGCGCTTTAAGCCTTGCGCATCCGCACGATGATGCCGCGCGCCGTCACGTTGAGGTGATGCGGCAAGGTGCGTAGGCGCTCGGCGAGCGTCGCGGGCTCAATGTGGCGCGCCGAGGGGCTCATGCCCACCTGCGCGGCGATCGAGTCGCGGTCGAGGCGCATGGGGTAGTCCAGCACCTCCGGCTCACCGATGAGCTCGAGGTGGCCCTCCGCCTGCTCGATGAGGCGCTCCAGCTTGCCTTCCTCCACGCCGAGGATGCCCAGCGGGGCGCGCAGCTCGTCGAGGTGGCCGCTGCCCGGGATCATCACGATGACCTCGCCCTCCGGGGCGAGCACGCGGGCGAACTCCGCTGGGTTGCGGGGCGCGAAGATGACGGTGATGGCGTTGATGGAGGCGTCGAGAAGCGGCAGCCCTTCCCAGACATCCGCAACGACCGCACCGACCCGCGGGTGGGCCTTGGCCAGGCGCTTCGCCGCGGGCACAGAAATGTCGAGGCCGACGCCACGCACGCCGGCGATGCTGTCGAGGGTGTGCGCGAGGTAGTAGCCGGTGCC
Organism: Corynebacterium sp. Z-1; assembly: GCF_031844665.1. Lineage (NCBI taxonomy): Bacteria > Bacillati > Actinomycetota > Actinomycetes > Mycobacteriales > Corynebacteriaceae > Corynebacterium > Corynebacterium sp. Z-1. The sequence continues at coordinate 1,403,261 of NZ_CP134621.1, read as the reverse complement.
CGCGCCGACCTCGAGCACGACCGGCTCCGCGGCCTGGGTGGCCTCAAGGGCGTGGGAGACGCGTTCGGTGACGGCCTCGACGAAGGGGGCGAAGTGGCCCTGGGAGAGGAACACCTCGCGGGATATCACCATCTCCAGGCTGTCGCCCTCGTGGTTGAGCCCGGCGCCGGGGCTCAGCGTGACATAGCCCTGCTTGGCCACATCGTAAGAATGACCCGACTCGGAAACGAGCCGGGTGAAATCTTCGGCGCCGGCAAGGCGGGTGCCGTCGATGGGGTCTGCGAGAACGTCGACAATGTCAGAGAGCATGGGCAGATCTTACCCCCGCCCGCGACGAAGCACGGCAGTGGAGCTTACTCCCCCGCCGCCTGGAGCAACAGGGCGCCAAGCTCGGACGCTTCCTCGGCGTTCAACTCCACCACGAGGCGACCACCGCCGTCAGACGGGATGCGCATGACAATCTTGCGGCTTTCCACCACTGCTTCCATGGGACCGTTGCCGGTGCGGGGTTTCATTGCTGCCATTGGGTTTTACTCCTTCTCACGCAGGCGTTTCACCCGATCCTACGCCGTTCTTGGCGGTGGCAGCGCGAATTTCGCTGTCGGGTGTCAGTCGGCGCAGGTCAGCGAGCTGGGTCAGAAGGGCATCAACCTGGTCCATTTTGTAGCCGCGGTGCACGACCTCGAGCTGCACCGCGTTCATGTCGCCCTGCTCGACCGCGCGGCGGTTGTGCTCGATCACGTCGGTGGTCTCCGCCAGAGGCGGCAGCGCCTCGCCCCGGCCGAAGAGATACACGCTGGCCATCACGCCAATCAGGCAAACGATGGCGACGATGAGCATGAGCAGGATCCAGGACAGCATGGGTCACATCCTAACGCTCGCCCACGGTGATCGTTGCCCCACTCCCGCAGACGCGACCCCGGCGCGCTGAAGGATGGTCGCGGCCACCACGTCCGCCATCGGGCCGAGCTCGGTCAAGGGGCGGTTGCGGTGCTGGCGCGCGCCGAGCTCCACCTGGCTGATCGCTTCGCGGCCGTGCGTCGCGGCGACGTCGAGAAGCAAGCCCGCTTCCACCCCGTAGCCGTCGACGAACGGCAGCTCGAGCGCGGTGTCGCGGCGGATCGCGTACTCGCCTGCCAGGGGCTGGGTGATATCGGCGAGCTCGGGGAACAGCGCGCGCAGCAGAGGCTTAGCGGTGAGCTCGGTAACCCGCCCGCCACCGCCAGCCGCGGCGCCGAGGTCGCGCCTGTACGACGCTTTAACCAAGTGGATCCCCGCATCAACGAAAGGAGCGGCGAGCGTGTCTACCCATCTAGCTTCCACCGAGGTGACGTCGGCATCGATGAACACCACCACGTCCCCGGAGGCTGCCTTCACCCCGCGCCACAGCGCCTCGCCCTTGCCCGGGCGCGGTGGGAGCTGCGGGTACACATCGGCCCAGTTGATTACCCGCGCCCCGGCCTCGCGGGCCCGGTTGGCGGTGGCGTCGGTGGAGTCGGAGTCGACGACGACGACTTCGTGCGCCTGCGAGGCCAGGCACGCGGCGACGACGTGCGCCACGGTGTCTTGCTCGTTGAGCGCTGGGATGACGACGCTGACCCTCACGCTAGGCCCCGCACCGTGTTCAGCGGCGGGGCATCGCCGCCGATCGCCGCGGTCATGCGGATCACGTCGACGGTGTCGCGCACCTCGTGGACGCGGAAGGCGGCCACTCCCCGCGCCGCGGCCCAGGCGGTAGCCGCGAGCGTGCCCGCGACGCGCCCGCCGACTGGGCGGTCGACGGTCTCTCCGACGAAGTCCTTGTTGGACAGCGCCATGAGCACCGGCCACCCCGTGGCCACGAGCTCATCGACGCGGCGCAGGATCTCGAGCCCGTGGAACGTGTTCTTGCCGAAGTCGTGCGCCGGGTCGATAAAGACCTTGTCTTCGGGCACCCCGAGCGATGCCGCGCGCTCGGCCAGGCCGACTGTTTGCGTGACGACGTCATGGACAACGTCGTCGTAATGCACGCGGTGCGGCCTCGTGCGCGGCGTTGCCCCGCCCGTGTGCGAGCAGACGTAGCCGATCCGCAGCGCCCCGGCGGCCTCGACGAGCTCGGGGTCCCAACCCGCCCACGTGTCGTTGATCAGGTCCGCGCCGGCCTCGGCCGCGGCCTCGGCGACGGGGGCGCGCCACGTGTCCACCGAAATGCCCACGTCGCGGTGGCGCTCGCGCACCGCCGCGATGAGCGGCACGACCCGGTCGATCTCTTCTGCCACGGAGACCTGCTCACCCGGTCCCGCCTTGACCCCGCCGACGTCGACGATGGAGGCTCCGTCGGCGATGACGGCGTCGGCACGCTCAAGCGCCTTCTCCAGGTGGAAGGTTGCGCCCTTGTCGTAGAAGGAATCCGGGGTGCGGTTGATGATCGCCATCACCCGCGCGAGCTCGGCGGCCACGTTCTACTCGGTGTCTTTCAGGCGCTGGTCCGTCATCACCTTGTGCGCCTCGACGATGTAGGCCACGGCCTCGTCGACTGAGTCGGTGACCAGGAACAGCTGGTCGTCACCCTCGGAGATGAGGCCGCGGGCAAGCTGCTGGCCGCGAATCCAGTCGACCAGGCCGCTCCAGAAGTCGACGCCCATGAGCACGATCGGAAAGTTGGTCACCTTGCCGGTTTGCACCATGCACAGCACCTCGAAGACCTCGTCGAGGGTGCCGTAGCCGCCCGGCAGGGTGATAAACGCCTGGGAGTACTTCAAAAACATGGTCTTGCGTGCGAAGAAGTACCGGAAGTTCAAGCCCAGATCGACCCAGTCGTTGAGGCCCTGCTCGAACGGCAGCTCGATGCCCAGACCGACGGAGAGGCCGCCCGCCTCGTGCGCGCCGCGGTTCGGACCCTCCATCAGCCCCGGCCCGCCGCCGGTGATCACGGCGTAGCCCGCATCCACCAGCGCCTTGCCCACTTCGCGGGCCTGCTCATACTCGGCGGTGCCCTCGCCGAGGCGGGCGGAGCCGAACACGGTCACGGCCTTCGGCAGCTCGGACAGGGCGTCGAAACCGGCGACGAACTCCGACTGGATGCGCATCACGCGCCACGGGTCGGCGTGCTTCCAGTCGTGGTCGCTGCTGCCCTGGGACTCCAGCAGGCGCTGGTCGTGGGTGGACTGCTGCTGCTCGTCGCTGCGCAGCATGATCGGCCCGCGCAGTTTACGGTTGCGCTCGGGCTTCGGGGTGATGTGGGGCGCCACGTTTCCCTCTCGTTGGTCGGTGAAGAAAGTATGTGAAAAGTTTGCCGCTTAGTGGGCGGGCCGGGCCGCGAGGTAGGCCTCGAGCGTGCGGGCGACGGTGTAAATCTGCTCGGTCGGGCACTGCTCGTCCACCTTGTGAGCGAAACCGGGGTCGCCCGGCCCGAAGTTTACGGCCGGAGTTCCAAGGGTAGAGAACCGCGCCACATCCGTCCATCCGAACTTCGCCCGCACGTTTCCGCCCACGGCCTTGATCAGGTCGCGCGCCACCGGGTCGTCAAGCCCCGGCAGCGCCGCCGGGGCGATGTCGTCCCACACCAGCTCCAGGCCTTCTTCCAACTGCAGCGCCTCGACGAGGTGCGCCTTGGCGTCATCGACACTGCGGTCTGGCGCGTAGCGGAAGTTGATGGTCAGCTGGGCGAAATCCGGGATCGTGTTCGTCGCCACGAACCCCTCGAGCCCCACGACGTTGAGCCCCTCGCGGTACTCGCAGCCCGCGATGGTGACGCTGCGCGGCTCGTAACCCGCCACGCGCGTGAGCACGCCCGCGAGCTTGTGCGCGGCGTTGTCGCCCAGCCAGCTTCGCGCCGAGTGGGCACGCGTGCCGTGGGCACGCACGAACACGCGGATCGTGCCCTGGCAGCCGGCCTCGATGATCGCGCCGGAGGGCTCGCCGAGCAGCGCCAAGTCGCCGGCGAGCAGCTCGGGGCGGTCGCGCTCCAGGTGGTACAGGCCGTTGTGTTCGCTGGAGACCTCCTCTCCCTCGTAGGCGATCAGTGTCAGATCGAAAGCGCTGGCGTGGGGCGTCGATAAGCGGGCGAAAGCTCCCAGGTAGCAGGCCAGGCCCGACTTCATGTCCACCGACCCGCAACCGTGCAGCACCCCGTCCTCCAGGCGGTGCGGGGTATTGCCTGCCAGGGGGACGGTATCGACGTGGCCGGCGAGCACGACGCGCTGCGGCAAGCCGTGGTGGGTCCTCGCGACGACCGTGTTCCCCCGGCGGATCACCTCGACCCCCTCGAGCTCGCGCAGGGCGGCCTCGATCGCGTCCGCGATGTCGCGCTCGTGGTGCGAGGGCGACTCGATGTCGATCAAAGCCGCGGTCAGATCAACGGGATCAGCGAAGAGATTCAGTAAAGCCACACGGCAATCCTACGTTTATGATGTGACACATGCCGCTGGGAGCCGAAGCGACGGGAATCGCCAACATCGCCATGGACGGGACAACCCTGGACACGTGGTACCCCTCCCCTCGACTCATCACAGACGCTTCGCTTATCGACGCCCTCACCACCGGCACCACTCGAGTCGGGGCGCGAGAACTGTCCGACCGATTCCTCTCCATCGTCGGCATGGACCGCGACCGGCTCGTTGAGCTGGTGCCGGTGCGCACCGTCATCGCGAACCTATCCGAGCCACCCGTCGACGCCCACGACGTCTACCTGCGCCTGCACCTGCTCTCCCACCGGCTGGTCAAGCCCCTGGAGTTGAACATGACCGACTGCCTGGAGCACCTCGTGCCGGTGGTGTGGACAAACAAGGGTCCGTGCTTGAGCGACAACTTCGAGCACGTGCGCACCTCCCTACGCTCGCGCGGGCAGATCCACGTCTACGGCATCGAGCGCCTGCCGAGGATGGTCGACTACGTCGTGCCGTCCGGAGTGTCCATCGCAGAGGCCGAGCGCGTCCGCCTCGGCGCCTACCTCGCGCCGGGCACCTCCGTGATGCGCGAAGGCTACGTGTCCTACAACTCGGGGTCGCTGGGGCGCGCCCGGATTGAGGGCCGGCTGTCCTCCGCGGTCGTCGTGGGGGAAGGCACCAATGTCGGGCTGTCCTCGGCGCTGATCGCGACGTCGGCGCAGCGTCACAACCGCACCCCGCTGCGCGTCGGCCGCGACTGCGTGCTGCGACCCGCAGCCGGGGTGATCGGTGTCGATTTGGGCGATCGCTGCGAAATCGGCGTCAACGTCATGCTCGAGCCGACAACCACCATCGTGGATTCGCGCTCCGGGGCGATGATCTCCGCCGGGGCCATCGCGGGGCAAAGCGACATCAGCATTACCAACGAGCCGAACTCGGCGTGCCCCGTGCTCCGGCCGCGGTAGTGGGGTTTCGCGTTTTGTCGGTTGACCGTGACATTGCGGTAGGTGGGAAGTCACGATCAGGCGGTTGTCGGGGCGGCCGACCTGGGTTTTTAGGTTCTGCCGGTGGTTCACCGAGACATTTCGGTGGCCGGGATGTCACGGTCAACCCGATCCCGGCACTGCCAACCTGGGGTTTTACACCGCGCAGCCGGTTCACCGTGACATTTCACCGGGTTAGATGTCACAGTCAAGCCAACCCAACGAACCCCGACCTGGGGTTTTACACCGCGCAGCCGCTTCACCGTGACATTTCACCGGGTTAGATGTCACAGTCAACCCGACCCAACGATGCGCGACCTGGGGTTTTACACCGCGCAGCCGCCTCACCGTGACATTCCACCACCCAAGATGTCACAGTCAAGCCAACCCAACGAACCCCGACCTGCGGTTTTACACCGCGCAGCCGCCTCACCGTGACATTCCACCACCCAAGATGTCACAGTCAAGCCAACCCAACGAACCCCGACCTGCGGTTTTACACCGCACAGCCGCCTCACCGTGACATTCCACCACCCAAGATGTCACAGTCAAGCCAACCCAACTAACCCCGACCTGCGGTTTTACACCGCACAGCCGCCTCACCGTGACATTCCACCACCCAAGATGTCACAGTCAACCCAACCCAACGAACCCCGACCTGCGGTTTTACACCGCACAGCCGCCTCACCGTGACATTCCACCACCCAAGATGTCACAGTCAACCCAACCCAACGAACCCCGACCTGCGGTTTTACACCGCACAGCCGCCTCACCGTGACATTCCACCACCCAAGATGTCACGGTCAACCCAACCCACCGATCCCCGACCAGGGCTTTCACACCCCGCAACCCAACGACCCAGACATCCCACCGCAGAAGACACCCCAAACCCACACCACGAAAAACCCACCCCCTGCGCTCTCAATTCACCGACGCCCGGTTTATTCTAAAGCGCATGTCCCACACCATTTCGCCGCCCGAACCGGCGGCCCCGCGCGACCCAGGTGCCTCCACCGGGTTGCGTCGCGGGTTGAAAACCCGTCATCTGACCATGATGGGCCTCGGCTCGGCGATCGGCGCCGGGTTGTTCCTAGGCACCGGTGTCGGTATTCAAGCCGCCGGACCAGCCGTAGTCATTGCTTATATGATTGCCGGTGCCATCACCGTGTGCATCATGCAGATGCTCGCCGAAATGGTCGCGGCGCGACCGTCGTCGGGCACGTTTTCCACCTACGCCGAGCAGGCCTTCGGCGCGTGGGCCGGCTTCGCCGTCGGCTGGCTGTACTGGTTCATGATGATCATGATCATGGCGGTGGAAATCACCGGCGCGTCCCGGATCGTCGCCGGCTGGTTCGGCGTCTCCCCGTGGATCCCCGCCTTGGTCGCCATCGTGTTCTTCACCGTGATTAACTTCGCGGCGGTGCGCAAGTTCGGCGAGTTCGAGTTCTGGTTCGCCCTGATCAAGGTCGCGGTGATTATCGCCTTCCTCGCCCTCGGCGTCGCACTGTGGCTAGGCCTGTTGCCCGCAAGCGGATTCGTCGGCTTCGACAACATCGCCGAGGTCGGGTTCATGCCCAACGGCTTCGGCGGTGTTGCCACTGCCCTGCTCGCCGTGGCGTTCGCCTTCGGCGGCATCGAGATGGTCACCATCGCCGCGGCGGAGTCCGAGGACCCGGAGGTCGCCGTCCACTCCGCGATCCGCTCGATTATGTGGCGCATCGGTGTCTTCTACATTGGCTCCGTCGTCCTGATCACCCTGCTGCTGCCCTACTCCGAGATCGGTGGCGCGGACGTCGCCGCCGAGTCGCCCTTTACCGCCGTGTTGCAGCTGGCGAACATCCCCGGCGCCGTCGGAATCATGGAGGCGGTGATCGTCGTCGCGCTGCTCTCGGCCTGCAACACGCAGATCTACGGCTCCTCGCGTTTCCTGCACAACCTCGCACACCGCTGCGACGCCCCCGTGTTCTTCCAGGCCACAGACTCGCGCGGCGTGCCCATGCGCGCCGTCGTGTTGTCGGTGTTCTTCGGCTTCGTCGCCGTGGCCCTGCAGTACTGGAACCCGCCGGGTCTGCTGCCGTTTCTGCTCAACGCGGTCGGCGGCTGCCTGATCGTTTTGTGGTTCGCCATCGCGTTTTCCTTCCTGCGCCTCCACCCGCGCCTAGTGGCATCCGGCGAGATCACGCACGTGCGCATGTGGGCGCCGCGCGTGCTGCCGTGGGCCACCATCGCGCTTGCCGCCGGCATCGTCGCACTGATGCTCACCACCGCGGAGGGCCGCTTCCAGATGTTCGCGGTGGTGGTCGTCGTCGGCGTCGTCACCATCGCCGGGCTGGTCTGGACACACACTGACACGTTCAAACAGCGCACCGCGCTGCACACCGAGAGGACCCACCTTGAGCACTAAACACACCCCCGCCTCTACCAGCAACCCCGCGCTGGGCACCGGGTTGAAGCCCCGCCACCTGACGCTGATGGGCCTGGGCATGGCCGTCGGCGCCGGACTGTTCCTGGGCGTCGGCGCGGGCATCAACGCGGCCGGCCCCGCGATCCTGCTTGCCTACATCGTCGCCGGCGCGATCGTCGTGGCGGTCATGCGCATGCTCGGCGAGATGGCGGCGGCGCATCCCTCCCCTGGTTCCTTCGCCACCTACGGCAGATTGGCGTTTGGCAACTGGGCCGGCTTCCTGCTCGGTTGGCTGTACTGGTTCCTACTGATCATGGTCGGCGGCGCGGAAATCACGGGCGCGGCAGCGATCATGTCGCAGTGGTTCGGCGTTCCGCAGTGGGTCCCCGCCTTAGTCACCGTGCTGATCTTCACCGCGATCAACCTCGCCCAGGTCAGGGGCTTCGGCGAGTTTGAGTACTGGTTCGCGATGATCAAAATCGTCGTCATCGTCGGCTTCCTGATCATCGGCACGGCACTGTTCCTCGGCCTGTTGCCCGGCACAAACTTCGTCGGCTTCGACAACATTGCCGAGTCCGGGTTCGCGCCGAATGGCATCGCCGGCATCGCCGCGGGCCTGCTCGCCGTCGCCTTCGCGTTCGGCGGCATCGAGGTGGTCACCATCGCCGCGGCCGAGTCGAAGAACCCGGCGGCTGCCGTGAAGAAGGCGGTCACCTCGATCATTTGGCGCATCGGCCTGTTCTACATCGGCTCGGTCGTCATCATCATTTTACTGCTGCCGTACTCGCGTATCGACGACGCCCAGTCCGCCGCCGAATCCCCCTTCACCCAGGTCCTCGCCCTGGCGAACATCCCCGGCGCCGTCGGCTTCATGGAGGCCGTAATCGTGCTGGCGCTGCTCTCCGCATTCAACGCGCAGATTTACGGCACCTCGCGCATGGCATACCAGCAGGCCCTCGACGGCGACGCTCCCGCATGGCTGCGCCGCACCAACGACCAGGGCGTGCCGATTAACTCGGTGCTGGTCTCAGTGTTCTTCGCCTTCCTCTCCGTCGGCCTGCAGTGGTGGAACCCGCCGGGGCTGCTCACCTTCCTGATGACCGCGGTCGGCGGCTGCCTCATCGTCATCTGGGTCATGATCTCCCTGAGCTACATGCGGCTGCGCGACCGCCTCAGTGGCGACGACATCGCCCGCGCGCCCAGCTGGCTCGCACCCGTGACGCTCGTTGCGCTCGTCGGCATCGTCGCACTGATGCTTTTCGACGCCTCCGCGCGCAACCAGATCCTCGCCGTGCTTGCCCTTTCCGCGGTGCTCGTTGGCATCTCCGCACTCACCCGACGGGCCTGACGGGTTTGGCACACACCATGATCTAAGGTGTCATGCATGACTAACTCCACCACTGTGTCTGCGCGCGCCCGTGGCATCGCCACCGTCACCCACAACGGAACCGTTCTCGATGTTTGGTACCCCGCCCCCAAGCTGGGCGAGCCGGTGGAGAACACCGGCACGGTGCGTATCGACGAGTCGGACGCACGTTTCGCCCACCTGGTAGGCGCTGACGAGGACCGCGGCGTGGCGCGCGTCCAGGTTGAGACCTCGATCGCCGACATCTCCGAGCCCGCCGTCGACGCTTACGACGTCTACCTGCGCCTGCACCTGCTGTCCCACCGCCTTGTCGCTCCCCACGGCGCGAACATGGACGGTGTCTTCGGCCTGCTGGCCAACGTCGTGTGGACCAACTACGGCCCCTGCGAAGGCTCCGACTTCCAGCTCACCCGCTCCCGCCTCGCGGCGAAGGGCCCCGTCGTCGTTCTCTCCGTGGATAAGTTCCCCCGCATGGTCGACTACGTCGTACCGTCCGGCGTGCGCATCGGTGACGCCGACCGCGTCCGCCTCGGCGCCCACCTGGCCGAGGGCACGACCGTCATGCACGAGGGCTTCGTCAACTTCAACGCCGGCACGCTCGGCGCCTCCATGGTCGAGGGCCGCATCTCCGCGGGCGTGACCGTGGGCGACGGCACCGACATCGGCGGCGGCGCCTCCATCATGGGCACCCTGTCTGGCGGCGGCAAGGAAACGATCACCCTCGGCCAGCGCTGCCTGCTCGGCGCGAACGCCGGCGTGGGCATCTCGCTTGGCGACGACTGCATCGTCGAGGCCGGCCTCTACGTCACCGCGGGCACCCTTGTAAAGGTCACCGGCGACGTCGCGTCGGCGTACGGCTACACCGACGGCGCCGAGATCAAGGCGATTGAGCTTTCCGGCAAGAGCGGCATCCTGTTCCGCCGCAACTCCCTGACCGGCGCCGTCGAGGCGCTGCGGGCGAAGGGTGTCGAGCTCAACACCGAGCTCCACGACAACAACTAGAGCCCAGCTCTTAGATGCCGGCGATTTTCGGCTTGCGAAACGCCCAGTACTTGTTCACCAGGAAGTTCACCGGCATCGCGATGAGCGTCGAGATGGCCTGCGCCCAGTACGACTTGGTGCGCAGGCCGGTGGAGTCGTCGAAAATGTGATCCGGCAGCGCGATCGGCGAGGTCGGGTTCATTAGCAGCGTCATGAACGTCAGCGAGACGACAAACGCGAGCGCGCCCGTGGTCAAAAACGGGAAGAACCCGGCGAACCAGTTGCGCTTCGGGATGTGCTTGAACGTCCACGAACGGTTGAGCTGGTAGTTCCAAATGTTGGCCACCACGAACGCGGCCGTGGAGAGCACGTGGTAGTAGCGGATGTTAAAGCGCGTGCCAAAGAGGTTGAGAAACGCGTCGGCCTCGTGAATGCCGAAACCCAGCTCGAGCGTCTTCTTGAACACGTAGAACGCGACCAGGTTCACGGCGAGGCCGGAGCCGCCGACGAGCCCGAACTTCACAAACTCCCTGATGCCCGCGCGCAGGCGTACCGCGGTGCTGGGCATCTAGGACACCAAACGCGACGCGGCAGCGGCGATCCGCTCGTCTGTGGCGGTCAGGGCGACGCGCACGTGGTTGGCCCCCGCCGGGCCGTAGAAGTCGCCGGGGGCGGCCAGAATACCGCGCTGCGCTAGCCAGTCGAGGCTGTCGCGCGAGGTCGCGCCTTCGCGCCGCGCCCAGAGGTAGAGCCCGGCCTCGGAGTGGTCGATGCTGAACCCGGCGTTGGTCAGGGCGTCGCTAAGCACCGCGCGGCGCTTGGCGTAGATGAGGCGCTGGAGCTGCTCGTGCTCGTCGTCGACAAGCGCGGCGATCATCGCGTGCTGGATGGGGCCGGGCACCATCAGGCCGGCGTGCTTGCGCGCGAGCAGCAGCTCTTGGATGAGCGCCTCGTCGCCGGCGAGGAAACCCGCGCGGTAGGAGGCGAGGTTGGACGTCTTCGACAGCGAGTGGATCGCGATCAGGTTGGTGTTGTCGCCGTCGGTGACGCGCGGGTCGAGCAGAGACACCGGCTCGGCGGACCAGGCCAAGCCCAGGTAGCACTCGTCGGAGGCGATGATCGCGTGCGTGTCGCGGGCGTACTGCACCCACGCGCGCAGCTCGTCGATGCTGCGCACCTGACCCGACGGGTTCGACGGGGAGTTAATGAACACCAGCTCGGCGCCTGCGGCGTCCTCGGGCGAATCCGCGCGCACCACGCGGCAACCCGCGATGAGCGCTCCGACCTCGTAGGTCGGGTACGCGACCTCGGGGATCGCTACGGTTGACTCGCTAAATCCCAGTGTCGTGGGCAGCCACGCGATGGCTTCTTTGGTGCCCACCACCGGCAGCACCGAGTCGGGCCCGAGGCCGGCTGCGTTGTAGCGGCGCGTTAGGGCGTCGACAATCGCCTGGCGCAGCTCGGGGGTGCCGACGGTCTGCGGGTAGCCGGGCTCGGCGGCGTTTTCGGCGAGCGCGAGCTGGATCGACGGGCTTACCGGGTCGACGGGCGTGCCCACGGACAGGTCCACGATGCCGTCAGGATGCGCTGCGGCGCGCTCCTTGACGTCGGCAATCGTGTCCCACGGGAAATCGGGCAGCTTCGAGCCCAGCGGTGTGCGCGGCATATTATTACTGGTTCTGGGGCGGCAGTGCGGCGACAAACGGGTGGTCGAAGTCCTGGGGGCCAAGCTTCATGGCGCCGCCCGGGGAGCCGAGGTCGTCGAAGAACGCGACGTTAGCGTCGTAGTAGTCGGCCCACTCCTCGGGGGTGTCGTCTTCGTAGAAGATGGCTTCCACCGGGCAGGCGGGCTCGCAGGCGCCGCAGTCGACGCACTCGTCCGGGTGGATGTAGAGCATGCGCTTGCCTTCGTAGATGCAGTCGACGGGGCACTCCTCCACGCAGGAGCGGTCCAGCACGTCGACACACGGCTGAGCAATGATGTAAGTCATGCCCGTCATTATGTCACTACCGTTTCAAAACGGGCCACACGCCTCCGGCCAGTCCGGCAAACATCAGGACAACAGTGAGAATATTATTAGGCACCAACATTGTTCCGCTCGCGGGTAGCACCGCCAGCAAAATCAGGAAGACCCCCACCCACACCGCCAGCGGGATAAGAGCAATCGCGCGTATCGACGCCCACAGCAACGCCGTCCTCGTCAGCACCGCGTTAAACAGGAACGCGACGACGATGCTCATCGGCAACGGCACCCCGAAAACCGTCGCGCCGAGGTAGACTACCTCGAGCAGGACTGAGACGGCCGCGCCGATGCACAGCCAGACAATCCCCCACACCGCCTCGCCGCGGCTGAAGTTGTCGCGGACGACTGTCTCGCTCACTTGTCCAGCCCGCTGAGCAGACCCGCCCTGTGCTCAATCGGGGTGTAGGCGCCGAATTTATAGTGCTCGCGGCGCAGCACAGCCTGGGCGGTGAGGTTGGAGAGCGCGTAGGCGGTGACCGGGCCGGCCGCGACGGCGGAGTGCGGGTTGGTCACGGAGGCGTACCCGTCCCCGATCCACACCTGAGTCGCGTGCGCCCGCATCGCCTCAACCTTGGCGGTGTAGACGAGGTCGTTTAGATCCACCCACGTGTCGCAGGCATCGACCGCATCGAGCTCGCCCGGCGCGGCCGCCGTCCACCCGTGCGGCACCGTCGTGGGCAGGTTCGCCTCGAGCTCCTCGCGCAACCGCACGACCCACAGGATGCGCCCCACGCCCCCGACGCGCTCGGCGGCGGCGTGGGTGATCTCGTGGGCGCGGATGTGATCCGGGTGGCCGTAGCCACCATCGGGGCCGTAGGTGAGCACAAGGTGTGGTCGCTCCGCGGTGAAGATGTCGGCGAGATCAGCCACCGCGGCATCGCCAGAGTTGACGAAGGCCCGCGGGTGCTCGCTCGACAACGCGCCCGCCATGCCGCTGTCGCGGTAGCGGCCAGCGCCGCCTAAGAACTGCTGGCGCACCCCCAGGATCTCGCACGCCCTGGCGAGCTCGCCGATGCGGAATCCGCCAAGCTGGTCGGCTTGATCGGCCACGAGGTAGCGGTAGGTGTCTCCGATAACTTCGCCCTCCTCGCCGAGGGTGCAAGTGACAACGAGGACGTCCGCACCGCGGGAGGCGAGGTCAGCGAGGGCGCCTCCCGTGGAAATCGCCTCGTCGTCCGGGTGGGCGTGCACCGCCACTACCCTGTAGCCTGCCAAGTCACGCTGCGCCATGGGTGAACTCCTTTTAGTGTTTCGTCAAGCGTTGACACCAGCGTAATAGGCTTGCGTGCGGGTTAAGGATGCTAGCGCGAGTTTAGAGCCTGCTCGCGTGCCCGGTCTCGTGCTTTCGTTCGACGAACTGCCTGCTGAATCTGTTCCATGATCGGCTGATAATCTCTGTGCTGCGGGCCGTTGGGTAATTCGAGACCCAGATTCCGCCTCCTCTCGAACAGTCTCTCCGCCAGTACCTGGAAGCGAATCGGTTCGTCGATCCACAGCTCCTTCATCATGTCCGTCGCGTCCCGGCTCGGAACGAGGTCCGAAAAGGCCTTCCACCACCCCTCCGGGTCCTGGAGTGCCTTCAGGTGCGGGTTGTCCTCCTCGTCATTGTCCAACAGCCGCTGCACGATCTCCTGCGTCATCGGTTCCAGATACGCCCCCATCACCAGATCGGTCGCCAGCTGCTTCGCCTGGTCCACGAACTTCCCCCCTCTGCACGCCGTCCGGCCAGAGCCCCGTCTGCTCGTGGTAATCGTCGACCGCCCTATTGAGCAGGCTGTTCCACTGCCCCTCCCACTCGGTTGCTATCTGCTGGTAGAGCGAGTCCACGTGCTCGGGCGTCGCCGTCGGGTCGTAGGCCATCAACGTCGCGCGGACGTCCGACTTGTAAAACATTGCTGGGTTCCTCTCCTCGCACTTCAATGCTGTGTCAGCAATGCTACGAAGCGCTCAGACACGGCAAGGGTGCTCGAGCTCGAGTGTGGGAACACAGTTGTGAAAAGCCACGTGTGCGGCCAGCCTACACCGGCCCCTATTCAGGCTCCTGCGCCGGCGCCGCACCGGTCGGGCCGACGCGCCAGCCTGCTGCACTGGACAAGCCGTCCTCCCGCAGCATCACCTCGGGGTCGGTGCCCACGATGCCGCTGCCGAGGACGATGATCCGCCGCTCGTGCAGCAGAGGCACCCACACGGCCTGGCCCGTGAGCACCTCGTCGACCTTGTCGCGCGCGTCCGCCAGCGTGTAAGCGCCAGCGAGGATGTCTCCTGCCAGCTCGTCGGTCTCCGGGCTGCACAGCCCTGCGAGGTTGCCGGAGCGGTAGTCCTGCGGCGGGCAGGCGACACGGCTTGCGGCGTCGTTAAGGTTCGCGGCGGCGGGTTCCCAGTGGACGAACACGTCAACCGAGCCCGAGGGCAGGCCGGTGGACACGACGCTCAAGGTGTCGGTGGACACCACCCGCGCCTGAACCCCACGTTGGACCAGCAGGTCCGCCAAGGAGCGGGCGGCGGCAGAGGCCTCCGGGTCGGCAGCGTCGGCGGCGATGCGCAGCGAACGGTTTTCGCTCACGCGCGCCGGCAGCACGGTCGGTCCTTCGTCTGTCGGCAGCTCGTGGTCGGCGACGACGAGCTCGGAGGAGCGCCCAGCGGCCAGGCGCGCGAGCAGGGGGACGTCGACAAGCGAGCGCAGCTCTTTGCGCGCGTCCTCGCTGGACAGAAGCGGCGAGGTGGTGGACAGGGTCAGGCCGAGGGTGCGTGGGCCGTCGACAAGCCGGGTTTGGGTGCCGGGGATGAGCTCGAAGACCTCGCGCGTGGTCTCTTCTGGGATTTTGTCCACGAAGCCGAGCTGGCCGGAGCGCAGCTGGTCGGCGATCTGGGTCGTGTCGCGCACGGCGTTGATGGTGAGCACGTCGACGCGCGCGGGGTTGTCACCCCAGAACCTGTCGTTGCGGTTGAGCGTGATTGTCCCGCGGCCCCGATCAACCGACTGCAGCATGAACCGCCCGCCGGACGCGGGCAACCCGTCGTGTGCCGCGGTAGCGAAGTCGGACGCGTCGGCGGCAAGCAGGTGCGAGGGCAAAAGGTAGTTGAACAGCGACTGCCAGTCCTCCACGCGCGTGGAAAAGTCCACGTCAACGGTCTTGCCGGCGGGCCCGGACACGCGCACGTTAGAAACCGCGAGGTAGCCCGCCGGATCGATCGCACCGGCGGTGGTGGACATGCCTCGCCACAGGTACGCGAAGTCGGCGCCGGTCAGCGGCGTCCCGTCAGACCACTGCGCCTCCGGGTTGATCACGTAGCGCACCGTCATCGCCGCCGGCGAGGTCGCGCGCACCGCGGCGCCAACGACCACGTCATTGTTTAGCGCGCCGTCGAGGTAGGCGCTGGGCAGCGCCAGATCACCGATGAATTGCACGACCGAGGAGTCGTCGGAAAGCAAATGCGGGTTGAGCCCGCCGCGCAGCGGTTCCGCGCCGACCTGGATCTCGGTGCGTTCCGGGCGCGCTTCCGTGGGCGTCGTTGTGGTCGTGGCCGACTGGTCGAGCCGATCCAGTTCCTCCTGCTGCACCAGCGGCGGCGGGCCCGGGTCCGCGGCGCAGGCGGGCAGCGCCAGCGCCAGCAGCGCGGCGCCGGCCACCGCGGTGAGACGGGGCGTTGAGAAGAACTGCACGCGAGCCAAACCTTTAAGCGAGGTCGACCTACTTATTCAACTGCTTCGCGCGCGAGCGCGCGCGCCCACGCTCGGTGGCGTTGAGGATGATCTTGCGCACGCGCATCGCGTTCGGGGCAACCTCGACGCACTCGTCATCGTCACAGAACTCAATCGCCTCATCCAGCGACAGGGTACGCGCCTTGGCCAAGGTGACCGTCGCGTCCGCGGTGGCGGAGCGCATGTTTGTCAGCTTCTTTTCCTTGGTGATGTTGATGTCCATATCCTCGTCGCGCGAGTTGGCGCCGACGACCATGCCCTCGTAAGCCTCTGCACCCGGCTCGACGAAGAAGTCGCCGCGGTCGGCCAACTGCATCAGCGCGTACGCGGTGACCTGGCCAGAGCGGTCGGCGACCAGCGAGCCGGTCGGGCGGCCCTTGATCTCGCCGGCCCACGGGCGGTGCTCGATGGAGTAGGAGTTGGCGATTCCCGCACCGCGGGTTTCGGTCAGGAAGGTGGTGCGGAAGCCGATCAGGCCGCGGGACGGGATATCGAACTCCATGCGGACCCAGTCGCCGGAACCGGTGTTGGACATGCCCGTCATCTGGCCCTTGCGGTTCGCCATAAGCTGGGTCACCGCGCCCTGGTACTCGGTGGGAGTGTCGATGATCACGTGGTCGAAGGGCTCGTGGACCTTGCCGTCGATCTCCTTCGTCACCACCTGCGGCTTGCCCACGGTCAGCTCGAAGCCCTCGCGACGCATGGTCTCGATGAGCACGGTCAGCGCCATCTCACCGCGGCCCTGCACCTCCCACGCGTCGGGGCGCTCGGTGGGCAGGACGCGGATGGAGACGTTACCGATCAGTTCCTGGTCCAGGCGCGCCTTGACCATCCGGGCGGTGAGCTTGTCGCCGCCGCCGCGGCCAGCCAGCGGGGAGGTGTTCACGCCGATGGTCATGGAGATAGCCGGGTCGTCGACCTTGATGCGCGGCAGCGGGACGACGTTCTCGGGGTCGGTCAGGGTGTCGCCGATCATGATCTCGTCGATGCCGGACACAGCGGCGATGTCGCCCGCGACGACCTCGCCGGTCGCCGGGATGCGCTCGAGGCCCTGGGTGATCAGCAGCTCGGCGATCTTGACGTTCTTGACGTGCTGGTTGCCGTCGGCGTCGTAGTGCACCCAGGCCACGGTTTGGCCCTTCTTCACCGAGCCGGCGTAGACGCGGATCAGCGCGATACGGCCGAGGAAGGACGAAGAGTCCAGGTTGGTCACCTGCGCCTGGAACGGCGCGTCGATGTCCGCCGAGGGCTCGGGCAGGGTGTCGTAGATGACGTCGAAAAGCGGCTGCAGGTCGTCGTTGTCGGGCAGCTCGCCGTTGCCCGGGTTGTTCAGCGAGGCGCGGCCTGCGCGACCCGAGGTGTAGAGCACGGGCAGCTCAAGCAGGTTCTCGGCGGCATCGGCGGCGTCGGGATCTTCCAAGCCAGCGCCGAGCTCGAGCAGGAGGTCCTGGGCTTCGTCGACGACCTCGTCGATACGCGCGTCGGGGCGGTCCGTCTTGTTCACGCAGATGATGACGGGCTTTTTCGCCTCCAGGGCCTTGCCCAGGACGAAGCGGGTCTGGGGCAGCGGCCCCTCGGAGGCGTCGATAAGCAGCACGACGCCGTCGACCATGGACAGGCCGCGCTCGACCTCGCCACCGAAGTCGGCGTGGCCCGGGGTATCGATGACGTTGATGACGAGGTCGCGCCCGTCCTTGCCCGCGCCCGCGCGGCGGATGGAGGTATTTTTGGCCAAAATCGTGATTCCGCGCTCGGACTCGAGCTCGCCGGAATCCATCACCCGATCTCCGTGTTCACCGTGGTCGGCGAAGACGCCGGACTGCTCCAACATCGCGTTGACTAGGGTGGTCTTGCCGTGGTCAACGTGCGCGACGATAGCGACGTTGCGGAATTCAGGATGCGACACTGAGCCGGTGCTCCTTTAGAAATAGGGGTAAAGAACCCCTCAAACCCTACTCGCATTGCCTATTCAATGCATTCTTACCACTTGACTACCGCCATGATGTGATTATTGTGATTAGAGTAAATTTCCCTTTTATTAAATTCCCTCACAAAAGGACCCGCGCTGTGCCTGCCCCCGCTTTCGCTTCTCGACGCCGCCACCGCCACGCGTCCGCCGCAGCCGCCGCGCTGCTGGCCCTGACCGCCACGTTCGCCGCGCCCGCCGCCCAGGCGGCCGAGATGTCCGCGCTGCCCGACGCCTCGCGCTACATCGACGACCTCGGCCGCCCCACCCCGCTCGCGGTGGCGAAGGTCAACGAGTTCGCCAGCCAGCCGTTTGTCCCCGCCGAGGCCGCGGACGCCCTGCGCGCGGCCGTGTCCTTCTTCGCGGGCACCGGCGAGATCGGCGGACCGCCGCTGCCCTCTGACGCGCCGACGTTTGCCCAGTTCATCTGGCCGACGGTGTCGCTGGACTGCATCGGCGAAGGACTCCACTCGACCGCCTCCGCCATCGCGGTGCCCGGCCCCGCGGAGATTCCGACCCCCGGAGCCGGCCCGGGACAGGCCGCGTTCGTCTTCACCGCGCTGGGCACCCCTCCGGCCGCCACGGACCAGGGGCTGTTAAACGCATACTGGATCAACCTCGACACCCTGCGCACCGGTGTAACACCACTGGTGAACAACGGAATAAACCCGTTAGGACCGGCCACCCTGTCCGGGACCGCCGATACAGGTTCAGGCCGGGTTCTCGCAGTCGTCGGAGGAAGTGTCCGCACCTCCACCAACGTCTGCGCTTTCGCCCCGACCGCAGCTAGTTTCCATGTGAGGTAGATCATGAGCGCCGACCTCCACCCGGTGAAGCAGGAGACCTTCGATATCGCATCCAAGACGAACACGGACCCGAAGGGATTTCTGCGCGAGGTGGACACGTTCAAGGTCACCGAATTCGGCCTGTACATGGCGCGCGGCGCGAATCACCCTGAGTTCGGCTACCTGGAAAGCTGGCTGCTGCCCGATCTCGGGCTGCGCGCCAACATCTTCCACTTTCGCGAGGGCTCGGAGCGCGAGCAGGACTTCTACTTCGACGTGGCCCACATCGCCGTCGACGGCGCGGTGTGGGCCACCCGCGACCTCTACGTGGACCTGGTCTCGCTAACCGGTAACCCGATTGACGTGCTCGATATCGACGAGCTCGCCGCCGCGACCTCCGCGGGCTTGATCACGGCCGAGGAAGCCGAGAAAGCTATCGACGTCACGCTCAACGCTGTCGAGGGCATCACGCGCCACGACGACGACGCCATGCAGTGGTTGCGCACTCTTGGCATGGACCTGACGTGGGCCGATAACGTCGAACTTACACCGGCGATTTAGTCCACCCACACAGTGACATCGACAGGCGGCTTCTCCAGAGCTTCTTCCTGGGCTGCCCACATGTCCCAGTACTGGGCGAAATCCTCGTCGCGTGAGAGCGCGCGGGCCTTCCTCGTCGCGTCGTCTGCCACAATACGCAGCGTGTCCACATCCCCCAGCCTGCGCGCGGCGCATAGCGACGCACCCGTTACCGCACCGACACCCTCGACGATGAGGTCCTCGCCCGGGTTGAGCGGCACCCACTCGCCGCACGTCTGGCGCTGCCAGTCCCACCGCCAGTAACCCGGCCTGGTTGGGTGCAGCACGTCGTCGGCGACCATGCGCGCACCCTCAGCCAGGCCGCCCCAGCCGGGGTAAAAGTCGTCGAGGTGCACGACCCTGATGCCAAGACGCTCGCCGATCAGTACGGCGAGGGTGGTCTTCCCGGCGCCGGAAGGGCCGTCGATGAGCAGCGTGTAGCGTGTCACGAAATCGACACCGCCCACACGGGGCGAAGGTGCCCCGTGTACCACGCGATCGCGAGGCTGAGCAGCGCCGCACCGAGACAGGCCGCCATGACGAGGCCGTCGCGTGCGTTAAGCGTCGATACGCGCGCGTGCGTGCGCGGACCGGAGCCAAAGCCGCGAGCCTCCATCGCCGTGGCGAGCTTGCCGGCGCGGCGCAGTGACATGACCAGCACGCCGAAGGCCAGCGAGAACAGGTGGCGGATGCGGCCGGTGTCGGCGACGCCGCGCGCCCGGCGCGACATCCGCATCGCGTCGAGGTCCTCGCGCAGCAGCGTGAGCATGCGCAGCGCGGCGACTGCGCCGATGACGAAGCGCTCCGGGAGTCTGAGCACCTGCGCCAGGCCGTCGCCGAGGTCGGTTGGGTCCACCTCGGCGGACAGCACGACCACGGGCAGCGCCACCGCCAGCACCCTCACGCCCGCCGCGAGCGCCAAGCTCAGCGACAGCTCCGTGACGTTGATCAGCCCCCAGGAGAAGTACACCTCTCCCCCGCTGCGGCCGTACAGCGCCATGGGAATCCCGGCGATCGGCGCGATGAGAAGCAGCGGCCAGGCGCGGCGGAGCAGCCTGGGCCAGGAAACCCCGCAAAACGGCGCAGCGGCGACCGTGAGCGCGACCGTCACCGCGGCGGAGACGACGTCGAGGGTGAGCATCAGCGGCGTGGTGAGAAGGGCCAGTGCGAGAATGCGGGTCACCGGGTTGACGGTTTTGAGCACGTTCACCGCGCCACCGCCTCGAGCGCGAGCACGGCGTCACCGAGCGAAGCCATGAATGCCTCATCGTGGGTGATCGACACCACGGTGATGCCCTCCTCGGTCAGTTCCCGGATAAGAGCGACGAGCTCGGCGAACGTCGTGTCGTCCTGGCCGAAGGTCGGCTCGTCCAAAAACACCAGCCGCGGTGCGTTGACCAGCGCCGTCGCCACCGACAGCCGGCGCTTCTCGCCGCCCGATAGGGTAAACGGGTTGGCGTCGACGAGGTGCTCGAGGCGCAGGCGCGCAAGCAGCGTATCGACGCGCTGCGCCGGCGCGCCGGTCAGTGCCATTTCACGGCGCACCGTGGGTGTGACAAACTGATGCTCAGGTTCCTGAAAGACGTAGCCGATTCGCTGCGACAAGTGCGTCGACGACCACGTGTGGGAGGGTTTTGTCAGCCCCTGCGCGATGTCCTCGCTGTAGGCCACTGTCCCCTCACGTGGTGCCGTCAAACCCGCCAGGGCCAGCGCCAGGGTGGTCTTGCCTGTGCCGTTTTCACCCGTGATCACCGTGGAGTAGCCCTGTGCAATCGCCAGGTCGTGCCGCGGGCCAAACCGGGTGCGCAGCCCGCTGGCGCGCACCGCCGTGGCACATCCCTCAGGGATCGTTTTCGCTGGCGGTAGCTGCGGGGTGGGGGCGAGCTCGGACTCACCGATGCGGTGCAGCCCCGCTTCATCAAGACGGTAGTAGGTCTCCACCACGGCACTCCACGGCGCCGGGCGATGCTCCACGACCACCAGCGTTGCGCCTGTTTGCGCGCAGACCTTATCGACAGCGCGAATAATCTCGTCGCGGCCCTTCGGGTCCAGGTTCGCGGTCGGCTCATCGAGGATGATGATATCCGCGCCCATCGCCAACACCCCCGCCAGCGCGAGGCGTTGCTTCTGCCCTCCCGAAAGCCGCGCCGTGCTGTGATCGAGCTCCACGTCGAGGCCCACCGCATCAAGCGCCCAGCGCACGCGGGGCCAGATTTGCGCGACGGGCACCGCGATGTTTTCAGCGCCGAAGGCGACGTCGTCACCGACGCGAGACAAAATCGTCTGCGACTCCGGATCCTGCATGACCATGCCCACGGTCCCGTCGACCGTGACCGACCCCATGGAGTGGCCGTCATCGCCATCGGCTGCGAGACCGGCGATCACGGCCAGCAGCGTCGACTTGCCTGAGCCCGAATTGCCGGAGATCAGGATCCGCTCGCCTCGCTCGACTGTCAGGTCCACGCCCGCAAACGCGGGCTCGGCGCGTGTCGCGTGCTTGTAGCCCAGCTCGCGCGCGAGAATCGCGGCCATTGCGTTACGACGCCGGCGTCGCGAAACGTTCCCGGCCAGGGCCGAAGCGATCCAGTGCCCCGGTCTGCGCGAGGGCGCGCACCAGCATCCACCCGAGCACCCCGGCAAGCAGAGCTCCGGAAATGGCGGTGCACAGGAGGTAGATCAGGTTGAACGACAGGCTCATCGCGAGGTTGGCGGCGGTAAACAACTCAAGCAGGAACGCGCCGATGCCGGCACCAACGCCGGCGAGCACGGATGTGGTCAGGGAGAAGCGTCGGTAAGCGAATGCGGCGAAGACGAGCTCGGCACCGATGCCCTGGGCGAGACCTGAGTAGATGGTTTCAATGCCCCACTGGCTGCCCAGCACCGCCGACACGCACGCGGCGAGCACCTCCACAAAAATCGCCGCCCCCGGCTTGCGAATCACCAGCCCGCCAATGATACCGCCGAGGAACCAGACGCCGTTGAACAACCCCCCGAGGCCCGGGGTGAGCGCGTCCATCGCGGTAAAACCCGCGTAACCGACGGTGTTCCACACCCAGAAAATGAGGCCGCATGCCACGCCGAGCACGGCCGCGGTAACAATATCGATGACGCGCCACTGAAGGCGCGAGGATGCACGTGAAGTACTGACCATGTAAAACTCTTCTTCCTTTCGCCGGCATTACCCGGATCAGGTTCGACGGTTCGCAGCGGTCATCGCGCCGCCGCGTCTCAGCCCCCTCGCAGTGATGAAGGGAGCACCCGTGTGTATGCGGTTGTGGGAGTTACTGTACTAGATGTCGCGCGGATGCAGGAACTGGGTCGGCGGGGGTGTGGGCGCCGCCCTGAGACACCCACGGCGCTTGGAGCCCCGGCCGATTTCGAAAATCTCAGCGCGCCCAACCTGCCAAAACCAGGTCAAGAATGCGCTGAGGTCGTCCGCGCCCTACTTCACCTCGATGCCCAGGTTCTCCCCTGTGCCCAGCTCGATACCGAGACCAGGCACGGAATCGATGAGGTTTTTGGTGTAGTCGTCGACCGGGTGGTCGAAGATCGTATCCGCGGTGCCCTGCTCCACCACGGCACCCTGGCGCATGACCACAACATCGTCGGCGGTTTGCCGCACCACCGCCAGGTCGTGGGTGATGAACAGGTAGCTCAACCCCAGCTCGTCCTGCAGGCTGGTCAGCAGTTGCAGGATTTGGTTTTGGACGAGCACGTCGAGCGCGGAGACCGCCTCGTCGAGCACAATGACCTCGGGCCCAAGCGCGAGCGCACGCGCGATCGCGATGCGCTGGCGCTGACCGCCCGAAAGCTCGTTCGGGTAGCGGCGCATCGCGGAGCGCGGCATCTGAACCATGTCGAGCAGCTCGGCGACGCGCTCCTCGCGCTGCTTGCGGTTGCCCACCTTGTGCAACTTGAGTGGCTCCTCAATGCATCGGTAGATCGAATACATCGGGTCGAGCGAACCGTACGGGTTTTGGAACACCACCTGCATCTTGCGTCGCATCGCGAAAAGCTCGTTGCCCTTCAGCGACGACACGTCGCGGCCCTCGAACTCCACCGAGCCACTCGTGGGCTCGAGCAGAGAGAGCACCATGTTGGCAACAGTGGATTTGCCCGAACCGGACTCGCCCACCAGCGCCAGCGTGGAACCGCGGCGCAGGTTGAAGGAGACATCATCGACCGCGCGCAGCAGCTTCTTGTCCCCGCGCGCACCACGAACGTCGAACTCCTTGACCAGGTTTTTCACCGCGACGACAACCTCATCGCTGCTCTTCCCGCTGGTCAGCGCCTCCGAGGTGTGCAAGCCCTTAGCCTTCGCGGACTGGATGCGTGCCGACGCCAAGGACGGCGCCGCCTTGACCAGCCGCTGCGTGTAGGCGTGCTGCGGGTTGCGCAGAATCTGCAGGCTCGGGCCCTTTTCCACGATGCGGCCGCGGTGCATCACCACGAGAAAATCGGCGCGCTCCGCGGCAAGGCCCAGATCGTGCGTGATGAACAACAGTGCCGTGCCCAGCTCCTGGGTGAGACCCTTGAGGTGGTCCAGAATCTTTTTCTGCACGGTCACGTCGAGCGCGGAAGTCGGCTCGTCGGCGATGAGCAGCTTCGGCCGCGACGCAAGACCGATCGCGATCAGGGCGCGCTGGCGCATGCCACCGGAGAACTCGTGCGGGTACTGCTTCGCACGGCGTTCCGCATCAGGTAGACCAGCTTCCTCGAGCAGCTCGACAACGCGCTCGTGGCGCTTCGATCCCTCGACGACGTTGTTGGCGCGCAGGGACTCCTCAACTTGGGTGCCAATGCGCCACACCGGGTTGAGGTTGCTCATCGGGTCCTGCGGCACCAGACCGATCTGGCGGCCGCGCACCTCCTGCCAGCCCTTTTCGTCGAGGCCGGCGAGCTCGTTGCCGTCGAACGTGATGGAGCCAGCCGTGACCTCGCCGGTTCCCGGCAAAAGGCCCAGAATCGACATCGCCGCAGTCGACTTGCCAGAGCCCGACTCGCCAACGATCGCCACGGACTGGCCCGGGTAGATCGTCAGATCGAAATCGCGGACGGCCTCGACGGTGCCGGTCGAGGACTCGAAGGCGATCTTGAGCCCACTGATGTCCAACAACGGTTGCTCGGTCGGTGTCACCGTGGAACTCATCGGGTCCTCGCCTTCGGGTCAAGGGCGTCGCGCACGGCGTCACCCATCATGATGAAGCTCAGCACTGTCAGAGCGAGAGCAATAGCCGGGTAGAACAGCACCATGGGCTGAGTACGTAGCGACGCCTGCGCCGCCGAAATGTCGCCGCCCCACGACACCACGGTCGTCGGCAAGCCAATGCCCAAAAACGACAGCGTGGCTTCAGCGACGATGAACGTGCCCAGCGCCACCGTGGCATAAACGATGATCGGCGCGGCCGCGTTCGGCATGATGTGCGATGAGATGATCCGCACGTCCGAGGCTCCCAGGGCACGCGCCGCGGTGACGAACTCGTCGTTTTTGACGCCCAGCACCGCTCCGCGGGTGATGCGGGCGATTTGCGTCCAGCCGAACATGGCGAGCGCAAGGACAACCATCCAGATGGAGCGGCGGTCTTGGAACATCGACATCACGACAATCGCGGCGAGCACGAGCGGAACCGCGAAGAAGATGTCGGTGATGCGCGAAAGGATCGTATCCCAGATCCCGCCGTAGAAACCGGCGATCGCGCCCACTAGTGAACCGACGAGCGTGACAATGAGGGTGGTGAGCACGCCCACGGTCACCGACGCGCGGGCACCGTAGATGGTGCGGGAGTAGATGTCACAACCCTGACGGTCGAAACCGAACGGGTGGCCCGCCTCCGGCCCGCCCAGCGAGCGCGACAGCATGCATTCGCGCGGGTCGACACTGGTGAAAAGGCTCGGGACAAGTGCCATGGCCAGCGCCACAAGAATCAAGAGGGCGGAGACCCAAAACAGCGGGCGGCGGCGCAGGTAGCGCCAGGCTTCACCCCACTGGCTCGACGGGGCGGAGTCATCTGGCACCGCATCGACGGCACCGAGCCCGGTCTCGTCGGTGTCCGCGATGAAGTATTCCTGCCCGCGGCGCAGGCGGGCGTCGACAAGCTTTGGCTTATGCATAGCGGATCCTTGGGTCTAAAACGGCGTAGAGGAGATCGACAATGAGGTTGGCGATGATGTAGACGATCACCAGCACTGTAGTAAACGACACCACGGTCGCGGGCTCGCCCTTGATAATCGCCTGGTAGATGGTGCCACCCACGCCGTTGATCCCGAAGATGCCCTCCGTGACAATCGCGCCACCCATCAGCGCGCCGAGGTCGGCACCCAGGAAAGTGACCACCGGAATGAGGGAGTTGCGCAACACGTGGCGGTTCATCACCTGGCCGTTGCTCAAGCCCTTGGCCCGGGCGGTGCGCACATAATCCGCGCGCAGGTTTTCGCTGACTGACTGGCGCGTCAGCCTGATCACGTAGGCAAACGACAAGGCACCAAGCACCACCGCCGGCATCAATAGCGCGGTAAACGATTCGTTGCGGCCCACCGTTACAGGCAGCAGCTGCCACTGCACGCCCACGACGTACTGCAGGACGAAGCCGATCACGAAGGACGGGACGGCGATGACGAACAGGGACACGAGCAGGATCGTGGAGTCGAAGATGCCGCCGCGGCGCACACCCGCGATGACGCCGAAAATGATGCCAAACACGGCCTCGAAGACGAGCGCCATGAGTGCGAGCTTGATGGTCACCGGGAAAGCGTTGGCCATCACTGAGGACACGGGCTGGCCCGAAAACGTCGTGCCGAAGTCGCCGGTGAAAATGCCCTTGATGTAGAGCAGGTATTGCACAATGAACGGTTGGTCGAGGTTGTACTCGGCCTCAATGCGTGCGCGCGCCGCCTCGGTCAGGCCGCGGTCGCCGCCGAGGGCCTGAACTGGATCACCGGGCATCAAAAACACCAGCGCGTACAGCAGCAGCGTCGCGCCGAAGAACACCGGGATCATCTGGAGAAGGCGTCGCCCAATATATCGCAGCATTTCTCGCGGGCCCTCCTTGTCTTGAAGATGAAATTTGCGGGTAGGTGAATACTATAAAACGGCGAAATGCCACCACCCCGCAAGCCGAGCGCAAGCGGGGTGGTGGGCTATCACTGGGGTGTTACTGCTTAGTGATCTCGTGGTAGACCGGCTGGGACTTCCAGGAGAAGGTCACATTGTCGACGTTCTCGGAGGATCCGCCTGTCACGTTGGAGTACCACAGGGGGATCGCCGGGAGATCTTCCAGAAGAATTTCCTGCGCCTCGTTGTAGATCGGGGTTGCGCTCTCAATGTCGCCGGAGTTGGCAGCATCCTTGAGCAACTGGTCGAACTTCGCGTTGGAGTAGTCACCGTCGTTGGAGCCAGCGCCGGTGCCGTACAGCGGGCCGAGGAAGTTGCCCAGCGAGGGGTAGTCGGCCTGCCAGCCGGTACGGAACGCGCCGGTGATAGTGCGGTTGGTCACGTCGTCGCGCAGGGACTTGAAGTCCGGGTAGGCGTTGCCCACCGCGTCGATGCCAAGCGTGTTGCGGATCGAGTTGGCCACGGCGTCGACCCAGGCCTGGTGGCCTCCGTCAGCGTTGTAGGAGATGCTGAACTGGCCGTTAAACGGCGAGATCGCGTCCGCCTCAGCCCACAGGCGCTTCGCCTCCTCCGGGTCGTAGGTGAGCACCTCGGAGCCATCCAGGCTGTCGGAGTGGCCCGGGATCACAGGGGAGGTGAAGTCGGTCGCCGGAGTGCGCGTGCCCTGGAAGATCGTGTCGGTGATCTCCTCACGGTTGATCGCGCGCGACAGCGCGGCGCGGCGCAGCTTGCCCTCCTCGCCGGAGAAGTGCTCAAGCTTCTCCGGAATGGTGAAGGACTGGAACACAGCAGCAGGCTGGTTCACAGCACGCTCACTGAGCTCGTCCTGGAAGGTGGCGAAGGCGGAGTCCGGAACGGCGTCGAGCACATCCAGGTTGCCGGCGAGCAGGTCGGCGTAGGCCGCGTCCTGCTGAGCGTAAAACACAAAGTTCACACCGTCGTTCTGCGCGGCGCGATCACCGGTGTACTCCTCGTTCGGGACGATCGTGGCGTCTTGGTTGTGGTTCCACTCGGCCAGCTTGTAGGGTCCGTTGGAGATCGGGTTTTCACCGTAGGCGTCGATGTTGTCGTACGCGCTCGGGTGCATCGGGTAGTAGGCGGAGTAGCCCAGTCGGGAGACGAAGTCGGCTTCCGGCTGGTTCAGCTCGATGGTGAACGTCTTGTCGTCGACGACCTCGAGGCCCTCCATCTCGGCCTTGCCCTCTTCGTAGCCCAGGATTGGCTCGAAGAAGTAAGCGCTCAGAAGGGCGTTCTCGACGGTGTAGTTCCACGCCTTAACAAAATCTTCGGCGGTGACCGGGGAGCCGTCGGACCACTTGATGTCGTCCTTGAGCGTTACGCGGTAGGTCTTGTCCCCCTCAAGATCGATGGATTCAGCGAGCTCGTTATGCGCGTTGCCTTCCCCGTCGTAATACACGAGGCCGGAGAAGATGTTTTCCACGATGCGGCCGCCGCCGGTCTCGTTGGTGTTGCCCGGAATCAGCGGGTTCTGTGGCTCGCTGCCGTTAGCGAGGACGTAGTTGTCACCGCCGCCACCCTGAGCGTTGTTTGAGCCGGAGCCCGATTCTGAACCGCAGGCAGCGAGGCCGAGCGCGAGTGCGCTGGCTGCTGCCACGGAGGTTACTTTCTTAAATCGCAAAGCGAATCTCCTTTATCTTCGACCGACTGCACAACGCTTCGCTCCACCGAGTTCTCCAGGTGCACCATGTACTCCAGATCACCCGCAAGCGAATTGCGAATATTTCATCACAAAAATTGGATTTTTAATACAAAGTTAGATTTTCTCTGCAAAGTTTCTGCATTTTCGCTGGTGACAGGCGGCGCGCTCCACGAAGTTTACCCCCCGTTCACCCCCGCTTTCCCTCCCCCGTGCGCACCCACGTCACTACAAGCCCATCAGTTTCTCCAAAGCGCTCGAGGTGCTTGCCGACAATCTCCTCAGCCTGGTCGATATTCTCAGACGGCGCCTCCATGGCAAGCACCAGCACGTTGTCCCCGCACAACATGTCGCAGGTGCCCACCGGGACGCCGTCGCGCGGTGGGAAAATGAGCTGGCCGCGGCCGGTATCCGGGTCGAAGGCAGTCTCGATTTTCCGGCCGAGGTGGCTGGCCAGTTGTTTCGCGTAGCGTGCGGGCCTTTCCGTGGCGACACGCGCCGTGGATGTCACTAGATCAGACATGACCACACCTTACCCACCGCACGGCGCTATGCGGTGCACTAAGATTTCCATGTCTAACGCTCTCACCCTTACCTGAAAGGGGCACACCATGGCCGGTGGCCTACTCGCGCTGCTTGACGACGTCGCCCTGATCGCCCGCACCGCCGCCTCATCCGCCGACGATGTCGCCGCAATGACCGCCAAGACCTCCGCCAAGGCCGCCGGAGTGGTGATCGACGACGCCGCAGTGACCCCGCAGTACGTGCGCGACGTCACCCCGGCGCGCGAGCTGCCGATGATCTGGCGCATTGCGAAGGGCTCGTTCCGCAACAAGCTGCTCTTCATCCTCCCGATCGCACTGCTGCTCAACGCCATCGCCCCGTGGGCGCTGGTGCCGATCCTCATGATCGGCGGCGCCTACCTCTGCTTCGAGGGCGCGGAGAAGATCCTGCACAAGTTCTTCTCCTCACACGACACCCACGAGAACGCCCAGGGCACCGAGAAGGACGAAAAGGACGAAGACGCCCTGGTCTCGGGCGCAATCCGCACGGACCTGATCCTCTCGGCCGAGATCATGATTATCGCCCTCGACGAGGTCAAGGACGAGCCGATCTGGATGGAGGCGGTGGTCCTCGCCTCAGTGGGCATCTTTATTACCCTCGCGGTCTACGGCGCGGTGGCCCTGCTGGTCAAGATCGACGACATCGGCCTCGGCATGATCCGCCGCGGCAATGCTGTGGGCTTCGGCCGCGCGCTGGTTCAGGCCATGCCGTACGTGCTCAGCGCGATCGGCATAATCGGCACGGTCGCCATGCTGTGGGTCGGCGGCCACCTCATTATCCGCGGTCTCGACGAGGTGTTCGGCCTGCACTGGCTGCACGACATCATCGTCTCCGGCCAGGAAGCCGTCGGTGGCGGCGTCGCAGGCTGGTTCGTTGACACAGGCGTCTCCCTCATCGTCGGCCTGATCACGGGTCTTCTCGTCGCCGGCGTCGTCACGCTGGTGAAGAAGATGCTGCCTGCCAAGCCGAGCCGATGAGTGACACGCGCGCGGCGGACTACTACGAGTTCATCCGCGTCGTCGGGGCGCACGAGAATAACCTCAAAAACGTCTCCCTCGACATCCCGAAACGGCGCCTGACCGTGTTCGCGGGCGTATCCGGCTCCGGCAAGTCCTCGCTGGTCTTCGACACCATCGCCGCCGAATCGCGCCGGCTGATCAACGAGACCTACTCCACATTTATCCAAGGCTTCATGCCGTCGATGGCGCGCCCCGACGTCGACCGCCTCGAGGGTCTGACCACGGCGATCATCGTAGATCAAAACCAGCTCGGCACGAACGCGCGCTCCACCGTCGGAACCGCGACCGACGCGACCGCCATGCTGCGCGTGCTGTTCTCCCGCATCGCGCAACCCAACGCGGGCGGCCCCGGCGCCTACTCCTTCAACGTCCCCTCCGTCAGCGCCGGGGGCGTGCTTACCGACGCCCGCGGCAACAAAAAGGTCCTCAAAGATTACAAGCGCACCGGCGGAATGTGCCCCGACTGCGAAGGCACGGGGCGTGCTTCGGTCCTGGACGTTGACGAGGTCGTCGACAAGCAGAAATCGCTCGATGAGGGCGCGGTGACGGTGCCCGGGTACAAGCCCGGGTCGTGGCAGCTGCGTCACTTCTCGGACTCCGGCTTCTTCCCCACCGACCGGCCCGTCGGCGAATTCACCGACGAGCAGCTGCACACTTTGTTGTACGCCGAGCCGCGCAAGGTGGACTTCCTGGGCATCAACACCACCTACGAGGGGTTGATACCGAAGCTGAGCAAGTCCCTGCTGACCAAGGAAAAGGAGGGAATGCAAAAGGCGATGCGCGAGTTCGTCGAGCGCGCCGTCACCACCGCGCCGTGCCCCGCCTGCGGTGGCACGCGTCTTGCCGACCACGCACGTGAGTCGCGCATCCGCGGCAAGAACATCGCTGAGCTGTGCGCGATGGAAGTCGCCGACCTCGCCGCATGGTTCGCTCAGCTTGACGACGCCTCCGCGGCTCCGCTTACCTCCGCGATACGCGAAACGCTGGCCCACTTCGTCACCATCGGGCTCGGCTACATCACCCTCGACCGCCCGACGTCGACGCTGTCCGGCGGCGAGGCGCAGCGCATAAAAATGATCCGCCACCTCGGCTCCGCGCTAACGGATGTGACCTACGTCTTCGACGAGCCCACCGCCGGGCTGCACCCCGACGACATCGAGCGGATGAACACCTTGCTTCTGCAGCTGCGCGACAAGGGCAACACAGTGCTCGTGGTTGAACACAAGCCGCAGACTATCGAGATCGCCGACCACGTCGTCGAGCTGGGCCCCGGGGCGGGTGCCGCGGGTGGAGAGGTGGTGTTTGAGGGGGGCGTCGATACGCTCAAGTGCTCTGACACCATCACCGGCCGCCACCTGCACAAGCGCTACCGGCTCAAGCCGGACGCGGAGTGCCGGGCGGGCGACGGCACACTCGAGATCCGCGGCGCGAGCGAGAACAACCTGGTGGGTGTGGACACCAACATCCCGCGCGGGACGCTGACCGTGATCACCGGCGTGGCGGGTTCCGGCAAGTCCTCGCTCGTGCGCGCGATCCCGCTTGATGATTCCGCCGTGTGGGTGGACCAGGCTTCGATTAGCGGCTCGCGCCGATCGAATCCCGCGACCTACACCGGCGCGCTGGACCCGATCCGCAAGGCGTTTGCCAAGCACAACGGGGTGAAACCCGCCCTATTTTCGCCGAATTCCGAAGGCGCCTGCGCCAACTGCAAGGGGGCCGGCGTCGTCTACGTCGACCTGGGCATGATGCAGGGCGTCGACATCACGTGCGACGTGTGCGAGGGCAAGCGCTTCGACGACGCCGTGCTCGTGCACACCTTCGGCGGGCTCAACATCGCCGAGGTGCTGGACATGCCCGCCGTGCGTGCCGCGGAGTTCTTCACCGAGAACAAGGTCCCGGCAGCCGCGCGCATCGCCGGCCACCTCGTCGACGTGGGCCTGGGCTACCTCACGCTCGGCCAGCCGCTGACCACCCTGTCCGGCGGCGAGCGCCAGCGCCTGAAACTCGCGAGCCATCTGTCGGACAAGGCGACGATGTTCGTTCTCGACGAGCCGACCACAGGGCTGCACGTCGCCGACTCGGCCGCGCTGGTTGACCTCTTCGACCGGCTTGTCGACGCCGGCGCGACCGTCATCGTCATCGAGCACAACCCCGCCGTGATTGCGCGCGCCGACTACATCATTGACCTCGGCCCGGGCGCGGGCTCCGCTGGCGGCCGCATCGTCGCCCACGGCACCCCGAGCGCTGTCGCCGCGAACCCCGACTCGCTTACCGGGGTGTACCTGCGAAGGTTCTCAAGTTAGCCAAACCCGAGGCCGAATAAGGGGTATCGTCGAAGGTGTAAACGTACTCGGTATGTAAGGAGAGATTAGTATGTCTCACGGCACTGGAGATCACGGCCCGAAGCCCTACGCAGTAGACATTGAGAAGGCCACGGTCGACAACGACGCCTTCCGTGACACCCTCTGGACCGGCGAGCACCTGCAGCTCACCGTTATGACCATTCCTGCCGGTGGCGAGATCGGCGCTGAGATCCACGACGACCACGATCAGTTCCTTCGCCTCGAGGCTGGCTCCCTGCGCGCGATGATCGGCACGAGCGAGACCGCGCTCGAGCTCGACGAGACGGTCCACGACGACTTCGCCATCTTCGTGCCGGCCGGCAAGTGGCACAACTTCGTCAACGAGGGCGACGAGCCCGCGAAGCTGTACTCCATCTACGCTGCTCCTGAGCACAAGCACGGCACCTTCCACGCCACCAAGGCTGACGCGGACGCCGCTGAGCACTAGTTACGTGAGCGGCCCGACTGTCTACCCCCTCGCGCCCTCGGCGTGGGGGGCAGCAGAAGAGATTGACGTCGACCACTTGGTCCAGGCGCTGCTTTTCAGCGACGTGACCAGCACGTTCGGCACCACCTACCTCGAGGTTCGACTTGAGCCGGACCCGCTGACCCGCGGCTGGCGAGTGCGCGCGGGCGAGCACGTGATCGGTGCCATCGCTGCGGCTGTGCGCAGCCGCTTCCCCGCCATCGAACGCGTCCACGCGTCCGGCTTCGTGCCGAGCACCATCGCGGGGGCCCGCTTTGATTCTGAGCGAGGTCGGTGCGATGTGCAGGTGTACCTGCCCCCGCCACAGATGTGCGTGCCCCGCAACAATGCCCCCGCGGGCGCGGTCGTTCTCGGCCCCGGCGACATGATCGCCGTCGACACCTCGACCGGCGAGTTCACCGCCGCCGAGCTGGCTGCGCGCTCCCCCGGCCAATGGCTGGTTGGTCTGTCGATTGTCGGCGACGCCGTCGTGATCACCCTCGACGGGCGCGTACTGGGCACCGTCTCTGATGCCGACAACGCCGCATTAGCGTCGCTTATCGACGCCCCCACCTCCTACGCCCGCGCCCACATCATCGACGCGATGGTTGGCCTCGACGTTTCCGAACCGGCCACGGAGCCGGCCCCCGTACCAGCGTTAACTGTGCCGGCGCCGGAACCCGAGCGCGACTGGAACTTGGTCACGTTCCCCGACGGAACGTGGTCGGTGGTTGTGGAACGTGACGCTGCGATCGACCCGGAAGATATCGCTGCGCCGGCTCGTCGATCTCGCCCCGTGGCGGGTCCGGCTTCGATTGACTTCACGCCTACGACGAGCTTTCGGGCGTCGTCGGCCGCCTACCTCACGGAGGTGGAGAAGATGCGCATCCGCCGCGAGCAGCAAGACGCTTCCAAGGGTGGGCGGCACCGTCGGTAGTTCGGGTTTTGTTCGGGCGCGCTGAGGTATAGGTGCTAGACCTCAAGAAAACCCGCACCACCAACAAGCTCCCCAGCGCACCCCCCAGACCGGTATAGTCCCCAGCGTTCCCGAACCGAATTACCGAAGCGAGTCCCCGAAGTCCCATGCGCATCACCTCCCGCACCCTAGCCCTCGTCACCACCGCTGCTCTCAGCGCAACGACGCTTTTCAATCTCGCGTCATCCCCGGCGACTGCACAAAGTTCGCTGAGCTCAAGTGGCACGCGCCCGACCGCGCCTGATCTCAACCACACCGAGCCGGGCACCCCTGTGGTCATGCCCGGAGAGTTCATCGTGCAGATCATGGGTGACATTCTTGGCCCCGGCATCTCTGACCTGGTGGGATTCCGCTCCGGCGACCTCGGCATCATGGCCCCGCTAGACAACGGCACCTTCGCGCTCATCTTCGGCGATTCCTTCCGTGAGACCGGCCTGCGCGGCGAGTGGATGAGCCCGGTGGGTGTGGTCGCGCAGCTAGTCAACGGGATCATCGAGATCATCCGCCCGCTCAACGCCGGCGATAAAGTCGAGCAGTTGCTGGACTACCCGCACGTCGACGGCCTCACGCTCATTCCCTCCGACCTGATTAACATCGACGGCACGCTGTACATGCAGGGCATGTGGAACCGCGGCATCGGCAACGTGCTGCACACGGAAATTTGGAAGTCAACGGACAACGGGCGCACGTGGGCGAGCCTCGGCACAACGCCGACGACCTACCTCAGCGGCATGGGTGACTTGATTTCCTGGGAGCGCGGCCAGGACGGCTACATCTACGTGGTGTCGTCGTCATTCAAGCGCGACCACCCCGTCTACCTGTCCCGTTTCACGCTCGACAACATCGCCGACCGCTCGGCATGGGAGGTCTTCAACCCCGCGACGGGCTCGTGGTCGACAAGCGGCGCGCCGATCTTGAGCGGGGTCCAGGCCGGTGAGATGAACCTGCGCTTCATCGACGGCCACTGGGTGCTGGCAATGTTCAACGAGCAGACGTTGCAGATCGAGGTCCGCGTCTCCGACACGCTTGCCCAGGATTGGAACTCGGTGCCCGTGGCGGTGGTCGCGCGCCACGGCAGCTGGACCAACGAGCAAACACCGCTCAACTTCTCCCAGCCCTATGGCGCCTACATCGTGCCGGGCTCAACCCTGGCAAATATGGACATCGTGATCTCGCAGTGGAACACGTCCGACAACAGCCGCTACAACTCCACCCAGTTCAACGTCAAGGGCCTGGACACGTATTTTGGCGTCGATAAGCCCGCGATTCAGGCCCCTGAGGTCGTGACCGTCGAGGAGCAGCCGGCCGCGCCCGTCGCGGAGCAAGCCCTCGAGGATTCGCTGCTCGAGCAAGCCACGAACTAGCCGCTTATCGACGCCCCCACCAACGCCAACCCGCACTTAGTGGTCGAGCACCGTGGCGACCCACCCGCTGGCCTCGTAGCTGTACTCGACGCGGGTGGCGTTGCGTGCGTCAACTGCTTGGAAAAACTCCAAGCGCACCGGTTCGACGCGCAGGATGCTGAAGTGCTCATCCGATGAGCCGTCGAGACGCGCGGCTCCGCGGACGCGCACCGCGCGGTTCATCGGCTGCCACCAGAAGTTCAGCGCCGCGACGGGGCTGTCGCTGAGTTGCTCCACTTTCGTGGAGTCCGCGCCGGTGCCGAAGCAGAAGCCGGTGTCACTGAGCTCCATGAGGTTCATCACGCGCGCGTCGGGGACGCCGTTTTCGTCAACCGTCGCCACCGTCGCGGCGCGCACGTCGTCACAGCCCGCGGCGACTGCTGCTTCGAACCATTGGGCAAAAAGCTCGAAGGGGTCGTCGGGCAGGTTGGCGGTGTCGAAAGCGGGCGCGCTTCCGGTCAGTGACGACAGGCCCCCGAGGTAATCCGAATCAAGGTAGCTCATGGTTGCCAAGATACCCGCATGTGGGCGCGGGAAGCTTAACCAATTGTTCAACAAGCCGGCACCTGCGATCCACCTTGGAACCCTATGGTGATCATCGCATAACTTCCTGCATGCGCTTTGTGAAAGGACCTGTCCCCATGCGGTTTCGCTCCGTGACCACTTCCCTCGCCACTGTGTCGGTCAGCGCCCTCGCGCTCGCCGGCCTGCCCCTCGCCTCCGCAGAGCCGACTGAACCAGCCGCACCGGTTGCACAGACCGGGCACTTCACCATCTCCAACATCACCGACTTCCACGGCCGCTGGAACCAGGACCTCGAGTCGCGCGACAAGGTCCCCGGCGCCGTCGCGCTGAAGTGCGCCATCGACCGCGCCGCTGGCGACCGTGCCCACGCGTTCACCTCCTCCGGCGACCTCGTCGGCGCATCCCCGTTTGCCTCGATGATTCTGGACGACGAGCCGACGATCGACATCATGAACCTCATGGGCCTCGATGTTTCCGCGGTGGGCAACCACGAGTTCGACAAGGGCGCGGACGACCTGACCCAGCGCATTGTGCCGAATGCGGAGTGGACCTACCTCGCTGAGGGCGCTAACGGCCTGGATCGCTCAACCGGCGTCAAGGACTACGAGATCATGGATCTCGACGGCGTCAAGGTAGCGTTCATCGGCTCCGTCACCGACGACATGCCCAACCTGGTTAGCCCGGCCGACATCCAGGGCATCACCTGGGCGAACCCGGTCGACGCCATCAACACGCGCGCGGACGCACTCACCGCCTCCGGCGAGGCCGATGTCGTCATCGCCCTGCCGCACGAGGGCAACATCGATCCCAGCGCGTGGTCGGACAACGTCGACGCTGTGTTCATGGGCCACACCCACCAGTTCATCGATCCGCAAGGCACTTCCCCCATCATCTTCCAGGCGGGCCAGTACTCGCAGGGCCTGGCCAACGTCGACTTCGCCTACGACAAGGACACCGATACCCTCACGGTCGAGAAGAAGGAGCTGCTGCGCGCTGACGCCATCATCGCGTGCGACACCCCGAACTCCGAGATTCAGGAGGTCATCGACGCAGCCAACGCGCAGGCGGAAGAAGAGGGCAGCAAGGTCATCGGCACCTTGAGCAACTCGCTGTACCGTGGCGCGAACAAGGATGCCGCTCCCGGCTCCAACCGTGGCGTCGAGTCTCAGCTCAACAACCTGCTGGCGAACGTCGCTATGTGGGGCGTGTCCAACAACTCGCCGGTGAAGCCTGATCTTGCTGTGATGAACGCGGGTGGCGTGCGCGATGACCTGCTTGAAGGAGAGGTCACCTACGAGGACGCGTTCAAGGTCCAGCCCTTCGGCAACGAGATCACCTACACCACGCTGAAGGGCGCGGATTTCAAGGCCGCCCTGGAGCAGCAGTGGAAAAAGGGCGCTGAAGGTTCCCGCCCCATGCTTTCCCTGGGCGTGTCCGACAACGTCTCCTACACCTACGACCCGACCCGCGCGGACGGCGATCGCATCACGAGCGTGCTTATCGACGGCCAGCCGCTCGACCCGGCCAAGGACTACGTCGTCGCAGGCTCCACCTTCTTGCTCAACGGCGGCGACAGCTTCACCGCGCTGGCCCAGGGCACCCCGCTGGCGCAGCTCGGCTACATCGACATCCAGGCGTTCACCGAGTACCTGACGTCCTACCTCGGCGGCGGCGACGCTCCCGCACCGCGCACCGGCCAGTCGAACGTCGGCGTCCACATCGCCACCCCGCTCGTCGCCGGCGAAGCCGCGACGATTGACCTGTCCTCCTTGATCTACACCTTGGGCGAGACAGCCAAGACGGTCACCATCGAGCTCGGGGACCTGAAGTACACCTCCGATATCGACTACGACTTCGGCCCCGCCGACTACAACGAGGCCGGTAAGGCGAGCCTGACCTTCGGCATCCCGAAGGAATTTGCCGGCGTTTACACCCTGCGCATCACCACCGACGCCGGCACCGACGTCACCGTGCCCGTTACCGTTGAAGGGGCCGCTGAGAACACCCCGAACGGCGGTTCCTCCTTCGGCGCGCTGGCCCTGTTTGTCACCATCATCGCCGGAATCGCGGCGGCTGTCGGTGGCTTCCTGCCACAGATCCTCGATCTGCTGCGCAACGCAGTGCCTGGGCTGCAGATCTAGGGCCCAGTAATCCACCGGGCGTAGAGTAAGCGCCGTGCCCAGCAAAACCTCTCCGTGGCCGGCGCTGTGGACCATGATGATCGGGTTCTTCATGATCCTGGTCGACTCCACCATCGTCTCGGTCGCGATCCCAGCGATCACCGACGCGTTCGGCGCCGGTTACAACCAGGTCATCTGGGTCAACAGCGCCTACCTTCTCGCGTATGCGGTACCGCTGTTGATCACGGGCCGCCTCGGTGATCGTTTCGGCCCCCGAAGGCTCTACATCGGGGGCTTCGCCCTATTCACGATCTCCTCCCTGGCCTGCGCCCTAGCGGGGAACATTGAGACGCTCATCGTCGCGCGCACGTTCCAGGGACTCGGTGGGGCTATCGCCACCCCGCAGACGATGAGTGTGATGATCCGCACGTTCTCCCCCCGCGAGCGCGGCGGCGCGATGGGCGTGTGGGGCGCGACCGCCGGCGTTGCCACGATCACCGGCCCGCTCGTGGGCGGCTTGCTTGTCGACGCCGCCGGCTGGGCGTGGATCTTCTTCGTCAACGTCCCCGTGGGCGTGGTCGGACTCGCCCTAGCGTGGCGCTTTGTCCCGGTGCTCGAGAACACGGCCCGCAGCCTCGACTGGACCGGGGTAATCATTAGCGCCGTGGGCATGTTCTGCCTCATCTTCGGCATTCAGGAAATCCAGCGCATCTCCTGGTCGTGGCTCCTCATCGCGGTCGGGCTCGCCCTCCTTGTAGGCTTCGCCGCCTGGCAAAAGCGCACGAAAAGCGACCCCCTCGTCCCGCCGGTGCTCTTCAACGACCGCAACTACGCGATTTCGGTCCTCGCGATCTTTGCCGTCGGCGCTACCGTGGCCACCTACGCCATCCCGTGGATGATCCACGTCCAGCAGGGTGTCGGATACAGCCCAACCCAGGCCGCGCTCCTGGTGCTGCCCGCAGGGGTGATCTCCGGCGCGCTATCGCCGTACGTCGGCAAGCTCACCAACACGCTGCCGCCGAAGCCGTTCGCCATATCCGGGATGGCCCTGATCGGAATTTCTGTGGTGCTCATGGCGCTGGTCACCACCACAGAGACCGACCCGCGTTGGATGCTCGCCATCTCGGTAGTGACGGGCCTGGGCAACGCGATGATGTGGGGGCCGCTGTCGATGATTGCAACGCGCAACCTTGACCCGCAGCTCGCTGGTGCCGGTTCCTCGGTCTACAACACGATGCGCCAGGTGGGGGCCGTGATCGGGTCTGCCGCCGTCGCCGCGCTCATGGGCGCCCAGGTCGCTCGCCACGATTCCCTATCCGCAGCGATGGGCACCTCTTTGCTGCTGCCCGCGGCCGTCATTCTCCTCGGCGCGGTCATCGGCACTGCGTTCGCCCGCACCGAGTCGTGGTCGGGCCCGGAACCGCGCCCCTAAGCGGTAGCGGAGATGTGCCAGACCATGCCGTAGGCGTCCTCGCACTGCCCGTAGTAGTCGCCCCACGGGGCGCGCTCGAAGGGCATGGTCACGCGGCCGCCGTTGCCCGTCAGCGCCTCAATGATGCGGGTGCCATCCTCGACGCTGTCTGCTTCGTAGACGAAGGAGCAGTCCCCGCGGTTGAGCTTTCCGGAGTTGTCGGAGAGGTCATCGCCTCCGGTGAGGTTGAACGTTCCGGTGAGCTTGCCGTGTGCGACAGCTTCGCGCGGGGCCGGAAAGGGAAATTCGGCGCCGTTGTCGAGCTGGTCGCCGTAGGTGAGAACCTCGAGCTCACCGCCGAAGATGGAGTGATAGTAGGCGAACATCTCCGCGGCGTTGCCGTGGAAGGAAATGTAAGGGTAGGTCGCGGTCATGAACATGATCTTTGCATAATGGGGCCACCCGTGCGCGCGCTGACAGCAATTTCCCAGAAAGCGAACCGCCTTTCCCTGATCCCCTGCGCCGATCCAACAAGCAAGCTTCAGGGCGCACTAGCCTGATCACCATCCCGGCCCCCACGCCAACCAGCTCAGAAAGGCGGATGTCCCACAATGAGGATCACTGCGCCCGTTGATGCCACGACAATTGCGCGGCACCTGCGCCTATCGAGCTGTGGCACGTAAGCCGCGCGCGCCGAAGAAGCGCATCGCGGGCACCTACCGCATCGACACGGGCACAGCGCGCATCAGCGAGGATCCGCTGCGTGACGGCGGCTACACGCTCGAGGTCAATGACGTTCCTTCCTCCTACGTCGTGCTCGGCGCAGCCGAGGTGCTCGAGTACGACTACATGGAGTGGATCGCGGGGCTGATGCGTTACGACGCCCCGTTTACCAGCACCCACCTCGGCGGTGCCGCCTGCGTCCTGGCCTCGCACTTCCAGCAGCGCTGGGGAGGCAGCCATACCGCCGTGGAGGTCGACGCAGCCCTGGCCAAGCTGGTGCGCTGGGCTTTCGAACCCCGCGCCACGATTGTCGTCGCCGAGGCCCGCGCCTATACCCACGCGCTAGCCCCGGGCTCGCAGGACGTCATCGTTCGAGACGTCTTCTCCGGCCCGGCAACCCCTCGCCCGCTGACCACGGTGGAGTTCTTTCGGGCGGCCCGGGCCGCCCTCGCTCCCGGCGGTCTCTACGTCGCCAACCTCGGAGACCTGCCGGGGCTGCCGCATTCGAGCGCGGAGCTCGCCGGAATGTCCGAGGTGTTCGCGCACGTCGGGGTGGTGTCCACCCCGGACATGCTCCATGGGCGCGCGTACGGCAACATCGTCGTGGCCGGCGCGGACACCGAGCTGCCCGGCGAAAGGCGGGCCCGTGAGATCGCCCGTGGCGGCGCGGCCCGACGGGACTAGTTCGCGGGCGTCAATGTGACGTCGTCGACAACCGTGCCGTCAAACGAGTTGATGCTGCGCACGCGGAGCGTGTCCCCCTCGACCTCGACCGCCGCGTAGTCG
Organism: Corynebacterium sp. Z-1; assembly: GCF_031844665.1. Lineage (NCBI taxonomy): Bacteria > Bacillati > Actinomycetota > Actinomycetes > Mycobacteriales > Corynebacteriaceae > Corynebacterium > Corynebacterium sp. Z-1. The sequence continues at coordinate 1,363,000 of NZ_CP134621.1, read as the reverse complement.
GGGGTGTAATCTTGGTTCCACAGGGCGATCGTCGGCTGGTTCAACCCGGCCGCGCGGGACTGCTCGAGGGTCATCCCGGGGTACTCGTTTCCGTCGTTGCCCTCGAAGTCGTAGAACTTGCCGCCGCCGGCGGTGCTGAAGGTGAGGTAGAGCACCTCGCCGTCTTCCTTCTGCAACACGTCGCCCGGTGCCGCCAGTGCCTCCGGGACGCGGGGGGTGAGCCCGTTCATCAGGTGCGAGCGGTTGTACATGTGGTCGTGGCCGTTGAGGACAAGATCCACGCCGACCTCGCTGAAGACCGGGCTGAGGGTCTCGCGCATGCGCACGATGTCCGGATCCGTGTAGCGCCCGCCGTGGGAGTGGAAGGCGAAGTGGTTGAGCACGATAACCCAGTCCTTGTCGCCGCCGTGCGCGGCAACGGTGTCGCGCACGAACTGGGCCTGCTCTGCCAGGCCGGCGTCGTCCTTGCGGTTGGAGTTCAGCGCGATGAACAGGGCGTTGTTCTGCTCGAAGAAGTAGTTGGAGGTTTCGCCCTGCTCGTTGGGCAGGTTCCAGTGCTCCTTGAAGTGGCGGGAGGCCAGGTCGGAGGGGTAGGTCTCGTGGTTGCCCTCAATCGCCGCGAAGCGGTAGTTGCGCAGCTGCGGTGCCGAGAAAAACTCGTTGTACTGCCCGCTGCCTCCGATCAGGTCGCCCCAGCCCTCGACCTGGTCGCCCAGGCTGACAAACAGCGATGCATCGGGGTTGGCCGCTGCTGCGTTGCCCGCGGTCGTGCGCCACGTCGCGCCCTGCTCGGCGACCTTGAGATTGACTCCGATCTGGGCGTCGGTCACGGCGACGAACTTCCAGGAATCGTCGCCGTCGTCGATGGTGAAGCTCTCCGGCGCGCTGAAGCCGCCGGCGTCGGAACCGATCTGGTAGGAGTACGTCTCCCCCGGGGTCAGGTCGGACACCTCGGCGAAGCGGGACAGGTACGCGATGGCGCCGTAATCGGCTTCGCGCCCTGCCACCTCGATGACCGCATCCGGGTTGGACACCGGGTGGATGCGCACAACCTCATCACCGGTGTAGGTGGAGCGCCAGGAGAAGTTGACGCTCTTTTCGTCCGCGCCGATGCCGGTGACGGCGCGGAAGATCGGGCCGGACACGGCGCCGGTGTCGGGGGCGGAGGAGCCCGGGGCTATGGAGGAGCCCGAGGGGCTCGAGCTCATCTGGGCGTTGGCAACGGGGGTCACGGTCAGGCTCAGCGCGACAGCAGCAGCGGTCAGGGTCTTGCGCATCATCAACAACCTTCAAGTCGGCGGAAATCTACCTGCCAATAACAGCACGCATTAGTAACCTTTTCATGTACTGCACGTTACTGTCTGGTTACTTTTTGCCAAGCGCGCGCTTCAGTTTCACCACCGCCACCCGCCCCGCGCGGTTCGCCCCGACCGTCGACTGCGACGGCCCGAAACCTATCAGGTGCAGCATCGGCTCAGCAGCGACCTGCGTGCCGTCGACCGCCACTCCCCCTCGCTCGTTGACGACGCCGAGCCCAGCGAGATGGCTTAGCGACGGCCGGAAGCCGGTTGCCCAGACAATCGCGTCACACGCGGTTTTTGACCCATCCGCCTCGATCACCCCGTCCGGCGCGACACTGCGAAACATCTCCCGGCGCGTGAGCACACCGCGCTCGCGAGCGGCGATGACGTAAGGGGCATCCTTAGCTATGCCGGTGTACGACACCACGGAGTGCCCCGGCTCGCCGCGGGCGACGCTTTCGGCCACGCGCGCCTCCACGACGCGGCCGTCGAAACCTCGCGTGAACTGGGGCTGGCGCCGGGTGTACCACCTGGTTTCGGCGACCCGCGAGATTTCCTCGAGGTGCTGCAGGTCGGAAATTCCCGCACCGACCACGGCAACGCGCTTCGAGGCGAACTCCTCCGGACCGGCGTAGTCTCGGGTGTGGATCTGGCGCCCCTGAAATTCGCCCTGACCAGGGTAATCAGTGCGCAGCGGGTTCTCCCAGGTACCGGTGGCGTTAATCACACCGCGCGCGCGGATGCGCCCTGCGGTGGTGTCCACGAGGAACGCCTGGCCGCTTTTTCGCACGGTGAGCACGCGCACCGGCCGCGCGATGTTCAGGCCCATGCTGCGCTCGAAGTCAGCGAAGTACGCGGGCACCGCTGTCGAGGCTTTCTCCTTCGGGTCGAGGGTGGGGGCGTCGAAAAGCGGCAAGCCGAAGATGCCGTTGAGCCTGCTCACCGTGAGCGTGTCCCAGCGCTGCAGCCACGCGCCACCGGGGCTGGGCGAGGCGTCGACCGTGACGTGGTCGATGCCGCGGCGGGCCAGGTGAAAGGTAGCGGACAGGCCCGCCTGGCCGGCGCCGATGACGGCGACTGTGGTAGCCACCTCCCCGAAGTTTCCGCCTTTACGCATCGTCGAAGCGCAGGGAACCCAAAAAAGCGTTGAAATCGCCGACGAGCTCCCCCGCGTCGCGCGAGGCCGCGGACATGACCACGCACAAGACGCGATCCTCACCCTCGTCGCCTGCGACGGCGTAGAACGCCTGGTGCTGGGTAAGCTCAAGCTCCCCGAAAGAGGCGGCGACGCTGAAGCTCAGGGTCTGGCGCCCAGCGTCATCAGGACCGTCGGTGACGCGAAAGTTGTGGGATTTCTCGCGCGTCGCGTGCGCCGACTGCTCCATCACGGTGGACAACGCGGTGCCCGCCGCGACAGGAATCGTCGTGGCGCCGATGTTGGGGCGAAAGGTGTCGAACGCCCCGCGGCGGGCGACGATGAAGTCGTATCCGTCGGGGGTTTCGCCGATAAACCAGTCGTCGTTTGGCAGGTCGACGCGATAGCGGGAAGTCACGCGGCCCATTTTAGAGCACGAGTTCCGCCCCGAGCCGCGGCTGATAAAACGCCGCTACCTCGACGGTCAGCGAGCGCAGGTGCGGATTCGTCACCTCCGCGAGCGCCTCAACGTAGGCGGGCACCATCGCTTTCGGCAGGCGCAGACCCATCGTCAGGTGCGGGATCCAGCGCGGGCCACGCCCGTCGGGGTTCATTGCGCTGAGGCGCCGAGCGGCGTCGTCAAGCGCATCGGGCGCCTCGAGGAGCCAGGCAACCGTCTGCTTTCTCTTCGTCCCGAAAATGACGGTCCCCGCCCGCTCAAGACGCGCGGGCAACAGCGGCGGCAGCGCTACCGCCGCCTCCCCGACGACCCTGGTCTGCATAATGTGCGCAAACGTCACCGTCACGTGCGGGCGTTGATGCTGCAGCGGGAAACCCCGGTGAGCTAACTCCGCGTAGATCTGCACAACCTGCTGCTCGTGCTCGCGGGCAAGGCGCAGCAGGATGTTCTCGGGCGAGGTGGACTGCACGTTTGACTACTGCAGCTCGGGAACGAACGGCGTCTGATCCTCCAGAGCGCGACGCACCATGTCGCGGTGGCCCTCACCGGTGCGCACCTCGAAGGTGACGTCGGTGCCCTCATTGGCCTGGAGCTTCTTCGCCGCGGCGCTGATCTGGCTAAAGGTGATGATCTCGTCGTCCTCACTGCTGAAGATGTAGATCGAGGTGGTCGGGTGCATGTTCGCCATGGAATTGGACGCGAAGTGCTCCAGCAAAGCCGTGAGCTTCGGCTCGTCGTTCACAATCTCCTTGCCGGTGACCTTGTTTTCTTCCTTGAAGGTGGTCAGGCAGACGCGTGAGGCGTAGTCCATGACCTCTTTGCCCTTCTTGCTCAGGAAATCATCGGCTTTGATTCCCTTGTTGAAGTTCATCGCCCCCTTGATCGCGTAGGACGCGTAGGCGAGGTTCTTCTCGTCGATCGTGGCAACCATCGCCTTCGCCGCAACCCCGGGAACCTTGGTCGAGGGTACAAAAGTGTCGCCCGGCGCGATCGCCAGCGTCTTTTCCAAGCCCGTGGCGACATCGTCCGCCGAGGCAGCGGCGACGGCTGCAAACCCTCCCTGGCTCCACCCGGTGTTGTACCAGGAATCGGCGAAGCCGTACTCTGCGCGGGTGGCACGAACCATCTGGTTGACCGACGAGGCCAGCGAGTGGCGGTCCATGTAGGTGCCCTTGCCGGAGGTGCCCAGGCCCTCATAATCCGGCTGGATCACGGCGAAGCCCTTGTCCAGCCACGCCTGCAGGTAGGAATCGACGACCAGGGTAAACGCCTCGTGGTCGGGGTGGGTGCCGATCGCAGTCGAGGGCGGCGCCTCCTTGGTGATGCCCGTGGTGCCGTGGGCGTAGCTCAGCACGGGCCAGCCTCCTTCCGGCGCCTCCCCCTCGGGGAATGTCACGAGTCCGGTTACCTTGATCGGGCTGCCGTGCGCGTTGCGGGCGCCGTAGGTGACGAGCAGTGTCTTGGATCCGTTCGGCGCGGAGATGATCTTCTCTGTCTCGAGAACCGCGGAATCTTGCACCGTTCCCACAGCACTTTCGTCGATCGCGAGCTCGGCTGCGGCCGCACTTCACGGCACCGACGCCTCCTTGCGCGCCTGCTTCACTTCTTGCTCCTTCTCGCGGTTCCCTTTCACCGCCGCATACCCGAGTACGGCAGCAGAAGCGATGGCGGCCGTCACAGCACATTTCCCGGAAAACATTTTCCATTCCTTTCGTTGAATCCTGGCGACATCCGTGACATCCGTGACATCCGTGACACCTCGGTGGGATCGCTTTTTTCGGATATCGACATCACCAACGTATCGCGAAAAAATGTGGGCTTCCTGGCAATTCTGCTTCTGTTTTCCTCGTTGCCGATGGTTTCCGGCTGCTAGCATGTCCCCCATGACTTTCACCGCGCGCGCCGCCGCACCGAACCAGATTGCTGAAATGTGGGAAAAGGTCTCGGCTTCTCCCGTCAAACGCGGGTTGTTTTCGGCCTTCTACGCACTCAAGGCACCGTACTTCCGGACGGTGCTGCCCCGTATCCAGGAGCTCGTCCCGGGCAGCCACTGCACGGTCCGCATTCCGAAGTGGTGGGGCGTGAATAACCACATCGGCACGTTCCATGCGATTGCCGCGCTCAACGGTGCCGAGGCCGCGATGGGTCTATTGGCGGAGGCCACCGTGCCGCCGACGCACCGCTGGATCCCCCGCGGCATGCACGCGGATTACCCGGCGAAGTCCACCGGGGGCCTGACCGTCACGGCTGCGGCACAGTGGCCCGACTTCTCCACAATCACCCGCGACAGTGGCGGGCAGTTGGTCACCGTCGCATGTACGCTTGTCGACGACGCGGGCACGACAGCCGTCACCGCAGACATAGATATCTGGATCAGCAAAAGGACGTAGAGCTCATGAGGCGCACCACTGCAGCCGCCACCGTCACCGCTTTCTGCGTTGTTCTCACCGGGTGCGCTGGCGCGACATCGTAGCGCGGGACGGTTACCATAACCACCCACGTGCCTCACCCCGACGACCTCGCCAACGGAGCGTCGAACGCGGCCGCGCCGACCCCGGAGCCCGTCGGAGACGGAAAACCTGAGCGCTCGAGGGTCAGCGTTTTCCGGGATCTTGGATTCTCTAGGGCCGTACTCTGCGGACCCCAGCTCCCGCTTCGCGCCCGACGGGACGCACTCCTGCGCCATCGTGGAAGCTAGCGGCGACAACGAGCCGGACATGGTGGTCACGGTCAACGCCCCGCATTCAGCCGCGTGTACCTCGCTACCTCGCTAACCGGTGTGACACCCTTGCTGGGCTCCTCCTACCTCGTGCACGGCGCGGCCGGTGTGGGCGGGCCCCGTTCCTGGGTCTACGCCTCAAACAGCGGCCAGGGCCTGTGGGAGACTGTGGGCCAATCCGTGCAGCCGATGAGCACCTCGAAGCTCTACGCCCCGGAGGGCACCACAGTTGTCCCCACGGGCAGGGAAGTAACGACCCGGGGCCTTGAGGGAGATCAGTACGAGATCCAGAGGAAAGACTCCACCGACCGCTCCGGCCTCGCCTCGCTCGGTGTCGCACCGACGCAGCCGCCTGCTGCCGCGGCAACCCCGGCGGGTACCCAGTTCACGGGAACGGTGCTCGCGCTTTCTACCACGGAGGTCATGAACGGCGAGCCGGCTCCGAACGTCTACTACGTCCTGCAGCTCGACGCGCCGACCCAATCGCCGCGATGCAATCTGGCGGGGGTTCGGTTACTCGAACGACGGATCAGCTCTTTCTCGGAGAACACAGCGAGTACCATGATGACTCCGCACAGTGGGGACCACTCGTGGGCAAGTGGGTGACCCTCACCGTTGACCCAGAGTCGATGTGGTGGCAATCCGATCCATCGTTGCCCCATCGGCCCGCCCCGAGTCAGGGAACCGCTCGCTGTCGATGTGCAGTAACGCTAGTGCTCGGGCGCGACGAGGATGTTCGCCGACACGGATCTCCGTCGGGTCCAGGGTGGCTGCACGGGCATGGAGCGCCTTCGTTTATCGAAACCAGCGAGGCCGCAGTTAAAGTTGGGTAGTCCGCAGCCGCCAGACCGATCCAGGAAATCCGATGACGAATCCCCCGCTCAGCACGGCGACCACCCGATGACCGCGTCCGCTACCGCGGGCAGGCGTCGATACGCGAAGCCGTGCGCAATCCACGCACGCTGCTGCGCGAGGCGCTTGCCGGGCTGGTAGTCGCGCTCGCGCTGATTCCCGAAGCGATCTCCTTTTCCATCATCGCCGGAGTGGACCCGAAGGTTGGCCTGTATTCGTCGGTGATCATGGCCATCACCATCGCGGTTGTCGGCGGGCGGCCCGCGATGATTTCGGCGGCGACCGGGGCGATTGCGCTCGTCGTCGCGCCGGTGGCGCGCGAGTACGGCATGGATTACTTGGTCGCCACCGTTTTGCTCGGCGGCCTTTTTCAAATGGTGCTTGCCGCACTGGGTGTGGCTAAGTTGACGCGCTTCATTCCGCGCAGTGTGATGGTCGGCTTCGTCAACTCGCTGGCGATTCTCATCTTCATCGCGCAGCTGCCGTAGCTTATCGACGTCCCCCTCGCCGTCTACCCGCTCGTCGCCCTTGGCTTGGCCATCCTCGTGCTGTTGCCGCGCGTGACCACGGCCATTCCCGCGCCGCTGGTCTCCATTGTCGTCGTCACGGCAATTGTGCTGGTGTTCGCCCTTAACGTGCCTGCCGTCGGCGACCAGGGAGAGCTACCGCGCAGCCTGCCGGAGCTGTTCATTCCAAACATTACACTGACACTCGAGACGCTTCGGATCATCGCCCCCTACGCCCTCGGCCTCGCGCTCGTCGGACTCATGGAATCTCTCATGACGGCCAAGCTTGTCGACGACATCACCGACACGCATTCCGACAAGACCCGCGAATCGTGGGGACAGGGCGTGGCCAACATCGCCTCCGGCCTCTTTGGCGGTATGGGCGGCTGCGCAATGATCGGCCAGACCATGATTAACGTCAAGGTCTCCGGGGCGCGCACGAGGATCTCGACGTTGCTTGCGGGTGTCTTCCTGCTCATCCTGATCGTTGCGCTCAGCGATGTGGTCGCGACAATCCCGATGGCGGCTCTCGTCGCCGTGATGATCATGGTGTCCGTGGGCACGTTCGACTGGCACTCGGTCTCACCCGCAACGCTGAGGCGGATGCCACGCAGCGAGACGTTCGTCATGGCTGTCACCGTCGCGGTTGTCGTGGCAACGCACAACCTCGCCATCGGCGTGATCGTCGGCGTTCTCACAGCATCCGTGATGTTCGTCCGGCGGGTGTCCCACCTCTTTTCAGTCCGCCGCGAATATGACGCCGAAACCGCCCGCTACTTCGTCGACGGGCAGTTGCTGTTCGCGTCAAGCAACGACCTGACCACGGCGTTTGAATACACGAGCGATCCGGACCGTGTTGTGATTGATCTGTCCCGCTCACACATTTGGGATGCCTCCACCGTCGCCGCCCTCGACGCGATTGAAGCGAAGTACGAGCGCTACGGCAAGACGGTGGAGATCACGGGCATGAACGATTTCACAAACTCGTTCCACGCCCGGCTCACCCGCGAGCTGGGTGGGGATTCTTAGCGTGAGGAGCTCAGCAGCGGACGGGAATCCAGCGGAACGTTAACCGCACCGTTCGGGGTCATGTAGACCACGCAGCCCGTCAGGGTCTGGAAGTCGCCCGCCAGGCCCCACTCGCCGGAGCACTGGGTCGGCTCGGTGCCGGAAACGCGAACTGTGCTGTTCGGGCCAGCAACCGCGATCGCCAGGCCCGGGTTCACGCCCCACGCCTCGGCGTGAGAGGCCGGGCCGACGGCGATGGCCGCGGGGCCGGAAAAGTTGGTTGCGTTGGCGACCGCGCGGCCGCCATCGACGGACACGCCCAGGGCAATTGCGTTCGCCGCGGTGGCTGCAGCGTTGCCGTTAGTAGCGATCTGCTCCGGGAGCGCGCCCGCGAACTGGACGTTGCCCAGGGTCGGCTGCGGAATCGGGGAAGGTGCGGGGGCTGCCGCGGCGGTGCCGATGCCGAGTGCTGCAGCGCCGGCTGCAACAGCGATGGAGATGGATGCGCGTCGCACAGACGAGGTGATGCTCATAGCATTGAGTCCTTTTCAAGATGTAGTGTCTCGCCCCGTAGCTGTGTGTTGCCACGGAAGCCTTGCAGTGTGTGTTCGTTGCCGGCGTCAACGTGGATACCCACGCGTTTCACCACACCCCCGAGCGGGGGTAGCACAGTTAAAGGTGACCTTATGCTTACTCACACGATGAGCACGAGGATTTCGAAGTGAAAGAGGCAGCGCCCCGAGTGGCGCATGACGTGGCCGAGGATTTAATCCAGCTCTGCGCCGCCGGCGATCGCGCCGCATTCGCCGAGCTCTACGACTTTTTTTCCGCGCGCGCCTACGGCATCGCGCTGCGTGTCGTCAGGGATCCAGCGCTGGCTGAGGATGTCGCCCACGACGCGTGGCTCAACGTGTGGGACAGCGCGGCTGCGTTCGACCCGGCGCGCGGCTCTGCCGCCGGTTGGATCATGTCGTTGGTGCATCGCCGCGCCGTCGACACGGTTCGCCGCATCGAGGCGGGACGAGCGCGCGAGCGTCTTGACGCCCAACGCACCCCACCCGAGTCGCATCCCAGCGGGGAAGACATCGCGGCACTCAATGAGGCCCGCCGCACCGTGCGCGACTGCATGGAGGCCATCTCAGAACGCCAGAAGGAGGCGCTGTCACTGGCGTACTTCGAGGGTTTTACCCACAGTGAGATCGCCTCTACGCTGGGCATTGAGACAAGTGCCGTCAAATCCAGAATCCGCAAAGCGCTCGCAGGCCTAAGGAGGTGCTTGGGCGATGAATGACTCTAACTCCGCACCCGCAGACATCGAGGGCATCGCCGCGCTCGTGGCCACCTCGTCGCTGAGTGAAGAGGAAGCGCGAGCGCGCTGGCCCGAGGCGACGGCCTCGCCGGTGTTCGACCGCTGGCTCGCGATCCACCACGACACCCTCGCTGCTATGTCCGTGCCTGAGGCCACCCCGGCGCCGGAGAGGTTGCGCGAGCGGCTTCTCGACGAGGTCGCCCAGCGCACCACCGAGAAGCCACAACGCTCGCGCGCCCCATGGCTGATCGGCGCCGCCGCGGCCGCGGCGATTGTGGTCGGCGCGGGTGCGTGGGTTGCGTTTAACCCAACCCAGGAGCAGGCCGAAGTGTACGCCGCTGACGTGGCTGATGGGACGTTGACGATCACGCTTGAACCAGGCGGAGACGTCGCCCGCCTCGAGCTCGACAACGTGCCACCTCCCCCAGAGGGCACCGTGTACCAGATGTGGGTTAGCACCTCCGATGGCGCCCGCTCGCTGGGTTCCATGGGTCCCGCTGATGTCACTGACCACACGCAGGTCGAGGTGGGGGGCTTCCGGGATGCCTCGGAGTTCATGATTACCGCCGAAGAAGGCGGGGCCGCGGACTCCCCGTCCGAGCCGCTGGTCTTGGTGCCCCTGGACTAGATCGCGCAGGTTTCGCAGGCATCGGGGCCGATGACCCCGGCGCGCTGGAGGCGTCGATAAGCCCAGCAGCCCGCGCAGAAGCCGAGGAAGGCTTCCGCGGACGCCGCGACGACCAGCAAGGCCAAGGTGATCTGCAGGACTGTGAACTCCCCGAAGAGCGCGAAGACTAGGGCCGTCAAGGAAAAAGCGAGGCCGATGCACTGGGCGAACTGCTTCGGCGCTCCCGAGACAATGTGGGTGGTGCCGAAGACCGCGTCTGCAAGGTAGCGCACCGAGAGCTGGCCGAACAGCGAGTACTTCGGGCCCGCATAGACGCGCAGGGCGAACCCTGCTGCCAGCAGCGCGCTGAGCGCGACGGTGACGGGGCCCGGCGCAATGAAGGAGACGGCAATCGTGACCAGGGCGAGGGCCACGACGAGCATCGCGGTCGTGCGGGCGGCGTACTCGTTGACGCGTTCTGGGAACTGTCCAAACAACATGCCGCAAGAATAGACCAGTTGGTTCTCTTTTGTAAACCGCTCGGTCTAGTCGTGGATCCCTATCGAACAGTCATACGTTTTTGCACGGCTTACTAGGAGCGGGAAAGGGTTCGCCGGACAAAAGTGAAAAGTGTCTACTTTCGTGCATTGTTCGCAGCCTAACCTGCCCCTAACCTTGCATATGGCTCTGCGCCACCCGCAGAATATCCTACCCTTGGAACGTGCACGCTCGCGCGATCGGCATCTCGATCACACGATCGAAAAATCCGAGACACATGTCACCTTCTCATAACCCGGAGTTCACTTCATGCTGACCTTTTTGGCCGCCACTGGCGTCTCTGCCGCCCTCGCCATGGAGGGTTTTCGCCGTCGCGAAAGCCGCCACACCGCAACCCTGGACACGCTTGACGTCAACGTCCACGTCAACGGGATCCGCGGTAAGTCCACCGTGACCCGCATGATCGGTGGCATGCTGCGCGCACAAGGATTTACCACCATCGCCAAAACCACCGGAACCTACGCCTGCGTCATCGACCACGAGGGCACCGAGCACCCGATCAAGCGTGTCGGCCCGCCCAACATCAACGAGCAGTACGACATCCTCAAGCAGTGGGTGGCCAAGGGCGCCAACGCCGCGGTGTTTGAGTGTATGGCCGTCAAACCCAAGTACCAGGCTCTCTGCCAGGACGTGATCTTGCGCTCTCCGATCTGCATCATCACCAACGTCCGCCTCGACCACCAGGAGGACATGGGCGACACGCTCGAGGAGATCGCCGCGTCGCTGTGCTCCACCGTGCCGGTTGACGGCACCGTCATCACGGGAGAGCGCAACCCCAAAGTCGTCGACATCCTGCGCGAAAAGTGTCAGGCGCGCGGCGCGACGCTGATCGTCGCTGAAGAGTCCGAAACCTCGCGCGCACTTGTCGACCAATTCGACTACCAGCAGTTCGAGGAAAACGTTGCCATCGCGCTCGCTGTCGCGGAGCTGCTCGGAATCGATTCCGCCACAGCCTGCCGCGGCATGCTCTCTGCCGCCCCCGACCCCGGCACGACCCGCGTCACCCGCATATCCGACTCCCAACAGCCGGACCTTTTCTGGGTGCCCATGTTCGCCATCAACGACTGGGAATCGACCGTCCGCGTCTTCGAGGACGTCCAGCAGGGCCTGCCCGAGGGGTGCCGCAACGTCATCGCACTGAACAACCGCGCCGACCGCTCCCACCACGTCGCCGTGGTCTTTTGAACCCGCGCTAGCCGTTCCCTCGTCGTTGGATGCGTCCTGTAAGTGTGAGCCCCTTTCAGCGGTAAACCTCTCGGCGGTGCCCGACCCTGAGCACGAGTACCACCAGTTCGTCGTGGTGGATGCCGTACACGACTCGGTAGTCTCCGACGCGAATTCGGAACTCACCGCTACCTCCTTTCAGCTGGATGCTCCCAGGAGGACGGGGATCGCTTGCGAGCGATTCGATTGCATCCAGCAAGCGGCGTGCCGTCGACCTGTCGAGCTTCCGGATCGCCTTCGCTGCTGAAGGGACATAAGTGATCATGTACGACATCTAGCAGGTTCAAAGACCGAGCTCGCGCACGAGTTCTTCGTGCGAGACGCGCCCCTTCTCGTTGCGCGCTTCAGCAGCGGCGCAGATATCAGCCTGATCCTCCAGTGCGCGTACCGCACGGTCGTAGAATTCCGGCGACACGACAACCGCGCGGCGGCCCGCGCCACGCGACGTGATTTCAACGGGTTCGCGCTGAGCTGCGGCAATGTAGTCGCTCTGCTGGCGACGGAACTGGGACAAAGTCACGGAAGTCATGACACCATCGTACAACTTGTACAAGTTGTACTCAATTGGCGTGCAAGTCCACAACCAGACGTTAGACGTTGAACTTGAACTCCACTCACTGCCCTCACTCTTCTGCACGTCTCGTTGACTCCATCTATGACGCCCATTCAACGCACGCCGCGTCGTTCTGCGCTGCTCTGGTGCCGACAGACCTCCCTGCCATCTGACGCGCCAGGACGGCAACACGGGAGCACCTCAGCAGAGACGCTGTAGACCAAAACGAGAGATAAGCCCAATCACATCGAACAACCCCGCTGACGCTCAGAGTTATCGGCGCCGCTCAGGCGCTTCTACCGTTGTCGGTGTCAGCGGGCAACAGCGCCGCGAGTTCAGGTGTCCCATAAGTCAGGAAGACCAGGTCAACGTCATCGCTCTCATCCCAGGTAGCACGATCGAACGTCACCGGCAGTGATGCGAGCGGCGACGGGTCGAAGTATTCCTCGATGTCGCGCACACCATCGTCTTTCTGGAAAGACAGAGCCGAGAGTGCTTCCGCCGGGGGCTTGAGCCAATACACCCGAGGACGGGAAGGGTCGGGCTCGAAGGCAGCACTGGTAAGGCCGTTTGCGGTGAGTACGCGTTCCAGGTCTCGCAGAGATGTCCCGCCCTCCAGCGTTGGCGGCTGCTTGATCCGAGCGCCGCCGCCTGGTTCGCCCATGTCGTCGTTGCCGACAGGCTCATTCTTGATGTCCTCGGCCTGCTGTCGAATCTTTCCGACTTCGGAGTCGATCTCGGTGGTCGTTGCGTGGCCGGTCAACGCCAACCGCTCGATCGCCTTCTCAATATTGGCGAGCACTGGGGCGGCGTCGCCCACGATGTCGGTGAAGTCGCCGTAGTCCTCGGCGATGCCTTTGTAAACCTGCTCCTCAACGGTGTCAGCGTAGAAGTAGTTGCTGATACGGATGTCTTTGTACGAGGCGCCGATGCGGTCGACGCGCCCGATCCGTTGCTCGACGCGCATGAGGTTCCAGGGCATGTCGTAGTTAATGAGCCGCCCCGAGGTTTGTAGGTTCAAACCCTCACTCATCGAGTCGGTACCGATGAGAACTTCAAGCTCACCACTGCGGAACTTTGTCTTGATCTCAGACTTCGTAACTTCGGTCCAGCTTCCAGACTCGACGTTGTAGACCTCACCACCTCGGCCCGAGTAGCAGCCGAGGCGATGGTACCCCGCCGTGAGCAGCCGCTCGCGGACGTAGTCCATCGTGTCGGCGTACTGGGTGAAAACGACGACAGAGGAGTACGTGTTCAGAGCCTCGGTCACGTCGACAACAAGTTTGCTCGCTTTGCTGTCTTCGCCCGTGATGCTATCGAGGTCTTGGAGGAACGACTTGAGCTCTGCGATTTCATCACGGAGGCGATCGGCTCTCGTGTCGAAGGCCTCTGGCTCGAACAGCGAACCTTCGACATCTACGTTGTCGTCGTCGGTGAGCAGCTCGGCGAGGTTTTTGCCGTTCTCCAACACACTCAGGCGACGGCGAAGAGACCGTTTGATCGCTTCGAACGAGGAGGTCAGTCGGCGGCGATAGACGGTCATGATGAACCCGAGCGCCTGATTGCCAGCCTCGGCCATGTAAGCGTTGTAGTGGCGGCGGATGTACTCCTCGATCCGCTCATACAGGCGTCGCTCGTTCGGTTGTAGCGGGATAAACTCGTCCTTGACGTGGCGATACGGGATCACCACGTCGTCAGGGATGATCCCGGCTGCCTGGTAGTCGCGCATGGTCTTTCGGGTGTTGCGGAAGACACGATCCCGCATCGGAGTGTGGCGACGGAGCCATTTGTCCATCCACTCGGAGGTCTCGTTCGGGAACTTGGCCTTCAGATCTGCGCTCGGCGGGTTCCCGGCTAGAGCCGTGACTACGTACGCGCCCGTCCAGCCGAGTGCGTCGTCGATCTCCTGTTCGAGGGCAGCGTCCCGCTCGGCCTGTGGGTCGGCGAAGTAGTCCTCCAGCATCGCGCATAACAGATCCCAGTGCCGGTACATCGGATCGATTGCCAGCAGCTTGAAGTACCGAATGAAGTCCTCGGCGCTGACCCCCCACCGACCCTTGAGACCGAGAAGGGAGATCAGGTCCCAGGCTTCATGCGGGTTCATCTGCATCGGTGTAGCGGTGACGAGGTACAGCGCCCGCCACATCTCCTTGTCGCGCATCTCTTGAAGCAGCGCCAGCAATGAGTTCGGAGTGTCGGTCGGCTTGGAGCCGCGTCGCCGGGCGTGATGAGCCTCGTCAACCAGGACAACGTCCCACGGACCGGCGTCGAGTATCTGCCGCCGGCGGTCGCGACGGCGAGCAAGGTGCGACGAAGCGAGCACGATGGGGAACGCGGACCACGGATTTGTGTTCGGATCGACCGGGATTGGCGCATCGTGACGATCTACGAACGCACCCTTGTCAAAGCGGGCAACATCGAGGTTCATCTTCTCGTGTAGTTCCTCTTGCCACTGCTTCATCACGGAGGCGGGGACAAGCAACAGCGCCTTCTGCGCCTGGCCTGATGTGAAGAGTTCGCGGAGGACCATGCCCGCTTCCACGGTCTTGCCGAGCCCAACCTCGTCGGCGAGCAGGTAGCCGCGCGGGTAGGTGCTCACGACACGGCTGATGAGCTCCGCTTGGTGCGGGAGAGGCTGCGCCCATGCCGATCCGACGCCCGTCCAGGGCGATGTCATCGGCGCATCGCGCAGTGTGACGAGCTCGTCCCATGCTGCTTCGACATCAAACCCCTCGGTGTCGTCTTCGGAGGAGGTCTGCGGCTCCAGAGGTGGCAAAACACCGCCGGGTGGAAGCGGCGGGGTCTCGGGGGCGTGCTCGATGAGGTGCTCCCGCACTGCCGACGGCAGGTCTATGACTGCCCATCCTGCATCAGCGTTGTCGGTCCAGTGCTTCTCGAAGTCGAGCACCTTGTGGACACCCAGATAGTCCCAAATCGGCACATTCCAGGATGGGTAGGCATCGAATGTCTCATGGTTCCTCGCCCAGGCCGTCACCGACGAGTTGTTCGATCCGTTGAAGGCGACTCGGTTGCCGTAGCCATCCGCGAAGATGCCGTACTTGGTGTGGAAGTAGCGACCCGACTGCTTATGCGTCAGTAGCTCGCCGTTCTCTCCCCGTGGGACACCGACACGAATCTCAAGGCGGTCCGTGGCGACCATCCACGCAAGCACGCTCAGATGCTCGCTCTGCACGATCCGCGCCCCGGCAAGGTCCGGGTCGGCGAGTAGCCTCTGCGCGACTACGTCATCGAGTGGTTTGCCTTCGATTACGGCATCCACGTCTCGCTGCGCAAGCTGCGCCCCAACGATCAGGCGCATCTTTCCGCCATTCGCGAGGAAGTGCGCAGTGCCCTGCGCCGCGTACTGGAGCTCGGAGGCTGACCAGTAACCCACGGCTCTGTCGTAGGTCACCGCGCGGGACAGCAGCGGCAAATAGAACGTCTCGAACGGACGGTCGTCGGGCGAATAGGTCGCTGCGACATCAACAGTCTGGAATGAGTCGGGTGAAGAGATTGGGTCGTACGGGAAAGGCCCGGAGATCACCGGCGTAGTAGGCGGCGCCGGTGATCCAGGCAGTAGAGCGTTGCTGTCGTCCGAGGTCATGTCACTCCACGTCGAACAGCGTGTTCTCGTTGGGGTCTACCGGTGCGGCCATCTCCTCTGCCTCCGGTAGCACGACATCATCGAAGTAGAGAGTGCAGAGGGTGTCGATGAGGCCGGCCTCCGGCACCACCCAAGTGCCTTTGACCTTGGTACGCGGGATCGCATTCGCCAAACCTTGCAGCGTGGAAGTGAACCCGGCGTTGTTGGTATATCCATGACGGTCGAGGAACCGCTTTGCAGCCTGCTGGCCATCCACCTCGGCGATGTAAAGCGCGGTGTCAACGGCGTCAATAACGTGCTCGAACGACGATGCTTCCGGCGTCACTCCAGGCAGTTCGGAGTCGGCTCCCCGACGTAGTCGCTCCTTGGAGGTCAAGAGCTTGACCTTGCCAGATGCCTTCGAGACAATCTTTGCGCGCTCCAATTCATCGACGTCCAACCCTCCTACTGCGAGTGCCAGGAGGCGTGCCGTGTCGAAGGGGAACTCGCGCGCACCGAACGTGTCCCACGCCAAGAGCACGAAGTCAGTGAGGCCGTCCACCTTCGCGGCCTGACCGACAAGGCGGGAGCGGCGAAGGTCCACGATTTCCTCGCGCGCCAAGGCCAGGGCATCTTCGGGGCGGAGCAACTGGTCCCGCCCGTCAGCATCCGGAGTGGACGAGTAGACAGGCCAGCTCTGCGAAATCACGGACAGCGTTGGGCCGTATGTCGAGAGGAGAAGGTCAACACCCTCGATGCCATCATGTTGGAACCGCGTGGCGGCTTCGCGTGCAGCCTGGCGAATCTCATGTTCGATGTCATCGAGATAGACCTTGTGATCGTCACTGCGGTCGGCTCGCTTACGGCAGACGAGCATGATCGTTGAAGCAGCCGAGTTCACGTTCGCCTGATGCAGTGAATGCTCAGCCTCAGTGTTGACCGGCCAGGAAGTCTCAATCGTGAAGCCAGCCTGCAACAGACTCATCCCCAGTGTGTCCCACGCCTCGGCACGCTTGTGGGTAAACATGACTGAGAGGACTCCCTCGTCAGTCAGCACGCGGCGCGACTCTGTGAAGATAGCCGTCATCTTCGTCTCGTAGTCTAGGTCCGCCAGTTCGCGTTTGCGCTTGCCCATGGCGGAAAACCTTGCAGCGTTCGCGACGGCCTCATTGTCCTTGTCGGTCAGGTCATCTGGGAAGAAGCTCGGAACGAGTCTCCCGAGGGTTCTCTTCTCCCAGACATAGAAGAAATCAGCGAGCTCCGCGTACATAACATTGTCGTAATACGGCGGGTCCATGCAGATGTGGACCACAGACCCGTCGTCTAAAGGAAGGTCTGTTGCGCTGCCCTGAGTGATCGAGACCGCACGTTCAAGTCGGTCGTGCGCTCCCAACTCGGCAGCTCCGGTCTCATCGAGTAGGCGTGCGACACCTCCGTATGCGTAGACCAGTTGATCCAAGCACCATGCATAGAGCGCACCGGCGCCTTCAAACTCAGCGAAAGTCCATTTGAACGCGAAGTTGTGCTTATCAAAAGTATTTCCGACAACCTGGCGTGGAGTGTGCCAAAAGGACATGCGCGAGTTGTAATTAAGAGCTTTGCCTTGCATCAATGCGAGCTCAAACAAGACCGCATCGGCGCTACTCCCGAGCGCCTCCCGTACCTCAGGAATCAAACCGGCAAATTCTTCTCCAAAGGTTCCATGTACTAGCACTTGACGTGACGTGAACGAGTCAGCCCAGGCGTTGATTCCATACCGAATGAGCTCAGAAGTCTTCGATCCATCCGGGACATCCTCTGTCGGCAGGATTCCGCCTGCTTGCCACTCGTGCTCCACCTCTCGAAGTCGCGATGTAGCAGCGTTGATCGCGTCAAGATCGGCTCGTGTTGGCGACCGGAAAGTGCGCTCTCCGTTCGCCTTCCTAATCGCCACCGCATAGAGGACCTGACTCATGTCACCCGATTGAGCAGCCTCCTTGATGTAGTCCCCATCGATCACAAGTTTGTCGTACGGAGATACGCCCTTGCCGCGCGCAATCGTTCCCTCATCCGCTTCGGCTCGGTCCACGCTTTTGCCCAGGAGTACCTCGAACTGCGGATCCTGGAGCTCCACGCCGTCAACCGCCGTAACGATTCGAACCGCAGCCTCTTTTCCGGCTGCCTTGCGAAGCCACTTGTTTGTCATTAGCGGAACAGTTCGGCCAGTGCGCGGGCAAGGTACGGCGTTCGCCCAAATATATGCGGTGATACTCTCACCTTCCTGAAAAGGGAAGAACACCCTTAGGCGCTTCTCAATCCTCTTCACAAGGACATCTCCCCATTTCCGAATCTCAGGGAGGAGTTGCAGACCGCGCTCCGCGGGTATTTCGACACCCGCTTTAAGGACACTTGCCGCGATTCCGTTGAGGTCACTAGCTATCACTGGTAGGCCCAGGCGGCTCGCTGCCAACGGGATCGACCCCCCGCCAGCGGTAGGGTCGAGGAGGTTTGGCACTTGACCCCAGGTGCGCTTGAGGACGTCGTGAAGGAGCTCGATGTCAGCACGAGAGACGGGGTTTCGGTACGCCTGCTTGTAGCCGTAGCCGTTGCCTTCCAGCTTCACGCCGGCCGCGTTCGCAGCGTCGATTTTGCGACGACCAGCTACGGGATCACCCAGGATCCCCACCAAGCGAAGCAGCCACGCGCGATAAGCCGCCTCACTTTGAATCTCCGGCGCCTGAGGATGCTGCGTAGCCAAGTCCGCAGACCAAGTCGGCATCACGCCGGCGAGAGCCACCGCCGCAGACGCGACCAATGGTCGCCTCGCCCACCAAACATGTAGTGAGTTCAAAGGTGGGATCGCGTTCGCTGCCGCGCGCTCGCGCCGTGACTCGATTCCGAGTTCTGCAACGGGTAGCCAGTCCTCGATGAGAACTCGTGGTCTTGGAGTGGTCATGTGGTGTCCTTAGTCGGCGAGGAGGGTTCGGAGTGCTTTGCGGGCGCGGTTACCGTCGAGCCCCATGCACTTGGAGTACCAGTAGTAGGTCTCTTCGGTGCTCATGGCGTTGATTCCGGCGACGAGCGCCCGGACTCGCTCGTGCTTGGCAATGGGTTGGCTCGCAAGCAGGACGAGCGCCAGACGGACTCCCTCAGCCTCGCCAAGGCGGATGGGTGCTTTGCGCTTGAACGCAAGGACGCTCGGTTGATGCCCGGCCTTGCGGATCGCAACGAAGAGGGCATCGACCACTCGGCCCGCCTGAACGGGTGTGGCAGTGGTCACCGGCGCGGTGATCGTGCCGCCGTTCTCGCCGTAGGTTTCTTCAAGCGTGACGCCGAACGTCTCGCCTCGGCCTGGAGTGACAACGAGGCGGAACCCTCGCACTCCTTCGACTAGCGCGAGGTGGGATGCGGGGCGGATGCGCTTGACGGCACTCACTTGGTGACCTCCGCTGTCATTGTGGTGCTCTTCATACCGAGGTTCTTGATGACCGTATGAATCTGGCCGAACTGGGCATCCGTGATGTCCAGAGCCGGGGTGAAGCGGAAAACGAGGGTTACCTCGCCCGCTACCTTGACCGCACCGGTGATGGCCTTCTTCACGTGGTTGTACGCGGACTGGAAATCTTGACGGTCAGCGGTTCCCTGGAACTGGACTCCGCCGTTGACTCCCTTGAACTCGGCACGGATCGTGGCGCGAACGGTGATGTGCTGCTTTTGCAGCATGCCGAGCGATGCCACGGCGAGGTCGATGTCACTGGTGCCAGACGCCTCGTCCGCTGTGACCTTCAAGGTCATCGTGCTGACCGTCGGGACCGTGAAGTCCGAAATCTGATCGAGGAGGCTCTGCATTGCTGCACCGCCTGGGCCGGCTGCATTGAAGGTCTTCGAGTTCGGTGTGCGGGTCGGCACCTCGATCTCTTGCGCGTCGGCTGCTTCTCTGCTGAGGATGCGCAGGCCGTCGAGACCTTTGTCCTTGATCGCGGATGGCGACAATGCCCGGACGCCGGGGGCAGGCTCTGCGTCGAGGACAACGAACCACTTATAGTCGTTGGCTTGTACGGCCGTAGCGAGTAGTTCAAGGACATCTGTCTTGGTGGGCTCGCCGCTGCATTGGGCTTCGAGGCGGGAGCGAATCTCGGCCCCGGTGAGGTCATCGTTGGTGACGACGGCGCGTAAGTCGTTCTGGGTGGGTTTGCGAACGAGCAGGCCTCGTGACTGTGCTTCGGAAGCAGTCATCACCTCGGCGTCAGGCTTCATCTCGGGCGAGAACCCGGCCATCGTGCTTGCTGTGTAGGTCTTCCCCGTGCCCGCGTCGTAGTAGACCCAGTTCTCGTTCTTCACCCCATTGACGATCGCTTCACGAATCAGGTTTGGGTTGCGGACGATCTGGATCGTGTGGTCTGTCCAGAAGTAGTCGGCGATCGAGCGTGTGGTGGCGGAGCTTGTAGCGTGCCAGGTCTTCGACCGGAGGTACGAGGCGGTGAACGGACTGCTCCGAATCTTGTCCTCGTCTTCGAGCAAGCTCAATACCGCTGAGGTCGCATTCTTTGTGTCCCCTTGTGCCTGGGCCGGGAGCTCACGGTGGCGGAGGTACCCGGTCGCCTTGTCCCCAGAGGGAAAGTAGATGTGCTTGTAGCAGCGGGTTACCGCGATACGGGCGTTGAGCGTGGCTTCCTTGTTGTAGACCTCCACCTTCTTGCGAACTTCGTCGCTGAACTGTGCGAGTCGAGCGGCGTCGCTGGCGAGGTTGTTGGACGCGATTAGGGCGCGGGCACGATCCTTCAGAACCTCGACCTGCTCCTCGTCGGGGACCGCGAACACCACAGCGTTGCGGTAGGTCCGCGGGCTGCCGACGGAGCCCACTTTGTCAAGCATCTCAACGATCGCTGCGGGCGGCTGTTCTGCGCCCTTCTGCGTGACGGCCACGACGTTATAGTCAAGCACCACGACTCTCAGGCCCGATTCGTCGTGGACCTCGGCGGGGCCCGACGGGAAGTGCACGGCTTTGGCACCACCATCGTTAGCGAACGCATTGCGGATGAGTGTGTCGACCATCGCCGCGACGGCGGTATTGGCGACGTTGCGCTTCTCGGTCTCGATGATGGCGTTGACGTTCGGTTCGATATTGAAGCGCCATCGCCCGCCATCGAAAGACAGATGCCAGAATACCTTCTCGGATTCCGTGAGCGCCTTCTCGAAGATGGCGGTGTCTTCGCCTGGGCGGAGTGTGCCGACGACCCAGTCGTTGCGGCCGGCTCCTGCGGTCGCCACCATTTCAAGCGAATGTGTGAACACCGTGCGTGCGACGCGGGTGGTGTAAGCAGGTTTGCCGGGGAAGATGTCAGCGTCGACTGCGGCGGAGTGCGACTGTTTGCCTGCGAAGTCGCCCTCTGCCACCGAGGCGTATTCGGCCCGTCCGAGACCATCGGTGAGGTGGTTCAGCACCGGGTCGTTGTCGTAGTCGATGTCACCAACATTGATGATCGCGGTGTCATCGTTCGTCGCGTAGATGTGAGCCACGACCTCAGCCAGCAACTTCAACGCGCCTCTTGCTCGCTGGAACTGTGTGATGTTGCCCAGGCGCTTGTCCAGGACACGAACGAGCTCGGGGTGGAACGGGTACGTCTTGGTGACCAACTCGCCGTAGGTCGCAGGGTGTTCGGCGCCGCCCGCCAGCTGCTCGGTCTTGCCGAGTGTCTCGTACAGGTCTCGGTAGGCGTCACCAGCAGCAGTCGCCGCAGTCTGATCGACCGAGGCAAAGATGCGTTTCTTGAGGATTTCACCGATCTCGTTGTCGTCGGCAGGGCGGATCACTGCGGACGGTTGCACGGCGCGGGTCAGTACGTCCCCGGTCTCTTCCGCTGCCTTGACGGAGGCGGCGTTCGCCGCGTCGGCCCGTTCTTTCTCGTCGCTGGTGAGGTCGCTGATCTCGGTGGTCTCTGCACCGAAGGCGTTGGTGGTGGCCGCCAGGGTGATGATGACTGAGACCCGATTGGTCGGGTCAGACGCGACTTCGAACAGGTTCCCCAGGAACACCGGGATCGCTCGGGCCATGCGACGCACGTCCTCGCTGCCCGAGGACGACACCGCTCGCAGGTACTTGGCGATCTCGTCCACGATGACGATCGTTGGCCTGCCGCCGAACGCCGCCTTGATGGTGCCTGTTCCCGGCGCAGTGCGATCGGCGTCATTGGCAGCCATCACCGAGAAGGCGTTGTCACCGATCTGTGCCGCCATCTCGCCCCACAGGGTGTAGGTGCGGTGGCCATCGGTGTCAACCCCGGCGGTGGGGTCGAGAGCATCGCCGACGAGCGCGGCAACCTGAACGGCACCGTCCGGAAGCAGGCTTGGGTCGATGAACTCTGCGATGTTGGCGGGTCGCGCCCCACCGGCCAGGTGGTAGACCGCTGTGAGGCCGTGGGTCTTGCCGCCACCGAAGGAGGTAGTGGGCCGCAAGACCCCGTTCTCTCCTGCCACGCCTTTCGCCCCAGCAATACGACCGAAGGTCTTGGTGAGAAGGGTCTTCAACCCGGAGGTCGGGTAGGTCTGAGCAAAGAATGCCTCGGCGTCGCCGTAAACCGGATAGTGCTCGGCGTCTCGTACAACCTTGTCGAGCTGTGCTGCGAAGTGGTTATCGGCGAGACCGCCCTCAAGCACATCCTCTCGTGGCACACAAGCGTTACGCAGTGGAATCAGAACACTCATGCCAGCGCTCCCAGTCTCGTCTTCACTTCTTGCCACCTGACGTAATCCCCGTCCTAAATTCCACCACGTCACCGTCGGCCATGACGTAGTCCTTGCCCTCCATGCGCACCTTGCCCTTCGCGCGGGCCTCGGCCATCGATCCGAGCTCGTCCAAGTCCTCGAAGGCGACGATTTCGGCCTTGATGAACCCCTTTTCGAAGTCGGAGTGGATCACGCCTGCCGCCTTCGGCGCGGTGTCGCCCTTGCGGATGGTCCAGGCACGCGACTCCTTCGGGCCCGCCGTCAGGTAGGTCTGCAGGCCGAGTGTGTCGAAGCCGGCCTTGGCCAGCGTCGCCAGCCCTGGCTCGTTTTGGCCCACGGCGGCGAGGAGCTCGGCGGCGTCGGCGTCGTCAAGCTCGAGCAGCTCGGTTTCGGTCTGGGCGTCGAGGAACACAGCCTCGGCCGGGGCCACCAAATCGCGCAGCTCTGCCTTGCGCGCCTCGTCGGTCAGCACAGCCTCGTCGGAGTTGAACACGTAGAGGAAGGGCTTCGCGGTCATCAGGTGCAGGTCGCGCACGAGCGCCAGATCAATCTCGCCGGACTTCGCGGCCGCGAATAGCGTGCGGTCGTCCTCCAGAACAGCCTGGGCCTTCTTCGCCTCCGCGGCGGTAGCCGCAATGTCTTTGTCCTTGCGCCCGTCCTTCTCCAGGCGGGGCAGCGCCTTTTCAATCGTCTGCAGGTCCGCGAGGATGAGCTCGGTGTTGATCACAGAGATATCGTTGGCGGGATCGACGCGGCCGTCGACGTGGATGACGTTGTCGTCGGAAAACGCGCGCACAACCTGGCAAATCGCGTCGGCTTCGCGGATGTTGGCCAGAAACGCGTTGCCCATGCCTTCGCCCTCGGAAGCGCCCTTGACGATGCCGGCGATGTCCACGAACGACACGGTCGCCGGCAGAATGCGTTCGGAGGAAAAGATTTCCGCCAGGCGCGTCAGCCTCTCGTCCGGCAGCTCGACCAGGCCGACGTTGGGCTCTATCGTGGCGAACGGGTAGTTCGCCGCGAGGACGTCGTTACGCGTTAGGGCATTGAACAGGGTGGACTTGCCCACGTTGGGCAGACCGACGATTCCAAGAGTAAGGCTCACGGGGACACATCCTATCCCACGCGTGCGCGCGCACCCCGCAGTCGGGCAAGATAGGTGAGGTGAGCAACCCCGTAAACGATGAGATCCGCGACGGCGCCCCGGAGCCAAAGGTCGACGACGAGCGCCGCGACATAGTAGACAGAGGCGTCGTCCTCAATAGCTGGCTGAAATCGGCAGCCATGACCGTGCTGCGCATCCTTATCATTTGCGTCTTCCTCTTCGCGCTTAGCCAGCTAATTGGCACGTTCTGGCAAGGCATTTTGCCCGTGATCCTCGCGATCATCGTGTGCACCGTTCTCGCGCCGATTGCCGGATTCCTGCGCCGCCGCGCGCACTTCCCGTCGGCGCTGGCCGCCCTCATTTCGCTGCTCATCTTCTTCGGCCTCATCGGCACCCTCGTGTTCCTCATCGCCCCGGACATCGCGGCACACTCGCGAGTCCTGTACCTGCAGGCATTCGAAGGCATCCAACGCTTGCAGCTGTGGCTGCAGGGCCCGCCAATCAACATGGATCCCGACGACCTCAACGAGGCGGTCAACACGGTCGCCCAATGGCTACAAAACCAAGCTGGCACCATCGCGGGCGGTGTCTTCGCGGGTATCGGCACCGCCGCGGGCTTGATAGTCACCCTGACGGTGGTGCTGGTTTTGACCTTCTTCTTCCTCAAAGACGGCCCGCGCTTCCTGCCCTGGCTGCGCGCCACCGCCGGCGGCCGCCCGGGTCTGCACGCCACCGAGCTCCTCACCCGCGCCTGGAACACCCTGTCCGGCTTCATCCGCGCCCAGGCCATTGTTTCGCTTGTCGACGCCTTCTTTATCGGCGTCGGAATCTGGCTCGTGGGCGTGCCGATGGCCTTTACTCTCTCCGTGATTACGTTCATCGCGGGCTTCATCCCGATCGTCGGCGCTGTCGTCGCCGGCGCCCTTGCGGTGCTCATCGCGCTGGTGTCGTTGGGCTTCACCGAGGCCATCATCGTGCTCCTGATCGTGCTTGCCGTCCAGCAGCTTGAGGGCAACGTGTTGTCCCCCGTCCTCCAATCCAAGGCAATGGACCTGCACCCGGTGATCGTGCTGGTCTCCGTCACCATCGGTGGCGGTCTGTTCGGTCTGGTCGGCGCGTTCCTCGCGGTGCCGGTTGCGGCGATGATCGCCGTGGTGTTCCGCTACATGATGGACGTGATGCAGATCCACTCCGGAGAAAAGAAAGCAGACCAGCTTATCTTCTCCACCCCCGAGGGCCTCGCGATCGCGGAGCTCGAGGAACAAGAATCCATCTACGAGCGCAAAGAGTGGCGCGGCGACCGCGACTGGGCAACCACCCCCTTGCCGGCCAAAGAGCTCGTCTCACCCCCGAAAGGCAGCCAGAGCTGGAAGGTCCTGCGCAGCAGCGGCGAGCTCCTGCAACTGGCCAAGCCGAGCGAGCTGCGCCGCCGCTTCGCTGCCCGCGACAAGGGTTCGAACACGTAAGCGATACCGTCTTCGGTGTTGTCGGGTGCGTGTGGCACAGTAAGGCGCATGCAGGTTGCAACCGTGCTCGTCATCTTTGCCCTCGGCGTCATCCTCGGCGCCGCGTTAACGTACCTACTCGCCCGCCGGCAGTCGCCGCAGCCGCAACAGGCCCTTGACATCCGCCCCGTCTCCCACGAGCTCGAGCGCCTGCGCACGCAGCTCGACGAGATGGACGCCGACCGCGCCGTCGCAATGTCGGCGCTGGCCAGCCAGGTGCAGACGATCACCCGAACCTCGACGCGCCTGACCGATCGCACCGACCAGCTCATCTCGGCCCTGCGCTCCCCGCAAACACGCGGCCGCTGGGGTGAGGTCCAGCTGCAGCGAGTTGTCGAGCTCGGCGGGATGGTCGAGC
Source organism: Corynebacterium sp. Z-1 (assembly GCF_031844665.1). NCBI lineage: Bacteria > Bacillati > Actinomycetota > Actinomycetes > Mycobacteriales > Corynebacteriaceae > Corynebacterium > Corynebacterium sp. Z-1. Next base: position 1,337,512 of record NZ_CP134621.1, on the reverse strand, counting down.
ACTGCGACTTCGACGTTCAAGCAACCGAGCTTGTCGACGGCACCCGCGTGCGCCCCGACATGATCATCCGCCTGTCCGCTGGCCGCAACATCGTGGTCGACGCGAAAGTGCCGTTTTCCTCCTACCTCGACGCGCTCAACACCGACGACCCCGAGGAAAAGCAGGCCTACCTGCGCCGCCACGCCCACCTGCTGCACTCGCACGTGGACACGCTGTCCGCCAAGTCCTACATCGCCGCGTTCCAGCCTGCCCCGGAGTTTGTGGTGATGTTCGTGCCCGCCGACCCCTTCCTCGACGCGGCCCTCGCCCTTGACCCCGAGATGCTGGAGTACGCCTTCGCGCGCGACGTCGTGATCGCCACCCCCACCACCCTGTTCGCGCTACTACGCACCGTCGCCCTCGGGTGGCGCCACGAGGCTGCCACCGAGCAGGCGAGGCAGATCCAGCGCCTCGGCGCGCAGCTGTACCAGCGCCTCGGCACGATGGCCGAGCACTACAACCGCGTCGGCCAGTCGCTCGAACGCGCCGTCGACGCGTTTAACTCAACGCTCGCCAGCATGGATTCACGGGTGATGGTCACGGCCCGGAAGTTCGAGGAGATGGGGGTTGTCAGCCCGAAGAGGTCAACATCTCATGCGGTAGACGCTGTCTCCGCAACACCGAGGCATGCCGCGGAGCCCGAATGATTCAGTACACCGGGTAAGGTAATGCAGCGTGTCACACGCGTCGCCTAGGAACTCGCGCGCCACCCGCGCCTCATTCGACGGTCTAGCCACGGGCTCGGCCATAGCCATCGTGTGCGCTGCCCTGTTCACCGGCGCGTTGCTGTCCATCTACGTGGGGCAGATTTCGTGGCCGTTCCTCACGCTTTTCGCCCTCGGTGCGCTCGCGGCGGCAACGCTCGTGAACCCACGCGGGCTGTTCATCACGGTGGCAGTAGTCCCAATCACCTTCGTTGTCGCCGCGGTGGCAACGGGGTGGTTCATTAACTCAGGTGATTCCGGGGTGTCGCGCACGGACGTACTCGTGATCGCTTACCCGCTGCTGCAACTCTTCCCCGTGCTCCTCGCGGCCACCCTCGGCGCAGCGCTGATTGCGTTTACCCGACTGCACCTTCTGAAGCGTTACAACCAGGCCTTGGCGCGTCACGAGCGGGAGGAGCGCCGCCGCGTGGCGCGCAGCAACCGGCGCGTTGCCGATGAGGGACGCCGCGCCCGCGAACGCACCGTCACGGTCAATGAGCTGCGCGAGATCATGGCCCAGCGTGAAGCCGCAGGCCGTCGCCGCGGCCGCTAGACGCGCGAGGGTCGCAGGTCGCGCGGCAGGGAGAACGTGATGGTCTCTGTCGTCGTGGTGACCTGCTCGATATCGCTGTAGCCACGGTCGTCGAGGTACTCGAGCACCTCGCGCACCAGAATCTCCGGCACGGAGGCTCCCGAGGTCACGCCGACGGTCATGACACCTTCCAGCCAGGACTCGTCGATCTCGCGGGCGAAGTCCACCAGGTAGGACGCCTTCGCACCCGCCTCAAGCGCAACCTCGACGAGGCGCTTGGAGTTCGAGGAGTTCTGCGATCCCACGACGATGACCAGGTCGCACTTTGGCGCGATCGCCTTGACTGCGACCTGGCGGTTCTGGGTGGCGTAGCAGATGTCATCGCTCGGCGGGTTCTCCAAGTGCGGGAAGCGCTCAAAGAGCTTGTTGACGATCTCCATCGTCTCGTCCACCGACAGCGTGGTCTGCGACAACCACACCAACTTCTGATCCGGGCCAAAGTCCGGCAGCGAAGCGACTCCGTCAAGACCGTCGACAAGGTGGGTGACCTCGGGGGCCTCACCAGCGGTGCCCTCGACCTCTTCGTGGCCCTCGTGGCCGACCAGCAGGATCTGGTAGCCGTCGCGGGCGAAACGCTTCGCCTCGTTGTGCACCTTGGTCACAAGCGGGCAGGTGGCGTCGAGGGTGAGCAGGTTGCGCTGGATCGCCGACTCGCGCACAGCCGGGGAGATGCCGTGGGCGGAGAAGACCAAGTGGGCGCCCTCGGGCACCTCGTCGGTCTCCTCGACGAAGATCACGCCGCGCTCCTCAAGTGTTTCCACAACATACTTGTTGTGCACGATCTGCTTGCGCACGTAGACCGGGGCGCCGTACTTCTCCAAGGCCTTCTCCACGGTCTCGACGGCGCGGTCGACGCCGGCGCAGTAACCGCGCGGGGCGGCGAGAAGGACGTTTTTTCCCTGTTCAGTCATGGAACCCAGGGTATCTAAAAGAAGTCTAAAACGATAGACGGCACTAAACTGTGTAGTTTCACACCTAGATTCCCACGCAACCGCGAACCCAAAAAGAGAGGGGGCATGCATGACCCAGTCGGCGCAACCGAAGAGCTCGCCGGAGAACCCGTGGCCGGTAGCCCGGCTCAATTCCACGGTCAAGAAGTGGATTGAGCGCCTCGGCTGGCTGTGGGTGGAGGGCCAGCTCACGCAGATCAACGTCAAGCCGACGTGGAAGATGTCGTACCTCACGCTGCGCGATACCCAGGAGCAGATTTCGGTGCAGCTCACCGCCGAAACCTCCCTGCTGCGCTCGCTCGCGACGCCACTGAAAGACGGCGACCGAGTCGTTGTGCTAGGCAAACCCTCCTTCTACGCGGGTCGCGGCTCGTTCTCGATGTACATCACCGACATCCGCCACGTCGGCGAGGGCGAACTTCTGGCGCGCATTGAGAAGCTGCGTCAGCAGCTCGCCGCCGAGGGGCTTTTCGACGCCTCCCGGAAGCAACCACTCCCCTACCTTCCCAACACCGTCGGGTTGATTACAGGCAAGGGATCCGCCGCCGAGCGCGACGTGATGTCGGTGGCTCAGTCGCGCTGGCCCGCGGTGAAGTTCCGCGTGATCAACACCGCCGTGCAGGGAGCGAACGCTACCCCCGAGGTCATCGAGGCGCTCCGCACGCTCGACGCGGACGAGGCCGTCGACGTCATCATCATCGCGCGCGGCGGAGGCTCCGTCGAGGACCTGCTGCCGTTTTCGGAAGAAGCGTTGCAGCGCGCCGTCGCCGCGGCGCGCACCCCGGTGGTCTCCGCGATCGGCCACGAGCCGGACAACCCCGTGCTTGACAACGTCGCTGACCTGCGCGCGGCCACCCCAACGGACGCCGCGAAGCGGGTGGTCCCGGACGCCGCGCAGGAGTTCCTCTTCGTCGACGAGGCACGCGCGAGGATGAACGCCGCGCTGCGCGGCTGGGTGGAACGCGAGCGCTCCACCATCACGGCGCTGCGCAGCCGACCCGTCCTGGCGAACCCGATGACTTCCTTGAACCAACGCCGCGACGAGGTTCAGCGCGCCGTCGCGCTGATCCGCCGCGACGTGCGCTACCTGCTGCGCGAGGAGTCGGCGAAGGTCTCTGCGTTGCGCTCCCAGGTCTCCGCGCTCGGGCCGTCCGCCACGCTTGCGCGCGGTTACGCCGTTGTCCAGGTCCTGCCGCGCGACGGCTCCGGCCCCGAGGTCGTCACCACCATCGAGCAGTCCCCGCCCGGCTCGCAGCTGCGCATCCGCGTCGCGGACGGTTCGATCACCGCGGCCGCGATGTCTCACTCACCCGCAGATTAACTAAGGAGTACACCGAACCCATGACCACCCCGACCGCCTTCGGAACCGGCGAGGCCGGCGACAACGCCTTTCCCGACCCCGCAACGCTGAACTACGAGCAGGCGCGCGACGAGCTCGTCGAAACCGTCAAGATCCTCGAGCTAGGCCAGATGAGCCTGGACGAGTCGTTGAAGTACTGGGAGCGCGGCGAGGCGCTCGCGAAGCGCTGCGAGCTGCTTCTCGACGGCGCCGCCACCCGCGTCGAAGAAGCTATCGGCCGCACCGATAACTCGAGCGACTCCTAGCCGCGCGAAATCGGCGTGGTGCCCACGGCGGTCTCGATCAGCTCGCGGAACTCATCAGCGGTAGCCGCACCGGTAAACACCAGGCGCGCATCCGAGACGTCAACCGCCCACACGTCGCGCACATCGTCAGCTGTCGAGCTGTAGATCTGCACCTGCGCGCCGCCCACCTGCTCGGTTGACGCGAGCTCGCGCGGGTCCGCGTCGATCTCCCTGACGGCGTCGTCAAGCGGCGCGGCGGTCTGGGTCATTTGGATGAACCCGCCGCCGGGGGTGACCCAGCCGATGACGGGCGCTGGGGCGCCGCCGATCATCGAGCGGCGCGCGGAGTTGGTGGTCCAGCCCGCGGGCATCTCGGGGTAGCGCACCGGGTAGTTCACGGCGCGCGACTCCAGCTCGACGAAGGAGCGGGCGTCAACCTCCTGGACCGGGCCCTGCTCGGGCGCGCCGGGGTTGAAGGTACACAATCCGGTGAACCCGACCACAGCCAGCATGGCGACGATAATGATCACGACGTTGATCATCATGTCGCGACCGTCCTGGAAAATGCGGGGTTTCTCGTTGCCTGCCACGCGCCCAAGTATGGCACGTCCACCCGTTCACCCCCGAATTGGCAGCGTCGCGCACTGGGGGTGTCCGAAAGTGACACAATGGGGGGAAATCTAATCCGTAATTTGTAGCTCAGGAGGCTGCCTTCGATGACTGACCAGACCGCATCGGGCAAGGTGTACCCGGACCGAAATCTCGCCCTCGAACTCGTCCGCGTGACGGAGGCGGCCGCGCTCGCCTCGGGCCGCTGGGTAGGCCGCGGCAAGAAGAACGAGGGTGACGGCGCTGCGGTCGATGCGATGCGCAAGATGATCAACTCGGTCACCATGGACGGGATCATCGTCATCGGCGAGGGCGAAAAGGACGAGGCCCCGATGCTGTACAACGGCGAAAAGGTCGGAAACGGCGAAGGCGCGCACGTTGACCTCGCGGTGGACCCCGTCGACGGCACGCGCCTGATGGCGGAGGGCCGCCCGAACGCCATCGCGGTGATCGCTGCCGCCGAGCGCGGTTCGATGTACAACCCGAAGGACGCCTTCTACATGAACAAGATCGCCGTTGGCCCCGAGGCCGCCGGCAAGATCGACATCACCGCCTCGGTGGCGGACAACGTGCGCGCCGTGGCAGCGGCAAAGGGTGTCAAGCCCTCCGAGGTCACCGTGGTCGTCCTCGACCGCCCGCGCCACCAGAAGCTGGTCGCGGAGATCCGCGAGGCCGGCGCGAAGGTCCGCTTCATCATGGACGGCGACGTCGCGGGCGCAATCTCCGCAGCCCAGGACACCAACTCCATCGACCTGATGATGGGCGTCGGCGGCACCCCGGAGGGCGTCATCGCGGCCTGCGCGCTGAAGTGCCTGGGCGGGGAGATCCAGGGCCAGCTCGCGCCGCAAAACGACGAGGAACGTGAGCGCGTGCTCGCCGCCGGCCACGACCTAGACCGCGTGCTGTTGATGGATGACCTCGTCTCCACCGACAACACCTACTTCGCAGCGACGGGCGTGACCAACGGCGACATGCTGCGCGGTGTCTCGTACCGCAAGACCGGCGCGACTACGCGCTCGCTGGTGATGCGCGGCACCTCCGGCACGGTCCGCTACGTCGAGTCGATCCACCAGCTTTCCAAGCTGCAAGAGTTCTCCGTGGTCGACTACTCTGACCCCACGGAATAAACACACCTCAAGAAGGAGCTTTTACATGGCTGATCAGCAGTACCGCATCGAACACGACACCATGGGCGAGGTCAAGGTCCCCGTGGACGCTCTGTGGCGCGCACAGACCCAGCGCGCTGTGGAGAACTTCCCGATTTCCTTCCGCGGCCTGGAGTCGCAGCAGATCCGCGCCCTCGGCCTGCTCAAGGCGGCGTGTGCCCAGGTGAACAAGGACATGGGCAACCTCGACGCTGAGAAGGCCGACGCGATCATCGCTGCAGCGAAGGAGATCGCCGACGGCAAGCACGACGACCAGTTCCCGATCGACGTCTTCCAGACCGGCTCGGGTACCTCCTCGAACATGAACACCAACGAGGTCATCGCGTCTATCGCCAAGGCCAACGGCGTTGAGGTTCACCCCAACGACGACGTGAACATGGGCCAGTCCTCCAACGACACCTTCCCCACGGCCACCCACGTCGCCGCGACGGAGGCAGCTGTCGAGGACCTCATCCCCGGCCTGAAGGTGCTGCACGACTCGCTTGATGCGAAGGCCAAGGAGTGGCACTCGGTGGTCAAGTCCGGCCGCACCCACCTGATGGACGCCACCCCTGTCACCCTCGGCCAGGAGTTCTCCGGTTACGCACGCCAGATTGAGCTGGGCATCCAGCGCGTCGAGGCCACGCTGGAGCGTCTCGGCGAGCTCGCGATCGGCGGCACCGCTGTGGGCACCGGCATCAACACCCCGGCCGACTTCGGCGCAAGGGTCACCGCCGAGCTGAAGACCCTGACCGGTGTTGAGCAGCTCTCCGAGGCGGAGAACCACTTCGAGGCGCAGGCGAACCGCGACGCGCTCGTCGAGTTCTCCGGCGCAATGCGCTCGGTCGCGGTGTCGCTGTACAAGATCTCCAACGACATCCGCCTAATGGGCTCCGGCCCGCTCGCCGGCTTCGGCGAGATCCACCTGCCCGACCTGCAGCCGGGCTCCTCTATCATGCCGGGCAAGGTCAACCCCGTTCTCTGTGAGACCGCCACCCAGGTCTCCGCGCAGGTCATCGGCAACGACGCCGGAGTGGCTTTCGCTGGCACCCAGGGCCAGTTCGAGCTCAACGTTTTCATCCCGATGATGGCGCGCAACGTGCTCGAGTCCTCTCGCCTGCTGGCGAACACGGCTCGCCAGTTCGCCACCAAGCTTGTCGACGGCATTGAGCCGAACATCGAGCGCATGCGCACGCTGGCTGAGTCCTCGCCGTCGATTGTCACCCCGCTGAACTCGGCGATCGGCTACGAGAACGCCGCGAAGGTGGCCAAAACCGCGCTCAAGGAAGGCAAGACCATCCGCGAGACGGTCATCGACCTCGGCTTCGTCGACGGTGACAAGCTCACCGAAGAGGAGCTGGATCGCCGCCTCGACGTGCTGTCCATGGCGAACACCGATCGCAACTAAAGAAGGAATTTTGCACAGGGTGTAACATTGCACCCTGTGACTAAACCCCCTTGTTTACGCGAGCGCAAGCGCCAGGCGACGCTGCGCCGCATCTACGACGAAGCGCTCGCCCTCGTCGAACGCCACGGCGCTGACGCCGTAACCGTTGAAGACATTTGCGCCGCCGCGGACATTTCGCGGCGGACTTTCTTTAACTACGTCAGCTCCAAAGACGACGCCATCCTCGGCGCCTTCCCCTTCGAGCTCGATGCCGAGGCGCTGGCCGCGATCGAGGCCACCCAGAGCGACAACCTCATTGAGCTCATCGTCTCGCAGATGAAAGAACGCTCCGAGCTGGTCAGCAGAGGGCTGCTAGAGCGCCGCCGCCTAGTCATCTCCGATAACCCCTCCCTGGCCCACGCGAGCCACAAACGCCGCGTCACGGTGCTCACGGCGCTGGCTCGGGCCGTCGACAAGCATTTTGCGCGATTCCCCGACGACCGCCGGTTGCCCGACCTCCCCGTCGAAGTCGAGGTCCACATTGTCGTCGAGGTGTGCCGCAGCGCGTTGTCGCTGTACCTGTCCAACCCGCACTTCCCCGCCGACACAGGCTCGGCCGTCGACGGAGTGCGGCGCGCAGCGCGCATCCACACCGCGTACTACAAGGAGCTGACATGGTAGAAACGCACCAACCCCGCATCGGGCTCATCTTCGGTGCACTGATGCTCACCATGCTGATGAGCTCGCTCGGCCAGATGGTCTTCGGCACCGCGCTGCCCACCATCGTCGGCGAGCTCGGCGGCGTTGACCACATGAGCTGGGTAATCTCCGTGTTCATGGTCACCATGACCATCGCCATGCCGCTCAACGGCAAGCTTGGCGACGGCCTCGGGCGCAAGTGGCTCTACATCGGTTCGATCTCGCTGTTTATCGTCGGCTCGATCATCGGCGGGTTCGCCAACTCCATGACGGCCCTGATCATTGGCCGCGCCGTCCAGGGCTTCGGCGCGGGCGGGATGATGGTCAACTCGCAGTCGATTATCGCCGAGGTCGTCCCCGCCAGGCAGCGCGGCAAGTACATGGGCGCAATGGGCGCTGTGTTCGGAGTCTCCTCCGTGCTCGGGCCCGTCCTCGGCGGGTGGTTCACCGACGGCCCCGGCTGGCGCTGGGGGCTGTGGATCAACATCCCGCTAGGCCTGATTGCCATGGCGGTCTGCCTCGTGGTCCTGCGACTGCGCGGGCCGAGGCCGGAGCGGCTGCACTTCGACTGGCTGGGCACCATCCTCATGGTGGTCGCCACCGTGAGCATCACCCTGACCGCTACATGGGGAGGCACAGACTACGACTGGGGCTCCCTCGTCATCCTCGGCCTCATTGCGGCAGCGATAATCTCCTCGGCGCTGTTTGTGGTCGTCGAGAAGCGAGCGCGCAACCCGTTGATCCCGATGTGGCTGTTCCGCAACCGCAACATGGTGCTGACAACCGCGGCCGGCGTGGTGCTGGGCTTTTCCATGATGGGCGTGCTCGGCTACTTGCCGACCTACCTGCAGATGGTCCACTCCCTGACCCCGACCGAGGCCGGCCTGATGATGCTGCCCATGGTGCTCGGCCTACTCGGCGTCGGTGTAGCCGTCGGCTTTATCATCGCCCGCACCGGCCACTACAAGACCTACCCCATCGCCGGCATGGCGGTCACCGCCCTCGGCCTGCTGCTATTTTCACAGCTCGAGCCCACCACGCCGCTGCCGCAGCTCGGTGTTTATATGTTCACCTTCGGCGCGGGCCTGGGCATGGTGATGCAGGTGCTAGTGTTGATCGTGCAGAACTCGTTCCCCGTCGCCATGGTGGGAACTGCAACCGCAACGAACAACTTCTTCCGCCAGCTCGGATCGGCGCTCGGCGCCTCGCTGGTGGGGTCGCTGTTCATTCTCAACATGACCCAGAACCTTGCCGAGCGCCTGCCCGGCGAGATGCAAGCCGGCGAAACCGCCCGCAACAGCTTCACCCCGGAGATCGTCGCCCAGCTTCCCGACGCCGTCCGCGACGCTGTGATCTCCAGCTACAACGACGGGCTCACACCCGTTTACCTACTCATGGTCCCAGCGGCGCTGGTCGCGCTGATCCTGCTGCTCCCCGTGAAGCAGGAACCGCTGAAGGAGACGGTGGCTTAAGCAGACTCGCCGGGGGTGGGCAGCAGCAGCTCGTAGACGTCAGTCGCGCGCCACTGCCCCTCCATGTCGCCGTAGGTCATCTCCGCCATGTTGTGGAAGGTGCCCACCTTGGTAAAGCCGCGGGACATGTGCAGTCTTGAGGATCCTTCGTTCTCGGGGAAGATCCACGAGTGGATGGCCCATTTGTCGAGGCGCTTGCAGGTCTCAATAAGTTTGTCCAAAAGCGCGCTAGACACCCCGCGCCCTTGGGCGTCGGGGTGTATGTAAATCGAATCCTCCACGACTCCGTGGAAGACGCTGCGCGTAGATGCCTTCGCCGCGGCGACCCAGCCCACAACGCGGGAATCATCTTCTGAGTCGACCGCGACGAAAACGGTCTCAATGATCTTCTTGCTCCGGAACTCCTCCCAGCTTTGACCCTTGGATTCGTAGCTGGCGTGGCCCGACGTCAAACCCAGTTCGTAAATTTCCCGAACCTGCGGGTAATCCTCCGGGCGGATTGGTCGGAGCGTGAAATCATTGAAAGACATGCACACTATTGTGTAGCGAAATCAATGGCTACGCAATAGTGCAGGTGCAGTCTAATTTTAGTTGGCCTCAATGACGGGGCCGAACTCGCCGGTGGCCTCGTCGAGTGCCCAGCTGATGGTGCCGTTCTCGAACTCCTGGGTCCAGCCCATCTCGCCCGGGATCGGGGTCTCAGCTGCGGTCGGGAAACCAACGCTACCCTCGCCCCAGTTCTCATCCGCCCAGGTCTCACCAATCTTGCCCCAGATCGGAGCGCCACCGGTGTTTTCGTTCCAGGTGATGTAGTGACCGTCAGCGTAGGCTGCAACCCAGCCCTGCTCGGTCTCATCGATGCTCATCGGCTCGCCCCAGTCGTCGCCGCCGTACTCGGGAGCGGTGAACTTGTCCATGGCCTCTGCCAGGCCGGCCGGAACCATGGCCTGGGTGCCATCGGCGGTAGCAACCGGCACGCCGTCAGCGACCTCGGTGCCAGCGGTGGTCGCCTCAGCCGGCTCCTGCGTCTCGGTCATGGTGTTGGTCTCGGTCGCGGTTTCTGCAACGGTCGTCGCCGCGCCCATGTCGCCCTCTTCGTCGGCGCAGGCGACGAGGCCCACCGAGAGAGCACCAGCTGCGGCGATGACACCAAGCTTGCGAGAAATATTCATATCTAAAACCCTTTCCATAGAACGTTGTTTATGCGTACCATTATGCAAACTCTAGGTTAACGACGTCCGCGCCTACCCCCTGTACGGGGGGAGGAGCGCGAGGACCGCGGCGTCCTCCCCTTCGCCACACCAACGAAATCCTGGATCGGATCGCCGTCCGCCTCCCGCCTCCACACCAGCGCAATGTGCGTCGCATCGCCATCAGCATCGCGTACCGCGACCTGCTTCTTCGCAAGCATCTTGAGCAGAGGCTTTGGCGCAAAGGCCACGCCAACGTTGGCCGCAACCACGCGCAGAGACTCTCGCAGCTCGCTTATCGACGCCCCCTGCGACCAACGAAAATTCTCAATCTCCCCCTCGAGGTCCGCCGGCGTCAGCCGCTCGTCGGCAATCGCGTAGACCGATTCCTTCGGCACCGCAACCCCGGCCGCCTCGTCGTAGAGCACGACGACGTGGTGGCGGTCGTCGACACGCGCGTCCGGAAGCCGCATCAGCGCGAGGTCGCACTCCCCCTGCTCGAGCAGGGCAAACGGGTCATCGTGGCCGATCTCACGCAGACCGTGGTCGGTGCCCTGCCGGTAGCGGGAGAACCATTTTCCCGGCTCGGTGCCGGTGACGAAACTGAGGCGCAACATGCCAAAATGCTACCGTCGAACCCATGACTGACTCGACTAAACCCTCCGGCACGGCGATGAAGCCCGCAACCGCCGCCGCGAAACTGGGCATCTACCTCCCCGCCACCCCGGACGAGTTCCGCGAGGGCGCGATCACCCACGCGCGCCTGCGCGAGCTGCAGGCCAATCCTCCCGAGTGGCTGACGGAGCTACGCCTGAACGGACCCCATCCCCGCCCCGAAGTGGCGCGTAAGCTCGGGATCAGCATCACCGCCTTGAAGAAGAACGGCATGGATTCCCCCCTGACCACCGAGCAGATCAGCGCCCTGCTCAAAGATCAGCCCGAGTGGCTGCGGGCCGCTCGCGCGACCCATGCCGCCGAGCGCTAGATCATCTTCCAGCTTTCCAGCTCCGGGTAGAGCGGGTACTTCTCGGCGAGAGCATCCACGCGGGCGTGCAGCGCTTCGCGGTCCGCAGAATCGCCCATGATCAGGGTCTCCGCGATGATCTCGGCGACCTCGGTAAAGTCCTCGTCGCCGAAGCCGCGGGTCGCAAGCGCGGAGGTTCCGATGCGCAGGCCGGAGGTGACCTTCGGCGGGCGCGGGTCGAACGGCACTGCGTTGCGGTTGACGGTGATGCCCACGGAGTGGAGCAGGTCCTCGGCTTGCTGGCCATCCATGTCGGAGTTGCGCAGATCAACGAGGACGAGGTGGACGTCGGTGCCGCCGGAGACGACGTCGACGCCGGCAACCTTGGCGTCGTCACGCGTGAGCCTCTCGGCGAGGATGTGCGCGCCGTTCAGCGTGCGCTGCTGGCGGTCCTTGAACTCGGGCGTGCCGGCGATCTTGAACGCCGTCGCCTTCGCGGCGACCGCGTGCATCAGGGGACCGCCCTGCTGGCCGGGGAACACTGCGGAGTTGAGCTTCTTGTGCAGCTCGAGGTCGTTGGTGAGGATGAACCCGGAGCGCGGGCCGCCGAGTGTCTTGTGCACCGTGGATGACACGACGTGGGCGTGCGGCACGGGAGAGGGGTGCAGGCCCGCGGCGACGAGGCCCGCGAAGTGCGCCATGTCGACCCACAGGTACGCGCCGACCTCGTCGGCAATCGAGCGGAACTCTGCGAAATCCTGCTGGCGCGGGTATGCCGACCAGCCAGCGATGAGCACCTTCGGCTTGACCTCGCGCGCCTGCTCGCGCAGCTTCGCCATATCAATCTGGTGGGTGTCAGGCTCCACCTGGTAGGCGGCGACGTTGTACAGACGGCCGGAGAAGTTGATCTTCATTCCGTGAGTGAGGTGACCCCCGTGGGCGAGGTCTAGGCCCAGAATCGTGTCGCCCGGCTCCGCCAGCGCCATGAGCACGGCGGCGTTGGCCTGCGCGCCGGAGTGGGGCTGCACGTTGGCGTACTGCGCGCCGAATACTTCCTTCGCGCGGTCGCGGGCGAGGTCCTCGACGACGTCGACGAACTCGCAGCCGCCGTAGTAGCGGCGCCCCGGGTAGCCCTCGGCGTACTTGTTGGTCAGCACGGAACCCTGCGCCTGCAGCACAGCGCGCGGCACGAAGTTCTCAGACGCGATCATTTCCAGCGTGTGCCGCTGGCGCCCGAGCTCATTGACAATGGCCTCATGGACTTCGGGGTCCAGTGAGGAGAGATCCTGGTAGCGGAGGTCTTCAGACACGGTTTCACGGGTCCTTTCGTATCGGGGGGCTGACCGCTAAAGACAGCCATTTTCAGCCAGTATAGGCACCAAATGCCACAATGGTGGCCATGTCGCGTCCCGCTGATTCCAGCCCCTCAAGCCCGTACGTGGACTTCCGCCGCGAGGATTGGAGCCGCCGCCGCGCGGCCATGCCCCAGGTGCTAACGGAAGACGAGCTTGCCCAGCTCTCCGGCATCGGCGAAAACATCGACCTGCACGAGGTGGCGGACATCTACCTGCCCATCTCGCGCCTCATCCACCTGCGCGTCGAGGCCGCGCAACGGCTCAACGCGGCCAGCGCGATGTTCTTAGGCGAGTCGATGCGGGTGCCCTACATCATCGGGGTTGCCGGCTCGGTGGCCGTGGGCAAGTCCACCACCGCTCGCCTTTTACAGGTGCTGCTACAGCGCTGGGAGTCCCACCCCCGGGTCGACCTCGTGACCACCGACGGATTCCTCTACCCCACAAAGACACTGCGCGAACGCGGCCTTCTGCAGCGCAAGGGGTTCCCGGAATCCTACGACCGCCGCAACCTCATGCGCTTTGTCACCGATGTCAAGTCCGGAGCCCCCGCGGTGGAAGCACCTGTGTACTCGCACAAGCTCTACGACATCATCCCCGGCGAGCACCAGCTTGTGGACAGGCCCGACATCCTCATCCTCGAGGGCCTCAACGTCTTGCAGACCGGCCCGACCCTGATGATCTCGGACCTGTTCGACTTCTCCGTCTACGTTGACGCCAAAACCGAGCACATCGAGCGCTGGTACATCGACCGCTTCCTTCAGCTGCGCACGACAGCCTTCCGCGAGCCTGGCGCTCACTTCGCACGATTCGCCGAGCTTGACGACGCCTCCGCGACGCGCGAGGCCCGCGAAATCTGGCAGTCGATCAACCTCCCGAACCTCGTGGAAAACATCCTGCCCACCCGCGTGCGCGCTTCGCTCGTGCTGGGTAAGGGCTCCGATCACTCCGTACAGCGCGTTCGTATGCGCAAGATGTAGCTACTTGCCAAAGCGGCGCGAGCGCTGCGAGTAGTCGCGCAGCGCGCGCAGGAAGTCGATCTTGCGAAATGCCGGCCAGTAGGTGTCGGTAAACCAGATCTCCGAGTACGCCGCCTGCCAGAGCAGGAACCCGCTCAGGCGCTGCTCGCCGGAGGTGCGGATCACCAAATCCGGGTCCGGCTGGCCGGAAGTGTAGAGGTTTTCCCCGATCGAGTCGACGGTGACGCGGCTCGCCAAACCTTCGGCAGCGGTTCCGGAGGCGAGCTCGTCGCCAAGCAATGTGCGCACGGCGTCGACGATCTCTTGGCGCCCGCCGTAGCCGACCGCGATGTTGACGCTGAGCCCACGCTTCGCGCTTGTCGCCGCGGCCGAGCGCTGCATCCGCTCCGCTACCTCCGGGGGCAGAAGCTCAAGGTGGCCGACAAGCTTGATGCGGCACGAGTAATCCTCCGCCGCCAAGTCCGCGACGACGTCGGAGATGATGTCGAAAAGCAGCTCAACCTCTTCGGTCGTGCGCTGCAGGTTTTCGGTGGACAGCAGGTAGATGGTGACAACATCGATGTCCATCTCGGCCGACCAGCGCACCAGCTCGCCGATCTTCGCTGCGCCGGCGCGGTGGCCGTGGGAGACGTCGGTGTAACCGACCTGTCGCGCCCAGCGCCGGTTGCCGTCGGCCATCACCGCGATGTGCCGCGGGCGCTTCTTGCCACGCAGGTCACGCCTCAACCGCGCCTCGTAGAGGCGGTAGAGGATTCTCGACAGCACAGTCACGATTCCACCCTACAGCCGAGCGGTTAGATAAAGCGCTGACGACGACGGTCGAGCACGCCCGCCTCGGCCATGGCCGCGTCAATTGCCTCCTGGTCGAAAGGGTCGATACCGTGCTGCTCCGCAAACAGCCGACGCCGGTTAAAGCGCGACAGCCTGCGGTGGAAGGCGAAGCCGAGACTCAAGATCACCACCGCGAGGGCGACGACGATGAGCATGCCGATCGGCGAGGCCTTGCCGAACTCCGGCCCAACCGGGGTCTCCGGCGGAGCCTGCGCGAGGATCCAGCCCGAGGCGTTGGTTAGCGCGGCGGTACCGATCATTGCTTATCCTCCGTCTCGCTGATGCCCGCGAACAAGTCGTCCTCAGGTAGGTGCGTGGACACGCGGGTCTTGGCCAGCTCGAACTCCTCGGTCGGCCAGACCGCCTGCTGGTCCTCGACCGGGCTGGCAAGGAACGCGCCGGCGGGATCGATCTGCGTGGCGTGGGCGGTCAGCGCCTCGGCGCGGTGGCCAAAGTACTCACCGCACTCAATGCGAGTGGTGACACGGCTCATCACGTCCGCCTCGTTTTCCTTCCACCGCTTGATCATGTAACCGTAGGGGCTCTTGGCGCCCTGCTCGATCAGGCGGTCGTGGAGCAGCTGCATCCGCTGCAGGATAAAGCCGTGTGTGTAGTACAGCTTTAGCGGCGTCCACGGCTCACCGGCCTCGGGCGCGAACCCCGGGTCGCCCGCCTTCTCCCACGCCTCCATGGAAATCTCGTGCACCTTGAGGTGATCCGGGTGCGGGTAGCCACCGTTCTCGTCGTAGGTGATAATCACGTGCGGCTTGAACTCGCGGATGACCTTAACCAAAGACGTGGTCGCCTCGGTGGTGTCCGCGAGCGCGAAGCAGCCCTCGGGCAAGGGCGGCAGGGGGTCGCCTTGGGGCAGACCGGAATCCTCGTAGCCCATCCACTCGTGCTCCACACCCAGCGCAGCCGCGGCGCGGGCCATTTCCTCACGACGCACATCCATGATGTTCTCGAGCACGCCGGGGCGATTCATCGCTGGGTTCAAAATGTCGCCGCGCTTGCCGTCCGTGCAGGTTACAACCTTGACGCGGTGCCCCTCGGAGGCGTAGCGCGCCATCGTCGCTGCCCCCTTCGACGACTCGTCATCTGGGTGGGCGTGAACTGCCAAAAGGCGCATGCAGCATCTCCAGCCGTCGTAGGTTAAGTTACTAAGTATTAAGTATTAGGCCATCTTAGTACTATTGATGCAAAAGTCATTACTGCCACTAGCGAGGATGCCCCACTGTGCCCGATACCGACCTTGCCCGCCCGACAAGCCGCTACGGCGACCAGGATTCCGCGAGGGCGCCCCGCGGGATCGGCGGCAAAGTGTTGGCTATCGCGGCGTTGCTCATGGTGGCGCTCGTAATCGCGGCGGCGGCGCGTAACTACCTGCAGCGCCAAGCAGTGCCCGTCACCGCAAGCTTTATCACCCAGGAAGCTGTCGACGACGCCACCACCCGGCTGTGGATCGACGTCACCCGCCGCGACCCGTCCATCGACTCGTACTGCATCGTCACCGCGGTCAACTACGACTTCGCTGAGGTGGGGCGCAGAGAAGTCATCATCCCCGCAGGTGGCGACGAGCTCATCCACGTCGGCGTCGACCTTCCTGTGCGCGAGCCCGCCGTGTCCGGGCGTGTCTACGGCTGCTCGGAAAACATCCCCTTCTACATGGACACATCCAGGACCTACACTGCGGCTTATCCCACGCCCGCGCCGTGATAGAATTCGGCCCAGTATTAGCATGTAACGGAAGGTTTATATATGGCTGAGACCCAGAAGCAGTACATCACCCCGGAGATGAAGGCGAAGCTCGAGAACGAGCTGCAGGCTCTCATCGACAACCGCCCGGTCATCGCCGCCGAGATCAACGAGCGCCGCGAGGAAGGCGACCTGAAGGAAAACGCTGGCTACGACGCCGCACGCGAACAGCAGGATCAAGAAGAAGCCCGCATCAAGCAGATCTCCGAGATCCTGGCGAATGCCACCACCGAGCGCTCCGGCGTCATCGAGGGTGTCGCCCAGGTCGGCTCCGTCGTCCACGTCTTCTACAACGGCGACGAGAGCGACAAGGAAACCTTCCTCATCGGCACCCGCGCCGCCTCCACCGGCAACAAGGACCTGGAGACCTACTCCGAGAACTCCCCGCTGGGCGCCGCGGTTGTTGGTGCTTCCGAGGGTGAGACCCGCTCCTACAACGCCCCGAACGGGCGCGAGATCTCGGTAACCATCGTCTCTGCCGAGCCATACGATTCAGACAAGGCTGCGACCCCGCGCGCGGGGTCGCAGAGGAAAACTTCTTGAGATTTTAAGGACGACATCACAGTGAACATCACCACCACGCGCAAGGCAGCGGCGGGATTTTTCGCCCTGGCAGCTCTGGGCCTCGCAGCCTGCTCCCCTCCGCACGAGGTCGACTCCGGCAACAAGGTCGACACCGCCACCAGCCAAAACCCCGATTCGCTCGCGGGTTCCGGCCACGAGACCCCGGCTAGCGCGACCCGCGCCAACGTTGTGGAGGCCTCCCAGGCCAACGCCACGCCCACCCCGAGCCAGCTACCCACCTACATCAACTGCGGTACCGATGTTGGCCCCGAGCCGGACCGTCTCGTTCTCTCCTGCGAGGATGAGGACGACTACATCGAGAACATCACGTGGAACGAGTGGTCCGGCCGGATTGGTTCCGGCTTGGGCACCCGCGTGACGCTCAACCCGGACCGTCGGGTCGAGGGTACCCAGGTTGTCCTAGGCAACCCCGAGGTTATCGATGGTGTCCTCCGCTTCACCACGGTGAGCGTGGACGGGATCTCGATTAACCCCGAGAGCAACTACTAGCTAGTTGCGGTTGGCGTAGGACAAAAGACGCAGGATCTCGGTGTAGAGCCAGACCAGCGTCACTGCCAGCCCCAGTGCCACGCCCCAGGCCATTTGCGACGGCGCTCCGGTGCGTACGAGGCGATCGGCGAGGTCGAAATCCTGCAGGAACGACAGCGCGGCGAGGATGATGCAGACCACGCCGAAGATGATCGCCAGCGGTCCGCCGTCGCGGAGCGGGCTGAGTCCCGTGAACAGGAACAGCACCAGGTTGCCGAGCGCCATCACCGCGACACCGACGATGGCGCCGGTGAGGATCCGGTTGAAGCGCGGGGTGACGCGCACCGCCCCGGTCTTGTAAACGAACAGCATGCCGAGGAACACGCCGACCGTGCCCAGAATGGCCTGGGAAATCATCGCTCCGGCGTTCGCTCCGCCGATCATCCAACCGGACAGGATCAACGAGAACCCACCGACGAACAGGCCCTCGAAAGCCGCGTATATCAACGTCACGGTGCGGGATCCGAATTTCTTGCCAAAGGCGTGGACGAGAACGGTGATGAAACCGCCGATTGCGCCGACGAACGTCAAGATGGTCGAGATGTCGGGTCGCCCCGCCAGCGCGATTCCGAAGTTCGCGACGGCGAACGCAACGATCACTGCGAGAGTGATGCCCGTCTTGGTTACCACGTCGTCGACCGTCATGGGCCGGTCGGTCTGTACCGACCCGTAGCCCGCGAAGCTGCCCGCCTGGGGCAGTTGGGTCAAGACAGGGTTGTTACTTCTCACTATCCCTGGTTTCCTTTCAGTAATTCAGACAATGGTCTGGCCGGACTTGCATCCACACGGTACAACGCCCGATTCGTTTCTTTAGTTCCCGAGCTCGGACATTAGGATGGCAAGCAATGTTAGTTACTCCCCGCCTGGTGCTGCGCCCCTGGGCTCGTAGCGACACCCCGGCGCTTTTCACCCACGCCTCGCACCCCGAGGTCGGCCCGCGTGCCGGCTGGCCGGCGCACACAAGCCTCGAGGAAAGCCGGCGCTCCATCAGTGATGTCTTATCCGCGCCCGGCACCTTCGCGATCACGCTCGACGGTGAGCCGGTCGGCTGCGTTGCGCTACGCCCCGGCGAGTCCCCGGAGCTCGGCTACTGGGTGGCAGCGCCTTACTGGGGCCGCGGTATCGCCACCGAGGCGGCGTCCGCGTTGATCGAGCACTCCAACTACCCCTTTATCGTTGCCTCCCATGCAGAGGGAAACCTCGGCTCGCAGCGGGTTCTGCTCAAGCTCGGGTTCCGGTTTACTCACACGGGCGAGAAGTGGCTGGCCCCGCTGGGCGTTTCTCGTCCGTCGCTATTCTATGCCCTGTCGCGATGAGTACCCCGACGATTGTATGGTTCCGCGACGACCTGCGCTTGGCTGATAACGCCGCTTTGACCTGGGCGGCCGAGCGCGGCCCCGTCGTGGGGCTTTACGTCCACGAGACGGTGGGCCGGGGCATCGGCCGGGCCGCCGCGTGGTGGCTGCGCCACAGCCTCGATGCCTTGCGCGAATCCCTCCCAGCTCCGTTGATTGAGCTCGCGGGCGACCCGCGCGAGATCGTCCCCCGCCTCGCGCGCGAGCTTGGCGCGACAGTGACGTGGAACCGCCGCTACCACCTGACGGACATTGATGCCGAGGTCAAGGAGGCCACCGGCGCCGTCTCGCACCCCGGCTACCTGCTCACGGAGCCCTGGGAGGTGCGTGCCACCCCGTACCGCGTGTTCACGCCGTTCTTCAACGCCGCGCGCAGTGTGCTTCTCGACGCCCCTCCCACGCCTCTTCCCGTCCCGGACCTCACCCCGGCCGACGTCGCCCCCGCCACCGTGGACGCGCCTGCCGAGGCTGCGTGGGCCGCATCGCTGGCGCAGCACAACACCCCCGGCGAAGGCGCGGCCCACAAACGCCTCGCCGAGTTCATCGCCGCGAGCGCCGACTACGACAACAATGCGCTCGACGGGGTTACCTCAGGCCTGTCGCCGCACCTGCGCTTCGGCGAGATCAGCCCCGCCGAGGTGTGGCTCGCCGCTGTCGACGCGGGAGCGTGGGCGTTTGCGCGGCAGCTTCTGTGGCGCGATTTCGCCTGGCACCGCTACTACCACTTGGCCGACATGGAGACGAAAAACGTCCGCGAGAAGTTCGGCCGCTTTGACTGGGAGTGGACACCCAACGCGGTGCCCGGCACCACGGCTGCGGCATTCGCGCACCAAGAAATGGACCCCGACGCCCAGCACCTGACAGAGCTCGCGGCGTGGCAGTCGGGCCGCACGGGCATCCCGCTTGTCGACGCCGGCATGCGCGAACTCTGGGCGACCGGACGCATGCACAACCGAGTGCGCATGGTCACCGGCTCCTGGCTGACTAAAAACCTGGGCATCCACTGGCGCCACGGCGAGGAGTGGTTCTGGGACACGCTTGTCGACGCCGACGCCGCCTCCAACGCGTTCAACTGGCAGTGGGTCGCGGGCTCCGGTGACGACGCCGCACCGTACTTCCGCATCTTCAACCCGCTGACGCAGGCGGAGAAGTTCGACCCGCACGGCTCCTACGTTTCGCGCTGGCTGCCCGAAACCGCCGACTACCCCGAGCCGATGGCGGACGTCAAGCAGTCGCGGTTGCGGGCTTTAGCGGCCTACGACGACATTAAGAACGGTTAAGGCGCGCGATTTCGCCGGTCAGCACGGTCGCGAAGGCGCACCACACCGGGTAGGGGGCAAGCAGCAACCCGCGCGTCGGCGAGCGGCGGTGTGCGCGGCGCACCAGGTCTGCTGAGGAGGCTGCGAGGGCGCCTGCCCAGAGCGTCGACAAGCGGCGAGCGCGCGAACGGAAGAATACACCGCTCCAGCCGGCGTTGAGGACAAGGTTCCCCGCCAGCGCGAGGGCGTCATTGCGCGCGGCGCGGGGCTCGCCCTCCTCCAGCGAATCGGCGATGGTGGTGGTGGCGATCACTGCAATGTCGATGTAGAGCAGGGTCCACACGATGGGAAACGCCGCCGCCGGGGGCTGCCAGGAGGGCTTCTTCAGCCGGGCGTAGTTAGCGGACTTAGGGTTAGTCAGAAGCGAGCCGGCGATGGCCGTGGCCAGCACGCCGAGGTGCACCGCGTTGGCGATGCGCCCGTAGCGCGCGGGGTGGGTGCCACGCGCGGCGATCTCGACGGCCTCGTCGAAGGTCTGGTTGCCGCCCTCGGGCGTGCCCACCAGCTTTTCCAAGTCGCGCTCTTTGAGCACGGTGTCCGAGGATACGGAGTCGAAGATCGGCAGGATCTCCTTCATCGACAGCGGCGTGAGCACGGACAGGCCGAAGGACGCGAGGCGACGGGTCATGATGGGCGCCGACAGAAACGGCCTGCGGCGCACGCTGACGACCTGGGTGTAGCGCTGCATCATATCCACGTACGGCATGGTGTCGGGCCCGCCGATGTCGAAGGCGCGGTCCTCCTCAGCAGGCAGATCGGCCGCGGCGACGAGGTAGTGAACGACGTCGCGCACGGAGATCGGGGTGATGCGGTTGGTGATCCACTTCGGCGCCGCAAAAGTGGGCACGCGCTCGGAAACGTGGCGCAACAGCGCGAACGACAGCGAGCCGTCGCCGATGACCACGCCCGCCTGGAGGGCCGCCGTGGGCACGCCGGCGGCGCGCAGCTCCTCGCCGACGCGCACGCGCGACTTCAGGTGCTCGGACATGTCCTCGTTGTCCGGGTGGAGCCCGCCGAGGTAGACGATCCGGCCAACCTCGTGCTCCGCGGCGACCTCGCCGAACTGGCGCGCCATCTTCGCCTCTTCCTCGGCGAAGCCGCCGCCCGACGACATGGAGTGCAGCAGGTACCAGGCACAGTCGACGCCTTTGAGCGCGCGGTCGACGTCGGCCCTTTCGGCCGCGTCGCCCTCGACGATCTCCACCTCCCCGCTATCGAGGTAGCGGGCCCAGTCCATGGTCAGGGCCTTGTCGCGACTGCGGCACAGGCAGCGAACCTTCCACCCGCGTTCGACCAGTTCGAGGACGACGCGCTGGCCGATAAACCCGGTGGCACCTGTAACGAGAGCAGTCCTCATAGTCTTCAGCTTATACTTCCACTGATGGCACTACCTAAGTTCACCTTCCTCCTGCCGTGCCTGCTGGGCGCCGCGGGACTCTTCGTCGCCCGCCAATCGGGTGATGGATCGGCGGGCTTTTACGCGGCAACGGTACTGACAGCCATCGTCTACGCCACCACCTGGTGGTTCATGGGCTCGCGCAACGCTTTCGCCGGGCCCGGCAAAGCCGCTGACATCGCGCGGGGGGTGGCCATCGGCGCGGCCCTCGCCACCATCTTCGTTGCGGGGGCCGTTATTGTCAGCCGCATCCCTCCCCTCGCTGAACCTGTCGGCCAGCTGCTGGCGACGACGGAGAAAGGCGGGCTCGCGCCGACCCTGCTCGTTCTCATCCTCAACGGAATCGGCGAGGAGCTCGTTTACCGTGACGCAGTCCCGCGCCAGCTCCGCGTGCACGGCCTGCTGCACCACACGACGTCGATTAGCGCGGTGTCGCTGGCGCTGTACTGCCTTGTCACCGCGGCGATGGGTGTCTGGCTGCTCATTCTGGCCGCCGCAGTCATCGGTGCCGTGGCCCACTACGAAGCTTTCCGCGGCGGGAGGCTATACAGTTCGATTTCGCTGCACCTGACCTGGAGCACCGGCATGCTTTTCCTTTTGCCGCTGTTTTTCCGCTGAGGCTTCCCGATAATCCTGGAGGACGGACATGATCGAGTTCCGCAACGTGTCAAAGACCTACGACGGCAACGCCCTCCCTGCCGTCGCCGACTTCAGCTTCACCGTGGGCACGGGAACAACCACCTGCTTCGTGGGGCCCTCGGGGTGCGGCAAGACAACACTGCTGCGCATGGTCAACCGCATGGTCGAACCCGACTCGGGGACAGTGCTTGTCCGTGGAGCGGATGTGGCCGATTCCGACCCAGTCACGCTGAGACGCAGCATCGGGTATGTGATGCAGCACTCCGGCCTGATGCCCCACCGCACGGTACTGGATAACGTCGCCGACATCGCGAAGTTGTCCGGGGCAGGCAAGGGCGAGGCGAAGCGGCGCGCCGCGGACATGCTTGAGCTGGTCAACCTCGGCTCGTCCCTGTTCGGCCGCTACCCGGCGGAACTCTCCGGGGGCCAGGCCCAGCGCGTCGGCGTGGCCCGTGGCATGGTGACGCGTCCGGACATCCTCATCATGGACGAGCCTTTCGGCGCGGTTGATCCCGTGGTCCGCCGCAGCCTGCAACGCGAAGTGCTTGCGCTGAAGGACACTGTGGCCACGACCGTGCTCATGGTCACCCACGACATCGACGAAGCCTTCCTGCTTGGTGACGAAGTCGTGATCCTCGGCCAGCACGCCCGTATCGAACAAGCGGGAACCCCGGAAAAAATCGTCGCGCACCCGGCCAATGAGGCGGTGCGCGAGTTCATCGGGGCGGAGAACTGGCACGTGCGTACCGTCCAGCGCGACGGGGAGACCCTGGTGGTGGACGCGACCGGCAAGGTGCGGGGGGTTCTGAAATGAATTGGACGTGGCTCGGATCCAACGCAGGGCGCATCGGGTCTCTCGCGATCGACCACCTGCTGCTGGCGCTACCCGCGATCTTCGCGGCGTTTTTCATCGCGGTGCCGATCGGTTGGCTCGCGCATCGCGCCGGCCGCGTACGCGAAACCCTCGTCGTGGCCACGAGCCTGATTTACGTCGTGCCCTCGCTGGCCATGTTTGTCCTGTTGCCGCTTGTGCTGGGCACCTCGGTGCTCTCACCGCTCAACGTCGTTGTCGCCATGACCCTCTACGGCATTGCGCTGATGGTGCGCTCGGCGACCGACTCCTTCGGCTCCGTGCCCGCGGATGTGCGCCAATCGGCGATCGCGACCGGGTACTCCCCGCTGAGGCGGATTCTCCGAGTGGAGCTTCCCCTCGCAGGCCCGGGGTTGCTCGCCGGCGTGCGCGTCGTGGCGGCTTCAACGATCAGCCTTGTTTCGGTCGGCGCCCTCATCGGTGTCCAGTCGCTGGGCACGCTGTTCACGGAGGGGTTTCAACGGTCCTTCCCCACTCAGATCATCGCGGGGCTTATCGGGACGATTCTCCTCGCCGTGCTTGTCGACGCACTCCTCGTCGCGTTCGGCAGAGTCACCATGCCGTGGACACGTAAGGCGGGTCTGAAGTGAACTATCTTGTGACTCGTGAGAATTGGGGTGGGGACACCGGATTTGCCGTCCGTCTCCTCGAGCACGTGGGGTACTCTGCTCTCGCCGTTTTTCTGGCGCTGTTAGTTGCGGCGCCAGTGGGGATCGCGATCGGTCACTCCCGGCGCGGCGCGAACACCGTGCTTTCCATTGCCGGCGCCTTGCGTGCGCTGCCCGCCCTGGGGTTGCTGACATGGTTGGCCATTTCGCTTCCGCGGGGCGCAACGCTGCCGCTGATTCCGGCGACGATCGTCCTCGTGATGCTGGCCATCGCTCCCCTCCTCGCCGGGTTTGTCGCCGGATTCGATTCCGTTTCGCGTCAGGTCGTGCACTCCGCCAGAGCAGCGGGTTACAGCGAGGCCCAGATCCTGACCCGAGTTGAGCTCCCGTTGGCGGCACCCGTCATCATCGGCGGGTTGCGCTCCTGCGTTGTACAGGTCATCGCGACGGCGACGGTGGTTTCATTTATCGGCCTCGGAGGATTGGGGCGCTACCTCATCGACGGGCTCGCCGTGCAGGACTACCCGCGCATGGTTGCGGGAGCACTGCTGGTCACAGCCTTGGCACTGGTAACCGACCTGACCCTCGCGGGGGTGCAACGCTTCCTCGCTCCGCGATCGCATTAAGGTGGGCGCACATGAAACTCACTGCAGCCGCGGGCGCAATTGTCGTCGCCACCTTGACCCTCACCGCCTGCGGTTCCGACGATCCGTTCGCCGTCAGCGGTGAGGCGGGCACCGTTGTCATTGGAACCGCGAACTTCCCTGAATCCGAGATCATCGGCCAGATCTGGGCCGAGGCGCTGCGCCAGGAAGGTTTCGACGTCGACGTCAACTCCGGCATCGGTTCCCGCGAGGTGTACCTCGGGGCACTGCAGGAAGGCAGCATCAATGTCGTCCCGGAGTACTCGGGCAATCTCACCCAGTTCTACGGCGGCACCCCCGCCGATGAAGCGGCGCTCGCCGAGGCCTTACCGGATGACCTGGAAGCCGGGGATTTCAGCCCGGCCGAGTCCAAGGACGCCTACCGCGTTACCCGGCAGCTCGCGGATGAACGAGGCTTGGGAACCATCGCCGATTTAGACAAGCTCGACCAGATCACCATCGCAGCGCCGCCGGAGTTCGCCGAGCGGCCGTACGGCCCCGCAGGCCTGAGCGATGTCTACGGAATCGATGCCGCCAAAATCAGCGTCAACCCGATCTCGGACGGTGGCGGCCCGCTGACCGTTCAGGCCCTCGTCGAAGGTGCCGCTAACGTTGGCAACATCTTCACAACCTCCCCCGCTCTGCTGAGCAACGGGGAGGAAGCCGACGTGGTCATTCTCGAAGATCCGGAGAACCTCATCCCCCCGCAGAACGTCGTTCCGGTGATCAAGGCGGGCTCACTGCCCGACGGCGCCCTCGACGTGATTAACTCGGTAAACGCGCAGCTGACCACTGAGGACCTCGTTGAGATGAACCTGCGCAATGTCGGCCCGGAGCGTGCTGAACCGAGCGCCATCGCGCAGGATTTCGTCTCTAGCTTGAGCTAGCGACTGTCACGCGCACGCCCGACTTCGGTCGGGCGAGGATCTCGGTCATGGAGTAGTTGGTGTCGATCGCCTCCGCCGAGATACGGACCTCCGGTCGCGCGAGAGCTTCGACAGCTGCGGACAGAGCCGTCACCGCGATCTTCTCCCCCGGGCAACGATGCCCAGTGCGCACGTCAGCACCGCCCTGCGGGATGAACGGCTTGATTGTCTCCGCCTCGGACTGGGTTTCGTACGCCATGAAACGCTCCGGATCAAAGCTCGCCGGGTTATCCCACTCCTCGGCCGAGTGGAGGGTGCCGACGAAGTCGAGAATGACGCGCTGCCCCTGATGGATGGGGCAGCCCTCGAATTCCGTGTCTTTGGTCGCCTTGGCTGGAAACATTGGCACGAACGGGTAGAAACGGCGAACTTCCTGGGCGAATGCGAAAGCTTCACGGCCGGTTTCGGACTCGTTGATGCGGGTGCGCCACTGAGGGTTCTCCGCGAGCGCAACGGCGGCGAAAGAGGCGAAGAAGCCGACGGCGACCGTGGGGCGCGTGAGGTTTTGCAGCTCGATGCCGGCGGTGCGGGCGTCGACACGCTCGCCGCTGGCGTCGGTGAGTTGTGCCATGTGTTCGAGCACGCAGTCCGGGCGGGCGGTAATCCTGCCTTCACGGACATCGGTGATCAGCGCTTCGGCCCAGTTGTCGAGCTGGCGGCGCTGCCAAAATGCTCTGGGGGTTCCGGTGGCGGTGCCGAAGTTGTCAAGCAGCGTGATCATGCGGCCGACTAACTCGTCGGTGTTTTCTGCGGGCAGATCGATGCCCGCCCAGCGGAAGGCAGCACGACCGAACGCGAGGGAAAGATCCTCGAAAACGTTGCCCTGGGCGCCTTCCCAGCCAGCGACTGCTCGCTCCACTTCCTCCGCGACCAGCGGCGCGAACTCGGCGACCCGCTCGTCTTCGTAAGCCATCGCCGCCATCTGTGCTTTACGCACCTTGTGCTCCTCGCCGTCGAGATTGTGCACCGCGCCTTTGCCCACGAGGGCATCGCCGATGACGGGCGGCATGGCACCTTCCCGCTGCATGACATCCTCGTCGTAGAACAAGTCGATGCCGGCAGAACCGCGCACGATGGTCGCGTCCTGTCCGAGGAGTTTTGTGGTTACGGGGCACATGGATTCGGGTTCGAGGCCCGCCGTTTTGCGGAGGTTCGAGGGAAGAAGGTAGCCGTCTGTGAGGAATTGGATGGTGCGGTCGCCTGAGACTCGTGGGTTCTGGTTGGACGTCATGCGCACCAGCGTACGTATACTCGCACCGTGCCCGCTCCCCGTATCGGCCTCGTCATCCCCTGTCTCAATGACGCGGACCTGCTCGCCCCCTGCCTAGACAGCGTGTCGCGCCAGCGCGAACCCTTCGACTGCGTCATCGTGGTTGATAACGGATCGACGGATAACACAGCAGATGTGGCGCGTTCCTATGGCGCGGTCGTCGTTTCCGAACCCCGCCGAGGCGTGACGTGGGCTTCCCACGCGGGCTACAGCGAGGCGGCGGCGCGGGGCCTCGATGTCATCGTGCGTATCGACGCCGACGTGCGCGTCTCGCCAACCTTCAGCCTGCAATGGAAAAACGCATGGGAGGAGGCAGCCAGCAACCCGAACAAGGACGTTGTCGGCATGACCGGCGCCGCACGCTTCGACCTCCCAGGGTGGCGCGGCCGGCTCCTCAGCGCCCTGTATCTGCGTGCGTACCGTTACAGCGTGGGCTCCGCGCTCGGACACACGCCGTTTTTCGGCACGAACTGCACCCTGTCCGCCGCCTGGTGGCTCGACGTGCGCGACGCCATTGACCCGAGCGACACCTTTTCCCACGATGACATCCAGATGTCTTTCGCGGTGCGCGCCCACGAAACGGTTCTGTTCCGTCCGGAGATCACGCTGCTGACTGACCCCCGCCCGCTGCGCGGCGCCCGCCAGCTCGCCCGACGCTTCTCGCGCGGGATGCACTCGATGCGCCAAGGATTCAAGAACTCCCCGCCGCAGCGTCGACTGTGTGAGCGCGTATAAGCTTTGTCAGCATGGAGTCGTCCCGTACCTTGTCCCGCTACGACCTGATGTGCGATCGCGTCGCCGCCCAGGTCATTGCCCAGTACTCAACAAGTTTTTCGCTCGCCACGCGGTTTCTCGCCCCACGCGTGCGCACTGACGTGCGCAACCTCTACGCGATGGTGCGCATCGCCGACGAAATTGTCGACGGGGCCGCCGGAGCGGACGCGGCACAGCTTCTCGACGCCTACGAAACGCAGGTTCTCGCCGCACCAGCGGCACGCTTCCATACCGATCCGGTACTCCACGCCTGGGCCAATAGCGCTCGCCGGTGCGATTTTTCCGCGGAGCATGTCACGGCCTTCTTCGCCTCCATGCGCCGCGACCTGAACCAATCCACCTACGACCCGGCCGACTTCGACGCCTACGTCTACGGCTCCGCCGAGGTCATCGGGCTGATGTGCGTGGCCGCGTTCGTGGCCGACGAGCCCGTCACCGACGCGCAGCGCGCCGAGTTGGATGAGGGCGCCTGCGCGCTGGGCGCGGCGTTTCAGAAGGTAAATTTCCTGCGCGATCTCGCCGAGGACCGGGACGACCTTGGCCGCACCTACTTCCCCCTGCTGCGCGGCCGCGGAATCGACGACGCGGTCAAGGCCGAGCTTGTCGACGACATCCGCGCCGACCTCGCACGTGCCCGCCGCGCCATCCCGCTCATCCCCTCCTCGGCGCGCGGGGCCGTCGCCGCCGCGGAAGCGCTGTTTAGCGAGCTCAACGAGCGCATCGACGCCACCCCGGCCGCGACCCTGGCCACCACGCGCGTGTCCGTCCCGCGCCACCGCAAGATGTACGTCACCGCCCGCGCCGTAAGGAGAACCCGTGACTAAACACACCGCTATCGTTATCGGGGCTGGCGTCGCCGGCCTCGCCACCGCCGCCCTGCTCGGCCGCGAGGGCTACGACGTCAGCGTCGTCGAGCGCCTCGACTCCTGCGGCGGTCGTTCGGGCGAAGAGACCGTCGAGGGCTACCGCTTCGACACCGGCCCGTCCTGGTACCTGATGCCCGACGCCTTCGACCACTTCTTCGGCCTGTTTGGCAAGCGCACCGAAGACCTGCTCGATCTGGTCGAGCTGACCCCGGCCTACCGCCTGTTCCCGGAAAACGCCGAACCCGTCGATGTCATCTCGGGCCGCGAGGAGGCCATCGCGCTTTTCGACGCCCTCTCGCCCGGCGCCGGCCCCGCCCTGGGCGACTACCTGGATTCTGCCCGCGACACCTACGAGATGGCGGTCGAGCGCTTCCTGTACACCACGTTTAGCTCTTTGCGCCCGTTTTTCTCGCGCCGGCTCGCCGACCTCGCCCGCTTGCTGACGGTTCCGCTGGACAAGTACGTCGCCGCGCGCTTTCACGACACGCGCCTGCGCCAGATCCTGACGTATCCGGCAGTGTTCCTTTCCTCGCACCCGGCGCGCACCCCGTCGATGTACCACCTGATGAGCCACACGGATTTGGTCCAGGGGGTGAAGTACCCGCAGGGCGGGTTCGCCGCCGTGGTCGATGCGCTTGAAGCCCTCGCCCGCGACAACGGCGTCTCAATCCGTCTGAACTCCGATGTCACCGCTATCTCCTACGATGGCTCGCGCGCTACCGGTGTTCGCCTAGCCAGCGGCGAGACCATCGAGGCCGACATCGTCGTCTCCGCCGCGGACCTGCACTTTACTGAGACGCGCCTGCTGCCGCCGGGCAAGCGCACCTACCCGGAAAAGTGGTTCGGTTCTCGTGATCCGGGCCTGGGTACGGTGCTCCTCATGCTGGGCACCGACGTGAAACTGCCTCAGCTGGCCCACCACAACCTCCTTTTCAGCGAGCACTGGGATGACGACTTCGACGCGGTGTTTGACGGGCCCGTCGCCACGCGGCCGTTGAACTCCTCGCGCTCGATTTATGTCTCCATGCCTTCTGCGACGGACCCTTCTACTGCCCCGCCGGGTGGCGAGAACCTGTTCGTCCTCGTGCCCGTGCCCGCCGCTTCGGAGTTCGGCCACGGCGACATGTACAACGACCGCGCCTCCGCTGCCGTCGATGCGATTGCCGACGCCGCGATCGAGCAGATCGCCGCATGGTGCGACATCCCCGACCTGCGCAATCACATTCGCGTCCGCCGGACCCTCGGCCCGAGCGACTTCGCGCAGCGCTACCACGCCTGGTCGGGCGGCTCGATCGGCCCGGCGCACACCCTGCGCCAGTCCGCGTTCCTGCGCGGTAAGAACGTCTCCGCCAAGCTGGACAACCTCTACTACGCGGGCGCAACAACCGTGCCGGGCGTCGGCGTGCCGATGTGCCTGATCTCGGCCGAGAACGTGATCAAGCGCCTGCGCGGCGATCGCTCCCCCGGACCCCTGCCGGAGGAGTTTTAATGGCCTTCGCGTACCTGACGTTTCTGCTGCTCAGCATCGTCTGCATGGTGCTGTGCGACTGGCGGTTCACGCTCGCGTTCTTCGCCGACGCCCGCCGCGCCGCGCTGCTGTCGGCCGCGGTGGTCGCGCTGTTTCTGCTGTGGGACGCGCTCGGCATCGCCACCGGCACCTTCTTCCGCGGTGACTCCCCGTTCATGACCGGCGTCGAGCTCGCGCCCGAAATGCCCCTTGAGGAGCCGATCTTTTTGTTCTTCCTGACCTACCTCACGCTGAACGTGACCTCCGGCGCGCGAAAGGTGGTTGGCCCGTGACGTACCTGTTGATCAGCCTCCCGTTTCTGCTGGGGGCAGCGGTGCTGTGGGTGGGGAGTCGTCACGCGTATGCCTCCCAGTTCAAGGTGACCGCGATCGTGGCTGCGGTGCTGCTGACGCTGACGATCGTGTTTGACAACCTCATGGTCGCCGCAGGCCTGGTGGAGTACGACGGCGCGAACAACCTCGGCATTTACCTAGGCCTCATCCCCGTCGAGGACCTGTTCTACACCGTGTTCGTCTGCCTCGTGGTCACCGCGCTGTGGCCGGGGAAGGCCTCATGATCCGCGCCATCCTCGCCGCATCGCGGCCGATTAGCTGGGTCAATACCGCGGTGCCCTTTGCCCTGGCCTACCTGCTGGACACCAGCCGCTTCGACTGGCTCCTGCTCGTCGGCTTCGTGTTCTTCCTCATCCCGTACAACATCGCGATGTACGGCATCAACGACGTCTTCGATTACGAGTCCGACATCCGCAACCCGCGCAAGGGCGGGATCGAGGGCGCGGTGCTGCCGAAAAGCCTGCACCGCCCGTTACTCATCGCAGCGGGCGTGACGACGCTCCCCTTCGCGCTCGTCCTCTACGCCGCAGGCACCTGGGCCTCAGCGCTCTGGCTCACGGTCGCGCTCTTCGCGGTCTACGTCTACTCGGCCCCGCCGTTTCGGTTCAAGGAAATTCCCGTCCTCGACTCGGTGACGTCCTCGGCCCACTTCACGGTGCCGGCGCTGGTCGGCGCCACGATCGCCGACCCCGCGGTTTCCCATGGGTTTTGGCTGGCTGCGGCCGCGTTCTTCCTGTGGGGTATGGCGAGCCACGCGCTTGGCGCCGTCCAGGACGTCGTCGCCGATCGCGAGGGGGGCCTGAGCTCGATTGCGACGGGGCTCGGTGCACGGCTAACCACTCGGCTTGCCTGCGGCGGGTACGCCATCGCTGCCCTGCTGTGCTTCGCCCTGCCCTTCCCAGGTTGGGTGGTGGGTGTGCTCGGGTTCGGCTACGCCGCGAACGCGCTGCGTTTTGCCAACGTCACCGACGAGACATCGGCCGATGTGAACCGGGCGTGGCGGGTGTTTCTGTGGCTGAACTTCGCCACCGGCGGTGTGATCACCATGGCCGTGCTCTTTTTCCTGTTTCCGCCCTCGGCATAGGATTGTTTGGGGTACAAACATAGTATGCGTACCCAGACTATTGCCCTCACCCTGTGCGCCGCCCTCGCGTGCGCGCCCGTTGCCCAGGCCTCGCCGATCTACGATTCGGGCCTGGTCGTCCCCGCACCCCATGGCGCTGCCGGGACGCTGCTCGCGACCACCCCGCTTGACCCGAATGTGGGGCTGGGCAGCGCGGCGGCGCAGTATCGGTTCGCCTACACCACCACCAACCAGCACGATGCGCCCGCTGTGTCCACTGGGGCAATCTTCGTGCCCCGCGGTACGCCACCGGCTGGTGGCTGGCCCGTGATCGCGTGGGCGCACGGCACCGTGGGGCTGGGCAGCGAGTGCGCCCCGAGCCTCAACCCCCGCTCGCCCCGCGACGCGGAGTACCTGAACCGCTGGTTGGACGAGGGATACGCGATCGTCGCCTCGGACTACACCGGGCTTGGATCGCCGGGGTTCCACAGCTACCTCAATGGTGCGGTCGCCGCAGCCAACGTCGCCGACTCGGTCGCTGCTGCCCATCAGCTGCCGGAGATCGGGCTGTCGCCCCAGTGGTCGGTGGTTGGGCAGTCTCAGGGCGGGGGCGTTGCGCTACACGTCGCGCACCGCGCCACGCGGCTTAGCGAGGAGCTCGGCTTGGATTACCGCGGGGCGGTGGCCACGGGCGCGCCCGCCTACATCGAGAACCTGATCATCGCCGGCGGGCCGACGTTCCCTCCTGTTGCGCTGCCAGCCGGGTTGACCACGTACGCGCTCTACATTGTCGCCGCGCTCAACGAGGCCTACCCGGAGCTCGATATCGACTCAGCGCTCACCGACGAGGGTCGCGCGTTGGTCGCGGAGGCCTCCACGGGCTGCTACGCCAAGGTCGCCGAGACGTCGCGCGGGGTGAACCTCTCCCGCGCGTTCAACCGCCCGTTGCGCGATATCCCCGGATTCGAGCAGGCCGCGCGGGAGTTCATGTCCACGCCGGTTGCCGGTTACGATAAGCCTGTGTTTTTGGGCCATGGGCTTCACGACATCGACGTCCCCTCTCCGATCGGTGTGATGCTGGGTGCGGAAATGTGGCTGCGCCAGTTCGATTCCAACGCCCAGGTGGTCGTGCGCTTCTACCCCACCGATCACAGTGGGACGGTCAACGCGTCCACGGTGGATTCTGTTCCTTTCCTTCGGTCTCTTAACCAGAGTTAGCGTCTGGGTTGGTGGTGGGTTTGTGGGGGAAGGTCATGCGGTATTCCTGCTCGAGGCGTGTCAGGGCTTCGATGCAGGTGTTGTAGTTGCCGGTGGTGTCGTAGTTGTCGAGGATTGTGTGCCCTTTCGCCAGAAACGTCGCGACGCGGTCACGCAGGACACGTCGCTGGTCGAGGCTGTGGTTCCACCGGGGGTTGTCCGCCCCAAGCTGGGTGGTGATAAACCCATCGGGCTCGCTCAACGCATACGTGCCGTCAGCAAATAGCCACACGATGTCGCCGGTGGTGGGGTCGGGAATGTAGTAGGCACGACGATCGGTTTTCACGTTGTGGTGACGCTGACACAACGAGAACAAATTCGCTGGGGTTGTGCTTCCCCCGTCGGCGTAGGGGACGCGGTGATCAAGCTGGCAGTGCTGTGCATCGCGGGTACAGCCCGGCCAGACGCAGGTGCCGTCGCGGGCAATAGCGAACGCTTTGATCCGGGCCGAGGGAACATAGCCGTCGATCTCGTGGCCGGCAACATCACCAAGGTCCACGATGCGCGAGGCGTACTGTTCGGCCACAGCACTGCCCTCAGCATCGGTCCACCCCGTACCGGGGAAAAACACTGATGCACCGTCGACGATGTCACCATCGGGGCCCAGGGGTGCGAACCCGAAAATAGTCACCGTGGGTTGTGCGGTGAGTTCACCGGTGAGGATCAGGCGTGCTGCTTCGTCTTCGGTGATGTTGTTCTCTTGTGCCACGTGTGTGCGGTATTGCCGGATCAGGGCGTGGGTGGTGTTGTCGCACTCAATTGTGGTGCCGGAGCGTGCACCGAGCTCATAGTCGTAGATGACGAACGCGTCTTGTGGGCGGGTGCGGCGTTTGCGTTTAGCCGCGTCGTAGCCCACGGTGTTGTCGAGCTGGGCGATGAGCCGTCTAAGCCGGTGCACGATTGCTTTCGGTGTCAGCAACGGTTGGTTGGGTTTCGTGGCGGTAAACACCTCCACTAGGTACGCGTCAATGTGGGCGTAGACCTCGGTGTCGACGCCGGGGCCAAGTTCCGCAATGGCGGTATCAATGCTGGCAAGGCGTTTGATGTCTAACAGTCGTGTGGTGTGTTGAATCTGGCGCAGCCCGGGCAGGTCGATCAGGCGTCGGTAGGCGAAGATGGCTTTTTCGACTGCTGCTTTGCTCTCCCCGATCGCGTGCTGGATGTG
Organism: Corynebacterium sp. Z-1; assembly: GCF_031844665.1. NCBI lineage: Bacteria > Bacillati > Actinomycetota > Actinomycetes > Mycobacteriales > Corynebacteriaceae > Corynebacterium > Corynebacterium sp. Z-1. Next base: position 1,304,133 of record NZ_CP134621.1, on the reverse strand, counting down.
GGTGATCTCTACTTCGAAGTCGTCGACCACATGTGCCGTCTCGGCCCAGGTGGAGAAGATCTCGTATTCGATGTCGCGTTTGTGTTGGCCCAGGCGTGCCAACGTGTCGTTTGGTCGTTGTGTACGGAAGAAATGGTCAACCCCCGTGTGTGTCGCATCCATGTGCGCCCCCCTTTCAACACCTGCCATTATAATCGCACAGGCATTCGTGCGCAATGGTTCGGGCGTGGATGTGTGCACACTATAGTGACACACGTGTGCTAAGCGGAAAGTTAGGGCCCAACAAAGACGGCGATCAGGAAAAGGAGGTAGGTTCCACCCGCAGCCACCGCCAGAATTTGCGACGGCGCTGACCATCTCCCCCGCACAGCAGCAATCGAAAAACCTGCAGCTAGCAGGACCCACACCACCGTATGGCCACCATCAACGATGCTACGACGCAGGCCGACAGCGTTGTCCACCCTGACGCCATCGCCAATCGTTGCAAAAATGGTAGCGACTGCCGCAGCCCCGATGGCCGCGGCTATGTACCCAAGGCGTCGTGAACGAACCGATCCTGCACCGAACATCAGGCAACCTCTGCTTCCTCGAGGCGACGCAGCCACTCGATCATGGTGCGATGCGACGCTAGGCCGTACTCCAGGGTTGCGCGATGGTATGCAAAAAATTCAGCACCGCCAGCGTCAAGCGTCTTCGCTTGTGCATCAATACTTTCCGCCATATCTAGCAAGGCACTCTCGGACGCTTCGGCCTCCTCGCGGATCAGTCTAAGGATCTCGCTGCGCTCCGCAGGGTCGGCGATGCGCCCAAGTAGAAAGACTTTCGCCAACACGCTCTGCTCGAGGTCTGATCCCGACGGGGTCGGCGAGTGCATCCACTCCGACCAGGAAGCGCGCCCCGATTGAGTGATGGAATACAGCTTGCGCCCACGCGCGTTCCCGGGATCAGGCTCCACCGCAGCCAGGCCGTCGTCGACTAGCCGCTTGAGCGCGCGTTCGATGCTCCCGAAACTTGCGCTATAGAAATGCGCGAGGCCGCTAGCGAAGCGCTTGTGTACATCGTAGAGCGAGAGCGGGCCGGTAAGCAGGAGGCCGAGAATGAGATGCTGCATAGACGAACAATATCACCCTTAGGGATATACGTCGCGCGCAACAAAATGTGCACCTCCGTAGAGAGTTTGAGAACCCTGGCCCGGCCCTGAAAACCGTGGCTTCTCGCCTGTCTCGGGGTGCCTACGAGCGTAGCGAACGGCCATCCGAACCCTCGGTGACCGACTCGCGGGGTCGTGTGGTGCGGTCAGTTGGGAAGACTCAAACCTCTCTGAGCGCCGCCGAGGTTGATGAGCTGGTGGCGCTGTACGAGCAGGGCATGACGCTAGCGCAGCTCGGTGAGCGGTTCGGCGTCTACCACCGAACGGTGGCCGCGCACCTCGTCCGCCGTTGCGTCCCGATGCGCGTGCGAGGGCTGGCTGAGGAGCACACGTGCGAGGCTGTGAGGCTCTACGAGGGCGGGATGACCTTGATGGAGGTTGGTCTGCATTTCGGGGTGAGTCAGGGGGCAGTGAAGAGGGCGGTGGCCGCAGCAGGTGCGACCATCCGCCCTCGGGGACGTCGGGTGGCGGTTACAGAGTGAAGTCCTCCTCGGAGTGCTTGGCCTCGTACTCGGCGATCGCCAGCATGATGCCGAGCTCGGGAGTCGCGGGAAGGCTCACGCGGCCTTGCCCGACGACGTAGAGGGGCACGTCGGCCTCGTCCAGCGCCTCGATGATGCGGGCGAACTCGGTAGACGGTCGGCTGAGTCGGTAGAGGTCCGCGACGATGAGCGCCGATGCCTGCCCGTCGCGGATGGTGGCGAGGGCCTGGTCGAGCGCGGGTCGTGTCCGGCCGTTGTCGTGGAACTCGCCGCTGACCTCGTAGCCGAGCTCGGCGGCCAGGCATTGGCAGGCGGCCCGCTGGTGAGCGTGGGTTGCCCAGTTCGGGCGTGCGCTGCGGGTGTAGATCACGGCGCCCATCACGCCACACTCGCCATCGGGTACTTGAGGGACTGTGCCTCGTTCATGCGGCGGGCGGCGACGCTCGACGGCCTCCTGGACGCGGGCGCGGACGAGCAAGATGACACTGACCAGGCCCATGATGAGGAACTTGAGCGCATTCCAGCAGAACAGGAGCACGAGGAGGTTCAGCCAGCCCGGGCCGCCGCCCTCGATCAGCGTGATGCAGTAGTTCGCTGCGAGGAAGTACGGGACCGCGAGGAGCATCGCGAGGATGCCCCACTTCAGGCCGCGGCGGGTGCGGATCGCGTCGAGCGCGATGTTGGTGGGCATGTAACGCCGCAGGTAGTAGCGGGCGTGGGCGCTGAGCGCCCAGAGCAGTCGGATCATGGCGTTTCCTCTCGTGGCACGGTCAGGTGACGAGACAGTGCGTAGAGAGTGGCCCGAGGGCCTGTCCGCGAGGGACGCCACATCAAGGAGGAATCTGCCTCCCCTCCAGAGTACGACGCTCCGGCGACATTCGTAAGAGGTGCGCCCGGGGATTCGGGCGGCGCTCGCGCACCTGTCTGGCACACACGGATGGGAGCCGGGCATGGTCACGATCACTTCTCTCGCCAAGGACGAACGCTCCGCACGGGTCGCCCTGGCATCGACCTTGGAGCCCGACGACGCCGTGACCGGCAGGCTCCTCGCCGCGGTCGGCGCGGTCGAGACCGTGCGCCTGGCAGCCGGTGCCGGCGCACTCCCGAAGAACGTCGATGCGGTCGAGGCCAGGCTGTGGCGCAACAAGGTCGCCCCGCGAATGGATGCCCGCACGGTCACGCAGGCACTCGCGGAGACTGACCGCCTCGGGCTGCGCATCCTCATCCCCAGCGACGATGAGTGGCCGACCGCCCTCAACGATCTGGGCAACCGCGCCCCCACCGCTCTATGGCTGCGAGGCGCTGTCTCCTACCTCACCGCGCCGCTGAACGATCGCGTCACGATCACCGGAGCCCGCGCCGCCACTAGTTACGGCGAGCACGTCACGGGCGAACTCGCCTCCAATCTGACCCATGCTGAGCGGATCATCGTGGCCGGCGGCGCCTACGGCATCGACGCCGCCGCACACCGAGCCGCACTCGCCACAGGCGGGCAGACCCTCGCCGTCATGGTCGGCGGCTTGGATCGCCTCTACCCATCCGGCAATCGTGAGCTGCTGGCACGAGTCGGAGACCTCGGCCTGCTCGCCAGTGAGATGCCGCCCGGCTCCGCGCCGACCAAGTGGCGTTTCCTCGCCCGCAATCGCATCCTCGGTGCCCTCTCCGGTGCAACCGTCGTCGTGGAGGCCGGCTATCGCTCCAGCTCCCTCAACGTCGCCGCCCGCGCTACGCAGCTCGGACGCCCGGTCGGCGCCGTGCCCGGCCCGGTAACCAGTGCCGCCAGCTCCGGCACGCACCGGCTCCTGCGCGAAGGCATCGCGTCCCTCATCACCGACGCCACAGACGTCACGGCCCTCCTCGACTCGCCCGCAGGTGGCGGCGGGCAGGCATTCGCGCGTGAGTCGGGCATCACCCCGTCCGCTCATCGGGAGGGGCGCGCGCTGTAGGCAGCCACTGGTCGGCGTCACCGCCAGTTGTCGCAGGTGATCCCTACGCTGGGGGTCATGATCTTCACCGCTCTGCATCGCGCCCTCGGGGTCGCTCCTGGACCTCTGACGGACGAACTGCTGGATGCGGCGGTGAGCAGCGGAGTCATGGAGACGACCGACCTGGACTGGAAGTCAGAGCTGCCCCCGGCGAAGGGACTACCGCAAACAGACTTCCCCAAGGACGTTGCAGCGATGGCGAACAGCGGCGGCGGCGTCATCGTGTTCGGAGTACGCGAGTCGCAGAAGGCCGCGACAGAGCGAGTCGACGTCGGAGAGTTCGATGAAGCGTACGAGCGATCCCTGCGCTCCGCAGCGATCACCGCTATCTCCCCGCCCGTCTTCGGCCTCAACGTGCACCGCCTCGGAACGGAGGGTGCCCGCGCTGTCGTCGTGGAAGTGCCGGCAAGCGTTGACGGGCCACACCTGATCTACCGCAACGACTACTTCGGCGCTCCGGTGCGCAACGACTCCGACACCGTATGGATGAAGGAACGACAGATCGAGGCGATGTACCGAGCACGCTTCGATGAACGCCGCCACGCCAGCGAAGCGCTCGACAACCTGTATGCCGAGACCGCGGGCGGCCGCGCCACGAGCGAACGCGCCTGGCTGATCGCTGTCGCCCACCCGCGCGTCCCTCGCCTCCACAACCGCCTGACGCGCGACGGAGCGCGCGACGTACTGACCAAGGCCGAAGGCCTCGCCCTGTTCTACGCCGGACGTGGAGGTGTGCACCCGCTGGAAAACGTCGACCGGCACAACCCACGACCGGGATCGCGGCGCTGGGTCGCCGTCAACACCGCAACGGGCGACAGATCACAGTGGAAGGAAGCATGGGCAAGTCTCCACCACGACGGATCAGTCACGCTCGCAGCCGCAATCGGCGGCCACCGCATGAGTAGCGACGGGTACTTCGAGGGATCGCAGGTCCAGTCGGACGCGGTCGAGTGCGGCGTCGCAGGCCTGATGGCTCTCATCCGGACGACCGCCGACGCGACGGGCAACGACGAGTACGACGTGCGCGTCGGGATCGAGTGGACCGGATCAGAGGCCCTGACGATCCTCACGGTGGATAACTTCGGCCACTCCTACGGTGGTGTCTCCACACCGTTGCACCGCTACATGCCTGTCGAGAGCACCGTGAACGCGGCGGCTGCCGACCTTGACTTCTACTGGCGTGTTCACGACCTCGCTCAGGATTGCGTCAACCAAGGCGGCGTATCAAACGTGCGGCTGATCCGTCCGCCCGAGCGCGAGGAGGCATAGTTCTTCCGCCTCCTCTGCGGTGGGCGGCCCTCGTCCCGTAGGAGCTGGCTACGTCAACGTTGTCGGCGTGAGCGGCCAGCCCTGTCCGATCTCCGGAACGGATTCAGAGAGCACGGCGACCTCAGTGGCTTTGCCGACGCGATGCGCTGAGTAGTGGAGCTCAAACTCTCGACGCCGACGCGCCGCGTAGAGCTCCGCCACCTGTGGAGCGTTGTCATAGGTAAGAATCCACGGCCTGTCTGCGACGGAGTTGAGGACCCGCGCAAGGTCTTCGTGGTCGGTTGCAGAGAAGGCGTTGAGGTACAACGAACCGGCCTTCTCGAAGTAGGGCGGGTCGGCGTAGATGAAGACATCGTCCTTGGGAGCGTACTCAGCGATGACCTCAATACCATCGCGCGACGTCGGGACGATGTTGTCTGCATAGAGCGACAGTATTCGGATACGTTCAGCAAGGCCGTCCCGGTTGAAGCGGGCGTCGATCTTGTAATTACCCGTTTGGTCTAGCCCGCCGATCGGGCCGCCGTTGAGCACCCCGGACCTGTTCGTGCGATTGAGATAGAAGGTGGCAAATCCGAGCTGTGACAGATCGCTGGTGTCGGCGGCAACATAGATTTCGCGCTGCCGCCGCCACTCGGTGACGTCAAGCTTGGCCTTGTGGATTCGCTCGATCAGCCATCCGGGCTCGGACTGAACCGTAGTCCAGAATGCGTGGATAGCCGGGTCGAGGTCGTTGATGACGACGCGCTCGACTTGCCCCGTTACCAGGAGACTGAGACCGGCGCCGACTCCGCCCGCATACGGCTCGACGTAGGTGCAGCCTGCGAGGTCCATATCGCGGATCATCTTGCGCAGGCGCGAGTACAAGGCAGACTTTCCGCCCGGGTACCGGAGCGGTGAGATTCGCGGGCGTCGTGTGGACACCCCGATGGCGCTCGTGCTCATGGCTTCATCACGTATCTCATGATCGAGTCGATGGAGGCCCACATTGAGAACGTTTGGTCGGGATCGACTAGGAAGTGGTGGTTGTGGTTGATCGCATTGAGCGAGTCGCCTGAGTTCGTGTACGTAACGAGCTTCCCTGTCCTGACGCCCTCGATGACCTGGATCAGGTGCTTCGGGCCGTTCGCCTTGACGTGTTCCAAGAGCCAGTTCAGGGCGTGGCCAAGTTGGACACGGCCGTTCTGGTTGTTCCCGGAGCCCTTGATGTCGATCGACTTTGCCTCCGCATACGCCTTGATCGACTTTTCCAGTACGGCCCGGATCATTAGGAAGGTGGCGTTAGGGAACTTTTGCACGTCGACCTCAGACAGTTCGCCGAGCAGCAGTTTCAACCCTTCGGGGTAACTCGCGGGAGCCTTGATCTGCCCGAGGTCGAGGTTCCTGAGCTTCTTCTTGGCTGGACGCTTCCTCGGAGGCTTCGGCTCCGCGGTGCCAGGCGCAGCGCTCGGAGGTTCTCCGAGACCAGGTGCCCCCGTGGGCGGAGTCGGCTTAGCGCCGGGGCCACCGGGCGGTGGGTTGTTCCCTCCGTCGGGAGTCGTCCCTGTAGTTGGGGTTGTGGGGTTAGGCGGAGCTGCTTCTCCCGCGTCAGCAACGATCTGACGCAGTTCCTTCATCAGCTGCGTGTAGCGAGGACTTGAGACCGAGTTCAGGCTGCGCGTGTTGATGTTCTCGTCGTACATCCCGCGAACGATTGCCGTAGCAACATCTTTGAAGACTTCGTCCGAGAGCGTCTTCGTGACGTTGCCGTCTGAATCCATCGTAAGCCCCGTCAGGTCAAGGAACTCTTTCGACTCGTAGATGCGCGCCAGCGTCGATAGGCCCCTGGCCCACTTCTTTGTTGCAAGGAAGTCTTGAAGCTCGGCCTCGTCGTAATGCACGGACTTGAAGAGATTGATGATGTGCGCTCGAAAGACGAATTTGCGAACGTCGATCGTGGGATACCTAGTCAGAAGTTCACGGAGCTTCCTCCCCGCGTCGATCTGCGCCTGGAAGAACGCCGCCTGCCTGCTGGGACTCCAGGCCCGCCGCAGGTTCCCGGTGTGGATAGCCGCGATCAACTGATCCGCTTCGGTCTGGTTCGGTGCAACCATGACCCGGACCTTCGCGAGCGCAGAGCGGTCTGGCAGAAGGGCCGCCAGCGACGCGACTCGCGCCTGATAGTCGGGGACCAACATCGGGTTCTGGATGGCTTTGAGTGCAGCGAGCCTGCGGTTCCCCTCAACCATCACATACTTACCGCGTCGCTTTAGGACGACCGGCGTCTCGTGTGTCAGATAGCCGACCTTGCAGATGCCCTCGACAAGCGCTAACGCATCTTCGTTGACGAACAGGTCTTCAATGATGTCGGCCTCGACCTTCGCGTCGGCCACTTCAAGGCGAACGTTTTTTGGATCGAGTTGGATTTCTTTCAGGACGTCAAGCTCAACTTCGGGCCAGTTCGAAGTATCTAGCATTTGTCACCGCCTAGGACACTGTTCATCTCGGACAGTGCCGTCACGACCTCACTCATTGTGCTCTGCTCCTGCCTGCGGCAGTGAACCGCGGACGTACGCAAGGACATCGCTCCTCACGAAGCGCCAAGCGCGTCCCACCTTCTCTCCGGGCAGCGACCCCGCGCGGGCGAGTGAGAGCACTGTCTTGGTGGAGACACGCAAGAGCGCTGCCGCTTCATCAGCGGTCAGAACCTCGTTATCTTCCGGCATCTTCTCGTAGCCTCCTTGTACGGGACACATCTTCACGCTACCAGGTCGCGGGCTTCGTAGGTTGGCGTTCAGGCGCTACAAGGAGCGTCGGACCGGCCTAGTAGTAGCAGGCGATTGACGTGCGCTGTTCGGTTCTCTTTCGAGCGAGCGGGTTCGGTCAAGCGCAGCACGGGCGCGGGCGACGTCGATCTTCTGCGTCTCGGCTTCGGCGGGTGCTCCGAGGGGTGCGGGTCCGGTGATGCCGTAGCGGTCGCGGTAGGCGGCGATGGTGCGCGCGGCGTTCCGCCATGCCTGGGCCGCTCGTGCAGTCTTGGGTGGGGTTCCGAGTTTCGTGATCCACTCGTGTTTCTCGGTGAGTGCGGTGTCGAGGAGAGCATCGGCCCGGGCTTCGATGAGGTCGCGTCGCTCGGTCAGCGCTTGCCGCATCTCGGATGGCATGATGCCGGTGGCTTCGGGGATGAGGCCCACGATGAGACGTGGTGTTCTGCGTGCACGCCCGGCTCCCGCTGGCCTGGCGGTCGCGCGGGCAAGACGGTAGTGCAGGACCGCGGCGATGTCGTCGGCGTCCCCGAACCCGCGTGCTCGCACGAGGCGCGGCAGCAGGGTCTCGACGTCGTGCTGGTTGGCCTCGGCCCGACGGAGCTCGGCAGTCAGCGCTCCGAATGCGGGTGAGGCGATCGCGTCCTCGGCGTCGTCGTCGCTGAGCCCAGACGAGCGGACGAGCGCGGCCCAGCGGTCGTGTTGGGCGGCGGCGGCCAGGGTCTCGTACTCGGCGGTAAGCTGCGCGATCGAGGCCCAGGTGTCCTGCTCCGCAGTGATCGTCTCGTGCGCCGACAGCTCGGCACCGACGTGCTGCAGCACCCCGAACAACACGGACCGGGCTGTCGCCTCGGTGTTGTCGCCGGGGCGAGGGCCGTCGTGGGCGGGGTCGGGCTTGTCGACGGCGACGTAGGCGATGTTCTGCTCGCGCCCCCTCGTCATGGCGACATAGAACGTCTCTCTGGTCATCGACGCATCCGCCAGGACGTGCGAGGAGTCCACGGTGATGCCCTGCGCCCGGTATGACGTCACGGCGTAACCGAGATCGAGGTGTTCGGCCGCGTACTCGGCCGGGACCACGACCGAGGCGCCCCACGTGCGCCCTGCGCGGCGGAGGGTGAGAGCGCCGTCGTCACGGACCTCGGTGACCGTCCACCTATCGCCGTTGCGGACCCAGGACCGTCCCGCGCGGAGGCGGCGGTCGTTGCGGCGAGTGATGACCGTATCCCCGACCGCAGCCCTCATTCCGTCGTGCAGTTCGACCTCACGGCGGGCGTTCACGGTGCCGTCGAGGATCAGATCAGCGCGTGCCCGGTTGTTGAGCGCCTGGACGGACTCGTTCGAGGCGGTCACGAGCACACTGGCTCGCCCGGCGAGTGTGTCGTTGCGCCAGGCGGTGTAGGCGACGTCGATCATCTCCTCCGTCTCACCACCTCGGATGCGACCGTGTTCGGTGTAGGTGTCGATGACATCGGTGCGCCCATGCCGCAGCGCGAGGGACGCGGTCTTCTCCCACGGGTGGACGAACCGGTGCACGTCGACCAGCTCCGGGGCGTCGTCACGGTCGTGGACGAGGAGGGAGAACGCGCCACCGGCGGTGACGGACTGAAGCTGGGCGTGGTCCCCGACCAGCAGCACCTTCGCCCCGGCCTCCGCCGCCAAGGCGGTGATGCGGTCAAGGGAGAGCGTGCCCGCCAGCGATGCCTCGTCGACGATGACGAGCTGACCCTTGCGGAACGTCTCGCCGGCGCGGTCGTGAGTGTCGAGCCACTTGGCCGTGTTCTCGGTCTGGATGCCGAGGTCATCGGCCAGGACCTGCGCGGCGACCGCGGACGGCGCAAGCCCGACCACGCTGCCACGTCCGTGCTCGCGTTCCCACGCCCGCCGCAACGCTGACATCGCGGTGGTCTTCCCCGCCCCAGCAGGGCCGACCAGCACATCGACCACCCGGCCCGAGAGCGCGATCTTCGTCAGTGCGGCCGCCTGGTCGTCACCGAGCATCCGGCCCTTGCTGTCGGGCCGCTTCGTAACCCGTTCGACGGTGGTCAGCGGCACGGTCGGTGCGGTGGTGGTGTGGGCGCGTTCGAGGAGGCGGTCTTCGGCGGCCAGCAGCTCCTCGGAGGAGAACAGCGCGGAGTGCTTCGGCCGGAACACGCTCGTGCCGTCCGGTCGGCGGAACGCGGCCGGGCTGGATGCGAGCTCGGGCGGGGTCAGGCGCAGCGAAGCGGCTTCGGCGGCGTCTACGACCAGGCCGACGATAGCTTCGCGATCCTCTGTCGACGCGAACCGGTAGGCCATCGTCTGCCGCGCGGCCTCGGCAGTGAGGTTCCAGCGATGAAGTGCCCCAGGTTTTGTTCCGTTTGAGTAGATGGGAAAATCTTCGAACATGCCGAAGAAGTTTGATCAGGAGGCGAAGGACCGAGTCGTCCGCTTGGTAGAAGATCGCATTCTGGCGGAGAATATTTCGACGCAGGAAGCATGCAAGATCGTGGCACCCAAACTGGGCGTTTCGTGGCACACAGCGAGGCAATGGACGCAGGCCGCTCGACGTGAGGGACGCGTTACTGAACGGTTGCCTGAGGACCTTGTGGCAGAGGTCGCCAAGCTGCGTCGAGAAAATCAAGAGCTGCGGGACACCAACGAGTTGTTGAAGGCCGCTTCGGCTTTTTTCGCGTCGGAACTCGACCCGAAACGTCGGAAATGATCCGGTTCATTGATGAGTATCGGAATCGTTTCTCAGTCGAGTTCATCTGCCAGACGTTAAACATCCACCGTGAAGGCGGCTTCCTTACTTCGCGTGGGTACCGCCAGTCTAAAGCCCGGGGCTTAAGCTCCCGCAGTCTTCGCGACGCTGCTCTCGTGGAGCATATTCGCGACGTTCATGCTGAAAATTACGGCGTCTACGGCGTGCGGAAGATGTGGCGCGTGCTGCAACGCCAGGGCATTGACATTGGACGCGAGCAAACAGCCCGGCTGATGCGCAGCGCTGGTCTGTCCGGCAAGGGCAAAGGCAGAGCACCAATCACGACGCGTAAGCCCAAGGGCCCGGATCTTCGCCCAGACTTGGTAAATCGTGAGTTTAGGGCTCCTGGCCCTAATCGGCTGTGGGTGGCGGACATTACTTATGTGCGCACCAGGAAAGGGTTCGTGTACACCGCGTTCGTGACCGATGTATTCTCCCGGAGGATTGTCGGGTGGGCGCTGTCGGATTCGATGCGCACCGAAGCCTTGCCGCTGCAGGCGCTCAATCAGGCGATCGTGTGCGCCAAGGAAACAACGGGCTTGATTCACCATTCAGACCACGGCTCACAATATGTGAGCATCGTCTACAACGAGCGCCTGGCTGAGCACGGAATTACTGCGTCTACCGGCACTGTTGGTGATTCCTACGACAATGCTTTGGCTGAGAATGTCAACGGCTCCTACAAGAACGAACTGATCCATAGGCGCTCGTGGGCCGACGTGGTCGACGTGGAAATCGCCACGTTCGAGTGGGTTAACTGGTGGAACGAATCACGGCTCCACCAGAGCTTGGACTACCGCACCCCGGCTGAAGTCGAAGCCGAATTTTGGGAACACCACCCCAGTCGAGAAATAATGGAAATCAAGGCAAATGCCTAGGAACAAAACCCGGGGCACTTCAGCGATGCCAGGTGGATCGCTTCTCACCGACCGCAGCCACAACGTCTGCCCCGAGCGAGTCGATCACATCCAACGGCACGTCGTCCGCGCGCAGCAGCAACGGCTCCTTGTTTGCCGTCACGCCGCGCGCCCACGAGGTCGTATCCGACCCGAGCACCTGCCCGGCCCGTTCCCGCCAGGAGGCGGTGAGGTCAGCCAGCGACCGGACTTCCTTCTCCGGCCGGGTCGAGAGGGTGGCCTGGGCGCGGAGCTTCATGATCGTCGCCGGCGACGGCCGCCGCCCATGCGCGTCGACGTACTGGCCGATGAGGCGGTCGGTCTCGGCATCAATGTGCCGGGCACGGGTGGAGAACTCCTTCACCATCGCCTCGGGCACCGCGGCGATCGCCCACGCGGGGTTGCGGTCGCGGCCCATGTCGCGCGCCTCCCACGAGACGCCAAACGAGCGAGTGAGGTGGTCAGCGAACACCGCCTCGTGCAGCTCGGAGAGGGCGACCACGGCGGCGTGCATCGGCCGCCCATCCAGCGACCGCCATTTGCCATCGAGGACGGTCTGCACCTTGTTGCTGATGACGACATGCGTGTGCAGGTGCGGGTCGCCCGCCCGGCTGTCGTAGTGATCGAACGCCGTGGCGACCAGACCTGCGACGTCGACCTGTGCAACCGCGCCGTCGCGGTCGGTTGCGCCGGTGCGGGTGGCTGCAACCTCCCGCTCCATGAACGCAACCACCTCCGCAACCGCAGCGTGATGCGCGTCCGCGATCAACGCCTGCGTCCCCGCGTCCGCGACCGCCCAGAGCACGCTGGCGGACTTCGGGATCGAGAACGTGAAGTCGAACCCCGCAACCGCCCGCCGCGTCCCGCGCCCGGCCTCCTCCGTGTCGATGGCCGCGACCGCCTCCGCGCGTGACGCCGGCCCGAGTGCGGGATCAAGCGCACTGGTACGTGCCTCGATCCGCTCGGCCACGGTTCGGTATTCGGGGTACGCGCGGCCCAGCGGTTCACCGGTGATCGGGTCTCGACCCATGCCGACCAGCAGCTGGAGCTGGGCTTCGGAGACCTGATCACCCACGCTGATCCGCCCGCCGCCGAGTGTGGCGACCCCGGCACCGAGCCAGCGACCGGGCGGGGTGCCCTCGGCGTTGTAGTAGCGCGTCAACGGAGTCGAGAGCGAGCGGTCGCCGTCGCCGGCCGCGACAGTGCGCAACAGGTACTTATACCCGTCACCCGCCGACATCACGCGCATCGAAACCGTCATCCGGCCCGCCCTCTCTGCCTGCTCACGAGGTGAGCAGCGGCCCGCCGAAGGCGGGCTCAACCTCGATCTGCAAGAGGCGTGGTGGCTCTGAGGGAGGCGGAGACGAAGGCTCCGTCAGAGGCCGGGCGCGGCGCGGTCAGCGAGGCACGGGAGGCACGGGAGGCGCGGGAGGCGCGGCGAGCACCTGGCAGATAACCAGCCCGGTCAGCGCTCGCAGAGGCAGCGACCGGGGATCACCGATCTGCCGGAGTCCTCATGCCGAACGCCAGCGACGAACCGGGCGACCGCCGCCTGCGGGTCGGGTCGCTGTTCTCCGGCTACGGCGGACTCGACCTCGCTGTCGAGGAGGTGTTCGACGCCCGCACGATCTGGTTCTCCGAGATCAACGAGCCCGTCGCCCGCGTCTTCGCCCACCACTGGCCCGACGCCCCCAACCTCGGCGACATCACCACCATCGACTGGAACACTGAAACCCGGGGCGCTTCAGAGGGAGTCCTCGGTGCACAGCGGCCAGGTCGGGCAGCCCAGCCCGGATGCGGTAAGCCTGACCGCCCCGCCGGTCGCGACGATCAGGATGTTCGCGGCCAGGGAGAGCTTCGCCCACACGAGCGGTCGGGCACGGACCCATTCCCACAGCCGCGCCCGCCAACCATCGCCCCGCCCGGCGACGTGGGGCGTGTCGAGGGGGCGGGTTTCAGGCACGGCGGTAGCGGCGTGCGCGGATGAACGAGGTCACCCCGAGAACCAGGTAGACCAGCAGCGCGACGAAGGTCAGGGTGCTGGCGATGACCGCTATAGGGCGCTCTGCGGTGCCCCCGAGGAGCTCCCCGAGCTTGAGGACGTTCATGAGCGTGCCGGCCAGGCCGACGAGCGCGACTGCCAGCGCCGCATGGATCGCGTGCCGGTGCGCCGCCTCTTTCCGGGAGATGAGTCCGGCGATCACCAGCAGGATGCCGAGGGCTGCGGGGATCAGCGCGGTGAGGCTGGATGCCCCCGACGCGATGTAGGCGACTATCCCGATCACAGTCACGACTGCCCCGGTCCCGATCGTCCACTTCGTCATGCTGTCGTTCCTCTCCACACACGGTTACTGTACCATTTAGTATAGTCTAGTGGTTGGTGAGGTACGGCGTCGATACGGAGGAGGCGGCACGGTGGTGAGGCCGAGTAAGAAGTCTGCGATCGTCGAGGCGGCGATGCGGGTCGCTGAGGAGCAGGGGCTGTCTGCGGTGACGATCGACGCTGTCGCCGAGCAGGCGGGCATCACCAAGGGGGGCCTGCTGTATCACTTCCCGAGCCGGACGGCACTGCTGAGTGGGGTGTATGAGCAGTTGGCGGCCGACTGGGAGAAGGAGATGGTCTCAGCCGCCGGGAAACCCGCTTCTGAGGCGACCCGTGCTGAGCGGTTGGCGGCGTATGTGCGGGTCGCCCGGTCGATGACCCGCGCGGAACTGGTGTTCATGGCTGACGGCGCCGCGCACCGTGACCTCTTCGCACCCTGTGCGGAAGTGGCCGCGCGGTGGACGACCCCGCTCCCTCAGCCCGGCGTGGACGACAGGTATCCGCGGGAGGAGCTGCGGATGCTGACCGCACGGATGGCCGCCGACGGGCTGTGGAGCTACGAAGCCCTCACCGGGGAGCCCATCCCGCAGGCTCTGCGGGTGCAGCTCCTGGAACACATCGCCGCCTCCCTGGACACCACCAGCACGGACTCTGCGCGATGAACACAAGAATCTATGGCAACCGGCCGGGCGCAATGATCGAAAGAACTCCTGACACAAGAAGGCATCCCCGCACATGAACACTGTGAACACTCAAGCGTCATCGCTGTCATCGCGGCGGTGGGTGCTGCTGGTGACTGTCGCGTTCGGCCTGTTGCTGATCACGCTCGACAACTCGATCCTCTACACCGCCCTGCCCACCCTGACGGTGGACCTGGGCGCGTCGGCCTCCCAAGGCCTGTGGATCATCAACGCCTACCCGCTGGTGATGGCGGGCCTGCTGCTGGGGTCGGGAACCTTGGGTGACCGGTTCGGGCATCGCCGTCTCTTCCTGGTCGGTCTCACGCTCTTCGGGGCGGCGTCGCTGGTGGCCGCGTTCTCCCCGACACCGGAGGTCCTGATCGGTGCGCGTGCGCTCCTCGCGGTGGGGGCGGCGTGCATGATGCCCGCCACTCTCGCGCTGATCCGGCTCGGGTTCGATGACGTGCGGGAGCGGAACATCGCGATCGCGATCTGGGGCAGCATCTCCGTGGTCGGCGCCGCGCTCGGACCCATCGTCGGGGGTGCACTGTTGGAGCGGTTCTGGTGGGGGTCGGTGTTCCTCATCAACATCCCCGTCGTGATCGCAGCCCTCATCCTCACCCCGCTCGTCGTCCCTGCAGGAACCCGGGACCGGGCGAAGAAGTGGGATGCGATCTCCTCCCTCTACGCCCTCCTCACCCTCACCGGCGCGGTCCTCGCGATCAAAGAAGCCGCCCACACCCCGCAGAACTGGGCGATCGTCGCAGGCGCCACGGTCGTCGCGGCCATCGGCGGTGTCCTGTTCACCAGACGCCAGCTCCGCTCGAACGATCCGCTGCTGGACTTCGGGGTGTTCCGCAACCGCGCGTTCAGCGCCGGGATCATCACCGCAGCGACCGCAATGTTCGCCATCGGCGGCATCCAACTGGTCACCACGCAACGCTTCCAACTCGTCGACGGGTTCACCCCACTCCAAGCAGGACTCCTCGTGGCCGCTGTCGCGATCGGGGCTCTGCCCACCGGGATTCTCGGCGGCGCGTTCCTGCACAGGCTCGGGCTGCGCATCATCATCAGCGGAGGCTTCACCCTCGCCACAATCGGCATGATCATCACCCTCATCGGAGTGCAGACCGCGTTCCCGGTATTCGTGGCCGGGCTCGCCGTCACCGGCGCCGGATTGGGGGCCACGATGTCAGTCGCATCGACCGCGATCGTGGGGAACGTCCCCCCACGCAAGGCCGGTATGGCAGCCTCGGTCGAGGAAGTGTCCTACGAGTTCGGCAGCCTCATCGCCGTCGCCGTCCTCGGCAGCCTCCTCTCCCTCTTCTACACCTCCCGCATCCACCTCCCCCAGGGCGCCCCTGCCGAAGCCGCCGACAGCATCGCCACCGCCCGCGACCTCGCCAGCGACCATCCGGGCCTGCTCGACGCCGCCGCTATCGCGTTCAACAGCGGCTACACGACCATCATGATCATCATCGCCGTCGTGATCGCCGCAGGCGTCATCACCACCGGGTGGCTGCTCCGACAGTACGGACCCGGCAGCACCGCCTCCGCCTACGAAGACAACACCCACTAAGCCTCGCGCTAAGAGGATCACGACCTATGGATTGTCACCACCGCAACCACGCCGCGGAGCATCAATGACACACACGCCCTCACGAAACGAACGCTTCTTCCGACTCGCCTTCCGCACCACCGCGCTCATCGAAGGCATCAGCTGGCTCGGCATGCTCACCGCCCTCGCTATCAAATACCCCCTCCACGGCAGCCCCCTACCCGTCACCATCTGGGGGGTGGGTGCACGGAATCGCATGGATCGCCTTCGTCCTCGCCTGCGTCGCCGCCGCCATCCGCTTCCGCTGGACCTGGTGGGCACTCCCCACCGGCATCATCGCCTCGATGCTCCCGTTCCTCACCGTCCCCTTCGACCTCTGGATGGAAAGAACCGGGCGACTCTCGACAGCGAACCGACCTGCCAACCACGTACAAACAACGGCTCCTCACCCCCTCACCAAGGAAGAGGCATCAAAAGACGTTTCTACGAAATGATATCAACCGCATTCAATAGAGTCTTAAGAAAGGACTCCCTGCGCTGATAGCGGCTGTTGCCATGTCACCCGCACATAGGAACAACGCGCGAGAACTGTGAGAGCAAGCGAATACCGCGATCCACATGAAGGGTCGTCTACGAGACCAGACAACCCCGGCACGAGGTTAATCAATCGCGGCGCACGGCTTCTGACGGCGATCGAAATCTCCCGCAGCGCAATGACCAGGCGAGTGATTCCTGCGGAGATAAAGATCCTGCACATTCTTGAGGGCGCAGCTGAAATCTCGACGGCACAGGGCCGGTACCTTCTCATGCCTGGCATGGCCTTGGCTCTAGGAGCTGGTGAATGGTGCCAGATGCGTCCGAGGCAATACGTCCGACTCTGGGCGGTGTACAGCGATGAACGCTTCTTGCGTGAACAGATGGCATGGTTCCTTCCCGACAAGACGCGGCTCCGCGCTGGCGTGCATCCTCACGACTGGGACGGGAGCCCACTCGTTCTGCATCCTGGTGTGTCTACCCTGCGCCGTGTCGAACCGATCTGGCGGCAGCTGAGCGTACTCGGCAACGGCACGAAGTCACCGGAGGTGGTGGCAGTACGTACCGTAGAACTGTTCGCCGGTTGGGTAGGCCTTGTGACTCCCGCGTTCCTCGCGCCGGATGCGGCCGCCAACTCAGATGGTACTGAGTTGAGCCAGGCAGGCGGGCTACTCATGTCGATCTCCTTGGCCGGACACGTGGGACGTGCAGTGCAGCTTCTGCGTGACCGCATGGCTGAGTCGTGGACGACTACGGCCCTCGCGCGTTCCGTCGCCGTCTCCCGTACTCACTTAACCCGCCTGTTCGTTGCCTGTACCGGCTTTCCACCGATGCGTTACCTCACGGAGATACGGCTGACAGAGTTCACCCGGCTCATTGATGAGACTGACTGGACTGTGGCACGTGCTGCGGGCGCAGTCGGCTGGCGCGATCCCCGGGTCGCCTCACGCTGGTTCTCCCGCCGCTACGGCATCACGCCATCGCAGTACCGCGCCAGCGGGCGTCCCGAAGGACGCCAAGCAAACCCTCCGCACTCACCGGCAGGCTGACTCGTCAACCCCCTCGACTCGCCGTATGTCGCGTACTTCTCGTCGTGTGAACCCTGAGCACTTGAAGGACTTCGACTCTACGCCGCACCGCAGGTAAACCGGATGAGACACGTCGGGTTCATCGTGGAGCCTGGCGGTCGCCACGCTCTGTTCCGTCCGTCTCGTTCCTGATCTCCCCGGCGCACCTAATGGTCGCAGGGGTCACCGGCTTGTGCCGTTGGCCTTGCCGGGAGGAGGTCACAGGTGGCGACGGACGAGGAGGCACGGGCTACGCGCGACGCGAAGCTCGAACAGCTCCATGAGCGGTTGACGGCTGCGGTCGACCTGCTTGTGTCGGGTGAGGATTGGAAGCGTGCGCTGGAGTTCGCTGCTCGGTTCCGGGCGCGCTCGTTCCGCAACACGCTGCTGATCCTCGCCCAGCATCTCGATGCTTACGAGCAGGGTCGTGTCGCGTCGCCGGAGCCGTCCTATGTCGCGGGCTATAAGCAGTGGCAGTCGCTGGGTCGGCAGGTGGAGCGGGGTCAGGCGGGGTATGTGATCTTCGCGCCGGTGACGGGTCGGTTCGCGTCGAGTAATCCGGCTGATTCTGAGTCGTGGCGGCGGCTGGGCCGGTTCGAGAAGCCGAAGCCCGGCGAGGTGGTGCGTTCCCGGATGGTCGGCGCGAAGCCCGCCTACGTCTGGGATGTGTCGCAGACCAGCGGTGATCCCGTGCCCGAGCGCCCTGCCCCGACGCTCCTGGAAGGCGAGGCGCCCGACGGGCTGTGGGCAGGGCTTGCCTCCTTGGTGGAGGCCGAAGGGTTCACGGTGACGCGCATCTCGGATGAGCGGGAGATTCGTGGCGCGAACGGTGTCACGGACTACACGAACCGCACGGTGGCGGTGCGGTCGAACATGGACGACGCCGCGCAGGTGAAGACACTCGCGCACGAACTCGCACATGTGAAGCTCCACGGCCCCGACAACCCGGATGCGACCGGGCATCGCGGGATCGGTGAAGTCGAGGCGGAGTCGGTGGCGCTGATGATCGGTGCCGCGCACGGCATGGACACCACCGCCTACACGATCCCGTATATCTCCGGGTGGGCGGGTACGGTCAAGGACAAGGACCCGGCCGAGGTCGTGCAGGCCACCGGTGAACGCGTCCGCAAGACCGCCGGGGCGATCCTCGATGCCCTCGACACCGTCCAGGTCGGCACGGGCGACCCACCCGGCCTGACCCGTGAGTCCGCCACCCCGTCGCGAGGGGCCGGGGCGGAGCGAACAGTTCCGGCACTGGTCGAGCCAGCGCGTTCCTCGCGTGCGGCGGATGCCGTGGTGAGGGGGCTGTGATGAGCGTCGCCAGCGTCCTTGCCTCCCTCAGCGGGCTCCCGCTTCCGCAAGCCGCCGCGCGGCTCGCGGCGGCGGGGGTGCCGGTGTTCCCGTGCGTGCCGGGCGAGAAGCGTCCGCTCACCCGGCATGGGTTCCATGAGGCGAGCGTTGACCTGGCGCAGGTTGTGGCGTGGTGGCATCGCTGGCCGTCCGCGAACATCGGCGTCCCCACCGGCACCGCGTCTGGGGTCGATGTCGTGGATGTGGACCGCAAGCCGGACGGGAACGGGTTCGACGCCTTCGGTCGTGCCCGCCGGGCGGGGCTCGTGGAGGGGTGGGTGGCGGTGGTGCGCACGCCGTCCGGTGGTGCGCATTTCTACTACCCGGCCGACCCCGGCCGGTCGCAGCCGTCGTGGCAGGCGGCCGCGGCACGTGTCGACTTCCGTGGCACCGGCGGGTACGTCATCGTCCCTCCCTCCGCCGTCATGACCGTCCACGGCCCGGCCGGGTACTCGCTCACCGCGCACGGTAACCGGGAGCCGCGCCCGGTGGATGCGGCGGCGCTGCGGGACTTCCTCGATCCGCGTCCCGAGCCCGTCGTGCATCGGGCGCGGGGCCCTGTTCGTTCGGAGGACGCGAAGCGGCTGGCCGACTGGGTGGGCATGCGCGCGGAGGGCGAACGCAACCGTGGCCTGTTCTGGGCCTCCTGCCGCCTCGCGGAGGCGGGGTTGTCTCTGCCGGAGATGGTCGATGCGCTCGCCCCGGCGGGTGAGCGGGTCGGGTTGCCGCCGCGGGAGGTCGTCACGACGATCCGCTCCGCCTACCGCGCCACCCACGTCCAACCCGCACCATCCAGCGTGGTACGGGACGATGATCTGCGGCGCGTGCCGCGTCTTGCAGGGCAGGTGCTCTCATGAACCCGCAGGCGCCGGCACCTGTGCGGTCGCGGGGTGGCCGGGTGGCGGTGGCGACGGCGGTCGCCGGGACGGTGTTCATCGCTGCAGGTGCGTTCTGGCTCTCCTTCACCGCTCTGGCGGACCTTGCCCGCCGCTCCGGGATCGATGCGGGGCAGGCGTGGGCGTGGCCGCTGATCGTGGACGGGATCATCGTCGTCGCAACCGTTGCCGTCGTCGCGCTCGCTCGGCAGCGGTCGGCTTGGTATCCGTGGGTGCTGCTCGCTGCGGGTGCGCTGGTGTCGGTGACGGCGAACGCGATCCATGCCGTCGTCGCCGCCGATGCCGATGTGCCCGGGGTGCTGGCGGCGTCGGTGGCGGCGGTGCCGCCGCTGGTGCTGCTTGCGATCACGCACCTCACCGTCATCCTCACCCGACCGGCCTCCGAGGCCGCCAAGCCACATCTCGCCGACGAGGACGAGCCGACGCCGGAGAGCGGTCTGTCCGAGCTGCAGGCCGTTATTCCCACACCGGGGTCGGAGCAGACGCCCGCGCGGGAGGTGGCGGGGCGGTTGCGAGATGAGGAGGGCTGGTCGAACAAAGCGATCGCCCGGCACCTCGGCGTGCACCCCTCCACCGTGGGCCGCTGGTTCGCACGCCCCGAACTCACCACCCGTGACGAACAGGAGACGCCATGAACGACGACCAGCACACGTACGTCGAGCCCACCGCTACGGCGCTGCACGAGCGAGACCATGACCGTGCTGAGGAGACGCCGCGTGAAAGCGAGGCGTCGGCGCTGGCCCGGCACCGCGACCCGTCACTGGCCAAAGACTCGACGGCGAAGGACGCGGCGACGAGAGCGCGTGCTGGTGTGGAGTGGGTGCGTCCGACTGATCTGATGGCGTCGCGTTCGGCGCGGATAGTGGGGCGGGGTATCGATTTTCAGGCCGAGCTCGCCCGCCGCGCCCGCCGGGTACCTGGTCAGGCGTATCGGGCGACCCGTGACGGGGCACGGTCGGGTGCGCGGTTCGTGAGCGAGCGGGCACGGAAGCTGCCGCCGGTGACCGCGTTCGGTCGTGGTGGCGGGGAGCGGTTCTCATGGGTGTCGCGCTCCGGGATCGGGCTCGGGTAACCGCCATGCACGCCCCCAGCCAACGTCTGAGCGCGCCTGCTGGGGAGCGTGTGCGCACCTGCCTGTCAGGAGGTGCTCCCATGCAGACTGCATCAGACCGTGACAGGCGGAATCGTTTCGAGGACTCCGAGGCGCTGCGCGCCCTGCTGAATCGGCTCCATCAGGCGGGGCGTGGGGCGTGGCAGCGTGACCCGGAGGCGGCGGCGCTGATGGAGCACGCCGCGAACAAGTACGCCGCTCTCGCCCGCAAGCACGGCCTCGACCCGTGGGAGGCGGCTTCGGCGGCGTTCGAGGCGATGCGGGGAACTGCGACGCGGCGGGCGGATGACCCGTGGGCGGTGGTGACGCGGGCGGTGCAGGTGACCTGCACCGCCGAGGAACGCGGCAACGGACTGCTGTGCTCCGTGCATCAGGCCCGTCGCCCGAAGTATTCGGTGTTCCACGACGCCGAACGATTCAGCGACCGCGAGAACCCCCTGCCCGACTACCACCCCGCGTTCTGCTTCGACCCCTTCACCGACCCCGACGAGGACCCGGACGATGAGCGTCCGGTGCGGGAGCGGGCGATGAACGTCACCGCCGCCGTCGAGGACACGATCGCGTTCCTCTCGTGGGTCGGCTGGGAACCCTCGACAGCCCGGGCTGCGGTCGAGTACATCACCACCAGGTTGGCGGGGTCGCCGTCGCGGGCGTCGGCGTTCGAGGTGCTGCGCCGTGACCGGCAGGCCCGCGCCCTCCTGGACCTGCCGGGTGCGTCGTGGACGGCGCTGCTGCGGATCGTGCTCGGCACCCCCGACCCGACCCTCGCGCATACGAACGCTGGGCGCGGGTTGCTCGTGCGGCTCCTGATCGGCCAACCCCTGCGCGCACTCCTCACCGACGACGACCTCGTGATCACTGCCGGGCTCGCCGCCCCGCGCCTGGCAGGGGGCGAGGAGTCATGAGCACGGTGCCGGCGGGCCACATCGAGCTGGAGCGCGCGGTCGACTCCATCATCGTCGGCCGCCGGCACCGGCAAGACCACGGCGACCTTGCCCCGTTGGTGGAGTCGATCCGCCGCAACGGGCTCTTGCAGCCCATCACGATCACCCTCGACGGGCACCTGATCTGCGGCGCGCGGCGCCTCGCGGCGCTGAAACTCCTGGGCATCAAGACCGTCAACGTCTGGGTACGGTCCGGGATCTCCGACCGGCTCGGGCAACTCCTCGCCGAACAAGACGAGAACGTCCTGCACAAGCCGCTCACCCAGCTCGAAGCCGCAGCCCTCTACCGCGAACTCAAGACCCTGCTCGCCGAAGACGCCGCCCGCCGCCAGGAGGCCACCCGGTTCCAGACGACCGCAGACGACGCAGAAGACGGTGGTGCCAATTTGGCACCACCGCAGTTCGAGCAAGGCAAGGCTCGCGCTCAGGCTGCGCGGATGGTGACTGGCCGCGCGTCCTATACGACGTTGGAGCGCATCGGCCGGTTGGAGGACCTGGCCGCGGACGAGTCGCAGCCGGAACCGGTACGGGCGCGTGCGGCAGAGGAGGTCGAGCGGATCAAGGCAGGTGGGAGCGTCTATCCCTCGCACCTGCGCGTGAATGCCGAGCTGTCGCTGGCGGAGCTCAACCAGCTCGCCGCGGATCCCGCCCAGTCCGTCGAGGTGCGCGAACGAGCACGGGTCGAGGCGGATGCGGTGCGTGCGGCGGAGCAGGAGGCGAGGGCGGCGGAGTTGGAGCAGCTGGCAAAGGCCGCGCTCGCCCGCGTCAAAGCAGCCAAGGCCTCCGGGGAGAAGAAGCCAGCGCGGCCCGCGCTGACGGCGGTGAACACCGGGGAGCCGGTGCCGTTCCCGCTGACCGCGTTCCTGGCCACCTGGGACGACATGGCCGAATGGTGGACCCACTACGACCCCGCCGACGTCGGCCCAGCCCTCACCGCTGAACAGTGGGCACGGTTCGAGGAGACCATCGCCGGGACCATCGCGTTCACCGACGCCGCACGCGCGGCACGGCAAGACAGGGCCGAGCACATCGCCTGAACCGCGGGGCGGGTGCGGTGGTGCGCACCTTCCTGGCAACCACGCATCCGTTGTTGCCGTCCGGGAAGGACCCGTGCTCATGGACCCCGCCACGTCTGATGACCGTCGCCGTCGTCGCCTGCTGATCGCCGCCACCGCTGGCGGCCTCGCTCTGCTCTTGCTCGTCGGAGTCGGCATCTACGGCCTCGTCCGCGGCCCCGCCGCCCCGTCGGCCTCGACGCCGAACGAACGACCTTCCACCGCCGCGCCCGTGACACCGGCCCCGACCTCGGTCGCAGAGCTGGAGCCGCTGGACCAGCACCTTGGGCCGGAAGCGTTCGCCCAAGCGGTCGCTGAGGCGCTGTTCACCTGGGACACCACGACCGGGCACATGCCATCGGACTATGCGCAGGTGCTCGCGGATGCCGCGCACGGCAGCGAGGCCGACGCCTTCGTCGGTGACGTCCGCGCCTACATCCCGACGAACGATGCGTGGGCGCAGCTGCGCACCTACGCGACTCGGCAGTGGCTGACCCTCGACGAGGTGTTCGTCCCGGAGGCGTGGGAGACCGCCGTCGAGCAGGCAGCCCCCGGTCAGATACCTGATGGTGCGGTCGCGTACACCATCTCGGGGACACGGCACCGGGAAGGCATCTGGGGCACCGACCCCGTCGAGGCATCCCGCCCGGTCTCCTTCACTGTGTTCCTCGTCTGCACCCCGCCCAATCCCGGTCGCGGCACCGGGTCGGGGTTGTGTGAGGTGCTGCGGCTCTCACAGCTCGACAACCCTCTCCGCTGAGCCGAGGCCGTGATGAAGAAGCTCGCGCTCCTCGCCCTCACCTTGCTGCTCCTGGGGCCGTCCACGATCCTGCTGGGCGTCGCCACGCTCGGCGGAACACCTGCGACCGCCGCCGTCTGCACGCCCGGCTCGTTGGCGGTCGGCCCGATCCCGGACTCGCTGACCGCGACGACCCGCAACGGGGAGACGGTCACGCTGAACCGGCAACAGCTCACCCACGCCGCGACGATCATCACGGTCGGCGGGCAGACAGCCGGCGTCGGACGTGAAGGGGTGCTGATCGCGCTGATGGCTGCGCTGACCGAGTCGACCCTGCGGATGCTCGCCAACACGAGCGCCTATCCCGAGTCGGCGGAGTACCCCAACGACGGCGAGGGTTCGGATCACGACTCGCTCGGGCTGTTTCAGATGCGCCCGGTCAGCGGGTGGGGCACAGTCGCGGAGCTCATGGACCCCAGCTACCAGGCGAGAGCCTTCTACGGTGGCCCCACGGGCCCGAACTACCCATCGCCGCGGGGCCTGCTCGACATCGCCGGCTGGCAGCAGCTCGACCCCGGCGAAGCAGCCCAAGCCGTCGAGGTCAGCGCCTACCCGGACCGGTATCAGAACTACCAGCCGGTCGCCGAAGCGATCCTCACCGCCCTGACCCGTCCCGTGTCCTCCGGCAACGATGGCGGGGACGAGACGCCCGTCGTGCCCGAGACGACGCGCATCGTGTTCCCGCTGCCGGAGGGGACCTGGGCGCGGACGAGCCCGTTCGGATGGCGTAACGACCCGATCACCGGCGAACGCCGCTTCCACGCAGGCAGCGACTTCGCCGCCCCCGACGGCACCCCCATCTACGCCGTCGCGGACGGCATCGTCGTGCGAGCCGGATACACCGACGCAGGAGGCGGGGTCATCGTCATCGAGCACACCGTCCGGGGCGAGCGGGTCGCGTCGATGTACGTGCACATGTGGGCGCACGGCATCCATGTCGCAGAAGGCGACACCGTGACCGCCGGGCAGCGCATCGGAGACGTCGGCTCCTCGGGACACTCCACCGGCCCTCACCTGCACCTGCAAATCCACCCCGGCGGCGCAGACGCCGACCCGGTGAACTCCGACGCCTGGCTCACCGACCACGGCGCCGCTGAATCCGGCGCGAGCACGGCACCAAACGCAGGTTGCGCTCCGGGGCCGAACATCGCCGCGCCAACACCGTACACAGGTACCGATCCTGACGAGCTTCGGGACGATCCGACGAGCGGCGGCCAGATCACTGCCCGCATGGAGCACCTGCTCACACAGACCCGGGCCGCGTTTCCCGACTCCGGCTGGGCCTGCTGGTCACCGCGACCCGGCACCTCGTCGGAACACCCGCTCGGCAGAGCGTGCGATGTGACCTTCGGGAACACCATCGGAACGGCCGCGACCGGCGCCGCCCTCGACACGGGGTGGGCGATGACGAACTGGCTGCAGGCCAACGCCGCCGCCCTCGGAGTCGAGTATCTCATCTGGCAAGGCAAGATCTGGTCGCTCGCTCGCGCCGACGAGGGCTGGCGGCCCTACAACGGCGGGGGCATGCACGACCCCTCGGACATCACAGGCGGGCACTACGACCACCTGCACATCACCGTCCGAGAAGGACGATGACCATGGATGTGTTCCCCGACTTCGGCGGCGTCGGCGGCGCCGCCGACCTCCGCGCCATCGTTGGCGCGCTGCTCATGTTCGTGCTCGTCACCGCCGTGCTCATGCTCATCGTCTGCGCCATCATCTGGGCGATCGCGTCATCCAGCGGCAACTATCAGGCGGCGACCAAGGCTCGCACGGGTCTGTTCGTCGCGGTCGGCGCCGCCGCTCTCGCCGGGGCCGGCGTCGCGTGGCTCAACTTCCTGCTGGACGTCGGCACCCAACTCTGACTACCTCCGCCGCCGCTGGGATCGCGGGGTGCACCTGACGGACGAGAACCCCTTCTCGTCAATAGTCAGGAGCACCCCGTGATCGACATCGACCCCAACTCATCCGGTCTTCCCGGCATCGAGCAACTGCGCATCATCGTCGGCGCCGTCATGACCGTCGGCCTCATCCTCTCCGTCCTCGCGCTCATCGTCAGCGCGATCGTGTGGGGCTTCGGCGCCAACTCCTCCAACCCGCACCTCGCGAGCAGGGGCAAGGTCGGCGTTCTCGTGAGCTGCGGGGCGGCGATCATCTGCGGTGCCGCGGTGACGCTGATCAACTTCTTCTGGGGCGTCGGGCAGGCCGTGTGATGACCACCCGACATGACTCCCGGCCGCGGGGGTGGCTGCGGTGAGCGTCTGCGATGTCCCAGTCATCTCCTCCGTCTGCGACGCCGTGGGCGAAGGCACCGCCTCCCTGATCGCCGCCCCGTTCGACTGGCTCGCCCAAGCGATGGCCGGTGCCGCCGCGTGGCTGTTCGAGGCGGTCTGGTGGGTCTTCGACACCACGACCCTCGTGGACGTCACCAGCGCCGAGTACATCGGCGTCTACAACGTCCTGTTCGGCGTCGCTGTCTTCATCATGCTCGTGTTCTTCTGCTTGCAGCTCATCACCGGGCTCATCCACCGCGACCCGACCGCCCTCAACCGTGCCGCCCTCGGTCTCGCCAAGAGCGTGCTCGGATCGTTCCTGGTCATCACGCTGACCGCGTTGCTGCTGGAAGTGACCGACCAGCTCGCGGTCGGGATCGTCCAGGCCACCGGCAACACGATGGAAGGGATGGGGACCCAGATCGGGCTCCTCGCCGCAGGCCTGGCCACCATCAACATCACCGCTCCCGGTGTCGGCGCGATCCTGACGATCTTCCTCGCCGGACTCGCTATCAGCGCGGCGGCGATCGTGTGGTTCTCGCTGCTCATCCGCAAAGCCCTGCTGCTGGTCGCCATCGTGTTCGGGCCGGTCGCCCTGGCCGGGGCGACATGGGATGCGACCAAGGGATGGTTCGCCAAATGGGCGACCTTCGTCATCGCCCTCATCTTCTCCAAGCTCGTCCTCGTCGTGATCTTCCTCGTCGCCATCGGCCAGGTCTCCGCCCCCATCGAGGCGGACCTGGCATCCATCTCCGACCCGATCGCCGGCGTCGCGCTGATGTTCATCGCGGCGTTCGCCCCGTACATCACGTACAAGTTCCTGTCCTTCGTCGGGTTCGACATGTACCACGCGATGTCGTCGGAGCAGGAGGCGAAGTCGGCGCTGAACCGGCCTGTCCCAGTGCCGTCTGCGCCGAAGGCTGACACGGCCAAGAAGGTACTCGACGGCAGCACCGACTCCGGCAGCGCACCCTCGAACGGTGGCGGAGGAGGCGGTAGTCCAACACCGCCGCCTACCTCCTCGTCGGCGGCGCCCACCAGTGCGGGAGCCGGCACAGCGGGCACAGGAGCCGCCGCTTCCTCGACAGGGGCAGGAGCGGGAGCTGGCACCGCCGCTGGTGCCGGGGCCGGGACAGCGGGCGCTGCGGGTGCTGGTGCAGCCGCCGGCCCTGTGGGTGCTGCGGTCGTCGTCGGCGGTGCGGTGGTCAAGGGCGCGGCGACCGCCGGCCCGAAGGCCGGCAATGCGGTCGGTGGAGCGGCCGACAGTCAGGCAGGCGCGGCCACGGAGCAGGCATCCCCGCCGCTGGTTCCACCATCGCAAGGCACCCCGCCGCAGCGTCCCGCACCGTCGACGCCGCCCCCGGCCGCTCCGTCCTCGGCGCCGCCGTCCGGGCCGTCCACCGGCTCGGCGGAGTCCTCGCCCGCGCCTCGGCGCCGGTCGGACCCGCCACCTCCGCCGTCGTCCAAGCCGACCGGGAAGGGGTGACCTGCGATGTCTACGAACACGCACGCGAACAGTGACTACCCGTTGGCGGCGGTGCAGTTCTCCCGGCTCACCAAGCGCGGGATCATGCTGGGCCTGTCGCTGCCGCAACTCATCGTCCTCGGCATCGCCGTGCTCACAGTCGTCTTCTCGCTCTACCTCGGCGGCGGCCTGGCCTTCGCCTGGACCGCCCCGGTATGGGCCACCGCAGCACTGCTCGCGGTGATCCCCGCGGGTGGGCGGAAGGTGATCGAGTGGGTGCCCATCGTGGCCCGCTGGATCGCCCGCACGTATCTGGGGCAGCTCATTTATCGGCGCCGCGTCATCAAGCCGAGACCTGCCGGGACGCTCGCGCTTCCGGGTGATGCGGCACCGTTGCGGGAATGGGAGGACCCCGAGACCGGGGCGGCGATGATCCAAGACCCGCACGCGCAGACGCTGACTGCGATCCTCGGCGTCTCGCATCCGGCGTTCGTGCTCCTCGATCCCGGTGAGCAGCAGCGCAGGGTCTCCGGGTGGGGGCGCGTCCTCGCCGCGGCCTGCCGTTCGGGGCGCATCGCCCGCATCCAGGTGTCGGAGCGGACGCTGCCGGACTCGGGAACGGGGTTGGCGGAGTGGTGGCGCACGCACGGCACCGACGACGGGTCCTGGGCCGCGACCACCTACGCCGAGCTGATCGAGCGCGCCGGCCCCGCCGGGGAACGCCACGCCACGACGATCAGCCTGGCGCTGGACATGAAGGCCGCGAGCCGGCAGATCAGGACTTCCGGTGGCGGGATGCGCGGTGCCGCCGCGGTGCTCCGGCAGGAGATGACCACGCTGACGACGGCGCTGCGCGCAGCGGAGCTCACCTCGACGGGGTGGCTCACGCCCGGCGAGGTCGCCGTCATCCTGCGTTCGGCGTACGACCCGGCCGCCGCTCCCGCGCTAGAACGGCATGGCGACCTCGGGCGGGATCTGGCGACGGCGGGCCCGGTAGCGGTGACCGAGACGTGGGATCGGTTGCGGTCGGACAGTGCGTTCCATGCGGTGTTGTGGATCAGTGAGTGGCCCCGCTCGCAGGTCTACCCAGGGTTCCTTGCCCCGCTCGTGCTGTCCAACGGCATCCTCCGCACCCTCGCCCTGCACTACACGCCGGTGCGCGCCGATCAGGCCGCGCGGGACCTGCGGAAGAAGAAGACCGAACTCATCAGCGACCAGGCGCAGCGGCGCAAGATCGGGCAGATCGAAGACGCCGCCACCAGCGCCGAACTGGACGACGTCCTCCAGCAAGAGGCGGACCTGACCGCCGGGCACGGCGTCCTGCGCGTCTCCGGCCTCGTGTCCGTCTCCGCGCCGACCGTCGATGAGCTCGACGCCGCGGTCGCCGCGGTCGAGCAGGCCGCGATCCAAGCCTCCTGCGAGACCCGCCGCCTCGTCGGCCAGCAAGCCCAGGCCTTCACCGCCGCTGCGCTGCCGCTGTGCCGGCCGGTCTGACCCGGCGCACCTGCCCACCAACCATCCGACGCTTCTGTGAGGAACAACGCTCATGCCTACCTTCGATAACCCCGTCGCGGACGCCACGGAGGCGTCCGCCGCGTTGCGGGGCCTGGCCCACGCAACCCGCCAGTTCACCGACCCGGCCGACACCTACCCAGTGATCGGTGACCTGCTGTCCGGAGTCCGGTCGCTGCGGCAGGTACTGGATCAGCTCGCCGCCGCCCATATCGCTCCCCGTGCCCGCGCGCACGACGACGCCGGGAACCAGGCCACCGGCGCGACCTCGGCCCTCGCGGCCGCGGACGAGCTGCACCAGGCCGGCACACTCCTGGACTCCGTGGCCTGGCGGCTCGACGCCGCCTCCCAGCACTCCGGGCGTATCGCCTGGCACCCCGCACCCGACCCCGCAGACGCGGGGGCGGGGCGTACGAGCGTGCAGGCCGGGACGCTCACGCTGACGGTGTGGCCGGACGAGCCGCTGGGCCAGCACCAGCGCTACGCCTACCTCATCGAGCACCGGGACAGCGGGCAGAGCATCCAAGGGCGGGATCTGTTTACCGGGGCCGGCGCGCCTGTCTCACCGGAGCGGGCGCTGCGTGACCTCGCCGCCTACCTGACCGCAGCAGGCGATGCGCACCAACACGCCACCGACAACGGCACGGCGTATGAGGGGCCGTTCGATGAGTGGACCGCCGACGTCGCCCGGCAGAACTCCGACGCCCTGACCGAGCTGGCCGACCGCGGCCCGCAGGGCCCTGCGCCCACCGTTGGGGAGGCGGCGGGCGTGCGGTGGATCAGCGTCGTGTTCCTCCAAGGCTCCGAGGCCTACGAGGTGCTGGACCTCATCGACCGGGAGGGCACGGACGCGGCGATCGAGCACCTGGCCGGGTTCGACTACGGCGAGGAGACCGTACAGACAGCGCTCGAGAACGGCTACGTCTACGACGAGCCCCCGACCGGTGCCCTCGACAAGGTAGCGACCCGAGACGTCTACACCCTCACCTACAACCCGTTCCTCGGCCACGTCTCGCTACTGCGCGAGCACGGCGCCCTGCCCGACCCGGCACTCCTCGGCATCGACACCCCGATTCCCGCGCCCGCGTCGACCGCGGCGTCGGCGCGCGTCGCACACCAGCCTGCACGCGCGAACACCCAGGCGGCGAACCGCGAGCGCGGCGCGGGCGACTGGTTCACTCGACGCCCCGGTGCCGCCACGGCGCAGGGCCGGGGGCTCGCGCTGTGACCGCGCAGGACGAGGGCCGCCTGCACACGGCCGTGCTCGTCGGCCCCGAAGGCGAACGACGCCGGGCCCGTAAGGACCGCCGGCAGGCTGCGACCCGAATCGAGACCACCGCCCGCAAGGCACGGAAGGCCGAGGCGAAGGCCCTGTGGGAGGCGGAGCAGGCCGAGCGGCGCGCGACGACCTACCTGCCCGCCGCTGGCGAGCCGGGGCCTGCGGCGTTGCGCACGCCGGGCCGGTTCCGTCTCCCCAAGCACCAGGACACGAGTGCGACGTTGGCTGGGCAGTACCCGTTCCTGGCCGAAGGCGGCCTCGGATCGGAGGGGATCTTCGTCGGGCAGGACCTCTACTCCGGCGGGTCGTTCGTCTACGACCCGTGGGTGCTCTACCGGCGCGGGATCATCACCGCCCCCAACGTCGTCCTGGCCGGCATCGTCGGCTCCGGCAAGTCGAGCCTGGCAAAGTCGCTCTACACGCGCTCGCTCCCGTTCGGACGACGCGTCTACGTCCCCGGCGACCCGAAGGGCGAGCACACCGCCGTCGCCGAAGCCGTCGGTGGACGCGCAATCATCCTCGGCCACGGCCTCTCCAACCGCCTCAACCCTCTCGATGAGGGCCATAGGCCATCCGCGGTGTCCGACAGCGAGTGGGCGATGCAGGTCGCCTCCCGCCGCCGCGACCTTATCGGCGCCCTCGCAGAGACCGTGCTGGACCGGGCGCTGACGCCGTTGGAGCACACCGCGATCGACCTCGCCCTCCAAGACGCGGTACGGAGCGCGGAGGTTCCGATCCTGCCGATGGTCGTCGACCGCATCCTTACCCCAACCTCGGCCGACGACGCGGATGGACGGCTCGCGGAAGACGGTCGGCTCGTCGGCCACGCCCTGCGCCGACTCGTCGCGGGCGACCTCCAAGGACTGTTCGACGGCCCGTCCACGGTCAGGTTCGACCCGTCCCTGCCAATGGTGTCCCTCGACCTGTCCCGGGTCGCGGAGAACAGCACCTTGATCTCGGTGCTGATGACGTGCTCGTCGGCGTGGATGGAGTCGGCCCTGTCCGACCCGGCAGGCGGGCAACGCTGGGTGATCTACGACGAAGCCTGGCGCCTGATGGCCTACCCGTCCCTCCTGCGGCGTATGGACGCCCAGTGGCGGCTCGCCCGGCACTTCGGAATCGCGAACATGCTGATCTTCCACAAGCTCTCCGACCTCGACAACGTCGGCGACCAGGGCTCCGCCATGCGCGCCCTCGCATCGTCGCTGCTGGCGAACGCGGAGACCAGGATCGTCTACCGGCAGGAAGCCGACCAGCTCGGCTCCACCGCAACAGCGCTCGGCCTCACGGGCACTGAGCAGAAGCTGCTTCCCGGCCTGGGGACCGGGCAGGGGCTGTGGCGCATCAAGGACCGCTCCTTCGTCGTGCAGCACCAACTCCACCCCGCCGAGTTCGCCGCCTTCGACACCACGAGCCGCATGATCGCAGAAACCGGGAAGTTCACCGTTGAGAATGACGAACCGTCGGCCTCGCTGACGGTTCCCGCCGCGGGCGGTGCGGCGTGATGGCCCGGCCCCGCTATAAGCGCACGATCATGCCCGCGTCTGTTCACCGTGACGAGGTCGAGGCTGTGCCGGTCGTTCTCCCGCTCGTGGTCATCACGATCACCGACGACGGACGCATGACGGTCACCGTCGACGGCGTGCCGTTCGAGCCGGAGCCGTTCGCGCCTCCGTGGCGACGAGAGGACTTCGCCGCCGTCCTCGACCAGCTCACCGAACAGCGCCGCTCGCCGGTGCGGGTCGAGGTGCGCGAAGCGGACGGAAGCACGTTCACCGACATCATCACTCCGACCAGACGCCGCCGCACCGAACCAAAACCCGCCCCCGCACCTGAGCCACCGGTCGCGAGTGCTCCGCCCGAACTCGTGGCGCTCCACGGCGAGGGGTTCGTGCCGGGCGAGGACGTGGCGATCGCCGTCGTCATCGCCCACGGCGATGCCGCCCCGGACGGCGCGATGCGCGGCCTGCTCACCGCCGACCAGCTCGCCGTGAGCCCGACCCGAGAGGTGATCCTGCTCGGCCGCGTCTCCGGGACGCTCACGATCGGGCACCCCGAATGACCACCCCGAGGCCGACGGGATCGCTCGGGGACGAGCTGAGCAACCTCGGCATCGGCCTCCTCATCGGCGCCGCGATCCTCGCCGCCATCCTCCGCGGCGCCGGCTCGGTCGCCGCGTGGATCACCGGGACCGGGCAACCCGCCGGCGGAGTCGAGGCCGGGTTGGGCGTGCTGCTCAACCCCGGCGACCCGGCGGCCGCGCTCGGCGCACCCGGTCTGAACGTCGTGGCGTACTGGATCACCGCCGCCGTCCTCATCCTCGCCGCCGCTGGCGCAGGGTGCTGGGGGTGGCGGTTCTTCCGCGAGCACGGCCGACAGGTCAAGAACGACCCCTACCGCATCCCCGGTATCGCCACCCGCACCGAGGTCACCAAGGCCGCCTCCGAGACCGCGCTGCTGCGCCGGGCCGGGCACCTGCGACCCTCGCTCCACAAGCCGACACCGGAGGACGTCGGCTACCGGATCGGCCAGTCGCGCGGCAAGAGCGTGTGGGCATCGGTGGAGGACAGCATCCTGCTGATCGGCCCGCCCCGGTCCGGGAAGGGCGCCCACATCGTCATCAACACCATCCTCGACGCACCCGGCGCAGTCGTCACCACCTCGACCCGGCCGGACAACCTCACCGCGACTCTCCGCGCCCGCGAGCGCATCGGCCCGGTCGCCGTGTTCGACCCACAGCACCTCGCCGAAGGCATCCCCGCAGGCCTCAGATGGTCACCCATCCGCGGGTGCGAGGACCCGCTGACCGCGATGATCCGCGCCACCGGACTCGCCGCCGGCACCGGCCTGTCCGCAGGCGGAGTCGAAGGCGGCGGGTTCTGGGAAGGCAAGACCCGCACCGCCCTCCAAGCCCTGCTCCACGCCGCTGCCCTCGACCGTCGCCCACCGGGTGAACTGTTCCGGTGGACCCTCGACCCATCCGCCGCCGCGGACGCAGTCGCGATCCTGACAGCGAACCCACGAGCGGCTGTCGGGTGGGCGGAGTCGCTACAGGCGATGATCGACTCCGACCCGAGAACCCGCGACTCCATCTGGCAAGGCGTCTCCCTCGCCCTCGCCGCCCTGGCGGACCCGCGCGTGCTCGACGCCGTGTCGCCGCGCGAAGGCGAGAACTTCGACCCCGAAGCCTTTCTCCGTGCCCGCGGAACGCTCTACCTGCTGGCGACCGGCGCCGGCGCCAACAACAGCGCGGCGTTGGTGGCGGCGTTCGTGGAAGACGTCGTGGAAGCCGCCCGCCGCATCGCCGCCGGAAGCCCCGGCGCGAGGCTCGACCCGCCCTTGCTGCTCGCCCTCGATGAGGTCGGCAACCTCGCCCCCTTACCGTCACTGCCCACGCTCATGGCCGAAGGCGGCGGCACCGGGATCACGACCATGCCCGTACTCCAAAGCCTCGCTCAGGCGCGGGAGAAATGGTCGGAGAACGCCGCCGGCGCGATCTGGGACGCCTCCATCGTCAAGATCATCCTCGGCGGCGCTTCCAACAGCCGCGACCTGCACGACCTGACCACGCTCATCGGCGAGCGCGACGAGGTGACCGACTCCACCACGGTCGGAGACCACGGCTCCCGCTCCGCGCAACGCTCCATCCGGCGCGTCCCGATCATGCCGCCCGACACGATCAGGACGTTGCCGTTCGGGACTGCGCTCGTGCTGCTGCGCTCCGCGCCGCCCATAGTCACGAGGATGCGGACCTGGCTCGACCGGCCGGATGCGAAGGAACTGCGGGCCGACCGGGCCGGCATCGAGGCGCTGCTGCAACGCCGTCCGCTGGAGGAGCCGGGCGCACCTGCCTGACACAAGGGCGGCCCCGGCTGTGGGGCCGCCCGTCGATGTCAGAAATGAGGACAGTCCGATGGCTCTCCACACGCAGGAATCCCTCTCCGGGTTTATCGCCTCCGACCCGCAGCTCACCTACACCGAGCGCGGCGACGCGCGCCTGTACGTCAAGATCGGCCAGGAACACTACCGCCGTGAGGAGGACGGGTCGTTCACGCAGACCGAGACGACCTTCCACGACCTCGTCGCGTTCAAGAAGACCGCCGAACGCGCGCACGACCGCCTCGCCAAGGGCGACAAGTTCGTCGCAGAGGGCTACGTCCGCGAGTACGACCACACCACGCCGGACGGCGAAGTCGTCAAAGCCGAGGAGTTCGTGGCGAAGAAGCTCGGCCACGACCTCGCCCGCACCCGCTACGAGGTCAAGCGGACCCGCCGCCAGCCCGCCGTCACGCGAGAAGCCGCGGGGCAGTCCGTCGATGCCGAGGCGCGCCGCGAGGCCCGCAACGCCGCACCGGCGCTCGGACTCTGACCGGCGGTGACCATGATGAACGAGAACGACAGCGACGCGCCGGACCTGGGTGACGAGCCCGACCTCGATGAGGCGCCCGAGGAGTTCGAGGGGTCGTTGCTGCCCGAGCCGCCGCACCCTATCAACTGGAACCTCCTGACGAGCGAGGAAGCCGAGGCCGAGTGGCTGGAGCTGAATAAGTGGGTCAACTGGCTCCGCACGACATATGGTCTGCCCGCATCGGTGGTGCCGCCGTTCTGGCACCGCCACCCCGAGCTCGTCTGGGAGCTCTCGGCCCTGCACCTGCACTGGCTGGCCGCCTACGACAGCGAGCAGAACGCCTCCGCGCCGCTGGGCTGGCACCGCGACTTCGCCGACGCCAGACAGCGGCTCAGGGATTGGGTCGCCGCCTGCGGCACCCGCCTCGACCGAGACCGCCCCACCCGGCAGACCGTCTGGCCCGGCGAGGACCCGGCAGAGCCCGTCGAGGACCGGATCATCGCCAACCGCGACGAGGACTTCGTGCAGTTCGTCCTCGATGACGTCGCCGCCCGCAAGCAGGCCGAGGACGAGTTCTACGCCGGCCTCGACCCTGCCACTGGGGAGTTGCGCGACTGATGGGCACCTACGTCAAGAAGACCGACCGGCGCCGCTATGAGGACCGTTCATTCTCCGTACGCGCGGTACATCGCGAGGACGCCGACTTGCACAAGCTCGCCGAGGTTCTGATCCGGCTGACCTTGCAGGAGACCGGCCGATCGCGCGCCGAGCGTCGCGCCGCCGCAATACCGGAGACCTACCGTCCGGCAATGGTCGCCGACCAGGCATCCGGGTAGAATCGAGCACAAGCAAGCCTCGCGTCGACGTGGTGTTGTGGTCCCAAACCCCGCTCCGGCGGGCAACGTTTACGTGGCCGTTCCGGCCTAGTCCTAGAGCTTTCGGGCTTCCTCTCACGATCAGCACCCCTCGGGCGTTCAGCCCGAGCGCGAGGGCCGAGATTTCGTGAGAGCAGGCCCCCATGAGTACCACGTCCGCGCGCACTCCAGACCCGGTGCGCAGTCTCATCGAACCGCCCCAGGGCACCGCACTCGCGGTGTCCTACCTGCGCGTCTCCACCAAGGAGCAAGCCGAGAAGGGCGGCACCGATGAAGGCTTCTCCATTCCCGCCCAGCGCGAGGCCAACCGCCGCAAGGCCGAACAGCTCGGCGCGGTCATCGTGAAGGAGTTCATCGACGCGGGCGAGTCCGCCCGCAAGGCCGACCGGCCCGAGCTGATGCGGATGATCCAGTACGTCAAGCGCAACCGTGTCGCGTACTGCATCGTCCACAAGGTCGACCGGCTCGCCCGCAACCGCGCCGACGACGTAACGATCCACCTCGCCTTGCAGGAGGCCGGGGTCATGCTCGTCTCCGCGACCGAGAACATTGACGAGACCCCCAGCGGGATGCTGCTGCACGGCATCATGTCCACGATCGCGGAGTTCTACTCCCGCAATCTCGCCACCGAGGTCATCAAGGGCATGACGCAGAAAGCCGCCACCGGCGGCACGGTCGGCAAGGCACCGATCGGCTACCTCAACATCCGTTCCCGCGACGAGCTCGGCCGCGAAGTTCGCACGGTGCAGCTCGACCCCGACCGGGCACCGCTGATTGAGTGGGCATACAAGGCATACGCCTCCGGGAACTGGACCGTCAGCCAGATCCACGACGAGCTGACGTCGCGAGGGCTGGTCAGTCTTCCCACCCCGAAGCGGCCCTCGAAACCGCTCGCTGTGTCCTCGGTACACCGAATGCTGACGAACCCGTACTACAAGGGCGACGTGATCTACCGCGGCGTCGCCTACAAGGGTGCGCACCAGCCGCTCGTCCCGGCCGAGGTCTGGTACCAGGTGCAGTCCGTCCTCACCGCGCACAAGAGCGCATCCGAGGCAACCCAGGTGCACGACCACTACCTGAAAGGCACCGTCTACTGCGGGGCCTGCGGGTCCCGCCTCATCGTGTCAAACGCGAAGAACCGACACGGCAACGTCTACCCCTACTTCGTCTGCTCAGGGCGGCACTCCAAGCGGACCGACTGCACGAGGCAGGCCATCCTCATCGAGGACGTCGAGCACTTGATCGAGAACTACTACCAGCGCGTGCAACTCACCCCCGCCCGACGCGAAGCTCTGGCCGGGATGCTGCACCACGAGTTCGACCGGCTGATGTCCGCCGAAGCCGACGAACTCGCCCAGCTCACCGCGAACCGCGACCGCCTGGAGCACGAGCAAGACCGGCTCATGCAGGCCCACTACGCCGACGCGATCCCGCTCGCCGTCCTCAAACGGGAACAAGACCGCATCGCCGGAGAACTCGACCAGGTGAACCGCCGCCTCGACGCCCACCACGGCGAGTACACCGACGCCCGCGCGCACCTGGACGACGCCCTGAACCTGTTGGAGAACTGCGCCGACATCTACGCCCGCTGCGACGACGCCAACCGGCGCCTGTGCAACCAGGCCTTCTTCACCAAGGTCTACATCGAGGAGGACGACGAACTGCGCGTCGAGAACAACCGGCCCTTCGAGATGCTGCTCGACCCCGAGGTCAACGCCGACGCGCTCACCTGGGCAGAGAACGCCGACAAGGCCCGAACCCCAGCCCTTGATTCCTCGGGCCAAGGTTCGAGCCTTGTGCGTTGGGTGCCCCCAGTGGGACTCGAACCCACACTGAATCGATTTTAAGTCGACTGCCTCTGCCGATTGGGCTATAGGGGCGTGAGCACACACTTTACTCGCTCGCAGTAACCACCTTCTTGTCCACCCCGAACATATCCGCAAGGAAGTCGGACACCCACTGCACAAGCTCGGTATCGCGCAGGGTCGGCTGATTCACACCAGCGGCGGCGCGTGGCAGCGGCACCTGCAGCGCCTTGGCCGCGGCGCGGTAGTTCGCGCCCGGGTACAGGCGTTTGAGCCGCACCTGCTTCGAGTCCTGCAGCTCCACCGGCTGGAACTTGATGCGCGAGCCCTGCACCAAGATGTCAGACACCCCGGCGACACGGGCCTGCTGGCGCAAGCGGGCTACGGCAACGAGGTGCTCGACCTCGCGCGGGAGCGGGCCGAAGCGGTCGACCATTTCCTCGGTGACGGTCGCCAAGTCGGCGTCATTGCGTGACTCGGCAAGCTTGCGGTAAATCTCCAGACGCAGGCGCTCGGAGTTGACGTAGGTGTCCGGGATGTGGGCGTCGACAGGCAAATCGATGCGGATTTCCTTCGGGCCCTGGTCGGTGGCATCCACCGTCTCTCCCGTCATCAGCGCCTTGTACGTATCGACGGCCTCCCCAACGAGCCGGACATACATATCGAAGCCGACACCCGCGATGTGCCCCGACTGCTCCGCGCCCAGCACGTTGCCGGCGCCGCGCATCTCCAGGTCCTTTTGCGCCACCGCGATACCGGAGCCCAGGTCGTTGTTCTGCGCGATCGTCGCCAAGCGGTCGTACGAAGTCTCGGTCAGCGTCTTGTCCTTCGGATACAGGAAGTAGGCGTAGGCGCGATCGCGGGAACGACCGACGCGGCCGCGCAGCTGATGCAGCTGGGACAGGCCCATGTTTTGGGCGTTTTCCACGATCAGGGTGTTGGCGTTGGCGATATCCAGGCCCGTTTCCACGATCGTGGTGCACACAAGCACGTCGTACTCGCGGTTCCAGAACCCCTGCACCGTCTGCTCGAGCAGCTGCTCCGACATCTGGCCGTGCGCCACCACGACGCGCGCCTCGGGGACAAGCTCGCGCACGCGCCGCGCGGCCTTTTCAATGTCGGCGACCTTGTTGTGGATGTAGAAAATCTGGCCATCGCGCAGCAGCTCGCGCCGAATCGCCGCCGCGATCTGTTTATCCTCCTGCGGGCCGACGTAGGTCAGCACCGGGTGGCGGTCCTCCGGCGGAGTCGTGATCGACGTCATCTCGCGGATCCCGGTCAGCGACATCTCCAGGGTGCGCGGGATTGGCGTCGCCGTCATGGTGAGCACGTCGACGTGTGACTTTAGCGCCTTGATGTGCTCCTTGTGCTCGACGCCGAAGCGCTGCTCCTCATCGACCACGATGAGGCCCAGGTTCTTCCACTGCACGCCGGTAGCCAGCAGGCGGTGGGTGCCGATGACGACGTCAACGGAGCCGTCGGCAAGCCCAGCGAGCGTCTCCTTCGATTCCTTCGCCGAGGTAAAACGCGACAGCTCGCGGATGGTCACGCCGAAGCCGTCCATGCGGGTGGAGAACGTCGAATAGTGCTGCTGCGCCAGAAGGGTGGTCGGCACGAGCACCGCGACCTGCTTGCCGTCCTGCACCGCCTTGAACGCCGCGCGCACCGCGACCTCGGTCTTGCCGAAGCCGACGTCACCCACGATCACCCGATCCATCGGCGTCGGCTTCTCCATGTCGTCCTTAACCGCGTCGATCGCGAGGAGCTGGTCCTCCGTCTCCACGAACGGAAAGTTGTCCTCCATCTCCGCCTGCCACGGCGTGTCCGGCGCGAACGCGTGGCCCGGCGCGGCCTGGCGCTTGGCGTAAAGCTGCACCAGCTCAGCCGCGATCTCCCGCACCGCCGCGCGCGCCTTGCGCTTGGTGCTCTTCCAGTCGGAGCCGCCCATTTTGCTTAACGACGGCTGCTCGCCCCCGGAATACTTTGACAGCAAGTCCAGCGACTCCATCGGCACCCACAACTGGTCGTTGGGCTGGCCGCGCTTCGCCGGCTGGTACTCAAGCACGATGTACTCGCGGCGCGAGTCCTCGTCGCCCGTGTGGACGGTGCGCTCGGCCATCTTTACAAACCGGCCAATGCCGTGGGTCTCGTGCACCACGTAATCGCCGGGGCTCAGCGCGAGCGGGTCGACCCTGTTGCGCCGCCGCGGGGCGCGCCGCTTCGCGCCCGCGATATCGCCTACGCGGTTACCTGTCACATCGGTCTCAGTGACAACGACCATGTTTGGCCCCGGGAACACCAAACCCGCGTGCGACAACGCTTGGTAGAGCGTGACCTGGCCGGTCACCGGTTCGAGCCCGTCCGAGGCGATGCGCGCCGAGATCCCGTGCTCGCGCAGCCGCTCAGCGAAGCGCTCCACCGTGCCTTTGGCCGGGGCGACGAAGGCGGCGGTGCCGTTGTTGCTCTGCACGTGCAGCTTGACAGTGGCGAAGAGCTGCTCGATCGCCTTCGGATCGCCCTTCGGGGCGGGCGCGGGTTCGAACTCCAGCGGCAGGGTCGCCGTGTCGTCTGCGGCAAACATGCCGGGAGGCGCGAACGTCCACCAGCTACTGCCCGCCTTAAGCGTCGAGACGCGCAGCGACTCGAAGGAGCGATACGACGACGCCGAGACGTCGAGCCCCTCCACCGCGACGGGACCCTCCGCCCCCATCGCCGCCGCCTCCCAGCCGGCCTCGAGGAACTCCTTGTCGGTGACCTCAAGGTCTTCGATGCGGGCGCGGACTTTTTCCGGCGCCGTGACCAGCACGATCGACCCCTTCGGCAACAGCTCGGGAAGCACCTGGAAGGGCTTGTCGGTCAGCGCCGGGATGAGCGCCTCCATGCCGTCGGCGTGGTGCCCCTGGGAAATCCGGGTCAGCATCTGCACGAGCGTGGCGTTCTGCGGGTGCGCGCGGGCGAGCTCGTCGGCGCGTGCGGCCACGGGGTCGTCGATAAGCAACTGGCGAGCGGGGAAAAGCTCGACGGAGTCGACCTCGTCGATGCCGCGCTGATCCGCCACCGCGAAGGTGCGGATGTCCGTGACCTCGTCGCCCCAGAACTCGATGCGCACCGGGTGCTCGGCGGTGGTTGGGAAAACGTCGATTAGGCCGCCGCGGGTCGCGAACTCACCGCGCTTTGCCACCATGTCGACGTGCTCGTACGCGAATCGCGCGATCGACTCCGTCAGCTGCGTGAAGTCGAACTCGTTATCGCGGGCGATCACGATCGGGTCGATGACCGGCAACACCGGCTGGCACACCGCGCGCGCAGCTGCGACGATCACCCGCGGCATCTCGTGCAAGACCTTGAAGCGCCTGCCCACCACATCCGCCGCCGGGGAGAGCCGCTCGTGCGGCAGCGTCTCCAGCGCGGGGAAATGCGCGACCTTCTCCGGTCCGATCAGCGCCGCCAACTCCGCGGTGAGATCCTCGGCCTCGTGCCCCGTCGCGGTGACCAACAGCACCGGGAGCTCGCGCGACAACGCGGCCGCGGCCCACGGGCGGGTCTGGTCGATCCCCATGACGTGGAGATGATCCTGGCCGATATTGCTCAGCAGGCCCTTGAGCTTCGGGTCCGTCAGCGCAACAGTAAGCAGCCCACCCAATGCGGGCACGGTGGTGGTCATAGTGGTGTTACTCAGTTCCCTTCACAGTGTGAATAATCTTCGGCTGCGCCTCCAGCCCAGCCAGCCCATTCCAGCACAGGTTCGCGACATGGGTCGCCACAGCGTACTTATCCGGCGAGCGCTGATCCAACCACCACAGAGCGGTCATGGACACGGCGCCCACGATCGCCTGCGCGTGCAACTGAGCGAGCTTGGGGTTCAGCCCGCGGTGACGGAACGCCTCCTCGAGCAGGTGAGACACCTGCACCGTTAGCGTGTTGAGCAACGTGGAGTAGGAGTGCTCGCCGCCCGGCATCTGGCCGTGCACGAGGATGACGAAGCCGTCCGTGTGGTCCTCAACGTAGCTCAGCAGGGCGAGGATGCCCCGCTCAATGCGCTCGCGCCAACGGCCCTCGCCGATCGAGGACAAAATCGCGTTGAACAGCCGCGCCTGCTCCTCCTCGATCACCGCGACGTACAAGCCCTCCTTGCCGCCGAAGTGCTCGTAGACCACGGGCTTGGACACCCCGGCGCGCGAGGAGATCTCCTCTACCGAAATGCCGTCGAATCCCCGCTCCGCGAAAGCGGACCGTCCGATACCGATGAGTTGCTCCCGGCGCTGCGAACCGGTCATACGCTGTCGAGCCATGCCCAATACCTTACTTGCGGGCGCGTGCGCTACACTATCGCCTGATATTTCCCCATGGTGTAATTGGCAACACTACGGTTTTTGGTACCGTCATTCTAGGTTCGAGTCCTGGTGGGGAAGCTTTGTTTTTTAGCGGGGTTTTCGCTAGTTGATGGCGGTTTTTTCGGTGTCTTGATTTTTGTCGCTCAGATCTGTTCCCGGGTGGGCGTTGGTGGGATGTCACGGTCGACGTTTTGGGGGGTTGTGAAACCCCAGGTCGCGGGTCGGCGTTTCGGCTTCACTGTGACATCTCGGGCGGTGGAATGTCACGGTCAACCAGTGGCGGGTCGCAAAACCCCAGGTCACTGGTTTTCGTATTGGCTTCACTGTGACGTCTCGGGCGGTGAAAAGTCACGGTCAATAGGTGTCACGATGTAAAACCCCAGGTCGCGGGTTTCCGGGTCGGCTTCACCGTGACATCTTGGGCGGTGGAATGTCCCAGTCAACCGACGGCAGACGAGAAAACCCCAACGCACATCGTTCACCTCAGATTGCCGCACCAAAGCTGTAACCTAATCGGGGTGGAACACCAGAAACACAACGCGACGCGGTTCATCTGGGCCAACGGCCTGCAGGGCATCGGTGACCAAATCGTCGCCGCGAAAACGCTTCTGCCCTGGCTGTTTACCGTCGCCGGGGTGCCCGCGTTCTTCACTGGCCTGTTGGTGCCGATCCGCGAGTCCGGCTCGATGCTGCCGCAGGCGGCGCTGAGCCCTTGGGTCAGCTCGAAGCCGAAGCGCAAGCGAGTGTGGCTGCTCGGCTCGTGGGGCCAGGCCCTCTCCGGCGTGGGCATCGCGGCCGCTGCCGCCACTCTCAGCGGCGTCGCCCTGGGCCTCGCTGTCATCGTGTGCCTCGCCGCGCTCAGCGTGTTCCGCGCGCTGTGTTCCATCGCCGGCAAAGACGTCCAGGGGCGCACGATCGACAAGGGCAAGCGCGGGCTGATCACCGGCCGCGCCACCGCGCTGTCCGGCGCGTTCACCCTCGCCATCGGCCTGGCGCTGACGCTGCTGCCCAACGAAGTGCCCCGCTGGATGATCGCGGCACTACTACTCGTCGGCGCGTCGACCTGGGGTTTTGCCTCGCTGGTGTTCCAGGGCATCCGCGAACCAGAAGCCGAGCACGACACGACCGTCGATGACGATAACTGGCTCGCCGTCACCTGGGAGCTAGTGACCAAGGACAAGGAGCTGCGCAACTTCCTCGTGGTCCGCTCGTTGATGCTGGTCACAGCTCTGTCCACCCCGTTCATCGTGGTGCTCGCCCAGGAGCAGGGCTCAGACCTGTCCAGCCTCGGTGCCTTCGTCATCGCCTCCGGCGGCGCCGCATTGCTCGGCGGCCGCATCTCCGGGATCTGGTCGGACAAGTCCTCCAAGCTCACCATGGCCTGGGCCGCAGCGGTCGCCTCCATCGTCATTGTGCTTTTGGTCCTGAGCGCTGATTTTGCGTCGTCAAGCGTGAATGCGATTGTCATGCCGGCCGGGTTCTTCGCGGTCAACCTCGCGCACACCGCGGTGCGCGTCAGCCGAAAGACCTACCTGGTGGATATGGCCGACGGGGAGCGCCGCACCCTGATCACCGGCGCATCCAACACGATCATGGGCGTGGTTATGCTCGTCGCGGGCGCGATCAGCTCCGCCGTCGCGGTCTTTGGCACCCAGGCCGCGCTGATCTTTCTCGCCGTGCTGGGCGCGGCGGGCGTGGCTGGGGCGTGGAACCTCAAGGACGTCTCGGCCTAGCGTTATGCTTTAAACCATGACTGAGCAGAATCAGTGTGCTGTCGTCGTCCTTGCGGCCGGCGCGGGCACCCGCATGAAATCGGCCACGCAAAAAACGCTGCACGAGATCGGCGGGCGAAGCCTCCTGTCGCACTCGCTGCACGCCGCCGCCGCGGTCAGCCCAAGCCACGTCGTCGCCGTCGTCGGGTTCCAGCGCGAGCAGGTCTCCCCCGCGGTCGACGAGATCGCGCAGCAGATGAGCATCGAGATCCTTCAGGCCGTCCAGGAGGAGCAAAACGGCACCGGCCACGCCGTGCAGTGCGGCCTAGAGACGCTGCCCGACTTCGACGGCACTGTCGTCGTCACCAACGCCGACGTGCCGCTGCTCGAGGGAGCAACGCTGCAAAAGCTTATCGACGCCCACGTCAACGCCCAGGCCGCCGTCACGGTGCTCACCCTCGAGTTCGACAACCCCACCGGCTACGGCCGCATCATCCGCGACGAGCGCGGCGCCGTTGTCGACATCGTGGAGGAGAAAGACGCCGACGACGAGCAGAAGCGCGTCACCGAGGTCAACTCCGGGGTGTTCGCCTTCGACGGCGCCGTGCTCCGCGACGCGCTGACGCGCATCACCTCCGACAACGCCCAGGGCGAGCTTTACATCACCGACGTGCTCGCCATCGCACGTGGCGACGGTCGCACCGTCACCGCGTTCACCGCCCCCGACCCGCGCGAGCTCGCGGGTGTCAACGACCGCGTCCAGCTCGCCGCGGCCGGCAAGGAGCTCAACCGCCGCCTCGTCGAGCGCGCGATGCGCGGCGGTGCGACGATCATCGACCCCGACACCACCTGGATCGGCGTGGACGTCGAGATCGGCGCGGACGTCGTGATCCACCCGAACACCCATCTCTGGGGATCGACGGTGATTAGCGACGGCGCCGAGATCGGCCCGGACACCACCCTGCGCG
The DNA here is from genome assembly GCF_031844665.1 of Corynebacterium sp. Z-1. Lineage (NCBI taxonomy): Bacteria > Bacillati > Actinomycetota > Actinomycetes > Mycobacteriales > Corynebacteriaceae > Corynebacterium > Corynebacterium sp. Z-1. The sequence goes on along the minus strand of NZ_CP134621.1, from coordinate 1,259,979 downwards.
ACATGGAGGTCGGCCCCGGCGCGACGGTCACCCGCACCCAAGGCTCGCTCAGCGTCATCGGCGCCAACGCCCAGGTCGGCCCGTTCACCTACATCCGCCCCGGCACCGAGCTCGGCGAGGGCGGCAAGCTCGGCGGGTTCGTCGAGTCGAAGAACGCCGTCATCGGTGCCGGCTCGAAGATCCCGCACCTGACTTACATTGGCGACGCGACCGTGGGCACCAACTCCAACATCGGCTGCTCGAGCGTCTTCGCCAACTACGACGGCGTGAACAAGCACCACACCACGATCGGCAACAACGTGCGCGCCGGCTCCGACACGACCTTCGTCGCGCCGGTGACCGTCGGTGACGGCGCGTACACCGGCGCGGGTACTGTTGTCACCGACGACGTGCCCGCCGGGGCCTTGGCCATCAAGGAGGGCCGTCAGCGCAACATCGAGGGCTGGGTGGAGAAGAAACGCCCAGGGACAGACGCGGCAGCGGCAGCAGCGGCAGCCAAGGAAGAGAAGTAAAGGATCGCCACATGACCGGATACTCCACCCAAACCTTCAAAGACCTCAAGGTTTTTACCGGGCGCGCCCACCTCGACCTCGCTGAGGCCGTGGCCAAGGAGCTCGACATCGAGTTGGTCCCCACCACGGCCCGCGACTTCGCCAACGGCGAGATCTTCATCCGCTTCGAGGAGTCCGTGCGCGGCGCCGACTGCTTTGTCATGCAGTCCCACGCCCAGCCGCTGAACAAGTGGCTGATGGAGCAGCTCATTATGATCGACGCGCTCAAGCGCGGCTCGGCGAAGCGCATCACCGCGATCGTGCCGTTTTACCCGTACGCGCGCCAGGACAAGAAGCACCGCGGCCGCGAGCCGATCTCCGCGCGCCTCGTCGCAGACCTGTTTGCCACCGCCGGCGCGGACCGCATCGTCTCGGTCGACCTGCACACCGACCAGATCCAGGGCTTCTTCGACGGCCCGGTCGATCACATGCACGCCATGCCGATCCTCACCGAGTACATCAAGTCGAAGTACTCGCTGGACAACCTCTGCGTGGTCTCCCCCGATGCCGGCCGCGTGAAGCAGGCTGAGAAGTGGGCCAACACGCTTGGCGACGCCCCCATGGCGTTCGTCCACAAGACCCGCGACATCGACGCCGCCAACAAGGTCGTGTCCAACCGCGTCGTCGGCGAGGTTGAGGGCAAGGACTGCATCCTGATGGACGACATGATCGATACCGGCGGCACCATCGCCGGCGCCGTCGGCGTGCTCAAAGACGCCGGCGCGAAGTCCGTGCTCATCGCCTGCACCCACGGCGTGTTCTCGGGTCCAGCCCGCGAGCGCCTCAGCCAGTGCGGCGCCGAGGAGGTCATCACCACCGACACTCTGCCGCAGAACACCGAGGGCTGGGATAACCTCACCGTGCTCTCGATCGCTCCGCTTTTGGCGAAGACGATCCGCGAGATCTTCGAAAACGGCTCGGTGACGACCCTGTTCGAGGGCCAGGCCTAGGGCATTTTGCCCGGGCCAGTGCCCCTGTTAAAATAAGGCCGTCTCGGCGAGGGCTCCCCATTGTGGGGCCGTTATCGACGCGATTGCCTAACTTATTTGCCTGCGATCACTCGACGAGAAGACTTTTTCTTATCCTGTTGGTCGCAGGTTTTTCCTGTGGCCAGTCACATATCTTCAAGGAGATACACATGGCTACTACCCCTCCCGTCGTCAAGGCGAACAAGCGCGAAGAGTTCGGCAAGGGAGCATCCCGCCGCCTGCGTCGCGACGGCCAGATCCCCGGCGTGCTCTACGAATCCGGTATCGAGAACGTCCACTTCTCCGTCGACCGCATCGAGATGACCGCCCTCGTGCGTAACGACGGCACCAACGCCATCCTCCAGCTCGAGGTCGATGGCAAGCAGCTTCTGTGCATGGTCAAGCACGTTGACCAGAACGTTCTCACCCTCGATATCGACCACATCGACCTGCTCGGCGTCAAGCGCGGCGAGAAGGTTACCGTCGAGGTCCCGGTCATCACCGAGGGCGAGGCAGTGGCCGACGCTGTCGTCCTGCAGGAGACGGACGTGCTCGAGATCGAGGTCGACGCGCTCAACATCCCGGACGAGATCGTCGTCAACATCGAGGGCAAGGAAATCGGCGACCAGATCTTCGCATCCGACGTTGCCCTGCCGGCCGGCGCCGAGCTCACCTCCGACCCGGAGGCGCTCGTGGTCAACGTCACCTACTTCCAGGAGGACGAGGAGCTCGAGGAAGCTGCCGCTGAGGCCGAGGCTGGCGGCGCTGAGGCTGGCGCCGACGCCGACGAGGACCAGGCTGAGGGCACCGTCGAAATCGCCGATGGTGGCGAGGGTGACGAGGGCGCATCCGAGTAAACTTCTTACTCGTGACTGTTCTCATTGTCGGGCTCGGCAACCCTGGTACGAAGTACGCCGCCACGCGCCACAACGCGGGCGTGCTCGTCCTAGAGGAGCTGCTCGACAGAGAACGTGCGCGTCTTAGCGTGCACAAGAAGACGAACACCGAGGTCGCCGAGCTCAGCGGCGGCCGGGTGCTCGCACGTACCCGCGGGTACATGAACGTCTCGGGTGGGCCTGTCAAGGCCCTCGCCGGGTACTACAAGGCCTCGCCGGCCGAGATCTACGTCATCTACGACGAGCTGGATCTCGGCTTTGGCGAGGTCTCGCTGCGTGTGGGCGGTGGCGACCACGGTCACAACGGGCTGAAGTCGGTCTCCGCGTCGCTGGGCACGCGCGAGTACAACAAACTGGCGGTGGGCATCGGCCGCCCGCCCGGGCGCATGGCCCCGGCCGATTACGTGCTGCGGCCCTTTACTAAGAAGGAAGCCGAGGAGCTGCCGATCATCGCCGCCGACGCGGCCGACCTGTTAGAGGGCCTTTCATGAGACTCGCCACGGTGCGGACTGCGGCGGGCACCGCCGCCGCGCGTGTCAACGACTTACGCAGCGCCACCCTCATCGAGGGTTACGCCGACGTGGGCGAGCTGCTGCGCAACCCCGAGTGGCGCGCGATCGCCACGCGCCCCGGCCCGGACGTGGAATTTAACCCGCTCGAGGTGGCGCCCATCGTGGTGCGGCCCGAAAAGATCATCTGCGTCGGCCTGAACTACGCCGCGCACATCGAGGAGATGGGCCACGAGCAACCCGACGTGCCCACCCTGTTTGTGAAGTTCGCCGACGCGCTGATCGGCGCTTTTGACGACGCCGAGGTGCCGGAGTTCAACGCCGGTGCGCTCGACTTCGAGGGCGAGCTCGCCGTCATCATCGGTGCCCACGCACGCCACGTCGACGACGCTGAGGCCACCGCCTGCATCGCCGGCTACAGCATCATCAACGACTACACCCAGCGCCACTTTCAGAAGCGCACCCAGCAGTGGCACCAGGGAAAATCCCTGGAAAAGACCGCGGGGTTCGGCCCGTGGCTCGACACCGAGTGGACGCCGGGCCCGCGGTTGCGCACCTACCTCAACGGCGAGCTCATGCAGTCCGCCCCGACCGATGATCTGGTGTTCTCGCCCGTCCGCCTGGTCTCCTTCATCTCGCACCTGTACCCGCTCGCGCCCAGCGACGTCATCGCCACCGGCACCCCGGCGGGCGTACTACACGCGCGCACCCCGCAGTCCTACTTGAAGGACGGCGACGTGGTCCGCGTCGAGATCGACGGGCTTGGAGCTATCGAGAACACGACGCGGGTGCGCTAAGCACTATATTCTTCTGACGTGTTGGATTTTGTGAGGAAATTGTTCGCCCGGGAGGCGTCGACAAGCGTGCAATGGCTCATCGTGGGCCTCGGAAACCCGGGGCAGCGCTACGCCGCGACCCGCCACAACGTGGGCTACATGGTCATCGACGAGCTGACCTGCCCCGAGGGCGCGAAGTGCGTTAAGCCGACGACGTACATGAACAGCTCCGGCGACTACGTCGCCCCGCTGGCGCGCAGGCTCGGGATCGACGCCGAGCACATCATCGTGTGCCACGATGAGCTCGACCTGCCCGCGGGCGCGGTGAAGCTCAAGCGCGGCGGCAACGAGAACGGACACAACGGGCTGAAATCGCTCACTGAGCACCTGGGCACGCGCGACTACCTGCGGGTGCGCCTGGGCATCGGGCGCCCGCCGGCGGGGACCGCGGTGGTGGACTACGTGCTCTCCGACATCGAGGGCGACATCTCCGAGCAGATCTCTCTCGCCGCGGAGGCCGTGCGCCTGATCGTGGAGAAGGGCCTGACCGCGGCGCAAAACGAGATTCACGCGCGCTAGCGCAGGCGGGTAATTAGCGCCTCGAGGTCGTCGAACACCGCGGTCAGTGCGTCGGCCTGGTAGGGCGCGGGGGTGAAGCGGCCCTCGGGGAATTCAGTCATGATCGACACCGCAACCTGGTTGCGCACGTTGGGCATCTCGAAGTTCGCGGTGATCTGCCGCCAGTGCTCGACCGCGCGCACGCCGCCCACCGCACCGTAGCCGACGAACGCGACGGGTTTGCCGGACCACTCGGAGCCCAGCGAGTCGACGGCGTTTTTCAGCGCCGCCGGGACGGAGTGGTTGTACTCCGGGGTGTCAAAGATGAAGGCCTCGCAGGCGTCGATCGCCTCGGACCAGCGCGTCACCTCGGCCGAGTCGTAGCTCTTGTTGGCGGCCATGGGGACCGTTTCGGCGTCGAAAAGCGGAAGGCGAAAATCGATTAGGTCGATCAAGGCGTAGTCGAAGCCCTCGCGGGCCTGCGCTGCCTCATCGACCCAGTGGGCGACCGCTTCTCCCACGCGGCCGTGGCGGGTTGATCCGAGAATGATTCCGATGGTCACGTAAACCTCCGATGTTGATGCGTCAACAATTATCGTGTTCCACTATACACGGGCTATTCTGGTGCAATTATGAGCACTCTTTCCGAGGCGGCGCGCCGTCGCACCTTCGCCGTAATCGCCCACCCCGACGCCGGCAAGTCCACCCTCACCGAGGCGCTCGCACTCCACGCGCACGTCATCTCCGAGGCCGGCGCCGTCCACGGCAAGGGAAACCGCAAGGCCACCGTCTCCGACTGGATGGAGATGGAAAAAGACCGCGGCATCTCCATCGCCTCGTCCGCGCTCCAATTCGAGTACCTCCCCGAGAACTCCACCGCGCCCGAGCCCTACGTGATCAACCTCGTGGACACCCCCGGCCACGCCGACTTCTCCGAGGACACCTACCGCGTGCTCTCCGCCGTCGACGCCGCGGTCATGCTCATCGACGCCGCCAAGGGCCTCGAGCCGCAGACCCTCAAGCTCTTCCGCGTGTGCAAGGCACGCGGCCTGCCGATTGTCACCGTGATCAACAAGTGGGACCGCGTGGGCCGAGAGCCGCTCGAGCTTATCGACGAGATCGTCACCGAAATCGACCTGCAGCCCACCCCGCTCTACTGGCCGGTGGGTGAGGCGGGCGACTTCCGCGGACTCGCCCACATAGACGACGACGGCGAGGCCGATCAGTACATCCGCTTCATCCGCACCGCCGGCGGCTCCACCATCGCACCCGAGGAACACTACAGCCCCGACGAGGCCCTAGCGAAGGAGGAAGACGCCTGGGAAAGGGCGATCGAGGAGGCGGAGCTACTGGCCGCCGACGGCGCCGTGCACAACCAAGAGCTCTTCGAGCAGTGCGTCACCTCGCCGGTGATCTTCGCCTCCGCCATGCTCAACTTCGGCGTGCACCAGATCCTGGACACCCTGTGCGCCATCGCGCCCGCCCCGGCACAGCGCGAGTCGCTGGACAACCCGCGCGAGCTCGACGCCGACTTCTCCGGCGTGGTGTTCAAGGTCCAGGCCGGAATGGATAAGAACCACCGCGACTCCCTAGCGTTCATGCGCGTCGTCTCCGGCGAGTTCGACCGCGGCATGCAGGTCACCCATGCCCAGTCCGGGCGCACGTTTTCCACCAAGTACGCGCTGACCGTGTTCGGCCGCACCCGCGACACCGTGGACACCGCCTTCCCGGGCGACATCATCGGCTTGGTCAACGCCGGGTCGCTGGCGCCCGGTGACACCATCTACGCGGGCCGCAAGGTGCAGTTTCCGCCGATGCCGCAGTTCGCCCCGGAGCACTTCCGCACGCTGCGCGCGAAGTCGCTGGGCAAGTACAAGCAGTTCCGCAAGGCGCTCGAGCAGCTCGACGCCGAGGGCGTGGTGCAGATCCTGCGCAACGACACCCGCGGCGACGCCGCCCCCGTCATGGCGGCGGTCGGCCCAATGCAGTTCGAGGTCATGCAGGCCCGGATGGAAAACGAGTACAACGTCGAAACCATCACCGAGCCCGTGCCCTACTCCGTCGCGCGGCGCACCGACGCCGAGTCCGCGGCCGAGCTTGGCCGCCAGCGCGGCGTGGAGGTGTTCACCCGCACCGACGGCGAGCTCATCGCCCTGTTCGGCGACAAGTGGAAGCTCGCCTTCGTGGAGAAGGAAAACCCGCAGCTCACGATGGAGCCGCTCGTTGCGGACTAAGCGTCCCTGACCTTGTTGATGATGGCGGAGAAGTCTTTTCCGCCGTTGCCGCCCTCAACGAACTGCGCGTACTGGGTCGCCGCAATGCGACCCAGCACCGTCTCTGTGCCCGTCTGCTGCGCTGCCTCCATCGCCAACCCCAAGTCCTTGAGCATAAGCGTCGACGCGAATCCCGGCTCGAAATCGCGGTTCGCCGGAGAGCCCTCGACAAGGCCGGGGACTGGGGCGTTGACGCTGAGCGCCCACGAGTTTCCGGTGGCGTTAGATACGACGTCGAAGAACGCCTGCGGGTCCAAACCTAGGCGCTCGCCGAGCACAAGGGCCTCGCTGAGCACGATCTGGTGCACCGCCAAGATCATGTTGTTGCAGGCTTTGACGGCCTGGCCCGTGCCGGCGGGGCCGCAGTGCGTAATCGACGACCCCATCGCGCCCAGTAGCGGTTTCGCGCGCTCAAAGTCCTCGGCCTCGCCGCCGACCATAAACGCCAGCGTGCCCGCGCTCGCCCCGGCAATACCACCCGAGACCGGGGCGTCGAGAAAGCGCGACCCAGCAACGGCGACGCGCTGCGCCAGCTCGCGAGCTTCGGCGACGGCGATGGTAGAGACGTCGATAAGCAGCCGCGGCGAGGAATCCGCCGCGAGCAGCTCGTCGACCACCTGCGCGACCAGCGCCCCGTTGGGGAGGCTTGTGATGACAACCTCGGCGCGCTCGGCGGCCTGCGCCGCGGTCTCAGCGATGCTCACACCCTCGATCTGGCGATCCACCACGTCGAAGCCGATGACCTCGTGCCCGGCGCGGGCGAGGTTGGCGGCCATCGGGCCGCCCATGTTTCCCAGGCCGATAAACGCAACTGCAGTCATTAGCTCATCACCGGAATCGTGAACTCGGGCCCGGCGGACGTCTCGTCCGGCCAGCGCGTGGTAACGGTCTTGGTCTTGGTGTAGAAGCGGAACGAATCCGGGCCGTGCTGGTTCAAGTCGCCGAACCCGGAGGCCTTCCAGCCGCCGAAGGTGTGGTACGCGATCGGCACCGGAATGGGCACATTGATGCCCACCATGCCGACGTTGACGTTGGTGAGGAAATCGCGCGCCGCGCCGCCGTGGGAGGTAAAGATTGCCACGCCATTGCCGTAAGCGTTGTCGTTCGGGTACGCGATCGCCTCCTCGAGCGTGTCTGCGCGCACCATGCACAGCACCGGCCCGAAGATCTCCTCGGTGTAGATGCTCATCGACGCCTCAACGCGGTCGAACAGGGTCGGGCCGGCGAAGAAGCCGCCTGAAAGGCCGTCGCCGTCGAAGGAGGAAGACGAGGTGTCGATCCCGCGGCCGTCGACGACCAGCTCGGCACCCTGGTCCTCGCCCTCGGCGATCAACCGGCGCACCCGCGCGAGGGAATCCGCGCTGACCAGCGGGCCGTAGTCGGCCTCCGGGTCGAGGCTGTGGCCGACCGTGAGCGAGGGGATGCGCGCCACGAGGGCGTCGCGAAGCCGGTCGGCGGTCTCCTCGCCCACAGGCACGACGACGGAGAGCGCCATGCAGCGCTCGCCCGCCGAACCGTAGGCGGCGCCGACGAGCGCGTCAGCGGTGGCGTCGATGTCGGCGTCCGGTAGCACGATGGCGTGGTTTTTCGCCCCGCCGAAGCACTGGGCGCGCTTGCCCGTGGCGGCGCAGCGCTCGTAGATGTACTTCGCAATCGGCGTCGAGCCGACGAACCCGACCGCCTTAATCACGTCGGAATCCAACAGGGCGTCGACCGCCTGCTTATCGCCGTGGACGACGTTGAACACGCCCGCTGGCCCGCCCGCCTCGATGAAGAGCTCCGCGAGCCGCACGGGTACGGAGGGGTCGCGCTCCGAGGGCTTGAGCACGAAGGCGTTGCCACAGGCCAGCGCCGGGCCCGCCTTCCACAGCGGGATCATCGCCGGGAAGTTGAACGGGGTGATCCCGGCGACCACGCCGAGCGGCTGGCGCAGCGAGAACGTGTCAATGCCCGAGCCGACCTGGCTCGAGTACTCGCCCTTGAACTGGTGCGGGGCGCCCAGGCAGAACTCCAGCACATCGACGCCGCGCAGGATGTCGCCCTTGGCGTCGGCAAGCGTCTTGCCGTGCTCCAGCGACAGGGTGCGCGCCAGGGAATCGAGGTTGGCGTGGATCAGGCGGATCCACTCCATGATGACGCGCACGCGGCGCTGCGGGTTCAGCGCCGCCCATGCGGGCTGCGCCTGTTGCGCGACGGCGATCGCGGCGTGGACGTCGTCAACGCTGGCGAGCACGACCTCGGCCTGCGTCTGGCCGGTGTTCGGGTTGAGCACCGGTGAGGTGCGCCCGGATGCGCCGGCGGAGGATTCGCCGCCGATGAAATGATGGATGGTTGTGCTCATAAGAAGGCTCCTAATTAGCGCGGCGGCATGCGCAGCGCGCCGTCGAGGCGGATGGTTTGGCCGTTGATGTAGTCGTTGTCGATGATGCTGAGCGCAAGCTGCGCGAACTCCTCGGGCCGCGCGAGACGGCGCGGGAACTGGACGTTTGCCTCCAGCTCGGCGCGGAACTCCGGGGTGATGCCTTCCATCATGGGGGTGGCCACGATGCCCGGTGCGATCGCGTTGACGCGCACGCCGAGCGAGGCGAGGTCGCGCGCGGCGGTGATCGACAGGGCGTGGACGGCGCCCTTGGAGGCGGCGTACGCGGCCTGGCCGACCTGGCCCTCGAAGGCCGCGACGGAGGCGGTGTTGATGACAACGCCGCGCTGGCCGTCGCCGTCGATGGGCTCGGTGCCCGCCATCGCCTCGGCGGCGGCCGTGAGCACGTGGAACGTGCCCATCAGGTTGACGTTGATTGTGGTGGCGAACACCTTCGGGTCGTGGGTGCCCTTGCGCCCGACGATGCGTGCCGACGGGGCAATGCCCGCGCAGTTGACAGCGACGCGCAGCGGCGCGTCCTGGGCCGCGCGCTTGACGGCGGCGCTGACGGCGGCGGCGTCGGTGACGTCAACGACCTCGTAGCGCACCCCCTCGATGCTCTCACCGGCGCGCAGGTCGAAGCCGGTCACGGCCACTCCGCGCTCGGCGAGCGCGCGCGCCGTTGCCTGGCCCAGGCCCGAGGCCGCACCCGTAACTACCGCTGACGTTGTTTGAAGATCCATGTGTTATTTCCCCTTGTGGTTAAACGAATGCGGACACGCCGGTGATGGCGCGGCCGACAATGAGTGAGTTGATGTCGTAGGTGCCCTCGTAGGTGAAAATTGCCTCGGCGTCGGCCATCATCTTCGACAGCCCGTGCTGCGTGATCATGCCGTTGCCGCCGGCGATGCTGCGGCCCAGCGCCGCGGACTCGCGGGCGAGGCGGGTCGTTGTCGCCTTCGCCAGCGCCGCGAACGGCATCTCTAGGCGGCCCTGCTCCTGGATCCGCGCGACCTGCGCCATCATGGACAGCGAGGCGGTGGCGTTGCCGAGGATGCGCACGAGCGGCTCCTGGACGAGCTGGAACTTCGCGATCGGCCGGCCGAACTGCTCGCGGCTGACCGCGTACTCGCGCGCCTTGTCAAAGATGCCGAGCTGCAGCCCGGCTCCCTGCCACCCCACCCAGGCGCGCGAGGAGCAGAGGAAGTCGTTGACGTTGCCGAACGACTGCGCCCCCGGCACCGCGTTGTCGTGCGGGATGACAACGTCGGTGAAGGTCATGTTCGCGTTTTGCATGATGCGCAGGCCCATCTTGCCCTCGATCTTTGTCGCCTTCACGCCGTCGCGGTCGAGCTCGACGATGAACGCGCGGATCTCTCCGCCGACGGTGTCGCGGGCGAAGATGATGGCGAAGTCGGCGAACGTGCCCGCCCCGATCCACCGCTTCGCGCCGTTGATGACCCACCCGTCGTCGGTGCGCGTGGCGGTGGTGGACAATCCCCCGGCGATGTCCGAGCCGTGCTCGGGCTCGGTCAGCGCGAAGCAGCCGACGGCCTCGAAGCGGCGCAACCCGGGCAGCCAGCGCTCCTTCTGCTCGTCCGAGCCGAGGGCGTCGATCATGCCGACGACCAGCTCGTTGTGGATGCCCACGAGGGTGGACAGGGAGACGTCGCAACGCGTCAGCTCTGCGTAGACCAGCCCGCGGAAAAGCCGCGAGGTGCCGCTGAGCTCAATCTCGCCCAAGCCCTGGCGCGCGAGCGGCGGCAGTAGGTCGAACGCCATTTCGTCGCGGTCCCAGTACTCCCCGACCGCCGGAGCGATCTCGGTCTGGAGGAACTCGTGGATGTCGTGCAGGCGGGTTTGCTCCTCGGCGCTGAGCTGGTCGGCGATGCCGAGGATGTCGGCGTGCGGGTAAGGGATGGAAGCGAGGTGGTCACGGGGTAGCAAAGGCGGCATAGAAACTCCAAGCTGGACGGTCTTTGTGGTTACTGTACCGCCGCGCACCCACCCCACGGGCCGTTTTACTTAATTTCAGTGAACTAAGAGTTACTAAACTTCGCCTCTCGCTTCTCGACGAACGCCGCCATGCCCTCCTTCTGATCGTTGGACGCGAAGATCGAGTGGAACGTCCGGCGCTCAAACAGCAGGCCCTGCGACAGCGACGTCTCCCCCACGGCGTTGATCTGCTCCTTGATCATGGTGGTGGCCACCAGCGATTTCGCTGCGATGGTCTCGGCGGTCTCCAGGGCGGAATCGAGAAGATCGGCGGCGTCGACGACGCGGGCGACCAGGCCCGCGCGCTCAGCTTCGTGGGCGTCCATCATCCGGCCGGTGAGGCACATTTCCATCGCTTTCGCCTTGCCGACGGCGCGGGTGAGGCGCTGCGACCCGCCCATGCCCGGTGTGACGCCGAGGTTGACCTCGGGCTGGCCAAACTTGGCGGTGTCCGAGGCGATGATGAAGTCGCACATCATCGCGAGCTCGCAGCCCCCGCCGAGGGCGTAGCCGCTGACCGCGGCGATCAGCGGCGTGCGCGCCCGCGTCAGCTCGTCCCAGCCGGCGAACCAGTCGGAGGTGTACATGTCGGTAGCCCCGCGCGAGGACATCTCCTTGATGTCGGCGCCGGCCGCGAAGGCCTTCTCGGAACCGGTGAGCACGATCGCACCGATCTCGTCGTTGGCATCGAAGTCGCGCACCGCGGCGACGACCTCCTCCATCGTCGCGGCGTTAACCGCGTTGAGCGCCTCCGGGCGGTTGAGCGTGATCAGGCCGACGCGGCCTCGGGTTTCAGTGATGATCATGGTGTCTTAAGCATCCAGAAGTAGTGCTTCGCCCTGGCCGCCGCCACCGCACAGGGCGACGCCTGCGCGCGTGGCAGCGCCCGCGGCCAAGCGGTGAGCTGCGTGAACAACAAGGCGCGCGCCCGAGGCCCCGATCGGGTGGCCCAGCGCGATCGCGCCGCCGTGCGGGTTGACTGTGCCGGAATCCACGCCGAGCTGGCGAGCCGAGTGGACGACGACCGAGGCGAACGCCTCGTTGATCTCAATGTGGTCGAGGGAGCCGACGTCCCAGCCTTGGCGCTCGAGCGCGACCTGCAGGGCGTTAGCGGGCTGGGCCTGCAGGGAGGCGTCCGGGCCCGCGACCTGCCCAGGCGCGCGCAGCGTGGCCAGCACGGCCCAGCCGTTGCTCTCGGCGTGTGCGCGCGTGGTGAGGACGACGGCGGCCGCGCCGTCGGTCAGCGGCGAGGAGTTGCCCGCGGTGATGCCGCCGTTGTCGGCGAAGACGGGGCGCAGCTTGGCCAGGCTCTCCTCGGTCACGCCCTCGCGGATGCCCTCGTCCGTGGAAATCGGCGCCTCGACGAGCTCAGCGGCGAACACGCCGTCGCGCGTCGCGGCGAGCGCGCGCTGGTGCGACAGGGCCGCGACAGCGTCCTGCTCTTCGCGCGTCGCCGGGAAAACGTCCGCGTAGCGCTCGGTGAGCTGGCCCATGGAAATGCCCAGCCCGGCGTCGCTCAAGCCGTCGTGTTCGACGTGGTCCAGCACCTCGAAGGAGCCGTACTTCACGCCGCGGCGCGAGCGCGGCAACAGGTGCGGGGCGTTGGACATCGACTCCATGCCGCCCGCCACGACGACGTCGGCCTCACCGGAGCGCAAAAGGCGCGCGGCGTCTATCACCGCGGTGAGCCCGGAGAGGCAAACCTTGTTCACGGAAGAGGTGTGCGCCGCCGGGTGGATGCCCGCGGCCAGCGCCGCTTGCTTCGCGGGGTTCTGCTTCGCGCCGGCCTGCAGGACCTGGCCGAGGATCACGGCGTCGACCGCGTCGCCGGCGACGTTCGCGCCGGCCAGCGCGCCGCGGATCGCCAGCGCGCCGAGCTCGGTCGCGGGTTCGGCGGACAGCCCGCCGAGTAGCTTGCCAAACGGGGTGCGCGCAGCGCCCACAATGACGACATCGGATGCAGTCTTTTCGGTCTCAGTCATGCGTTTTTACAATCTCCTTGTTTGTCGTGCTAATTGTTTTGTCCATCTTAGCTAGGTCAGGAATTCTATCCACCCATCCCACTCGCGCTGGACCTGCTCCATCCCCGCGAGGTAGTTCGCGTTGAGGCGCTCGAGGCGGCGTTCGGTGGATTCCGCGCGCATGTCGTCCGGGAAAAGCACGACCGCGCGGCCGTCGCGCTCAGCGTCCAGGATCTTCTGTTTCGAGGCGTTGTAGCGCTGCGAGCGCACCTCCAGCGCCTCGGCGATAGCTGGGGTCTTGCGGAAGAAGCGCCGCACCGCCGACACCTGCGTCATTGGGTTTTTCCAGTAGTCGCGCGGGCGCGTACCCAGCACGACGAATTTGTTGTACCCGGCGCGCTGGGCGGCGTCGATAAGCAGGCCCCCGGAGTCGCCCAGCGCGCCGTCGACGTAGGGGGTGTCGTCGATAAGCGTGGTGGGCATCATTGTCGGAATCGTCGACGAGGCCCGGGTGGCCAGCGACAACAGGCACGGGCTGGCGAGGAAGTCCTCGCGCGTCCACGCCACCGTCTCGCCCGTGTCCGAGCGCATCGCCTCAATGTGCAGCTCGGTTCCGGAGGCCTCGAACGCGGTGAAGTCGAAGGGCAGGAGGTCCTCGTGGTCGCCGTAGATGAACTCGGAGTTGAAGTACCCCTGGCCGCGCACTAGCTTGAGCCACCCGCCGAACTTCGGGTGGTTCGCGAAATCCGTGAAAGCCGCCTTCGCGCGCTCCGCATCGAGCGAGGCGTAGTTGCCCGCGTGCACTGAGCCAGCGGAAACCCCGCCGACCCAACCGAAGCGCACGCTTTCCTCAATGAAGCGGACGATCGCCGGGGCGGTGTAGGAATTGCGCATTCCCCCGCCCTCGACGACGAGCGCGGTGTCGCGGGCATCAATCACGATAGAAATTCCCTCCACGCGCCCCACTCGCGCTCGACCTGCGCCGTACCGGCGGCATAGTTGTCGCGCAGCTTAGCCACGTTGCGCTCGGTCGATTCGACCATCATCTCCTCCGGGAAGAACACCGCCGCCTTGCCCGCGGACTCGAGATCGAGCATGCGCTGCTTCGCCTCGTTGTAGAGCTCGGGGCGCGCCAGCACGGCATCAGCGACCGCCGGGTTGCGGCGCAAGAGCTGCTTGACGACGCCCGGCCGCGACGGCACCTCTTTGACGTACTCGCGCGGGCGGGTGGCCAGCACCAAGAACTTTTCGTACCCGGCGCGCTGGGCGGCGTCGATGAGCAGGCCCCCAGACGAGCCCAGCGCCCCGTCAACGTAGGGCACCCCGTCGATCATGGTGACGGGCATGATCAGCGGCAGCGTAGAGGACGCGCGGGTGGCGACGTTGAGGAGCTGGACCTCGGTGAAATCGGCGCGGTTCCACACCACCGTCTCCCCCGTGTCGGCGCGGGTGGCCTCGATGTGGATCTCCTCTGGCGTGGAGCGGAAGGTGTCGAAGTCAAAGGGTAGTTCCTCGGCCGAGTCCTCGTAGATGAACTGGCTGTTGAGCAGGCCCTTGCCACGAACGAGAAAACGCAGGCCCCCGAAGTTGGGGTGGCCCACGAAATCGGTAAACGCCACGCGGGCGCGTTGCGCATCCCGCGAGGCGTAATTGAGGGTGTGCACCGAGCCCGCCGAGACCCCGCCGACCCACCCGAACTGCACGTTGTTCTCAATAAACTTAACGATGGCGGGTGCGGTATAAGAGTTGCGCATCCCGCCGCCTTCGATGATCAGTGCGGTGTCACGGGCGTCAATCATGCCCACCAGCTTACTTACGGGGTCAGGGCTCCGCCTGTCACGGCGAGCGTCTCACCCGAGACGTAGGAGGCGTCCTCGGAGGCGAGGAACACGTACGCACCGGCGAGCTCGGCGGGCTGGCCAGCGCGGCCCATCTCGGAGTCCTGGCCGAACTGCACCAGCTTCTCCATCGGCTGGCCGTGCGAGGGCTGCAGCGGGGTCCAGATCGGGCCCGGGGCGACAGCGTTGACGCGGATGCCCTTGTCCGCCAGAAGCGCCATGGACATGCCCTTGGACATGTTGTTCATCGCGGCCTTGGTCACCGCGTAGTGCACCAGGGTGTCCGAGGGGTCGTAGGCCTGGATCGAGCTGGAGAAGATAATCGAGCTGCCCGGCTCCATGTGCGGCACGGCCGCCTGCGCTAGGTAGAAGGGGGCGTAGATGTTGGTCTTCATCGTTAAGTCCCACTCCTCTTCCGAGATGTCGAGGAAGTGGTCGTGCGCGATCTGGCGCCCGGCGTTGTTGACCAAGATGTCGATGCCGCCGAGACCCGAAACGGCCTTGTCCACGGTGTCCAGGCATTCCTGGCGGGATTCCAGGTTGCCGGGGATGGCCACGGCCTTGCGCCCGGCGTCCTCGATCAGGCCGACGATGACCTTCGCGTCCTCCTCCTCCTCGGGCAGGTAGGCGATGGCCACGTCCGCGCCCTCACGGGCGTAAGCGATAGCTACGGCCGCTCCGATGCCGGAGTCGCCGCCGGTGATCAGCGCCTTGCGGCCGGTGAGCTTGCCGGAGCCCGTGTAGGACTCCTCGCCTCGGTCGGCAACCGGCACCATGTCCGCGTCAAGGCCCGGGTTGTCTTGGGTTTGCGCGGGCGGGGAAATAACGGGGTACTTCTTGCGGGGATCAATCAGTGTCATGGACCCGAGGTTACCCGTAAGTGCGCACTTATGCGTTTCGCCCTTTGATCTCCCGGGCGGAGCGATCCGCCCAGCGCTGCTGCTGGAGGCGGAACTTCACCGCGTCCATCGCCCGCGGCTGCGCCTGGATGTGGTGTTCCGAGTCCAGGCCCATCTGCAGCTCCTTCGCGCGCAGCACTTCGGCGTCGATTTTCAGGCCCAGCAGCAGCACGATGTTCATCGCCCACAACACGACGAGCAGCGCCAGGATGATGCCGAACGCACCGTAGGCGCTGCGCACGCCAATCGTGGAAAGGTAGAGCCCGAATAGCGCCCACACGACGCCGATGACCAGCAGCGCGAAGAAAGATCCGAGGGTCAGAAGCCGGAAGCGCCCCGGGCGCACGTTGGGCGCGAAGTAGTACAGCAGCGCCACAAGCAGCACGGAGACAGCGATCATGACGGGGATGCGGACCCAGCGCCACACCGGCAGGAAGATCTGGGTGAGGTACTCCACCGTCTCGGTCAGTCCCAGTGGCTCGGCAAGAGGTCTCAGCACCCCAGTGACCAGCGATTCTTGCAGCAGCGACGCGAAGATCAAGACAACAGCGCCGGCGACGAGCACGATGGTTAAAAGCCACATCGTCAGCCAGATCACCGGGAGCCTGCGGCCCTCCGCACGGCCGTAGATCACGTTCGCGTTGCGCGAAAACGAGCGCACGTACGCCGAGGCGGAAAGCAGCGAGACCAGCACCGACACCACCAGAGCCACAGTGCTTTGCGACGGGCTGCCCACCACAGACTGCAAAAACTCCAGCGCATCACCACGCAGCTCCTCCGGCACATACGTGGAGACGAACTCGGCCAGCAGCTCAGCCACTGCCTCCTGGTCACGCGGCAGCAGCAGAATCGCGATGGAATACAGCGCCAGCACCGTCGGCGCAAGCGACAGCACGGCGTAGTAGGTCAGCGCGGCTGCGCGATCGACCATCGCATCCATGCCGAAGTCCATCACAACCCGCTTGCCCACCAGCTTCCAACCCTGGGCGTTAAGCCGGTTGTTGCGGAGCTGAAGCGGGTTGTCGCGGCGGTGCGGCGGGGCGACGACTTCGACCTCGCCTGGGCCATAGGGCATGACCAAATCCGCACGGTGCGCTGCGACGTCATGCTCAGGGTGCTCAGGCTGGGTCATTTCGGGGCATCCTCGTTATCGATTCGATTTTCTTGCCGCGGGCCAGCTCGTCGACGATCTTGTCCATCTGCCGGATCCGGCGCATGAGCTCGTCGTCAATCTCCTCGACCCGCACCCCGCAGACGACGCCGGTGATCAGGTCAGCATGCGGGTTCAGCGCTGGGGCGTCGGCGAAGAACTCCCGCAGGTCCGCCCCACTGGCAGCCGCGGCGTGGAGGCTTGCGGGCGAGTGGCCAGTGAGCCACGTGAGAATGTGGTCGAGCTCGTCAACAGCTTTACCCTTGCGCTCAACCTTGGCAACGTAGAGGTCGTAAATCTTGCCGAAGGGGTAGGCAAAGACACGCTCGAGGTTGTTCATGACTGCCCAGGGTAGTTCCTCTAGGCTGCGGCCATGGGATTGATCGATTCTTTGCGCGCCTTGTTCGGTGCTGTGGCCGAAACCCCGCTGGTGGACTACCCCGCCGCGCCTGCCGAGCTCGCCGTCTCGACGCTCGAGGTGCGCACGTTGAACCTCTCGCCCGATACGGACGAGAAGCTAGTCGTGCTCACCCTTCCTTCAGGGGTGGCCGAGCGCGTCGCCGGTATGGATACGGCGCTGCGGGTCGTGCCGGAGGCTGGCCGGGCGGTCACCTTTGTGCGGGTAGGCTTTGACGCCGACCCGGCGCTGGACCCGAAGCTGGGGTGGATCATCCCCGTGACCGAGGCCACCGCCGCCGAGCTGCGCGCCCTGCCGGAAGGGCCCGGCGAGCACGAGCTGACAAGCATCCACCTCGCGATCGTCGTGGAAGACGCCGCGGGAGCTTAGGCGCGCCCGAGCGCCTCGCCGACGCGCTTGCCCGAGTGGATGCAGCCACCCAGGAAGGTGCCCTCGAGCGCGTTCTTGCCGTGCATTCCGCCGCCGCCGAAGCCGGCGACCTCACCACAGGCGAAGAGGCCATCGAAGACCGAGCCGTCGGCGTGAAGCGCGCGGCCCGACAGGTCCGTCTCGATGCCGCCGAGCGTCTTGCGCGTCAGCACGTGGAGGCGGACGGCGATCAAGGGGCCCTTCTTCTCGTCCAGGATGCGGTGCGGCGGGTGGACACGCACGATCTTGTCGCCGAGGAACTGGCGCGCCATGCGGATGTAGTTGACCTGGATGTCCTTGGAGAAGGCGTTGGAGAGCTGGGCGTCGCGCTCGAGCAGCTGGCGTTCGACAAACTCGGCGTCGATCTCGACGTCGCCAAGCTCGTTCATGCCCTTGACCAGGTCCTCGACCGTGTCCGCGGTGACCCAGTCTACGCCGTTCTTGTGGAACGCCTCGATCGCCATGGGCGTGCCGGGGCCGATCTTGCCCAGCAGCTTCTTAATCTCCTTGTCCGTCAGGTCAGGGTTCTGCTCCGAACCGGAGAAGATGAACTCCTTATCTGCGATTGCCTGGTTGAGGATGAACCAGGAGTAGCCGTGGCCGGTGCGGCCGATGTGCGCGAGCGCGGCGAGGTTGTCGGAGCCCGGGAACAGGTGCGTCGGCAGGCGCTTGCCCTCGGCGTCCATCCAGATCGCGGACGGGCCGGGGATGATGCGGATGCCGTGGTTCGGCCAGATCGGATCCCAGTTGATCATGCCCTCCGGGTAGTGCCACATGCGGTCGGTGTTGACCAGGTTGGCGCCGGCTTTCTTGGCGATGTCGATGCCGCGCCCGTCGACGTACGCCGGCACGCCCGTGACCATGTACTCGGGGCAGGGGCCCCAGCGATCATCCGGCCACATCGCGCGTACCTTATCCAGGTTGCCACCGATGCCGCCGGTGGCGATGACGACTGCCGCGCCGCGGATCTCGAACGCGTCGCCCTCCTGCTTGTTGGAGGCGGCTCCGCGCACGGCGGGGTCGTCGTCAAGCACGATGCCCGTCACGCCTACGGCGCGCCCGGATTCGACGATGACGTCGTCAACGCGGTGGCGGAAGCGGAATTCCACCTTGCCCTGCTTCTCCGCCTCCAGCAACGGCTCGCGGAAGACGCGCACAACCTCGGGGCCGGTGCCCCAGGTGACGTGGAAGCGCGGCACGGAGTTGCCGTGGCCGGAGGCGTCGCCGGAGCCGCGCTCGGCCCAGCCGATCGTCGGCAGCACGCGCAGGCCCAAGTTCTTCAGGTAGGAGTGCATGTCGTGGGCGGCGAAGCGGACGAACTCGCGGCCCCACTGGCGCGGCCACTTGTCGTTGTCGGACGCGTCGTAGTCCGCTGAATTCTCCCAGTCCATCCAGGCGAGGTCCTCGAAGTCGTTGACCCGCATCATCTTCTGCTCCGGGGAGCCGACCATGAACAGGCCGCCGAGGGACCAGAACGCCTGGCCGCCGAGGTTCTCTCGGCTTTCTTGATCCACGAAGATGACGTGGCGGCCGGCTTTGCTGGCCTCAAAGCCGGCGACGAGGCCGGCGAGCCCCGTGCCGACGATGATGACCGGAGTATCAGTGTTGTGTGGTGCGCGTGCGCCGTCAGAATTCATAAGAGGAACCATACTCACATGATGCGACTATTGCGTTAGATTTTTCGTCCGAAAAATGTCACCTGACGTTCACCTGCTTCCACTCAGCAACGCTTAAGAATCACAGGTAACGTGAACGAGAAGCCCGCGCCCCGTGCCGGGCAGTTTAATGCTTAATGCGTGAAGTAGAAAGGTTGCCAAAAGTGAAGATTGCGATTCTGGGCGGAGACGGATTCTGTGGCTGGCCCGCGTCCCTCCACCTCTCTGACCTCGGTCACGACGTGATCATCGTGGACAACCTCTCACGGCGCCGCATCGATGAGGAGCTCGGCGCAGAGTCTTTGACCCCCATTGCGTCTATCGACGAGCGCCTTGCTGCGTGGAAGGAGGTATCCGGCAAGGAGATCGGCTTCCGCAACATCGACGTCGCCCAGGACTACGAGGGTCTGTTCGACTTCATCCAGGAGTTCAAGCCGGACGCCGTAGTGCACTTCGCCGAGCAGCGCGCCGCGCCGTACTCGATGAAGAACCCGCGCACGAAGCGCTACACCATTGACAACAACGTCAATGCCACGCACAACCTGCTCGTAGCCATCGTCAAATCCGGCCTGGACATCCACGTTGTCCACCTCGGCACGATGGGTGTCTACGGCTACGGCACCGCCGGGATGAAGATCCCGGAGGGCTACCTCGACATCAAGGTCGATACCGACGAGGGCACCACCGTTGAACAGCAGATTCTCTACCCCACCAACCCGGGGTCGGTCTACCACCTGACCAAGGTGCTGGACCAGAACCTGTTCGCGTACTTTGCCAAGAACGACGAGCTGCGCATCACCGACCTGCACCAGGGCATCATCTGGGGCACCCACACCCCGCAGACCGAGCGCGACGAGCGACTAATTAACCGATTCGACTACGACGGCGACTACGGCACCGTGCTCAACCGCTTCCTCATGCAGGCGGCGATTGGCTACCCGCTGACCGTTCACGGCACGGGCGGGCAGACCCGCGCCTTCATCCACATCCGCGACATGGCCAAGTGCATCGAGATCGCCCTGGAGAACCCGCCGGCGCGCGGCGAGCGGGTGTTGATCCTGAACCAGATGACGGAAACCCACCGCGTTCGCGAGCTCGCGGAGCTGGTTTCGCGCCTGTCCGGCACCGAGTTCGCGCTGGTGCCCAACCCGCGCAAGGAGGCCGACGAGAACGAGCTGCACGTCACGAACGACACCTTCCTCGACCTCGGCCTGAAGCCGACAAAGCTGGAGGAGGGCCTGCTGCAGGAGGTCGAGGACGTGGCCAAGCACTACGCGCACCGCGTGGACCGCACGAAGATCCCGGCGCGCTCGCTGTGGACCCGCAACCAGTCTGAGGGCGTCCCCAGCGGCGAGAAGTAGATGCGCATCGCCCTGTTCACGGAGGTTTTCCTCCCCAAGATCGACGGCATTGTCACCCGCGTGACCCGCACGCTCGATCAGCTGGCAGAGCTTGGCCACGAGGTGCTCATTTTCGCCCCCGGCAAGGCGCCCGCCAGCTACGCCGGTTTCGAGGTCGTGCGCATGCCCTCGGTCCCCTTTTGGCCGATCTACCCGGAGATTCAGGTCGGTCTGCCGACCCCGGGGGTGTTCCGCCGCCTCAAGGAGTTCAACCCGGACGTGGTCCACGTGGTCAACCCGATGTGGCTGGCCGGGGCGGCGGCGCTCGTCGCCGAGCGGATGGGGCTGCCGATCCTGGGGTCCTTTCACACCGACGTGCCCGAGTACACGGTTCGCCTCGGCGCGGGGTGGCTGGCCGGGCCGTCGAAGTGGGGCATCCGCCAGTTTCACGGCAGGGCGCAGGTCAACCTGGTCACCTCCGCGCCAATGCTGGACAAGGCCGCCGAGTACCGCATTGGCAACGTCGACGTCTGGCCGAAGGCAGTGGACACGCAGAGCTTCAGCCCGGACAAGCGCACCCGAGAGATGCGCTCGCGGCTTAGCGACGGCCACCCCGACGCCCCCCTTGTCACCTACATCGGCCGGATTTCTGCCGAGAAGTCGACCGAGCGCACGCTCGGCATCATGGAGGCGGTGCGCAAGTCGGTCCCCGACGCCCGCCTCGCGCTGATCGGCGCCGGGCCGCAGCTCGACCAGCTGCGCCGCACGATGGACCGCGACTGGGTTACCTTCACGGGCTACCTCTCCGGCGACGAGTTGCACAAGGCGTACGCTTCGGGCGACGCGCTGATCTTCCCCTCGACGACGGAGACGCTGGGGTTCGCGGCGCTTGAGGCCTTCGCTTCGGGCGTGCCGGTTGTCGGCGCTCACGCGGGCGGTCTGCCCTACGTCATCGACGACGGCGTCACCGGGTTCCTGGTTGATCCTGGGGAGCCGGATGAGCGCTGGGCCCGCCCTATCATCGAGCTGTTGACGCGGCCTGAACTGCGAGAGTACATGTCGGGCGCGGCGCGCGAGGAGGCGCTGAAGTGGTCGTGGCGCACGGCGACGGAGCGCCTGGTGGAGTTCTATGAGGAAGCGCGGGCGTCGAAAAGTTAGCAGCGCTTGAGTTTTGCGTCTCGGCGCGGGCTATGTTGTTATTGCCGACATGACAACATTTAGAGATATTTACTTGCTCGTGGCCCGCATTCTGCTCGGTGTCGTCCTCATCGCCCACGGCTGGCAGAAGTTCAACGAATGGACCCTACCCGGCACCGCCGAGGCGTTCGCCGGCATGGGCGTGCCGCTGCCTGAGGTCACCAGCGCGATCGCCGCGATCGTCGAACTTGTCGGCGGCCTGCTCATCATCGCCGGCGCGTTTACGCCCATCGTGGGCGTGATCGTGGCCCTGCAGATGCTCGGTGCCTACTTCTTCGCTCACATGGGCAACGGCGTGTTCGTGGACAACGGCGGCTTCGAGCTCGTCGGCGTCATCGCCGCCGCATCCCTGGCGCTTGCCGGCGCCGGCGCGGGCCGTTTCAGCGCGGATCAGCTAATCGACACCCGCCGCGCGACGCGCTAGCGAATTTCGCTCGGCTCTTTGCGCGCCGGGAAGATCTCCGGGCGCACGCCCGCGATGTCCTCGACGATGCGAACCACCTGGTTGGAGTAACCGTACTCGTTGTCGTACCAGACGTAGAGCACCAGGTGGTTGCCGGAGGCGATCGTCGCCAGGCCGTCGACCACACCGGCGTGCGTGGAGCCGAGCAGGTCCGTCGAGACGATGTCCGGGGAGTTGATGTAATCAATCTGCTGGCGCAGGCTGGAATCGGTGGACACGCGACGCAGGAACTCGTTGACCTCGTCCTTTTCCACCTCTTTTTCCAGCTCGAGGTTGAGCACGGCCATGGACACGTCCGGCGTGGGCACGCGGATTGCGTTGCCGGTCAGCTTGCCCTCCAGCTCGGGCAGCGCCTTGGACACGGCCTTGGCGGCGCCGGTTTCGGTGAGCACCATGTTGAGCGCTGCGGCGCGGCCGCGGCGCGGGCCCTTGTGGTAGTTATCAGCCAGGTTCTGGTCGTTGGTGTAGGCGTGGACCGTCTCCACGTGACCGTGGCGCACGCCGTAGCGGTCGTTGATCACCTTCAGCACCGGGGTGATGCCGTTGGTCGTGCAGGATGCGGCCGAGATGATGTTGTCCGACTCATCGTTGGTGATGTCGGAGTGGTTGACGCCGTAGACAATGTTGCGCACATCGCCCTTGCCCGGGGCGGTGAGCAGGGCCTTCTGCACGCCCTTGGACTGAAGGTGCTGGGACAGCCCCGCGCGGTCGCGCCAGCGACCGGTGTTGTCGACCACGATGGCGTCGTTAATGCCGTAGGCGGTGTAGTCGATCGAGGAGGGGTCGTCCGAGTAGATCATCTGGATGGCGGTGCCGTTCGCCCAGATGATTTCCTTTTCGTGGTCGACGGTGATGGTGCCGTTGAAGGGGCCGTGGATGGAATCGCGGCGCAGCAGCGAGGCGCGCTTGACAATGTCGTCGTCGCCCTTCTTGCGTACCACCACCGCGCGCAGGCGCACGCCGCCGTAGGTCGCCTCGCGGGCGACCAGGATGCGCGCGAGCAGGCGGCCGATGCGGCCGAAGCCGTAGAGCACCACGTCGCGCGGCTCGGTCTGCTTCTCGCCCCCGATCGCGCCGGCGAGCTCCTGCTCGAGGAAGGAACGCAGGTCCTGGCCCTCGCTGCGCGAGTAGTTCTTCGCCAGGCGGCCCAGGTCGATGGAGCTGGTGCCCAGGTCGAGCTGGACCAGCTCCTTGAGGATCGGCAGGGTCTCATCCAGCGGAAGCTCGCGCTCGACGACGCGACGTGCGTAGCGGTGCGCCTTGATGATGTCGACGTCAGTGACGCCGACGAGGAGGCGACCATAGATCGACGTCACCGCGTTGTTCTCGCGGTGCAGCTGGCTGATCAGCGGCAGCATCTCCTGTGCGAGCGTTAGCTTGTGGTTCCAGTCGTTCTGGGTCTCGGTCGATGAAGTCGCAGTCACGGCACGCTTCCTTTTGTGTTACTCGGGTACGGGTTTTGCCAATTTATGTGCGCAAACGGGGGTGCGCATACGCCCCCATCCTAGCGATTCGGACATTTGAAGACCGGCTTTACCCCTGTTTGTTACCCCACATGGCGCAGCGCGTTGCGGTAGAGCTCGGGTTCGCGTGGTTCGGCGAAGTCCGCGTCGTTGGTTTTGTCGAGCAGCACCGCGCGCACGCCCTCAGCGAAATCGGGCTCGCGGCACATCACGGCGGCCAAGGCACGCTCGTTCTCGAGCGACTGCGCGAGGTCGAGCGATGAGTTCGCCGCCATCAGCTCGGACGCGGCAACCAGCGCGCTCGGCGACGCCTGCGCGGTGAGTTTCTCCACGAGCTGCGCGAGCTCTGGCGGGGCCGAATCCAACCGCTGCGAAATCTCCGGCCACGAGCCGACGAACACGCCCTCCACTGCGTCGAACCAACGCGCCAGCTCGGAATCGCCCGCTGGAAGGGAAACCTCGTCGAGCACGCCCAGGCCCTCGGCCGCGATGCGCTCGACGAGACCGTCGAGGCTGGCCACCTTGTGCGTCGCCAAGCCGGTGGCGAGCATGTCGTCGGCGCTGAGCCTGTATCCGGTCAGGGCGAGGAAGGTGCCGAGCGCGGCGGAGGGGCGCTTCGGCAGGTTCTGCAGCCTGTGGCTCATGCCGACATCGGTGATAAAGCCGATATTCATCTCCGGCATCGAGGCGAAGGCGTCCTCCGTGACCACCAGGTGCGAACCGTGGGCGGACACGCCCAGCCCGCCGCCCATGATCACGCCGTTGACGAGCGCGATGTAGGGCTTGGGGTAGTTGGCAATGGCGAGGTTCATCTCGTACTCGTCGGCGAAGTAGGAATCGACCTCCTCCGCGCGGCCTTCGACGACACCTTCGCGCGCGGCGCGGACGTCGCCGCCGGCGCAGAAGTGCTTGCCGGAGGAATGGATGATGACTTGCTCAATGGAGGCGTCGTCACGCCACTGATCGAGCGCGGCGGCGATCAGGCCGACCATCTCGTGGTTCAGTGAGTTCAGGGCTTTGGGTCGGTCGAGGGTGATAACTCCGGTATGGTGCAACACGGAAGTTTTTACAGGCTGGTTCATGCAATCCAGTGATACATGAAAGTTGGTCATGACAGCACCCCGTATCGTCGCGCTGGACATGGATGGCACGCTCGTCGACTCCTCCGGCACCATTCCCGAGGCGTTTTGGGGGTTGCTGGACCGCGCCCTCGACGCCGGAATCGTCATCGCCCCCGCCTCGGGCCGCCAGCTGGCCACGCTGCAGCACATGTTCTCGCGCAACGAGCCCGACACCTTCATCGCGGAAAACGGAGCAGTGGTGTGGCACAAGGGCGAGATCGTCTCCGTCAGCCCGCTCGCGCCTGGGGCCGTGCACCGCCTCGCCGCCGCTCTCGACACCGCCCCGTTTCGTGCCCATGCGGTGCTGTGCAAGCCCGAGATCTCCTACACCGCGGCTAATACCCCACCCGCAATCCAGGCAGAGGTGGACAAGTACTACCTGGCCAATGTTTGCGCCAGCTCGCTTCTCGACGCCCTGTCCAACGACCCGGACGACACCGTCAAGGTCGCCCTCTACGTCGAAACTGACGCCGAGCGCGACGCACTGCCGTGGCTGGGCGAGGTCGTCCCCGAGCTCAACGCGACCGTGAGTTCGCACCACTGGATTGACCTGATGGCGCCGGGGGTGAACAAGGGTGTGGCGCTGCGCGCGCTCGCCGAAACCCTCGGTGTCGCCCTTGCGGATGCCGCCGCGATCGGCGACTATCTCAACGACTACGCCATGCTCGAGGAAGCGGGCTGGGCCGTGGCGATGGGCAACGCGCACCCGGATCTGAAAGCCATCGCCGACGAAGTCGTCGGCACCAACGACGAGCACGGGGCGCTCGATCGCATCGAGCGGTGGATCACGTCGTGAGCGGGATCGATTTCCACCAAAGCGCCGACCTTGTCGCGCCGCAGCTTCTCGGCTGCATCATCGAACTCAATGGGGTGGCCATCCGGCTGACCGAGGTCGAGGCCTACCTCGGCACCGAGGACCCGGCGGCGCACACCTACCGCGGGAAGACGACGCGCAACGCGGCGATGTTCGGCCCGCCCGGCAGGCTCTACGTCTACTTCTCCTACGGCATCCACTTCAACGGCAACATCGTGTGCGCCCCCGAGGGAACCGGGCACGGCTGCCTCATGCGCGGCGGGGAGGTCATCTCCGGCCGCGACACGGCGCTCGGGCGCCGGCAGCGCCCCGACCGCAAACCCATCCCGGATGAGAACCTCGCCCGCGGGCCGGGCAACCTGGGCCAAGCACTCGGGCTGACGCTAGACGACAACGGCACCCCAGTTATCCTGCGACCACGCGAGGCGGAGCCGGAGTGGGTCGCGGGGCCGCGCATCGGGATCACCAAAAATGCCGATGCTCCGCTGCGCTTTTACATCCCGGGCGACAAGACGGTCTCCAGCCCGCGGGGAAGGCGTCGTTAAGCTTTCTTGCCCTTCTTTTTCTCCTCGAGCGCGGCTGCGGCGTCGGGAACGTAGCGGAACTCCCCGCGCGGCGGGCGCGTATAGTTCGACGACTCCGGCCGCTGCGGGATCTCCGGCAGGTCCATCGTCAGGTGCTCGTAGGGGATGGTTGACAGAAGGTGCGAGATGACGTTGATGCGCGAGCGCTTCTTGTCGTCCGATTCCACCGTGTACCACGGCGCCGACGGGATGTCCGTGTGCACGAACATCTCGTCTTTTGCCCGCGAGTAGTCCTCCCACCTGTTGATAGACTCCAGATCCATCGGCGAGAGCTTCCAGCGTCGCAGCGGGTCCTCCCGGCGCGACTCGAAACGGGCGTACTGCTCCTCGTCGGAAACGGAGAACCAGTACTTGCGCAGCATGATCCCGTCCTCGACGAGCAGACGCTCGAAAATCGGCGCCTGGTGCAGGAAGCGGCGGTACTCCTGCGAGGTGCAGAACCCCATGACCCGCTCGACGCCGGCGCGGTTGTACCAGGAGCGGTCGAAGATCACGATCTCGCCGGCCGCGGGCAGGCGCTCGACGTAGCGCTGGAAGTACCACTGGGTGCGCTCGCGCTCCGTCGGCTTGGGAAGCGCCTCAATCCGGCAGGTGCGCGGGTTGAGGTACTGGGTGATGCGCTTGATCGCCGAACCCTTGCCCGCCGCGTCGCGGCCCTCCATGACAATGACCAGACGCTCGCCGGTGGTGACCACCCAGTGCTGCATCGCCACGAGCTCCGCCTGGAGGCGCAACAGTTCCTTCTCGTAAGCCTTTCTCGACAGCTTTGGAGGCTTGTTCTGATTGTCGTTCTTAGCCAACTTTGAACTCCGCCATCTCATCCCACTCGGTCTTGCCCTCGATCAGCGTGTTGATGATCTGCGGGGTGCGCTTCAGAATCGTCGGGAAGAGCTCTTGTGCCGCCTTGAAGTGTGGCGAATTCACGTGCGCCTCGGCGGCGTCATCTTTGAAACCCTCGACGAGGATGTACTCGGACGGGTCCTCTTCGCTGCGGTACCAGTCGAAGAACAGGCAGCCCTCCTCCGCGCGGGTGGCATCCGTGAACGGGGCGACGAGCTCGCGGAAATTCTCCACGTGCTCGTCCAAGGGGTGGAATATGACGTTGATCAGGATCATGGCACCTAGGTTACTCGTTGCCGGACTCTAGCTTCTCCCCCAACTCAAGCCACTCCATCTCGTGCGCCTCGCGCTCCTCGCGCGCGTCGTCCAACTCCTTGGTCACCTGCCCGATCTGCTCGAAATCGGGCGCGTCCGCACTGGAGAGCTCGGCGATGCGTGCCTCCAGCGCACCGACGCGCTCATCGGCCTTGGCGATCTTGCGCTCAAGCGCGTTCATCTGTTTGCGCAGCTCGCGCTCTTCCTGCGAGGACATTGAGCGCTGCTTGACGACGCCGCCCTTGCCGCCACCCAAGTCAAGTGGGCCGCTGCTGCCCTCCTCGTGCTGGCGGCGCTGCAGGTACTGCTCAATCCCGCCCGGCAGGTTGGTCAACTCGCCGTCGCCGAACAGCGCGTAGGTGCTATCGGCGATGCGCTCGATGAGGTAGCGATCGTGGGAGATCACGACCAGGGTCCCGGCCCAGCCGTCGAGCAGGTCCTCGAGCTCCTGGAGCGTGTCGATGTCGAGGTCGTTGGTGGGCTCGTCGAGAAGCAGCACGTTGGGCTCGCTCATCAGCACGCGGGTGAGCTGCAGGCGGCGGCGCTCGCCGCCGGAGAGGTCGCCGACCGGGGTGCGCTGGCGCTTCGGGCTGAACCCGAGCCGCTCGGCGAGCTGAGAGGCGGAGATGTCCTTGCCGCCGAGCTGGATGTAGGTGGCAACGTCCTCTACGGCGTCGATGACGCGGCGCGTGGGGTCGAGGTCGTCGAGCTCCTGGCGCAACCAGCCGATGCGGGTGGTCTGCCCCTCGACGCGTTTGCCGGCGGCCAGCGGGTACTCGCCGGCGAGCACGCGCAGCAGCGTGGTCTTGCCGGAGCCGTTGACGCCGACGAGGCCGATGCGCTCGCCCGGCGCGAGGCGCCACGTCAGGTCGTCCGCCAGCACGCGTCCGTCCGGCGCCTCGATGCGCGCGTCGTGCAGCTCGATGACCACCTTGCCCTGGCGCGCCTTCGAAAACGCCATGAGCTCCACAGTGTCGCGCGGGGCGGGCACGTTGGCGATCAGCGCCTCGGCCGCTTCGATACGGTAGCGCGGCTTCGACGTGCGCGCCGGGGCGCCGCGGCGCAGCCACGCGAGCTCCTTGCGCGCGAGGTTGGCGCGGCGCTGCTCGACCGCGTCGGCCTGGCGGGCCCGCTCGGCGCGCGCGAAGGTCCAGTCGTTGTACCCGCCGGCGTAGACGTCGACGGTGCCGTCGTGGACTTCCCACGTGAGCGTGGCCACCGTGTCCAGGAACCAGCGGTCGTGCGTCACCACCACGACCGCGATTTTGCGGGCCAGCAGATGCTCGGCGAGCCACTGCACGCCCTCGACGTCAAGGTGGTTGGTCGGCTCGTCGAGCACGACAAGGTCGAGGTCTTGGACTAGGGCGGCGGCGAGGTTCACGCGCCGGCGCTCCCCGCCCGAGAGCTGCCCCACCGGGGTGTCCAGCCCGAGCTCCACCACCCCGGTGCCTTGCAGCACCTCGCGCACCTTCGCGTTCGAGGCCCACTGGTAGGTGGCGACACCGAGCGGTTCGACAACGGCCTCACCGATGGTGAGGTTCTCGTCTAGGTCGAAGCGCTGGGTCACCACGGCCATGCGCAGGTCCGAGTTGTGGGAGACGCGTCCGGCGTCGGGCGCCTCGATTCCGGTGAGGACCTCGAGCAGGGTGGTTTTGCCTCCGCCGTTGACGCCGACGATGCCGATGCGGTCGCCGGTTTGCACGCCGAGCGACACGCCGTCCAGCAGGGTCTTTAGCCCCCAGGACTTGGAGACGTTTTCGAGGTTGATCAGGTTCGCCATAGGCTGACCAGTCTAGACCACCCCCGCTAGCTCAACGCCGAGTGCAGGTACGAGCTGCGGCGGAGCTTGCCGACGATGTGCGCGCAGGCCAACGCGTCGGAATCCGCGGTGTGGTGGACCAGGTCGAAAGTCGGGGCGCAGTAGGCGGCAACCGTCGGCAGCCGGTAGTCGCGCAGCCCCGGGATCAGCCGGCGCGCGGTGCGGCACGTGCAGTAGAACTGCGCAGGGAACGTGCCGGTGAAGTAGTAGGCGTCGAGCGCGCGCCACACCGCGGCGTCGAACGGGGCGTTGTGGGCCCACACGGGCAGCTCGCCGACAAGTGCATGGACGTCGTCGGCAATGTCGTACCAGGTGGGGGCCTGCTCCACGTCGCCGCGCTCGATGCCGTGGATGTAGGTGAAGTCGAAGCGGATGTACTCCTCCGGCGGGCGCAGGTAGGTTACCAGCTGGTCAACCACCCTGTCGCCCGCGACCTTGACCAGCGCGACCTGGCAGGCAGACGCGGGGCTGAGCCGGTTGGCGGTCTCGAAATCGACGGTGACGAACTCAGGCGCGTGAAGCGCCTCGCGCGTCGGGATGTAAACGGCTGGTCTCATGAGCACTCACGCTATCGCCCAGCCCAGACAGACTCCGTGAGGTTTTCGCACTAGTATTCTAGAACTTCACGCGCGCCCGTCGTCGGGCCAGCCGCGCACACTATCTCGTAGCCGTCGAAGGCGGCTTCGATGCGGTCGCGGGCATCCAGCGCATCTTCTTCGTCTTCGCACAGCAGCGCCACGGTCGGCCCGGAGCCGGAGACGATCGCCCGCAGCCCGCAGTCGGCCGCGAAGTCAAGCAGCGCCCGAAGCTGCGGGCGCATCGCCACGGCAACCGGCTGCAGGTCGTTGTGCAGCGCGCGGGCGACCAGCCGGGGCTCCCCGGTAAGCAGGCACCGGGACAGCGTGGTGGTGTTGAGGTGCGGAACGACCGAGGCGTCGTTGTGGCGCAGGTCGTCGAGACGCGAAAACGCCTCCCCCGTCGGCAGCGGCACGCTGGGGTTGATAAACACCCACCAGTACAACCCGCGCGACATCATCTCCACCACCTCGTCACCCCGGCCCGCGCCCAGCGCGGTGCCACCCATCAGGCAAAACGGCACGTCGGCACCCAGCGACTTGGCAAGATCCACGATGGTGTCGCGGCTCAGCGTGGTACCGCCGTAGTGCCCCACGAACGCGTTCGCGGCGAGCAGCGCGGCCGCCGCGTCGGCGGAGCCGCCTGCCATGCCGCCAGCGACGAAGACGTTCTTCTCCACCTCAATGCTCACCCGTGGCAGCGACACCGCGCCGTCGATGCGGCGGTAGGCGTCCACCACCGCGTCGACCGCGCGCCACGCGAGGTTGGCCGGCGTGTCTATGTCTTCTGCCGGCCGCTTCACGCCAAACGACGTCGTCATGCCCGTGACCACGGAGCCCTGCGTCACCCGTGGAGCTCGCGTGTCGACGCTCAACCTCACCGTCTCCCACAGATCAACGGATTGGAACACCGTCACCAGATCGTGATAGCCATCGGCGCGCGCCTCCCCCACCCCGAGGTGGAGGTTCACCTTCGCGGGCGCGGTGGCAACGAAATGGAGGATCACTGCGCGCCCCCGGCCCGGGCGAGGCGGATGAAGTCGTCGACCGAGAGCTTCTCGCCGCGCAACCCGGGGTCGATGCCGGCGTCGACAAGCGCCTGCTCGGCCGCCGCGGGCGAGCCGTACACGCCCGCCAGCGTCGAACGCAGGGTCTTGCGTCGCTGGGCGAACGCGGCGTCGACAAGCGGGAACACGGATGAGCGCAAGTTGCGATCGGTGTCCGGGTCAACGTCGATACGCACCAGCCCGGACTCGATGTTCGGCGCTGGCCAGAACACGTTTTTGCCGATCGTCCCGGCGCGGCTGACGCGCCCGTAGAAGGCGGCCTTGACGCTGGGCACGCCGTAGATCTTCGAGCCCGGCTCGGCGGCGAGGCGGTCCGCGACTTCTTTTTGCACCATGACCAGTACCCGGCGAATCGTCGGGAACTCCTCGAGCAGGTGCAGCAGCACGGGCACGGAGACGTTGTACGGCAGGTTGGCCACTAGCGCCGTCGGAGCGCGCGAGATGTCCGCCCGGCGCACGCGCAGCGCGTCCGCGCAAACGACCTCGAGGCGCTCGGCGAAGCTTTCAGCGCGCTGTTCGACGGTACGCGCCAGGCGGCCCGCGAGGCGCGGGTCGATCTCCAGCGCGATGACGTGGGCGACGGAATCGATCAGCCCGAGGGTAAGCGAGCCCAGCCCGGGGCCGACCTCGACGACGACGTCGTCGGCGCTCAGCTCCGCGGCCGCGACGATGCGGCGAACCGTGTTCGGGTCGTGCACGAAGTTCTGGCCGAGCTTCTTCGTCGGGGTCACCCCGAGCTCGCTGGCCAGCTCGCGGACCTCAACGGGTCCGAGGAGGTGGGACTCAACCACCGTTAGCGCAGGCCCAGCTTCGCGGTGCAGGCGGGCCAGGCGCCCCAGCCCTGGGCGGCCTGGGTCTTCTCGGCGATCGCGATCTGCTGCTCGCGGGTGGCCAGATCGGCGGTCGGCGCGTACTGGGTGCCGCCGTAGGCCGCCCAGGTGCCCGGGTTGAACTGCAGGCCGCCGTGGTAGCCGTTGCCGGTGTTGATCGACCAGTTGCCGCCGGACTCGCACTGCGCGATCTGGTCCCACACCGAGCCGCCGGCGACCGACGGGGCGCTCGCGGCGGTGGCGGCGGGGGCAGCGGGGGCAGCGGCGGCCTTGGTGCCGCGGACGACGGTGGCGGGAACCGCGGGGCGGATCTCCTTCTCGCCGGCCGGGCCGGAGGACTCCACGACGCCGTTGACGGTGACGGTACGGTGCAGCACCTTCTTCTCACCCTTCGCGCCCGGCTCGCGGACCTCCTCGGTACCCGCGGGGAGGTTGTTGTCCTCCACCACGTGGGCCGGGGCGTCGAACTCGACGGTCTCGGAGGTCTCGGAGACGTCGACGCGGTCGAGCACGATCTGCATGTTCGGCTCGAGCGGGGCCTGAAGCGGGACGTTGAGGCGGTCTTTGGAGTCGAAGGTGATCCCGCGGGCGGCGAGCAGGTCGCCGACGGTCTTGGCGGCCTCCGAGGTGTAGACGACGTTGCCGCCGTCCTTGATGGAGACGATCTTCGGGGTGGTCACGTCGATGGTCATGCCATCGGTCAGCGGCTGGTCCGGGTGCGCGCTCAGTGCCGAGGCGGCGGTAATGCCGGCCTCGCTGACCAGGTCCGCGACCGTCGCGGCGGTAGACGTGAGCTGCTGCTCAGCGCCGTCGATCACCAGTGCGACCGGCTTGGCGGTGCGCACCGTGACGGTGGCCCCGGACTGCAGTGCGTCCGACGGCGCCGGGTAGACGAGGTCGGCTGCGCCCACCTGCACGCCGGCCGCCTGCAGCGCGCCCTCGACGTTGTCCGAGTAGGTGCGCACCGTGGTGGCTTCGCCGTTGACGTCGACGGTGACGTTCTTCTGGGCCGCTGCGGCGGCGGTGGCGGCGCCGCCGACGATGACAGCGCCTGCGACGCTGCCCGCGATAACGCGGCGGGTGGCGGAGGTGGTGGAGTTAATGCGCTTGGCAGCCATAAATCGTGTTCCCTAACATCGGTAAGTGTCCTGGCAGTCGTTGTAACAATACGGTAACAATCCGTAATACGCAATATCGTGCGGGGGCTAGACCCCGAACATGCGGCTGTACGTCTGTCCCACCTCGTTGGCAAGCTCGGCGGGCTCGATGCCCCGCGCCTGCGCCACCACGGCCGCGGTGTGCCCGATCAGCGACGGCTCGTTGCGCGCGCCCCGAAACGGTTCCGGGGTCATGTACGGCGCGTCGGTCTCAATCAGAAGCTGCCCCACCGGGGCGAGCGCGGCGGCCTCGCGCAGGTAGTCGTTGCGCTTGAACGTGACGTTTCCGGCAAACGACAGCACGTACCCGCGCTCGATCGCTTCGCGCGCCACATCGACCGGGGAGGAGAAGCAGTGCAGCATCACCTCGCGCGGGCGTGGGGAATCGGCGAGGATGCGCAGCATGTCCTCGTCGCCCTCGCGGTTGTGGATCATCAGCGACTTGCCGGTGTCCACGGCGAGCTGAATGTGGAAGCGAAACGCCTCCTCCTGCACCTCAAGCGGGGCGGTGCCGTCAGGGTCGTGGGTGATCCAGTAGGCGTCCACTCCCGTCTCGCCGATGGCGACGCAGCGCGGGTCCGCGGCCATCTCGGTCAGGCGGGTGCGCGCGGCGCTATCCAGCTCGTGGGCGCGCGTCGGGTGGATCGCGCACGCCGCGACAACGCTTGGGTGCTCGTGGGCGGCGGCGAGTGCCCTTTCCGCCTCATCCAGTCCGTCGCCGACGGTGCAGATCCGCTCCACGCCGGCCGCCTTGGCCCGCGCAACCAGCTCGGAGAGCGGTTCTTTGATGGAGGCGAGGTGCGTGTGGGCGTCGACAAGCCCGGCGATCGGCTCCGCGGGGACCGGCGTCGGGCGCTTCTTTTTACTCATACGATAGAGACTATGGCATTCGCAGACATCGACGCTTCGACCCGCTCCCAGATCGAGACCGACCTGCTCGAGGCCGCCGCGCGCGGCATCACCGGCGACGCAACGGCCATCGCGGAGTCCTTCGAGGCGGTGATCACGGAGTACCTCGCCTCCGACCCCGACCTGAAGCGCTCCTTCCCGCGCGGGGAGACCGCCCGCATCTACGGCACGGCGCTTGGCGACGCCCTCGTGCGCGAGCACGGCTTTTCCTGGAAGCTGCTTCACGACGACTACGGCACCGACCTCGTCGTCATGCAAACCCCGGAGCGCTACACCGCCCCCATCGTCGTGGTCGACTCGCGATTCGAGGATGACGAGCCCGGCAAGCTCACCGCATTCATTAAGCAGTTTCTCTAGCGGAGTTCACGGGTATCGTCGGGGGTATGAACCAGATCACGCTGCCGGCCCACACCGCGCTCGTCGCCCACGACACTGTCGGCCCCGACGCGCTCCGCGAGTTCTTCGACCACTACTACCCGCTGCTCCACGAATTCACCGAATCCGTCGGGGTGCTGCCCCAGGCCGCGCGTGCCTACTACTTCAGCCCACCCGGCGAGGCGTTCGATATCGCGGCCGGGTTCGTCATCGCCGACGAGGATCTCGACCTCATCGCCCCGCTTATCGACGACATCGGCGACGGCCACGTCTCCTTGAAGCGCTTCGAAGAGATCGAGGCCGTAGTAAAGCGCGTCACCTGTGCGTACAGCGATCTCGGGGCGCAGTGGGACGAGTTCGCCGCGGCCACGGAGGCGGACGGCCACGCCGTGGACAGACTGCTCATCGAGGAGTACGTCACCATGGGCGACGACCAGGACGCGCCGGTGACGGACCTGTTTATCCCGCTAACTCGTCCTCAATAAAGACGCGCCGGGAGGCGGCGAGCCCAGCCCGCCGAGAACAAGCGAGAGCAACGCCGACGAGCAGCGGCCCGGCGGCCGCGAGGATGTAGCCGACGGGCTGCACAAACCCAGACAGCCGCGCGGTGACGATCACCGTGCGGGTGCGCGCCGGGATCAGTGCCAGCGCCAGCGGGAAGCACCAGCCGCCGAGGCCGGAGGTGCGCAGCAGAAGATCGGCGCGGTGGTGGGTGCGAACACCACGCCCAGGTACCCGGCGGCGCAGAAACCGACACGGTGGCCGAGTAGATGGTGGTCAGCGCGACGATGTGCGCGCCGCCGTACTTGTTGATCCATGCCGGCAGGATCACGTTGACCAGCGCGATGCCGCCCGCCACGGAGATCGTAGCCAGGATAAACAGAGAAATCATCGGAGCGAACGGGCGCAGCGCGAGGCCCGCGGCCGTTGCGATGGCGGCCGCGAGCAGCGTCGGCGTCAACCCGACCCGGCGCGCCAGCGGCACCGCGCTGAGCCCGAAGACGCAAAACAGTGCCCCGGGCATCGCGGTGATCACCCCGCCGATGGAGGCGGGGGCGTTGTAGTGCGCTAGGACGTCGTCAAGCACGGCGCCTACCGACGCCATACCGGCGCGCAGGTTAATCGCGGCGATGGCCACCGCGACGAACAGCAACGCGGGGCGCATTACTGGACGGGCGCCCACGCGGGTCCGGTTTCGCCGAGTTCGGGATCCAGCTTGGCAATCAGCGGCTGCGGCTTGCTCAGTGCCGTGCCCGGGGTGACGTCAACGCGAGCCCACACGGCCTTCTGCTTGGTGTAGTCGCCGGTGATGGTCATGTAGGTCTGGCCCTTGTCGGGCAGGCCGGCCCCGACGAGCTCGACATCGGCGTCGTCGGTGACCTCCTCGATCACCGGGCTCACCGCCCACCGCCCGTCGCGACCCAGCGTCTCGTGCACGCGCTGCGCGGTGTGCGGGATAAAGGGGGTGAGCATGGCGTTGCAGTCGGAGACGACCTGCAGCGCGGTCCACAGCACCGTGGCCAAGCGGTCGCGCTGCGCCGGGTCCTTCGCCAGCTTCCACGGTTCGTTCTCCGCGATGTAGGCGTTGGCCTCTCCGACGACGTGCATGACCTTGGTAATCGCGTTCTTGAACTTCGCCTCTCCCAAGTCCGCGCCGGCCTCGACGAAGGTGCGCTCGGCCAGGTCCAGGATGCGCTGGTCAGATTCCTCCAGCACGCCAGGCGCGGGCACCTCGCCGAAGTTCTTGTGGGCCATGGACACCGTGCGGTTAACCAGGTTGCCCCACCCGTTGGCCAGCTCGTTGTTCACCCGGCGCACGAACTCGTCCCAGGTGAAGTCCGTGTCGTTGTTTTCTGGGCCGGCGACCGCGATGAAGTAGCGCAGCGGGTCCGGTCCAAACTCGGCGAGGAAGTCCTTGACGTAGATCACCACGCCCTTCGACGAGGAGAACTTCGAGCCGGACATGGTGAGAAACTCCGAGGACACGACCTCGGTGGGCAGGTTGAGCTCCCCGAGCACACCCGGGCTGCCGCCGGTCGCGCCCTTGCCCGCGTAGCCGAGCAGCTCCGCCGGCCAGATCTGCGAGTGGAAGGTGATGTTGTCCTTGCCCATGAAGTAGTAGCCCTCGGTGGCGGGGTCCTGCCAAAACGCCTTCCACGCATCCGGGTCGCCCGAGCGCGCCGCCCACTCGATCGAGGCGGAGAGGTAGCCCACCACCGCGTCGAACCACACGTAGAGCTTCTTCGAGGGGTTGTCCTGCCAGCCCTCGACCGGGATCGGGATGCCCCAGTCAATGTCGCGGGTCATCGCACGCGGGCGCATGTCCTCGAGTAGGTTCAGGGAGAACTTCAGCACGTTGGGGCGCCAGTCTTCGCGGGTCCCAAGCCACGTCTTCAGGGCGTCGTGAAGCGAGGGCAAATCGAGCATGAAGTGCTCGGTGTCGACGAACTCCGGGGTCTCCCCGTTGATCTTGGACACCGGGTTGATCAGGTCGGCCGGATCGAGCTGGTTGCCGCAGGTGTCGCACTGGTCGCCGCGCGCGTCGGTCGCGCCGCAGATCGGGCAGGTGCCCTCAATGTAGCGATCCGGCAGGGTGCGACCCGTTGACGGGGAAATCGCGCCCCGGGTGGTCTCCTTGACCATGTAACCGTTGGCGTAGAGCCCCTTGAACAGCTCCTGCACCACGGCGTAGTGGTTACGAGTGGTGGTGCGGGTGAACAAGTCGTAGGACAGGCCCAGGCCCGCGAGGTCCTCGACGATCTGCGCGTTGTAGCGATCCGCGAGCTCCTTGACAGTCACGCCCTCCTTGTCCGCCTGGA
Organism: Corynebacterium sp. Z-1; assembly: GCF_031844665.1. Lineage (NCBI taxonomy): Bacteria > Bacillati > Actinomycetota > Actinomycetes > Mycobacteriales > Corynebacteriaceae > Corynebacterium > Corynebacterium sp. Z-1. The sequence goes on along the minus strand of NZ_CP134621.1, from coordinate 1,223,077 downwards.
CCAGAAGCGGGGTGCCGTGCTCATCGGTGCCGGAGACCATGAGCACATTGCGGCCCGTCATGCGCTGGTAGCGCGCAAAAACATCGGAGGGAACCCCGAAACCGGCGACGTGGCCGATGTGGCGGGGGCCGTTGGCATAGGGCCAGGCAACGCAAACGAGGACGTTGTCGTGAGAAGTCATGGCCTCAACCTTACTGCCGGCCCGGGGTGATGATTCACTTTACCTGCCGTTTGCGGGCTTCTAGCTGGAGCTGCTCGCGGTGGCGGCGGCGCTCCACCGCGAGCTGCCGGGCGAAGCGCTCCTGTTCCTTGGCATCGAGGTAGATCGGGTCATTGGAGACATCTTTAACAATCGCGAACATCAGCGCGACGAGGATGAACAAGAACGGTGTCGCCGCGACGATGGTGACCGACTGCAAGGAGTTGAGCGCGTCGCTGCCACCGTTGACCAGCAGCATCAGACCGACACCCGCGGTTCCGAGGCCGAAGACCGCGGCGAGCCATGATTTGGCATTAATGCGCCCATTCTGCGCCATCGACGCCATCACTGTGGAGGCCGAGTCGGCGGAGGTGATGAAGAACGTCCCGAGCAAAATCACGGCGAAGATGCCCATGAAGAATCCGCCGGGCAGGCTGTGCAAAAGGCTAAAGAGCTGGTCTTCGGGGTCCCCGGAGCCGTAGATCGAGTTACCCTCCTGCTCGAGTTTGATGGCGTAGCCGCCGAAGATGGTAAACCAGATTGTCGACAGCATCGAAGGCACGAGCAATACGCCGAGGCAGAACTCGCGGATCGTGCGCCCACGCGAGATGCGCGCCAGGAACATGCCGACGAAGGGCGACCATGAGATCCACCACGCCCAGTAGAAGATGGTCCAGCCAGAGAGAAACGCCCCCGCCTCGCCGTCGGCGCTTTCCGCGGTGCGGGCCGCCATGGAGAAGAATTGGTTCACGTAGGAACCAATCGCGGTGGGCAGCATGTTCAGCATGCTGACCGTTGGCCCGACAACGAAGACGAAAACTGCCAAGAGCGCAGCGATGATCATGTTGAAGTTAGACAACAGCCGGATTCCGCGCGAGACGCCGGAGACTGCGGAGATCAAAAAAGCAAGTGTGAGTACCGAAATGATGCCGATGGTCAGCTGCGTCGAGGGGGATTCGACGAACCCGGAGGCGCGCAGCCCCGAGGTGATTTGCAGCGCGCCGAGGCCGAGCGAGCAGGCCGTGCCGAAGATGGTGGCGAAGATGGCGAGCGCATCGATGATCTTGCCCACGAAGCCCTCAGCGCCCTTTTGCCCGATCATCGGGACAAAGGCGCTGGACAGGAGCTGCTTGCGGCCGAGTCGGAAGGTTGAGTATGCGATAGCCAGCCCGATCACGGCATAGAGTGCCCACGGGTGCAGCGTCCAGTGGAACATCGTCTGCGCCATGGAGGTGCCCACCTCGTTGGCCGGCCGTCCAGGAACACCGTCGCGGTACATGCTCAGCGGCTCGGATGCGCCGTAGAACATGAGCCCGATGCCCATGCCAGCGGCAAACATCATGGAAATCCACGACGCGGTGGAGAACTCGGGCTGCTCGTCGGGCCTGCCGAGGCGGATGGAGCCGAACTTTGAGAAGGCGATCACCAAAACGAAGCCGACGAAAATGGTGCCGAACAGCACAAAGGCCCAACCGAGATTGCTGATGACCCAGCTAAACGACTCGTTGGCGAACGCCGCGAAGCTGTTGGGGCCAATCAGGCCCCAGGCGACGATGCCCGCAACAACCACCACGATAGGGATGACGACCGCCCAGGTAATCGGGGCGTTGTCGTCGTCTGCCGCCGACCTAACGGTGTCGTCTTGGGCCGCCGAGAGACTCTCACCCCTGTGCTCGGCGTCGATCAGTTCTGCGAGCTCGCTCGTTGCCGACGGTGCGGAATCCGCTTCAAGGTCCTTGTCGCTCAATGGATGTCGCTCCTTTAGTGCTACTAGTGAGACGATTCTCAGGCGCTAGGCAGGCTACCCCACGTCGACGACATTCGTTAACCGAGATCGCGCTGTGTGAGGGCCTCGTCGTACAGATCCCCAGCCTTCACGCCGTGGGCGCGCGCGATGTCTTTCACCACGTCTTTGAGCCTTTCACCAGCATCGACGCGCGCCCTGACGGCATCGACCAGGTCGGTTGCGTTCCGCGCTGCGGGCGCGCCGCCCTCAATGACCACGGTGATCTCGCCGCGCAGCCCCTCGGCCGCCCACTGGGCGAGCTCGCTTAACGACGCCCTTTTCACCTCCTCGTAAGTCTTCGTCAGCTCGCGGCACACCGCGGCGCGCCGGTCGCCCCCGAGCACGTCAGCGGCGTCGGCAAGCGTGGCGCCGATGCGGTGCGGAGACTCGAAGAAGCACACGGCGCGGTGCTGGTCTTTTAGCGTTTCAAGCCATGCGCGGCGCGGGCCGGACTTGCGGGGTGCGAAACCGTCGAAGATGAAGTGGCCCACGTTCAGCCCGGATAGCGCGAGCGCCGTGGTCACCGCGGACGGCCCCGGCACGCAGGTGACGTTCACGCCGGCATCGTGCGCGGCGGAGACGACCACGTGGCCAGGGTCGGAGACCAGCGGCATCCCGGCGTCCGTGACGACGAGGACCATGCGGGTGCGGGCGGCGTCGATAAGCTCGTCGACGCGAAGCTTTTCGTTGTGGTCGAAGTTCGACACCACCTTGGCCGCGAGCTCGACCCCCAGCGCCGCCGCGAGCTGGCGGGTGCGACGGGTGTCCTCCGCCGCGATCACGTCGGCGGCGCCCAGCGCCTCGACGAGGCGGGCCGAGGCGTCGCCGATGTTGCCCAGTGGGGTGGCCGCGAGCACGATGCCGGTGGCGGGGACGGTGGATTCGCTCTCGCTCATGGGGACCAAGGGTAATATCCCCGGGGTGACTACGGCCATCTCCCCCAAACGAGTTGCCCCGAGCCCGCCGGTAACCATCCCGTGGGCCAGGCGCGACACCGTGGCGCTGGCTATCGTGGCAGGGCTCGCGCTGTTGACCCGGCTCATCGGGCTGACCCAGCCCACCGCCGGCGGCACCCCCATCTTCGACGAGAAGCACTACGTCCCGCAGGCGTGGGACATGGTGCGCTCGTTTTCCAACCCGGTGCTCGGCGGGATCGAGTCGAACCCCGCCTACGGCCTGGTCGTGCACCCGCCGCTGGGCAAGCAGCTTTTGGCCATTGGCGAGTTCCTCTTCGGCTACACCCCACTCGGTTGGCGGATCATGCCCGCGCTCTTTGGCGTCGGGACCGTGGTGTTCACCCTGTTGCTGTGCCGCCGGCTGACCCAATCGACGGCGTTGGGGTTTGTGGCCGGGCTCATTGCCGTGTTCGACGGCGTGTTGCTGGTGACTGCGAAGTTCGGCATGCTCGACGTCTTCCAGGTGTTTTTCATCGTCGCCGCGGCCTGGACGCTGGCCGGCGATATGCGCGAGGCCCACGCGCGCATGCACCACGCGCAGATTACGGGCAATTTCGGCCCTCGCCTTGGGTTTCGCTGGTGGCGCTTCGCCACCGGCGTGCTTTTGGGCTTAGCACTGTCCGTGAAGTGGTCGGGGCTGTACTACATCGCGTTTTTCGGCCTGCTCTCCGCTTTCTGGGACCTGTGGCTGCGCCGCCGCTACGGGGTTGCCAAGCCCGTCGTGGGCACGCTGCTACGCGACGTCCCGGCCGCGCTTGCCTCCCTCGTCCTGGTCCCGGCGCTGCTCTACATCTTCTCCTGGCGCGCCTGGTTCGCATCCGAAACATCCGTTTACCGCCACGCCGCTGTCGATGGGACGATCTCCGGCTCGGACTGGCCCTGGCTCGGAGCGCTGCCGGACGCTGTAGCGAGCTGGCTGTACTACCACCTCTCGGTGGCGCAGTTCCACGCCAGTTTGACGTCGTCAAGCGGGCACTCGCACCCCTGGGACTCCAAGCCATGGGCGTGGCTCGTCGGCGCGCGCCCGATCCTGTACTACTCGGCGACCGACATTGACTGCGGGTTCACGACCTGCCGCGAGATGATCTTCCTCTTCGGTACTCCAGCGATCTGGTGGCTGACGGTGCCGGTGCTGCTGTGGGCGGGGTGGGTGTGGCTGACGCGCAGCGACTATCGCGTCATCGTGCCGCTCATCGCTTTCGCGGCCGGATTTGTGCCTTGGCTGGCCGCGTTCGACCGTCAGATGTACTTCTTCTACGCTGCCGCGCTCGCGCCGTTTATCTGCGTGCTGCTCGCCATCGCCGTCGGCTACGTGGCGCGGCTTGGCACCGCCGTGCCGCTGAAGTGGGTGCGCAAGCTCGCGGGATACCCCGTGACCACCGGCCAGCTCGCCGTGATTGTGTACCTGGCGCTGGTGGTCGGGATGTTCATCTACTTCGCGCCGATCCTCTACGGCATCCGCATCCCGGACTTCTACTACGCGTTGATTATGTGGTTGCCGAGCTGGCGGTAGTTTGGTTTGGTTGTGCGTTGTGCTGGGGTGGGTGTTGCGGTCGGTTAGATGTCACGGTCAACGGCTGGGCTGTGGTTGCGACCTGGGGTTTTGCGGCCGGGTGGGGCTTGAGTGTGACATCTCACCCGGTCAGATGTCACGGTCAACGGTTGTGGGGTGGGTGCGACCTGGGGTTTTGCGGTCGGGTGGGGCTTGAGTGTGACATCTCAGGCGGTTAGATGTCACGGTCAACGGCTGTGCTGTGGTTGCGACCTGCGGTTTTGCGGTCGGGTGGGGCTTGAGTGTGACATCTCACCCGGTCAGATGTCACGGTCAACGGCTGGGCAGTGGTTGCGACCTGGGGTTTTGCGGCCGGGTGGGGCTTGAGTGTGACATCTCACCCGGTCAGATGTCACGGTCAACGGCTGTGCTGTGGTTGCTACCTGGGGTTTTGCGGCCGGGTGGGGCTTGAGTGTGACATCTCACCCGGTCAGATGTCACGGTCAACGGTTCTGCCGTGGTTGCGACCTGCGGTTTTACCGCCGGGTGCGCCTTGACTGTGACATCTCCCCCGGCCAAACGTCACGGTCGATGGTTGCAGAGTGATCGCGACCTGCGGTTTCACGGCCGGACGCGCCTCGACCGTGACATCTCACCGCCCCACCAAACGACGAAAACCCACCCTACGTCGGATCCGCACCCAGCGACCGCCACGCCCGGCGCAGCTGCGGCCCGCGATCCACGGCGAGGGTACCCAGCAGCGCGATGAGGGTCGGCAGCAGGATCAGAACGTGGGGCGCCACGCCCGAACCGGTGTCGAGCACTGCGTCGCGCACCACAAAACCCAGAGTGAAGGTAAACATGGTGCCCACCACCAGCGCGATGCCGGGGATCTGGGCCGGGCGCGCCGCGGTGTAGGCGAGCGCGGTGGCCACGCCGAGGCGCACCGATGCCGTGCCCGACTCCCCTCCATTGACAAGGTGCATCACTGCCCACGCCAGCCACACCAGCGCCGCCGCGACAAGCGCAACACGGCACAGGGTCAGCAGCACCATGCGCCGCTGCGACAGCTTGCGCCACTCGCCCTCGACACCGGCGAGGATCACCGTGGAGAGGTTTTCCGGTGGCGCCATCCCGCCGCCAATCTCGGCGAAACGCAGGTTGCGCGACAGGGAGAGAATCCGCTGGTAGTAGGCGCTGCACTCGGCGCACTCGGCGACGTGGGCGTCGACGACGGCGTCGTCAAGCCCGCTCGATTCCCCGTCGACGCGGGCGGAGAGCGCGGCGCGCACCTGGTCGTGGCTAAGCACGAGTTAACACCCCGTCGAGGCTAGCGCGCCCGGCGCCGAAGACGACCACGATAAACAGCGCGCTCGCGAGCACCACCGGGTACTCCACCCCGCCGGCCTCGGCGAAGAACCCGTGGTCGAGGTGGACAAAGTAGGCGGCCGCCGCGGCGAGCAGCGCCAACACACCCGCGACCAACGTGGTCAGCAGACCGATAATCAGCAGCGCACCGCCGATGAGCTCGACGGACCCGGCGAGGTAGGCGCTGAGCTTAGGCTGGGGCACGCCCCATTCGGCGAATTGCGCCGCCGAGCGCGCCATGCCCGTTTCAAACCAGCGGCGGTAACCGTGGGCGACGAAAACGGCGCCGAGGACAAAACGCAACACCAAAAGCGCGAAGTCGCGAACCGCGGGCCTGTTCATGTGGAATAGATTACCTGTGGAACCTGCGGGCGCGAACTACAGTCCAACAGGGTATGAAACCCAAAGAAAACGGACTCATCATCGGCGACGACGGCCGCGCCCGCCCCCCCTGGGCCGCCGCCGACGAGTTGCTGCGCAACTACTACGACACCGAGTGGGGCATGCCCGTGACCGACGAGCGCGGCATGTTCGAGCGCGTCTGCCTCGAGGGCTTCCAAGTGGGCTTGTCGTGGCGGCTGATCCTGCAAAAGCGCGACGCGCTGCGCGAGGCCTTCTGCGGCTTCGACCCCGATGCCGTCGCGTGCATGGACTCGATCGAGCATTTGCTTTCCGACGCCTCCCTGATACGCAACCGCCGCAAACTCGAGGCGGTGATCACCAACGCCCGGGCCACCGTCGCCCTGCGCGAACGCGGCACCGACCTCGCCGAGTTCGTCTGGTCGTACCAGCCGGAGACGACCCCGGCGCCGACAACGATGGACGAGGTGCCCACGCGCTCGCCCGAGTCCGAGCGGCTGGCGAAGGATCTCAAGGCGCTCGGGTTCAGCTTCGTTGGCCCGGTGACCATGTACGCGCTAATGGAGTCGACGGGGGTTGTGGATACGCACCTGGTGGGTAGCTGGCGCAGGGGCTCCTCCGGTATCTGGGGGTAGGGTGGTATCCATGCATGTCGGAGCGGCCATCGCACAGTCCCTTGAAGCACACCACGTCTCGCACGTGTTTATGGTCCCCGGGGAGAGTTTCCTCGCGGTGCTCGACGGGATGCACGACAGCTCCATCGCCTCCGTCGTGTGCCGCCACGAGGGCGGCGCCGCCTACGCCGCCGAGGCGCACGGCAAGGCCACCGGCCGCGCGGGCGTGGCCATGGTCACCCGCGGCCCCGGCGCGGCGAACGCTAAGATTGGCGTCTACACGGCGTGGCAAGACGAGGTCCCCCTCATTCTTTTCGTCGGCCTCGTGCCGGTGAAGGACCGCTACCGGGAGTCGTTCCAAGAGTTCGACATCAACGTGTGGTTCGGCGACATCACCAAGGGCGTGTTCGTCGTCGACGACGCGCAGCGCGCCAGCCGTGTCGTCGCCAACGCGTTCCACCTCGCCCAGTCGGGTCGGCGCGGCCCGGTCGTCGTCGGCCTGCCCGAGGACGTGCTGCTCGAGGAGTTAACCGGGGAGATCGCGGGGCCGATGGCCACCGCGCAGGGCGCGGTGGCGGACCACGACATCGCGATCATCACCGAAGCACTACGCGGCGCCCGCACCCCGCTCATCTTCGAAGGCGGCCAGGGCTGGACCCAGCAGGCCTGCGATGCGGTGCAGAGCTTCGCCGAGCGCTACTCCATCCCCGTGGTCAACGACATGCGCTCGACCGACCGCATCGACTTCGACTCCCCCGCCAACGCGGGCTGGCTGGGTACCGCCCGCAACGAGGAGACGGCGCGGTTGCTGGAGGAGGCCGACGTGCTGCTGTGCATCGGCGCGAAGCTGTGGGACAAGCCCACCGACAACTTCACGCTGCGCCAGTCCCTCGATGCGGTCAACATCGTGGTCAACTCCGACGCCGGACTTAAGGGCTCCTCCGGAGCGCTGACCCACCACGTCCTCGCCGACCCGCACGCTTTTGCCCAGGTGATCGACGAGATCGCGCTAGATTCCAAGCCGGACACCACTCAATGGTTCGCCAAAGCCCGCAATATTCACGCCGAGTTTTCCGCCATCCCCGCCCCGGAGGAGCGTTTCGCCAACCTGCCCGAGGGCGCGGTGGATTTCTACCACGTCCTCGAACAGGTCACGGCCCGACTCGACGACACCGCGCTCACTGCGTTCGGCGCCGGTAACCACTGCTTCTGGCCGCAGCGCTTCTTCCCCACGCGGCGCTTCCCCTCTATGCTTGCCCCGCGCCTGGGCTCCATGGGCTACTCCGTCGCCGCTGGTTTGGCCGCGAAGCTCGCGCTGCCGGAGAGGACCGTGGTGGTCTTCGCGGGCGACGGGGAGCTGCTGATGAACGGCCAAGAGATCGTCACCGCGGTGCGCTACGAGGCTCCGATGCTGATTGTGGTGGTGGACAACCAGCAGTACGGCACGATCCGCGCTCATCAGGAGAAGCACTTCCCGGGCCGGGTGGAGGGCACACAGCTATCCAACCCGGACTTCGCCGCCTGGGCCCAGGCGATGGGTGCGTGGGCGGAGACGGTCAGCCGCGACGACGAAGTCGACGGTGCCGTGCAGCGCGCGTTCGCCGCGCTTGACGACGCCCACGTCGCCGTCCTGCACGTCATCGTCGACCAGGACCACGCCACCCCGGAAGGCAGCGCCCAGGCCTAGTCCGCCTCCTCCCAGACCTCCTTCGCGGCCGAGAGGTTGAGCACCGCGATGATCAAACCGACGGCGATGTCGAACCACGCCGTGGCGTAGACGAAGGTGAGCAAGCCCGCGATGATGATCAGGACGTTAGATAGGGCGTCGTTACGCGCGGCGAGCCAAGCCCCGGTGGCCAGAGCGACCCCGGTGCCGCGCACCTTGAGCAAAATCAGCGCGCAGATGACGTTGACTACCAGCGCGCCTGCCGCAACGAGGGTGAGGCCCTCCGGGGCCGGTGGCACGGGGTTGAGCACCTTGTACACCACCATCACTAGTGCTGCGATGGCGGGAAGGACGATCAGGCCGGCGAGCACCTTCGCAGCAACCCGCCTGCGCGCCGCCGGCCACGCCACCGCGACGAAAACCAGCAGGTTGATCGCGGTGTCTTCCAGGAAATCGACGGAGTCGGCGAGCAACGCCGCGGAGCCGAGCGCCGCCGCGGCGACAACCTCGACGACGAAGTAGGCGAGGTTGAGCAGCGCGACGATAAGGACCGCGCGGCTCACTAGCTAGCGCGGTGGTAGTCGTCGTACTCGTAGCTCACGGCTGCCGGTGCTGCGTAGTGGTAGTCGAGGTTCGCGAAATCGGGGCTTTCGTCGTCAAGCTCGACGATGACGGCGCCGGGCACGCGGCGCTCACGCGGCAGCGCCGCGGAGTCGGCGGAGGTCACCACACCCATCCGAGCGCGGCGCAGCTGGCGCACGCGGCGCGCGTGCAGGGCGCGTTCCTGCTTCACCACGGAACGCAGCACCACCATGAACCAGACCGTCAGCGCAACCGTGATCGCCGGCACGACCCAGGCCCAGCCGCCGACCACGAACGCGAAAACCACGGCGATGACGTCGGCGACGATGAGACCGAGCAGCGTGCGCTGGCGGCGCTTGAACCTGTCCTCGCGAGCCGCGTGCTCGCGCTCTGGGTCCCAGCCGCCGCGGCCGCGGCGGTTCTGCGCGAACGCGATCTCCTCGGCGGTGAGCTCAGAGTGGTCCTCGATCTGCTCGGTGTCGTCCTCCGCTGCCGGAGCAGCCGTGACCTCGTCCTCGACAACGAGCTGCTCGTCGGCATAGCCGTAGTCGCCCGGGGAGGCGTAGGAGTCGTCGACCTCGTAGTGGTCCTGCTCGATGTCGCCCGCATCGTCCGCCTCAGCCTGAAGCACCGACCACGCGGTGGATCCCGAGGGGGCGGGCTGCTCCTCCTCGACGACGACCTCGCCGTCGATGTGTTCCTGCTCGGGCTCGTCGACACGCAGGCTAATCGCGGTGGAGCCGCCGGTACTGGCCAGCGGCGCCGCTTCAGCCTCGACGACCTCGTAGTCGGCCACCGCGGAGTCGTCGTGGCGGTGCACGTCGGCGGCGGAGAGCTTGGGGCGGCGGCGCTGCGCCACCGGCTCGCTGCCGCCGGCGTGCAGCACCCGGGTGGCATCATAGCCGTCGCCGGAGTGGCGGATCGGCTTGTTGTTGCCCATGACGATCGGGGCCAGGACGATCACCCAGACGACGATGATCAGCACGATGATGAGGCTGAGGCTGCCCATGTGGGGAGGCCACCTTTCTTGCAGCGGGGATTAAACAATGGAGTCGGGTTGTAAGGTTATCGGCCCGAAACCTCTGTGCCTTTCAGCCACGCCGTACCCTGCCCTCGGCGATCAACCGGGCCAGGGCCGTGGAGTGGTAGTCGTCCGCGTTGAGCGCCACGAAGTGGTGGTCGCGCCACTGCCCGTCGATGTGCAGGTTGCGGCGCATGTAACCCTCTTGGCGGTAGCCGTTGGCCACAAGCACTTTGCCCGAGGCCGGGTTGTCGGGCAGGTAGGTCGCGGTGACCCGGTGCATGCCGACGCGCCCGAAGGCGTGGTCGGTGCCGAGCGCACAAGCGGCCGTCGCCACGCCGCGGCCCATGAAGGCCGAGTGGACCCAGTAGCCGATCCAGCATTCGGAGACGGAGCCGTGCTGGATGTTGCCCAGCGTGACCTGGCCGGCAAAGCGGCCGTCTAGCTCGATGACCAGGGGCACGACCACCCCGTCGAGGGCGAGTCGGCGCAGGTTGGAGTAGGTGGAGCGCCAAGCACCGCGGGTGTGCGCGCCCGCCCATGAGGTGGGCACGGTCGGCTCGACGGGCTTGAGCCAGCGCTCGTCGGCCACGCGGTAGCGCGCCCAGTCGGTACCGTCGCCGGCGCGCAGCTCGCGCAGCCGCAGTCGGGCACCGTCGGGGAGGAACACCGCGGGCGTCGCTTCGGGCCACCCGGGGTGGAACCCGCCCGAGCTGAGGCCGAGAAATGCAAGCATGGCCCGCTACCGCTGCTGCAGGAACTCGACGTCGACGAGGTCGCCGGGGCGGACCTCGGTGACGTCGTCAGGGATGCGGATCAGCGCGTTGGCCTCCGCGAAGCCGGCGAGAAGGTGCGCGGGCGCGCCCTCGGCGCCGCTGAGCCGCTGGACCAGGTAGTCGCCTGTTTCCGCGTCACGCATGAGCCGCCCGCGCACGAGGCCGAGGCGTCCGGGGAGCGAGTTGATCGGCCCGAGCGAGCGCGCCTGGACGCTGCGCCGTGTCGGCGTCGCCTTGCCCAGAGACTGCCGGATCGCCGGGCGGATCAGCGTCTCGAAGATGACCAGCGAGCTGACCGCGTTCGTCGGCAGCAAAAACACGGGCACGCGCTCCTCGCCCACCAGCCCGTAGCCCTGTACCGATCCGGGGTGCATGGCCACGCGCGTGGTGTCGATCTCCCCGAGCTCGCGAAGCACCTCCTGCAGCGGCGCCGCGGAGCTGCCCCCGACAGCGCCCGTGATGATGAGCATTTCGCTTCTCGACGCCTGGTGGGCGACCGTTTCCTTCAACCTGCGCGGCTCGGCGTTGATAATTCCGGCGCGGGTCACGGTGGCCCCGGCCTCAATCGCTGCCGCCGCGACCGCGTAGGAGGCGACGTCGTAGACCTGGCCGAGGCCTGGGCTGCGCTCGATGTCGACGAGCTCGAGGCCGTAGGCCATGACGGTGACGCGGGGACGCGGGTACACCAGCACCTTGTTGCGGCCCGCGGCGGCGAGCAGGCCGATCTGCGCCGGGCCGATCACCGAGCCCTGGCGCACGGCAACATCGCCGGGTTGGATGTCGTCGCCGGCCTTGCGCACGAAGTCGCCGGTGCGCACGGGGCGCGACGGGGTCATGCGCTTGCGTCCGCGGTCGCTCCACTGCAGGGGCAGGACGGCGTCGGCAAGCGTGGGCAGCGGCGCACCCGTGGCCACCTTCACGGCCTGCTTGGGCTGCAGGCGCAGCGGCTTCTGCGAGCCGGCCGCAACCTCGCCCACCACGGGCAGGGAACGTTCCACCGGCTGCTCGTTGCCGGCGGTGGTGGAACCCAGCGCCACTCCCCCGCCGACGTCGACCGCGCGCACCGCGTAGCCGTCGACGGCCGCCTGGGCGAACCCGGGCAGCGGGCTGGAAGCGGCGACTTCCTCGGCGCACATCAGGCCGAGCCCATCCGTGATGGAGACACGGATGGGCTCCGGCATCAGCGCAGCGTCGACCACCATCGCCAGCTGCTGCTCCACGCTGCGCATAGCCGCGGACGGGTTCGGGGGTGTCGCACTCATGGTGGAAGACTACATTTCGGATTCGTACTCGCGCAGGATCGCCTTGATCGCGGTGTAGAGAGCCGGGCCGTACTTCTCGTCGCGCAGGCCGAAGTCGACGTTGGCGGGGATGTAGCCCGCCGGGTTGCCCAAGTCGTGGCGCTTGCCGTCGTGCACGACCACGTGGACGGGGTGGCCTTCCTCGATCATCAGCGCGATGGCGTCGGTAAGCTGCAGCTCCCCGCCCTTGCCGGGGGTGATGCGGCGCAGTGCGTCGAAGATGCCGCGGTCGAGCAGGTAGCGGCCCGTGGCAACGAGCGTGGAGGGCGCCTCTTCCTTGGCGGGCTTCTCCACCATGCCGCGGACCTTTTTCACCTCGAAGCCGTCGAAGTCAGCGTCGATTTCCTCGATGTCGAAGACGCCGTAGTTGAACACCTCGTCGGGAGTGACGTTGAACGCGCAGAGCACGGACCCGCCAAGCTCGGCGCGCACCTGGGCCATCTTCTCCATCACGCCGCCCGGCAGCACGAGGTCGTCGGGCAGCATGACCGCGACGACGTCTTCATCTGCGTCAAGAGCCGATTCCGCGCAGCCCACCGCGTGCCCGAGGCCGAGCGGCTTGTCCTGCACCACCGCGACGGCGTCGATGAGCTTGGCCGCGCGCGCGACTTTCTCCACCTGGGCAGTCTTGCCGCGCTCGGCGAGCGTCTCGCAGAGGTACTCGAACTGACCGAAGTGGCGAATGATCTCCTGCTTTTCGGGAGCGGTGATGATCGCGAGCCGCTTCGCGCCGGCCTGAGCCGCCTCCTCGGCGATGAGCTCAATGCCGGGGGTGTCCACTACGGGCAAGAGCTCCTTAGGGACGGTCTTTGTCGCTGGCAGGAACCTTGTGCCCATGCCAGCCGCGGGCACGACAACGGTCCTGATCCCGGGCGCGGGGCGTTCACTGGTTGTACGCATATATCAGAAGCATACCCGCGCCTCACGCGTGATTTGCGAGCGACCCAGGCCTTTGCCCTGTGCGACAATACGCCCATGACGTCAAAGCACGAGATGCGCGATGAGCACCATGCTTATCGAGGGCACCTCCGCGCCCACCCCGAGCTCAAACGCGACCTCGACCGCGCGATTTCGGCTCACGCGGTGCGCTACCTCCTCGCCGCTGGTGCCGTCAACGCCGCCGCCTACCACCCGCTGGCCTCGGAGCCGGGCGGTGCGGGCTTCGTCGCCGAGCTGGCCACTGCGTGCCGCACGCTGTTTCTCCCGATCTCGCTGGCCGACGGGGTGCTCGCTTGGGCGCCCTACACCGCAGCGCTGGTGCCCGGCGCGTTGGGGATTGCCGAACCGGCTGGCGCGCGGTTCAACTCCCGGGTGCTGCGTTCCTGCAGGGCGATCATCGTGCCCGCGCTCGCCGTCGACCGCTCCGGGATGCGCCTGGGCAAGGGCGCCGGCTACTACGACCGCGCGCTCGCTGGCCTCGAGGTACCCACCATCGCCGTCGTGTACGCGCGCGAGCTTGTCGACGCCGTCCCGCACGACCCTCACGACGTCCCCGTCGACGCGGTGATCACCGAAGACGGCATCCTCGAGCTCTAGGCGGGAACCTCTCCGGCCCGCGGGCAGTCCAATAGGGGTGTGAAAGACGCATCGAGCCTGTTTGAGACCCTGCGCGAGCCCGGGTACCGCCGCAGCGTCGCGCTGCGGCGCGCCCTGGCCGCAGTACTGCTCCTCGCCGCCGTGGCCAGCGCGGTAGTAAGCCGCGGTGCCGACCCGCTGGTGCTGGCCTTCGCCCAGCCCGCCTCCGCCGGCGACGTGCTCGAACCTGCACACCTGGAGCTGCGCCGGTTTCCCGCCGACGCTGTGCCCGACAACGCGCTGAAGGATATCGACGCCGCCGCAGGCCAGATCCTCGCCGCGCCCGCGTCCCGCGGCGAGGTGGTTACATCGACGCGGCTGGTCGGGCCGGACCTGGCGGCCGAGCTCGTCGGCGAGCAGGCCCCGGAGACGTACTCTCTGGTTCCCGTCGCGCTTGCCGAGCCGGACATCATCCCGATGCTGCACCACGGGGCGACGGTGAGCGTGGTCACCATGTCCCCGGACGGGGCGCAGCCGCACACCATTGCCACCGGCGCAAAAGTCGTCGTCGCGGGCGCTGAAGAGGGCACAGTGATGCTTCTTCTCCCGAACACGCAAGCGGCTGCTGTCGCCGCAGCATCGCTGGCGACACCGTTAACGGTGGTGCTGGGCGGAACCTGATCGATTGTGTGTCTAGGATATGTCCCATGCTTAAAGGCTTTAAAGAATTTGTTATGCGTGGCAACGTCATCGACCTCGCGGTCGGTGTTGTCATTGGCTCCGCCTTCACCGCGATCGTGACAGCGTTCTCAACCAACATCATCAACCCGCTCATCTCCGTTCTCGGCGGGGCGGAGTTCGGCTTCGGCTACACCCTCATTGAGGGCAACCCAGAGACCCGCCTCAACTTCGGCGCGCTGCTCACCGCCGTGATCAACTTCCTGCTCATCGCCGCCGTGGTGTACTTCTTCATCGTCGCGCCGATGAACAAGCTCGACGAGGTACAGAAGCGCCGTCACGGCATCAGCGAGTCCGAGCCCGCCCCGACCGACGTCGAGCTGCTCACCGAGATTCGCGACCTCCTTGCAGACCGCAAGGGCCCGACAGAGCTTCCTCCCACTCAGCTGCCGTAGTGCGGCGGGCGCTCGTCCTCGAGGGATTCCAGATCACTCAGCGGGGGCGCGGCGTCATCATCAAAGACCACAAACTGGTCGTCGTCACGCGGCCGCGGTGAGACTGTGTCGGCGCTGCGGTCGTACTCCACATCAGCGGTGCGCTTTGCGCGCCGCCTTTTTCGTTGCGGTGCGGGCACTGGATTTATACGCTGTACTTGTTCAAGTCCGCAATCAGGTAAGCAACAAGCGGGCGGAAGGTGGACACGCCGTCGCGGATCGCCTCGCGGCTCGCCGCCAGGTTCAACACCACCGTCGAGCCCGACACGCCACAGATCCCACGCGAGGTAGCGGCGTCGAGCGCGCCGCAGGTCTGGCCGGAGGAGCGAATCGCCTGGCCGACGCCCGGAACCATCTTGTCGATCACGGCGCGTGTCGCCTCCGGGGTCTTATCGCGCGGGCCGACCCCGGTGCCGCCGATGGTCAGGACCAAGTCGACACCGCCGACCACACCGGTCTCGATCGCCTTGCGGATGTCCGACTTCTTCGATTTGACGCGCACAACGGCGTCGACGAGGAAACCCGCCTCCGCGAGCAGCTCGCCGACGAGCTTGTGCGTGTCGTCCGCCGGGTCGTCGTAGCGGTGGTCGGAGACTAGCACGACGAGCGCGCACGGCGGGACTGGGGCGTTGTCCTCTAGTTCTGTCGCCATGAGGAAAGCATCGTCTGGTTCGCGCAGCTCCAGTGCGTCCATTGCGTTGGGCATGGGCTTTCCCCTTCTGTTGATCCTTTTAAGGCCCCGACGGGCGGTGTGCAGATATGAACTTACTCCGAACTGAGCGTCACATCTACTGTTCTCGGATCTGGGTCCCCCTCGGAGCTAACTTCCAAGGTCACGGTCTCGCCGAAGTCCTGCGATCGGGTGGCCGCGATCAACGCGTCAGCCGAATCGATGGGGCGATCATTCAACCGGGTGATCACGTCGCCCGTCTTGATCCCGGCCGCGTCAGCGGGGCTACCTGGCTCCACCCCGGCCACCGTCGCCCCGTTCGCTTGGTCGACGATGCTGACCTGGACGCCGAGCATCGGCTGGCGCGCCTCGCCCGTATCAATCAACTGCTTGGCCACGCGCTGCGCGAAGTTCGCCGGGATGGCGAAACCAAGGCCGATGGAGCCGGCGCCGCCTTGCGGCCCGGAGGCCATGGACGCGATGACTGAGTTCATGCCCACGAGGTTGCCGTTCATATCCACAAGCGGGCCGCCGGAGTTACCGGGGTTGATCGCCGCGTCGGTTTGGATGCCGTCCATCAGCGAGCTCTCGCCGCCACCCTGTGACGCGCGCACGGGGCGGTTGAGGGCGGAGACGATGCCGCTGGTCACGGTCGCGGAGAAGCCGAGCGGGGAGCCCACGGCGACGACTTCCTGACCCACGCGCAGATCGTCCGAGTTGCCGAAGCGGATCACGGGAAGGTTGTCGACGCCCTCGATCTTGAGCACGCCGACGTCGGTGTTGACGTCGGAGGCGACGTAGGTGGCCGGGTGCGTGGTGCCGTCGTTAAGCGTGACGGCGATCCTGGCGCCATCGGCGCCCTCCGCAATGACGTGGTGGTTGGTCAGAACGTACCCGTCCGCGGAGATGATGGAGCCGGATCCCTCGGCGCTGCCGCGCGGGGAGTCAACCGTGATCGAGACAACGGCGGGCAGGACCGTGGCCGCTACCTCCTCGACCGAGCCTTCGGGCGCGGGCGCGTTGTCGGTGGCGGGCTTGGCGTCGAGCGCGTCGCTGACGTAGGCCTGGTTGTTCTTGCCGGAGATGGTGCCGGCGGCGAAGCCCGCGCCGGCACCGGCGAGGAGGGACGTGATGAGCGCGATCGCGACAACGGGGCGGCGGCGCGGCTCGGGGCGCGGCTGAGCGGTGCTGACCTGATAGACGCCTTGGGGCGGTATGGGATTTGTCATGTGCGACATTGTTCACGCGTCACCTGTGGCGCTTCTGCGCTGGGCAAAGCGTGTAGCATAACACTTCCTGAACGTTTCCTGAATGACAAAACCGGGCCCCGCAAGCGGGGACCCGGTTAAGTAAGGATGAGCGTTTTCTTAGAACTGCTCGACGTCGATCAGGCCAGCCTGAGCGGCCTTGACCAGGCGGCGCGGGATGCGCACTTCCTGACCGTCGATCTTGACGGTCTGCAGGTCGGGGTTGTCGGCCTTCCACTGGGAGCGGCGCGAGTGCGTGTTAGCGCGGGACTTACGGAATTTCTGTACAGCCATGGTGAGTTTTTATTCCTTCGACCTTCTAGTTCTTAGTTCGCGGACTTCTTCTTGCGGCGGGCCATGCCACCGAAGCGCTGGTTGAACTTCTCAACGCGGCCAGCAGTGTCCATGAGACGCTGCGCGCCGGTCCAGAACGGGTGGGACTCGGAGGTCACGTCAACGACGATGAGCGGGTACTCGTTGCCGTCTTCCCACTGCTCGGTGCGATCGGAGGTCATCGTGGAGCGGGTCAGGAACTTGTTTCCCGTGTTACCGTCCTGGATGATCACCGGATGGTAATCCGGGTGAATATCATTCTTCATTGCTTGATTCGTCTCCCTCAGGATTGAACTACAGGTCGGTTCCGCGCGGCTATTCGTTAGGCGAATCGTGCCTGAGTTGGGTGCGAAAATGGTCGTGGTCCAACAAAGGTCCAACAGGCGCTGGACAACTCGAAATATCCTACATGTCACGAGCGAGCTGGCCTAATTGCTTGAAGCTTGTCGACGAGCCGGTGCATCACAATCTCCACCGGGCCTCGCGAGAACCGGCGCAGCCACAGGCTGCTCGCGGCCATCAACCCGAGGCAGATCAGTGCATAAATGCCGAGCACGGGCAGCGTCTGACCCTCACCGGAGGTAACGCGCGCAAGCCCCAGGCCAAAGTCGTAGAACACGAGCGACGCGATGATGTTTTGGAGGATGTAGCAGCTCAACGCGGTGCGTCCGACGTTAGCGAAGGCCTTCCCTAACGCGCCGAGGCGGTTGCCGCGGCGGACGTAGAATTCCGCGACCAGCGCCAGGACACCGAAGGCGACAATGGCGGAGGTAACGTAGCGGGTAGTCATCGCCGCGGCGGACGTCGCAAACAGGCGCATGCCCCAGTCCAGTGGCAGGCCGATGCCCAGGCCCACAACCAGCACCTTGCGACGCAGATCCGCGCGGGCGGGATCGAACAACCCGGCGCGGTAGAGGCGCGCACCGATGATGAATATGCCCAGGCCCATGATGAACATGATCGGGATCTCGAGGCGGCCGTCCACGAAGTGGCTCACACGGTGCTGCACCATTGCCCAGTAGTTGTCGGTGGGAACACCCAGCTGCATCGTGTCCTCAGGTGCATCCTGCCCGCCGTCTGGCATGGCGGAGCTAAAGAAAGTGAGGAGGGCGTCGAGGGCGACGATCGCGCTGACGTGCACGGTTAATGCCACCCACATGAAGATCTTCTGCACCCGCTCGCTACGCGCCAGGATGGGTGCGACGGCGAGGGCCGTGAGCCCGTAGCCCATGAGCACGTCGAATTCGAAGACGAAAATGTAGTTGATCAGACCCTCGACGGCGAGCAGCCCGGCGCGCCAGTAATAACCACCGGGCCAGCGTCGGCCGCGGCGTTCGGCCGACTGACGCTGGACCTCGAGCCCGATGCCGAACATGATGGTGAGCAGTCCGAGGAACTTGCCGTCCGTGATCAGGTGCAGCAAAGCGTTGATCACGGCGTCCACGCTGGGGTTGGAACCAACCTCGCGCGCCAACGTGAAGTTGACGTTGCCGAACAGCGCCTCCATGGTCAGGGACTTCTCACCTGCGGCGGACGCGGAAAAGATCCAGATGTTGGTGGCGAGGGTGCCGAGAATTGCGATGCCGCGGGCGACATCAAGTCCGACATGGCGCGCGCCAGAAAGGGCGGTTGTACTCATGTGTGTGACGCTACGGCGCATAACGGGAGCCCCGAAAGTGCCCACGGTCATGATTTTCACCGTCCGACACCATGACCCCGGTCACGGGTGGGCGACGTAGATTATGAGCCATGCCCGCCGCCGCACAGACTTCCTCGGTGTTCTTTCTGCGCTTCCTGGACTATTTCTGCATCCTGTTTGTCGCGCTGCTGTTGAATTCGGCTGCCCTCACCACGGCGCGGCTCGCCCCGCTCGGCGCGTCTCTCGCCGTCTTCCTCGGCGCGTGGGTGCTGTGGCGGTTCATCCCCTCCCCCGCCACCGCCGTCGCGGTGGCAGCGGCGAGCACCATCGTCTTAGCGGTCGGTGACAACGCGCTCAGCGTGATGGGCCTGTGGCTCGGCTTCGTGGCCCTTGCGCGCTCACTCGGTAACACCGCCTCGCGCGTCTTCGCCATCATCCCCGTTGTCATCATCGTCGCGCTTCACCTTCAGGCCGGCAGCGATCCCGCAAAGATCCTCATCGAGTTCGTCGCCGCTTGTGTGGTGTCCGTCGCCGGCGTGGCGCTGGGGCGGACGGTGAACCAGATTTTCGCCAGCGAGGAGGCGCTGCGCGCCGCCAATGTCAGGGTCCGCGAACTCACGCTGGCGCAGGAGCGCCACCGTTTGGCGACCAGTCTCCACGACAACCTGGGGCACCGTCTGACCATTATCGCCTACGGCATCGACGCAGTCAGGCGCATCATGCCCACCAAACCCGATGCGGCCGCCGAGGAGCTGCGCACCCTGCGCGGCCACGTTTCCGCCGCGCTCGACGCGATGCGCACCACCGTTCGTGCAATCACTCCACTTGAGCTTGTCGACGGCGACCTGACCGCAACGTGCCGCCAGCTCGCCGAGTGGTTTCGGGGCACAGGCGTGGACATCACGCTCGAGAGCTCTCTGCGCACCCCGCCGCCGGAGCAGGTAGCCACCCTCGCCCTGGTCTTCGTGCAGGAGGCGCTGACGAACGTCGTGCGCCACGCGGGCGCGGACACCGCCGTGATCACGCTCAGCGACACCGCGGTCAGCGTCGCCGACGACGGATCGGGAAACGACACACCACCCGGCTTTGGCATCACCTCCCTGAAGGAGCGCGCCGAGAAAATCGGCGGCAATGTCGCCTCCGAGGCGCACGGCGGCATCGACGGCGGGTTCCGTATCACACTGCGCTTTCCCGTGGCAGGGGGTGCGCGGTGAAGACAACACCGATTCGGGCGTTGCTCATCGACGACCACGAAATGCTGCTGCGCGGCTTGCGCCTGATCTCCGACACCATCGACGGCATCGACATTGTCGCGGCAACGACCGCGGGAGCTGAAGCGCTGACGCTCACCCGCGAGCACACCGTCGACATCATCATCACTGACGCCGCGATGCCCGGGGTCGACGGGTTGGGCGTCGTCAAGCAATGCGCGCCCGAATTTCCCGTGCTGGTGCTCACCACCTTCGACGACGCCTCGCTGGTTTCGGCGCTGTTGAGCGCGGGGGCCGCGGGCTACATTCTCAAAGACGTCGCACCGGAGCAGTTCGCGCGCGCCATCGCGGACGCGGCGGCCGGCGGGCTGGTGCTCGACCCGCGGATCGCGCGGTTCGCCCACGAAGCCCCGACCAACGAGCTCGCCATCTTGACGCGCGCCGAACGCGGCGTGGCGGAACTGATCGCGCAGGGCAAAACCAACCAGGAGATCGCGGCGCAGCTCCACCTGGCGGAGGGAACCGTGAAGAACCACGTGTCCCGGATCCTGGGCAAAGTCGGTGCGCGCGACCGCACGGTGCTAGCACTCCGGCTATCCGGATCGCTGCGCGGTAGCGATTAGGAAAACAACCCCGGAAACTGTAAAGTTGACTCTCGCTGTTGTCGAAGTACACGTTTACGCCTGCGTCAACCGATTGCTACCTCACCCCCTCACAGGTAATCAGCGCGTGGGCGGCAGAAGAGAAAGAAGTCAACCCATGTCGGCACATTGCCAGGTCACGGGACGTCAGCCGTCGTTCGGCAAGACCGTCTCGCACTCGCACCGCCGCCACTCCCGCCGTTGGAACCCCAACGTGCAGAAGAAGCGGTTCTACCTGCCCTCCGAGGGCCGTACCATTACCCTGAACGTTTCAACCAAGGGTCTTAAGATCATCGACCGTGACGGCATCGAGTCCGTCGTGGCGTCCATCCGGGCACGAGGTGAGAAGATCTAATGGCACGTAACGATATCCGCCCGATCATCAAGCTCAAGAGCACCGCGGGCACCGGGTTCACCTACGTGACCCGTAAGAACAAGCGCAACAACCCGGATCGCATCACGCTGAAGAAGTACGACCCGGTTGTTCGCAAGCACGTCGAATTCCGCGAGGAGCGATAATTTATGGCTAAGAAGTCTAAGATCGCCAAGAACGAGAAGCGCAAGGAGATCGTCGCCCGCTACGCCGAGCGTCGCGCTGAGCTCAAGGCAATCATCCGCAATGCAGAGACGTCCGATGAGGACCGTCTCGAGGCTCAGTTTGAGCTCAACCGTCAGCCCCGCGACGCTTCCCCGGCTCGCGTGCGCAACCGTGACTCGCACGATGGGCGCCCCCGCGGCTACCTCCGCAAGTTCGGCCTGTCCCGTGTCCGCATGCGCGAGATGGCTCACCGCGGTGAGCTTCCGGGCGTCCGTAAGTCCTCGTGGTAAGGAGGAGCGAAAACTATGAAGCGTGGAAATAACCAGCGCAAGCAGCGCATGGAGCAGTCCCGTCGCCCGAAGAAGAACCCGCTCAAGGCCGAAGGCATTGAGAAGGTCGACTACAAGGACGTCAAGACCCTCCGTCTGTTCATCTCGGATCGTCACAAGATCCGTTCCCGCCGCGTCACGGGTCTGACCCCGCAGCAGCAGCGCCAGGTCGCTACCGCTGTGAAGAACGCGCGCGAGATGGCTCTCCTGCCGTTCACCAGCCGCTAAGGCCCGGTTGACAACAGCAGCGTAGGGTCTACTCGACTCGTGAAGGCACCCGCCCCCGTTGGGGTGGGTGCCTTCTACTATTCCCCATCCCGCTACGGTTAGAATTGGTTATATGTCAGGATCCGTGGGTCGCCCCCGCAAGAATCGTCCACGTCGCAGAGGAAAGACCGCCCGCGACGAGATTCTTGACGCTTCTTCCGAGCTGTTCACGGTCCAGGGTTTCGCTACGACATCGACCCACCAGATCGCGGATGCCGTCGGTATCCGCCAGGCGTCGCTGTACTACCACTTCCCATCGAAGACGGAAATCTTCCTGACCCTGCTGATGGGCACCATCCAGCCGGCGCTGGATCTCGCCCAGGACCTCGCGGAGATGGACGAGTCCCCCGCCCTAAAGCTGTGGGCACTGGTGGCCGCTGAGACGCGCATTTTGCTGTCATCGAACTGGAACATCGGCCGGCTGTACCAGCTGCCCGTGGCGAACTCGGAGGAGTTCAACGACTACCACGATGCGCGCCGCTCGCTCGAGGACGTCTTCCGCGACCTTGCAGCCGAAATCGTCGGCGACGACGACCCGCGTATCGAGATGCCTTTCCAGATGACCCTCGCCGCGATCGAGCTGCGCGACAACACCGGCAAGGCGCCTTACCCGCTTGTCGACGACGCCCTGCCCGCGCCGTCGGTGATGATCGCAGACGCCGTCCTCGACGTCCTTCACGCCGACCTGCCAGCGAATCGCGGCATGCGCACCCTGGACTTGGTAGCCAGGGTGCTCGACGAGCCTGTTGATACCGCGCGCTAGTGCGCGAGTATCAGCAGTCTGCCTCTGGAAGGGAATCCAAAAGCAGCGAAAGCCCG
This sequence comes from Corynebacterium sp. Z-1, assembly GCF_031844665.1. NCBI lineage: Bacteria > Bacillati > Actinomycetota > Actinomycetes > Mycobacteriales > Corynebacteriaceae > Corynebacterium > Corynebacterium sp. Z-1. The sequence continues at coordinate 1,200,575 of NZ_CP134621.1, read as the reverse complement.
TTTGCCACTTCATCCGCCATCGCCTGCGCAGTTCCGTAGTCCCCTGCCGCAGGGATGACCGTCAACGCGATTGCGCTGGTGGCCCCATCACTCCTTGTAACACGTGCGAGCTGACGCACCTGGTAACCGCCACTGGTGTCTGGGCCCCAGCCAACTTTGAGCGCTGCACCGGGCAACCGTCCCAGACCGTAGGCTTGCTCACTATTGACCTGGCCCATCAGCGCTATCACGGGCTCGGCTTCCGCTAAGCACGCAAGGTGGGACGCGATAACCGCTTCCTGGCTCGTGGAAAGCAGCGTCTGCCCGTACGTGGAGAATTCAGGGCGAACCTTCTCTGTATTTACGGCAACGCCCACTGTCGCTTCGGCTAGGACCTGATTAACCTGCTCGGGATCGAGGTTGATCCACATCTGCTCGGCAGCCGCGTTATCCGACGCCTGGATTGCAGGCGGCGCATACTCGCGCGCAAGCTGTGGGTCACTGCGGTACGCCGCGACGCTTATGGGAACCTTGATCGTCGACCAGGCGGGGTAGGCAGCGTCATCTCCAGCGCTGACAACTTGGCCCCCGCCTGCCACAGCGATACCGACCGTCCCCCCGTAGTACATCGCAACCGAATCAGCGACGCTTTGAAACTGCGTGCGCAGGTCAGGGGTGACGGTAGTTGGCGATGCCTCGCCGGGAGGAGGTACTACGAAGGTAGTGATAGTCACGGTCGCCTTTGCATCGCGGGAGGAGGTAGGAGCGATGTCGGAAATACCGAGGGTCCCGGCACTACATCCGCTCAAAACCGCAAGAGCTGTAGCTGCTACTGCGACGTTGAAGAATCGCTTGCTCACGAAATCTTGACAACGGCGTTATCGCCACCGCGGCACGTCACGACTGTAGTGCCAGAGCAGCTCATCGCGTACGTGCGCCCAGTGGTCGGGCTATAAGCCTCCACCGTGACGTTCGGACCACCCGCATTGTTGCAGGCATCGAGGATTGCGAGATAAACGTTGGCCGCGAACCCCTCACTTGTCACAGAGGTTGCACTCCAGTAAGTCGAGTAGCTACAGCTTGACTTCGGGGACGCGGGAGCAGCGGCACCCGGGTTTGAGCCACCATTGGACGCGGGTTGGAGAGTTTGAGTCTCGACGACTGTTGCTACCTGGCTCGAGCCCGCCTCGGAGCCCATCTGCCCCCTCCCAACAAAAAACGCGAGCATCCCAACAAGCACAAGTAGGAGAAACGCGATGACTACCCCTACTGCAATGGGTGCCCCATTCCCGCCTCGATTCGGCGGCACAGTCGCGGGGTAACTCCAGCTCCGATCCTCAGGGGCATTGTAGTAGGTCATCGGCGTTCTCCCTGCCAGCTCGGATAATGGAGCAACGTTACCATTACCTGAGTGCGAAGTGAGCAAACAACGTGTATTTGCTGCAAGCCGACTAGTGCGCGAAGTGGCGGGTGCCGGTGAGGTACATCGTCACTCCGGCTTCCTTCGCCGCGACGATGACCTCTTCGTCGCGGATGGAGCCACCGGGCTGCACCACCGCGGTGACACCGGCGTCCGCGAGCACCTCGAAGCCGTCGGCGAAGGGGAAGAACGCGTCTGATGCGGCGACCGCGCCGGTGGTGCGGTTGACGCCGTCGTCAAGCGTGTTGGCGCGCTCGACCGCGAGCTTGGCGGAATCGACGCGGTTGACCTGGCCCATTCCGACGCCCACTGATGCGCCGCCGGAGGCGATGAGGATCGCGTTGGACTTCACGCAACGGATCGAGCGCCACGCGAACTCGAGGTCCGCGAGCACCTCAGCGGTGGCGGGTTCGCCCGCCACGAGCTGCCAGTTGTCGGGGTTATCGCCCTCGGCTTGGAACGTGTCGCGCTCTTGGACGAGGAAGCCTCCGGAGATCTGCCTGACCTCCTCGCCGCGGAACTCCGGATCGACCTCAAGGATGCGCAGGTTCTTCTTCTCCTTGAGCAGCTCCAGGGCCGCCTCTTCGTAGGAGGGTGCGACGACGACCTCGGTGAAGATCGGTTTGATGGACTCGGCGAGCTCGACGGTGACCTCACGGTTGACGGCGATCACGCCGCCGTACGCGGAGACGGGGTCGCAGGCGTGGGCGAGCCGGTGGGCTTCAGCGATCGACTCGTCGGACACCGCGATGCCACAGGGGTTGGCGTGCTTGATGATTGCCACGCACGGGCGGTCGTGGTCCCAGGCGGCGCGCCACGCGGCGTCGGCGTCCTGGTAGTTGTTGTAGCTCATTTCCTTACCACCGTGCTGGGTGGCGTCGGCAAGCCCCCAGCCCTCGTTGATCAGGCTCGCCGCTTGGTGCGGGTTTTCGCCGTAGCGTAGGCCCCCCTCGCCCTCGCCGTCGAGCTGCTCGGCGAACCAGTCGGAGACGGCCGCGTCGTAGTCGGCGGTGTGCGAGAAGGCCTCGAGTGCGAGCCCGCGGCGCTGCTCCAGGGAGAAGCCGGGGCCGCGCACGGCGTCGATGACGTCGGCGTAGCGCTCCGGGTCGGTGACGATGGCCACCGAGGGGTGGTTCTTCGCAGCGGCGCGCACCATCGACGGCCCGCCGATGTCGATCTGCTCGACGCACTCGTCAAAGGACGCCCCCGAGGCGACCGTCTCCTCGAAGGGGTAAAGGTTAACCACCACGAGCTGGAAGGGCTCGATGCCGAGCTCGGTGAGCTGACGCGCGTGGTCGTCGTCACGCAAGTCCGCGAGGATGCCCGCGTGGACGCGCGGGTGCAGCGTTTTCACGCGCCCGCCCAGCACCTCGGGAAAACCGGTGAGGTCCGCGACCTCGGTGACCGCGACGCCGGCGTCGGCGATGCGCTTGGCGGTAGACCCCGTGGAGACGATCTCTACCCCGGCCTCACCGAGCGCGCGGGCCAGCTCGTCCAAGCCGGTCTTGTCGTAGACGCTGACTAGCGCACGCTTGATCTGGATGTGGTTCTGTGCCATGAGACGCTGACCTTTCCGTCGTTTTCGTTATCTATGTGGGCGCGGCGCAGCACGTCGACGATGAGCGCGCGCTCCTGAACCTTGATTCTTTCGTGCAGTTCGGCCTCGGTCTCGCCGTCGCGGACCTCGACGGCCTTTTGGGCGATGATCTCGCCCGTATCCACGCCGGCGTCGATGTAGTGGACAGTCGTGCCGGTGACCTTGACGCCGTACGCCAGCGCGTCGCGCACCGCGTGCGCGCCCGGGAAGGACGGCAATAGAGCGGGGTGGGTATTAATAAGGCGGCCCTCGAAGCGCTCAAGGAACTCTTGACCGACGATGCGCATGAACCCCGCGGAGACGACGATGTCGGGCTCGCCTTGGCTCACAGCATCGCGCAGCGCCCGATTCCACTGCGCGCGATCCTGGCCAAGTTCAACGATTTCCGTGCGCACCCCGGCGGCCGCCGCGCGCTCGATCGCCGGGCAATCGGTATCGGCGACGACCAGGCTCACGCGGTAGGAATCGTCCTGGTTATCGAGGATGGACTGAAGCAGCGTCCCTGACCCCGAGACGAGCACGGCTACCGATTTTTGGGATGGTTCAGTCACGCCGACCAGCTTAGTCCTCGGACTCGACATCGTCCGTGGGAGGCACCCATTTCGTGCTGCCACCGCTTGTCGACGGCTCTTCCACTGCTTCGGTCTCCGGTTCGGGTGCTGGCTCTGGTTCCGGCTCTGGTTCCGGCTCCGGTTCCGGCTCCGGCTCCGGTTCGGGTTCGGTCTCCGGTTCGGGCTCCGGCTGTGCTGGGCGGCGCAGGCGCCCGACGAGCCAGACGATCCCTCCCACGGCGACCACCCACGCCATGCCTAGAAGCGGCAGCGCGAGCGGGTGGGCGCCGATGTAGCCGTAGGCCCCGGCACTTCCCCCGACGTACGGGATGGTGATCAGCAGCAGCACCCCAACCCAGGCCGCGACGACTGCGACATTCTTCATCGCCAGCGAGCGGGTAGCGAAGAACTGGGCGAGCACCGCGGCGGGGATCAGCATCAACACGGGAGCCCACACAGCGGCGGCGCCGGGGATGGCGGCGAAGAGCGGGAACGCGGGCAAAGCAACCGGGTCCACGCTAAACAGTGAGGCCGAGGCCGCGGCGTACTCGACGCTCCCGCCCAGCAGGGCGCTTAAGGTGGCCACGGCTGCGTTGGGTAGGTACAGAATGCTCAACAGAATCAGGGTGGCGGTGCCGGTGCCCGGCAGCGTGGGGTAGGAGTCAAGAAGCTGCGCGATGCGGCCGCTGCCCGCGATAAGCAAGGCGATGAACACGACCGCCGCGGCGAGCACAAGACGCAGCACGATGGTTGAGGCGGTGAATGCCGCGTCGACAACGAACTCGGGTACGCCCACGCGCCGCGCGAGCGCACGCCAGACCACGGGGCTGATGCCCGCGACGATGCCGAGCGCGTGGACCAGGAGCGGCACGGCGAGCGCGGCGGCGATGTTCGGAAGCTCAACGGGGTACACGTTCGAGGCGTCGCCGACCATGAGCAGCGCGATGCAGGTCAGCGTAAACGGGATGCCGAGGCCCAGCGCGGCGATCGCGCCGAGGTCGAGGATGCTCACGCGCTTTGTGGTTGCCGCGCGCACGCGCTGCGCGACAAGCGCCGCGATCGCGAGCGGCACCAGCGCCGGGGTGAGCCCCAGCGTGACGCCGTCGAAGCGGGCGGGGGCGCCGTGGCCGACAAGCCACATTTCGCCTATCGACGCCGGCAGGTACGCCAGCGGAGAGCCCGACAGGAGCACCACCGCGAGGCTGAGAACGACGACCGCGAGCGCGATGAAGCCGCTCGGGGCGGCGGCGGTGGGCAGGTACAGGCGGAGTCGTTGCCCCCACGTTTCAGGTGCTTTCTCGGCGGCAGCTGGGCGCGGCGCGGGCGCGGGGCGGCGCTCAGGCCGGCGGCGCCGGCGCCGCGTCGCGTTCGGGGCTGATTGCGGGCTCGACTTCGTACTCATTGCCGCTATTGTCCCACCGAAGTAAACAGTGCCGGGTAAGGAACACCCGTTAAGGCGCGGTTTGGAACCGGTGTAACGCTTTCGCCTGAGTAACGGTTAAAAGAAAACCGGCGAGTGGCTTGCCTTGTCTTGACCGAACCGTTACAGTATCCCTTCGTAGATAACGAGAAGGTTACGATACCTTCACGGTACGGATCCAAGCGGACAATTTAGAGAGGACTAGATGTACAATTCCACGAAGGCGCGCACGGGCGGCAAGCATCGTAAGCAGTCCCCCAATAAGGGGCGCGTCGCTCTCGTCGCCGTCGCAACGGGTGCCGTGTCCACCGCCGGCGTGTCCGGCGCAGCTGCTGCAGCTCTCCAGTCCGACAAGGCCTCCGAGCCCACCGTTGACTTTGAGCTCGCAGCCGACGCCGATGCCGTCGATACGCAGCTTTCTTCCGCTGACGCCGCTCCCCAAATCCTCGCGATCGCTGAGTACAAGCCGGTGGAGAACCTCTCGGATCAGCTCAACAAGGCTGTGCAGCACTCTGAGCTCGCCGCCAAGGCTGATGAGCTGCTGCGCGCACCGTCATCCGTTAAGCCTGCTGAGGGCGCTTTCACCTCCGGCTTCGGCCCGCGTTGGGGCGCGTTCCACGCTGGCATCGATATCGCGAACGTGACCAACACGCCGATCCTCGCCGTGCTCGACGGCACCGTGCTCGACTCCGGCCCAGCTCAGGGTTACGGCCAGTGGATTCGCCTGCTTCACGACGACGGCACCATCACCGTTTACGGCCACATGGAGACCCTCGATGTCGCCGTCGGCGAGCGCGTGAAGGCCGGCCAGAAAATCGCGGGCATGGGCAACCGTGGCTTCTCCACCGGAACCCACCTGCACTTCGAGGTGCACCCGAACGGTGCCGACGCTGTTGATCCCGTGCCGTGGCTCGCCGCGCTTGGCATCACGGTGTAAAAGTTCCCGCTAACCCGCCCCCTGTGGGCGGGTTTTTTCATGCGCGCGCATGCTTTCGGGGGTAGTGAACGCCACCCCCGGCCCCTAAATCACTTTAGCAACAATTTTCACTTCCGTTTCACCGCTGTACGCAGGCGGTTCTTTAGGCACGGGAACACAGTTTCGACAAAACTGTACGTAGTGGCATTGCCCGGGCCCCCGCAGCCCGATAAGTTCTAACCCTGTTCGACGCTCCCCGACTCCAGAGGTATCCGGAACACATGAAACGCCCCCTTCTCGCCGCGCTTGCGGCGACCCTGACGCTGTCGGCCGCCGCCGTCCCCGCCTCCGCTATCACCGTCAATCTCGACGGCGTGCCCGCGAGCAGCGATATCGAGATCGCGAACGCTCTCGCCTTAGCCGTGGGCAAGATTTACACCAACGGTGCCACGTTCACCGCGGGCGACCACTCCATTGTGTTTGACCCCCGAGCCGAGGAGCAGCGCCTGAACCTTCCCGCCGAAACGATCCAGATCGTCCCGCCCGAAGGCTCCGACACCGTGGTCTACCAGACGGGCGCGACCTCTGATGGCCGCACCGTGGTCACTCCCGCGACAGGCCGCCTGAGTTCCGGTTTCGGCCCCCGCGGGGGACGCATCCACCAGGGCATCGACATCGCCAACGACTCCGGCTCGCCCATCTATGCGGTAATGGACGGCACCGTCATCAACGCCGGCCCGGCCCAGGGCTTCGGTAACTGGGTAGTCATCAAGCACGATGGTGGCGAGGTCTCGGTCTACGGCCACATGCGCAACTACAGCGTCTCGGTAGGCCAGCGCGTCTCCGCCGGGGAGCAGATCGCGCAAATCGGCAACGAAGGCCGCTCCACTGGGCCTCACCTCCACTTCGAGATCAGGCCGGACGGTGTCACACCCGTCGATCCGCAGGTCTGGCTCAACAAGCAGGGCATCCGCATCTAATTACCGGCTAGAGCTTTTCCATCGGCACGCCGCCGATGAGCATCAACCTAACCGTGCCGGAAGACCCGAAATCGATCACGACTGTCTCTCGCACGCCGGATCCCTCAACGGATTCGACTGTGCCGAGGCCGTACTTCGCGTGGTTGACCCGGTCGCCTGGGGCGAGCTGGAGGTTCTTGTTCACTCGCGTCTTCGTGGGCGCGGGGCGTCGGCGAGGAGTGCCCCAGGCGTCTGACGTGACGCTGCGCTCCGGTTCCACCCTGCGCCAGTCGATGAGGTCCTCAGGGACCTCAGCGAGGAAGCGGCTGGCGGGGTTGGTCACCGGGGATCCCCACGAGGACCGCAGCACGGCGCGGGTCAGATACAGCCTGGTCCGAGCGCGCGTAATGCCGACGTACGCTAGACGACGCTCCTCCGCCAGCTCCTCCGGGTCCCCGAGCGCGCGCAGGTGCGGGAACTGCCCGTCCTCCCAGCCGGTGACGAACACGTACGGAAATTCCAGGCCCTTCGCCGTGTGCAGGGTCATTAGCGTGACTACCCCCTGGTCACTGTCGGGGAGCTGGTCCGCGTCGGCGACGAGCGAGACCCGCTCCAAAAACGCCTGCAGCGACCCGGGCATCGGCTCACCCTCCTCTACCACGCTGTCGAGCTCCTCCTGGCTCATGTACGCCACTTGGTTGGCGGCCTCCGAGGAGAACTCGCGGGCCACGGAGACGAGCTCGTTGAGGTTGTCCAAGCGCGCGCCGTCCTGCGGATCGTTGGAGGCCTCCAGCTCCGCGCGGTAGCCGGTGGCCTCCAGGATGCGCGTGACCAGCACCCCCAGGTCCGGCATGCCGGTGACCTCGTTGGTCATCTCGGCCATGTCGGTGCGCAGCTTGTCGAGAAGCGAGACGAAGCCCGCGATCGCGTTCTGTGAGCGCGCCGCGAGCATGTCGACGTTGCCGGTGGAGGCGTCGATAAGCGCCTGGCCAAAGCTGATCCCGTTGTTCTGCGCGTGCAGCGCCACCATCGCCTGCGCCTTGTCGCCGATCGCGCGCTTGGGCACGTTGACGATGCGCCGCAGGCTGACCGTGTCGTCCGAGTTGTCGAGGACCTTCATGTAGGCGACGATGTCGCGGATCTCGCGGCGCTCGTAAAAGCGCGTGCCGCCGACGACCTTGTAGGGGATGCCGGAGCGGATGAAGATGTCCTCCAGCGCGCGCGAGGCGTTGTTGGTGCGGTACATCACCGCGATGTCGCTGTAGCGGCAGCCCTGGTCGGCAAGGTGGTCGATTTCGCTGGCGATGAAGCGGGCCTCGTCGTGCTCGTTGTCCGCGACGTAGCCGGTGATCTTCTCCCCCGCCCCGTGCGAGGTCCACAGGTTCTTCGGGCGCCGGCCCTGGTTCTGGGCAATCACGGCGTTCGCCGCGCCGAGGATGTTCTGGGTGGAGCGGTAGTTCTGCTCCAGCATCACCGTGGTGGCGTTCGGGTAATCGCGCTCGAACTCCTCGATGTTGCGGATCGTCGCGCCGCGAAACGCGTAGATCGACTGGTCAGAATCACCCACGACCGCGAGCTCCGGGGCGTCCTCGCCGCTGCCGACGAGGGTGTGGATGAGCTCGTACTGAGCGTGGTTAGTGTCCTGATACTCGTCGACTAACACGTGGCGGAAGCGACGCCGGTAGTACTCGGTGACATGGGGGTGCTCCTTGAAGATGCGCACCACTTCCCCGATAAGGTCGTCGAAGTCGAGCGCGTTGGCCTGGCGCAGCCGGCGCTGGTAGTCCGCGTACACGCGCGCGACGGTCAGGTCGAAGGGGTTGCGGGTGCGTTCCGCGCGCTCGCTGGCCTCCGCTGGGCCGACGAGCTCGTTTTTATGGTTCGAGATCGCGTTGGCCAACGTCCGCGCCGAGAACTTCTTGAGATCGAGGTTGTGGTCCTTCGCGATCATGGACAGAAGCCGGCGCGAGTCGTCCGAGTCGTAGATGGTGAAGTTGGTGTTGAGCCCCTCGACGAGTTGCGCCTGCTGGCGCAGGATGCGCACGCACACCGAGTGGAAGGTGGCCACCCACATGCGCTGCGCCTCGGGGCCCACCAGGTTGGCCACGCGCTCCTTCATCTCGGCGGCGGCCTTGTTGGTAAACGTAATGGCGAGGATCTGCCACGGCGCGACCCCGCGTTCCTGCAGCAGGTAGGCAATCCTGCGGGTCAGTACCGCCGTCTTTCCAGAGCCGGCGCCAGCGATGATCAGCAGCGGGCCGCCGCTGTGCTTCACGGCGGCTTCTTGCTGCGGGTTGAGTCCCAAAACCAGATCTGTGTTCATGATGCCCCTAACCCTACAATCACGTTGGGACATAGCCCCCTAGGTGGCATAATGGGCACACATGAGCGACTTCGACATCCGCACGCCGTCTGGGACCGATGATCCGCTATCCGACGCCGAGATCCAGGCCTACCGCAAAGAGATCGACCGGCTCGACCGCGTCATCCTCGACGCGGTGAAGCGGCGCTCCGAGGTGTCTCGGGCGATCGGCAAGACCCGGATGGGCTCGGGCGGCACGCGCCTCGTGCACACCCGCGAGGTCGCGATTATCAACCAGTTCCGCGACGAGATCGGCGAGGAAGGCCCCGCGCTGGCGGGTATCCTGCTGCGCCTCGGCCGCGGCAAGCTGGGCTAGTTAGTCCTCGAGCGAATCGAGCACGACCTCGAACTCGAGCAGCTGCGCCCCGGTTGCCACCGGCTTGCCGCCGCCCGCGTGGGCGCCGCGGCCTTCGCCGGCCCACCATGCGTCGTAGGATTCCTGGTCCGCCCAGCGCGTGACCACGAAGTAGCGGTCCTCGCCCTTGACCGGGCGCAGCAGCTGGAAACCCTCGAACCCGGGCTGCGAATCGATCGCGTGCTTGCGCGCGGCGAAGCGACGCTCGAGTTCTTCCCCGCCTGAGGCGGGCACGGAAATTGCGTTGATTTTCACGATACTCATGCGCTCCATTATGCCTTCTCGCGCGCGCGTTTTTGACTAGCGTAGAGGCCATGACTTCGATTACCTCCACTGCCGCCTGGACGCGCCTTGAGAAGCTGCATGCCGAGAAAAACCTTTCGCTTCGCGAGCTGTTCGCGGCCGAGGCCAACCGGGCCGACACGTACACCTTCGACGCGGCTGGCCTGCACGTCGACCTGTCCAAGAACCTGATCGACAACGACATCCTCGAGGCCCTGCTTTCGCTTGCCGACGAAGCCTCCCTGACCACACGCATCGAAGACATGTTCACGGGCGTGCACATCAACAACACCGAGGACCGCGCCGTGCTGCACACCGCGCTGCGCCTGCCGGTGGATCAGGACCTGCGTGTCGACGGCCAGGACGCCGCCGCCGACGTCCACGAGGTGCTCGGGCGGATGCGCGACTTCGCCTCGGCCCTGCGCTCCGGGGCGTGGCAGGGCGCGACCGGCCACACCATCAAGAAGGTGGTCAACATCGGCATCGGCGGCTCCGACCTGGGCCCCGCGATGGCCACCAAGGCGCTGCGGGCCTACGCCACCGCGGGCATTAGCGCCGAGTTCGTCTCCAACGTCGATCCCGCCGACTTGGTCAGCGTGCTGGAGCGCTGCAACCCGGAAGAGACGCTGTTTATCGTGGCCTCGAAGACGTTTACCACCCAGGAGACCCTTTCCAACGCGCACGCCGCGAAGCGCTGGGTGCTCGACCATTTCGACGGAGACGACTCCGTCATTGCGAAGCACTTCGTCGCGGTGTCCACGAACGCGGAAAAGGTCGCAGAGTTCGGCATCGACACCGCCAACATGTTCCCGTTCTGGGATTGGGTGGGCGGGCGCTACTCCGTCGACTCCGCCATTGGCCTGTCGCTCATGGCCGTCATCGGCCCGCTCGACTTCATGCGCTTCCTCGAGGGCTTCCGCGCTGTCGACGAGCACTTCCGCACTGCACCGCTGCGCGAGAACATCCCGGCGCTGATGGGCCTGCTCAACGTGTGGTACCGCAACTTCCACGGGGCACAGACCCACGCGGTTCTGCCCTACTCCGAGGACTTGGCGCGCTTCCCCGCCTACCTGCAGCAGCTGACGATGGAGTCTAACGGCAAGTCCGTCACCCGTGGCGGCGAGGCAGTGGGCTACGACACCGGCGAGATCTTCTGGGGCGAACCGGGCACCAACGGCCAGCACGCCTTCTACCAGCTCATCCACCAGGGCACGACGCTGATCCCGGCGGACTTCATCGGCTTCGCCACCCCGAAGCAGGACCTGCCGGCCGTGGACGGGTCGGGCTCGATGCACGACCTGTTGATGGGCAACTTCTTCGCCCAGACGAAGGTCCTGGCGTTCGGTAAGACGGAGTCCGAGATTGTTGCGGAGGGCGTCGATAAGCAGCTTGCGCCTCACAAGGTGATGCCGGGCAACCGCCCGACCACCACGATTGTGGCCAAGGAGCTGACCCCGCACACGCTGGGTGCACTGATTGCGCTGTACGAGCACATCACGTTCACCGAGTCCGTGATCTGGGACATCAACGCCTTCGACCAGTGGGGCGTCGAGCTGGGCAAGCAGCAGGCCAACGACCTGGCCGCGGCAGTGTCGGGCGAGGTCGAACCGGACACGGGCGACTCCTCGACCGATTCCCTGATCTCCTGGTACCGAAACGCGAAGTAAATGGGCGACTCAATCTCAACCGACCGCTACACGCCGAGACAGCGCACGGTCTACCGCGCGCGGCTTGTCGACGAGCTCGAAGTTTTTGACCGCCACCTGCAGCAGGCGGATTTTGTCAGCCAGGGCACGATTGGTCTCGAGCTCGAGCTGAACCTGGTCGACGACGCGATGGATCCAGCGCCGCTGAACCACAAGGTTCTGGCTAACTTGGGCGACGAGTACCAGTCGGAGATCGGCTCGTACAACGTGGAGCTGAACCTGCCCCCGCAGTCCATCGACGGCGACGGGCTGCGCGCGCTGGAGTCCCACCTGCGCCAGCGCCTCGGCGCGGTGCACGCCGCGGCGGGTAAGGCGGGCACGCGTGTAGCGATGATCGGCACCCTGCCGACGATGACTACGGAATTTCTGGAGGACCCGGGCTGGATCACCGACGAGCACCGCTACCGCGGCTTGAACCACTCGATCATGGAGTCGCGCGGTGAGCTGCTCCACATCGATGTTGCCCGGATGGAGTCCTACCGGCACGATTTCGAGGACATCTCCACCGAATCGACGTGCACGTCGATGCAGCTGCACCTGCAGGTTTCGCCGAACCGCTTCGCGGACGCGTGGAACGCCTCGCAGGCGATCGCGGGTGTGCAGGCGGCGATTGGGGCGAACTCGCCGCTGTTCATGGGCCGCAGGCTGTGGCACGAGTCGCGCGTCCCCGTGTTCCAGCAGGCGATTGATACGCGTACCCAGGAGCTGATTAACCAGGGCGTGCGCCCGCGCGTGTGGTTCGGCGAGCGCTGGATCACCTCCGTGTTCGACCTGTTCGAGGAGAACGTGCGCTACTTTTCGCCGCTGCTGCCGGAGGGCCGCGTCGAGGCCGGCAAGCCCGTGATGAGCGGCGAGAACCCGGGGCTGCACTACCTGAACCTGCAAAACGGCACGGTGTGGCGCTGGAACCGCCCGATTTACGATCCCAACGGGGAGCTGTCGCACATCCGCGTGGAAAACCGCCTCCTGCCTGCGGGCCCGACGGTCAAGGACATCATTGCCGACGCCGCGTTCTACTACGGGCTGGTGAAGTTCCTCGGCGAGCAGACGCGCCCGGTGTGGTCGCGGATGAGCTTCGCCACCGCGGAGGCGAACTTCATCTCCGGCGCGCGCGATGGGTTAACCGCGCGCCTGGAATGGCCCACCCTGGGCACCATTGACGTCGTGGAGCTCGTCGGCTCTCATTTGCTTGACGACGCCCGCCTAGGCCTCGAAGCCCTCGGCGTCGCCCCGGACTGCATCGAGGACTACCTCGGCATCATCCATGGCCGGGTGGACAACCGCCAGAACGGGGCGACGTGGCAGCTCGCCGCGCTGACGGAGGCGGGGGCTGGCTCGCGGCCGGATACGCGGCAGCGTCGTGAAGCTTTGGCGCGGGTTCTCAGGCAATACCTGGCTAACCAGGAGGCAGGCGCGCCCGTGCATACTTGGTCGACCTCAGTCGAGTAAGGCACAATGTCCGGCATGCAAGCGATTATTGACTGGCTCGTCAACTTGATGGAGGTGATCGGCGCTCCGGGCGTCGGTCTGGCAATTCTGGCGGAGAACCTGTTCCCGCCCATCCCCTCCGAGGTGGTTTTGCCTTTGGCGGGCTTCACCGTGGCGCAGGGTTCGTTGAACTTTGTGTCGGTGTTCGTGTGGTCGCTGATCGGCTCGGTGGCCGGCGCGTATCTGCTCTACGGCCTCGGCGCGTGGCTGGGCGCGAAGCGCCTGCGCGCGATCGCGGACTGGATGTGGCTGGTCAAGGCCTCCGACGTGGATAACGCCCTCGCGTGGTTTGACAAGTACGGCAAGGTGTCGGTGTTCTTCGGGCGCCTGATTCCGGGCGTGCGCTCGCTGATTTCGATCCCCGCCGGCCTCGACCGGATGAACCTTGTCACCTTCGGCCTGTGGACGACGCTGGGCTCCGCGATCTGGAACGCGATCCTGATCTACCTCGGCTTCGTGCTCGGCGACAACTGGCACATCGTGGGCGGATACGTGGATACCTATTCGAATGTGATCTACGTCATCCTCATCCTGCTTATCCTTGTCTTCCTGGGCTTCCTCATCCGCCGTGCCATGAAGGAGCGGCAGGCTGGCACCGCGGACACCACCAAATAACGCGCTCTAAGTCGCCCGCGCCGCCGAGGAACCCTTTGCGGATGAGCGTGGTGCACCTGCGGCAGGGCTTGTTGTTGCGCCCGAACACGTAGCTTGTCTCCCCGGCCCGTTTGACCCCCGTGGTCACCCGGACTGGGGAGTCTTTATTTGCCCACATGAGCCTGCGCGCGAGCCGCACATGCTTATCGACGTCCACCTCACGCACCTTCCTCGCCGGGTGCGTGCCCGCGAGGAAGCAGATCTCCGCGCGGTACTCGTTGCCGATGCCGGCGGCGTTTTTCTGGTCTAGCAGCGCCCGGCCGATCTCCATCTCGGGTGTGCGGAGGATGCGCCTGACCACCTCGTCGTGGTCAAAGTCCTCGGCCAGCATGTCGGGGCCGAGGTAGCTCATGCGCGTGGGGTATTCGCGCGTCGGGAAGACGTCGACAAGCCCAAGCTCGTGGCCGACGATCTCGATATCACCTTTGACGTCGGCGAGGCGCAGTACCACGCGCGCGGTGTGGCCGGGCTTGCGCCAGCGCGTGCCCGCGCGGTGGATGGACCACGTGCCCTCCATTTTCAGGTGCGTGTGCAGGGTTTCGGGCCCGAACTGCATGAACAGGTGCTTGCCCAGCGGCCAGACGCGGTCGCAGGTCAGGCCCGTGAAGTCGACGGTGGCAAACCGCGGTACGCGCAGGCTGGTGTGGGTGACCTCGCGCCCTGCCATGAGCTGCAGGCGCTTGGACAACTGGTAGACGGAATCGCCTTCGGGCACTTTTTAAAAAATCTTTCTCTCAACGGTTGACAGTCGAACATTTGTTCTATATTATCGTGGGTAAACGGAGGGGGGACAATGGAAACGACAACGCCCGACAACCACCGAGCAGCAGGCCCACAGCTCATCATCGAGGGTGAGTACCTGGTGTTTTCCGAGTACAGCGAGGATCATGCCAACAGCATAGACCGCGACCTCGACATCGAAATCGCCGAGCTGATGGCACTGACACGCCGCGGCAAAACGTTCGTCGAGTCCGGCATCTTCGGCTACAGCCGCCTGCGCGACCTGCCGCGGCTGCGCGCGCTGCACGCCACGCTCAAGCTTCTCGACGTCCCCCGCCTCGCCGCCATCGACAAAACCTTGCGCGTGCTGCCCGCAGACACCGCGCCTGAAACCTTCGCGCTTTTCGACGACGCCCTGGTGTCAATGTTCACGCGCGCAGGCACGACGCTGCCGAGCCTGTGGAGCATCACCCGCCGGCTGCGCCGACTCATTGCAGAGATCGACACCTCGGTGAACTTCGACCCGAAGCGGCGCAAGAAACGGGAGGAATCGACCGCGCCCAACGCGACCTTCCACCCGGTCTCCACCGGCTCCGGCGAGCGCAGTGCGCTGACCCTCACCGCCGACACCGCAACCATGGCCGCTGTCGGGAGCTTCATCCGCGCCACGGCTAAGGAACATAAGCTCGGCCTTGCCGACAGCATCATCGAGCTACTCACCGGATCACTCAACCCAGCCCCCGCACCCGTGCTGCACATTTTCACCCCGGGTCGCGACGGCGCACGCGTACCGGGCAGCTCGGCCTACCTGCCCGGGTTCGGCTGGACCGACGCCGACGCCACGGCGGTTCTAGAGGATCTGCTCGAATTTTTCCCACCAACGACGACCAACCTTGACGACGTGCGCGCCGAAAGCGTCGACAGGTACTCCCCCACGGCCGAGATGGCCGACTACGTGCGCGCCAGGGACGGCACACGCATTTTCCCCGGGTGCCACACGCCCGCCGACAAGTGCCAGTTAGACCACCGCATCCCCTTCAACGGAGGAGGAAAAACTACCCCCGAAAATTTGTTCTGTTTATGCCAGCATCACCACAACGTGAAAACCGATCGACGGGCCTTCTACATCCCCGACCCCGACACCGGTGACACCCTGTGGATCTTTGCCAACCGCACCTGGCTGACCAGCGAATCGAACGGAATCCTGGCGGGGCAGATTAACCCTTCCAGTCCGCGGTGGAGGTCAACCCCGGCTTCGAGCCACGCGGCACGCTCCCGGGTGGCGAGGTTCAATGCGCAGTGCCACACGCTGTGCGACGCCTACGATGTCGACGGCGACTACGACGCGTGCGTCAACGCCATCCGCGAGCTGGAGCAGGAGTACGGTCTCGTGTTCGAGTTCCACCCCGAGCCAGAAGATCTGTCCTGGATTCCGCCGGAGCCACCGTACGAGGAGTACGGCTAGTCGTCGAAACTCAGCTCGCCCATCGCCTCGGCCACCGTCCGGCCGCGGCGCTTGGGCGGGGTGGAGGTGGACCCGCCAATCTTCGCTCCCTTGTGCGTGACGGCCGCGCCGAAGTCGCGCAGCGAAAACGCGGGCTCGCCGTTGAGCTTTTCCACGTTGAGCGGCTTCATCCGCCCCGCAGCAACGGCCTGCGACAGGGCCGAGATCACCAGCGGCATGGGGTCGTCGATCCCCTCGGGGAAATGGTCGAAGAACGTCGTCATGGTCTTGCCGCCGCGGGTGATGTGCGCGGCGAGGAGGCCGTCGATAAGCACAACCATGGCGCCGGCGGAACGCGTCGGGCCCTGGGCGGGCCACGGCAGCGCGGCACCGTACGGGTTAGCCGGGTCAGTGGCGGCGAGCACGTACATCAGTGGCTCGCGCGTGCCCGAGGGCCAGCCCACCACGTCGTCGGAATCCTGGTGCCCGCGCAGGCGGTCAATCGTCGCGGGTGTAGAGAACTGCGACGCGCCGAGGCCCTCGATGAGGTATCCGCGCATCGCCTTGCCGGACTCCTCGAAACCGGAGAGCACCTTGTACGCCAGCGCGAAGCCGCCCAGCACGTCCTCGGCGACGACGCTGCCGCGCGTGACCACGCCGTAGCGGTCAAGCCACGCCTCGCCGAACGCCACCGAGCGGCGGGTCGCATCCGTATCGACGCTCGGAGTGGCGGCCCAGCGGCCCACCATGTCCGGTGGGGTCACCGTGGCAAAGGAAGTGCGGCCCGTGCGCACCCGTGAGCGCGACGGCCGCCGCTTGGCGCGGTGAGCCGTCTTCCCGCCGGACAGGCGCGCCCGGATCGGGACGAAAGAATCGGGGGCGACGAACCCTGCCTCCACGAGGTCCCAGATCGATTCGCGCAGCTCCTCGACGGTCGTGCCCTGCAACAGGTCCGTAAACAGGAACCCTCCCCCGCCGCGCACTTTCTCCAGCACCTGGGCCTGGGTTAGCGACAGCGTCGGCTCGACGGAATCCGGCATGAGCTGGCCGGCGTAGTCGGCGGGCAGCAGCATCAGCCACGGGTCGCGCGCGCCCGCCTTCCCCGCGCCGACGATGGAGATCTCCCCGGAGGCGGTCAGCTCGTCGAGCATCACCGGGTTGTAGTCGCCCACGCGCGACGGCAGCACGTGCGACTCCCACGCAGAGGCGGGCAGCCGCACCCCGGCGAGTTGCTCCAATACCGTGTACACCCCGTCGGCGCCGCGCAGCGCCGCGACCTGGCCCGCCGGCGCGACGTGCGACCAGCTCGGCAAGAAGCGCCCAAACGCGGACTGGGACACGGGCCGGGTCTGCGCGCGCGCCGCGGCCAGGGAGCGCGAACGGATGATGCGCAGCACCTCCACCGCCACGTACTCCTGCTCGGACACGCCCTGGCGGTAGCGGCCCTCGATCACCTTGCCCGCGTCCACCAGCGGCGCCAGCGCGGAGTAGGCCGCACCGACCGCGAGGCCGAAGGCGTCGGCAAGCTCGCGCAGCACGAACGGCCCGCGGGTGCGCACCCACCTGCTGACCAGCTGCGCTAAGGCGTCGTTAATCGTGGCGACCTGCGCCGCCACCCCGGGCGGGACCGGCACGCCGAGGCCGTCGCGCAACAGCGGCGCGTCGAGAACCTGGGCGATGTGGCTGCGACCGCCGATGCGCACCCGCATCACGCGCGCGCCGAGCGAGGACTCGAGGGAGGCCAGCGGGACCGATGAGTATTCCGAGAGCTCGTCGATCGCGACCGGGCCGACGATGCGCAGGGTGTCGGCGAACTGCTCAGAGGTCTGCGCCTTGCCCACCCGGCGCAGCGAGGCATCCACCTCGGCGATGATGTCGGCGTCGAGAAGCTCGCGCAGCTCGACGGTGCCCAGCAGCTTCGCAAGCAGCGACGGGTCGAGTGAGAGCGCGGCCGCGCGCTTCTCCGCCAGCGGGGTGTCACCCTCGTACATGAAGGCGCCGGTGTAGTTGAACAGCAGCGAGGAGGCGAACGGGCTCGGCTGCTCGGTGGTGACCTCGGCGACGCGAATGCGCCGCGTCTGCAGGTGCTGCATCACCTCGCGCAGGGCAGGCAGGTCGTAGACGTCCTGCAGACACTCGCGCACCGTTTCTAAGATGATGGGAAACGACGGGTAGTTGCGAGCGACATCGAGAAGCTGCTCTGCGCGCTGGCGCTGCTGCCACAAGGGCGCGCGCTTGCCGGGGTTGCGCCGCGGCAGGAGCAACGCGCGCGCCGCGCATTCCCGGAAACGCGAGGCGAACAGGGCGGAGTTGCCCACCTGCTCGGTGACAATGTCCGCGATCTCGTCGGCATCGAAGGAAAACAGGGAGGAGTCCGGCTCTTTCTCACCCTGCGGCAGGCGCAGCACGATACCGTCGTCGCCGGCGACCGCCTGGGCGTCCATGCCCGTTTCCTGGGAGATGCGCCAACCCGCGGCCAGCGCCCACGCGGCGTTAACCCCCTTGCCAAACGGGGTGTGCAAAACCACGCGCCAGTCGCCCAGCTCGTCGGTAAAACGCTCGAGCACCAACGTGGTGTCGTCGGGGATGATCCCCGTGGCCTCCTCCTGCTCGTCGAGGTAGGCAATGAGATTGCGGCGTGCGAACTCATCGAGCGAGGCGTCGAGGGGGCCCGAGCGCGCTTGACGACGAAACTCCCCCAACGCCTTGCCCAGCTCGTACGGCCTGCCGAGGCTGTCACCCGTCCAGAAGGGCAGGCGCCCCGTGTGGCCGGGCGCGGGGCTGACCTGCACCTGGTCGCGGGTGATGTTCTCGATGCGCCAGCTCGAAGCCCCCAAAGTGAACACGTCGCCGACGCGGGACTCGTAGACCATCTCCTCATCGAGCTCGCCGACGCGCCGGGGTGCGCCTTCGCTTCCGACGAGGAAGACTCCGAACATGCCGCGGTCCGGGATCGTGCCGGCGTTGGTCACCGCCACGCGCTGCGCCCCGGGGCGGGCTTTGAGCACCGCGCCGTCGAGGATCGCGCGGGGTTTGAGCTCCGCGAAGTCGGTCGAGGGATAGACACCGACGACCAGGTCGATCACCGCGTCGAACACGTCGCGCGACAGGTTGCGGTACGGCCAGGCGGCGCGCACGGTATCAAACCACTCATCGACGTCTAAGTCTTCCACCGCCACTGCGGCGATGGTCTGCTGCGTCAGCACGTCGAGCGGCGACAGCGGGGTGCGCAGCTCCTCGATCAGCCCGGCGCGCATCCGCGGCACCGTCACCGCCGTTTGCACGAGGTCGGAGCGGTGCTTCGGGTAGAACGCGCCGACGGAGATTTCGCCGACGGAGTGCCCGGCCCGGCCGACGCGCTGCAGGCCGGAAGCCACCGACGGCGGCGACTCCACCTGAATCACCAGGTCAACCGCGCCCATGTCGATACCGAGCTCGAGCGAAGACGTCGAGATCACGGCCTTGAGCGTGCCCTCTTTCAGCATCGTCTCGGTGGTCAGGCGCTCCTCCTTCGACACCGAGCCGTGGTGGGCTCGCGCGATCAGCGTCGGCGCGTGGCCCGCGGTGTCGACGGATTTCATCAGCTGCGCGGGCGGGCGTCGTAAAGCGGGGCTCAAGGCGTCAGGGTCGTGCTCGACCGCCCACAGCTCGTTGAGCTGGCTGGTCAGGCGCTCGGCGGTGCGCCGCGAGTTGACGAAGACGATCGTCGAGCGGTGCGCCATCACCTTGTCGTACACCGCGCGCTCGATGTGGGGCCAGATGCTTTTCGACGCCCCCACCGGCGCCGGGTCCAGCAAGTCATCCACCACGGCCTCGCCGATCGTCGACGCCTCCTCCGGCACGGGCAGATCACTCAAGTCCTCGACGGGAACGTGCACGCCAAGCGACCACTTCTTCTCCGCCGGCGGGTTGACAATCGTGGTCTTCGGGCCGAGGAAGTTCGCCACCTCCTCCAACGGGCGCACCGTGGCGGAAAGCCCGATGCGCTGGAACGGTCCCGTGATGCGGCGTAAACGCTCGAGCGAGAGCGCCAGATGCACGCCGCGCTTCGTGCCCGCCAGCGCGTGGATCTCGTCGACAATGACCGTGTCGACCGATGTGAGGATCCCGGCGGCCTTCGACGTGAGCATGAGGTAGAGCGACTCGGGCGTGGTGATCAGGATGTCCGGCGGCTTGCGCACCTGCCGGTTGCGCTCCGCCTGCGGGGTATCACCCGAGCGCACGCCCACCGAAATATCCGGGGTGTCCAAGCCCATGCGCTGCGCCACGCGCGCAATGCCGCCGAGAGGGGCGCGCAGGTTGTTCTCCACGTCCACGCCCAGGGCCTTGAGCGGGGAGATGTAGAGCACCTTCACCCCGCCGTGGGTGGAGCGGGCCGAACCGTCGATCGGCAGCGCCTGCTGGCCCGCGCGCTCCACCAGCGAGTTAAGCGACCACAAAAACGCGGCGAGCGTCTTACCGGAGCCGGTCGGCGCGACAACCAGCGCGTTCTCGCCTGCGGAGATCGTGCGCCACGCCCCCTCCTGGACCGCGGTCGGGTCTGCAAACACCTCGGAAAACCACGTTGCCACCTGGGGGTGGAAACGGTCCAAAACGCTTGCAGTCATGCGCAACACTTTAACCGGGTAATGTTTGGGCCATGACTGTACCGGACTCCCAGCACTCCGACTCGCGTCTGACCAACCTCATCGCCCAGGGTACGGGCGAGATCCTCAAGGGGATCCGCGGCGTCGGGCTGCTCCGCGGCCGCGAACTCGGCGAGGCGGGCGACGACCTCGCCCAGAACTGGATCGCCCGCGTGCTCGCCCAGCACCGGCCTGACGACGGCTTCCTCTCCGAGGAGGCCGCCGACAACTCGAAGCGCCTGAACAAGGAGCGCGTCTGGATCGTCGACCCGCTCGACGGCACCAAGGAGTTCGCCACCGGCCGCCAGGACTGGGCCGTCCACGTCGCGCTGGTGGAAAACGGCGTGCCCACCCACGCGGCCGTCGGCCTCCCCGACCTCGGTGTGGTGTTCAAGTCCTCCGACGTGCGCCACGTCTCGGGACCCCTGTCGCGCCGCATCGCGCTGTCGCGCAACCGCCCGCCGGAGGTGGCGCAGTTCGTCGCCGACAAGCTCGGCTTCGAAACCGTCGGGGTCGGTTCCGCCGGGGCGAAGGCGATGCACGTGCTGCTGGGTGACTACGACGCCTACATCCACGCCGGCGGCCAGTACGAATGGGACCAGGCCGCACCCGTCGGGGTGTCGATTGCCGCGGGGTTGCACGCCTCGCGTCTCGACGGCTCCGAGCTGCGCTACAACAACGCCGACACCTACATCCCCGACCTGCTAATCTGCCGCCCTGAGCTGGCCGAGGACATCCTCAAAGCCTGCGCCGAGTACCTCGAGCAGCACGGCTCCTTCGATGGCCTTGCTGGCAAGTAGCGAACCCATTAAGGTCACTGCACATGACTGTGCCCGCCCCCTATGAAAATTTGCTGCGCGACATCCTGGACAACGGCTCGGCTAAGGGCGACCGAACGGGCACCGGGACGCTTAGCGTTTTCGGTCGCCAGCTGCGCTACGACCTCTCCAGTGCGTTTCCACTGCTGACCACCAAGAAGGTCTACTTCAAGGGCGTTGTCGGCGAGCTGCTGTGGTTCCTGCGCGGCGAGTCAAACGTGACCTGGCTGCAGGACAACAACATCCGCATCTGGAACGAGTGGGCGGATGAGGACGGCGAGCTCGGCCCCGTCTACGGCGTGCAGTGGCGCTCGTGGCCGACCCCGGACGGGCGCCACATCGACCAGATCTCCGAGTCGCTGCGCCTGCTTCGCGACGACCCCGAGTCGCGCCGCAACCTCGTCTCGGCGTGGAACGTCTCCGAGCTGGACAAGATGGCGCTCATGCCGTGCCACCTGCTGTTTCAGCTCTACGTCGCCGACGGCACCTTAAGCATGCAGGTCTACCAGCGCTCCGCCGACATGTTTTTGGGCGTGCCGTTCAACATCGCCTCGTACGCGCTGCTGACCCACATGTTCGCCCAGCAGACGGGACTTAAGGTCGGCGAGCTGATCTGGACCGGAGGCGATTGCCACATCTACAACAACCACATCGAGCAGGTCAAAGAGCAGCTGTCGCGCGAGCCGAGGCCGTACCCGCAGCTCGAGCTGACCAAGGCACCGAGCCTGTTCGAGTACTCCTTTGCCGACATCGCCGTTTCTGGGTACGACCCGCACCCGGCGATCACCGCGAAGGTTTCGGTCTAGTGCTCGGCGCAATCTGGGCGCAATGCCTCGACGGGGTGATCGGTGACGGCGCCGGCATGCCCTGGCACCTGCCGGAGGACCTGAAGCATTTCAAGGAGATCACCTTCGGCCACCCGATCATCATGGGCCGGCGCACGTGGGAGGCGTTGCCGAAGCGACCACTGCCGGGGCGCCCCAACCACGTCGTGTCCTCGCGCGAGGCCGGCACCTGGTCCAACGGCGCGTTCGTCTCCCGCGACCTGCCCGACATTGAAACCGACGCCTGGATCATCGGCGGCGCGCAGCTTTACGAGGCCACCATCGACGAGGTCGACGTCATCGAGCGCACGCTTATCGACGCCCACCTCGCCGCCGCAATCGGCCGCAACGCCGTCTTCGCTCCCCGCCTGACCGAGGACTTCAAGATGTCGTCGGACACCGACTGGCTCACCTCCTCAACCGGACTGCGCTACCGCTTCCAGCGCTTTGAAAGGATCTGACATGACCTCCCCCGTAACCGTCTACGCCACCAGCTGGTGCCCCTACTGCCGTGTCCTGCTCGGCGGGCTTAAGCGCACCGATGTCGACTACGACGTCGTCGACGTCGATGACCCGAAGAACGCCGAGCTGTCTGACTGGGTCGCCTCCGTCAACAACGGCAACAGGATCGTGCCCACGGTGCGCTTTTCTGACGGCACGCATGCCACGAACCCTCCCGTGGAAATCGTGGCGCAGAAGTACCGCGAGCTCACCGCCTAAATTTTTCGGGCGTAGAAGCAGTCCGGGAACCGCGTGGTTGCGGCCTCCCAACCGTCCTCGGCAGAGGGCATGGCGGTAAGCCTGGCGATAGATACGCGCTGAATCTCCCACTTCGCATCGGTCTTGACCATGATGTGGCGGCCCTGCTCGGATTTCACGGGCTTCCACCCCTGGAGGCCGGCGGCGTTGAGTTGTTCCACCTCGTCGTTGCGGTCCACCGGGCCAAGCATTCTGGATGTGGCTGGCAGCTCAGGCGCGGCGCGGTAGTTCGGGTCTACCCTTTGCTGCACGGCCTGGCGTGAAACCCCGAGATGCTTGCCGATACGCGACCACGACACACCGTCGTTGTGGGCGGCCAGCAATGCCTGCGCCTCCAGCTCGGTGGCGACGCGAGCGATCCGGGCGAACCGGTCGGCGTCTTTCAGGGAGTCGGGGACGTCGGTGGTGGGGGCGTCGATACGCGTGGCGAGCTCGGTGATGTCGACGGCGAGGCGGGCGTCATTGTCCTGCATGCCGGTTACTGCTCGTCGGCCGGGCGCCACGGCTCGGCGCGGAAGCTACGCCGTTTGATGAGGTCATCGAGCCATTTGAAGATGGCATAGAAAAGCAAGATCACCACTGCGAAGTAGACCACGGCGAGCGGAATGGCGACGCTGACGAAGATTCCGATGAAGGCGAGGACGACAACGGCAATGAACGCGAGGAGTAGAAGTTGACGGTTTCTCTTGATCTTGGATTCGGCTGACATGAGGCAAGTTTAACTTGCACGTAACGAGGCTGGCAAGTCTATCTTGCACCCCTGGTTGTTGATTTAGGGGTGAGATTGAGCGTGCGGTAACCTAATGCCATTGCCCTAGTAGCTCAGTGGATAGAGCACGGCTCTCCTAAAGCCGGTGTCGGAGGTTCGATTCCTCTCTGGGGCGCTTACCCCACTACGCTCGAGGAAACCTTTCCTCAAGCTAAGGAGCACCGATGACTGGCTTGCCGCTGATGGGCGTCTTCGTCGTCGCGATCGTCGTTTTGATCCTGATGATCTCGAAGTGGAAGATCCACCCCTTCCTCTCCCTTCTTTTTGTGTCGCTCGTCTTCGGCCTGATCGGCGGGATTCCGCTGCTCGACGTCAAAGACGCCGACGGTACGCTCCTTACCCCGGGCATCGCGTCGGTAATCGGGGACGGCTTCGCGGCCACGTTCAAGTCCTTCGGTCTCGTCGTCATCTTCGGCACGCTCATCGGCTTCATCCTGGAAAAGACCGGTGCGGCTTTTCAGCTTGCCGACGCCATCGTGCGCGTGATCGGCACAAAGCACCCCGTGCTCGCCATCCAGCTCATGGGCTGGGTGGTGTGCATCCCGGTGTTCTCCGACTCAGGGTTCGTGATCCTCAACCCTGTGCGCAGGGCGCTGGCGCAGCGCACCGGCGCCTCGCCCGCCACCATGGCCATTGCCCTGTCTGCCGGCCTGTTTACTTCCCACGTGTTCATCCCGCCAACGCCCGGGCCGCTCGCGTCGGCGTCGAACCTCGGTTTGGACAACAACCTGCTGCTCGTCATGGCACTCGGCGCGCTCGTGTCCATCCCTGTCATGGTCGCCGCCTACTTCTACTCCGTCTGGATCGGCCCGTCGCTTCACACCCCGGAGACGGAAGCGGTCCCAGACACCGACGTCGAGGCCGCCTACAACGAGCTGAAGAACTCCTACACCCGGCTGCCGTCAACGGCGTTGTCCCTCGCCCCGATCCTCGTGCCGATCCTGCTCATGGCGGCTGGGTCCATCACCTCCGCGGCGGGGCTCGGCGGCGGGTTCGGCCGCGCGATCGTGTTCGCCGGCACCCCGATGATCGCCCTCGGAATCGGTTTCCTCTTCGCCGTGCTCTTGCTGGCGGATACCCACATGATGGACCGCTTCTACACCTTCGTCGAGGACGGCCTGCGCACGGTCGGCCCGATCATCCTCATCACGGCCGCCGGCGGCGTGCTCGGACGCGTCATCTCCTCGACCGACGTGGTGGACTTCATCTCCAACAACGCGACCCAGCTGGCGAGCCTCGGACTGTTCTTCCCCTTCCTCGTCTCCGCTTTGTTCAAGACGGCACAGGGCTCGGCCACCGTCGCGATGGTCACCACGTCCAGCCTCGTCGCGCCGCTTCTGCCGACCCTCGGGTTGGAGTCCCCCGTGCAGGTCGGCCTTGCAGTGATGGCCATCTCCGCTGGCTCTCTCGTGGTCTCCCACGCCAACGACAGCCACTTCTGGGTGGTCACCAACTTCTCTAAGATGACCCCGCAGCAGGCGTACCGCTCGCAGACCGCGGTGACCGGCGTGATGGGGTGCACCGCCATGGTCTTCATCTGGATCCTTGGGCTCTTCCTAGTCTAGTGTTGAAGCCCTATGACTGGCTACCTCACCCCCACCAAGAAGGTCCGCGTTTCCGATCTCAAGGAGAGAAAGGCGCGGCGTGAGCCGTGGGCGATGCTCACCGCCTACGATTACTCCACTTCCCGCGTGTTCGCCGAGGCAGGAATCGAGTGCATGTTGGTGGGCGACTCCGCCGCCAACGTCGTCTTCGGCTACGACACCACCAACAAAGTCTCCCTCGATGAGATGGCCTACCTCGCGGCGGCGGTGGTGCGCGGCGCGGGCAACGCGCTTGTCGTCGTCGACCTGCCCTTCGGCACATACGAGGCCAGCGACGAGCAGTGCGTGAAAAGCGCAACCGAGTTGATCCACCGCAGCGGGGCGCACATGGTCAAGCTCGAGGGCGGCGTGCGGGTCGCCTCGCGCATCCGCGCCCTGAAAAACGCGGGTCTCGCGGTCTGCGCGCACGTCGGCTTTACCCCGCAGTCGGTCGACAACCTCGGCGGGTTCAAGGTCCAGGGCCGCGACGCGGGCGCAAAGGCGCTGCGCGCGGACACCAAGGCCGTGGTGGACGCCGGCGCCGATATGGTGGTCTTCGAGATGGTCCCGGCGCAGCTCGCCGCCGAGCTGACCGAGCAGTGCCCGGTGCCCACCATCGGCATCGGCGCGGGCGCGGGCACCGACGCCCAGGTGCTCGTCTGGCACGACATGGTCGACCTGCCCGCGGGCAACCGGCGCCCAAAGTTCGTGCGCCAGTTCGGCCAGGTCGGGGCGGAGCTCGGCCAGGCCGCGGCGGCGTACAAGCAGGCCGTGCACGAGGGTTCCTTCCCCGCCGCCGAGCACAGCTTCTAGCCGACGCTGACCCGGGCGTTGTCGATCAGCCTGGTCGTGCCCACGCGCGCGGCCACGAGCAGGCGGGCGGGGCCGCTGTAACCGGCGGGAATGTCCTGCAGGTTGGGTGTGGTTAACGCCAGGTAGTCTAGGTCGACGTCGGGGGAGGCGTCGAGAAGCAAGCGGGCTTTTTCAAAGCTGCCGGTAGCGAGCGCGCGCGAGAGGATCTCGGCCGTGCTGGCCTCATCGGCGGAGAGGTAGCGGTTGCGCGAGGACATCGCGAGGCCGGATTCTTCGCGCACGATCGGGCAGCCGTGGACGGCGACGGGAATGTTGAGGTCTTCGACCATCTGCCGGATGAGCACGAGCTGCTGGTAGTCCTTCTCCCCGAAGAATGCGTCCGTGGCTCGTGTGAGCGCAAACAGCTTAGCGACGACCGTGAGCACGCCCGCGAAGTGCGTCGGCCGCGACGCACCCTCAAGAATCTTTCCCGCCGGGCCCGGGTGGATTGTCGTGCGCGGGCCGGTCGGGTACATCGTGGCAACCGACGGGGCGAAGACGGCGTCGACGCCCTCGCGCTCGAGCAACGCGACATCGGCGTCCAACGTGCGCGGGTAGGCGTCGAGGTCTTCGCCCGGCGCGAACTGCAGCGGGTTGACAAAAATGCTCACCACCACCGGTGAGCCGGTTGTCTGTGCCGAGCGGACCAGCGACAGATGCCCCTCGTGCAGCGCACCCATGGTGGGCACGAGGGCGAGCGTGCGGGGGTGGCCGATGGCGGCTTCAAGCTCTGCGGGTGTATGAACGAGTTCGGTCATGTTTGAAAAACTTATCGTGGCAGAGCAAAGGAGTCACACTATGGACACCTATCACGTCGACTACGACTGGGCGTGGGGCACAAAACGCCCGGGAGACCTGGTCACGCTGCGCGCCCACCTGGAGTTTCCCGACCCCGCCACGGCGAAGCGGGCGGTGGCGGGGTTCTTCGACAACCTCATGGCCGTCCACGGGTTCCACGGGGCCGGCGGCTGGGCGGCTGAGGAGGTCACACCCGCGCCCGGCCCGACGCAACGCGTGATCGACTTCACCGCCGGCGGCCAGGACGTTGCCGACGCCATCGGCTACGCCGCCGAGGACGCGGTCGAGCACTTCAGCGCCTTCCCGGGCGCTACCGTGCGCTGGGAGCACATGCCCTACTGAACAACGGCACCCTCGGGCGTCAAGCGCACCGATTCGAAAGCCACCGGGAAATGCACGTTTGCGTCTTGGGCGGCGAGGAACTCGTGCGACTTGGCCACGTTGTCCGCCGGAACCGGCAGCGGCTTGAGCGGCTTCGACAGTGAGTGACCGAAGTGGTCCCAGTGGACGGGGATGACCAGCTCCGGCTCCAGCTGCTCGACGGTGTGGCGCCAGTACTCGCTTCTAAAATCGTCCGACTGGCGGCCGAGCGCACCGATACCGAGGTAGACCACCCGGGCTTTGAGCCCGTCGAGAAAACCCGGGATGTAGTTTGCGCTCGGCAGGACCAATATATTGCCCTCGGGGTGGCTGAAGTGGAAGACGAAACAGCCACCGTCTTTGAACTTCAGCGTATGGCACGGGGAGCTGAGTCGGTCGCGGATGAAGCCTGGAGCGATGTTTCCGGGGCTGTGCGGGGCCTCGATGACGCGCACGGTGAACGCTCCGACCGCGATGTCATCGCCGTCGGCGATCAGGGCCATCTGCGAATCGGCCAGGCCCTCTCCCCTGCCGTAGTTCAGCGTCGACTCCGAGCCGTACATTGTCCCGCCCACCTTTTTAACGACGGCGGGTGCGTCCATGAGGTGGTCGTAGTGCGAGTGCGCGACAAAGAGAGCATCGAGCTTGTCGACGCCGCCCCTGCCCAGCGCCGCGTCGATCTCACTGTCGCTGGGTCGAAGCCGCCCGACCACGAGGCGGGCGAGCGAGGGGCGCGTGAGGAAGGCGTCGACGAAGATGCTGGTCTCGCCGTCTGTAAGGTGCACGCTGGATGTTCCGTAGAACGTGCTGGTAATCATGTGCCCAATGTTAGCACCCAGATGGTATGTTGCAGAAGTAAATTAGTGTGATTGTTGTTGTTAGGAACCTGGAGGTTTCCATGCCCCTGAACCGTCGCCGCTTCCTCGCCACCGCGGGCCTGACCACCGCCGCGGCCATCGGGCTCTCCCCCGTCGCTAAGGCCCAGCGCACCGTGGTGGGCACCGCGCTCGACTACTCTGCGGGCGTGCCTTCGGGGCGCTCGGTCAAGGCCGCCGGCCACCTCGGTGCGGTGCGCTACGTCTCCCAGCCGCGCCCCAACGCCACCTGGATGAGGGGCAAGCCCGTCGCCCTTACAGAAACCCAGGATTTCAAGGCCAACGGCTTGGCGACGGCGTCCGTCTACCAGTTCGGCCGCGCCCAGACCGCCGACTGGCTCGGCGGGGCGGCCTCCGCGGCGATCCACGCCCCGCAGGCCATCGAACTGCACCGCGCGGCGGGCGGGCCGACGGGGCGCCCGATCTACATCGCGATTGACGACAACCCCACCCGCGCCCAGTACGACAACCAGATCCGCCCCTTCCTGCGCGCGTTCTGCACCGCGCTCAGCGTCGCGGGCTACGCCACGGGCGTCTACGGCAACTACAACACCATCGAATGGGCCGCAAACGACGGTATCGGCACCTTCTTCTGGATGCACGACTGGGGCTCCGGCGGACGCCTCCACCCGCGCGCGAACAGGTGCTGTTGCAAAGTTGGGGCAGTAGGAAGACCGGCGTGGAATAATCAGGTCCATGGGCATCTTCTCCGGTCGGCAGTTCCCTCGTGAAATCATCCTGTGGGCGGTGCGGTGGTACTGCCGCTACGGCGTGAGCTATCGCGACCTCGAAGAGATGATGACCGAGCGGGGAGTGCCGGTCGATCACACCACGATCTACCGCTGGGTCCAGAAATATGCTCCTGAGCTGGATAAGAAGACCCGGTGGTATCGGCAAGTTCCTGACTGGCAGGCCAGGTCCTGGCGGGTGGATGAGACCTATATCCGGGTCGGGGGAAAGTGGTGCTACCTCTATCGGGCAATCACCGCAGGTGGCCAGACCCTGGACTTCTACCTCTCACCAAAACGCAACGTCGCGGCAGCGAAGCGTTTCCTGGCGAAGACGCTGCGGTCGAATAAATCGGCAGGCTATCCGCGGGTGATCAGCACCGACAAGGCCCCCTCACTCGCCAGGGCAATCTCTGAGCTGAAGGCGGAAGGCGTCTGTCCATCGACGGTCGAGCATCGTCGGGTGAAATACCTCAACAACGTCATTGAAGGCGATCATGGCCGGTTAAAGCGGATCCTGGGGCCGAAAGGAGCATTCAAAAACCAAACGTCTGCCTACCGGACGTTGAAAGGGATGGAAGCGATGCACTCATTGCGGAAGGGGCAGGGCACGATGTTTGCCTATGGTCACCCGAATCCGGATGCAGTGATTGTTAGCCGGGTATTCGAGACGGCCTGACAACACAGGCACATAGCGTTGATCACACAATAAAAACGGAGCTTTCTTGGCTCCCGCCCCAAGTTGCAACAGCACCCGCGTCCCTCTGGGGGGTCATGTAGTACCTCGCCCACGGCCGGGCCGCGAGCACGATCTGGATCGGGACTGTCAAGACATCCCACGGGGCTAACTTGTCAAGCGGCGTCCGTGCCCTTGACGAGTTTTTCGGCAGTGTGCCAGGCGCTGGCCTCGTCGTAGAGGGTGTGGTGCCGCAGGCAGCCGTGCAGGATGCCGACGAGGCGGTTGGCGACGGCGCGTAGGGCTTGGTAATGGGTCGCGCCGCGGGCCTTGCGCTCGTCGTAGTAGGCGCGGGCGCCCGGCGAGGTGTTCAGGGCGCAGTACGCCTGGCGTAGTAGAGCGTCGCCGAGGCGGCGGTTGCGCGTGAATCGGGCCAGGACGACCTTCTTCCTGCCCGAAGCGCGGGTGATCGGGGCCATGCCGGAGTAGTTCTTCCGCGCGCGGGCGTCGGCGTAACGGTCGGGGTCGTCTCCGAACTCGGCGAGCACCCGGGCGCCGAGGACGGCTCCCAGCCCGGGCTGGCTGAGGTAGATCTCAGCGTCCGGGTGCTGGCCAAAACACTGCTCTACCTGCCCCTGCAGGGAGATGACCTGCGTATTCAGTTCGGCGATAACGGCAACCAGTGCCTTGGTTGTGGCGGTGTAGGCGGCCTCGATCCCGGGACGGGTGCGCAGCTGCTCACCGCGCAACGCGGTAACGATCTCCTCGGCCCGCCGGGCGAGGTACCGCTGTCGGCCGGCTTTGCGCAACAGGGTCTGCACTCGAGCCTGTGTCAGCTTCGCTGCTGCCTGCGGCCCGGGGGCTGCGGCCAGGACCGCCAGGGCGTCGCGGTCGTCCAGGTCGGCCCCGAACGCGGCTAGCGCAGCGGGGTAGAACTCGCGCAGGTTCGAGCGCAGCACGTTGACCTGGCGCTGGCGGGCCCAGATCAGCGACTGGTGGGAGCGGGCCAGCACCTTGACCTGCTCGGCGATGTCGCTGTCTCCGGTGACCGGGCGGTGATGGGACCGGTCGGTGCGCACGATTTCGGCCAGGACCAGGGCGTCGCCCTTGTCCGACTTCGCACCCGAGGTGCCGTGCCGCTCCCGGTACCGCGCCGCCTGCAACGGGTTGATGGCGTAGACCACGTACCCGGCGGCGAGGAGTGCCTGCACCCACGGGCCCCGGTCGGTCTCGATCCCGACAAGCACCTCCCCGGCCTCGTCATCCTCACCGAGGTGGTCGGCGACCAGGGCATGGAACCGCTCGATGCCCTTGACGCCCTCGTCCAGACGACGTCGCGCCAACAGCCGGCCCGTCTCGTCGTGTCGCGCGTCAGGATTTCTGGCAGGGATGTTTAGTCAGTCCCTGAAGGAGAATCCACGACATGGGTAGACCCCCTGTGATCCCGGCTGAGCAGAAGACTCGGATCGTGCTGAACGTGTTGGCCGGAGAGATGACCATCGCCGAGGCGGCTCGGCGGGAGAAGGTCAGCGAGCAGTCCATCGGCCGGTGGAAGGCCGACTTCCTCGAAGCCGGGAAGACGGCGCTGGCGGCTGGCAGGTCCGGGCCGTCGACCCGGGAGCAGCAGTTGGAGGCCGAGGTCGCTGATCTGACCCAGGCGCTCGGTGAGGCCGCGGTCGAGCTACGAGTGTGGAAGAAGTCAGCGGAGGGCAGGTTGGGCCCTTCGAGGACCTCGAGGTGATCCGCATCGAGGCGGGCATGTCGACCGCGAGGTTCTGCCAGCTCATCGACATGCCCGAGCGGACATGGCGACGTTGGCAGGCCAAGACCAGGGCCGGTGGCCAGACCAAGGGACCGTGGCCGCAGCCGGCGCGCGAGTCGGCTCGCGACCGGGTGCTCTTCCACGCCAACAAGCACCCAGCCTGGGGCCACCGCAAGATCTGGGCCATGGTCCGCCACGACGGGCACGTCGTCAGCGAGGCGACCGTACTACGGCTCCTGCGCGACGAGGGGCTGATCCTGCCAGCGCACTACCAGCGCGAACGCCGCAAGCTTGCCGAGCGACGCAAGGCAGCGTTCGCCAACGACCCGACCGGGCCGAACCAGGTCTGGCAGCTGGACTTCAGCGAGTTCGAGACCACCACCGGCGGCACCTGGCGGCTGGCGGGCTGTCGGGACTACTGGAGCAAGTACGAGCATCCGTTCCACGTCTCGCCGACCGCGAACCAGTTCGACGCGATCGATGCCGTCGAACTCGCGCTGGCCGACAACGAGGCCATGTTCGGCCACCCACTCGCAGATCTCTGCGAGATCGACACCGAGACAGGTGAGATCAAGCCAGTCGTCACGATCGTCACCGACAACGGCGGCCCGTTCCGGTCCTTCAGGTTCGAGGCCTTCATCCTCGCCCACCCCGAGCTGAGCCACGTCCGCACCCGGGTAAAGTCGCCCGGCCAGAACGGGTCACGCGAGCGCGGGTTCGGCACGCTGAAGTACGAGCGGCTCTACATCGACGAGATCGACGACGCCGTCATGCTCGCCAAGCACGCCGAGGAGTACCGCATCGAGTACAACGAGATCAGGCCCCACGAAGCACTGGCCTGGAACCGGCCCAAGGAGGTGCACCTCGGCCTGGCCAGCCCGACCGTCCCGACATTTCAAACCACCGAAAACCTGCCAACTCCTCCACGCGGGACACCGGCGTACTGGAATGGGCTGAGGCCTTCCAAGCCGGGCTCGGCACCGTTGAAGGACAGCTCGCCCCACGCCTGTCTGGCGGCCGGATATGGGTCGCTCTCGACGCGCAGGTCAGTGTCCATGATTAAGGTGGACCTGGTGTCCTCGTCGTACTGAGTCCAGGTTGTCTCCGCGGTGGTCGGAGTCTGCCCCTGGGCGAAGGAGACCCACAGATCCTGAACCTGCTCGGAGAGGCGACGGTTGGCGGCATCGTCGGCGACGAACGTCGTGGCGGCGCCGGTGGTGCCGAAGACGAATGGAAGCTCCACCGCGTGCGGGGAGCCCAGAGCGCCGTCCATGTCTATGGTCGGAACGGTCGCGAGGTACATGTGGGTCTCGACGCCGCGGGCTGAGAGCGCATCGGCCATGCGGATCGCCGGCATGCGGAACGCGACGTCGCCGATCATCGCCAGCTGCAGCTCCGAGTCAGTCAGATCCGGGCGTTCGGTCCGATACGCCTCGATGACCTCATCAGCGCGGTCGCTGACCAGGGCCTCCAGCCAGGGACGCGAATAGACCAAGGGGAGTCGTCGGATCACAGGCAGTTGGTAGTACCAGTAGCGGGCCTCGTCGAGTGTGGTCCCGATGATCACCGGTGTGCTCGGGCCATCTGGTGAGGCGATCCGCGCAGACGGCAGTTCGGGGATGAGCCCGCCATCGACCACCGGGTGGAACACAGTGTCGGAGAACTCGGAGGAGTACAGCTTCGATGCGGCCCGGAGCATCTGTTCGGTGCTGAGCTCGAGCACCTCCGCCAGGTTCTTCACCCGAGCCTTCTTGGCGAAGGTCTTCGCCACGCCTGCGGCCCACTTGCGGGAGGCTACAGTGCCGGTGCCGCTTTGCAGAATGGCCCGATCATAGAGTCCATCAGCCTCCGGGGCTCCCATGAGTGCGGAGATGCTGATCGCGCCAGCAGATTCACCTGAGACCGTCACGTTCCGCGGATCCCCGCCGAAGGCAGCGATGTTCTGCCGGACCCACTGCAGTGCGGCCATCTGATCCTTCAGGCCGTTGTTCATGCTCTGTGCGTACTCGGGGCCGAGGTCGCTGAGATCGAGCCAGCCGAACGGGCCAAGACGGTACTGGATCGAGACCACCGTCGCCCCGCGCCGGGCGAGGTCTGCACCGTCATACCAAGGAATGCTGGCCGATCCTGCGACGAAGCCGCCTCCATGGATGAACACGATCACCGGATCATTGCCCTCCAATGAGCGTGACCACACGTTGAGGGTCAAGCAGTCCTCAGAGATGGGCGAGCCTTCCGGAAGCCCCAGGCCTTCCGGAAGCTCCAGCTCGCTGTACTCCTGGGGACAGGCCGGGCCGAACTGCGTCGCCTCTCGCGGCTCAGTCCATGGTTCCGGGGGCTCAGGCGCTTTGAACCGTCGGTCACCTACTGGCGGTGCGGCATAGGGAATGCCGCGGAAAGCCAATATCGAATCCTCGACGGTGCCGCGCACCGGACCATATGCCGTCTCGACCACTGGGGTCTCCTGGCGGATCTTTTCCATCGTTTCCTCTCTCCGTCGCTCACCGCGTACAGGCTGATAGTATATTGTCATTGGTGCTGTTGCAAACTCGGGGTGTCACGGCAACACCATCGACACCCCGAGTTTGCAACAGCACCGGCCTGTCACCAGTACCGTGACCGATTAGTTTCTTCGGCATTCACCAGTTCGCAATCCGGGCCCAAATGAAGATATTTTCGAACGCCCTCTAAATCGTGAGGAGCTGATTTACGGGTGTCTCCTGGGTATCGGGTTTAGTAGCCGAGCAGATAAGGGACGCTTTGACACCTCACCGATCCTGACAGCCTCATCATGCTCAAAGTAGTTCAGAAGTGGATTATCAAAGCGGAAGAACTGCTGATATTCAGAATCAGAAATACCTCTCCTATTCCACTCGAATCGGACACCTAGGTACCCCAAATAGTATGCACTCACCCATCCGGAGAAAGAGCCATCCTCCCTGTCCGCATACCCCCAGCAGGGACTCAAATGGATCCCCGAATCGAAAGGAAGAGTCCGTAAGCCATTGTGTGCGGCTAACACCATCGTGCAATCAGGAAGTTCCTCGCTCCCATCTAGGAACTGACGAAGCGGAGCTGGCACTGTTAAGCCATCCTCAGCCATTCGACTCGCGAAATGTTTAGTCAAGTATCTCCCGAGATTGAGCCGTTCCTCCTGGGATTCAAGATCGTACACTTGGTACAGGGGTACGGACCCGCGGCGATAGATGCTTGTATCATGACCGGTGAGGTAGTCCGCGAGCTTATCGTACGCGCGGTCAAATGGCTGAGAACGAGCGTTATTGCATGTGCTGCATAAAGATTTCTGAAACTTCAGAATCTTGTATCGATCTCTTTTGAGAGCGCCTTTTCCCTGGAGATCGCGGTGTAGGTCGTCGTCTCCAAACCACACCAGGCCCTCGCCCTCGCCCATTAATCGAAGCAGGTCCTTGCGCTTATATTTATGCTCTTTCGAATCCGCTTCCCGCGCCTCACACCACCAACATAGAGCCATATCAGTATTCAAACACACTGGGCCTGAAGCTCTAGGAAACCGGCTGCTCAAGCTTCGCGAGATTGGATGAACGCCTCCGAAAGAAACGTGGAGACTCTGTTCTGAACGAAGAAGTATCCCCCTGGGCTCCTGCGTCTGCGGCCGCCGACCCATATCCCAAAAAATGACGGGCGTTTCTTTTCGGTACCGGTAGGGCGGTATCGGGTACCGGGGTGTTGGTGGTTGCCGGTACCCGGTTTTTACCCCCGGTTACGACTTTCGGGGTTGACGTAGCCGTGTGGGTGTCGTAGGGGCCATCCTTTCTTGTTTGATGTCGTCGCGGGTTCGCATGTCTTCTCCTGTCAGGGTGAGTTTCGAGCCGTGGTTGGCGAGTCTGGACATGACTGCGTCTGCCAGTGCTGCTTCTGAGAAGACGTCGTACCAGTAATCGGGTTCGTGTTGGCTGGCGATCACGGTAGAGGCATGTTCACGCTCGACGAGCAGGTTGAATACCT
Organism: Corynebacterium sp. Z-1; assembly: GCF_031844665.1. Taxonomy (NCBI): domain Bacteria; kingdom Bacillati; phylum Actinomycetota; class Actinomycetes; order Mycobacteriales; family Corynebacteriaceae; genus Corynebacterium; species Corynebacterium sp. Z-1. Next base: position 1,165,306 of record NZ_CP134621.1, on the reverse strand, counting down.
GGTTCAACGCGTGCGCTGAGACATCGGTGGCGAGAAAATCATCGATGACGACAAGTGCCGGGGCTTGCAGGTCAGCGAGGAGTTGTTTGCGGGCCTGGGGATGCTCAGCCGCAGCGTCGAAATCGTTGGCCAGGTCGTTGAGCCGGAAGTAACGGGCGGTGAGCTTTTTGCGGCACGCCGCGACGGCCAGGGCTTGAGCGAGAAAACTTTTACCGGTGCCGGTAGCTCCCACGATGATGAGGTCTTTGCCGTAGTCGATCCATTCGCAGGTGGCGAGCCGGTCGATGCGGTCTTGGGTTACACCGCGGCCGGGATAGGCATCGAAGCGCTCGAGTGCGGCGGTTGAGCCAAGGAGTTTCGCTTCACGCAACCTTGTCTGGATGACCTTGTTGTCGCGGGCGGTGAGTTGGGCTTCGAGGGCTTCTTTGATCTTGTCTTCGAAGGAATCGTTATCGCGCGTGGGGTCGTTGACGATCTCTTGGATCGTCGCGGCGAACACGCGCATCCCGCGCAGCGAGCCGAGCTTGTCGAAATCTTCATCGGTTAACGCCATGATGCTTCTACGCCTCCTCACCGAATTCAAGCTCACCGAATTCAAGCTCACTGAACTCGAACGCTGCTTTGCCCCGTACGTGCGACGCCTGGGCTGGTGGTGCGGGACGAGTCACCGGCCTAGTTGACGCGGCAGATGATGTAGGTGATTGCGCACCACCTGTGGCGGTGGCGGTGGTGCGGGTTGCGAGGTCTTTGATGGTGTCGTGGACTTTGCGCACCGACGGGACCATGTGGGAGTCGAGGACGTCTTGGCAGGCTTGTTCAAGCAGGCTGCGGGAGTACTTCTTCGACAGGCTCAGCACGCCAAGGGCGCTATTGTAGGCTTGGGCTTCAACTTGGTGGGCGTGAAACATCTGGCGGATGAGTTCGTAGGTTGCGGCCCCAATACTTTGAGCCCATGACTCAATCCGGCCCTGATCCCACTTCGTGGCCAAGTCCTGGTGCTTTGCCGGCACATGCTCTTTATCTGTGGAGTACTGCATGTTGCCAGGCTTTTTACGGTGGGAAGCGATATGCTCACCCGCGCTGAAGATGTCGACGACATCGTCGAAGATCTGCACGTCGACACTTTTGCCGGCGAAGCTCCACGGCACAGAGTAGAAATGCTTCTCCACTTGGACGTGGTAGTTCACCCCGGCCTTGGCTTTACGCTGTTTGGGACGTGCTTCCAGTAGCAGCGTTCTGACGATCCGATAGCACCCGGATGAGCACCGGATAGCGGTGCTTGGTCCGGGTGCCGGCGGGGCTATTGCGCGTCGGCGAGGTGTCGGCGCATGTTCGGCCCGTCGAGTGGGAGGATCTCGGCGCCTGCCACAATCCGGTTGAGGATCGATTCGGCGATCACCGCGTCATGCAGGGATTTGTACCAGTCCTGCGGCTCGAACTGGGAGGTGACCAGGGTCGAGCCACGGCCGTCCCGGGCCGCGAGGATGTTGAGCAGCTCCGCGGCGGTGTGCTGGTTGATGGGCGTGGTCAGGAAGTCATCGATGACCAGCAGGTCGCAGTTGTGCAGGTCGGTGAGGAAGTCCAGCCGTTTCTGCGACGCGGGGTCCATGACCGCGAGCTGGTTGGCCAGATCATCGAGTCTGAAGAACCGGGCGGTGTAGAACTTCCGGCAGGCGGCGTTGAGCAGCGCCAACGCGAGGTAGGTCTTGCCGACACTGGATTTCCCCAGGATGACCAGGTTGTGGGTCTGATCGATCCATTGACAGCTGGACAGCCGTGCAATTAGCTCACGATTGAGGTTGCGGTCGGGAAGGTAGCGGATTTCTTCTACGCAGGCATCAGGGTTTGGCGATCTGGATGCCTTGAGTAGTTTCTGGGTCCGACGTTGCTCCCTGGCCGTGATCTCCTTATCCAGGGCGTGGAAGATCTTCTGCGAGAACGTCCACTCATCGCAGGCGGGGTCGTTGGCCAGGTCGATGACGGTTTTCCCGAAGGCGGTCATCCGCAGCTGGGTGAACAACGTCATGTCGGCGTCGGTGAGGTGTCGATCCATCACGCCTGACCTCCTTCATCGTGGGCAGGATCCGTCTTTCCCAGTAGAGCGTCGAGGCTGAAGTGCTCAGGGCCAGCCAGGTGCGCACCGCGGGTGTCCCGTGAGCCCGGGGCCGGGTCGATGCGTGGGGCCGGCGGCGGCGGAGCATCTGTGGTGGTGGGCCGGGCGTGGACCTGGGCCCGCAAGGCCGCCAGGCGTTGCTTGACCGCGGTGTAGCTGACCGCCCGCGGGGAATCAGCGTCAACCAGTTGCCGGCAGGCCTGTTCCAGCAGTGCCTTGTTGTCGCCCTTGCCCAGGGCGAGGATGTTCAGGCAGGTGCGATACCCCTGGGCTTCGATCGGGCGGGCATCGAGCACGCTGGTGATCGCGGCGACGGTGTGGGGACCGACCTTGTGGGCCTGACGCAGGAAATACGCCCTGGACCACAGGTCCGAGGACTGCTGATGCTGATCGGGGACATGATCGGGGTCGGTGACGTAGACATGCTGGCGCGGGGAGACGGTATGGGTGGCGATGATGTCCCCGTCGCACATGACCGTCAGACGGTCGCCGGTGCTCTTCACATCAACGTGGCGTCCGGCGAAGGTGTGGGGCACCGAGTACTTCACCGTGGCGATTTCGATGTGGTAATCACGGTTGACCTTGGATTTCCGCCAGGTCACCGGCTGCCAGCGGGACTCCGGCAGCCCAAGCAGTTCCGGCCGCTCATACTCATCGAACAGATCCTTGCGGCTGATCTGCTGTCCGCGGAACGGTGTTCTGGTGTTGATCGCGGTGACCTGGTCGGCCACAGCAGTATTGAGGTCATCCAGGCTGGCGAATCGCTGGCCCGCGAGCCGGCCGATCACCCAGTTGGTCACGACCTTGACCCCGGCTTCGACATTGCCTTTGTCCTGTGGTTTTACGGGACGGGTCGGTACCGCAGCGGTGCGGTGGTGCTCGAGGAAATCCCGGTAGGCGCGGTTGACGTCCCGGGCCCGGTCCCCACGAGCGATCTGGTTGGATGCGGTGGAGGCGTTGTCCGGGATGACGACCTGCGGGATACCGCCGAAGAACTCGAAGGCCTGCTGGTGGGCGTCCAACCAGTTCGGGGACTTCTCATCGAGATAACCGCGGGCGAAGACCATCCCGGAGTACGGCAACGAGGCCACGAATACCGACACCTTGGTCTTGCGCCCGGTGATGGGGTCAAAGACGGCCATCTTCGTGCCCGCCCAGTCGACCTGCATCGTGTGACCGGGAACGTGGGTGATCCGCATGGTCAGGTCGTTGACATCGACGTACTCGCCGATGATCTGGCAGAACCGCTGATAGCTGTAGTGCCGCTGGCCAGGGACGCCGTCCGTGTCGAGGTAGCCGGCCCACAACACGCGCAGCGGGAGCTTCTTCTTGCCCGAGCGTTTGGTGACCATCGCGGCCACGTCGAAGGCGACGAACTCATCCGAGGGCGCCTTGCGCCCGTCGGTGAACAAGGCGTCGAGTTCTTCCGCGGTGAGGTCTTCCACCTGGGAGGTGGAGGTAAAGCCCTGGTCCCGGCAGATTCTCTTCGCTTTGGCGATGGTGGTGTGTGAGCATCCCGCCAGGGCTTCGATCTGTCGGTAGGACAGATTCTGGATCAATAGTGACATCACCAATCGGTAGTCAGTCACGGTGTCTCCTCTTCGAGGTCCACACGCAGCCGAATTACTGCGTGTGGACCTGAGATCACCACAGACCACCAGATGCTGCTATCCGAAGCTCATACCCGCGCTATCCGATCGTCAGAACCGCGCTACTAAAAGCACGTCCCTAACATTTACGCCACGTGGAATACGACCAGCGCTGTTGAGGCAGCGGGCGCAATGCTTCTGCTTCGCTTTCAACAAACAACTGCCTGCGGCTTGCGTTGCGGCCCCGGAATCCTTCCCGGTCGTTGATCCAGTCGACCTGTGCTGCAATAGCGGCGTTGAGAGCGTCGAACGTGGAGAACTCTTGGCCCGATAACGCTTCTGCGACCCAGGTCTGGACGATATCGACCGCCTTTTCCACATGGGCCTTATCCCTGGGTTTACCCGGCCTAGCCGGGGTAATCCCGCAACCGTAGAACTCGGCGAACTGCTGGTAGCGCTCGTTGACTTCACGCACCGTCGCACCACGTGTGATCTGGTTGGTTGCTGTCGAGGCGTTATCGGGCACGATGCGCACCGGCACGCCACCGATATAGTCCAACGCGTCGCGGTGGGCACACAGCCACGACCGCATCCGCATATCCGGCCACGCACTGGCATGGATAAGCCCCGAATGCGGCAGCGACGCCACAAACACATACGCCTGCACAGACACCCCGGTCAACGGGTCAACAACTGCCATGGTTTCCCCGGACCAATCAACGCACAGCTCCTCACCAGGGGCATGGGTCAAAAGCGCAGTCAGGTCGTTGACATCGACGTAGTTTTCAAACAGCGCGCAGAACTGCCGGTAGGAATAATGCTGCTGGCCAGAAGTAGCCTGACGGCGGGTGTATTTATGGTGTTCCACCTTTAACGTCACCCGCTCACCGCGTCGGCGCCGGGCGGCGATGCCTGCGAAATCCGGTTCCACAAACGCATCTGAATCCCGCCGGCGATTATCCGGAAACAACTCCGAAAGCTCCTGCGGCGACAACGCGGTAATCGTGTCCTCGTCCATCCCAGTCGAGCGCAACACCCGACTGGCCTTATCAATACTGCTGCGCGAGCACCCCAAATCCGACGTGATCTGCGACCACGAGCGGCCTTGCACAAGCGCCAGCATGATCAACCTGTAATTGGTGACCACACCAAACTCCTTCCATGGTTACGCGGCCCGCGCGTACACACTGCGCAGGGCCGTCAACCACAGACTGCCAACCCAACTACCCCCGGTACCCGATACACGCACACCCAGTACCCGATACCCGCCCGACCGGTACTAAAAACCGAACCCGGTCAAAAAAAGACAGTCGAGTTTTCTAAGCGAGCAAGGACACCTTGGTGACCCCTTATGCATATCTGTCAGACGCAGTACGGTTAAGACGTGCCGCCAAAGCGCCCGTTTAGAGCATTCCTTATCGGTCTGGCAAGTCCCAGATGGTCTGGTACATCGACCCCGTCTACCGCACCCAGACAGCATCCTCGAAACCGTGGAAGCTCCTGGAGGCCTTGCACGCCGAGCTGCAGGGCTACTTCGAGGCCGATAAGAACTTCTCCCCTAGAAACATCGCACGTGGGCAAGTATCCTCGCAGACAACGATCTCCAACGCCTGTAACGAGCGGGATGCACTTTACCCTTGGCCGAGTACTCCTGCGTACCCACCAAGCGCGTCCTCGATATCCGCTTGTACGATACCGCCGCGTTTCCAACACATAACTAGAGTGGCATTAGTCGATTCACCCCTCACCTTCAGTTCCCATTTAGTGAAGAATAATTCTTAAACAGCAGCTCCTGGCGCTGCCGCTCGCTCGTGAGCTTGCGCGGTGCGCCCATCGCCCGGTCGACCTCCTTGTCCAGCGCTTCGTGCGCCTTGACCAGTGCGGGGTCCATCGCCAACGGGTTGTAATGCTCGGCCAGCGACCGCTCCGGGTGCAGCTCGCGCGCAGCGAGGACCTTTTGACCCGCAGCGATGATGCGCTGGCGGGTCGCATCGCCCAGGGCGGGCAGTGCGAAATTATTCCACGTGATCGTGCTTGAAAAGCTGATACGAGATTCTAACCGTCCTCCCACGGTTTTCATCCAGACCATAAACATCGACGAAGAAGCTATGGCAAACAAGAATCCCTCCGGGTCAACAGCCCCGTAAACCTTGTTTGAAATGATTACCCCAGGTTCTAGTTCTCCTACCGGCAGATAGCGACGGTTCTCCGAACTGACTTCAGGAATACCAACGATAGGACAGTCCGACACCAGACCGATTTGCCTAAACAAATGGTGATGCGGGTAATCACGGGTTGTCTCTGCCTTCGATGCCGCTCTGGATGTGCGCACTCCCTCGATACGCTCCCGGAGAGCGGGGGACTTCGCCAGATCAGACGGGTCCAAGTCGGTCAGCCACAGACACCAGCGTTGTTTACCGTTGATGAGCTCCTCGGAGCCGATGTAGGGGCGGAGGTACTTTCTCATCACTGGATCCTGGGTAACCTTGGCAAACTCTTTCTCCTGCACAGTGAGATACCCACCATCAGTAGCCATAGATCCCTTAACTACCTCTGGAAGCGATGAAGATAAAGGGGTTGAGCGCTTGGTGACTAGCACATTGGGACCATCCACAAGATAGGCATTGATCGCCTGCTCTACGACGAGCTCTACCGGGCCAGATTTCGCGTGAGGGTAATCCCACAGGTGAGGCCGCGTATTCCTGCCGCGGTCGAAACCAATGATGACACAGTGAACAGCCGCTTTGCCGGGGGCTTCGGAGTCCCACGTGAAAGTACGGTGAGCGAACTTAATCCGCCACCCGGCGTCGAAGATCGGGCCGAACAATCGTGCCGTCTGGTCACCCTGGGTGATTGAGTTCGTCGTCACGAACGCGAACGAACCGTCACGCCCGTGGAAGAAACGCAACGCTTGAGCGTGCCAGCCGGTCACAAAATCCAACCTCGAAGTCTTTATCCCTCCCCACACGCGCTGGAGATCCTCCAACTGCTCCTTTGTTCTCGTGTGGTCCCCAAGAAATGGCGGGTTGCCGAACACGTAGGTCTGTCCGCTCACTTCGGGCACGAGCTCCGCCCAGTCCACGGCCAGGGCGTTACCGTGATGGATATGGGCGGTAATCGTAATGGGGAGGCGCTCCGGAGCCTGCCCCACCTTATCGGCTAGCTCCCGGTTGGCCTGATGATCGATCAAGAACATGGCGGTCTCCGCGATCTTGGCCGGCCACCAGTTCAACTCAATGCCGTAGAACTGGCTGATCGAAAGTTTCTGCTCCCACGCGATATTCAAGGCCATATCGGTGTTGCCCTCGCGGCGTCGCAGGTCGACGATGATGTCAGTCTCGATACGCCGCAGCTCACGGTAGGCAACCAGTAGGAAGTTCCCCGACCCGCAGGCCGGATCGATAAAAGCATGGGTAGCCAGACTGTCGCGAAACGCCCGTAAGGCGGCTTGGGTAGTGGACACGTTTGCGATGAGACGGTCGGCTTCAGCGCGTAGCTCGTCGAGAAACAGCGGCCCCAGCGTCTTGAGAATGTTCTTTTCCGACGTGTAGTGCTCCCCGTCGCCGCGTCGCGCTTCCTTCGACTTCACCAACTGGAAAAGACTGCCGAAGATCGCGGGGGAGATATCCGTCCAATGGAACCGGCACGCCTCCAAAAGGGCCTCGCGCATGGCGGGGCTGAAAAACGTGGTGGTGCGTAGCTCGCCCGCCCGGTCAAACAGGGACCCGTTGACGTAGGGGAACGCCGCCATCGACTCCGGCACCCGCCTGCGCTTGGTCTCGGGGGTGTTGAGTACGTCAAACAGGGCATCGAGTTGCCCGCCCAGGTTTTCGCTGGTCGTGTGCTCGTGGACGAAGCGGTAGAACAGGTCCTGCTCCCACAGGCCGGCATCGTCACCGAAAAGGAGAAACAGCAGGCGGGTCAGAAACACCGAGGTGCGCTGGACTTCCTCGTCTTCTTCTTCCGGGTTGGTTGGTGCGGCATCGGCGACGGCCTCGTCGACGTCGTCGCCGGCCATTGCGGTGAACAGGTTCGCCATGACCTTCGATGCGGCAATGGAGGCGTCTTGTTCTTCCTCGCGGGTCATGGTGTCGTCGTAGCCGGCAAGGAAGCGTAGCTCGTCAACGTGGTCGGTGACCTCACCGAGGGGGAAGGTCACGTCGAAGCGCTGCTCGGGGTCACCCAGGCGCAGGAGACGGAAGGTCTCGAAGTCGGAGGCGAGGATGTAGCGGGGTTGTTCGGTGGCCGAGACGGACCCGCCCTGCAGGTAGTCGCGGGCCTGGTCGACCGCGAGCTGGAGGTCGACACCCGGTTTCTTCGCCTCGCCAATCACCACGGAGGGCCAGAACAGGTCGATGTAGCCGGTATTACCCGTCGAGGCACGCTTGGCGTCTTGCTCGAACAGGTCCATGCGTGCGGCGGAGATGCCGAAACAAGCGAGGAAGTCCGACCAGAAAGACTGGGCGTACTTCTTCTCAATCGCGCCTTGCTCCGCCTGAGTCCAGCTATCAAGGCGCCTGCGCCAGTGGAGTTTGAATGCGTCGAGGTTGTGGCGAATCTCTGACCGGTCCAGGCGCTGTGGAGAAGAAGAAGTCACCACCTCACCTTAACGAGTGTCACTAACGTGGTGCGCGGAATGATGTTGTGCTCCCGCAGTCGCTTCGCTCCTTTGGGCTAGCGCGCGGGCGTAGCCCGCTTGCTTCCGAGGAAGTGTTGTCGCCCCCCCGAGAGGCAAACGTGCCCATCTGCCATCATCAAAAGCTTGCGGGATATGCCAGCACGGATACTGCCGTTTGCCGAGCGTCATTCGGTAGGTCTCTCACGCTCAAGTACCGATGATAAATCCTTCCTGCTGGCGTTCCGTTTACCTGTGCCGTATAGTATTTTGTAATACGCCCCTCAATCGGTAGGAAAGGAGCGGATTGCGAGGAAATGACGCGCACCAATAAGGGGAAATCATGAGGATCGGTTATGCCCGCGTGTCGACTCGGGGTCAAGAACTCGAGGCGCAGACCAGACTGTTGAAACAGCTCGGAGTAGACGAGGCCAACATTCTTCTCGACCACGGTTACACCGCCACGAACCGCAACCGTCCAGGTCTCGCGCGAGCCCTGGATCGACTTCGTGAGGGTGACTCGTTCGTGGTGACGAAACTCGATCGCCTGGCCCGCAGTGTGCCTGATGCTCATGCGATCGCCCAGGAGATCACTGCGAAGGGTGCACGACTGCAAATCGGCAGCGATGTCTATAACCCTGCTGATCCGATGGGGCAGTTGATGTTCAACATGCTGGCCATGATCGCCCAGTTCGAGCGTGATCTGATCTCCGCGAGAACCAAGGAGGGGCTGGAGCTTGCGAAAGCGAGAGGCCGGTTGAGGGGAAAACCGCCGAAGTTAACCGCGCATCAAGAACGCATGGTGGCACAGTGGATTGCTAACAACACCATGTCGCAGGCTGAGATGGCCGAGACCCTCGGTGTCGGCGCGTCGACCATCACGCGCACGAAGAAGCGCCTGATCGCCAAAGGAATGCTCGACCCGGACGAATTGCAGCGGGACTGGACTCCGACCACGGACGAGACGAAGGACTCCTAAAAATGGATTTATTTACCCAGCTTACTACCACTCACCCCGCAGCACGCCGCATTCTGGCAGCCGATTCCGCCGAGCTGACTTTCAACGAAGTGGCACTGCGATCACTGTTGGAAACACTGATTGCCACTATGCCGGACATGTCCGATCCCACGTTCGTCGACATGTTGGGGACCTACATTGATCGGCGTCTCCTTCTCGGAGACGCCGCCCGCGAACATCCACCAGGTGGCGAAGTGGCAGACCACCATCGACGGAGTGGTCTGCGACATCAACGACGTCTACACCGCCGACTGGGGCCAGTGGACACCAGGCCAGGCGGCCGCGCCGGTCGTGCAGCTTCCCAACATTCCCATCGAGCAGCTCCTGCAGAGCTCAAGCGAGATGTCCTCGCAAGGCAACGCCGCCCTGCAGCAGGCGTTGGACCAGGCCCGCGCCTTCCTGCCCTAATCAATGAAAAAATGACCCACCATATGGTGGGTCATTTTTTATTCTCAGCGCGTCTAATTAGTGGTCGACCGGGGCCTCCACGCCGACGCCGGTCAGCGACCGAACTTCCATCTCGGACTGCAGAGCGTCCAGATTGTCCGGCTTGCCCAGGTAGGTGCCGATGATGCCGGCGAGGAACGCCAGCGGGATGGACACGATGCCGGGGCTGGTCAGCGGGAAGATCGACCAGTCGGCGTTCGGGAACATTGCGGACGGGGCGCCGGACACCGCCGGGGAGAAGAAGATGAGCAACAGGGCGGAAATCAGACCGGTGTACATGGAGGCGACCGCACCGGTGGTGTTGAAGCGCTTCCAGTACAGCGAGTACAGGATGGTCGGCAGGTTGGCGGATGCCGCGATGGCGAACGCCAGCGAGACCAGGAAGGCGACGTTCTGGGACATGGCCAGGATGCCCAGCACGATGGAGACCACACCGATGACAACCACAGTGATGCGCGAGACCCGCACCTGCTCGGCCTCCGTGGCGGTGCCGTCGCGAAGCACGGCGTCGTAGATGTCGTGGGCGACCGAGGCGGATGCGGTAATGGCCAGCCCGGCCACGACGGCCAGAACCGTCGCGAAGGCAACCGCGGAGATCAGCGCCATGAAGATGGAGCCGCCGAGCTCGAAGGCGAGCAGCGGCGCCGCCGCGTTCGCCCCGCCCGGGGCTGCCAGGATGCGGTCCGGGCCGACGAGCGCAGCTGCGCCGTAGCCGAGCACCAGGGTGAGCAAGTAGAAGGCACCGATGAGCACGATGGCCCAGGTTACGGACTTGCGCGCCTCCTTAGCGGTGGGCACGGTGTAGAAGCGCATCAGGACGTGCGGCAGGCCGGCGGTGCCGAGCACCAAGGACAGGCCGAGCGAGATGAAGTCGATCTGGCTGGTCAGTGAGGCGCCGTACTTCAGGCCCGGGGCCATGATGTCGGTGGCCTCGTAACCCTTCTCCTGAATGTACTCCGAGGCGCCGTGCGCACCAATTGCGTCGGTGAACAGGGTGTTCATACCACCGCGCACTGCGATAAAGACGAGCACGGTCATGATCGCGACACCGCTAATGAGCAGCACGGCCTTGATCATCTGCACGTAGGTGGTGCCCTTCATGCCGCCGATGAGCACGTAGGCGATCATCACGATGCCGACGATGAAGACGCACAGTGCCTGCGCCCAGAAGGTGTGCAGGTCAAGCAGTACCGAGACGAGGGAGCCTGCGCCCGCCATCTGCGCGATGAGGTAGAACAGCGAGACGAACAGCGTGCCGAAGGCCGCCGCGACGCGCACGGGCTTCTGGCGCAGGCGGAACGACAGCACGTCGGCCATGGTGAAGCGGCCCACGTTGCGCAGCGGCTCCGCGACGAGCAGCAGGGCGACGAGCCATGCGACGAAGAAGCCGATCGAGTACAGGAACCCGTCGTAGCCGGTCAGCGCGATCGAGCCGACGATGCCGAGGAAGGACGCGGCCGAGAGGTAGTCGCCCGCGATGGCGAGGCCGTTTTGCGTGCCGCTAAAAGAGGCGCCACCGGTGTAGAAGTCCGCGGACTCGGAGGTGGTCTTGCCAGCGCGGGTCACAATGAACATCGTGACGATGATGAAGACAGCGAAGATGGCAATGTTAAGCAGCGGATTGCCCACGCCTTGCGGTTGTGCGGCCTCCTGGGCCAGGTAAGTGGTGTTCATGGTGCCTAGCCCTCCATTACTTCGCGAATATGAGCCGCGCGCGGCTCAATGTTTTTGTTCGCGTACTTGACGTAAACGTACGTGATGATGAACGTGGTGATGAACTGGGCGATACCCAGCCAGATGCCCACGTTCATCCCGAGGAAGGGCTGTGCCATCGTCTGTGGGAAGAATGTCGCCACGACGACGTAGAAGATGTACCAGACGAAGAAGGCGACGGAAACCGGGAAGGTGAAGCCGCGGTAGGATTTCCGAAGCTCCTGGAACTCCTCGCTGTTTTGCATGGCGACGAACTCGTCCGGAGTCGGTTCTCTTCGGGTGGGAAATGCGGTGGATCCTTGGGATTGCGACACTGACCCATCCTTTCTGTGCTGCCTACGTGTGGAAACTAACGCTCTCACATGCGTTGGTTATAACTGGACACACAAAATTTATCGGAAGCGCCAAGCTTTTTTGCCAAGTTCGCACATCAAAATCTTCGCTGGATCAGCCCGCTACCCCCGAGAAGGTAGTTTTACTGCGGAGACTAACTGTCCCCCCGCTACCCCCGCCGCGCTCGCTAATCGACGTCCCCGGGAAACGTCAGCGGATCCCCCGACATCCTCTCTCCCGCGATCCCGTCCAACGCCGCGATCTCGGCCTCGCTCAGCGCCACATCCACGGCGCCGAGGTTCTCCACGAGGCGCTGCGGGTTGGACGTCTTCGGGATCACGGAGCAGCCATGCCGCATCAGGTGCGCGAGCACCACCTGCGCCGGCGTGGCGCCGTGCGCGTCGGCGATCGCTCCAATCTCGGGCTCGGAGAAGTTCTCACCGCGCGCCAGCGGCGCCCACGCCTCGGTGCAGATGCCATGGCTGGAGTGGAAGTCGCGCAACTCGGGCTGCGTAAAGCCCACGTGGAGTTCAACCTGATTGAGCACCGGAGTTACCCCGGTGGCGGCGATGACCTCCGAGAGCACCTCCGGGTAGAAGTTGGCTACCCCGGCGGCCTTGAGCGCCCCGCCCTCCTTGAGCCGCGCGACGCGCTCGAAGGCTTGGGCGTAGAGGCCGCGCTGCGGCCACGGCCAGTGCACGAGGTAGATGTCGATGTAGTCGAGCCCGAGACGGCGCAAGGATTCCTCGAAGGCCTCCTCCACGCGGTCCTGGTCGTCGTTCCACAGCTTCGTGGTCACGATCAGCTCGTCGCGGGTGACGTCGCCGGCCGCGATCGCATCGTTGATCGCCCGGCCGACTTCCTCTTCATTGCCGTAGAGCGCCGCGGTGTCTATGTGCCGGTAGCCCAGCTCGATCGCGGTGCGGACAATGGTTTCGGCCTCGGCGCCTACCAACTTGTAGGTGCCGAGGCCCAGGAGCGGAAGCTCAGTTCCGTTGTTCAGGGTTGTCGCAGGAATTCGCATAACCCCGATTGTGCCAAATTTAGCTGGCGTCGAGCAGATCGATGACGAACACGAGCGTGCGCCCGGACAGCGGGTGCCCGCCGCCGGCCGGCCCGTAGGCCTTCTCCGGCGGGATGGTCAGCTCGCGACGGCCGCCGACTTTCATGCCCGGGATGCCCTCCTGCCAGCCTTCGATGAGGCCTGCCAGCGGGAACTCCGCGGCCTCGCCGCGGTCCCAGGAGGAGTCGAACTCCTCGCCGGTCTCGTAGTCGACGCCCAAGTAGTGCACTCGGACGAAGCCTCCTTCAACAGCTTCGGCGCCCTCACCGACGGTGAGGTCCTCGATAACAAGGTCGACGGGTGCCGGTTCGGTCGGGAGGGAAATCGTGGGCTTTTCCATTGTTGAGACAGCTCCTTGTCTAGCGCTGGTCGCGCGGTACGAATTCGCGCTTGGTGGCGCCGGTGTAGATCTGGCGCGGGCGGTTGATCTTGGAGTTCATTGCCAGCTGCTCGCGGTAGTGAGCGATCCAGCCCGGCAGGCGGCCGATGGCGAAGAGCACCGTGAAGAAGTTCGTCGGGAAGCCCATCGCGCGGTAGATCAGGCCGGTGTAGAAGTCAACGTTCGGGTAGAGCTTGCGGGAGATGAAGTAGTCGTCGTTCAGAGCGATCTCCTCGAGCTTCATAGCGAGGTCAAGCAGCTCGTCGCCGCCGAAGTGCTCGAGCACCTCGTGAGCGGTCTCCTTCACGATCGCGGCGCGCGGGTCGTAGTTCTTGTACACGCGGTGGCCGAAGCCCATCAAGCGCACGCCCTTTTCCTTGTTCTTCACGCGGTCCATGAAGTCGGTGGCGTCGCCGTCGTGGTTGTTCTTGATGTCCTCGAGCATCTCGAGCACGGCCTGGTTAGCGCCGCCGTGAAGCGGGCCAGCCAGTGCGTTAATGCCACCGGCGATGGAGACGAACATGTTCGCCTGCGCGGAGCCGATCATGCGGACGGTGGAGGTGGAGCAGTTCTGCTCGTGGTCAGCATGCAGGATGAGCAGCTTGTCCAGCGCCTTGATCAGGACAGGGTCGACCTCATACGGCTCGGTCGGGTAGCCGAACATCATGCGCAGGAAGTTCTCTCGCGGGTTCAGGGAATTGTCCGGGTACATGTACGGCTTGCCCTTGGACGCGCGGAACGCGTACGCCGCGAGCATCGGCACCTTCGCCATGAGGCGCACGGTGGCCTTGTCCAGCTGCTCCTCGTCCAGCGGGTCAAGCTGATCCTGGTAGTAGGCGGAGAGGATGTTCACCGAGGAGGCCAGCACGGCCATCGGGTGGGCGTTGCGCGGGAAGATGTTGAACGCGGCCTTGAAGTCCTCGTCCAGGAGGGTGTGGTGGCGCAGCTCGGAGTTGAACTTGTCCAGCTCCTCGGTCGTCGGCAGCTCACCGTTGATCAGCAGGTAGGACACCTCGTTGAAGGTGGCGTTGTTGGCCAGATCAGCGATGTCGTAGCCGCGGTGGCGCAGAATGCCCTCGTCGCCGTCGATGTAGGTGATCTTCGACTCGGTGGAACCGGTGGATACGTAGCCGGGGTCGAAGGTGACCAGGCCGGTCTCGCCGAGCAGCTTGCCCAGCTCAAAGCCGTCGTTTCCCTCGGTGGCACGCTTGATTTCCATCTCGTACTCGCCACCCGGGTAGTGGAGCACGACCTTGTCGTTGTTCTCAGTAGCCACTGCAAACCTTTCCTCGTAAGAGTAGATGGGCACCCCATCGAGCCGCACGCGCGACGGTGGGAGCGTTATCAGTAAATCTTAGCAAAGCTTGTGATGCGGGCGACAGGTTTGCGTTAAATGCTTCCTCGGCACAATTCGAGCGCGTCGTGAAGTGGCCGGGGTGCTAGTATTCGACACCACGTAACACACAGAAAAGATTGAGGCACGAATGAGCAACTACCCCACCCTCCCCAGCGAACTTCTCCCAGCTGATGGCCGTTTCGGCTGTGGGCCGTCGAAGGTGCGCCCCGCCCAGCTTGACGCGCTGACTCGCGGTGCCACCTCCATCATCGGCACCTCCCACCGCCAGCTCGCGGTCAAGGACGTCGTGGGCGAGGTTCGGGAGGGTCTGAGTGAGCTCTTCAGCCTCCCCGATGGCTACGAGATTGTCCTCTCCCTCGGCGGCGCAACCGCCTTTTGGGACGCGGCCACCTTCGGCGTGATTGAGAACACGTCGGCGCACTTGAGCTTCGGCGAGTTTTCCTCCAAGTTTGCAAAGGCTGCGAAGAAGGCCCCGTGGCTGAACGACCCGCACGTGGTCGAGGCCGAGCCGGGCGACGCCCCCGACCCGCAGGCGCTTTCCGGGGTCGACGCGGACGTCGTCGCCTGGGCGCACAACGAGACGTCGACAGGCGCGAGCATCGATGTCGTGCGGCCCGCCAACACGGACGCGCTCGTGCTTATCGACGCCACCTCCGGCGCCGGGGGCCTACCGGTCGACATGTCCCAAGCCGACATCTACTACTTCTCG
Organism: Corynebacterium sp. Z-1; assembly: GCF_031844665.1. Classification (NCBI taxonomy): domain Bacteria; kingdom Bacillati; phylum Actinomycetota; class Actinomycetes; order Mycobacteriales; family Corynebacteriaceae; genus Corynebacterium; species Corynebacterium sp. Z-1. Next base: position 1,149,970 of record NZ_CP134621.1, on the reverse strand, counting down.
CCGCAGAAGAGCTTTGCCTCCGACGGCGGCCTGTGGCTGGCTGCGATGAGCCCCGCCGCGATCGAGCGCATCGAGTCGATCCACGCCTCGGGCCGCTTCATCCCCGCCTTCCTGGACCTGCAGACGGCCGTGGAGAACTCGCGCAAGAATCAGACCTACAACACCCCGGCCGTGGGGACCCTCCTCATGCTCGCCGACCAGGTGAAGTGGATGAACGACAACGGTGGCCTCGACGGCATGGTCAAGCGCACCAGCGCGAACGCCGAGGCACTCTACGGGTGGGCGGAGAATCACGAGCTGGCCACCCCCTACGTCAAGGACCCGGCGAAGCGCTCCCTCGTGGTGGGAACCGTCGACTTCGACGACGCGATCGACGCCGCCGAGCTGGCCAAGGCGCTGCGCGCGAACGGCGTCGTCGACACTGAGCCTTACCGCAAGCTGGGGCGCAACCAGCTGCGCATTGGTATGTTCCCCGCCATCGACACCTTGGATGTCGAAAAGCTCACTGGCGCGATTGATTTCCTCCTTGAGCAGGGTGTCGGGCGCTAAACCTGCTGTGGCGGCCGGATTCGTCGGTTAGGGTTTAAGGTGTCGAAGAAATAAAGGAGTTGTGATGCGTGAGCTCTACGCGGTCGCCGAGGAGTCGACCGAGACGTTCCTCGTTATGCGCGATGCCGACGGTGTGCGCTACCAGTTGGCGCGCGCGCAGCTGCACTCGCTTCACGGCCCTGCCGAGCACGACGCCGAACCCCTCGATGTTGAAGTAGTCGAAGCCGAGGTAGAGCCTTCGGACACCCCGACCTACGACTCGCTGCCGCGCGTGCCCTCCTTGCCGGACCCGGACCCGCTGTTCGCCACTCCCCTGTCGATGCGCCCGAGCGAGATCCAAGCGAAGATCCGCGCGGGTGCGACGCAAAAGGAACTGGCCGACGAAATGGGCGTTGCCGAAAGCCGCATCGAGGCCTACGCCCACCCGGTGCTGCTGGAGCGCTACCAGGTCGCCGAAGCCGCGAAGCAGTCGCACCCGCTGCGCGAGGGCGGGCCGGCCAAGCTCACGCTCTTTGAGATCCTCGCCACCGCGTTTGCCGCGCGGGGCAATTCGCTCAGCCACGCGGAGTGGGACGCAACGCGCGAACCCGGCGACGATTGGGTGGTCCACGTGCGGTGGAAGTCGGGGTTGAGCGAGAACGAGGGGCTGTGGTCGTTTAAGCGCGCCATGGGCGCCAAGGCCACGACGCAGCCACGCAACTCCGTCGCCGCCGACTTAACCGACCCCGACTTCGTGCAGCCGATTCGCTCGCTCACGGCCGTGGAGCCCGACACCCCGCAACTGCTCGAGCCGGAGGCCGGGACGGACGATTCCCCGGTGGTGGAGGGCGACTTCCTGCGCCACCCCGACGGCGACGAGCAGCCCCAGCAGCGCCGGCGCAAGGCCGTCACCCCGCACTGGGAAGACGTTCTGCTCGGAGTGAGAACGAACACGAAACGCCCCCGGAAGTAAGGACTACTCCGCCATGTCGCTGCCCTGCGTCGTCACAGTCTGGTTTGTCAACGCCCCCGACCCCGGCGCCGTGCTGAGCGGGGAGCCGAAGGCTGATCGCGGTTTCGGCCGCAAGCTACTCGCCCAGCTCAACCCCGCCTGGCCGATCACCGCGATCGGCGATTTCCCGCTCAACCGCTCCTCGCAGCCGGGCCGGGCGGAGTTCTACATCGCCGGCTACCCCGGCGTGGCCGTGGTGCAAACCTTCGTCGAAGACGTGACCACCGCGTCCGAGGCGGCGTCTGCGCTGCGCGAGACCTTGCCCGCCGCCGATACGTTCGTTTTCGTGGAGGGCACCGACTCGGACTTTGCCGGGTTCGCACACTTCGCCGGTTCCGAGCTGCGCCGGGCATTTTCGGCCACGCGCGACGTCGTCGCCGAGGACGCCGGCCTGCCCGAGCCGTTCGAGGCCCCGTTCTGGGCGGGCGAAACCGCCGAGCCCATCGGCGGGATTTCGCTACCCTTCGTACCCAAGGAACTCGCCGCCGCGGCCCAGACAAGCTGGATCGGCGTCGACGTCTCCCCGGATGGCCCCGACTTGAACGTCGTGGGCTACGCGGTGGATGGCCGACCCGAGCCGAAGATCGCGGCCCCCGCCCCGCGGACCAAGACCGTCGCGGAGGTCGCGTCGCGCCTCGCGGAGAAGGACAAAGGCTACGACGACTACGTCGCCGCCGATGCCGAGCCAGGTGACGGCGGGGAGTTCGCCGAGCTTGCCGACGCCTCCCTGGCCGCGGCAAAGCGCATCGGGCGCGGACTCTCCCGGCGCGCCAAGGCGCTGGCGGCGAAGGTGCAGGAGCGCATCCGCCACTCGGACCGCTAGCGCAGGCTGCGCTGGCGCTCGTAGAAGGCGATCGCGGCGCTGGTCGCAACGTTGAGCGAGTCCGTGCCGGGGGCCATGGGGATGCGGGCGCGGACGTCGGTGGCGCGCATCGCGTGCTCGGTCAGCCCTGGGCCCTCGCCGCCGACGAGCAGCGCGACTTTGTCCCAGGGGCGCCCGGTGGCGTCGACTAGCGCCTCGGCGAGATGCTCCGCGGCGTCGTCGGGGGTTAGCGACACGAGCCGCCACCCCGTATCGTGCAGCTCGTCCAGCGAGCGCTGCCAGGTGGTTGCGGCACCGTCGAGGTGCGCGAACGGCAGGCGAAGCGCGTGGCCCATGGAGACGCGCACGCTGCGGCGGTACAGCGGGTCGGCGGTCGCGGCGCCGAAGAGGACCCCGTCGACGTCCATGCCCGCGGCGTTTCGGAAAATCGCGCCGATGTTCTCGTGGTCGCCGACGCCCTCGAGGACCACCAGCGTGCGGGCTCCCTCGGTAACGTCGGCGACGCTCAAGGGCGCGGGGCGCTCGGCCACCGCGATCAGCCCGCGGTGCATGTCGTAGCCCGCGACCTCGGCCAGAAGCGGGCGCGTCACCTCGTAGACCCCCACCGACTCGGGCAGGCGCCCGCCGTAGTCGGAGAGGAAGCTGTCCAGGCGTCCCCCAAAGCCGATCACGCTGCGCAGCGGGAAGCGCGATTCCACTAAGCGGCCGCAGATCAGCGGGCCCTCCGCGTAAACGAGGCCACCGCGGGTGTCGGAGTGCTTCAGGTCGCGGACGTCGTCAAGGCGGGCGTCGGCGGGGTCGTCAATACGCGTGCGCATGCTAGGCGCCGAGCGCGGCCATGACGGGGCCGTGGGCAAAGAAGACGATGAACAGCGCGGAAATCAGCCACATGATCCAGTGGATCTCGCGGCTCTTGCCCGCAAACAGCGCCATGAGGGTAAAGGAGATGAAGCCGACGCCAATGCCGTGGGCGATGGAGAAGGTAAACGGCATGATCACGATCGTCAGAAATGCGGGCAGGGCGATGTGGAACTCGTTCCACTGAATCTGGCCCACCTGCATCATCATCAGCGCGCCGACGACGACGAGTACTGGGGCGGCGGCCTCGATGGGCACGATCGCGTACAGCGGAGTGAAGAACATTGCGGCGAGGAACAGAAGGCCGGTGACCACGTTGGCCAGGCCGGTGCGCGCGCCGTCGGCGATGCCGGCAGAGGAATCGACGTAGACCGTGTTCGATGACGCCGAGGCCGCGCCGCCGACGACCGCGCCGAGGCCCTCGACGACCAGGGCGCGCTTCATCCCCGGCAGGTTACCGTCGGCGTCGGCAACGCCCGCCTGGCGGCCCAGCGCGGTCATGGTGCCCATCGCGTCGAAGAAGTTGGCCAGCACCAGGGTGAACACCAGCAGCGAGGCCGCGACGACACCCGCGTGGACGAAGCCACCGACAAGGTCGATGTCGCCGACGATAGTCAGATCGGGCACCCCGCCCAGGGACTCCGGGATCTGGGGCACGGCCAGTGACCAGCCCTGCGGGCTGTCCGCCGAGGAGCCGGAGCCGGTCAGCGCCTCGACGATCAGCGCGATAATCGTCGTCGCCACGATGCCGATGAACAGCCCGCCGCGGATGTTGCGGATCACCATGAACCCGCAGATGATCAGGCCGATGACAAAGACGAAGGTGGGCCACGACGCGATCGAGCCGCCGATACCCAGCTGGACGGGCACGGTAGTCATCGCGGCGTCTGGGACACGGCGCACGAAGCCGGCGTCGACAAGCCCAATGAGCGCGATGAACATGCCGATGCCCACGCTCATGGCCACCTTCATCGAGTCGGGGATGGCGCGGAACACGGCGGAACGGAACCCGGAGATCGCGAGGATGCAGATGATGATGCCGTCGATGACCACCAGGCCCATGGCCTCCGGCCAGGTCAGGCCCTCCTGGCCAACGAGCGTGACCGCCACCAGGGTGTTCAGGCCCAGGCCCGCTGCGATGCCGAACGGGTACTTCGCCACCACGCCGAACAGGATGGACATCACTCCGGCGGCCAGGGCGGTGGCCGCAGCGACCTGGGGGATGCCGAGGACCACGCCGTCGCGGTCGGGGCTCGTGCCGATGATCAGCGGGTTGAGCAGCACGATGTACGCCATAGCGAAGAAGGTGACCACGCCGCCGCGGATCTCGGTACCCACTGTCGAACCGCGCTCGGAAATGTGGAAGTATCGGTCAAGCCAGCCGGTGCTGGTGCCGGTCACGGCGGTGGATCCGCTAGAGCTCACGTGTTGTCCCCTTGTCTGACGGGTCTGACGGGCCTCACAGGTCTGACCCGGCGATGAAATTGTCAGTGCATAGCCTTACACCGCCGCGGGGAAATTCCAAACCGAAATGACAGAGAGTTTAAGGTCGAAATCGTGCACGTCTTTACCTTCGTCATCGTCGGTGGCTTCGTCACCGACGGTCGCGCCTACGTCCGCGCGCTGCGCGAACTTGGCGTGTCGGCGGCCGAGGTGAACCGCCTGCGGGTGCGGCTGGCCACCTTGAGCGGAACGCGGCGCGTCGTGGTGGAGGTCTCGCAGGGCACCTCCCCCACGGTGTCGGTGGCGCTGCGCCCCCTCGCCCCCGCGCCGACGGAGATCACCGTCGAGGCGCTGCCCGTCAAAGACAACCGCCTCCACCCCGCCCACTACGGCCCGGACCTGGGGTGGCAGCGCAGCGTGCTCGTCGAGCTCCCCATGCACGAAGCATTGCTTGTCGACGCCTCTTCCCGCGTCGTCCAGTGCGTCACGTCTCCCCTGCTCACCGTGGCCGACGGAGTAATCACTGTCTCCGCCCACCCCGACACGACCCCGTCGATCGCGCTCGACGGGGTGTTGAGCATCCTGGGGGATTTGGGCTGCTCCATCGAGCGCTCGCCCACGGGGTTCTCCGCCCACGAGCTCAAGCGCCTGGAGACGTGGGTGATCGACCCCGTCTACGGGGCCCGGCTTGTCAGCGCGTGGCGCGAGTACGGCGCGCTCGTCAGCGGGCGCACCTCGATCAACCGCGCCGGTGTGCCCACCCACCGCACCGTCAACGAGATTCGCCGCGCCCGGGCAGTCCAGGCCTAGAAGACGGGCCGCTCGTCGTCGTACACGTCCGCCGAGTCAAGCAGCTCGGGCGCGGCGACCTTGGTCTGCGAGTGTGCCCCGCAGCCGTAGCTCGAGGCGACGAGGCGCCCGTCCGCGGCGTACTCGTTGGCGCACACGCCGAAGTTCTCCCCCACAGGCGGGGCCATCGGGATGTAAAACGCGCACGTCCGACACGCCATCGCGGCCTGCTCGGCGAATTCGCTGGTCGGCCCGAAATCGCCGGTACGCCAGCGCTGCTTCGCCTCCTCCAGCCCGTTGACCGTGAGGTAGTTCGCGGTTTCGCGCCCGACAAAGGTAACGGCGTTTTTGTCAAAGGAGTCGTCGGTCAGCCGGTGGTCGTCCGGGGCGGGCTCCATGACGTCGCCGGGGCCGAGGTCGCCGGGGCGCAGGCGATCGGAGTAGGGCACCCACTCGGGTGCCTGCAGGGCGTCGGAGGCGGGGACGAGGGCGACTTCGTTGATGGTGACACGGCTCGCCCCGGTCGCACAGGCGACGACCGCGTTCCACTCCCAGCCCGGGTAGCCGGGCACGTCTGCCTCGAAGCGGTGGGTGGCCACGTTCGGGGACACGGCCGCTACGCCGATGTGGGGGCCGATGTCACCCTCGGCGATTTCTTCCAGGGCCTGCCTCGCAGCCGCGACGGCTGCCTCGCCGAGCAGAGGGCTGTTAGCGCGCCGGTGAGCGCGATTCCTGGACTGAGACACGAGGCCTAGTATAAGGGCATGCCCCGCTTAAGCCTCAAAGCCGCCGCGCCGCTTGCCGCATTGTTGTTGACACCTGCGCTGGTTTCGTGTTCTTCGCAGGAATTAAAGCAGCCGCGTGAACAGGGCGTCGAGAAGCTTAAGGCGGTGGTCGAAGAGCGCTATGACTTCGACCCCTCCAGCTTCACCCAGGGCCTCGAGGTCGCCGACGACGGCACGCTGTACGTCGGCACCGGCCAGGTGGGCAGCTCGCGGATCTACCGCGCGACCCCGGACGGGCAAGTCATGGCCAGCCGCGATATCGACCCGGGATTTTTTGGCGAGGGGTTAACGCGCGTCGACGACCACCTGTGGCAGCTGACCTGGCAGGACGGTGTCGCCATCAAGCGCGATGCGCAGACGCTCGACGAGCTGGGGCGCACCACCTACGAGGGCGAGGGCTGGGGCGTGTGCGCCCGCGACGGCGAGGTGATCCTCTCCGACGGCACCTCGCAGCTGCGGCGCATGGACCCAGAGACCCTCGCCGAGCGCGAGCGTTTCGACGTCACCCTCAACGGCACGGAAGTGCCGCGGCTCAACGAACTCGAGTGCGTGGGCGACCAGATCTTCGCCAACGTCTTCCTCACCACCGACATCGTGCGTATCGACGCCACCACGGGCGACGTCACCGCCGTGATCGACGCCTCCTCGCTGCCGAACAACGCCGCGCCCGACCCGAACAACGTGCTCAACGGGATTGCGCACATCCCGGGCACCGAGGAGTTCTACCTCTCCGGCAAGCGCTGGCCGGACCTCTACAGGGTGAGCTTTCAACCCGCTGCCGTAGGGTAGAGATCCATGAAACTCAAGGCGTGGCAGCTTCTGGCTCTCCTCATCGTCGCCGCGGTGGTGCTCGTCGGCGGGTTCTACCTCATTGTTGACTACCAGCGCAGCAAGCCCGCCGCCCCCGTGGGCGAGATTCGCGTGGTGGTGTCCAACGGCGGAACCGAGCTCGAGGTCGCTCCCTATACGGTGTGCGAGCTGGACGCGGAGTGCGTCGGGGGCGAGCCGCCGTCGTTTGACCTCGATCCCGCCTCCGAGGTGAGCGTGAGCGTTCCCGAGGATCTCGCGGCGTCGAGTTGGCGCCTGCTGAGCATTTACGACGACCCAGCGGCCAACGAGGAGCAAATCTTCCAATCCGGCCAGGCCAATCAGGCCTCGGTGCCCGCGGTGAAGGATTCCGCCCGGCTCGTCGTGGCGGAGGTCTCAGCGCTGGCCGTGGATACCAACGACGCAGGCGAGGAAGTCCCCGTGATTGCGACGTGGTCGGTGGCGTTCTCTTAAGCGTCGAGCTCTTTGGCCACAGCGCGCAGGATCTCGGCAACCTGCTTGCCGTGCGCTCGGTCCGGGTAGCGACCCGCCTCGAGGGCCGGCTGGATCTGCGTTTCAAGGACCGTCATCATGTCGGCGAGCAGCTTGTTGAGCTCCTCGGGCTTGTAGCGGTGCGTCTGGCGCCGCTTCGGCGTGTCCAAGACCTTGACGCGCAGCGCCTGGGGGCCGCGGCGCCCAGCGGCGAAGTCGAATTCGATGCGCTGGCCAGCGACGAGCTCGTCGACGCCTTCGGGTAGGACGTTCTTGCCCACGAACACGTCCTCATCGCCCGGGTTTGAGGCGAAGCCGAAACCCTTGTCAGCGTCGTACCACTTCACTTTTCCAACGGGCATGCCTTTTCCTTCCTTTCGAGAACCGCCATTGTACTACTCGCGATAACCGCCGCCGGTTCCGAATATTCTACTAACGTGATGCACGTCACTATAGGCCAGGAAAACCGTCCTGAACTGCGTTCTCACGCAATCTACTAAAGTGGATGTAACTCGTGTGAATCCGTTCCGTGCTGTCCGCGTGACTCAATCGTTATAAACCGATATAGTCGCCCGCAAGCCCGAACCCGGGCGCATAACCATATACCTTTGGCCACGCCGAATTCTGTCCGGCCTGAATCAATTCTTCCCCAACATTGACATTGTGGACAGAAGCGGAGGACCCACACGCGCGTCACCCACGCGCCGGAGGTCACTCCTAGGGGTGAAGCCGCACCCGCGGCCTGGCACCTTGCGCCAGAACCCGACAGCTAACTTCGCAGGCGGTTAACAAGAGAGGAAACACAATCTTCATGGCACGTCACTCTAAGCAGAACGCATCCTTCGCTAAGAAGGCGCTCGCTGGCACCGCTGCCGCGGCAGCACTGACCGGTATCATCGCACCGGCAGCCAACGCTGCTCCGGACTCCGATTGGGACCGCTTGGCTCAGTGCGAGGCCGGCGGCAACTGGTCCATCAACACCGGCAATGGCTACTACGGCGGTCTGCAGTTCTCCGCGTCCACCTGGCGCGCCTACGGTGGCGGCCAGTTCGCACCGTATGCTCACCAGGCAACCCGCGAGCAGCAGATCATCGTCGCCGAGCGCACCCTCGCCGGCCAGGGCTGGGGCGCATGGCCTTCCTGCTCCGCTCGCCTTGGCCTGAACTCCGCTCCGACCAACCGCGACGCCCAGGCCGCGCCTGCTCCGGCACCTGCTCCGGCACCTGCTCCGGCCCCGGCAGCCGCTCCGGCCGCAGCGCCGCAGGTTGACGCTCTGTACCACGCGATCGTTGCCCGCCTGAACGAGAACAACATCGCCGTCCCGGCCGAGCTGCACACCGCGTACGCAGCGAACCGCGACAACTACAACAACTTCTACCTCGCCAACAAGGCGCTTATCGACGCCGTCCTCGCCGGCGACGTCAACGCTGTCATCGCCAAGCTAGTCTAGCGAGCGGCGTTCTTCACCACCGTGATTTCCCATCCCGCGTCACGGTTTTGAGCGAAGTCCTCAATCCCGTGGCCGTTGTCGGCGGCCCACTGCGGGATGGACTCGGTTGCCTGCGTGCAGTCGAAGTCGATGACCAGCTTCTCGCCGTCGTCAAGCTCGGCGATGGCGTCCTTGGCCTCGATCAGCGGAAAGGGGCACACCGCCCCGAGGGTGTCTAGCTTGTAGCGCCCCGGCCCAATAGGACGCGCCTTCGTGGCGCGTTTTTGCGTTGTGGGCACGGTGATCAGTCCCGTTGCCACCTGGAACCCGCCGCCCTGCGGGGTGGATTCAATCACCGCGTCCTCCGCGGACCGGATGGAGTCCTCGGTGCTGTAGGTGCCCTGCGGCGCAGCAACCGAGGGCTTGAGCCAGATCTTGGACCCGACGAAGACGCCCAGGGCGATGAACCCGAGGGCGACCCACCCCTGGTAGCTGAACAGGGAGGTCTGCACCATGCCGTTGCCCACGGTGCAGCCGCCGGCGAGCGCCGCACCGACGCCCATGCCGATCCCGCCGACGATGGCGCGCACGGTCGTGGTGGCGTCAGGCACGCGCACGCGAAATTCCCCGGACGCCTTCGCGGCGATAAACGCGCCGATGAACAGGCCGATCACCAGCAGGGTGCCCCAGTTCAAGAACTTCTCCTCGCCCGTGGTGATGAAGGAGACTGCGTGCGCGCTCGGCGTGGTAATCCCGAGGCCGTCGTTGCGCCCGGTGGCGGCGGAGAGCGGCCACGCGATCACACCAAGGATGCCGATGAGCGTGCCCGCGGTGTAGGGGTGCAGCGCTTTCTTGTACCAGGGTTGCTGCAAGGTGACCTTCGGTCGCGCGGCGTCCTTGGCCAGGTAGTAATGCGCGGCCCAGGCCGTCGCTAGCGCGAGCGGGATGGCGAAAAACCAGGGGGAAACACCGAAGGTCTGCGGCAGCGTTGTCCAGCCGGTGTCCCACTGCTTCATCCAGGCCTCGAACCCGGAGAGCATGCCGTTTTTCATCGCGGCGGCGGACAGCGCGTAGAAAACCAGCGCGAACCAGGAGCCGACGAGGCCCTCGGCGGAGCGGTACCACGTGCCGGAGGCGCATCCGCCCGCGAGCACGATGGAGATGCCGAAGAGGAAACCGCCGGTAATGACGGCCACGGGCTGGAAGGTGCGGTAGTCCGGTGCGATGACGCCGAGCGTCGTCAAGGCGGCGAGGCCGACGGCGTGGACGGCGATGACGATGAAAAGGGCGACGAGTCCGCGGCCCTTTTTCTGCAGAAAGACATCGCGCAGCATGCCGGTGACGCAGAAGCGGCCGCGCTGCATGATGGCGCCGAGGGCGGCGCCGACGACAAGACCTGAAGCGAGCATGAGTGTCCTTATGTATACGGAATTGGTCACCCGGGACCGTACCGGATTCCGGCCACCTTGTCTAGCTGCTGCATACCGCTCTGTCTGTACTGCGGGGCGTGAAAGAACCCCCTCCCCGCGTAAACGGGGAAGGGGCCGAGTTAAGAGAACCGCTTAGCGGTTAATGCGGGTCGTCGGGTGGACGTAGCCCGTCTCCTCGTAGGGACGCGGGAGAATCAGGTCATCGCCGAACGGGCTGGACGCGCCAGCGAGCTTGGAAGAGATCTCTGTGACCGGGTGACCATTGCCAGGAGTGTGCTCGGGCCACGCCGGGTTTGCGCGGCCGATCTTGTCAACGTTGGAAGCCATGGGTCTATTCTTTCACGTCCGCCCGCCGAACGCACGTAAACTCACCCCCGATATGTCCGCTCTCCACTTGGCTCTTGCCCGCTTCAGCGATGAACAGCTGCGCTCGCTTCTCGACGCTCGCCCCGACGCCGCCTTTCCCCCTCCCCCATCGCTGGCCTCACTGGCGACCCGATTGACCTTGACCGGCTCGATCGCCCGCTCCCTGCGCCGACTCACCGCCGCCGACATCGCGCTGCTAGAAACCCTCGGCGATGCCGGCGCCGAGCTCGACCCGGTTGCACTCGATGCCGTTAACGTGCCGTTCGACTCGCAAGAACCGCTCGCGCGACTGCGCACCAACGCCCTGGTTTTCGGCCCCGATAAGGCGTTACGTGTCTCCCCCGGTGTCCTCTCTGCGCTTCCCGCAGGCTGGCGCATCCTCGACCCGGCCCCCGACAACCTGACCGAAGCGCTTGAAGAGCTCAGCCCCCGCGAGCGGCAGGTGCTGGACACGCTCGCCGCCTCCGGCTCGATCGGCACGACACGGGGCGCTGCCCCCGATGCCGACCCGACGCTGCCGGTCCCGCGGCTGCTCTCACTCGGGCTACTCGTGCGGGTGAACTCCTCCACGGTGCGGCTCCCACGGCCGGTGCGCGAAGCCCTGCGCGGCACGCCCGTGCGTACCTACCCACTGGAACCGGTTGCGCCGACGAACGCAGTCGAGCAATCGCGCGTCGACGCCGCCTCCACCGCCGCCGGGCTCGAGTCCGTGCGCCAGGTCCGCCGCACCATCATGCACCTGCTCGAGTCCCCGGTTGAGCTGCTCAAGGACGGCAGTGTCGGGGTGCGCGCCCGCGCCGCGCTGGAAAAGGAACTCGGCTTCGACCCGGACCTTTCCGTCACCGTGGCGGAGGCCGCTGGGCTGGTGGGCCGCGGCGAGATCGACAACGCGGACTGCCTCGCCGCTACCCGCGACGGAGTCACCTGGCTCGACAGCACGCTACCCGAGCAGTGGGCGGTGCTCATTCTCGGCTGGCTTGCCTCGCCGTGGCGCACCGAACTCGACACAAAGCTTTTGGGCGAGGATTCGCGCGCACCGGAGATTCGGTTCGCGAAGTTGAGCGTCGTCAAGCGCTTGTGCGCGGGCGCGATGGATGGCGAGACTCTGAGCGCCAACCTGCACCACTACAGCCCGATCCTGGCCTCCGGGACCTCGCCGGCACTGCTGACGCGCATCGTCAAAGAGGGCCACGCGATCGGCGTGCTCGCGCTACACACCGCGGCCGCGCCAGGGCGCGCAGTTGTGGAAGGCGCGGACCTTACCGCGGCAACGCGTGAGCTCGTGCCCGCGGAGATCGACTACGTCATCGCCCAGGCGGATCTGACCATCCTCGCCCCCGGCCCCTTGCCTCCGGATATGGCGGCGATGTTGGAGTCGTTCGCCGACCTCGAATCACCTGGCATGGCCAGCGTGTACCGGGTCACCCCCGCGTCCGTGCAGCGCGCCCTGAACGCCGGGCGCACTGGCGGGGAGTTGACGCGCTGGTTGGAGAAGCACTGCGTCGGAGAGGTCCCGCAGGGGCTCTTGTTCGCCATCAACGACGCAGCCGCGACCCACGGCAGCCTCCGCGTCGGCGCAGCAGCGAGCTACCTGCGCTGCGAGGACGAGGCTCTGCTTGCCTCGGCCGCGGCGCGCGTTGACGGATTGGAGCTCATCGCCCCCACCGTCGCGATTTCGCAGATGCCCGCATCCCAGCTTGTAACGCTTCTGCGCCGGCACGGTTTCCAGCCCGCCGCAGACCACGACGGTGAGGCGCTGTTGCAGCTCCACAACGCCCCGCAGCTTGTCGCACCGACCCCCTCGACCGTGCCACGGGAGCGCGGCCTCGACGAAGCGCGCCGCGAGGAGATCATCCGTTCGCTCCGCGCGGCGGGTGGAGCCCCCGACACCGAGGAGCGCGACTTCCTCGAAACCCTGCGTGCCTCGGCCCGGGCGCGTCGGCAGGTCACCATCGGGTACGTCGACAAGCGCGGCCAGCGCACACAGCGCAGCGTCACGCCGATCACGGTCAACGCCGGGCTCATCGACGCCCTCGACGAGTCCACCGGACGCGTTGTGCGCGTCGAGCTGTCGCGGATTACCGGCGTGGACGAAACGCCTCCGGCGCCGTAGCGGTCCGAAGTTGCTGTTACGGTGGTGCGTGGCAGGTGCCTACCCGGCTGTTTCCGCTGCACAGAGGAGTTAAAAAGCGTGCCCACCTTAGAAATCCGCAACCTCCGCAAGAGGTTCGGCATCAACCAGGCGCTCGACGACATGAGCCTGACCGTCCACGAGGGAGAAATCTACGGTTTCGTCGGCTCGAACGGCGCCGGCAAATCAACCACCATGCGCATTGCGCTCGGTGTGCTCGCCACCGACTCGGGCGAAGTACTTTTCGACGGCCGCCCGCTTGACGACGACTCCCGCCGCCGCATCGGATACATGCCCGAGGAACGCGGGCTCTACGGCAAAGAAAAAATTCTCGACCAACTGGTGTTTTTGGCCAAACTGCACGGTTTAAACAAAGAAAAGGCCACGAACAACGCCACGGTTCTGCTCGAGGAACTCGGCCTCAGCGAGCGAGCCAACGACAAACTCGACGACCTTTCTCTAGGCAACCAGCAACGCGTTCAGCTCGCGGCCAGCCTGATTCATGACCCGGACGTGCTCATTCTCGATGAGCCGTTTTCCGGCCTCGATCCCGTGGCCGTCGACGTGATGAGCCGGATGCTGACCAACCGCGCGAAACGGCACGGGGTACCCGTGATCTTCTCATCCCACCAGCTCGACCTCGTGCAACGCTTGTGCGACCGGGTCGGCATCGTCGCCCACGGCCGGATGGTCGCCGAGGGAGGCGTCGACGAGCTGCGCAACCGCGGCCCCGTGCGCTACCGCGTCGGCACGTCCGCCCGTGGCTGGTACCCGCCGGGCACGACGGTCGTCGAGGAGGACGCCGAGACGGTCGTGCTCGAAGTCACGGGCTCCGAAGCTGGGATCGACCAGCGCATCCTCCGCGCCGCGATGGACGCCGGCGACGTGCACGAATTCACCCGCGTGGTCCCTGACCTCACCGACCTGTTCAGGGAGGCAGTGCAGTAATGGCACGAGACACCTATTCCCCCACCGAAACCATCGCTACCACTGCCCTCCGCGAGATCCAGGTGCTCGCACGCACCAAGTCGATCTGGGTGACGGTGGCGATCCTTGTCGTGTCCATCGTCGGCATGATCGGCTTCTTCTCCTGGCAGGCAAATAAGGACAGCGAAGAACCGGCCGTATCGCTTGCGGTCGTCGGGGTGCCGGAAGCAGCGTTCGCGGACGCGGGCTTCGATGTAAGCGAGGCGTCCAGCCGTGCGGACGCAGTGAAACTCGTGCGTGATGGCGACGTAGATACGGCCGTCGTGGCCAGCGAGCAGGGGTGGGAGGTGTTGGAGGACGGGGAGCCGTCGATAAGCACGCTCGGGCAAATCAGTTCCATCGCGACGCGCTACGCAAGTACCGAGGCCCTGAGCTCGCTGGGCCTTACCCCAGAGCAGTACGCCTCCGCGATGCCAAACACCGAGGTAACCGGGGTGGATATCTCCCCAGACGGGCAGCGCTCCGAGGCGGATTTTGCCAAACTGATCACCGCTTTCGTCGTTCTCATCATTACCGTGTTCACCGTGGTGTTGTTCGCTGCGAACATCGGCAGCCGCGTCACCGCGGAAAAATCCTCGCGCGTCATCGAGCTCATCCTGGCTGCCGTGCGCCCGATGGACTTTCTCGCCGGGAAGATCCTCGGCAACGTCGCGATGGGCCTGGCGCTGACCGCGCTCATCATCGGCTCCGGCATGGTGGCGCTGATGGTCTCGGGGCTAGACGAGGCCGTCGAGTTCTCCTACTCCATCCTGCCGATCATGCTCCTGTCGTGGATCCTGGCCATGCTGTTCTTCGGCGCGCTCTACGCCGCGGCCGGCTCGCTCGTGCAGCGCACCGAGGACCTGCAGTCCACCCAGGCACCGATTTTGTTCCTGCTGATGGGCTCGATGTACGTGCCCATGTTCGGTTGGTTGCAGACGTCCGCGACCTGGATGCAGGTGCTGAGCTGGATCCCGCCGTTTTCCATCTTCACCGCGCCGATCACCTACGCCGGCGGCGATTTCACCGTCGCGCAATTGCTCGGTTCCTACGCGCTCGCACTCGTGGCCACGATGGTGGCGATCTGGCTCGCAGGGCGTATCTACCGCAGCTCCATCTTGTACAACGGCGGCAAGCGGTCGTGGGTGCAGGCAATCCGCGCCTGATAGCGTGGGCGCATGCCCGCACAGCCAGACGGCCCGTTGATTGTCCAATCTGATCGGACGGTGCTTCTCGACGTCAACCACCCCGACGCGGGGGCCGCCCGCGCCGCGCTCGCCCCGTTCGCTGAGCTGGAGCGCGCCCCCGAGCACGTCCACACCTACCGCATCACCCCGCTCGCGTTGTGGAATGCGCGCGCCGCGGGGTTCGACGCGGAACAGGCCGTTGATACGCTCGAGCGCTTCTCCCGCTTTCCGGTGCCGCAGCCGCTGCTTATCGACGTCGCCGAGACGATGGCCCGCTACGGCCGCGTGCGCTTGGTCAACAGCCCGGCCCACGGCCTCGTGCTCGAGGCGGACGACCCCGCCATCTTGACGGAGATCTCGCGCCACAAGGCGATCTGGGGCCTGTTCGGCGCAGCCATTGACGATGTCATCGTCACCGTGTTCCCCTCCGAGCGCGGCCGCATCAAGCAGGAACTGACCAAGATTAACTGGCCGGTCGAGGACCTCGCCGGCTACGTCGACGGCGAATCCCACCCGATCGAGCTCAACCACGACGGCTGGCAGCTGCGCGACTACCAGGCGTACGCCGCAGAGTCCTTCTGGGAGGGAGGCTCCGGTGTGGTGGTGCTGCCGTGCGGCGCCGGCAAGACGATTGTGGGCGCGGCATCGATGGCGCAGGCGAAGACAACCACGCTGATCCTGGTCACGAACACGGTCGCCGGGCGGCAGTGGCGCGACGAGCTGCTGCGCCGCACGACGCTTCAACCGGAGGAAATCGGCGAGTACTCGGGCGAGCGCAAGGAGATCCGCCCGGTCACCATCGCCACCTACCAGGTGGTCACCCGCAAAACGAAGGGCGAGTACCGCGCGCTCGAGTTGTTCGACTCGCGCGACTGGGGCCTGATTATCTACGACGAGGTCCACCTGCTGCCCGCCCCGGTGTTTCGCATGGCCGCCGACTTGCAGTCGCGCCGCCGCCTCGGGCTCACCGCCACACTCGTGCGCGAGGACGGACGCGAGGACGACGTGTTCTCCCTGATCGGGCCGAAGCGTTACGATGCCCCCTGGAAAGAGCTCGAGATGGCCGGCTACATCGCCACAGCCGAGTGCGTTGAGGTGCGCACCTCACTTTCCGCCGACGAGCGGATGGCGTACGCCACCGCCGAAACCAAGCAGCGCTACCGGATCGCGGCGACGTCGCGGGGCAAGGACGCGGTCGTCGATAAGCTTCTTGCGCGGCACCAGGGAGAGCAGGTGCTGATCATCGGTGCCTACGTCGAGCAGCTCGAAGGTATCGCCGCGCGGACAAATGCCCCGCTGGTGCACGGCACGACGTCGACGAAGAAGCGCGAGGAGGCCTTCGACGCGTTTCGGTCCGGTGAGATTTCCACTCTCGTGGTGTCCAAGGTGGCGAATTTCTCCATCGACCTTCCCGAGGCCGCAGTCGGCATCCAGGTGTCCGGCACGTTCGGTTCGCGCCAGGAAGAGGCGCAGCGCCTCGGGCGGCTGCTTCGCCCGAAGGCCGACGGCGGCGGCGCACTGTTCTATACGGTCGTCGCGCGCGACACCCTCGACGCGGAATACGCCATGCGCCGCCAGCGCTTCCTCGCCGAGCAAGGCTATGCCTACCGCCTCGTCGACGCCGACGACCTTTAACATAGTGCGCATGAGCGGTTTTCAGTTTGAAGTCGACGAGGACTGGGCAAAGAAGCATAACGAGATGCTGCGCGACACGCGCTACCTCGTCATCTCCGCCATCGCGCTATTCGTTCTCTGTCTCGCCGGCGGGGTCGCCGTGTGGCTGCTCGTTGACCCGGCCTCGCCGTGGCGCCTGCTCGGGAGCCTGGGCCTTGTTTTGTTCGGCGTGATGATGCTTATCGTCGGCCTGGCCATTCCCCGCTCGGTCGGTTCCACGCAATCGCTTTTCGACGCCCACCCGCTTGCCCCGGCGATCATCGCAGACCTCCCCGGCACCCGCACCACCCTGCTCGCGCTGGTGAACACGACGGTCGACCCAGCCCAGCCCGCACGATGGGCGCTGACCTGCCGCGACGTTCAGGCGGTGCCACTGACGGAGGGCTCCGTGGGCACGAAGGTCCCGGTTGTCGCAGTTGGCGGGCAGCGTAACGCCGGCGACGCGGGCACCTGGCAGGTGATCACCCCGATGCCGATCGCGTGGGGCACGCCTGAGCGCGACGTTTTTTCCGACGCTGTCTCAGCCATCCCGGCAGAACAATGGAACACCCTGAGGCGCGCGAAGGACCGGCTTCCGGAAGTGCGCGCCGCGAAAAATAATTTGCTGATTCTCTAAGTTCGGCAATATGTGACGGGGGTAACCTATTTTCTAGGGAAATGATGAAAATCACTTAGGTAGGGGTTAGTATTTCAGCACTTAGTTTCCCCATCGAAACACGAGCCGTCGTTTGGCGGGAAGAGATCCGAAAGGAAGTCCCTAGTGTCCTCCACAATTTCCGCAGGTGGGGCCCCGTCCCCTGAGGAGACCGTCGTGATGGAGCGCTCCCGTGCAGCGCGCATCCTTGACTGGCGACCAGCAAGCGCCCTAGCCCGCATCGTCATCGTACTGTGCCTGGTCATCCCGCTCCTTCTCGCAGCAACGTTCATGTGGTCCATGTGGGACCCCGCCAAGACGCTCCCCAACGTTCCCCTCGCAGTGGTCAACGAGGACAAGGGCGCCGAAAACGGCGGCGAGTTCCAAGTTGTCGGCGACCAGGTGGTCCAGGGGCTGCTGGAAACCGAATACCTCGACTTTGAGGAACTTCCCGCCGATGAGGCCCAGCTCGGCCTGACCAAGGGCGACTACCTGTTCGTGGTCACCATCCCGGAGGACTTCTCCGAGCGGACGGTCTCGCTGATCACCGACAACCCCCGCCAGTCCGAAGTTCTCGTGGAATACAACGACTACGGCGGCACGAACGGCAAGATCATCACCTCCTCGCTGATTCCGCAGCTGCAGGCCGAGATCTCCTCCACCATCTCGGAAACGTACGCCACCGAGACCCTGACCGGCCTTAACTCGCTCGGCGACGGCATCAAGCGCGCCGCAGACGGCGCCGGCCAGATCGACGACGGACTCGGCCAACTCCAGGATGGCACCGGACGGGCCGTCGACGGTATTAACCAGCTCGATAGCGGCGCGACCGACCTGAACGACGGTGCGGTGCAGCTCGATGCCGGCGCCTCCGAGCTCAACAGTGGCGCTGGCGAACTCAACGACGGCGCCCGCCGCCTCGAGGACGGCGCGTACCAGCTCAGCGACGGCCTTGTCACACTCAAGGACGGCACGACGCAGCTTGGCGACGGTGCCGCACAAATCGACGCCGGCGTCCAGGAACTGACCGGCACCCTGATCCCGATTCTCGAGCAGGCGCAGGGCATTGTAACCCAGGTCACTCCGGTGATCGGCACCCTGCGCAGCCTCGGCCTCAATGACCAGGCAGCCCAGATTGAGTCCGCGATATCGCGCATCGACCCAGCGAACCCGGCCAACATCGTCAACGACCTCAACCGTCTGCGCGCCGGCACCGCCGAGCTGAGCTACAACCTCAACAGCCCCGACGCCCCCTACATCAGCGGCGTTAACCAGCTCATCGACGGTTCCCAGCAGCTCGCCTCCGGCTCCACCGAACTGCGCGACGGCACCGATCGCCTCCTCGAGGGCACGGGCCGCCTCAAGGACGGCACCACCCAGCTCGCTGACGGCACCGTGCGTCTCAAGGACGGCACCACCCAACTTACCGACGGCGGCACGCAGCTTGCCGACGGCGTCCAGCAGCTCAAGGACGGCTCCGGCGAGCTGAAGTCGAAGCTTGACGAGGGCGCTGCCCAGGCCCCGGTCGTGTCGTACGTCGACCGCTCCGCACAGCAGATGGCTGTCCCGATCATCTTCGAGGAAGCCAACATGCACCCGACGCAGGAGCTCGTGGACCCGGCTAACCCGACCGTGAAGTCGATCGAAAGCGGCTTCTCCATCATCATCATGCTCGTGTTCGGCTACCTGGTCATGGCGATCCTGTCCGCACTGCTGCCGCACGTCGTTGGTCGCCGCAGTGAGAGCCGCACGGGTGCCGGTCCGGTCCTGCGTGCCCTGGCGATGATCTTCGGCATCAACCTCCTGGTCATGGGCATCTTCACCGCCCTGTCCGTGGTCCTCGGCTGGAGGCCCGACAACTGGCTGTCGATGGGTGCGGTGATCCTCCTCATCGCCGCCAGCGGCGCCGCCATGTTCCAGCTGTTCCGCATCCTGTTCGGCCGCCTGGTTGGTGGACTGTTCTCCATCGGCGTCTTCGCTCTCGGCCTGTTTGTCTTCGGCGGTGTCTGGCCGCTGCCGACCATCCCTGGACCGCTGCAGTTCATGCACAACCTGCACCCGATGAGCTACGCCCGCTACGCGTTCATTCGCGCAACGGATGGGCTTTACGACGGACGTTACTGGGCTTCCCTGCTGGTCCTGCTGGCAGTGACGGTGCTGGCGGCCATCGCGTCCATCATCATCTACAACGTCCGCCGCCAGGGCGTCGCTCAGGCGCTCGAGGAGGACGAAGTGGTTGTCACCACCACCGACCGTCGAGTCGGCGAAGAACCCCTGAACCCAGTCATCCGCTAATTAGCTCGCACTAAAGTGGCCGTTCCTTACGAGGGTCGGCCACTTTGCTAGTTGTGGGTATCGATTCGCTATGACTGGGAGGTAATGCCTGCGAGAGTTCCCACTCCCGCCAGACGGCCGTTGCTTGTCGAGATCGCCCGGACAACACCGGAAACGCACGACATGCTGCGGAGAACGGAGCCCGTGACCTCGGAGGCCAGCTTCGCGATAGCACTGATTTCTATGCGAATCCTCCGCGGAACCAAGGAATGGCATGAGTTCGGTCTCATCAAGTCATCCATCGGCTTCGCCTCGGGTGGAACAATCGTCTTAGGCCTCATCGCCGGGCTGTGAGCGCTCTTCGAAATGTAGCCCACTGGCGCTCTTTGAAATGTAGCCCAGTGTGGTCGTTGTTATTGTGCCTGATGTGGGGTTGGTGAGGGGGTTGTTGGTGTGGGTATTTCGCGTCCTTTGATGCGGTGGCTTACTCCTCGGTGTTGAAAGATTTTGGCGTGGTGGACGATGCGGTCGACCATGGCGGTGGCTACTGTGATGTCGCCGAAGCATTGCGCCCATTCGGAAAACGCTAGGTTTGAGGTCACGATGATGGAGCCGTGTTCGTAGCGTCTGGAGACGAGTTGGAAAAACAGGTTCGCCGCGTCAGCTTCGACGGGAATGTAGCCGAGTTCGTCGATGATGAGCAGGTGGTAGCGGTTTAATCGTTTCAGCAGCGTTTCGAGTTTGCCGGTGTTGTGGGCTTCGGTGAGGGTGTTTATCCACCCGGCGGCGGTGTCGAAGAGGACGCGATAGCCTTGCTGCGCTGCTGTGATGCCAAGTGCGGTGGCGAGGTGGGTTTTGCCGGTTCCGGGTGGGCCGAGCAGGACGACGTTTTCAGCTGTGGCGACCCAGGCCCCGGTTTCAAGGCGTGCGATTTCAGTGCGGTCAATACTGGGTTGTGCGGTGAAGTCGAAGTCGGCGATGGTTTTCACGGCCGGAAAGCCGGCGCGTTTGACGCGTAATGATGCTCCGGATTCCGCGCGGGCGGTCGCTTCGACGGATAGCACGGCGGCGAGGTACTCCTCGAATGTCCAGGATTGGCTACGTGCTTGATTGGCGATGGTTGAGTAGACGTTGTCGATGCGTGGGGCTTTCAACTCCCGTGCGAGGTGACTAATTGCCGCCGCGGTGTCGTGGGCGCTGGTGCGGGTCATAGGAAAGAGCTCTCCTTGAAGTTTGTGGGGCGTTGAGGCCGTGTTAGGCGATGTGGTCGTAGATGGATAGGTCAGCGATGTCAACAGCGGTATCTGGCTGGAATCTCTCGCCCGCCGTAGCTAGGTCGCGGCGCATGGCGTGGGCAGTTTGGGCGTGGGCGGGGTCGGTGATGACCTTGTGCTGGCCCCAATGGCGTGGGTGCACCGCGGCGGGTTCACCGTGTGGCCCGGTCACGGCGATTTCATCAAGCGTGCTGCGCACAGTGACTAGTCGGTCAATGAATGTCGGATCCACGCTGTACTGGTTGGTGTCAACGGTGACGTAGTAGTTACGCGGCAGGCGCACCGCGGGCCTGACACCGAACACCGGCGGATACGGTGGCAAGGGGCGCATCGCTCGCTGATCAGCTGCGAACAAGTCCGCCGGTGTGGCCTTCAACGTGGTGTGAACGCGTGCGTTGGCGATTGTGGTGAACCACTCATCAAGTTGGGCTTGCACATCCACCGGGTCGCTGAACCGGCGCCCGGGGAAGAAGGAACGCTTCATGTACCCGTTGGTGCGCTCGACGATGCCTTTAGATTCCGGGTCCCGCGGTGGGGTCTGAACGATTCTGCAGCCCAGCGCCCCGCCGAATGCGGCAACAGGCTCGCACAGCTTCGCCTTGCCAATCCCGGACTCGTGATCCCACACGAGCCGATCTGGTACCGCTTGGAAATCACGTGTTATCAACTGCCACATCCCGGCGATCAAGTCATCAGTCGTGCGCGAGGGAAGCACACACGCCGCAGCGAAACGAGAATGCGAGGCTGCCATCACCAACACCGGCAACGCGCGGTAGCCCCCATCAGCATCAGGTAGTCCACCCGGTGCAAAAGTGAGATCACATTGGATCTCACGCCCCGGGGAGTGAGTAAGGGTATCGACTGGGTCGGCGGGCATATACTCAGGCCGGATCCTGGCAACGTGTTTGCGAAACCATGAATCCGAGCCTGTCCAGCCCACTCGCTGAGCCAACACCTTGGCATTAAGCTGCGGTGTTTCCGCGAGAAGTTCCCTGACCTGCGGTTCAAACGGATCGAAACTCGTTCCTTTGGCATCCCGTGGCTTGTAACAAGGCGGCGAATCTGAAGCCAAAGCCTTCTCCACCGTCTTCTTCGCACAGCCCACTTCGGCCGCGATCTTCCTCAATGACAGACCCTGCCCACGCAGGTATCGGATCTGCGCCCATTCCTCCAATGAAATCACCCATCCAATCTTTTCCGGGTGGGCTACTTTTCGAGGAGCGTTTTGGGCTACTTTTCAAAGAGCGCTGACAGAGCCACTGGGTGAAGCAACTACAACAGGCGGACCACCCGCACACCCGTGCCTTGGCCGAGGTCATCGAGGAGATGGGCCGGCTCTACGGCGGGATTCATGCCCACCTGGAGCCATCCCAGGTTCCTCCCTTGCCACCGTGGCTTATCCAGGCCTTGGAAAATGATCTTCGTCTTTCACCTGAGGTCATCAATGAACTCAGCCAAGATGAAGCCCAGCAGCTCCTCATCCCTTACTGGACACAACCCCAGGATCAGAGCGAAACACCCACAACCAGGTCCGGTTGTGGGGATTGGTCAATGCTGCCCAAAGGCAGCTGCACGAGCCATCCATTGATACAGGTACGGGTGGCCCAGTTCCTGGGACCTGGGCCACCCGGCCTTCGGTAGAGGTGTGGGAAAGGAAACCACAGCTCGTGGGAGTTAGAGGTTAGTGAAATCGGAGTAGAAGCTGAGGAACACCGAGGCGGCCACAGCGACGTAGACCACGGCGATCAGGGTGCCTGCCCACTGGGAGGCAAACCGCACCACAGCAGGCGAGGCGGGGAAGAGGCCGTGGGCGAGGTTGCGTACTGTGAGCAGGATAAACAGCGGGACCATCATCGCCCACACCACCATGCAGTACAGGCACAAAATATGGATGACGAACAGCGCCTGGTACCACAGCCAGATGATGAACAGCAGGCCCACGGTCACACCCGCCTGCAAACCTCCCCAGTACCAGTCGGCGAAGCGTGCCCCCGACAGCATGGCCATCGCGGTGGTGATGACCACGGCGAAGGCGACGATGCCGATCAACGGGTTGGGGAAGCCGAAGAGTTCGGACTGCCAGGTTCCCATCACTTTTCCGCAGGAGACCAGGGCGTTGATGTCACAGGTGGTGACATGCTCGGCGTCCTCGTAGAGGGCCAGGCGTTCAAGCACCAGGATGCCGGAGGCCACCCAGCCGATCACGCCGGTGACCAGCAGGATGAGGGCGAAAGGACGCTGGCGGGCAAAGACCGGCAGGAAGGTGTCGTTGTTCGGCTCGGTCACGAGAACCTCATTGTCGTCGGCGGTGGCTGGGTGCGTCATGGATTCGGGTTAGTCGGCGGCGGCCGCGTCGACCTCGGCCCGGAACTGCTCCAGGGAGTCCGGGGTCAGGAGCTGGCCGTCGAGGAAGAAGGTCGGGGTGCCGCGCACACCCAGGGCCGTGCCGTCAGCCACATCGAGTCGGACCCGTTCCTCGGTGGCCGGATCGGCCACAGCGGCGTCAAAGGCGGCCATGTCCAGACCCAGGTCCTCGGCGAAGCCGCGGAAGACCGCACTGTTGTCCTCGGCGGACTCACCCCACTCAGACTGGGTCTCAAACATCCG
The DNA here is from genome assembly GCF_031844665.1 of Corynebacterium sp. Z-1. Classification (NCBI taxonomy): domain Bacteria; kingdom Bacillati; phylum Actinomycetota; class Actinomycetes; order Mycobacteriales; family Corynebacteriaceae; genus Corynebacterium; species Corynebacterium sp. Z-1. The sequence goes on along the minus strand of NZ_CP134621.1, from coordinate 1,126,461 downwards.
CTGGTACATCGCTTCGTACTGGCCCTGCTGGGCGGCAGCCTCCACAGCCACGGCAGCGGGCATGGAGTTGCGGTGACCCGGCAGCGGGAAGTAACGGTTGACGAAGGTGACGGTGTCGGAGTACTCCGCACGTAGTTCCTCCACGAAGGGGTAAGCCGCCCGGCAGGCCTCGCACTCGAAGTCGAGGAACTCCACCAGCACGGCCTTCTCGTTCGGCGCCTGGGACAGCACCCGACTGTTGTCCCGGACCACCTGCCCCGCATCACTGGCCACGGTTTCCGGGGCGGGCGCAGAAGCGGAGTCGGATCGGCCGAGGAAAAAGGCGACGATCCCGGCGATGACGACGATTGCCAATAACGCCCAGACAATGATCTGGGCTTTTCTCCAATTCCCGGAGGGCCGGGTGGAGGTGGTGCGGGTGGTGGGGGTGCTCAAGAGGGGTCCGTTCTATCTCTGGTGGAAATTAAGGGGTGTCGAGGCCGTGGGCCCCGGCAAGGTGGCGACGAAGTCCTCCAGGACCGAGGCGGTCATGAGAAGGTGCAACCGTCCGGCGAACAACAGGCCGGATCGATGGTGACCACCAACTCGAGTAACTCACCGAGGGCGTGACCCAGTTGGGGGTCAGCCAGAGAATACCAGACGTTGCGCCCCTGGGGGGTGGAGGCCACCAGCCCGCATCCGCGCAGACAGGCCAACTGATTCGACATCACCTGTTTGGAGACACCCAACTGCCGGGCCAGCACGGACGGTCGGGCGGGCCCGTGGCGCAAGGCCAACAGGATCCCGGTCCGGGTGTCATCGGACAGGGCATTGCCCACCCGGGACAACGCCGAGGTGTGAGTGACGGTCACCGTGCTCATAATCGTAGAGAGTACACAATCCCCTGTACTACTCCTCGGTGCCCTCGGCGGAGGAGTGTGAGATGACCGGGAGCATGTTTACATCCGGACCACAGGCGCTGGCCTGAGGGTCAGGACCGGGTTTTCTCCCGGGTGGGGGGAAGGTTAGAAGGTGATGCCGTGCTCGGCGAACCAGGGAGCCGGGTCCACGGCGCCGCTGCCGGTCGGGTAGAGCTCAAAATGCAGGTGGGAACCGGTGGAGAAACCTCGGTTACCCATGCCGGCGATCTTCTGGCCGGCGGTGACCTTCTCACCCACGCTGACATCGAGGGTTTCCATGTGGCCGTAGACGGCAATGGAGCCGTCATCGTGCTGGATGCGGATCCACTGGCCGAAACCGGAAGCCGGTCCGGAGTCGATGACGGTGCCGCCCATGGCCGCAAGAATTGGGGTGCCCACGACGTTGGCGATGTCTAGTCCTGCGTGGAGGCTGCCCCAGCGCATACCGAAACCGGAGGTGAAGGTGCCCTCAGTGGGTTTGACCACGGATGAGGCGTTGGCCAGGCGTTCTGCCTCAATGCGTTCTGCTTCCAGACGTGCAGCCTCAGCGCGGGCGGCCTCGGTGCGCTCGGCGGCGTACTCAACCGCCTTGTCCAACTGCTCGTTGATATTGGTTACCGGCTTATACTCCGAGATCGTCAGGATCTGCGGGGCCGTCTCCGTCGTGTCCGGGGGCAGCGCGGTGTCATTGGTGGCCAACTGCACGCCACCGACAGTGTCCTGCGGGGAGATCGGGGCCTCAGCCTGGGTCTGCAGCGTGGCGACGGCGGCACCACTGAGACCCGCAGACGAGACCGCGCCCGTGGCCACGGCCACCAGGGCTACGCGGCTCTTGGTTTGCGGGGTGGGGATCTTGCGGTGTTTTCCTCCGGCTGATCGCTGAGCCTTCAGTCGCATGAATCTTCTTCCGTCGTTGTCCGTTGTTCCGCCACACTCGATCTCACCGTTGTACTCGTTAGAGACGAAATTGTGACTGTTTCGTTACCTGATGGAGGTGACATTAACTTCTCATCCCCACCGAAGTCACCTCCGGAGTCCATTTAGTGATCTATTTCATAGTTCGGCTCCTAGTTGGGGAGGTGTCTGTGATGGGCGGGGGGATCACCAAGGGAAAGGCCTGTCTCGGGCTTGTCGCTGGCCTCGTCGAGGCATGGGCCATGGCTGCGGGAGCCCGGGAGGAGGTCACGCGACCAGTTCCTCGCTGGCCCCGTGAGGGGCCGGCGGTGAGACCGGGGTGGTTAAGGCTGGTCGGTTGTCCGGGTGCCGTGGTCGGACGTGGGGGTCTTACCGTCCGTGGTGGGGCCGAGGAATGTGGTGTGGTTTTCGTTCTCGGCGTTGCTACCGGTGGTGGTCTTTTCCTCGTTGCCCGTGGTTTTCCCGACCGTGCCCGGCCAATGGCCGATGAGCAGGAGGGCGACGACGGCCAGTGGGACCACACCTGTGGCCCAGGCCAGGACGGCGGTGCGTTGGTCGGCGAGCAGATCGAGCTCCCAGGGCAGGAGCAGGGAGCGGTAGAACTCCTCGCCCAGGATCGTGTCCAGGCGCAGGAGATAGACCCCGACGAGCAGGTGGACGGGCAGGGAGGCAACCAGCCAGCCCAGGCGGACGGTGGCTGGGCGCCGGCGCGGGATCGGGTCGGGTCCGAGCATCCCCCAGACGTAGAAGCAACCGGAGACCAGGAGCACGGTGTTCATGATCAGCTGCCCCGCGTACTTGGAGATCAGCAGCTCATAAAGCGGGATGAACAGGTACATGACGTAGAAGAACACCAGGAACTGCAGGGTGTTGACCACCGGATGGGTGATCACCCCCACCAACCGGCTGCGGGTGAAGGCGCGCACCCAGTCGTGGATATTCGGCCTACCCGGGGCCCCCGGGGCGAAGGCGGTCATCAGCAGGGTCAGCGGGGCACCCAGCACCAGGAAGATGGGGATGACCAGCGACAAGATGATGTGGCCGACCATGTGCACCGAGAAGACCGCGGGCATATTCAGCCCGATCCCGGAGCTCATCGTCACCAGCAGGGTCACACATCCGGCCAACCACCAGGCGGTGGGGGTACTCGACCAGGTGTGACCTGCCTGGCGGGTGCGCCACACAGCGGCCAGATAGCCGACGGCCAGCAGCAGGGCGAGGGCACCAAACAGCAGGTCAAAGCGCCACATGCCCCACACGTTGAGGATGGTGGGCTTCTCGGACAGCTCGTAGCCGAGCTTGGTGGCCATCTGCGAGAGGTTCGGGATGCGCGGTGGGGGCGGCGGGGTGCGCCCCATGGTGATGGCGATACCGGTGACCGCCGCCATGACAAGCACCTCGACGATGGCGACCTGGCGGAACAGGCGGCGATCAGCGGGGTTGGCCTGCACCTGCGGAATGACCCACGCCCGGTGGATCCACCCGAAGACACCGAGGATGATCACGCCGATGGTCTTGGCCACGATGATTAACCCGTAACGGGTGGTCAACAGATCCGTCAGCTCGATGCGGATGGCGGCGTTGACCAGCCCGGACACGGCCATGACGATGATGGAGACTAGGGCGATTGTCGAGTAGCGGCGCAGCGCAATATCCAGGTCAGGTCCCAGGCGACGACCGTGGGCGAGTAGGGCCATGAGTCCGCCGACCCACAGGACTAAGAAGACCAGGTGCCACAGGTAGGAGTTGGTGCCGTGGTCGTGGTTACCGCCCGAGGAGGAATGCCCTGTCAGGCCCAGGGGGATGATCATGAGGATTGACCCGAGGAGCAACAGTGGTTGGGTGATCCACGCCCGGCTCATCAGGCCCGTACAACCGGTGACCAGGGCAATAAGGGCGACGATCAGCCACACCTGGGCCATGGCCACCTGCTCGACGGCCACCGTCAGGGTCTCCAGGCCCAGTGTCTGGGCCAGGGGGGTGCCGGAGACATCTGAGAGCACCAGCGGGATCATCAACAACGCGATCAGTCCGAAGCAGATGGCCGCGACCGCACCGGTACGCGAGGCCAGGTGCCCGTCCACACTCAACGAGGCCTGGTGCAGGTGGTCGTGATCACCGCCGGGCAACCGTGGGGAGATGAGGAAAGCAGCGAACAGGAAAGAACCGGCGGACAGGGCAGCGAGCATCCAACCGACCGCACGGAAAAACGGCAACCCGAAGGTGGTCGCGATGCCCGGGTTGGGGATCCCCAGGGCCGCGAGGGATTCACCGAGGAAGCTGTAGGCCACCGTCCCGCCGATGGCACCGGCGACGGCGAAAAAGAGCAGGTACAACGGCCACGTGGGGCGTACCCGCTCCTGAGGCCGGCTCCCGATGGTGGGGGTCGTCCCTGTGGTCGTATCCGTGGCAGTGGGGGTGTCATTTACCGGGTGGGTCATCTGTGTCCATTTCGCCGTCCATGCCGCCTCCGCTCTCATGGTGTGCTCGGAAGCGGGCGTGAGGTTCACCCTAATGGGGCCTGCGGGTGTTCTTGTACATTGCCCAGGGACCGGTCTCTTCCTCCGGTTCGCCCCCTGCAGGGGGCACCGACCTGGGAAGAACAACACCCGGTGAAGGCGGCGTGGCCGGGAACTTTCCTCCCGCCCGTTCCGACCACTCTCTTGGTACCTCCCGCAGGCAGGTGTCGTAGTCGCTCACATCCGGTTGAAGAACCGGCCCAGTCCAGGAGGACTTTCGTGATCATCTCCCCCATGCTCCCTCGTCGTGTGCTGGCTACTGTTGTGGCGGTCGGGGCCCTGACGGTCGTAGCCACCCCGGTTGCCCTCGCGCATGACTCCGTGATCGGCGGCAATCCCGCGGACGGTGAAGTGGTCGAGGAATTTCCGCGCCGCATCGAGCTGGAGTTTTCCGGGCTGCCCCAGGAGGGTTTCAGCACCGTGGCCATCACCGACCAGGGCTCCGGTGATCTCCTGTTCAGTGGTGAGCCGACCATCGACGGCCGACTGGTGACCCTTGATCTACCTGCGGGTGTCAGCGGCGGGCCAGGTGACTACACCGTCGGCTTCCAGATCCTCTCCTCCGACGGCCACGCCACCCGCAGCGAGGCCACCTTCACCGTCGCCGGTGACGCCCAAACGGCCGCCACCACCACGGGCGCCGACGCCAGGCCTGGGGAGGAGACCACAGCCGCCGAGAGCACCGCCGAGGAGGACACCTCCGTAGTCAGTAATCCGATAGTCCTGATTCTTGCGGGGTTGGCCCTCATCGGTGTCATCGCTGCCGTCCTCGTGCTGATCCTTAGGGGTCGGAACACGCCCACGGGGTAGAAGAGCCACGGGTGTGCGGGTCTTCCTCGGGTGCACAGCCTCGGCCTCTGCCCCAGGAAGTGCCTCAGACGCAGGCCCAGGGCTCCCCAGAGGCATTGAGCCGCCGTAGGGCGGACTGCCTTGATGATGCTTCCTTCCCGATCACCTCGCAGGGGGGAAGGTGTGTCCGGTGTTGCGCCGACGGGAGAGCGTAGCGGGCGCGCAGCACCCGCAGCCGGTGGAGGCCGGTGGCAGCCGAGGGGGAGTCGGGGTGGTCATCGGATCGCTCCTTTGGATCGGTGGGATCGTGGGGGAAACTCCCCGGCCATCATGCCCCTCCAGGGGTGCCTTCCGGCAGGGGGCGGGGGTCGCTGGCCATCAGGGGGTGCCCTTCGGGAGTAGGGGAAGACCGATGGTGAATACGGCGCCTTCGCCTGGTCCGGGCGAGGTGGCGGTGAGTGTTCCGCCGTGAGCTTCCATCAGGGCCCGGGAGATGGTCAGGCCGATACCGGAACCGCCGTGGTCGCGGTCGCGGGCGGTGTCCCCGCGGTAGAACCGTTCGAAGACGTGCCCGAGTTGTTCCGCAGTCATCCCGCCCCCGGTGTCGACGACCTCAATGAGGACACTGTTGGCCCCTCGGCGGGCAACGCGGATGCTGACTTGACCGCCGGGCGGGGTGTGGCGCAGCGCGTTGGTCAGCAGGTTGTCCATCTGGATCCGGCTGCGACCTTCCGCCGACGGGAGCTCCACGTTCGTGGAGATGGGTGGCCTGGCCCGCACCGATAGCGCCGGCTGGGGTGGGGAGTTCGACAAGCTCCACCGTGCACTGCTCGGCCTGCCCGATCCAGACGACATCGATGAGCAGGCCGAGGAGAACACACCTGTTCTGGTCACAAGCCCCAGTCAGTAACACCCGCCCCTAAATCATAAGGACTTTATCCATTGATGCCTGTTAATCAGACCCTTTCCACCTTCTCCGACACCGCCTTCCAGACCGCCTTCGTGATCTACCTGCTCGCCCTGGTGCTCTCCCTGGTCTTCTACGTCAAGATGCAAGGGGTCATCGACGCCCGACGGGCACGCGAAGACATCGCCCACCCCGAATATGTCGCTGTGGGCGCCGGTACCGGCACTGGGGACCTCACTGACAGGTCAATCGGAGACGTTAACGCCACCGACCCCCTGCTCACCGATGAGCAATATGCTGCCCAGGAGGCCTCCGCCGATAAATTCGGTGGCATGACTCAGGCTCTGGCCTGGTTGGGCGCAGTGGTCCACCTGATGTCGGTGGTTCTGCGCGGCCTGGCCACCGACCGCTTCCCGCTGGGCAACATGTACGAGTACATCTCCATGATCTGCGTCCTGGCGGTCATCTCCGCAGCGATTGTCATCCAGCGCCGTGAGTGGCGCAGCGTGTGGCCGTGGCTGCTGGTCCCGATCCTGGTCCTGCTGTTTTTCGGTGGCACCAGCCTCTACTCCAACTCCGCCCCAGTCGTGCCCGCCCTGCAGTCCTACTGGCTGCCCGTCCATGTCTCCACTGTGTCCCTGGGCGCGGCGATTGGCATCGTCTCGGGCATCGCTTCCCTGCTCTACCTGCTGCGTATCTGGCAGCCGAAGGGCAGAGAGCGTGGCTTCTTCGGTGCTGTGGCCAAGCCGCTGCCGAGTGCGAAAAAGCTCGACGCCCTGGCCTACAAGTCCGCCATCATTACGTTGCCCGTGCTGGGGTTGGGCATTGTTCTGGGTGCGATCTGGGCGGAGGCCTCGTGGGGCCGGTTTTGGGGATGGGATCCGAAGGAGACCGCATCCTTTATCTCCTGGGTGCTCTATGCCGCCTACCTGCATGCCCGTGCCACCGCCGGGTGGCGCGATCACAAGGCCGCGTGGATCAATATCCTGGCCCTGGCCACGATGATCTTCAATCTGTTTTTCATCAACCTGGTCGTCTCTGGTCTGCACTCCTACGCCGGACTGAACTAAAGGAGCCTGCGTTTAATATCGCTGATTGTCGCTCCTGTCTCGAGTGTGACCATCTTTTTAGTCCTGGTAAGGGGGTGAGGTCCTGATCTGCACCGGGTCGGGGAAGGTCTGCGTGCCCACCTGCCCGGTTGTCGAGTCAGTGTCGTTAGCGTGGGTGACCAGGATGACGCTGCGCCGTGGCAGCGGTCCCGGCAGCGGTTGGTGGAGCAGGAGGTCTAGCAACGCCGCCGCGTCCGTGGCCGCGATATGTTCGGTCGGCTCATCCAGCAGCAGCACCGGCGCGGTGGAACACAGTGCCCGAGCCAGCAGTAGACGGCGACGCTGACCGCTCGACAGGGAGCCCGCGCCGTCGGCAAGCAGCAGGTCCAGCGGATCAGCACCCGCTCCGACGGTCTCCCGCAACCAGTCCGCCAGCCCCACCGCGCGCAGGATCTCACGGAGTTCCCCGTCGCTGGCATCGGGGTTGGCTACCAGGAGATTCTCCCGGATGGTGGTGGAAAAGAGCCACTCGTCCTCGGCGTGCACGCGCAGGGTTTCTCGCAGCGTGACTTGGTCGATCTCCGGGACCGGGTGCCCACTCAGCGTGGCAGAACCACTGCGTGGTGGCACCAGGCCTCCCAGGGTCTGCAGCAACGTGGTCTTGCCGCAGCCGCTGGGGCCGCGGATGACCATACGCTCACCGGGTAGCAGATCCACCTGCCAACTGATGTCACCGAAACGGCAGCGTAGGTCGGTGGCTCTAAGATGGCAGTTGTCAAGCTCCCACGCTGTCACCTCCCCACCATCCGTTGTCGGAGTGGTACCGGACTCCTCGACCAGGTCGGTGAGGCGGCGGGCGCTGTGGGAAGCCTCGTCGGCGTGGATCGCGGCCTCCGAGAGCTGCGCGTGGGACTCGAAAGCCGCCAACGGCAGCAACACCACCATGCCCAGCCAAGTGGGATCCCCAGTGTATGCCAGCGCGGCGACGATCACCGTCAGTGCCCCGGCCAGGCCGGTGGACCACTGGATCAGCGCCTGTGACGTTGCCAAGGGTTTCTCGGCGGCGACGGTGGCGTTGCTACTGCATCGCGACGCCGCGACGGCCAGATCCTCGCGCTGCTCTTCCAGACCGGCGGCGGCGAACTCCACGCGGTGGTCCAGCAGCTCATCCAGAGCCACTTCGAAATTATCCTCGGCGAGTATCCGACGTGAGCGCCTGGCTGCCCGCACCGCCAGCCAGGGGGCAAGCACTCCGGTGACCACGAAGCCCAGTGACAGAACCAGACCCGCCACGGGATGCAGCAAAGTAGCCCCGGCCACTGCAAAGACGGTGAGTACCACCGCCACCCCAGCGGGCACGACGGCGCGCACGATGACATCGGTGACGCGTTCGGTGTCTGCAACCAGGCGCACCAGCCCGTCGCCGCGGGTGAACAGATGCCCCCGCCCGGAACCGGTATGGTCGAAGGCCAGCGCATCGAAGACCCGAGAACGCAACGTGGTCAGGGCACGCAGCGCGATGCGGTGGCTGAGCAACCGATCCACGTAACGGAATACCGCCCGAGAAATGCCCAGCGCCCGCACGGCGGTGACCGCGACCGTCAGGTCCATCACCGGTGGCATCTGCCAGGCCTTGGTGATCAACCAACCGGAGACGATGGTCAGGGTCAGCGCAGAGATCAGGGTGATGGAGCCGGCCGCGACGCCCGCGATAATCTCACGGTGCCGCACCCCAGCCAGGCGGAGCATTCCGTTAAGTGATCGAATATCTGCTCTCACAGGTACACCACCTCATCTGCGATTGCGGCCAGGCGAACGTCATGGGTGGCCAGCACCACCGTGTGTCCGGCCGCAACCCGCCGGCGCAGCTCGGTGGAGAGGGCATCTACCAGCTCCGGGCTCAGGTGCGCGCTGGGTTCATCCAATAGGTGCAGCGTGGGTCCGCTGCCGCGGGCCAGAGTGCGGGCCAGGGTCAGGCGTTGGCTCTGGCCCGCCGAGAGGCCCTCGCCCTGTGGGCCGAGACGGCGTTTCAACGGTACGTCGAACCACAGGTTCCCGGCGGTTTCGGTGGCCGGTTTGCGCTGCGCACCCAGCAGCACGAGGTTGTCCTCGACGCTGCCGGGCACCAGCACCGGCCGGGCTGGCAGATAGGCCGTGCGTTCCGGCGGCGGGGCGGTGATCTCTCCGGTGACCAGGTCATCCGGCAGCGCGCCCAGGACGGCGAGGAACACGGTGGACTTTCCGGAGCCGTTGTCGCCGTACAGGACGGTGATCTTCCCGGGTTCGGCGGTGAAGCTCAGGTTCTCCGGCTTCGTGCCGTCGCGGCCGCCCACGCTGAGGTCGGTGACTGTCAGCTGGACGCCCGCGGGGGAGCCACAGTGGGTCAGGTAGTTCCGGCCGTGGTGGCCCACGGGGCGAGTCTCATCTTCGTCCAGCAGCTCCAGGATCTCCTCGGCGGCGGTGAGTCCGTCGGCGGCGGCGTGGAAGTTCGTGCCCACCTGCCGGATCGGGTTGTACACCTCCGGCACCACAATCAGTGCGATCAGTCCTGCGGTTAGCTCCATGTTGCCGTCCACCAGGCGCAGCCCGATGCTCACAGCCACCAGCGCCACCGCAAGGGTGGCCAGGAACTCCAGGGCAAACGACGACAGGAACGCCAGGCGCAGCACCGACATGGTGGCCTTTTCGTGGCGACGCCCCGTGGACCGCAGCTGTCTGCTCGGCTGGTGGGTGGCGCCCAGTGCCCGCAGTGTCAGCGAGCCGGACAACAAGTCCGCCAGCTGCCCGCCCAGAGCGCTAGTCACCTCCAGACGACGTCGTGTATGGGCGGCGGTCAGCTTACCGATCAACACCATGAAGGCCGGAATCAATGGCACTGTCACCAGCGCCAAGATCCCGGAGACGGGGTCAGCCACCAGCACCACGACCAGGGCGGCCGGAGTCGCCAGCGCGGCAGCGACCAGGGAGGGCAGGAATTCGTTCAGGTAGGGCCGAAAATTCTCGGTGCCATCGGTGAGGACCTCGCGCCAGTGGGCCGATTCCTCCTGCACGCGGCGGGGATCGCGACGTCGTAACGCGGCCAACGCCTTGGCACGCAGGGTGTCGACGACCCGCCCGACGCTCTCCGAGGAGGAGCGTTGCGCGCGGGCAGCCACGACGCCGTGGACGGCGATGGCGGCGAAGAGGGCCACCACTGGCCAGGTCAGCACCTCCCAGTCGGCACCACGGTCCAGGATGACGCGCGCGGCGACCCAGCCGATGAGCACGCCGCGGGCGAGCACCAGCACGGTGATAAACGCCTGCAGCACGCCCGTGCGCAGGATCAGGCCCCGCACCGGCGGAACCAGGGCGAGGAGTCTAGGGTCAATAGGCCCCTGCATCCGGCTCACACCTTGATCCGCTTGGCGAAGGACCAGAAGGTCCAACCCTGCGATGCCAGGACGAACGGCACCAGAATTAGGGCGCCCCAGGACAGGAAGGTCAAAGTGTAGTCCGAGCTGGAGGCGTTGTAGATATTCAACGACACCCCATCGGCCAGTGAGGTGGGCAGGACGTTCGGGAACAAGGTCGCGAAGATCTGCACCACCAGGGTCGCCACGGCCACGGCGGTGGCAGCGAATGCGACGCCGTCGCGGTTGCGCAGGATGGCCACCGAGCCGACGACCACACACAGGGCGAGGACAACAACGGCGATCCAGAGGACCGGGTCCCCGTGCCCCAGCTGGGTCCATGCCGCAAAGCCGAAGGTGGCCAGCGCGGCGGGGATGGTCAGCCGACGGGCCAGCCAGTGGGCACGGCTGCGCAGCGGTTCATGCACCTTCATGCCCAGGAAGGTGGCGCCGTGCACCATGAACAGCAAGACGAAGGCCAACGCCCCCAGCACAGCGTACGGGTTGAACAGGCCGAACATGGCACCCAGGCTGGAATCAATTTGCCGGTTGGCATCGATCGCCAAGCCCTGGACGATATTGGCGAAGGCCACACCCCAGAAAATCGCCGGCACCCAGCTGCCGATCGCCAGCCCAATGTCGCAGCGGTCGCGCCAGACCTGGGTGTCCACCTTGACGCGCCACTCCAGCGCGACACCGCGCAGGATCAGGGAGATCAGGATGAGCAGCAACGGTAGATAGAGCCCGGAAAACAATGTGGCGTACCACTCGGGGAACGCGGCGAACATGCCGCCTACAGCCACAATGAGCCACACCTCATTGCCGTTCCACACCGGGCCGATGCTGGTGGCCACGGCGTCGCGACGCCGCGCGCGCTCATCGTCATCACCGCCCAGGAACGGCAGGAGCATGCCCACGCCGAAGTCGAAGCCCTCCAGGACGAAATAACCCACGAACAAGAAGGCGATCACGATGAACCACAGAGTCTGCAGATCCATGGTCAGCTCTCCTGCCCATCATCGGTGCGCTCGCCGCGCTGCCGGCGCGGTTTCGTGGCGACAGCTGTGGAATTCCAGCCGGTAGACTCGACGCCCTCGGCGCCCTCGGTGTTCTCAGCACTGTCGGCGCTGAAGCTCAGCGGTTCCAGTTCCTCGGCGTCCGGACCGTAGGTGTCCTCAGCGATGTTCTCGGAAGCACCGGGGGCGAGCGCCCCGGCAACCACGAAGCGGCGCATGAGCCAGAACCAGACCACGGCCAGAACGCCATAGATCAGGGTGAAGGCGATCAGGGAGATCCAAACGGTGGTCACCGAGTGGTTGGACACACCGAAGTCCACGATCATGTGGATGTCATTTTCCCCATTCGGACTGTTCTCCGGCCCGAAGTCGGGGTTCGGGTACACCACCCAAGGTTGGCGTCCCATCTCGGTGAAGATCCAGCCGGCGGAGTTGGACAGGAAGGGGAACGGAATCGCGATGAGGCCGAGCCAGGCGAACCACCGCTTGTCGGTGGTGCGCTTCCTGCGGGTCAGCCAGAAGCCGAGGATGACTACCAGGATGGAGGCAGTCATGAAGCCAATCATCAGGCGGAAGGACCAGTAGGTGACGAACAGGTTCGGCGAGTAGTTTCCCGGGCGGTAGAGCTGCTCGGCCTGGGCCTGCAGATCCGTGACGCCCTGCAGCGTCACACCGGCAAACTGGCCGCCAGCCAGGAAGGACAGGACCCAGGGAACACTGAAGATCTCGGAGACCGAGTTACAGTCGTTGAACGTGCTGATGGCCAAAATAGAGAACCACGGATCCTCCTCGGTGTGGCACAGCGCCTCCGCGGAGGCCATCTTCATCGGCTGGACCTCGAACATCACCTTCGCCTGCAAGTCACCGGTGATCGAGACGAATACGATCCCCAATAATGTGACCCACAATCCCATGCGCAGCAGCGGCCGCCACAGTTGTCCGGCGTCCTCGGAGTTCCCGTCCATCTTGGCTGCGTGGCGGCGGGACCGCACCATCCACCAGGCGCTGATGCCAGCGACGAAGGTACCGGCCACGAGCACGGAACCAGCCACCGCGTGCGGGAAGGCCACCAGTGCCACCGGGTTGGTCAGCAGCTCCCAAACATCGATCAGTTCTGCGCGCCCGTTCTCGTAGTTCATCGCCGCGCCTACCGGATGCTGCATGAAGGAATTGGCCACGATGATGAAGTAGGCCGAGACGTTGGTCGCGGCCGCCACGATCCAAATCGAAGCCAGGTGCATCCAGCGGGGCACGCGTTCCCAACCGAAGATCCAGACCCCCAAGAAGATGGACTCGAAGAAAAAGGCGGCCAGCCCCTCGAGAGCGAGCGGCCCGCCGAAGACGTCACCGACGAAGCGGGAGTACTCACTCCAGTTCATACCGAACTGGAATTCCTGGACGATGCCGGTGACCACTCCCATGGCGAAGTTGATCAGGAAGAGCGTGCCGAAGAACCTGGTGGCGCGGTACCACATGTCCTTCCCGGTCCGGTGCCAGGCCGTCTGCATCATGGCCACCAGGGGGGCAAGCCCAATGGTCAGGGGGACGAATATGAAGTGATAGACAGTCGTGATGCCAAATTGCCAGCGTGAGACATCGACAAGATCCACAGAATGCGCCTTTCCCAGTTGACGAACCGTCCAGATGGCACATCGCCACTGCGACGATTCCTGCTCCGGCAGGCGCTGCGACCCAGCCTCACTCACTCCCGGCTCGCGGTTCCTGCCGACACCCGAGTTAAATTCAGGTACATACGAGCTGTCGGCCCGGCAACGAGAAAGTTCCACGAACGTGACGCATCTCCCTAATCAGACAGGACATTGAACTGTTCCGAAATACCCCTCTATGACCTGAATCGGTTCACTCCTCCTTCGAGGCCCCTAGTAGTACCGCGTCAGACAACCTTTGCCTTTTTGATGGTGCTGGCTGGTTTGATGACCTTACATAGCTGCGGGTTGATGACGTGGGTTCTGTGCTAGGCGATGTAGCGGCGGATCATCTTCGTCTGCTCCCGATGGTTGGAAAAATTGGTGCCGTTCAGGGCGCCGCTACCGCTCGTTTCGCCCGCTCCTGGCTTGACGTCGCCCTAGGAAAGGATCCCCGCGCAGCCAGCCAGGGGATTCCTGCAAACCCAGCACAGGGAGTCATCTTCTCGCCCGGAGACACATATTTTCAGGTAAGGGCTCTGGATTTTTCATTAGTCTTTCAATAAAGCGGAATGTGGGTTAACCTTCCACCATGACCATGGTCGTGGTCATGGCCTGACGGGCTCGTTGAAGGCCCCGGGATTGACGTTCACGATCTTCCTGGCCCAGGTAGCCGGTGGCGTTATTTCTGGCTCGCTGGTTCTGTTGTCGGATCCGATGCACATGCTCGCGGATTTCACGGGACTGATGATCGCCCTGATCGCCATCCTCATCGGCCGCTCAACCGCTACCTACAACCACCGCCGCGTCGAGGTGTTCACCGCGCTGATCAATGCGACCATCGTCAGCGCCATCTCGGTGATGATCGTCGTGCGCGCGCTCGGTCGGATCGGCGAACAGGTCCCCCTCGACACCGGCGTGATGCTCATCGTCGCGATGGTCGGCCTGGCCGCCAACGCAATCTCCGCCTTGATCCTCGGGCGTCGTCAGCACGAGAGCCTGAACATGCGCGGCGTCTACCTACGTGTGCTCTCCGATTTGCTCGGCTCGGTCGCGGTGATCATCGCTGTCCTGATCATCCGGTTCACCAGCCGGCTGCCCACCGACATCATCGCCTCGTTGTTCATCGCCGCGATGGTGCTGCCGAGACCACTGCGCCTGATGGTCGACTCCCTCGCGGTGCTGATGAACCACACCCCGAAGAACATCGACGCCCGCGACGTAGAAGCAACACTGCTCGGCCTGCCCGGGTCGCTTCCGTGCGCGACCTGCAGACTTGGAACACCGTTGGCACCGAATCACTGGCCACCTCCCGCCTGGCCCTCGAGGACATGGGCCACGCCGGCTGCGGAATCCTCGACGCCGCCCAGGCCTGCCTGCAGAACTTCGGTATCGAGCACTCGACCATCCAACTCGAACAGGATAACCACATACACAACGAGGTCGTCTGCTAACACTCCGCTTCACAGGGCGAAAGGGTCACACGAGCAGGCGGAGACAATTGCCAACTAGTCATCCCCCACTGTATGGTCAGTGCATGCTGACTATTGCCTCCCGTCTTGATGTGATGAACCGGCTGGGACGCGCCATGGCCGATCCCACCCGGTCCCGAATCCTGTTGTCCCTGCTTCAGGCCCCTGGCTATCCAGCACAGTTGGCCCGGGACCTGGAGTTGACGCGCTCGAACGTCTCCAACCACCTGGCGTGTCTGCGTGACTGCGGAATCGTCGTCGCGGAACCGGAGGGCCGGCGCACCCGTTATGAGATCGTCGGCGCCCACCTCGCCCGGGCGCTTGCCGTCCTGGTGGAGACCACCCTGGCCGTCGATGAGAACGCCGAGTGCCTGGACCCGCAGTGTCCGGTTGCTGGTTGCTGCGATGAGGAAAGAGGCCAGCGGTCATGACGTCTGCCTGTGGTTGTGAACCGTCCGTGCCGATGGCCGACGAAGAGGAGCCCACCCCGTGGTGGCGTGACCGTGCCGTCCTTCTCCCGGTGGCTTCCGGCGTGTCCCTGCTCATCGGCCTGATCCTCGAGTGGTTCGTCCCCGGGGCCGGACTGGTGGCCACCGGCCTGTTCTGGCTCGCCCTACTGCTGGGCGCCTCCCAATTCGTCCCCGGAGCCCTCAAGGGGCTGGTCACCCGGGGAAAACTGGGTATCGGGCTGCTGATGACCATCAGCGCCCTCGGTGCCGTCCTGCTGGGCTTCATCGAGGAGGCCGCCGCCCTGGCCTTCCTCTACTCGATTGCCGAGGCCCTGGAAGATAAGGCGATGGACAAGGCGCGTTCGGGCCTGCGTGCCCTGCTGGCCCTCATCCCCTCCACCGCGACCATCATCTCCCACGGGGTGACCCGCAGTGTGGCGGTCGAGGAGCTGGTCCCCGGGGACGTGTTGCGCCTGGCTGCCGGGGAACGCCTGGCCACCGACGGGATCATCCGCTCCGGGCACAGCAGCCTGGATGTTTCGGCGATCACCGGAGAATCCATCCCCGTCGAAGTCGGCCCCGGTGATGCGGTGCTGGCCGGGTCGATCAACACCACCGGGGCGCTCGAGGTCGAGGCCACCGCCGGCGGGACGGACAACTCCCTGACCACCGTGGTCGCCCTGGTGGAACAGGCCCAGCACGATAAGGGCCAACGGGCCCGGATCGCCGACCGCCTGGCCCGTCCCCTGGTGCCCGGTGTCCTCATCCTCGCCATCCTCGTCGCCGTCATCGGGTCCTGGCTGGGGGATCCGGGCGTATGGATTGAACGTGCCCTGGTCGTCCTGGTCGCGGCGTCGCCGTGTGCCCTGGCGATCTCGGTGCCGGTCACGGTCGTCTCCGCGATCGGGGCGGCCAGCAAATTCGGCGTGGTCATCAAGTCCGGCGCCGCCTTCGAGCGCCTCGGCGGTATCCGGCATCTGGCCCTGGACAAGACCGGCACCCTGACCCGCAACCGGCCCACCGTCGTAGATGTGCTCACCACTGGTGGAGCCGCCCGGGCGGATGTCCTCGGTTGGGCCGCGGCGCTGGAGGCTCACAGCACCCACCCGTTGGCTGCCGCCATTACCGCCGCTACACCGCAGGCCCCGGCCGCCCAGCAGGTCGACGAAGCCGCCGGGCAGGGCATCACCGGACTTATTGACGGAGCGCAGATCGCCGTGGGCAGCCCCCGCTGGCTGTCCCCCGGCCCCTTGGCCGGTCAGGTCGAGGACCTGGAAAAACAAGGCATGACCGTGGTCGTCATCCACCGCGATGGCCAGCCCGTGGGGGCGATCGGGGTGCGTGATGAACTCCGCCCCGAGGTCCCCGAGGTCATCCGGACGCTCACCGATGAGGGTTTCCAGGTCACCATGCTCACCGGCGACAACAGCCGCACCGCCGCTGCGCTGGCCCGGGAGGCCGGCATCACGGACGTGCGGGCCGAGCTACGCCCGGAGGACAAGGCCACCGCCGTGGCCGGACTGGGGACCCGCGGCCCGGTGGCGATGATCGGTGACGGCATCAACGACGCGCCCGCCCTGGCCCGAGCCGATATCGGTATCGCCATGGGTGCCAAAGGCTCGGACGCGGCGATCGAGTCCGCGGATGTGGCGTTTACCGGCGATGACCTGCGCCTGATCCCCCGGGCCCTGCGCCACGCCCGCCGGGGCCGGGCGATCATCAACCAGAACATTGTGCTGTCCCTGGCGATCATCATCGTCCTGTTGCCGCTGGCGATCACCGGTGTGCTGGGACTGGCTGCTGTCGTGCTGGTCCACGAGGTGGCCGAGGTCATCGTCATCGCCAACGGCCTGCGGGCCGCCCGCACCAAGCATCTTGACCTGAAGCCCGTCGAGGCGGCCACGGTCACTGCCGACGAGGATGCGTACGGAAGGTCCCGGGTCTCGTAGTGCTTTCCCCATGAGCACCCGGCGACAGGATGCACTTTCTCACCGGACGGGGCAGTAGACTTCATGGCTGTGAGCAGCACAGGTGAACGCAGGTACGGTCGGGCCCCGCAGAAGAAGGGCTGGCGGACATTCCTCCGGCCCGGCTGGGTGTTCGGTGTCCTTGCCATCATCGCTTTCTCCTACGTCGCCTTTACCTTTCTGGCGCCGTGGCAGCTGAGCAGGGATAGCACTATCGTCGAGCGCAACGAGCAGATCGAATCCGCCTTCGAGGTCGAGCCCGTCCCCGCCGAGGAGATCTTTGACGCCCGGGGCAGTATCGAGCCCGGGGAGG
Organism: Corynebacterium sp. Z-1; assembly: GCF_031844665.1. Classification (NCBI taxonomy): domain Bacteria; kingdom Bacillati; phylum Actinomycetota; class Actinomycetes; order Mycobacteriales; family Corynebacteriaceae; genus Corynebacterium; species Corynebacterium sp. Z-1. The sequence continues at coordinate 1,109,131 of NZ_CP134621.1, read as the reverse complement.
AATGGGCCCGGGTGATCCTTCAGGGCCACTACCTGCCCGAGGATGAGGTGCTGATGCGCAACCGTCCGGTCGACTCCTCCCCTGCCTTCCATGCCTTGACTCCCTTCCAGCTGAACTCCGGTGAGGTCATCCTGGTCAACCGGGGTTTCAACCCGCCGCTTGAGGGCGGTGTCCCACCGATGGATACTGCGCCAGCCGGTGAGCAGTCCATCGTCGGCCACGCCCGATTCACCGAGCAGACACCGATGTCCCCCCCCGATCGAGGACCAGGGCTACCGCCAGGTCTACGGCATCAACACCGCGCAGATCGCCGAGGTGACCGGCATGGAACTGGCGGAGGACTATGTGCAGCTGGCCGAGGGGCAGGCCGGGGAGATCAACGCCATCCCGGTGCCCATGCTCGACCGCGGTTCGCACCTGTCCTACGCCTTCCAGTGGATCGCCTTCGGCATCATGGCCCCGCTCGGCCTGGGGTATTTTATCTGGGCGGAGCTGAAGGAACGCCGCCGTGTGCGCCGCGAGGAGGCCGAGCTGGCCGACGGATCGACATCCTCGCAGCAGACCGGGGACTCCCAGGACGAAGAGACAGATTCCGACACGGTGGGCGCCCTCCGCACCACTCACCCGGAAAATGACACCCAGGGTCTCGCCCATGCCCAAGCTCCTACTTCCGCATCCTCTGGTGCCCGTGCACGCATGTTGCACGACCGTTACGGCGACAGCCAGCCGAATCACTCCCGGAAATTCACCAACCGCCGGCGCGAGCGGTTCTAAGCGCAGCCTTGCGCACCACACGGTGCGGCCCGCTCGATGTCTATACGGAGGGTGCGGGAGGGGATGCCCTCAAGGATTTTCAATAAGCTTGCAATAAGGGGTTTTCCCCGTTAGACTACAGGCATGAGCGAGCACGATCATGACCCTGACCCCGGCGACTACGCTGCCCCGAACGGATCCCCCACAACCCTGCCACCGACATCGGCGGCCACTCATACCCAAGATCATGCCCACGGTTCCGCACGCTGGGAGCTGTGGTTCGCGATCGCCGCCGGCGTCACTTACACCGGTGGGATGATCGCGGAGTTCGCGTTGGGGCTGCCGATGGTCGGATGGCCGTTGGCGTTCTTCCTCGCCACCTACTTCTTCGGTGGGTTCTTCACCATCCGCACCGCTATCTCCTCCACGCTGCGAGGGAAGTTCGAGGTCGACTTCCTCATGCTCGTCGCCGCGGTCGGCGCCGCTCTCATCGGCCGGTGGGCGGAGGGTGCGGTGCTGCTGTTTCTGTTCAGCCTCGGCCACGCGCTCGAAGAGTACGCCCTTAGCCGTGCCAGCAAGTCCATCGAGGCCCTCGCCGAGCTCGCCCCCCGCAGCGCCCTGGTGCGCCGCGGCGAAACCGAACCCGTGGAAGTACCGGTGGAGGAGCTCGTGGTCGGAGACATCGTTGTCATCCGTCCGAACTCCCGCATCCCCTCGGACGGGTTCGTGATCTCCGGAATGTCCGCCGTTGATCAATCGGCAGTCACGGGCGAGTCGATCCCCGTGGAGAAGGAACCGGTGTCCGACCCCACACGGACGATGCACACGGTCGGCACCCTCCCCGCCACCAATCGAGTGTTTGCCGGCACCGTGAACGGGTCTGGCCTACTCGAGATCGAGGTCACCGCGACCGCCGCTGACTCGACACTGAGCAAGGTCGTTGAGCTTGTTCGCACCGCCGACCAGGCTGCGTCCCCGACACAGCAGTTCATCGACCGGTTCCAGCGCTGGTACGTGCCCGCCGTGATCCTCGGGGTCATCGCCACCCTGCTGGTGTCGATGTTCGCGTTCGCGCAGCCGTTCCGCGACGCCTTCTACCTCGCCATGACTGTGCTCGTCGCCGCGAGCCCGTGCGCTCTCGCGATCGCCACCCCAGCCGCAGTCCTGGCGGGCGTGGCCCGCGCCGCCCGTGCCGGCGTGCTCGTCAAGGGCGGTGCCCCGCTCGAGACACTCGGACGAGTAGAGGCGATAGCGTTCGACAAGACCGGCACCCTCACGTGGGGCACACCACGAGTGACCTCGCTCGTTCCCGCCGATGACACGTCCGAATCGGAACTGATCCCGACACTCGTGTCGGTCGAATCTCTCAGCGACCACCCCCTCGCCGCCGCGATCGTCCGCGACCTTGCACCCCGCGTCCCCGAGACCGGGCGGCTGGTGGCCACCGACCTCTCGGCACTCACCGGCCGCGGCATCACCGCGACGATCGACGGAGAGCGGGTCGAAATCGGCAACCTGCGCATGTTCGACGAACAGCAGCTTGAACTGCCCTCCTCGCTGGCCAAGTCCTACGCCGAAGCCCGCGACTCTGGGCAGACGTTGATGATCGTGCGTCGTGGTGACCGCTTCCTGGGGGTCGTGGGAGTGATGGACGCCTCCCGCGCCGAATCCGCCCAGGTGCTCAACGCGCTCCGGGACACAGGGGTCGGCCATCTGGTCATGATCTCCGGCGACAATCAGCGGGTCGCCGACGCGGTAGGTCAGGAAGTCGGCGTCGACACGGCGATCGGAGAGCTCCTCCCCGAGGACAAGGTCATTCACATCACGAGCCTGGCCAAGACATACCGCCCGATCGCGATGATCGGCGACGGCGTCAACGACGCCCCCGCGATGGCCCGCGCTGACGTCGGCATTGCGATGGGTGCTGCCGGGTCGACGGTCGCGTTAGAGACCTGCGACATCGCGCTGATGAGCGACGACCTCGGACACATCCCGTTCGCTGTCCGGCTGAGCCGGGCCGCCAGCCGGATCATCCGACAGAACCTCATCGCCAGCCTCGCCATCGTCGTTTTCCTCATCATCGCGACCTTCCTTGGGCTTAATATCGGCGCCGTCGTGCTCATCCATGAGGGATCCACCCTCATCGTCGTCGCGAACGCGCTTCGCCTGCTCAACTTCCAGAAGGGCCAGGAACACGCCGGCATCGACCACGAAGAAAAGCCCACGCACTGATGCTTCTCCCCGCGAGTCACCAGTGGGGCCCGTGGCGAGAACAGTCCGTCCGATCTGTCGGAGAACCGCTTACCCCCACTCAACCCCCGGGCTATCCAGAGGAACTCACTCATGGATTGTCCCGTCAGCGGCACCGTATGGGTCATATCAGACGGGACTGGAATCAACATCGACTTCCGGACACTCCTTCCGGCCTGTCAGACGATCGCCGGGAGTTTGGTTCCCTGGGGGAAGCTCGCCTAGTGTCCTGCGCCGTTAATTCGCTGCTGGATCATTGTAAAATTGGGTATGCACACCGAGGACCGGCGTTAGCCCCACTGACCTTGACCGATGATGAACGCGACCAACTGCAACGCTGGGTCCGGCGACGCAAAACCACCCAGGACCTCGCGCTCCGCTCCCGGATCGTACTGGAATGCGCAACCGGGGCATCGAACTCGGAGGTCGCCCGTCGGTTGGGGATCTCATTGCCGACGGTGGGTAAATGGCGGGCCCGCTTCATCGACAAGCGCCTCGACGGACTGGTCGACGAGCCCCGGCCGGGTCGGCCCGCGACGATCGGTATCGACCGGGTCGAGCAGGTCATCATCGACACCCTGGAATCAACCCCTGCGAATGCGACCCATTGGTCGCGGGCGAGCATGGCCGAGAAATCCGGCCTGTCGAAGTCCACGGTCGGTCGGATCTGGAAGGCTTTCGGACTCAAGCCCCACCTGGAGGAGGGGTTCAAGCTTTCCAACGATCCCTTTTTCACCGAGAAAATTTATGACATCGTCGGGTTGTATCTGAACCCACCGGAGTCAGCGGTCGTGCTGTGTTTCGATGAGAAAAGCCAGGTACAAGCCCTACAGCGGTCCCAGCCGGCCTTTCCGATGATGCCGGGAACACCCGAGCGCCGCGCACACGACTATGTCCGCCACGGCACCACGAGTCTGTTCGCCGCACTCAACGTTGCCGATGGGACGGTGATCTCCCAGGTCCACCGCAAGCACCGCTCGGTGGAGTTCAGAAAATTCCTGGTCAAGATCGACAAAACCGTCCCCGAGGGCCTGGACGTGCACGTCATCTGCGACAACTACGCCACCCACAAACACCCGACGATCCAGACCTGGCTGGGCAAGCACCCCCGGTTCCACATGCACTTCACGCCCACCTACTCCTCCTGGATCAACCAGGTGGAGCGGGTGTTTGCCGAGGTGACCCGAGAGCTCCTTCAGCGCAGCGACCACCGAAGCGTGCAGGCACTGGAGAAAGACCTCCGCGACTGGGTGAGGGCGTGGAACGAGGACCCGAAGCCGTTCATCTGGACTAAAACGGCCGAGGACATCCTCGACTCCATCGCCCGATCCTTACAACGAATTAACGGCGCAGGACACTAGTAGTGCTTTGTTAGGTGTCTCTGGGGCGGTGGCAGTAGGGACAGCGGTCGAGTAACCGGATGACGGCGGTCTGGAGTTCAGTGAGCACCGTGTAAAAAGTCAGGCCGCCGGTAGTGCTTTTGGGCCGGCGGCCAGTCGTTTCATGGTGATGAACAGGTGTGCTGCGGTGACGGGTGTGGTGTGGTGATGCCAGCCGAGCCAATGTCGACCCTCGAAGTGGTCGAGTCCCAGGCCGTGCTTGAGTTCGCGGTAGTCGTGTTCGATCCGCCACCGGATCTTTCCCAGGCGCACCAACTGCTCGATGGGGGTGGTCTCGGGCAGGGTCGACAACCAGTAATCGGTGGGTTCGTCTTCTCCGGCGGGCCATTCGACCAGCAGCCAACACTCTGGGGCGGTGCCGTGAACCGCTACGGCTTTGTTGCCGCCGTTAGATTGGGTAAGCCGCCGTCGCAGGTGACCCAGGAATTGTAGCTTCTCTGGCCCAGTAGGACTCCTCGTACTCCGCCGGCGGGACCATCCCCAGGGTGGAATGCAGCCGGTGGTGGTTGTGCCACTGCACCCACGCCATGGTCGCGAGTTCGACGTCGACGATCGACTCCAGGTTCTGTGCGGTGAAGATCCGGGAGCCGATGCACTCGGTCTTGTCCAGCCCGTTGCTCGACTCCATCAGCGCATTGTCGTAGGCATCACCCACACTCCCGATCGACGGGGTGATGCCCTGCAGGGCCAGGTTCTCAGTGAATTTCACCGCGGTGTGACTTGCTGCCCGCATCCGAGTGGTGCGTCAGCTCACCACGGACAACGGGACGCTGGGTGCGGTCACGCTCCCACAGCGCTGGGTACCGTGGGATACGCACCAGTTCGACTCCGCGGGAGGTCTGCGCGTGCCAGCCGACGATGCGCTGCGAGTACACGTCAACGATGAAGGCCACATAGACCCAGCCCGAACCGGTGCGGGCGTAGGTGAAATCGGCGACCCATACCCGGTTGGACGCCTCGGTGTGAGCGCTCTTCGAAATGTAGCCCACTGGCGCTCTTTGAAATGTAGCCCAGTGTGGTCGTTGTTATTGTGCCTGATGTGGGGTTGGTGAGGGGGTTGTTGGTGCGGGTATTTCGCGTCCTTTGATGCGGTGGCTTACTCCTCGGTGTTGAAAGATTTTGGCGTGGTGGACGATGCGGTCGACCATGGCGGTGGCTACTGTGATGTCGCCGAAGCATTGCGCCCATTGGGAAAACGCTAGGTTTGAGGTCACGATGATGGAGCCGTGTTCGTAGCGTCTGGAGACGAGTTGGAAAAACAGGTTCGCCGCGTCAGCTTCGACGGGAATGTAGCCGAGTTCGTCGATGATGAGCAGGTGGTAGCGGTTTAATCGTTTCAGCAGCGTTTCGAGTTTGCCGGTGTTGTGGGCTTCGGTGAGGGTGTTTATCCACCCGGCGGCGGTGTCGAAGAGGACGCGATAGCCTTGCTGCGCTGCTGTGATGCCAAGTGCGGTGGCGAGGTGGGTTTTGCCGGTTCCGGGTGGGCCGAGCAGGACGACGTTTTCAGCTGTGGCGACCCAGGCCCCGGTTTCAAGGCGTGCGATTTCAGTGCGGTCAATACTGGGTTGTGCGGTGAAGTCGAAGTCGGCGATGGTTTTCACGGCCGGAAAGCCGGCGCGTTTGACGCGTAATGATGCTCCGGATTCCGCGCGGGCGGTCGCTTCGACGGATAGCACGGCGGCGAGGTACTCCTCGAATGTCCAGGATTGGCTACGTGCTTGATTGGCGATGGTTGAGTAGACGTTGTCGATGCGTGGGGCTTTCAACTCCCGTGCGAGGTGACTAATTGCCGCCGCGGTGTCGTGGGCGCTGGTGCGGGTCATAGGAAAGAGCTCTCCTTGAAGTTTGTGGGGCGTTGAGGCCGTGTTAGGCGATGTGGTCGTAGATGGATAGGTCAGCGATGTCAACAGCGGTATCTGGCTGGAATCTCTCGCCCGCCGTAGCTAGGTCGCGGCGCATGGCGTGGGCAGTTTGGGCGTGGGCGGGGTCGGTGATGACCTTGTGCTGGCCCCAATGGCGTGGGTGCACCGCGGCGGGTTCACCGTGTGGCCCGGTCACGGCGATTTCATCAAGCGTGCTGCGCACAGTGACTAGTCGGTCAATGAATGTCGGATCCACGCTGTACTGGTTGGTGTCAACGGTGACGTAGTAGTTACGCGGCAGGCGCACCGCGGGCCTGACACCGAACACCGGCGGATACGGTGGCAAGGGGCGCATCGCTCGCTGATCAGCTGCGAACAAGTCCGCCGGTGTGGCCTTCAACGTGGTGTGAACGCGTGCGTTGGCGATTGTGGTGAACCACTCATCAAGTTGGGCTTGCACATCCACCGGGTCGCTGAACCGGCGCCCGGGGAAGAAGGAACGCTTCATGTACCCGTTGGTGCGCTCGACGATGCCTTTAGATTCCGGGTCCCGCGGTGGGGTCTGAACGATTCTGCAGCCCAGCGCCCCGCCGAATGCGGCAACAGGCTCGCACAGCTTCGCCTTGCCAATCCCGGACTCGTGATCCCACACGAGCCGATCTGGTACCGCTTGGAAATCACGTGTTATCAACTGCCACATCCCGGCGATCAAGTCATCAGTCGTGCGCGAGGGAAGCACACACGCCGCAGCGAAACGAGAATGCGAGGCTGCCATCACCAACACCGGCAACGCGCGGTAGCCCCCATCAGCATCAGGTAGTCCACCCGGTGCAAAAGTGAGATCACATTGGATCTCACGCCCCGGGGAGTGAGTAAGGGTATCGACTGGGTCGGCGGGCATATACTCAGGCCGGATCCTGGCAACGTGTTTGCGAAACCATGAATCCGAGCCTGTCCAGCCCACTCGCTGAGCCAACACCTTGGCATTAAGCTGCGGTGTTTCCGCGAGAAGTTCCCTGACCTGCGGTTCAAACGGATCGAAACTCGTTCCTTTGGCATCCCGTGGCTTGTAACAAGGCGGCGAATCTGAAGCCAAAGCCTTCTCCACCGTCTTCTTCGCACAGCCCACTTCGGCCGCGATCTTCCTCAATGACAGACCCTGCCCACGCAGGTATCGGATCTGCGCCCATTCCTCCAATGAAATCACCCATCCAATCTTTTCCGGGTGGGCTACTTTTCGAGGAGCGTTTTGGGCTACTTTTCAAAGAGCGCTGACACCGTGGCGGAGTCCGCATTGCGGACTCAACTCTGCCGTGGCGAACCAGACTCTGCCGTGGCGGAGTTGGTGGTGTCCGCGGGGTCCGAAATGCGGATTCTTCGCGCGTCCCTTTCCTGGCGCATCGATCTGTGCGCCCGACGGATTGTGTGCGACTCTGCCGTGGCGGAGTGGGGGGAGTCCGCAGTGCGGACTCGACGATGTCAATACGGAGTGCACGGCTCTAGCGGCCGGCTCTACAAATTGGTCACTCTGCCGTGGCGGAGTCAGATGGCGAGCCGGGTACCTGGTGCAGTGGGCTGTTCTGGATGCCCCGCGGATCGCGTTCGACTCTGTCGTGGCGCAGTGGGTGGTGTCCGCATTGCGGACTCGACTCTGTCGTGGCGGAGTGGGTGGGGGTAAGCAGAAAGCAGCCGCACCCCCCTGTGTGTTGTTTGGGGGGTGCGGCTGCTTTGTTTTGTTTTAAGTTGTTGGGTCGGCGGTAACTTACTCTCCCACCCCCTCCCGGGGGCAGTACCATCAGCGCGGGCGGGCTTAGCTTCCGGGTTCGGAATGGGTCCGGGCGTTTCCCCGCCGCCATCAACCACCGACACATTTGTGGGATCAATCATTATGTTGTTGTTGTGACACGATTGTGGTGTGTCAGATACTGCATAGTGGACGCGGGCACACACCTTTTTTGGTGGGTGTGTTGGTTGTGTTTTTTGTTGGTGTATTAGTACCGGTCACCTTCAACGGTTGCCCGTCTTCTAGATCCGGCCTATCAACCCCATAGTCTGTGGGGAACCTCAAAAGAAACCTCATCTTAAAACAGGCTTCCCGCTTAGATGCTTTCAGCGGTTATCCCTTCCGTACGTAGCCAACCAGCCGTGCTCCTGGCGGAACAACTGGCACACCAGAGGTACGTCCGTCCCGGTCCTCTCGTACTAGGGACAGCCTTCTTCAAGTTTCAACGCGCGCGGCGGATAGAGACCGAACTGTCTCACGACGTTCTGAACCCAGCTCGCGTGCCGCTTTAATGGGCGAACAGCCCAACCCTTGGGACCTACTCCAGCCCCAGGATGCGACGAGCCGACATCGAGGTGCCAAACCATCCCGTCGATATGGACTCTTGGGGAAGATCAGCCTGTTATCCCCGGGGTACCTTTTATCCGTTGAGCGACACCACTTCCACACGTTGGTGCCGGATCACTAGTCCCGACTTTCGTCCCTGTTCGACATGTACGTCTCACAGTCAAGCTCCCTTGTGCACTTACACTCTTACACCTGATTGCCAACCAGGCTGAGGGAACCTTTGGGCGCCTCCGTTACTCTTTGGGAGGCAACCGCCCCAGTTAAACTACCCACCAGGCACTGTCCCCAACCCAGATCATGGGCCAAGGTTAAGGTATCCACTACGGTCAGAGTGGTATTTCAACAACGACTCCACCACCACTAGCGTGACGGTTTCACAGTCTCCCACCTATCCTACACAAACCGCACCGAACACCAATACCAAGCTATAGTGAAGGTCCCGGGGTCTTTTCGTCCTGCCGCGCGAAACGAGCATCTTTACTCGTACTGCAATTTCACCGGGCCTGTGGTTGAGACAGCAGGGGAGTCGTTACGCCATTCGTGCAGGTCGGAACTTACCCGACAAGGAATTTCGCTACCTTAGGATGGTTATAGTTACCACCGCCGTTTACTGGGGCTTAAATTCTCCGCTTCGATGGTTACCCATCTAACAGGTCCTCTTAACCTTCCAGCACCGGGCAGGCGTCAGTCCGTATACATCAACATCACGTCTTCGCACGGACCTGTGTTTTTGATAAACAGTCGCTCCCCTCTATTCTCTGCGACCACCACCAGCACCACAGTCGTCAAAGACTGCACACCAGTAATGGTCCCCCTTCTCCCGAAGTTACGGGGGTATTTTGCCGAGTTCCTTAACCACAGTTCACCCGACCGCCTTAGTATTCTCTACCTGACTACCTGTGTCGGTTTCGGGTACGGGCCGTGTACACACTCGCTAGAGGCTTTTCTCGGCAGTACAGGATCACCTACATCACCCCACAAGGGGCTACGCATCACGCCTCACACAACAACCCGCAAGCATTTCACTCGCAGGCGTGCCACACGCTTACACCACAATCCAATAAGTGGCTAGGCTACCTCACTGCGTCACCCCATCACTGGGCTACTACGGTTCAGGCCCCACGCATCACACACCACCGACCAACCCCCGAAGGGATCATCATATGGTGTGCTCAGGGTGGTTAGTATCACCGATTCACCCTTGGGCGCATATACACGGGTACGGGAATATCAACCCGTTAACCATCGACTACGCCTGTCGGCCTCGCCTTAGGACCCGACTCACCCTGGGAAGACGAACTTGACCCAGGAACCCTTAGTCATCCGGCGGATAAGATTCTCACTTATCTCTCGTTACTCATGCCTGCATTCTCACTCGTGTACAGTCCACAACCCCTTACGGTACTGCTTCACCCCATACACGACGCTCCCCTACCCATGTTCTTCAAAGAACATGCCGCGGCTTCGGCGGTGTACTTGAGCCCCACTGAATTGTCGGCGCGAAACCACTCGACCAGTGAGCTATTACGCACTCTTTCAAGGATGGCTGCTTCTAAGCCAACCTCCTGGCTGTCTTCGCGATCCCACATCCTTTTCCACTTAGTACACCCTTAGGGGCCTTAACCGGCGATCTGGGCTGTTTCCCTCTCGACTATGAAGCTTATCCCCCACAGTCTCACTGCTGCAGACCACCTAACCGGCATTCGGAGTTTGGCTGACATTGCTAAGATGATAGTCCCGCTCAACCAACCAGTAGCTCTACCTCCGGCAAGCTGCTGCAACGCTGCACCTAAATGCATTTCGGGGAGAACCAGCTATCACGGAGTTTGATTGGCCTTTCACCCCTACCCACAGCTCATCCCCTCAGTTTTCAACCTAAGTGGGTTCGCGCCTCCACAACCTCTTACAGCTGCTTCACACTGGCCATGGGTAGATCACCCCGCTTCGGGTCCAGGACATGCCACTGACAACACCCTTATTAGGATTCGCTTTCGCTACGGCTACCCCACACAACGGGTTAACCTCGCGACATGCCGCTGACTCGCAGGCTCATTCTTCAAAAGGCACGCCATCACACACACGAGGTGCTCTGACGGATTGTAAGCGCACGGTTTCAGGAACTATTTCACTCCCCTCCCGGGGTACTTTTCACCATTCCCTCACGGTACTATTCACTATCGGTCACACTGAGTATTTAGGCTTACCGGGTGGTCCCGGCAGATTCACAGCAGATTCCACGAGCCCGCTGCTACTCGGGACACAATCAACGCACACATTGCATGTTTTCACGTACAGGGGCTCTCACCCACTACGGCGCACCATCCCAAGTGACTTCCGCTAACACACAACACACACGCACCAAGTCGACAGCCCTGGTAACAATCACATCCCACAACCCCACACACGCAACCCCTGCCAGGTATCACACGCACATGGTTTAGCCTCATCCACGTTCGCTCGCCGCTACTAGCAGAATCATTATTATTTTCCTCTCCTGCGGGTACTGAGATGTTTCACTTCCCCGCGTACACCCCCACACAAGCTATGAATTCACCTGCGGGTAACACCACACAACTGGTGCTGGGTTTCCCCATTCGGACATCCTCGGATCAACGCTTAGTTGGCAACTCCCCGAGGCATAACGCAGCCTCACACGTCCTTCATCGGCTCAGCATGCCAAGGCATCCACCGTACGCCCTTACTAAAAAACACTAAGAACACACACACACACACACAAAAAAATAAAGATGCTCGCGTCCACTATACAGTTCTCACACACCACACCCCAGCCCCCCACACCCGCACACAAACACGCACGAAGATAAGGAACAACCAGGATCACAAGGAAACAACACACATGCTGCCCCAGACACCCAACAGTGCACCAACACACATATCTTTTTTGTCTTTCATCCCCGGCAGCACACCACGCAAAGCACAGGCACAACACCCCACCCCACGCGCAACACCACCACAGACTTTTGCTTGCACAACAGTTCGCTTCACGCACGCACCAACAACGCATCCCAACGGGTGCATCCACAACTGGACATTTCATTAACCAATCATCACGGCAGCAGGCGCACACTCGGCACCTCAACTACCACACCACACACCCCAACACAGTCAGAATAAGTGTGGTGTGTAAAAAATATAAGCTCCTTAGAAAGGAGGTGATCCAGCCGCACCTTCCGGTACGGCTACCTTGTTACGACTTCGTCCCAATCGCCGATCCCACCTTCGACAGCTCCCTAACATGTTTAGGCCACTGGCTTCGGGTGTTACCAACTTTCATGACGTGACGGGCGGTGTGTACAAGGCCCGGGAACGTATTCACCGCAGCGTTGCTGATCTGCGATTACTAGCGACTCCGACTTCATGGGGTCGAGTTGCAGACCCCAATCCGAACTACGACCGGCTTTAGAGCGATTAGCTTCACCTCACAGTGTCGCACACGCGTTGTACCGACCATTGTAGCATGTGTGAAGCCCTGGACATAAGGGGCATGATGATTTGACGTCATCCCCACCTTCCTCCGAGTTAACCCCGGCAGTCTCTCATGAGTCCCCACCATCACGTGCTGGCAACATAAGACAAGGGTTGCGCTCGTTGCGGGACTTAACCCAACATCTCACGACACGAGCTGACGACAACCATGCACCACCTGTACACCAACCACAAGGGAAAACGCATCTCTGCGCCGATCTGGTGTATGTCAAGCCCAGGTAAGGTTCTTCGCGTTGCATCGAATTAATCCACATGCTCCGCCGCTTGTGCGGGCCCCCGTCAATTCCTTTGAGTTTTAGCCTTGCGGCCGTACTCCCCAGGCGGGGCGCTTAATGCGTTAGCTACGGCACGAACCCCGTGGAAGGGACTCACACCTAGCGCCCACCGTTTACGGCATGGACTACCAGGGTATCTAATCCTGTTCGCTACCCATGCTTTCGCTCCTCAGCGTCAGTTACTGCCCAGAGACCTGCCTTCGCCATCGGTGTTCCTCCTGATATCTGCGCATTTCACCGCTACACCAGGAATTCCAGTCTCCCCTACAGCACTCAAGTTATGCCCGTATCGCCTGCCATCCCACAGTTAAGCCGTGGACTTACACAAACGACGCGACAAACCACCTACGAGCTCTTTACGCCCAGTAATTCCGGACAACGCTCGCACCCTACGTATTACCGCGGCTGCTGGCACGTAGTTAGCCGGTGCTTCTTATCCAGGTACCGTCACTTACGCTTCGTCCCTGGCGAAAGGAGTTTACAACCCGAAGGCCGTCATCCCCCACGCGGCGTCGCTGCATCAGGCTTGCGCCCATTGTGCAATATTCCCCACTGCTGCCTCCCGTAGGAGTCTGGGCCGTATCTCAGTCCCAATGTGGCCGTACACCCTCTCAGGCCGGCTACCCGTCGACGCCTTGGTAGGCCATTACCCCACCAACAAGCTGATAGGCCGCGAGCTCATCCCATACCGCAAAAGCTTTCCACCACCCCATCCAAAAAGTGGTCATATCCGGTATTAGACCCAGTTTCCCAAGCTTATCCCGAAGTACAGGGCAGATCACCCACGTGTTACTCACCCGTTCGCCACTCGAGTACCACAGCAAGCTGTGGCCTTTCCGTTCGACTTGCATGTGTTAAGCACGCCGCCAGCGTTCATCCTGAGCCAGGATCAAACTCTCCACAAAAAGAAGAAATTCAGAACTCGTGAAAAGCCCAAACCCAACAAAAACAAACCACACCACACACACCAACCCCACACACAAACGCGCAGGGTCAGCACACATGGCACTGGCACAACCTTCAATTCAAAAACACCACAACCCCCACCACAAAGAGGAAGCTGTGATTCGCGATTCATTCAACAAACAAACCGCACACCATGACACACAACATGCGCACCACGAGATGACGCCGCCATCAAAGGTTCACGACACCACCACCAGCACACACCCACCCACACCACAAAGCGCAGGCAGAACACGCCACAATGCACACCAAAACAAACCACAAACAAAAACAAAAAAAGTACATTGGCACACTATCGAGTTCTCACACAACACACCCACGGCCACACAACAACCGCGGAAAAATGAATCTACACAACCACCCAACACAAAGTCAAACAGCCATGAAATTCACCCGCCACCAGAAGTTAACCCAAAAGCAACCTCAACAAGCAGCGGAACAACACACTAACCAACCCACCACACACAACACAAATCCCCAGCACAAGCGGGGTGTTTAGTGGTAGGTAGCGAGCGGTCCGTGGGGCCCTTCAATCACTTTCACCCCGGTATTGAAGATCTCGGTGAGAAGGTCATCACGCATGATTTCCGCCGGGGTGCCGAACGCCACGATCTGCCCGTCTTTGGCGGCGCAAATGAAGTCGGCGTAGCGTGCCGCGAAATTGATGTCGTGCAGCACGATGATGATCGTGCGCCCCAGCTCGTGCGCTGCATCGTAGAGGTGCTTCATCATGTCAACGGAATGGGCAATGTCCAAGTTGTTCAGGGGCTCGTCGAGAAGCACGTAATCCGTCTCCTGGCAAAGCACCATCGCGACGTAGGCACGCTGGCGCTGGCCGCCAGAGAGCTGGTCGAGATACCGGTTCTCCAGCGAGCTCAGGCCAAGAAAGTCGACGTATTTGGTAATAATGTCCTCGTCCTCCGCAGTAAGCCGGCCGCGCGAGTACGGGAAGCGTCCGAAGCCGACAAGCTGGCGCACGGTGAGACGGGTGACAAAGTGGTTTTCTTGGCGCAGGATCGAGATCGTCTTCGCAAGGTCCTTCGACTTGGTCTGCGTCACGTCCATCGAACCGATTTCCACGGTGCCCTCGTCGAGCGAGAGAAGCCTTCCAACCATTGTCAGAAGAGTCGACTTGCCCGCGCCGTTTGGCCCCACCAAAGCGGTGATTCCACCTGCGGGGATTTGCAGGTTGACGGGGCCGATGGCGACGTCGTCACCGTAGGCCTTGCGGACATCGGTCAGGGTAATCACAAGCGTCCCTTTCTCAGGATCACGACCAGGAAGGTGATTCCTCCCACCAGCTCGATGATGATCGAAACCACGCCTTGAGCATAGAAGATGTGGTTCATGATGAAGTAGGCCCCGGTGAGCACGACGTATCCGACCACGATCGCCATGGGGAAGACATAACGGTGGTCGTAGGTGTTAGTGAACTGGTACGCAAGCGTGGCCACGAGGAACCCGAGGAAGGTCATCGGCCCGACCAGCGCCGTGGACACCGCCATCAGGATGGACACCAGGATCAGCGTGTAGATGGCGTTTTTCCGGAATCCCACCCCGAGGTTGACGGTGACGTCGCGGCCGAGCGAGATGACGTTGAGCCGGCGGGAGTTCAACAACACCAACGTCACGGCGATGAGCACGAGCGGAATCGCCACGGGGTAAAAGTCCGGGTCCGCGTTGTTGACGGAGCCGAAAAGCCGGGCGGTGAGCACGTCGAACTCGCTGGGCGTGAGCATGCGTTGCATGAACGTCGATAAACTGCCCAGGCCCCCGCCGATGACGATGCCGACGAGCAGCATCGCGTGCAAGTTGGCGGCGTTGTCGGTCAGCAGCCAGGAGTAGAGCACCAAGGAAAGGCCCACCATGAGCACGAGCTGCAGCACGAACGTCTCGAGCGTGCGCGAGGCCAGCAAGCCGGAGGCCCCGAGGAAGTAAATTGTGGCGGTGTTGATCGCGATATAGAGGGACTCAAATCCCATGATGGAAGGGGTAAGAATCCGGTTGTTGGTCACGGTTTGGAAAGCGACCGTCGCAACGCCTTGGCATACAGCAACCACCGCCATCGCGATCACCGCATTCAAGCGCCGCTCCGCGATCAGCCAATACGCGCGAGTACCAAAAGCCACGGGGTTGTCCCACGCGATCAGCCCCGCGGTGAAGACCACGGCGAGCACAGCCAGCACGCCGAGCGCGACAAAATAGCGCCTCTTGCTTTTCGACGTCTGAAATGCGCCGACGTTACGAACCGCGCTACCCATGGCGGGCCTGCCTGATAATCAGCGCGATGAACACGATCGCGCCAACGAGACCGAGAATCACCGAGACCGGCATCTCGAACGGCGCGATGATGGTGCGGCCGATGAGGTCGCAGGCGGCGACGATGCCGATGCCGAGGAGGCACACCCACGGAAGGTTGGAGCGCAGGTCGTCGCCGCGGATCATGGAAACGATGTTGGGGACGATCAGGCCCAGAAATGGCAGGTAGCCGACCACAACGGTGACCACACCGGCGGCGATTGCCACCAGCGAGGTGCCCACGAGCACGATGCGGTTGTAGTTCAGCCCGATGTTGGTGGCCACGTCCTCACCCAGGCCGGCGGCGGTGAGGCGATCTGCGTAGAAGAACACCACGGCGACGACGAATAGGACGATCCACAAGACCTCGTACTGTCCGGCAATGACGCTGGTGAACGAGCCCGCGAACCACACGCCCAAGGACTGCAAAAGTTGCGTCTGCAGCGCCCAGAAGGTTGACACGGAGCTGACCACCGCACCCAGCATGATGCCGACGATCGGCACGATGAGGCTCGAGCGCAGCGTCACGCGTCGCAGGAAGGCGAAGAACACCATGGTGCCCACGAACGCGAAGGCCACTGCCACGATCATGCGCACCAGGATGGAGGCGTTCGGCGCGAACACCATTGTGGCCAAGAGCCCCAGGCCAGCCCACTCGGTGGTTCCGGTGGTGGTGGGTTCGACGAAGCGGTTTTGGGTGAGCATCTGCATGATCAACCCGCTCATCGCCATGGCCGCGCCGGCGAGTATGAGGGCGATGGTGCGCGGCACGCGGGTGGCGTTGAACATGGCCCACCCGTCCTCGGCACCGAGGATGTCGTACTGCCCCACCGCCAAAGAGGCGAAAAGCAGGGCGACGACAACACCAGCACCCGCCAGGAACTTCCAGTCGAGAAGTGCCGGGCGGGTGGCGGTGGGGGCAGAGGACATTACTTGGCGGCCTCGAACTGATCGGCGATGTCGTTGAGGATCTCGGTGTAGGTGATGATGGACTCGTTGGTGTAGGTGTCCGCGGGCGCAACGTAGAGCTGGCCCTCCTTGACTGCCGTGGCGTTTTGCAGCGGCGCAGAATCCTCGATCACGCTCAGCGCGGCCGGGGAGCCTTCGTCGTCGCGCGTGCCAGCGTCGCGATCGAGGATGAGCATCCAGTCCGGGTTGGCGGAGGCGATGGCCTCGACGGAGATGTCGTCGCCCTGATGGTCGTCGGTGGCGTTTTGGACCTCGAGAGCGGGCTTCATGCCGATCAGGTCGAACAGCGGGCCCCAGGTGCGGCCGACGCCCGGCGCGACGTAGCCGATCTCGCCGCCGGAGATGTTGACAGCCATCACGGTCTGCTCGGGGTCGTAGGCGGCCTTGGCGCGTTCGAGGGCGTTTTGGAAGTCGTCGACAAGCTGGGCGGCTTCCTCCTGCTTGCCGAAGATCTCGCCGAGGGACTCGGTGTGGCGGATCAGCTCGGCGTCGAAGGGCTCGCCGTCGCGCGGCTCGAAGTCGACCAGGATGGCGTCGGGGACGAGCTTCTCAATGTCGGCGTCGTGGGTCTGGAAGCGCTGGCCGGAGACGATGACGTCGGGCTCGGCTGCGACGATGGCCTCGAGGTTGGGCTCGCGATGGTTGCCGATGTCGACGATGTTGTCGTTGTCGCCGATGCCCGGGATGGTCACCGGGACGAGCGCGCGCGCCGCGGCGACGGGCTCAATGCCCCAGGTGTCCAGGAGCTCGAAGGAGCGGTTGTCCAGCGCGACGACGCGTTGCGCAGGGCTCGGGACCTCCTTGACGCCGTAATTGTCTTCGACGGTGACCGTGTTCTCGGCCTGCGCCGCCGTGGTGTCCGTGGCATCAGACGCCTGCTCCTGCGCGCCGGAGCAGGACACAACGGTCAGCGAAACGGCTGCGACGAGCGCTGCTACGGCGGTTCGGGTATTGAAACGGGACAAGGTCCGCGTCCTTTCTCTCTCAAAACTTAGGTTAGGGTTACCTTGGAGATGGTAAGGGGGCGGCCCAGGTTAGCCAACCCTCACCCCCGGGCCCAACGCAGAATTACACTACACTAGTGTTTTCTAATTCAGTCGGCGGGGGTAATTTCCGGCATCACGTACTGAATGAACTCGTCGATCTGCTCTTCCGCATCGCGCTCCGAGATGCGGAAGTTGACCATCACGTGACTGATCCCGATCTCGCGCTGCTTGTGCAGCAAACGAATCAGCGCGTTGCGGCCCAGCCGGTAGCCGAAGTGGTGCCCTTCCGCCTCGGCGTCCGGGTTCGGATGCAGGTCAAGCCACAGCGACTCGGCGAAGGGCTTCCACCCGCCGCCGAGCGTATCGACGGCGGCGTTCCAGTTGTCCACGTTGACCTTCTGCATCTCAAGGCCCTTGTGGTACATCAGCCACCCGTGCGTGTGCTCGGCGCGCCACTGCATTGTCTGCTGGAGCGAACCGGTGGCTAACAGCGGGACCTCCCGCGCGCTCGGTTTAGGGACGACATCAGCGCCACCCATCTTCCCGCCGGACCACCGAATCGGCGAATAACTGGTGGTCATGGCCTCGCGGTAGACGCGCAGGTGCTCCGCCATCACGTCTCCCCTGGTCCCGCGATCCTGGCCGAAGGCGGGAAACTCCTCCGGCCGATCCCCCGTAGCGATTCCGAACAAGAACCGCCCTCCCGAGAGCCTGTCCAGCGTTGCCGCACGCTTAGCCATGAGCAGCGGGTGCTGGAAAGGCACGACAACCGCCGCTGTGCCAAGCGCGATCGTCGACGTCCGCGCGGCCAGGTAGGACAGGTACATCCACGGGTCCCACACCTGGCCGACGTCACCGAAGGTCTCCACCCGCAGCGGGATGTCGCGCACCCAGACGGCCGCGAACCCGGCGTCCTCCGCCTTGCGGATCAAGCGCACTTGATTGTCGAGCGAATCCTCGGGGCTTTCTTCCGCACCTTCCTCGATCGGCAGGCTCAGGCCCACCGTCAGCTCGCCGCGTCGAAACGTGCGGGCAAACCCCGGCAGTTCTGTGTGCGGGGTCTGTGAGAGTTGGAATAGCGGGTTTGTCTCGGGCATGGGCCCGAGTGTAGGCCGGTACCCGCACCTGTTTGGGACGCCGCCTATTGCAGGGTGGAGCTAAATGCTGGGAGCCTGAATGGAGCGTCCAGCTTGGAAAAGGGTGTACTCGATAACGTCGGTGGGCAAGTCCGGGCGCCACTGCCCGTGAACTTGCTTGATGATGTCGAGGTAGCGCGAGTATTCGGCGGTTAGCCATCCTGAGGTGTTTGCCCATCCAATCGCGTCCGCGACCCTGCGATCGAGGATCAGGGGGTGACGATTCTGCGCTGGTGAAGGACGGCCCGAGGCAAAGTAGAGCAGTTTGGTAAAGAATGCCGGCCCCAGGTGTTTAATCCTGGACCTGCTGTAATTCCTGAACTCAAAGTAAGCGTCATCGGCTGAGTTGAGCGCTGCGGCCTTCAAACCCTGGAGTAACTTCGCCGGCGCATCGGGCTGGTGTAAAGGCCGAAGACACCGCTGTGTTTGCTGCGCGCTCATCCCAGCGCCCCACGAGCACACGGCAACGTAGAAGCTTACGGCCTCAGCCTCGGTCTCTACGGACTCCCCGAGTTCGAACAACCGCTGCCGGGACACAGAAAGGAAACGGTCATCCCTGGCCAGGAAATCAGGCAGCGGTAGATTACTCGGCCAGCTTTTAACCCACCACTCGGGGCGGAAAGTCTCCGTTTGCCCCCAGACGATCTCGGTGGACGCTGCATCCTCCGGTGGACCCAAGACCCTTAGAACGTGCGAGAAATCGTCGTTGGGCCGAGCCATGGAAGTCGTCTACCTCCGACTAAAGCGCGGTGTCCTCCACGCGGCGCTTTTCCCAGGTCTCGATATTGTCCGGATGAATCGTCTGGATACGACCGAGGAGGTCCTCGGCGGTGAACTCAGTCCCGTTCTCGATGGCCTCGCGCAGTTGCGCCACGCGGTCTTCACCCGTCTCCGGGTGCTCGGTGCGGAAGTAGAGGGTGTCGCCTTCGTGCTGGGAAATCTCGATTGCTTCAATGCGCATGGTTGGGTCCTTTTTCGCTGGTGTGGCGGGTTTCAGGCTCAAGAATAGGTGTGCAATCACGCCACCGCACGGCGAGTACGGAAAAAGGTAAGTGGGAAGGTGGCCTCCACTTCCCGAATTTCGTTGCCGCGACTCGCCACAGCGCGTCAGGCATAATAATCAGCACACAATTCTGGGCTACTTTTCGGCCGCTACTGACACACTTTGGAGGTATGTCTTGTCGGTACCACGCGATGTCGCATTGGAGATTCTGTGGGTAGCAACCGGTGCGTGTTCGTATTGGTCGCGTCCTGTCGTGGCGGAAACCGACGCTGCATCCGGTAAGCCGTCGAAGGTAGCTTTCACCGACGAATCCGGGGTGAACCGTATCGCCGACGTAGATCAGGTCGCTCGAGCGGCCGGCGAGTGGGCTAAGTGGGCGACTGGTGCGTTAGCGGAGGCGTTGCGGGACGGCGAGGCGCCGGTTCGGTACCCAGCCGCTGACGTGGATCAGATTGTGCAGACGGCCGTTTTTGGCGCTGTACGCTACTAGAGTGAACGCACCCCGCACGTTGCAGCAGAGATTAGTTCTGTCTGGTGCGGGTTTGCAGGTGCCGTTGCATTCGCCTTGACCGCCTCTCGCGTCGCTTCACCCACCCCGAAATCCGCAAGAGTGACATGGGTTCGCAATGTCGGCGTGGCGGTGGACGCTGCCCCACCGGTGCCGTGTGGAGTTGCTAACTACGCGCAAGTTCCACAAGGCCATCACACTGTTGACCAGGAGAAATAGAACAAACCCCCCGATCATTTCCGATCAGGGGGTTTGCTACCGGTGGAGCTGCCGGGAATCGAACCCGGGTCCTTCATCACCTCGCCAGGGCTTCTCCGTGCGCAGTTCGCGCATCGTCTCTGCTCGACCCACCGGATCAGGCGAACATGTCCGGTTGACGGGCCCAGCCAGTGTGAAAAGTCCCCGCGGGCCGCACTGGCACGGCCCTTGGGCAAGTTCCCTAAGTCGATGCCAGGTACCGGGCTGGGAACGGGCCCGGCCTGACAGACACGCTAGTCGCTAGCTCTTAGGCAGCGAGGGCGTAGTCACGCTGAGAGGTCTTCTCTGCGTTTATTGTTTGCTGCGACGCTCACGGTGGTCTCCAGCCTGCACCGGCACGCTTCCCCTGGCTTGGTCAATGAAGTCGAAACCAAAAATCAACCCCATTAACTACGGGAACCGTAGGAGGGTTAACCCTACGCCTCACTCAGGATTTGCGCAAGGGGGTCACACGCAGGAAGTCGATCACCGTTTCCGGGCTCAAGTCCACGGCCAGACGGGCCGCGCGTGCAACGTCTACCGGGTCCATCTTTACCCGGTCATCGGCGGCAATCATGTCCGTGTCAGTTGGCCCGGGGTGCAGGGAGGTCACGCCCACGCGCCCCTGCTCCTCCAACCGCAGCACGTCGGTGAACCCTTTCAGCGCGTACTTTGTCGAGCAGTACACGCTGCCCTGGTCGACGCCGTGGAAGCCGGCGCCGGAGTTGATGGTGATGATCAGTCCACGCGAGCGTCGTAAAGCGGGCACAAGCTCGCGCACGAGCTGGACCGCGGCGAAGAAGTTCACCTCAAAGCCGTCGCGCCAGTGGGCGTCGTCAAGCTGATCGAACGGCCCCTTCGGGTAAACCCCGGCGGCGTGGACAAGCACGTCAAGCTCCCCGATGCGGGCGCAGGCAGCGGAAATGGCGGCAGGGTCGCGCAGGTCAACCTCGAAAGGTTCGGCGCTGGGCAGCGTCTCGACGACCGCCGCAGCATCGCGGGAAGCACCGACGTAGATGTGGTGGTCGGTGGAGAGCTCCTGGGCAATCGCGCGGCCGATGCCGCGGGACGCCCCTGTGATAAGTGCCTTCTTCACGCCTTGATCCCCTTGAACTTCTTGCCCAGGTCGCGCGCGATCTCGCGGTCCTCGGTGCGCTTCTTAATCGCCTGGCGCTTGTCGTAATCCTGCTTACCTTGCGCCAGCCCGAGTTCCACCTTGGCCTTGCCCTCTTTCAGGTAAATGGACAATGGCACGAGCGTGCGGTTGCCGTCGCGGACCTTGCCTTCGATGGAATCGATCTCGCTACGGTGCATGAGCAGCTTGCGGGTGCGTCGCGGCGAGTGGTTCGTCCACGATCCCATCGCGTACTCGGGGATGTGCAGGTTGCGCAGCCACACTTCCCCGTTGTCGATGGTGGCAAAGGCCTCGACGAGGCTGGCCTTGCCGTCGCGCAGCGACTTGATCTCCGTGCCCACAAGCACGATGCCGGTCTCCCAGGTATCCAGGATGGTGTAGTCGTGGCGAGCTTTCCGGTTCGTCGCAACGACGTTTCCGGAGGGTGATTTTTTCTTCTTCTTCGCCATAGTCGGGTTAAGTTTACCCGTTTACTTCCTCACGTAGGAACGCAGTGCCACCTGTGCTGCGACACCTCCGAGCACCATCGCCGCGAGGGTGACAAGCGGCATGGTTACCCAGACTGCGGAGTCCGGCACGCGCGCGATGAGCTGGGAGGCGTAGAGGTCGCCCAGCATCGGGTCGACGAGGAAGCGCTTTGCCAGCCACGCGCCGACGGTGGCGATCACCCCGCCGATCAGCACGGAGACCACCGCCTCAAGGACGAACGGGGCCTGGGTGAACCAGCGCGAGGCGCCGACCATGCGCATGATGCCGATCTGCTCGCGGCGATTGAATGCGGCGAGCTGCACCATGTTGGAGATCAGGAACAGTGCCGCCACCGCCTGCGCCGCCGCGACGACGAAGGTGACGTTGCGGAAGGTGTCCATCGTGCCGGCGGCCTCGCGAACGGTGTCGGCCTGGTCGGTGATGACGGTCACCTGCGGCATGTCGGCGACCTGCTGCACCGGGCGGGTGTCCGCCGGATCGGTCAGTCGTACGTGCAACGCCGCGGGAAGCGCGTCGGGCGTGGTTTCGCGCACGAGATCAGGATCGGTGTCCTGGAACAGTTCGACGAATCGGTCGTAGGACTGCTGGCGCGAGCGGAAGGTAACCTGCTCCACCCCGTTGCTCTCCTGCAGGCGATCACGCACTTCGCGGCAGGCGGGCGAGGAGCAGTCGGTGTCGTTGGCGGAAATCTCCTCGTCCAATTCGATCATCACCTCGACGCGGTCGAGGTAGAGGGCCTTGGTCTCGGAGGTGGCCTGCGAGATCAGGATGCCCGCGCCCACGAGCATAAGCGACAGCGCGGTGGTGATCACCAGCGCCACGGTCATGGTGAGGTTGCGGCCGAGCCCGCGGATCGCTTCGCGCAGCACAAAACTGAAGTTCATTAGCGCGCCTCCGATCCCGATACGCCGTACACGCCGTGCTTTTCGTCGCGGACCAGCTTGCCCAGGTTGAGTTCGAGGACGCGCTGGCGCAGGTCGTTGACGGCGCGCGCGTTGTGGGTGGACATCACCACGGTGGACCCCAGCCGGTTGATGCGCGTGAGAAGCGCCATGATCTCGTCTGCTGTTTTCGGGTCAAGGTTGCCCGTGGGCTCGTCGGCAAGCACGAGCGGGGGCTTATCGACGAACGCACGCGCGATCGCCACCCTCTGCTGCTCACCGCCCGAGAGCTCGTGGGGGTAACGGTTCGCCTTCGCGTCGAGGCCGACGAGCCCAAGCGCGTCGGGCACCAGCTTGGCAATCTCCGCCTTCGGCTTGCCCGTGACCTGCAGGGCGAACGCCACGTTGTCGTAGACGTTGAGCTTGGGCAGCAGGCGGAAGTCCTGGAAGACGTAGCCGATGGACTGCCGCAGCCGGTTGATCTCCTTGCCTTTGAGCGCGTTGACGTGGAAATCGTCGAAGCGGATATCGCCTGAGGTGACGTTTTCCTCGCGGATCATCAGCTGCAGAAACGTTGACTTTCCCGATCCGGACGGGCCGATGAGGAAGACGAATTCTCCTTTGTCGATGGTGAAGGAGACGTCGTCAAGCGCGGGCCTCGTCGAGGTCGGGTAGACCTTGGTGACGTTGGTGAATGTAATCACCCGTCACACCCTACCCTTTGGCTTCAGCCATCCTCCACCTGATGCCGGACTCCAAAAAGCCGTCGATGTCGCCGTCGAGCACCTTCTGCGGGTCGCCTACCTCGTAGTTTGTCCGCAAATCCTTCACCATTTGGTAGGGGTGCAGCACATAGGAACGCATCTGGTTGCCCCAGGACGCGTTACCCCCGGCGCCGAGGGCGTCCATCTCGGCCTTTTCCTCCTGGCGCTTGCGCTCAAGCAGCTTCGACTGCAGGACCCCCAGCGCGGAGGCCTTGTTCTGGATCTGCGACTTCTCGTTCTGGCACGTGACCACGATTCCGGTCGGCAGGTGCGTGATGCGCACCGCCGAGTCCGTGGTGTTGACCGACTGCCCGCCGGGGCCCGAGGAGCGGTACACGTCGACGCGGATGTCGGAATCAGGAATGTCGATGTGGTCCGTCTGCTCAACCACCGGCAGCACCTCGACTTCGGCGAACGAGGTCTGCCGCCGGCCCTGGTTATCAAACGGCGAGATACGCACCAACCGGTGCGCACCCTGCTCCACCGAAAGCTGGCCGTACATGTACTCCCCGCGCACCACGAAAGTGGCGGACTTGATGCCGGCCTCCTCCGCGTAGGAGATGTCGTAGACCTCGACCTTGTGGCCGTTCTTCTCCGCCCACCGCGTGTACATGCGCATCAGCATCTCCGCCCAGTCCGCGGCGTCGACGCCGCCGGCGCCGGAACGGATGTTGACCACGGCCTCGCGCTCGTCGTACTCGCCGGAGAGCATCGTCTGCACCTCGAGCGAGCCGATCGACTCCTCCAGCGCGGAAAGCTCGTCGTCAACCAGTGCCGGCTCACCCTCTTCCTCGGCGAGCTCGTACATCACCGGAAGGTCGTCGATACGCTCGCGCAGCGACGCGACCTTCTTCAGCCGCGCCTGCACGTTCGACAACTCCGTGGTCACCTTCTGCGCGTGCGCCGGGTCGTCCCACAGCGAGGGGTCGTTGGCCTGCTGCTCGAGCTCCCTCGCGCGCGCCGCAAGCTCGTCTAAGTCGATCACCTTTTCAATGGTGGTCAGCGTCGAATCGAGGTTCTGGATGCGTGTCGAGGTCTCCGGTTGCATAACATGTAAGTCTAGCCTGCGCGTTCGCGCGGGCCCCGGACGAGGGAGCCGTACCCGGGAGCGCGACAAGACGGCCAGAAAGTACGCACCATGGCATGGATCATTCTGCTCCTTTCCGGCGCTTTCGAGGCGGTGTGGGCAATCGCTCTGGACCGCTCGCAGGCCCTGACCCGCCCGGTGCCCTCGGTTGTCTTCTTCGTTGCCCTGGCGATTTCCATGGGGGGACTGGCCTGGGCGCTGCGCACCGTCCCGCTCGGCACCGGTTACGCGGTGTGGGTCGGCGTCGGCGCCTCGCTCGCGGTTGTGTACTCCTTTGCAACGGGGCAAGAAGCGATCACGCCCCTGAAGGTCACGTTCCTACTCATGGTCGTCGGCGGCATCGCCGGGCTGAAGCTGGTTGGCTAACGCGCCATAATGGTCTGCATGACTGCTGCCTTCATCTCCGCCCATGCCGATTCCGACGACGCCACGCTCGCCGCGGCACTCGTCGAGCACGCTGGCCGCCTCGCGTTGCGCATGCGTGACGACGGCCTGTCCACGCAGCAGAAAACCTCCGTCTCCGACGTGGTCACCGACGCCGACCGCGCCGCAGAGCAGTTCGTCGCCGACGCGCTTTTGGCGCTGTGCCCCGACGATGGCGTCGTGGGCGAGGAGGGCGCTGCCCGGGCGTCGACAAGCGGGCGGACCTGGGTGATCGACCCGGTCGACGGGACCTACAACTTCTCCCACGGCTCCGACTACTTCTGCTCCGCGCTCGCGCTCGTTGCGGGCGATGTCAGCGAGCCCGATGAGCTTATTCTCGGCGCGGTGCACCGACCCGCGTTTGCCACGACCTGGCTCGCGGCGGGCGGCGTGGCGACGCGCAACGGCGAGCGACTGCCACAGCTTGAAAGCGCGGGGCTGGACCAGCTCGCGCTGGCGACCTACCTGCACCCGCGCTCGATGAGTCACGAGTCGATTCGCCAGGCCTGGGTCTCGGCCGTTAAAGACGCCGCCACTATCCGCATGTGGGGCGCGGGTTCCGTCGACCTGGCCACCGTTGCCTCCGGCGGCATCGGCGGCTGGCTGCAGCACTCCGTGGCGGACTGGGACTGGCTGCCCGGCAAGGCGCTCGTCGAAGCCGTCGGCGGGCGCGCGATCAAGGTTCAGGCCGGCGGTGTCGCGTGGTGCGTGGCCGGCAACCCGCTCATCGTCGATGAGGTGGCGGGTAAACTCTCTGAGCATGTCTAACTACGCTGACGACCTCGCCCTCGCCCTCAAACTCGCGGATCTCGCGGACGGGATCACCATCGAGCGCTTCGAAGCGGCCGACCTAAACGTCGAATCCAAGCCCGATATGACCCCCGTCTCCGACGCCGATCTGGCCGTCGAGGAAGCGCTGCGCGCAGAGCTTGCGACCGCGCGCCCGGCCGACGCCGTGCTCGGCGAGGAGTTCGGCGGCGAGGCGGTCATCGAGGGCCGCCAGTGGGTGATCGACCCGATCGACGGCACCAAAAACTTCGTGCGCGGCGTGCCCGTGTGGGCGACGCTCATCGCGCTGCTTGTCGACGGCCAGCCGGTCGTCGGCGTCATCTCCGCCCCCGCCCTGGCGCGCCGCTGGTACGCCTCCGCCGGAACCGGGGCGTGGCGCACCTTCAGCACGGGCGCGCTGAAGCGCCTGAACGTGTCCAAGGTCGCCGAGCTGTCTGACGCCTCTATCTCCATGTCCTCGCTGGAGGGCTGGCAGGAGCGCGGCCTGCGCGACAACTTCATCGCTCTGACCGAGAAGGCCTGGCGGCTGCGTGGCTACGGCGATTTCCTGAGCTACTGCTTCGTCGCTGAGGGCGCGGTCGACATCGCCTTGGAGCCCGAGGTGTCGCTGTGGGACTTGGCCGCGCTGGCGGTGCTGGTGACTGAGGCTGGGGGCACGTTTACGTCGTTAAGCGGCGAAGAGGGCCCGCACGGCGGCGACGCTGTCGCGACCAATGGGGCCCTCCACGAGGCAGTGCTGAAGGAAGTTACGGGAGCCTAAACCCGCTGCCCGGGGCGGATCCGCTGTTCATCGCGCCGAGGATCGTCTCGAATCTCGCCGAGGACGTCGGGGAGAAGATCGGGCCCTGCAGCGGCGAGTAGCACGGCGCGTTGATGATGCCGCCGTTGATAATGCCGACGAGGGAATCCCCGGCGAGCAGGGGCGCGCCAGAGTCGCCCTGCATTGCGCACACCTGGTTGAGGTTGGTGACCCCATCGTCGATCCAGGTCACGCCGCAGGTCTGCGCCGAGGCGTAGCCGGACTTGCACACGACCTGGCCGAACGCGCGCGGCGCGGCGCCGAGGTGGTTGACCGTCACGCCGTTGTAGGTGCGGCTAACCTCCGCGTTGGGGTAAAGCTCGATGACGGCGTAATCCAGTGCGCGGTTGACCGCGGCGATGCGGCCGGATTCACCCACGCCGAGCGCGTCGGCAGAGATCACTGACTGGCCCTCCGAGCCACAGTGGCCGGCGGTGACGGCGACCATGCGGCCGGCGGCGTCGTAGCCGGCCGCGGCGATGGTGCACATTGCTGAGCCATTGATGTAGACCGGAGTGCCCGGCCCGTACAGAGCTTTACCGCGGTTGACCTGCGCGTCCCACGCCTCCGGGGCGATCGGGGCGGCATCGTGAAACGACCCCGGCACGCGGTGAAGCACGCGATCAGCCGCGGGCTTTCCGGCCAGCACCTTGGACACCGGATCGGTGCGCCAGATGTAATTCGGGTCCTCCTGCGCGTGGGCGAGCGGCGCCCCCGCCATGACGACGATAAGGGCGAAAAGAGGGGCGAGCAGGCGGCGGACCATGTGATGACACTTTCTCTTGCGTAACTTCTGTAACAGCAATATAGCATTTCCGCGCCACCACGACTAGGTTGGTGCGCACGACCTCACACGGGCGCCCCACTGGTTAGGGGCTGAGACCGCGCCGAAGCAGCCGCGCGGGCACCGTTCGAACCTGCCTGGTTAGCACCGGCGAAGGAAGTAAGGAGCCATTTCGTGACCGATTCGTACGCGCAAGAAATCCACCCCAAGCACAGCTACGCGCCGATCCGCGCAGGCGGCCTGGAAGTGCCCGAAACCGCCATCTCACTCGATGACTCGCCAAGCGGTCCAAACGAGCCCTTCCGGACCTACCGCACCCGCGGGCCATGGGCTCAGCCCGAGGAAGGACTACCGGCGCTGCGCAGCACGTGGATCGCCGAGCGCGGCGACGTCGAGGAGTACACTGGGCGCCAACGCAACCTGCTTGACGACGGCACACGGGCCGCCAAGCGCGGCTCCGCCTCCGAGGAGTGGCGGGGAGCCAGGCGAAACCCGTTGCGCGCCCACCCCGGCAAGCGCGTGACCCAGATGCACTACGCCCGCCGCGGCGAAATCAGCCCCGAGATGGAGTTCGTCGCCCTGCGCGAGCACTGCGACGTAGAGAAGGTGCGCTCGCAAGTCGCCGCAGGCCGCGCAATCATCCCGAACAACGTCAACCACCCCGAGAGCGAGCCGATGATCATCGGCAATGCGTTTTTGACCAAGATCAACGCCAATATCGGCAACTCCGCCGTGACCTCGTCAATCCGCGAGGAGGTGGACAAGCTACGCTGGGCAACCCGCTGGGGTGCCGACACCGTGATGGATCTGTCCACCGGCAACGACATCCACACCACCCGCGAGTGGATCATCCGCAACTCCCCCGTCCCGATCGGCACCGTGCCCATCTACCAGGCCCTGGAGAAGGTCGGCGGCATTGCCGAGGATTTGACCTGGGAAATCTTCCGCGACACCGTCATCGAACAGTGCGAGCAGGGCGTGGACTACATGACCATCCACGCCGGAGTTCGCCTGCCGTTCGTGCCGCTGACCACCCGGCGCGTCACGGGCATCGTCTCCCGCGGCGGCTCGATCATGGCCGGCTGGTGCCTCGCCCACCACAAGGAGTCCTTCCTCTACGAGAACTTCGACGAGCTCTGCGAGATCTTCGCGGCCTACGACGTCTCCTTCTCGCTCGGTGACGGCCTGCGCCCCGGCTCCGTGGCCGACGCCAACGACGCCGCCCAATTCGCCGAGCTAAAGACCATCGGCGAGCTGTGCCACCGCGCCTGGGATTTCGACGTCCAGGTGATGATCGAGGGCCCCGGCCACGTGCCGCTGGACATGATCCAGATCAACAACGACAAGGAAGAGGAGTGGTGCGGCGGGGCGCCCTTCTACACGCTTGGCCCCCTGGTCACCGACATCGCTCCGGGGTATGACCACATCACCTCCGCGATCGGCGCGGCCAACATCGCCGCGGGCGGCACCGCGATGCTGTGCTACGTCACCCCGAAGGAGCACCTCGGGCTGCCAAACAAGGACGACGTGAAGACGGGCGTGATCACCTACAAGATCGCCGCGCACGCCGCCGACGTGGCGAAGGGGCATCCGGGCGCCCGGGACTGGGACGACGCGATGAGCAAGGCCCGCTTCGAGTTCCGCTGGGAGGACCAGTTCGCGCTCTCCCTCGACCCGGACACCGCGCGCGCCTACCACGACGAGACCCTGCCCGCCGAACCGGCCAAGACCGCGCATTTCTGCTCCATGTGCGGTCCGAAGTTCTGCTCGATGCGGATCTCCCAGGACATCCGGGACGAGTTCGGCGACACCATCGAATCCCTGGGCATGCCCACCGTCGACGCCGTCCTCGGCGAGCAGCACATGGCGCATGTTTTCCGCGAACACGGCTCGCAGGTCTACCTCCCCGAGTAAGCCACCCGAGTAGGTTGTGGGCATGGACAAAACACCCGCGAAGCAAAGACTGCTCCTCCCCGACATCGCCCGCGGCGTCTCCCTGCTGGGCATCGCCGCAGCCAACTCGGTCCAAGCCTGGATCACCACTGGCTCATCCGGTGCCGGCGCGCCGGGCGACACCCTCGGCGGCGTCGACCCTTCGAGCGGGGTGGATGCCTTCTTCGCCGTGTTTTCCGCGATGTTCGTCCACGTACGCGGCCTGCCGATGTTTTCCACGCTGCTCGGCTTCGGCTTCGGGCTAGTGGTGGCCAGCCTGTACCGCAAGCACTACCCGCTGCGCGACGCGCGCCGGGTGCTTCTGCGCCGCTACGGCACCCTCGCTGCGCTGGGGCTAATCCACATGCTCGCGATCTTCTACGGCGACATCATGCTCACCTATGGGCTCATCGGCGTGCTCATGGCTCTACTGTTCACCGTCAGCGCGAAGTGGCTGCGCCTGATCGCCTACATCTTGCTGGGATTTTTCGCCGTTACCGGCACCGCCGGCGCTTTTGCTGTGTACTTCTTCGAGCCCGGGGCCCTGCCCGATATGCGCGCCCCCACCACGGAGCTGTTAACCGTGGGTGACTACTTCAGCGCCAACTTTTCCGCGGCGATGCTGATGCTCACTTCGATCCCCTTCGCGGTCGCTTCTCTCGCCGGGCTGAGCATCATCGGCTACGTCTGGGCGACGGAGGGTTACCTGGTGAACGTCGATAAGCATCGCGCTATTCTGCGGCAATGGGTCTATGTCGCCGTGGCGATCACCCTGCTGCTCGGGCTTCCGTGGGGTCTCGCGGCGATCGGGGTGATCGACCCGGGCCTCGAGGAGTTCTTCTGGATCCTCAACCAGTCCTGGGGGCCGTTCACCGGCCCCGGCATCCTCGCCGCGTTCGCGCTGGCCACCAACGGGATGCAAAAGCGCGCCGCCGAGGCGCAGGCCGCGCCTGGCTGGGCCTACCCACTGATCGCGCTGGGTAAGCGCTCCATGTCCGGCTACCTCGCACAGTCGCTGCTGTTTATTGTCCTCGTCTCGCCCTTCGGGTTCGGGCTCGGCCTTGACGCGACCGTCACCGGCAAGCTTGGAGTGGGCCTCCTGGTCTGGCTGATCACGCTGCTTTTTGCCTCCGTCCTCGAGGCCACGCGCGCCCCGGGCCCGTTCGAGTGGGCGCACCGCCACCTCGCCTACGGGCGCACGGGCGCGATCGAGCCGAGGCCCGTCAATGCCTAAACCCGACCTCGACCTGCGCTGCTACTTCGTCACCGGCAGCGGTAGCGAGCGCGACATCGTCGCCCGCGCCCGCGACGCCGCGCGCGCCGGAGCTGGCGTGATCCAGGTACGCAGCAAGCCCATCTCAGCGCGCGACCTCTACAACCTCGGCCTCCACGTGGCGCGCGAGGTGCACCACGCCAACCCCGCCACGCGCGTGCTTATCGACGACCGCGTCGACGTCGCCCTCGCCCTGCGCGACGCGGGGGTCAGCGGCGTCCACCTCGGCCAAGACGACCTCGACGTGCGCGTTGCCCGGCGCCTGCTCGGCCCCGACGCCGTCATCGGGCTGACCACGGGGACGCTCGAGCTCGTGCGCGGTGCAAACGACCTCGCCGACTACATCGACTACGTCGGGGCCGGCCCGTTTCGTGCCACCCCGACGAAGAACTCGGGCCGGCCACTGCTCGGTGTCGACGGCTACCGCCCGCTGGTCGCGGAATCGCTCGTGCCTGTGGTCGCCATTGGCGACGTCACCGTCGACGACGCCGCCGAGCTCGCCTCCACCGGCGTCGACGGCCTCGCTTTGGTCCGCGGCATCATGAACGCCACCGATACGCAAGCGTATGTCGCGCGCGTGATCTCCGAGTTCGAACGCGGCGCACTACATTAGTCCCCATGTCCAGCCGCAAAGTTTTCCTCAGCGTCATCTTCTTCCTCGTCACAGCGGGATGGGCCGCGAACCACTTCGCGGCCGTCCTCGTGGTGCTTAAGGAGCGCGCGAACCTCGAGACGCTGCTGGTCAACGGCGCCTACGGCATCTACGCAGCCGGCCTGTTTCCGTGCCTCTTGGTCGGTGGCATCCTTGCCGACCGTTTCGGCGGCCGCCCGATCGTCATTACTGGCACGATCATCTCTGCGATCGGGAATTTGGGCCTGGCGCTGTCCCACAGCGCCGCCGCCCTACTGTCGGGGCGCTTCGTCGTCGGCCTCGGCGTCGGCCTCGTCGTCAGCGCGGGCACGGCGTGGGCGGCCCGGCTGCGCGGCGCGCCCGGCGCGACCCTCGCCGGCATCTTCCTCACCTCCGGATTCGCCCTCGGCCCAATCTTTTCCGGCATCATCGCCTACGCCCAGCCACGGATGTGGGAGACGTACGCGGTCACCATCGCGCTGTCACTAGCCGCCATCGTGGTCTCCCTGTTCGTCGGCGACACGCCGCACCACACCGCGACTCCGGCACCTGCGCCCGCCGCGGCGCCGGTGGAGCGCTCCTCCGCAAAGGCCCTGGCCACGTCACTGCCGGTTGCGGTGTGGGTCTTCGCCTCCATCACCACCGCGGTCATCGGGCTCGCCGCGCGCGTCTCCCACTATTTCCCCACCGGCGTGTTCATGCCCGGAATCGCGGCAGGGCTTGGCTTCGGTACCGCGCTGGTGCTCCAGGCGCTGGGCAGGCGCTTCGAGTGGGGCCCGCGCGCCGGCGTCATCGGGGCGCTCTGCTCCGCAATTGGCCTGGCGATCACCGGATTCTCCGGGGCCAACCCGTCGCTTCTCGCTTTCGCCGTCGCCACCATTGCCCTCGGCGCCGCCTACGGCTTGTGCCTGCGCGATGGGCTTCTCGACGTCGACACCTACGCACCCCTGCACGCGCGCGGCCGCGTCCTGGGAATCTACTACGTGGGCACCTACATCGGCTTCGCCCTGCCCCCGCTGTTGCAGTGGCTCGAGCCGCTAGCCGGGCCGACAATCCCCCTGCTCGTACTCGCCACCCTGGCGCTGACCTCGGCCATCGTGCGCTTTACCCAGATTAGGACCGGCTACCTCTCCCGCGCCTAAGCTTAGAAACCATGATCGCGATCTCCCCCTTGGCGGACCTGACTGCCCTGCAAGCCCACGCTCTGTTCAAGCTGCGCGTTGACGTGTTTGTCGTCGAGCAGCAGTGCCCGTTTGCGGAAATCGACGACATCGACGCGCACCCAGACACCCGCCACCTTCTAGCGTGGGATGATTCCGAGTTGCTCGGGTGCGCCCGAGTTTTCCCCACAGACTCGGGCAGCCGGTTTGGGCGCTTCGTTGTCGACCCGGCCGCGCGTGGCACGGGCCTTGGCCACGACATCATGCGCACCGGCATCGACTACACCCGCCGCTTTCCAGGCGACCTGGTCATCGAGGCCCAGTCCGGGCTGGTGGGGTACTACGCCGGTTTCGGGTTCGTCGCGGAGGGCGAAGAAGTCCTCGACGCCGGCATCCCCCACGTTACTATGCGGCTGGCGCGCTAACGCTAGAACAGGTCGACGAGCGAGAGCCCGCCGAGAACCAGGGTGACCAGGAAGATCAGCCCGCCGAGAATGTTTCCCACGATGGAGTTCGCGTGCTCACCCAGCAGGCGCTTGTTGTTCATCGTGAGCAGCAGGAAGAACGTAATGACGGGAAGCAGAATGCCGTTTGCGGCCTGGGCGAGGATGATGATCTGGATCGGGTTGAACCCCGAGATGGCAATCGCCGCGCCGAAGAGGACCACCACGACGACGATGATGCGGAAGCGCTGGCTCTTCATGTCGGTGGGCCAGCCCATGACGCCGCAGATCGCGTACGCCGCGCCCATCGGGCCGGCGACCGCGGAGGTCAGGCCCGCGGCGAACAGGCCGATGGCGAGCAGCCACGGGGCGGCGTCGCCAAGCATTGGGCGAAGCGGCGCGGCGAGGTCGGCGGCGGAGGTAGCCTCAAGCCCCTGGGCGAACATGACCGCCGCAGCCGTCGCGACGATCGCGAGCGTGATCAGGCCGCCGAGGCTGATAGAGACGACGTTGTCTACCCTTGCCTTTTTCAGGGCGGGATCGCGCGGCTCATCGCCCCATTTCTCCTGCACCAGGTTGGAGTGCAGGAAGACGTTGTAAGGAACGACGGTGGTGCCAATCAGCGCGACCGCGGAGAGCAGCGCGCCGTCCGGCACGGTGGGGATGAAGGTGGAGCGCAGCATTGCCCCGAGGTCGGGGCGTACGCTGATGGCGGTGATAACGAAGGTCAGCGCCAAAATGGCCACGAGCACCGTCATCACCTTCTCTAGGAAGGTGTAGCTGCCAGAGAGCAGCAGGATCAGCACCACTGCGGCGACACCGACGGAGAGCGCGACGTGCGGCAGGCTTGTGACGCTGGCCAGCGCGAGCGCGGTGCCCGTCGTGTCGCCCCCGGCGTACGCTGCGCCGCCGATGCCGATTGCGGAGACGACCAGGATGATCATCAGCGACTTGATAATCTGCGAGTTGAACGTCTGGCGCAGTGCCTCGCCGGTGCTCAGGCGCGCGGCGAGACCGAGGCGCACCGACATTTCCTGCAGGATGATCGTCGCCACGATGGAGAAGACGATCGCCCAGACGAGCGCGTAGCCAAAGTTCGCGCCGGTCACCGTGGCGGTGGTGACCGTGCCGGGGCCGATGAACGAGGCAGCGATGAGCAGCCCCGGGCCGAACAGGCCGGACTTGCGCTTCGGCGCTGGAGTGATTTCAACAGTGGACATCGCGGACCTCGAATCCGTCATTGAATGTGAGTTGGATCACATTATAGTGTGGGCCGCACCACCGCGCGGCGCTTTGGGCCGACGGATCGCCCCATAAGTGCCCTTAGTAGGAGCTGAACCCGTCTTCGCTCAGGGTGTGCTTCTCATCGCCGGTGATCGCCGGGTTGAAGATGCTGACCAGGATCAGGTCCTCGTCCTTGCCGCCGCGCAGGTAGTGGGCGTCGTGCTCGTCGAGCACGTAGATGGTGCCCGGGGTGATCGGGTAGACGTTGCCCTCGGTGTCTTCGACCTCACCGGAGCCGCCGATGCAGTAGCACGCCTCCAGGTGGTTGCGGTACTGCAGCTTAGACTCGGTGCCTGCGTGGACCACCGTGTGCGCCACGGCGAAGCCCATGTTGTCCTTCGCGGTGAGCACGCGCTCGGAGGTTCCTCCACCCCACTCAACCGTTTCCACATCGTTACGAGACCTCGTGAACATGAAATCCTCCTAGAATCCCAGAATTTTGTGTTGCACCTTCCAACCCTACGGAAACTTCGCGCGCTCGGGCAGGCCCGTCGCGCAACCTGGGGTGTGGAACAATGGGCCCATGTCTGGCACGCCAACCGCCGTCATCGGCGCGGGAATCATCGGGCTGAGCACGGCCTTAAGCCTGGCGGATCGCGGCCACGCGGTCACCGTGTACGACCCCGAGCCCACCAGCGGCGCCTCCCACTACGCGGGCGGAATGCTCGCGCCAGCCTCGGAGGTGGTGTACAAACAAGACCCGCTGCTGCCGCTGATGCAGGCCTCGGCGACTCTTTACCCGGAGCTGATCTCGCTGTGCGCGAAGTACTCCGATTTGCCGACCGGCTACCGCACCGACGGCACCATCGTGGTCGCCCGCGACCGCGCGGATAGCTCCTTCTTGGACGATCTGCTCAGCTACCAGCAAGCGCGCGGGGTGCACGCGCAGCGTCTCACGGTGCGCCAGGCCCGGGCACTGGAACCGGCCCTGTCACCCGCGCTGTCCTCAGCGGTGCTCAGCAGCGGCGACCACCAGGTCCAACCGCGGCTGTTCACGCGCTCGCTTATCGACGCCTGCACCCACGCCGGGGTGAGCTTCATCCGCGAGCTCGTGACCGACGTCTCCCACCTGCCGCAGGAGCAAGTCGTCATCGCCGCCGGCCTCGGGGCACAAGACATCGCCGGGTGGGGCGACGATAACGTTAGCCCGCTGCAGCTGCGCCCGGTCTACGGCGACATCCTGCACCTGCGGGCCCCGGCGCACCTGCATCCCCTCGCCACCCGTGTGGTCCGCGGCGTGGTGGAGGGCAGGGCGATCTACGTCATCCCGCGCGAGGACGCGACGCTCACGGTCGGCGCGACCAGCCGCGAGGATGGCCGCGCGAGCGCGCAGGCCCAGGGCGTGTACCAGCTTCTGCGCGACGCGATTGAAATTCTGCCCGGCATTGAGGACTGCGACTTCGCGGAAGCCGGCGCGGGCGCCCGGCCCGCCACGCCGGACGATCTGCCCTACCTCGGGCGTGTTAGCGAGCGCGTGGTTGTCAGCACCGGGTACTTCCGCCACGGGATTTTGCTGGCGGCACTGGCGGCGCGGTGCGCAGCGGAGCTCGTCGAGAAGCAAAAGCCCTGCCTAGACTTGAGTGCATGCGACCCGATGCGCCACAGGAGGACACAATGAGCACACACATCTTGGTCAACGACACCGCGCGCGACACCCACGCCGCGACGGTGAGCGAGCTCGTGCACGAGGTGCTCGGGCACGTGCCCGACGCCGGCACGGCCGTCGCGATCGACTCGGCCGTCGTCCCGCGCTCGAAGTGGGAATCGACCCAGCTTGCCGACGGTGCGCGCGTGGACATCCTCACCGCCGTCCAGGGAGGCTAGCGCACGTGCTGACTATCGCTGGCCGGGAATTTTCCTCCCGCCTCATCATGGGCACCGGCGGGGCGAGCTCGATGGACATGCTCGAGCGCTGCCTGGTGGCCTCGGGCACGGAGCTGACGACCGTCGCCATGCGGCGCCACGCCGCCGGCGGCAGCGGTGAGTCGGTCTTCGACATGCTGCGGCGGCTGGGCATCTCGCCGCTGCCGAACACGGCGGGCTGCAGAACCGCCCGCGACGCGGTGATCACCGCCGAGCTCGCCCGCGAAGCGCTGCACACCAACTGGGTCAAGCTCGAGGTCATCGCCGACGACCGCACTCTGCTGCCCGACGTGGTCGAGACCGTCGACGCCTGCGAGATGCTCATCAACGCCGGTTTCACCGTGCTCGCCTACACCTCCGACGATCCTGTGGCGGCGAAGCGCCTCGAGGACATCGGCGCGGCGGCAGTGATGCCGCTGGGTTCGCCGATCGGCACCGGGTTGGGCATCCTCAACCCGCACAACATCGAGCTGATCTGCTCGCGCGCGGAGGTGCCCGTGCTTATCGACGCCGGCCTCGGCACCGCCTCCGACGCCGCGCTCGCCATGGAATTCGGCTGCTCCGGGGTGCTGCTGGCCAGCGCCATCAACCGCAGCCAGGACCCGGAGACTATGGCCCACGCGATGCGCCTCGCTGTCGAGGCTGGGGCGCTGGCGGCGGGCGCCGGGCGGATTCCGAAGCGGGAGCACGCGGTGGCGTCGTCAAGCTTTGAAGGCCTGGCGAGCTGGGCCGACCAGGTGCTTTAGCGGCGCTTGGGGCTTTCCTCGTCGACGATTTTCACCGTGGGTTCTGATTCCTCGCTCCACTCTTGGTCGACCTCGCCGCCGATCGCGAGGTCACCCTCGATGATCAGCGAGTCCGACAGCCTCCAACCGCCTTCCTCCGGGTCGTACTCGAGCTCGGGGCGGGCCAGCTCGTTGCCCTCGGCGTCGTAGCCCGGCGCGGGGCGGTTTTCCGCCTCCTCAAGCTTCTCGGCACTATCGGTCTTTTCCCACTGGCGGGTGCGGACGCGGCGGCGCGCGGCGGAGTCGTCGTTCATCGCCTTGAGTAGCGCGAACATAATGAAGAAGTAGAGGATGAAGAACGGCAGCGCGATAATAATTACGACTTCCTGCAGCGCCTGGATGCCGGTGTCGTTGATAAACAGCAGGGCCGCAGTGACCACGCCGATGGCGATGACCCAGCCGACCTTGTAGTACGTCGGGGTCTTGTTCTCCTCACCCGAGGCGAACATGTCCATCACCATGGCGGCGGAGTCCATCGAGGTGACGAAGTACAGGATGATGACAACCAGGGCCAGCGAGCCGACGATGCCGTACAGCGGGTACTGCGACAAAAGGGTGAACAACGCCTGCGGGGTATCGCCCTGCTCCACCACGGGGCCGGTGAGCACGCCCGGGTTGGCCGTCTCGATCTCGGTCGCGGCACGACCGAAGATGGAAAACCAGATCATGTCGAAAGTCGTCGGCAGAAGCAGGGTGCCGCCGATGAACGCGCGCACCGTGCGGCCCTTAGAGATGCGGGCGAAGAACATGCCCACGAACGGCGCCCAGCAAATCGTCCACGCCCAGTAGAACGAGGTCCACGTCGCGTGCCAGCCCGGGTTGTCGTTGTAGGAATCAACCCAGAACATCAGCTCCGGAAGCGAGTTGGCGTAGATGCCGAAGGACTCGGTGATCTGCCCGATGAGCCTGAGCGTCGGGCCCGCCAGCAGCACGAACAGCATCAGTACGACGGTCGCGGCGATGTTGAGGTTGGACAGGATCTTGATTCCCTTATCCAGGCCGGAGGCGACGGAGAGGCACGCGGCAGCCGTGATCGCGAGGATGATGCCGAGCTGCACCGGGGTGATCAGCGGAACCGACCACATAATGTTCATCCCGGCGGAAATCTGCAGCACGCCCAAGCCGACGGAGACGCCGATGCCGAAGACTGTGCCGATGATGCCGGCGGCGTCGATAAGCTTGCCCGGCCACTCGTAGACGCGCTTGCCCAGAAGCGGAGAAAGCAGCGAGGACATGCGCGCCGGCATCTTGCGCTTGTAGCTGAAATAGCCCATGGCCAGGCCTGGGAGAGTGAAAATCACCCACATGTGGATGCCGAAGTGGTAGTAGGTGAACTCGAACGCCTGGGTGATCGCCTCGCGGCTCATCGGCTCGTAGTCACCGCGGGGCGGGTTGTAGGCGTGGTGCAGCGGTTCCGCGGCGCCCCAGAACATGAGCGTCGCGCCCATGCCGGCCGCGAATAGCATCGCGAACCAGACAGGCAAGGTGTACTCGGGTTCGTCATCGTCGTCCCCGAGCCTCAAGTTGCCGTACTTGGACACGAACACCACGATCAGGAACACCAGGACCATGGACACGCCGCCGATGTAGAACCAGGAGAAATTGTTCATCAGCGCCGTGGAAATCGACGAGTACGCTTCGCGGGCGCGGTCGCCGAAGATGACGGTGAGCCCGACGAACAGGGCGATGAAGCCCACGGAGGTGCAGAAAATCAGCGGGTCGGACTGCAACCCACGCTTTTTAACGGATGTGTTCGTCGACATAAGTGCGCAGTGTAGCGCGTCGCTTCAATAGGGTGGGAGATATGCGTGACCTGCCCCACCACGAACTTCGCCGCACCGCCCGCCAGATGAACCTGCCCGGGTTCGGCCTCGAGCAGCAGACGGCGCTGCACAACGCCCACGTCTTTGTCATCGGCGCCGGCGGGCTCGGCTGCCCGCTGATGCAGACCCTGGCCGCCACCGGAATCGGGCGAATCACCGTGATTGACGACGACACCGTGGACGTAAGCAACATCCACCGCCAGATTCTCTTCGGCGCGGACGACGTCGGCCGCGCGAAGGTCGACGTCGCGGGCGAGCGGCTTCGCGCACTGCAGCCCGGCATCGAGCTGAACTGCATCAACGGCCGGTTCACTGCATCCAACGCGCTGGATATGCTCGCGGGTGTCGACGTGCTTGTCGACGGCTCCGACACCTTTGCCACCAAGTTCCTCGCCGCCGACGCCGCCGAAATTGCCGGCGTACCCCTCGTCTGGGGCTCGGTGCTGCGCTACCGCGGTGATGTTGCCTTGTGGTTCAGTGGCCCCGGCGCGCCGGCAAACGGGGCGGGGCTGCGCGACCTCTACCCCACCCAACCCGGCGCGGACTCGGTGCCCGACTGCGCCACCGCGGGAGTGCTCGGGGTGACCACCAGCGTTGTCGGCGGGCTGATGGCCACCGAGGTAATCAAGTACGTCACCGGGGTCGGGGACTCGGTGGTGGGCCGGCTAAGGATGTACGACGCGCTTTCCGCAGCGATTCGTACGTTCGACGTTGCCCGCGATCCGGGGCGAGACCTCGTGACGGGATTCGGCGTGTACGGCGGAGGGAGGTGCGAGGTGGTGGGGGCGTCGACACGCGAGCTGCTAGGCAGGATGGCGCGCGGCGAGGTCCTCGGGCTGGACGTGCGGGAGGAGCACGAGAGGGCGCTCTCCGACATCCCCGGCGCGACCCACCACCTGCCCACAAGCGAATGGGAGGCAGACGACGACGCCGCGGCGCGTTCGCTGCTCGATGCCCTACCCCGCGATGCCGAGGTGGTGGTCTACTGCGCCTCCGGCTCGCGCTCGCAGCGCTTTGTGGAACGCTTCGCCGACGTCGCGCAGCGCCGCGGCATCACGCTGACGAGCCTGCCCGGCGGGGCAAACATGCACGGGATAGAATAACTAGGTCGCGTGGCTCTAGCGGGGCTTGAACAGGGTGCCGGCCAGCGAGGACGTTGCGGCCGAGCCGACGAGCACGAGCACCGTGTATAAAATGCCGGTTACGCCCAGCATCTGCAGCAGCCAGCCGAAGAACAGCGCTCCGATAACGGCGCCTGCGATTGCGATGATCCAGCGACTCATATCCATGCCCGCCAAGTGTAGAGGACTGGGGCCACAGGGAAGGACAACCGTCTTGTGATTGATGAACAGAAGCTGCTCGAGCGGTTCATGTGGTTGTCCATCGCGGCCTCCGTGGCAACGATTGCGCTCAAACTCGCCGCGGCCTGGGTCACCGGGTCCGTGGGTTTCCTCTCCGACGCCATCGAATCCTTTATCAACCTGGCGGCCGCTATTGTCGGGCTCATCGCGCTGAAGGTCGCTGCGAAACCGGCGGATGAGAACCACAACTTCGGCCACTCCAAAGCGGAGTATTTCTCCGCCCAGGTAGAGGGCTCGATGATCCTGCTGGCGGCGGTAGCGATCATCTACACCGCGGTGCAGCGCCTGATTGAGCCCCAGCCCATCGAGCAGGCTGGCGTGGGCCTGGTCCTCTCCGCGCTCGCCGCCGGACTCAACCTCGGCGTCGGCATGGCGCTGGTTCGCGCTGGCAGGAAGTACCGCTCGGCGACGCTGGGCGCCGACGGCCACCACCTGCTTACCGACGTGTGGACCACCGTGGGCGTTATCGCAGGCATCGTGCTCGTGTGGCTGACCGGCTGGGAGATCCTCGACCCGCTCATTGCCTTGGCGGTGGGCGTCAACATCCTGTTCACCGGCTACATGCTCCTGAAAAACTCCTTCATCAGCCTGCTCTCGGAGGCCTTGCCGGAAGACGAGCGACTTGCCATCAAAGCATTCCTCGACGAGTTCTCCGTAGATCACGACGTGGAGTTCACCGACGTGCGCACCGCCGCCTTCGGCCGGGAGCGTTTTGTCAACGTGGTCATGCAGGTGCCGGGCCAGTGGAGCGTGGATCGCTCCCACGAGTACGCGGACATGATCGAAGAGGGCATCGATGTCACGCTCGGGGGCGCGACGACGGTGGTACACGTCGAGCCGCTGGGCACCGAGACCGACGTGGAGTTCAACTGGATCTAAGACCAGACCAGGCCGTCGTCAAGGCGCGCACGGGAGGTGTTCCAGGTGTCTTCGAGCACGTTCTGCTTGGCTGACCACGGGTAGTTCTGCGTCGACCTCGGCATCACGGCCGCTGCGCGCGACAGGTAGCCGGACTGCATGTCCATGTACGGTCTGCCCTCGCCCACCGTCGCCGGGGTGACCGGGGTGACCGATGTCGATTGGCTGGCGCGCAGGCGACGCAGGATGCGCGCGATCATCTTCGCCGTCAGGTCCGAGCGCACCGTCCACGAGTGGTTGATGTAGCCGATCACGGCCGCGAAGTTCGGCACGTCAGAGTACATGGTGCCGTACCAGGTGTAGCGCTCGGAGAAATCGACCGCGCGCCCGTCGATGGATAGCTCCACCCCGCCGAGCAGTTTGATGCGCAGGCCCGTGGCGGTGACGATGACATCGGCGGGGACGACGCCGCCGTCGACAAGCTTGATGCCGTCTGCGACGAAGTGATCGATGTGTGCGGTGACGACCTGCGCCCGCGACTGCCTGAGGGCGCGGAAGAGATCACCGTCGGGCACAACGCACAGGCGCTGTTCCCAGGGGTTGTACGGCGGGGTGAAGTGTTCGTGCGCGGTGGTTCGCGACCGGGTCGAGACGATGGTTGCAATGTTGAGCGCCCGCTTGACCACGCTCGGGAAACGCGCGCTCAGCGCGACCAGTACCCACTGTTGCGCGCTGTTTTTGCTCCGCATGACGGTGTTTGCCAGTTTGCGCGGCAACACCGAGCGGATGACGTTGCCAAGCTTGTCCACCCGCGGCTGGCTGAGCACGTAGGTGGGCGTGCGCTGCAGCATAGTCACCTTGGCGGCCTTTTCCGCCAGCACAGGCACAAGCGTCATTGCTGTCGCGCCCGAGCCGATGACCACGACGTTCTTTCCGGTGAAGCTTATGTCCTCGGGCCAAAACTGCGGGTGGAGGATGGTCCCGGTGAAGTCCTCGACGCCCGCGAAGGCGGGGTCGTGGGGGTTGTCGTAGTCGTAGTACCCGCTCGCGGCGACAAGGAACCTGGCGGTGTAGACAACGCGGTTGCCGTCCTGTTCGCAGCTGACGGTCCACTGACCCGACTCGCTGTCCCAGTTCGCGGCGACGGCGCGGGTGTTGAAGGTGATGCGCTCCGAGATGCCGTAGTGGTCCGCAGTGTCCTCGATGTAGTCGCGCAGGTCTGCCCCATCGACGATGGAATTGTGGCCGGTCCACGGTCGAAATGGATAGGACAGCGTGAACACGTCTGAGTCGGAGCGCACCCCGGGATAGCGGAACAGGTCCCAGGTGCCACCGATGCGGTCGCGGGCCTCGATGATTTCGTAGGTGGTTCCCTGCGGCAAGCGGTAGGCGACGTTGATGCCGGATAGTCCCGCGCCGATGATGAGAACGTCGCGGTGGAGTGTGTCAATAGTGGACATAGTTTTGCAGTATAAACTATTCGCGCGGAAGGTTTATTGAAAGCTAAATGGAACCGTGCTTAAATGAAAACTAGTTGAAAACACGATCTTGAGAGGACTGCTCTTATGAGCACTCACACCATTCACGAAACCCACGAGCACACCCACGGTGAGGGCTGCGGCCACGTCGCCATCCCCCACGGCGACCACGTGGACTACATCCACGACGGCCACCGCCACGCCGCTCACGGCGACCACTACGACGAGCACTAATCCGTAGCTTGTTGAATCCAAAAAGGCCCCTCGAAAGGGGCCTTTTTTCGCGCTTGTCTTAGTTAGACAGCGGTGTAGCCACCGTCAACAAGGTGGTAGCTACCGGTGATGAAGGACGCCTCGTCGCTAAGCAGGAACGCGACCAGCGCGGCGACGTCGTCCGCCTCGCCCAAACGACCAGCCGGGTGCTTGGCAGTCAGGCCCTCGCGGGCGTCGTTAGGCAGGTTCTGCAGCAGCGGAGTGTCGATGTAGGCCGGGCCGACAGCGTTGACGCGGATGCCCTCGGTGCCGTACTCGACAGCGGCGTTCTTGGTCAGGCCGACGACGCCGTGCTTTGCGGCGGTGTAGGCGGAGTTGCCGGGAGCTGCGACCGCGCCGTGGATCGACGCCATGTTCACGATGGCGCACTCAGACGTGTTGTCCTGCGTCAGGAACTGCTCGATCTGGTAGCGGTTGCCGTAAGCGACGCCGGAGAGGTTAATCGCGATAACGTTGTCCCAATCCTCCAGGTCCATCTCGCCGACCTTGTTGGACTTGCCGCCGATACCAGCATTGTTCACAGCAAGCTCCAGCGAACCGAAGTTCTCGACGGCGAACGCAACCGCTTCCTTGTTCTTCTCCGCATCAGCGGTGTCGATTTCGAACGACGCGGCCTCTCCACCGGCGTTGACAATCTCCTCCACAACGCTGTCGGCGGAGTCGAGCTTAAGGTCTGCCACGACGACCTTCGCGCCATCGGCGGCGAGCTTCTTGGCTACCGCCGCGCCGATTCCCGAACCGGCACCGGTGACGAGTGCAACTTTGCCCTGAAAAGTAGACATATTCTTTCCCCTTAATGTGTTGTTGATGGTGTAGCAACTAGTGTACCCACGTATAAGAAGTGCGCAGTGGGCCAAAGGTCCGCGCAGCTCGACGCAATCCGGCACGCCGTTGGATCCATGAAACCAAGTTTGAGCGGCGTGCTGTGAAACGATGTGGTGGCAAAAGCAGATCATGCCGACAAGACCAAGATCCTTGCCCGCAACGAGCTCACCATCGGAGCTCATCTAAAAGGTTGAATAGATGACTTTCGTGAACAGGCCCAAGCCGCGCCACGCGGTGACACCACCTCGTGCCGGCATATCAACGCCCCCGGAAAAGGAACTCGCCGGGGCGCCCGTTCTTATCGTTGGGTTGGGCGCGCTGATCGCATGGATGGTTGTGCGCATCTTCACCCAGCCCGAGGACCACGCGTTGCGCTGGCGAGTCCCCCTCGATCTGGAGATCTATCGCATGGGCGGGCAGGCGCTGCTGCGGGGCGAGAACCTGTACGACAAGGCCTACATCTTCGACCTGCCGTTTACCTACCCGCCGTTCGCAGGTGTGCTGTTTACCTCGTTCGCGTATCTGGCGGACAACGCGCTCATCATCCTGTGGCAGATCGGTATGCTCGCCGCCCTCGCGGCAATCATCGCTTTGGTGTTTCGCGAGCGAGGCTTCAAGCTCACCCCACTGACCCTCCTGGTCTGCGCGCTGCTGTCGTGCGCCAGCATCGGCAACGAAGCTGTCCACGGCACGCTCTTCTTTGGACAGATCAACATCTTCCTCATGCTCCTCGTCGCGCTCGATATCCTCCCCGCCCGTCGGCGCCTGCCGGGGATCGGCATCGGAATCGCCGCAGGGCTGAAACTAACCCCGGCCTACATGGGTTTGGTGCTGCTTTTCCAAAAGCGCTGGTGGGCTGCCGTTATCTCGGTGCTAACTTTCTTCGCGACCGTGATCATCGGTTTCGCCTTCGTGCCCGACGCCCGCCACTTCTGGGAACACGCTATGTTCGATTCCTCGCGCGTCGGCAGTTCCGAAAACACAGGGTCCAAATCCGTCCTCTCCGTGATGCAGCGCACCTTCGGGCTGGAGGGCGGCACAGTGTGGATCCTCTCGGTGATTGTTATCTTCGTTTTCACCTGCCTCGCGCTGCGCACGGCAATGCTGCGTAACAACCGCTCGATGGCGTTCGCGCTCACCGGCATCAGCTCCTGTCTGGTGTCCCCTTTTTCCTGGTACCAC
Organism: Corynebacterium sp. Z-1; assembly: GCF_031844665.1. NCBI lineage: Bacteria > Bacillati > Actinomycetota > Actinomycetes > Mycobacteriales > Corynebacteriaceae > Corynebacterium > Corynebacterium sp. Z-1. Next base: position 1,064,309 of record NZ_CP134621.1, on the reverse strand, counting down.
CACTTCGTCTGGCTCGTACCCCTGAGCATGGTGCTCTTCATCGCCGTCAACGAGTGGGCGGCCGACCGCTTCGGCGCTTCGTTTAACGGCGCCCTCGCTGGCCTCGCGTCCCTCGCGGCCATCGTCTGCTTCCACATCCCGTTCGTCTCCTACCCGGTGTGGCGCGCTATGTCGTCTCGCGGAATCGACGAGCTCTCCCAAACCACCCCGTGGCTCGGCGCGATCTGGACCACGCTGTGCCTCCTGTTCATCGTCGGTTACGCGATCTTCGGGTTCATGCCGCGTGGGAGCGGCGTCCGTAGCACCTCCTCTGGGCCCAAAGGTATCGGGCTGGCCAAGGGACGTTCTGCCCCGGCGGAATAATCAACACAAAGACCCCCTCTCCGATTACAGAGAGGGGGTCTTTCTTAGTAGCGGGGGCAGGATTCGAACCTACGACCTCTGGGTTATGAGCCCAGCGAGCTACCGAGCTGCTCCACCCCGCGACGGGTGTTATGTAATTCACCTGCTGCCTGTGCGGTTTGCACTGCATCGGCAACGTGTACCAACTATAGTGATTGCCCCACTAAACACCAAATCCCCTGGCGAGGTGAGGATTCGCCAGGGGACATAAGTGCGACCTACTGGGTGTTGAGCGCCTGGTAGTCCTGCACCGCGCGGTCAAGCTCGTCGAGTGCGCTGCCGAACTCCTCGAAGGAGCCGCCGCGGGCGGTCTCCAGGTTGCGCAGAGCGGTGTTGATGCGGTTGAGCGCCTCATCGGTGCTGCCAGACGCCTGCGGGGCCGCAGGTGCCTCAGGTGCGGCATCCTCGCCGGTGGTGGCAGCGCCGTCGTCGACGACCTCGATCTCTTGGGCTGCGGCGGGGTTGATACCCACCTGGCTCAGCGCCTGCGAAATCGTCGGCGCGTAACCCACGCGGCCCTGGTAGAACACCAGCACACGCAGCAGCTTCGGGAAGGCCGATTCCTGGTCCTTGCGCTGGGAGTACACCGGCTCGACGTAGAGCACCTCGCCGCCGCCGACAGGCAGCGCCAGCAGGTTGCCGTTCTGCATGTCGTTAGTGCCCTCCCAGAGGGTGCGGTCGCGGGCGACCTGGTCGGACGACATCAGCGCATCCTGCGCCTGCTTCGGTCCAGGGCTCTGCGTGTTGGTCGGCAGCACGCGGACCGTGATGTTGCCGTAGTTCTGCGGGTCCGAGGCAACCGACATGTGCGCGGAGAGGAACTCCCGGTTCAGGCCGCGGTACGGGGTGATCAGCTGGAACGACGGCTCGCGGGTTTCCGGGTCGGCCGCGACGATGTAGTACGGCGGCTGGTTAAGCTCCTGGCGGCCCTCCGGCGCGGTCGGGTCGTTGGGCACGGACCAGAACGCGTCGTTGTTGAAGAACACGCCAGGGTCATCGACGTGGTAGCGAGCCAGCAGTTCACGCTGGACCTTGAACAGGTCCTCCGGGTAGCGCAGGTGCTCGCGCAGCGCGTCGGAAATCTCGCTGCCCGGCTTCACCGTGCCCGGGAACACACCCATCCACGCCTTGAGCACAGGGTCCTCCTCGTCGAAGGCGTAGAGCTCGACCGTGCCGTCGTACGCATCGACGGTCGCCTTGACCGAGTTGCGAATGTAACCCAGGTTGTTGTTCACCAGGCGCTGGGTCGTGCCGTCCGGGTTCAGTGCGTCCTGCGTGGTGTCCTCCATCGAGGTGCGCGCGGAGTACGGCAGGTGGGACAGCGTGGTGTAGCCGTCCACGATCCACTTCACGCGGCCGTCGACAACCGCGGGGTACGTCGCCGAATCCGTGGTCAGCCACGGTGCAACGCGCTCGACACGCTCGCGCGGGTCACGGTCGTAGAGGATCTTCGATGCAGGGCCGACGCGGTCGGACAGGATGAAGTTAAGCTCCTGGTACTTCATTGCGTACGCGGCGCGCTTGAACCAGTTGCCAATCTCAACGCCGCTGTCACCTTCGTAGGTGTAGTTCAGGTTGTCGGTGTCGTACTCGACGGGCCCCTGGCCGTTGTCGCCCACGATGGCGTAGTCGAGCCCATCGCTTGACGACGCAATCACGGGGCCGAAGTAAATACGCGGCTCATCGACCTTGATGCCGAGCTCCTCGGCCTGATCGCTTTGGGTGGCAATCGCGTTGGTCTGCAAATCGGACACGGTGAAGATGGGCAATCCACCGCGGGTCGAGCCGGCGTCCTGAGCCGCCTCGTCGACAGTGTTCGCCTGCGCCGCGATGAAGCCGTTGCCGTGGGTGTACACGGTGTGGCGGTTGATCCAGTCGCGCTGGTTCTCGCGCAGCGCGTTCGGGTCAAGCTCGCGGGCGGCGACGACGAAGTCGCGCATCTCCCCGTCCACCTGGTAGCGGTCCATGGCCAGCGTCTCCGGGAAGCCGTAGAAGTTACGCAGCTGCTGGTTCTGGGTGAACGTCGGAGCGATGATGTCCGGGTCCAGCAGGCGGATGTTGGAGATGGTCGCCTCGTCGGCTGCGACCTGCTCGTCGGAAACGTCCTCGGCGCTCCAATTTTCCAGGTACGTCACTTTGTCGTCGGTAAGCCCGTAGGCGTAGCGCGTGGCCTCGATGTTGCGGCCGATGTACTCGAACTCCTTGGCCTGGCGGTTGGGCTTGACGGAGAACTGCTCGAGCATGGCCGGCCAGATGCTGCCGATCACCAGCGAGGAGACGAGCATGAGCACGGTCGCCAGGACCGGGATGCGGAAATCCTTGTACACGATGGAGGCGAAGAAGGCCGCGGCGACGATCACCGCGATGACCATCAGGGCGATCTTCGCCGGCAAGGTGGCGTTGATGGCGGTGTAGGAGGCGCCGGTGAAGATGTCGTTCTGCTGGTACAGCAGCGTGTAGCGCTCCAGCCAGTAGGACACAGCCTTGATCAGCATCCACAGGCCCGCGGTTACCGCGAGCTGGATGCGAGCGGAGCTTGAGATGTGGCCGCGGATTCCGTTGACGTTCGAGCCGATGCGGATCCCGCCGAGGAGGTAGTGGGCCACGAGCGCGACTAGGAAGGCGACGACAAGCAGCATCGACAGCATGCCGAGCAGCACGGAGATCCCGGGCAGCGCAAACGCGTAGAACCCGAGGTCGCGGCCGAACTGCGCGTCAGTCATGCCGAAGTCCCCGCCGTTGAGCCAGAGCATCACCGTGCGCCACGCCCGCTGCCCCGCCAAACCGGAAAAAACCGCGACAACAAGCGGGACCCAAATTAGGAGGGTGCGCACGCCGGATTCGATCTGCGCGCGGTACGGCGACGCCTGCGAGAACGGGTCGGCCTCGGGGCCGTCCTTCGGCCGGCCGCGCCACGCGACCATTGCCGCGGCGTAGGTCACGGCACCACCGAGGGCGGCGAAGATGAGGAAGAGAACGACGCGGGCGAGAACCACCTTGGTAAACACGCCGCGGAAACCGAGGTCGCCGAACCACAGCCAGTCGGTGTAAACCCCCACGGCGAGCGGGACGATGAACAGGATCACGCCGATGACCGCGATGGTGGCCATCAATCCGGAGTTCGTCTTCTTGGCGCCTGGTTGCGGCGGGGTTAGGCGGGTAGCCAATCCTGCTCCTTAAGAATTAGGTTGTTCGTCGAAGGCACACTTTGTGTGTATAGCCTAAGGTGTCCAACGTTAGAGATACCGGAAAGGTTCCCCATGTCCGAGCAGCAGGCGCTGAACAAAGCGATGATGGAGGCTGTGGAGTTTGTCCACGCCGAGGGCTGGGATGCGGGCCCGACCCTGTTCGGGCTCGTTCCCACCTCGCTCCTGATCGACCAGCTCGACCCCGACCTGGCCGACGCTCCCCTGACGCTGGTGGTGCAGGACCTTCCGGCGACGATCCTGCCCGGTTCGGAGGAGCTGGCCGAGTACGTCGCGCGCCTGGCCTGGCCGCGCGAGGTCGAGGGCGTGGTGCTGGCCCAGGAGATTTCTTTCGTCGATTCCTCCGCCCCCGCCGAGCAGGGCCCACGGCCGGCGCGCTTGTTCTCCGGCGTGCTGCGTGACGACGACACCGAGCTCACGCTTCTCCAGCTACGCCCCACGGACGACGAGCTCACCGAGCGCGGCCCGTTTGCTCAAGACGACATCGAGCTGCGCGGCGGGCCCGGGGTAGCGCCGAACATCATCGCCGCGCTGCGCTACGGGCTTGAGCAACCATTGGATGAAGCCGAGTTCGAGTAGTCTGCGGTTATGTCTTTTTCCACCGTGCGCCTGAGCTCCGCCGCCCTCGCAGTCAGCGCTGCGATGGCGCTTTCCGCGTGCTCAACCCAGCGAGCCCCTGAGCCAACCGCAACGCCTACCACTCCCGTGACCTCATCGTCGGCAGAGGAAACGACGTCGAGCCGGGCGTCGTCAAGCGAAAGCGCAACGACGACGCAGGCCGAGGAAGAAGCGGCCGTGGAGTTGGTCGCGGAACGCTTTTCGACGCTCGCCCCGCCCGAGTTTTTCGAGCAGCTTGATACGTGCGTCGCTGTCGACGTGGAGAGCTCCTTCGACTGCTCGGGCGCCGATATCGGCCAGTTCCAATTCTTCGACTCGGACTCGAAGGCGGCCTCGACGACCCAGCTTCTCACCGAGCTGCGCAGCTCGCGCATTGTGGAGGACACCGGCGAACGCGTCGTCGGCTGGTCGACGCTGGGCACCTCGGCGATTATCACCGTGGTGGACAACTCCAAGGGGCAGGTGATGCAGCAGCTCGTCTCGTCCGACCGGGAGGACCCGCGCGAGCGCATCATCAAGCTGGGCCTTGTCGACGAGGACAGCGCGGCTGCGGCCGAAACCGAGACGGCGCAAGAGACTGAGCAGAGCGAGCCTGCCAGCTAGCTACAGGTGTGAACGTCGCGGCCCTCGTTGAAGTCGGCCATGGCACGCACGGCGTCGTCAAGCGTGGCGACGCTCGCAACGACCATATCCCCGGAATTTACCCGCGATGCCTCTGCGCAGTTGCCCTCGGGCGCGAGGAACAGCTCCGCCCCCGTATCGCGCGCGGCGCGGATCTTGTGGGTGATGCCGCCGATCGGGCCGACCTCGCCGTCCTCGCTAATCGTGCCGGTGCCGGCCACAAAGTTGCCGCCGTTGAGCGCGCCAGGCGAAAGCTTGTCTATCACCGCGAGAGAGAACATCATGCCCGCGCTCGGGCCGCCGACGTCGTTGAGGTTGTACTCCACCGAGATCCCGCCCGCGGGCTCCGACGTCATCAGGATGCCGAGCTGGGCCGCGCCCGGTGACTGCGGGTTCTCCCCGAGCTCAACCTCCACATCGCGGGTTTGGCCCTCGCGCGCGATAGTCAGCGTGATCGTCCCCCCCGGCGCGTGGGCAAGCACTGCATCCTGGACCTCGCCCGGCTCCGAGACCTCCACCCCGTCGACCGCGGTGATCACGTCGCCCGCAGCAAGGATGTCCTGAGCTGCGGAATCGTCGACAACGTCGTGGACCACCACGGTGGTGGGCTTGCCCAGGTAGTTCATCGCCGCCACGGTCGCCGCGGCCTCGGAGCCGACGAACGCCGCTTCGTTGAACTTCTGAAAGTCCTCCTCGGACACGTCCGGCGGAACGACCTGCTGCAAAGGCACCAGCGTGTCCTGGGAGCCGATCCACCTGGCCAGCGCTTGGGCGAGCGTCATGTTCGTACGCACGGCGACCGTGGTCATGTTCAGATTTCCGGAGGTCTTGTCCGTCTCGGTGCCCTCGATGTCGACCACGGGGGTGCCGTCGATCTCGGCCAGGGTGTTGAACGTCGGCCCCGGCCCCTGGGCCGCGTAGGGCACCGTCAGCGACACGTCAGTGAAGGGAATGTGGTCCACCGACAGTGTTACTGCGAGCAGGCCCACGGGCAGGGCGCCCCACACGATGGTGGACCAGCGCCGCTGCCTCAAAGCCGTCGTCTCCGTCACGGGGCAACATCTTATCCGCCGCCGCCCCGGCGGCCCTATTCGCGTTCGCTGTCAGCGTCCGCTAGGCCATCGCGTGCGTTCGGCGCGGCTAGTAGTGTGGTCGTATGAGCAACGGATTCGGTTTCTCCTTCCCCAACAACGACCCCAACGATCGCGACAAGGGCAACGGCGAGAACAACGACGGCACCGGCAAGGGCGGCGAGAACCCCTTCGCCGCCTTCGGATTCGGCGCGCAACCAGGCCAGGGAGGCAACTTGGGCGACATCCTCAACCAGTTCGGCCAGATGCTTTCCGGCATGGGCACGAGCTTCAACGAGCGCTCCGGCGGCGACGCCGTGAACTTCGAGCTGGCGCTGCGCATGGCGCGCCAGCGTATTGGCTCGTCGCCGGCCGTGTCCTCGGCCGACACCACTGCGGTCACCGAATCCCTGCGCCTGGCGGATCTGTGGATCGATAACGCCACCACGCTGCCCGCCTCCTCCGCCCAGCCCGCGGCATGGAACGCGGAAGACTGGCTCTCCAACACGATGCCCATGTGGAAGCGGATGGTGAACCCGGTCGCCGAGAACATGAATCGGGCGCAGATGGAGTCGATGCCCGAGCAGGCCCGCGAGATGATGGGCCCGATGGCGGGGATGATGAACTCCATGAACGCGATGAACTTCGGCATGAAGCTCGGCCACGCCCTCGGCGACCTCGCCCAGCAGGCGCTGACCGGCACCGACTTCGGTTTGCCGGTCGCTCCCCGCAACATCGCGGCGATCCTGCCGAAGAACGTCTCGGCCATCTCCGACGACCTCGGCGTGCCGGGTCAGGAGGTGCTGGTCTATATCGCCGCGCGCGAGGCCGCCCGCCAGCGCCTGTTCACCCACGTGCCGTGGCTGGTCGAACGCCTCGTGTCCTCTGTGGAGGAGTACGCCGCCGGCCTGGTCATCGATACCTCCCACATCGAGGAGATCGCGCGCAACCTCGACCTCGAGTCGGGCGACCCGCAGCAGCTGCAGGAAAAGCTCGGCGAGCTCCAGGGCATGGACCTCACCCCGCGGGTCAGTTCTCGCAACGAGTTGGCCACCTCCCGCCTGGAAACGCTGCTGGCGCTGGTGGAGGGCTGGATCGACGTCGTTGTCACCGAAGCGCTCGCGGATCGTATCCCGTCCACGCCGCAGCTCGCCGAGGCGTGGGCGCGCCGCCGCGCCACCGGAGGGTCTGCCGAGCAGGCCTTCGCCAACATCGTCGGCATCGAGCTGTCCGCCCCCAAGGTGCGCGAAGCCGCCGAGCTGTGGCGCCGCGCTAACACCGCGGTTGGCATGGAGCGCCGCGACAAGGTTTGGGACCACCCCGACTTCCTCCCCACCGCCGAGCACATCGACAACCCCGCGGCGTTCATTGACACCCTGCTTGACGACGCCCCCGACACCGACTTCGACGCCGAAGTAGCCAAGCTCGAAGAAGAGCTGCGCAACCAGGGCGACAACCGCGACGACGACTAGGCCGCGCTAGGAACCGAAGCGCTGGTAAGCCTCGAGGTAGCCCTTCGCCCGCTCAGCAAGCGGGGCCCGGTCCGCCAGCTCCCAGAACTGCGCCGAGTGCTCCGCGATGATCGTGTGCGCCAGCTCGTGCACGATCACCGCGTCGAGGACGTAGTCGGGCACATGCTTGAGACGATCGCTGATGCGGATCTCGCCCGTGGCGACGGTGCACGAGCCCCAGCGGAAGTTCTGCCTGGGTGACCAGCGGATCGTCGTGACGCGAGCGCGAGATGCCAAGACCTCCTTATTGAGTCGCTGCGCACGCTGCAGAAGCTCCTCGTCCGAGCTGACCGACGCCATGGCCTTGCGCTCGAGCCGGCCCAGCATCTCCTCAACCGCCTCGCGCTCCTGACGGGCCGTGAACGTGGCTGGGATGCGCACCTCAACCACCGATCCGTTGAGGCGGGCCTGCACAGTGCGCCTGCGCCGCGGCGAACGAATCACGCGCACCTGTTCTGTCGACCACATGAAAAGTGATTCTATCTGTGCTGCAATAGTTCTCGTGCAGCTAACCGCGACCACGCCCATTCGCCTCGCACCCGGCGTGCGCGTGCTCGTGCGTGGGCGCGGCGTGCTGCAGTTCGGGCTCGACGCGACCCGCTGCGGCGTCATCGACACCTCTCTCGCCGAGCACCTCCAGCCCGTGCTCGAGCGCCTGAGTGCACCGGCGCCGCTGGGCGAGGTGCTCGACGCCCTTGCCCAGGCCGGGATGGTGCCCGCGGCAGCGCGCAACCTCATCGACGAGCTCGTGGCCTACCGCGTCATCGTCGCCGAACACCCCCTCGCCGTCCTCCTCATCGGCTCAAGCCCGCTTGCCGACGCCCTGTCCACGCTCCTGCGAGCCTCCGGCATCACCGTGCGCTCGCCGCTGGCCTCCGAACCGCTGAGCCGGGCGCTGGCGTCTGCCGATCCGAGCACGCCGGCGGCCTTCGTCGACCAGCTGCCCCACGCGCGCGACATCGCCCGCCTGGTGCGCCACCGCAGCGGGGCGTCGCTGCCCGTCTCGACCGTCGACGCTCGCGTGTTCATCGGCCCGCTCGGCGTGGGGCGCGCCGGGCCGTGCCTGTACTGCGCGCACCTCTACCACGCCCAGCGCGATGCGCAGTGGGAACACCTCGTCGACACGCTCGCGGCAGCACCCGCGCAACCCGACGCTGTGACGACCGCGGCTGGGGCAGTCGCCGCCGCCACCGTGCTGCACCGACTCGCCGGGGTGCCCGACCCACCCGGGGTCTCCGCCAAAGCGCCGGCGCGGGGTGAGATGCTCATCGCCGACCCCTTCGGGCCGGTGCCGCTCGTGCGCTCGGCACACGGGCCGCACCCGCGCTGCCCCGTGTGCTACTAGGGCCTAAAGGAACTGGTTCAGCGTCTCCAGAACCCCGTGGCCGAACTTTTCCACCTTGACCGGGCCGACACCCGAAATGTCCAGCAGTTCCGCCTCTGTTGACGGCATGGCTTCCGCAATAGCCAGCAAGGTAGCGTCGGAAAACACCATGTAGGCCGGGTGTCCCGCCTCCCGGGCGACATCGAGGCGCCACGCCTTGAGCGCGAAAAACGCGTCCTCATTGTACTCCGGCTCGCAGTCCGCGTGGCGGCCCAACGTCTTTTCCGCCGGGGTGTCCAGCGGGTTGCCGCACACCCGGCACGCGCGGGAGCGCTTCAACCTGTCGGGGGATTTCTCCACGTCGAGCTCGGGAGCGATGCCGTCGAGGAAGCGAGTGCGGCTGCGCGATTTCCGCCCGCCCTCTTGGCGAGCCAGGGACCATGACATATGCAGGTGCTCCCGGGCGCGGGTGATGCCGACGTAGAACAGGCGGCGCTCCTCCTCCACTTGGGCGTCGCCCGCCTTGATCGCGTGCGAGATGGGCAGGGTGTTTTCCACCAGCCCCACCAAAAACACCGCGTCCCACTCCAGGCCCTTCGCGGCATGCAGGCTGGCCAGGGTGACACCATCGACGCTTGGCGGTTGCTTCGCGTCGGCGCGCTGACGCAGGGAGCGCAGCACGTCGGTCAGCGTCGATGCCTCCTGGGTGTTCACGATCTCCTCGATCAGGTCCACCAGGGCGCTTAACGTTTGCCAGCGCTCGCGCGCCTGCGCACCCTCCGGTTCCTGCGCCGAGAGCCCCAGCGGCGCGAACGCAGCGCGCGCGACGGCCACCGGGTCGTCCGGCAGGTCGTCGCGACGCGCTGCGGCGACCAGGGTGTTTATCGCCTCGCGGATCTCCGCGCGGTGGAAGAACCCCTCACCGCCGCGCACCTGGTAGACGATACCGGCGTCCGCCAGCGCCGCTTCAAACGCCGCGGACTGGGCGTTGATGCGGTAGAGCACGGCGATCTCGCGGGCGGCCACGCCGGCGTCGAGAAGCGAGCGGATCGCCCGGGCCACCTCGCGCGCTTCGGTCGGCTCGTCGTCGTGCGCGGCGAAGGTTGGAGCGGGGCCGGGCGGGCGCATGCCCTCGAGCTCGAGGCGGGTGCCCGCGGCGCGGCCCGTCGCGCGCGAAATCACCGTGTTCGCCAGGTCCGTGACCTGCGGCGTCGAGCGGTAGTCGCGCTGCAGTTTCACCACCGTGGCGTGCTGGTAGGTGCGCGAGAAGTTCAGCAGGTAATCCGGGGTCGCGCCGGTGAACGAGTAAATCGTCTGGTTCGCGTCCCCGACCACGGTCAGGTCGTCGCGCTGACCGAGCCAGCCCTCCAGCACGCGCTGCTGCAGCGGGGTGACGTCCTGATACTCGTCCACCACGAACGTCTGGTACTGCATGCGGAACTCCTCTGCCACCGCGGGGGCGTTCTCCAGGGCGCCGGCGACGTGCAGCAGCAGGTCGTCGAAGTCGAGCAGCATCCCCTCCGGGCTGGTCTTGGCCTCCTCGTAGAGGCGGTAGACGTGGGCCACCTTCACCGGGTCCGCCGGCAGGGTGCGCTTGGTACCAGCGACCTTCTCCGCGTAGTCGTCCGCGCCGATCACCGACGCTTTTGCCCACTCGATCTCGCTCAACAGGTCGCGCACCATTTCCTTGCCGGAGTCGAGACCCGCGGCGCGGGCGGCGCGGCCGACGAGGGGGAACTTGTTGTCCAGCAGCCGCCACGGCAAGTCCCCGGCAATTTGTGGCCAGAAGTAGCGCAGCTGACGCAGCGCCGCGGAGTGGAAGGTGCGCGCCTGCACACCACCGATGCCGAGAACGCGCAGGCGATCGCGCATCTCGCCCGCCGCGCGCTGGGTAAAGGTCACGGCGAGGACCTTCTGCGGCGACACGACGGACTGGTCGATGAGGTGCGCGATTCGGTAGGTAATCGTGCGGGTCTTGCCAGTGCCTGCGCCCGCTAAGATGCAGACCGGGCCGCGCGGGGCGGTCGCGGCGACGCGCTGGTCGTCGTCGAGAAGCGAAAGATCAATTGCCATTGACGCCCTCAGCCTTGCCCGGCAGGTCGCGGGTATGGCGCACGTAGAGGAGGCGATCGCCCGGCTCGACGGTTTCCGCCTCCGGCGAATCGATGCGGTAGAGCTCGCCGGAACGCACCACGCCCAGCACGATGTCGGCGAGGTGGCGCGGGTTTGCCCCGACCTCGTCGTCGCCAATCGGGCGCTCCGCCACCGCGAAGCCGTCGTCCGGGCTGAGCAGGTCCTCCACCATGGCCACCACCGGCGGGGTGACCGTCGCGATGCCAAGCAGACGGCCGGCGGTTTCGGAAGACACCACGACCGAGTCCGCACCGGACTGCATCAACAGGTGCTGGTTTTCGCTCTCGCGTACCGACGCCACAATCATCGCGCTCGGGGCAAGCTCGCGCACCGACAGGGTGATCAGCACGGCGGTGTCGTCGCTAGACGGGGCGACCACGACGGAGCGCGCCCGGGTCACACCGGCGACCTTAAGCACGTCAGACTTCGTCGCGTTTCCGTGCACGGTGACCAGGCCGCGCTTCTCGGCGCGCGTGAGCACCGCCGCGTCCTTATCGACGACGACGATGTTGGACGCCGAGGCGCCGTCGGCAAGCAAAGCGTCAATGGCGGAGCGGCCCTTGGTGCCGTAGCCGAGCACGATGGTGTGGTTGCGCACAGTTTTCCTCCACTGCTGGATCTGAAGGGTTTTGCGGGAATCCTCGGTGAGGACCGACAACGTGGTGCCGACGAGCAACAATAGGAACGCGATGCGCAGCGGCGTGATCACGAAGATGTTCATCAGTCGCGCGCCCTGCGTCACAGGTGTGATGTCGCCGTAGCCGGTTGTCGACAGCGACACCGCCGAATAATAAAGGGCGTCGATAAACGTGAGCGGCTCGGAATAGCCATCGCGGTCGACGTACACGATGACGGAAACGACGACCATCAAGATTGAGGCATAAAGGAAGCGACGCAGGATGATCGCCCAGGGGGTCGCCTGCTCCGCAGTGGGGATGGTGACGACGTCGAGCAGCGTGTGCACGGGCATGCTGCTGACGTCGGCGTCGGCCTGAAACCGGTCGCGCCACGTCACCCCCATGGGGTTCCTGCGGAGTCTCACTGCTGTTTACTCCCTTTCCTCAGCTGAATCTGAGAGGAACTTTATCCCCTCCGCCGAGGATTGCCGAAGCAGCTGCTCCAACTGATTCGAACCCGGCAGGTCGGAGGGCTCGTAGTCCTCCCCCGTACGCACGTAGAAGAACACCGCGCGCACATCCCGGCCGTCGCCCGCTATTCGACGCCACGCCTCGCGGTACACCGCAAGCTGCAGCATCGCGCTTTTCATCTGCGCGGGCGCGGGCTTTGTACCCGTCTTCCAATCGACCACCGTCCACCCGTTGTCGTCTACAAACACCGCGTCCATGCGGCCGCGCACGACCGACTCGCCCAGCGCGAGCTCGAAGGGGTGCTCCACGAAAGCGGGGGTGCGCTGCGCCCAGTGGCTGCTCTCGAAGTTGCTCTTGAGCTGCTCAAGCGTGCCCGTATCCACCTCGGACTCATCGGCTCCGGGCAGCTCATCTTCTGTGAGCAGGGGGCGCGCGCCGTAGAACTCCTCCAGCCATTCGTGGAACGCGGTGCCGCGCTTGGCGTAGGTGTTGGGCTTGAACGGGACGGGTCGGCGGGCCCGGCGGGCGAACTGCTCCGGGTCGGCGCTGAGCGCCACCACGTCGGAGGCGGTGAGCTCGCCCGGCAACATGACGGGCACTTCCCCGCTGGCCGCGGCAACGTGTTCCTCGATGAGGGCGCTCGTGTCGCGCTCCCAGAGGCCGTAGAGCTCGCCCGCGCTGAGCTCGGGCAGGTTCTCGCGCGCCTGCGCGACCAGCGCGGCGGCCTCGGCATCGCCCGGCTCGACGCGCAGGTGGGGCCACAACCCGGTGCGCTCCGGCGCGGCATTTTCATGCTCTTCGACTTGTTCGTCGTCTCTTGCAGAGTGGCCGTCGTACCAGTGAACGACGCTGGTTTCGGGCACGAGGTCACGGATAGCGGCGAAGTGCTTGTAGGGCTCGGCGACCTTCTTGCGGCCATGCTTTACCGCCGAGCCGGTGACGATGAGCTTGCGCGCCGAACGGGTCACCGCCACGTAGAACAGCCGCGCAGACTCTTCCTCCAACTTGGTGCGCACCGACTCGCAGTAGGCGTTGGCGGCTTTGGCGAACTGCGTGCGCGTCTCGGCGTCGTCAAAGGCGTCGAAATCCTCGTCGGGCACGATCTGGGCTTGAGTGAGGAAGGTCGAGACGATCGGTTTGTAAGTTTCCGCGTCCGCCCGGACCACGGCGACCGTGTCCCACTCCAGTCCCTTCGCCTTGTGGGCGGTGAGGATCTGGACGCGGTCGGTGCGCACCGGCACAGTGCCCGGGGTCAGCCCGCCCTCGTGCTCACGGGCGAGCTCGAAGTAGTCCAGCAGCGCCGTCAGGCTCGTTCCGGGGTACGAGGCGACCTCTTCCAGCAGACGGTCGAGGTGGACGGTGCCCGTCGTCGAGGGGCGCGCCAGCGCCTCCGTGCGGATTCCGAATACCGAGATGATGTCGGCGAAGACATCGGGCAGGCGCTTGCCGAGCGCGTGCGTGCGCAACCAGCGCAGCTTCGAGGCCAGCGACTTGATGCGCTGCAGGCCCTCGGGGGTGTAGCGCTCGGTTTCGCCCAAGTCCGCGACCGCGTCGGTCAGCCCCGCCGGGGTGTCGGCGCCGGCGGTGATGCGCTGGGCTTCCGCCACAGATTCCTGCAGCTGCGCCTCAAACCGGCTGGTGGGGTCGGCGGCTTCATCCAGCTGTACTGCGGTGGGCGTCACCCCGCGCAGGTTAGCGGCGCGGCGCGAGAGCGCATCGAGGTCGGCCAGACCCAGCCCGACGGCGGGGCCAGCCAGGATGCGCAGTGCGGCGGCGGAGTCTCCGGGGCGCACCAGCATCGCCGCGATGGCGATGGCGTCGGCGACCTCGGGGACGTCGAGCAGCCCGGCGAGCCCGACTATTTCGAAGGGCACGCCGCGCTCGTCGAGCGCCTCCGCGACCTCGGGCGAGGTCTTGTTCGCGCGGACCAACACGGCCGCGTTGAACGGCTCACCCGCGGCCCGGGCAGCCTCGTACTGGGCCGCAAGAGTGTCGGCGACGAAGTCGAGCTCCTCATCCTCGTACTCGAAGAACCCCAGCTCAACCTCGCCTGCGCCCGCGCCAGGGCGGGGCTCGAGCGCGGCGACGACGCGGTCACTGCCGGTGCCCAGCAGAGAGTCGGAGACGCAGTTAGCCAGGGTGAGCACCTCTGCCGGGTTGCGCCACGACGTGGTCAGCTGCTTCGTGGGCGCGAGCGCGCCGGTCGGCTCCGGGAAGTCCTCAACGAAGGCAGCGAGGTTGGCAGCCGTTGCTCCACGCCACCCGTAAATCGCCTGCATCGGATCACCCACGGCGGTGACGGTCAGCGGGTGGCGCCGGGAGTCGTCGTCGGGGCCTTGCCCGAACAAGCTGCGCAGGAGCACGCGTTGGGCGTGAGAGGTGTCCTGGTACTCGTCGAGCATGACTACCCGGTAGCGCTGGCTCTGGGACGCGCCGACGAACTCGTGGTCGTGGGCGAGCCGGGCGGCCACAGACATCTGTTCGTTGAAGGTGACCAGCCCGCGCTCGCGCAGCTGCGCGTTGAGCTCCTCCACCAGCGGCAGGTAGGCGCGACGCAGCTCCTGGGTGTCGCGCCAGCCGGTCATTTTACCGGTAAAGGTCGGGGGGTTGCCCCGGCCGGGCAGGGACTCGGTCTCAGCGAGGAAGTCGTGCGCATGCTCGGCGATAAACTCCGGTTGCATCAGAGAGTTCCCCATCGAGGTGACCAGGCCGAGGACATTCTTGACGACCGTGGCCACGCTCGGGTTTTTCCCGCTTTCCGCCACAAGCGTGCCGCGGTAGCCGAGGACGACCTCGTGGGCGATCGCGTGCAGCTCCGCAGCCGTGATCAGGCGCGCGTCCGGCTCGACGGGAACCAACAGCCCGTACTCGCGCACCAGGTCCCCCGCGTACGAGTCGTAGGTGGCGACAGTCGGTGCGATGACTCGCAGCGTGTCGGCGAGCTCTCCGCTCGGGTCGAGGCGGCGCAGCAGCGCATCGTTCGCTGCGAGGACGCCGAGCCGGTCCCGGATGCGTTTGCTCAGTTCCTGGGCAGCTTTGCGCGTAAACGTCAGCCCGAGAACCTCTTCGGGGCGCGCGTATCCGTTGGCAACGAGCCAGACGACGCGCGCCGCCATCGTCTCCGTCTTGCCGGCTCCGGCGCCCGCAACGACGAGCAAGGGCCCCGGGTCGGCCCCGATGATGTCCGCCTGCTGCTCAGTCGGCGGGTAGGCCTGCCCGAGGTACTTCGACAGCACCGTGGGGCTCATCGGCGTGTGGGGGGCGTTAGCCACGGGGAACCACCTGTCCTTCTGGTTGTACGGGGCACAGCGCGCGCACCGCGCACCTGTCGCAGTGGGCACCGGCGGAGGCGAGCAGCTCAGGGCCTGCCACCAGCTGCGGGAGCGGGGCAACGACCTCCGCGAACTCCGTGAGCCGCTCCTCGCTTTTCGACGCCTGCTCCCGCGTCGCCACTGCCTTCCTGTCCGCCTTGGGGTAGACGAGCACCGCCCCGCCGACGTCGCTGGGTGCCTCGCCCGGCGCGGCGCTGCGCACCGTCTCACCGTCCACGACGCCACGCGACAGCGCGAGCTGGTACGCCTCGAGCTGCGGGTTGGCCTCGGCCTCTGCTTGGGAAGGCAGGGCTGAGCCGGTTTTCAGGTCGACGATGTGCAGTGCGCCGCTGCCGTCGCGCTCGATGCGGTCGGCGCGGCCCACGATGCGCAGGCCCGGGGCGATGGTGACGTCGATGTCGGCCTCGACGGCGACCTGCTCGAACGCCGCGCGGGAGGTCTGCAGCCAGAGATGCGTGCGCTGCAGCAGCGCGTCGAACTCCGCGATCTCGCGCTCGAGCTTCCACCCGGGCGCGTCGTCGACGCTGCGGCGCGCGTCGAGCACCGCTTCGCGGGCGTAGGCTTCATCGACCCCGCGGCCGAGGGCCTCGAAGTAGGCGTGCGCCATCGAACCCCACACCATGTGCAGCGAGGAGTCGAGGCCGACCATGCGTTGGAGCACCTCGCGCATGGGGCAGGCCAGCAGGCTTTCGATGCGCGAAGGCGAGAGCCTCTCGGGCACGGCGAGCGCCTCGTGCGAGGCGACCTCGGTCGTCGTCCACCATTCTCCGGGGTCCGCGCCGGGCACGCCCGCGTCGGCAAGGCGCGCGAGCTGTCGCGCAGCTTGTCGACGCCCCGCCTCACCAACGCCGGGATCCTGAAGGGCTCGGCGCAGCTCCGCTATCACGTCGTCGCGCGCGAGCACGCGAACGGCGGTGAGCTCGTCCGCCCCGGGGGCGGGGTCGGCGGAGCTCGAGGCCGTTGTCACGCGTGCTGGTGCAATGGAGTGGCTGGTACAGAACTCCTCGATGAAGCGCGAGGGCTGGATCACCTCCTCGCCGTCAGGCTCGTCGACGGCCGTGACCAGCACGCAGTGGGTGGCCCTGCTGGTGGCCACGTCAAACAGGCGCTTCTCCTCCGCCAGCTGCTCCGCCTTCCGGCTCACCGGCACCGCGGGGTCGACGTTGTTGTCGACAAGATCAACGAGCTCTTCTTGGCAGAACATCGTGCCGGTTTCCGCCAACGACGGCCACTGCATCTCTTGCACACCCGCGACGACGACGGTGTGGAACTCACGCCCCACCGCACCGTGCGCCGTGAGCAGGGCGACCGCGTCCGGCGTGGCGGTGCGCCTATCGCGCACGCCGGTGGGCAGCTCCTGCTCCGCGATGTGCGCGACGAAACCTGCGACGTTGGAGCCGCCGACACGGCGCTCGACGTAGTCGCCGGCGGCGTCGAAAAGCGCCATCACGGCGTCGAGGTCGCGGTCGGCTTGGGATCCCGTCGCCCCGCCACGCAGCGCGGCGGTGAGCAGGCGGTTCGCCAGGCCGGTCGCGTTCCACACCGCCCACAGGACGTCCTCGATGCTGCCCTGGGCAAGCTCGCCGCGCCCGGCGTCGAGCACGGCGCGCACGTGGCCCAGGATGGACAGCTCACGCTCGGTGAGCATGACGCCGAAATCGGGCAGGGGCTGGGTCGATCGCAGCAGGTGGCGCAGAGTGTCTTCGGCACGTTCTTCCGGCTGCCAGCGGCGCAACCCGCGCAACAAGCGGCGCAGGGTGACAGGGTCGGTGCCGCCGACCGGGCCGAGCAGAAGGTCGCGCCACTCGGCGGAGCTCAGCTCCCCCTCCAGCGCGCGCAGGCCGAGGATGAGCGCGGCGACGATGCGCTGCTCGCTCAAGACCACGTCGGTGGGGTTGAGCATGACCGGAACGCCGGCGTGCAGCAGAGCGCGCCGAACGGACTCGATCGAGCCGACCGAGCGCACGATCACGGCCATCTCGCGGTAGTCAACGCCGCCTTCGAGGTGGGCGCGGCGCACGGTGTCGGCGACGATGGAGTGCTGGGCCGCGCTACTGTCACACACCGCCGCCTGGGCAATCGGTGCGCGCCGCGACGCCCCGAGGTCGATGACCTCGTGGTCGAGCCCCCCGAGGTTCGCAAAAAAGCGTGGCGACGCCCCACGGAAGTGAAACACACTCTGGCCGAGGTCGCCGCCGACGACACCCAGCGAGGCGTGCTCTACAAGGCGGCGCACGAGCTCGCCGGCTGCAGGCGCGAGGTGCTGCGCGTCGTCGACGACGACGGTGTGCCAGCGACCGTCGATCTCGCCGCGCAGTACCGAGGAGACGAGCTCGGAGGCGCTGACGAAGCGTGCCGGGTTAAGCGCCATGACCTGCTGGTACTCGTCTAAAAAGTCGCCGGCTGCGGACCAGATCGGGCGGTTGTGCGCCTGCCCTAGGGCGCGCAAGTCATCCGGGGTGAGTTGGCGTTCCACGGCGCGCAGGAGGAAGTCGCGCAGCTGCCGGGCAAAGCCCACCATGGAAAGCGCGGGGCGCAGCTGCTCCGGCCATGTGCCGCGCCCGTCCTCGGCGTGGCCCTGGAGGAGCTGGCGGATGGCGGCGTCCTGCTCGGCGCCGGAGATCAGCCGGATATCACCGTCCACGCGTTGACGCAGCAAGGCGAACGCCAGGGAGTGCACGGAGCGCACCATCGGCTCGTCGATGACGAACCCGGAGGCAGCGAGCCGGTCGGACAGCTCGACGCGCAGGCGCGCGCCCGATTCCTTAGACGAGCTGATGACCAGGATGCCGCGGGGGTCGGCGCCGGACTCGACGGCGCGCACGACGGTGTCAATGAGGAAGCTACTGACTCCCGAGCCCGCCTCGCCCGTGACCTTCCAGGTCCCGCTCGTGGGCAGGGGTTGGGCCCACGAGCGCTGCTCAGTGCGGCGGCGGCGCGGCACAAGGTAGGCCCGCGGTGGTGCGGGAAGAGAGTTGTCTGTCGCCATGGGCACCGATTGTGCCAGGCTAGATCGACACCAGCGCGCGAACCCGCCCCAAATTAGCACTCACATTCGATTCGCCGCGGCAAGACGCGCTGGTGAGTTCACGAAACTCGCACGCCTTGAGCGCCAGCGCACCCAGGTCTGGGATGTGCGCCCAGCGAGAGACAATGCGCTCATCGACGGCCTCGTTGAGAAGGGCGTCGACAAGCGTGAGCGCCGCCGTGTACCCGCGCGGGCGCGGCTCGGCAGACGGGACGATGTCGGTCAACGCTGGCGGCAACGTGCCCGAAAACAGGCAGCAGGCGAAGAAGTCGAGGTGGGCCACAGACACCCGTCCAGTTGGAGCCGCCGCATCCCACACCGCGCGATCCGCCTCCGCCCACATGTCGGTGCGCTCGACTGTCGGGGCGTCCACGCCGGCCATCGCCTCGTCGAAGGCCAGCGCGGCGGCGACTGCCTCGTCGGCACGCGCTGCGATATCGCCCTCGATGAACTCGCTGGCCCGAAAGCCGCCGACGACGACTCGGCCATCGGTGGCGCGCACGGGCCGTGCCACGAGGACGCCCGGGGAGGTAAAGCGCTCTCGGACCTTCGCAGACCACGCGGAGGTGGCTGTCGCTGCTGACACCACGACGCGGTCGTAGCGCGCGCCGAAATCCCACGCCGCGCCCAGCTTAACGGGTGCGATCCCGTCGACCTGGAATGCGGATAACACGTGCCCCGGAATTGGCATACTGTCCCCCTCTTTACAGAACGGCCGGACGCGGGTACGGCCACGGGTTAGCTAGGCAGGTCTCGTTCGTGTCCGGGTACACCTCGTCGTGGTCAAGGCTGTGCAGCTCAGCGTTGTTCAGGCTCAGCGTCTGCTGCATCATCGTGGGCGCCAAGGCGCCGTTTTCTGGGCAGGGAACGTGCTCGGCGAAACCGAGGGCATGCCCGACCTCGTGGTTGACCAGGTACTGGCGGTAGCGTCCCAGATCGCCTTCGAAGGGGGCGGCGCCGCGCACCCAGCGGGCCTCGTTGATCACGACCGTGCTCACGCCGGTGGCCATGGTGCGGCAGCTCGTTTCCAGCCCGAGGTCGCCGCCGCAGTTGGCCTTCGTCGTGCCCGGGGAGGTGAGCTGGATCTTCAGGTCGGGGTTTTGGTCGGCGGCGACGTGCTCGAAGCCGAAGCGCGGGTCGTTGGTCCACCCGCGCGGGTCCGCGAGGGTGGCGTCGACAAGCGCCGCAAACGCGTCGTCGCCGCCGTACAGGCTGGTGTCGAGGCCGTTTTCCACCTCGACGATGTAGCGCAAGACCAGCTCTTCACCCCGGCCCGCCGCCGCGCCGGGCGCCCCGATCGTGCGGAACGTGCCCTCGCCGCGCTCGGTAAACGGCCCGCCGGGCGGCAGGTCCTCCAAGCCGACGCTGCCCTCTGGCAGCTTCGCGGGCTCGCGCGCGGGGCTGGCCTCGTGGTTGTGCGCGCTATCGCCCTGGCGCGAATCAGAGGTGTCCGCCACCGGCGAGGCCACCACCGCCTCCCCCGGGTTAGAAACCATGTTGACCAGCACGAAGACGGTCAGCACGGCGAGCACCGGGATGGCGTAAGCACGCCAGCCGTACTCGCGGGCGAAGCGGACGAAGAACGACGGCTCCTTCTCGCGAGTCTCGGGCCTGGGGTGGGGCTCGTGGCCGTGCCTATGTGTCATACGCCTCAATCTAACCCGGCGCTAGCGGGCGAAGCCAACGGCGCGCGCGTTGGAGTTACCTACCTCAACGTAGGCAATGCGCTCGGTGCGGACGAGGAACTTGCGTCCCTTGTCGTCCTCCAACGTCAGCGTTGGCTGGCCTTCCGCGATCGCCGTGCTCACGCGGGCGAGTACGTCCTCCTGCAGGTCGTTGCTGGAAACGGCGAGCTCGCGCTGGCTGTCGGAAAGTCCGATCCTGATATCCATGTGCCTAGATTCACTGTCCTTGTCTCAGATTGGTTTTCATTGGTTTTCTCAAGTGGACACCATTGTATAGAGGGCATTATCGCCAGCAGCATCCACTGCATCCGCCGACGAAAATGCACCAACGCTAAGATGAGCGTGTGCCAGACGCAAAAGATCCCGCAGAGAAACTCGCGCCGACGTTCGCTGAGCTCGGTGTCGCGGCGGAGATTGTCGACGCGTTAGGTGAGCTCGGGATCACGCATACGTTTTCCATCCAGGAGCTCGCGGCCCCCCTGGCGCTGGCGGGCAAGGACGTTATCGGGCAGGCGCGCACGGGCATGGGCAAAACCTACGCGTTCGGCGTTCCCCTGCTTGATCGGGTGTTCGACGATGCCGACGTCGCCGAACTCGACGGCACCCCCCGCGCGCTGATTATCGTGCCCACGCGCGAGCTGGCCGTCCAGGTCGGAGACGACCTGACCCGGGCGGCGAAGTACACCCCGGTGCGGATCACCACCGTCTACGGCGGCCGCCCCTACGAGGCGCAGATCGCCACTCTGAGCAGCGGCGTCGACGTCGTGGTGGGAACACCGGGGCGCCTGATCGACCTACTCAACCGCGGCAACCTGCAGCTCGATCGCGTGGCCGTGTTGGTTCTCGACGAGGCCGACGAGATGCTCGACCTCGGTTTCCTGCCGGACATTCAGAAGCTGTGGGCGGCGCTGCCGCAGCCGGTGCAGTCGATGCTGTTCTCGGCCACGATGCCCGGGGCAATTTTGACGCTCGCGCGCTCGTTGATGAACCGGCCTGTGCACATCCGCGCGGAGGCCGCGAACACCCCGAGCACGCACTCGACTACGCGCCAGGTGGTGTTTCGCTCGCACCGCATGGACAAGCTCGAGGTCACCGCGCGGATCCTGCAGGCCCGCGGCCGCGGCCGCACGATCGTGTTCACGCGGACCAAGCGCACCGCCGCCGAGGTGGCGCGCGATCTTGCCGAGCGCGGCTTCGACGTCGGTTCCGTCCACGGCGACCTGGGCCAGGGCGCTCGCGAGCAGGCGCTCAAGGCGTTTCGCAGCGGCGAGGTGAGCATCCTTGTGGCCACGGACGTCGCCGCGCGCGGCATCGACGTCGACGACGTCACCCACGTGATCAACTTCCAGACCCCGGATGACCCCATGACCTACGTCCACCGCATCGGCCGGACGGGCCGCGCGGGCCAGACCGGGATCGCGGTCACGCTCGTCGGCTTCGACGAGGGCCCGAAGTGGGCCGCCATCAACACCGAGCTGGGCCTAGAGATGCCCGAGCCGCCGGAGTGGTTTTCCACCTCGCCCGAGCTCTACCAGGGATTCGACATCCCCGACTCCGCGGGCGAGCGCGTCGGCCCGGCGGTCACCGTCCACGGCGACCCGACCCCGCGCCGCTCGCGCGAAAGGAAGCGCCGGTGAGTGCTCCGTATCGACGCACCCGTGGCGACCTGATCGCATCGGCGGTTATCGCCGTGGTCTCGCTGGTCCTCGTGGCCGCGGCCTTTCTCACCGCTCCCATCCGCGCCTCCCAGCTATCGCCTGCCGAGAAGCAGTACGAAAGCGCCGCTCGCTTATCGACGCCCCCAACAACGCTCCAGGAGTCCTTCCGCCTGCCCGACACCTCGCCGGGAGTCTCCCCGGTTATCGCGGAGGGCATGATCATTTCCTACGCCGACGGCACGCTCCGCGCGTCGACGCCGCAGGGCGAGACGGCGTGGACGTATCAGCGCGACCTCGAGCTGTGCACACTTGACCAGGCCTGGGGCAAGGTGATCGCCACCTACCGCGGCAACGCGGGGTGCGGCGATGTCGTGGCGCTGGACGCGCTGGCCGGCACGTACTCGGCCACGCGCTCGTCGGTGGCGCCGGACGAGGTGGCCTCGCTGTCGTCAAACGATCGCGTGGGTTACGTCAGCTCTGAGCGCGTGGAGCTGTGGCGCTCGGACCTTGTCCGCACCGTGGAGTACGGCCGGGTCGAGGCTCCACAGGAGTCCGGGATGCAGCCGCACGCCTGCGGGATCACCTCGGCGCTGACCCGCAAAGAGCTGCTCGCGGTGACCGAGCGTTGCGACGACGGCACGTGGCTGCGCCTGCAAACCACCACGCCCGAGGATTCCCGCAAGCCGGAGATCGAGGCCAATGTCTCGATCGCCGAGTCGGCCTATCTGATCGCGGTGTCACCGGAGGTTGCGGCGGTGTACGACCCCGGTTCCCGCGAGGTCCGCGCCTACAACACCGGTGGCGAGGAGGTGTCGGCGTCACCCGCCCCGGATTTCGGGCCCGCGCCCGACTCGGCGACACACGAAGCCGCCGACCTGCCCCACCACATGACCTACTTTGCCCCGAACACGCTCGGGTTGTTTGAGCCGGACAGCCTGCGTTTTAGCGGGGAGTTTGAAGGCGCGCTCGGGCCCGGTGTCGCGGCCGGCGACAGGCTGCTCTTCGCCACGGACCAGGGTGTGGCCGTGGCCAACTGGGACACCCGCGAGGTGGAGCGGGTGATCAGTATTGATCGCGGCGGCTACACGGGCACGGTGGGGGTTGCTGGCGCCGGGGGCGTGGTCGTCGAAAAGCGAGGCGGCGAGCTGGTGGTGTTTTCGGCGAATTAGCCGCGGGTGCGGGCGATAAAGCGCGCTTCCCAGTAGTGGACCGCGGCGGGGTGGAACACACCGACGAGCGCGAGGAGCGCGGAGATCAAGGTGACGATGCCGAGCAGCACCGCTCCCCCGCTGAACATGTAGACGGCCACGCCGAGCAGGATGGCCTCGATGAGCACGATCGCGCCACGGCCAGAGGGCTGTCCGGCCAGAGTGCGCGCGGCGTGGAAGGCGACGAAGCCGAAGACGATGAGTAGGAACACCGCGGTGCCAATGCCCACGAAGTCCGTGGCAGCGGAGGCGGACTCCAAGCTTGACGCCGCCGTGCCGCGCACGTTGGTCACGATCAGCCAGATCGAGTAGCCGAACAGGACAAGGCACTGCGCGAGGACGACCGCCGCGCCGAACTTGACCACAGCTGGGACGCTGAGCGCGGCGAGCTCGGTTTCGTCAATGGGATTCCGTTTCTCAGTCACGGTTTTCAAGTCTATCCCCGCCGCAAACTCCCCGTAAACACCTCGTAAACGCTACTCCGGCGTCTACAGCACGGCTGCCAGCGATTTGACCCCGCACTAGGCCGCGTGCTCCCCCAAAAACACCTAAACATGCAGGCCACGGCGTTGAAGCACCGGCCAAATTTCGTGGGTGTTGACCAATTCGACCCGATTTTGATGAATGGAAAAATATGATCTCCGTCACATTTTGCACTCTACCCCTAGCGGAGTTCGCTGGGACATGCCATTATTTCCGGGTAGCTCAAACGACAGGCTGGTTACACAGCCCTTAACCCCAAGCCACCACGGGGTTAACAGCAGGGAAATGGATGACGGATCCCGGATCCACCGGGGAGCTCCGCCCAACACCTGCGGTGTTGAAACGTACAGTGCACCCAGATCATCTGGGGGCACTTGTGGTGCGCACAAAATCTTAAAAACCGACTGAAACCACCGACTAAAGGAGTATTGACCATGGATTGGCGCCACGAAGCCGTTTGCCGCGACGAAGACCCCGAACTGTTCTTCCCCGTCGGAAACTCCGGCCCCGCACTCACCCAGATCGCGCAGGCGAAGCTCGTCTGCAACCGCTGCCCCGTTACCAGCCAGTGCCTGAAGTGGGCGCTGGAGACCGGCCAGGACGCCGGCGTCTGGGGCGGCCTGTCCGAGGAGGAGCGCCGCGCGCTCAAGCGCCGTAACAAGCAGCGCGCCCGCAGCCGCGCACGCCTGACCGCCTAACCCCTTCTAAAACTGAGTGGCCCGATTTCTCCGCACGCCTAGGCGGGCGATAAAGTGGGGAAACGAGACACCATTTACCCCTTAAAGGAGGCACCATGAGCAAGCGTGGTCGTAAGCGGAAGGACCGCCGCAAGAAGAGCGCCAACCGCGGCAAGCGCCCCAACTCTTAAATAGAGCGCACGCGCAAACGCCCTCCCCGCCGGATTTCAGGCAGGGAGGGCGTTTCGCATCTCTCAAGCAGCCGGCGAAATTACCCGCGGTAGTGAATCTGGGTAATGGACACGGTCGTGAGCGAGGCGATGATGCGCTGGCGAAGGTGGTCCGGGGCGTGGGAGGCGCCGCAGCACTTCTGCACGATCGTGCGCGCGGCCAGCTCGTTTTCGTAGCGGCTGAAGCACTCGGGGCAGGACTGGATGAAGTCGCGGATCTCGGCGGCGCGCTCGGCGCTAGTTTCGGAGTCGAGCAATTCGCACAACATTCGGTGCGCGTTCTCGCACTTCGGGCAATCAGTGCTCATCTACTTCTTCTCCTCCAGACCGATTCCTTGCTCGTTGGCCACATCCTTCAACAACACGCGTAGCTGTTTTCTTCCCCGATGCAGCCGCGACATCACGGTGCCGAGCGGAATGTCGAGGGCCTCGGCGATTTCCTTGTACGCCATATCCTCGACATCGGCCATGTAAACGACCATCCGGTAGTCCTCGTTGAGC
The DNA here is from genome assembly GCF_031844665.1 of Corynebacterium sp. Z-1. Classification (NCBI taxonomy): domain Bacteria; kingdom Bacillati; phylum Actinomycetota; class Actinomycetes; order Mycobacteriales; family Corynebacteriaceae; genus Corynebacterium; species Corynebacterium sp. Z-1. The sequence continues at coordinate 1,039,534 of NZ_CP134621.1, read as the reverse complement.
TCGTCGAACGCCTCCGAGATCCGCCCGTTGGGCATGCCCTTGAGCGCGGCGACCTCGGCGGATTCCAGGCCCGTCGAGTCGTGCGAGCTCGTGGTGTAGAGCTGGTGGTCGGTCATGTCCTCGGTCGAGGTCTCAGTCGGCCTGCGCTGCCTCTTGCGGTAGGTGTTGATGTAGGCGTTGGTCATGATCCGATACAGCCAGGCCTTCAAATTGGTGCCGGGCTTGAAGCTCTCGAAGGCGTTGAACGCCTTGAGGTAGGTCTCCTGCACCAAGTCTTCCGCGTCTTGGGGGTTGCGCGTCATCCGCAGGGCGCCGCCGTAGAGCTGGTCCAGAAGCGGCATCGCCTCCTCGGTGAAGCGCTTGTGCACGTCAGTGTCGGCCATGGGGATCATTGTAGCTACCGGCCGCTGGCCTATTGTGGGGCACCATGGCGAAAAGAACCCGGGCCGTCGAGGCCGTGGCGGCGATTGACCACGAGATCTTGAGCTACGCGCCCAGCCACGATCATTTTGGGGAGCACTCCGTCGCCGAGCTGGGCCTCGACGCCGACGCAGTGTTGAAAACCCTCGTCGTCCAGCACGAGCGCGACCTGGCCTTGTGCCTAGTCCCCGTCTCGAAGCGCCTGAGCCTCAAGGCCGCCGCGCACACCCTGGGGTGGAAAAACGCCGAACTCGCCGACCCCGGCCGCGCCCAGCGCGCCACCGGCTACATCATCGGCGGCATCTCGCCTTTGGGCACTTTAACGGCGCTGCGCACGCTTATCGATGCCCCCTGCGCTGCCCTGCCCACCGTCACCGTCTCCGGCGGCCAGCGCGGCCTGTCCATCTCCCTCGCCCCAAGCGACTTGGCGCGCCTCACCGGCGCGGAGTTTGTTCAGCTGGGCGTCTAGGGAGCGTCGATAAGCTCGGCGAAATCGTTGCGGACGTTGCCCACATCCTTGGATACCGGGCGATACGACAGGTCGCCGGCAACGCGCGAGGGGTGCACCAGCTCGAGCGCTTCCTCCGGCGTGCCGCGCACCCACTGCTCGATCTCGTCGCGGGCGAGAAACAGCGGCAGGCGGTTGTGCAGCCACGTCATGTCGTCGCCCACCGAGTCGGTGGTGACCATCGTGGTGGAAAGTATGTCGAGCCCCGTCTCCCACAGCGCGGCCGCGTACAGCATGCCCTCCGAGGGGGTGACGTAGTAGGGCTGCTTGTCCTTCCACTCGTAGTAGCCGTCGAGCACCATCAGGCCGCGCCGAGCCTTGAACGCCGAGCGAAACGCCGGCTTCTCGGCGACGGTCTCACCGCGGGCGTTAAACAGCGGCGGGCCGGAATCGTCCTTCTTCCAGCTCGGCAGAAGACCCCAGCGCGCCGAGTCGAGGGCGGCGACCTCGCCGTCGAAGCGGATCAGCGGCACCTGCTGGGTGGGCGCGACGTTGTAGCGCGGCGGCGGGGTGCCGTCTGGGGCGTCGACACGCGAGATGCCCGGCAGAGTCGCGACCTCCTCGATGAGGTCGGTGCCGCTGGTGAAGAGAACGAATCGTCCGCACATGCTCGCCATTATCGCCCTAATCACGCGCGTTGGCGCAATAATGGTGCTGTCACGCGGTTTGTCCTTATGATGGTTTGCATGACTGAACTGTGGCCAGCGCCGTTTTCGGCGACCCCGATCACCCACACCGTAAGCGTGCCGGGGTCAAAGTCGCTGACCAACCGCGCCTACGTGCTCTCCGCGCTGGCCCAGGGGCCCTCAACGATTATCGGTGCGCTGCGCTCGCGCGACACGGACTTAATGGAGGCGGCGCTCGCCTCCATGGGCGTGCGTTTTCACACCGAGGGCGAGACAATCTCCGTGACCCCCGGCGACCTGCACGGCGCCGAGGTCGACTGCGGGCTCGCTGGCACCGTGATGCGCTTCGTGCCCGCGGTTGCCGCGTTTGCGTCCGGGCAGGTGCGTTTCGACGGCGACGATCGTGCCCGCCAGCGCCCCATCGCCACCATCCTCGACGCCCTGCGCGACCTCGGCGTCGACATCGAGGGCGACAGCCTGCCGTTTAGTGTTCACGGCACCTCCCACGCGCGCGGCGGCACCGTGGAGATCGACGCCTCCGGCTCCTCCCAGTTCGTCTCCGGGCTGCTCCTCGCCGCCGCGCGTTTCGACGAAGGCGTGACCATCACCCACACCGGCGGCACCCTGCCCTCGATGCCGCACATCGAGATGACGCTCGCCATGCTTGCCGACGCCGGCGTGACCGTCGAAACCTCCGGTCACACCTGGCGCGTTGCGCCGCAGCCGATCCGCGGGCGCACGTGGGTGGTCGAGCCGGACCTGTCGAACGCAACCCCGTTCATCGCCGCAGCGGCTGTCACCGGCGGTTCCGTGGCCGTGAAACACTGGCCGGTGTCCACCACGCAGCCGGGCGACGCGATCCGCACGATTGTGGAGCGCATGGGCGGCGAGACCGTGCTCGAGGCCGACGGCGCGGGTGGCCACACCCTGCGCGTGACGGGGCCGTCGCGAGGCATGCTGCGCGGCATCCGGCTGGACATGAGCGACCTCGGTGAGCTGACCCCCACCGTCGCCGCACTCGCAGCGGTAGCGACGACGCCGTCCGAGCTCACCGGCATCGCGCACCTGCGCGGGCACGAAACCGACAGGCTCAAGGCGTTGACGGCCGAGATCAACAAGCTCGGCGGCGACTGCGAGGAGCTCACCGACGGCCTGCGCATCCGCCCAGCGCGCCTACATGGGGGCCAGTGGCTCTCTTACGACGACCACCGCATGGCCACCGCCGGGGCGATCATCGGCCTGACCACCGAGGGTGTTGAGGTCGAAAACATCGCCACCACCGCCAAGACCCTGCCCGGGTTCGAGACCATGTGGGCCGAGATGGTGGAGGCGTAAGTTTTCGTGGCGAGGCGGTTTTCCGACTACGACGAGTCCGATGTCCGCGTCCGCCCCGGCAAGGGCTCGCGGCCACGCTCCAAGGATCGACCCTCCCACGACGACGCAGTGGGCGGGATGGTGGTTACGAAAGACCGCGGCCGCTGGGGGGTCGTGCTCGACGACACCGGGGCGGTGGTCCAGTGCATGCGGGCGCGGGAGCTGAAGAAGGTCTCCGTCGAGGTGGGCGACCGCGTCGGCGTGGTGGGCGATACCAGCGGCGACAAGGACACCCTAGCGCGCATCGTCAAGCGCGAGGACCGCACCTCGGTGCTGCGCCGCACCGCGGACGACACCGACCCCTACGAGCGCATCATCGTGGCCAACGCGCAGCTGCTGCTGATTGTCAGCGCGGTGGCCGATCCCCCGCCGCGCACCGGGTTTGTCGAGCGCGCGCTGATCGCCGCGTTCGTCGGGGGCGTCACCCCAATCGTGTGCCTGACCAAATCTGATCTGGCTGACCCGGCGATTTTCCGCGCGGAGCTCGAAGACCTCGACGTCGACGTGATGGAGGTCGGCATCGACGACGACATCAAGCAGCTCACCAAACGCATCACGGGTCGCCTCTCCGCGCTCATCGGCCACTCCGGCGTGGGCAAATCGACACTGGTCAACCGCATCGTTCCCGACGCCAACCGGGAAACCGGCGAGGTTTCCGGGGTGGGCAAGGGCCGCCACACCTCCACCCAGTCGGTAGCGCTCGAGCTGCCCGGCGGCGGCTGGATCATCGACACCCCCGGCATCCGCTCCTTCGGGCTGGCCCACGTCAGTCCCGACGAGATCGTCGGCGTGTTCCCCGAGCTCGCCGCGGCAGCGGAGGACTGCCCGCGCGGCTGCACGCACCTCGGCCCGCCCGCCGACCCGGAGTGCTCGTGGGACGAGCTCGATCACTCCTCCCCGGTGGGCAGGCGCGCGCTCGCTGTCCGACGCCTGCTGGAGGCGCTGCACTCGAACAACGAGTGGGAGCTAAAGCAGCTCGATGATAAACGGTAGCTCGCTGGGGTCGTAGAAGGCCATGTAGTTGTCTTGGGCGTCGCCCACCGCCAGCTCGGCGTCCTCGTCGCCGAGATCCGCGGCATCGACGTTGTCAATCGCCTTCGCGGTGGCGGCCTCGGCCTCGGCGACGTCGATATGCAGCGCGGCGACGTCTTTGAGCTCAACGGGCCCCGCGATGCGGACCACGGACTCCCCCATCTCGGGTTCGCCGGTGGCCTCCACATCGGCGGAGACAACCACTCGGCGGTGCGGGAACTGCTCCTCGTCCCCAATCGTGAGCAAGCGTATTGACGCCAACGCAGCTTCGTCGAACGCAATCGCCTCAATCTCCTCCTGATCGCCCGAGGTGAAAAGCTCCGTCAGCTTTGGTGTCGCGGCGAAACCCCAGCCGTTGCGGGGGTGGAGAACGCCGTTGTCCTTGAGCGAGGCCAGCATGGAAAACGTCGCCGGGATGTAGACCCTCACTCGAACTCACCCTCAATGTCGAACAGGGACTGGATCTCCACAGCGGTGCGCTCGAAGGCGGTGTGCAGGATGCCGATCATGCCGTTTTCCACGGCGCCGCGCACGTTCATGATGTCGTCGTCGATCATCACGCAGTCGGCCAGCGGGGCGTCGACCGCGTCCGCGGCGGCCTGGAACGCGGCGCGCTCGGGCTTGCGCGCACCCACCTCGCCAGAGAGCACGACCGCATCGACTATCCCGCGGAACTCCCACTCGCGCACCTGGTCGGCCTGCTCCCCCTCGGCCTCGACGTTGGAGAGGATGGCGGTTTTAATGCCCGTGTCCTTCACGGACTCAATCAAGGTGCGCCACCGGCGCTGGTCCTCGGCATCGGTGTCGAGAACTCCGGCGTAGTCAATGATGAGTGCCTGCATCAGGATAGGAAACCTCTCTGTGAGCTTAGTTTTCGTGCTTACTTTATTGTGCGCTAGCGCCCTTGCGGCGCTGCCTAATCGTGCCACAATCCTACCTACCCCGCTTTCCAACCGCGTAAGGAGCAAACGTGTTCTACCCAGTGCCAGGGCAGCAGTACATGCACGTTTTGGTGCCCAGGAAGTTGCCCTCGGCCAGGCCCCAAGACCGCGCCGAGCCCACGGCTAACGTCTCACCCCTGGTGCGCGGTGCCCTCGACGCGGCCTTTGGCAACCGCGACGCGGCGACTCTTAAATCGAAGCTGTACGCGCTCGGGGTGCGCAACCACGTCAAGGCTAAGCAAAGGGCTTTGGCGGTGCGCGGACCGGTGCGCATTGTCACGTGCCACGCACGCGAGGGCGGGGAGTTGTTTGGCACCGTCGACGTTGGCGGGCGGCGCTTCGGCTACGTCGCCCGCGTGCGCGACGCGCGCCTAGTGTCGTTCAAGGTGCTGTAGGTCGACACGCTACTTCCCGCGGCGCCGCCGGCGGTAAACGCTGAGCGCGTAAAGGACACACCCTATACCTCCCAGCAAGGTGAGGGTTTTTCCTTGGGAGTACAGCGGGTGGGAGAAGTCGCCGGTGACAATCTGCACTCCGTTCAGCAGTATCCCCACGCACGTGACGGGGATCAGCAGAATGACTAGCGGGTTCTTCAACATGACTGCGACCATCGCACGATACGCGGGAAGCAGGAAGCCCGAAGTCCGAGCTCGGTACGACAGTAGAAACCCTTTCGCGGGTGAATCGCCGAGGGTCAGCAGTGACAAGTTTTACATCAGGCCTCCACACCACCTGGGAAAATGACAAAAGTTGCAACGCTGGTGCAACTTTTGTCACTCACAACGGCCCACCTTCTAAGTCGTCGCGGTCTCAGCTCCCGGTTGCTGCTCGAACTGCTTGCGCATCATGAACAGCTGGCGCACGGTTTCCTCCTGGACGGCCTCCTCCATCGCGTGGAACATGTCGCCGCCCTCCTTCTGGTACTCCACCAGCGGGTCGCGCTGCGCCATCGCGCGCAGGCCGATGCCTTCCTTGAGGTAGTCCATCTCGTAGAGGTGCTCGCGCCACTTCGTGTCGATCACCGGCAGGATGACCATGCGCTCGACGTTGCGCATCTGCGCCTCCCCGCCAATCGCGGCGACGTTGGCCTCCAGCGCGTCGTACTGGGCCTGGGCGTCGGCGACGAGGGCTTCGCGTAGCTGGCCGGCGGTGAGCTCGCCGGGACGGCCGTACTCGGAGCCGTCGATAAGCTGCTGCGGCGTCACGGACGGGCCGTAGAGGGAGTCGAGCGCGTTGAACAGCTCATCGAGGTCCCAGTCCTCCACGTAGCCTTCCGCCGTCGCGCCGTCGACGTAGGCGCCGACGGTGTCGGTGATCATGCGGCGGATCTGGTCCTTGATGTCTTTCGCGCCGAGGATTTCCTGGCGCTCGCGGTAGACCACCTTGCGCTGCTCGTTGAGCACCTCGTCGTACTTGAGCACGTTCTTGCGCATCTCAAAGTTCTGGTTCTCCACCTGGCTCTGCGCGCCCTTGATCGCGTTGGAGACCATCTTCGCCTCGATCGGCACGTCATCGGGGACGTTGAGGCGGTTCATCATGTTCTCCATGGTCTGGCCGACGAAGCGGACCATCAACTCATCACGCATGGAGAGGTAAAAACGGGTCTCACCCGGATCGCCTTGGCGGCCCGAACGGCCGCGCAACTGGTTGTCGATGCGGCGCGACTCGTGGCGCTCCGTGCCGATAACGTACAGGCCGCCGGCCTCGCGGACCTCGTCGCCAAGCTGCATTGACCGCTCGCGCGCCTTCGGCAGCTGCTCGTTCCACGCCTCCTGGTAGCGCTCCTCGTCCTCGAAGGGGTCAAGACCCTGCTCCTGGAGCCGGGCGTCGAGCAGCACCTCCGGGTTGCCGCCGAGCACGATGTCGGTGCCGCGGCCGGCCATGTTCGTCGACACCGTCACCTTGCCGGGCAGCCCCGCCTCGGCGATGATTCGGCCCTCCTCCTCGTGGTGCTTCGCGTTGAGCACGTTGTGCTTGACACCCTTGCGGGTGAGAAGCTGAGACAGGTACTCGGAACGCTCGACCGAGGTCGTGCCCACTAGCACCGGCTGGCCGTTTTCGACATGCTCAGCAATATCATCCGCCACAGCGGCGAACTTCGCCTCCTGGGTTTTGTACACCAAATCGTCATGGTCAACGCGCTGGTTCGGCTTGTTCGGCGGAATTGCCACGACGTCGAGGCCGTAGATCTGGTGCAGCTCGGCGGCCTCCGTCTCCGCGGTACCCGTCATGCCGGCGAGCTTGTCGTAGAGGCGGAAGTAGTTCTGCAAGGTCACGGTCGCCAAAGTCTGGTTCTCGTTTTTGATCTCGACGTTTTCCTTGGCCTCAATGGCCTGGTGCATGCCCTCGTTGTAGCGTCGCCCCGCCAGCACGCGTCCGGTAAAGCCATCGACGATCAACACCTCACCCTTGCGGATGATGTAGTCCTTGTCGCGCTCGAAGAGCTCCTTGGCCTTAATCGCGTTGTTGAGGTACGACACCAGCTGGGAGTGCTCCGGGGCGTACAGGTTGTCGATGCCGAGCTGGTCCTCGACGTACTCCACACCCTCCTCGGTCACGCCGATGGTGCGCTTGCGCTTGTCCACCTCATAGTGAATGCCCTCGCGCATGCGCGGCGCGAGCTGCGCGAAGACGGTGAAGAATTGGCTCGAACCGTCGACGGGGCCCGAAATAATCAGCGGGGTGCGCGCCTCATCAATCAGGATCGAGTCGACCTCATCAACGATGGCGTAATTGTGTCCGCGCTGGACCATATCCGCCGTCGAGCGGGTCATGTTGTCGCGCAGGTAATCGAAACCGAGCTCGTTGTTCGTGCCGTACGTGATATCCGCCGCGTAGGCCTTCTTGCGCTCCGGCGGGCGCATCTCGGACAAGATCACGCCCACGTCGAGGCCCAGGAAGTGGTGCACGCGACCCATCATCTCGGCATCGCGCTTAGCCAGGTAGTCGTTGACGGTAACGATGTGCACTCCCTTGCCCTCAAGGCCATTGAGGTACGCCGGAAGCACAGAAGTCAGGGTCTTGCCCTCACCGGTTTTCATCTCGGCGACGGACCCGAAGTGCAGCGCCGCGCCACCCATGACCTGGACTCGGTAGTGCTTCTGGCCCAGCACGCGCCACGAGGCCTCCCGGGCGGTGGCGAAGGCGTCGATAAGCAGCTCGTCCAAGCTGGTGCCGTCCGCGATGAGCCGCTTGAACTCGGCGGTTTTTGCCTTGAGCTCAGCGTCGCTCAGGCTCGCGTACTCGTCTTCGAGGGCGATGACCTCGTCGGCCATCTTGGCGAGGCGCTTAACGGTGCGACCCTCACCGGCTCGGAGAAGCTTTGAAAGTCCAAACACGTGCTAGGAGTCCTTCATGTTGGTGGAAATAAACTACTGCCAACCAGCCATAGTACCGCCATGGCTGACAACCGTCGCTGGGAAGTCACCCTTAAAAGACCGAGCACCGCCTTGCAAGGGCGAAAACCCTCACAGGCGGCGCTGCGGAAACCTCATTTAGGCGTTGTCGTCCGTCTCCACGAGCGAGATCAGGCCGTAGTCGAACGCGTGACGGCGATACACCACCGACGGGCGGTTGGTCTCCTTGTCAATGAAGAGGTAGAAGTCGTGGCCGACCAGCTCCATCTCGGACAGGGCGTCGTCGACGCTCTTCGGCGTGGCGGGGTGCTCCTTGCGGCGCACGACCTGGCCCGGCTGAACGTCCTCGATTTGGTCAGCGTACGGGTCCACGTCGAACTGGCCGCCGGCGTTTGCGCGCGCCTCGCGGGCCTGTGCCTCGAGCTCCGCGGCGATCTGGCCGGTGGACTTCGGAGCGCGGTGGCCGGAGCGGGAAATCTCGCGGCGCACCTTGACCTTGCGCAGCGAGCGCTCCAGCTTGCCAATCGCCGACTCGAGGGCCGCGTAGAAGCTGTCCTCCTTGGCCTCGGCGCGGGCGAGGTGGCCCTTGCCGGTGGCGGTGATCTGGATGCGCTGCGCCTGCGCCTCACGGCGCGGGTTCGGCTCGTGCTTGAGCTCGACGTGGAAGAAATTCAGCGTCGGATCAAGCTTCTCAATCTTGGCGAGCTTGGCGTTGACGCGCTCCTGGAAGTGCTCGGGGACCTCGACGTTGCGCCCGGTGATGGTCACCTGCGCCTCCGGGCTCAAGACGGCGTTGGCGTCGTTGTTGTCTGCAGAAGTCATCTGCTTCCTCCCTTGCTAGCAGCGAATATGGTGGTATATCCACTATACAAGCGGGCCGCGGCCGCCCGTGAGCAAACGTGCCACCAACTCCGCGGCACTCACGCCCCGCACAGCGCCACGCAAGCACGCACGTCGGCTCCGCGGGCAAGCAGCGTTGCGACGCTCGCATGCAGCGTCGAGCCGGTCGTCACCACGTCATCGACCACGATGACCACACCCGCCGGCACCGCCGCGCACCGCACCTGCCCCGCCAGGTTCGCCCGCCGCTGCGCGGCGGAGAGCTCCGACTGATCCCGCGCGGCCCGCGCCAGGCTCAGCACCGCGGCCGTCGGCCTGCCACTGGCTCGGCACAGAGCCTCCACCGGGTCGCCGCCGCGAGCACGCGCCGCCGCCCGGCGCGTCGGGGCGGGCACCAGCACCGCGCCCTCCGGGATCTCACCGCGGGCCTCGAGGTGCGTCAGTGCGGCGTCGAGAAGCATGCCCGCGTGCCTGCGAACAGCGAGGTTGGCGCGCTTCTTCATTGACAGCACAATGCCGCGGTGCGCGCCCGCGTACGGGCCGAGCACGAACACGGGCGCGAGCGTATCGACGCCCGTACTCACGCGGTACGGCAGCGCAGCGAGCGCGTGTTGGCACTTTTCGCACAGAACCTGGCCCGCCGCCGCGCACCCCGCGCAGCGCCGCGGCAGGACCAGCTCAAACATTTCCGGCCTACCGGGCCACAATCGGAACGGATCGCACACCCTGCAACCCAGGCACCTCGCGCCAGTTCGGGACGTCTGTCGCACCCGACGGCAGCTGCAGCACCGCGTTCGCGTCTGTGGCGTAGATCATGTCCGCCCCCGCCGCGACAGCCACGACCGGCGCGGTGATATTTCCAATCGGCTTGCCCGTTGTACCCGAACCGTCCTGCTCCACGCGCACCACCGGCGAGCCCGGGTTACTGGTACCCGCGATGATCGACCCGTCAGGCTGCCAGTCCGCCGAAATCACGCTGCCCGCCAAATCCGGCGCGTACTCCAGAACGTTAATCACGCGGCGCTCGCCGTCGCCGTACTGCTCAACAATGCCGGTATACAGCGTGCCCTCGATCACCATGACCGCGCGAACCCCCGTGTTGGACAGCCGCAGCACCGAAATACTTCCGTCGACGCCCTGCGGCAGCTCGACAACCACCTCCGCCGTGGAGTACTCCCCCGACGGGGCCCGCACGGCGCGCTGCACCTGGCGGCCATTCATGACCGTCCAGATCCCGGAGCCTGAGCTCTCAAACGTCGGTCGCGTGAAGTTATCGCCCCTTAAAATCTCGCGCGCACCCTGCTCAAACGCTCCCGCGCGGAACACCTGGTCCCCCTCAGCACCGGTGATGATTGCGTAGTCACCAGCCGCGGTGACGTCAGCGGCGACGATATTGCCCTGCTCAGCAACCCTGCCATCCATCGGCTGTGCCGTCTCCTCGGCCACCTCGAACAGGCGTCCACCCGCCAGGGTGTAAAGCCGCTCTTCCTCCACCGTCGCCGCCGGGCTGACGTTGGGGAAGTCCTCGCGTGAGAAGCTTTCCGTTCCCGGCAGCAGAGGATCACCGTCGGCGTAGATCGCAATCGGCCCGCTCACACCGGCACCGGCCAAGGTCCACACCAGCTGGGCCGCGAAGCGCAGGCGCTCCTGCTCCCCCAACCCGCTTAGACCCGTGAACGTGTACGCACCGTCTTCCACCCCGGTGTAGGCGGCCTCGGCAGGAAGATCGAACTTGAACGCCGTGCGTACCCGCTCCGAGGGCCCGCGAAGCAGAAGCGTAATCAGCGTGGTTTCCAAGGTGTCACGCTCGGCGAACACCCAGCGACGATCCGGCACGAGTTGAGTGCCGTCGCGGTTGAAGAAGTACAGGTTAAACGGCTGGTAGCGGTTGCGCATTTCCGTGCGCTCGATCACAGCACCGGCCGGCAGGGACGAGATCCGCCACTGGCCGTCGACGCGCTGGACCTCCATCGTCGCCTCGTAACCCTGGCGCGCGGGGATAAAAGAGCCGCCCGGTCGCAACTCCCCGATGACGTTGCCCTGCACGTTGAAGCTCTGGGTGTCACCTCCACTAGCCAGGGTGTTCACGCTGATCCGGTCCACGACGATCGTCGAGGCGCTGGGGTCCCAGGCCTGGCGCGCCGCGTCCGTGAGAAAGCTCTTCGCACCCTCGTAGTTGCCCGCCGGCACCGCGGAGGCCGCGAAGAAATCCCGCAGCAGTACGTCAGGGTCACTGTCAGGCGCAGGCGTGATATCGGGGTTGACCTGTGTCGGGGCGTCAAAGCTGCGAATCACCTGCGGCGCCGAATCCGTCGGCAGCGAGGCGCAGGACGTAACCAGCGCGCCCGCGGTCAGCGCCGCGAGCGCCGAAACAACACGGCTGGGCCGCGCGCGGAAACTACGCATCACTTAGGCTCCTTTCGCCGTTCGCGCCGTGGGCGCTTTCAGGTCAACCGGGGCGGTGACAAACCCCGTGCGCGGGTCTCGCGGAAGGACAAGGCGGAACTGCGATCCAACGTTGACGGTACCCGCCGCGTCAAGGGTTCCCTTGTGCAGCAGGGCGTCTTCTCGCGCAATCGCCAGGCCCAGGCCGGTGCCTCCCGAGTGGCGCTTGCGCGACTTGTCCGCGCGCCAGAAGCGGTTAAACACAAGATCTTCCTCCCCGGGCTTGAGTCCGATGCCCTCGTCGGTCACCGTGATCGCGACCGCCTCGTCGTTCTGCGTTAGCTCCACCGTCACGGGGTTGCCCTCGGAGTGGTCCACGGCGTTCGCGATGAGGTTGCGGATCACGCGCTCGATGCGCCGGGAGTCGCCCTCGATCTGCACCGGCTCGTCCGGGACGATGAAGTTCACCTCAACGTCGAGCTCGTCAGCCAGGTGTCGCGTGTGCTGCCACGCCGCTTCAATCGGAGCGCGGGCATCCATCTTCGCGGGCGAGAGGTCGGCCACGCCAGCGTCGTGACGCGAAATCTCGAGCAGGTCCCCCAGCAACTCCTCGAAGCGGTCGAGCTCACGCGTCATCAGCTCGGAGGCGCGCCTCGTGGTCGGCTCCAAGCTGTCCGGGTCGGCGGCGATCATGTCCGCAGCCATACGCACAGTGGTCAGCGGCGTGCGCAGCTCATGCGACACGTCGGAGGTGAACTGCCGCTGCAGGTCACCGTACTCCTCCAGCTGGGTGATCTGGCGCGACAGTTTATCCGCCATGTCGTTAAACGACAGCGCCAAGACCGCCATCTCGTCCTCGCCGTCGACGGGCATGCGCTCGCGCAAATGCCCCGCCGCGAAGCGCTCCGCCGTGCGCGACGCGGAACGCACGGGGGCCACGATCTGCTGTGAGGCGAGCCACGCGATGCCGACGAGCAGGACCACGACGACCAGGATGGCCGAGACCAACAGGCCGCGCATCAGCGCGAGGGTCGACGCCTCGGCCTCCATGCTCATCACCAAATACACCTGCAGGCCCGGGATATCCGAGCTGGTCGGGGTGCCCACGATCAGGGCCTTGTAACTTGAGCCGTCGGAACGCAGCGCCTCGTGGAACTGGTAGGCGACGTTGCCTTCAGAAACGAACTGGCGCAGCCGCTCCGGCACCTCATAGCCCTCCGGCGAGGTGGTCAGCGAGCCATCGGCGTTTTCTAACAGCAGCACCGGCTCGTAGACGGCGGCAGCCTCCGAATCCTGCTGCGACCTCTGCCCCAGCACGGCGCGCGCGGAGTTGAAGCGCGTCTGGGTTGACCCCGTCGACCCTGAACCGTCAATCTGCTCCTCGGCCACCACCCGGGCGCGCTCGATTTCCGTCGTCGCCAGGCCCACCTTCGCGGTGGTCACCCTCTGGGCCACCACCGAGGCCAACGCAAAGCCCAGGACCAGCATGACCGCGGTGGACACGATCAGCACCGTGCCCACGAACCTGACCTGCAGGGACGTGCGCCATGCCTCGGCGACGTGCTCCCGCACCCGCCGAACGGAGTTAGTGTTCAGAAGTCTTACACCCCCGGCTTGCCCGTCTTATACCCGACGCCGCGCACGGTCAAAACGATCTCCGGGTTCTCCGGATCGTGCTCAATCTTCGAACGCAGGCGCTGGACGTGGACGTTGACAAGGCGGGTGTCAGAGGCGTTGCGGTAGCCCCAGACGGATTCCAGCAGCTCCTCACGGGCATGGACCTGGTTGGGCTTGCGCGCCATCTCCAGGAGCAGATCAAACTCGAGTGGGGTCAGGGCGATCTCGGCGCCGTCGCGCGTGACCATGTGCTGCGGCACGTCGATGGTGAGGTCGCCGATGGTAAGCACCTCGGCGGGCTCCTCCTCGGTGCGGCGCAGACGAGCCCGGATACGCGCGATGAGTTCCTTCGGCTTAAACGGCTTGGTGATGTAATCGTCAGCACCCGATTCCAGGCCCAGCACCACATCGACGGTGTCGGTTTTCGCCGTGAGCATCACGATCGGCACCGCGGAGACCTTGCGGATCTCGCGGCAGATGTCCACGCCATTCATCCCCGGCAGCATCAAATCCAAAAGAACGATGTCGGGGTCGTAGTCGTTAAAGGCCGGAACCGCCGCCGCGCCGTCGGTCACCGACTGCGTCTCAAAGCCTTCCGACTCGAGCACGATAGTCAGCATCTCGTTGATGGCTGGGTCATCATCGACGACCAAAATCCTGTGGGGCACGACGACTCCTTAACGTAGGTTCTCTACCGCTTGCATAATAGTCGCAGCGTCGGACGCCTTGACCCACCGACCCGCCCAGCCGGTATCCGCCAGTCGCTCATACGCGGCGAACGTGTCATGCTGCAAAGATACGTCGCGCTCGTAGCGGTCGCGCACCCGCGCGGCGTCGCTTTCCTCACGGCGGCGCGCGCGCTGCCCCGCCTCCGCGGGGTCGGTGTCCACCAGCACCTGCAGGTCGGGCTGGGGCAGACCGAGGCGCTCGAACTCGAGCTCAAAGACCCACCTGGCGGCGGCATCGTCGCCGGTGCGCGCTGCCGTGTACGCGGCGTTCGAGGCGACGTAGCGGTCTAGGATGATGATTTTGTCCGGGGCGTTCGTGAAGGCGTCGAGAAGCGGCTTGGCTCCCGCCCGATCCAGCGCGAACAAGGTAGCCATCCCGTGCGCCGAGTCCACGAGATCGCCCATCCGGCCGTGCAACGCCTCCCGCGCGAGCTGCGCGTGGATGGACTCCGCGTAGCGCGGAAACGCCAGAGTCTCCGCGCCGAGCCCGTCTTTGATGGCGTTAACCAGCGTATTTTTGCCGGCGCCGTCGATTCCCTCTACCGCGATGATCATGGCGCCTAGTAGCGGTAGTGCTCCGGCTTGAACGGGCCGGCGACATCGACGCCGATGTACTCCGCCTGCTCCTTGGTCAACTCCGTGAGCGTGCCGCCGAGGGCCTCGACATGGATGCGGGCGACCTTCTCGTCGAGGTTCTTCGGCAGGCGGTAAACCTCGTTGTCGTACTGCGCGCCGTTGGTGAACAGCTCGATCTGGGCAATCGTCTGGTCAGCGAACGAGTTCGACATCACGAACGACGGGTGGCCAGTGGCGTTGCCCAGGTTGAGCAGGCGGCCCTCGGACAGCACGATGATCGAGTTGCCGGACGGCAGGTGGAACAGGTCCACCTGCGGCTTGATTGGGGTGCGGCTGACGTCGTCGCGGTGCAGCAGCGAGTGCATGTCAATCTCGTTGTCGAAGTGGCCGATGTTGCCCAGCACCGCGTGGTCCTTCATCTTCAGCATGTCGTCGAAGGTGATAATCCCCAGGTTGCCGGTGGCGGTGATCACGAGATCCGACTCCGCGATCGCCTCGTCGACGGTGACAACGCGGTAGCCGTCCATCAGCGCCTGCAGGGCGTTGATCGGGTCGATTTCGGTGACGGACACGATCGCGCCCTGGCCGTCGAGCGCCTCGGCAACGCCCTTGCCGACGTCGCCGTAGCCGCACACCAGCGCCTTCTTGCCCGCGATGAGCACGTCGGTGCCGCGGTTGATGCCGTCGATGACGGAGTGGCGGGTGCCGTAGCGGTTGTCGAACTTCGACTTGGTCACGGCGTCGTTGACGTTCATTGCCGGGAAGGGCAGAATGCCCTCCCTGGCGAAGTGGTAGAGACGATGCACGCCCGTGGTGGTCTCTTCTGTTACGCCCTTGACCGCGGCCGCCGTCGCCGTCCACACGCCGCTGTCGGCGGCGAGCGTTTCGCTCAGCATGGAGTAGAACGCGACCTGCTCGTCAGAGTCGCCGGGCTGGGAGTTGGGCACCGCACCGGCCTTCTCAAACTCCATGCCCTTGATCACGGCCATAGTGGCGTCGCCGCCGTCGTCAAGAATCATGTTCGGGTACACGCCCTCGCCCCAGTTGAAGATCTGGCGCACGCACCACCAGTACTCGTCGAGGGTCTCGCCCTTCCAGGCGAACACGGGCACGCCCTGCGGGTTGTCCGGGGTGCCGTCCTTGCCGACCACAATGGCCGCGGCGGCCGCGTCCTCGGTGGAGAAGATGTTGCAGGATGACCAACGGACCTCGGCGCCGAGCGCGACGAGCGTCTCAATGAGCACGGCGGTCTGCGTGGTCATGTGGATCGACCCGGAGATGCGCGCGCCCGCCAAGGGCTGCTCTTCGGCGTACTCGCGGCGCAGCTGCATCAGGCCCGGCATCTCGTACTCGGCGAGCTCGATCTGCTTGCGTCCGGCCTCGTAGAGGCTGATATCGGCAATCTTGTAATCCGCCGTGAGGTCGGTCCCGTGGTCGGCTGCGCCGCTCGCGTCGTTCATTTCTTGTCGTTACTCCCAGTTATAAAGAGGGCTTGAAACTTGTGGCCCATGGATTGTTCGCTCCCACCATAGTCGCCCAGCCCCCTCGCACCGGCTTCGCGGCCGCGCTGAATGAGGCGGCTAGTTAGGAGAGGGCTTCGACGAAGGGGTCGACGTCTTGGTCGTCCTCGGTCTCCGCGGCCTCGAGGACGGACACCGCCGCCTCCGCGAGCTTCTCGTCGATCTCGGCCGAGGCGGAGCGGATAAACGGGTAGCTATCGACGATCTCGCCCGCACTGAATGGAGCTCCGGACCAGATCGCTGCGATCGTCGCGGCGGCAAGACCGTTGGCGATTTCTTCCTCTGTCGCCGAGTCCGCGTTAGCCGCTAGTAGCACCGCATCTCGGACGGACTCGGCAACGTCGTCGGGGTCGAGCTCGGAAAGCTCATCGAGGAAGTCGACGTTTTCTTCCCGCGAGAAGATGTCCTTGTCCCAGGCGCTCATTGCTGTTGGTCTCCTGTCTGTGGTGCGGAGGGTGAGGTGGGGTGCGCCACCGGTGTTCACTGTCATTGCTATCCCCTTAGTACGCCATCTGTCTAGTACGCACCACCGGAACGTCGGTGTGGTGGCTTCACAAATGGCCTCCGACGTGCTATAAAATCAAAGTCGGAATCAAACCGTTACCAAGCTGTAACTAATCTCAGGGAAAGGGGCACGCCATGAACGACTCAAAACGCATCGTTTCTGTCTTCATGGCGGTCGGCCTTGCCCTCGCCATCGGGGTCGGCGTGGCTGTGTGGAAGATGTCCTCTCCCACCTCCTCTGCGGATCCCGCCTACCAGGCCGATGCGGCTGAACCCTCCACCACCGAGCGGACGAGCCAGCCCGTAATGCGCGGAGCCACGTCGCCGGAGTCGACAGCGCCCACGGAGGGCGAGGCCGCCGAGAACACGCAGAGCCCTGAGGCCGCCGGCAATACAGAGCGCGATCCGCTGCTCCCGCCGAACGCCGTGGTTAACCCGGCTCCACGCGCGGCCACCCCAACGCGCGTCTACCGCCCCTCCAACGTCGTTCCCACCTCTGTTGCCGCGCCGCAGGGCGACGCGCTGGGTACCGATCTTGCACCGGCAGGTCCCACCGGGCAGGCTGTGGAGCCCGTCCCGACTGCCCCGGCTGAGGCCGCACCGGAGACTCCGGCCCCGGCTGCGCCGCCGAGCACACCCGCAACCGCTCCGACGGACGCAACTGTGCCCGCGTCACCGGGCGTTAATTCCACCGATGTGCAGAACCCGGCGGAGAGTGCCCCGGCCGAGCAGCTCGCTGCTCCCCAGCAGCTGCCGGACCCGGTCGAGCAGGCCCTCCCGCCGACCTCCACCGACCCGAAGACGTGGTGGGACCGCCTCCAGCAGGTTTTCCAATAAGCCGGATTTAAGCTGGCTCGTCCATTGCGGTGGCGGCGAGCGCGCGGACGATCAGCCGCGCAACCGTCGATTCTTCGCCTACCGACGACGGCTCGCACCACTGCGCAGTGGCGTCGGCGAGCGCGACGTCGGCCTGATTCCACACCACTACCTTGAGCGCCACATGGTGTTGCTCCCCGTCGATGAACGGATCGTGGAAGATGTCGCGGGCGGGTTGTTCCACCGCCCGGTCAAGCTCGCGGTGCTCCACAAACCCCGACGCCATCGAGCGCGCCGACCAGACCTGCGCCGCGACTGAGGCCACCGCGGCCCCGCAGCGCTCGAAGCCGGTGTGGATGACCCGTGCCCCGGAAGCGAACGCACGCAGCTGCCGCGCGGCGTTGACCGCCTCATCGCGCTGGGGGCTTAAGCCCACGAGCTCCTCATCAACGTCCTCGGCCATCGCCTGCAGCTGGGTGGAAATCAGCTCCGCTGGCTGCTCGAGCGCGTCGAGGACCGCGGTAAACACACCGAATGCGCGCAGCGGCGAGGTGCCCGCTGACGTGGGCAGCGCGGGGATGATGAGGGTGGCGTCGGGGGCGTCGTCGAGAAGCGGGCCGCGCGCGGGACCAGCCAGAACGGTCTCGGCGCCTCGGGCCGACGCGGTGATCAGCGCGCGCGAGACCCCGTCATCCTCGGCGGCGTCGCCCACGATAACAACGACGTCGAGCGGCCCGACGTAGCTGGGCAGCACGGGCGTCACTACCACCGGCAGCCGCAGGGGCGCGCGCAGCTCCACCACGGCCTGGGCCGCGGCGCGCGAGATCTGGTCGGTCGCGATCACCACGACGCTTCGCGGGTCAACGGCGCGCAGCGAATCCAACCGCTGCGCCGCCTCGGCCACCGCCCGAAGTTGGGCGCCTTCGTGCGCGACGTCGAAAAACAGCACGGTTTCGCGGTCGTAGCGGCCCGAACCGTCGTAGTATTGCTGGTCGTCCATGGGCCCAGCCTACGTGGCGGCTACGCCCGGATGATGCCGAGGACTTCCTCGACGATCGCGTCCACTTCAGCGCGCGTCGGGGCCTCAGCGTTGAGGCGCAGCAGCGGCTCGGTGTTGGAGGCGCGGACGTTGAACCACACCGGCGGGGTCTCGCTCAGCTCGACGGTGACGCCATCGAGCTTGTCGACGCCCACCGCACGCTCCGCAAATGCCTCGACAACGCGCTCGGTCGCAGCGTCCTGGTCGTCGACCTCGGAGTTGATCTCGCCAGAGGCGGCGTAGCGGTCGTACTCGCCCATCAGCTCGCTCAGAGGCAGGTCCTGCTCGGCGAGCGCGGCGAGCACGTGGAGGGCGGCGAGCAGGCCCGAGTCGGCGTTGAAGAACTCGGCGAAGTAGTAGTGGGCGGAGTGCTCTCCGCCGAACAGTGCGCCCGTTTCGGCCATGTGCGCCTTGATGTAGGAGTGGCCCACGCGCGTGCGCACGGCCCTTCCGCCCTGTTCAGCGACGATTTCTGGCACCGCGCGCGAGGTAATCGCGTTGTGGATGATCGTCGCCCCCGGGTGCTCGGCGAGCGTGCGCGCCGCCACCAGTGCGGTGATCGCGGACGGCGACACGGGCTCACCCCGCTCGTCGACGACGAAGCAGCGGTCCGCGTCCCCGTCAAACGCGAGCCCGATGTCGGCGCGCTGCTCCACCACGAGCTTCTGTAGGTCCTCGAGGTTCTTCGCGTCCAGCGGGTTGGCCTCGTGGTTGGGGAAGGTGCCGTCGAGCTCAAAGTAGAGCGGGCGCACGTCAACCCCGTCTAAAACGGCGGGCACGGTCAGACCGGCCATCCCGTTCGCGGCGTCGACGGCGACGACGAGCGGGCGCCGCGACGGCACGGGCACCAGCTCGCGCAGGAAGGCCGCGTAGTCGCTGAGCACATCTCGCTTCTCGACGCCCCCCGCAACGCCCTCGTACGCCGGCACGCCGTCGAGGATGAGCTGTGAGATCGCAGCAAGCCCGGTGTCGGTGCTGACGGGTTTTGCCCCGGCGCGGCACAGCTTGACGCCGTTGTACTGGGCCGGGTTGTGGGAGGCGGTGAACATGGCGCCGGCGCACTCGAGGCTGCCCGAGGCGAAGTACAGCTCGTCGGTCGAGGTCAGGCCGAGCTCGACAACGTCGAGGCCCTGGGATGCCGCACCACGCGCAAACACTTCGGCCAGCGCCGGGGAGGAGGGGCGCATGTCGTAGCCCACGGCGATGCGGGTCTCCCCCTCGCCGCGCAGGATGTGCGCGAACGCCGCGCCCGCGTCAGAGACGAACTGCTCGTCGATTGTTTCGCCGACGACACCGCGGATGTCGTACGCCTTGATGACCTTCGTGATCGACTCTTGCGTGTGCGTGATTGCCATGGCGGCAATCCTAGTTGTTGCGCTCGACATTCTCCTGGGATGGGTCTGGGACGACCCGGAGGTGGGAGCGTCGCGCGGCCTTGGCGGCGTTGAGCTGCCCCTCGACGCGCTTGGTGCGGTGCACCGGGTGGTTCGAGGTGCCGGGGTCGCCGAAGTCGTGGTTGGCCGCGTACTCGATCGGGTCCTGGCTGGTGTCGACGAGCCCGGTGGTCACCCGCCCGGCTTCGCGCACCGCCTCCGCCAGCGCGGTGAGGTCGGCTTCCTCCATGCTCTCGAGCTCGTCGTCGTCGATCTCGACGTGCTCGACTCGCACCATGTCCCAGCCGACGGGCGCGGAGATGTTGGAAGAGTGGCGTTCGCACAGGTCCCAGGAGTGGGGTTCGGCCACGGGAGCGAGCGGGCCGACGACGGCGGTGGAATCCGCGTACGCGTAGATGAGCGTGGCCACGGCAGGCCTGCCGCAGCCGGGACGGCAGCAACGACGGAAGGTGTTCACGTGGGCCAAGTCTAAACCTCTCCTTGAGATCTGGCGGGTGACACGCGGCGTGGTAGGCCGCGACGGCGCCTACTGAAGTCCTATCATAAGGCGCTATGAGCCCCGCCGAATCCCCGCAGTACCGCCGGCACGCCCGGCTTGCGCACCTGCGGCCCGCCCACGACCGCAGGGGGCGCGGGCCGCGCGGGCCGCTCCTTCCCGTCGCGGTCCCGCGGTACAGGACTCGCTCGATGGCCTTCGACCAGCTGGTGTTAGAGGCGTACGCCCCGCTGCACAACGCTTACCTCGATCAGCTCGCAGGGGTTGATCTCGCGGTGGACACCATCCCACGGATGCGCCTGCGGCCGGACTCGGTAATGCCCGACGACATCGTCGCAGACGGGCCGGTGCCGTTGGGACGCATCCTGGGCGCGGGCGTGGACAGAAACGGCAACCCGACTCGGGCGCGGATCATCGTTTTCCGGATGCCGGTGGAGCGCCGAGCGAAAACGGTGGTTGAGCGCTCGGAGATGCTGACGTGGATTCTCACGGCGCTGGTGGCGAACCACCTCAATATGGACCCGCGGGATCTTGACCCCGAATTTGGCTGGTAGTTAGCCGATCTGTTTCTTCAGGCGGCGGCGCTCGCGGTCGGACAGGCCGCCCCAGATTCCGAAGCGCTCATCGTGCTCGAGCGCGTACTCGAGGCACTCGTCGCGGACGGCGCAGGCCTGGCAGATGCGCTTGGCTTCGCGGGTCGAGCCGCCCTTTTCCGGGAAGAATGCCTCGGGGTCGGTTTGGGCGCAGAGGGCCTGATCCTGCCACTCCTGTTCGACGGTGCCGAAGAGCTCATCGAGGGTCATCCCGCCCGCAGCTGCGCCACGGAGAATGGCGTTGTCAGCCATATTGTCCACGCCGTCCCCTTCCTCCGTTGTGGGTTGCTTACATGCCTGTGATTACTACAGCGATTACACACCGATTAGGCAAAGCCCCGCAACACGTTTTGTATGCAAACGGGGTCGAACACGGTAAAAACCGCGCCAATAATCACATTCGTCACATCAGTAACACTGGACCGAGCCTGGGGGTAAATTGCGGGGGTGCTACATGTTGTGGCGGTTGTGGCCTAGGGCACCTAATTGCCCCTGTATCGGCGTGTCGCTACGCGTCGGGCGAAAATCGGATCCCCGAGTCGGGAATAACCACGCCGGGCCACACGCGCATCCCAGCCTGGAGCTCGCAGCGGGCCCCGATCTGGGCGCCCTCGCCCACGACGCAGTCGATGATCCTCGCGTTGGCGCCAATGCGCGCCCCGGCCGCGATGATGGACCCGCGCACCATGGCGCCAGGCTCGATGGTCACGCCATCGAAAATCACGCTGTCGTCGACACGGCAGCCCGCGCCGATGTCGCAGCCGCGCCCCACGGCCGTACCGCCCATGAGGATCACCCCGCCGGCGATACCGGCGCTCTCGTCCACAAACGCCTCACCCGTGCGCCCTTCAAGCAGCGGCGAGTAGGCGATCCCGCGCACCACGTCAGAGGAGCCCTGCACAAAGTCGTCGGGGCGACCCATGTCGCGCCAGTACGAGGTGTCGACGTAGCCGACGATCTTCGCCCCGTCCGACAGCAGGCCCGGGAACGTCTCGCGCTCCACGGACACGACGCGCCCCGCCGGGATCTCGTTGATCACGGAGCGCTTGAACACGTAGCAGCCCGCGTTGATCTGATCGGTTGGCGGGTCGGGGGTTTTCTCCAGGAACTCGAGGACGTTGCCATCGTCGTCCGTCGGCACGCAGCCAAAGGCGCGCGGGTCGGGCACGCGGACGAGATGCAGGGTCACGTCCGCGTCCTTGTCGGTGTGCGTGGCCAGGATCTCGCTCAGGTCGGCGCCGGAAAGGACGTCGCCGTTGAACACCATTGCGTTGTCGTAGCGCAGCTTGTCGGCCACGTTGCGGATCGCTCCGCCGGTGCCCAGCGCCTCCTCCTCGACGACGTACTCGATCTCGAGGCCCCAGTCGGAGCCGTCGCCGAAGTACGCCTCGAACACCTCGGCCTTAAACGAAGTGCCGAGCACGACGTGGTTCATCCCCGCGACGCGGATCCGGGCGAGCAGGTGGCTGAGGAAAGGGAAGCCGGCGGTGGGGAGCATGGGTTTGGGAGTCGACACCGTCAGCGGGCGAAGCCTGGTGCCGCGCCCCCCAACGAGGATGACCGCGTCGGTGCGCGCTGGATCTGTCATGATCTTTCTAGGAGCCTTTCGTCTGCTGAAGGATGCCGCGGGTCCGCAGGCCGAGCCAGAGCGCCCAGCGAATGGGTCCCTGCCACCAGGCGGGGTGCCTGTCCGCTTGGAAACGGTACGCGGATTTGTGGTGTGCTGGCACGGTAACTCGTGTATGCTTGCCCGCCACGTGCCCCTGATCATGCATGATCACCGACGATGGGCAGTACAGATTCTCCCAGCCAACGCGGCTAAGGCGGTCGCCGAAGTCGACGTCTTCGAGGTACATGAAGTAGCGCTCGTCGAACCCCCCGATGTCGGCGAAGGCCTCCCAACGCACGAGCAGGCAGGAGCCGGAAAGCCACCCGGCGGTGCGCTCGGTGTCCATGTCGTTGTTCGCCCTGTAGGCGCGGGTGAACGGGTTGTTGGGCCAGGCGTCGACAAGCAACGCGTGCCCAATGCCGGTGAGAAGGCCGGGGACCTCGCGCGCACTGGGGTAGACGGACCCGTCTGCCTCCTCGATGCGCGGCCCAGCGGCTCCCGCGCGCGGCCTCGCCGCCAGCCGGGCGAGCAGCTCGTCGACCGAGCCGGGTTTAAAGCGCACGTCGGGGTTGGTGATCAGCAGGTAGTCGGGGTCAATCTCGCCCGCTTGTCGACGCCCACCCAAACGCCTCACCGCAGCATTGATCGCCGCGCCGTAACCGATGTTGCCCCCGGTGAAGAACACGTCAACGTCGTTGCGGCCGGCCGCGAGCTCCTCTGGCGAGCCATCCGTCGAGCCGTTGTCGGCGCAGACCAGAAGCGTCGGGCGCGCAGTAGCGCTGCGCAACGTGTCGTCGAGGCTACGCAGGTGGCGCCCGGGCGAGTAGGTCACCGTAATAACGGCTAGCGGCTTAGCAGGTGTGTTCACAATGCCCCACAGCGTAGTCAGAAGCGCGCCTCAAGGCAGGTTGCGGCACACGGGGTTGTCGGGTGCATGTCGTATACTTCCGTTCGTGACCGAGAATCCCCAACGCAACTCACGGCGTGTCCGCGACATCCAGGCGGCCCCCTCGCGGATGAGGGACTTAAGCCAGTCCGGCCACCCCGCGATCAAGGGTGTTCTCGCTTTCCTCTCGGCGCTCATCCTGGTCATCTCTGGCGCCGGTTACTTTTCCGTGGGCCGCCTCGGCGGGTCGCTCAGCGCCTCCGAGCTGCAGCTCGACCGCGGTAGAAACGTCGACGTGCTCGATGGCGCCGTGGATATCCTCCTGGTCGGCTCCGACTCCCGCACGGATGCCCAGGGCAACCCGCTGAGCGAGGAGGAGCTCGCGCGCCTAAACGCCGGTGTCGCGGAGGGAGAGATTAATACAGACACGATCATGGTGATCCGCATTCCCGAGGACGGTTCCAGCGCCACGGCCGTGTCGATTCCCCGCGATACCTACATCCACAACGATGAGTTCGGGAACATGAAGATCAACGGCGTCTACGCGGCGCACGCGGGCCGCAAGCGCGAGGAGCTGCTGAACGCGGGCGTAAGCGAGGGCGCCTCGCTGGAGCAGCAGGTTGCGCGTGCCGGCCAGGAGGGCCTGATCGAGGCTGTCGCGGACCTCACCGGCGTCGAGGTCGACCACTTCGCCCAGGTCGGGCTTTTAGGCTTCGCACTGCTTACCGACGCCGTCGGCGGCGTGGACGTCTGCCTCAACGCACCCGTCGACGAGCCTTTGTCCGGAGCGAACTTCCCCGCCGGTGAGCAAACCCTCGACGGCGCCCAGGCACTGTCGTTCGTGCGCCAGCGCCACGACCTGCCGCGCGGCGACCTCGACCGGATCGTGCGCCAGCAGGTGTACATGGCCTCGCTGGCGCAGAAGATGCTCTCCGCAGGCACCCTGACAAACCCGGCCAAGCTGCGCGAGCTCGCCACCGCGGCCGAGCGCTCCGTCACCCTCGACGAGGGGTGGGACGTGGTGCGCTTCGCCCAGCAGATGTCGGGCCTGACCGCCGGCGACATCACCTTTGCGACCATCCCCGTGACCTCCGTCGACGGTGTCGGCGATTACGGCGAATCGATCGTCACCGTCGACGTCCCGCAGGTGCAGCGCTTCATGGACGAGGTCGTCGCTCCCCCCGCCTCGCCCGAGGCGCCCGCTCCGGACTCGCCGACGTCGCCTTTGTCTGGGTACAACGTCTTCGCCCTGAACGCCGGGCAGATCGAGGGACAGGCCGGCGGCGTGGCGGGCTGGCTCAAGGAGCAGGGCGTGACCATCGCGGATGTTTCCAACGCGATGCCGGGGGTGTACTCGAGCTCCCAGATCGTGGCGCTCGACCCGCAGGACCCGGCCGCGCTGGCGCTCGCGGAGATGCTGGGCGGGCTTCCGGTGACCTCGAACGAGGGGCTGGAGCCTTCCAGCCTCATCGTCGTGGTGGCGGACGACTACGCGGGGCCGTCGTCAAGCAGCACCTCGATTGGCACCTCGGAGACCGATTCCTCGGGCGCTGCCGACCCGACCGAGTCGGTGGGAACACCGGGCGAGGACTTCGGCGCCGCAGAGGTCGCCCCGCAGATCGACGCCGGCGGCGACGGTCCGCGCTGCGTGAACTAAACCTATGATGGGCGGCCATGAGCATTATGGCACCGCTTGTCGCCTCCCAGCCCTCGAGCCCGCGTCTGACCGTCTACGACGAGACCGCGGGCACACGCATGGATTTCTCCGCGCTGACCTTGGATAACTGGGCCGCCAAGATCGCGAACATGCTCGACGAGGAGTTCGAGCTGGCCCCCGACGCGGCCGTGGTCATCGACCTGCCCGTCTCATGGCAGGCGGCGGTCATCGCGCTGGGCACCTTCAATTCCTCGCGCACTCCGCTTTTCAACGCCCCCTTAAACGCCCTAAACGCAGCCCCCGACGTGGTGTTCACCCACGCGGAGCGCGCAGGTGAGTGGGCCCAGGTGCCGGAAGTAGTCGTCGTCTCCACCGACCCGTTCGGCCGCGGGGTGGTGGAATCGGGCGGGCAGCTGCCCCCGGCAACGGTGGATTTCGGCCCCACCGTGCGCTTCTACGGCGACGTGTACTACGGCGACTCGCCGCAGCTGCAGCGCTGGGCCGAGGCGGGCTACGTGCCGGAGCGCTACATGGTGGATCCGTGGCGCACGACCGCTGACTTTGAAAAGTTGGTGCTTGCGCCGCTGGCCGCCGACGGGTCCGTCGTGGTGGCGGCGGGGTTGGCCTCGGCAGAGCGGCTGCGTGAGATCGCGGAAACGGAAAACGTGACCCAATTCTTAACAGCAGGTTAAGATTGCTGCGTAACCGTCCGTTTTCAGGTTCTTTTACCCCCATATTAGGGTTAGTTGAAGATTCTAACCAGTTCGTACACATCAACTAACTACGGTAAGAGCACCCCTTAATCAGAAAGGTTCACCAGATGAAGATGTCGCTACGTAAGTCTGGCGCGCTGCTGTGCGCTGCCGCCCTCGGTTCCGCAACACTCGTCGCTTGCTCCTCCGAGAGCTCCGACTCCGCCTCCGAACCCGCCACCAACTCGGCCACCAACGCCGCTACCGCCACGGCGGGCGCGGAGGGTGAAGGCCGCGGCCCGATCACCTTTGCCATGGGCCGCAACGACACCGACAAGATCGTCCCGATCATCGAGAAGTGGAACGCTGAGCACCCCGACGAGCAGGTCACGCTTAACGAGCTCGCCGGCGAGGCCGACGACCAGCGCGACACCCTGGTGCAGTCCCTTCAGGCTGGCAACTCCGACTACGACGTCATGGCGCTCGACGTCGTGTGGACCGCGGACTTCGCCGCCAACCAGTGGCTCGAGCCGCTCGAGGGCGACTACGAGGTGGACACCTCCGGGCTGCTCGACGCTACCGTCGAGTCCGCCACGTACAACGGCA
Source organism: Corynebacterium sp. Z-1 (assembly GCF_031844665.1). NCBI lineage: Bacteria > Bacillati > Actinomycetota > Actinomycetes > Mycobacteriales > Corynebacteriaceae > Corynebacterium > Corynebacterium sp. Z-1. The sequence continues at coordinate 1,013,319 of NZ_CP134621.1, read as the reverse complement.
AGCTCTACGCCCTGCCGCAGAACACCAACGGCCAGCTTCTGTTCCGCAACACCGAGCTCGTCGCCGACGCTCCTGACACCTTCGACGACATCCGCTCCGCCTGCGAGGCCGTTGAAGGCGCTGACTGCCTGACCACGCAGCTCAAGCAGTACGAGGGCCTGACCGTGAACACCCTGGGCTTCATCAACGGCTGGGGCGGCGAGGTTCTCGACGACCAGGGCCAGCCCACCGTTGAGTCCGCCGAGGCGAAGGAAGGCCTGCAGGCGCTTGTCGACGCTTACGCCGACGGCACCATCTCCTCCGCGTCGACCGCGGCAACCGAGGAGGAGACCAACCTGGCGTTCACCGAGGGTGAGACCGCGTTCGCCATCAACTGGCCGTACATGTACTCCAACGCCGAGGAGAAGGGCCTGCAATTCGAGGTCCAGCCGCTCGTCGGCAAGGACGGCGTGGGCGTGTCCACCCTCGGTGGCTACAACAACGGCATCAACGTCAACTCCGAGAACAAGGCCACCGCGAAGGACTTCATCGAGTTCATCATCAACGAGGAGAACCAGCTCTCCTTTGCTGAGGCGTCCTTCCCGCCGGTTCTCGCGTCGATCTACGACGACCAGGCGCTCATCGAGGAGCACCCGTACCTGCCGGCTCTAAAGGAGTCGCTGGAGAACGCGAAGCCGCGCCCGGTTTCCCCGTTCTACCCGGCCATCTCCAAGGCGATCCAGGACAACGCCTACGCTGCGCTGACCGCTGGTAAGAGCGTCGACGACGCGACCCGCGACATGGCCGCCGCGATCCGCCAGGCCTCCTAACAGTCAGACCCACCATTTCGGGGCTGCCATATAAGCGCACGACGCCCGCACCTGTGAGACTCTAGTTCCACAGATGCGGGCGTTTCGTCCGTGATTGATTCGCAAGAAGGTGCACATGACCACAGCTGTGAAAGCAACAACGAGGTCTCGCCCGCGGCGCGATACGGGTAAGGCGGCCTTGCTCGTCGCCCCAGCGCTAGCGGTTTTGGCCGTTGTGATCGGCTACCCGATCATCCGCGCGATTTTCCTGTCCTTCCAGGGAAACCGCCGCCTCGACCCCGCCACCGGCGTGTTCACCGAGGGCGGCTTCGCGGGCCTGGAGAACTACCTGTACTGGATTACCAACCGCTGCATGTCGCCCTCCGGCGTCGTCGGCGTGTGCCCGCCGGGCGTGCTCGCCACCGACTTCTGGCCGGCGGTGCGCATCACCTTGTTCTTCACGGTGGTCACCGTGCTTCTTGAGACGATTCTGGGCATGATCATGGCGCTGATCATGAACACCCCGTCGCGCGGGCGTGCGCTGATCCGCGCCGCGGTGCTGATCCCCTGGGCGATCCCTACGGCGGTGACGGCGAAGCTGTGGCAGTTCATGTTCGCCCCCTCCGGCATTGTGAACTCGCTGCTTGGCACGTCGATCGCCTGGACGACGGACCCCTGGGCTGCACGCACGGCCGTGATCATCGCCGACGTGTGGAAAACCGCGCCGTTTATGGCCCTGCTCATCCTCGCCGGCCTGCAGATGATCCCGCGCGAGGTCTACGAGGCCGCGCGTGTCGACGGCGCCACGAAGTGGCAGCAGTTCACCCGCATTACCCTGCCGCTGGTGCGCCCGGCGCTGATGGTGGCCGTGCTATTTCGCACCCTCGACGCGCTGCGCATGTACGACCTGCCGGTGATCATGATCTCCGGCTCGTCGAACTCCCCCACGGCAACGATTTCCCAGCTCGTCGTCGAGGACATGCGCCAGGGCAACTTCAACTCCGCCTCCGCCCTGTCCACGCTGATCTTCCTGCTCATCTTCGCCGTGGCGTTTGTCATGATCCGCTTCCTCGGCGCCGACGTCGGGCGCGTGGAGCGCACCAAAAGGAAGAGGCGGCGTTGGGTTGGGCGTCGACAAGCGCGCGGCACGAAAGCTCAGGAGGTCTAAGCGATGAAAAAGATTTGGCACTACGTAGGCGTCATCTTCATCATGTTCTGGGGCCTGGCCCCGTTCTACTGGATGCTCATCACCGCGCTGCGCGACAGCGCGCACACCTTCGACACCACCCCGTGGCCCACGCACGTCACCCTGCAGAACTTCTACGACGCGCTGGCCACCGACAAGGGCAACGACTTCCTCGGCGCGATCGGCAACTCGCTGGTCATCTCGCTGTCGACCACCGCGATCGCCGTGGCTGTCGGCGTGTTCACGGCCTATGCGATTGCGCGACTCGACTTCCCGGGCAAGGGCATCGTCACCGGTGTCATCCTCGCGGCCTCGATGTTCCCGGGCATCGCGCTGGTCACCCCGCTGTTCCAGCTCTTCGGCGACCTCGGCTGGATTGGCACGTACCGCGCGATGATCATCCCGAACATCTCGTTCGCGCTGCCGTTGACGATTTACACGCTGATCTCGTTTTTCCAGCAGCTTCCGTGGGAGCTCGAGCAGGCAGCGCGTGTCGACGGCGCCACTCGCGGCCAGGCGTTCCGGCTGGTGCTTTTGCCGCTGGCGGCGCCGGCGATTTTCACCACCGCGATCCTGGCGTTCATCACGACCTGGAACGAGTTCATGCTGGCCCGCCAGCTCTCCACCACGGCGACGGAGCCGGTGACGGTGGCCATCGCGCGCTTCTCCGGGCCGAGCGCGTTCGAGTACCCGTACGCGTCGATCATGGCGGCTGGCTCGCTCGTCACCGTGCCGCTGATCATCATGGTGCTGATCTTCCAGCGCCGCATCGTCTCCGGCCTGACCGCCGGCGGGGTGAAGGGTTAGTGCGCCGCGACCTGATCTTCCAGACCTGCATCGGGTTTGTCGGGTTCTTCGCGTTGTTGGCGCTGGTCCAGGCGGTGCTCAACCTGTTTCGCCCCTCCCCCGCCGTCTGGCCGGGGCTGCTCGCGGGGGCCTTGTGCTTAGCGACGTTCCTCCTCGTGCGCCGGTGGCTGCGCTGGCGGCGGTCGCACGCTTCCCCGTAAACCCGGACGCCCCAGAATGCTCCCCTTACGCCTAAACCCGGCGCATTCCTAGGCGTCCGGGTTTACCCCGAAGGGGTGCGCACCCGCCGCCAGATCACCCGCGCCACCGAGTGCGGCAAGGCAACCACTTCCCGCGCGTAGTTCTTCAGCCGGGAGCGCGCCGGCGTGGGCGCCGCGATCACCTCGACGGGGATGCCCAGGTGCCAGGCCCACACTCGGGTGCGCAGGACGTGGAAGCTGTTGGTGACCACGGTCAGGCGGGCGGCCTCGGGGCACAGCGTGCGGGAGTTCTCCAGGTTCTCGTTCGTCGAGCGGGCCGCCGTCTCAAGCGTGATGGCCCACTGCGGCACCCCGCGGGCGACGAGCCACGCGGCCATCGCCCCGGCCTCCTCGAAACCGCTGACGATCATCTCCCTCTCAGGCTCGGAGCGCCACAGGGACAGGGCCGTCGACAAGCGGGCAGCAAGCATCCGCGAGGGGCGCCCGTCGATGACGCGGGCGCCGAGCACGACGATTGGGTCCTTACTCACCCATCAACCGCGCGCGCAGGGCCTCGTCCTTGCGCTCCACCTCGGCGGCCATCGTGCGCTGGTAGTCCACCATTTTGTCCAGCACGGCCCCGTTGGAAGTCCCGATGATGCGCGCGGCAAGCAGGCCCGCGTTCTTCGCCCCGCCGATAGAGACCGTGGCGACGGGCACGCCGGCCGGCATCTGCACGATGGACAGCAGCGAATCGAGACCGTCGAGGTCCTTGAGCGCGCGCGGCACGCCGATCACCGGCAGCGGGGTCGCCGCGGCGACCATCCCGGGCAGATGGGCCGCGCCGCCCGCGCAGGCGATGATCGCGCGCAGCCCACGGCTGTGCGCACCCTTGGCGTAGGCCAGCATCTTGTCCGGGGTGCGGTGCGCGGAAACCACACCAACCTCGAAGGGGATGCCGAACTCGGCGAGGACCTCGGCGGCCGGGGCGACGGTGTCCCAGTCAGAATCGGAGCCCATGATCAGGCCAACTAAAGGCTGCATCTCTACTTCCATTCCGCGTTGATGATGTAGTGGGCGGCGTCCTCGGCCACCTCTAAGGCGCGCTCGAACGAGTCGGCGGCCACGTTAACATGGCCCATCTTGCGCCCCGGGCGGTAGCTCTTGCCGTAAAGGTGGATCTTCGCCTCCGGGTATTTGCGCATGACGTCCGCCACGCGCTCGGCCATCGGCGTTTCTGGGTCCGCGTCGCCGCCCAGGGTGTTGACCATCACGGTCACCGGGGCAGTCGGTGCGGTGGATCCCAGCGGCCAGTCCAGCACTGCGCGCAGGTGCTGCTCGAACTGCGAGGTGACGCAGCCGTCCTGGGTCCAGTGGCCGGTGTTGTGCGGGCGCATCGCCAGCTCGTTGACCAGGACTCCGTCGGCGGTTTCGAACAGCTCGACGGCGAGCACGCCGGTGACGTCGAGCTCCTCGGCGATGCGGATCGCTAGGTCGCGGCAGTAGCGGGCGCGCTCGTCGGAAAGCTCCGGCGCCGGCGAAATGGCCACCCGGCAGATCCCGCCGTCCTGGCGCGACTCCACCACCGGCCACGCCTCGACCTGGCCCGAGCGGTTGCGCGCCACCATGGCCGAGAGCTCGCGCACGAACGCGACCTTAGACTCGGCGTAAAGCCCCACGTCCTGCGCCAAAATTGTTGCCACCTGCTCGGCGAGCTCCTCGCGCGTCTCGGGGAACCACACCCCGTGCCCGTCGTAGCCGCCGCGGGTGGCCTTCAAGCACACTTGACCGTCGACCTCGTCGAAGAAACGGGAGGCGTCGTCGACCGAGGTGATCGCCGCGAACGGGGGCACCGGCAGCCCGAGCTCGCGTAGGCGAGTGCGCTGCTCGAGTTTGTCCTGGGCGTAAATCAGCGCCTCGGGGCGGGGCTCGACGGCCACGCCGGCGTCGATAAGCGAATGCAGGTGCTCGTTGGGGACATGCTCGTGGTCGAAGGTGACCGCGGTGGCGTCGGCCGCGGTGGCCTCAAGGTCCGCGAGGTTGTGGTAGTCACCGAGGCGAACGTCGCCGAATACCTGCGCCGCCGAGGCCTCGCGGCTGCCCGCAAGCACGCGCGGGGCGAGCCCCAGCTCAATGGCCTCGGTGTGCATCATGCGGGCGAGTTGGCCGTCGCCGATGACGGCGACGATGGGCGTTCCGTAAGCATCATTCACGCCCACCCACTCTAGCGCCCGCGGTGCGGTCAGTAGCGACGCGCCTGAGCGATCTGGCCATGGAGGATCCGCTCCACCTTGCGGCTGCGGCCGACCTCCGGGAAGTACAGCGGGCGCTCGAAGCCGTACACCGCCAGCGAGATCCCGCCCCGGTCGCGGTGCGCCGAGTGAATCTGGCCGAACGGAATGGAGTCGATCGCGCCGCGGCGACTGCGGGCGAGCACGCGGTGGTTGGTGACCACGAAGCGGCGCCGCCTAGATGTCGCCAGCGGCCAGCAAAACCGCACCACACCCACGATGGCCCAGATGAGCACAATCAGGTTGCGCAGGCCCGACGAGATGCCGTTCGCGTCCATCCACCCAATCGCCATCCAGCACACGGCGGTGATGACGACGAGTTCGAGCAGGGGGAAAATCAGGGTCGTCAACGGGCTCGTCGTGTCCGCGAGAACAACTTCACCCCTGGCCAGTCGCAGGCCCCGATTGTCTACCACGGCTGACGATGTTAGTTCGCCGGGCGCAGGTGGGTCACATCTCCGGCGCTGTACGCGGTGCCGTCGATGAGGATTTCGCCGGCGGCGGTGACGTCGTCGACCGTTCCCTCGACGTCGTCGCCGTGGCGCTCAAGGCGCACCGTTTTGCCGATGGTGGAGCACACCGCGCGGTAGTCCTCCAGCAGCTTTTCGTCGCCGGTCTGCCACTGCTCCAGGCGCGTGGCCAGGGCGCGCAGCAGGTCGATGGTGAACTCGTCGAAGTTGATCTGGATGCCCTCGAGGTTGAGCGAGGTCGCGCCCGCCACCGGCAGGTCCTCGGCGCGCCAGTAAACATTGATGCCGATGCCCACCACAACGCGGCGGGTGTCGCCGGCGATGTCGGCCTCGGAGAGGATGCCCGCGAACTTCTTTCCACTGAGCAGGGCGTCGTTGGGCCACTTCAACTCGGCCTCGGGCACGACGTCCGTGACAGCGAGGCCGGCGGCGAGAGAGGCGAGGCCCAGGTTGTCGGCGGTGGGGGCGTCGACAAGCACGCTCAGCGCGAGGATCGAGCCGGCCGGCGAGACCCACTCGCGGCCCATCCGGCCTTTGCCCGCTGTCTGCTCGTCGGCGATGAGCACACTTCCCGGCGTGCCGCTCGCCAGCAGCTGCGTGTTGGTGGAGTCGGTCGACGCGACCCAGTTCACGTCCGCCCAGGAGTCGGCGACCTCGGTGGCGATGCGTTGGATGTCCTTGACTGTCATGGCCTCAAGCATATTGCTTATCGACGCCTCAGCGCCCCCTGCAGTGATGTTTAAGATAAGACCATCGGAAAAGCGATCGCAGTTATCGCCCTATACACGGCCGGGATGGCCGCGGGGCTGTACTACGTCAGGAATTTCCGTGGCGTGGAGTACGCCGACCCCGCGTTTATCCAAACCTTCTTCTGGGTGCTCGTCGTTTTGGCCTCGGCGACCGTGGCCTACTGCCTGGTGTTTCGTGAGGAGGCGGCGATCCCGTGGGAGCGTGCGCGTCGCTGGGGCGCGTACGCGATTGTGATGGTGCCTTTGGTTGTTTTGCTCGCCGTCGCGTTGGTGACGGTACCCCCGGGCGTCGCGTTGATCGGGTTTGCGTTGGTTGCCATTGGCGAGGAGGTGGCGTTTCGGCAGGTCTTCTTCGGCGCTCTGCTCAAACGCAGCGCCGCGGCTGGCGGGGGTGTGATCGGCGCGGTTGTCGGCTCGGCGCTCGCGTTTTCTGCGCTCCACGCCGTCAGCGTTCTCGGCGGGCGCACCGCGACGCAGGTGGCGAGCCAGATGCTGATCATCTTCCTCGCCGGGATCGTCTTCGCCTGCCTGTTCCTGAGCACGAAAAGCCTGGTAGCGGTCATTGCCTTCCACTGGATCTGGGACGCACTGGTGTCGGTGCCCTCGGACGACGCGTCGTATCTGACCTGGGCGATGCCGCTGTGCATGTTGTCTCAGACCGTCGTCGGGCTTGTTTTGCTGTGGCGGTTCCGCACGTGCGCGGCGAGCGCGTTTCTGGCTCAGCTGCGGGTCGGGGTGGGCGCTGTCGGGCGGTAGTTTCGTGCCAGGCGCTCGTTCTGTTGGCTCGGTGGTGTTTTGTCGCGGCTCGGGCTTTACGACGGGTGCGGGGGCCTGCTCCAGGGTTTTGGCGGCTGCGCAGTTTGTACCGCGCAATGTGGCGATTCGGGATGGCAAAGTCCCTGTTCGCGACAGTGACGTTTGCGTAAATTGCGCAGTGCACAATGCGCAGTCGCCGCACCGCGGTTCGGGTTGTACACGGGAGCAAAGGCCTGCCACCGGATCCTCGCGACTGCGCAGTTTGTACTGCGCAATGTTGCGATTCCGAACAGCAAAGTCCCAGCTCGCGAAGGCGCCCCCTGGCTAAATTGCGCAGTGCACAATGCGCAATCGCTGCACCCCAGCAACGACGACTAGGAGCTGCACGCGACACCGGCCGCGTAAGACGAAAGACAAATGCCCGTTATAAACGAACCCCCTCACCCCACGACGCACACCGCGATGGCGTAGTCGCCGTCGTGGGATAGGGACAGCGATGTTGCCGCCGGCGCCGCGTCGACAAGCGAGCCGCGCAGCGCAATCGTAACGCGGCCAAACGCGTCCGCGACCACCTCGATGTCGCTGAAATCGACGTCGGAGTGCGCGGGCGGCGACCCGTAGCGCGACTGCGCCCACGCCTTGATGTAGGCCTCCTTCGCCGCCCACCGCGCGGCTAGCGACGCGACGGGCGAGGGCTTGGCCGCACACTCGCGCCGCTCCCTCTCCGTAAACACGCGCGTAAACGTCGAGCCAGAGACGTCCAGCTGCGACGCAAACGCCGAAATCTGGACGATATCGGTGCCGACATGCATTGGGCCCACTCTCCTTGCCTATCCAAAAAACGTGTTGTAAATCACATCTACGCGAACACCCAGTATAAACGCTTAACTTACCCGACAGTAAGCTACGTTCCGGTAAGTGCACCGGAGGATGACTACCACCCCGCATTATTGTGCGCCGTATGACGATTTCGCCGTACAAACCGGTCGAGCGGCTCGCCACGGCGCCCCGCACGACGGCAGACAAGATCGCCGATCTGCTCGCCCGCCGCGAGGAATCGCAGGCGCCGCTGGGCAGCGCAGCCCACGAGAAGGTCCGGGCCGCCGGGAGGATGACCGCGCGCGAGCGGCTGGATTACCTCCTCGATGAAGACTCCTTCGTCGAAACCGGCCAGCTCGCGCGCCACCGCACCCACGATTTCGGCATGTTCTCCAAGCGTCCCGTCACCGACGGCATCATCACCGGCTTCGGCACCATCGACGGCCGCGAGGTCTGCATCTTCTCCCAGGACGGCACCGTCTTCGGCGGCGCGTTGGGCGAGGTCTACGGCGAGAAAATGGTCGCGCTCCAGGAGCTCGCCGTGACCACAGGCCGACCGCTGATTGGCCTCTACGAGGGCGCTGGGGCCCGCATCCAAGACGGTGCCGTGTCCCTGGACTGGATCGCCGCCACGTTCCGCCTCAACGTCAAGGCCTCGGGCGTCGTCCCGCAGATCTCGGTGATCATGGGCGCCTGCGCCGGCGGCAACGCCTACTCCCCCGCCCTGACCGACTTCGTGGTCATGGTGGACAAGACATCGAAGATGTTCGTCACAGGCCCCGACGTGATCAAAACGGTCACCGGCGAGAACATCACGCAAGAGGAGCTCGGCGGCGCTTGGACCCACATGGGCAGCGCCGGCAACTGCCACTACGTCGCCGCCAGCGACGCCGACGCCCTCGACTGGGTCGGCGACCTCGTCGGCTACCTTCCCAGCAACAGCCGACTGAACGCGCCGGCGGAGTACGCCGAGCCCGACACCGAGATCAGCGACCTCGACCGCGAGCTGGACTACATTATTCCCGACAACGTCTCGCAACCCTACGACGTGCGCGAGGTGATCACCCGAATCGCCGACGACGGCGAGTTCATGGAGATCATGGAGCAGCGCGCCGAAAACGTCGTCGTCGCGTTCGGCCGCATCGACGGCGAGGTCGTCGGCTTCGTCGCCAACCAGCCCAGCGTCCTCGCCGGCTGCCTCGACATCGACTCCTCCGCCAAGGCCGCCCGCTTCGTGCGCACCTGCGACGCCTTCAACATCCCGCTCGTGCTGCTTGTCGACGTCCCCGGGTTCCTGCCCGGCGCCGCCCAAGAGCACGACGGCATCCTGCGCCACGGCGCGAAGCTTCTCTACGCCTACGGCGAGGCGACGGTGCCGAAAATCACCGTCACCATGCGCAAGGCCTACGGCGGGGCGTACTGCGTGATGGGGTCGAAGGGCCTCGGCGCAGACGTGAACCTGGCGTGGCCGACCGCCCAGATCGCGGTGATGGGTGCCGCCGGCGCCGTCGGGTTCATCAACCGCAAGGAGATCAAGGCCGCGCGCGACTCCGGGATGGGCGAAGCCGAGCTGGCCGACCTCGTCGCCTCATTCGAGCGCGAGTACGAAGACACCATCCTCAACCCCTACAACGCCGCCGAGCGCGGGCTTATCGACGCCGTCATCCTGCCTTCGGAAACCCGCACGACCATCGCCGCCAACCTGCGCCTTCTGCGCGGAAAAACTGTGGCGCGCCCGGCGCGCAAGCACGGCAACATCCCCCTCTAGAGCCGATAAGGACTTTCACAGCAATGAAGAACCTCACCCCGTTGACCAGCATGACCTCGCCCGCCGTAATCTTCCAAGGCCAGGGTACCAACTGGCAGCTTGCGCTGGCCGACGCCGCCGCGACCCCCATGACCCACGCGCGCCTGAACTCGCTTCTTGATGCTGCCCGCAGCGTAACCGGACCAATCGCCCGTCCCCTGGCCTCGAGCGTTCCGGGCATCGTTGAGCGTCTGCGCGCGATCATGGACCCCGACCAGGCCACCGCGGCCAACGACGTTGACCGCCTCCCCGCCATGTCCGTGCCCGGCATCGTGCTTGCCCAGATCGCGGCCACGGACCAGCTGCGCGGGCTGGGGCTCGACATCGACTCCGCCGCCCTCGCCGGGCACTCCCAGGGCAGCCTCGGCGTGGCCGCCGCGTCGCACCCCGAGCACGCGCTCGCATTCGCGTTCATCCTCGGCGCGGCCGCATCCGCCACCTCCAGCGGGCGCGATGCCCGCTCCCGCATGCTGTCCGTGCGCGGCATCCACCGTGGTGACCTGGACCGCTTCCTGGGTACCCAGCCCGCCGTCGCCAACGGCCCCCGCCACGTCGTGTTTTCGGGCGAGCCCGCCGAGCTGGAGGCTGCTGTATCAGCGATCAACGCCGCCGCGGCCGAGTTCAACGCGAGGCTGGAGGCCGCCGAGTTCGGCGGCTCGGAGATGAACCCGGTCTACGATTTCCTTCCCGTCGCCTACCCCTTCCATAACGAGGGCAACGAGGACGCCGTCGAGCTGGCCGTCAAGTGGGCGCAGGCCTGCGGGATCGATCTCGGCGAGACCACCCCGCGCGACTTGGCCCAGGCCATCCTGCACGACCCCCACGACTATCCCGCGCTGGTGCGCGGCCTGCTTGAGCAGGGCGTAAGCCACATCGTCGCGCTCGACCCGGCCGTGGCGAGCATCACCACCAAGCTCGTCGCCGGGGCGGGCGTGCCCGTGATCACCGCGGACAGCGCGACCGCGCGCGACAACCTAGCCCGCCCGGGCGCGCCCGTGCCGGAGGCCGCCGACTACTCCCGCTTCGCGCCCCGCCTGGTGCGCCTCCCCGACGGCGAGACGTACACGCAGACACGCTTTTCCACGCTGACCGGCCTTTCCCCGATCATCCTCGGAGGCATGACCCCGACGTCCGCGGACGGCGAGATCGTCGCCGCGGCCGCCAACGCCGGATATTGGACGGAGCTTGCCGGCGGCGGCATGTACTCCGAAGACGTGTTCACGCAGCACAAGAACACCTTGGTCGAGCACCTGGAGCCGGGGCGCACCGCCCAGTTCAACACCATGTTCTTCGACCGTTTCCTGTGGAACCTGCAGTTCGGTCAGACCCGCATGGTCCCCAAAGCCCGCGCCGCGGGCGCACCGTTCAACGGGGTCTGCATCTCGGCCGGCATCCCCGAGGTCGAGGAGGCCACAGACCTTCTTGCTCAGTTGCGTGCCGACGGCTTCCCCTACATCGCCTTCAAACCGGGTACGACCGCACAGGTCCGCGCGGTGTTGAAGATCGCCGAAGCCAACCCCGACGTGCCCGTCATCCTCATGGTCGAAGACGGCCACGCCGGAGGACACCACTCCTGGGTGGACCTTGACGACATTCTCATCGAGACCTACGGCGAGGTGCGTGAGCACGACAACGCCTATCTCACCGTCGGCGGAGGCGTCTACTCCCCCGAGCGCGCCTCCGAACTCATCACCGGTGACTGGGCGACGCGCTGGGACCTGCCTCTCATGCCGGTCGACGCTGTGTTTATTGGAACCGTCGCCATGGCCACCAAGGAGGCCAAGGCCACCGACTCCGTCAAGGACCTGCTGGTCAACACCAAGGGACTTACCCCGGATGAGAACGGCGGCTGGGTTTCGCGCGGCACCGGGCGCAACGGCGTGGCGTCGTCGCAAAGCCACTTGCTCGCCGACATCCACGACCTCGACAACTCGTTCGCGCGCGCGTCGCGGCTGATCACGAGCCTGTCCATCGAGGAGTACGACGAGCGCCGCGACGAGATCATCGAGGCCCTGTCGAAGACCTCGAAGCCGTTCTTCGGCGACATTGAAACCATGACCTACGCGGAGTGGGTCAACCGGTTCGTCGAGCTCGCCTACCCGTTCACGGATTCCTCGTGGGACAAGCGCTTCCTCGCGGTGCTGCAGCGCGTCGAGGCGCGCCTGAACCCCAGCGACCACGGCGAGATCGAGTCGCTGTTTGAGCTGGGGGTGGACGCGCGTGAGGGCGTCGATAAGCTGCTGGCTGCCTACCCTGTCGCGCACGAGGTCAAGGTCTCCCCGCGCGATGCCGCGTGGTGGTTAGCGCTGCACTACGCCTACCCGAAGCCGATGCCGTGGGTGCCCGCGATCGACGGGGACTTGAAGGTCTGGTTTGGCAAGGACACGCTGTGGCAGGCCCAGGACCCCCGCTACACTGCCGACCAGGTCCGCATCATCCCCGGCCCCGTCGCGGTCGCGGGAATCACCAAGAAGAACGAGCCCGTCGCCGAGCTCCTCGGCCGCTTCGAGGCCGCCACGACGCACTCGCTTCTCGACGCCGGCGTCACCGCCACCGAGCGCTTCTCCCGCCTCGCCGACGCCACCAGTGTCGAGGAGTACCTCAAGGCCGCCCCGACACTGGTCTGGCACGGCCACCTGATGGACAACCCCGCCTACACGATGGATTCGGATGCTTTCGAGATCGTCGAGGAGGCCGACGGCTGGGTGATCCGCATCGTCACCGACTCCTACTGGGACAACCTGCCTGAGGACCAGCGCCCCTTCTACGTGCGTGACGTGACCATCCCGATCGACCTGCCCGCGGGTGTCGCCACCGGCGCGTCCCCGGTCGTGTCCGACGAGCGTCTGCCGAAGTCCGTCTACGACCTGCTCGCCGGCCTGGCGGGCGTGGGCTCGACCTCCGAGACCGGCGACGACATTGCCGATATGCCCTCGCTTGTCGACGGCATCGCCCACGCCTCGTTCACCTTCCCCGCTTCCCTGCTCGCCGCGCACACCGCGGTGACTGGCGCCGCGCTCGGCGAGGACGTCGTGGCGGGCACCCCGGACGTGCTCGTTGGGCCGTGCTGGCCGGCGATCTACACCGCGCTTGGTTCCGGCATGCTGCCCGACGGCTTCCCCGTCATCGAGGGCCTGCTCAACGCCGTGCACCTCGACCACCTCATCGACCTGCGTGTGCCGCTGCGCGAGCTTGCGAACGGCCGCACCATCGACGTGGCCTCGCACTGTAGCTCGATTGAGGAGTCCTCCGCCGGGCGCATCGTCACCGTCGAACTCGAGCTCTCCTCCGGCGGCGAGGTCGTGGCCACCCAGATGCACCGCTTCGCCATCCGCGGCCGCGCGACCGTGGCCACCCCTCCCGTGCCCGCCCCGCAGTTCGGCGGCGGCGCCGACGCGGATGCTGTGGAGGCCACCCCGCGCTCGTTTGTGGACCGCGCCGTGGTCACAGCCCCGCACGACATGACCCCGTTCGCGCTGGTGAGCGGCGACTACAACCCGATCCACACCTCCTACAACGCCTCTGGGCTCGTCGGACTGAGCGCGCCGCTGGTGCACGGGATGTGGCTCTCCGCCACCGCCCAGCACGTCGCCGGGCGCCACGGCGAGGTGACCGGCTGGACGTACAACATGTACGGCATGGTGCAGCTCGATGACGTCATCGAGATCACCGTCGAGCGCGTCGGGCGCGTGGGCATCCGCCCGGCGCTCGAGGTGACCTGCCGCATCGGCGGCGAGGTGGTCTCACGCGGCCAGGCGCTTCTGGCGCAGCCGCGCACCGCCTACGTCTACCCGGGCCAGGGCGTGCAGGCCGAGGGCATGGGTGCGGGAGATCGCCAGGCCAGCCCCGCCGCGCGCGAGATATGGCGCCGCGCCGACCGTCACACCAGGACCAACCTGGGCTTTTCCATCCAGCGCATCGTGGATGAGAACCCGACCGAGATCACGGTGCGCGGCGAGGTGTTCAAGCACCCGAATGGCGTGCTGCACCTGACCCAGTTCACCCAGGTGGCCCTGGCCGTGGTGGCGTACGCGCAGACCGAGCGGCTGCGCGACGCGAACGCGCTAGCCACCGGCGCGATGTTCGCCGGGCACTCGCTGGGCGAGTACACGGCGCTTGCGTCACTCGGCGGGATTTTCGACCTCGAGGCCGTGATCGACATCGTCTACTCGCGCGGCTCCGCGATGGGTTCGCTCGTGCCGCGCGATGCCGAGGGCAACTCCGACTACGGCATGGGTGCGCTGCGCCCGAACATGATCGGTGTGGCACCGGGTGACGTCGTCGATTACGTCGCCTCGGTGGCACATGCCGCCGGGGAGTTTTTGGAGATTGTCAACTACAACATCTCCGGCCAGCAGTACTCTGTGGCCGGAACCAAGCGCGGCCTCGCCGCCCTGGCCCAGGCCGCCAACGGTGTGCGCGAGCGCGCGTTCGTCACCGTGCCGGGCATCGACGTGCCCTTCCACTCCCGCGTGCTGCGCGACGGCGTGCCGGCCTTCGCCCAGAAGCTCGATGAGCTGCTGCCCGCCGAGATCGACGTGGCCACCCTCGAGCACCGCTACGTGCCCAACCTGGTCGCCCGGCCCTTCGAGCTGTCCCAGGACTTCATCGACGCCGTCACCGCCGAGGTCCCTTCAGAGCGCCTCGCCGGAGTCACGGTGGACAACACTCCCGCAGGCGAGCTCGCCCGCATCCTCCTCATCGAGCTTCTGGCCTGGCAGTTCGCCTCGCCGGTGCGCTGGATTGAAACGCAGGACCTGCTCATCGGGCGCGTCGATCAGCTCATCGAGGTCGGCCTCGCTGCCTCGCCGACGCTGACCAACCTGGCCAAGCGCGAGATGGACGTGATCGGCCGCCACATCCCGGTGCTCAACGTCGAGGCGAGCCAGGACACCGTCATGCTAGCGGACTCCATCGCCGCGCCCGAACCGGAGGAGGCGAATCAGCCGGAGCAGCCTGGGCAGGCGGAGGAGGTTGAGCCCGCCACCGCTCCCGAGCCTGCGGCAGCCGCGCCCTCCCCGTCTTCCACTCCCGCTCCCGCTGCGGCCGGCGGCTCGCCCATCACCGACCTCCCGTTTAGCGCCGCTGACGCCATCGACGTGCTCTTCGCGTTCCAGAATAAGATCCGCGTGGAGCAGATCACCGGCTCCGACACCATCGAGGAGCTCACGGGCGGGGTGTCGTCGCGACGCAACCAGCTGCTCATGGACATGTCCGCCGAGCTTGGGGTGCCCGCCATCGACGGCGCCGCCGAGGCGGACGTGACCACGCTGCGCGAGCGCGTGAGAACCGCCGCGCCCGGTTACGCCCCCTTCGGCTCCGTGCTCTCCGAGGCAATCGGCGCGCGCCTGCGCCAAGTTCTCGGTGTGGCAGGGCTTAAACCCGCACACGTCGGCGACCACGTCACCGGCACCTGGGCGCTGCCCGCGTCCTGGGTTCCCCACGTCGAGGCGGAAATCCTGCTGGGCACCCGCCAGGAGGAGTCGGTGCGCGGCGGCGCCCTCGGCACTCTGCCCGGCGCGTCTTCGAAGTCCGAGGTGAACGCGCTTATCGACGCCGCCGTGGCCAACGTCGCCGCCCGCCACGGCATCAACGTCAGCCCGGCAAAGGCAGGTGGCGCCTCCGGCGGCGCAGTGGTCGACTCCGCAGCCCTCGAGGCCTACCGCGACGAGGTGACCGACACGCTGGTGACCACCGCGCGCACGCTGCTGGCCAAGCTCGGCGTCGGAGACGAGCACGCCGAAATCGAAGCACCCGACACCACCGTCCTCGAAACCGTCGAGGCCGAGCTGGGCGCCGGCTGGGTCTCGCAGGTCACCCCCCGCTTCGACGCGCGCAAGGCCGTGTTTTTCGACGACCGCTGGGCCCAAGCGCGCGAGGACCTCGCCCGCGTGGCCCTGGGCGAGGCGGACATTGCGGTGGAGCGCTTCCGCGGCACCGGGCAGACTGTGGCGGAGCAGGCACAGTGGTACGCGGATAACGGCTACTCCGGCCCGCTGGCGGAGATCGCGCAGGCCGCCGCCGAGGACTTTAGCGGCGAGTTTTCCGGCGAGATTGCCCTGGTTACGGGTGCCGCGCCCGGTTCCATCGCGACTGCTCTTGTCGAGCGCCTGCTCGCTGGGGGCGCCACCGTGGTCATGACTGCCTCGAACGTGAGCCAGGCACGCAAGGAGTTCGCGCGCACCCTCTACCGCGACAACGCCGTCGCGGGTGCTGCGCTGTGGCTCGTGCCCGCCAACTTGTCGAGCTACCGCGACATCGACGCGCTCATCGCCTGGCTCGGCGAGGAGCAGAAGGAGACCGTGGGCAAGGACGTGCGCGTGAACAAGCCCCGGCTGATCCCCACCCTGGCCTTCCCATTCGCCGCGCCGAGCGTGTCCGGATCCCTGGCGGAGGTCGGCGGCAACGCCGAGACCCAGGCCCGTCTGCTGCTGTGGTCGGTCGAGCGCACGATCGCGGGCCTTGCCGAGCTCGCCCAGAACTCCGACGCACCACGACGCACCCACGTCGTGCTGCCGGGCTCGCCAAACCGCGGCACCTTCGGCGGCGACGGCGCCTACGGCGAGGTCAAGGCGGCGCTTGACGCGGTGGTGAACAAGTGGTCGGCCGAGACCGGTTGGCCCGAGGGAGTGACCCTGGCCCAGGCGCGCATCGGCTGGGTCGCAGGCACCCACCTGATGGGCAGCAATGACGCACTCGTCCCAGCGGCCCAGGCCGCGGGCGTGCACGTGTGGACCCCGGAGGACATTGCCGTTGAGCTGCTCGGGCTTGCCACCCGCGAGGCCCGCGCGAAGGCCACGGAAGCGCCGCTCGACCTCGATCTCACCGGCGGGCTCGACGACATGGACGTCTCGATCGCCGAGCTTGCCCGCACCAGCGCCGCGCCGGCTGCTGAAGGGGAGGCGTCGGGGGAGGCGTCGATAAGCAAGGCGATTAAGGCCCTGCCGAACCTGGCCAACCCCTCCCAGCCCGCCGGGGTTGAGGTGGGCGAGGTTACCTGCCCGCTGGATGAGATGATCGTGATCTGCGGCGTCGGCGAGGTCTCCTCGTGGGGCTCGGGCCGCACCCGCCGCGAAGCCGAATACGCCATCCGCCGCGACGGCGACGTCGACCTCACCGCCGCCGGCGTGCTCGAGCTCGCGTGGATGACCGGCCTGGTGCGCTGGGCCGAGGATCCCAACCCGGGCTGGTTCGACGCCGAGGGCACGGCGATCGCTGAGGAGGACATCTACGAGCGCTTCCGCGATGAAGTCGTGGCGCGGGCCGGCGTGCGCGAGCTAAGCGACAAGTACTTCCTCACCGACCGCGGCTCGATCGACCTCACCGAGGTCTTCCTCGACCGCGACGTCACGTTCACCGTGGCCAACGAAGAGGAGGCGCGCTCCTACGAAGAGGCCGACCCCGCCAAGACGGTGGTGCGCAACGTCGACGGTGAGTGGAGCGTGACCCGCCTCGCCGGGGCGAAGGCAGCGCTGCCGCGCAAGGCGACCTTGACCCGCACCGTGGCCGGGCAGATGCCGGACGACTTCGACCCGGCAGCCTGGGGTATTCCGGCGCAAATGGTTGACAACATGGACCGCATTGCGGTGTGGAACTTAGTCACCGCCGTCGACGCGTTCGTCTCCGCCGGCTTTACCCCAGCTGAGCTGATGCAGGCCGTCCACCCGGCGGACGTCGCCTCGACCCAGGGCACCGGCATCGGCGGCATGGAGTCGCTGCACAAGGTGTTCGTCTCCCGCCTGCTGGGACATGAGCGCCAATCCGACATCCTGCAGGAGGCACTGCCGAACGTCGTCGCTGCGCACACCATGCAGTCTCTGGTGGGCGGTTACGGTTCGATGATCCACCCTGTCGGTGCGTGCGCTACCGCGGCGGTCTCCGTCGAGGAGGCCGTGGACAAGATCGCGGTAGGCAAGGCCGACTTTGTCGTCGCCGGTGGCATCGACGATGTCCAGGTCGAATCCTTGCAGGGCTTTGGCGACATGAACGCCACCGCGGAAACCGCGGCGATGCGCGCTAAGGGCATCTCCGACCGGTTCATCTCCCGGGCCAACGACCGCCGGCGCGGTGGGTTCCTCGAGGCCGAGGGCGGCGGCACGGTGCTCGTGGCCCGCGCCTCGCTGGCCGCCGAGCTCGGCCTGCCGGTCTACGCGGTGATCGCCTACGCCACCTCTTTCGGCGACGGCGCGCACACCTCCATCCCGGCCCCTGGCCTGGGTGTGCTGGCCGCCGCGCGCGGCGGAGAGTCATCGCGCTTGGCACGCTCGCTGTCCGCGCTCGGGCTTGCGCCTGACGACGTCACAGTGCTGTCCAAGCACGACACCTCCACCAACGCCAACGACCCGAACGAGTCGGAGCTGCACTCGCTGCTGTGGCCTGCGATCGGCCGCGACGAGCGCACGCCGATGTACGTGATCTCCCAGAAGACGCTCACGGGCCACGCGAAGGCGGGCGCGGCGCTGTTCCAAATTGGCGGGCTGATCGACGTGTTGGCCACTGGCCGCATCCCCGCCAACGCATCACTTGACTGCGTCGATCCCCTGGTCGGCGAGAAGGCGCGCAACCTGGTGTGGTTGCGCTCCCCCTTGTCGCTCGGGGCGGGTGCGGTGAAGGCCGCGGCGCTGACCTCGCTCGGCTTCGGCCACGTCGGCGCGCTCGTGGTACTCGCCCACCCGGGCGTGTTCGAGGCGGCGCTGTCGGCCTCCGGTGCCTCGGTTTCCGAGTGGCGCGACCGCGCCACCGCCCGACTGCGCGCCGGTGCCGGGCACCTCGAGGCGGGCATGGTGGGCCGCCGGGCTCTGTTTACCCAGGTGGAGAATCGTCGTTTTGTCCCCGGTAACGATCACGACGGCGAAATTGCTCTGCTGCTCGACCCTGGCGCGCGACTTGGGGCAGACGGCATGTACCCGCGGCGTTAGGCGTCCTGACGTGGGAATTCTGTAAGCCGGGCAACCTGTACGCGTGAGGGAGGGTCATTCGATTGCGTCGCCGTGCTGCCGCCGCACCCGTTGTCGGGGTAGCGCGCGGCGCAGCGCGGGCTTGCCACCACAGTATTGATGTCGAACTCTCTATCGCATGTTGAGCGCCCCGGGCATGGGACGCCCGGGGGGGGTGATCTTCAATAGCGGTGCGGAAGCGCACGAGACCGAACTAGGCGATGTCGACATCGAAGAGATCTCGCACGATTCTTTTTGGAGAGAGAGCGCGCTCGCCGAGGAGCAATCGTCTTATGCTCCCGACAGCAGCAACGAAGGCCAGCGCAGTGTGCTCGATCGGCCACGACTACTTAAAACCGAGTGGCGCGAGCTGCCTTCTACCCCGCGGATCACCGTCGGGTATCACGTCTTTAAACCTGCAGGGCAGGGGTCAAAGCTCCACGGAGAGTGGACCTTCAGAAGTCCCCTCGTGTGGATCGGCTAATAAGGACCCCTCCCCATCACCGACTCACAAGCCCTGATCAACGCCGCAGGGAAGCACGGCTAATCCTCGGGATGCAGCACGATTCGGATCGGGTTGCCCACCTTTTTCTCCAGGTGCTCCACAGCTGTCTGCGCCTCAGTCAATGGCAGCGTCTCTGTCACCGAGTCATCGAAATTGACAACACCATTTTTAAGCATTTCAATGATGTCTGACACGCTCCCCGGCTGAGACCCATAGTGACCCAACACTGACTGCTTTTTCATTTGAAATTCCAAGTCATTAGGGATCACCACCTCCTTGCCAGAAATACCTGCCAAAACTAGCGCACCACCGGTGCCAAGAACCTCCAACGCTTGCTTCCGCACGGGCGGAACTCCGGCGAAATCGAAAGCAAAATCTAAGAAATTACCCCCCCGTCGCTTCGGAGACGATCTCTACGAAATTTTCGACCGAGCTATCGATTGCAAGATCCACACCATATTCTTCAGCCCTCTTGCGCGCGGCTTCGGAAGGATCAATAGCGAGGATAGGTTTTGCCCCTTTTGAAATAAGCAGCTTAATTGCGTGAGCACCAAGTCCACCGACCCCCCAGACTCCCACGGCCTTACCCGCACTGACCTGAGCCGTGTATTCGATGGCGGACCAAGGGGTTGAAATCGCATCGGGGACAATCGCCGCTACATCGAAAGGAACCGAATCCGGCAGCTCAATAGCCACGCTTGCTTTTGCGACGATGTATTCCGCCCAACCACCATCAAAATCGATGCCATAGCCATAGGTCTTGCCATCAGCGGAACGGTATCCACTTCGCAGCACTACCCGGTCCCCTTCTTTAAAAGAGGTCACGCCCTCACCAAGGGCCGCTACCATCCCAGCCGTTTCATGACCGAGAGTGACCACATTGCCCTCCAGGTGGGGCGGAGTGAGAGAACCGTCGAGCAGGTGCACATCCGAAAGGCATACTCCGGCGGCCTTAACCTTGACCAGAACCTCGCCGGGCCCCGGCTCAGGAATAGCAATTTCATCAACCCGGAGTTCTCGAACGTCCCCGTCGATATGCATCCGAGCGGCTTTCATGGTGTCAGGCATCACAGGAACCTTTCTAGAATAGAGTCGGTATCAGATCCACCGCACGCGGGGCGCACCACATCCCGACTGCTTACCGCACTGAGTATAACAAAAGCGAGTGAACTACATACGGGAAGCGGGGGCTCCTGGAGATGCATTAATTGCACCCTTTTAATGCCGGCAGCAGAGAACTTCTACGCTCACCCAGAATCCTCTTCGGGCCCTACCGCAGAGAGCAGGTAAGAAATCGTTTCCGCCGCCTAACGTCTCATGCTTGCCGATTACACGGCTGACCCACAAAAAGCTCATCTCTCATCTCCGCAGAGCACAGGCATATCCGATCTCGCCTCTCAAGCGGTATCCAAGCGATAGGACGCGGTTAGGACTCCGTAGCGAAACCATGGGGTTCCACCCGGCACAGAAACGGAATGCCTAAAACCGGATACCCAAAGGCGTATAGATCGCCCACGAGATTGGTCGCACCACATTGGTACGGCGAACTATCTGTTTTTGGGCGTATGACTTTGCGCTCGACGTGGCGTCGGCACGCGCCCCGCCCCATACAATCGTTCGAACGTTCCCGGTGTGGTGTCGCGGTGCGGGGCTACCTTCTGCGCCATGAGCCTTGATTCCTTCGACGCACACCTCGCAGACCTGCTGACCAGGATCCAGGATGCCGATGAGGCAACCAGGTCGTACATGACTCTCCTGACTGCGGTTTGGCCGGCGAACATGTACATGGCGTGGCTGTGGCGGCGCAAACCGTGGTACCTCCAGTTCATCACCATCGCCCGGGTCCCGCTGCAGGTTCCTATGATCCGCGCGGCGTGGGGCATCTACAAGGGCCGCAAGGGTTAGGGCTGATGGTGTCGGCAAATCAGGTGCGTCAGGGGGTCGTCGATAAGCTTGCCGTGCGCGCCCCGGAGTCCTCAATCTGCCCCTCGGAGGTGGCCCGCAAGCTCGGTGGCGACACGTGGCGTGAGCTTATGCCCTTTGTGCGTGAAACCGCAGCTCAGATGGCACGGGAGGGCACAATCGTAGCCACGCAAGGCGACGCGGTCGTGGACGCGGAAGGTGCGAAGGGGCCGATCCGTTTGCGGCGTGGCCCGGGCTGGTAACCCCGTGCGGGGGTAGATGTCTATCGGTGTGCCTACCCTCGGGCGGGACCCATAAACTCCGAGGAATAGGTACACCATAATGGCTGACAACACGATTCCCGGCGCACCGGGAAATCACACCCCCACTGGCTCCGAACCGACCGAACCGACGACCCCGCCCACCCCGAAGGCTGACCAACAGCCGCCCGCCCCCTACTCCCCGACCGGTTGCCCGTTCCACTTCGGCGCGGGCGAGCCCGACCCCCGGGCTCAGCAGGGCGAATTCCTTACCACCGCGCAGGGAACTCGCTTGGGTGAGACCAGCCACTCGCTGCGCGCAGGTACACGCGGTCCGCTGCTTATGCAGGATCACCACTTCCGCGAGAAGATCACCCACTTCGACCACGAGCGCATCCCCGAGCGCGTCGTCCACGCCCGCGGCGCCGCTGCGCACGGTGTTTTCCGATCTAACGGCAAGGCCTCGAAAATCTCCAAGGCAGGCCTGTTCGCCGAGGGCAAGGAAACCCCGGTTTTCTGGCGCTTCTCCACCGTGCTGGGCTCGCGCGGCTCCGCCGATAGTGTGCGCGACACCCGCGGCACGGCCATTAAGTTCTACACCGACGAAGGCACGTGGGACTTGGTGGGCAATAACATCCCGGTGTTCTTCATCCAGGACGCCATCAAGTTCCCTGACGTCATCCATGCCGCCAAGCCGCACCCGGACCGCGAGATCCCGCAGGCGCAGAGCGCGCACGACACCTTCTGGGATTTTGTCGGCCAGCACACCGAAGCGACACACCACACCTTCTGGAACATGTCGGACCGCGGCATCCCGCGCTCCTACCGCATGATGGAGGCGTTCGGCATCCACACCTTCCGCTTCATTAACGAAGCCGGCGAGACCACGCTGGTGAAGTTCCACTTCAAGCCGCGCCTCGGCGTGCACTCCCAGGTGTGGGAGGAGGCGCAGATCGCCGCGGGTGTGGACCCCGACTTCCACCGCCGCGACCTCGCCGATGCCATTGAGGCCGGCGCGTTCCCCGAGTGGGACATGGGCGTGCAGATCTTCCCGGACACCCCGGACCAGATGTTTCAGGGCATTGACCTGCTCGACCCGACGAAGATTGTCCCCGAGGAGCTCGCCCCCGTCGAGATCATCGGCACCGTGACGCTGAACAAGAACCCAGGCAACTACTTCGAAGAGACCGAACAGGTCGCCTTCCACCCGGGCCACCTCGTACCGGGCATCGACGTGACCAATGATCCGCTGCTGCAGGGCCGCCTGTTCTCCTATCTGGACACGCAGATCAGCCGCCTCGGCGGGCCGAACTTCGGCCAGCTGCCGATCAACCGCCCCCACGCCCCGGTGAATGACATGCTGCGCGACGGCATGTACCAACAGGGCGCCCACACCGGCATCGCCCCGTACAAACCCAACACGCTCGACGCCGGCAACCCGACGGAGGCGAGTGTCGCCCAGGGCGCGTTCATTGACGTCCCCCAGCCCGTCGAAGGAGCCATCACGCGCGAGAACCCGGCCTCCTTCGAGGACCACTTTACGCAGCCGCGGATGTTCTACATGTCCCTGACTGACGTGGAAAAGCAACACCTGACCGAAGCATTCTCCTTTGAGCTGGGCAAGTGCTACGAGGAAGCCATCAAGCTGCGTTACCTCGACGTGCTCGCGCAGGTAGATCAGGACCTCGCCGAGGCCGTCGCCGACAACCTCGGCCTGCCGCACCCTGCCAAGGCCGAGGTGGCCAAGGTCGAGCCGTCGCCGGCGCTGTCCCAGCTGGGCAAAACATGGCCTATCGACGGCCGTCAGGTGGCCGTTCTGGTCAGCTCCGCGGGAGATCTCGATGGGCTGGACACGCTCGTCAACGAGCTCTTCGACGCAGGCGTGACACCGCTGATCGTCTCCGACAAGGGCGGCACGCTGCCCGTCGGTGGCACCGAGCTGCCGGTCTCGCGCACCTACCTCACCGCGCGCTCCATCGAGTTCGACGCTGCCGTGGTGATCAACCCGCCGGCCACGCCTGAGGTAGCCACGATGCTCGGCGAGTTTGATCGCCACAAGAAGGCGCTGGTCGTCGTGGGCAACAACGGCACGGCTGCGCTGGACGCGGCGCGCGTGCCGGCCGAGCAGCCCGGTATCGCCGCGGTTGACAACGCTGCCAAGGCCGCCGGCCCCGTCGGCGAGCTGCTCGCAGCGCACCGCGTCTGGGAGCGCTAAACACCCCAGCGCGACAGCGCGCAATAAGGAATGCCCCCGGCCGGCGGCTTGAACTGCTCCCCATTAGTTGGACTGAGAAATCAGTTACCAACTAGTGAGGAGCAGTTTCCATTGAGAGCACGAAGTTCGCTGAGCGAACATCAGCGTGAGCAGCTGGTGGAGTGTTTCGAGCAAGGCATGAGCTACGGAACCGCTGCCAAGACTCTTGGTGTCTCCAAATACGCCGTCCGTACGCTGCGTCGTCGGTTTCAGCTGCATGGCAGGCTATGTCTTGTGGAGAAACCGACAAAGCAGCAGCACTCGTTCGACATCAAGAAGGAAGTTGTCCAACGCCACCTTGCCGGCGAGACAAAGATGGATCTTGCACGCGAGTTTGGCCTGTCGTCAGACCAACTCGTCAAAGATTGGTCCCGGAAATGGCGTAAAGGTGGCGATGACGCGTTAAAACCGAAGCCGAAGGGCAGGCCCAAAGGCTCGTCCGCGCCGAAGAGGCTCACGGAAGAGGAGAAGCTGCGCCGCCAGATCGAGCGGTTGGAAGCGGAAAACGCCTACCTAAAAAAATTGCGGGACTTGAGGAACCAGGGACACGTCTGAAAGTCCAGGCGATCGTCATCCTCAAGTCGCACCACCGCCTGGAGTACCTGCTAGAGGCAGCAGGTATCCCGCGGTCGACGTTCTTCTACCACCAGAAACGACGCGGTGAGCCGGATAGGCATGCTGTGCTCAAAGACGCGATCCGGGAGAGCTTCGAACGCAACAAGCATCGCTACGGCTACCGGCGAGTACTACTGGACCTGCGTAATCAGGGGTGGGTGGTCAACCACAAACTCGTCTACAAACTCATGCATGAGATGGGTCTTCGAGCCAAGGTCCGCCAGCACAGGCCTTACATCTCCTACTCCGGAACCGTCAGCCGCATCGCTGACAACAAGCTCGAGCGCAAATTCACCCCGGATAAGCCAAACACCGTCTTTGTCAGCGATGTCACCGAGTTCAGAATCGCAGGCCGCAAGGTGTATTTGTCGCCGGTGATGGACTTGTTCGACCGCTCAATCGTCGCTCACACCGTGGCTACATCGCCGTCGACAGCATTTACCACCGATTCTTTATCCAAGGCGATCGCAGCGTGTGCACCTGAAACCGGGTGGATGATGCACACCGATCAAGGTTTCCAGTACCAGCACTCGACTTGGCGCAAACTCATTGACGAACACGGTGGTGTTCAGTCGATGTCGCGTAAAGCCAACTGTTACGACAACGCGGTCATGGAGAACTTCTTTGGACACTTGAAAACCGAGATGTACCACGGTGAAGTTTTCGACACGGTCGCAGAGTTCAACCAAGCGATCGACGAGTACATCGGGTGGTACAACACCGAACGCGTCCAACAACGACTAAAGGGTCTGACTCCGATGCAATATCGGAATCAGACCCTTCAACCCCTAACCGCCTAGAATTAAACCAGTCCAACTTTCGGGGGCTAGTTCAGCTCGGCTCGGGGGCATTTTCCGTGCACGGTGCGTCAGACTAGCCTTTGTAGGTCTCGCGGTCCTCCCGGAACGCCGTGGCCGAGGCGTACTCGTGGACTTCGGTGATGAGGCTGAGCTGCCCGTGCGCAGCATCAATCAGCGCCTCAAACACCCCAGCGTCGATGCCCAGGTGCTCCGCATTATCACGCAGGACCTCCCATCCGCCGATCTTGCCCACGACGGCAGAGCGCATCATTTCCGCCTCCAGCAGCAGCGCCATGGGAGAGCGCTGCGCCACCCGACCGTTCGGCTTGAACCGGCCAAACCGCTCCCCTGCCCAGGCAAGAGCTCCCTGCGCCGGTTTGGGGTTGAAACCGAACGTGCGCGTCAGAATTTCGAGGAAGTCCCGGTCAGCTCGGATCTCACGGGCCACGCGGGCGATCTGGGCAAACACCGGTGTGTCCTGGTAGTTCATCGTCATCATGTCGAGGCGCTCTACCGCCCCGCGTGCGCCGGTGAGGTGGTTGGCTAGGTAGTGCTCCAGAAGCTCCAGATCAACCTCACTCGACGGGGAGGCGGTCTCCTGCGCCATCTGTGCGGTCTCCCCGGCGGTCACCCCGAGCTGCGGCAGAACCTTGTCGGTGGAATCCTCGGCCCACAGGCTCGGTGAATTATGGCCGGAGCCGTTGATCATGGCGTCGATTAGCTCGCGCACCGTGTCTTTCGCGCTGCGCGTCGGCTGCCAACCGAGTTCGTGCTTCGCCCGGGAGTTGTCCATCATGGGCACGCCCATTGCCATATCGATCCACCCCGCATCGGCCGGAAGCGCCCCGGCGCGGTGGGCAGCTGTGGCCGCCGCGCGCACGACGGCCGGAGGCAGCTCAACGAATCGACCGTGATCGATCAGGTTCGCGAAGTCCTTCGGGTAGAGGATGTCATCGGCGCAGATATTAAATGCGCCGGTAGCCCGCTTCTTCGCCGCCAGCAGGTACGCCTGGGCGATGTCGTCCGCGTGAACGGCCTGGACGCGGATGCCCTTCGGAAGCAAAAGCGCGGGCAGCTTTGCTTTCCGCATCACTCCCACCGGTGCCGCGGAACCAAGGAAGAAGCGCTGGACCTCGGAAGCGGCGTCGGCCTGGAAGATCAGGCCGGGGCGCAGCCTGGCGACAGTGATGTCCGGGTGGGTGGTTTCGAAGGCGTCAAGAAGTGCCTCGACAGCGCCCTTGTCCTCGCTGTAGTGCGATCCCTCAATGCCTCGCGCCGGGAAGTCCTCTCCGCGCAGCGGCGGGGTGTCCTGCGCATCCTGCACGCTGCCGCGGGCGTCGTCACTGTTATAGGCCCCGATCGAAGAGGCGACAACGATGTGCTTCACCCCAGCGGCTGCCGCAGCGTCGAGCACACGCTCGGTGCCTTCGACGTTGACTCGGCGCAGCAGCTCGCGGTCGTGGTTGGGGTAGATGATCCAGGCCAGGTGGATGACGGTGTCGGCACCTGTGAATGCGCCGGTCAATTGGGAAACGGCCTCATTTTCGGGTGCTGCCGCGCCGATATCAATGCTGTGCCACTCCACTCCCGCGTAGGGCTCCTGCTTCGATGAGGGCATACGCCGGGAAATTCCGATTATATCCGTCACTTCATTGTCTTTGTGCAGTGCGCGCAGCAGGGCCGTACCAACGTTGCCCGATGCGCCGGTGATGGCGATCTTCATGGTGAATGCTCCGATTCGTAAACGGTGGTTTATGTTTCGCTATCCAGTGAACACGAAATCAGCCGCGCGCGCGGCCCTTGAGTTAGCGACCTCCGTGCTGCGGTGACAAAATCGGCGTTCATCGTGCGGAATTTGTCACTTTCCCCTGGTCACATTTTGTGTCGTGCTGATTTTGTCACTACCACCCGGCTGCCCGAGCCGGGGCAGAGGAACCCAGCGCCCGCGCACCTCAACCCGGCTCCCCGCTATGACATAAAACACACTCCGCCCCGATGTGCAGGGTTTTCTATAATCCGTTAGGTATATGGATTGCGCAACAGCCCTGCGACAGTGTTTTCTATAGCTTGACAGAACTCCACAATCGAGAGTGAGGTGACCAGCGTTGAGCCTGAACCGAGTCGGCCTATACAACCCGGCCTACGAGCACGACGCATGCGGCGTCGGCTACGTGGCCGACATGAAGGGCCGCGCCAGCCGTACAATCGTAGAACACGGCCTCGATGTCCTTGAGAACATCGACCACCGAGGTGCCGCCGGCGCGGAAGTAAACACCGGCGACGGTACCGGCATCATGATCAACATCCCGGATGCGTTCTACCGAGAGGTCACTGCCAACCTCGGCTTCACGCTTCCGGAGCCCGGCCACTACGCAACAGGCATCGCCTTCATGCCCACCACGCGCATGGCCATGCTCGACGCGATGCGCGCGGTGGAGACCATCGCAGATGAAGAGGGCGCGCAACTCCTCGGCTGGCGCGACATCCCTGTGAACTCGGAGGGTGTCGGAAACATGGCCCTGGACGCCATGCCCTACTTCCTCCAGCCCTTCTTCACCGCGGAGGGCAAGTCCGGCATTGAGCTGGACCGCATAATGTGGTTCCTGCGCAAGCGCCTGACCCGCGAGCTCGGTGAGACCGAGGGGCGCGATACCGTCTACTTCCCGTCGCTGTCCTCGCGCACCATCGTCTATAAGGGCATGCTCACCGCCTCGCAGCTGCCCACCTTCTACCCGGACCTGTGCGACGAGCGCGTCGTATCCGCGCTGGCACTCGTCCACTCGAGGTTCTCCACCAACACCTTCCCGTCGTGGCCGCTGGCCCACCCCTACCGCCTGATCGCGCACAACGGCGAGATCAACACGGTCAAGGGCAACGAAAACTGGATGCGCGCCCGCGAGGCGCTGATCAACTCTGAGGTCCTCGGACCGCTGGAGCGCGTCCTTCCGATCTGCACCCCCGGCGCCTCCGACACCGCGCGTCTCGACGAAGCCCTCGAGCTACTCACCCTGGGCGGATACAGCCTGCCCCACGCGATGGCCATGCTCATCCCGCAAGCTTGGGAGCACAACCCCACGATCTCGGACGAGCTGCGCGACTTCTACGCCTACCATTCCTGCCTCATGGAGCCCTGGGACGGCCCGGCGGCGGTCGCGTTCACCGACTCCCGCTACATCGGCGCGCTGCTCGACCGCAATGGGCTGCGCCCGGGCCGCATCTGGGTCACCGACGACGACCTGGTCATCATGGCCTCGGAGGCCGGTGTGGTGGATATTCCGGCAGAAAAGATCGTCAAGCGCACGCGCGTGCGCCCCGGCCGGATGTTCCTGGTGGACACCGAGGCTGGCCGGATCGTCCCGGATGAGGAGATCAAACACGCGCTGGCCACTAAGGCGCCCTATGGCGAGTGGATTGAGCAGAACTTCACCCCGCTCAAGGACCTCCCTCAGACCCGCGCCAGCTACATGAAGCACGATCGCGCCGTGTTGCGCCAGCGCGTGTTCGGCATCACCGAGGAAGACGTCGATGTCCTGATCAAGCCGATGGCACTGACCGGTGCCGAGGCGCTCGGCTCCATGGGTTCCGACACCCCGATCGCGGCGCTCTCGCAGCGCCCGCGCCTGCTGTTCGACTTCTTCGCGCAGCGCTTTGCGCAGGTCACCAATCCGCCGTTGGATTCCATCCGCGAGAAGCCCGTGACCTCGATGCACACGCTGCTCGGCCCCCAGTCCGACGTGCTCAACCCCGGGCCCGAGGCAGCCGCCCGCATCCAGCTGGACTCCCCGATCATCGACAACCACGCGTTTACCACCCTGGTGCACGCCAACGACGACGGGAAGTTCCCGCACTTCTCCTCCCGCGTCATTTCGGGCCTGTACCCGAAGGCGCACCACGGCAAGGGGATGAAGGAGGCCATCGACCGTGTGCGCCGCGAGGTCTCCGAGGCAGTCCACGACGGCATCGGCCTGATCATCATTTCCGATCGCGAGTCGGATGAGCGCTTCGCGCCGATTCCGTCGCTGCTGCTCACCTCGGCGGTGCACCAGCACATGGTCGCCGAGCGCACCCGGACGCGCGCCTCGCTGGTGATCGAATCCGGCGACGCCCGTGAGGTCCACCACCTGGCGATGCTCATCGCCTTCGGTGCCGACGCGATCAACCCGTACATGGCCTTCGAAACCATCGATGAGCTGCGCATGGACGGCCAGCTTGGTGACCTCTCGCTCGATGAGGCGTGCACGAACTACGTCAAGGCCGCCACCACCGGCGTACTCAAAGTGATGTCGAAGATGGGCATCGCCACCGTGGCCAGCTACCGCGGCGCGCGCCTGGCGGACATCACCGGCTTGAGCCAGGAGCTTCTCGACGACTACTTCGGCGCCGAGCCCTCCCCCATCGGCGGCATCGGGCTTGCCGACGTCGCAGCTGACGTCGAGGCCCGCCACCGCCACGCATTCCTACCGCGGCCCGAGGAAAACGCTCACCGCGACCTAGAGATCGGCGGCGAGTATAAGTGGCGCCGCGAGGGCGAGTACCACCTGTTTAACCCGGAGACCGTGTTCAAGCTCCAGCACGCGACCAAGACCGGACAGTACGCGATCTTCAAGGACTACACCCGCACCGTCGACGAGCAGTCCGAGCGCCTGGCCACCCTGCGAGGCATGATGGAGTTCGTCTCCGATCGCCCCTCGATCCCGATCGACGAGGTCGAGCCGGCCAGCGAGATTGTGAAGCGCTTCTCCACCGGCGCGATGTCCTACGGCTCCATCTCGGCCGAGGCCCATGAGGTTCTGGCGATTGCGATGAACCGCCTGGGTGCGAAGTCCAACTCCGGCGAGGGCGGCGAAGACCCGGCCCGTTTCGAGTACGAGCCTAACGGCGACTGGAAGCGCTCGGCGATCAAGCAGGTTGCCTCCGGCCGCTTCGGTGTGACCAGCCACTACCTGTCCAACTGCACCGACATCCAGATCAAGATGGCACAGGGAGCCAAGCCGGGCGAGGGTGGCCAGCTCCCGCCGAACAAGGTCTACCCGTGGATCGCCGAGGTACGCATCACCACACCGGGCGTGGGCCTGATCTCCCCGCCACCGCACCACGACATCTACTCCATCGAGGACCTCGCGCAGCTGATCTTCGACCTCAAGTCGGTCAACCCGGACGCGCGCATCCACGTCAAGCTCGTGGCCGAACAGGGCGTGGGCACGGTGGCGGCCGGTGTGTCGAAGGCGCACGCGGATGTCGTGCTCATCTCCGGCCACGACGGAGGCACCGGCGCCTCCCCGTTGACCAGCCTCAAGCACGCCGGCGGCCCCTGGGAGCTGGGTCTTGCCGAGGCCCAGCAGACCCTGCTGCTCAACGGCCTGCGCGACCGCATCACCGTCCAGGCCGATGGCCAGCTCAAGACTGGCCGCGACGTGATGGTCGCCGCACTCCTCGGCGCCGAGGAGTACGGCTTCGCCACCGCCCCGCTCGTTGTCGAGGGCTGCATCATGATGCGCGTGTGCCACCTCGACACCTGCCCGGTGGGCATCGCCACGCAGAACCCCGACCTGCGCAAGAAGTTCACCGGCCGGGCGGAGCACGTGGTCAACTTCTTCATGTTCATCGCCGAAGAGATCCGCGAGTACCTGGCCGAACTCGGCTACCGCTCGATCGACGAGGTGATCGGCCGCGCGGACCTGCTGCGCCAGCGCACGGACCGCGAGTTCGTGGAGAATAACCCGCGTGCGGCCCAGCTCGATCTCTCCCCGATCTTCTCCACTGCGCGTTCCAAGTTTTTCCCGGACCAGGCTCGCAAGTGCACCACCGCACAGAACCACTTCCTCGACGACGTGCTCGACCACACCATCGTCGCCGACGCGGCTCCCGCCTGCGCCGGTAGCGGCCGTGCCGTGGAGGAGTCTTACCCGATCCGCAACACTAACCGCAGCGTCGGGGCTCTCTCAGGTGGCGTCGTCACGCGCGCCAGCGGTGCTAACGGGCTTGACGACGACGCCGTCACCTTGACTTTTACGGGTTGCGCCGGCAACTCCTTCGGCGCGTTCGTGCCCCACGGAATGACACTGGACCTGGTCGGTGAGGCCAATGACTTCGTGGGCAAGGGCCTATCCGGTGGGCGCATCATCGTACGCCCGACCGCTGACGCCCCCCAGCAGCTGGATTTGGGCGAGCCGGACATCATTGCCGGCAACGTCACTGGCTTCGGCGCCACCTCCGGCGAGCTGTTCATCGCGGGCGTGGCCGGCGAGCGCTTCTGCGTGCGCAACTCCGGCGCCACGGCCGTGGTCCACGGAATCGGCAACCACGGCTGCGAGTACATGACCGGCGGACGCGTCGTCGTCCTCGGCGAGATCGGCGACAACTTCGGAGCCGGCATGTCCGGTGGCATCGCCTACCTCGCGCCGATCGACGACGAGGCCACCCTGGCCCGCAAGGTCAACCCCGGACAGGTGGACATCTCCGGTGTGGATGAGGAGGACATCGAGTTCCTCACCCGCATCTTCGCCGACCACGAGCGCTACACCGGCGCACAGGTCCCGTACGCACCGCAGGACATGATAAAGATCATGCCGCGCGACTACCGCAAAGTTCTCGACATCATTGACCTCGCGCGCCGGACCGGCCGCGACGAGGCCGAGGCAATCATGGAGGCAGTGAGATAATGGCCGACCCACAAGGATTTATGCGCTACCCGCGCGAGGAAGCAAAGCACCGCCCCGTTCCGCTGCGTCTGATGGACTACCGCGAGGTCTACGAGCAGACGAGCGAGAAGCACGACAAGGAACAGGCAGCCCGGTGCATGGACTGCGGCATCCCCTTCTGCCACGAAGGGTGCCCGCTCGGCAACATCATCCCCGAGTGGAACGACCTGGTCCGCCAGGGCCGGTGGCAGGAGGCCTATGACCGGCTGCACGCCACCAACAACTTCCCGGACTTCACCGGCCGTCTGTGCCCGGCTCCCTGCGAGGGTGCCTGCGTGCTGGGCATCAACGACGACCCGGTCTCGATCAAGCACATCGAGCAGAAGATCGTCGACGTCGCCTTCGAGAATGACTGGGTCGAGCCGATCCAGGCCAGCTTTGACACGGGACGCTCCGTTGCCGTGGTTGGATCGGGCCCGGCGGGCCTCGCCGCGGCGCAGCAGCTGACCCGGGCGGGCCACCGCGTGACGGTCTACGAGCGCGACGACCGCCTCGGCGGGTTGATGCGCTACGGCGTGCCCGAGTACAAGATGGAGAAAAAGCACATCGACCGGCGCATCGAGCAGATGCGCGCCGAGGGCACCGAGTTCAAGGTGAGCACCTCCCCCTCGGCCGCCGACCTCGCCGGCTTCAACGCGATCGTGCTGGCCACGGGTACCCCGGTTGCCCGCGACCTGCCCGTCGACGGCCGCGAGCTCGAGGGCATCCACCTCGCGATGGAGTACCTCACCGCCGCGAACAAGTTCTGCGAGGGCGACACCGACGCCCCGACCATCGACGCGCGCGGCAAGCGCGTCGTCATCATCGGCGGCGGCGACACGGGCACCGACTGCTTCGGTACCGCACTGCGCCAAGGCGCGGCCAGCGTCACGCAGTTCGACATCCGTCCGCGCGCACCGAAGCTGCGCGGCGCGTCGACCCCGTGGCCGATGTACCCGCTGATGTACCGCACCGCCACCGCCCACGAAGAGGGCGAGTACATCGTCACCGGTGATGAGTCGGCCGCTGAGATCGAGCAGCTCGGGCTCGCCCGCCGCGGCGCCGGCGACACCCTGGGCGAGCGCCTCTTCTCGGTCAACACCGTCAGCTTCCATGGCACCGACGGCAAAGTCGAGTCCATCGGCGGCAACGAAGTGCGCGTCATCGACGGCCGCCGGACCCCGGTCGAGGGCACCGACTTCGAGATCGAGGCCGATCTCGTGCTCATTGCTCTGGGCTTCACCGGCTCCCAGGCCAGCGGCCTCAACGCCGAGCTCGGCATCGTGATCGACGATCGCGGCCGCATGACCCGGGACGGCTCCTACCGCGCCGCGCGTACGGTGGAGCACGGGCCGAAGGTCTACATCGCCGGCGACAACGGGCGCGGCCAGTCGCTGATCGTGTGGGCGATCGCGGAAGGCCGGGCGGCCGCAGCCGCGGTCGATGCGGACCTCATGGGCGAGACCGCGCTGCCTGCGCCGGTCGAGCCGACCAAGGCACCCATCGGGATCTAGGAAAAATGCGTACACCTTCGGCTGAGTTTTCTCTCAAGGCTTAGTCGAGGGTGACGTACAACTCACTTCTCGCGTTCCTGTCGATACATCGACAGATATTTACTAGAATAGCGCTAGGCACAACAGCGGGCCCGCTACGAACTCCCCGCAGCCGAAACAGCCTCTAACAGCAAGGAGACTCAAGTGGCTTTCACTAACACCGACGACGTCGTCAAGTACATCAAGGATGAGGGAATCGAATTCCTCGACATCCGCTTTACCGACGTCCCTGGCACAGAGCACCATTTCACCCTGCCCGCATCCGCCTTCGACGAGGAGGCAGCGAAGGCCGGAATGGCGTTCGACGGCTCCTCCATCCGAGGCTTCACCACCATCGACGAGTCGGACATGGTCCTGCTCCCGGACCCCACCACCGCGCACCGCGACCCGTTCCGCGACGTGCCGACGTTGAACATGAAGTTCTTCGTCCACGACCCGTTCACCTACGAGCCGTTCTCCCGCGACCCGCGCAACGTGGCGAAGAAGGCCGAGGAGTACCTCGCCTCCACCGGCATCGCTGACTCCGCGTCCTTCGGCATGGAGGCCGAGTTCTTCATCTTCGACAAGGTGTCCTACGCCGCTGAGGCGAACACGTCCTTCTACCACGTCGATTCCGACGAGGGCTGGTGGAACCGCGGCAACGAGAACATGCTCGACGGCTCCCCGAACCTGGGCAACCCCACTCGCAACAAGGGCGGCTACTTCCCTAACACCCCAGTGGACAAGACCCAGGAGGTACGCGACGCGATCGTGAAGAACCTGCAGCTGGTCGGCTTCGATGTGGAACGCTTCCACCACGAGGTTGCTTCCGGGGGCCAGAACGAGATCAACTACCGCTTCGACACGCTCCTGCATGCCGCGGATGACCTCCAGACGTTCAAGTACATCGTCAAGAACACCTGCCACCAGTACGGCAAGGTTGCCACCTTCATGCCGAAGCCCCTGGCTGGCGACAACGGCTCCGGCATGCACGCCCACCAGTCCCTGTGGAAGGGCGGGAACCCGCTGTTCTACGACGAGTCCGGCTACGGCGGGCTGTCCGACATCGCCCGCTACTACATCGGTGGCCTGCTGCATCACGCACCTGCAGTGCTCGCGTTCACCAACCCGACGCTGAACTCCTACCACCGCCTGGTCCCGGGCTTCGAGGCCCCGATCAACCTGGTCTACTCCCAGCGCAACCGCTCCGCCGCGGTCCGCATCCCGATCACCGGTGCCAACCCGAAGGCCAAGCGCATCGAGTTCCGTGCACCGGACCCCTCGGGCAACCCGTACTTCGGCCTCGCCGCCATGCTCATGGCCGGCATCGACGGCATCAAGAACCGCATCGAGCCTCACGCCCCGGTGGACAAGGACCTCTACGAGCTCCCGCCGGAGGAGGCCGCCACGATCCCGCAGGCACCGACCTCTTTGGAAGGCGTCATCGAGGCCCTGCGCCAAGACCACGACTTCCTCACCGAGGGCGACGTGTTCCCTGAGGACCTTATCGATACCCACATCAACTACAAGATCGTCAACGAGATCGCGCCGAACCGCCTGCGCCCGACCCCGCTCGAGTTCGAGATGTACTTCGACTGTTAAAACGCACGCCTCGCTTGTCGACGCCCAATTAAGCGCCCCGAAGATTTCTACCGGGGCGCTTGCGCGTTCGAAGATGCACCGGGCAGAGTCGTGTGAGAACGTCGCGAGGAGTTCATGAATCCTGCGTCGACTATGCATTTGACCTGCTCACCTGCGCCCAGAGTGCACAGGACTCCTCCGGCAAGTTTCTCGAGATTGTTAACTCGGGAATCCAACGCACTATCAGGCTGTCCGCCTACAGCGCGTCGCCCTCTCCCGAAACTCGGTTTCAGACGCTCGTCCATGAGTCCGCTCACGTCATGGTCGGCCATCTCGGGCCAATAGATGTCGACGACTCAGGGGTGGAAAAGGATCCGGATGGTCGAAGCTGAGACAGCCGCTGACATTGAGCGAGTGAACCGCTAACGCGACGCTCTCGGTATTGACACCTGCTGGACACGGGCAATGTCCCTGGCATTTGTTTACGGAGGTGGCCCGCGGGATTGTGAAGCTCTTCGGGGGTTACTCGGTTATCCCCGCCAAACGAAAAAAGGTTACTCCGCACCGCTGCCCAGCGTAACCTCACGCGCATTCGTAGCCGACGATCATTCCTTCTTACTCGCGAAACTCCCCACGACGCTACGCTGGTTGGTTATGAATGGCATCCAGAAGGCCCTCGCCCCAGTTTTCGCCACCGCGGGCGCTCTCCACTTTATTAAACCGCAGCCTTTTGACAGCATCGTACCGCCACAGTTGCCGGGCAGCGCGCGGAGCTACACCTACGCGTCCGGCGTTGCGGAACTGGCGACGGCCGCGCTGCTGGCCACCAAGCGCACCCGGAAGGCCGGCGGTTTCGCCGCCGCGGCACTGCTTACCGCCGTGTGGCCCGCGAATGTGTACATGGCGCAGCTGTGGCGAAAAAAGCCGTGGTACTTGCAAATTGTCAGCATTGGGCGAGTCCCGCTGCAGATCCCGTTGATCCGAGCGGCGTGGGGGATCTACAAGGGCCGGTCCTAGTGGTTTCGGCTGAGCACTTGCGTGAAGGGATCGTCGATAAGCTTGCTGCTCGCGCCGCAGAGTCCTCTCTCTGCCCGTCCGAAGTGGCGCGCGATCTCGGCGACGACTCCTGGCGTGATGTGATGCCAGCAGTGCGCGAAGCAGCCGCTCAGCTCGCTCTTCGCGGTGTCGTCGTGGCCACTCAGGGCGACACGGTGGTCCAGGCCGATGCCGCGAAAGGGCCGATTCGGATCCGCCGCGGACCGCAGTGGAGTACGCCTGTTGCTCCGTAGCCGTGGAAAAGGGACGTGGTTTGGCGAATCCTGCGCCTCTTCCCTATGCCCCAATGGCCTTCGTCGAGCCGGGCAACGGAGTTGCTGGCACGAAGTCGGCGGGGTGGGCCGAGCTGAGAAGCTCCCGGAGCTCGTCCCGAAGCTTGTTCACGATCGGCCCCCGCGGCTGCTCCCACTGCTTGCAGCGGCGAGCCGCCACCGCGGCGCGATCGGCGAGCTCGTTGAGTGGGTTGCCGGCGTGGCCGCGCACCCAGCTGACGCGAACCGTGACCCCGGATGCGCGCACCCTGTCGAGCTCCGCCATGGCGCGTCGCTCGTAGTCCTGCGCGACAGGGCGGCGCGAGGGTGAATTGATAATCCGCGCCACCGTCAGCGAATCGGTCACGAGATCGAGCTCACGCGCGTCCAGGCAGTACCGGACCTGCTCCAAGATCATGTGCACCGCCGCGAACTCCCCTTCCAGCACGGTTGTTGCGGAGGTGACGCGGCTGAGCACCTCGCACTTCGTGCCGCTCGCGCCCACGGCGGCGATACCGACCAATCTTCCGGACTTTCCCTTCGAGGCGTCGGTTGCGTAGACGTAATGGGCGGCGCGTTCGGGCATGTGTGCCTCAACCGGCCCGTGCAGGTCCAGTGAGTGGGCCCGGCTGCACGCTTCCCATGTCGCTTTCAGAGCGGGGCCGGTAACTACGTCGCGGACCTCAAGACCGGGGTAGGCATCGGGGATGTCTCGAAGCAGGCGGCGAATCGTGGGGTCGGAGATGTACACGATCATGCCGTCGCGCTGGTGCTTCCACGTTTCGCTGACTGCGTCGACAAGCCAGTTCAAGACCTCGAACGACGAGGAGACCAACTGCCGGTTGGCGTGCACTATTTCGCCGTTAACGGCGGCGGTAATAACGAGCGTGTCCGTGCAGGAGGAGAGGTGGGCTGTGTGGTGGATAACTGCGGTGGGTTTCGCGGGAGTGGTCATGGCGATGACACTAAAGCGCCGCCGCGACATCGCCCCGTGACTGCTTCGAACCCCCTTTTGAACCTCCCCCGGGGCGTACACCTACCAGCTACGCAGCGCGAACAACAATGACGGAATCTTCCCACACGCCGGGCTGGCCCTCGGGACCGGCCGCTTCGCGCTCGACGGTGTCGGCGCGCTCCACGACCCAACTATTCGGGTCGAGCTCAAGCGCGGCGAGATCTTCGTCGGGTGTAAAGAACGTCGAAGGCCCGCGCCCGGTGCCCGCAAGCCACGCCGGAGGCTTCGCGTGCGCGAGGATCACCATGCGGCCTCCCGGGGTGAGGTAGCGCGAAATTTCCCACAGAATCGACGCACGCTCTAGCCGGACGGGAGATTGCAAGAAACTCGCGGTGATCAAGTCATAGCGTTGCCCGCTCGGCGGGCGCCACGTGGTGAGGTCATCCGCAATAAACCGCGCGCGGTCTTGGCACCCGGCTGCCTCCGCGAGCTTGCGAGCGCGCTCGACGGCGACCGCAGACAGCTCCACACCAGTGGCGAACCAGCCACGCTGCGCGAGCCAGCACACGTCGCCGCCTTCTCCTGACCCGAGATCAAGCGCGCTACCTGGGTCGAGCGGTTCAACCACGGCAGCCAGGGCCGCGTTGACCTGCCCGGACCACACGCTGCTGGCGGACGCGTAGCGCGCATCCCAAAACTCGTGTGGATCATCCGTCGGGGTGACATTGTGATCTTTGTTGTCCATGCCTGCCATGTTTACCTTGAATCGATGTGACCAAGATCTTTACCCCGCGAAACAATTTGTGCGCCGCGGCGATATAGTCCATTAGGCACTGCGGTCGGGCGGCGTGGAATCCACCTGCGCTGGCCAGCGAGCCGCAGACACAACCGACAACAAAACTGACAGTTAGACTAAGGCATTATGAGTTCAACGAAACCGGATTTGACCACGACCGCGGGCCGTCTCCACGACCTTCGCAACCGCCTGGAGGAAGCGCAGGCGCCGGTCGGCCGTGACGCGATTGAGAAGGTCCACGCCGCGGGCCAGTCCACCGCCCGCGAGCGGGTGGAAAAGCTGCTGGATCCCGGTAGCTTCGTTGAAACGGACGCGCTGGCCCGCCACCGCGTCGAGGCCTACAAGATGGATCGCACCAAGCCCGCCACCGACGGCGTGGTCACGGGCTACGGGCTTATCGACGGCCGCCGGGTCTGCGTGTTCTCCCAAGACCCCACCATCTTCGACGGAGCGCTCGGCGAGGTGACCGCGGAGAAGATCCTCAAGATCTACGACCTGGCTACTAAGACGGGCGTGCCGCTGGTCGGGATTTACGATTCCGCAGGCCCGCGCATGGCCGAGGGCATTGTCGCCGGCGCGATGCAAGCCAAGATCCTGCGCGCCGCCACCGCCGCCTCGGGCCTGATCCCCCAGATCGCTGTGGTGGCTGGGCCGACGTCGTCTCTGGCGTCGATTAGCGTGCCGCTCGCGGACCTGGCGATCATGGTTGATCGCGCAACCCTGCACCTTGTGGATCCGGAGATTGTGACCAAGGTGTCCGGAACCGAGGCCACCGCGCAATCCATCG
This sequence comes from Corynebacterium sp. Z-1, assembly GCF_031844665.1. Classification (NCBI taxonomy): domain Bacteria; kingdom Bacillati; phylum Actinomycetota; class Actinomycetes; order Mycobacteriales; family Corynebacteriaceae; genus Corynebacterium; species Corynebacterium sp. Z-1. The sequence goes on along the minus strand of NZ_CP134621.1, from coordinate 974,557 downwards.
GCGGGGCGACCGTCCACGCCGCGACGACGGGGCTGGCGCAGCTGACCACGTCCACCGATGAGGACGCGGTGCAGCTCGCCCGCGACGTCATCGGGTTCCTGCCGACGAACAACCGCGCCGCCTCCCCCGTCGGCGACAACCCGCAGCCTGGCGAAACGGACCTCGACGCCTTCATGCCCGACGACGAGAGCGCGGCCTACGACGTGCTCGACATCATCGCGGCAATCACCGACGGCGATTTCCTCGAGCTGGGCGCCGCGCACGCCGACAACATCGTGACCGGTTTCGCCCGCGTCGGCGGCCGCGCGGTGGGCATCGTGGCCAACCAGCCGTCCGTCCTCGCGGGCTGCCTCACCAACGACGCCGCCATCAAGGCCGCGCGCTTTATCCGCACCTGCGACGCGTTCAACCTGCCGCTTCTGCTGCTCGTCGATTCGCCCGGATTCGTCCCCTCGATCGAGGAAGAAAAGTCCGGCGTGATCACGCGCGCCGCGTCCCTGGCGTACGCCTTCGCCGAGGCCCAGGTGGGCACGATCACCGTGGTCACACGCAAGGCCATCGGCCCCTCGTACACGCTCATGGGCGCCAAGGACCTCGGTGCTGACCTCGTCTTCGCCTGGCCCACGGCGCAAATCGCGCTTGCCGACGCCCCCACCGCCGCCGCGGCCCTCGCCACGGACGCGGACGCTTACGCCGCGGAGAACCTCAACCCCTACGTGGCCACCGAGCGCGGCCTGGTCGACGCGGTCATCGAGCCGTCTACCACCCGCGCCCGTATCCTCGAAGGCCTGCGCCTGCTTGAGCGCAAGGTGGTTTACCCACCCGCCAAGAAGCACGGCAACATCCCGCTGTAGAAGGAGACTTTCTCGATGGACATCACCCTGATCAAGGGCAACCCGACCGACGACGAGCTCACCGCGCTGACGATGGTGCTGGCAGACCTGCAGGCCAAAGCCACGAACGCCCAGGACCCGGGCGAGCGCAACCTGTGGGGCAGCCACGTCACCCCGCTACACCCCCGCCCGCTGTTTAACCCGGGCGCGTTTTCCAACGTCACCTACTTCTGATGCGACTCGTTCTCGCCTCCCAGTCGCCGTCGCGGCGGATGCTGCTGGAAAACGCAGGCGTGCGCCCCGTGATCCACCCGGCGCACATCGATGAGGACGCGCTGCTTGCCGCCTCCACCGCCGGGCCTGCCGACACCGTCACCGCCCTCGCCCGCGCGAAAGCGGCAGCGGTCGCGTCCCAGTACCCCGGCGACGTGATCATCGGCTGCGATTCCATGCTGCTTCTCGACGGCCAGCTCCAAGGCAAACCCCACTCGATTGAGGCCACGGTTGCGCGGTGGCGCGCCCAGCGCGGCAAAACCGCCCAGTTGATTACCGGCCACGCCGTGCACTACCAGGGCCAATGGGTGACAGAGAGCGTTGCCACCACCATCGCCTTCGGCCAGGTCTCGGATGCCGATATCGAGGCCTACGCGCGCTCGGGCGAGCCGCTCGAGTGCGCCGGGGCCTTTACCCTGGAGGCCCTGGGCAGCTGGTTCATCGACTCCATCGAGGGCGATCCCTCGAGCGTGATTGGCCTGTCCATGCCGCTGCTGCGCCGCGCCCTGTACTCCTTCGGGCTGTCCGCGTCGCAGTTCTGGGCTGGGAAATAGGCCGACGCGCTGGGCAACCGTCGCCGGACACCACGCCGCGGCGGGGCCGACTGCGCAATGTGGGCTCGGCGGCTTGTCGCGGCCTGGGGTTTTGCCGTTACGTCACGCCAGATTGCGCAGTCCAAACTATGCGGACGTGGGCTTAAGCATGCAGCGCACCCTCCTTCATGCCCACCCACGTCTGGCAACCACTCGGGTAGCCTGACAGCCATGGAAATCAACGACATGCTTGCCCCGCCGCCCGTCCACCTGCCCGAGGACCCCGCAGACAACCTCGACCTGCTCGACCGCGAGACCGCGCTGTCGCATCCGGAGTCGCCGGCGGTGTGGGCTGCCCGTGCCGCCGTCGAACTCACGGACGGCGACGTGCTCATCGCCTACGCTTACGCGCGCACCGGCTACCACCGCTCGCTGGATCGGCTTCGCGCCAACGGCTGGAAGGGGTGGGGCCCGGTGCCCGCCAGCCACGCCCCGAACCGCGGGGTGCTCAAGGCGATCGCCATGCTGGCGTTGGCCTCCGAAGCAATTGGCGACACCGACGAGTACGACCGGTGCCGCCAGATGCTCAGCGACGCTGATCCGGGAAGCGTCGATAAGCTGCTGTAAAGCTCTTACTTACGCGGAGTGCTTCTCCTCCACGCGCTTGATGGCTTCCTCAGCCACTAGGTCCTGGATGCCCATGTGCAGCTCGGAGGTGAAGCCGACGCAGGAGCAGTTGATCTCGCCGAGGACGTAGGTGTCCTTGCCACTGTGATCGTCGTCGGCAAGCATGAAGTCGGCGGTCCAGATCAGCGGGATGTTGTCGCCGCCGAGCTTCTCCGCGATCACCGGGCGGGCTGCGGCGAACATGTCGACGAGTTCCTGCCACTCCTCCGGCTTGTTGTAGGTGTACTTCGCGCCGGAGAACAAGGTTGCGGAGAACGCGTCGCCACCCTCAGCCGGCTTCTTGTGCACGACGAAGACCGGGTGCGGGCCAACGAGCAGGATGCGGATTTCGCCCTCGACGATGCGCGGCAGGAAGCGCATGTCCACGAGCATGCCGTTGTCGCCGACGATGTACTGGTCACAGAAGTCCATGAACTCGCCCAGCTCGCGCTCCTCAGTGTGGTTGTCCACGGCCTCGGTGCACTTGAGCTTGGTGTCGAGCGGCAGCGCGGTGCCCGGCTCAATGGAGGCGGCCAGGTCCTTGTCGGCGAGGCGCACGCGCCAGATGCCGGAGCCGGTGGAGCCGCGGTTCTGCTTCAGCACGCGCTCGCCGTAGGACAGGGAGACCGGGAAGGTCTTGTGGAAGTCCTCCACGTTGTAGTAGGCGGCGGTGTCAGAGGGGACCAGGTCGGTGTCGTTGAGCTTGACCAGCGCGTCCTTAGCGCCGTAGGAGATCATCTCCTCCGGGGTGGACATGCCCACCAGGCCGGCGTCGGAGAGGCGGGACAGAAGCTCGAAGTAGCCCTTCTCACCGCCCGGGATGTTGCCGGGGTTGACGCGGGAGATGTAAGCGTCGAAATTCTCGGAAACGTAGGTGAACAGGTCCTCGGTCCACTCGGGGCGGAAGAAGACGACCTCGGCGTTCCAGCCCTTTTCCTTAATCGAGTTGACGATGGGCATGGTGTCTTTGCGGTGGCCGTCGATGTACTTGTCGGAACCGCCTTCGACCTCGAAAACGACGATTGCTTTGTGCATTGCGAACTCTCCTGACGCATGGGTGTTTACGACTTTGACGATATGTGTAAAATGCCCGTTACGCTGGGCAAGCTTGTCCGCAAGTGACAAACGTCACATTGCAGGGGGTGGCGCCGGGACCGTCGGCGACGCGGGTATGGTGGAACCCTGATACGAACGCGCCCGAGGAAAGGTACCGCATGGGCATCGAGCATGACCCGCACCCGCTGTTCCAAGAGTTCGCCCACCCCGAAAAGTTCGTCTCCGCCGCGTGGCTGTCCGCGCGCCTCGGCGTCGACGGGCTGAAAGTCGTCGAGTCCGACGAGGACGCCTTCCTGTACGACATCGGCCACATCCCTGGTGCGCTGCGCATCGATTGGCGCCGCGACCTCAACGACCCCGTGCGCCGCGACTTCATCGACGGCGCCGCCTTCGCCGAGCTGATGGGCTCGCGCGGCATCTCGCGCGAGGACACCGTCGTCGTTTACGGCGACAGCGCCAACTGGTGGGCCTCCTACACCGCGTGGATCTTCGAGCTCTTCGGCCACCCCGATGTCCGGCTTCTCGACGGCGGCCGCGACGCCTGGATGGGCGAAGAACGCGACACCTCCTTCGCCGTGCCGAGCTACCCCGCGGTCACCTACCCCGTGGTCGAGCGCGACGACTCTAAGATCCGGACCTTCGTCGCCGGCGTGCGTGAATCGCCCTCGCTGCAGCTTATCGACGCCCGCACGCCCGACGAGTTCTCCGGCACCGCGAACGTTGGCTCCGCATCGTGTCTGCGCAGCGGGCACATCCCGGGCGCGGTCAACATCCCGTGGGGCGAAGCCGTCCACCCCAACGCGCGCTTTAAGTGCCGCGCGGACATCGAGGCAGCGTACGCGCAGTTCGACCCCGAAGAAGAAACGGTGACCTACTGCAACCTCGGGGCCGCCGCGGCGCACACGTGGTACACGCTGCGCCACGCGCTCGGGTTTGAGCACGCATCGTTATATGACGGCTCGTGGGCGGAGTGGGGCAACCTCGTCGGGGTTCCGATCGCCCGCGACGAGGCGTAGGGCAGAAAGTTCGCTAGAGCTAAATTCTCTATAATGGGCGCAGGTTGTAACATTCAAGCGCGCGTTGTGGCTATACCTAGTTGAACAGCTATTGCCTATTACGTTTATAAATTCGCAGTAAGGACGGAATCGAACTCGTGTCTCAGTTGAAGAAGGTACTCGTCGCCAACCGCGGTGAAATTGCCGTCCGCGTCATTCGCGCGGCCAAGGACGCTGGCATTGCGTCCGTCGCCGTCTACGCCGGCCCGGACGCAGCAGCTCCGTTCGTCGGCATGGCCGACGAGGCTTTCGCGATCGGTGGCAACACCGCCGCCGAGTCCTACCTAGACATTGACAAGATCCTCAAGGCGGCGGCCGATTCCGGCGCCGATTCCATCCACCCGGGCTACGGCTTCCTGTCGGAGAACGCAGAGTTCGCCCGCCGCGTGATCGACGCCGGCTTGACCTGGATCGGCCCCTCCCCCGAGTCGATTGCCGCCCTGGGCGACAAGGTCACCGCCCGCCACATCGCCCAGGCCGCCGACGCCCCCATGGCCCCGGGCACCAAGGACCCCGTCGCCGACGCGGACGAAGTCCTCGCGTTTGCCGACGAGCACGGCCTGCCGGTGGCCATCAAGGCCGCGTTCGGTGGCGGCGGCCGCGGCATGAAGGTCGCCTACACCCGCGAGGAAATCCCCGAGCTGTTCGCCTCCGCGACGCGCGAGGCCGTCGCCGCCTTCGGCCGCGGCGAGTGCTTCGTCGAGCGCTACCTGGACAAGGCGCGCCACGTCGAGGCGCAGGTGCTGGCGGACCAGCACGGCAATGTGGTGGTCGTCGGCACGCGCGATTGCTCGTTGCAGCGCCGCTTTCAGAAGCTCGTCGAAGAGGCGCCCGCGCCGTTTTTGACCGATGAGCAGCGCGAACGCATCCACTCCTCCGCCAAGGCTATCTGCCGCGAGGCGGGTTACTACGGCGCCGGCACCGTCGAGTACCTCGTGGGCTCTGACGGCCTGATCTCGTTTTTGGAGGTCAACACGCGCCTGCAGGTCGAGCACCCCGTCACCGAGGTCACCGCTGGTATCGACCTGGTGCGCGAGCAGTTCCGCATCGCGCAGGGTGAGAAGCTGCGCCTGAGCGAGGACCCCGCCCCGCGCGGCCACGCGATCGAGTTCCGCATCAACGGCGAGGACCCGGCCGCGAACTTCATGCCGGCTCCGGGCACCATCACCGAGTACGCCGAGCCCTCCGGCCCGGGCGTGCGCGTCGACTCCGGCGTGCGCACCGGTTCGGTCGTCGGCGGGCAGTTCGATTCCATGCTGGCCAAGCTCATCGTTTACGGCGAGACCCGCGACGAGGCCATCGAGCGCGCCAAGCGCGCGCTGTCCGAGTACACGGTCACAGGTCTGCCCACCGTCATCCCCTTCCACAAGGCAGTGCTTGACGACGCCGCGTTTACCGGCAACGGCGAATCCTTCGACGTCTACACCCGCTGGATCGAAGAGGAGTGGGACAACCAGATCCCGCCGTACGAGGATTCCGACACAGACGCAGATGCCGACGACGCCGAGCCGAAGCGCACCTTCTCCGTGGAGGTCAACGGCCGCCGCATCGAGGTCGCTCTGCCCCACTCCCTGATCCTCGGCGGCGGACCGCGCCGCAAGACGAAGAAGCGCCGCGCCTCCGGCACCAAGGTCGCCACGTCTGGCGACGCTGTCGCGGCACCGATGCAGGGAACCGTGATCAAGGTCAACGTCTCGGAGGGTGACGAGGTCGCCGAGGGCGATGTCGTACTCATCCTCGAAGCAATGAAGATGGAAAACCCGGTTAAGGCCCACAAGTCCGGTACCGTCGCGGGCCTGGCCGCGCTCGAGGGCGGCCAGGTCAACAAGGGCGCTGTGCTGATGGAGCTGAAGTAGGCACTAGGGTTGAGCGAATGGAGTTCACACTGCGCCCGGCCAGCGAATCAGACCGCACCTACATCCAGCGCCTCAACTACCTCACCGAGGTGTTCGGCGACGAGTCTGCCCCGCTTGGCGAGTCCTCGCTGCACGGCGTGGCCGAGTACGTCGACCAGTGGGACCCCGAGCGCGACGGCGGAGTCATCGCGTTCGACCCCTACCGCACCCCGGCTGGCGGGGTCTGGTTGCGCTACTGGGCCACCCCCGAGCAGGGCTTTGCAAACCTCGGCCCCGACGTCCCCGAGCTTGCCATCGCCGTGGAGAACCGCTTCGCGGGCCACGCCCTCGGCACGACGCTGCTGCGCGCCGCCTGCGACCTGGCATGGGCCCAGGGGGCGCGGCGCGTGGCCCTGTTCGTAGACCCCAACAACCCTAGGGCGCGGCACCGCTATGAAACGTTCGGGTTCCGCGACGCGCGCGCCGCTAACGTGATGGCGCTTGAGCTCTAGCTAATGACCACCACGAGGTCGCCGCCCTCGACCTTCGTCGCCTTCGTCAGTGCGATGCGCTCGATCGTGCCGTCCTTCGGCGCGGAGATCGCGGCCTCCATCTTCATCGCCTCAATCGTGGCAACCTGGTCGCCCTCTTTGACCTCGTCGCCGACGTTAACCGTGACGTTGACAACCCCGGCGAACGGGGCAGCGACGTGGCCCGGGTTGGACGTGTCGGCCTTCTCCACCTCCGCCACCGAGGACTCCGCGCTCTCGTCGCGCACGCGCAGCGGGCGGACCTGGCCGTTGACGGTGAAGATCACCTGGCGCATGCCCTTTTCGTCGGCGTCGCCGATTGCCTCGAGTCGCACGACCAACGGGGTCTTCTCTTCGGCGACCTCGCCGTAGTAGATGAGGTTTTCCTCGCCCTCGACCAGCCCGTAGAAGAACGCCTTGTCGGAGAGCTGGTCGGTAATGCCGTAGGTCCGGCGGTGCTCCAGAAACTCCTCGTACTGCTTGGGAAACAGCAGCTTGTCCAGCGCCTCGCGCCGCAGCTTCTCGTCGTCGGATTTCAAAGCCTCCGCAGCCTCGGCGGGGACCTCGACGGTGCGGTTGACCACGGCGCGGTCTTCAAGCGCCTTGTCGCGCAGCTCCGGCCAGCCGCCGGGCGGGGTGCCCAGCTCGCCCTGGAGGAAGCCGATGACCGACTCGGGGATGTCGAACTTGCGCGGGTTCTCGGCGAACTCGTGCGGGTCCACACCCGCGCCCACGAGGTGCAGCGCGAGGTCGCCGACCACCTTCGACGACGGCGTCACCTTGGTCGGGCGCCCGAGGATCTCGTTGACCGCGGCGTAGTAGTCCTCGATCAGCTCAAAGCGATCGCCGAGGCCCAGCGCGTTGGCCTGGGTGCGCAGGTTGGAGAGCTGGCCGCCGGGGATCTCGTGCTTGTACACGCGTCCCGTGGGGCCCGGGATGCCGGATTCAAACGGAGCGTACACCTGACGCACGGCCTCCCAGTAGGGCTCCATGTCGGAGACCGCCTCCAGCGAGAGCCCCGTGTCGCGCTCGGTGTTGGCAAACGCGGCGACGAGTGCGGACATCGAGGGCTGCGACGTGGTGCCGGCCAGCGGGGCGGAGGCGACGTCGACAACGTCGGCGCCCGCGGCGGCCGCCGCGAGGTAGGTCGCGAGCTGCCCGCCCGCCGTATCGTGCGTGTGCACGTGGATGGGCAGGTCGAAGCGCTCGCGCAGCGCGCCGACCAGCCGCGTCGCGGCGGCCGGGCGCATCAGGCCGGCCATGTCCTTAATCGCTAGCACGTGCGCCCCGGTGCCCACGATCTCCTCGGCAAGCCGCAGGTAGTAATCCAATGTGTAGAGGTCCTCGGCCGGGTCGAGCAGGTTGCCGGAGTACGCCATCGCCACCTCGGCGACGGTGGTGTTGGTCTCCAGCACGGCGTCGATGGCCGGGCGCATCTGCGAGACGTCGTTAAGAGCGTCGAAGATGCGGAAGATGTCGATGCCGCTGCGGGCGGCCTCCGCGACGAACGCCTTGGTCACGCTGTCCGGGTACGGGGTGTAGCCGACGGTGTTGCGCCCGCGCAGCAGCATCTGCAAGTTCACGTTCGGCAGCACTTCGCGGATCTCGTCGAGACGCATCCACGGCGACTCGTGCAAGAAGCGCATGGCGACGTCGTAGGTTGCCCCGCCCCACGCCTCGACCGAGGTCAGCTGCGGGGTGAGGTGGCCGACGTGCTTCGCCGCGGCGACGAGCGTGTTCGTGCGGATGCGCGTCGCCAGAAGCGACTGGTGCGCGTCGCGGAAGGTCGTCTCGGTGACGCCGAGTGCGGTCTGCTCGCGCAGCTTCTGCGCCCACTTTTCGGGGCCGAGCTCCAGCAGGTCGTCGCGCGAACCGCGCGGCAGCTCGCCGTAGTCGCGCTCGGGCAGCTTCTTCGAAGGCGCGATGTTCGTCGGCCGCGGCCCGTTGGGCTGGTTGACGGTGACGTGGCCGACGTAGTCGAGGATGCGGCCGATCTCGTCCGCCGCCGCGGGCGCCTCCAGCAGGTGCGGGTGGTCGGCGATGAAGTTGGTGTTCACGCGCTTGTAGCGGAAGTCGGGGTCGGAAAGCAGCTCGCGCAGGAACCCGATGTTGGTGGAGACGCCCGTGACGCTGAACTCGTTGAGCGCGCGCAGCGAGCGGTCCACGGCGATCTGGAAGTCCTTGCCGCGGCAGGTCATCTTCACCAGCAAGGAATCGAAGTTGGGGGTAATTTCGGTGCCGACGGCAACGGAGCCGTCGAGACGCACGCCCGCACCGCCCGGCGAGCGGTACCCGGTGATCAGGCCGGAGTCCGGGCGGAACCCGTTGGCGGGATCCTCGGTGGTGATGCGGCACTGCAGCGCGGCGCCCGTGAGCTGCACGCTCTCCTGGTCCAGGCCGAGGTCCTCAAGCGTCGCGCCCGCCGCGATGTAGAGCTGCGAGCGCACGATGTCCACGCCCGTGACCTCCTCGGTCACGGTGTGCTCGACCTGGACGCGCGGGTTCATCTCGATGAACACGTGGTTGCCGTTCTCGTCGACGAGGAACTCGACCGTGCCTGCACCGGAGTAGTTGATCTCCTTGCAGAAGCGCACCGCGTCGGCGCAGATGCGCTCGCGCTGCTCCTGCGTAATGTGCTGCGCCGGCGCGATCTCCACGACCTTCTGGTGGCGGCGCTGCATCGAGCAGTCGCGCTCGAACAGGTGGATGACGTTGCCCGCGGAATCAGCGAGGATCTGCACCTCGATGTGCTGCGGGTTGATCACCGCGCGCTCGACGTACGCCCGCGCATCACCGAAGGCCGCCTCCGCCTCACGCGAGGCTTCTGCCGCGAGCTTTTCGACGTCCTGCTCACGCTCCACGAACCTCATCCCGCGCCCACCGCCGCCCGCCACGGCCTTGACAAAGACGGGGAACTCGAACTCCTTGGCAAACTCCGCGATCTGCGCCGGGTCGTCCGAGGGCTCGGAGTCTTTCAGCGTGGGCAGCCCTGCGCGCTCCGCGGCCTGCACGGCGGCTGCCTTGTCGCCGGTGAGGTCGAGCGTTTCCGGGCTGGGGCCGATGAAGGTGATCCCGTTCTCGGCGCACTCACGAGCAAGCTCGGCGCGCTCGGAGAGGAAGCCGTAGCCGGGGTAGACGGCATCCGCGCCCGTCTTCTTCGCGGCGGAGATGATCTCGTCGATGTCCAGGTAGGCGCGCACCGGCTGGCCTTCGACGCCGATCTGCACGGCCTCGTCCGCAAACGGGCGGTGGAAGGAGTTGCGATCCTCGCGCGGGTAGACCGCGACCGTTTTGGCCCCGGTCTCGAACGCTGCACGAAACGCCCTCACGGCGATCTCACCCCGATTGGCAACGAGGACTTTGTCAAAGTGCGGAAGCGTGCGAGCCATGGTGGTGGTCCTTTCCCGAGCGGGTGTGGGGTCATGCTAAAGCTGATTCTAACCCCCAAAGAAGGCACACGAGCGGGCTTGAATGTCGCTCTGTGTGGGGGCTTCTGTGATTGTGGGTGCTGGTGGGGCCAGTGACAAAAGTTGTACCGGCGCCGAAAACGACCTGGGAAAATGACAAAAGTTGCACCAGCGGTGCAACTTTTGTCACTCAACCCGTCGGCTAGCGCACGTGGCGCTCATCCGGGCCGTTGTACGCGGCCAGCGGGCGGATGATCGTCGGGTTGCTGTACTGCTCAATGATGTGCGCGGTCCAGCCGGTGATGCGCGCCATGACGAACAGCGGGGTGAAGAACTCGATGTCGAAACCGAGGATGTAGTAGGCCGGGCCGGCCGGGAAGTCCAGGTTCGGCATGATGTGGATCGAGGTATTGTCGTACATGGTCTTGGCCATGATGTCGTAGATCTCGACCCACTTCGCAGCACCCTTATTCGGGTCCTTCGCCTCGTGCTCGGCGGCGAGCTTCTTAAAGCAGGCCTCCATCGTCGGCACGCGCGAGTCGCCCTTCTTGTACACGCGGTGGCCGAAGCCCATGACAAGCTCCTTGTTCTTGAGCTTGTCCAGGGTCCACTCCTCGGCCTTGGCCGGGTCGTCGATCTCGACGAAGTTGTGCATGACGAACTCGTTGGCGCCGCCGTGCAGCGGGCCCTTGAGCGCGCCGATCGCGCCGGTCACAGCGGACCATGTGTCCGAGTTGGTGGACGTGATCACGCGGGCCGCGAACGTCGAGGCGTTGAAGGAGTGCTCGGCGTAAAGGATCATCGACTTCTCGAATGCCTCAATGTCCGACGGGATCGTCGCGGGCGAGCCCTCGCCGTCGCCGAAGACCATCCAGAGGAAGTTCTCGGCGTAGCCCTTCGCCGGGTCCGGCTCGATGTAACCCTCGCCGCGGCGGCGGCGGATATCAAGCGCCACGATGGTCGGCAGCTTGGTCAGAAGCGTCAGCGCGATGTCGCGGATGTGGTCGGTGTCCTGGGTGAACTTGTGCGGGTCGCGCGTGCCCAGAAACGACACAGCTGTGCGCAGCACGTCCATCGGGTGGCAGTCCTTCGGCATGGCCTCGATGACGCCGATGAGCTCCTCGTCGAGGCCGCGGCGGGCGCGAGCCTTGGCGTAGAACTCCTCAAGCTCCTCGCCGGTGGGAAGCTCGCCGTTCCACAGCAGCAGCGCAACCTCTTCGAAGCTGACGTTGTCGGCGAGCTCCTGAACGGGGTAGCCGCGGTAGAGCAGCGAGTTGGTCTCGGGGTTGACTTTGGAGATGGCAGTGTAGTCAGCGACAACGCCGTAGAGGCCCTTGCGCACTTCTTGCTCGGTCATGGTGGTGCTCCTTACTTACTTACTTCTCAAACGTCGGGCGGTAGTTCTCCGCCGAGTAGGTGAACACAGACTGGTCGAACTGGTTGTACTCGTCGTAGCGCACGAGCTCGTAGAGCCGCGAGCGGTGCTGCATTCGATCCAGCCACGCCTCTTGGGTGCCGGTCTCGGCGATCTCGCGCAGCATCTGCTCGGTCTGCCCCATCGCGGTGCGGAAGGTGGTTACCGGCCAGATCACCGCGTTGTAGCCGATCTCCTCGAGCCTGCCGGCGGGGATCAGCTCGGTCTTGCCGAACTCGGTCATGTTTGCCAGCAGCGGCACGTCGACGGCGGCGCGGAACTTTTCAAAGTCGGCCTCGGAGTAGAGAGCCTCGGTGAAGATCAGGTCTGCGCCGGCGTCGGCGTAGGCCTTGGCGCGCTCGATGGCGGAGTCGATGCCTTCGATCCCGGCGGCGTCGGTACGCGCGCAGATGACGAACGCGTCGTCGCTGCGCTCGCGCACGGCGGCGGTGATGCGGCGCAGCATGAGGTCGCGGGGAACGACCTCCTTGCCGTCGAGGTGGCCGCAGCGCTTCGGGTTGACCTGGTCTTCGAGGTGCAGCGCGGCGACCCCGGCCGCCTCGAACTCAGCGACGGTGCGTGCGGAGCTCATGGGCTCTCCGAAGCCGGTGTCGGCGTCGACAAGCACGGGTAGGTTAGTCACGCGCGCGATCTGGCACGAGCGCGCCGCGACCTCCGTGAGCGTGGTCAGGCCGATGTCGGGCAGGCCCAGGTCGTTGGCCACCACCGCGCCGGAGACGTAGACGCCCTCGAAGCCACCGATGTCCTCGATCAGGCGGGCTACCAGCGGAGAGAACGCGCCCGGCAGCTTCGTGATCGTCGGCGAGGTCAAAGACTCGCGCAGTGCTTGACGACGCTCATGCGGCGTCTTGTCTGGCGCGAACATTAGAAGATGCCTGCCGGGGTCTCGGGAGCCTGTGCGGCTGCTTCCTCGGTGACGCGGACGTTGAGCTCGCGCAGGTCGGTCAGGTTCTCCAGGTCCTGCGCCGCGGCGAGGAAGCGCTCCTGCTCCTCCTCGGAGACGATGCCGGCGGCGAGGGTGCGGAACTTGCGGATGTAGTCCTCGCGACCGAAGGGGCGCGCACCGAGCGGGTGCGCATCGGCGACAGCGATCTCGTCCTGGATGACGGAACCGTCCTTGAACGTGATCACTGCCTTGGCGCCGAAGGCCTTCTCGTTCGGGTCGGTGGAGTGGTAGCGGCGGGTCCACTCCGGGTCCTCGACGGTGGACACCTTGTGCCACAGCTCGACCGTCTCGGGGCGGCCGGCGCGCTCCGGGGTGTAGGAGTCGACGTGGTGCCAGGTGCCGTCCTCGAGCGCGACCGCGAACATGTACATGATCGAGTGGTCGAGCGTCTCGCGCGAGGCCGTCGGGTCCATCTTCTGCGGGTCGTTGGCGCCGGTGCCGATGACGTAGTGGGTGTGGTGCGAGGTGTGCAGCACGATGGACTCGATGTCCGCCGTGGTCTTGCCTGCCTCGGCGATGGTCGCCTTCATGCGGCGCGCCAGGTCGATCGGGGCCTGCGCCTGGTACTCCGCGGAGTGCTCCTTGGTGTAGGTGTCCAGGATCGCGCGCTTCTCCTCGCCGTCGGCAGGCAACGGGACGATGTAGGTGCGCTCCGGGGAGTGCAGCAGCCACGCGATGACGCCGTCCTCGCCCTCCCAGATCGGGGCGGGTGCGCCCTCGCCGCGCATCGCGCGGTCGACGGCCTCGATGGCCATCTTGCCGGCGAACGCCGGGGCGGAGGCCTTCCAGGAGGAGATCAGGCCCTTGCGGGACTGGCGGGTCGCGGTGGTGGTGTGCAGCGCCTGGCCGACGGCCTGGTAGATGGTGTCCACGTCAAGCTCAAGCATGGTGCCGATGCCGGCTGCGGCCGAGGGGCCGAGGTGCGCGACGTGGTCGATCTTGAACTCGTGCAGGGAGATGCCCTTGACCAGGTTGACCTGGATCTCGTAGCCGGTGGCGATGCCGCGGATCAGGGCCTTGCCGTCGAGGTTCTTGTGCTGCGCGACGGCCAAGATCGGCGGGATGTTGTCGCCCGGGTGGGAGTACTCGGCGGCGAGGAAGGTGTCGTGGAAATCGAGCTCGCGCACCGCGGTGCCGTTGGCGAACGCGACCCACTCGGCGGAGTAGTTGCCGTCAACGCCGAAGATGGGGGCGCCACCCTCGTTGACGGGGTGAGCCTGGGCCATGACGCGGGCCGAAGTGACGGGGCGGCGTGCGAAGGAGGCCACGGCGACGGAGGCGTTGTCAATGATCCTGTTGATGATCATTTCCTTGGTGTCCTCCGGGACCTCAACCGGGTCGGCTGCGACCTTGGCCACCTTGTAAGCAAGGTGCTCTTCAATCGGGAACTCTTCGGCGGAGCGGCGGGTGCGTACTTCGTGGTTGATCATTTTGGGTGCGTGACTCCTCACATCGCTGGCTTGCATGGTCTACCTCATACTATGGCCGGCGGTGTGACTCGGGCCATGTTCTAACCTGTGAAATTCTGCGTGCAAAAACTCCCCATCCTGTAACATTTGTAAAATCGCAGTTCACGCGAACGGAAAGGGAGGCGACCACGGTGGCGAAGTTGTTTGCGGGGGGACGGATCCGGACTGTGCGCCGCCAGCACGACCTCACCCAGGTCGACATGGCCCGGCGCATCGGCATCTCCGCCAGCTACCTCAACCAGTTAGAAAACGACCAGCGCCCGCTTACCGTCGCCGTGCTCGTCGAGCTAACGCGCGCCTTTGGCCTCGACCCGGCGTACTTCTCGGGCGACGACGAGCGCCGCACCATCACCGAGCTCTCGGGGCTCCTTCCCGACATCGAGCACGAGGTGCTGCGCGATATTACGGCGCGTTTCCCGGATGTCGCCAAGAGCATCCTCGCCATCCCCTCCCACCTCGGGGTGGGCGCGGCGAACCCTTATGCCGCGGTGCGCACCTTCTTCCAGGACAACCGCAACTACTTCGACGACCTCGACCGCGCCGCCGAGGACCTCGCCTCCGGGGCGCGTGGCCGCCAGGCGCGGCTGACCAGTCTCGCCGCCGCCTTTGACCAAAGGCTCGGCTACACGGTGCGCTTCAACCAGCCCGCCGCCCACGTCGAGGGCGCGCGCTCCGCCATCGACGCCACCGCGCGCGAGCTGCGGCTGCGCGCCGGGCTGACCGAGGCGCAGCAATGCTTCGAGATGGCCTACCACTTCGGTCTGTTAACGCAGGGCCCGCTTATCGACGCCCACTTGAACGCCCACCCCGGCACCAGAGGCCACACCGCCGCGCGCGACATCACCCGCCACGGCCTGGCGCAGTACTTCGCGGCGGCAGTGACCATGCCGTATGCCGAAATCCTCGACGCGGCGGTGAGCACCCGCTATGACATTGAGGTCATCGCATCAAGGTTTGGCACCAGCTTCGAATCCACCTGCCAGCGCCTCGGCACACTGCAGCGCCCGCACGCCGCCGCGGTGCCGTTCTTTTTCATCCGCACCGACCGGGCGGGAAACATCTCGAAGCGGCAATCCACCACGACGTTTCCCTTCGCGGTGGCCGGCGGCACGTGCCCGCTGTGGGTGGTGCACCGGGCCTTTGACACCCCCAACCGCGTGACCAGGCAGGTCTCGGTGATGCCGGACGGATCTACGTACCTGTGGGTCGCGCGCATGGTGCAGGGCCCGACCTCCGGGTTCGGTGCGCCGCGCCAGGAAAACGCCGTGGCGCTGGGCTGCGACATCACGCACGCGCCGCAGATGATCTACGCCGACGGCTTGGACCTGCGGCCGGACTCCGCCACCCCGATCGGCCCGGGCTGCGAGATGTGTCCGCGCGATCGCTGCCCGCAGCGGGCCTTCCCGAAGCTTTAGTCCAGGTCCGTCGAGCCCACCAACCGCCGCGCAGCCTCCGTGATCGAGCCGGAAAGCGAGGGGTAGACCGCCATGGACTCGGCGAGCTGGGCGACGCTGAGGTTGTTGGTCACCGCAATCGTGATGGACAAGATGAGCTCGGAGGCGGTCGGGGCGACGATGACGCCGCCGAGCACCTGGCCGGAGCCCTTGCGGGCGAAGATCTTGACAAAGCCGTGCTGCAGCGAACGCATCTTCGCGCGCGGGTTGGTCTCGAGGTCCAGCTTGATTACATCCGCGTCGACCTCGCCGTTGGTGATCTGCTGCTCGGTCACACCGACCGCGGCGATCTCGGGGCGGGTGAACACGGCGTTGCCCACCGTCTTCAGTCGCAGCGGCTCAACGCCCTCGCCGAGCGCGTGGTGGATGGCGATGCGACCCTGCATCGCGGCGACAGAGGCCAGCGGCATGAGGTCGGAGCAGTCGCCCGCCGCGTAGATGCCCGCGACGTTCGTGCGCGAGACACGGTCGACGTGGATGTGGCCCGACGGGGTCATGGCCACGCCGTTGGCCTCCAGGCCAAGGTCCTTGGTGTTGGGGATTGAACCGATTGACATGATGCAGTGAGATCCGGTGATTTCCCGGCCGTCCTTCGTGGTCACCACGACCTGATCGCCGGTATTGACCACGCTGTGGGCGTAGGAGTCCTTGACCACTTCCACGCCGCGGCCGGCCAGGACGGTCTCGAGCACGTCGGCGGCGTCGGCGTCGTCATGCGGCAGGATACGGCTGCCGGAGGACACCATGGTCACCTTCACCCCGAGCTCGGCGAACGCCGAGACGAACTCCGCACCCGTGACACCCGAGCCGACCACGATGAGGTGCTCCGGCTGCTCAATGAGGTCGTAGACCTGGCGCCAGTTGAGGATGCGCTTGCCGTCCGGCTCCGCGCCCTTGATCACGCGCGGGGACGCGCCGGTGCACACCAGCACCATGTCGGTATCGACGCGCTCGAAGGTGCCGTCCGGGTAGGTCACCTTCACGCTGTGGGTGGTGTGTCCCGTCTGCTGCGACGACAAGGCACCGTGGCCGCGGATGATCTTCACCCCGGCGCGCTCTAGTTGGACCTTGACGTCACGGGCCTGCTCGGACGCCAGCGCTACCACACGGTTGTTTAACGCGGTGATCATCAAGCTCGCCTCGCCGAGGCCGTGGTTCAAGCCCATGTCGTCGGCGCGGCGCAGGTCCGTCTTGATGTTCGACGCCGCGATGAACCCCTTCGAGGGTACGACGTCGAGGTTGATCGCGGAGCCGCCAACGCCGTGATTTTCAATCAGGGTGATATCCGCCCCGTACTTCGAACCGGCCAGTGCCGCCTCGTAGCCCGCTGGGCCACCACCGATGATGACGATCTTTTTGGACACCTGGGTTTTCCTCCGTGATGGGCTTGACGTACAACTGCCAGTCGCGTTAACCGACGCAAGTCTACAGTCACCCAGCGTCGCTAGCGAGGGCAGCGAAATACTTCTCCACCACCGCGCCGAACAGGCGCACCCCGACGGCGATGGATTTTTCGTCCACGTTCAGATCGCCCTGGTGCAGGTCCTGCTTCTCACCCTTACCGTCCCACGCGCCGAGGCGGACCATGGCGCCGGGGACGTGCTCGAGGTACCAGGAGAAGTCCTCCCCGCCGGAGGACTGCGGCGTGGTCACCACGGCGTGGGGGTCGACGGAGCGGCCCGCTTGGACGATCAGGGCGGTCGCGATGTCGTCGTTAAGCACGGGCGGCACTCCGCGCGTGTAGTTGAGCTCGAACTCGCAGCCGGTCGGGGCGAGGATCTGGGCGATGAGCTCGCTAGTCAGCTCCTCGATGGAGCGCCAGGTGGTGATGTCGGAGGTGCGAATGGTGCCCTTGAGCAGGGCGGATTTCGGAATCGCGTTGGGCGCATCGCCCGCCTCGACCGCGCCGAACACCACGACGGTGCCGGTGCGCGGATCCACCCGGCGCGACAACAGCGCGGGCAGCTGGGTGATCACCGCGCCCGCGGCGTAAACCACGTCGGCGGTCATCTGCGGCCGCGAGGTGTGCCCGCCGGGGCCGGTGATCTCGATCTCGAGGACGTCGGAGGCCGAGGTGATCGCGCCCGTGCGCACCCCGATCTGGCCGACGCGCAGCGACGGCTCGACGTGCAGGGCGTAGATCGCGGAGACGTTTTGCAGCCCACCCCAGCGGATCACGTCCACTGCGCCGCCGCCCATGACCTCCTCCGCAGGCTGGAAGATGATCCGGATGCCGTAGTCCAAATCCAGCTCCGCGAGTGCGCAGGCCAGCGCCATACAGATGGTGGTGTGCACGTCGTGGCCGCAGGAGTGCGACACCCCCGGGGTGCCCGAGGCGAACTCAAGCCCGGAGATTTCGGCCACGCTGAGCGCGTCGATATCCGCGCGGAAGGCAAGCCGCTCGCCGTCGGTGGGGCCAAGGTCGACGTAGAGGCCCGTGCCGGGGAAGGGCACGGGGTTAAGGCCGTGCTCGCAAAGCACTTCGGAGATAAACGCGGTGGTGGCGACCTCTTCGTGGGACAGCTCGGGGTGGGCGTGGATGTGTCGGCGCCACTGCGTCACCGTGGCCTCGTTGGCGCGTATCCACTCGCCAACGGCGGTGGCGATGCCGGATCCTGTGCCCACGTGTGTCCTCCTGCTTGTAGCCCGGAATTTTTCGTATCCGGGCTGAGTCTAGCAACTAGACCAAGCGGTTCATCACTCGGTGGTGCCCCACGCAGTGTTCGAAGTGCTCGAAGCGCGGCGGGTACGTCGCGGTGCCGCTGACAAGGTAGGTCGCGTGAAAACGAGCTGTGTCCTCCGGGCTTGCCGGCCATACCGCGCACACCTGCATGACCGCCGCGGCGTCCTCGGCGCAGCGCGCCTTGACCACCGATTCCGACGCCGGCAGCAGCGCTACCGGCGGCACGTGCAGCGCGTGCGCGATGCGGTACACCGTCGACAGCGTCGGGTCCGCCGAGCGCGACATGTTGTACTGGTTGCGCTCAATGTTCGAGATCAGGCTGCGCGAGACCCCCGACAGCTCCGCGAGCCGCCGCTGACTCAGCCCCCTCATCTCGCGAAGCGCGCGCAGGCGCTCTGCCAGCACAAACCCGTAGCTTGCCCAGTTGGATTGCGGCATGATGTCCGCCATAACAGCCCCCCGCTGTGTATGTCCCCCTTACCCGACGGGTCCCAACCCTACTACAGGAAAATGTTGCGCGGGCCGTACAGCCGATCGCCCGCATCGCCCAAACCGGGCACGATGTAGGCATCGTCGTTGAGCTGCGGGTCAATCGCCGCGGTCACCAGCCGCACGTCAGGGCTATGGGCCGCAAGCTTATCGACGCCCGCACGCGCCGACACAATACAAATGCAGGTGATATCGTCCGCGCCACGCCCCTTGAGCAGGTCCAGCGCATAGATCAGAGAGCCGCCGGTGGCCAGCATGGGGTCGACGACGAACACCGGCTGGCCGGAGAGGTCTTCGGGCAGCGCCTCGAGGTACGGCACCGGCTCGTGGGTGGTCTCGTCGCGGGCCAGGCCGATGAAGCCGACCTGGGCGTCGGGGATCATCGACAGCGCCGGGTCGATCATACCCAGGCCCGCGCGGATGATCGGCACGATGATTGGCGGCTTGGCCAGCCGGGTGCCCTCCGCCTCGCCGACGGGGGTGCGGCAGGTAAACGTTTCCACCGCCAGCCCGCGCGACGCCTCGTAGATCAGCATCGCGCCAAGGTCGGCGAGCGCGGCCCGGAACGCCGCGTTGTCGCTGCGCTCGTCGCGCATGATGGTCAGCCGCGAGGCAGCGAGGGGGTGATCGACGATCGAGATGTCCATGATCCCCATGCTAGTTGCCAAACTTGCTCGCCGAGGGAACCTGGTGGGCCCTGGAGCAGTCAAATAAGGCCATGAGAACTTTTGTCGTTGACGCTTCCGAGGTTGCTGCGCTGACGTCGTCGTTGCGCGCCGCGGCAACCCAGATCACGGACATCCCACCTCACACCCCGAACGATTTCGGGCCGACGGCTGCCTTCCGCACTGCGCTCGCTTCGGCGATCGGGCATGTCAACGACCGTGCCGGCCAGCTGCGCGCCGAGGCGCTGCGCCTCGCCGACGTCATGGAACTCACCGTGGACGCCTCAACCAGCGTCGACGGAAACTTCGCGCGTGATCTCAGGGCGGTGCTGTAGATGATCTCACCACCTGAGGTGATGCGCGCGGTCGCCGCCTCGCTTCCGCCGCAGTTCAACCCAGTTGAAGTCACGCCACTGCCGGGCCTGGAATCGGTCGTTGATCTCGCGCGCATCGTGGAGGGGGACCCTTCCCGGTTTATGGACGCCGCGAGCACCCTCGCGACGCAGCGCGGGGACATCGATCGCTCCATGTCCGCCGCGGCGGAGTTGCTCGCCCAGGCTGTCGCTGACATCGTCGCGGTGAGTCAGCGCTACCTCGCCGAGGCGGCGACGCTGATCGCCCTCTCCCTCACGCCAACCGGGATGGCGTCCGCCGCCCTCAAGCTCGCGGAGCTCGCTTCGCGCGCGTTAGGCGAGGTCAACGAGCGCCTGATGCGGCTCGAGCGCGACCTTGACCCGCACACCAAGCTCATGACCGGCATTGCCGATTCCCTGCTCGCCGAGGAGCCGCTGCAGGCAACGCCCGACGCCCAACGCGCCACGGACGAGCTGCGCGCCCTGACGCAGCCGGTCGCGATGGAGCCTGCCTCAGAAACCACCGAGCACGTGCTGCCGCCGGAGCCAACCGGCGATGCGGGTCCCGCGAGCGAGGGCAGCGCCGTGGGGCGCGCCGCGGTGGAGGCCGCGCGCAGCCAGCTGGGCACGCCGTACCAGTGGGGAGGGACCTCGCCCGGCGGTTTCGACTGCTCGGGGCTGACCTCGTGGGCCTACCGGCAAGCCGGCGTGGAGCTGCCGCGGATGGCGCACGAGCAGGCCATCGGCGTGCAAGTCCCCTACGACCAGCTCCAACCCGGCGACCTGGCGGTGTGGGACGGCCACGTGGCCATGTACGCCGGCGACGGGATGTACATCGAAGCCGGCGACCCGGTGCAGATGAACCCGGTGCGAACGCAAAACCTCGACATGGGGTTCAAGGGCTTCTGGCGCCCGACGGGCTAGCGGTTGAGTAGAGTTTTGCACCATGAGCACCCGCGCGATTGTTCCGGTCACACTCTCACTCACCCAGGGCGATTTCTGCACCCTGTGGGCCCCCGCTTGGAAGGAAAACGGGACGCAGTGGCAGGCGTTTCTCGGCGACGAGACCTCCGTCCTCGTCTTCGACTCCCCGGCCCACATGCTGGCCTTCCTCGACTCGGGCCTGCCCCACGACCTGGTAGATCACCCGCAGTGGGCGCAGTTCAACGCCCAAGGCGACGACCGCGTCGTGCCGGATGACAGGAACTTCTACGACGTCGTCGGCGCCCCCGCCTACCTCGCCGGGCGGCCGAGCCACGAGAACGTCTCCAAGCTGGCCAAAGTGTTCCAGATCTCGCGCTCGCTTGCCGACGTCGCCTCCGCCAACGAAGCCCAGATCTTCTTCGCCTCCCACTCGGTGCTGGGCAACGTTGCCCGCGGCTCGGAGCACTACGCGGGCGAGAACGGCTTGGAGGAGTGGTCCGGAGTCGGCCGTGCTGTGCTGGCGAACTGGGCAGAGGTTGTCCACTCACTCGACGCGAGTGTCCGGATCGTTGACGAGGCGTCGTTTAGCGAAGGCGAAGTCGCCGCCGCCGAGGAGCGCATCGCCGCCGCCCAGAGCGCGCGTGCAGCGCAGGCCGAGAAGGCGAAGGAGGAGGCGCAGCGTCGCGCCGCGAACGCCGACCCCTACGACGGCTCCGCGTGGTTCAACGCCGGCATCGACCCGGTGAAGATCACCATGCAGGGTACGAGCGTGTACACGCTACGCACCTACCTCGGCACAGCGCCGGTGTTTTTGGGCAAGTACGGCGAGATTTTCACCTTCCCCTCCAGCAAGCAGTTGCTGCGGTGGATCGTGGAGAACGACGACCACGAGCTCGCCGAGGTGTCCACCTGGCCGGACCTGGTCAACCTCGCCAACGCGGGAGAGCTCGAGATCACTGTCCACCCGGACAACGCGTACTCCTTTAACGGCATCG
The DNA here is from genome assembly GCF_031844665.1 of Corynebacterium sp. Z-1. Lineage (NCBI taxonomy): Bacteria > Bacillati > Actinomycetota > Actinomycetes > Mycobacteriales > Corynebacteriaceae > Corynebacterium > Corynebacterium sp. Z-1. Next base: position 952,956 of record NZ_CP134621.1, on the reverse strand, counting down.
CCGCGGACATTGAGAAGGGCCCGGACGCCGTCGACACCGCGCAGATGGCCAAGGCCTACGAGCTGCTCGCCGACGCCGCCGACTGGGCGAAGGACGACTCCCTGAATTCCCTGCTGCTGGCGAATCCCCGCATGCAGGACTACCTCGCCTACATGCTCGGCTCCACCGAGGCCAGCGGATACGTCCCGACCGCGCCGTTTACAGACAAGGCGCAGACGTGGAAGGACATGGAAGACCAGCTGATCAAGCGCTTCTCCAAGTTCTAAGCCGCACCCCGTAGACAACCCGTTCTATGATGGCGGGCTGTGAATCCCGATCAGGTCGATCCGATCATTGAATCCATCTATCACTGGCTTGATTTAAGTGGCGTGCTCATCATGGGCACGATCGGCGGAACGATCGCTCGGCAGCGCGGCTACGACATCGTCGGCTTCCTCTTCATCGCGATGGTCTCGGCGCTCGGCGGGGGCATGCTTCGCGACGTCCTCATCAACGAAGGCACCGTCGCCGCGATGAGCGAACCCGCCTACCTGATCCTCGCGTTCACCGGCGCCCTGATCGGGCGCGAACCTACTTCAAGGGCGACACCTGGGAAAAAGTGCGCGACCACGGTGACGCGCTTATCTCCGCCCTGTGGGCCTCAGTCGGCGCGTTCAAGGCGATCACGTTCGGGTTACCGGTTTTGCCGACGATCATGATGGGCGTGTTCACCGCCACGGGCGGAAGCATGATCCGCGACGTGCTGATCGGGCGCGAACCTGCGGTGTTCGGCAACAATCAGCCAACGGTGGTGCCCGCGATCGCCGGTGCCGTCGTCACGCTCATTGGCGCGAACACGGGCCACCTCGCGCTCGGCGCGGTGGCGGGGCCGCTGACCAGCTTCACTATTTCCATGATCGCCTACTACCGCGCCTGGCGCGTGCCCACCTCCCCGCAGTTCGCCCCGGTCAACACCACCGCATCGCAGCTTGCCGACGTGGCCAAGCGCGGCGTTCACAAGCTCGAGCCCGAGCGCGTGCGCGACTGGCGCCACGCCACGCTCAGCCGGGTTCTGGCCCGCGAGCTCAGCGATAGCGCGAATTCCCCCGGCACGCGCGAAGACACCGAGGTGCGCGTTGCCGCCTCCACCGGCGGCAAGGGGTTTGGGTTTGATAAAGACGGCACGTCCTACGCCGACTCCGCCAACGCCTCCGACGCCCCCGCCGTGGACGAGAAAGATGTCCAGGAGGGGCTCGTCGAGTTGATCCTGTCCGACTCGGAACTGTCCGACATGCTCGCCAAACGCTTGGCGGAGCGGGACGGCGAAGGGCGCGACGGCAAGCAGAAGTGCGAGCCGCGCTAGTGTGCCTTAAAGCGCCGTGGTGCCGAAGGCCCAGCCGACTCCGAAGGTCACCGCCAGGCCGAGCGCGCCGCCGATAACGAGCCGGAGCACGGCGCGCTTCGGATCTGCGCCGCCGATCCGCGCCGACACCGCTCCCGTGATCGCGAGGGCGAGGAGGGTGACCACGAACGTCACCGGCACCCGCCACGCGTCCGGCGGAAGCAGCACAGCTGCCAGCGGGAGCAACGCGCCCAGCGAAAACGCGATGAAGGAGGCGATGGCCGCGGACCACGGGTTGACCAGGTCCTCTTCGTTGATGCCGTAGTGGACCTCGAGGTGCGCCTTGAGCGGATCGGCAGCGGTGCGCTCTGTGGCTACCTGGGTCGCCGTTTCCCGGCTCAGTCCCGTCGCCTCGTAGGCGGCGACAAGGTGCGCGAACTCGCTGTCCGGATCGGCGTTGTGCAGTGCCGTTTCCTTGGCAATGTAGGCGCGCTCGGTGTCGCGCTGCGAGGACACGGAGACGTACTCCCCCAGCGCCATCGACACAGCGCCGCCGATGACGGCCGCAATGCCGGCCGTCGCGATTGCCCTGATGTCGGAGGTCGCGCCTGCCACACCAACGACAACCGCCGCAGTGGAGACGATGCCGTCGTTGGCGCCAAGCACTGCGGCGCGCAGCTTGTTGAGTTGTTCGTTCAGGCCCACGCTCGTGGGTGCGCTCGATTTTTCCGTCGTCGTTTCGTTCGTTGTCATGGTCGATATCTTGCGCCTGCACCACCATGCGCGCAAGCGAGGAAAGCCTAAGTTTACGCAGGTCATGACGTTTTTCGGTGAGGCTATCCTCACCGGAAGCCATCAATGCGCACCGCAAAGCGCCCCCGGTGTAACTGACGGGCGTAAAGTTCGCCGCAATGCGTACCACACGACGAACTGCGACCCTTCTCGCCTGCGCGACCCTGATCGGCGCGGCCCAACCCGCCGCATGGACCCAGGAGGAATCCACGCCGACGACCTCAACGCGCGAATCCATGCCGAATACCGACGGCTGCCCGCACGCCACGTGGCCGCCGGAGCCGCGAACGACTTCGGAGGCAGCGGCCGCCGGCAGCCCCACCCCGCTGCCCGTCGGCTACCAGGGCCCGTGCGGCGTGAGCACCCCCGATGGCTTCGCCGTCGGCGAGGAAGTCCTCGCCTCCGCATGGCTGGTTGCGGACCTGGACACCGGAGAGGTTGTGGCGATGAAAGACCCCCACGGCCGTTACCGCCCCGCGTCCATCATCAAAGTGCTCCTCGCGCTCGTGGCTATCGACGAACTACCCCTGGACAAGCAGGTCACCGTTAGCGCTGAATCGGCGAATATGGAAGGGTCCGCGGCGGGCATCGGCGCCGGCGGTGTCTACACCGTCAACGACTTACTCCACGGCCTGCTGATGGCCTCGGGCAACGACACCGCGCACGCCCTGGCACAAGAGCTCGGCGGCGACGAGGCGACTTTACAAAAGGTCAATGCGCTGGCGCAGCAACTCGGCATGAATGACACCCGGGTGGCTACCTACACCGGCCTGGATCGCCCCGGCATGTCGAGCTCCGCGTGGGATATGGCGCTCGCCTACCGCGCTGCGTTTGGCAACGAGACGTTTGCTCAGATCGTCGACACGCAGTCGTATCCCTTCCCCGGTTTCGACGACCTTCCCGGCTTCGAGCTGTGGAACGACAACGCGCTCTACCTCAACGATCCCGAGGGCATCGGCGGCAAGACCGGTTATACCGACGACGCCAACCACACCTTCGTCGGCGCTGTGAACCACGACGGCCGGCGCCTCGTGGCCGTTGTCCTCGACACCACCGTGAACAAGGCCCGAGCCTGGCAGCAAGCACAGCAGCTGCTCCACGAGTCCTACAGGTTTGACCCCGGCACGTCCGTGGCCACGCTCGAGGCTGCTTCCTCCCAGGCGCCTACCGCGTTGCAAACGCCGACGGCCACCGCTGAAGCCCCTGGCGGGGCCGCGGTGGCCGAAGCTCAGGCAGAGCCCTACTCTCGGGCCCGGCCGTGGTTGCCGGTGTTGATTGTGGGCGCGGTTCTCGCCCTTGCCGGCGCTGGGATCATTGCTAGTCGCGCGTTAGCAACGACATCAGGCCGACACCGAGGGCGCCGAGGGCAGCACCGACGCCGATAGCGGTTCCCTTGACCGGCTTGGCCTGGGTCGCGGCAGCCGCGCGCACGTTAATCACTGCGGGCTCAGGCACCTCGGTCTTTTGCATGGCCAGGGATTCCTCGGTGGTTGCGGTCCATGCTGAAACGTAGAGCACCACACGCCAGATGAGGTAGAGCACGACCATCAGCGCGATGATCGGGCCGAAGATCGCGCCGGCCGGGTTTTTCGTGGCGGAGCTGACGATCACGGTGGCGAACTGTTTGATCAGCTCGAAGGCGAAAGCGCCGAGTAGCGCGCCCTTGAGCCCGGAGCGCCACGGCACCTTCGTGCGCGGCATGAAAATGACCAGCCACGCCATCACGAGGAAGTTGGCGAAGATACCCACGGCAAGTCCGATGAGCCAGACGACGAAGCGGGCGCCGGGGAAGTTACCCAGCCCGAAGTGGTCCATGACGTCGCTCGTAAACGACGATGTACCGATCGCGGTCACCGCGAAGGCGAGAATGAACAGGAGGATCAGCCCGATCAGGCCGAGCAGGTCCCACAGCTTCTTCATGATGAAGTTGCCACCCTCGTTGGCGTCGAGCTTCCACATCGCGGAAATACCGACGCGCAGGTTATTCATCCAGCCAAGACCGGACCACAACGTGGTGAGCAAACCGATACCGGCGACGGCGCCGCGCTGCGCGATCGCGGAGTCGATTAACTGCGATATCACGCCGCCGACCTCCCCGCCGAGCGAGTTGTCGAGCTGCGTCCGGATCTGCTCGATCAACTCCGGGCGATTAGCAAGAAAGAAACCCATGCCGGCGAAGAGGAGCATGGCGAGCGGGAACAACGCCAGCACCGAGAAGTACGTAATGCCCGCGGAGAGTTGATTTCCCCCTTCCTTGGCAAAGCGCTCGTTCATGCGCAGCAGGTGCGCCACGAACGGTGACTTCTTGGCCACCTTGTCGGCAGGCCCGTTGTCCTGCTGCTTGCTCGCTCGCTCAATGCCCTGCTCGTCCTGGTACGCCTTGCGGGGCGCGGTGGAGGTCGCCATAAGCTGTCCTTCCATGTTCGGGTTTGCTTAATTTTTACCTGTGGGAACACAGTTTAGGGCAAGTTTTGCCAGCCAGTTTGCCAACGGGGTGGCAGCTAGCGGGCGGGAGCGAGGAAGCCAACCCTTTCGTAGACTTCTGCCAGCAGCGGCTCCGAGACCTCGCGGGCGCGCTCGGCGCCGCGGGCGAGGATGCCTTCGAGCTCGGCGCGGTCGGCCATGAGCTCGTCGTAACGCGTGCGCAGCGGGGTGGTGAACGCCTCGAGCGCGTCAGCGGTGTCAACCTTGAGCGCGCCGTAGCCCTGCCCCTCGTAGCCCGCGACCAGGGTGTCGATGTCCGTGCCCGTCAGCGCAGACTGGATCACCAGCAGGTTCGACACCCCCGGCTTGTTGTCCTTGTCGTAGGCGATGACACCGTCATTGTCCGTCACCGCGGACTTGATGCGCTTGGTCGACGTTTTCGAGTCGTCGAGCAGGTTGATCAGGCCCTTCGGGTTAGCCCCGGACTTTGACATCTTGGTGGTCGGGTCCTGCAGGTCGTAGATTTTCGACGCGCCTTCGGGAATGAAGCCCTCGGGCACGACAAAGGCCTCTCCGAAGCGCGAGTTGAAGCGCTCCGCCAGGTTACGGGTCAGCTCCAGGTGCTGGCGCTGGTCCTCGCCCACCGGCACGAGCTGCGGCGAGTACAGCAAAATGTCAGCCGCCATGAGCACCGGGTACGTAAACAGGCCGACGGTGGCACGGTCCTGGCCCTGCTTCGCCGCCTTGTCCTTGAACTGCGTCATGCGCGACGCCTCGCCGAACCCGGTCAGGCACTGCAGCACCCAGGTCAGCTCCGCGTGGGCGGGGACGTGGGATTGGACGAACAGCGTAGACACGTTCGGGTCAATGCCGAGCGCGATCAGCTGGGCGCACCCCTTGAGCGTGCGCTCGCGCAGCTCCGCGGGGTCCTGGTCGACCGTGATCGCGTGCAGGTCGGGGATGAAGTAGAACGCGTCGTGGCCTTCCTGCAGGTCAATCCACTGCTTCAGCGCCCCGAGGTAGTTGCCCAGGTGGTAGGAATCGGCGGTCGGCTGAATGCCGGAGAGAACTCGCTGCTGTTCGGTCATGGTTGGTCATTCTAGCGGTGAGCGTTGACACGCTCAGCCCACGGGTTATATAGTTACCCACATGAGTGGTAAACCCATATACATGCAGATCGCTGACCAGCTCCGCGATCTCATCGCCTCCGGGCAGCTCGGCCCCGGCGACCGCGCCCCGTCGACCAACGAGCTGTCCCACTTCCACTCCGTCAACCCCACCACCTCCGCCAAAGCACTCACCGAACTCCAGCAGGAAGGCCTGCTGGAAAAGCGCCGGGGCTTGGGCATGTTTGTGCTGCCCACCGCCCGCGAGCAGGTCCTGCGCACCCGCCGCGAGGCTTTCCGCGACACCTTCATCACCCCCCTTATGCACGAGGCCAAGCAACTTGGCATCTCAACCGACGAACTCACCGCGATGATCACCCAGGAGAACTCGTAAATGACCATTCACCACTCCCCCGGTATTAGCGCCTTGATCGGCCCCAACGCCGCCGGCAAGACTCACTACCTGCGCTCACTGATCGGCCCCGACGCGGCGTACATCCCCGCGGCCGCCGACGCCCTCTTCGCTGGCCGTACCGTCGCTGACCACATCGCCTGGGCCCGCGAGGCGACACCGCGCGCGGCCTTGACGCTGCCGTTCGACACCTCCACGCGGCTGAGCAAGCTCTCCGTCGGCCAGCGGCGCGAGCTCACCTTTACCCTCGCCCTCGCAGCAGCCAAGCCGCTGCTGCTTCTCGACGAGCCCTTCGACGGCCTCGACGCCGCCACGCGCGCCCGGCTGCGCAACAACCTGATCGATTTCGTCGCAGCCGACGACACCCGCGTGGTCATCATGGCGTCGCACCGCAGCGAGGATCTAGCGGGGCTCGCCGACCGCGTCATCCGCGTCTTCGATCAAGTCATCTCGCAGCCGCTGCTGCTTGACGACGCCCGCGCGTCGTTTCCGGTGCTCACGGGGCGTAAGGCGGACGTCGACAAGCTGATCGCGGGCCGTGACGTGATTGCCGCCCAGTCCCTGGGGCCGACTCTTCGCGCCCAGCTCGCCGAACCCTGTACCGGCGCCGACGGTGCCGACGGTGTCGAGCTGACCTACCCGAACGACGCCGAACTCATCGACCTGCTTGCTACCCGAAAGGCCTAACACCGCTATGAAGCTCTTCCTCGGTCCCCACAGTTTCCTCCTCACCATTGGCGTCATCGCACTGGCCGTGGCGGTGGGCGCAGCAGGCCGCTTCTACGCCGGCGACGGCACGACGTGGACACTCCTGTCCGCGATTGTGCTCTTCGGGCTGACTGCCTACTTCGCCGACAAGTGGGCGGCACTCAACCAGCTCGGGGCGAGCTACGGCCGCTGGCTCGGCGGGGCGGCTGCCTTTAGCGCGATAAGTGCGGTCATCCTGACGGCAGCAAACGTCGTCGCCGGCCAGGTGATGTGGACGAACAACCCCTGGTACCGGCTTTACGACGTCCTGCTGATCACCCGGGGCGACACCCCGTTTGTCGACACCAACGGCAAGCCCTACATGGTGGACAACGCCGGCCAGAACGCCACGACGATCACGCTGACCGTGCTTCTCACCTTTGCCCTCGTCGTCGTCGCCCCGATGGTGGGCATCGCCACCGGGATTGCCGGCAGGAACCGCGGGGCGTTTGCAATCCTCATGGCCGCCACTGTGATCGGTGGCCTAGTGGCCGGATTTACCTACGCGGCGTTGACCGAGACGGTGGAAATCGGCGGCGACATAATTCCACGAACCGCACCCAACGCGGGGTCGATCGCGCTCGCCGCTGTCTTGACCGCACTCGCCCTTGGCGCCGCCTGGGTGATTGCGCGCGCCCCGCGGTTTATCCGCTAGCCCTTGCTGTTGCCCTTGCGCTTGTGGCGCACGGGCGCTTGCTCCGCGACCATGCGTACCTTGCGGTAGACGCGCCGCGCGCCGGGGATCTTGCGCCCGCGGGTGCGCACGAAGCTTGCCAGCTCGTCTTTGGGGTCGATCTGCGCCGCTCTTTCCTCGTCGTAGTCGAAGATCGGCAGCGACCACCTGAACCGGAGCGAGAGCAGGCGCGTGACAAACACGAAGATCACGGCCACGATCGTGACTATCCACTCGGGCACCCCTGCCGCCATCAGCCCCATGTACACGACGGTGCCCAGCACCGCGATGGAGGCGTAGAGCTCCTCGCGAAACACCAGCGGCACCCGGCCGGAGAGGATGTCTCGCATCACACCACCGGAAACACCCGTGGTCACGGCGGCAACGGCGGCGATGATGAACCCGTGCCCGAGCGACAGGGCGATCTGGATACCCAGCACCACAAACGCCGCCAGGCCGACGGCGTCGGCGACGAGGAAGAACTTGCGTAGCTGGTACATCAGCCAGTTAATCCGCACGGTCACCACGGACGCAATCACCGTGACCAGCAAGAACCGCGGCTCGTCAACCCAGGTCAGGGGGTAGTTGCCCAAGATGACGTCACGCACGGTGCCGCCGCCGAGCGCGGTCAGTGCCCCGAGGGTGATCACCCCGAACAGGTCCATCCGCACGCGGCCCGCGGCGACGGCGGCGGTCATGGACTCGGCGATGATGCCGATGACAAACAGCGTGGTCAGCAGCTCGGGCATGCTCACGCCGAGCATCTTCAAAGACTCCACTGGGGCTTAAGCGTACTCGACCATCAGCGGCGAGTGGTCGGACCAGCGCTGCTCCACCGTCGGCGCCTTTTCCACCCACGTGTGCTGGGCGCGCTCGAGCATCGCCGCTGTCGCCGCCTGGACGTCGATACGCCAGCCCGCGTCGTTGTTGAACGCCTGGCCGCGGAAGGTCCACCAGGTGTACGGCGCGGTGTCGGGCTCGAGCCTGCGCGCAACGTCGAACCACTTCGGGTCCGCATTCGCTTGCCGACGCCCCGTCGACGCGTAATCCACCGCGCCCGCCCAGGAGTAGAGCGATTTCGCTTCCAGGTCCTGAGCCTCATCGTCCGGAAAGACGCCGAACACGGCGTCCATGAACGCGCGCTCGTCGGGGAGGAACCCGGACTTCTTCTGGTTGGTCTTCCAGTTCTTCAAGTCCTCGCGGCGGTGGCAGATGTTCCAATCCCCGCCAATGACCATGTTCGGGTACTCGCTCGCCCAGAACTCCAGCAGCGGCTCGAACGAATCGAGGAAGCGGTACTTCTCGTCCTGCTTCTCCGTGCCCGCCGAACCGGAAGGAAGGTAGAGCGACGCGACGCGGACGTCGTCAAGCGTGCCGGCGATGAACCTGCCGGAATCCTCGAAGGATGTGATGCCTATCTCCACGTCCTCCAACTGTGACCTGCTCAAAATTCCCACGCCCGCACGACCCTTCGCGCCGGGGGCTTCGGCGGGGGCGATCACGAGGTGCCAGCCCGCCTCCAGCGCGGGGGCGAGTACCGCACGCGCCTGGTCCACGCTGGCACGAACCTCCTGCATAAGAACGATGTCGGCAGTGGTCGTTTCCAGCCACGCGAGCATTCCGGGGTTCAACTCGTTGCGGACCTTGGTGGCGGCGCGGATGCCGTTGACGTTGACAGACGCGATCGTGAGACTCATGCGTGTCACCCTAGCAATGACGTCGACGGGCAACTTCACCGCCGTTTCCACCCAACATTGGTATTCTGAGTGCTTGGATAATTAAGTAATAGTTAGAGGAGCAAAATAGTGGCTACCATCATCTGGACACGCACCGACGAAGCACCGCTGCTTGCGACCTACTCGCTGCTGCCGATCGTCACGGCATTCGCTTCCAACGCGGGAGTCAACGTGGAAACTCGCGACATCTCCGTCGCAGGTCGCATCCTGTCCCTGTTCCCGGAGCGCGTCAAGGATGACAAATACGCCCACGACGCCCTCGCCGAGCTCGGCGACCTTGCGAACAGCCCGGAAGCGAACATCGTCAAGCTGCCCAACATCTCGGCATCGCTGGTGCAGCTGAAGAAGGCGATCGCTGAGCTGCAGGCCAAGGGCTTCGATCTGCCCGACTACCCGGATAACCCCACCACCGACGAGGAGCGCGACATCCGCGCGCGCTACGACACGGTCAAGGGCTCCGCAGTCAACCCGGTGCTGCGCCAGGGCAACTCTGACCGCCGCGCGCCCGAGGCTGTGAAGAACTACACACGCAAGCACCCGCACTCCATGGGTGAGTGGTCCTCCGACTCGAAGACCAACGTGGCCACGATGGAGCACGGCGACTTCCGCGACAACGAAAAGTCCGTGATCATGCCGTCCGACGACACGCTGCGCATCGAGCTGGTCAAGGCCGACGGCTCCGTCGAGGTGCTGCGCGCATCCCTGCCCGTGCTCGCCGGCGAGGTCGTCGACGCGACCTTCATGTCCGCCAAGGCTCTCGACGAGTTCCTGCTCAAGGCCATCGCCCGCGCCAAGGACGAGGGAGTGCTGTTCTCCGCGCACCTCAAGGCCACCATGATGAAGGTTTCCGACCCCATCATCTTCGGCCACGTAGTACGCGCGTACTTCTATGACGTATTCGAGGCCCACGGTGAGGAACTTCTTGCCGCGGGCCTCAATGGCGAGAACGGCCTCGGCGCCATCCTCGACGGGCTGGGCGCCCTCGACAACGGCGAGGAGATTCGCGCCGCCTTTGACAAGGCGCTTGCCGACGGCCCCGACCTGGCCATGGTCAACTCCGCCAAAGGCATCACCAACCTGCACGTGCCCTCCGACGTGATCGTCGACGCCTCGATGCCGGCGATGATCCGCACCTCCGGGCACATGTGGAACGCCGAGGACCAGGAGCAGGACACCCTGGCCACCATCCCCGATTCCTCCTACGCCGGCATCTACCAGGTCGTCATTGACGACTGCCGCGAAAACGGCGCGTTCGACCCGACCACGATGGGCACCGTGCCCAACGTGGGCCTCATGGCGCAGAAGGCCGAGGAGTACGGCTCCCATAACAAGACGTTCAAGATCCCGGCCGACGGCACCGTGCGCGTGGTCAACTCCGCCGGCGAGACGCTGATGGAGCACGATGTTGAAACCGGTGACATCTGGCGCGCCTGCCAGGCCAAGGACGCCCCGATCCGCGACTGGGTCCGCCTCGCGGTGAGCCGCGCGCGCAAGTCCGGCATGAAGACGATCTTCTGGCTCGACGAGTCCCGCGCCCACGACCGCAACCTGATCGGCCTGGTGAACAAGTACCTCGCCGAGCACGACACCGACGGCCTCGACATCTCCATCGCGTCGCCCGTCGAGGCGACCAAGATCACCGTCGAGCGCCTGCGCCAGGGCAAGGACACCATCTCGGTCACCGGCAACGTGCTGCGCGACTACAACACCGACCTGTTTCCCATCCTCGAGCTGGGCACGTCGGCGAAGATGCTCTCCATCGTCCCGCTCATGGCGGGCGGCGGGCTGTTTGAAACCGGTGCCGGCGGCTCCGCTCCGAAGCACGTCCAGCAGCTTGAGGCGGAAAACCACCTGCGCTGGGATTCGCTCGGCGAGTTCCTCGCGCTGGCGGAGTCGCTGCGGCTCGCGGCCGACCAGGGCAACCCCAAGGCGGATGTGCTTGCCGACGCTCTGGACAAGGCCACCGAAGAAGTACTGATCCAGGGCCACTCCCCCTCGCGCAAGGTCGGTGAGATCGACAACCGCGGCTCCCACTTCTACCTCGCCCTGTACTGGGCCGAGGAGCTGGCGAAGCAGACCCAGGACGCCGAGATCGCGAACTACTTCGCTCCGGTGGCCGAGAAGCTGCGCGAGAACGAGGAGAAGATCGCCGCAGAGCTGCTCGCCCCGCAGGGTAGCGCGGGCGACATCGGCGGTTACTACCTGCCTGACGACGAGAAGGCCACCGCAACGATGCGCCCGTCGGCGACGCTGAACGAGATCATCGACTCGATGGTGGCGCGCTAGGCGGGTTTAGAGCGGGGGCGGGGCGACGGTTGCGCCGGCGACGACCTCGCCCTTGAACTTCACGCTGACCACTTCCCGGCGATCATCCGGGGTACGGAAGCGCTTGATCAGGTCAATCATGGTGTCAATCACCGTGTCGGTGAAATGCCCGATTGGCCACGTGTAGGTCGTCAGCCCCATAACACCCATCCCCGGCAGGAATCCGTCGCACCCGGTGACACTGACCTGGCGGGGAACGTCGATGCCGTTTGAGCTGAGCGCCCGCAGGTACTGCAGCTGCCTCATATCGGTCGGGCACATTACCGCCGTCACGGCACCGCTTTCCACGAGCGGGAGAACGTAGTCTTGGCCGGTGTCGTAGCGCACGTCGACCACGAAGGGTTCCAGACCCTCCGCCCTGATGCGGCGAATCATGGATTCGGCGCGCGTGTGCTCCGGCGTGGAGCGCGAGCTCGACCGGTTTCGTCGTCAAGCGGGCGAGGTCCTTGAGATCCCCGTGGCTGGGCTCGATGAGTACGCCTTCCACTGCACGCTGGGCTACCGCCTGACGCAGTGCGATGACGCCGCTGAGCTTGTCGACGCCGAGGGGCTCTACGATTCGTGGATCGCCGAGCAGCCACGCGTCGAGCTTGAAGACGTGGCGTTTTGCATCTTCAACGACATGCAGAGCTTCCCGCCGCTGCTGTACTTCCACTAGCACCGGGGCGCGCTCGTAGGGGAAGCGGCCTTCGTCGATAAGCCGGCGGGGGCCGCTTTTCCGTGCCCGGCAGATTTATATTCACGAAAACCCCGAGTTTAACCCGCCTTTTAGACAGCTTGGTACACAACGCACGCGGTCGCCGTTACATTGGCCCTATGGCTCTCTACGACAACTCTCAAGCACACGAATGGTCCTTTGATACGCGCGCGGTCCACGCCGGCCAGCAGCTCGACTCCGATTACGGCGCCCGCAACCAGCCGATCTACATGACCACCTCGTACGTGTTCAACGACGCGCAGCACGCGGAGAACCGCTTCAACCTCTCCGATGCTGGCCCGATTTACACCCGCATTACCAACCCGACGCAGCAGGCGTTGGAGGACCGCCTCGCCAGCCTCGAAGGCGGCGTCGCGGCGGTCGCGTTCGCCTCGGGCATGGCCGCCGAAACCGCGGCGATTACCAACCTCGCCTCCGCCGGCGACCACATTGTCACCTCCCCGCGCCTCTACGGCGGCACCGAGACCCTCTTCGAGGTCACCCTGCCGCGCCTGGGCATCGAGTTCACCTTCGTGGACAACCCCGACGACCCCGCCTCCTGGCAGGCCGCGGTCAAGCCCAACACCAAGGCGTTTTACGGCGAGACCTTCGGCAACCCGATCGCCGACGTGCTTGACATCCCGGCCGTCGCCGAGGTCGCGCACGCCAACCAGGTGCCGCTAATCGTGGACAACACGATGGCCACCGCGGCGCTCGTGCGCCCGCTTGAGCTGGGCGCGGACATCGTCGTCGTGTCCACCACAAAGTTCTACACCGGCAACGGGGCGGCCATTGGCGGCGCGCTTATCGACGCCGGCCGGTTCGACTGGACCGTCGAGCGCGACGGCGCCCCGGTCTTCCCGTACTTTGTCACCCCCGACGCCGCTTACCACGGCCTGAAGTACGCCGACCTCGGCGAGCCCGCCTTCGCCATCAAGGCCCGCGCGGGCATCCTGCGCGACACCGGCGCGGCGATCTCCCCGTTCAACGCCTGGGTCGCCCTGCAGGGCCTGGACACCCTCGGCCTGCGCGTAGAGCGTCACAACCACAACGCCCTGAAGGTGGCCGAGTACCTGGCCAACAACGACAAGGTGGCCAAAGTGAACTTCGCCGGGCTGGAATCGAGCCCCTACTACGCCATCAAGGAGAAGCTCGGGCTCAAGTACACCGGTTCGGTGCTCTCCTTCGACCTTGCGGGCGACCTGAACGATCGCGCGAAGGCCTGGGACTTCATCAACGCGCTGCGCCTGCACTCCAACCTGGCCAACATCGGTGACGTACGCTCGCTAGTGGTCCACCCGGCGTCGACGACGCACTCGCAGTCGAACGAGGCGGGCCTTGCGCGCGCCGGCATCAGCCAGTCCACGGTGCGCCTGAGCGTGGGCATTGAGAACATCGACGACATCATCGCCGACCTCGAGCGCGGGTTCGCCGCTGTCTAGGAAGCCAGCGTCCATGTCCTTGACACTGCCCCCCGAGGGCGAGTTGCACCACGTCGCCATCGGTACCTTTTCTACCGAGGCGGGCGTGGACATCCCGGACGTCACGATCGCGTTTCAGCGCTGGGGCGAATTCCGGTGCAACCCGTCTGGCAGCAACAACGTCCTGCTCGTCGAGCACGCGCTGACCGGCGACTCCAACGCCGCCGACTGGTGGTGCGAGGTCATCGGCCCCGGCAAGGCGCTGGATACAGATACGTTCTGCGTGATCTGCACGAACGCGCTGGGCAGCTGCTACGGCTCGACGGGCCCGGCCAGTGAGCACCCCGACGGCGGGCGGTGGGGTTCGCGTTTCCCCGCCATCTCGATTCGCGACCAGGTGGCCGCGGAGAGGCAGTTTCTGGACCGGCTCGGGCTTGAGCGCGTTCGCGCGGTGCTCGGTGGGTCGATGGGTGGGGCGCGCACGCTCGAGTGGACCATCATGTTCCCCGAAATGGTCGATTACGCCTGCGTGTTGGCGGTGTCCGCGCGCGCGAGCGCCTGGCAGATCGGCATTCAGACCGCCCAACTCTCGGCGATCACCCGCGACCCCGACTGGTACGGCGGGGACTACTACGACAAACCCAACGGGCCCTCAGCCGGGCTGGCGGCGGCGCGGCGCATTGCGCACCTGACCTACCGCGGGGAGCTGGAGATCGACGAGCGCTTCGGCACCGCCGCCCAGGCCGGGGAGAACCCGCTTGGCCCCTACCGGTGTGAGAACCAGCGCTTCGCCGTCCAGAGCTACCTCGACCACCAGGGCATCAAGCTTGTGGAGCGTTTCGACGCCGGCAGCTACGTCACCCTGACCGAAACACTCAACCGCCACGACGTCGGGCGCGGGCGCGGCGGCCTGAACAAGGCGCTGGCCAGCTCGAAGGTTCCCACCATGATCGTCGGCGTGGACACCGATATCCTGTACCCCTACCACCAGCAGGAACACCTCAGCCGCAACCTGGGAAACCTGCTGGCCATGTCGAAGCTCTCCAGCCCGGTCGGCCACGACGCCTTCCTCGTCGAGGCGCGGCAGATGGATATCATCCTGCGCAAGTTCATCGCGCTGACGGAGCAAACACCCTCGCCGCACGACTTCGCGGCGCGCAGCGGGGCATACGACATCTAACTCCCCAGCGCGTCCACCGACCATGCCAGCCACATCATGGCCGCGCCGAGGGCGGTGGTGAACAGGGCATCGAAACGCCGCGAGCGCACCGCAACTAGGCCAATCACGCGGGAGTCACACGTCAGGCGCATGAGCGTGAGCCACAGCATCGCAGCGCCCAGGGTGAAGGTGGCGCGGCGCCAGTGCTCGGTGGCGGAGAAGAGTCCCGACGCCACGAAGCCCACGACAAATACCGCCGCCATCGCCTGCTGCACCAGGACGGGCAGCTTGGAGGGGGCGTTGTTAATGTCGTGGGGGTTATCCAGCAAGTGTTTCGGCACGCTCCACGATGTTGCGGACGAGGAAGGTGCGCGTCATCGGACCGACCCCGCCTGGGTTCGGGGAGACCCAACCGGCCTTGTCCCACACGTCGGGGTGGACGTCGCCGACCGTTTTGCCGTCGACACGCGAGACGCCCACGTCGAGCACCGCGGCGCCCTCCTTGACCATGTCGGCGGTGATCATGTGCGGCTTACCGGCCGCGGCGATGATCACGTCGGCCCGGCGCGTCTGTGCCGCGAGGTCTTTCGTGCCGGTGTGGCACAGGATGGCGGTGGAGTTGGTGGCCTTTGTGGTCAGCATCAGGGAGATCGGCCGGCCCACGGTCACGCCGCGGCCGATGACGCAGACGACCGCGCCGTTTAACTCGACTCCGAAGCGCTCGAGCAGCTTGATCGAGCCGTTCGGGGTGCACGGCAGTGGGGCCGGCTCGCCCAGCACCAGCTTTCCCAGGTTCACCGGGTGCAGCCCGTCGGCGTCCTTGTCCGGGTCGATGAGGCCGAGGACGCGGTTCTCGTCGAGGTGCTTCGGTAGCGGTAATTGGACGATGTAGCCGGTGACGGCCGGGTCGTTGTTCAGATCGTCGATAAGCGAATCAAGCTCCGCTTGGGAGGTGTCGCCGGGCAGCTCCTTCATGATGGAGGCGATGCCGAGCTCGGCGCAGTCCTTGTGCTTCATGCGCACGTAGTTCTGGCTCGCGGGGTCCTCGCCAACGAGAACCGTGGCCAAGCCCGGGGTGATCCCCCTGTCCTGCAGCGCCGCCACGCGCTCTTTCAGATCCGCGAAGATCTCCTCGCGGTAGAGCTTTCCGTCCAATTTGATCGCAGTCACGGCCCCCATCCTAGACTTGAAGCTTGTGTCGCACCTGCATGTCATCCTTGATAACCCGGTTATCCCGCCCAATACGGGCAACGCGATACGCATGTGCGCCGGCACCGGGGCAACCCTGCACCTCGTCGAGCCGCTCGGCTTCGACCTCAGCGAAAAACACCTGCGCCGCGCAGGGCTGGACTACCACGACCTCGCGGACGTGCAGATTCACCCCTCTTTGGACGCATGCTTATCGACGCTCCCAGCCTCACGCGTCTTCGCATTCACCACCGACGCCACCACGCACTTCCACACCGTTGCCTACCGCGACTCCGACGCGCTACTGTTCGGCACCGAGCCGACCGGGCTGCCGCCGGAGCATTCTCACCACCCGCGGGTGACGCGGCGTCTGCGTATCCCCATGCTGCCCGGCCGGCGGTCGATGAACCTGTCGAACTCCGCGGCCGTGGCCACGTACGAGGCGTGGCGGCAGCTCGGGTATGCGGGCGGGGTGTGACGTTTGGGCGTTCTGGCTGCTGTTCTCGGCCCTTCTGGGCGTCTGCGCAGTTTGGACTGCGCAATTCGAGATCTCAAGGCTGCAAAGTCCCAGGTCGCGTTGGGCGGGTTTGCCTAAATTGCGCAGTCCACATTGCGCAGTCGGTCGCCGCGCGGCTGTGGCCGGGTACGAGGCGTGGCGGCGGCTCGGGTACGCCGGTGACGTGTGACGCAGGGGGCTGGCTGCTGTTCTCGGCCCTTCTGGGCGTCTGCGTAGTTTGGGCTGCGCAATTCGAGATCTCAAGGCTGCAAAGTCCCAGGTCGCGTTGGGCGGGTTTGCCTAAATTGCGCAGTCCACATTGCGCAGTCAGGCACCGCGCGGGGGTCGCCACCAACGAGGCGTGGCACCAGCTCGGGTACGCCGGCGGTGTGAGACGCCCAGGCACCGCGCGACCACACCGCCGCCGCCCCCAGAAACAACGGCCACCAACGCCTACACCCTGCCCAGCGCCTGCATTTGCTCGGCGCGGCCGAGGGGCCCGTCGAGGTCGTGGAGAATCGTGCTGGTCAGGCCGGCCCCGTCAGGCCCCCACACGTTTGTTGCCTCCAACCCGTTCCACTGCCCCACCGGGTAGCGGTACAGGTGAACGGTCAGGTCAACGTTGGGGAACGCCCACTCGGTGGGGCTGTGGTGGACGGCGATGCCGTTGGCGATGTCGATGCGGCTGAAGAACTCCGCGAGCGGGATGCGTTCGTCGGTGTCGACCATGGTGGTCTCGGAAGTAAACCACGAGAAGAACGTGCCCTCCGGCAGGCCGGTGACCTTGCGCCCCATGAGTTGGCGGATGAACCCGCCTTCCCACACGGTGGAAAACTGCTGGTCCTCGCAGTCCTCAGGGACGGGGTAGGTCTGCTGGGTTGGGGTTTCCACGTCGCGCGTGTCAAGCGCGTCGATGTACCAGATCCGCGCGATAATCGCAGCCCGCCCGGCCAGGGATACTGTCACCTCAACGAGCTCGATCTTGCGCCCGGGCCGAATTGTTTCTACTGCAACGTTGGCTTCCTCCAGCGGCAGGCGACCGAGGATATCGTAGGAAACGCGCACGAGCCGCTTGGTGTCGTCGGGGTCACGGGAGAGCTGGGCGACGTGCACGATGAGCCCCGCGAGGCTGGAGAAGTGGTAGTCCTGCGCCGACCAGGCTCCTTCGCAGTGGGTGGTCGGCGCGAACGTCGTGTCGCCGGTGCGTCGGAAGTATGACTCTGGCATGGTGTTCTCCTTTTCTATCGTGCGCTGACGTCGCCCATCCGGTTGGCCACGGGCGCGAGCAGCGCGGGCCGCGCCGCCACCCACGCCGCGGCCATGACGGCGAGCGAGAGCAGAAAGACGATGAGCCCGGTGACGTCGCCTGCGTATTCGGTCGGGTCGGCGGAGCCGCGGGCTGCGTACATGTGGTTGAGGTTGCGCAGCGCCCCGGTTGCGAAGACCAGCAGGACGTGCACGATGATGAAGCCGACGAAGTAGATCATCACCGGGAAGTGGATGGCGCGCGCAACGGGCGCCGGGTAGGCCTTCGACGCGGCCGTCCACGCCTCATTCCAGAACCCGCTCATGCGCACCCCGGAGATGATCGCCAGGGGCGCGGCGATGAACACGGTGATGAAGTACGCCAGAAGCTGCAGCGCGTTGTAGTGCACCCACCCGTTCTCGGTCGGCCAGTTCAAGGTCAGGTACTGCAGCCCCGCGGACAGCGCGTTGGGGAAGACGTCGAGGCTGGTGGGCACGATGCGCTTCCACTGCCCTGTCGTAAACAGCAGGATGTAGAAGAGCGCCCCGCACGCCACCCACACCACGTCGAGGGCTTGGTGGAACCACAGAGTGAGGCTGATTTTCTTGCCCCCGCCGCGCGGGGTCCAGTAGGCCTGCGGTCTGGTTTCCTGCCGCACGGTGATGCCGGTGCGGATGATCAGCACCATCAAAAACGCGTTGAAGAAGTGCAGCGCGTTGAGCCACACCGGGAACCCGATGGGCGCGTCGGCGGGCTGGCTCGGGTGGCCGTTGTAGCGCTCGATGAAGGCCGCTCCCCACTCGGTCATCGTGATGTAGCGCGCGCTCATCACGGTCATCGCGGCCAGCACCACCAGCCCAGCCGCGGCGAGGAGGATCCGCCCGAGCTTTCGCTTCTCGACGCCCTCCCCACCACGCTCACTCTCAACGACCACAGGCGCAGGCTCAGGCGCAGCAACCGGCACCGGCACAGGCTCCGGCTCGACATGCGCGACCGGCGGCCACGGCTGACCGCCCTTGACCCGCGGCAAACCCTGGCGCATGCCGGCGGGCTGGGAGACGACTAACGGTGCAGGCGAAGGCACAGGTTCAGGCGCCACCACCCCGGCGATGTCGGCCGGGGGCCACGGCTCGCCGCCTTTGACTCGGGGCAAACCCCGTCGCAGTGCTGTGGGCATGGGCTCCTACTTTCGCTTCTGGAGGGCGTCGATAAGCTGCGGCACGACCTCGAACACGTCGCCGACGATGCCGAAGTCGGCGATCTGGAAGATGGGCGAGTCGGCGTCCTGGTTGATGGCCACGATCGTGTCGGCGGTTTGCATGCCCGCGAGGTGCTGGATCGCGCCGGAGATGCCCAGTGCGATGTAGAGCTGCGGGGAGACGACCACACCGGTTTGGCCGACCTGGTGGGCGGCTGGCACGTAGCCCGCGTCCACAGCGGCGCGCGAGGCGCCCACGGCAGCGCCGAGGGTATCGGCGAGCCCGCCGACGATGCGCTCGAACTCCTCCGCGGAGCCCAGCGCGCGGCCTCCGGAGACCACCCGCGGCGCGCTGCGCAGGTCGGGGCGCGTGCCGTCGGCGCTCGCGGCCTCAACCCCCGTCACCGTCGCGGCGCGCGCCCCCGAGGCCGTGACCTCGAGCGTTTCCACGCCAGGGGTGGTGGGTTCGGCGCGGTGGTCCACGGCGCCGAGGCGCACGGTGACCACGGGCGCGTCGTGGGTCGGCGCCGCCACGGCCTGGTACGTCCCGCCGAACGCGGAGTGGTCGGTGACGAGCCCGAGCTCGTCTCGGCGCAGGGCCGTGGCGTCGACGTTGAGGGCACGGCGCAGGCGCACCGCGAGGCGCGCGGCGACATCGCGGCCCGCAATCGAGTGGGCGCACACGATCGCGGCGGGTGCAACGTGCGCTTCGGCGGCGACGGCGGCGTCGACAAGCGGGACGGTGAGCGTGGTGGCGTCGATATGCGCGGCGAGCACGCGGCTCGCCCCGAGGCTGCCGAGCTGCTCAGACAGCGCCTCGACCGCTTCGTCCGCGCCGATGCCGACGAGCGCGACAGGCTCACCGACGAGACTGGCCGCCCCGATCAGCTCCGCGGCCGAGGGCGCGATCGTGCCGTCGCTGCCGCGGTCGACCACGACGAGAATTGCAAGCTGGTCCATGGTGGTCTCCTTAGATCAGGCGGTTGGCCGCGAGGTAGTCGGCGAGCTGCTCGGCGGCGGTGCCGTCGTCGGTGATGACAGTGCCGGCCTCACGCGGCGGGCGCTGCGCGACCTCGAGCAGGATCGATTTGGCCCAGGAGAAGTCCTCCGGGTTAATGCCGAGGTCGGCGAGGGCGAGCTTGTCCACCGGCTTCTTCTTCGCCGCCATCAACCCCTTGAAGTTGGGGTAGCGCGGCGCGGGGAAGGCCTCCGTGATCGAGACCACCGCCGGGAGCTGCGCGCTCAGCGTCATCTGGCCGTCGTCGGTGGTGCGGGTGGCGGTGATCTCGCCGCCGCTGACGGCCATCTCGGTGAGGTTGGTCAGGTGCGGGAAGCCCACTAGCTCGGCGACCATGGTCGGCACCACTCCCGCGTTGCCGTCGGTGGAGTAGTTGCCGGCGACGACGAGGTCGAACTCCTCGCGCGCAAGCACCGCCGCGATCGCCTCCGCCGTCTGCCCGAGGTCGGCGCCGGCGAGCGCGTCGTCGCTGACCATCACCGCCGCGTCAGCGCCCATCGCGAGGCCGCGGCGCACATTGCTTTCCGACGCCTCCGGGCCGACGCTGACCAGGTGAACGCTCGACTCCCCGGCGGCCTCGGCCAGCACCAGCGCGGCCTCGACGGCGCGCTCGGCAATTTCGTCGAGCACGGTATCGCCGGAGCGTTCGGTCAGCCCGGTTTCCAGGTCAAGGGCGCGCTCCCCGTAGGTGTCGGGGACGTCTTTGACCAGCACTGCTATGCGCATCGGATTCTCCTCGTTGGTGTCTTAAATCTCTAGGTTGTCGTCCACGACGTACGCCGCCTCTGTGGAGCGATCGATGTCGGCGACGCTGACGCCCGGCGCGAGCGCCCGCAGCACCAGGTGATCGCCGTCGACGTCGAAGATGCCCAGGTTGGTAATAATCCGGTCGACCACCGCCGCGCCCGTCAGCGGCAGGGTGCACTGCCGCAGCAGCTTCGGCGCGCCGGCGCGGGTGACGTGGTCGGTGAGCACGATGACCCGGGGCGTGCCTGCGACTAGATCCATCGCCCCGCCCATGCCCTTGACCATCTTGCCCGGCACCATCCAGTTGGCCAGGTCACCGTTCTGGGCGACCTCCATCGCCCCGAGGATC
Organism: Corynebacterium sp. Z-1; assembly: GCF_031844665.1. Classification (NCBI taxonomy): domain Bacteria; kingdom Bacillati; phylum Actinomycetota; class Actinomycetes; order Mycobacteriales; family Corynebacteriaceae; genus Corynebacterium; species Corynebacterium sp. Z-1. The sequence continues at coordinate 931,901 of NZ_CP134621.1, read as the reverse complement.
GCGACCTTGACCTTGCCGCCGCGGATCATAGCGAAGCTGGTCGCCGAGTCGAACACCGCCGCGCCCTGGCGCAGGGTGACCGTCTGCTTGCCCGCGTTGATCAGGTCCGCGTCCTCCTCCCCCTCATAGGGGAACGGGCCCATGCCCAAGATGCCGTTTTCGCTTTGCAGGATCACGTCCACGCCTTCTGGCAGGTTGTTGGCCACCAGCGTGGGGATCCCGATGCCCAAATTCACGTAGTCACCGTCGCGCAGCTCGGCGGCGGCGCGGGCCGCCATGTCGTCGCGGGTCCATCCGATATCCATCTAGCTCTCCTTTTCCGCTGGCTTGGGCCGCACGGTGCGCTGCTCAATCGGCTTGTCGCCTGTGCCCACCTCGACGATGTGGTCGACGTGGACGCCCGGGGTCATCACCGCGTCCGGGTCGATGGAGCCGAGCGGGCCAAGCGTTTCCACCTCTGCGATGGTGACCACCCCGGACTCGGCGCACAGCGGGTTGAAGTTGCGCGCGGTACGCCGGTAGACCAGGTTTCCTCCCACGTCGCCGGCGAAAGCGTGGACAAGGCCAACATCGGCGACGATTCCGCGCTCAAGCACGTACTCGCGGCCGTCGAAAAGCGCCGTGGGCTTGCCGTCGGCGATCTCGGTGCCGACCCCGGTGGCCGTGTAGAACGCGGGGATCCCCGCGCCCCCGGCGCGCAACCGCTCGGCGAGCGTGCCCTGCGGGGTGAACTCCACCTCTAGCTCTCCGGCGAGGTAGGCCCTGGCGAACTCCTTGTTCTCCCCGACGTAGCTTGCCACGACCTTCTTCACCTGCGAGTTTTCCAGCAGGATGCCCAGGCCCTCGCCGTCGACGCCCATGTTGTTGGACACGATGGTGAGGTTTGCGCGACCCACGCGCGCCAGCGAGCGGATCAGCTCAAAGGGGTTGCCGCTGAGCCCGAAGCCGCCGACGGCGACGATCATCCCGTCGCGCACGGTGTGAGCGATCAGCTCGTCGAGCTCGTTAAGGGCGAGCTGTTTGTTCAGCGCCACGTCCTACACCCACCCCAAAACGCGCGGGGCCATCTCGCGCAACTCGATCTTGCGCACCTTGCCGCTGACCGTCATGGGGTACGAGGTCACGGTGTGCACGTAACGCGGCACCTTGTGGCGCGACAGCTTGCCCTCGGCGAACTCGGCGATGTCCTCGGCAGTTATCGGGTCCGCACCGTCGCGCAGGATGATCCACGCCATGGTTTCCTCGCCGTACTTCTCGTCCGGCACGCCGATGACCTGGGCGTCGACGATGTCCGGGTGGGTGAAGAGGAACTCCTCGATCTCGCGGGGGTAGATGTTCTCCCCGCCGCGGATCACCATGTCCTTGAGCCGGCCCGTCACCGAGAGGTAGCCCTGCTCGTCGAAGGTGCCCAGGTCACCGGTGCGCATCCAGCCGTCCTCGGTGATCGCCTCCGCGGTCTTTTCCTCGTGCTCCCAGTAGCCCTTCATCACCGAGTAGCCGCGGACCCAGATTTCGCCCTGCGTGCCGACGCCCACCGGAGCGTCAGAAGAGGCGTCGACAAGCTTGCACTCGAGGTGCGGCTGGATCAGCCCGACGGTGTTGACGCGCTTGTCCTCGGGCGAATCCGCGCGCGTTTGGAACGACACCGGCGAGGTTTCCGTCATGCCGTAGCAGATGGTCACCTCCGTCATGCCGAACTTGGTCATCACGTCGCGCATCGTCTTCGACGGACACGACGTGCCCGCCATCACGCCGGTGCGCAGGCTGTCGAGTTTGTAGGGGCTGCCGAACTCGTCGTGGTCGTGGGCCTCTTCGAGCTCCTGGATGAACATCGTCGGCACGCCGTACAGCGAGGTGGCCTTGCTTACCTGCGCCGCCTTGAGCGTCTCGCGGGCCTTGAACGACGGCGAGGGGATGATCACCGTCGCGCCGTGCGAGAACGCCCCGATGGTGCCCATCACCATGCCGAAGCAGTGGAAGAACGGCACCGGCACCACGACGCGGTCCTCGTGGGTGATGTTTTGGTGCTCGGCCACGAAGAAGCCGTTGTTGAGGATGTTCTTGTGGGTCAGCGTCGCGCCCTTGGGAAAGCCCGTCGTGCCGGAGGTGAACTGGATGTTGATCGCGTCGTCGGCGTCCAGCTCGCTGGTGTGGGCGCTTAAGTCGTTGATCTCGCCGTGCATCGCGTCGAACCAGTCCGCGGAGCCGAAGTAGATCACGTGCTCGACGTTGACTCCCCGCTGCTTGCGGGCCTCGTTGAGCATGGAGCGGTAGTCGGAGTCCTTGAACCGGGGCGCGGCGAAGACGACCTTGGTACCGGACTTCTCCAGCACGTAGTTCAGTTCGGACTGGCGGTACGCCGGGTTGATGTTGACTAGGATCAGGCCGACGAGGTGGCAGGCCCACTGCACGATGATCCACTCCCAGCGGTTGGTCGACCAGATCGCCACCCGGTCGCCTTTGCGCAGGCCATGGCGGATGAACGCCGAGGCGAGTCGCAGCACGCGGTTGTAGAAGCGCTCGTAGGTAAAGGACACGTCTGCGTAGACGTCGACAATGCAGTCGCGCTGCGGGTGCCTCTCGACGACCTCGCGCAGCATCTGCCCCAGCGTCTGGGTCAGAAGTGGCGGCGCGCCCTGCTCGATGGTTTGCCCGCGCACCCAGGACAGCTTGCGGCCGTTCTCGTCGACGGCGATGGAGCCCCACGCGGTGGTTTCAAACGTCGGGGTGGAAGTCTCAGTGGTCATGATCAGTTGGCCTTTCCTTTACTAGCGGCGCGGCGAGCGATCGACTGCGCCTGGCGAAACAGCGGCTCATCAACCATGCGGCCCTCGAAAGCGAAGGCCCCGCGGTTGTTTTCGGCCTCGGCGAGCAGGCGCCGCGCCCACTCGGCCTCGTCGTCGCTGGGGCGGTACTCCTGCCGAATCACGGCGACTTGCGAGGGGTGGATGCACACCGTCGCCGCGTAACCCAGCGCGGCGGCATCGGCGGCTTCTGCGCGCAACCCCTCGAGGTCACCGATGTTGACGTAGACGGAATCGAGCGCGGCCTTGCCGTTCGCGGCCGCCGCGAGCTGCACCCACGCCCGCGCCGCGCGGGGCACGTCGCGGTAGGTGCCGTCGCCGTGGCGTGACGACGACCCACCCAACCCCGCGGTTAAGTCTTCCGCGCCCCAGAACATCGCGACCACGCCTTCGTGCGCGGCGATCTCGTCGGCGCGCAGCACGCCGCGCGGGGTTTCGATCAGGGCGATGACCTGCGCGTCGGGGAGGGCGTCGACAAGCGTGCTCACGTCGCTGGCGCTTTCGACCTTGGGCAGCATCACCTGGCGGTAAGCGGTGGCGGAAACGGCGGCAACGTCCTCGGCGAAGTGCTCCGAATCGCTCGGGTTGACTCGCACGATTGCGCGCGCCGGGTCGAGTCCGCTGGCGGCGATGTTCTCGCGCGCGGCCTGTTTGTTCTCCGGGCGGCAGCCGTCCTCGAGGTCGAGGATGACCATGTCAGCGCGCTCAAGCGCGGTGGCGAAGCGATCCGCGCGGTCCGCGGGGGTAAACAGCAGTGCCGGGCCCGCCGGCAGCCAACCGGTGCTCATCGGCTCTCCTCCCCTGGTTTTGTTGCTGCGGGGTCGCACTGCACCAGCGTGGAGCGAACGGCCTTGCACACCACGTCGCCGTGCTGGTTGCGTCCGATGTGCTCGAGGTGCACGATCCCCTGGCCCGGACGCGAGGCGGACAGGCGCTTGCCGGTGCACACCGTTTCCGCGTACAGGGTGTCGCCGTGGAACATCGGATTGGGGAAGGAGACCTCGCTAAAACCCAGGTTGGCCACGATCGTGCCCAAAGTGAGCTGGGAGACCGACAATCCGACCACCGTCGACAGCGTCCACATCGAGTTGACCAGCCGCTGGCCCCCGAAACCCGGCTGCTGCGACGCCCAGTGGGCATCGAGGTGCAGCGGCTGGGTGTTCATGGTCAGGGTGGTAAACGTCACGTCGTCGGTCTCGGTCACGGTGCGCCCCGGGCGGTGCAGGTAGCGCACGCCCTCTTCGTACTGCTCGAACCACAGCCCTCGCTGCTCGACGGTTCGCGGTGCCGTTGTCATCGCCGCACCCGCCCTTAGAGCCCGAGCCCGCGGGCGATGAGCATCAGCTGGACCTCGCTGGTGCCCTCGCCGATTTCGAGGATCTTCGAATCGCGGTAGTGGCGCGCCACGCGGTACTCGTTCATAAACCCGTAGCCGCCGTGGATCTGGGTGGCGTCTCGGGCGTTGTCCATCGCCGCCTCGGAGGCGACGAGCTTTGCTATCGACGCTTCCTTACGGAAGTCTTGGCCGGCGACCATCTTCGCGGCCGCGTCCATCCAGGCGAGACGGGCGGTGTGCGCGCGGGCTTCCATCCGCGCGATGGTGAAGGAAATCGCCTGGAACTCGGAGATCTTGCGCCCCATGGACGTGCGCTCCTGGGCGTACTTGATGCTCTCGTCCACACACCCCTGGGCCGCGCCCACCGACAGCGCGGCGATGGCCACGCGGCCCTCGCCCAGGATGGACAGGAAATTGGCGTAGCCGCGGCCGCGCTCCCCGAGCAGGTTGGACTGCGGCACGCGCGCGTTGCTGAAGGTCAGCGGGTGGGTATCAGACGCGTTCCACCCGACCTTGTCGTAGGCCGGTTCGGCGGTAAAACCGGGGGTATCCGTGGGCACGATGATGGTGGAGATTTCTTTCTTGCCGTCGTCCTTTTGGCCGGTCACGGCGGTGACGGTGACAAACTTGGTGATGTCGGTGCCGGAGTTGGTGATGAACTGCTTGGAGCCGTTGATGACAAAGTCCGAGCCCTCCTCGGTGGCGGTGGTGCGCGTCGCGCCCGCGTCCGAACCGGCCCCGGCCTCCGTCAGGCCGAAACCGGCGAGAGCGCTGCCGGAGGCGAGCTCCGGCAGGTAGGCCTGCTTCTGCTCCTCGGTGCCGAAGCGCAGGATGGGCATTTCGCCCAGGCTCACGGCGGCCTCGAGGGTGATCGCCACGGACTGGTCTACGCGCCCGAGCTCCTCGAGGGCCAGGCCGAGCAGCAGGTAGTCGCCGCCCATCCCGCCGTACTCCTCGGGGATCGGCAGGCCGAACAGGCCCATCTCCCCCATCTGGGCGACAACCTCGTAGGGGAAGCTGTGCTCCTTGTCGTGCTTGTAGGAAACGGGGTCGACGACCTCGTTGGCGAACTCGCGCACGATGCTGCGAAGCTCGCTGTACTCCTCGGGCAGGTGGGAAATGTTGATCTCGCTCATGGTGGTGTCCTTTGCTGTTTACTGTTCGGGGTCGTGGTCAGGGGTGATGGTCGCCAGCACCTGGCCACCGGGGACTTGCTCGCCGACCTGGCAGGAAAACGCCACGGTGCCGGCGACTTCGGCGCGCAAAACGTGCTCCATCTTCATCGCCTCGACGGCGAGCACGGCGTCGCCCGGTTCCACGCGCGCGCCCTCTGCAACCGAGTGGACGATGACGGTGCCCGGCATCGGCGAGACCAGCGTGGTGCCCGAGCCGGCCTCTTTCTGCGCTGCCGATCGCACCGCGTCGCGCTTGCTCAGCAGCCAGGTCCCACCCGGGGTGCTGACCAGCACGTCCGAGCCCTCGACGCTGGTGTGCACGTCGCGCCGCGCCGCGATGCGCTCGGGCTCGCGGCCCTCGACCTCGGTGACCCACACGCCTGGTTCGGCTGGGTCCTCGACGACGGAGACGAGGTGTTCGCCGAGCTCGTCGGCGAGCCTGACTTTGTAGGGGTAGCTCGCACCCAGGCGCCACCCGTCGGCGGTGGCCCAGGCGGCGCGGCGCTCGCTAAGGCGGGTGGAAGAGCGCAGCTCAAGCGCCGCGAAGCCGAGCACCTCCGTGGGCGTTTCGCTGGGCTCGTACGCGCCGGCCACCCGATCCAGCAGCCCGGTGTCCAGGTCGCCGGAGCGGACCTCGTCGATGCTGAGCAGGTAGCGGTTGAAGTCGGTGTTGACGCCGACGCCGGTGATAACCAGGTTGGACAGGGCGGCGTCGAGACGCTCGATTGCCTGTGCGCGGTCTGCGCCGTGGGCGATGACCTTCATCAGCATCGGGTCGTAGAGCGAGGTGACCTCCGCGCCGTCGCTCACGCCCGAATCCACGCGCACTCGCTCACCATGCGGCTCGATCACCCGCGAGATCACCCCGCCGGTGGGCAAAAACCCGTTCGCCGGGTCCTCGGCGTAGATGCGCGCTTCGATCGCGTGGCCGTTGAGCTGCACGTCGTCTTGGGTCAGCGGCAGCGCCTCGCCGCGGGCCACCGCGAGCTGCAGCGCGACGAGGTCGAGCCCGGTGATCTCCTCGGTCACGGGGTGCTCGACCTGCAGCCGCGTGTTCATTTCCATGAAGTAGAAGTCGCCCGGGCGTGCGGCGGGGACGATGAACTCCACGGTGCCCGCGCCGACGTAGTTGACCGCTCGGGCGGCGTCGCAGGCGGCTTGGCCGATCCGGGCGCGGGTGGGGGCGTCGAGAAGCGGGCTGGGCGCTTCCTCGATGACTTTTTGGTGGCGGCGCTGCAGCGAGCACTCGCGCTCGGCGAGGTGGATGACGTTGCCGTGCGTGTCGGCGAGGATTTGCACCTCGATGTGGCGCGGGGTGTCCACGAAGTGCTCGACGAACAGGGTGTCGTCGCCGAACGCGCCTTTTGCTTCTCGACGCGCCCTTGTCAGCGCCTCGGCCATCTCCTCGATGCGCTCCACGCGGTGCATGCCCTTGCCGCCGCCACCGGCGGAGGGCTTGATCAGGACGGGAAAGCCGATGCCCGGGGCGGCGTCGAGAAGCTCGGCGTCGCTTAGGCCCGGTCGCGAGATCCCCGGCACTGTGGGCACGCCTCGCTTTTCGACGGCCGCACGCGCCGAGATCTTGTCACCCATGATCTCGATGGCGGACGCCGGCGGGCCGATGAAGACGATGCCGGCGTCCTCGCACGCCTTGGCAAATTCGGCGTTTTCCGACAGGAAGCCGTAGCCGGGGTGGATGGCCTGCGCCCCGCTGCGCGCAGCGGCGTCGAGGATCTTCTCCGCCACGAGGTAGGACTCGCGCGCCGGGGCGGCGCCGATGGGCACCGCGACGTCGGCCTCGCGCACGTGGCGGGCGTCGGCGTCCGCGTCGGAGTACACGGCCACCGAGCGCACGCCGGCGGCGCGCAGGGTTCGGATGATGCGGCAGGCGATCTCGCCGCGGTTGGCCACCAAAACGGTGTCGATGTGGGTTGCGTTCATGGTCGTTGTCTCCTACATCCGGAAGACGCCGTAGCCGGCGTGGTCAAGCGGGGCGTTCGCCGCGGCGTCGAGGGCGAGGCCCAGGACGCGCCGGGTGTCGGCCGGGTCGATGACTCCGTCGTCCCACAGACGAGCGGAGGAGTAGTAGGGGTGGGATTCGCGCTCGAACTGCTCGCGGATGGGAGCCTCGAAGTCCTCCTGCTCCTGCGCGCTCCACTGCCCGCCGGAGCGCTCGATCTGGTTGCGGCGCACCGTGGACATGGTCATCGCGGCCTGCGGCCCGCCCATCACGGAGATCCGCGCGTTGGGCCACATCCACAGAAAACGCGGGGAGTAGGCGCGCCCGCACATGGAGTAGTTGCCCGCGCCGAACGCGCCGCCGATGACCACGGTGAACTTGGGCACGCGCGTGGTGGCCACGGCGTTGACCATCTTCGCGCCGTGCTTGGCAATGCCGCCGGCCTCGTACTCGCGCCCCACCATGAACCCGGTGGTGTTTTGCAGAAACACGAGCGGGATGGCGCGCTGGTCGCACAGCTCGATAAAGTGGGCACCCTTTTGGGCGGATTCGGCGAACAGGATGCCGTTATTGGCGACGATCCCGACCTGGTGGCCGTAGATGCGCGCGAACGCGGTGACCAAGGTGGTGCCGTACTCGGATTTGAACTCGTCGTACTGGCCCCCGTCGACGATGATCTCGATGGCGTCGCGCACGTCGTAGGGGTCGCGGCTGCCGACCGGGACGACGTCGTAAAGCTCGTCCTGCGAGCGCGTGGGCTCGACGGGCTCGATCACGTCCCAGGCGGCGTGCTTATCGCGCGGCAGCGTGGCGACGATCCGACGCACCCGCGCCAGCGCGTCCGCGTCGTCGAGCGCCAGGTGGTCGGTGACGCCGGAGACGGAGGAGTGCAGGTCGCCGCCGCCCAGCTCCTCGGGTGTGACCTCCTCGCCCGTCGCGGCTTTGACCAGCGGCGGGCCGGCCAGGAAGATGGTGCCCTGGTTTTTCACGATGACGTTTTCGTCCGCCATGGCCGGCACGTAGGCGCCGCCGGCGGTGCATGAGCCCATCACCGCGGAGATTTGCGGGATGCCGCGCTTGGACATGTTGGCCATGTTGTAGAAGATGCGCCCGAAGTGGTCGCGGTCGGGGAAGACCTCGGCCTGGTTGAGCAGCATTGCTCCCCCGGAGTCGACGAGGTAGATGCACGGCAGGTGATTGTCGGCGGCGATTTCCTGGGCGCGCAGGTGCTTCTTCACCGTCATCGGGTAGTAGGTGCCGCCGGAGACGGTGGCGTCGTTGGCCACGACGAGGCAGGTGCGGCCCTCGACAAGGCCGATGCCCGCGATCACTCCGGCAGCCGCGACCTTGCCGCCGTACATGTCGTGGGCGGCCAGCGGCGCGACCTCAAGAAACGGCGAGCCCGGGTCGAGGAGTTGGTCGATGCGCTCGCGCGGCAGGATTTTGCCGCGGGAGGTGTGCCGCTCGCGCGCGGAGTCGGATCCGCCGCGCGCGGTCTCGCCCAGGATGCGCTTCAGGTCGCGGACGAGGCCGAGGTGCTGCTCGCGGTTGCTGTGTGGAGTGGTCAAGGGTTGTCCCCCCTTTGTAAAGGGTCGTGGGTGTCAGGCAGAACTTCAGTTAATCGCGATTAACTTTGTTTTGCTTAACAATCTAACCCTTCACAGTGTGCGCCACAACACATTTCGCCAAACTTTTTGTTTTCCCTAAGAAAACAGCGCGCTCATCGCCATCCGGTACGCGTGCTCGCGCACCACCTCGGGCCCCGCGCGCTTGATCACGTACCTGATCGAGTTGATCATCCCGGCCACGAGCTGCACCCTCATCCGCGCCACGCTCGCGCCAAGGGTCGGCTCCGCCCGCTCCAACACCTCGGTCCACATCGCCAGGTACTCGCGCTGCTTGGCGCGCACCAGCTCCTGGCTCGACGGGTCGAGGTTTTTCAGCTCCCTCTCCTGCACGCTGACCACGTTGGGCTCGGTCACGCCGATGGTGACGTGGAACGCCACCAGCTCCCCCATCACCTCGCGGGCGCTTGCTTCTCGACGCCCTCCGGCATCAATAATCTCCCTCGCCCCCGCCATAAGCCGGTCGGAGATCTCGTCGAGAATCTCCGCCAAAAGCGCGTCCTTGCTCTCGACGTAGCGGTACATCCCCGGGCCGGAGATGCCTACGGCGGCACCGACGTCAGCGAGCCTGGTCTGGTGAAACCCCTTGCGCGCCATGATGTCCGCCGCCGCCGCGAGTAGCTCCCGGCGCTTCTTCGCCTTCTCGCGCTGGCGTTGGGTGCCCGTCTGATTGTTCTGCGTCACACCCCAACTCTATCGACGCCGCGCCCACCGGAGGCAGAGCGCGTGCGCGCAGCGTATCGACGACCCACCGCGCGTCCTCGATGTCCAGATCACGCACCGTGGCGCTCACCGGCCCCGGCACCAGATCGAGGCGCACGTGCGCGAGGCCCAGCACCCACTGCAGCGGGCCCTGAGTGGAGGTGAGCTCCTGGATGTGGGGCACCTCCACCACCGAGTAGCGCCGCGAGAGCCTGCCCGAGGTCACCACCGCGGTGCCGTCGCGAAGCAGCAGCGACTGGCGACGCCAATCCACCGGCGAGACCCAGCGCGCCCGGCGCGGGGTGCGCACGTGCGCATCCGCGCTGGCGGGGTCGATCTCGCCCAACTCACCGACCTGAAGTGGGCTCAGCGCGCGCACCACCGCGAGCGCCTCGTCGAGCGTGCCCACGGGCAGAAGGGTCAGCGTCCCGCCGTCGCCGGAGGTTTTGTAGCCTGCGACGTTGACCTTGACCTCCCACCAGCCCAGTGGCCGCCACAGCGGGGGCTGGGTGAGCGAGACCGCGTGGATGCGGTCCAGGGGCACGGCCTGGCGGCGTCGATTAGCAAGGCCAAAGGTGACGTTGACCACCTCGTCGCCGCGCACGGCCTGGAAGCGCCAAGACTGATCGATCATCCGCCACAGCGACGGGAGGACGCCGATGATAACCGGGATTGCCGCCGCGGGGCTGAGGTTGGTGGCCAATGGGAGCGCCGTGAACGCGGCGGCGACAAGCGTGCTCACCCGCAGCAGCGTTCCGATGAGCGAGCGGTGAATCGGCACCGGCGCGACCAGGAAGTCTTGCGCGTCCGCGGCCGTGTCCACCTCTGCCCCCTCGCGGGCGACGGCGCGCATGATCTCGGCGCGGACCCGCTCGGCCTCGTCCTTGGGCAGGTAGGCGATCTCGATCGCGGAGTCGCCGCCGCCGGCTGCCTCGACGCGCACGGCGGCGAGGCCGAAGATCCGCGCGGCGAGCGGCTCGACCACGTCGACGGCCTGGATCCTGTCGAAGCGGGCCGTGCGCACGTGCGTGGTAAACACGCCGCGCTTGAGCCCGAGTTCCTCCTCCCCGATGCCGTAGCCCATCCGCGACCACCACAGCTGAGACACGGCGAACAGCACCGCGACTCCGACGACGAAGATCCCGACCCCGCGCAGGATGTCGAACGCGGCGAAGTGCTCCGAGCTCACCCACGTGTACAAGGGCTCGAGGAAACTGACCGCTGCGATCACTACCAGGGCGAACAGCACACCCCAGGCGCGCAGCAGGGGTGTGATCCGGTGTACCTTCCTGTCCATTACAGCCCGCTCATGCGCTCGCGGGCCTTGGCGGCCAGCCGGTCGCGCAGCGCGTCGGCGACGTCGGCCTCGATGCCGGGAAGCGACGACACCGAGGTCGTTGACGCGGTGTTGACCTCGAGATCTTTCAGCCCCACCGCGCGCGCAATCGGCCCCGAGGTGACGTCGACGAACTGGATGCGCCCGTAGGGCACGACCGTCATGGAACGCCACAGCCTGCCCTTGGCCAGGATCAGTTCGTCGTCGGTTTCCAACCACCCCATTGCGCGCACCCGCAGCGGGATGAGAACGGCATTGACGACCGCCAGCACGACGACGACCCCGAGCCCGATGAACCACCACTGGCTCCACCGCAGCGCGGCGAAGGTAAACGCCGCGCCGAAAATGAGGGACCACGTGAGCAGGCCCACGTACGAGGGGATTGCCAGCCGCGGTGACACTCGGTTCATCTCTTCGACGCTTCGTGGCAGGGGGTGGCTGGTCATGGTGTTCATAGTACTAATGGAAGTCACGGGCCCCCCGGTTGAGGTAATCGCCCAGCTCAAGGGGCTCGAACTTGTCGGCCACCAGGTTGACCGCGCCGGTGGCGTTTTGCACGATGCCGCGCACGATCAGCGACTTCGCGGTCCTGGCCAGCACAAGCTGGCGCTCCCACAGCCCCACCGGGACGATGACGTTGATCAACCCGGTTTCATCCTCCATGCCCAAAAACGTCACGCCCTTCGCGGTCTTCGGCCGCTGCCGGTGCGTGATCACCCCGGCGACGCGCACCCGCGAGCCGTCCTCGACGCGGCGCAGGTCATCGGCGGTGAGGATGCCACGCTCTCGCAGGCCCGCGCGCAGAAGCTCCACGGGTTGCTTGTCGTGGGTCACACCTGTGGCCGAAACGTCCGCCGCCATCAGCTCGAAGGCGTTCATGCCCGGCAGCGCAGGCGCCTCGATGGCGCTGAGGCCCGGCAGCATGCCCTCACGCTCGGTCGCGGCCACGCCCGCCTGCCACAGTGCCTGCCTGCGGTCCACGCCGAAGCAGTCCAGCGCACCCGCGCGCGCCAGCGCCTCTACGTGCTCGACCGACAGGTCGGCGCGGCGCGACAGGTCCGGGATGTCGCGAAACGGCTGGGCCGCCTCGATGCGGTCGGCCGCCTGGTCGCCGAGGCCCTTGATCAGGTTCAGCCCGACGCGGATGGTGCGGTTGTCTAGGCAGCGCGCCTCGCGGCCCGAGTCGTTGACGCTGACGGGCAGCACGTCGATACCGTGGCGGCGCGCGTCTTGGATCAGCGACTGCGGCGAGTAGAACCCCATCGGCTGGGCGCGCAGCAACCCGACGCAAAACTGCGCCGGGTAGTAGCACTTGAACCACGCGGAGAAGAACACCAGCGAGGCGAAGGACTGAGAGTGCGACTCGGGGAACCCGTAGGCGGCGAACGCGACGATTTTGGCCCAGAGCGTCTCCGCCACGTCGTGAGCAATGCGGTTGGTGGCCCAGCAGCCGTCGAAGAAGCGGGCTTTGAGCTGCGCCATCCTCTCCGGCGAGCGCTTCGAGCCCATCGCGCGGCGCAGCGCGTCGGCTTCGCGGCCGGAAAACCCCGCGGCGTCGACGGCGATCTGCATGAGCTGCTCTTGGAACAGGGGCACGCCCAGGGTCTTGCCCAGCGACTTTTCTAACACGGGGTGGTCGTAGACGATGGCTTCTTTGCCGTCGCGACGCCGCAGGTAGGGGTGCACGGACCCGCCCTGGATGGGGCCGGGGCGGATCAGCGCGACCTCGACGACGAGGTCGAAAAAGCAGCGCGGTTTCAGCCTCGGCAGCGTGGAAAGCTGCGCGCGCGATTCCACCTGGAACACGCCGACGGCGTCGGCGCGGCACAGCATCTCGTACACGCGGGAGTCCGCGACGTCGAGCTCCCACAGGTTGATCTCGCGCCCGGCGGTGTCGCGCACCAGGTCGATCATGTGGTGCAGCGCTTCGAGCATGCCCAGGCCCAGCAGGTCGAACTTGACCAGCCCGGCCGAGGCGCAGTCGTCCTTGTCCCACTGCACCACCGAGCGGTTTTCCATCCGCGCCCACTCCACCGGCACCACGTCGGCGATCGGGCGGTCGCAGATAACCATGCCACCGGAGTGGATGCCTAAGTGCCGGGGCTGGCCTTTGAGCTCCGCCGCAAGCTTTTCGACGCCCTCCGGTGGCCGCGAGATCCCCTTCGACCAGGAATCCGCCGCGCCCTGCGCGTACCCCAGGGCGCGGGCGGCGTCGCGGATCGCGCCCTTGGTGCGGTAGGTGATCACGTTTGCCACCTGCGCCGCGTTGTCGCGCCCGTAGCGCTCGTAGGCGTACTGGATCACTTCTTCACGACGCCCCGACTCAATATCAATGTCAATATCCGGCGGGCCGTCCCTATCCGGCGACAAGAAGCGCTCGAACAAAAGCCCCGCGCTGATCGGCTCGGCGTTGGTGATGCCGAGCGCAAAACACACCGCCGAGTTCGCCGCCGAACCCCTGCCCTGGCACAGGATGTTTTCCCGGCGGCAAAAGTCCACCAGGTCGTGGACGATGAGGAAGTAGCCGGGGAAGTTCAGCTCCTCGATCACGCCGAGCTCGTAGTCGATCTGCGCCATCGCGCGCCGGCGGATGTCCTCCGGGCGTGTCGCGTAGCGCAGCTGCGCACCCGCGATGGTGATCTGGCGCAGCCAGCTCATCTCATCAAAGCCCGCCGGCGTGGGGTAGCGCGGCAGCTCAGGGGCAACGAGGTTGAGAGTAAACGCGCACTGCGCGGAGATGGCCAGCGCCGTGTCAATCTTGTCCTGCGCGCCCGGCAGCATCGCCTGGAGCTGCTCGGCGGAGCGCAGCCAGTTCGCCCCCATGGGGTGCAGGTGCGCGTGGGCGTCGCCCAGGCAGTCGCGCCGCGCCAGGGCGCGTTTCGCTGCGGCCAGGCGGGCGTCGTCACGCGTGGCGGCGGCCGGCACGGCGCTGACAATCGCGGGGACGTGCGGGTAGTCATCGAGCGCGCGGTGGTGGTCGGCGTCCTCCGGAGTCATCGACACCTCGTACTCGCGCACCACCGCCCCGGGGCCAAACAGTTCGATCAGGTAATCGATCTGCGGGGCCCACTGCCAACCCGCCAGCACGATGCACGTGCCCGCCAGCTCATGGGCGATAAGCTCCAGCGGCGGGTAGGCGACCTCGTCTTTTTCCCGGGTGATCATGCGGGCCGCGGCAATGAGGCGGGACAGGCGGCGATACCCCTCCGGGCCCCGCGCCAGCACAGGCAGAACACGGTCACCCAGGCTCAGCTCCGCACCGAACACCGTGGCCACCCCTTCGCGCGCCGCGGCCTCGGCGAACTTCACTGCCCCGTAAAAACCGTCCCTGTCCAGCAGCGCGAGCGTGGTGATGCCCAGGCGCTTGGCGTGGCGGACCATCTCTTCCGGCTCGCTCGCCCCGCCAAGGAAGCTATACGATGACACCGCGTGCAGCTCGGCGAACGGCGCGTGGCTGGCTTCGGGGCGGTTGGTGGGGGCGTCGACAAGCGGGCGAGTGTGGTTAACGGGCACAGGCATGGGGCCGGGGCGGCCGGAGAGAATACGCTCCAGCCGCGACCACGACAGGGCCTCGCCGCCATGAAACATCATGGGAGTAGATAATAGCGGTTTTAGAACATGCTTTCTACTCGGCGGAACCCCTCCGCCTAAAACCGGGCACCTAAGGATGCCCCTCTTCCGCCGAAACTCGAAAGCAAGTTGCCTGCGTCCGAGTTTCCGTGGAAGGGCGGGTGGAGCCGAAGTTCCCACTTTGTGCAAGCGCCCCACTCCGACACGCTTTCCCCGATTCGCTGTCCACCCGAACCCGGCAGCTACCTCACAATCACAACGTCGAGCCGGCGCGGCCCGTGGACCCCTTCGACGCGCTGCAGTTCGATGTCGGAGGTGGCGGACGGCCCGGAAATCATCGTCACCGGCCCGCGCGTTCCCACCTCGCGCACCCGCTCCCACGCCTCGGGGAAGAGCTCGACGATGGTGTCGGAAAACACCAGGCAGATGTGGTGGTCGGGGATGAGCGAGAGTTCGCGGCGCCCTTCGTCGTCACGCCCGGTGAGGAAGATGGTGCCGGTTTCCGCGCACGACACCGTCGACGAGGTGACCACGCACGACGCCTCCAAGGGGTCGCGCACCTCATCTACCGGCGTCAGCCACGCGCGGTCCACGCCGCTCGGTGCAATCACGGGCCCAGAGACCAGCTCCCCCACAACCCGGCCGACATCGGAGACACCGCCCGCGACGTGCACGGCGGCCTTGTAGTCAACCAGGCGGTCAATGAGCATGTCGAGGGTTTCGTTTGCTGTGAGCGTCGAAACGCGGCGGTACTCGCGGGGCACGGCTGGGGCCTGCGGGTTGTCCGCCAGCGCGGAGCGCAGCCTCGCCAGGATATCGGATTTGGCGCTCATCGGTTCTCCTTAAACCAGTGACGGAAGGCCTTTTTCGGCGGCGCGGGGATGACACGCTCCTTCGTCCACCCGCCGAAGAGGCCGGGCAGCCACGAGATGCGGAACCGCGCGAGCGGCAGGACGCGTTCGGCGAGCGACATGAGCCGCCCGGAGCTCATCGTCACCGACGCACCCTTCATCGCCGCGGTCATCTGTGCTGGCTGGCTCGTCTTTTCCACGGCCTCGGCGCGCAGGTGCACCAAGATGTCGGGGATGTTGATCTTGACGGGGCAGACGTCGTAACACGCGCCGCACAGCGTCGAGGCGAACGGCAGGGTCGCGTTGGCCTCGGATTCAATGCCGGTGAGCTGCGGGGAGAGGATTGCCCCGATCGGCCCCGGGTAGGTCGAGCCGTAGGCGTGGCCGCCGACGTGCTCGAACACGGGGCAGACGTTCAGGCAGGCGGAGCAGCGGATGCAATGCAGCGCAGAGCGGCCCTGCGGGTCCGACAGCACCGCGGAGCGGCCGTTATCCAGCAGCACGAGGTGGACGTTGCGCGGCCCGTCGCCGGTGTGCACCCCTGTCCACAGCGAGGTGTACGGGTTCATCCGCTCGCCTGTCGACGAGCGCGGCAGCAGCTGCAGGTACACCTCCAGGTCGGCGAAGGTGGGCACAAGCTTTTCAATGCCCATCACTGTGATCAGGGTCTCCGGCATGGTCACGCACATGCGCCCGTTGCCCTCGGATTCCACCACCGCCAGGGTGCCGGTTTCCGCGACCCCGAAGTTCGCCCCGGAAATCGCCACCTTGGCGCCAAGGAACTTCTCGCGCAGGTACGTGCGCGCGGCCTCCGCCAGCACCGCCGGCTCGTCGCTAAGCGGGCCGCCCATATACTCGCTGAAGATCTCGCGGATCTCGCGCCGGTTGCGGTGGATAGCTGGCACGAGGATGTGCGAGGGTTTATCGCCCCCGAGCTGCACGATCAGCTCCGCCAGGTCTGTCTCCACCGCGCAGATGCCCGCCGCCTCGAGGTGCTCGTTGAGCCCGATTTCTTGGGTGGCCATGGACTTGACCTTGAGCACTTCGCTCTCACCCGTTTCTCGCACGAGCTTTTCGACGATCGCGTTCGCCTCACCCGCGTCCCGCGCCCAGTGCACGACTCCGCCCCGCGCGGTGAACTCGCGCTCGAATTGTTCCAGCAGCTCCGGCAGGTTCGCCATCACGTTTTCCTTGATCGCGGACCCAGCGCTGCGCAGCTCCTCCCAATCGGGCAGCTCGCCCACGACCTCGGCCCGCTTCGCGCGAATCGCGTGCGTGGCGTGCCGAATGTTCTCCCGCATCTGCGTGTTGCCCAGCTGCACCCTCGCGGCGCTCGGGAACGGCACGTCGAGGTTGATGTTGCCTCGCCCGTAGGCCGGCATTCCTAGATTGACCACGGCTGCTCCTTCGTTGAGGCGAGAATTTCGGCGAAGTGAAGCGCATGCTTATCGACGCCCCTCTTCAGCATCGCCCCCTCCAAATGGAACAGGCACGAGGCGTCTCCCCCAGTACAGATGTCGGCCCCTGAGCGCTCGATGTTGGCGATCTTCGCCTCCGCCATCGCGCCAGATACGTCCGGGTTCTTAAAGGAGAAGGTACCGCCGAAACCGCAGCACTCGGCGGCGTCTGGAAGCTCAGTGAACTCGATGCCCTCGACGCTGCGCACCAGATCCACCTGCCGGTCGCCCAGGCGCAGCAGGCGCTTTCCGTGACACGACGGGTGGTAGGTCACCGAGTGCGGGAAGTAGGAGCCGAGCTCCGCGGCGTTGGTGATTCCGAGAACGTCCACGAGGAACTGCGACAGCTCGTACGTGCGCTCGCCGGTATCAACGGCGGCCTGTTCCAGGCCCGAATCGCCTGCCCGGCGCGCGACCATCGCCTGCTGGTGCCGGGCGGAAGCAACGCACGACCCGGAGGGGGCGACGATGTACTCGGCGCCCTCGAAGGCCTTGACGTGGTTGCGCACCACCGGAACCACGTCGGCGAAGTAGCCGCTGTTGATGTGCATTTGGCCGCAGCAGCCCTGGCCCGCGGGGAAGGTCACCTCGTGGCCGAGGCGCCGCAAGATTCGGGTGGTTGCGATGGCCGCGGACGGAACCATTGCGTCCACGATGCATGTAGCAAAAAGCGCAATCTTCACGGGGACTCGCTTCCTGTGGTCGCCAAGGAGGGATGTAGGCGAATGATATCAACATTGGTGTCAGGCGGGATGGGTTTTCGCGCGAAAGGACCCCGGCGACGCATCGCCGAGGTCCCCATCTGTGCGCGATCTAACCTCGCGGGCTCAGATCCTCCGGCAAGACGTGCTCGCCGGTCTTATCCATGGTCAGCGCCAAGGAAGAAATGTAGCGCGGCGACCCGTCCGGGTTATCCGCTGCGGAGCGGATCACGTCGGGGCGCTCAACCTCCTCACCGGTGACGCAGCAGGTGAAGCGCTCATCGGAGGGGTTGCTGTGGGCGTCGAAAAGCGGCGCGTCGATGCCGTCGTCGTTACGGCGGCGGTAGTACTTACCCTTGGTCAGCACGGCGATCAGCGGGGTGGCCACCACCGCGATCAGCGCAGCGACCAGCGCCGAGTAGGGCTTGGCGGACTCGCCGAAAGCACCGAAGAACATCGCCACAGAGACGATCGCCGACAGCGCCAGCGAGCCGAGGCCCACCGGGTTGAAGTTGGCGATCATGCCGCGGCGGTACTCGGGGTACTCCGGGGAGATCTTCAGCAAGGACTTGTTGATCGCGATGTCCGCCGCGACCGTGAAGATCCAGGCGATGGCGAGGTTGGAGTAGAAGCCGAGCACGAAGCTGAGCATGCCGAACATGTTGAACTCCATCAGCGCCAGCGCGATGGCCAGGTTGAAGAACACGAAGAACGTGCGGCCCGGGTAGGACTTGGTGATGCGGGTGTACGAGTTCGTCCACGCCAGCGAGCCGGAGTAGGCGTTGGTGACGTTGATCTTGATCTGCGAGACCACAACCAAAAACACAGCGAGTGCCACTGCCAGCCAAGCGGGCATCATCTCCTGGTACAGGGCGAAGAACTGGCGCACCGGCTCGGAAGCCTCAGCCGCCGAGGCACCAAGGTGGCTCATGACATAGACCGCGAGGAACACACCGAGGATCTGCTTGGTCGCGCCGAAGAGGACCCAGCCCGGACCGGCCATGATCACGGAGGTCCACCACGACTTGGAGTTCTCCGGGGTCTTCGGGGGCATGAAGCGGATGTAGTCGATGTTCTCAGCGATCTGCGCCACCAAAGCGAGGCAGACGCCCGCGGCGAGCATCATCGCGGCGAAGCTCGTCTCACCGGAACCCTCACCGGTGTAGTTAAGGAACTCGGTGACGGTGCTTGGCTCCTGGACGACGAGGATGACCAGCGGGAGCACGATCATGACCAGCCACAGCGGGTTCGTCCACGTCTGCAGTTTGGACAAGAGCTTCATGCCGTAGATCACCAGCGGGAAGATGATCAGCGTGGATACGAGGTATCCCAGCCACAGCGGCACGCCGAGGCCCAGCCTCAAGCCTTGGGCCATGATGGCGCCTTCGAGAGCGAAGAAGATGAAGGTGAAGCTGGCGAAGATGATGTTGGTGACTACCGAGCCGTAGTAGCCGAAGCCCGAGCCGCGCGTGATCAGGTCAAGGTCTAAGTTGAACTTCGCTGCGTAGACCGCGAGCGGGAAGGATGAGACGAAGATCAATACCGCCGCGATGAGGATGCCGCCAATCGCGTTAGTCGTGCCGTGCGCGATGCCGATGCCTGCGCCGATGGAGAAGTCCGCGAGGTAGGCCATTCCACCGAGTGCAGAGCCTGCCACGGCTGCCGGGGTCCAGCGCCGGTAGCTCCGCGGCGCGAATCGAAGTGGGAAGTCATCGTTGAGTTTTGTTACCGGCGCTCCGGTGTCACCCACTTTAGTTGTTGTGCTCACTGCTGTTCTCGCTTTCCGTCAGGGCCCACGACAGTTTTCTAACTGTCGGTCGACAGGCTAGCTATTCCCGACACCCGTTTCAATAGGGCGATAGAAACCTTCTCCTGGTCAAGCGCACCACCCGACGTCTAGCAATCCAGGCAATTTCCCTGTTCACGGCAATTTATTCAAGACTCACCCACGTCGCGCGCCTCGCGGTCAATGTGAACAAGATCACCGCAAGACACGCGGCAGGCGCCTGATACCGGCCCCGATTCCGCTCGTGCGCCCAGGTATTTCCCCAGCCCTCTAGACCCCGGCCGAGGCCGCGACTCCCCTTCACCGCGATCAAGAAAATAGACTAAGCGGTATGCCGGGTGATAGATTTTGTCCCGACATACTTCACTTTTCCAAGGAGACCCCATGCAACTCAACCGAGTGCTCGCCACCCTGGCCGCCACCGGCATCGCCGCAACCAGCCTGGTTGCCTGCGGCACTGAATCCGCCAACACCGCCACCCCCGGCACCACGGGGGAAAACGGTGAAACCGTGATCAAGATCGGCACCACGGACGCCGACCAGCAGGCGTGGTCCGTGTTCAGCGATCTCGCCGCGGAGCAGGGCATCACCCTCGACATCGTGCAGTTCTCGGACTACGCACCGGTCAATGAGGCGCTCGCCCAGGGTGAGTTGGACGTGAATAAATTCCAGCACATCATGTACCTCGCCGAGTACAACAAGAACTCCGGCAACGACCTGCGCATCGTCGGCTCCACCGAGATCGTGCCCCTGGCCCTGTTCTGGAAGGACCACGACTCCCTCGACGGCATCGAGGGCGAAGAGGTCGCCATTCCGAACGACCCGTCGAACCAGGGCCGCGCCATCAACGTGCTCGTCCAAGCGGACCTGGTCACGTTGAGCGAGGGTGTAGCAGACCCGCTCGCCCCGACCCCGGCTGACATCGACAAGGCCGCGTCGAAGGTTTCTGTCGTGCCTGTCGACGCCTCCCAGACCCCGGCCGCCTACAACGAGGGACGCCCGGCGATCATCAACAACACCTGGCTCGACCGCGCTGGCATCGAGCCGGGCCTGGCCGTCTTCGAGGATGACCCGAACTCCCCCGAGGCCGAGCCGTACATCAACGTCTTCGCTTCCCGCAGCGGTGACATTGACAACGAGACGCTGAACAAGCTCGTCGAGATTTGGCACGACCCGAAGGTCACCGAGGCGGTCGCCCAGGACTCCAAGGGCACTTCGGTGCCGGTCAAGCGCGACAAGGCCGAGCTCAACGACATCTTGACCAACCTCGAATCGAACTAAGCCATAACGCACAGGAGGATTTAAGCGCATGAAGTTTTCCCGTTTTGCCGCCACTGTCGCCGCATCCACCATTGCCGCGACCAGTCTCGTCGCCTGCTCGACGGAATCCGGCTCCTCCGTCTCCGGGACGAACGCTCCGGGCGAGGGCAACGACACGGTGACCGTGAAGATCGGCACAACCGACGCCGACCAGCAAGCTTGGACCGCGTTTGAGGAAAAGGCCGAGGAAGAGGGCATCAAGCTCGACATCGTCCGGTTCTCGGAGTACCCGCCGGTCAACCCGGCGCTCGACGAGGACCAGATTGAGATCTCGAAGTTCCAGACCATCAACTACCAGGCGCAGTACAACGCCTCGGCGGGCAAGGATCTGCGCATCATCGGCTCCGGCGAAATCAACATCCTCGGGTTGTACTGGAAGGACCACGACTCCCTCGACGGCATCGAGGGCGAAGAGGTCGCCGTTCCGAACGACCCGTCGAACCAGGGCCGCGCGATCAACGTGCTCGTCCAGGCTGACCTGGTCACCCTGAAGCCCGGCGCGCCGACGCTGACCCCGACCCCGGCCGACATCGACGAGGCCGCGTCCAAGGTCTCGGTCGTCGCCATCGACGCCTCGCAGACGCCGTCGGCGTACAACGAGGGTCGCCCGGCCGTGATCAACAATAACTGGCTCTCCCGCGCCGGCATCGACCCGGCATCTGCGGTGGCCGCCGACGACCCGAACTCCGAGCTCGCCGAGCCCTACATCAACGTGTTCACGGTCAAGGCCGACCAGGTGGACAACGAGATCTTTGAAAAACTCGTCGAGGTCTGGCACTCCGACGAGGTCACCGAGGCGCTCAACCAGGATTCCGGCGGCACCGCCGTCCAGGTCAAGCGCGACAAGCAAGAGCTCAACGAAATCCTCGACCGTCTCGTGGAGGAGTACAAGTAGTGGCTTCCACCGGCACCCGGGTTGAGTTCCGGGACGTTTCCAAAGTGTTCACCACGGCCAAGCGCGAGGTGGTCGCCGTCGACGGCGTCACGCTGACCGTCGAGCCCGGCGAAATCCTCGGCGTCATTGGTTACTCGGGTGCCGGCAAGTCGACGCTCGTTCGCCTCATCAACGGCCTGGACATGCCCACGAGCGGCGAGCTGCTTCTCGACGGCACCAACATCGTCGGCATGAAGGAGCGCGAGCTGCGCAACATCCGCCGCGGCGTTGGCATGATCTTCCAGCAGTTCAACCTGTTCAATTCGCGCACCGCCGCCGGCAACGTTGAGTACCCGCTGACCTTGGCCGGCATGCCGTCGGCCGAACGCAAGCGTCGAGTAGCGGAATTGCTCGAGTTCGTCGGCCTGTCCGATCGCGGCAAGAACTACCCCGAGCAGCTTTCGGGCGGCCAGAAGCAGCGCGTCGGCATCGCCCGCGCGCTCGCCACCAACCCCTCGCTTTTGCTTGCCGACGAAGCCACCTCCGCCCTCGACCCCGAAACCACCCGCGAGGTCTTAAGCGTGCTGCGCCGAGTCAACGAAGATCTCGGGATCACCATCGTCGTGATCACGCACGAGATGGAGGTCGTGCGCGCCATCGCGGACAAGGTCGCGGTGATGGAAAACGGCAAGGTTGTGGAGTACGGCTCGGTCTACGAGGTGTTTTCCAAGCCGCGCACGCACGTGGCGCAGCGCTTCGTGTCCACCTCGCTGCGCAACACGCCGGATGAGGTCGAAGCCCGCGAGCTGCTCGCGGAGCCCGGCCGCCTGTTCACCGTGGACCTGAGCGAAAACTCTGGGTTCTTCGGCGCCGTGGAGTCCGCGCGCGCCGCTGGCGTGAGCGTCCAGCCGGTCCACGGTGGTGTGACCACCCTGCAGAACCACTCCTTCGGCAAGATGACGGTGCGCCTCAACGGCGACGACGCCGCGATCAGCCAGTTTTTGGCCACGCTCCAGCGCACCACCGACATTCAGGAGATCGTCCGATGAACACTTCCATCCTCGCCCAGCCCAACTGGGAACGCCTCGGCCCCACCTTCATCGAGGCCATCGGCGACACCTTGTTCATGGTGTCCATCACCATGGTCATCGGCGGTTTCTTCGGCCTGATCCTCGGCGTGTTCCTCTACACCACGCGCCCGGGCGGGATCCTGAAAAACCGCGCGGTCTACTGGTTGATCAACGTGCTCGTGAACTTTTTCCGGCCGATCCCCTTCATCATCATGATCGCGATGCTCTACCCCATCACGCTGCAGGTGGTGGGCACGACGATCGGCCGCTCGGCGGCGACGTTCGTGATGTGCGTCGCGGCCACGTTCACCGTCGCGCGCATCGTGGAACAGAACTTGGTGTCCATCGACCCGGGCATGATCGAGGCGGCGCGTTCCATGGGTGCCGGCCCATGGCGCATCATCCGCACCGTGATCCTGCCCGAGGCGCTCGGCCCACTGATTTTGGGCTACACCTTCATCTTTATCGCCGTGATCGACATGTCGGCAATGGCGGGCTACATCGGCGGCGGCGGCCTCGGCGACTTCGCCATCGTCTACGGCTACCACCAGTTCGAGCCCGCCGTGACCTTCGCGGCCGTGATCGTGATCGTGATCATGGTGCAACTCGCCCAGTTCTTGGGCAGCTGGCTGTCCAAGAAAGTCATGCGCCGCTAGAGCGCGCGATCTTTTCGACACCCCACACAACGCCCTCCTTCGGTTCATCGCCGCAAGAGGAGATAACCCCGGATACTGCGCTGCGGCGCATGGTGACATCGAAGGTTGCGTTCGTGGAGGCGTCGATTAGCTTTATGCGCGCCTCGTCCTCGCCGACCTCCTCGCCCACGACCTGCAGCTGGCCGTAGGTGATGCGCGTTCCCTCCGCCGCGAGCTGTGCGGCGACGCCGACCTCCGCCGCCTGCGCCGCGGGCGAGAAAATGCCGCGGCCGCGGTTGCCGGGCACGAAGTACTGCCCGCGCATCGCGTCGGCGATCATCGCCTCGGTGGCCTCGAGATTCATCCGCCCGAAGCTGTAGCCCCACGGCATGAGCAGCAGCGTGGCGGCGAAGCGGTGGCCCTTGATGTGGGAGGTCTCCCACACCACGTCGCTGCCCCGGTTGAAGGGGTAGAGCTTTTCCAGTTCGTTGACGAGCGGGCGGCCTTTGACCGCGCAGCAGCGGTCCCGCCTGCCGTGCGTGCACACCAGAACCAGCGGGGCCAGCCGCGCCATCGCGTGGTTGCGGCCGGGCCCCGACAGGTCGAGATCCAAGATCGCCTCGGGACCGTCGACGTGCTTGACCTCGGTCAGCCCGATGCTGGTGTGGATGATGTAGAGGTGGTGGTCGTCGATACGCCTGCCCTCGCGCGTGGGGTGGCGGATGAGCTGCAGGGACGCGCCGAACTTTTTCAGGTGAGCTTTGATCTTGGCGGTGAGCTCGTCGCCGAGTGTGTCGCCGTCGAGAACGTCGTGGCTCCACGGCCCCGGCCATTCGAGCAGCACGTACACATCGCCCTGCTTGGCTGTTCCCGGCAGAGGCTCCACTTCCACATCTGAACAGAAGATGTCGTCGGCGCTCGGACTCATAGCGTCTACCTTACCCGGTGAATTAGGCAACAGTTTTGTAACCTTTTTATCTCAGTGGTGCTCGTGATTTCGTTCTAACGCTACGACTGGATACGGTGACAGATATGTCTTTGGTGGTTAGACGTTTACGGGGAATAGGTGTCGCGATCGCCGCGACCGCATTCGCCGTATCTTCGTGCGCTGCCCCGGATTCCTCGACCACCGCTGCGGATACCGTCTCGGCAAAGGTCGGTGTCGCCCAACGCGGGGCGTACGCTTCGCCAGCGGCCATGGACCAGTCCCCCAAAACGCAGCGCCCCGCCGAGCCCGCGCATCTCGCGGTATCGGCGATCACGATCGACAGCCACAGCGGGTTCGACAGGCTCACCGTCGATTTCGCGGGCACCGGCGAGCCGGGGTGGTTTGTCAACTACGTGCCCTCCCCGCTGCAGGAAACCGCAGGCAAACCCGTCAAAGTGGCAGGCAGCTCCTACCTCAACATCAATATCGACGGCACAATCAGCCGCTCCGAAGCCGGCCTCGACGCGGCAACACCCATCGACATCTCGTCGAGCTCCTCGAACGTGGTCGACATCGTCCACGCGGGCACGTACGAGGGCCGCGCCCAGATCGTCGTCGGCTTGCGCTCGACCCTGCCTTACTCGGTTCAGCTTCTCGACGACCCCACGCGCCTGGTCGTCGACATCTCCAAGGCCTGACTCACCTTCTAGCCGTACACCGCCTCCACCCGCCAGCGTTGCCGCGTCCACATCAGAAGCCACCCGCACGGCTCGCTGCCGTTTTCGCGCGTGCCCACCACCTGCAGCCGCGCGACTCTGTTGGCCACCCCGGCCCACCAGCCTTCGTCCACCGGCCATGGGCCTGCCCACCCGGTGACCAGGTACCGCTTGTCACCCCACCCCAGCGCGTAGGGTGCGGATGTAAGGAGCACCTCGGCGGTGACTCCGACTGGTTTGGCGGTGGCGTCGATAAGCAGCACTTTGGAGGATGGGTGTTCGATGCCCCCGCCGAGGCGCGCCGGAAGCGGCGGGGGGATTGCCCCCGGCCACGGCGCCGCCTGCGGCTCGTTGACGCTTTCTCCGTACGGCACCAGCTCGATGCGCTCGGCCACGCCGCGCCCGCCGACGAGCCTGGGCTGCACCACAGCGTCGATGCCGAGCTGCGACTGCACCCGCTCCACCACGCGGCGCGCCTCATCCGTGGTTGTCCCGTCCGCCCACAGCTCGCCGACGACCTCGGGCTGCGCCAGCTCGAGCGGCTCGAGGATCAGCGAGGTGATCTGGCCTGCGCCGCCTCCGGTGAGCCAGCCGTCGAGCTGCCAGCGCACCCGGTCCGCCGTGGCGGACTCACTTAAGCCCTCCCGGGTGCGCCACACGCGCTCAACGCGCTCGCCGCTGCCCAGCTCCGCGGTGACTTTCAGACGCAGGCACACCTTCCCCGCCTCCTTGAGCCGCTCGTGCAGGCTCGCCGCCAGGGCGCGGGCCGCGAACGCCGCCGCGTCGACGCGCTCGATCGGGTCCTCAGGGGTGATCGCCACCGCCAGGTCCGCCACGGGCAGCTCCGGGGCGACGCGGCGGTCCGGTGCCGCGCGGGCGATGCGGTGGATGTACGTGCCGCGCGCGCCGAAGCGCGTGGACATCGCCGTTGCGGGCACGTTGGCGATGTCGCCTAGGGTGGCCAGGCCGAGCTGGCCGAGCGCCTTGACGGTCTCCGCGTCGGCCGCCAGAGCCACCTCGGCGAGCAGGACGCGCAGCGGCTGCGCCGCCAGGAACTGCGCCGACTCGCCCTTCGGGACAAGCGCCGAGGACCGCGTAGCGACGATCGCCGTGGCCAGCTCGTCCGCCGCCCCGGCAAAGGCATCGATACCGCGGCGCGCGGCGGCGTCGATAAGCATCTCAACCGCGATGTCCTCGCCGCCGTGGAACTTCGCGGCGGCGGCGAGATCCACCACGACCAGCCCTGGGCGCACAACCTCGACGGAGGAGGCGACGTCGTCGAAACCCGCGGCCAGGGCCGCGAACATCCGCCCGTCGCGATCTGGGTTGTCCTCGACAACCGTGAGCTCCGGGACCAGCGCCTGGGCGTGGCGCAGCAGCATCCCCCGGCGCAGCCCGCGGGAGCGCGCCTGGCGCGAGCACACCTTGATGCGGTGCTGCGCGACCACGGCGACGGGCTCGGGCAGCGCATCGTCGGCGTCGAGGCGCGCAGCCTGCACGGGCCAGTCCGGAAACCAGATCGCGGCCACCCGCATCTCACCTCACCGCCCTCACGCCCGCGGGCCGCGGGGCCTGGCCCAGGGTGATCACCGTCGAGGCGGTGCGGCGCCCGGCCGCTTCGACGCGCATGTCCATGCCCACGATGCGCCCGGCGCCGCGGCCGATGCCGTGGAACCCGGCGAGTGTACCGGTGATGCTCAGCGCCGGCGAGGGGACCCGGGCGTTGACCGTGAGCAACGCAGCTTTCCCCTTGCGCACGCGCGCCAACAGCGGCCTCGCGCGCACCGGGCTCAGGTTCAAGGGCTGGGGCGTGTGCAGCACCACTAGGTCGAGGCCCTCGACCAGCACCCCGGCGACGGCCAGCGGGTCGATGCCCGGCTCGGGCACCGCGATGACCCGTTCTAGGGTGGCCACACCGGCGTAGGAGAGCTCGGGCCAGCCCACCACGGCTGCGAACCCTCCCTCGGCGGTGACGCAGTCGATGATCTCCACCACCAGCGCGGGCGTGTCGCTGATGTGGGTCACAGCCCGGCGCGGCACCCCACCATCAGGCAAAACGCGGTGGAACTGGTCACCGACTCCGAGCACGTCCGCGTCCGGCAAGACGCGCTGCGGCGCGTGCGCCCCCATATCGGCCATGCGCGAACGCAGCTCAGCGATGCGCTCGGCCCGGGTGGGCTCGAGCGCCTGCGGCTCCGCGGATAGTCGAATAGGTGTTCCACTCACGCCACTAAGTATGCACCCGCGCCGCGACACCGGCAACAGGCGAGGTCGAACGTACTTTCTATGATTTTACGGCGCTAATCCAACGCGCGGTCCGCCGCCCAGCGCGTCAACTGGTGCCGGTTCGACGTTTGCGTCTTGCGCAGGATATTCGACGCGTGCGTCTCCACCGTTTTCACCGAAATGAACAGCTGCGTGCCAATTTCCTTGTAGGTGTAGCCGCGGGCGAGGAGGCGGAGAACTTCCAGCTCGCGCCTGGTGAGGGCGTCGACAAGCGGGTCCTCAACCTTGACGGGCTCGCCCTCCGGGTCTTCGACCACCCCGCCGGAGGCGAACGCGTCGAGCACGAACCCCGCCAGCCGCGGGGAGAAGTAGGCATCCCCGCCGTGGACGCGCTCAATGGCCTCGGCAAGCTCGTCGCCCGCGATGTTTTTGGTCACGTACCCGCGGGCCCCGGCGCGGATCAGCGCGATGACGTCCTCGGCGGCGTCCGAGACCGACAGTGCCAAAAACTTTGTCGACGCGGCCACGCCCCGAATCACCGCGAGGCCGCCGCCGTCGGGCATGTGGACGTCGAGAAGCACGACGTCCGGCTCTTGGGCGTTGATGCCGCGGGTTGCCTCCGTGACCGTGCCCGCCTCCCCGGCGATGTCGAACCTGGAGGCGAGCTCGGCGCGCACGCCGGCGCGGAAAACGGAGTGATCATCAACCAGGAAGACTTTCATAGCCCCCAACTTACAGGGCGGCGTAGCATGGGGCCCGCCCACGAAAACACCGTATCTATTTCACCGAGAGGAGCCCATGACCTCTACCGATATCCTTTGGGAACCAATCACCGCCGGCGCCCTGAAGCTGCGTAACCGAGTGATGCAAGCACCGATGGGCAGGCTGCGCGCGGCCGCCGACGGCACGCCGACGCCCCGCATGGTGCGCTACTTCCGCGACCGCGCCTCCGTCGGGCTGCTCGTCACCGACGGCACCTCGCCCTCGCAGGCGGGCCGCGTCCAGTTCCTCCAGCCCGGCATCTACGACGATAAGCA
This sequence comes from Corynebacterium sp. Z-1, assembly GCF_031844665.1. Taxonomy (NCBI): domain Bacteria; kingdom Bacillati; phylum Actinomycetota; class Actinomycetes; order Mycobacteriales; family Corynebacteriaceae; genus Corynebacterium; species Corynebacterium sp. Z-1. Next base: position 903,792 of record NZ_CP134621.1, on the reverse strand, counting down.
CATCCCCGCCTGGCGCAAGGTCACCGACGCAGTGCACGACGCCGGCGGAACCATCGTGGTCCAGCTCATGCACGCGGGCTGGAACACGCACTCGGAGATCACCGGTCTACCCGTGGAGGCGCCCAGCGCCGTCGCCCACGACGGCCACACCCGCGACGCCGAGGGCAACCACCTGCCCTACGCCACGCCTGCGGAAGCCACGATCGAGCAACTCGAGCGCGCCCGGGGCGAGTTCGTCGCCGCGGCGCGCCGCGCGATGGACGCCGGGTTCGACGGCGTCGAGCTCCACGCCGCGAACGGCTACTTCCTGCACACCTTCTTGGGCAAGAACTCCAACGTCCGCGACGACGAATACGGCGGCACCCCCGCCAAGCGCGCCGCGTACCCCATCTCGGTTGCCCAAGCCGTCGCCGCGGAGATCGGCGCCGACCGGCTCGGCATCCGCATCTGCCCGGGCGTGAGCATCCAGGGCGTCGACGAGTCCGACCAGGACCACACGCTGGCAACCTACGCCGTGCTTGTCGACGCCCTGTCCGACACCGGCCTCGCCTACATCTCGCTTGAGCAGCCCGACCTGGCCGGCCCGTGCGCGCAGCTTGTGCGCGACCGTTTTGCCGGCACCATCTTCGCCAACACGACCATCTTGGAAAAGCGCACCAGCTCGCGCGAGGAGGCCGTGGCGATGGTGGAAAACGGCTGGGCGGACGGGCCCGCGGTGGCGCGCCCGCTTCTGGCCAACCCGGACCTGATCGAGCGCTGGAAGACCGGCGCCGCGGAGAACACCCCGGATGCTTCCACGTTCTACACCGGCGGGGACACCGGCTACAACGACTACCCCGCTCTGTAGCGCCTAGACGCTCAAGCTCAGCTCAACCTCGGTGCCCTCGCCTATCGACGACCGCACCACCGCGCGTCCCCCGGCGCGCTCCATGCGTCCCACGATGGAGTCGCGCACCCCGTGGCGGTGCTCCGGCACCGCGTCGACGTCGAAGCCCGAGCCCCGATCGCGCACGAACACGCTGAGCTCACCGGCGAGGTTTTCCACGTACACGTCAAGCGTGTCCACGCCAGCGTGCTTGGCGGAGTTGGCCATGGCCTCGCGCGCGGCGAGCACGATCGGTTCCGTCGCCTCGCTAAAGGCCACGTCCTCGCCGACGGTGACCGGGCGGATCACCACCGAGTAGAGGTCCTCGACCTCCCCCGCCGCTTTGTGCAGCGCGGCGAACACCGTGGCGGTCGTGTGCTTACTGCGCGTGTCCTCAGCGTCGAAAAGCCATGTGCGCAGCTCGCGCTCCTGGCCGCGCGCGAGCCTGGCGACCTCCTCGGGGTCGCTGGCCCGCTTTTGAATCAGCGCCAGCGTCTGCAACACCGAATCGTGAAGGCGCGAGGCGATTTCCGCGCGTTGGTCCGCCACGGCCTTGGCTTGGCGCTCCTCCACAAGTGAAGACGCCAGGCGCACGATGAGCGGGACGACGAGCAGCAGCACGCCGAACATGCTGGCCACGACCGCGACCACGATGTTGGCCGTGCCCGCGGCCTCGCCCGACAGCGCGATCGCCAGCACCCCGCCCATCACCAGCACGATGCCCAACGCCAGCGCCACGACATTGCTTGCCGACGACATCCCCCGGTCGTACGCCTGCCACGCCACCACCGCACCAACGGCGACGACGCCCAGGATGAAGGAAAACGCGCCACCGGCGCCGCCGACCACCGTGATCGACACGGCCGCCCCCGCCAAACCGACCGCCGCCATCAGCACGTACGACACCCGCGGCCAATCGCCGGTCGCATTGGCGTCAGGGGGTGTCTTCGTGGCTTCTAGCGGGGTAAACACCCACAGCAGCGCGTACAGGATCAGCCCCAAACCGCTGGCGAAGCACGACAGGGCCAACGCGATGCGCACCCACTGCACCCGCACCCCAAGGTGCGTGGCCAGCCCCGCCGCCGCTCCCGCAACGACGCGGCCGGAGCGGCGCCGCTCGAAACGCGGGTACAGCCGCCCCGGGGCAGGGGTATACGCGGTGGTAGAAGTCATGCCCCCGATTGTTGCACTTAAACTTCTCAGGCAAATCAGGGATAACCCTGAACCGCGAAATCAGGGCGCTTCCCGATAGCGCTTCGAGGCCCTCACGCGCGATCCTTAAGTCATGGACACCAACACCAGCATCGAGACAACGCTCAAAGACATGTGGTACACCCGCCCCGTACGCATTCCCAAAAGCCAGGGCGGCAACGCCCTGGTCGCCGGCGTGTGCGAGGGCATCGGAGCCCGCTACCAAATCGACCCCATCATCGTCCGCCTCGCCTTCGTCGGCCTGACCCTGACCTTCGGCGGCGGCATCTTCGTCTACCTCCTGCTGTGGATGAACATGCCCCGCTACGGCATGACCACCTCGCCATGGCGCGCCATCAACACCCCTAAAGTCCAGCTCAGCGCGCTGGAAAAGAAGGACCGCGACACCGGCTGGGCACTGCTTGTCGGCCTGATCATCTTCCTGCCCTCCATCACGATCGGCACGGGCGGCCTCGCCACCGCGTCCGTGATCACCCTCTTTATCGCCACCGGGGCGTTTTACCTGCTGCACCGCGCGCATCCCGCACCGCCGGCGGGGCTAAGCGTCTCCACCAGCGCCACCACCGCTGGGCCGCAGGTTGAAACCTCCCACCTCACAACCCCCGCCGGCTACCCGCACCCCACCGTGGGTCGCACCACCCCGCCGCAGTGGGATCCCCTCGGCGTTGCCCCCGAGCTCTGGCACCTGCCGGAACCGCCAACGGAGCCCGTCGTCACGCAAGCGCCCAACCGTAACCGGTGGGTGGGGTGGCTCGTCGGCCTAGGCATCGCGTTGTTCACGGCGATTGTCCTGGTCAGCGCAGCCGGCGCATACATCATCTACAAACCCGAGGTGCCGGTGGACACCACTATCACCGCAACCGACGACCTCGCGTCCTCCTACAGCTCGGGCATCGGCGATGCGACGCTCGACCTGTCTGGCCTGAAGCCGCTTGACGACGACCGCGAAGTCGACGTCCAGCACGGAGTGGGCACCCTCACGATCATCCCTCCTCGGGACACCCGCGTGGAGTTCGCGTGCGGGGAAGGTATCGGAACCCACAACTGCCCAGACACACTCAACGAGGACGCCGACGGCGGGGTGCTGCAGCTCAACGTCACCGTTGGTATCGGTGACATTGAGGTTCGCGCGGCGTAGGGCTACTCCCACTCGATGGTCCCCGGCGGCTTCGACGTGATGTCCACAACCACGCGGTTGACCTCAGAGACCTCGTTGGTAATGCGAGTGGAGATGGTCTCGAGCACCTCATACGGCACGCGCACCCAATCAGCCGTCATCGCGTCTTCCGAGGCGACCGGGCGCAAAACGATCGGGTGGCCGTAGGTGCGTCCGTCGCCCTGGACACCGACGGAGCGGACGTCGGCAAGCAGCACCACCGGGCACTGCCAGATCTGGCTGTCCAGGCCCGCGCGGGTGAGCTCCTCGCGCGCGATCGCATCCGCCTGGCGCAGCGTCTCCAGACGCTGCTCGGTGACCTCGCCGATGATCCTGATGCCCAGGCCCGGGCCCGGGAAGGGCTGGCGGTTGACGATCACCTCGGGCAGGCCCAGCTCGCGTCCGACGGCGCGCACCTCGTCCTTGAACAGCAGCCGCAGCGGCTCAACGAGCTTGAACTCGACGTCGTCAGGCAGCCCGCCCACGTTGTGGTGGCTCTTAATGTTCGCGGTGCCCGTTCCCCCGCCGGATTCAACAACGTCCGGGTACAGCGTGCCCTGCACCAGGAAATCCACGGTGTGGTCCGACAGCACGGTGCTCACGGCGCGCTCAAAGGAGCGGATGAACTCCGCGCCAATGGCCTTGCGCTTCGCCTCCGGCTCGGTCACACCCGCCAGCTTGTCCAAGAACGCCTCGCGCTCGTCGACGGTGACCAGCTTCGCGCCGGTCGCGGCGACGAAGTCCTGCTCCACCTGTTCGCGCTCGCCCAGGCGCAGCAGGCCGTGGTCGACGAAGACGCAGGTCAGACGGTCGCCGATGGCGCGCTGCACGAGTGCCGCAGCGACGGCGGAGTCTACGCCGCCGGACAGGCCGCAGATCGCGTGCCCGTCCTCACCGATCTGCTCACGCACCTGCTCAATGAGCTGCTCGGCAATGTTCGACGCCGTCCACGACTGCTCCAAGCCCGCAATGTCGGTTAAAAAGCGCGTAAGCACCTGCTGCCCGTGCGGCGAGTGCATGACCTCCGGGTGGTACTGAACACCCGCAAACCGCTTCTCGACGTTCTCAAAAGCCGCCACGGGAGCACCCGGCGTCGACGCGGACACCACGAAACCCTCCGGGGCCTGGGTAACGGAATCACCGTGGCTCATCCACACGGGGTGCTCGGTCGGCAGACCGCCGTGGAGCACCCCGTCGGTGCTCAGCATCGTGGTCCGCCCGTACTCGCGCGCGCCGGTCTTCTCTACCTTGCCGCCGAGCGCTTGGGTCATCACCTGGAAGCCATAGCAGATGCCGAAGATGGGCAACCCCAGCTCAAAGATCTCGGGGTCGAGCTGCGGCGCGCCCTCCTCGTAGACGGATGAGGGACCGCCGGAAAGCACGAGCGCCACGGGGTTTTTCTCCCGCACCTCCGCGGCTGTCACCGTGGAGGGAACGACTTCCGAGTACACGCGGGCTTCGCGCACGCGGCGAGCAATGAGCTGCGCGTACTGGGCTCCGAAATCGACAACAAGGACGGGGCGCTGCTGGGCTGTAGTCACAACTGCAGATATTAGCCGACGCGCCGCCGGCGAAAATACTCCGGCAGCGCTAGCGCTGAACCGTCAGACCAACCTTCTGGAACGACTTGATGTCCGTGTAACCGCACTTTGCCATGATGCGGCGCAAACCTCCGACCACGTTTGTCGTCCCGTTGGGTTCCGCAGCGGGGCCGTGGAGCACCCGCTCGAGGGGGATACGCTTGCCGAACAGATCGTAGGGCTCTACCGAACCCCGCGGGTAGCGCGGGTGCGCGGCCGCCGATTCCCAGTAGTAGCCCTGACCCCCCGCTTCCTCTGCCTGGGCAAGCGGCAGGCCAAGCATCACGGCGTCCGCGCCGCAGGCGATCGCCGCGGCGACATCCCCGCTGCTGAGAATCTCCCCGTCGGCAATCACGTGGACGTAGCGCCCGCCCGTCTCGTCGAGGTACTCGCGGCGCGCTGCAGCGACGTCGGCGATGGCGGTGGCCATGGGCACTCCCACGCCGACCGAGGGGTAGCTCGACACCGCTCCGGAGCCGACGATGACGCCCGCCGCGCCGGCGCGCATCAGGTGGGTTGCGGTGGTGTAGTCGTACACCGCGCCCGCGATCACGGGCACCTCGAGGCTGCCGATGAACTCTTTCAGGTCCAGCGGCTCCCCGCCCCGCTTGACGTACTCCGCGGAGATGACCGTGCCCTGGATAAACAGGAGCTCGGCCCCGGCCTTGATCACAACCGGCGCGAGTTCGCGGGCGTTCTGCGGGGAGACGCGCACGGCAACGGTCACCCCGGCGTCGCGGACTTGGGCGATGCGCTCGGAAAGCAGGTCGTGGTCGAGCGGCGCGGCGTGCAGCTCTTGCAGGGCAGCCGTGGTGTCACGGCTTGCGCGGCGAAACTCCGAAATCGAGTAATCGGAATCAGCGACTTCGCTTTTCACACCGGACCCCACAACGCGGGATACGGCCTCCTCGAACGAGGCGTGGCGCGCCAGGATCCCCTCGGCGTTGAGCACGCCCAGACCGCCGCGCTTTCCCATCTCGATCACGAACTCGGGGCTCGCCAGCGCATCCGTCGGGTGCGCAACCAGCGGCATGTCGAAGGTGTAGGCGTCGATGTGCCAGCTCGTGTCCACGTCCGAGGAGGACCTCGTGCGACGCGAGGGCACCAGAGAGATATCGCCTAGCCGGTATGCCTTGCGGGCCTCGCGCCCGATTCCGATCTCCACGTAATCGCGCATGTACGTTCGCTTTCTTGGGTAGTGGTCAGGTGGGCGTCGATAAACGGATGCTTAGCCGCGGTAGTTGGGGGCCTCGACGGTCTGGGTGATGTCGTGCGGGTGGGACTCGCGCAGGCCAGCGGTGGTGATCTGCACAAACTGCTTGGTTTGCAGCTCTTCGACCGACGACGAGCCGGTGTAGCCCATCGCCGCGCGCAAACCGCCAACAATCTGGTGCGTAATCGAGTCGAGCTCACCGCGGTACGGCACGCGCCCCTCGATGCCCTCCGGCACCAGCTTATCCTCGCTGGCGACATCCGCCTGGAAGTAGCGGTCCTTGGAAAACGAACGCTTCTCCCCCGACAACCCACGGCCCTGCATCGCGCCCATCGAGCCCATGCCGCGGTAGCGCTTGTACTGCTTGCCGCCCACGACGACGATGTCGCCCGGGGCCTCCTTTGTCCCCGCCAGCATCGAGCCCAGCATCACCGTGGATGCGCCCGCCGCCAGCGCCTTAGCGACGTCGCCGGAATGCTGCATGCCGCCGTCGGCGATCACCGGCACCCCTGCCTTGTGCGCCGGCACCGACGCCTCAAGGATCGCCGTGATCTGTGGCGCGCCCACGCCAGCGACGACGCGCGTGGTGCAAATCGAACCCGGGCCTATACCAACCTTGATGGCGTCCGCACCGGCATCGATCATGGCCTGGGCCGCGCTGCGGGTGGCGAGGTTGCCGCCGATAACATCGACCCGGTCGCCGAAGTCCTTCTTCACCCGCGCGACCATCTCGAGCACGCGGTTGTTGTGCGCGTGCGCCGAATCGACCACCAGCGCATCGACGCCGGCCTCGACCAGGAGCCCGGCGCGGTCGTAGGAGTCCTCGCCGGTGCCGATCCCGGCGGCCACCAGCAGCCGGCCCTGGCTGTCCTTCGACGCGTTGGGGTACTGCTCGGACTTGACGAAGTCCTTCACGGTGATCAGGCCGGTCAGCGACCCAGCCTCGTTAACGATCGGCAGCTTTTCCACCTTGTTGGCCGATAGCAGCGCCAGCGCTTCCTCCTTGGACACCCCGTCGCGGGCCACCACGAGCGGCATTGCCGTCATCACCTCGGACACGGAGCGGTCAAAATCCGCCTCGAAGCGCATGTCGCGGTTGGTGATGATGCCGACGAGGGTGCCCGAGTCATCGACGACAGGCAGGCCGGAGATGCGGAACCGGGCGCACAGCGCGTCGACGTCGTGCAGCGTCATCTCGGGAGAGGCGGTGACGGGATCCGAAATCATTCCGGACTCAGAGCGCTTCACAATGTCGACGTGCTCCGCTTGGTCCCGGGCGCTTAAGTTGCGGTGCAACACGCCGATACCGCCCTGACGCGCCATAGCGATCGCCATACGCGACTCGGTGACGGTATCCATCGCGGCAGACGCGATCGGGATGCCAAGCCGGATGTTGCGGGTGAACTGCGTCGCCGTCGATACCTCGGAGGGGACGATGTGGGATTCGGCGGGAAGCAGCAACACGTCATCGAAGGTCAGGCCGCGCAGAGCCACCTTGTTTGGGTCGTCTCCGCCTGTGAGTACTCGCTCGGTCGCCATAAACCGCATCTCCCCTTAAATAGAAAAGCCGATGTTCATCCCGGTCGTTTACGTCATGATATATCGCGGCACCGGAATTGCCCCATGTCGGGCTGGGCAATTAGGGTTAGGCAGTGTGAACTATGACGATATGATGCCCCTCGACCCGTTCAAGGATGACCCGAACGATCCGGCATCGTTTATCGAGGACGACGAAGTCGTCGAACCGCTCACCGACGAGGAGCGCGTCCACATCATCCGCGACCTCGCCCAGGTCCGCGAGTTCAAGGACGTTCTGCGCCCGCGCGGCATCCTAGGCATCTACTTCCTGTGCGAGGATTGCGAAGAGATGCACTACTATGACTGGGAAATTATGGAGCAGAACATGCTCGCCACGCTCAACGGTGAGCTGCCCCCGGTCCACGAACCAAGCGCCCAGCCCAACGTCGAGGCGTACGTGCCGTGGGATTACGCCCTGGGCTACCTCGACGGGCTCGACGCGCGCTAGCTAACGCAAGGCCGCCTCGTTCGCCGTTGACGGCGAGGCGGGCGGCGGTGTCGGCTCGCCCGTTGGCGTCGTCGCCGTAACCGGGGCGGCGCTGGTCGGCGCGGGCTCGGTGACGGTCTGCGTCACCGTCACGGTCTGCGTGACCGTCGCGGCCGGTTCGGAGGCAGGCTGCGGGTTATCGGAGGGCTCGGCCGCAACCGGAGCCGGGGCCTGCGGCTGCAGGGTCTCCGTCACCGTGACGGTGACGTTATTCTCCGGGTTCTCCGGGTTCTCCGGAGCTGCTGGGGCGTTTTCGCGCGCACCAATGGCGTTGACAAGCGCGCGTGCCTGATTCAGCAGGTTGCGCGCGCCCTCGACATCGCCCTTCGCGCTGGCGACCTCGAGCTCTTCGAGCGTGCTGGCAAGCTCGACCACGGAGGTGCGCTCGCCGAACACGGCGGTCGATGCACCCCACAGCGGGGAACCGGGCGTGGCGTTGTACAGTGCGGTGCCGGATCCAGCCACGATGACGGTCGCCGCGGCAGCGCCGACCAGGCCCGCGAGCAGCGGGTGGGGGCGCTTGTGGCGAGCAGGGGTCTTCACGACGGGGGCCGGGGGCATCTCTTGGTGGACGTCGTCACGCAGCTCAAGGAGCATCGCGGCGAGCGGATCGCTGCCGCCGGACGGATCCTCGCCGCGGGAGAGTGCGGTGAGGAACGCGTCGTCGTCGACAAGCGACTGCAGCTCTGGCGTGCTGTCGTTGCCGTTATAGTGACGACTCATAGCTCCCACCTTCTTGGATAGCTTTTCTCAGGGTGGCTAGGGCGCGGTGCTGCGCCACTCGTACAGCGCCTGCGGTGCCGCCGACGGCCTCCGCTGTTTCCTCAGCGGAGAGTCCGACAAACACGCGCAGGATGATGATGTCTCTAGCCTTATCACTCAGTAAATCGAGAAGTTCACGAACTCTGTTACTACCATCGCTGACCAGTATGAACTCCTCCGGTGTCTCGCCGGAAAGTTCCTCGTCTGGAACCTGCTCCGTCGGGGAGAGCTTGTCACGCGCCAGGCTTCGGTGCGCGTCGGCAACCTTGTTGAACGCGATGCCGTAAACGAACGCCATGAACGGCTTGCCGCGATCAACGTACTTCTCAATCGAGGTCGCCACCGCGAGGCAGATTTCCTGCGCAACGTCTTCGGGTGTGGGCATGCGTCCCCCGCCAAGCCGAGCGCGGGCGTAGCGCAGCACGAGCGGGTGTATGAGCCGCACCACGTCCTGCAGGGCGCGGCGGTCACCCGCTGCAGCCAGCGGAACTAAATCCGCGAGCTGGCTGTCTACTTCCGACGCAGCCACTGCACTCCCTTCCGCACCCATTCACAGTTGGCGCACATCCTACGTTGCCGTACCTTAAACGGGCTAACTGAGGTGGGTAAATGGTCTTATTGGGGGCTATCGTCAAGAATTCACCGAGCTTTAACCTTCATCAAACTCCCAGCTTACTGCCATTATTTTCGCGGGCCTTTCAGGCTTTCAAGCTCAGCGTAACCCTCGCGAAACTCTACGTTAACCATGGCAGACTTAACTTCCTCCTTGGTGCACACACCGCAGCTATACAAAGGAAAACGCTGTGTGAATCCTCGTTCTCACGGCGCCGCGGATAAAGGAGTCTCAACTTTCATGTCTCAGCCTCAGCAGCTTCCCGGACCGAACGCAGATTTTTGGGATTGGCAGCTCCACGGCGCCTGCCGCGGCGAAGCATCAGAGGTGTTCTACCATCCGGACGGCGAGCGAGGACGCGCCCGCACCCAGCGTGAAAACCGCGCCAAGGCCATCTGCTACAACTGCCCGGTGCTGTCGCAGTGCCGCGACCACGCGCTGCAGGTAGCCGAGCCCTACGGCATCTGGGGCGGCATGAGCGAGTCCGAGCGCCAGGCCATCCTGCGCGCCGGCTCCTCGCGCGGCGGGATGAAGGTCGCCGCGGTCTCCGCGAAGTAGACACCTTAAAAAAGGGCCCCTCGCAAGGGGCCCTTTTTACGTGCGCTCTAACTAGTGGTGGTGGTGGTGATGACCGTGGTCGTCGCCGGACTCAGCCGGCTTGGTCACCACGGACGCCTCGGTGGTCAGGATCATCCGCGCCACGGACGCGGCGTTGACCACTGCGGAGTGGGTCACCTTCACCGGGTCGATGATGCCCTCCTCGATGAGGTTGCCGTACTCGAGCGTGGCGGCGTTGAAGCCTTCGCCGTTGGAGCGCTCCGCGACCTTGGACACCACAACGGCGCCATCAAGGCCCGCGTTCTCCGCGATCCAGTAGGCAGGCTTGGTCAGCGCGCGCGACACCGCGAGCACGCCGGTGCGCTGCTCACCCTCGAAGTTGTCGGCATACGCCTCGAGCTCGCGGGAGATCTGCACGAGGGCGGAGCCGCCGCCGGCGATGATACCCTCCTGCACGGCTGCGCGGGCCGCGTTGATCGCGTCCTCGACGCGCAACTTGCGCTCGTTGACCTCGGTCTCGGTGGCAGCACCGACGCGGATGACGGCGACACCGCCGGACAGCTTGGCCAGGCGCTCCTCCATCTTTTCCTTGTCCCAGGTCGAGTCCGTGGCCTCGATGTCGCGGCGGATCTTCGCGCGACGCTCCTCGACGGCCTCGGCGGAGCCGGCGCCGTCGACGATGATGGTGTCATCCTTGGTCACCGTGACGCGGCGGGCGGAACCGAGCAGGTCCAGGGTGGCGTCCTTGAGGTTAACGCCGACCTCCGGGTCGATCACGGTGGCGTCGGTGACCACCGCGAGGTCGTCCATGAACGCCGCGCGGCGCTCGCCGAAGTACGGGGACTTTACGGCAACGACCTTCAGCGACTTGCGGATGGTGTTGACCACCAGCGTCTGGAGCGGCTCGCCCTCGACGTCCTCGGCGATGATGAGCAGCGACACGGATTCCGCGGCGATCTGCTCCAGCAGCGGCAGGAAGTCGGGCAGCGAGGAGATCTTGCCGCGCACCAGCAGCACGCGGGCGTCGTCAAGCACTGCCTGGCCGGCGTCGGGGTCGGTCATGAAGTACGGCGAGAGAAATCCCTTGTCAAAGGAGATGCCCTCGGTCAGGTCAACGTAGGAGTCCATGGTCTGGGACTCCTCGACGGTGACAACGCCGTCCTTGCCCACCTTGTCCATCGCGCCGGCGACCATCTCACCGACCTCCGAGTCGCGCGAGGACACGGTGGCCACGTTGGCGATCTCCGCCGAGGCGGAGACTGCGGTGGCGCGGGCCTTGAGCTCCTCGACGGCCTTCTCGGCGGCGGCCTTGATGCCCTTGTTCAGCTCGACGGGGTTCGCGCCCGCGGCGACGTTGCGCAGGCCCTCGGCGACGAGCGCCTGGGCGAGCAGGGTCGCGGTGGTGGTGCCGTCGCCGGCGATGTCGTTGGTCTTGACGGCGACGGACTTGACCAGCTGCGCGCCGAGGTTTTCAAACGGGTCCTCGAGGTCAATCTCGCGGGCGATGGTCACGCCGTCGTTGGTCACTGCCGGGCCGCCGAAGGCCTTGGACAGGACCACGTTGCGGCCGCGCGGGCCGAGGGTGACCTTCACAGCGTCGGCGAGAATGTCCACGCCGCGCTGGATGCCCTCACGGGCCTCTTGATCAAATGCAATAAGTTTTGCCATGGGTGGCTCTAGACCCCGTTCCTACTTCTCGACAACGGCGAGCAGGTCGCGGGCGGAGAGCAGCAGGTACTCCTCGCCGTTGTACTTCAGCTCGGTGCCGCCGTACTTGGAGAACACGACGGTGTCGCCCTCCTTGACGTCGACGGGTACGCGGTTGCCGGAGTCGTCGAGACGGCCCGGGCCCACAGCGATGACGACGGCTTCCTGCGGCTTCTCAGCGGCAGAATCGGGGATGACCAGGCCGGAAGCGGTGGTGGTCTCCGCCTCAGCGATCTGAACCAGGACCTTGTCCTCGAGCGGCTTGATGTTGACGTTTGCCATGATCGATCAATGACCTTTCGTGATGTTTTGAGCGTGAGTGAATTACTTCAGTCGGTTTTCATCCAGCTGCAGCCGTCGTCGCGGGTGAACAACTGTGCTCAATGCAACCTACTGGCACTCTACCCCCGAGAGTGCTAACTGACAACATGCACGAGCGGCACCGCGACGTCGAGAGTGGTGTCCGTGCCCACCCCGAGACTCGAGGCCGTCCCGCCCTCGTGGATCAGCTGCGCGGCCAGCGCCGCGATCATCACGCCGTTGTCCGTGCACAGCGACAGCCGCGGCACGCGCAGCTCAACGCCGGCGGCCTCGCAGCGCTGTGCGGCGAGCTCGCGCAGTCGCCGGTTCGCCGCCACTCCGCCGCCCAAAAGCAGCACGTGCGCGCCGGTATCCTCGCAGGCCATCAGCGCTTTTTTAGTCAAGACGTCGCACACCGCCTCCTGGAACGACGCGCACACATCCTCCACCGAGATCACGCGCCCCTCGCGCTCTGCGGCCTCCACGTAGCGCGCCACGGAGGTCTTCAGCCCCGAAAAGGAAAAGTCGTAGCGGTGCTCGCCTCGCAGGTCCTCGGCCTTGCTCAGCCCGCGCGGGAAAGGAATCGAGGCGGTGCCTTTCGCCGCGAGCTTATCGACGACCGGCCCGCCCGGGTACCCCAGCCCCAGAAGGCGTGCGACCTTGTCGTACGCCTCGCCGGCGGCGTCGTCAAGCGTGCTGCCCAGCTCCCGCATCGGCTTGCCCACGGCCTCGACCTCCAGCAGCTGCGTGTGCCCGCCGGAGACGAGCAGCGCCACCGAGTGCGGCAGGTCCTCGGCGCCGTCGAGGTTGGCCACCGCGACGTGGCCACCGAGGTGGTTGACGCCGTAGAAATTAACTCCCCAGGCCGCGGCATAGGCCTTCGCGGCCGAGGCCCCCACCAGCAGCGCCCCGGCCAGGCCCGGGCCGACCGTGGCGGCCACGGCGTCGGGCGCCGTGATGCCGGCATCGCTCAGCGCCGCCTCCATCACCTGCGGCAGCGCCTCGAGGTGGGCTCGCGACGCGATCTCCGGCACCACGCCGCCGAACCGGGCGTGCTCGTGCATGGACGACGCCACCCGGTCGGCGAGGATCTCCATCGACCCGTCGTTGCCCAGCGCGACGATCCCGACCGCGGTTTCGTCGCAGGAGGTCTCGATACCTAAAACGATCATGTCCCTGGATCCTCCTCGCCGCGCGGGTGCCTCATCATGGAAAACGCGTCTGCGCCCGACGGCTGGTAGTACGCCTTGCGCGTCGCCAACACCGAAAAACCGTAGCTCTCATACAGCGCGATCGCCGGGGTGTTGTCCGTGCGCACCTCTAAAAACATTGGCCCGCCCATCAGGTCGGCGGTGTGCACGAGCTGGTCCATGAGCACCCGCCCGATGCCGCGGCCCTGGTAGGCGCCGTCCACCGCGATGGTGTGGACCTCGAACTCTGGGTCGTCGCGCGGGCCGAGCATGGCCAGGCCCGCGTACCCGACAAGAGTCTCGGCACCGTCTTCATCAACGAAGGCGCCGACGTAGAACGTGTACGGCTGGGCGAATTGCGCCACAAACACGTCGCGCGACCACGGGTTGTCCCCCTTGAACAACGCCTGCTCAATCTCCGTGACCCGGGTCGCGTCCGAGATGGTTAACTCCCGCAGCCTCACGCAAGCTCCCCGAGGTCGATCTCCGGAATCGCGGCCGAGCGGGCGGCGGGTTTCGGCGGGACCGCGTCCGGCCGCCTGAGGTAGAGCGGGACCAGCGGCGCGGGCTCGGCGTCGAGGTCCGCAACGCGCGCGAGCCCGACCGGGCTCGGCGCTACGTAGGTCACGGTCGCCTCGCCTACCTCAAGCTGCGGGCTCAGGTGCTCCGGGACGCTAATCACGGCCGCTCCGCGCGTATCGACGTCCCCCGGAGCCGTAACGCTCGGCCCCGCGACGCGCGCGCCGCCGACGAACTTCGCCCAATAGATTTCCTTGCGCCGCGCGTCAGTGGCCACGACAACGGGGCGCTCGGTGGGGGCGTCGATAAGCGAGGCGACGGCGTCGTGGGTAACCACGCCATGGACGGGGATCCCCAGCGCTTGACCGAAGGCTCCCGCCGTGGCCATGCCGACGCGCAGCCCGGTGAAGGGGCCGGGGCCGCAGCCGACGACGATCGCCGTGAGGTCGCCGAAACCGAGCCCTGCCTGGTCCAAAAGCCGGGTTACCTCGGGCACGAGCCGCTCGTTGTGGGCCCGCGTCTGTGTCACCGATTCCGCGATCGTCCGGGGCTCATCCGACGCGTCGACGAGGCCGACCACGAGGTCGCTCGTCGCGGTGTCCAGTGCCAGAACGATCACAAGCGAGCTCCCTTAGGAGTTAATGCCCATCGTCCACGTGCCCTCGTTGACGTAGAACGGGATCGGGGTGTTCAGCGGGAAGGACTCGGACTGCGCGACGGTGCAGATGTTCACGGTGTCCAGGTTGATCTTGTCCAGGGTGACATCGCCGCCGCGCTCCGCGGGCAGCAGCACCATGTAGCCGTACTTGCCGCTCAGGTCGACCTCGGCGGCATCTAGGTCGAACGCCTGCAGCTTCGCCAGGGTCAGCTCAGCCGGATCCGTCGGGCACATCGTGGTGTAGCCGGCGAAGGAATCGTCGTACACCAGCGCGGGGTTAACCAGCTCCGCCACGACCGAGTCGCCGTTGGCGGCCTCGGTAGCCTGCAGGCTCTGGGCGAGCGAGTTGGTGTGGCTCACCTGCGCCCCTCCCCTCGTCATGGGGATGAAAATGATGGCGATGAGGACGATTACCCACAAGGCGAGGGCGAGCCCGATCCAGCGGCGATTGGCGTTGTTCAGCTTCAGCATGGACTAGATCCTACATCGCTACTGCTCTGGGACTCTTACTTCCCAAAAGATCAGCCTGCCCTCGGAGTCCGGATCCTGGGCGACGAGCGTCTCGCGGTCAATCGTGACCTTGAGGTAGGCCGAGGCGATCTGCTCGACCAATCCCCCGCCCCATTCCGCGACAACAACTGCCGTGTCAAGGTCCGTCTCCAAGTCCAGCGCATCGAGCTCGCCGAGCGGGTCGCCGGACGAGCCCTCACCGATGAGCCGGTAGGCGTCGACGTGCACGAGCGACGGCCCGCCGTCCCGCGACCTGTGCTCGCGGGCAATGACGAACGTCGGGCTGGTCACCCGACCTGAAACCCCCATGCCGTCCGCGATGCCTTGCGTGAACGTCGTCTTGCCCGCCCCGAGCGGGCCGTCGAGGATGACCACGTCGCCCGCCTCGAGGGCTGCGCCCAGCTCGTGGCCGAGCTGCTTAGTCTCGGCCGCGGTGTCACAGCGCCGCGAGCCGTTCTCCGGGAAATCGCCCCTCATGCCTGCCTACCTCCGTGAAAGCTGCGCACCGTGCGCCCCTTCGGGGAGCACACGATCTCGTAGTTGATGGTGCCGACGCGCTCGGCGAGCTCGGTCGCGCTCATCCCGCCGGCGCCGAAGATGATCGCCTCGTCGCCCCCCGCCACACCCTCCGGGTTGCCGCCGAGCCAGATCAGGAACTGGTCCATGCACACGCGCCCCACCTGCGGGTAGCGCCTGGCGCCGATGGCCACATCCAGGTTGCCCTGCCAGGAGCGCCCCACGCCGTCGGCGTAACCCGCCGGAACGACCGCGATGAACCCGTCCTCAGGCGCGCTCCAGGTCAGCCCGTAGCTCAGCGCCTCGCCCGCCGCCAGCGGCTTGACCGCAAGGATCCGCGCCACCCACGTCATCGCCGGGCGCAGGCCGTGCTCGGTCCCCGCGATCGGTTCGAGCCCGTAGAGGCCCAGCCCGGCGCGGACCTGGTCGAAAACAAGATCCGGGCGGCTGAGCAGCGACGGCGTGTTGGCGAGGTGGTTACACTGCACGTCGAGGCCGTGCGCGCGGGCGCGCTCGATCGCGCGGCGAAACGCCCGGGCTTGGACGTCGTTGTACGGGTGCGCCGGCTCGTCGGCCACGGCGAGGTGGCTCATTAGCCCGCGCACGTTGAGCCCGGCGCGCGCCGCGAGGGAGAACGCCTCGTCCCAGTGCGCCTCGATGAGCCCCGAGCGGTGCATGCCGGTGTCCACTTTGATGTGCAGGGGGGCGCCGATGTGGGTGTCGATAAGCCAGCGAAGATGCTCCAGGGTGGGCACGCCGAGCTCGATGCCGGCGGGGATGTCCTGGCCCGGCACCCACAGCCACGACACCACGGGCTTGGCGGTCAGCTCGCGTACCTCGGCAGCCTCGGCGAGCGTGGCGGTGCCGAAGGCGTCGGCGCCCGCGGCGTCCATCACCGGCACGACCCGGGCGACACCGTGGTTGTAGGCGTCGGCCTTGACCACGCACATCAGGCGCGCGCTGCCCGCGAGCTGGGACAACAGGCGCGTGTTGTGCGCGATCGCGTCCAAGTCAATGCGTGCGGTGAGCAGATCCATGGCCACTATTGTGCCGGATCTAGACGAGGTGGAGTCCACCGAGGATCACCAGTAGCACGGACACTGCCCACGTCGCCGTGAGCGTGACCGGGCGCGGGTTGGCCCGAGCCCAGGCGAAACCGCGGCCGGCGGCGCTGTCCGGGCTCCGGCGCACCCACGCAACCACGAGCGCGCAGGCCGTGGGCAGGCTCAGCGCCACCGTGGCGTACAGCACGAGCGAGAGATAGCGCACCGCGGGCTCAATGCCGGCGGTCGACAGCAGCGCCAGCCCGCCGTAGAACGGCACGGACGTCGCCGACTGAATCAACCCCAGGACAAACCCCGTGGCCACGGTTTTCGGCCCAGGCGTGCGCAGCGGCACCATGACCTTTTCCACCACCGCGGAGTGATCCCCGCCGCGCAGGGCCAAAAGGCCTGTGACCACGCCCGTCGCGATGAGCACGACGCCGAAGACGGGGCCCTCAACGAAGCTCTTTACCACGGGTCCGAGGCCGTCGAAAATAACGAGCATGACTAGCGCGAGGCTGGCCACACCCAGCCAGTCGCCGATGATCAGCAGCGAAGTGATTTTCGCGTACGCGTGCTTGACGACGATCCCCACCGCGACGATCACCCCGATCAGCAGCAGGTTGATCGAGTCGACGAAAGCAAGGGAGAGGGCTCCGAGCATGCTGAAAGGTTCTCGCGCCTACTCGACCGTGACCGACTTGGCCAGGTTGCGCGGCTTGTCGATGTCTTCGTTGCCGTTTTCGCGCGCGATGTCCGCCGCAAGGAACTGCAGCGGCACGGTGGCGAGCAGGGGCTGCATGATCGTCGGCGTCTGCGGGATGCGCAGCAGCCAGTTGGCGTACGGCTCGACGGCGGTGTCGCCCTCCTCCGCGATCACGATCGTCTTCGCCCCGCGCGCGCGGATCTCCTGGATATTGGAGACGATCTTCGAGTGCAGCTGGCTCACGCCGCGCGGGCTGGGCACGATGACCACGACCGGCAGGTCGTCTTCAATCAGCGCGATCGGACCGTGCTTGAGCTCGCCCGCCGGGAAGCCCTCGGCGTGGATGTAGGCGAGCTCCTTGAGCTTGAGCGCGCCCTCCAGGGCGATCGGGAAGCCGACGCCGCGGCCGAGGAAGAGCATGGTTTTTACAGCACCCAGGGTCTCAGAGATCCGCTTGACCTCGTCGCGCACGGTCAGTGCGGTGGCGATCTTGTCCGGGATGGCCTCGAGTTCCTTCCAGATCTCGGTGATCTCGTCCGGGTATTTCGTCCCCTTCGCTTGCGCCAGGGCGAGGCCGACGATGTAGTTTGCCGCGACCTGCGCGAGGAACGCCTTGGTCGACGCCACGCCGATCTCCGGGCCGGCGTGGGTGTAGAGCACAGCGTCGGACTCGCGCGGGATCTGCGAGCCGTTGGTGTTGCAGACCGCGAGCACCTTCGCGCCCTGCGTCTTCGCGTGGCGCACGGCCTCTAGCGTGTCGGCGGTCTCGCCGGACTGCGAGATCGCGAGCACCAGCGTGCGCTCGTCGAGCACCGGGTCGCGGTAGCGGAACTCGCTGGCCACCTCAATCTGGACCGGGATGCGCACCCAGTGCTCGATGGCGTACTTGGCCGCCAGGCCGGAGTGGTAGGCGGATCCACAGGCCACAACGAACACCTGGTTGAAGGACTTCAGCTCCGTGGGGGTGAGGTTGTTTTCATCCAGCGTGACACGGCCGTTGGCCCAGTGGCCGGCCAGGGTGTCGCGCACTGCGGCGGGCTGCTCGAAGATCTCCTTCATCATGAAGGAGTCGTAGCCGCCCTTCTCCGCGGCCTCGAGGTCCCAGTCGATGGTAAATGGTTTGCCCTCGGCGGGCGTGCCGTCGAAGTTGAGGATCTCGTAGTCGTCCTTGGTGATGATCACCACGGAGTCGTGGCCCAGCTCGACGGCCTGCTTCGTGTGCTCGATGAAGGCGGCGACATCGGAGCCGAGGAACATCTCGCCCTCGCCGACGCCGACCATCAGCGGCGTAGAGCGACGCGCGGCGATGATCTGGTCGGGGTGGTCGGCGTGCACGAACAAAAGCGTGAACGCGCCCTCCAGGCGGCTGAGAACGTGCAGCGCGGAGGCGCGGAAGTCGCCCGCGGTCTCACCCTCGTTGTACGCCTTGGCCAGCAGGTGCGCGGCGGTTTCAGAGTCTGTGTCGGAAGTCAGCTCGACGCCGTCGCGCTCGAGCTCCGCGCGCAGCGCGGCGAAGTTCTCGATGATCCCGTTGTGCACGATCGCGACCTTGCCGTCGAAGGAGATGTGCGGGTGCGCGTTCTCGTCCGTCGGTCGGCCGTGGGTGGCCCAGCGCGTGTGGCCGATAACTGTGGTTCCGGTGAGGGTGTCTTCGCCGATCTCAGAGATTTTGTCCTCTAAGTTGGCGAGCTTGCCGGCACGCTTTGCGCTGGCAATGCCGTTCTCGCCGACAACGGCAACGCCCGCGGAATCGTATCCGCGGTATTCCATGCGGCGCAGGGCCTCAACGGCGATGGGCAGCGATTCTTTCGTGCCGACATATCCAACAATTCCACACATGCGCCCCACCCTAATACAACCTCTTACCCCCACCCGCATCTTACTTCTCGACGCCCAACCTGACCGCACCGCCAACCAATTACGCATCAACCGCCCCTGCCACTGACAACATGACGTATTCTTGCTGTTGTGTCTGCGAAATTGAAGAAGCTGTCTGATCTGACAAAGCGTGGCCCGCACCGGGTCCTCGAGGGCGACCTTGGCTACACCGGCCTGCCTGGGAAGGTGTACGCCCCGGCGGAAGGCGAGGGCCTTCCCGCGATTGCTTTCGGCCACGACTGGATGAAGAGCATCGACGATTACCATGCCACCCTGCGCCACCTGGCCAGCTGGGGAATTGTCGTCGCGGCCCCCGCCACCGAGTCGGGCTTCAAACCTGACCATGCCGGATTCTCCGCAGACTTGGACAGTGCGATGCAGATCCTTGCGGGCGTGCGCCTCGGCAACGGAAACATCACCGTGGCCCCGGGCAAGATTGGCGTTGCGGGACACGGCATGGGCGGCGGCGCCGCAGTGCTGTCCGCGGTGGACAACGACAAGGTCAAAGCCGTCGCCGCGATTTACCCGGCCAACACCGCGCCCTCGTCGATCCAGGCGGCGCGGAACATCTTCCTGCCGGGCATGGTCATCGGGGCCGACGATGACTCCGACTCCCTGTTCGACCCGGGCAACCCCGCGAAACTGGCGTACAACTGGGCTGGAGATGTGGTTTACCGAATCCCGGCCAAGGGGAGCCAGGCAAGCTTTAGCGAAGACGGCATAGTCAAGCGCATCCTGGGGCTGGCTCGCCCCAACGGGAAGGTGCAGGCAACGGTGCGCGGGCTGCTCGTGGGTTACTTCCTTCACCAGCTCGACGGCCAGAGCAAGTACTCCGACTTCAGCGAGGCCGACGCCACCGGCGCGAAGGTCACCTCGCTGCACGGGGACGATCTCGCGGAGCGCGCCGGCCTGACTCGCGACGACTCCAGCTTCTCCTTCTTCTAAGTTTCCGAGCCGTGAGGGCGGGCGACTCTACGTCTCGTCCTTGTCGTCGCGGCGCAGCACTCCCTGCACGCGGCCGTTTCGGCGCACAGGTCGGTAAACGCCCCGCGGGGTGACCGGTGCCGGGCGCAGCTTCATTTCCCGCGCTATGGCCTGCTGTCGCCCAGCTTGCTCCATTTGGCGGTGAGCCTCGGCGATCGCCGCCTCGAAATCAACCATCCGTTTCGCGGTTCGGAGTTTGTACTGCTCCACGAATTCGACGAAATCCATCACCATTCACCTGACTTCCTCATCTTGGGTGTAGGGTCCGCGGGCGGTGTTTCAACCTCCGCGGGCTGCGTTTCAGCCTGCACGGGCTGCGTTTCAGCCTGCACGGGCGGTGGAGCAGGCGGGGGCGTCTGGAGACCTGCCGCCTGAAGCTTTGCAGCCGGCGCCGGTGGCTCTTCGACCTCCGCCAGTTCCGGCGGCGCTGCGGCAACGGGTTCCGCGGGAGCAACTTCGGCGACTTCCTCCGTCT
Organism: Corynebacterium sp. Z-1; assembly: GCF_031844665.1. Lineage (NCBI taxonomy): Bacteria > Bacillati > Actinomycetota > Actinomycetes > Mycobacteriales > Corynebacteriaceae > Corynebacterium > Corynebacterium sp. Z-1. Next base: position 883,282 of record NZ_CP134621.1, on the reverse strand, counting down.
CGCCGTGGGTGCAGCAGGTCTCCCCCGGGCACTCGGCGGCTGCCTCAATACTTTCCGCCAGGTGGTTGAGGCACTCCAGGGTGATGCTGATCCCAATCTGCGCGAGAATCCCGGTCAACGGTGACGCGTCAGGTTGCGGCGAAGAGAACTGCGCCGCGACGTCGCAGGTGGGCGGTTGCAATGCAACGGAGTGAGTCTGCAGCTCAGATGACGCACCGAGATCGAAGTTAAAAGAAATCGAGGTCGGGGCTTGGGTTGAGGCTTGGGTTGAGGCTTGGGGTTGTGCCTGGGGCTCGCAGCCGTCGTCAAGCGAGGCGGGTGCGGTGGGCGCGGCGGGCACGGCGGGTGCAGTGGGTGACGGGGCGGTGCTCACCGGCGGGCAATCCCACTGCTTGTGAGGTTGGGGCTGGTGCTCGAGCATGTCGTTGCACGCCTGCGTGACGGCTCCGAGGCAGGTTTCAACCTGGCCGTTTCGGTCGTCTACGATTCCTTTAATTTGCTCGAAGCCATTGAGGACGAGTGGCAGGATAAGCCCAGCCTTCCGGCCGATCGGGTGGATCCTGGCGATGCTGAGCAGGGCGGAGATGACGTCGGCCACTCCCCCAATGGCTTCGTCGGCGGTGGTGTCGATCTCGCGGATGGCGTCGCAGCAGTGGGTCACGTCGTGGCACAGCTGCTCGGCGTTATCCCCCTGGATCCCCTCGGCGTCTTCGCGCCCCTTCTCATCGGTGGACACACCGATCGAGTCGAACCAGTTGGAGGTGTGCTCGGCGCCGATCTTGCTGAGCACGTCTTTGATGAAATTGGCCGCGAAACCGCCTATGCCGCGGCCGCGCCTGGGCGCAGTGGCTGATGTGCCCAGCTTGTTCGCGCTCGCCGCTACAACATCGAGGTTCATACCCTCGGTCTTGAGGTATTCGCGGGCGATCGCTTTGGCAACAGAGTCGATCCTGGCCACCACCGCGGGGTCCGACCCTGGGATCGTCGCCGCCTCCGCCGCTAACGATGAGAGGTTCTGCGTCACCGTCGTTGTCATCGCAGCCCCACCTCCGACGCGTTGGCGGCATCGGTTTGTTCCACGGAATCCATCAGGCTACGCAGCTGGCGCCATCCCTCAACCCGGTTGGCGAGGAACTCGACGTTACGCTCCTGCATCCGCGACATGGCTTCCGCCAACGCGCGCCCGTGGGCTTCAAAACCCGCCCCGACGGCATGCGCCGGAAAGGTAGGCGCGTTGTCGCGCAGCTGCGCCGCGAGTTCCTCGTACTGGGCAATCGCGGAATCGAGCCGTTGGCGAACGGCTTCCGGATCCACGTTCAAAGCCTGCTCCATGACATCCCCCTTCAATGTCGGCCGTTACCGGCCCACAACCGCAACAGTTGCACCCTGATTAGACTCCCCCGAGCCCGATGCGGTTCCCTGCATCCCGGAAAAACTTTCGGCACTGTGAGAAGTTGTTCCGGTTACAGGGTGAAAGCTACACCGAAGATACGACCGCCGCGAGGCGGCCCGCGATCTTGCGCGCTTGCTCCTGCTCAGAGGCCTCCACCATGACGCGGAATACCTCCTCGGTGCCCGAGGGCCGCAGCAACACGCGGCCGTTGTCACCGAGTTCAGCCTCGACTTCCGCAACCGCGGCCTTGACGTCTTCGGCGTCGATGATGCAGGACTTGTCGGACACCGGGACGTTGATGAGCACCTGTGGCAGGACCTTCATCACGCCCGCAAGTTCCTCAAGGCTCTTGCCGGTTTCCGCCATGCGCGCCATCAGCAGCAGGCCGGACAGGGTGCCGTCGCCGGTCGTCGCAAAGGCGGGCACGACGATGTGGCCGGACTGCTCGCCGCCGAGCGAGTAGCCGCCGCGCCCGAGCTCCTCGAGTACGTAACGGTCCCCCACCTTGGTCTGCTTCATGGTGATTCCCTCGCGCTGCATCGCGAGCTTGAGGCCGAGGTTGCTCATCACCGTCGCCACCAGCGTGTTTTCCTGCAGGATGTTCTTGTCGCGCATCGCGGTCGCGAGGATCGCCATGATCTGATCGCCGTCGACGATGTTGCCCTTGGCGTCGACGGCAAGGCAGCGGTCCGCATCGCCGTCGTGCGCCAAGCCGATGTCGGCACCGTGGCGCACGACGGCCTGCTGCACCTGCTCCATGTGCGTCGAGCCTGAACCGTCGTTGATATTGAACGCGTCCGGGGTGTTGAAGATCGGAATCACCTCGGCGCCCGCGGCCTCGTACGCCTTCGGCGCGATCTCGTAGGCGGCGCCGTTGGCGCAGTCGACCACGACCTTGATGCCGGTCAGGTCCGTCGTGACCGCGCGCTTGAGGTGAGCGAGGTAGCGCTCGCGGGCATCGGGGGCTTCCTCGATGACGCGCCCGACGCCGGTTCCGGTCGGGCCGTTGTCGTCCAGATGCTCCATCGCTGCTTCGATCTTGTCCTCGACCTCGTCGGGAAGCTTGCGCCCACCGGCGGAGAAGAACTTGATGCCATTGTCCGGCATGGGGTTGTGGGAGGCGGAAATCATTACCCCGATGTCGGCCCCGTAGTCGTCGGTAAGAAAGGCCAGGCCGGGGGTTGGGATCACGCCGACGCGCAGCACGTTGACACCTTTCGACGCCATGCCTGCTGCCATCGCGGCCGCCAGCATTTCGCCGGAGACGCGCGGGTCGCGCCCAATGATGGCGGTCGGGCGGCGCTTGCCGCTACCACGGTTCTCCGTCAGCACCATCGCGGCGGCTGCGCCCAGCTTCAGCGCCAAGGGAGCGGTCAGAACTTCATTGGCCAATCCACGGACGCCGTCCGTTCCAAACAAGCGAGTCATTCGTGTCATTATGCCCGAGCAACCACGCACACCCAGACAGGACCCCACCGTGGCGAATACAAAAACCGCCCCCGCGCTCGCAGTGGCGAACGTGGGGGCGGCGAGGCGCACAAGCGATTAACGCTTCGAGTACTGCGGTGCGCGGCGGGCCTTGTGCAGACCTGCCTTCTTGCGCTCCACGGCACGTGCATCACGGGTGAGCAGGCCGGCCTTCTTCAGGGTCGGGCGCTCAGCCGGGTTGTAAACGTTGAGTGCGCGGGCGATAGCGAGGCGCAGTGCACCGGCCTGGCCGGTGGGGCCGCCACCGGAGATGTTGGCCTTGATGTTGAACTGGCTCTCGCGATCGAGCAGCGTCAGCGGCTGCAGGATGTCCTGCTGGTGCAGCTTGTTCGGGAAGTAGTTCTCGAACTCACGGCCGTTGACGGTGATGGTGCCGTCGCCCTCCGTCACGGTGACGCGGGCGATGGCGCGCTTACGGCGGCCAACGGTCTGGATCGGACCCTCGTGCAGGGACACCGGCTCGACGGTCTCCTCGGACCCCTCCTCCACCACGGGAGCGACGGCGTCGCCGATGGTGTAGTTGAATTCCTCGGTCGCGGCGGTCGCCAGGTTGACGTCGACCTCTGCGTCGAAGTTCTCTTCGGTGTAGTTGTTCGGCTCGGTCATTACTGGGCCACCTGCTTAAACTCGAAGGTTTCCGGCTTCTGAGCCTGGTAGGGGTGCTCGGAGCCGACGAAGACGTGAAGCTTCTTGATGGACTGGCGAGAAAGGCGGTTGTGCGGCATCATGCCGCGCACTGCCTCCTCGACGACGCGATCCGGGCGCTCATCCAGAGCACGACCCAGGGTCATGGACTTCAAACCGCCCGGGTAACCGGAGTGGCGGTAGCGCATCTCGCGTTCGCGCTTGTTGGAGGAGATGTGGACCTTGTCGGCGTTGATCACGATGACGTGGTCGCCGGTGTCAACGTTGGGCGTGAACTGGGGCTTGTGCTTGCCGCGCAGGATGTCCGCTGCGGTGGAAGCGAGCTTGCCCAGTACCACGTCGGTTGCGTCGATGACGTACCACTGACGGGTAATGTCACCGCTCTTCGGGTGGTAAGTAGACATGTATGACTCCTTAAAGTCTGCCTAGATGGCTGCCGGCCAGAAACCTTGCCGTGCGCCCAGCATCGTCCTGACGGCGGCCGGTGGAGACCCGACGGACGATGTCACTCCCACTGCGGGGCGCGAGAACACACAGGGGTATAAGACTACGGCACGGGGTTTCGATCGCCAAAAAACGCGGATCGACTTATCTTAATTTCCCATAGAACATGTTGTCGTATTTTTTATTAATAAATCTGCTTGTAAGTATTGCACTCGCTTTTACATTCGATTACAATAGAGAGCAACAAGGAGGGGGACATGGGAAACACTACTCAGCACTTAGACCCGACCGAGTACTTCTTTAGGACGCAGCGCCCGGGGGATGCCGTCGCCGCGCTCGCGCAGCGCAAGCGCGATGCCGACTTCGAGCTGTTCAAGGCGTGGGCAGATCCCGCGCACTGCGTCGACGATTTCGAGCTGGAGGTCGCAGCCCTCCAGGAGGCCGTGGGTGAGAGCAGGTCAGCGATCGAAAAAGCCATTTTTGCTTATCGACGCCTCTCCGACCTGCCCCAGCTCCGATCCACGCAAAGCACCACGCGCGTGCTGGACATCAAAAGGCTCGTCGCCATCGACAACGCCATCGCCGAACTCGGCCCCGATGTCTCGCACGAGGTTCTGCAGCTTATCGACGCCTACCTCACCGACACTTTCACCCCACGCAAGGCAAACCAGCCGCTGCTGTCGCCGAAGGCGATCACGCACCGGCTGAAGCGGTTCATCGCCAAGTTCGACGAGCGGGTTGATTACGACCCGAAGAAGCGCAAGGACCGGGCGAAGGCGGCTGAGAACTTCACCCTCTACGAGTTTTCCGCCGGCAAGCGCTCCGGCCTGACGGTTGAGTGCGACAACACGACGCACGCGGTGATGAAGGAGTTTCGCCGCCAGGTTGCCCGGGAGCACAAGGTCTCCGAGAGTGAAGCCGCGAAACTGATCCTCACCGGCCGCCACACCACGCAGCCCAACGTCACCATCTTCGGGTACGCGCCGCTGACCCCGGAGGGCACCGTCGTGCCCGGGGCGTCGGTGTTCTTCCCCGGAAGCGGGTGGACGGACGCCGCGGGAACGGCCGAGTTCGACGACCTCACCGAGGCCACCCCGCCGCGCATCATCAACCTCGATGAGGTAGCGGAGCACGAGATTGCCGGCTACGTGCCGTCGTCTAGCATGCGCGCCTACGCAATTGCCCGCGACGGGGTGTGCATCTGGCCTGGCTGCGACCGCGATGCCACGGAATGCCAGCTGGACCACCGGGTTCCGTTCCAGGAAAATGGCGCGACGACCCCGTCGAATTTGTACTCGCTCTGTCAGCGGCACCACAACGTGAAGACGGACCGCCGGGCGTACTACGTCCCGGATCCCGCCACCGGTGACATCGTGTGGCTGTTCCCGGACGGGACCTACCAGCTGTCGCAACCCGAAGGGTTTATTGGTGAGCACATCAGCCCGCACAACCCGAGGTGGAATATCGACCTGGATTCGAGGCTGCGCGAGCGCGACCGGGTGAGGACGTTCTTCGCCCGCGGGCACAAGATCCTCGACGACTTCGACCTCACGCAGAACGTCCATGATTGCATGGAGGCGCTGGTGGATCTTGAACGTGAGTTCGGCATGACCTTCCCGTTCGAACCGCCACTGGACGATGGCGATGATCTCGATGCCGACGTTGCGGCGCTGATCGCCAGTGATCCGTACCTGCGGTACGGAGATGCGATCTACTAAACAGCGCGCCCCCACAGCACCAAGCGATGCTGCGGGAACGCGCTGCGTATCCCCCGATGAAAAAGCCCCGATGTATGTGCGGTGTTCTAGCCCCAGCTTTGCGCGGCGGCGTTGTTGACCTGCTGCATGCGGCTGTTGCCCCCGTCAACAGCCTCGGCGACGCTGTTCAGGATGGCGTTGAGGTCGCTCGCCGCCGAATCCCACTCGCTTTGGTGGACCTTGTAAGCCTCGGCCGCGTCACCCGTCCAAGTGGAGACCATCGGTTGCAGGCCGCTCTTGAGCTCGTCGAGCATCCGGTTGATCTGCGCGACCGAACCACGCAGGTCCTCGGCCGCCCCGGCGAGCTGGCCGAATTCGTACTTGATTGTCATAGTCGTTCTACCCCTTTGTCTCTAGAGCGCAAGGCCCGCGCTGGTGCTGATGGAGCGCAGGTCGTCGGTGTTGGAGGCTTCGATGTTTTCGTAGTTCTTCGCGTTGTCGCGCAGGTTCTCGGCGATCGCGGCGAGCGCCTGGCCGAGGCGGCGCTGCGCATCGTCGTACCGCAGCATGACCCCGTCGAAGCTGGTCTGGGCCTCGCCCTGCCAGTACGAGCGGGTGCCTTCGACGACGCCCTGGATGCGTTCGATCTCTCGGTTGACTGCGTTGTTTGTGTCGTCCACGTTGTTTGCGGCCGAGCGCATGACGTCGGCTTCAGTTTGGAGCTGAGCCATAGTGTCTCCCCCTTGTATGTGCGTCCGTGTGTGGGCCCGGATGTGGCCTCACCCCTATTTGACTGCCCCGAGGCGCCTCCGGTTCCATCCGACCCGAAAGTTTTTCTACTCGGCCGCACTAAACGTCGCCGACTCCATGGCCATCCGGCACGTCGCGCTGTGCACCGTCGTCGGTTCGGCGCGGGTGTGGCACCCCACCGAAAGCTGGTGGTCCGCCTCGGCCCAGGTTTTCCACAGCGCGTGCGACCCGTCGGCGCTGTCCTCGCGGTAGGTTAGCGCGGTGCCGTCGTCGCTGAGCAGCTCGACCGTGGGGTCCGCGTCGATTTCCGCCTTGATCTGCGTAAACAGCTGCTCGGGCGGCAGTTGGTAGAGCGGGTCGACGGCCAGCTGCAGCCGAAAATCGGGGTCGCTGCCCGTCGCGCGCCACATGTCGCCATCGACCTCGACGCTAAACCCCGCGGGCACCTCCACGGTCAGGCCTTGCCGCGAAATCACCGTCGGCGGAGGCGGCGCTTGCTCGCTTGTCGACGGCTCACTCTCCGACGTCGTCTCAATCTCCGGCGCCGGCTCGATCTCAGACTCCGCCACAACGTCGCCGTCACCGGAACCAGCAGCCAGCACCGTCGACAAGATCGCGCCGAAACACAGCACCACGGCAATGCCGATCACGACGATCTGCCACCCGTCGAGGGGGAAGATCCCGGGCGCTTCCGCCTCGGGGCGCGCTATGTCGATCGGCCCATCGTCGAAGAAATCCGCGGGCTCCGCATCCCGTATCGCGTGTTTGCCCCCTGACCTCCCGGAAGTCGGTTCGTGGGAGAGCTCCACGTCGTAGCCGCCAAGCGCCCGGGCAATCAGGGCAAAGTCCTCGGCCTCCGCCACGACGCGGACGTGCGCGTTGCCCGGCGCGGGCCCGAGCACGCTTCGGATGTAACCTGCGATCTCCGCGGGTGTCGGGTGATCGTCGCGGCGCACGTTGGCCAGCCCGGCGAAAGTCGTCGTATCAGAGTTGACGGTGACGGTGATGTCGGCAGCGGTGGTCGTCATTGCCCCTCGCCTTCCGGTTCGAGAGTGGCAATCTGAACGTCGCCAGCGTTGTGCCCGGCGCGCATCAACGTCGCCCTCCCGGGCGGCTTCGACGCGGGTTTGACCCCGAACAGGGCACCTTCGTCTTTGTTGCCGTCGAAGATGAGGACGTCGGGGGTGAGGTCTTTCAGCGCGGCGAGCAGACCGCTGTAGAGCGCCCTGGCGCTGCCGCCGAACTTGCGCGCGACGATGACGTGCAACCCGACATCGTGCGCGTGGGGCAGCAGCGACAGCAGGGGCCGAAACGGCTCGTCGCCGACAATGTCGAGGTCATCGATAATTAGGTAGATATCCGGGCCCTCCCACCACGACCGCTCCGCGAGCTGCTCGGCGGTGACCTCCGGGCCCGGCAGCCTAGAGCGCAAGGTTTCCACCGCCGCGTTGACCGTCTCGCTTACCGACGACGCCACGGCGTACGCAGCAACCATGTCCGAGCCGCTGAGGTGCAGGTGCGTGCGCCGCGGATCCACGAGCACGATCCGGGCGCGCTGCCTCGGCAGCGAGCAGATCCCCGCCAAAAGCGTGGCAATCAGCGTCGACTTGCCGCTTCCCCGCGAGCCGATCGCCAAAAGGTGCGCGGCATCGAGGAAGAGCGTGTCAAGCTGGCTGCCCCCGATGCCGAAGGGGAGGCGCTGGCCGGTGGGGGCGTCGAGAAGCGAGCGTGCATCCACCACCGCGGGCAGGACCTTGAGCCGCGGCACCCGCGGCTGCGCGGCGGCCTGGGCGGCAATGTGCGCGAGGTCTTGAGGGTGCGTGGCGGCAACGAGCATGTGCCTGCCGTCTGGCGCGAGACCGCGGCCCGGCGCGGCAGGCACCCTGAGCTGCTCTTTCCTGCTGATCAGTGAATCCGCCGCCTCGGCAAGGTGCAGCTCGAAGCGCGTCCCGATTAGGTCGCGCACGGCTGCGCGGATCGCGTTCCACCGTTGCGTGGACACGATCAGGTGGACGCCGGCCGCGGGGCCTTCCGAGGCGATGCGGGCGAGCGGGTCACGCAGATCCTCCAGCGGCGAGTCGGCGGCGACGATCGCGTGCCAACCGTCAACCACTAAGAACACCTGGCGTCCGCCCGCGCGGGCAGGGTTGTCGATGATGGCGCACACCTCGTCGACAATGCGGCGGGCCCGCTCCCCTTGCGCGCGCGTCGCGGTACCCGCAACGTGCGGCAGCACCTCGAGATCCTCCATACGCCCGGCGCCAGCGTCGATCGCGTAGAAGCACAGCTCGGCGGTGGAATGCGTCACAGCGAGCGCCGCGACGATCGTGCGCAGCGCCATGGACTTGCCCGACTGGGGCCCGCCCGCCACAGCGACGTGTCCCCCAGCCGCGGAGAAATCTACGCTCGCGTGCTCTTGGCGCTGGTGGTAGGGGTCGTCGATAAGCCCGATGGAGACGCTCAGCGGCTGCGACGACTCGCACACCGCCGACAGCTCCACCGACTCGGGCAGCGGCGGCAGCCACACCTGGTGGGCGCGCAACCCACGCAGCTCAGCGGTCTGGCGCGCCTTGGCGACGACAGCGTCGAGAAGCGTCGTCGACTCATCCACGCTCACCACCGTCGACCCCTCGGACGCGGCGAGCTCCGGCGACTCCCAGCCGCGAAACAGCCCCACGCTCGGGCGCGCCTGGACCTCCCCGAGCTCCACACGGCGGGTCAGCGGCCCGGACACGTACGCGGCGCGGAAGCGGGTCAGCTCCGGCGCACCCGCCTTGAGGTAACCGTTGCCGGGCTCGTTCGGCAGCTCGTAGGCGTCGGGCACGCCGAGCACCTGGCGCGACTCGCCCGCGGAGAACGTGCGCAGACCAATGCGGTACGACAGGTGGGAATCCAGCCCGCGCAACTTGCCCTCCTCCAAGCGCTGCGAAGCCAGCAGGAGGTGAACACCCAGCGAGCGGCCCAGCCTGCCGACTGCGACAAACAGGTCCACAAAGTGCGGGTGCTGAACTAGCAGCTCGGAGAACTCATCGACGATGATGAGCAGCGCCGGTAGCGCGGCAAGGTCCGCGCGCCCGCCGCGCCGCGCCGCGGAGTAGTCCGTGATGTTTGCGAAGTTGCCCGCGCTGCGCAGCAACTCCTGGCGCCGGTTCAGCTCGCCGGAGATGGCGTCGTACATGCGCTCGACGAGCACCGCCTCGTTATCGAGGTTGGTGATCACGGCCGCCGTATGCGGCAGCGCCTCGCACCCGAGGAAGGTGGCGCCTCCCTTGAAATCGACCAGCACCAAGTTGAGCTCCTCCGGCGAGTGCGTGGCAACAAGGGCCGTGACCAGGCATTTTAAGAACTCGGACTTTCCAGCACCGGTCGCACCAATGCACAACCCGTGCGGGCCCATGCCGCCGTGGGCGGACTCTTTAAGATCCAGGTGCACGGGCACCCCGTCGGGCGTCGCGCCGAACGGCACGACCAGGTTCTGCCGGGTGCCCTCCCTGCCGCGCCACATCGAGTGCGGGTTGAGGTCGTCGATATCGGCAATGCCCAGCATCGACAGCAGATCCGAGGCGGCCCCGCTGGCACCGGTGTCCTCCGGCCGGCGGTAAAAGGCCAGGTGGCGGGCAAGCAACTGCGCCTGGGCGACGCTAAACACGTCGGGCCGGCCCAGCGTCTCGGCCCCCTCGAGTGTGTGCGCGACGATTTCCTCGGCGCAGGACAGGTGCAGGGAGTCCTCATCGCCGATGTAGTCGGGATCCGCGTCGACCACGATGACGCAGTCGATCCCGGGTGTCAGAAGAGCGGCGCTGGCCTGCGCGCTGTCGGCGACGGCGACGCACAATGCCGCGTGGTCTGGGTCGCGCGTGTGCGGCAGCCACTTGACCCACCCGAAGTCCGGATCCCCGTGCAAGTTGACCACCCCCACCATCTCCGGGCCGTGGAAGAAGCAGAGCTGGCTGATCACCGCGCGCGCCACCTCCGCGGCGCGCGGGCCAGCCAGAGTGATCGCCGGAAACGCGCTAAGCTGCACGACGATCGGCATGGCCGGCACCGTGCTCACCGCCGCCACCGTGCGACGCAGACTCACCGCGCACACGGGGTCCAAGTCCTCCGGCGAGCCCGGGTCGCCCACCTCAATCGGGGTGCACAGCGAGGTCGCGCCCTCGCCGAAGCGCACCTCCCAGGCGCGCGGCGAGTCAAAGGCCCGCTCCCAGACCCGCGACGTCGGCGTGGCGTGGATCAGCTCGGCCGGCTCGGGGTGGAAGTGCGTGACGTGGGCGCGCTGCAGCCTCGCGTTACGACGCGCCTGCGCCGCCAACGCGTCGAGGTGGCGCAGGTACACCCGCCGAGTTTCGTCGATATCGCCCTGCTGATCGGGCGGGTTAACCATCATGAGCGTGCTCAGCACCATCATCAGCGGGAAAATCATCATCATCGGGCTGACGTCGCGGCCCGACAACGCGAGCGTGGCGACCATCGCGCCAATCGCAACGACCATCACCACCGGCATCAGGATTTTCATGATCGGCTGTGGCGCGTCGCGTCGCGCCTCCGGCACGGGCTCGGCGATGAGCCTGCCCTGCGGCAGCGGCGGCGCCGGTTCCGCCGCGTGAGCGTGTTGCGGCACCAAAACCGCAGTGTGGTCTAGACCGAGCACAGCAGATTTACCCCCCCGTAGAAATAGTCCCGAGCTCCCCGTAGCTGTGGACGTGGTGGACATCTTAAGCAATAATTGGCGCAGACGCGCGGCAGCGGGGGTTCGCGCGGGAAGTTTTCGGGGGTATCTATGGTTGCCACGTCTGCGCACCACATCGTTCGCGTCACCGTCCGCATTGACGTCGCATCGTTTCACCGCGACATCGACCTGACGCTGCCGACGTCGTCCACGTTCGCCGAGATCCTGCCTGAGTTGGCGCGCTTGGTCGATCTGCCCCCGTTGTCGCGCCCGTGGGAGGTCACCACCGTCGCCGGAGCCCTGCTCGATCAGCATCGCCCGCTGTATCAGCAGCGGCTTAGCGACGGCCACATCATCGTGCTGCGCCCTCGCGAACCCGTGCCCCCGCCCGTTGTGCGCGACGCCGCGGAGTCCCTCGCGGCCGCATCCGCCGACGACCGCGCGCCGCAAGGCCTGGACATCGTGGCCGCGGCCGTAGGTGCTGCGGTGATCGGCCTGCTCACGGGGCTGCCGGCGGCGGCGGCGGCAGCACTGTTCGCGGTGAGCATTCTGGCGCGCTCCCGCGCGCTGTTCGCCGGTTTCGCTGTGGTTGCCGCGGTGAGCACCGGGCTGTGGGTCGGCGAGCTCGACGTGGCCCTCGGTGTCGCTGCCGCCGCCGCGACGCTCATCGCCGGCGCCGGGCTCGGCGTGGTGCTCAAGCTTTCCGACACCCCAATCACCGCCACCCTGGCCACCACCGCCGCCCTGCTCGGCGCCGGTGCATGCGCGGCGGCGTGGTTGTCACCTCCCACCGCGCCGGCCGCCGCGGTAGTGCTCGCCGGGCTCGGCGCGGTGATGTTCACGCCCGCCGTGGCAACGCGTGCCTCGGGCATCGCCATCCCGCGGGTGCCCACCGCGGGAGAGAACTTCTCCATCGCGGACACCCACCAGCACGACGTCGACGTGCGCGGGCGGGTGGCGCGCCGCGTCACCGCCGGCGTGTCCGCCGGGGTGTGTTTGTGCTGCGTGCCCGCGCTCACGTGGCTGGGATGGCTCGGCGGGGGCTGGGTGAGCGCGTTTAGCCTCTGCACAGGCGGTGCGCTCGTGCTGCACTCGTTTCGCCACCACGACACCGCGTCGCGCATCGCGCTCGCTGTTACGGCGTACGCCGCGGTCGCATGCGCCTGCCTCGCCGTAACCGACAACGCGCACCCGGTGTGGCTGGGGTTTTCTTACTTCCTCGCGGCGCTAACGCTGACCGCGCCGCTGTGGTCGGCCCGGGTGCCCGATTTGGAGCCGACGTCGCTGGTGTGGTTCGAGCGCGCGGAGGCACTCGCGATTATCGCGGTGTTCCCGCTCGGGCTGTTACTAATGGGCGCCTTCGACCTGATTCGGGGCGCGTGATGCGCGGGCGCGCTGCCATCGTCGCTGCCACATTCCTCGCGCCCGCCCTGGTCGCGCCGGGTGCCGCCGCCCAGGACGTAGTGTGCGCCCCGCCCGCCCACGCGGACGCACCCGCCACGCCCGAGTGGGCCCCGCAACTGCGCCGGTTCGCCACCGGCGCGGGAGTGCGTGTGGCGGTGATTGACACCGGGGTGGCCGCCTCGCCCGAGCTGGACCAGCTCGTCGCGGGCGGGGACTTCGTCACCCCGGACGCACCCGACGCGCTGTTTGACTGCGACGCCCACGGCACCGTCGTAGCCGGAATCATCGCGGGCACGACCGCCGGCATTGCCCCGGACGCGGAGGTGATTTCCATCCGCCAAACCTCCGCCCACTACCGCGAGCAGGAATCGAGCCCCGGCGCGGGCAGCGTGCGAACGCTTGTCGACGCCCTTAACAACGCCCTCGACCTCCAAGCCGACGTAATCAACATTTCCGTCGTCTCGTGCCTCGACCCGCGCGTTGCCCCGCGGGTCGACACCACCGGCCTCGATGCCGCCCTCGCGCGGGCGGAGGCCGAAGGGGCCGTGGTGGTGGCCGCGGCAGGCAACGTCACCTCGCAGTGCCCGCAGGGTTCGAGCGTGATCCCATCGCACTCCCCGACCGTGCTGGCGGTTGGTGCGCGCTCGGACGCGCACCAACTCGCCGACTATTCCGTTGAGGTGCCGGAGTCGTCGACGCAGCTGTCGGCGCCGGGCGATGTGGCGGTTGCGCTGTCGCCCGATGGGCGCGGCTGGGCCGCAGGCACGCTCGACGCGCAGGGCAACGTGATTGCGTTTGAGGGCACAAGCTTCGCCGCACCCGTCGTGACGGGCTCAGTGGCGTTGCTGCGCCAGAGGCACCCAGAGCTCACGCCCGCCGAGGTCCGCACCCTGGTTGCCGCCTCGGCGCAGCCGCACGGCGGCGCCATCGACCCGCTATCAGTGGTGACCCAGCTGCGGCCAGAGTCCCCGACGCAGGATCACACCGTGCTGGTCTCCGCCGCGCAGCAGTCGACGTCCGCGGCGGCCGAGCGCTGGCGCAGCGTCGTCATCGGCCTCGCGGCAGTGCTGGTCATCGCCGTCGTCGGCGCTGCTATTCGACGCCCCTACTAATACGCCGTCACCAGCGCCCCATCCTGGGTCAGCGTGTCTCCCTGCGGCAGCAGCGCGATGATCTCCCACGGCACCTGCTCGACGTGCTCGGCGCCGATCATGTCGAGCACGTTGCGGTTCGGGACGTCGTGACGCATGCCGATGATAGAGACGACGTGGTAGCCGTGGCCTGAATCGACGGCAACGGAGCCGTCGTCAAGCCCCGAGAAAGCGACCGCGACCGCGTCGCCGGACAGCGCGATCGAGGAGGGCACGGGCGCGGTGTACGTCGCGCCGACCTGCGCTTCGGTGGCGCACACCGTTTCCGTGGCCGGGTCGACCCAGGCCGGCACCTCGGCGGGCAGGCGGATGTCGCTTGGCGGGTCGGCGTCGGGAAGCTGCGCGAGTTCGGCGCTGTCCACCGAGCGCTGCGACGCGCCGGCTTGAGTGAGGATCTCGCTCTGCAGCCGGCTCAGCGGCTGGACACCGCCATCGGCTGCGATTGCCCACGCGTCGGCGTCATTGACAGCGACCTCGGGCAGCGGATCAGGCAGGTCTAGCGGGGCGTCTTCCTTGATGGCGTCGAGAAGCTGCGACGGCGGCGACCAGCGCGGGGTGCTGGCATCGACGCCGAGCGCGCGGCGGATGACGCGACCTGTGGGGGTGTCGGCGGGCGGCAACTCGCGGCGGCCTTCGCCCGTGACCAGCCACTGCTGCCCGCCCACCTCGGCGAGCACGGCCGACGCCCCGGCGAGCGGACTCGCAGCCGGCCCGGCTATGACGCCGACCTCGCCGCCTGACGTGCACGCCGACCACGACAGGTCCGCGCTATCGCGCGGGGCGAACAACGACGGCGCCACCGCGAGGCCCACCGGCACCCCGCGCGGCTGCGCGAGCAGGTTGTTGTCGCCAATGCGCTGCGGCTGCTCGGGCGCACCGACGATCAGCCGCGCCGAGGTCAGGTTCGTGACTGGGTGAACGATGTCGTTGATGCGGACATACAGCTCGCCGCTGGAGGAGCGCAGGATGGGTGCATCGCCCGGATCGGCGTTGGGCCGCAGCCACGCAAACAGCGCTGTGATCGCGGCGATGAGCAGCACCGCAACAACGCTGAATATCGTGGCGCGCTGCCGCGACGCCAACGGGTCGTGGATCATCCGGATATCCCCGAAGATCAGCCCGTGCTCAACCCTGCGACGCATGAAGCGGTGCCCCGACACCTGGGCGCGCGTGGTGGGCAGCAATCGCCGCGGCGAATGAGACGACATGTTTCCCCCGAACGTCGTAGTAATACGGCCAGCGCACCCCACACCAGCCGAGTTGGCACCGACGGTACCGCAAGTGGTGGGGATGCGCGCGCTGGGCGGGGGTTTTGCCGGGAGATGTTTGTTGACTGTGACATCTGCCCGGGCGCAATGTCACGGTCACGGTGAACCCGGCATCGGCGACCTGGGGTTTTGTGGGGCGTTGTGCGTTGACCGTGACATCTGACCGAGTGCAATGTCACAGTCAAGGTGCACCCGGCATCGGCGACCTGGGGTTTTATGGGGCGTTGCACGTTGACCGTGACATCTGACCGAGTGCAATGTCACAGTCAAGGTGCACCCGGCATCGGCGACCTGGGGTTTTATGGGGCGTTGCACGTTGACCGTGACATCTGACCGGGTGGAATGTCACGGTTAAGGTGCACCCGGCATCGGTGACCTGGGATTTTACCCGACGCAGCACGTTGACCGTGACATCTGACCGGGTGGAATGTCACGATCAAGGCGCACCCGGCATCGGCGACCTGGGGTTTTACCCGACGCAGCACGTTGACCGTGACATCTGACCGGGTGGAATGTCACGATCAAGGTGCACCCGGCATCGGTGACCTGGGATTTTACCCGACGCAGCACGTTGACCGTGACATCGCAACAGCCCCAACGCCTACCCGGCCCCAGCCGCCCCGATGGGTTCAAGCTGCGGGATCTCCTCGGAACCGTGCTCCCGCGCGTCACGCTTCATAGCCCGCAGCTCGGCGGGGGTGAACGCATCGTTGACCGCGAAGATCACGGTATTGCCCCGCGCGTACACGGGTGTCGCCCCCTCGGCCACCCACAGGCCCTTGAGCTGCTCGTAGCGCGGAACGACGTGCCACCAGAAGTTGTCGGGGCTGGAAATAATGAATTTCACACCGAGTTCGATGGCCGCTTCGTCGACGGGGTTTTCCGATCCCGGGTCGCCACGCAGCCCCTCGCCGAGCGCGTCGGTGTGATAGTGGATCCGGTCCATCATGGAGCCGCGCCCCGAGGTGGGCCACAGGTAGTGCCGCGACAGCGTGGGCACACCGTTGTAGGCGTAGATCCAGGAGTGCCCGTCGTCGGGTTCACCGTAGGTCAGCCCTTCCCATGCGGCGGGCTGGGTGGCCAGCCAGTCGAAGGCGATGCGGTCGTTGTCCGAGACCATCCTCATGTCCATCCTGGCCCCGGTGTATGCGCCTTGCGCACCGAGCTCGGACGTGTCGCGCGCCCACGCCACGGTCCCCGCGCCCGCGATGAGAGCGACAACGAGCGAGGCGCTTATCGACGCCCACCGCCAACGCGAAGTCCCCTTCCGCGCCGCCAACGGCGCCAGGGTCAGCAGGCGGATCGCAGCCGCCACACCGATCGCGGCGCCGACGATGGTGAGCATGCTCACCGGCATGACCAAGCGGTGCGCGGTGTTGTAGTGCAAGTTGGCGATGGCTGACAACACGGTGCCCACCACACCGTCGAACGGCTCGAGCGAGTGGACGGCCGCCATGGCGCTGATCCCGAAGAAGAGCACTGGCCACACCTGGCGGCGCCACACGACAACAACGATCGCACCGAAAACGGCCAGCCACAGCAACACGGTGGCGTCGAAGTCATGGAAGAACTGCACCGAGTGGCGAGTCTGCATCATCAAGATGGTCTTCCACGGTGTCGGCGTGATGTCGCCTTCGGCAATCCCCCATGCCGCGACCTCTTCGGCTTGGCCAGAGCCCTGCAGCATTTGTGGCAGGTAAAGCAGTGCGCCGACGACAGCCGGCCCCGCGATCCAGAGGAAGTCCTTGAGCCGGGTTGTAACCGGGACGAACAGCAGCCGGGTGAGCCAAAACAGGGCGACTGCAACGGCGACGATGGTGACCGCCGACGGGTGGACAACCAAAACACCGACGAAACCGAGCATTGCGGGCAGCGCCATCGCGGGCCGGGCCGGGGTGGAGCAGAACTGCCAGATCACGATGCCGGTGAGCGTGACCGCAAACAAGTACGGCCACATTCCGACGTAGTCGGGAATCCACATCAGCGTCGGTGCCACGTAGCACGCCAGCGCCGCCAGCGCGGCAGCGATCTGCGCGGTCAGCCCGCGCGACTGCGTCACCGCCAGCGCGAGACACGCCATCGTCAGCGGCAGCGTCAGGCCGGGGAGAATGGCAGCGGCAATGTTGAGCGCTGGGATCGGCTCAAGCCCGGCAACCTGCGCAAACAGTGCGATGCCCGAGTGGTAGCCGGTGGGGTACAGAAGCTGCGCCTGCGTTTCAATGTTTTGCAACTCACCCATCCGCGTTGGCGAGGCGATGCCTTCCTCCCGGATGAACCGCACCACGTTGGCGTGCCACTGCACGTCCCAGCCCTGCACGATGTTGTCCGTGCCGTGCGGCACGCGCGCCAACCAGTTCAAGCGATCGCCGACGATCATCCACGCGCCACCGATAACGCCTATCGCGGGGACCACCCACGCTGGGTCCGCCACGCTGCCGGCCCGCCACCCCTCGGGCAAGAACCGCTCCCGCCACGTCGACGCCGTGCGCAACCGTCGGTCCATCGCCCAGCGCCACAGCACCGCGCAGCCGAGTGTGAACATCAAACTGATGGTGAAGGTGAGCGTGTTGAAGGGCGCAGTCGTCTCGCCCCACATCCACGCGCTCATGCCCATGACGCCGAAGGTCACCGGCAGCGCGCTCGCGGCCGCCGCTGGCGCCTTCGCCCCCGCGACCCAGGAGATGATGAATCCTGGCAGCGTGAACAGCATGACGGCGACCACAAAGGCGCCCGTTAGCGACATAGCAGTACCGTCCTCACCGATTTGTTCGACTGCCTGGCTATTGTATTGCCTGCATCGGACACTGCTTTGATCAGCGCGCTCAATCCCGTTTTGCCCTGGTCAGGCGGGCACGCTCGGCGTAGTGCTCGGGCGCGGGGTAGGAGACGTCGACAAGCGTCAGCCCCTTGGCGGGGGCGAGCAGCACCTGCGGGCTGCGCGACGTTTCGCCGAGCAGCGGCTCAACCCAGCCGGGGTCCTTCGACCCCTCCCCGACCTGCAGGCACGACGCAACGAGCGAACGGACCATGTTCCAGCAGAAGGCGTCGGCAGTGACGTGCGCTTCGTACAGGTTGGGCTCTTTGCTTGTCGACGCCTCCACCCAGCGCATCCTCAACACCTCGCGCACCGTCGTGGCGTGCGGCTTCGCCTTACAGAACGCGGCGAAGTCGTGGAGCCCCACGAACACGTCAGCCGCCGCCTGCATGGCGCCGATGTCAACCGGGCGGCGCCACACGGCGGTATCGCGCGCACGGGTCGGCAATGCGCCGGCGGGGTGCGTGGTCACCCGGTACACGTAGCTGCGGGTCAGGGCGGAGAAGCGGGCGTCGAAAAGCGGGCTCACCTCGGAGATGTCGAAGATCCGCACGTCGGCGGGCAGGAGCTTCGCGCACCGCCGAACGAGGCGGGCCGGGTCGCCGTCGATGGAGCGCTGGTCGAGCGCGGCCCGGGGGATGTCCGCGTGCGCGACCTGGCCGGAGGCGTGCACCCCGGCGTCGGTACGCCCCGCTACCGTCAGTTCAACCGGGGTGCGCAGCACCATCGACAGCGCCGACTCAATGGTGTGTTGAACCGTGCGCGTGGACGTGCCCTGGCGTGCCCAGCCGTGGAAATCCGTGCCGTCGTAGGCGATGTCCAGGCGCAGGCGCAGCGTTTCGTCGGTCATGGTGTTTCGAGGGTAGCAAAAGCCCCGCGCTTTTCCGTTACCGGAAATCAGCGCGGGGCGTGCGTGAAGCTGGAGGCGAAAAGTGCTCTTACTTCTCGTCCTCGGTGGTTTCAGTCTCGACGACCTCGACAACCTCGGTTGCCGGCTCGGCCTCGACGGTCTCGGTGGCGACGACCTCAGCCTCAGCCTGCTTGGAGGCAGCGGCGCGGGCGGCGCGGGACGCCTCGGACGACACGGTCTCCTCGAGAACGAGGGAGATGTGGGTCATCGGCGCGTTGTCACCAGCGCGGTTCTCGAGCTTGATGGAGCGGGTGTAGCCGCCATCGCGGTTCGCGAACTTCGGCGCGAGCTCGTTGAACAGGTACGCAACGATGTCCTTGTTCGGCAGCTCGGCGGCCACGGCGCGGCGGTCAGCCAGCGTGCCCTTCTTCGCCTTGGTGATCAGCTTCTCTGCGTAGGGGCGCAGAACCTTGGCCTTGGCCTCGGTGGTCTTAATTGCCCCGTGCTCGAAGAGGGACATAGCCAGGTTGGAAACGATGTGTTTCTGGTGGCTGGCGGAACCTCCGAGACGGGCGCCCTTCTTAGGGGTCGGCATTTTCGTACTCCTCGTGTGCGGTTAGTTGAGCGCGTGCTCTGTGTTGTTACTCGGTGTCTTCCGCGGTGACGTCGACGTAGTCGCCAGTCTCGGCGTCGTAACCCTCGATCTGGGTCGGGTCGAAGTCTTCCGGCGCGTCCTTCAGGGTCAGCCCCAACGAGGCAAGCTTGATCTTGACCTCGTTGATGGACTTCTGCCCGAAGTTACGGATGTCCAGCAGGTCACTTTCGGTGCACTCGGCGAGCTCACCGACGGAGTGGATCTCCTGGCGCTTCAGGCAGTTGTAGGAGCGGACGGAGAAGTTCAGGTCCTCAATCGGCAGGTTGTACGCAGCGATGTACTCCGTCTCCTGCGGGGACGGGCCAATCTCCAGGCCCTCGGCAGCCGTGTTCAGCTCGCGGGCGAGGCCGAACAGCTCCACCAGGGTCGAACCTGCAGACGCCAGGGCGTCACGGGCCGTCATGGAGTTCTTGGTCTCCACGTCGATGATGAGCTTGTCAAAGTCGGTGCGCTGCTCAACACGAGTTGCCTCAACCTTGTAGGCAACGCGGGTGACCGGGGAGTAGATCTGGTCGACCGGGATGCGGCCGACCTCTCCACCTGCGTACGGCATGGCCGGGACGTAGCCGCGGCCGCGCTCGACGACGAGCTCCATCTCGAGGCGCGCGCTGTCGTTGAGCGATGCGATGTGCAGATCCGGGTTGTGGATCGCAATATCGGCAGGCAGCTCAATATCGCCAGCGGTGACGTTGCCCGGGCCCTCCTTGGACAGGTACATGACAACCGGCTCGTCGGAGTCGGAAGACAGCACGATGTTCTTGACGTTGAGGATGATCTCGGAAACGTTCTCCTTGATCCCGTTGATCGTGGTGAACTCGTGGAGCACACCGTCGATCTTGATCGAGGTCACGGCCGCGCCCGGGATGGACGACAGCAGCGTGCGGCGCAGGGAGTTTCCGAGGGTGTAACCGAAACCAGGCTCGAGCGGCTCGATGACGAACTTCGAGCGGTTGGTGTCGATGTACTCCTCAGTCAGTTGAGGGCGCTGAGAGATAAGCATGGACTTCTCCTTTGTCGGCAACCACTATTTGATGCCGGTAGGAACGGATGGTGCGGAAGGTTTTTACGAAGTAAGAGATTACTTCGAGTAGAGCTCGACGATGAGCTGCTCCTGCAGCGGCACGTCGATCTGAGCGCGCTCGGGCAGCTGGTGCACGAGAATGCGCAGGGTCTCCGGAACGACCTGCAGCCAGGCCGGAACGACGGAGTCGACCAGGTTGTCCTGGGCCTCCTCGAACCAGATCATGGCGCGGGACTTCTCGCGGACATCAATGATGTCGTACTGCGAGACGCGGTAGGACGGGACGTTCGTGCGCTTGCCGTTGACCGTGAAGTGGCCGTGGGAGACAAGCTGGCGTGCCTGGCGTCGGGTGCGTGCCAGACCAGCGCGGTAGACGACGTTGTCTAGGCGGGACTCGAGCAGGACGAGCAGGTTGTCACCGGTCTTGCCGGGGAGACGGTTGGCCTCCTCGTAGTAGCGGCGGAACTGCTTCTCCATCACGCCGTAGGTGAAGCGAGCCTTCTGCTTCTCCTGCAGCTGGAGCAGGTACTCAGATTCCTTGATGCGGGCGCGGCCAGCCTGCCCCGGAGGGTAGGGGCGGCGCTCGAACGACATGTCACCGCCGACGAGGTCGACGCGGAGGCGACGGGACTTACGGGTAGCAGGGCCAGTGTAACGAGCCATGTTTTCTTACCTCTTTTCCTTTCTGCCTTAAACGCGACGGCGCTTCGGCGGACGGCAGCCGTTGAACGGCTGGGGCGTCACGTCGGAGATCGAGGACACCTCCAGGCCGGCGGCCTGGAGAGAACGGATAGCGGTCTCGCGGCCGGAGCCGGGACCCTTGACAAAGACGTCAACCTTCTTCATGCCGTGCTCCATTGCCTTGCGGGCTGCGCTTTCAGCGGCCATCTGCGCGGCGAACGGGGTGGACTTACGCGAGCCCTTGAAGCCGACGTGGCCGGAGGACGCCCAGGAGATCACAGCACCGTTCGGGTCCGTGATGGACACGATGGTGTTGTTGAAGGTGGACTTGATGTACGCGTGGCCAGCGGCCACGTTCTTCTTGACGACGCGACGGCCGGTACGGCGCGCGCCGGAACGAGTCTTCGGTGGCATGTGTTACTTCTTCTTTCCTGCGATGGTCTTCTTCGGTCCCTTGCGAGTACGCGCGTTGGTCTTCGTGCGCTGGCCGCGAACGGGCAGCCCGCGGCGGTGGCGCAGACCCTGGTAGGAACCGATCTCGATTTTGCGGCGAATGTCAGCCTGAACCTCACGGCGCAGGTCGCCCTCGACGGTGTAGGAGGACTCGATGGCGTCGCGAAGCGCGGCGAGCTGATCGTCGGTCAAGTTGTCGGTGCGCAGGTCAGGAGAAATGCCCGTCTTCTCGAGCAGTTCCTTGGATCGGGTTGCCCCGATTCCGTAAATGTAGGTGAGTGCGATCTCCATGCGCTTGTTGCGCGGCAGATCGACACCAGCGAGACGTGCCATGTGGGACGTGCCTTTCAGGTTGGTACGGTGGTTTTCTCCCCACCCGTCCACGCCACGCGACGCTTTACCCGGTCCTAACCGGATGGTGGGCCGTGATTACGCGCGGCTTCGGCCACCGCGGCCGAAGGTAGATCGCTCACCGCCGAGTGCGGCGGTGAGTTTGGGTGAGAAGGCGGAAAAGTTTTACTTGTAGCGGTACGTGATACGTCCACGGTCGAGGTCGTAGGGCGACAGCTCTACAATCACCCGGTCCTCCGGGAGGATGCGGATGTAGTGTTGGCGCATCTTGCCACTGATGTGGGCGAGAACCTCGTGGCCGTTGTCGAGTTCGACACGGAACATCGCGTTCTTCAAGGGCTCGACGATGCGGCCCTCAACCTCAATTGCGCCTTCTTTTGCCATACACTCCACTTCCTACAGCACCGTATTTTGAGCAGGTGCTAGACGTATCATTGGTTCGCTTACTGGCGCGCCCGCCCCGCACAATGTGGGGGCAGTTCACACCAAGCTGTAACTATATCGCCCCACCTGCACAAAGACAAACCCCGCATCCGTTGGGGATGCGGGGAGATGCGCCGGCTAGTAATTGGCTAGTAAACGACGACCTTGTCGCCGACCCTCAGATCGTTGAAGTAGCGCTCGGCGTCTGCGCGGTGCATACGCACGCACCCGTGGGACAGGTACGCGGGATCTCCCTCGTGGAAGGCGATTCCGTTGTAGGTGAAGTACGTTGCAAACGGCATCGGCGCGTTGCCGAACTCGTAGGAGATTTCGTCCTTGACCTTGCGGTTTACGTAGAACGTGCCGCGCGGGGTTTCGTAGCCCGGCTTGCCCGTGGCGACGTGCTCGGCAACGTAGTACTGCTGCCCGCCCGACTGCAGCCAGGAACGCTGTCCGGCGATGTCGACGCACACCTTGGCGTCCTTGGGGCACGCGCCGTAATCGAAGCCCGCGGACTGGGGCGCAGGAGCCGAAGCCGGAGCCGGAGCGGGGGCCGGCGGCGTGTGCTCGGCGAGCAGCCCAGGGAAGAGCGCCTCGAAGGTCTGGTCAATCTGAGCGCGCGCCTGCTCCGGCAGCGCAGGGTTGATCGCCGCCAGCGAGCCAGCCTGGGCAATCAGCGACTCGCGCACGTTCCATGCGGCATCGCGGCTTGACGACGCCAGCGTGCTCGACGACTGCTGCGCAAAGGCATCCAGAGCGACGGCGGGGTTGGCGCTGAGCTGCGCCGTGATCGGCTGCTGCTGGGAGTGAGCTGCGGCAGGCGAGATGATGAAGGCGACGCAGGCGCCGACGGCAGCGATGACCGCTGTTAGTCGGCTGGCACGGCGTTGGGAATTCGACATGATGGAAGTATAACCCCCACTTAAGCCTTTCGGCTCCCTCGCTCGCCTACGCCTGGGTTCGTGGCGTGAGAATCCGCGGGCCTTTTGCAGTAGCGGCGACGGTGTGTTCCCAGTGTGCCGCTGGCGAGCCATCGAGGGTGACCACCGTCCAGGCGTCGTCAAGCACTTCGCTGTCCACCTCTCCCCCGAGAATCAGCATTGGCTCGATCGCGAGCACCGAGCCCTCCTGGATCTCGGGGCCGCGGCCGGGTTTACCCTCGTTGGCAAGGAAGGGTTCTTCGTGCATAGAGCGGCCAATGCCGTGCCCGCCGTACCCGTCGAGGATGCCGAGCGCGACGCCGAAGCGCTGCTCAGCGGCGCGGGTGGCCACCTCGAGCGCGTGGGAAACATCCGTCAGCCGGTTGCCGGGGATCATTGCCTTAATGCCCTCGTTAAGGACCCATTCGGTGGCGCGATTGAGCTTGTCGACGTCCTCGGCAAGCTCGCCGACACCAAAGGACCACGCGGAGTCCCCCACCCAGCCCGCGAGCGTCGCGCCGCAGTCCACCGAGACCAGGTCCCCCTCTTTCAGGATGACCGTGTCGCTCGGGATGCCGTGAACCACGACGTCGTTGACCGAGGCGCAGATCGACGCTGGGAACCCCTGGTAGCCAAGGAATGTCGGCACCGCGCCGAAGGAGCGGATGACCTCGTCGGCAACCCGGTCGAGGTCGGCGGTGGTGCGCCCCGGCGCCGCGGCCTTGCGTACTTCCTGCAGAGCAACGCCGACGACGCGGCCCGCGGCTTCCATCGCCTCGAGGTCCGAGGGCGACTTGCCGGGGATGCGTCGTCGGCGTGGGTTGAAAATCATCGCGGGTGGTGCGCCGGGCCTACTTTCCCAGATTTTCCAGCTCGCTCATCGCGCGGCCGTTGACCTCGTCGACCTCACCGACGGCGTCGATGTTGATGATCTCGTCGCCGTAGTGGTCGATCAGCGGGGCGGTCTCGTCGCGGTAGACGCCGAGGCGGGTGCGGATCGTTTCCTCGTTGTCGTCCTCGCGGCCGCGGGCGAGCATGCGCTCGACGACGACGTCCTCGTCGACCTGGAAGTTGAGCACGCCGTCGAGGGCGACGCCCTTCTTGCTCAGCAGCTGCTCGAGGATCTCTGCTTGCTCCACGGTGCGCGGGAAGCCGTCAAGAAGAAAGCCGTTGACGGCGTCCGCCTCCTCGAGGCGGGCCTCGACCATGCGCGCGGTCACGTCGGTGGGCACGAGGCGGCCAGCGTCGATGTATTCCTTGGCTTCGACGCCAAGCGGGGTGCCCTCGCCGATGTTGGCGCGGAACAGGTCACCAGTGGAGATGTGGGGCACGCCGAGCTTGTCGGAGAGGATGGCAGCTTGGGTACCTTTGCCGGCGCCGGGAGGGCCGAGGAGAACGAGACGCATTAGCGGAGGAGTCCTTCATAGTTGGATTGGAGAAGTTGGGATTCGATTTGCTTCACCGTGGTCAGTGCCACAGACACCATAATCAGGATAGCGGTGCCGCCGAAAGCGGTCATCCCCATGCTGCCGGTGCCGCCCACCCCGGCGTCCAGTGCGAGGTTCGGCAGAATCGCGATCAGGCCAAGGTAGAACGCGCCGACGAACAGCAGGCGGTTCATCACATACGCGAGGTACTGCGCGGTGGGGCGACCTGGGCGGATGCCCGGGATGAACCCGCCGTACCTCTTCATGTTGTCTGCTTGCTCCACGGGGTCGTACTGGATGGAAACGTAGAAGTAGGAGAAGAAGACGATCAGGCCGAGGTACAGCACAATGTACTGCCACGAACCGGGGTTCTGCAGCCAGGCCATGACGTTGTTCGTCCACCAGTTGTCGGGCGGAGTCGGATTGTTCATGGTCACGATCTGCGTAATCAGGATCGGAACGTACATCAGCGAGGAGGCGAAGATGACGGGGATAACGCCCGCCTGGTTGACCTTCAGCGGCAGGTAGGTTGATGACCCGCCGTACTGGCGGCGGCCCACCATGCGCTTGGCGTACTGCACCGGAATGCGGCGCTGCCCCTGCTCCATGAAGATGATGCCGATAACCAGAACGATCAGCGCCGCTACAACCAAGCCGAATGTGACACCGCCGGACTGTTCGAGGATAAGCGCACCTTGTGAAGGGATCTGGGTGGCGATACCGGCGAAGATCAGAAGCGACATGCCGTTGCCTACGCCCTTTTCCGTGATGATCTCACCGAGCCACATGATCAGCACCGCGCCGGAGGTCATGACGATAATCATCATGATCAGCGTCCAGATGTTGCGGTCTTCCACCAGAATGGGCATGCCTTGCCCCAGCAACTGTTCGCGATCCGCCAGCGCCACGATGCCCGCGGACTGCAACAGCGCAAGGCCGACGGTGAGGTAGCGCGTGTACTGCGTCATCTTCGTCTGGCCAGCCTGGCCCTCTTTCTTGAGCTCCTCGAAGCGAGGGATGACGACGGTGAGTAGCTGCACAATGATCGACGCCGTGATGTACGGCATGATGCCGATCGCGAAGATAGACAGCTGCAGGAGAGCACCACCCGAGAACAGGCCGATGATTGAGAACATCGTGGCCTGATCGCCCTGCGAAACCTCGTCGAGGCGCGCGCTGATCAGCGCGTAGTCGACTCCCGGTGTCGGAATCTGCGCGCCGACGCGGTAGAGAACCAACAACGCGAGGGTGATAAGGATCTTTTTGCGCAGATCAGCGTCCCTAAACGCTTGAACAATAGCGGACACAAAGCCTCCTGGCTTCCGCGGTGGGTGAGACCTCGGAAGATAGCGGACAGGTAGAGCCGAGGCCAGGAAAGCTCGTCGCTTCCCGCCCCAGGCACGTTTGACCCCAACAGCCTACCAGCCGCCAGACAATCGTCGAAGTTGCGGTGCGGGTAGTCGCGCACGATACTTGATATACAATCGGCTGCTTATCGACGCCCACACCACGCACCCACCCCGCGACGGCGTCAACAAGCTGGCGGAAGGGAGGCCTCAGTGGACGAATCTCGGGATGTGCGCATCGGAGACCCAGAGCGCTCCGCCGCCTTCGACAGGCTGACCCAGCTGTTTACCAACGGCTACCTCGACGTCACCGAGTTCGATGCGCGCACCGCCGAGCTGACGCGGGCCAGCCACAGGAGCGACCTGGACAAGCTGTTTACGGACATGCCGGAGTCGATCGAGCAGTACTCCCCCACCGAAACCCAGCCGCGCGAGCTGGACCCCGATGCCGAGCTTGACCGGGTGCTCACCCGGGGCAAGAAGGTTCAGGCCGCCGACACGATCATCTGGTCCGTGACCATGGTCCTTTTCTTCCTCGGCCTCTTCGTCTTCCACTGGACTTACTTCTGGGTGGTGTTCCCGATCGCCGGGCTCGCGTCGTGGGGCGCCCGCGAATTCTACGGCCTGGGCGACGAGGAGGAAAAGATCTTCGAGGAACTCAACAAGGCGGAAAGCGATAAGCGCGCCGAAAGGCTGCGCGTGGCCATGGAACGTCGTAAAGAGCTCGGGCAGTAAGCGTTATGTAGACAGCGAAACGGGCCGCCTCCCGTAAGGGAAACGGCCCGTCGTCACGCTTGAAGCTTTTTAAGCCTCGGTGACGGTGCCTCCGGCTGCCTCGATCTTTTCGACAGCGGACTTGGAGAACTTCGTGGCGGTGACGTCGAGCTTGACGCCCAAGTCACCGTTACCCAGAACCTTCACCGGCTCGTTCTTGCGAGCGAGGCCCGCTGCAACGATGTCGGCGATGGCCACAGCGCCACCGTTCGGGAACGCCTTCTCGAGGTCGGCAACGTTGACGACCTGGAAAATGACCTTGTTCGGGTTCTTGAAGCCCTTGAGCTTCGGCAGACGCATGTGCAGCGGCATCTGGCCACCCTCGAAAGCGGCCGAAACCTGCTTACGAGCGCCGGTGCCCTTGGTACCGCGACCTGCGGTCTTGCCCTTGGATGCCTCACCGCGGCCGACGCGGGTCTTGGACTTCTTCGCGCCCTGTGCCGGGCGCAGATCATGGAGCTTGATGATGTCAGCCATGTGTTATCTACTCCCCTGCAACTTCTTCGACGGTGACCAGGTGGCGCACCTTCAGGATCTGGCCGCGGGTTGCGGCGTTGTCCTTCTTGATCACCGACTGGCCAATCTTGCGCAAGCCCAGTGCGTCCAGGTTTGCGCGGGTCGTCGGCTTCTCGCCGACCTTGCCGTGGTTCAACGTAATCTTCAGAGCCATTGTTTCCTAAGCCTCCTGTCCCGCGCGTGCGCGCAGCATGCGGGCCGGTGCGATGTCCTCGACGGACTTGCCGCGCTTGGCAGCAATCTCCTCGGGACGCACGAGCTCCTTGAGGCCGGCAACGGTCGCGTGGACCACGTTCAGGGCGTTGTCGGAGCCGAGGGACTTCGACAGGATGTCCTGGATGCCAGCACACTCGAGCACGGGGCGCACAGCGCCGCCGGCGATGACACCGGTACCCGGTGCGGCCGGGCGCAGCATCACGATGCCAGCTGCTGCCTCACCCTGGACCGGGTGCGGGATGGTGCCGCCGATCATCGGGACGCGGAAGAAGTTTTTGCGAGCCTCTTCAGCACCCTTTTGGATGGCAGCGGGAACTTCCTTTGCCTTGCCGTAGCCAACGCCGACCATGCCCTGGCCGTCACCAACGACGACGAGGGCGGTGAAGGACATGTTGCGGCCGCCCTTGACGGTCTTGGCAACACGGTTGATGGTGACAACGCGCTCGATGTACTTGTCGCGATCGTCGTTCTGGTTGCGGCGGTCGTCGCGGTCGCGGCGGCCTCCGCGGCCACCGCGCTCGCCACGGTCGTTGTTGCGCTGGTTGCGGTCGTTGTTGTTCTGGTTGTCGGCGGAGCGTCCGCCGTCACGCCGTTCACGTTCGGCCATTACGCGTTCCTTCCGTTGATGGTGATGATTGCGGTAGTCATTAGAACTTCAGACCACCTTCGCGAGCTGCGTCAGCAAGGGCTGCCACTCGGCCGTGGTACTTGTAGCCAGCGCGGTCGAAGACAACCGCGTCGATGCCGGCTTCCTTCGCGCGCTGAGCGATCAGGGTGCCAACCTTTGCTGCCTTGTCCTTCTTATCGCCCTCGGCACCGCGGATGTCGGCTTCCATCGTGGAGGCGGACACGAGCGTGTGGCCGGCGAGGTCGTCGATGACCTGCACGTGCATGTGACGAGAAGAGCGGTGCACGACGAGACGCGGGGTCTCCGGGGTGCCACGCAGCGTCTTGCGGATACGGAAGTGGCGACGTGCGCGGGCCTCGCGGCGGCGGGAAGAAATGTCCTTGCCCACCGGGGTGCGCTTGGTGTTCTCTGCAGTATTGCTCATGATTACTTACCCGTCTTTCCGACCTTGCGGCGAACCTGCTCGCCTGCGTAGCGGATGCCCTTACCCTTGTAGGGGTCGTCCTTGCGCAGTCGGCGGATGTTCGCAGCGATCTGGCCTACCTGCTGCTTGTCGATGCCCTCGATGGAGAACTTGGTGTTTCCGTCGACGGCGAAGGTGATGCCCTCGGGTGCCTGGATCAGGATCGGGTGCGAGTAGCCCAGGGAGAACTCGAGGTCCTTGCCCTTGGCCTGCACGCGGTAACCGACGCCGAAGATCTCCATGTTGACCTTGTAGCCCTCGGTCACGCCCACGACCAGGTTGTTCACCAGGGAGCGGGACAGGCCGTGCAGGGCGCGGCTGGTGCGGTTGTCGTCCGGGCGGGACACCACGATTTCGTTTTCAGCAACGGAAGCGGTGATCGGCTCCGGGAGTTCGAGCGACAGGGTGCCCTTCGGGCCCTTGACCTGAACGTTACGGCCGTCAATAGTGGTCTCGACGCCGTTGGGGATTGCGATGGGTGCTTTACCTACGCGTGACATAGTCTTTCCAACCTCCCTTACCAGACGTAGGCGAGAACTTCTCCGCCTACGCCTTTCTCCTGGGCCTGACGATCGGTCAGGAGGCCCTGCGACGTGGAAATGATTGCCACGCCAAGGCCGCCAAGAACCTGCGGCAGGTCGTTCGACTTTGCGTACACACGCAGACCCGGCTTGGACACGCGGCGCAGCCCTGCAATGGAGGACTCGCGGGTGGGGCCGTACTTGAGGTCCAGGGTCAGCGTCTTGCCAACCTTGACGTCCTCAACCTTGTAGTCAGCGATGTAGCCCTCCTGCTTGAGGATCTCCGCAATGTTGACCTTCAACTTGGAGGAGGGCATAGACACGGTCTCGTGCTGCGCATTGTTTGCGTTGCGCACGCGAGACAGCATGTCTGCGATTGGATCAGTCATCGTCATGTGAAGTGACCGTTTTACCTTTCTCGTTGCGGTTCCCTTTAAAAACCCACCTGACCCCCACAAACTGCTTCGTGGAATGGTCGCGTTATCCGTGTGGTCTGTTGGGGGCTACTCAACGCTCCCCGCGCTCAGTAACGCGGGGCGCTCGCCGCCTCCCTTACACCCGGTCCGCATGTCGGCGGGGGGCCTGCAACAAAGTTGGATGTGCAGTTAAATGAACTTGTTGAATCTCCGTGGACGCCATGTGTCGGGCCCAGAAGTCCAAACGAGAACCCTACCGGCCGCAGCAGCTAAGAAGCAAATTGCTACCAGGGGCGTTCGCCTCCCAGTGCGCGGCAGCGCGCGTGGATACGGAACACGGCGCGGTGTCGACCCAGTTGTGCTCCCTTCCACCTTCGCGCTGCGGCTGCAGACGAGTTCGCCGGGGGTTTCTGGCACGGAGCGCGTGTTGGAGGGTGCCGCGGCACGGGTAGGCTCGTAACTCTCACAGCCCAAAGTCGACGCAAGGAAGGTGGCAAGTGGGACGGATCAACCGCAGCTTTGCCGTGACGACGCTGTCGCTTGACGACGCCTCCGCGGCGGCACAGGTCTTCTCCGACACGCGTGCCGGAACCGCGGCCGCGGAGGAGCCGCTGCAACTGCGCTCTCGCGGCGTCACGCTGTTAACCACGACCCGCACCCCGGGAAACGACGTCGAGCTTGTCCACGGGTGGTTGTTTACCGAGGGGCTGATCCGCGACGCCTCCGATGTTGCAACGGCGCGGTACTGCGCGGGCGCCGTGGATACCGGCGGGCGCAACACCTACAACCTGATGGACATCGACATCGCTGCCCCGCTTACCCCTGTCTCTCCGCTAGCGGATTCCTGTGGCGTGTCGCGGGAGCAGACCATCTCCGAGATCGTGCACAGCGCCCCCGGCCCGGTCACCCCGGTCGATGTCGCGGCTGAGACGTGGTTTCGCTTCGCCGATCTTGTCGTCGAACGCAACGCCAAGGCGCCGACTCGCGTCGCTGTTCTCGCTACCGCAGAGGCTGACAGTGTGCTGCGGCGAGAGGACTTAAACGTTGCCCACGCCGTCGATAAGCTCGTTGGCGCCCTGGTTCTCGACTCCGCGGTTCCCGCGGCCGGGCGAGTTCTGGTGCTCGACTCGCATGTGACGCTTCAGATCGCGCGCAAAGCGTTGATGGCGGGGATTGCCGCCATCGTGACTCCTGCAGACGCGACGTCGCTGGCAGTGGAGCTAGCCCGACACGCAGGCATGACGCTGGTAGCCCGCGCGAGCGCGAACCGCGTCAGCGTCTACGCGGGCCTACAAACGCCCTGAGCCCTGAGTTCCCGAACTCAAGCCCGTCTCAACCCCTCCCGGGACGAACCCGCTCGATAGCGGCAGCGAGCTCACCGCAGAGCTGAGATCGGCGGCGGAGGAACCGAGGTTGCCGTCGAAGTTCGTGCACACCGTCGGCTGCGCCGGCATGCGGCCATGGAAGGCGTCGATGACGAACGGGATACCGAACGCGCCACCTGAAACCGCCTGGGCCACGTGGTTGTAGGTGGACAGCGGCGGGAGGATGTCATCGCGGTAGACCACGGGCACCCCCTTCGCGCACCAGGCGCGGGCAAGGACCTTGGCTTGGTCGTATGCGACATTCTGGTCGTAGCGGCCGGAGACGATCATCACCGGAACTTGCGGCGTACCATTGCCAATGAACTGCTCGTCGATTGCGTTTCGCGCGGCGGGGTACTCATTGGCCAGCTCGCCGAGCGTGCGGTCTCCGTTGATCCACGCGCGGGTGTAGACGCCGTCATACTCCCTCATGATGTCATTGGTGCACATGTTGGTTACCTTTTCCAGCGCATCGCGCCCCGCTGGAGAAACGTTCGCCTCGATGATTTCGCCGAGCTCCCGGTAACGGACTTTCAGCCCGTTGATGGCGAAACCGATCACGCCCGAAAGGTCGGAGCCATCGATGTTTTCCTGGACTTTAATTAGGTCCGCCGGCGGTGCCGAGGCGTAGCTGGCCACCAGGTTGACATCGGGTGCGTAATCGGGCTGCGACTCTGCGGCGGCCGCCGATGCACCGCCGCCCTGGGAGTGCCCGTAGACGGCTACTTTGCCGAACTGCCCGCCGCGGCTTTCAACGAGCTCACGCGCGGCGCGCGCGGCGTCGAGCATCGCATGCGCCTGGTCCTTTCGGTTCATGTAGGTGTGCAAGCCCGGGGTGCCCATCCCGATCAGGTCCGTAACGACGACGCGCACACCCTGGCTAGCAAACATCATGTCGTAGTTGCCCTCAAGGTTGACCGTCCTGCCCGTGTAGACCGGATCTGGCTGCCCGTCAAGCGGCCAGTTGCGCGAGGGCGCGCAATGGTCGCCCTGCCCGACCGTCCCGCGCACGATCACCAGGGTGGGTCGCGGTCCTTCGCCGCGCCACGGCACCGTTGGTTCGAGCACGTACCCGGTCACGGGCGTCAGTTTCCCGTCGGCGTCTTCGGTGGTGTACATAATCTTGTCCACACTGGTGGGAAGACCCGGCGAACCGTTTCCGAGGATTCCGGAATAAGGCGCCGGTTGCGTGCGCAAGATCTCGCCGACTCGACTCGGGGCGACGCCGGAAGTGTCATAGAAGGGGTCCACTGCACCGGGCTGGACGGGGCCCTGCGTCACAATCGACGAGCCGACCGTGGAGCCTTCCAATGATCCTTCTGCGGCCGCTGCGTGGCCCCCGCCAGCGAGAACCGCCGACACCGCTACCGCGCTCGCCGTGACTACTGCGGCCGCAGACCGCCTCACCCTCGCCGTAACCACCGAACCCATGTGACCTCCCTCACGTTTGAAATCCTCATGTATTTTAGGTCATATTAGTGGTCCGCATGCGCAGATATTATTGTTTTGCTAAACAATTTTTCGGAACGTAAGCGCAGGTCGGGATCCAACGCGGGCTTGCCCCAAATCCGACCTCTCCCCCGCTTCCACTCCCTGCCCGTAAGACTCGCCGTCGAAGGTTCGCTGCGAGCGAAAGTTCTCGAAGAACAGACCGTGGTGGCGACCGAAATCCTCTTGAGCCTGGCGCGCTTTCTCGGCGTCGTCGACAAGCGCTAGCGCATACTCGCCCGAGGTTCCCGCAACACTTTGCTCCGCCGCCCTCAACCGATACGCGATGCTGTGCGTGAAACCAGTCATGAACGAGCGGCGCTGCACGACCGTGGAGGTCGCGTCGAACGGGCCGGCGACGATCGCCCCCGCAGCCGCGATCATCGCTGGGTTGAGCAGCGTGAAGAGCAGATTGACGCGATCGAGGTGGCGCCGCAGCCCGAAAATAGTCACCGAACTGATCCGCGTGGAACGGCGCACCCTCTGACTGAAACCCGTGCAGTGCAAGGCCGCGGCGATGCCGAGCAACAGGGCGGCTTGCATATCCGTGTAAGCCCCACTGAGCCCAACGCTTTTATGCCCCACGTCATCGCCCGCATCGGGCGAGTGCACATCTCTTTCATCGAAGCCGTGGCTGGCCATCAGAGCAAAGGCCTTGGCGTAGTAGGACTCCCCCTCGGCCGTGCCCTGCCGATCCGCCGCCTGATTCAGCAGCTTCTGAACCTTGTCCCTGATCTTCTCGGTCGTTGCCATGATGCTCTTCCTTCCCCCGTGCCAGTGAGTTATTCCACCCCAACTGCTACCCGAGCAACCCGCGTCCATACCCGCCGAGGGTGAACGCCTGTGGATAACCGCCGATTGTGGATAAGTTCCCAACCCGCCACTAGGCTCGCGGGCATGGTGGAGGCGAGAAAACAGATGCGCGGCGAGGCGCTGCGCTCCCTACTTCCCATGGTCAAATACTCGGGTAGCAACGTCGACCAGGCCTACCGGCACCTGGTGTCGCTGCGCGCGTCAGCGATCAACGACTGCAGAGCCTGCATCACCACGCATCGTCGCGATGCCCGCTCTGACGGCTGGGACGAAACGCGAATTTTGCGGGCGGAGGACTGGACCAACCATCGCGACCGCTTCGACGAGAAGGAAACCGCGGTGCTCGCCCTGACCGACGCGGTGACGCACGTCGATGGTTACGAATCCGTACCCGACGAGCTGTGGGACAGCGTCGAGGAGCTCTTTGGCACCCAGGGCGCGCACGACGTGCTGGTGAGCATCCTAGCGATCAACACGTTTAACCGGCTGAGCATCACCACGCGAACCAACGCGGACGCGATTAAATCCACCATCCCGTTCGACCACGACTACGACGCGACGCTCTAGGGCTCGGCGCTTGCGAATGCATACTCACCGAAGGGACACGCACACCTAACCCCCTAGACCGCAGGGCACCCGCTCAAGCGATACCCCTTTAGTTGGGCCAATCGCTGTATACAACGCCGCGCGGGACAATGACCGGCGAGCCTCCCGCCGGGTCCTCCCACACTTCGGCGCGCAGCCCGTAGGCCTG
Organism: Corynebacterium sp. Z-1; assembly: GCF_031844665.1. Classification (NCBI taxonomy): domain Bacteria; kingdom Bacillati; phylum Actinomycetota; class Actinomycetes; order Mycobacteriales; family Corynebacteriaceae; genus Corynebacterium; species Corynebacterium sp. Z-1. The sequence continues at coordinate 849,478 of NZ_CP134621.1, read as the reverse complement.
CTCCAACACCTGCGGAGTCAACGCCTGCGAGGGGGCGCCCTCGGCCAGGATGCGCCCCTGCTTCATCACAACCAGGGTGTCGGAGTACATCCCCGCCAGCATCAGATCGTGCAACACCATCACCACGGCCTTGCCTCGGCGCGCTTGGCCGCGGGCGAGCTCGAGCATGGCGATGGCGTGGGCGGGGTCAAGGAACGTGGTTGGTTCGTCGAGAAGCAAAACTGGCGTGTCCTGCGCGAGCGCCATCGCTAGCCACACGCGCTGGCGCTGCCCGCCGGAGAGCTCCGCAATGTCTCGATCAACGAGCTCGGTGACTGAGGTTTCCGCGCAGGCCCGTTCAATCGCCTCCCGGTCCTCGGCGCCAAGGCCCCGCAGGCGGTCCCGGTGCGGGTGGCGGCCACGGGCGACAAGCTCTCCGACGCGCAGCCCATCAGGGGCGACGGGGTTCTGCGCAAGCATCGCGATGCGCGTCGCTGCCTGCCGAAACGACAGCGAATGGACATCTTCACCGCCAACCGTCACCGTGCCGGCGCGAGGAGTGAGAACCTTCGACATCGTCTTTAACAGCGTCGACTTGCCGCATCCGTTCGGGCCGATCAAAGTGGTCACCTCGCCAGGGCGCGCGACCAAGCTCACGCCGTGCAGCACGTCGCTGCTGCTGCCGTAACCTGCGACGATATCGCGCGCGACGACTGGTTGCCCTGCGTTCATTATTTCCTACCTCGCCTTGTCCTCATCGTGTGCTCCGAGACTGCCGCCACACCAGCAATACGAGGGCGACGCCGCCGATTGCTGATGACACTGCGCCTACGGGTGCAGCGGCGGGGATTAGCCCCGCCACCACCGCGCATACCGCCAGCAGCGCGGCACCCGCGGCGGCGGATACCACCGGTGCCGGGTTCGGCGTGCGCGCAACGATGCGCCCCAGGTGCGGGGCGAGCAGCGCGACGAAACCGATGGGCCCGACCACAGAAACCACCACCGCCGAGATCCCCGTCGCCGCTACTAGCAGAGCCGCGCGCCGCGCCTTAAGGTTGACACCCAGCGCGGTGGCAGAAGTGTCGTCGTGGGCAAGCAACGGCAGATCGCGCCCACACCACAACCCGAGGGCAACGAACGGGAGCACACCAACGCTCAGCGCGATAACGCCATCCATGCGAACGAAACCAGTCGAGCCCGCCAGCCAGGTCTGCGCCTCCACGGCGCGCAACACCTCAGCTTTGAGCAGCAGGTAGCTCACCGCGGCGTGGAGCATGAGTGAGAGCGCGAACCCCGTGAGCACGATTCTGTCGCTGGTACCCACCCCGCCGAGCGCGACCAGAAGCACGACCACGCCCGCTGCACCACAGAGCGCGAGGACGGCGCGCCACCAGAAGTCGGGCAGCGCTTGCGAAAACTCCGGGCGGTACGTCACCGTTCCCAGCACCACGAGCAGCGCGGCCCCCGAGGTCACGCCCAGAATATCGGGCGATGCCAGCGGGTTGCGCGCCATTGTTTGGGTCCACTCCCCCGCCATTCCGAGCGCAGCCCCGACAAGGAGCGTGGCCACGGCGACCGGCAGGCGCAGATCCCACACCACGGCAATCTCCCGGCTTGTTCCGCCGCCACGCAGGACGTGGAGTACCTGGGCGGGGCTCAGCTCCACGGCGCCTTGGCCCAGAAGCGCGATGTAGGCCGCAGCCGCGATCGCGGCGAACAGCACTGTGGCGCCGATGAGTCGTGAGGTTTTTCGCATCTAGATCACCGTCTTGTTCGCGCCCTCGCCCCGATGCACCGCGGCGATGAGCAGCGGCGCGCCAATGAACGCGATCACGATGGACATTTCCAGCTCCCCCGGGCTAAGCACGAGCCTGCCGAGGACGTCGGCAAGCAGCACGATGGTGCCCCCGAAAAGCGCGGCGGGAACCAGCAAGACCGTAAGCTGCGGGCCGACAAGCCTGCGCATAATGTGCGGGGCGGCGAACCCGACGAAGGCGACCGGCCCGGCTGCCGCGGTAGCGCTGCCGGCCAAGAGCACGATCCCAGCCGCGGCGCCAACATGCGCTCGCCGCTCGGAACCGCCCAGGGCGAGGGAGGTGTCCCTGCCCATCGCTAGCAGGTCGAGCGGACGCGCAGCGAACAGGGCGCACACCCCGCCGACGGCGCACCCGGCCCAGGCGACGGCCGCTTCCGCGTAGCCGCGGCCGAAGGTGGAGCCCACCACCCAGTGGCGCATGGAGTCGAAGACTTCTGTGTCGAATAATCCGAGCAGGGTCGCAACGGAGCGCAGCGCCGCGTCGACCCCGACCCCGGCAAGGATCAAGGTAAGTGGCGACAACGAGCGGCGCGCAATGAGCATGACGACGCCGGTGGCCGCGGCGGCGCCCCCGAAGGCGAAGGTGAGCGAACCGGTGACAGTGGCGCTCACGCCCAGGACCGCTCCGATCGCCATGGCGCAGGAAGCACCCGCAGTGATGCCGATAAAGCCGGGATCGGCGAGCGGGTTGCGCGTCCACGCCTGGGCCAGCGCGCCTGCCAGCGCAAGCGAGGCGCCGACTGCGAACGCAATGAGCGTGCGCGGGACGCGCAGGTCCCACACGATTCCCCGAATCTCTGCCGTGCCGGCACCGCGCAGGACAAGAAGCACCTCGTTCGCCGGCACGGCGCGGGAGCCGACAAACAACGACGCCACGACCGCCGCAGCAACGGCGACGAGCAACGCGGCGCACACAATGCCGGTATGACGTGTGCTTCGTCGTGCGACGCTCATCGTGGGCGGGGCTTTCCTCTTATCAATCCGGGCTAGGACAGCTGTTCGGCAAACTTATCGATGGCCCACGGAATGGTCACTGGGTTGGGCATGCTCATCGCGTTGCCGACGTCGGTGGCGAGGTAGCGCACTCGGCCGTCTTTGACGATGTCCAGGTTTTGGAACGTTGGGTCGTTCTCCAGCGCGGTGAGCGCGCCGTTGTAGTCCAGGACGAATAGGTAATCCACGCCGTTTAAAGCCGCGTAGTTTTCGGGGGCGTAGTCGACGAAGAAGCTGGAGCCGTCTCCCTGAAGCTCGGGCGGGATGCTAAAGCCCAGGTTCTCGATGAACTGCCCGCGCCCGTCGCCGGCGGTGTAGAGGCCAATCTTTCCCTCGTAGGGCATCACGATCGCGGCGCTCTTTCCAACGAGCTCCGGGTGGCTGTCGCGGAAGTCGGCGAAAGCCTTTTCGGTTTTCGCGATCAACTCCTCACCTTCGGCTTTTTTATCGACGGCCGCGGCGATTGTCTCAACCTGCTTGTCCCAGGGGATCTGCCAGTTGTCGTAGCCCTCGGGCTTGAGTGTCGTCGGCGCGATCTGCTCGAGCGAGTCCTGGGCTTGGACGTCGACGGCCTGGTTGACCGCAATGATCTGGGTGGGCTCGGTGGCGGCGACCTGTTCGAGGACATCGGCGGTAAAGCCGCTGGCCGTGTTGTAGATTGTCGCCGGTCGCGCGCTGCCGAGCAGCTCCTTCGACCACGGCCCGACGCCGCTTTCGTCGCCGTCGCCCTCGGCGCCCCAGGGGGCAATGGCGACGGGGGTGACATCGAGCGCGAGCAGCGTGTCGACGTCGCCAAGCCCGAGGCTCACTATCCTCGCCTCACCTGCGCCATCGGTTGTGGCAGGCTCGCCTTCTCCTCGTGTGCAGCCTGCGAGTGCGAGTGCTGCGGCGGCCACAAGCGCGACTGCAGTGGTGGGCTTGCGCGAGAAAATTCCCATTAGGTTTCCTAACTTCTTCGATTTACGACACATCAACGTGCCTAAAATGAGGGCGGAATGTATACTAAGCGCCAACGATGTACTAAAGCAAGCCTTGCCTTACTAGAGACTGATTGGTGCCATGCATACCCACGCCCTCCACACCGTCACACTGCTCGACAATCAGCAGCTCAAGCCCCGCTTGCATAGGCTGACATTCACCGCAGATGCATTCGCCGACTTCCCCCTCACCGGCCCGGATGAGTACTTCGGCCTCGTCATGCCCAAACCTGGCCGAGACTTCGAGCCGTTTGACATCGACGGCGTCAACATCCGCGCGGCGGTCGCGGCACTGCCCGAGGACACCCGCCCCGACCTGCGCTGGTACACCATCCGCAAGCTTGACAAGGACAAAAAGCTTATCGACGTCGACGTGGTCACCCACGGCGACTCCGGCCCCGGCTCGCGGTGGATCCGCCGCGCCCGGCCCGGCACAACCGCGGGGATGTTCACCTGCCCAGCGCTGTGGACCCCACCCACCGGTTCGCAACTGCTCGTCGCCGACGCCTCCGCCCTGCCCGCGCTGCGCCACATCCTCGCCTATCAGCGCGCCAACGCCCCGGCGGCGTTAGAGCTCACCGACGTCGTCGCCGTTATCACCGCCGACGAGGAGATCGAAGACGGGCTCGTCACCCAGTGGGGCGACGCACTTCGCAGTCTCACCGTCGTCGACGCACCCAAGCAGGCGGAAACGGCGGCGACGCTAGGCGCCCTGCGCACCCTCTACCCCGCACACGCGCCGCACTCCGTGTGGGTCTCTGGCGAGGGAGCACTAACCAAGGCTGTGCGCTCGCTCGCCGTCAACTCGTGGGGTGTGGCCCGAGAAGACGTCGTGTGGGTGCCGTTTTGGTTCCACGGCAAGGCCCGGCCCTAAGCCAAAAGGCACCCCCGCTCGCGACCCTTCTTGGAAAGGGCGCGTGCGGGGGTGCGTCGTCAAGCGGCGGCTAGTTAAGCGCGCTGCATCTTGCCGTCCTTGTCAGCGAACGGGAAGCCGAGGTGGCGCAACAGGGCACGGCCCTCGTCATCGTTCGTTGCGGTGGTCACGAGCGTGATGTCCATGCCGCGCACGCGATCGACCTTGTCGATGTCGATCTCGTAGAACATGGTCTGCTCATTCAGGCCGAAGGTGTAGTTGCCCGCACCGTCGAACTGCTTGTCGTTCAGGCCGCGGAAGTCACGGATACGCGGCAGAGCGATGGAGAGCAGACGGTCGAGGAACTCCCACATGCGATCGCCGCGCAGAGTAACCTTCGCCCCGATCGGCATGCCTTCACGGAGTTTGAAGTTAGCAATCGACTTCTTCGCGCGACGCAGCTGCGGCTTCTGGCCGGTGATCGCGGTGAGGTCTTCGAGTGCGCCGTTGATGACCTTGGAGTCGCGGGCAGCGTCACCAACGCCCATGTTGACCACGATCTTGGTCAGACCCGGAATCTGCATGACGTTGTCGTAGCCGAACTCTTCGCTGAGCTTGGCGCGGATGTCGTCCTTGTAGCGGCTCTTCAGGCGCGGGGTGTAGTTCTCAGCCATGCTTAGATGTCCTTCCCGTTCGACTTTGCCACGCGGACCTTCTTGCCGTTCTCGTCGAAACGGTAGCCCACGCGAGTCGGGGTGCCGTCGGAATCCAGGACCATCACGTTGGAGACGTGGATGGGTGCTTCCTGGGTGACGATGCCGCCGGACTCGGCGCCGCGCTCGTTGTAGGAGTTAGCGACGTGCTTCTTGATGCGGTTGACGCCCTCGACGAGGACCTTGTCGCGCTGCGGGTAGGCCTCAATGACCTTGCCCTGAGCGCCCTTGTCCTTGCCAGAGATGACCTGGACCATATCGCCCTTCTTGATCTTCATGGGTTAGATCACCTCCGGTGCGAGAGAAACGATCTTCATGAACTTCTTGTCGCGCAGCTCGCGCGCGACCGGGCCGAAGATACGGGTACCGCGGGGTTCAGTGTCGTTCTTGATCAGAACGGCAGCGTTTTCGTCGAATGAGATGTAGGAGCCGTCCGGGCGACGGGTCTCCTTCTTGGCGCGGACGATGACGGCGCGAACGACCTCACCCTCCTTGACGTTGCCACCGGGGGTGGCTTCCTTCACGGTGGCGACGATCGTGTCGCCGATGCCGGCGAAGCGTCGGACAGAGCCGCCGAGGACGCGGATGCACAGAATTTCTCGTGCACCAGTGTTATCGGCGACCTTCAGACGCGATTCTTGCTGAATCACTAGGGTCTCTCCTGACCTGGTTTCAAAGTGCGCCAGATTTCCGTCCTGCGCGCACGTGGTCAATGCTTACTTGTGCCTCTTCGCTTATCGACGAACCACGCGGACGTGGTCGAAGGGTCTCGGGGCGCCCACTCGGAAACGCGCGGGAAACCCCGACCAGCTCAAGACAACCTGTATATTCAACCACGCCGACCTCGCAGAAAGCAAAACCCCGGACGCCGCTTCGCTTTTTTAGTGTAAACCGGTGTGCATGTCCAATCAGCAGCCCCGCGTTCTGTCCATCGCCGGCACCGACCCCACCGGCGGGGCGGGCATCCACGCCGACCTTAAATCGATCGCCGCCGCCGGGGGTTACGGTATGGCCGTGGTCACCGCGCTCGTGGCGCAGAACACCCGCGGTGTACGCGAGGTCCACACCCCGCCACAGGGGTTCCTCCGCGCGCAGCTGGACGCGGTTGTCGACGACGTGACCATCGACGCCATCAAGATCGGCATGCTTGGCGACGCCCCCACCACCGCCACCGTCTCTACCTTCCTCGGGGCGCACCCGGTCCCGATTGTGGTGGTCGACCCCGTCATGGTGGCCACCTCGGGCGATCGCCTGCTGAGCACGGATGCCGAGGAGGCGCTGCGTCAGCTGATCCGCGACCACGCCACGGTGGTCACCCCCAACATCCCGGAGCTCGCGGTGCTCACCGGCGCCGCTGCGGCCACCGACTTCGACGCTGCGGTTGCCCAGGGCGCCTCGTTTGCCGCCGACACCGGCGTGAGCGTGCTGGTCAAAGGCGGCCACCTCACCGGCGCGTACGCCTCAAACGCGCTGGTCACCCCTGCCGGCGAGGTCCACGTCATCGCGGTGCCGCGCGTGGACACCCCCAACACGCACGGCACGGGCTGCTCGCTCTCATCCGCCCTAGCCACGCGCCTAACTATCGACGCCTCCGGAAACGCCGCCGCCGAGTGGGCCTCGCACTGGCTGCACGAGGCGATTTCTCACGCCGACGCGCTGCACGTCGGGGGCGGCCACGGCCCCGTCGACCACTTCCACGCCCTGCGGCGCCGCGCCGCGAGCGGTTCCACGCGCCCCTGGGGTGAGACGGACCGGTGGCATGAGGGGGGCGTCGATACGCCGCTGCCCGCCCCGCGGATCGCGCCCGCCGGCGAGCACACGCGTCGGCTCTGGGAGATGGCGGCGCGCGTCGTTTGGCCGCAGATCCTCGGCTCGGGCTTTATCCGGGACCTTCGCGACGGCACGCTGGCGCGCGACGAGTTCGACTTCTACCTCGCCCAGGACGCACACTACCTCGGCGACTACTCCCGCGCGCTCGCGGGTTTGAGCGCCAAAGCCCCCGCGGCCGACGAGCAAGTGTGGTGGGCGCACACCGCCCAGCAGGCGATCGTCGCGGAGCAGGAACTGCACCGCTCGTGGTTTAGCGACCACGGCATCGACGTCGACACCACCCCGATCTCTCCGGTGACCCTGGGCTACGTCAGCTTCCTCAAGGCGCAGGTCGCGCTGGAGGACTACCCCGTCGGCGTGGCCGCGGTTCTGCCGTGTTTCTGGCTCTACGCCGAGGTGGGCTTGTACTTGGCGGACAGCAACTCCCCCACTCACGCCTACCGCGCCTGGCTGGACACCTATAGCGGCCAAGAATTCGTGGGCGAGGCCCGCGGGGCGATCGCGCGCGCCGAAGAGGCTCTGGCTGCGGCGACGGAGGCACAGCGTCGACAAGCGGCGGATGCCTTTATGCACGCCTGCTACTACGAGCGCGACTTCTTCGACCAGGCGGGCCGGCGCTAGCTCTCGTTGGCCGGCACCCAGCCCAGCGCCGGGGCGATGTGCTCGGCGAAGTCGGCGAGGATCTTGACGTTGAGGTCCACCCCAAGCTGGTTCGGGATGGTCAGCATCAGCGTGTCCGCGGCCTGGATCGAGGGATCCGCCTTGAGCTCCGCAATGATCTGGTCCGGCTCGGCGGCGTACGTCTTGCCGAAGGTCACCGCCCGGCTCTCGCCGAGCGAGCCGATTTGCTCCGAGCTGCCCTGCATCCCGAACAGGCGGCGCGAGGTGTCGTCAACGATCGGAAAAACGCTGCGCGACACCGACACGCGCGGCGTCCACTCGTGGCCGGCCTCGGCCCACGACTCGCGGTAGCGCTGAATCTGACGGGCCTGGAGCTCGCCTAACGACGACCCGTCGGCCTCGCTGATCAGCGTCGAGCTCATCAGGTTCACCCCGTCACGGGCCGCCTGCTCAGCGGACTCGAAGGACCCCGCACCCCACCAGATGCGGCGGTCCGCGCCCGGCGAGTGCGGCAGCACCGGCAGATCGATGCCCGGGCGATACATCCGCGGGTACTGCCTGTCCAGCGGCGCCGAGACCGCCATCCCCTCGCCGCGCAGCGCGGCCATGAAGCGCTCCAAGTGATCCCTTGCTAAGTCCGCGCCGTTGTCCGCTTGGGCGGTGAAGCCGAATGACTCCCAGCCCTTGTCGGCGGGCTCGGGTGAACCGCGGGACACACCGAGGGCGACGCGCTCGTTGGAGAGCAGGTCGAGCGTGGCGATGTCCTCGGCGAGCTGCAGCGGGTTGGCGTAGCGCATATCCAACACACCCGTTCCCACCTCGATGTGCTTCGTTACCGCGGCCATTGCGGAGAGCAGCGCGATCGGTGATGAGAACTGCGGGGCGAAGTGATGCACCCGGACGTAGGCGCCGTTGACGCCGATCGCGTCCGCTTGCCGCGCGATCTCTACGGTGTCCTGCAGGGTTTGCTTCGCGCCTGGGCCCTGCTGCCCGGAAAACGCGTAGTGGCCGAAGGAAAGGAATCCAAACTTCTTCATGCCCCGTTCAACGTAGACACGTCAACATTTGTTCCTTTCCCCCGGCCACCAGGGGGGTCAATCGGCTACGCCTCGACGCCGATCTCCTTGCCGTCCTCGCGCCACGCAACAGCCACGGCTGGGCGAGGCACGGAGTTGCCACCCTCCGGCCAGTTGGAGGTCGGGTTCTCGTAGGTCGCGTCGTCCGACTCGCCCGGGTGCTGGACGTTGACCATCACGCGCTCCTCGGTCACGATCGGGCCACAGGTCTCAGCGTCCTTCGGCACCGTGAGGAAGCACTTGACCTGGCCGCGGTTCTCGCCTTCGAGGCCAACAGCGTAGAGACCGTCGTTGCTGCCCAGCGCGTTGCCGTCGGTGGAGATCCAGAGGTTTCCGTAGGTGTCGAACGCAAGGTTGTCCGGGCAGGAGATCGGGGAAACCTTGTCCTTGTCGAAGCCGCCAAAGTAGGTCGACGCCGCAGCCGGGTCACCACACACCAGAAGCAGGTTCCAGGTGAAGTTCTCGCCCGCGAAGTCATCCTCGATCTCCATGACAAGACCGTTCTTGTTCTCGCGGATCGGCGCGTACTCCATCACGTCTTCCTTGCTCTTCGACGCGTTCTCGCCGGTCGCACCGCGGTAGGAGTTGTTGGTCAGGGCAACGTAGACCTTTTCGTTGACCGGGTTGACCTCAAAGTCCTCCGGGCGATCCATCTTCGTCGCACCGACCTCATCGGCCGCGAGGCGGGTGTAGACCGCAACCTCCTCGGGGGTGAAGCCGTCGACATGCGACTCGGCACCATTCTCGGTCACCGTCAGCAGCTTGACCCACGTGCCCTTACCGTCGAACTCGCCGTCGGACGGCAGGTCGCCGTCGCCAGTGATCTCGCTCTGCGGGGAGTCGCCCTCGAGCTTGGCCACGTAGAGGGTGCCCTCGTCGAGGATGCTCATGTTGTGCTCGACGTCGCCCTCGTCCATCTTCTTGGAGGAGACAAACTTGTAGATGTACTCGAAGCGGGAATCGTCGCCCGAGTAGCACACCACGGTGCCATCCTTGTCAACGTGGACGTTTCCGGCCTCGTGCTTGAAGCGGCCCATCGAGGTGTGCTTGATCGGGGTGGAGTTCGGGTCCAGCGGGTTGATCTCGACGATGTAGCCGAAACGGTTGAACTCGTTGGGCTCCTTCGCCAGGTCGAAGCGATCGTGCAGGCGCTCCCACTTGCGCTCGGAGGCCTCATCATCCACGCCGAAACGCTTCACGTCTGCGGCCGGGCGCTCGCCCGTAACGGCGGCACCGTTAGCGAAGTACTGGTCGATGTTCTCCTCGCCCGACAGGAAGGTGCCCCACGGGGTCATGCCGCCCGCGCAGTTGTTCAGCGTGCCCAGAACCGTCTTGCCCTCCGGGTCTGCGCTGGTCTTGACCAGGTCAGCACCAGCGAGGATACCGCGGAGCTCAAACGGGGTGTTCGCGGTGATGCGGCGGTTCAGCGGGCCGAACTCGCGCTTGAGCTCGCCGGTGTCGCCCACCTTGGACACCTCGAGGATGGTGTGGCCGTGGTTAGCCAGGCCGATGTTGATCTGCTCATCGGTGGGGTTGTCCGCGTCGTAGCCCGGGAACATCTGCGGCTCGGTGGTGTACTCGTGCGAACACACGTACACCATGCGGCTGTCATCGTCCGGGTGGTCCATCAGACCAGCGAAGTCGTTGTTGAAACCGAACTGCTTCTCCGCGTCAGCCGCGGTCTGGTTCTCTGGGTCGAACTCCGGAGCGTCCTTGAAAATCGGGTCGCCCCAGGCAATAAGAACGCTGGTGGCGTAGCCGGTCGGGACAACAACCTTGTCCTCGGTATTCGGTGCGACCGGCTCGAACTGCATGCCCTTGAGCGCCTTGACCTCGGTAGCTGTGGCCGAGGAGCTGCCCGTCGCCGCGGACGCGGTGGTCGTACCAGCCGCGCCACTGCCCGGCTCGGAGCTGCAGGCCGCGAGGGCGGCACCGCCGCCGACGGTGACCACACCGAGGCCGAAGGACTTCAGCACTCCGCGGCGCGAGACGAGGTCGCCGAAGTAGGCGTTATCGGAGGTGTTAGTGCACTCGCCCCAACATGCGTTACCGCACTTGTAGGTACAGGTCAGCTTGGACCGCTTGGACTGGAACAGAAGGTTAAGGCCCTTGATGGTCATGGTGAGACTCCCCGTCTTCGCACAAAGTGAGCATAATGTAGAAACTGACTCATCGAACCTTAAGGTTCAACACTTGCGCACCGAAGAATCTGAGGTGAACAGTTAGTGAACCAAAACTGCGCTGGAAAGTTAACGGGGTATTCAGATGCCGGGAACGGTTGTGCAGTGCAATCTGCGCACAGGTAGGCGTCGAAAAGCAAAAAGCCCCGCACGGGGCGGGGCTTTTACCTCGAGGGATGGCTGGGTTTAGCGGGCCTTCTCGATGATCTCGATGAGACGGAAATGCTTGTCCTTGGACAGCGGGCGGGTCTCCTCGATACGGACGAGGTCGCCAACACCAGCGGTGTTGTCCTCGTCGTGGGCCTTCACGCGCTTGGTGGAGCGCACGATCTTGCCGTACAGGGCGTGGGACTTGCGGTCCTCAACCTCGACCACGATCGTCTTGTCCATCTTGTCGGACACGACGTAGCCGCGGCGGCGCTTCTGCAGGCCCTTTTCCTTCTTGCCGTTTGCTGCCTCGTGTGCAGCGTTGTCAGATACAGTCACGTTTGCCTCAGTCATGGTTATGCCTCAGCTCCCGGGACGACAGACAGACCGAGCTCGCGCTCGCGCAGCACGGTGTAGATGCGTGCAATGTCGCGCTTGACGGTGGAGATGCGGCGGTTGTTGGTCAGTTGGCCAGTCGCGAGCTGGAAGCGCAGGTTGAACAGCTCTTCCTTCGCGTCGGCCAAGCGGGTGCGGAGCTCATCATCGTTGAGCTCACGGAACTCGGATGCGGGGGTACCAGCAGCCATTAGAACAGGTCCTCCTTCTTAATCACGCGGACCTTGCACGGCAGCTTCGCGCCAGCGCGGCGCAGAGCTTCCATGGCGGTCTCCTCGTTCGGGTAGGACATCTCGAAGAGAATGCGGCCCGGCTTCACGTTAGCCACCCACTTCTCAACCGGGCCCTTACCGGAACCCATACGCACGCCGAGCGGCTTCTGGGTTAGCGGACGATCCGGGAAGATGTTGATCCAGACCTTGCCACCACGCTTGACGTGGCGGTTAATCGCAATACGAGCGGACTCGATCTGGCGGTTGGTGATGTAGGCCGGCTCGAGAGCCTGGAGGCCGTAGTCACCGAAGTTGATGGTGTTGCCACCCTTGGACACGCCGCGACGGTGCGGGCGGTGCTGGCGGCGGTACTTCACGCGCTTAGGAATAAGCATGTGTTTAGCCCTCCTGCTTCTGCTCTGCGCGCTGGCGGCGCTGGCCACCACGGCGCGGGCGGCGGTCACGGTCGCCGCGTCCGCGACGATCGCCCGACGGTGCGTTGAGGTCAGACTCACGCACGCCGCCGACGACGTCGCCCTTGTAGATCCACACCTTGACGCCAATGACGCCAAAGGTGGTGTGTGCCTCGGCAATGCCGTAGTCAATCTCCGCGCGAAGGGTGTGCAGCGGCACACGGCCCTCGTGGTAGCGCTCAACGCGCGACATCTCGGCGCCGCCAAGACGGCCGGAGGTCATGATCTTGATGCCCTTGACCTGCGGGTTGCGCATTGCGGACTGGATTGCCTTACGCATCGCGCGACGGAACGCCACGCGGTTGACCAGCTGCTCAGCGACGGACTGCGCCACCAGAGCTGCGTTGGCGTCGACGTTCTTGACCTCGAGGATGTTGAGCGCAACCATCTTGCCGGTGAGCTTCTCCAGCTCGCGGCGGATGCGGTCAGCCTCGGCGCCACGGCGACCAATCACGATGCCCGGGCGGGCGGTGTGAATGTCGACGCGGACGCGGTCGCGGGTGCGCTCGATGACGACGTCGGCAATGCCGGCGCGCTCAAGGCCCTTAGAGAGGAACTCGCGGATCTTGATGTCCTCTGCGACGTAGTCGGCGTAGTTCTTATCGGCGTACCAGTGGGTCTTCCAGTCAGCGGTGATTCCCAGGCGAAGGCCGTGTGGGTGGATTTTCTGGCCCATTACTTAGCCCCTTCCTTAGATTCAGCGGACTCGACGACCACGGTGATGTGAGAGGTGCGCTTCCGGATCTGGAAAGCGCGGCCCTGTGCGCGCGGCTGGTAGCGGCGCATGGTCGGGCCCTCGTTGGCGTAGCACTCGGCGATGACCAGGGTGCGCGGGTCCAGACCGAAGTTGTTCTCAGCGTTGGCCGCGGCAGACGCAACGACCTTGGCAATATCCTTGGACGCACCCTGCGGGGCGTACTTCAGGATAGCGAGAGCCTCGGAAACGGACTTTCCGCGGACCAAAGCGAGCACGCGGCGCGCCTTCATCGGGGAGACGCGGACGAACCTGGCCGTCGCGGATGCGGAGGTGATGGTGTCACTCATCGCTTATCGACGTCCCTTCGATTCCTTGATGTGACCCTTGAAGGTCTTGGTTGGTGCGAACTCGCCGAGCTTGTGACCGACCATGGACTCATCGACGAACACCGGCACGTGCTTGCGACCGTCGTGGACGGCGAAGGTGTGGCCGATGAAATCGGGGAGAATGGTCGAGCGGCGAGACCAGGTCTTGATGACCTGCTTGGTGCCGGCCTCGTTCTGAGCGTCCACCTTGTTGAGGAGGTGCTCATCGACGAACGGGCCCTTCTTCAGGCTGCGTGGCATGTTTGCTTACCTCCTCTTAGCGCTTCTTGTTCGCGCGACGACGGCGCACGATCATGTTGTTGGAGTAACGGTTCGGGTTACGGGTGCGGCCTTCCTTCTGGCCCCACGGGCTGACCGGGTGGCGTCCACCGGAGGTCTTGCCCTCGCCACCACCGTGCGGGTGATCGACCGGGTTCATGACAACACCGCGGACGGTCGGGCGCCAGCCCTTCCAGCGCATACGGCCGGCCTTGCCCCAGCGGATGTTGATCTGGTCGGCGTTGCCGACCTCACCCACGGTGGCGCGGCAGCGGATGTCCACGCGGCGGATCTCGGAAGACGGCATACGCAGAACTGCGTAGTTGCCTTCCTTACCCAGCAGCTGGATGGAAGCACCTGCGGAACGGGCGAGCTTCGCGCCCGCGCCCGGCTTGAGCTCCACTGCGTGGATGGTGGTACCGGTCGGGATGTTGCGCAGCGGCAGGTTGTTGCCAACCTTGATGTCTGCGGTTGCGCCGGACTCGAGCACGGTGCCCTGGGTCAGGCCCTTGGGCGCGATGATGTAGCGCTTCTCGCCGTCGGTGTAGTGCAGCAACGCGATGTTGGCGGTGCGGTTCGGGTCGTACTCAATGTGAGCGACCTTGGCCAGCACGCCGTCCTTGTCGTTGCGGCGGAAGTCGATAACGCGGTAGCGACGCTTGTGTCCGCCGCCGCGGTGGCGGGTGGTGATGTGGCCGTGGTTGTTACGGCCACCCTTCTTCGGGAGCGGGCGCAGCAGGGTCTTCTCCGGAGTGGAGCGGGTGATCTCCGAGAACTCGGAGACGGAGCTGTTGCGGCGACCCGGGGTTGTCGGCTTGTACTTACGAATAGCCATAATGTGTCCTTTTCTATCGAGTCACTTAGACGGCTGCGCCGCCGAAGATATCGATGGAGTCGCTGCCCTCGCGGAGAGTGACGTAGGCGCGCTTGGTGTCCTTACGCTTGCCAAAACCGGTGCGGGAGCGCTTGCGCTTACCCTCGCGGTTGGCGGTGTTCACCGAAGCGACGTCGACGCCGAAGATCTTCTCCACGGCAATCTTGATCTGGGTCTTGTTAGCAGACGGGTTCACGAAAAACGTGTACGTGTTCTGCTCCATCAGCGCGTAGGTCTTCTCGGAGAGGACCGGGGCGATGATGACGTCACGCGGGTCGGCGATCTTAGCCATTTACTTCTCCTCCTCAGCTGCGGCAGCGGGTGCGCCGGCGGCTGCGTTCACGAAGGTGTGAAGCGCCTCGACGGAGAACACGACATCATCAGCATTGAGCACGTCGTAGGTGTTCAGCTGGCTCGGCTCAAGGATGTGGACACCCGGCAGGTTCCGTGCGGAAAGGCGGGAGTTGACATCCTCACGGCCGATGACCAGGAGAACGGACTTACGGTCGGTGAGACGCTCGATGAAGGCGCGTGCGGACTTCGTCGACGGGGTCTGGCCCGGGACGAGCTCCTCCACAACGTGGATGCGCGCGCCGCGTGCGCGGTCGGTCAGGGCGCCAGCGAGAGCTGCCTTGATCATTTTCTTGGGGGTGCGCTGCGCGTAGGAACGCGGCTGCGGACCGTGAACGACGCCACCGCCGGTGAAGTGCGGCGCGCGGATCGAGCCCTGGCGGGCGCGACCGGTGCCCTTCTGGCGGAACGGCTTCTTACCACCGCCGCGGACCATGCCGCGGGTCTTGGTGGCGTGGGTGCCCTGGCGAGCTGCCGCCTGCTGGGCGACAACCACCTGGTGCATCAGGGGGATAGACGCCTCGCGGTCGAAGAGTTCGGCCGGGAGGTCGACGGAACCGTTGGTCTTGCCGTCGGCGGTATGGACGTCGAGTGTCAGGTTCGTCATGCGTGAGCACCGCCCTTCACTGCGGTCTTGACGGTAACAATGCTGCCCTTGACGCCCGGGATTGCTCCCTTAATCAGGATCAGGTTGTTGTCGCCGTCGATGCGTTGGATCTTCAAGTTCTGGGTGGTAACGCGGTTGCTGCCCATGCGGCCAGCCATGCGCGTGCCCTTGAACACGCGGCCCGGGGTGGCGCAGGCGCCGATGGAGCCGACGCGGCGGTGCGCAGCCTGGTTACCGTGGGAGGCGCCCTGGCCTGCGAAGCCGTGGCGCTTCATGGCACCGGCGTAGCCCTTGCCCTTGGTGGTGCCCACGACGTCGACGTAGGTGTCGCCGTCGAAAATGGTCGCGTTGAATTCCTGGCCGACCTCGTATGCGGAGGTGTCGTCCATGCGGATTTCCACGACGTGGCGGCGCGGGTTGACGCCGGCCTTCTTGAAGTGGCCGGCCTGCGGCTTCTTCGTCTTACGGGGATCGATGTCGCCGTAAGCAATCTGGATGGCGCTGTAGCCATCGGTTTCGGGGGTGCGAATCTGGGTGACCACGACCGGCCCAGCTTCGACGACGGTGACCGGGATAACCCGGTTGTCCTCGTCGAAGATCTGGGTCATGCCGAGCTTCTTGCCCAGAATGCCCTTGATCTGGTTGTCAGACATGTGTTAGTTCTCCACTACCAAAAGTCGGGATCTTGCTTACTGAATGTTCACGTCGACGCTTGCCGGCAGGTCAATGCGCATGAGCGCGTCAACCGTCTTGGGCGTCGGATCGAGAATGTCGATGAGGCGCTTGTGAGTGCGCATCTCGAAGTGCTCGCGAGAATCCTTGTACTTGTGGGGAGAACGAATAACGGCGTACACGTTCTTCTCAGTGGGCAACGGCACCGGCCCGACGACGCGGGCACCCGTGCGGGTGACCGTCTCGACAATCTTCTTCGCGGATGCGTCGATCGCCTCGTGGTCGTAGGCCTTGAGCCTGATGCGGATTTTCTGTCCCGCCACGCTTACCTCTTCCTCGCTTCCCCCACATTCGACATTCACCGAAGCGGTGGGGTTTTAAGCTTGTAGTTTCTCTATAACGTTGTCCGGGCTGGGCCCTGGGCGCAACGCCAGTGTCGTTTCTGACTGCCATGACACGAACCGGAAGGTAAAGCAGCACAGCAAATAAATGCGTGCATCTGCTTTAGTGCTTCCGCCTGCGCCCCGTATCAACGGGCGCGGGTGTCAGACTCGGAAGGGCGCGTGACCCTTGCGTACTGCCGCTGTTTATTTGCCATGGCCCTTCTCCGGTCCCCGGTTAAGGGGGCCTTCTTGGTGTAGAAGGTGTCATGTTCGCCTCACCACCGCGCGTTAGCGCCGTGTCAAAGCAACCCGACTATTAAAGCACAAGGGGGAAAACAAAAGCAAGACGCTTGCCGACGCCACTTCTAGCGGCTCCGGAGTAGAGTTGGCGCAACCAACCCGTGAAAGGACAACCATGGCAGACAACACCACTGAACCGACTAACACTGCTTCGGGCGTAGTCATGCCCGCTGCTTCGACTCCCCGGAACGAGAACTTGGTCACCGACCACGGCACGACCGTGATTGATGACACCGTCGTGGGCAAGATCGCCGGCATCGCCACGCGCGAGGTGTCCGGGGTGGCCAACCTCGGCGGCGGCGCGGCTCGCATGTGGGGCGCGGTGCGCGAGTCGCTGACCGCGTCTACCAACGTGCAGCAGGGCGTGAACGTTGCAGTCCAGGACGGGCACGCGTCGATCGCGGTGGCGATCATCGCCGAGTACGGCGTCGCCATCCACGAGCTGGCGAAGGCGATCCGCGAGAACGTCACCCAGGCAGTGACCCGGATGACCGGCCTGATCGTGGACCGCGTGGACATCACTGTCCACGACGTCAACCTGCCCGATGCGGAGCCGATCGACCGGATCGAGCCCGTCGATCCCGCCGCTACCACGCTGGTTCAGTAGTCGTGGCGGGCCCGATCACACGCGAAACCGGTGAGGCGCTGCGCGACGCTGCGCTCGGTGTCCCCGGAGTCGCCGACTTGAGCCCCGGGCGCTTCGGCGAGGTCGCACTGCTGCTCCCGGGTGAGCGCATCCGCGGCATCAGGGCTGCGGAGCGCGACGAGCTTTTCGGCGCAGAGATCCACATCGTGTTCGATGTGGGATCGGCGCGCCCGATCGCCGAGGTGGCCACCGAAGTGCGCGCCGCGGCGCTTGACTCGCTTAACGACCCCTTGGACTTCATCGACGTCGTGGTCGCGGACGCGCAGAAACTTTAGGAAAGAGATGCACTCATGAACATTCTCGGCTCAAAAACAGCGCTTGGCATCCTCATCGGCGTGATCGTGGCGTTCTTTGTCACGTTCGGCGGGTGGCCCGGCCTGCTGTGGCTTTTGTTCTTCGTCGCCGTCGGCGGCGTCATTGGCGCCCAGCTTGATGGCCGCATCGACGTCGCCGACCTCATCGCGACGGGGTCCGGCAGAGGGCGAAGCTGATGGCGGAGCTCACCTATCATCTCAGCGAGCGCACGGTGGAGCACATCGCCGAGGCCGCCGCGCGCAAAGTCCCGGGCTCGATCGCGCTTGACGCGAAGCTCGCCGGGCTCGCGGGCCGCAGCCTGCCTCGCTCGACGGCGTACCTGAACCGGCGCGCGGGCACGGTCACTATCGACGCCGACATCGCCGCGTCCTACCCCGCCCCCATCGCCGCGGTGACCGACGTCGTCCGCGAGGCCATCCGGCGCCAGGTCAGCACTCTGACCGGCCTCGAGGTCACGCGGGTCAATATCAAGGTCGCCAACGCGAAGCCTGCCGGCGGACGCGAGCGTGTCGACGCCACCCGGCTCGACAGCCACCCCATCGACATCGCGCCGACGCCCGTGCGCGTGCGCTCCTCATCGACCAACGTTGCGCGCGTCTCCGCGCCACCGCAGCGCCCAGTGAGGTCGGTTCAGGCCCCGGAACCCGGCCCCGACCTCGCGCCCATCGGCTACATCCCCGCCGAGGTCATCGAGACCTTTTCGGTGCCCAAGCCGACGGTCATTGTCCCCCAGCTGCCAACCCCGACGCCGCTGCGCCCGATCACTCTACAACCCGTGGTGAATGCCCATGCCCGACTCTCCTAGACCGCTCCCCGGCGCCCAGCCGCGCGCCAATCCTGCCGCCCGCTGGCTCGCTCTGCTGATCGGCGTCGCCCTGCTCGCCGTCGCGGGCGTCACCGGCAGGGACATCTGGTACCGGTGGGCGCTCAACGACCCGTCTAATTCGTGGGTCGCCGAGGCGTTTCGCTGTGTGGCGACGCAGCCTGCGGACCCGCTCGCTGTCGCCGCTGGCGTGATCGTCGCCCTGCTCGGTGTGTGGCTGCTGGTCAAGGCGCTGTCGCCGCGCGTGCGCACGCACACCCGCGTCGCCTCGCCCGCTTCGATCTGGGTGCGCCCCGTCGACGTCGCGCGAAAGTCCACCCACGTCGCGCGCCAGCAGGCGCCGGGCTCGGCGATCAGCTCGCGCTCGACCCGGAAGAAGCTCACCGTGTCTGTCGAAGACGACGGCTCGGCGCAAGCGCTGCAACAGCGGGTTACGACAGCCCTGGAGAACGAGTTCGCACCGCTGCACGTGCGTCCGCGCATCGCCGTCGCGCTGCGGCCGCAGCAGGACGCGGGACAGGAGGATCAGCAGTGAAATCCGGCACCGCTGCGTTCGACCGCGTGCTCGTTTTCGTCTTCGGAGTACTCCTGATCGCCGCCGGGTTGATCCCGACCGCGTTGTACTTCGACATCCCCTACGTCAGCGACGTCGTCGAGTCCTACGACCGCAACCAGCTTGGAACGCTTCCAGCGCAGCCGTGGTTCCCCTTCGCCCTGGTCGGCGGGTTTATCGTCTCGCTTATCTTGGGCATCTGGATCGTCGCCGCCAACCTGGCGTCTCGTTCCTTCAGCACGAAAAGCGTCGTCCCGGCCCAGCCGGATCACGGCGATACCGTGCTCAACGTGCAGCGCATTGCCCAGGCGGCGTGTGACTACATGGCCAGCACCGGCATTGTCGCCGGCGCCCAGTCGAGCGTCGCCATGGTGGGCCGCCGGCCCACCGTGACGTTTACCGTCACGGCCGACCCTGCCTACAGCCTGCGCGAGTCGATCGATTACCTCGAGTCCGCGGACCGCGACTTCGCCGAGGCCTGCGGCGCGATGGACATCGACACCGTGTACAAGCTTCACTTCGACCGCATCAGCGAGACGGGCTAGACCTCGAGGACGTAGGTCGCGGCGACCTCGCCGAGGTCCACGTCCCCAGCCCCGCTCGCTCGCTTGACGACGAGCCGCCCGCCAGGCGTGCAAGAGACTATGGCGTCGAACGCCACCGTAGAGCTCTCCACCGTCCGCAGGGCCTGATCCCACAGGCGGATGCGCTGGCCGACGATGCAACGTCGGTTACCCGCCAGCACTACGAGCCAGCGGCAGTTGCCTACCTGCACGCGCTGAAGCCCGTTGAGAGCCGGGGCTTGCGCAGGATCGAAGGTGCTGGCGATCCCGACGACGCCGAGGCGGTGCTCCACCCCGGCGGTGTCCGTGATGACCAAGGGCAGTCCCGGTCCGGTGCGCCGCATTCCCCCGAAGCCCCACACCCCCGGCATCCGCTGCGCCTGCTGTGCGCTGCGCACGATCACCGTGTCGCCGGCGAGCGTGACCAGGTGTGTTAGGGACGTGCTTTTAGTAGCGCGGTTCTGACGATCGGATAGCGCGGGTATGAGCTTCGGATAGCAGCATCTGGTGGTCTGTGGTGATCTCAGGTCCACACGCAGTAATTCGGCTGCGTGTGGACCTCGAAGAGGAGACACCGTGACTGACTACCGATTGGTGATGTCACTATTGATCCAGAATCTGTCCTACCGACAGATCGAAGCCCTGGCGGGATGCTCACACACCACCATCGCCAAAGCGAAGAGAATCTGCCGGGACCAGGGCTTTACCTCCACCTCCCAGGTGGAAGACCTCACCGCGGAAGAACTCGACGCCTTGTTCACCGACGGGCGCAAGGCGCCCTCGGATGAGTTCGTCGCCTTCGACGTGGCCGCGATGGTCACCAAACGCTCGGGCAAGAAGAAGCTCCCGCTGCGCGTGTTGTGGGCCGGCTACCTCGACACGGACGGCGTCCCTGGCCAGCGGCACTACAGCTATCAGCGGTTCTGCCAGATCATCGGCGAGTACGTCGATGTCAACGACCTGACCATGCGGATCACCCACGTTCCCGGTCACACGATGCAGGTCGACTGGGCGGGCACGAAGATGGCCGTCTTTGACCCCATCACCGGGCGCAAGACCAAGGTGTCGGTATTCGTGGCCTCGTTGCCGTACTCCGGGATGGTCTTCGCCCGCGGTTATCTCGATGAGAAGTCCCCGAACTGGTTGGACGCCCACCAGCAGGCCTTCGAGTTCTTCGGCGGTATCCCGCAGGTCGTCATCCCGGACAACGCCTCCACCGCATCCAACCAGATCGCTCGTGGGGACCGGGCCCGGGACGTCAACCGCGCCTACCGGGATTTCCTCGAGCACCACCGCACCGCTGCGGTACCGACCCGTCCCGTAAAACCACAGGACAAAGGCAATGTCGAAGCCGGGGTCAAGGTCGTGACCAACTGGGTGATCGGCCGGCTCGCGGGCCAGCGATTCGCCAGCCTGGATGACCTCAATACTGCTGTGGCCGACCAGGTCACCGCGATCAACACCAGAACACCGTTCCGCGGACAGCAGATCAGCCGCAAGGATCTGTTCGATGAGTATGAGCGGCCGGAACTGCTTGGGCTGCCGGAGTCCCGCTGGCAGCCGGTGACCTGGCGGAAATCCAAGGTCAACCGTGATTACCACATCGAAATCGCCACGGTGAAGTACTCGGTGCCCCACACCTTCGCCGGACGCCACGTTGATGTGAAGAGCACCGGCGACCGTCTGACGGTCATGTGCGACGGGGACATCATCGCCACCCATACCGTCTCCCCGCGCCAGCATGTCTACGTCACCGACCCCGATCATGTCCCCGATCAGCATCAGCAGTCCTCGGACCTGTGGTCCAGGGCGTATTTCCTGCGTCAGGCCCACAAGGTCGGTCCCCACACCGTCGCCGCGATCACCAGCGTGCTCGATGCCCGCCCGATCGAAGCCCAGGGGTATCGCACCTGCCTGAACATCCTCGCCCTGGGCAAGGGCGACAACAAGGCACTGCTGGAACAGGCCTGCCGGCAACTGGTTGACGCTGATTCCCCGCGGGCGGTCAGCTACACCGCGGTCAAGCAACGCCTGGCGGCCTTGCGGGCCCAGGTCCACGCCCGGCCCACCACCACAGATGCTCCGCCGCCGCCGGCCCCACGCATCGACCCGGCCCCGGGCTCACGGGACACCCGCGGTGCGCACCTGGCTGGCCCTGAGCACTTCAGCCTCGACGCTCTACTGGGAAAGACGGATCCTGCCCACGATGAAGGAGGTCAGGCGTGATGGATCGACACCTCACCGACGCCGACATGACGTTGTTCACCCAGCTGCGGATGACCGCCTTCGGGAAAACCGTCATCGACCTGGCCAACGACCCCGCCTGCGATGAGTGGACGTTCTCGCAGAAGATCTTCCACGCCCTGGATAAGGAGATCACGGCCAGGGAGCAACGTCGGACCCAGAAACTACTCAAGGCATCCAGATCGCCAAACCCTGATGCCTGCGTAGAAGAAATCCGCTACCTTCCCGACCGCAACCTCAATCGTGAGCTAATTGCACGGCTGTCCAGCTGTCAATGGATCGATCAGACCCACAACCTGGTCATCCTGGGGAAATCCAGTGTCGGCAAGACCTACCTCGCGTTGGCGCTGCTCAACGCCGCCTGCCGGAAGTTCTACACCGCCCGGTTCTTCAGACTCGATGATCTGGCCAACCAGCTCGCGGTCATGGACCCCGCGTCGCAGAAACGGCTGGACTTCCTCACCGACCTGCACAACTGCGACCTGCTGGTCATCGATGACTTCCTGACCACGCCCATCAACCAGCACACCGCCGCGGAGCTGCTCAACATCCTCGCGGCCCGGGACGGCCGTGGCTCGACCCTGGTCACCTCCCAGTTCGAGCCGCAGGACTGGTACAAATCCCTGCATGACGCGGTGATCGCCGAATCGATCCTCAACCGGATTGTGGCAGGCGCCGAGATCCTCCCACTCGACGGGCCGAACATGCGCCGACACCTCGCCGACGCGCAATAGCCCCGCCGGCACCCGGACCAAGCACCGCTATCCGGTGCTCATCCGGGTGCTATCGGATCGTCAGAACGCTGCTACTGGAAGCACGTCCCAAACAACCAGGTGGGCGGGGTCTGTCGTGGTGATGCTCAGGTGGGCGTTGGTGGGGGCGTCGATAAGCGAAGGGTGCTGTTTTTCGAGCTGCGCGAGGGCTGTGATGAGCTCCTCATCCGTCGACGCCCAGCCTATGCCGCGGTTGGCTAGAACCCCCATCAGTGCCGGCAGGGACAGGTCGGGTTGGCCCTCCCACGCGCGCCGCAGGGCGTCGATCACGTGCGGGATGCGGGTTGGGTCTTTCACGCTGCATAACCTTACCCGGGCACGACAAAACCCCCGCCCGAGTGGGCAGGGGTATGAAGCGTCTAGATCGTGTGGGGAATTAGCCCAGGATCTTGGTGACGCGGCCAGCGCCGACGGTGCGGGAGCCCTCGCGGATAGCGAAGCGCAGGCCCTCGTCCATGGCGACCGGCTGGATGAGCTCGACAGTCATGTCGACGTTGTCGCCCGGCATGACCATCTCGGTGCCCTCCGGCAGCTTCACAACACCGGTCACGTCGGTGGTGCGGAAGTAGAACTGAGGACGGTAGTTGTCGAAGAACGGGGTGTGGCGGCCGCCCTCGTCCTTGGACAGGACGTAGACGGAACCCTCGAACTTGGTGTGCGGGGTGTAAGCGCCCGGCTTGATGACGACCTGGCCGCGCTCGACGTCCTCGCGCTTGAGACCACGCAGAAGCAGAGCGGCGTTGTCGCCGGCCTCGGCGGTGTCGAGAAGCTTGTTGAACATCTCGATGGAGGTAACGGTGGTCTTCTGGGACTTCTCGCGGATACCGATGATCTCGACCTCGTCGTTGAGGTTGAGAACGCCACGCTCCACACGACCGGTAACCACGGTACCGCGGCCGGAAATGGTGAAGATGTCCTCGATCGGCATCAGGAAGTCGCGGTCGGTCTCGCGGACCGGGTCCGGGATGGAGTCGTCGCACGCCTGCATGAGGTCGAGCACGGACTGAACCCACTTCTCGTCGCCCTCAAGAGCCTTCAGAGCGGAGATGTGGATGATCGGAGCCTCTTCGTCGTAGTCCTGCTCACCCAGAAGCTCGCGGACCTCCATCTCGACGAGCTCGATGATCTCCTCATCGTCGACCATGTCGCACTTGTTCAGCGCAACGAGGATGTAGGGGACGCCGACCTGGCGAGCAAGCAGCACGTGCTCGCGGGTCTGCGGCATCGGGCCGTCGGTGGCGGCGACAACGAGGATCGCGCCGTCCATCTGAGCAGCACCGGTGATCATGTTCTTGATGTAGTCGGCGTGGCCCGGGGCGTCAACGTGAGCGTAGTGGCGCTTCGGGGTGTTGTACTCCACGTGGGAGATGTTGATGGTGATGCCGCGCTCGCGCTCCTCGGGAGCCTTGTCGATCGCGTCGAAGGCGAATGCGGTGTTCTCCTCCGGGTAAGCATCAGCGAGCACCTTAGTGATGGCAGCCGTGGTGGTGGTCTTGCCGTGGTCGACGTGACCGATGGTGCCGATGTTTACGTGCGGCTTGGAACGCTCAAACTTAGCCTTTGCCACTGTATGTCCTCCTGGACTTCATGGTGGCTACGACCTTCGCAGCCACGTGGTTTACTTTTTGCCTTGTCACGCGCCCCCGCAATAGAGGCGCGCCAACAATGGCCATTTCACAATGTGCCAGTTACATGATCCTAGATTTATTAAGACCGTTTTTCAAACCGTCGCGCCCCCGTCGAAGCGGTGGAACTTTGGCTGAGGCGATCCAAACAAAACGGATCCACCTAGAGAGTAACGGCCGGCTCAAACCCGACTTATTTTGGGGTCGGGCCTCAGCACAACCGCTACTCCCCCGGTGTGGCGCTTAGGCCCCGTCTTCGCCTTTACGCGACGTGCCCGATGGCGCGGGCGCGTCAGGCTCAGGGGCCAGCGCGAGGGGTGTTTAGTTGCCGTTACGCTCGTCGATGATTGCCTGCGCAACGCTCGAGGGAACCTCGGCGTAGGAGTCGAACACCATGGTGAAGTTCGCGCGGCCCGCGGTGCTGGAGCGCAGGTCGCCGATGTAGCCGAACATCTCAGACAGCGGAACCTTCGCCTTGACCACCTTGGCGCCGGAGCGGTCGTCCATGGCATATACCTGGCCTCGGCGGGAGCTGATGTCACCGTTGACCGTGCCCATGTACTCCTCCGGTGTGACAACCTCGACGGCCATCAGCGGCTCGAGCAGCACCGGCTTCGCCTTCGCCACTGCCTCCTTGAGCACCTGGGAACCCGCCATCTTGAACGCCATTTCGGAGGAGTCGACCTCGTGGTAGGCACCGTCTTCCAGCGTGGCCTTGATGTTCACCAGCGGGAAGCCGGCGAGGAAGCCGTACTGCATCGCATCCTGGATACCGGCATCCACGGACGGGATGTACTCCTTGGGTACGCGGCCACCGGTAACGGCGTTCTCAAACTTGTAGGTTGCGGACTCACCCTCCTCCAGCTCGCTCAGCTCCGGGTTATACGGCTCGACGGTGACGATAACCTTTGCAAACTGGCCGGAACCACCGGTCTGCTTCTTGTGGGTGTAGTCGAGCGACTCGACCTTCTTGCGGATGGTCTCGCGGTAGGCCACCTGCGGGGAGCCGATATTCGCCTCGACCTTGAACTCACGCTTCATGCGGTCGACGAGAACGTCGAGGTGGAGCTCACCCATGCCGCCGATCACGGTCTGGCCGGTCTCTTCGTCAAGCTTGACGGTGAAGGTCGGGTCCTCCTCGGCGAGCTTCTGGATCGCGGTGCCCAGCTTCTCCTGGTCAGCCTTCGTCTTCGGCTCGATAGCGACCTGGATAACCGGGTCCGGGAAGTCCATCGACTCGAGGATGATCGGGTGATCCGGGTTGCAGAGGGTGTCACCGGTGGTGGTGTTCTTCAGGCCGATGAACGCGTAGATGTTACCCGCATCGGCGTGCTCGACCGGGTTCTCCTTGTTGGCGTGCATCTGGAAGAGCTTGCCCACGCGCTCCTTGGAGTTCTTCGTGGAGTTGAGCATCTGCTCGCCCGGGATGGCCTGGCCGGAGTAGACGCGCACGTAAGTCAGCTTGCCGAAGAACGGGTGAACGGCGATCTTGAACGCCAGCGCGGAGAAAGGCTCGTCCAGGGACGGCTTGCGGGTGTCCGGGGTCTCGCCGTCCATGCCAGTGCCGTGCACCTCACCCACGTCAAGCGGGTTCGGCAGGAAGTCGATGACGGCGTCGAGCAGCGGTTCCACGCCCTTGTTGCGGTAAGCGGAACCGCAGTACACCGGGTAGATCTCGGAATTGACCGTCATCTTGCGAATGGCGCCCTTGATCTCCTCGAGCGTGAGCTCCTCGCCACCGAAGTACTTCTCCATGAGGTCTTCGTCGGACTCGGCTACTGCCTCGAGCAGCTTCTCGCGGTACTCTTCAGCCTTTTCCTGGAGCTCAGCCGGGATCTCCTGGATTTGCGGCGGGGTGCCGGTCTCAACCTTGCCCGGCCACACCAGCGCCCTCATTTCCAGCAGGTCGACAACACCGTCGAAGTCGTCTTCGGCCCCGATCGGAAGCTGCATGACCAGCGGCTTTGCGCCGAGGCGGTCAACAATAGTCTGGACGGTGAACTCGAAGTTGGCGCCGAGCTTGTCCATCTTGTTGACGAAGCAGATACGCGGAACGTCGTACTTCGCGGCCTGACGCCACACCTGCTCCGACTGGGGCTCAACGCCCTCCTTGCCGTCGAACACTGCGACTGCGCCGTCGAGCACGCGCAGGGAGCGCTCCACCTCGACGGTGAAGTCCACGTGACCCGGGGTGTCGATGATGTTGATCTGGTTGTTGTTCCAGAAACAGGTCACAGCGGCGGACGTAATGGTGATGCCGCGCTCCTTCTCCTGCTCCATCCAGTCCGTGGTCGCGCCACCGTCGTGCGTCTCTCCGACCTTGCGGTTGATACCGGTGTAGAAGAGGATGCGCTCGGTGGTGGTGGTCTTACCAGCATCGATGTGAGCCATGATGCCGATGTTGCGGACCTTGTTGAGGTCCTTAAGCACTTCTTGTGCCACGTTTATTACTCCAACTTAAGTGTTGTCGGCGTTTCCGGATACCTGGCCGCGCCTGCCGGTAACGCCTGTGTGGATATTTACCTTTGTCAATTCTGCCATTAAAAGTGCTGTTCGTCAGCCCAACGGCGCAAATACGCGCAACCCGGGCGCTGGCCGCGTACCGCCAAGTTCCCCGCTATGGAGTTCTTGGGGGCATCATGCGTAGGCCACGCGCCCGGGTCGGTTGGCTGACTGCACTGTTCACGTGTGCGGCAACTACCAGCGGTAGTGAGCGAAAGCGCGGTTGGCTTCTGCCATCTTGTGCGTGTCCTCGCGACGCTTGACGGATGCGCCAAGACCGTTGGAGGCATCCAGAATCTCGTTCGCGAGGCGCTCGATCATGGTGTTCTCGCGGCGCTGACGGGTGAACGTCACCATCCAGCGCAGGGCGAGGGTGTTGGAACGGCCGGGCTTGACCTCAACCGGCACCTGGTAGGTGGCGCCACCGACGCGGCGGGAGCGGACCTCAAGGTCCGGGCGGATGTTGCCGAGAGCCTTCTCGAGCGTGCCGACGGGGTCGGTGCCGGTCTTCTCGCGGCAGATCTCGAGCGCGCCGTAGACGATGCGCTCTGCGGTCGACTTCTTGCCGTCCAGCAGGATCTTGTTCACGAGCTGGGTAACGATCTCAGAGTTGTAGACCGGGTCCTTAACGACGGGACGCTTCGGTGCTTGCTGCTTACGCATTGGTGATTACTGTCCCTTCTTCGCGCCGTAGCGGGAGCGAGCCTGCTTGCGGTCCTTAACACCCTGGGTGTCAAGCGCGCCGCGGATGATCTTGTAGCGAACGCCCGGAAGGTCCTTCACACGGCCGCCGCGTACGAGCACCATGGAGTGCTCCTGCAGGTTGTGGCCCTCGCCGGGGATGTATGCGGAGACCTCGATGCCCGAGGTCAGGCGCACGCGGGCAACCTTACGCAGAGCGGAGTTCGGCTTCTTCGGGGTGGTGGTGTATACACGGGTGCACACACCGCGGCGCTGCGGGGAGCCCTTCAGGGCCGCGGTAGCGACCTTGGTGCGCTTATCGTGGCGGCCTTTGCGGACCAGCTGCTGGATAGTTGGCATTCACAATCCTTACTTCGGTTATGGACTTTGGAGTTGGGCTTTGGAGATGGGCGCAGGCGAAGGCGGGTAAACACGCAAAAATGGGGGCTCTTTTCCGGGGCCCTTCCGAGATTCGCAGATCACCTACCACGCCGTGCGCGGGGAATCCTGTTGGGTACGCTACCGCACCGGTGGGCGGGCAACCAAATCGCGGTGTTGGTGGGCCGCTGTTCGCAGTCGCGTCGTGGCGGGGGTTTTCGCTGGTGTTGTTTGGGGTGAGGTATTCGGGGTGAAGAGCTCAGCGCGAAGATCGCGCTTTAGCTTAGTGCATTCTGCGTTGACATCTTCCCATTGAAGATCTCAACGCGAAATTCACGCCTGGAGCACGTGCTGGAGACGCTGGCATCTTCCCAACGAAGAGCTCAACGTAGAAACAGCGCCTAAAACGAGTGCGAATCTCGCTGACATCTTCAAAGCGAAGATCACAACGTAGAAACAGGACCAGAAACGCGCACAGACAACGCTGACATCTTCCCGGCGAAGATCTCAGCGACGAAATTACGCCTGGAACACGAGCTAGAGACGCTGACATCTTCAGATGAAGATCTCAGCACAAAAACAACGCCAGAAACGCACTAAAACAACGCTGACATCTTCACCCGGAAGATCTCAATGCAAAGACCCCAGCGCAGACACCCAGGAGCAAACTCCTCGAGCCCCACGCTGGGGTCTTTGAACCAAGCGAGCAACTACACCTGGTCGAACCCGTACTCGTCGAGCGGCACGGACGCGCCTGTGAACTCGCCGTAGCCGTCGTCGCCGTAGATCGAGTCCCCGAAGGACGGGATCGCGTACGCGGCGGAGCGCGCAGCCTCGGTCGGCTTGACCTGGATGTTGCGGTAGCGCGCAATACCCGTACCAGCCGGGATGAGCTTACCGATGATCACGTTCTCCTTCAGGCCGATGAGCTTGTCGGAGCGCTTGTTGATCGCGGCGTCGGTAAGCACACGCGTGGTCTCCTGGAAGGAGGCCGCTGACAGCCACGACTCGGTCGCGAGCGACGCCTTGGTGATACCCATGATCTCGGAACGCATCTCCGCCGGCTGGCCACCGTCAGCCACCGTCGCGGCGTTGACCTGGCGCGCCTCGGCGAGGTCGACCAGGGTACCCGGCAGGAACTCGGTGTCACCAGAGTCGATGACGTTTCCGCGGCGAAGCATCTGGCGGATGATGATCTCGATGTGCTTGTCGTGGATCGACACGCCCTGGGTGCGGTACACGGCCTGCACCTCGTCGATGAGGTGCTTTTCGACGCCGCGTCGGCCCAGCACCTCAAGCACGTCGTGCGGGTCAGCCGCACCGCGCAGCAGGCGATCGCCAACCTCGACGTGATCGCCCTCGCGCAGGGAGCGCTCGATCATCGCATTCGGGTTGGACTCCATCGGGCGACGCACCTGGGCCAGGCCCTGGCGCTTCGACAGCTTCTCGTAGACGACAACGTCGGAGCCGTCATCCGGGTGGATGGTCAGCGTCCAGAAGTTGCCCTCGTCCTCGAGGGTGACCGTTCCGGCCACGGAAGCGATCGGGGCGCGGTTCTTCGGAACGCGAGCCTCGAACAGCTCCTGCACACGCGGCAGACCACCGGTGATGTCACCGCCGACACCACCCTGGTGGAAGGTACGCATGGTCAGCTGCGTACCAGGCTCACCAATCGACTGTGCCGCGACGATACCGACGGCCTCGCCGATATCGACGAGCTTGCCAGTGGCCATGGACTTGCCGTAGCACTTCGCGCACACACCCGTCGGGGTCTGGCACGTCAGCACGGAGCGCACCTTGACCTCGGCCACACCAGCCGCTACGAGGCGATCGATGTTTTCTTCAGTCAGGTCTGAGCCGGCCTCAAGCACAACGTTGCCGTCGGCGTCCTTGGCATCGGATGCAGAGACGCGGCCAGACACGCTGGTCTCGACGAGGTCGTTGCGTGCCCACTTGTCTCCAGCGAGCTGCGCGACTGGCACCTTGACACCCTGGTGGGTGCCGCAGTCGTCCTCACGGACGATGACGTCCTGAGCGACGTCGACAAGGCGGCGGGTCAAGTAACCGGAGTCGGCCGTACGCAGAGCGGTATCGGCCAGGCCCTTGCGCGAACCGTGGGAGTTGTTGAAGTACTCCATCACGCTCAGACCCTCGCGGAAGGAGGTCTTGATCGGGCGCGTGATGTACTCACCGCGCGAGTTCACGACCATGCCCTTCATGCCCGCAAGCGTCCAGATCTGGCGCATGTTGCCGGCCGCACCGGACTTCACGATCATCGGGATCGGGTTGTCATCCGGGTACAGGTCCTCGACGGCCTGGCCGACCTTGTTAGTGGCGTCCTGCCACAGCTCGACCAGACGGTCGTAGCGGTTCTCCTCGGTCAGGGCACCCTTCTCCCAGAACTTGCGCTCGATCTCCTCGGCCTCGCGCTCGTACTGCTCCAGGACCTCAACCTTGTTCGGCAGAACCAGAACGTCGGACATGGAGATGGTCACGCCGGAGCGAGTTGCCCAGTAGAAACCGGCATCCTTCATCTTGTCCAGCGTCTGCGCCACGGTGATCATCGGGTACTTCTCCACCATGGACTGGATGACGTCGCCAAGCAGCACCTTGCCGGAACCGCCACCCTTGCGCACCATCGCGCCTTCCTGGTACGGGAAGTTGAACGGCAGCATCTCGTTGAACAGGATTCGTCCCAGCGTGGTGTCAGCCATCCAGGACTGGCCCTTCTCCCAGCCGTCGGGGAAGAACTCAGCCTCGATCTCCTCCGTCGGGCGGAGGTGATCGATGCGCACCTTGATCGGGGCCTGCATGCCCAGCACGCCGCGGTCGTAGGCCATGATGGCCTCGCGGTAGGAGGTGTAGACACCGCGCTCCGGGCCGTTCTCGTCGGCCGGGGCGTAAGCGCCCTCGCCGCCGATCTCGGTCCCGCCCTTGAGCATGGTCAGGAAGTACAGACCGGTCACCATGTCCAGGCGCGGCATCGCCAGCGGCTTGCCGGACGCCGGGGACAGGATGTTGTTCGACGACAGCATGAGCACGCGGGCCTCAGCCTGCGCCTCAGCGGACAGCGGTAGGTGAACAGCCATCTGGTCGCCGTCGAAGTCAGCGTTGAACGCCTCACACGCCAGCGGGTGCAGCTGGATGGCCTTACCCTCGACGAGCTTCGGCTCGAACGCCTGGATGCCCAGGCGGTGCAGCGTCGGGGCGCGGTTGAGCAGCACGGGGTGCTCGGAGATGGCCTCTTCAAGCACGTCCCACACCTCGGGGCGCTGGCGCTCCACCATACGCTTGGCCGACTTGATGTTCTGCGCGTAGTCGTTGTCCACCAGGCGCTTCATCACGAACGGCTTGAACAGCTCGAGGGCCATCAACTTCGGCAGACCACACTCGTGCAGCTTCAGCTGCGGGCCGACGATAATCACCGAGCGGCCGGAGTAGTCCACGCGCTTGCCCAGCAGGTTCTGGCGGAAGCGGCCCTGCTTGCCCTTGAGCAGGTCCGACAGGGACTTCAGCGGGCGGTTGCCCGGGCCGGTGACGGGGCGGCCGCGGCGGCCGTTGTCGAACAGCGCGTCGACGGATTCCTGCAGCATGCGCTTCTCGTTGTTCACGATGATCTCGGGCGCGCCGAGGTCGATCATGCGCTTGAGGCGGTTGTTGCGGTTGATCACGCGACGGTACAGGTCGTTGAGGTCGGACGTCGCAAAGCGGCCGCCATCGAGCTGAACCATCGGGCGAAGCTCCGGCGGGATGACCGGGATCGCGTCCAGGATCATGCCGGCCGGGTCGTTGCCGGAGCGCAGGAACGCGGCAACAACCTTGAGGCGCTTGAGCGCACGGACCTTCTTCTGGCCCTTGCCCTCGGCGATGACGCTGCGCAGCTCTTCGGCCTCGGCCTCGAGGTCGAAGTTGCGGATCAAGGTCTGGATCGCCTCGGCGCCCATTCCGCCCGTGAAGTAGTCCTCGTAGCGGTCCATGAGTTCCTCGTAGAGGTTCTCGTCGATAACCATCTGCTTCGGCGCGAGCTTGACAAAGGTCTGCCACACCTCGTCGAGGCGCTCGACCTCGCGCTCCGCCGCCTGGCGGATGTGGGTCATCTCCTTGTCGGCCGCCTGCTGGACCTTCTTGCGTGACGACGCGTTCGCGCCGGCCGCCTCCAGCTCCGCGAGGTCTTCCTCGAGCTTCTGAGCGCGCTCCGCGATCTCTGAGTTCGCGTCCGCCTCGACTTCCTTCTTCTCCAGGATCATCTCGGCCTCGAGCGTGGACATGTCGTTGTGACGTGCCTCGTCGTCGACAGAGGTGATGATGTTGGCGGCGAAGTAGATGATCCGCTCAAGGTCCTTCGGCGCGAGATCGAGCAGGTAGCCCAAGCGCGAGGGCACGCCCTTGAAGTACCAGATGTGGGTCACGGGAGCGGCGAGCTCGATGTGGCCCATGCGCTCGCGGCGCACCTTGGACTTGGTCACCTCGACGCCACAGCGCTCACAGATGATGCCCTTGTAGCGCACGCGCTTGTACTTGCCGCAGGCGCACTCCCAGTCGCGGGTGGGGCCGAAGATGCGCTCGCAGAAGAGCCCGTCCTTCTCCGGCTTGAGGGTGCGGTAGTTAATGGTTTCCGGCTTCTTGACCTCGCCGTGGGACCAACGGCGGATATCGTCGGCGGTGGCCAGGCCAATGCGAAGCTCGTCGAAGAGGTTTACGTCAAACACGTAAATTCCCTTTCACCTCCCCCTCATGGGGAGGATCGGTGTGGATAGTTTCTTGCGTTGCGTTGGTTGGCGCCTACGCCGTGTCAGCCGCTGCACCCTCGTCGCGCGAGAGGTTAATGCCCAGCGATGAACCGGCCTGGTCGAAATCGTCGTCGTCGCCGGAGAGCTCCATCGGAGTGCCGTCGGCGGTGAGGACCTCAACGTTCAGGCACAATGACTGCAGCTCCTTGAGCAGCACCTTGAAGGATTCGGGGATGCCCGGATCCGGGATGTTGTCGCCCTTGACAATGGCCTCGTAGACCTTCACGCGGCCCACGACGTCGTCCGACTTGATGGTCAGAAGCTCCTGCAGCGTGTAAGCCGCGCCGTATGCCTGCATGGCCCACACCTCCATCTCGCCGAAACGCTGTCCACCGAACTGGGCCTTACCGCCCAGCGGCTGCTGCGTAATCATGGAGTACGGGCCCGTGGAACGGGCGTGGATCTTCTCATCCACCAGGTGGTGCAGCTTGAGCATGTACATGTAGCCCACGGAGACGGGGTACTTGAACGGTTCGCCGGAGCGGCCGTCGAAAAGCACGGTCTTTCCGTCGCCGTCGACCATGACGTCGCCGTCGCGATTGGGCTTGGAGTTCGCGAGCAGGCCCGCGATCTCCTCGTTGCTTGCACCGTCGAACACCGGGGTGGCCGTCAGGGACTCCGGCGGCACGTCGTAGAGGTGCTCCGGCAACGTCTCAAGCAGTTTGGCGTTGGCCGGGTCGTCCGGGTTAACGGTCCAGCCGGCGTGAGCCAGCCAGCCGAGGTGAACCTCAAGGACCTGGCCGATGTTCATACGACGCGGCACACCGTGGGTGTTCAAGATGATGTCCACCGGGGTGCCATCGGCCATGAACGGCATGTCTTCCTGCGGCAGGATCTTGCCGACGACACCCTTGTTGCCGTGTCGGCCAGCCATCTTGTCGCCGTCCTGGATCTTGCGCTTCTGGGCGACGTAGACGCGGATCATCTCGTTGACGCCCGGGGAAAGATCGTCGTCGTCCTCGCGCGAGAAGCGGCGCACAGCGATGACCTTGCCGGTCTCACCGTGCGGCACCTTCAGGGAGGTGTCGCGAACCTCGCGGGCCTTCTCACCGAAGATGGCGCGCAGCAGGCGCTCCTCCGGGGTCAGCTCGGTCTCACCCTTCGGGGTGACCTTGCCCACCAGGATGTCGCCGTCGCGCACGTCCGCGCCGATGCGGATGATGCCGCGCTCGTCGAGGTCCTTGAGCACGTCCTCGGAGACGTTCGGGATCTCACGAGTGATTTCCTCGGCTCCGAGCTTGGTGTCGCGAGCATCGATCTCGTGCTCCTCGATGTGCACCGAGGTCAGGATGTCATCTTCCACAACGCGCTGGTTGAGAATGATGGCGTCCTCGTAGTTGTGACCCTCCCACGGCATGAAGGCGACCAGCAGGTTGCGGCCAAGCGCCATCTCGCCGTTCTTCGTGCCGGGGCCGTCAGCGATGACCTGGCCAGCCTCAACGCGATCGCCAGCGGAGACGATCGGGCTCTGGTTGTAGCAGGTGCCCTGGTTGGTGCGCTCAAAGGTGCGCAGCAGGTAGGTGTCGCGGATGCCCTCGTCGTCCATGACGGTGATGAAGTCGCCGGTGACGTCCTCAATCACGCCAGCCTTGCGGCTGATCACGGTGTCGCCCGCGTCGTAAGCGGCGCGCTGCTCCATGCCGGTTGCCACGTAGGCGGCCTCGGAGCGCAGCAGCGGCACAGCCTGCTTCTGCATGTTGGCGCCCATCAGCGCGCGGTTCGCGTCGTCGTGCTCAAGGAACGGAATCATTGCCGTTGCCACGGACACCATCTGGCGTGGGGAGATGTCAACGTAGTCGACGCCGTTGGCGCCAACGACACCGATGTCTCCGTCCTTGAGGCGGACCTCGATGCGCTCGCCAGTGAGGTTGCCCTCCGCGTCCATCGGGGTGGCCGCCTGCGCGATGGCGTAGCGGTCCTCCTCGTCGGCGGTGAGGTAGTCGATCTGGTCTGTCAGCTTGCCGTTTTCGACCTTCTGGTAGGGCGTTTCGATGAACCCGAACGCGTTGACGCGCGCGTAGGAGGCCAAAGCGCCGATCAGACCAATGTTCGGGCCTTCCGGGGTCTCAATCGGGCACATGCGGCCATAGTGCGACGGGTGCACGTCGCGGACCTCGATGCCGGCACGCTCGCGCGAGAGGCCACCCGGGCCGAGCGCCGACAGGCGGCGCTTGTGCGTCAGGCCGGACAGCGAGTTGTTCTGGTCCATGAACTGCGACAGCTGAGACGTGCCGAAGAACTCACGGATGGCGGCGGAGACCGGGCGGACGTTGATCAGCGACGTCGGGGTGATCGACTCCGCGTCCTGGGTGGTCATACGCTCGCGCACGACGCGCTCCATACGGGACAGGCCAACGCGGACCTGGTTCTGGATGAGCTCGCCGACGGTGCGCAGGCGACGGTTGCCGAAGTGGTCGATGTCGTCGGTGTTGATCGGGATGATCTCGCCGGTCGGGGACTTCATCTCCGTCTCGCCCGCGTGCAGGCGCACGAGGTACTCGAGCGTGGTGGCGATGTCTTCCTCGGTCAGGGTCATCAAACCGTCGTGGTCGCCGCCGAGACCGAGCTTGCGGTTGACCTTGTAGCGGCCGACACGAGCCAGGTCATAGCGCTTCGCCTTGAAGAAGGAGTTCTCCAGCAGGGACTGGGCGAGGTCGCGGGTGGGCTGCTCGCCCGGGCGCTGCTTGCGGTAGATCTCAAGCAGTGCCTCGTCGGTGTTGGCCACGCCGTCGGACTCGAGGGTGGACATCATGATTTCCGAGAAGCCGAAACGCTCGGTGATCTGCTGGGTGGTCCAGCCCAGCGCCTTGAGTAGCACGGTCACCGGCTGGCGGCGCTTACGGTCGATGCGCACGCCGACGGTGTCACGCTTGTCGACGTCGAACTCCAGCCACGCGCCACGCGATGGGATGACCTTCACGGCGTGCAGCGGGCGCTCGGTGGACTTGTCGATCGTCTCATCAAAGTAGACGCCCGGGGAGCGCACGAGCTGGGAGACAACGACGCGCTCGGTGCCGTTGACAATAAACGTGCCCTTGTCGGTCATCAGCGGGAAGTCGCCGATGAACACCGTCTGAGACTTAATCTCCTGGGTGTCGTTGTTGATGAACTCCGCGGTGACGTACAGCGGTGCGGAGTAGTTGATGTCCTTCTCTTTGCACTCGTCGATCGAGTACTTGATCTCCTCAAAGCGCGGCTCGGACAGAGACAGGCTCATGTTGCCCGAGTAGTCCTGGATAGGGGAGATCTCCTCGAGGATGTCCTCGAGGCCGCTAGTAATATGAGCGTCGTCGCCGCGCTCGGCGCGCTGACGCTCGCGCCACTCCTGGGTCCCTACGAGCCAAGCGAAAGATTCACTCTGCACGTCGAGCAATCCGGGCACGCTCACGGGCTCGGAAATCTTCGCAAACGAGTAACGCTCCGGAGCTCCGGGGATATTGGCCATAGACATGGTCTGGTGGGAGACTGCCAAGTTGGGTCCTTCCAGCACCTCACGCGGCTCCTGCGAGATCTGCTTGACAGCAGCAGATCACGGGGTTTTCCGCTGGATAAGTTAGTAATCGGTCAGCTGTGGAATCCCCGCCCCCGAAATGCACAAAGCCGCCTTGTCAAGTCCCTTTTTCATAGAACGAAAGACAAGGCTTATCAGCGCGCACGGAGACGGCTTCCAGCGCAACGATTAACATTATACGAACTTTGCCGTCTTGTAAAGGCGACCAGGAGGTCGGCCCGCTCGCATCCCACAATGTGGCCGTCGGGAGGGAACTCTACCACTGACGCAGGCCGGGTGGTCATTTTCCGGACGCGCGCGCCCTCCGGCGTCCCTTGGTGTAGCCCGGCCGCAGCGCTCCGACGAGGCCGATCAGAGTCATGATCGCCCCGGCCACGATCACCGCGGTGGTAATCGCTTGCGACTGGGCCTGCGAAAACACCCCATCCAGCTGGCCGGCCATGGCTGCCGTTTGCTCTTCGGGCATGCGGCCGTCGTAACGCAAGACGTCCTCGACGCGGCCGCCCTGCGCGTCCCCGTAGTAGGTGTCCACCTTCTCGTTCACCCCGACGACAAGGCCGGAGACCTGGTCCACGGTTAGCTCTCGCTGCGCCGTGTAGTAAAGGAACGAGCGGGTCTGGTTACCCTCGGGATCCACCTGCGTCTTCGTGTTGCGCATATCTGCGTAGCGCAACGCGAGGTTGGTCGGCGGGATGTCCTGGGCGTAGCGGTACACCGTGCGGCCCTCAATCTCGTCCTCGCCGGTGAAGGTGGCGGGGGCGGTGCCGCGCAGGGTGGAGTCGAACACCTCGTAGGTGGTCTTCTCGGCATTCGCAGGCAGCTTCAGCCAGTTGCCCGTCTCTGCAACCTCTGTCTCGGGCAGGATCATCACGTTAGACAGCTTCAGCGGGCCGGTGGGCAGGCCCGTGCGGCGATCCATGCTGAACGTCCACGTCCCAGCGCTGACCAGGTTGTCGAAATCGTTCCCGGATGCGCCAGCGAGCAGGGTTTCGCCGACGCGGATGCTCGCTACCTCGCTATTCGACGGGTTCTGGACCTCCATGTGGACCTGGCGAGTGATCGGTTGCGTCTCACCCTCGTATTCGCCGGCGGGGTCCGCCATGGTCCACGTCGTGTGCTCCAAATCCAGCGGCAGCCGCCCGTCCCCGATCAGAAAACGCGGGGCGAGCAGTCCTCCCACGATCAGGGCGATGCCGAGACCGGTGAGCAGGGCGGCCAGAATTCGTGAAGTGGAAAGCATGGTGGCCGATTGTAACGCAGAAGCGCCTACGCATACGGCGCCGGGCGCGGAACCCTAGCGCAGGATGTCGCGGCCGAGCTTCAGCGTCGTCGCCAGGGTCGTCGCCCAGGTCTGGCTGTCGATGCCGTTGTTGACCACGTTCATGAACCGCGTCTGGGTGACGTTGCGCGACTCGGTGTACTTGGTAATACCGTGGTCGCCGTGACGACGCCCCACGCCAGAAGCCTTCCAGCCGCCCATCGGGGCGTCCATCGCAGACCACGCCGGCGCGTAGCCCTCGTTGATGTTGACGGTTCCCGACTCCAGGCGCGAGGCGAGCTTCTTGCCGGTGGAGGGGGAAGCCCACACCGAGGAGTTCAGCCCGTATTCGGTGTCGTTCGCGCGGCGCACGGCCTCGTCGTTGGAGTCGACGACCTCGATGTAGACCACGGGGCCGAACACCTCGTCGCGGTGCAGGTCGGCACTTTCCGGCACGTCCGCGAGGACGGTCGGGGCGTAGAAGGCGTCGCCAAGCTCGCGCAAGCGCTTGCCGCCTGTCAGGACGGTGGCGCCCTTGCTCACGGCGTCGTCAACGAAGCGCTCGACCAGGTCGGCGTGCTCGGCGGAGATCAGCGAGCCCATGTCGATGTTCCAGTCGGTACCGCCGCCGACCTTGAGCTGCTTGACGCGGTTGACGAACGCCGGGATGAACTTGTCGGCGACCTTGCGGTGGACGTAGATGCGCTCGATCGAGATGCAGAGCTGGCCGGAGTTGCCGAAGCAGGCGGGCCAGATTCCGTTGACGGCGCGCTCGATGTCGGCGTCGTCAGCCACGATCAGCGGGTTCTTGCCGCCGAGCTCCATCGAGTAATCGATTAGACGCGGCGCCACCTGCTCGGCCAGCGAGCGACCGGTTTCCGTGGAGCCGGTGAACATCAGGTAGTCGCACTCCTCGGTAATCGCCTGGCCCACCTCGGAGCCGCGGCCGGTGATGACGTTGAAAATGCCGTCGGGAAGCCCAGCCTCGGAGAGCAGCTCCGCGGCCAGCAGCGCAGACAGCGGCGTCTGGGAATCGGGCTTGAGCACGACCGTGTTGCCCGCCAGGATGGCCGGGATCGCATCCGAGACAGCCAGGGTCAGCGGGTAGTTAAACGGCGCGATGGCCCCCACGACGCCCTTCGGGGCGTACTCTTCGCGTGTCGACGTCAGCACGGGCACGGCCGGACGGCGTCCCTTGGGCTTGAGCAGCTTCTCTGCGCGGTACGCGTAGTGGCGAGCCGTCATCGCAACGTCGAGGACCTCCTCGAGCGCGCTGAGGCGGTTCTTGCCGTTCTCGGCCTGGATCGTGTCCATAATCTTGTCGCGGTTGTCGATGACAAGGTTGTGGAACTTCAGGAAGATCTTGCGGCGCTGGCGGAAGCTGGTTTTCGCCCAGCGCTTCTGCGCGCGGCGAGCGACGGCGAATGCCTCGCGGGTGTCTTCCTTGGTGTGGGCCGTTACTGTGGCGACAACCTCACCGGTGGCCGGATTGATGATGTCTTGAGTGGCGCGCTCGGGCGCGATTGCGTGAGTCATAATGTCCCCTTGTGCGGATTAATACTGCTAAGCCTTAACAGCATTCTCCCTGCAATCCTACACATGTGACCACCTTTACATCTATGATTATCCCATGCCAACATCACAAGAACGCAATAAATGTATCTTTATCAGCGGCGGTGCCTCCGGCATCGGCATGGAGACCGCCAAGCGCATGCTCGACCACGGCTGGACTGTCGGTTGCTACGACATCGTGCCGGTTGAGTGGCACCAGAACGAGGACATCGAAGAGGGCCAGCTGATCACCGGCCACCTCGACGTTCGCTCCTGGGAAGACTGGGAGAACGCAATGAAGGACTTCACCTCGCACACCGGCGGCCGCCTGGACGGTTTCTTCAACAACGCCGGCGTCATCATCGACGGCCGCCTGGAGGACCAGGACCCGGAGCGTATCCAGTGGATCCTCGACATCAACTGCGTTGGCGTCACCTACGGCGCGAAGGCCGCCCACCCGTACCTGGACCGCACCAAGGATTCCGTCATCGTCTCGATGGGCTCCGCATCAGCGATCTACGGCCAGCCCGAGATCAGCACCTACTCCGCCTCGAAGTTCTACGTCAAGGGCCTCACCGAGGCACTGAGCCTGGAATGGGCAAAGAACAAGATCCGTGTTCACTCCCTCGCCCCGCTCTGGGCGAAGACGAAGGTGGCCGAGGTCAACGCGCGCTCCACCCGCACCCTCGGCGTGCGCCTTGAGCCGGGCGACGTTGCAGATGTGGCAGCCAAGCTGTTCGCGGAGCCCAGCTTTTACGACAAGCTGCGCGTCCACCACGGCGTCAGCGTCCCGGACAAGGTGCTCAAGACCCTGGCCGACTTCTCCCCTGACCTGATGAAGCGCTTCTCGACCAAGCTCCTGGTTGGCTAATTGCGTTCTTAAGCCGGCGCGCCTCGTGGAAGGGGCGTCGGCACGCAAAAAAGCTCCCCACCCCAGCGATGATTGCTGGAAGTGGGGAGTTTTTCGCTTGGGTGAGGCGGTGATTACTTGAGGGTAACCGTTGCGCCTGCCTCCTCGAGCTTGGCCTTAGCAGCCTCAGCGTCATCCTTGTTTGCGCCCTCGAGGATCGCCTTCGGAGCACCCTCGACCATTTCCTTAGCGTCCTTCAGACCCAGGCCGGAAACGATCTCGCGGACAGCCTTAATCACGCCGATCTTCTTGTCACCAGCGTTCTCGAGAATGACGTCGAACTCGTCCTTTTCTTCCTCAGCGGCAGCCTCGCCGCCAGCCGGTGCGCCTGCAGCAGCAACTGCAACCGGAGCAGCAGCGGTCACGTCGAAGACCTCCTCGAATTCCTTCAGGAACTCGGAAAGCTCGATGAGGGTCATTTCCTTGAACTGCTCAATGAGCTCGTCCTTAGACAGCTTAGCCATTGTGGCTTCCTTTCTTTCGGGTGGCCGCCTACGCGGCCGCATGTATGTGGTGGTGCGTGGCGCCGCTTACGCGGCTTCGCCCTGCTTGTCCTGCAGCGCAGCGACGAGGCGGGCAGTCTTGGATGCCGGAGCCTGGAACAGGCCGGCAGCCTTGGCCAAGGAGCCCTGGAAAGCGCCTGCGATCTTGGCAAGGGTGGTCTCGCGGTTATCCATCTCAGCGATGGCGTCAACCTGGGCAGCGGACAGGACGTTGCCGTCCATGTAGCCGCCCTTGATCACGAACGCGTCGTGAGCCTTGTTGAACTTCTTCATCACCTTCGCAGCGTCAACTGCCTCGCCCTTGATGAAGGCGACGGCGGTCGGGCCGGTCAGGAGATCATCGAGACCCTCCATGCCATTCTCGCGTGCAGCGATCCTGACGAGGGTGTTCTTGGCGACGTGGTACTCGACATCGAAACCGAGCTCACCGCGCAGTTCCTGCAGCTGACCAACGGTCAGACCACGGTACTCGGTGAGAACAATGGAGCTCGCCTCCTGGAACTTGCCCTTCAGGACAGCCAGCTCGGCAGTGTTTTTCGGGTTTGCCATGACACACGCCTCCTTCCAATAATTAACGTCCTACAATCCGCCCGGGGCACGATCGCTTGAGAACGACAAGTGCCCCGTGCAGAAGCACGGGGCACCATGAATCAGGCCTCGTCTCTCCTGCGTGGGCCGTTCCCTGGAGGGGAAACCTTCGACTCCGCAGCTGCGGAGCGACCGACGGTCTTCGGTGAAACTTGAGGGCGGGGAGGTGACTCCCCGTTCAAACTTCGGGCCTGATGTTATCCGATTGCCTGCTGCGGAGCCAAATCGTCCTCGCCGCTGCGCACCTGCTTGAGCGCACGCCAGGCTGCGACGAACAGCACGATACCGCCGATGAGCGCCATCGCCCCAAGGCCGAAGGCGAGCCCTGCCCAGAACCCGCCGGCGGTCACTGCGGACGCCGCGTCGTAGGCCTTCGACTTCTCGGGCGAGTTGCCGTCGATGGAGGAGACGATACCGCCGCCCCCGCCGAGGGCAAGGGAGTCTTCCGGAGCAGCCTGGTCGACCGTGCCGGGGTCGTCGGCAACCTCGCCGCCCTCGACAACCTCGCCACCCTCGACTGATTCACCGCCGCCGACGCTCGTCTCGGTTCCGCCGGTGGCCACAGCTGCGGGCTGGGAGATCGCCGGAGCAGACCCGCTGCTGCCGCCGGAGACGGTCTGGGCGGGCTGCTGCGTAGCGGGTTGCTGTGCCGGGGCCTGCCCACCGGACGGCGCGGCCGGCTGCTCAGCTGGCTGCGCGGCACCGCTCTGATCCTCGACCATGACCACTGCACCCTCAGGACTGTCTTCCCCTTGATCCGCCTCCGCTCCGTCGCGCGCGACAAGCTGCTGGAACAGCGGGCCTGCGTCATTGTCCAAGGCAATAAACGAGTTCTCGAGCTCGCGCAGGCCATCGATGATCGCCTGCTGCACAGAACCCTCGTCAGACGTTGTGGTGACCGTGTCGATGGGCGCGCTCGGACTGACAGGCGGCTGCGGCTGTGTTGGTTCCTTACCGCCACCGAGGATGCCTCCGAGTGCGAGGACGGCTCCGGCGAGATTTTCAATCGCCTTGGCCAGTTTGTCCCATACGCCAGCGCCCGGCGTTGCAGACTCATCGTCGGGGCCGTCGCCCGTCTCATCGCCCGGCGCGGAGGCGCAGTCCTCACCCGCGGCCGGTAGTGAACTATAGCCCTCATTCTTGTACTTACGCGCCTGCCCAATTACCTCGTCACCGACGGCAAACGTGGCCCGCAGTTCCTTTTTAAACTCTCCTCCATCACGCGCGGTGCCAGTGTAGAGGAAGGTCGCCGCGTAGAGGCCCGGTTCGCTAAACCCGAACGCCTGGTGATCGTGATGATTAAAACCGTAGGTCAGGTGCGATGCCGGATCAGCGGAGTCAAGTTCTTTGTCCAACCGTCCCACGTTCTCGTGCCAGGTGACAATCCTGCCCGGTCCGGTGACGTCACTCAGCGAGACCTTTATGCTAGTTCCTTCCGCAAGCGTGTCGGATTTCAGAGCCGTGGTGGAGAAACCAAGCCAGGGAAGGTCAGAGACCTGCGCCTGCGGTAGCATCCACACCTGCTTGAAATCACCGAGGAACGAGTCCTTGAGGTTCTTAGGTATTTCCTGCTTAGCCGAATCAGGGACCTCGAAGAGGAATGTTCCGCTCTCACGGACAGCGGGGTGGTGCACATCACTGTCGTCGTGAAGCCGTGCCTGGACCTCGCCGTCATCCTCAGCGAGCGTGAGATCCATGTGCCCCGAGGTGATAAATGCATCGGGCTTCGTCGATAGCGCCTGTGCCGCGTAGCAGAGCTGGGCGTTCCCGCCGTCCGGCGCCGGCACGGGTGCCTCAGATTCCGGCGCCGTCGTCTCAGGCGCCTTGCCATCAACGTAGGTCTTTACCTCGTTGAGGTTAATGG
Organism: Corynebacterium sp. Z-1; assembly: GCF_031844665.1. Classification (NCBI taxonomy): domain Bacteria; kingdom Bacillati; phylum Actinomycetota; class Actinomycetes; order Mycobacteriales; family Corynebacteriaceae; genus Corynebacterium; species Corynebacterium sp. Z-1. Next base: position 806,606 of record NZ_CP134621.1, on the reverse strand, counting down.
TCGTTCCTTTAGGTAAGCCTACATCCGAGTCCTCACCCACGAGCCAGTACTGGGTGACCGGCTCGGTCTTCTCCGTCGTGCCGTCTTTGTGTTCTGCGCGCCCTTGCCATGTGATCTCGTAGATTCCCGGTTCGGTAAACGTCCAGTTGAAGTGGCCATGGGCGCCCACCTTGTACGGAACGCTGTGCAAATTCTCATCCGCGCTACTAAAGTAACGGTCATTCGAGTTCTTCCATGCCCGGTGAAAAAAGATCTGCATCTCGCCTGGCCCCTTGTAATCAACAAGGTCGAAAAACATCAAGTTATCCTTGAAATTCGACGGGATGGCCTCCTCATTTGGCTCGTGTGCCCTGTCAAACGCACCGAGGCCCGACCACAATGGACGCCACTTATCCATAGAGCTTGTGGCCTGAGGCGCAAGCCATACTGCCTGGCCTGGCTTGCCCAAAAAGGCAGTGTCCTCAGTGATAACTGTCCGTGAGATTTCCCGGCCTGTGCTATCCGCATCGCGGGGGAGGCGGAAGCAAAGGGAATCCATTGGCACAACCTGCTGACCATCCACCGCCATGACGGTGAGCTTGTCGCCGTTCATTCGGGTGCCATAGAGCGCGTCGTTGTGGGACTGGTAGACCAACTTGCGGCCCGCGCACACGTGCGGTTGAGACCCGCCCTCGGCCTTCTGGTCCGCAGGTAGGTTGACGCCTAAGCCTGTGTTGCCGTGCTTATGCCCGGATGCGGTGAGCTTCGTCTCGCCCTCGGGCTCGCTGGGTTCAGCCGGAACGGCGGTCTCGCTGGGCTTCGCGCTAGTCGACACCTGCGTCGCCGTCGTCGTGGGCTTTCCCGTCGTCTCTGCCGGGGTAGTCGGAGACTGCGGCGCGGCCTTCACCTCGTTGAGGTTCTTGGTGGTTCCCTTCGGTAGGCCGACGCTCGGGTCGTCGCCGACGAGCCAGTATTGCGTGACCTTGTCGGATGCGGTCTCTGAGCCGTCGTCAAGCGTCGCCCGAGCTTGCCACTGGATGGCGTAGATGCCTGGCTTGGTAAAGGCCCAGCTGAACTGGTTCGTCTTACCCACGTTGTAGGCGAAGCTCAGAGGCTTCTCATCAGTGGTCGAGAGGACCCGTACGACCGGGGAGACCTTGTTTTTGAAGTAGATGTGCACATCACCGCCTTCCGGGCCCTGGAAGTCGGTCATCTCAAATCTCACCTGGTTGTCTCGGAAGTTGGTGGGCACCGCATCGTCGCCTGTCATCCGCTTCGAGTCAAAAGCACCAATCCCAGTAGACATGGGCCGTGGCGGGATCGTCTTATCGGCGGTGGCAGGTGCCACCCACACGGTGTCACCGGGCGTGCCCAGGAAGGACAAATCCTCAGGAATGACCATCCGTGTAAGGTCCTGTCCTTTATCATCAGCGTCCGGCGCGAGGCGGAAACAAAGATCATCCTGGTTCGTCACCTCGGTGCCGTCGAGTGCCATCACGGCAAGCTTTCCCGCTGTGTCGTTCGCGGCGTAGAGGGGAACCTCACGCGACTGGTAAGCCAGCTTGCGCCCCGCGCAAGGGTGGGTCACGGTCTTGCCGTCGGCGGTCTTCATCTTCACATCACCAGGCAGGTTCACGCCAAAACCGGGGGTGCCGGCCTTGTGGTCTGCGGCGATCGGCGCCGACGAGTCGGCCGCCAGAGCGACGACGGGCGCCTGCCCCGCCGCGAGGGCCGCGGCGAGGGGTACTGCGAGATATGGCTTTCTCACTAAAATCATCTCCTTATACGGGTTCGACCCGGCTGAGGCGGATCTTCTCTGCCACCACGCCTTGACGCGGGGCGAAGAGCCAACTGAGGGCAAAGATGGCGGTGACGGCCAGCACGATCGTCGCGCCAGTCGGAGAATCGTAGGACCAGGACAACCACACCCCGATGACGCTCGCGAAGGCCCCGATTCCGGCGGCCAGCCACATCATCGCGCCGAGGTTGTCGGTATAGAGGCGCGCGGCCGCCGCGGGTGTGACCAACAGCGCGAGGACCAAGATGTTGCCAATGGTCTGCACCGAGATCACCACCGCGGCAGTCACGCTGAGGTAGAGGGCAAGGTCGAGTGCGTAGACCGGCAGGTTCATCGCGCGCGCGGTCTCACGGTCGAAGGCGACGGCGCTGAGCCACGGGCCCAGCACCACCATGAGCGCGATGATGACCGTCCCGGCGACGGCGCACACCCAGATCGCCCCGGTGTCCACGCCGGTCAAGGAGCCGAAGAGGAACGAGCTTAGCGACGCCGTGTAGCCCTCCACCCGGGAGATCACCACCAGGCCGAGCGCGAAGGCGGCGGCGAAGACGATGCCGATGACGGAGTCCTTCTTGATCCGGCGCCGCTGGGTGAGCGTGGATATGGCCACGGCCACTACGACCCCGGCGACCGCGCCGCCGAGCAAGACAGAGACCTCGAGCGCGAAGGCCAGGGCAATGCCTGGGAAGACGGCGTGGGCGACGGCGTCGCCAATGAACGACATCCCGCGCAGCACCACGTAGCACCCCACCACCGCGCAGACCACGGAGGAGATCAACGCGACGGCCAGGGCCCGCGGTAAGAACGCAAGCTGCGGGTTCGCCACATCGGCGAGGAATTGGAAAAACCCGATCTCAGGCACGTGCTACCTCCCCCACTCCGGCGGCAGTGTGCGTGCGCAGCGAGCGCAACCACGGCGAATCCGGGCCGACCCCGAAGGTGTCCATCCAGCAGCCCGCCTCGGTCAGTGCGCCGGGGGCGCCGTCGGCGACGATCCCTCCCCGGAACAGGACGAGCCGGTCGCAGGAATCCACCGCCTCGACGATGTTGTGGGTTGACATCACAATCGAGATTCCCGTGCCCACGAGCTGTCGGAAGAGCCCCAACAGAGATTCCGTTGAGGGGATGTCGAGGCCGGTGAAGGGTTCGTCGAGAAGCAGCACGCGCGGGCGGCGCACAAGCGCGCGGGCGACGAGCACCCTTTGGCGCTGCCCGCCCGAGAGCTCGCCGACCGGGCGGGCGCGCAGGTCGAGGAGGTTGACCTCCTCGAGGGCGGCTTCTGCAGCCGCGGCGTCCCCGCGCCCCGGCCGTGCGTACCAGCGCCCCTTACCCAGCGCACCCGAGAGCACCGCGGAGTAGACATCGAGCGGGAAATCCCAGGCCACGTCGTGGCGCTGCGGGACATACCCGATGGCCTCGCGCACGGCGGTACCGGTAAGTTCACCGACCTCGACGGTGCCGCTAGCCACCGGCACGAGCCCCAGCAACGCGCGCATCAGCGTGGTCTTCCCCGCTCCGTTCGGGCCAATCAGCCCGACGAACTCGCCGGCAGAGACGGAGAAGTCCACATCGCGGAAGACGACCCGGTTGCCGTAAGTGACCGAAACCGAGCGGGCCTTGAGCAACGGCTTGCTCATGACTGCCTCCCAGAACGAGAACGAGAGCGCAGCGCCGCCACGGCGGCGAGCACCGCGACAATGACTACGACAGCCACCGCGGTGATAATCGCGATGAGCTTTGAGTCGACGCGTCCCGCCGAGGGATCCGCAGGGGCGAAATCCCGCTCGAACGCGGCGTTGACGTCGGTGCCCTCGCCCACGGTGAGGCGGACGACCTCCTCCGCCGTGTGCACCTGACCTGCATTGTCCTTGACCACCGCGCGCACGCCGACGAGGTGGACGCCGGGGTCGGTAAAGACCCAGTTGGCGTGGGTGTGGGTGTTCGGCTCCACCCACATCGGCTGCGCACCCTCGAGCTGGGAGTTCCACAGCTGGTGGGGCTGGTGGAAGCCGCCGGGCTGGATAGACAGGCTGAAATCCCCCTCGCCGTCGTGGCCGCCGAACTCCATGCTCACCCCGGCGGAGGCGCGGTCCAACAGCGCGGGGGCCTGGGTATTCCACCCCAGCCACGGCACCCCGGCGATCTCCGTCTGCGGGATCACCCAGACTTCTTCGCCCGGCCCGGCGCCGGTGAAGTCGAAATCACCGGTCTCCGGCAGCGTCTGGATGGCTTCATCGCCGACGTCAAAGACGACGTCGTCAAGGTGCCGCCACACGGGCGGGACCTGGGAGTCATCGCGGACGAGGAACTCGAGCTTCTCGCCCACAAACATCGCCCCCAAATCGGCGTGGCCCTGGGAGATCACGGTGCGCTCCCCGGCCGGGGCGATGTTCTCATCCGCGCTGACCTGCTGCTGCAGCGCAGGGTCCTTATCGGCAACCTGGGCCACAGCCGCGGGCGCGTGGAGCCCCATCGCGGCAACCACGGCGAATGCCGCAAGAGTGCGTTTCATCTTCTATTCCTTTCCTTTCAGGCATTCGCTAAGCGACGCCCCATTGGCCCTCATAAATTCCACGTACGACCTCGCCTCACCCGAGCCCTCGGGATCGAGCGAGTCGCCCCGGATGGGGCACACGCGCACCCCGAGGGTCTTCGCCGTCTCCGTCAGCTCGTTCGACTTGCCCGCCAGCTCCGGTTCCAAGAACACGGCGGGGACGTCGAGGTTCTCCAGCGTCCTCGTCAGTGCCATGAGGTCTCGCGGGCTCGCCTGCACGCTGGGGTTGGGGGTGACAAACCCCGCGATCTTCATCCCGTAGGCCCTCCCGAGGTACGAATACCCGTGGTGGGTGGTGACCAGGTTGCGGTTTTCCTCCGGGATAGACTGGATCGCTGCGCGCATGAACTCGTCGACCTCGTCGAGCTGCGCGAGGTATCCCCTCGCGTTGCCGGCGTAGGCGTCCGCGTTCGCCGGGTCAGCGGCGCTGAGCTCGTCGCGCACGACCTGTACCACTGCCTTCATCGCGGAGACGTCGTGCCACAAGTGGGGATCGAGCTCGCCGTGGACGTGCCTGCCCAGCACCGCCTGCGGCAAGAGATAGGTCTCCTGCCCAGGCTGGCCGAGGAAGCGGAACTCGCGCTGCGGCGGGATCGGCTGCAGCGTGGTGTTCGGCACCGCGATGACCGCCTCGTCGGTCCCCAGGTCCGGCGGGGCGTCCCCGCGCAGGACGATATCGCTGCTCTCCCCATCGACGACGGTGGCGATGTCGACGTGCCCGTGGTCAATCACCTGCTTGCCGGGCGCGGCCTGCGCAGGGTCGTTTCCCACCACCACGGTCACGGTGCGCTCGACGCTCTCGCGCACCTCCGTGGCATCGACGGAGGGGCGCACATCGGCCCGGAAATCCAGCTCGTAGACACCGGGTTTCGAAAACGCCCAGCTCACGTGCGTGTGGGCGTCGGTAGGCAGCGTCGTGACGTCCTTGTGGTCCACTCGGTCCCGGGTGTTGAACAACACCTCGGGCGTGCCGAAGGTCCCCAGCACGAACGCCGCCGCCTCACCCGGCCCGCGCGCACCGGCGAGCCGGAAGTCCGCCACCGCCGTGGGCGGGAGGTCGCCCTTGGTGGCCACCTTCAGCCCGAGCCACACCGTATCCAGGCTGGCGTCTTCGACCAGCGGAATCGGGCTAAACCCGTAGCGCTGCGCGTCCTCGGCGAGCGCGACCACCGGCGTGCCCGGGCGCACCGTGGCGTCAATCGTGCGGCTCAGCGAGTGCGGCTCGAGGAGCAGCCCGTTGGTGAACACGGCGTCGGCATAGGCGATATCCCGGGTGGCGTGCAGCCTCGGCTCGTAAGTGTGCGGATCCACGCCGGGGGGCATGAGCCCGGTCACCGTCGCGGCGTCCCCGGCGACGTTCTTCACGACGTCGCTAAGAATCGACGTGGAGGCGACGACGCGGAGGCGACCATCCTCGCTCCCGCCCCCGGGCGTCGCGGCGCTCCCGGGGGCACAGGCGGTCAAGAGCGCAACCGCCCCCGCTGCCAGGATTGCTGCGTACTTGCTCACCGCCGCGCGCCTACCGCCGTCAGCAGCTTGCTGCGCAGGCGAGCGTCGAGGAAGACCAGCCCCGCGCCGAAGACCAGGATGCCCAGTCCGAGCACGGCAAACGGCAGGGTCATCACCGTGGTTCCGGTCTCCGCGAGGCTGCCCTCGCGCACGGCTTCCGCCTCGCCCTCGGCCGCCTCACCGCCGCCGGTAGCGCCGCCGGCCGCCCCCGCGCCGCCGCTGGAACAGCTGCCCTTGGGGTCGAAGACGGTGCCGAAGTCGAAGTGGCCCTCGTTGGCGTTGCCCGACCCGCCGACGTTAAACGTCAAGGTGGCCTGCCCGGTGAGCTTTTCCCCGCCCTTCGCGGTCGTGGTCTGGCGGACGGTGACCTTATAGGCCCCCGGCTTGCTAAAGACCCACGAGGGGTGCACGTGGGAGTTCGCCGGGATCGTGTGGCTGCCCTGCGCCTTGCCATCGGCGGCGGTGAACCACTGCTCGCCGACGACCTGGCCGAGACCGCCCTGGGTGAACACCGCCATGGAGCCCGGGCCTTCAAAGCCCGCAATGTCCCAGGTGACGTCTCCCTTGGTGTTCTCTAACAGCGACGGGTGCTGCGTGTTCCCGCCCAGCCAGGGCACGCCGGCCTGCTGGGTCGAGCCGATCATCCACACAGGCCCGGCCGGGACGGGTCCGATCGCCTGAGGCAGGTTGGCCTTCGCCGCATCGCCGAGGCCGAAGACCAGCGAGGCGGGATCCTTCCACTGCGCCGGGACCGTGCGATCGTCCTTGACGCGGGGAACGATACCGGCGGTGCAGGTCTGCTCCCCGCCGCCGGCGGTGGAGTTGCTCACCGGCTTGGCCGCAACGGAGGTCGCCTTGCTGGCCGACTTGCTGCTCGAGCCGCTGCTTAAGTTCTGGGCCTGTGCCTGTTGCCCCTGCTGCACCTGCTGTCCAGCGGCCTGCTTCTGGCCGCCCTGGGAGCCGCCTGCGGAACCCCCTGTGGAGCAGGGCGCGCTACCGAAGTCGAAGTGGCCCTCGTTGGCGTTGCCCGACCCGCCGACGTTAAACGTTAAGGTGGCCTGCCCGGTGAGCTTCTCCCCGCCCTTCGACGTGGTGGTTTGCCGGATGTTGACCTTATAGGCCCCCGGCTTGCTAAAGACCCACGAGGGGTGCACGTGGGAGTTCGCCGGGATCGTGTGCCTGCCCTGCATGGCCCCGTCGCCGGCGGTGAACCACTGCTCGCCGACGACCTGGCCGAGACCGCCCTGGATGAACACCGCCATGGAGCCCGGGCCTTCAAAGCCCGCAATGTCCCAGGTGACGTCTCCCTTAGTGTTCTCCAACAGCGACGGGTGCTGCGTGTTCCCGCCCAGCCAGGGCACGCCGGCCTGCTGGGTCGAGCCGATCATCCACACAGGCCCGGCCGGGACGGGTCCGATCGCCTGAGGCAGGTTCGCCTTCGCCGCATCGCCGAGGCCGAAGACCAGCGAGGCGGGATCCTTCCACTGCGCCGGAACCGTGCGATCGTCCTTGACCAGCGGTTGCAGGCCTTGGGCACACGCGCCCTGCGCGACATGCGCGACTGTATCTGCATTGGCTGTCGGCAACGCCGCAGTTCCAACATTAAGAGTCCCTGCAGCAGCGACGGTGGCGAGCAAAAGCGCAGGAGCGCGCCTACCCATGCGTAGAGCCATGGCCTTTCATATCCCTTCTCGTAGAAAACGATAGGAATCTTATTGGCAATGGATACCGTTTGGCGAACCGGAGCGCCAATTAACCCCAAAAGGGATGACCACATGAGAAAAGCCCCGCTCAGAGCGGGGCTTTTCTTTTCGCGCTTTGGGGCCGTTAGGCCTTGGTGGCGTAGTTCTTCTGCACAGAAGGATCAACCGGAACGCCCGGACCCTGGGTCGCGGAGACGGTGATCTTCTTCAGGTAGATGCCCTTGGAAGACGCCGGCTTGAGGCGCAGCACCTCGTCGAGAAGCGCACCGTAGTTCTCGGCCAGCTGCTCAGCGGTGAACGATGCCTTACCAATCAGGGCATGGAGGTTCGCGGCCTTGTCCACGCGGAAAGCGATCTTGCCTCCCTTGACATCGGCAATCGCCTTGGCAACATCCGGGGTGACGGTACCGGTCTTCGGGTTCGGCATGAGACCGCGCGGGCCGAGCACGCGCGCAACGCGGCCGACCTTGGCCATCTGGTCCGGCGTCGCAATGGCGACGTCGAAGTCGATCTGGCCGGCGTTGATCTGCTCGATGAGAGCGTCGGTGCCGACGATGTCCGCCCCGGCCTCCTCAGCCTTGGTTGCGTTCTCGCCCTCGGCGAAGACTGCGACGCGGACGGTCTTGCCGGTGCCGTTCGGCAGGGAAACCGTGCCGCGCACGAGCTGGTCAGCCTTGCGCGGGTCGACGGACAGGCGCATCGCCACGTCGATGGTGGCGTCGTACTTGTCGGAGGACGTCTCCTTCGCAAGGGTGACGGCCTCGAGCGGGTGGTAGAGGTTATCGCGGTCCACCTTGGCGAACTGCTCGTTGTAGCGCTTGGACTTCTTAGCCATGTTGGATTCCTTTCCTTCTCGGGATGGAGTTGTGGTGCGGGCCTGGCCGGCCCTGCCACGTGCGGGTGCCGGGAAGCCTTACTTCTCGACAGTGATGCCCATGGAGCGGGCGGTGCCTGCGATGATCGCGGCGCCTGCCTCGATGTCACGGGCGTTGAGGTCGGCCTTCTTGGTCTCGGCGATCTCCTTGCACTGATCCCAGGTCACGGAACCGACCTTCTGGGTGTGCGGAACGCCCGAGCCCTTCTGCAGGCCAGCGGCCTTGAGCAGCAGCTTTGCTGCCGGCGGGGACTTCAGGATGAAAGTGAACGAGCGGTCTTCGTAGACGGTGATCTCGACCGGGATGATGTCGCCGCGCATGGACTCGGTGGCCGCGTTGTACGCCTTGGTGAACTCGACGATATTGACGCCGTGCGCACCGAGCGCCGGGCCGACCGGCGGTGCCGGGTTAGCCATGCCAGCCTGGATCTGCAGCTTGATCAGGCCTGTGACCTTCTTCTTTGCCATCGGATTACCTCAATTCCTTGGTACCGGGCCGCGCCACGATGAATAACGCGCCCTGCCGGATGCCCCCTTGAGTCTCGGGAGCCACCGGGGATAACGAATAAAAACGTCGCGTATGCGAAGCACACGCGACGTTTGACTTTACGCTGTTGGGCAGCGAAGGCGCAAAACGCGCCCTACATGATCCGCTCGATCTGATCTGCCGTGAGCTCGACCGGCGTTTCGCGGCCAAAGATCGACACCAGTGCCTGGATCTTGCCGGTCTCCGGGTCGATCTCCGAAATCGTCGCGGACACGGTCGCCAGCGCACCGGTAAGGATGGTCACGGCCTCGCCAACTTCGTAGTCGTGCGCCAGCTTCGGGGCAACCTCCTGCTCCGGCATCGCGATGACGGTCTCGCCCTCGGCGTTGACCGTCGACTTCTGGTTCGGGTCGCCGACGACGGTCGGCTCCTTCGGCATGAGGAACTTCGCCACGTCACGGTGCTTGACCGGGGTGGCGTTGCCCTCGTTGCCCACGAACGACGTCACGCCGGGGGTTTCGCGCACCACGGACCACGCGGCGTCGTTCATGTCCATGCGCACGAGCACGTAACCGGGCAAAAGCTTGCGGTTCACGATCTTGCGCTTGCCGTCTTTAAGTTCGATCGCCTGCTCGATGGGCACGACGACGTCGTAAATCGACTCCTCCACCTCGAGGGTCTGAATACGCATGTCAAGGTTGGTTTTCACCTTGTTCTCGTAACCCGAGTAGGACTGAATGATGTACCACTGTCCGGGAAGCTTTTTCAGCTCCTTGGTGTACTCGCGCAGGCGGCGGCGGTACTCGGAGTCGCCGGACTCCTCCTCTTCCTCTTTGAGTAGAGCAGGTTCGGTCTCGGGTAACACCGGGCCGCCCTCGGAGATCATCTTCTTCTCCGCGATCAGCTCGCGGTCCACAGCCTCGTCGTCAGGTCTGTCGGACTCCTCGTCGGAGTCGGACGCGGTCTCACCTGCCTCGCCAGTCTCCTGGTTTTCCTTCGCTTCAGGATCGGTCTCGGGGGTAACGGGAGCACCCTCGTCGATCATCTCCTGCTCGTTGTTCTCAATCTTGCCGGTGGTGTCTTCAGCCATGGCTAGTTCTCCTCTAGTAATCGCTTGATGGCCCCAGCCTACCCACGCGACGGGCCGGTTGGCAGGCTTGTGGGCCAATAAGTTATCCCGCCCTCCTCGATGATTTTCGAGGCGGCGGGACGTGTACGAGGAGAAAGTATAACTAACGCACCAAGACTTGTTCAATCCCCCAGCGTGCGACCCAGTCGACGCTCCACACGATGGCGGTGAGGATGATCAGGAAGGCGAACACGATGAGCGTGTAGTTGACCATCTGGCGCCCGGTCGGCCAGATCACCTTCCGCATCTCGGAGACGACTTCACCCGGGAAAGCGGTGACTCCGCCGCCGGGGCTGTCCGCGGGCTCGGTTTTCGCCGGCGCGGTTTCCGTGCTGGGGGCTGCAGGTGCGGCTCCGCCCAGCTGACGCTTACTGGTCGGCTGGGCCGGGTTCTGACCTTGCGGGTTCGTCACTACAGCTCCTCTTACTTCACACTGTGGCAGGGGCGACAGGACTCGAACCTGCAACCTACGGTTTTGGAGACCGTTGCGCTACCAATTGCGCCACGCCCCTCGGGCACTGACTTAGCAGTACGCCTACCCTACCACGGGCGTTTACACCCCCGAAGTGAAGGTAAGTAGCGATGGAGAGAATTGAACTCTCGACACAGCGATTATGAGTCGCTTGCTCTACCACTGAGCTACACCGCCTTGTGTTCGCCGAGCTTTTAGGCCTGACAAACAACAGAGCCCCCTAGCAGAATCGAACTGCTGACCTTCTCCTTACCATGGAGACGCTCTGCCGACTGAGCTAAGGGGGCGCAGCCTCTCAAGTTGTGGGCGTTTTTCATCCCGCTGCCCTTGAAGCCTTGAAAAGATTAACCCGACATAGCGCGACTGCACAAATCGGCAGGCCAGCGCGCATTTCCGCCCTCAGTTGGAGCATGCTTATCGACGCCCACAACGACGCAACCCGCCCTACCTCGTAAACGGAGGTGGGCGGGTTGTGTTTTCCCTGTGCCAGGTAGAAGATTCGAACTTCTGTAGGCAATGCCGACGGATTTACAGTCCGCTCCCTTTGGCCGCTCGGGCAACCTGGCGCGCACTCAACGAGTGCGTGAACAACAATACAGCAACGCCGGCGCGAATCAACAAACCAGCAGCTTAGGCGCGGTTTTTAACCGACGCGCTCGACGGTGCTCTTGGACAGGTCGCGTAGCGCCCGGTTGGCGGCGATGTCGGGCAGCTCGGCAAGTTGCTCGTCAACGGTGCTCAGGTAGGAACGCACGGTCTCGAGCGTCTTCTGACGCGCCTGGGTCTGCGCGATGAGCTCGATGGCGAAGGCGACGTCCTCGTCGCGCTCAAGCGGGCCGGTGAGCATCCCGCGGAGCTGCTCTCCGGCGGGCGAGTCATCCTCGAGCGCGTAGAGCACCGGCAGGGTGAGCACGCCCTCGCGCAGATCGGTGCCCGGGGTCTTCCCCGACTGCTCCGAGTCAGAGAAGATGTCGATGATGTCGTCGACGATTTGGAAGATCATGCCGACAGCTTCACCGATGGTTTCGCAGCGCTTGACCACCTCCTCGCTCGCTCCCGCGTGAAGTGAGCCAAGGCGGGCAGCCGAGGCGATGAGCACCGCGGTCTTTTCGCGAATCACCGTCAGGTAGTGCTGCACAGGGTCCCCGCCGCGGGCGCCGACCGACTCGCGCATCTGTCCGGTGACGAGCTTGCCGAAGGTGTCGGCGAAGTGCTTGACGGTCTCGGTGTTGATCTCACTCATGATCTCCGAGGCGTGCGCGAAGAGGATGTCGCCGGCGAGGATGGCCACCGTGTTGTTCCAGCGCGCGTTGGCGGATTCCACACCGCGGCGCATGTCGGCTTCATCCATCACGTCGTCGTGGTAGAGCGTGGCCAGGTGGACGATCTCGGCGATCACCGCGCCCTTGATGGTGTTGTCGCTGCCCGGGTTGGGCCCAAACTCGCTGCATAGCAGGGCGATGAGGGGGCGGAATCGCTTGCCCCCGGCAGTCGCGAGGTGGGTGACTTTGTCCACGATGAAGTCTTCGCCGGTGGTGAGGCGCTCCATCAACAGCCTTTCGGCCTTGTCCAGCCCTTCGGCCACGCGCGCCGTGAGCTCTACATCCCCGAGGTCCATGGAAAAGTCGTGGCGGGGCGCCGGTTGGATCCCGTGGGTCATCGGTGTCGTCCTTGGTGCTAAGAGGGCCGTGAGTTGTGCGTTACCTACGGTAGCCCACGGCAGGGTGAATGCGCAGTAACGGGTCGCGCGTCTGCCACAATGGATGATCGTGACTATCACAGCCAATGAGTTCGAGTGCGTCGTTGTCGGCGCCGGCCCAGCCGGGTCGGCCGCCGCGGTCGCCGCACAGCGGGCGGGGTTTCGTACGGCGCTTATCGACGCCGCCGAGCGCGGCCGCGACAAAACGTGCGGCGACGGGCTCACCCCGCGCGCGGTGCACTCCCTGCGCGAGCTCGGCCTCGAGGTGCCCGCCTACCGCAACCGCGGCCTGAAGCTGCACGGTTTCGGCGGCGACGTCACGGCTGCCTGGCCGGCCGGCCCGTTCGGCACTGAAGGCTCGGCGAGCCCGCGCTCGCTTTTCGACGCCACCCTGCTCGACGCCGCCCGCGCCAGCGGCGCCGAGGTCTTCCACAACTGCCCCGCGACCTCGGCGGAGTTTAGCGGCGGCGCGATCTCAGCGATCACCACCCCGCTGGGCACGCTGCGACCGAAGTGGGTGATTGTCGCCGACGGGGTGCGCTCGACCTTCGGCAAAACGCTCGGCCGCGTCTGGCACCGCGGCGAGGTGTACGGCATCGCCGCGCGCTCGTACTGCACCTCGCCGCGCTCGGAGGAGCCGTGGATGCACTCACACGTGGAGCTGCGCGACACCGATGGCGCCATCCAGCCCGGTTACGGCTGGATCTTCCCGCTCGGCGACGGCACCGTCAACCTCGGTTGCGGCGCCCTGTCCACCGATAAGCGCCCCGCGAAAGTGAACACGAAGAAGCTTCTGTCGGTCTACGCCTCCCAGCAGCGCCGCGACTGGGGCCTAGGCCCGGAGGAGTCGGTCGCCAGCGCGCTGCTGCCCATGGGCGGGGCGGTGTCCAACGTGGCGGGACGCAACTGGGCGCTCATCGGCGACGCCGCGGCTTGTGTAAACCCGCTCAACGGCGAGGGCATCGACTACGGCCTGGAAACCGCGCGCATGGCCGTCGAGCTGATCACCACCGGCGCCGACCTCACGCTGACGTGGCCGCTCGAGCTGCGCCGCGCCTACGGCGACGCCTTCATGCTGGCGCGCACGGCTGCGCGCCTTTTGACCTACCCGCAGTTTTTGCCCGTGGTGGGCCCGGTTGCGCTGCGTGGGGTCGTCGGCAAGCGGCTCATGCCCGCGGCCGCGAGGCTGATGGGCAACTTGGTCACCGAGCAGGACCGGGACTTGGTTTCGTGGGCGTGGCGCAAGGCCGGCGAGCTGACCCCGGCCCGCGAGCCGCTGTGGAGCGTGGCCTAGCCGGGTTTGACGGCGCTGTGCAGGGCGACGATCCCGCCGGTGAGGTCCTGCCAGCCGGCGTCCTCCCAGCCGTTGCGGTTGATCGCGCGCGCCAGGTCCGACTGGTCCGGCCAGGCGCGGATGGACTCGGCTAAGTACTGGTAGGCGTCCGGGTTGGAGGAAAACACCCTGGCCAGGGCCGGTAGCGCGAGCGGCAGGTAGTTCTTGTACAGGGCGCGGAAGCCCGGCACGATCGGCGTGGAGAACTCGTTGACGGCCAGGCGCCCGCCGGGCTTGGTCACCCGGGCCATCTCGCGCAGACCGGCCTCGAAATCGTGGACGTTGCGCAGCCCGTAGGAGATGGTCACCGCGTCGAAGGTGTTGTCCTTGAAGGGCAGGTGCATGGCGTCGCCGACGACCTTGGGAACCGCGCGGTGGCGCCCTGCCGCGAGCATGCCCTGGGAAAAGTCGCACGCGACGACCCACGCGCCCGACTTGCCCAGCTCAACGGTGGAGACGGCGGTGCCGGCGGCGAGGTCGAGCACCCGCTCGCCGGGTTGCAGCCCGAGGCGCTCGCGGGTGCGGCGGCGCCAGTGCCTGTCGAGGCCGAACGACAGGATCGTGTTGGTGATGTCGTAGTTTTCGCCCACGTCATCGAACATGCCCGCAACGTCGTAGGGCTTCTTATCCAGATCTGCCTTGGCCATAGGGCCCCACTTTACGCAGATGCGCTGCGGCGCTTGTTGCGGGCCCGCTGTACCCAGCGCGGCAGCGTGATCGAGCGGCCGAACAGGGTCACCGACGTGCGGTTGTAGCCGGTGATGGCCTGCGTGTAGTAGCCCATGAGCTGCTCGCACAGCGCGTGCCAGGTCTTGTCTGCGACGGACTCGCGAGCGTTGGATTGCAGTTCGGCGTGGCGGGCGTCGTCAAGCAGGTAGCGCGTGGCGTCGACGAGGGTGGCTTCGAAGCTCTCGACGTCAAGAAGCAGGCCGTTGTAGCCCTCCTTGATCAGGTCGATCGGGCCGCCGGCGCGGGGGCCGACGGTGGGCACTCCGGAGGCCTGCGCCTCCTGGATAGCCTGGCAGAACGTCTCGAACTCGCCTGTGTGCACGAACAGGTCCAGGCTGGCGTAGGCGCGGGCGAGGTCCTCGCCGGAGAGGGCGCCGGTGAATACGGCGTTGGGCAGCGTGTTTTGCAGGGCCTTGCGCTCGGGGCCGTCGCCGACGATGACGAGCTGCACGCCCGGCTCGCTGACCAGCGGGGCGAGGCGGTGCACGCCCTTTTCGGAGGCGAGGCGGCCGACGAAGCCGACGATCTTCTTGCGCCCGGTCGGGTCCCACTGGCGGCGCAGCGTGTCGGAGCGCTTCAACGGGTGAAACAGCGTGGTGTCCACGCCGCGGCCCCAGTGGTAAACGTTGCCGATGCCGTGATCCTCGAGCTCGCGGATTGCCTCCGATGACGGGGCGAGGGTGAGCTCGCAGTTGCTGTGGATGTTGCGGGTCCAGTCCCAGGCGACGTTGGCCAGCACCGCGGCGTGGTACTGGGTGGCGAATCCGGCAACGTCCGTCTGGTACAGCCCCACCGTGGGCACCCCGAGCTGCAGGGCGGCGAGCATGCCGGCCCCGCCGAGGACGAAGGGACTGGCGAGGTGGATCACGTCCGGCTCAAAATCGGCCAGCGCGGAGGTGATCGTGGTCGTGGGCACACCGATGGGTAGCGAGTCCACCAGCGGGATCATCACCGTGGGCACGCGGACGATCTCAAACCCGAGGTAGTCCGGCACCTCCTCCTGGAAATCGCGCGCGCCAGGGGCGATGACGATGGCCTCGTGGCCTTCTTCCTTGAGGTACTCGAGGACGCGGAGCACCGAGTTGGTGACTCCGTTGATGTTCGGCAAAAAGGATTCCGCGACGATTCCAACACGCATGCTGACAGCATCCCACAAGATTTTGTCTAGTGAATAAAGAAGAAGTGAATTCTCGGTTACAGTCGCATTTTCGCTTCTCGACGCCCAAACGCAGCGTTTACCCCATAGAAGGCCGCAACCGCCACCAGCGTCGACACCACCGCCACCGACAGCGCCGGGATGATGGCCAAGGTCCAGCCGCGCCCCTCCACCTTGACCAGCTCCGGGTCCGCGGTGGAGTAGGTCACCCACACGCGCTGGCCCTCCCCCAGGCCCGAGGGGTAGAGCAGGCCGTAGCGCGGCGAGTGGTAGCGCCCCTGCTCGTCCTGGTATTCCACGGAGGTGCGCAGCGCCCCCACCTCGGTGACCGTGGCCATGCCGCGGCCGGGGCTGTCCATGATGAGGGCGTCGTTGAGCGCGGGCCCCGCGATCATAGCCACGACGCCCAGCATGGCGCAGGCGTAGAGGGCGATCACGAGCTGCAGCAGGCGGCGGCGCCAGTTGATGTCGCTCAAGCGCGCAACCGCTCCGCAAGCGCCCGGCGCGTGGTCCGGGTTGTCCGCGCCTCGATCAGGGTGATGGGGGCGAGGGCATCGTCGGTGAGGGCGTCGATAAGCTGCGCGAGGCTGTCCGCGCGCACGTAACTCACGTCGTAGGCCTGCGCGATCGCCTCGAGGTCCACGTCGTGCGGGGTGCCGAAGGCCTCCTCGAAGCTGCCGCGGACCTCGGGCGCGCCGACCTCGAGGGTTTCGAAGATACCGCCGCCGTTGTCGTTGGACACGACGATGGTCAGGTTGCTCGGGCGGCGCTGGCCCGGCCCCATGAGCAGGCCGCCGACGTCGTGGAGGAAGGTCACGTCCCCCATCAGCGCCACCGTGCGCGGCGCGCGGACCTCGTCAGGGTGCAGCGCCTGGGTCGCTAGGGCGACGCCGACCGCCTGGGAGACGGTGCCGTCAATGCCCGCTGCGCCGCGGGCGGAGAAGGTGCTCACGCCATCGAAGGGCAGGCCCACCAGGGAGGCGTCACGCACCGGGTTCGACGCGCCGAGGACCAGCGTGTCGCCCACGGCGAGCGTGTCGCCGACCGCCGCGGCGACGTGGAGGCCCGTAAACCCAAACTGCTCGTCGGCCAGCGCGTCGCGCACGGTCTGCGCCCCGACCTCGCCGGCGGCCTCGCAGATTTTCAGCCACGTGTCACTGAGCTGGCCTACGGCCTTGACCCGGGACGCGCGGACCTGCGGCTGCGCCGTGAAGGTGTCCGTGCGCGAGAGCCCGATGACGGTGATCTCCGGGTCGTCGAGCAGCGCCATCACCTCGCGGTGCAGCGTGGGGTGGCCCACCACGATCACCTGCTCCGGCTTCGTGGAGGCGGCGAAGTCCCCGCCGTCGTGGCTGATCGACACCGCCGACTGCGCGAAGAACCGCGCCGCCAGCGGGTGGACCTGGTGGAAGGGCGTCGGCGCCGTCGGCTCGGCGATCGTCGGCACGTGCTCGAGCCCCGGCACCTCCCACGCCTCGTCGCCCGCGATGACCAGCGTGTCGCGGCTTAGGTCCACCTCGACCTCGCCGTGGTCGCACCACCGGGCCCCGTCGAAGCGGCCCGGGCCGACGCGCCGCGGCTCGCCGTGCGCGGCGGGCAGAGCGGCGGGCACGAGCGGGGTGTCCAGGGCGACGTTGATGTGCACCTGGTCCGGCTCAAACGAGATGTCAGACTCCAGCGAGGACACCTGTTGGGTGGCGGCGTAGCGCCCGAAGATCCCCTCCTGCCAGATCGTTTGCGACGCGCCCGTGCCCAAAAGCCGCGCGGGGCGGTCAGCGCTGATCACGGCCACCGGGGTGTGCGACATGTGCGCCTCGACGACCGCCGGGTACGCGTTGGCCACCGCGGTGCCGGAGGTCATGACCACGCCCACGTGGCGGCGCTGCAACCGCGCCATCCCGAGTGCGGTAAAGGCGGCGGCGCGCTCGTCGATACGCACGTGCACGCGAATATCACCCCGTGCAAGCAGCGCGTAGGCCAGTGGCGAGTTGCGCGACCCGGGGCTGAGGACGACATCAGTAACGTGGCGCGCCAGCGTATCGACGACGTAGGTGGCGAGTTCCATGGAATCCATTGCGCGACCCACTTATCCGTTGAGCAGGCTGTCGAGCAGCCCGCCGACCTCGTCGCGAATCTCCGGCGCCAGCTCCGTGGGGAGCTCGGTCGGCAGCTCGGTGGGGAGCTGCGTCGGGATGCCGGGAAGGCGCGTCGTCGTGGTCGTCGAGGTGGTGGTCGCCGTCGTGGTCTCGGTGACAGTTACCGGCGGCTGGTTCGCCTCCTCGGCGGCGCTGCGCCACAGCACCATGAACAGCACGGCGGCCGCGGTGGCTAGAGCTGCAATGATGCCAAGCGCGATCGCGGCTGTGTTGGAGCTCGTGCCCTCTGACTCCGGCTCGTAGTAGACGGGCTCCTCCCACTGCGGCTCGGGCGAGTACTGGGGCTGCGCCGGGAAGTGCTGCTGGGGGCGGCGCGGCTGCCGGCCAAACTGGCGCGTTTCGTCCTCGAACGGGTCCCTGGAATTCATGCACCTAGATTAGCGCGCCGCGCGACAAACCCAGCAGCTAGAACGTCAAGCCGAACACCGGCACGGCAATGAAGTAGGTGGCCAGCGTGATCAGAACCAGGGCGATCAGGTTGAGCCAGATACCGCCCTTGAGCATCTCACCCATGGTGACGTAACCGGAGGAGTAGGCGATGGCGTTCGGCGGGGTCGCCACGGGCAGCATGAACGCGCAGGTTGCCGACAGGGCAACCGGGATAGCGAGCAACAGCACGTTGATCTCGCCGCCACCGGTCAAACCGATGCCCACCGCGACGCCGCCCATGATGGGCAGGAAGGTCGCTGCGGTCGCGGTGTTGGAGGTCAGCTCCGTCAAACCGAGCACCAGGGCCGAAACCGCGAGGATCAGCAGGAAGATCGGCAGCGCGGCGAGGTTCTTCGCGGCCTCGCCGATCCACAGGGACAAACCGGTGGAGGTGAACATGGCGGACAAGGAGAGGCCGCCGCCGAACAAGATGAGGACGTCCCACGGCACATCGGTTGCGGTGTCCCAGTCGATGACGCGCTTTCCGCTCTTCTCCACGGGGAGGGCGAACATGAGCAAGCCTGCGATGATGCCCACGACGGCGTCGTCGTACGGGAATTCCCAGCCGAAGTAGTCGCGTGCGAGCGGGATAACAATCCACGCCAGTGCCGCTGCGAGGAAGATTATTCCCACTGCGACCTGGGCGAAGTTCCACTTGCCCAGTTTCTGGATCTCCTCCTGGATGAGCGCTTTGCCGCCGGGGATTTCGTCGACCTCGGGCTTGAACACGGTGATGAGAACCAGCCAGGCGACCACGGTGAAGACGATCGCGACCGGCATGCCCACGAGCATCCACTGGCCGAAACCGATCGTGATGTCGTGCGCCTCCTTCATGTACCCGGCAAGAAGCGCGTTCGGCGGGGTGCCGATCAGGGTGCCAAGCGAACCGATCGACGCCGCGTACGCGATAGCCAGCATCAGCGCGGTGGCGAAGTTCTTCTGCTTGGACATTCCCCCGACGGACTCGGCGGTCAGGGTGAGCACGGAGACGCCAATCGGTAGCATGACCACGGCAGTCGCGGTGTTGGACACCCACATGGACATGAACCCGGTGGCGATCATGAACCCGAGGATGATGCGCTTCGGGCTCGTGCCCACCACGGAGACCACCGCGAGCGCCAACCGGCGGTGCAGGTTCCACCGCTGCAGACCCAGCGCCATGAGGAACCCGCCGAGGAAGAGGAAGATCGTGGACGACGCGTAGGGCGAGGCGACGGCGGAGAACGGGGCGACAGCGGCGAGCGGGAAGATCGCGATCGGCAGCAGTGCGGTCGCGGCGAGCGGGATAGCCTCCGTCATCCACCACACGCCCATGAGAACGGTGGTGGCCGCGACAACGCGCATGGCCTCGGCGGTATATTCGGCTCCCTCCTTCGCACCGGTGGACTGGGCGACGGTTTCCGGCGCACCCTCCGGGAAGATGAAGTAGACGATCGCGGCGAGCAGTAGCCCGGCAATGAGTCCGATCAGCTGGCGCCGCCAGTCCTTCGGGTCCGGGGATTTAGCGAGATCGCCGTCGGACAGGATCGTCTAGCGCTCGGAGACGGTGGTAGACACGGGCGTTCCTTAAGTTTTCAGGTAATGGCGATCACAGTTTATGTTCCTTAACATAAATACTCCGAATCCCCTCCCCCCTATAGGTGGGCGTAGGACTCGCGTACCCTGCGGAACCACCACTCTCTCCTTTCCGGACGGGCACGCAACCCCTGCAGTCGCTCCGGATCGGGGGTAGCCAATCGCACTTCAAGCTGGCCGTGGACGATCTCCCGCGGTTCGCAGACGTCTTCGACGAACAGCCTCTGGGTGGCTAACCCCGCCGCCCGAGAACCGGCCAGCTTGGCAGCCACGAGGCCCGCGCCCACACCGACGGCGGTGTCTAGGGCGCTGGCGACCGTGAGGTCGAGCCCCAGCTCCTCCCCGACGCGCAGGAGCCGGTGCACGCCGCCGAGCGGCGCGGCCTTGACAACGGCCACATCCGCCGCCCGGAGCTTCGCCACCCGGTGTGGATCGGAGGCGCGCCGGATCGACTCGTCGGCGGCAATCGGTGTCGCCACCCGCGCTCGCACCTCGGCGAGCTCCTCCACGGTGCAACACGGCTGCTCGATGTACTCGAGCTCGCCCAACCGGTGCGCCGCCTCGACGGCCTCGTCCACGCTCCAGCCCCGGTTGGCATCCACCCGGAGCACCGCCCCGGGCCGCAGGGAGCGGACAGCGTTCACGCGGGCGAGGTCGTCGTCAAGCGACTGCCCCTTTTCCGCAACCTTGATTTTGAAGGTGCCCACACCAGGAAACCTTTCGAGGACCTTCTCCACCTCGGCGGGGCCCACTGCGGGGACGGTGCCGTTGACCTCCACCCAGCCGCTCGCCGCGGGTAGCCCCTCGAACGCGGCCTCTATGCCCGCCGCGAGCCAGTGCGCGGCTTCCTCCGGGCCGTACTCGAGGAAGGGCGAGAACTCGCCCCAGCCGGCGGGGCCGTCGATAAGCAGGGCCTCACGCGTATCGACGCCCCGGAAACGCACCGCCATCGGCAGAGAAACAACGTGGGCGCGGTCGAGAATGTCGTCGATACTCGGTGTCATGGGGCAAAGTGTAAGCATGAGCTACTCCACCGACCAGCCCTTCGACCCCTCGCAGTGGGATGTCGTCGACGGTTTCGATTTCACCGACATCACTTACCACCGCCACAACGGCGGCGGGCGCGCCAACGGCACCGTGCGCATCGCCTTCGATCGCCCCGAGGTGCGCAACGCGTTCCGTCCGCACACCGTCGACGAGCTGTACCGCGCGCTCGACCACGCCCGGCGCGACCCGTCGGTGGGGACGGTGCTGCTCACTGGCAACGGGCCCTCAGACAAGGACGGCGGCTGGGCGTTTTGCTCGGGAGGCGACCAGCGCATCCGCGGCCGCTCCGGTTACCAGTACGCCTCCGACTCCGGTGAGGTGGATTCCGCTCGGGTGAAGGCCGAGGGCGGGCGCCTTCACATCCTCGAGGTACAGCGCCTGATCCGCACCATGCCCAAGGTGGTCATCGCCGTGGTGAACGGCTGGGCCGCCGGGGGCGGGCACTCCCTCCACGTCGTCTGCGACCTGACCATCGCCTCACGCCAGGAGGCGCGTTTCAAGCAGACGGACGCCGACGTCGGATCCTTCGACGCCGGCTACGGCTCGGCGTACCTGGCCAAGATGGTGGGGCAGAAGTTCGCGCGCGAGATCTTCTTCCTTGGCCGGACCTACACCGCAGAGGATATGCAGCGCATGGGCGCGGTCAACATCGTTGCCGACCACGGCCAACTCGAGGAGGAGGCGATCGCGGCCGCGCGGGAGATCAACACCAAGTCCCCCACCGCCCAGCGCATGCTGAAGTTCGCGTTCAACCTCACCGACGACGGCCTGATGGGCCAGCAGGTGTTCGCCGGCGAGGCAACGCGCCTGGCCTACATGACGGACGAGGCCGTCGAGGGCCGCGACGCGTTCTTGCACAAGCGCGACCCGAACTGGGACGAGTTCCCGTACTTCTACTAGGGCGCGGGCGCTCACCCTAAACCCGGACGCCTCAGAGCGCGGGTGCTCAGCCTAAACTCGCTGCATTTTCGTACTGTGTGGGTTTCTGTGTCCGGGTTTAGGCGGACCACGCCGACCGCTGCGCCGCCCGCGCCGCCAGGAGCCGATCCGCGACGCGCATCGCGGCAAAACTCAGTCCGAACAGGGGCAGGAACAGCCCAACGACCACCCCGAAGATCGCCACAATCACCCAGTCGGTGCGCGTCAGTCTCGTGCGCCCCGGCACCCCGGCGACACCGGTGTGGCTCGGGCGCCGGCGCCACCACATCACGTAGCCCATCACGGTCATTGCGCAGATCCCGAGCGCCAGCAGCGCCAGGGCGATTTGGAGCGGCAGCCCGAACATGATGCCCATGTGCAGGTAGATGCCCCAGGACATGAGCTTGGAAAACAGGGGGAGCTCGCTTAACGGCAGAGCGTCGACGCTCACAGCATCCGAGGTGACTCGCCACGGCACCCACCGCTCGCTCGCCTGCCACGCGTGGGAGCCGTCCTTGGGCACGAAAAGCCGCAGTTGCCCGGTCAGCCCCTGTGCTGTCGCGGTATCGAGCACGACCGCGGCTTGGTCCGCCACCTCCGCCGGGCTCAACTTTTCGCCCGGCCGGTCAATCTCGGTCTCAATCGGCTCGGCCTTCGCACCTATCCACTCGACGGTTTTGCCCACGTTTTCCCCGGCAAGCACGGACCACGTCACGCCGGTTACAGACAGCCCGAGCGTGCCGACGAGCAGCCAGGTGCCCACGACACCGTGGAGGTTAACCACCCGCCCGCGCCGCGACGTGCGCTTTTCCAACCCGGTCAGCACCCGCGTGCGGGTGACGCGCCACCACAGGAATAGCCCGCCCAGGGCAACGACCCACAGCCAGCTTGCGGCGAGCTCCGCGTAGAGCCTGCCGGGTTCACCGATGTGGAGGTTTTTGTGCAGCCCCCAGGATCCAGTGCCGCAGGGGCAGCTCGCCGAGGCCCGAGTAGCTGGGTGCGTCGCCGATCACCTGCCCGCCGTGCGGGTTGACCAAGACGCTGCGCAGTTCTTCGTTTTCCGCGATGGACTCGTCGATAAGCAGCACTCGCGTGGGTTCGCTTGGGCTTGACGACGGCCACACTTGCGCCACCTCCATCTCGGGGTGCGTTCCCTGCGCCGCGCGGATCTGGCTTGCGAGCGCCACCTCACCGTCGTCCGCCGGGACCGTGAGAACGTTCTTGTAGAAGACGTTTTCCAAGGTCGGGGCAAGCGCATACAGGCCGCCGCCGAGCGCGGCGACGAAGACGAAGGACGCGATGAAGAACCCGGCGTAGAAGTGGATGCGGCGCGTCAGCGCTGGCAACCCACTCGCCGTCGAGCTGGACTGAACAATGGTCGACACGACCTCAACTTTCGGTTCGAAGGGACGGGAAAGTTGTCGCAGTCGCGCCCCGCATGGTTCCCCGGGGGTAATACCTTTGGCGATCCGCGCTGCGTGCTCGCGGTTTCCCCTCCCCCGCTAGAATCACCTGCGTGCACCGCCTCGAAGTCCTCCCCGTCGACCAGCGCGACCCGCTGGCCATTCTCAACGACCTCGAGGAGGCCCTCGCCGGCCACCGCAGCCTGCTGCCCGTGCCTACCGACGACCCGGCGCGCGCGAACCTGCTGCGTAACACCCAGGGCGTCGGCGAGCCGATTGACGCCGACGTCGCGCTGGTCGTGTCCACCTCCGGCTCCACGGGCCGCCCGAAGGGCGCGCAGCTGACCAGCGCGAACCTGGTGTCCAGCGCGGATGCGACGCACCAGTTCCTCGGCGGCGAGGGCCAGTGGTTGCTGGCCATGCCGGCGAGCTACATCGCGGGCCTGCAGGTCCTGGTGCGCAGTCTCGTCGCGGGCGTCGAGCCGGAGTTCGTGGATCTTTCCCAGGGCTTCCGCGTCGCAGAGTTCGCCGCGCGCGCCCGCGCCCTGGCGGCAACCGGCGAGCGTTGCTACACCTCACTGACACCGATGCAGCTGGCTAAGGCACTGTCCACCCTCGAGGGCATCGAGGCCCTGCGCCTTTTCCGCGCAGTGCTGGTCGGCGGCGCCGCGACCAACCCCACGTTGCTGCGTTCCGCCCGCGACCTGCGGGTTAACGTCGTGACCACCTACGGCTCCTCCGAAACCGCGGGCGGCTGCGTCTACGACGGCCGGCCGCTGCCCGGCGCGAAGGTCCGCATCGCTGGCGGCCGCATCCTGCTGGGTGGCCCGACGATTGCGCGCGGGTATCGCAACCTGCCCGGCCACGAGGCGTTCGCCGAGCCCGGCTGGTTCGCCACCTCGGACGCGGGCTTGCTTGTCGACGGCCTCCTCACCGTCTCCGGTCGCCTGGACAACGTCATCGACTCCGGCGGGTTGAAACTGCACCCCGAGGTGCTGGAGAACTTCATGCTTCGCATCCCCGGCGTGACCGCCGCGTGCGTGGTCGGGGTCGCTGACGAGCGCCTTGGCCAGCGCATCTGCGCCGCCTACACCGGCTCTGCCGAGCTGGCCTCGCTCATGGACGCGTTCGAGGAGCTACCCCGCTGGCAGGTGCCCAAGGAGGTCAAGGTGGTGCCCGCTTTGCCGCTGCTCGGCCCGGGTAAGGTCGACCGCGCGGCCGTCACTGAGCTCTTTTAAGCACCGCCTGGGCCGCCCACAGCCCGGCCATGCCGTGGACCCCGGCACCCGGCGCCGTCGACCCGCTGGCCAGAAACACCCCGCCTGCGACGTGGTGGGGGTGGCGAAACACCATCTGCCGCACGTTCATTTCCCCTCCGGCGATGTCCTCGATGTAGCCCGTGACGTGGGTGTCTTCAACGCAGTCGCGGAACCCGGGGGCGAAGCGCTTGATCTGGCGCGCGATGTGGCCCGTGGCGTCGCCAGTGTAACCGTGCGGGACGTGGGCGTAGGTCCACAGTGTGGTTCCGCGCGAGGGGTCGGCGACGTACTGCTGGCACACCATGACGAACGGCCGGTTCGGCATCAACCCGCGCGCGATCTGCTTCTCCGCGTGGGCGATCTCCGCAGCGGTGCCGCCGACGTGCACCGTTGCGGCCTGCCCGACGCGCGGGTCGCGCCACGGCACGGGGTTATTCAGCAGCCAATCGACCTTGAATACCCCCGGCCCCGGGTGCAGCGGGCGCGCCCCGAAGCGCTGCGCCTCGCGTGCTGTCATGTTGAGCACCACCGCATCGGCTTGCGGCAGCGTTTCCACCTCCACCCCGGTGCGGATTGTCACCCCAGCGTCGCGCGCCTGCGCCGCCAGGGTCTCGGCCACGGTCTGGGCCCCGCCGCGCGCCACGGGCCACCCGTTGGCGTGCGCGAGTGCGCCGAAGAGCACCCCGAACGCGGCGGTCAGCGGGCGCGTTGGCGAGCTCATGGAGTGCACGGCGTTGCCCACGAGCAGCGCTTTCGCCTCCTCGGTGCGAAACAGCAGGTTGCCCAGCGCGGTCGCGGGCAGCGCGCCGCGCACGCCGAAGCGCGCCATCGCCACCGGGTGCGGCGGGACGCGCAGCATGGTGGGCCCGAGGATGTTCGCGAGATGCTTGTCGACGTCCCGCGCCACCGGAAGGTGCAGCGCGTCCCAGGCTTTCTGGTCGCGCCCGAGGGCGTCGATAAGCGCAGTGTT
The DNA here is from genome assembly GCF_031844665.1 of Corynebacterium sp. Z-1. NCBI lineage: Bacteria > Bacillati > Actinomycetota > Actinomycetes > Mycobacteriales > Corynebacteriaceae > Corynebacterium > Corynebacterium sp. Z-1. The sequence continues at coordinate 781,427 of NZ_CP134621.1, read as the reverse complement.
CCTGGCCAGCGGATGCGCGACCGGGCGCGGCGCGCGCACCCAGTCGGCGTCGAGTGTTTGCGCGCCGAACGGGAACGCGGCGGCCCCGAGATCGCTGACCGTGCCCGGGAAGAGCTGTGCGGAGCGGCATTTGCCGCCGATTGTGTCCTCGCGTTCGAGCACCTCGACGCTCCAGCCGGCGCGCGCGAGGTTCAGCGCGGCGGTCAGCCCGTTGATGCCGGCGCCGACGACGACGGCTTTAGGGCTCATGCAGGAGCTTTTCGACGTCGTCACGCGTGTACGTTGCCTCGATCTGCTTGTCGTTGCCCCCGCCGCGGAGGTTCTTGTGCACCAGCGCGGTGCGCTGCGAACCCGGCACGATGGAAAACTCGCGTGGGTGAGGAAAAACCTGGCGCACTCTGTGGTCAGAGCGCAGTGCGCAGGCGTTGAGCCACACGTCGTCGGCGTTCGGGGCGCACTCGAGAAAATCGGTGCCCTGGTCGGCGACGTAGTCGACCATCGACGGCGGGTACACCACCCCGGACACCCCGGTGGCGAAGTGGCGGTGCGAGGGCGCTGTTGTAAAGACCCGCTTCCAGCGCCGGTATATATCCAGCTCATCACCGTCGAAGGCAATCTCGTGCGCTCGGTACGCCACAACAAGGTGTGGGTCAGCGTCGGAGGCGTTGAGGAGTTTTTGGGCAAACCAGCGCGGATACATCATGTCGTCGTCGACCGTGATCACGCGCGTGTCGGTCCCAGCGAACTGGGCAAAAGTGCCAAAATACTTCGAGTGTGGACCAAAAGCACCGTCCGAGCAACGTACCTGAAGTCCCCGATCAACCAAACCCCGCAGTCCCTCGGGCCAGTCCGACTCAAAGTCGGCGCGATCCAGCCAGAGGAACACTGGAAGAAGCTGCGTGCCCACCAGGAGCGACGCAATCGAAGCCACAGAAGTCGCCATGCGATCGCCGTGAGTAGTCAAGGATATGACGGTGGAGCCTTCTTGAGGGAACGACAGCGACGAAGCTTCAGCCGCGAGCTTTAGACGCGGCGCACGCACAAAAGCGCCAAGCGAAATTATCGCTTGGCGAGCTGCGTAGTCGATCCACATGACGGCCAACCTTAGTCGCATTCGGTGCCCGCGGCGCTGTCGGCGGGCATGATAGAAGCCATGACCTCTGACTCCTATTCCGCTACCGCGCGGGACTTTTACGACGCCGCACGGCCCCATACCTGGGCAAATGCGTTCGCTCCCGTGATCGCCGGGACCGGCGCCGCCGCCTTTTTCGGTGGCGCGCACCTGGGCCGCGCCGTGTTGGCGCTGATCGTGTCGTGGGCCCTGATCGTAGGTGTTAACTACGCCAACGATTACTCCGACGGCATCCGCGGCACCGACGACGATCGCACCGGGCCGACCCGCCTGACCGCGTCCGGCCTGGCCGCGCCCGAGCAGGTGAAGGCCGCGGCCTTCATTGCGTTTTTTGTCGCTGCGGTGGCGGGGATCATCCTCGCGGTGATGTCGGCGTGGTGGCTAATTCTGGTAGGCGCAGTCTGTATCGCCGCCGCGTGGTTTTACACCGGCGGCAAAAATCCCTACGGCTACCAGGGCCTTGGCGAGCTCGCGGTGTTCATCTTCTTCGGTCTCGTCGCCGTTATGGGTACCGAGTTCACCCAATCCGGCCGTGTCAGCGTGGTCGGTTTCCTCTGCGCGGTGGCGGTGGGTTCCATCTCCGCGGCCGTGAATCTGGCGAACAACATCCGCGACATCCCTACGGACACCGTAGCCGGGAAGAACACGCTCGCGGTGCGGCTTGGCGACGCCAAAGCGCGCCGACTCTTCGCCGCGTTGACCATGACGCCCTTTGTCATGACGTTCGTCCTCGCGATTTTCTCCCTGCCCACTCTCGCGGCCCTGCTCGCGTTGCCCCTCGCGCTGGCATCGGTGTTGAAGGTGTTGCGCGGCGCGCAGGGGCCGGCCCTGATTCCGGTGCTCGGGCTCAACGGCAAGGCGATGCTTGTGTGGACCGTGGCCACCGCCGTCGCGCTCGTCGTGGGCGGCGGCATGTGGTACGCGCCCATGTATTACCCCTTGGTTTAGTCGGCGAAGTCCCGTCCCCGCGGGTGGTTCTCCCTGTTTTCCGCGGTTGCCGCAACGAGGGGCCCGGTAAAGGGCGTGACTTTCTCCGGAAGTCCTCCGCCGTGGGAGACGAATCTGCGCCCGCCACGGAAGCGGAACTCGATTGTTCGCCCGTTTGTGGTGATGTGTACGTATCCGTTGGTGACCCGCGAGTGGCAGGCGGAACAAAGTGGGATCAAATTTTCCAGGTTCGTCTCGCCCCCTTCGGCCCATTCTTCGATGTGGTGCACTTGGAGGAACCTCGCATGGTTGCACCCCGGCATCGCGCACTCGAACCCCCACACCGCGAGGAGTGCGCGGAACTGGGCGTTGTTGACGAAGCGCGATTTCCGGCCAAGATGAAGCGTTAAACCATTCTTGTCCAGCATCTGCAGGCGCACGAATGCGTTGTTGACGTAGGCTTCCAGCACTTTTGATGGCGCCTCGACGTTGCCGGGAAGCCACGCGCGGCCGTTGGTGGTCATCATGATGTTCACGTGCGCACCCGGCGCGCGGAGCTCGCTCACGGGATTCGTCCTCACCATATGAATCATCGCGAGCAGTGAGGCGTACATGTCGTCCTTCGTCGGAGGGCCAACGCGCGAGTAATTGCCCGTGAAGTGCGCCGAGATGCTTCGCGGGTGATCCGACGTGCACTCGGAAGCCGGGTGCGCCTCCGACTGTCCTCGGCGGCGCTCGAGTTCGGTCTCGATCGCTTCCTCGTCGTCTTCGTCGCCGAGGTCGTCGAGGCCGTAGTACGCGAGCTGCGCAATCTTCAATGCAGCCATGTACGCCGCCCCATCCGCCGCGTTGAGCCTGGCAGAGATGACCACGTCGCCGTTGTCGTCGATACGCACGTCGTGGTGATATTTGGGCGCTTCCAGTTGATCTTCCTGCTTATCGACGCCCGCAAGCGCGCGTTTCAGCTCCGCAAAGCAGAGCTTCTCGGCCAACATCACCAGCTCCGCCTCCGTTTCGGGGGTGAGGTATCGCAGGAGATACCTGACCGTCGAATAGCTCAAGCGGCCGGCGCGGAAAGAGGCGGTGAGCAGCGGGAAATACGCGAGCTTGCGCGCCACGCTGACGTATTCGAACGCCGTGGAGACTGCGATGCGAGTCTCGCGCGTGAGCCATCCAGCCGTGCTGGTTTCGCCGAATGATTCGCACAAGCCGAGCTCGTCGAACTCGCCCAGCGCGATTAGCATTTCCGCGCGCGACGTGATCGCCCACGACTGGTTGCTCTTGATTCGCTTGACGATCTCAGCTCGCCGTTGAGTGGTGTGTGGACCGCCCTGGTACGTAACCGACATTTTCTTACCCCCGTAATTGCGTTCGATCTATGCGGTCAGAGTAGCAGCGGTATGCGACACGGGATAGGAGATTATCGCACATGTGTTCTATCGTTTTCTGCAGCTGCAGAGTTATTTTGACATGCGATCCGTGCGGCACGCGACTCTGCCGTGGCAGAGTCCGAGTCCACTCTGCAGCTGCGGAGTCTTCCGGCCACCACCCAACTAGGCACCAACTCCGCCGTGGCAAAGTGGACCAACCCTCAAGCCGTACGGAACCCAACTCCGCCGCGGCAGACTCCCACCTCACTCTGCAGCTGCAGAGTCTTCCGGTCACCACCCCACGAGCTCCACCACTTTTCCGTGGCAGAGTGAACCGATCACGAACCTAAACCCCCCAATTCCTCCATCGCAGACTCCCACCCCACTCTGCAGCTGCAGAGTCATTCGGTCCACGAGTGGTGCGGCATCCCACGCCACCACTGCAGCACCCCACCCCACCGATCCGGAAACAACTCCACAAAACACCCAGCCATCAAGCGCCCGCAGAGCGGCCCAGCTGGAGTAGCGTCCCATGAAAACTACTTCACTACGCAACTAAAAAGGTGCATGTCATGGCAGGAAAATTCGAGGTTTACGAGGACCGCTCCGGGAAGTTCCGCTTCCGCCTCAAGGCGGGCGACGGTGAGGTCGTCGCGACGGGCGAGGCTTACAACTCCAAGGCGACCGCGATCAAGGGAACCGCGGCAGTGCAGCAGGCGGCGGATGCAGAGGTCAAGGACCTGACCGCCTAGGGATAAGCTGGTAAGAGTGCTCGACGTTCTTACCGGCTTTTCCATCATCTTCACCGTCATCGGTGTTGGTTATGTGCTGGCTCAGCGCGGGGTCATTGGCCAGGGCGAGGCGCGGCTGCAGTTCAACCGGGTCGCGTTCTGGGCGACGACCCCTTCGCTGATTTTTTCTTCCGTCGCCACGTCGGACACGTCGGCATTCCTCTCGCCGGTCAACTTCGTGGTGTTCGGCGCAACGCTGGCCACGATGGCCATCTTCTGGATAATTTCCGCGGCCGCGTTTAAGCAGGATGTGCCCACGACGATGGCGGGGGCGGCGTCGTCAAGCTATTTCAACTCGGTGAACATGGGCCTGCCCATCGCGATTTACGTCATCGGGGATGCGACCTACGTCGTGCCGGCGCTGGTGATGCAGATGGCGGTGCTGTCGCCGTTTGTCATCGCCGGGCTCAACGCGGGGGGCGGGCGGCACGTACGCGATTCGATCGTCGCGGGCCTGACGGCCCCGATGGTGCTCGCCGCGATCGCCGGTTTCGTCGTCTCCGCGACGGATCTGACCATCCCCGAGCCGATCATGGCGCCGATCAAGATCCTCGGCGGCGCGTCCATCCCGCTGATCCTGATGAGCTTCGGCGCCTCGCTCAAGGGAACCCGAGTCCTGACCCATGGGCCAGATCGCTTGCCGACGCTCACCGCAACCGCCCTGAAACTCGCGGTCATGCCGATAGTCGCCTGGGCAATCGCCACCGCAGCGGGCCTCGAAGGCAACCACCTCTACGCGGCGGTCATCCTCGCGGCGCTGCCGACGGCACAAAACGTGTACAACTACACCGCCAACTACCGCGTCGGCGAGATCGTTGCCCGCGACACAGTCTTCCTGACCACGTTCTTGTCCATGCCGGCGATGCTGGTCATCGCCGCGGTGCTTTAGCGCTCCGCCAGCTCATCACGGATCCAGCGCTTGCGGGCGTCGCGCTGGGCGCGCCACGTGGCCAACGTCTCGACGGCCGCGACGCGCTGGCGGGAGAACAGGAACATCGACAGCGGGAACGCGACGATAAGCGCGAGCAGCGCAGACATGATCAGCGGCACGGGAGCGCCAATGGCGACAGCGAGGAGCTGGATCCCGATGGTGAGGCCGATGAACAGCAGCAGGCGCAACCCGCCGTACACCGCGATGGCCTTGTTCGCGCGGGCGCGGGCACTCGGGTCAACCTCGGGGGCATCTACTTCACTCACACTGCGTTACCCTACCCAATGCCCCCACCCAGTATGTTGTAGGCATGGGAAGAATCTTGCTCGTGCTGCTCGTCATCCTCGCGGTGTGGATGCTGTGGCGCGCCTTCGGCCCGGGCAGCTCCGCCCGCAACAACACCGAGGCCCCGCCGGCCATCAAGGGACCGGACGACGACGAAGAGTTCCTCTGGAACATCGAAAAGGAGCGGTTCAAGGAGCGCCGCGCACGCGAAGAAGCGGAGCGTCGCAAGCGCGAAGAGGAACAGCGCCGCAAACGCCTCGAGGACGAGGACTAAACGGGCTGGAAGGTCATCGCCAGGCCGAGCGCGGCTGCGACGGCCGCGACCTTCTCCCAGCGCACCCCGGCACCGCCGTGCTCAATGGTGTGCAGCGTCGAGCGGGACACGCCCGCGGCGTCGGCAACCTCCTGCTGGAGACGCCCCGCAGCGCGTCGGGCGCATGCGATCTGCTCCCCGAGCGAGATCAGCACGGGATGTTCGCTCGCCGGCTTACCTGCCTTATTTCGCGGACCTGCCATGACTTCCTACCTTTCTGCCTCGCTGCGCAGCACACCCGGCAGCCTTTCGGCCCATTCGAGGGAGTGCCGCACGCCGTCGTCTAGCGAGAACTGCGGCTCCCAGCCCAGCACCTCGGCGGCCTTGTCGGTGCGCGCGGCGCTGCCGACGACGTCGCCGTCACGACGCGGCGCGGGACGGACATCCAGCGGGCTGCCGGTGACCTCGCCCACGGCCTCAGCCAGCTCAAACACCGTGGTGCCGGTGCCCGTGCCCAGGTTGATCACCTCGTAGTCGGCCAGCGTTGCCTGCAGCGCAGCGACGTGGGCGCGCGCGAGGTCCCAGACGTGGACGTAGTCGCGCAGGCCCGAGCCGTCGCGGGTCGGCCAATCCACGCCCGTGACGTGGAAGGGCTGCCCCGCTTGCTGGGCGGTGATCATCTTGCCCAGCGCGTGGGAGGGCGCGGGGTTTTGCAGGCCGGTGCGCATCTGCGGGTCGGCGCCGATGGGGTTGAAGTAGCGCAGGGCGGTGGCGCGGATGTTGCCGGCCGCGGCGGCGTCGGCAAGCACGTGCTCGAGCATCCACTTCGACGCCGCGTACGGGCTCGTCGGGTTGACGGTGCTGGTTTCGCTGACCATGAAGTCCTCGCCGGGCTCGTACATGGCGGCGGTTGAGCTGAGCAGGAACTTTTCGATGCCGCGGGCGGAGAGGGCGTCGATAAGCGAAATCGCCCTGGCGACGTTGTTGTCGTAGTAGTACAGCGGCTTTTCGACGCTCTCCGGAACCACGATCTTGGCCGCGCAGTGAATCACAGCCTCAATGTCCGGGTGCTCGTCGACGACGCGGTTGAGCAGCGCAACATCGGCGATGTCGCCCTCGTAGTGGGCGAAGCGCTGCGCGAACGTGCGCAGGCCGGTGGAGTAGTCGTCGAGGATGACGGGCGTGATGCCACTATCGGCGCAGCAGGACGCGACCGTTGACCCGATGTAACCGGCACCGCCGGTGACGAGGACCTTCATTTAGTTTAGCCCCGCGTACGAGTGCAGTCCGGCGATGACGGTGTTGACGTAGGTCATGTTGAAGATCGTCATAGCCAGTGCGAACACGTTGATCCACGCCGCGCGGACGTTCTTCCACCCGGCGGTGGCGCGCGCGTGCAGGTAAGCGGCGTAGAGGATCCAGGTGATCATCGAGACCGTTTCCTTCGCGTCCCAGCCCCAGAAGCGGCCCCACGCCACCTCGGCCCAGATCGCGCCGAACACGATGCCGATGCCGAACAGCGGCAGGGTGATAATCGCTGTTTTGTACGTGATCTGGTCCAGCGTCTTCGCGCTCGGCAGGGGCTTGGCAATCGCGCCGAAGAAGCCACGCTCCTCGCCGCGCGGCTGCCACATACGCAACAGGTACAGCAGGGCGAACAGGCCGGAGACGATGCCGATCGACGCGCCGATAGACACCGAGGACACGTGCACCGGCAGCCAGTACGACTGCAGCGCCGGCACCACGGGCGCCGCCGCCATGTGGAACACCGTGGAGTTGAGGAACATCGCGATGATCATCGGCGAGAGCACCCACGGCCACAGCGTGTGCCAGCCCCTGCGCTGAATCACCACCGCGGCGGCGACCATCACCACCGCGGACATGAACAAGATGTACTCGTACAGGTTGCCCAGCGGGAACCGACGCGCGGCGAAACCGCGGGTAACAAACGACGCCAAGTGCAGCAGGATGCCGAACCAGACGAGCGCCTGCGTCATGTTCGCCCACTTGCGGGCACCCGAAACGCGGCGGTCGAACTCGGCCTGGTCGAACTCGGCCTTGTCGAAGTCAACCGCGCTGTCCACCACCACGTCGGGGCCGCCCGCGCCGACGGCGACTTTCTGGGCGGTTCGCGCGCGCTCGCGGCGCATGTCGATCACGCCGAACATACGCCCGTAGTAGACGCAGGACATGATGAGGGCGACCAGGTAAATGACGAATGCGGTGCGGAACGTCAGGTCCGACAGGTCCGCCATGGTGGAGTCGACGAGCATAGGGCAAACTTACCCCAGTGCTGCGACATTAACCAAGGTCTTCTAGGTCACTTTCCTCGTCGTCGTCCTCGGCCGAGCCGCGGCCTAGGACGCGATCGGCGATCTCGTCGAACTCCGTGCCCCAGCCGGCGCGGTCGGTGCGCGCCAGACCAGCGAGTTCAACGCGGGTCGAGCCGCCCTCGGGAGCAAGGCGCACCCAGACGCGGCGGCGCTTGATGGTCACCGAGCCGATCAGCGAGCCGAGCATGACAATCGTGGTGGCCAGGGCCCAGATTTGAGTGGGGTCGCGCGAGATCTGGTAGTTGGCGTACTCGGCGGCGCCGTCGAAACGCACGGTGATCCCGCCGTCGATGGTGACCTCCTCGCCCGGGGTGAGGTTGACGCGGTCGACCTTTTGCAGCCGGCCGTCGGCGATGAGCGTCTGATCCAGGACGAAGATGTTCTGCGGCCGGCCCGTGTCCAGGCCCGCATCACCGACGTAGATGTCCACCGCCATCGCGGGGTCCGTCATCGCAGGGAAGGCGGATTGCAGCTGGTCGCCGTTCGGGCCGGTCCACTGCGCGGTCGGGGCGAACACGCCCTCGACGGCGAGCTGGTTCTCGCGCCGCTCCGTCAGGTCCGGGTACATCCCGGCGGGCGGGTCGAAGCGCATCACGCCTGAGGACAGGAAGTTCTGCACGTCGGTCGGGCGGAACTGGATCATCTGCGTGCGCGATTCCCCGTCCGGCCACGTCACCGTGACCTGCGGGGCGAAGCCGTGGCCCTGGAGGTAGACGCGGTCGCCGTTAATACGCAGCGGGTGGTTGACCCGCAGCGTGTAGTCCTCCCACTGCGCCTTGTCCGCGGTTACGTCATCCGTGTACGAGATGTCGGAGGCGAACCCGTTTGCCTGGCCATTATTGAGGTAGTCGGCGGTGAAGTTGTGCGACTCGAAGCAGAACGGCGTCAGCCCGGTGCCGTCGAAAAGCGGGCCGGCGCGGAAGACGTCGAAGTTGGCCGGCGAGGTGTTGCAGAACTCGCGCGACTGCTCCACCGGCACCGCGTACTCGGACGCCGAGTTGGTGACCACGATGACCTGGCCCTCGTAAAACACCATGCGGCCAGCGGTGAAGGCGAGGATCATGCCGACGAGCCCGATGTGGAACAGCAGGTTCATCAGCTCGCGCGTGTACCCGCGCTCGGCAGAGATGGAGTACACCCCGGCGCGGTCCTCCTCGGGCGTGTACGTGGCCATGTTCCAGCGCTTGAGCACGGCCTTGACGTCGCGCTCGACGTCCGCCATTGGCTTATCGACGACCCCCTGAGCGTGCATCGGCATGCGCCGCAAAAACTTCGGGGCACGCGCCGGGGTCGCGCGGAACGCGCGCCAGTGCTCGATCGTGCGCGGGATGATGCAGCCGACCAACGACACCATCAGCAGCGTGACAATCGCGATGAACCACGTCGAGCCGAATACGTTGAAGAGCTGCAGCCGGTCGTAGATGGGGCCCATGGTGGGGTTAGCGGCGAGGAAGTCGTCGACAAGCGTGGCGCTGACCGAGCGCTGGGGCAACAGCGCGCCCGGGATGGCGGCGAGCGCGAGCATGAACAGCAGCACGAGCGCGGTGCGCATGCTGGTCAGCCAGTGCCAGGTCGCGCGCGCCCAACGATTAACAGTCTTCATTAGATAAAGGTCGCTCCGTATCCGACGACTAGCTGGCGCGACCAGGAGATGAAGTGATTCCACGCTCCGGTGACAAGCAGCAGCCCGACGATGATCATGAGGATCCCACCGATGAGCTGGATCGTGCGCGAGTGGCGGCGCAGGAAGTCCACGCCCGCCACGGCCCTCGCCGAGCCGAGCGCCAGCAACAGAAAGGGCAGGCCGAGGCCCAGGCAGTAGGCGACCACGAGCGCGACGCCGCGCGCAGCGCCGACACCCTCGGTGCCTACCGACACCGAAATGATCGCCGCCAGCGTGGGCCCGAGGCACGGCGTCCACCCGAGCGCGAACACCCCGCCGAGCAGGGGCGCGCCGAAGATGGTGGTCCACTTGCGCGGCGCAACCCGCGTGTCGCGCTGCAGCAGCGGAACCGCGCCGATAAAGACCAGGCCCATCAGGATAGTGACCACTCCCCCGGCGCGCATGAGCACATCCGCGTTGAGCGTGATCAGACTAATCGCGCCGAACACCGAGACGGTGGCCAGCAGGAACACGACGGTGAACCCGGCGACAAACAGCCCGGCGGCACCCGTCACGGCCCACTTGCGTGATGCGACGCGCGGGCCTTTGTCCCCGTACTCCATCTCGCCGCCGACAACTCCGGTGAGGTAGCTCAGGTAGCCCGGCACCAGCGGGATCACGCACGGGGAGGCGAACGAGACCAGCCCGGCGAGGGCGGCTGCGAGCAGCCCGAGCAGCAGCGGGCCCGTGAGCACGAGCTCAGAGAAGAACTCGCCCACCTACTCCCCCTCGAGCTTGTCCGTCACGGCCAGCACGTCGTCGGCGGTCACCTCGCGCAAAAACACCGCGGCGGGGCGGTGCTGCTTGTCCAGCACCACCGTCGTCGGGATCACGGAGCTGGGCACTCCGCCCAGGCTGGCGGCCGTTTTGAACGGCGGGTCGTAGATCGACGGGTAGGTCACGCCGTTGTCGATGACGAAGTCGCGGGCGATGTCCGGGTTGTAGTCGCGCACGTTGATGCCCAGCACCGTGCCCTGATCCCCCAGCGCCTCGTGAACCGCTTGGAGGTCGTCTACCTCCGCACGACACGGCGCGCACCACTGGCCCCAGGCGTTGAGCACGACGATCTTACCCTCGTAATCGCTCAAGTTGATCTGCTCGCCGGGCTCCATGAGCGATTCACCGCCGACGTTGCTCAACGGGGCACGTTCGGCCTCGTCGTAGAAGATCTCCACCTGCCCACCTGGCGAGTGGAAGGAAAAGGTCGCGCCGTTATCGGGGGCCGCGCAGCCAGCCACGAGCAGTACCGCAGCACACGGCGCGGCGAGTCGCTTCAGCATCTAGACGTCCTTCGCTGGTCGGTTGTACGACCAGTCAACAACATCTGCGCCCTCAAACACAAGCGAGGTCACGCTCGCCAAGTCGCATTCGCGGCTCAGGTGCGGCAATCGTTTGCCCTGCACGTGGCGCTGCACCGTGACGATGGGCAGCTGGTGGCTGACCACAACGGCCTCGTGGCCTTCTGCTTCAGCGCGCGCGTGCTCAACACCGCGCAGCATGCGCTCCAGGATCTCCTCGTAGGGCTCCCCCCAGCTGGGCTCAAGCGGGTTAACCATGTGCCGCCAGCGCGGCGGGTACCACAGCTGGGAGCGCCACCCCTTGGTGCGCAGGCCCTCGAAGGTGTTGAGGGACTCGATGACGTCGTCAAGCGTGTCCACCTCGCAGCCGGTGACCTCCGCGATCGGCGCCGCCGTCTCTTGGGCGCGCTGCAGCGGGCTCGACGCGAGGTAGGTCACGTCCCGGTCGGCGAAGAACTGGGCCGTCACCGCCGCCATGGAGCGACCGCGTGCGCTCAGGTGGAACCCGGGCATGCGCCCGTAGAGCAGCTTCATTGGGTTATAGACCTCGCCGTGGCGCACGAGGTGGACGATCGTGCGGGTCATGCGCGAGCCTCAGCAGCGGCCTTGGCTGCCGTCGCCAGGGCGCGCTCGATGCGCGCCATGTCGTCTGCGGTCAGCGCCGTGGAGACGAACCACGTCTCGAACGCGCTCGGCGGGGCGTAAACTCCGCCTTCCAGCAGCGCGTGGAAGAACGCCGGGTAGCGGAAGGTGTCCGCGGCCTTCATCTCCTCGAAGTTCGATCCCGGCCCCTCGGCGAAGCGGATCGAGAGCATTGTCGACGCCCGCTGCACGTGGTGCGCCACGCCCTCGCGGTCCAGCGCGGTGTGGATCAACTCCTCCAGGGTGTCCGCGTTGCGCAGCAGCACCGGGTAGATGTCCTCGCTCGCGAGGCGTAACGACGCCATCCCGGCCACCATCGCCACCGGGTTACCACTGAGCGTTCCTGCCTGGTAGACGGGCCCGAGCGGGGCGAGCTTGTCCATAATGTCCGCGCGCCCGCCGAACGCGGCGGCCGGCAGCCCGCCGGAAACCACCTTGCCGAAGGTGGTCAGGTCACCCGCCACGCCATCGACGCCGTACCAGCCCGAATACGATGTGCGGAACCCCGTCATCACCTCGTCGATGATGAGCAGCGCGCCGTTGTCGTGGGCGATCTCTTTGAGCGCCGCGTTGAAGCCCTCCGACGGGGCGACAGTGCCCATGTTGCCCGCCGCGGCCTCCGTGATCACCGCGGCGATCTCGCCCGGGTTCTCCGCGAACGCGTTCTTCACCGCCTCGAGGTCGTTGTAGGCGACGACGATCGTGTCGGCGGCCTGGGCGCCGGTGACGCCGGGCGAATCCGGCAGGGAAAACGTCGCCAAGCCCGAGCCCGCCGAGGCCAGCAGCGCGTCGACGTGGCCGTGGTAGCAGCCGTCGAACTTGATGATCTTCGGCCGGCCCGTGAACCCGCGCGCTAGGCGCACGGCGGACATCGTCGCCTCGGTGCCCGAGTTGACCATGCGCACCTTCTCCACGGAGGTGCGCTCGACGATCATCTCGGCGATCTCCACCTCGGCCTCGGTCGGCGCACCGAAGGACAGTCCGTCCACCAGAGCCTTTTCAACCGCCTCGAGAATTTCGGGGCGCGCGTTGCCGCACAGCATCGGGCCCCAGGAGTTGACCAGATCGACGTACTCGTTGCCGTCGACGTCGATAAGCTTCGCCCCGCTAGCTCGCTCGATGAAGCGAGCCTGGCCGCCCACCGAGCCGAACGCGCGCACCGGCGAGTTCACGCCACCCGGCGTGACTTTGAGTGCGCGGGCGAACAGTTCGGACGAGCGGGCGGTAGCGGGATTATGCACAGTCATGATGACCAGTCTAGGCCACCCGTTTCTTGCCCTGATTGCGGAAGGCAGTGAACATGATGACAACCAACAAAGCGATGGCGATCCAGTTGGCCACCCGCGCGTACTGGTTGAGGACAAACACCACCGGCTCGCCGATCTCCCAGCCGAGCCCGAAGTAGATAAACGACCACAGCGTCTTCGCGATGAAGTTCATCACCATGAACTTCCACAGCGGCATGCCCGTCATCCCCGCCAGGACGAACACGACAAACGCGATCGGCAGAGGAATCGGCAGATACGCGAGGAAAATCCCCAACCAGCCGAGCTTGAGCGCCCAGCGCTCCACCCGGGCGATGTTGCGCGCGGCGCGCTTCGACTGGCTGGCCTGGACATCGAGGATGCCCCGGCCCCACAGCTTGCCGGCCCACCAGTAGATCCAGTCGAACTTAATCGCCATAACAGAGCCAATGAGTAGGAAAAACAGCCAGTTGGCCGCCTCGCCCACCGAGGCCAGCGCGCCTGTCGACGCCGCCCCGATACGTGACCCCGTCAGCGCCAACATCACCGGCGGATCCAGGCCGAGCAGCCACGCGCGCAGCGGGATCATCGCCATGCCGAACACCCCGACGAAGGCAAACCAGCCCAGGCACCAGTAGTCCTCGCGGGTGGGCTTGCCGTTCCACGGCAGGGATTCGTCCTCCCACCACTCCTTTTCGGGTGCGGCTTCTGGGGCGTCGGCTGGATCTTCTGTGCTCACGCGCTATGAACTTACACGGGTTTAGGCTCCGGCAATGTCTGCCGCCACCCGGCGCGCGTGCGCGACGACGTCCGGCACGCCCACTCCGCTCACCCATGCGCCAACGACGTCGATACCGGGGACCGCTGCGAGGCGCGCGCGCACGCGGGCGACGGTGGAGAGGTGGGTGGCGTCGAAACGCGGCAGGCCCCCGAGCCAGCGCTGCACGTAGATCTCCTCTAGGCCCGCGGCGCGGCCGTCGAAGCCGGTGACTTTGTGCAGGTCGTCCAGGGCGGCGTCGACAAGCGTGTCCTCGTCGGCGCGCAGCGCGATGTCGTCGCCGAAGCGGCCGAAGCTCGCGCGCACGAGCGCGCCGCCGCGCGCAGCCAGGTGCGGCCACTTCCTCGAGGACAGCGTGAACGCCTTGGCCGTAAGGCCCTCCTCGTCGGCGGCGATCAGCACGCCCGAGTTGTGCGGCAGGCCCTCCTCGGTGGCGAAGCGCATGCCCACGACCACGGAGTTCGCCAGCTTGATCCCGGCCAGCTCGGACGCGGCCTCCGGCGCCGCGGCGCGCAGCAGCATCCCGGCGGTGGGGGCCGGCACGGCGAGGATGACGGTGTCGTAGACCGCGTCCTCACCGCCGGTGAGCCGGTAGCCCTCGCCCTCGCGGGTGATGCCGGAGATGAACGAGTCGACGTAGATGTCCGCACCGGATTGCTCCGCGAGTGCCTCGTAAAGCTCCTGGTAGCCGTCGCGGAAGGAGTTGAACACCGCCCCCTGGGTACCAGCGAGCTGGGCGCGGGACTCCTCCAGGTTCTTCACCGCCGTCGACAGGTGCACCGGGGCGCCGCCGGTGGCCAGCCGGTCGAGCTCGGCGGCGAGCTGCGGCACGGTCGCGCGCACGCCGAGGTCGTCGGCGCTGCAGGAGTACACGCCGCCCAGCAGCGCGGAGACAACCCGGTCCGCGACTTCGTCGCCGTAACGGGCCCGCACGAGCTCGCCGACGCTGCGGTCGCCCTCTGTGTCCCAGGTGAAGCCCGGGGCGGTGGATTCGGCGTCGATACGCGAGGCGGTCTCGGCGGAAACTAGGTGCGCGACCGCCTGCCCAGACGACGGGATGCCCATCACGCCGCCGCGCGGCAGCGGTTTGGCGCTGCCGCCGGTGTAGACGAGCGAGCCGAGCCCCGAGGGCTCCACCAGCGAGCCGGTCAGACCGAGCTCAGCGACGAAGTCGACCATGTCGGCTCGGCGCGCCAGAAACGCCTCCGCGCCCATGTCGGTCGGGCCCGCCTCGAAGGCGACCGTGTGCAACTTGCCGCCGATGCGGTCGGTGGCCTCGTAGACGTCGACGTCGTGATCGCGCAGCTCGTAGGCCGCGGTCAGCCCGGCCAGCCCCGCCCCGATGATCGCGATACACACCCTATGCCTCCTCGTGGATCATCGCGACGGCCTCGGTAATCGCATCCGCGTCCGTCGTCGGCAGCACCCCGTGGCCGAGGTTGAAGATGTGACCGGTGGCGTCGCCACGCTCGATCGCGCGCGCCGCCTCCTCCTTGATGCGGCGCACCTCGCCGCGCACCACCTCGGGCCCGGCGAAGAGGATCGCGGGATCCAGATTGCCCTGCAGCACCCGTGGTGTGGCGAAACGCCGCGCGGCCACGTCCAGCGGCACGCGCCAATCGACACCCATGACCTCGCTGCCCGCCTCGCTCATCGCGCCGAGCAGCTCGCCGGTGGCCACGCCGAAGTGAATGCGCGGGATCTCGCCCTCGACGGAGCGCAGAATCTCCACGGAGTAGGGCAGGACGTGCTCGCGGTAGTCGCGCTCGGTGAGGAACCCGGCCCAGGAATCGAACAGCTGCATCGCGTCGATGCCCGCGGTGACCTGCGTACGCAAGAACGCCACGATCGTGGGCACCAGCTTCTCCATCAGCGCGTGCCACGTCTCAGGCTCGCCGTGCATCATCGCCTTGGTCTTCTCGTGGTTCTTCGACGGCCCGCCCTCAACGAGGTAGCTGGCCAGTGTAAACGGCGCGCCGACGAACCCGATCAGCGCCTGGGCGTCGGTGAGCTCGTCGAGGATGATGCGGATGCCGCGCGCGACCTCCTCGACGTCGCCCTCGAGCACGGGCAGCTTATCGACGTCCTCCCGACTGCGCACCGCCTGCCCCATCACGGGACCGCGGCCGGGGACAATCTCTACATCCACGCCGGCGGCCTTGAGCGGCACCACGATGTCGGAGAACAAAATCGCGGCGTCAACGTCGTGGCGGCGCACCGGCTGGAGGGTGATCTCTGCGAGCAGCTCCGGTATGAAGCAGGAGTCCAGCATAGCGATTCCTTCGCGCACCTGCCGGTACTCGGGCAGCGAGCGGCCCGCCTGGCGCATGAACCACACCGGGGTCCGCGTCGGGGTACGCCCGTAGGCTGCGTCGATGATCGGGGCGTGTGTCAACTCACGACTAGTCATATAGGTGGAGTCTACAGCGGGAAGCGACGCGCCCGAGCCGAGCGTGCCTCAATGATGAGCGTGCAGCCCAGCATCACCAGCGTCGCGCCCATCGGGGGCAGCACGCCGGCGACCGCCAGCGCGATGGCGGCGATGTTGTAAATCCACGCGAACAGCATGTTCGAGTCGATGATGCCGCACACCCGGCGCGCCAAGGCGATGAGCTGAGGCACCGCCATGACGTCGTCACGCAAGAGCACGACCTCGGCGTTTTCGGCGACCTTGCTCAGGCGGCTGTCGATGGCCTTGTCGCTGGCGTAGAGGATGCCCACGTCGGCAACGCGTAGCACGCCCATGACCGTGTGGTCGCCCACCATCGCCACCGTCGCGCCCTGGGTGTGCAGAGCGCGCACCGCGCCCGGCTTGTCGGCGGCGCGCACGCCCGCGAGCACGTTGGACACCCCGAGGAAGTCGGCGAAGCGCCGCGCCACCGGGTAGGTGTCGCGGGTGAGCATCACCGTTTCCACGCCCATGTCCTCGAGGCGCTCAACGGCGTCGATGGCGTCGGGCTTCGCCGGGTCGTAGAAGGTGATCACGCCGCGGTCCTTGCCCCTGTAGCGCACCACGATGGGGGTGCCGCCGCTGGTCGCGGCGACGGCCAAGCGGCCGCGCAGACGCGACAGGTCCGTCGGGCGCCACAGCGAGGCCTCGATGACCTCCGTGCGCTCCTCGCCGTCGTCTTCCTCAAACGTGAGCGTGAGCCGGCCAGCGAACTCCCCGTCGGCGCTGTCGACCTCGTTGCTCAGCTCGATCCACGTCGGCAGCGACGCGTCCTTCGAGCGCGTGTCCCGGGATTCGCGGGCGGATTTGACCAGCGCCTTCGCCATCGGGTTGTCCGACTCTACCGCCAGCACGGACGCGACGCGCAGCACAATGTCGGGGTCCTCACCGCGCTCCGCGGTCACCGTTTCCACCTGCATCTCCGGCGTGGCCAGGGTGCCCACCCGGTTGAACACCGCCGTGTCCGTCGTCTCCAGCACGCGGAACGTGTGGCCGTCGCGAAGCAAAATGCCGTTCCGGGCGGCCGATTCAATGCCGAGGCGCAGCGCCAGCGCCGGCGAGATCGCCAGCGCGACCGGGGCGACCACCGCGAGGATGGCCAGCGCGGTGGAAAAGGCCTTGTTGAAGTCGCCCGTGATCAGCAACCAGATCAGGAAATCCGCCCCGGCAATGAAGTAGGCCGCGGGGATGAGCAGGCTGGCCGAGCGCGTCGAGAGCATGGTGGCAACGTTCTCGCGCTTCGAGGCATCCTCGACCCACTTGTGCACGACGGCCCACCGCGTGGCGTGGCCAGTACGCGCGACGCGCACCTTCACCGTGCCGGACTTGATCAGCTCACCGGAGTAGATGCGCGAACCGACTTTGGCTTCAAGCAATTCGCGCGTGTTGATCAGCGGCGAGCGCAGCATGCACGAGCCGCCGACGATGTCGCCGTCGACGGGAATGATGTCGCCGGGGCCCAGGACCACGTCGTCACCGCGGTTGAGCTCGGAGGCAGGAAGCTGCTCCTTGACCACCTTGCCGGAGGTGCGGCCGCGCCGGATGACCGTGAACTCGCGGTTCGGGTCGGGCCGGCGCCGCTCCATGTCCTCAAGCAGGTAAGAGCGCACGCGGATTGAGTTGTAGCGGCCCACCAGCAACAGGGCTGTGACACCGCAAGCGACGTCGAGGAAGAGCTCGATGCCGTCACCGCGGCGGGTGGGCAGCCATTCGCCGCTGGATTGCCAGCCGATGTCTCCCGCGCGTGTAAACAGCAGCGCGCACAGGGCCCACAGGAACGAGGCGATCACCGCGATCGAGCTCGCCCCGTCGAGCGCGGAAATGCCGCGGCGCACGCCTCCGGCCATCGCGCGGTGGAACGGCCAAGCGCACCACAGCGCCACCGGGGTGGCAAGCGCCAGGCACACCCACTGCCAGCCGGCAAACTGCGCCTGGGGCACGTAGCTCATCACCAGCACGGGGATGGTGAGCAGGACCGCGACCCACATGCGCAGCGGGGTGACCAGGTCGCGGGCGGTAAACAGCAGGTCGGTTTGGGAGCGCGGCGAGCGTTCGAAGTCGCCGCGCATGAATCCCGCCGCCCGCTTCTCGCTCAAGGACAACTCTTCGAAGCGGCGCAGTCGGCGCATCTTGCCCGTCATGCCGCGGGTGCCGCGGCGTGGCATCGGGTGGTCGGTTGCGCGCCTGCCCACGGCGCGGCGGCGCAGCGTCGAGTCCGTCATCCGCGCCTGCACGCCGAACTCCGCGATGACCGCGGTGATACGTGCCGGGTCCATGCCCTCGGGGGCGGTGATCCACGCCGTCGCTGAGGGGTAGACGAGACGTGCCGAGACGCCGTCGATACGCTCTAGCGCTTCTTCGATATCGCACAGCTGCGGGGCGTCCTCGAGGCCGGTGAGCTCGAAAGCGTAGGAAGTGCGTGGGAAAGTCCCCGCCTCATCGCCCACCTCGTGCGGGGTGTCCGGGTCGAACCCTGCCACAATCGCGGCCTGGCGAGCCTCCGCGATCGAGCGTTCAAGTGCCTCCCTCACGGCCGCTCCACGAACTGGTTAGCGGCGGGGCGGAACATGAAAAACACCGCGAAGGTCAGCGCGACCACGATGGCAAACGACGCCCACGAGGTGACCTGGATGACAAACGCGGCGAGGTTGATGAAGATCGCCACCGCGATAAACCCGCACGCCCACCCGCGGGCCCCCTTGAGCCCCTTGGGAAACTGTGCCGCGGCAACGACCATGCACAACGCCAGCACGATGTTGCCCAGCGCGGTGACGCGCGTGTTGCGCATAAACGCCTCGCGGAACTGCTCATCACCGGCCTCCGGGAAGCCCGCGGTCAACAGGACCATTCCCGTGACCAGCATCAACACCGCTGCCGCGATGATGAGCCAGTAGGAGGTGCGTAGGGCGGGCGGCCACTCCTCGCCCGTGTACGGGCGCGCGGGACGGCGGTTGGGGTCGTTGGTACCTCCCACCATTGTGGGGAACATGCCTGCCACTGCCCTACCCGTCCTTCTTGGTGTCGTGGGACAATGCCTCGTGGATTTCCTTCCGGGAAGCGTAGATCAGCCCGCACGCCGCCGCCACACCGATGATGATTTGGACAACGCCGAGAACCGCCGTAAAGCCCACGGGAAGCTGCGTCGCCCCCGCCACCGCCGCCGGGGCGATGACCACCAGCAGGGTGCGGATGACAAAGAAGATGGAAAACACCGTCAAGAGGCGGCGCGCCGCATCGGCCCATTTCTGGCCACGCGCCACCGCGCGCAGGGCGAACGCCAGCAGGACCATGATGAGCAGCTGAAACAGCGTCATGATGGCGATCGAGGTATACGTGCTCATCGTCAGCATCATGTCCGAGACCTCCTGGCCGCGGTTGCGGGCGGCGTCGGCGGCCGCCTGGCGCAGCGCCGAGGGGTCGAGGATCAGGCCGACGGAGTTGGTCAGCTGGTGCACGAGCTCGCCGAACACCATCACCGACCAACTCCCCAGCAGGTAGCGCATCGTGTCCGCGCCGCGCGGCTTCTTCCCGACGCCACTGATATGGCTCGGGCTGTCCGGGTTCTGCGGCTTCAGCGGCGGGATCGAGGTCATCGCAGGATCCTCGCGGCGTCGACGGCGAAGTAGGTCAGGATCTGGTCCGCGCCGGCGCGCTTGATCGAGGTCAGCGACTCCAGCATCGTCGCCTCCAGATCGACCCAGCCGTTACGGCCCGCGGCCTGAATCATCGCGTACTCACCGGAGACCTGGTACGCCGCCACCGGCACGGGGGAGAACTCGGCGATGCGGGCCAGAACGTCGAGGTACGCCATCGCCGGTTTGACCATGACGAAGTCCGCGCCCTCATCGATATCGAGCTGCGCCTCCAGCAAGGACTCGCGCGCGTTCGCGGGATCTTGCTGGTAGGTGCGGCGATCGCCGCGTAACGACGACCCCACGGCCTCACGAAACGGCCCAAAGAAGGCAGAAGCGTACTTCGCGGAGTAGGCCATGATCGCAACGTCGGTGAAGCCCTCGGCGTCGAGCGCGCTGCGGATCACGCTCACCTGGCCGTCCATCATGCCTGAGGGGCTGACCACGTGCGCACCGGCGCGCGCCTGGGCCACGGCCATGCGCGCATAGCAGTCGAGGGTGGCGTCGTTAAGCACGACCTGGCGCTTTTCGTCGACAATCCCGCAGTGGCCGTGGTCAGTGAACTCGTCAAGGCAGGTATCGGCCATGATCACGAGGTCGTCGCCGAACTCCTCGCGCAGGGCTCGGATGCCGCGGTTGAGCACCCCGTCCTCGGCCCAGCCGACCGAGCCGGTGGCGTCCTTGTCGGAATCGAGCGGCACGCCAAACAGGTCGATACAGCGCACCCCCGCTTCGAGAGCCTCGTACGCGGTGGCCTTGAGGGAGTCCAGCGTGTGCTGGTATTGGCCCGGCATGGACGAAATCTCGCGCTTGGAGTCCAGGCCGTCGGCGTAGAACATCGGGTAAATCAGATCGCTGGCGCCCACCCGCGTCTCGGCGACAAGCTCCCGCATGGCGGGGGTAGTGCGCAGGCGGCGTGGGCGGCGGCGGATCTCGTTAGCAAAAGACACGGAACCCAGTCTAGGCCCTTGGGCGGACACTACTCGCCGGCAGCCTTCCGACGCACGCGGCGCTTTTTGCGGGGAGGCGGCAGCTGGCCGGTGGCGCGCAGGCCGGCGACGTGCTCAGCGAGGGCGTCGACAAGCGAAGGCACGTCGGCGACCTCGGGCACGACGTCGACACGCAGGCCCTGTTCGCGCGCCTCGGCGGCCGCCATCGGGCCGATCGCGGCGATGATCGTGCGCTGGTGGGGCTTGCCGGCGATGCCGACGAGGTTCTTCACCGTGGAGGCCGAGGTGAAGCACACCGCGTCGAAGCCTCCCGACTTGATCATGTCACGCACCTCGAGCGGCGGCGGCGCCGCGCGCACGGTCCGGTAGGCGACCACATCGTCGACTTCCCAGCCGAGGTCGACCAGGCCGTCGACGAGCACGTCCGTGCCGAGGTCAGCGCGCGGCAAGAGCACCCGCGAAACGGGGTCGATGTCCTCGACGTACTCGGGGAAAATCTCCACCAGGCCGTGGGCGTTCTGCTTCGTGCGGTGCGGGATGAGCTCCGGCAGCATGCCACGGGCGCGCAGCGCATCGCCGGTCTTCTGCCCCACGGCGGCGAGGTGAACGCCGGCGAACGATCGGGCATCGAGGCCGAGCTCCTCGAACTTGTCCCACACCGCGTCCACCGCGTTGGTCGAGGTGAACACGATCCACTGGTACCGGCCCTCGACGATGCCCTTGATCGCGCGGTCCATCTGCGCCGGGTTGCGCGGCGGCTCCATGGAAATCGTCGGCACCGACTGCGGGATCGCGCCGTAGGTGGACAGCCGCGCGTTCATCGGCCCTGCCTGCTCCTTCGCGCGCGGGACCAGCACCCGCCAGCCGTACAGGGGGCGGTTTTCCCACCAGGAGTACTTGGAGCGGTCGTCAACCGCCGTGCCGATGGTGACAACCAGGTTGCCCTCCAAGTCGGCGTCGATCTTGCCGATCGTCTCCAGCGTCGCGTCGAAGGTGCGCTGCAGGCGCGTCGTGCCGTTCGTGGTCACCGTCAGCGACGTCGAGGGGGAGAAACCGCGCTCGATGAGCTCTGCGGAGATGAGCGGCAACTGCTCCGCCACCGCCTGCAGCACCAGGGGCTGCGGGGCGTGGGCCAGGCCCTCCCAGTCGACGGGCTCATTCGACAGGTCCGCCTCGGTGTACGTCGAACCGAGAGCGATGCCAGCAAACGAGGGCACCGTCGACGGCAGAGACATGCCGGGCACGACCTGGAACTCTAACCCGGCCGACGCCACGGCCGAGATCTCTTCTTTCACAGCGTCGCGGGTCAGCGGGTTGCCGCTGACCAGGCGGATCACGTCGCCGTCGCCGGCCTCACCGCGCTCAATCGCGGCGACCGCACGCTCCAGCCCGCCCTTTAAGATCTCGACGATGCCCGCGCCCAGGTTGCCCACCTCCTGGATCTCCGCGGCGGTCGGGTCGGCCGGGCGCGGCGGCTTGCGGCGCGCGCCGGCTTCGCGGGCCTCGGCACACATCTGCTCATAACGCTCGTTGGCTTCCTTGAGCTTCGCTTGCGGCACCGGCAGCTTGGAGGCGATAACGTCACGCACCCCCTGAAGGACATCGGGGTCAACGACGGCGATAGAGTTAGACTCCATCACCTCGCGGGCGCGGATCGTCAGCAGATCTGGGTTGCCCGGGCCTGCGCCAACGAAGATGATCTTCCCCGGCTGGGGCGTGGTGGAGGGCAGAGTCATAAAAAGGTTCTTTTCTTTAAAAAAGGCGTAAGCGTAACCCCGGCAGCCGGGGCCGACTAAACGGACCCCGCATGCTCCGGGATTTCTCGACGTATGGTAGTTACACCTTAAAGTGAATCCGCCGGGAATCAAAAACCCGGCCGTTTACCCTCCCCGTGGCGCTACGTCATGAGCTCGGCCGCGCCCGACTCAAGAAGCGTCGAGGCGAGCTCTCGCCCGAGCCCCCGCGCCGCCTCGCGGTCAAGCACATCCGGGAGGCGGACCGAGCCCGTTTCCACCAGCTGGCGCGAGCCGTCGAGGGCGAACACCCCGGCGCGCAGCGTCAGCACACCGTCGTCGTACGCGGCGTGCGCGGCGACCGGCGCCGTGCACCCGGCCTCGAGGGTGGCCAACACGTGGCGCTCTGCGGAGATCTGCAGCGCGGCGGTGGTGTCCATCAGCGGGTCGAGCACCGCGCGCGTTGCGGCGTCGTCACTGCGGCACTCCACGGCTAGAGCTCCCTGGGCAGGGGCGGGCAGGAACGTGGTGGCGTCGAAAAGCTGCGTGGCGCGATCACCGTAGCCGGCGCGCGACAGGCCCGCGTAGGCGAGCACGATGGCGTCTAGCTCGCCGCTGGTGACTCGCCCCATGCGGGATTCGATGTTGCCGCGCAGCGGGCGGATGTCCAAGTCGGGGCGCATCGCCTTGAGCTGGGAGATGCGCCGCGGTGCGGAGGTGCCCACGCGCGCACCCTGCGGGAGGTCGGCAAGCTGCATGTTGTCGCGGGCAATCAGCGCCTCGCGGTTGTCCTCGCGGGTCGGGACCACAATGTGGGCGCGGGGCTCGTCGGCCGTGGGCAGGTCCTTGAACGAGTGGACCGCGATCTCGACCTCGCCGCGGAACAGCGCGTCGCGCAGGGCGGAGGTGAACACGCCTACGCCGATACGCTCGACCGGGGCCTGCGACAGGTCACCGGGCGTGGTCACGATGGTCAGCTCGGCGTCGTGGCCGGCGGCGATGATCTCGTCGCGGACGTGGCCGGCCTGCGTCGTGGCCAGGTGCGAGCCTCGGGTTCCAATGTGCAGCATAAGGTGTCCTTTTCTCCCCTGTTAAAAGCTTATTCCGTGATCTCACTGAGCTTGGGCAGGCGCTGCGCGTCGATCGCCACGGAGCTGCGGCCTAAGCCGAAGAGCTCCTCGATGGCCGTTTCCACGCTCACCGTATCCGAGGTCGCCGCGAGCTCCTTGATCTTCACCGTCGGCGTGTGCAAGATCTTGTCGACGACCCGCCGAACCGTGCGGGAGACCTGGTCGAAGTCCTCCTCGCTTAGGTCCGGCACCCGCGCGCGCAGCCGGGCGAGCTCCCCGTCGGTAACCTCGCTGGCCGCCTTGCGCAGCTGCGCCACGGCGGGCCCGACCTCGCGCACGCGCTGGCGGGAGCTGAAGTTGCTGACCTCCTCGGCGACGATCGCCTCGGCGGCGGCGCGCGAGCGGGAATCCTTGTCGTCGCTCTCGCGCATGCGCTGGTGCAGGTACTCGATGTTGACCAGGTGCACGCCGTCGCGCTCGGTGACGGCGTCCTCGATGTCGCGCGGCAGCGACAAGTCAGCGAGCATAACGGGCCCGGAGATGTCTTCCGCCGTGATGGTGAACTCATCGCTCGCGGTCGCGGAAACGGCGATGTCGACCCGGGCCAGCGCCCCGGCGCGGGAGTTGAAGTCCACGACCTCCGCCGGCACGCCCGCCTCGCGGGAGTGCTCGGCGAGGCGTTCGGCGCGCGAGCGGGTGCGGTTAGCGATGATCAGGTTGTTAATCCCGCGTTTGCCCAGGTGCGTCGCCGCCAGCGAGGCCATGGCCCCGGCGCCGAGGACTAAGGCGGTCTTGCCCGTGAAATCCTCCACGCCCATAATCTTCATCGCTTCCTCCAGTGCGAGGGTGACCATGGAGGCGCCGGCGTCGTCGATCTCCGTTTCCGTGTGCACGCGCTTGCCGGTATAGAGCGCGGATTGCGCCAGCGAGTGCAGGCCGGGGCCGACTGTGCCGCGCACGGTGGCATCTTGGTAGCTGGAGCGGACCTGGCCGATGATCTGCTGCTCTCCCACCACCATCGAGTCCAGGCCGGAGGCGACCGTCATCATGTGCTCGGCCGCCGCGTCGGCGTAGCGGACATACAGGTAGGAGCGCAGCTCCCCTTCCTCCACCCCAGACTTGTCCGCGAGCACGCTGAGCACGTCCTCGACGCCGGAGTGGAAGGAATTGGTTACCGCATACACTTCGAGGCGGTTGCAGGTCGAGATAATCATCGCCTCGGACAGCGAGGGCTGGCTGACCAACGCGGTTGTCGTCTCCGTCTGCACGGTGTCGTCCATGCTGAGGCGCTCAAGTAACGCGACGGGTGCCGAGCGATGCGACATCCCTACGACGAGAACACTCACACAAACTCCTCCGGAAAATACTTTCTCGAGATCAAACTAAAGGATAGCCCAGCTAGCTTGCGAGCTCGGCGGCGAGGTCGGCGTTGTCTACTTCCCAGCAGGCGAACTCCTCGCCGTCGATCACGACCACGGGCACGCGGTCGCCGTATTCGGCAGCGATCTCGGCGTCCGTGTCGACGTCGACAAGCGTCAGCGTCGCGCCCGCCGCCTCGACGATCGGGGCGATCTGGCGCGCGACGCGGTCGCAGGAACCGCATGTGGCGCGAACCATCAGCTCGACGTTTTTCACAGTGCTCCTTAACGGGCCTTGGTCACGGTACGGTTGTTTACGCTACTCCGTCCCCGACGAAAGGCTGTAGACGACTATGAGCGCGGACTCCGCACACCGCCCAGGCAGGGAATTCCTCGCGCAGTGGTCGGCGTCGCATGGCAACGTCCGCCGCTTCTTGGAAGAGCTCGCTGTGCCGCCGCTTGACGACGCCTCACAGCGCGCCGCCGGCGAAGCCGCAGCTGCCGCCGCCATTGAAGAAACGTTTGGGCTCAGCATCGACGAGTTCACCCTTGGGGTCGACACCGTTGGCGGCGCATTCGCCACCGCCGGCGCGGCGAGGGTCACCCAGCCGGACCCCGACGTGCCGCAGGACGCCGAGGCGGCAGCGTTTTTCGATATCGACAACACCCTGATCCAGGGCTCGTCGCTCGTGCTGCTCGGCCGGGGGCTGGCGAAGAAACGCATGATCACGTTGCGCGAGCTGCTGCCCGGACTGACCAAGCAGTTGCGCTACCGCGTCTTCGGCTCGGAGAAAACCTCCGACATCGCCAGCGGCCGCGCCCACGCACTGGGCCTGGCCCGCGGCAAGAAGGTCAGCGATTTGCTCGAGCTAGCCGACGACATAGTCGACCACCAAATCCTTGGCCGGGCGTTCGACCCGACGTTGCAGTTGGCCCACATGCACCTCGCCGCTGGCCAGCAGGTGTGGCTCGTCTCGGCCACCCCGGTGCAGATCGGCCAGGCGCTCGCCGCGCGCCTCGGGTTCACGGGCGCGCTGGGCACCGTCGCGGAGGCGGAAGACGGCCTGTTTACCGGGCGGCTGGTCGGCGACATCCTGCACGGGCCCGGAAAGCGCCACGCAGTGGCCGCGCTCGCGGCGCTGCAGCAGCTCGACTTAAAGCAGTGCACCGCGTACTCGGACAGCATCAACGACATCCCCATGTTGTCGATGGTGGGCACGCCCGTGGCCGTCAACCCCGATCGCGCGCTGCGTAAGCACGCCCAGGATAAGGGGTGGGAGATCCGCGACTACCGCTCCGTGCGCAAGGCGGCGGTTCCGGCGACGGTGGCCGTGGTCTTTGCTGCCGCGGGGGCGTGGGCGCTGTGGCGCACGAAATAAGGCCCACGGCCCTTGGGTAAGGGCTGTGGGCCTAAAGCGGCATGTTTACTTGCCGAGCTTACGACGCTGAACACGCGTGCGGCGCAGCATCTTGCGGTGCTTCTTCTTCGACATGCGCTTGCGGCGCTTCTTGATAACTGAACCCATGTGGTTTCCTCGTTTCCTAGTTGTATGTACATACCTGCCGGCGGGCGTAGGTCGCAGCGAATGGGGTGTTGATCACACGCGGGGCCCTTTTCACGAGGTGCACTCTCGTAAAGGGCCAACATGAACCCACGCGCACGCTGGCACGAATGCCTACCAGCATACAGCCGGGCGCTTATGCCACCAAAAAGGCTTCGGCACCCACCCGCACAGGTGCGAGGAGGGTGCCGAAGCGGGGGGTGGTAGGGCCGTTAACCGACGTTGTAGACCGAGGAGTCGAGATACTCGGTAACAGCGTTCTCGTTGACGCGGAATGAGCGTCCCACCCGCACAGCGGGCAGGTCGCCAGCGTGTACCAGGCGGTACACCGTCATCTTGGAGACACGCATGATGTCGGCAACCTCAGCAACAGTGAGGAACTTACCCTTTTCTTCGTTAGCCATAATTTATTTACCCTTCAGCACGGTCGCGCTGTAGGCTTCCCCTCCCACAGGACGATCACGCACGTGCTCTAACTAGACTAGCGTGAACCGAGGGCAAGGTGCGACTTAAGCGCACAGAATGTTCCCAAGTTTTCGTAGTTAATCCAAAGACACGGTTGTGATTCCTGGGGCTAGAAGGCTATTGGCCCAGTTCAGCCGAGCGCTTCGCCGCTGCTTCCGTGGCGCGGTACAGCGCACCACGCACCCCCGATTCCTCCAACTCGCGGATCGCCATAGCCGTCGTGCCCGCCGGTGAGGAGACGTCGTAACGCAACTGCGCCGGGGTCTTTTCGCCCAGCAGCATCTCGCCGGCGCCCGAGGCGGTGGCCACGGCGAGCTCCCGGGCGACATCGCGCGGCAACCCCAGCGACACCCCGGCGTCGATCAATGCCTCGGTGAAGTAGTAGAAGTAGGCCGGCCCGGAGCCCGAGACGGCCGTAGCGGCGTCGATAAGCTTCTCCGGCACCTCGACGACGTGCCCGGTCACAGCCAGCGCCTCGAGTACTTGGGCGCGCTTATCCTCGTCGACGTAGCGCCCGCTCGCCGCGACGTGAACGCCTTTACCCACCAGCATGGGGGTGTTCGGCATGACGCGCACCAAGGGGGTGCCGGCGGCGGAGACGGCGCTTTCCATCGAGGCGAGCGTGATGCCCGCGGCCATCGACACCACCGCGGTGGATTCGTCGTGGCGGGCGATCGTGTCGCTGATCTCCTCGAGCACCTCGAGGATCTGACCCGGCTTGACGCACAGAAAGCAGATGCTGGCGTCCGTCACGGCCTCGGAGTTGTCACTGCCCGTGATGATTCCGTAGCGCTCAGCGAGCTGCGCAGAGCGCTCCGGCGAGCGGTTGGTCGCGAATATTGACGTGGGCTCCACCCCGGCGACGACAAGCCCGGCGATGAGCGCCTCCCCGATGTTGCCGCCGCCGATGACGGCGATCTTGCCCAGCTGCTCTACCTGGGCCTGGGCGGAAGTGTCGTGTGCGTTCTTTGCTGTATCCACGGCACCCACGATGCCACAACCCCGTGTGCGCCCGCAGCCGCGGTTACAGGCCGCTGATCAACCCAGGGCCGAGCGTGACGACGAGCGCAGCCAGGCCAGCCAGCGTCATCGTCAGCCCGTCCTTGCCGGTGCGCATCGCGCGCACACCAAACACCACGGCCGCGGTGACCACCAGCGCCAGGATGAGGGCGACCGCCAGCGGCAGGTTCGCCCACACCCACTGGAAGGCGATGAAACCGAGCACGCCCGCGATCAGGCCCAAAAAGACGAACAGAACGAGCATGATCGGGTTGACCGCGGCCTCGGCCTCAGCCTCCGCCTCCGGGAGGAACTCGGGCTGCTCAGCGTAGACGGACTCGTCGTAAACGGGCGCAGGTGCGGGGGCGGGGGCATCCGCGACGACCGGGATCTCGCCGGTGACCTCGGCGGGCTCCTGCGCCGAGCGCTCGAACTTCGACCATGTGGTGGTAGTAGTCGCAGCGGCCGCGGGTTTCGGCTCCACCTCCACCTTCTTGATAACGGTGGTCTCGGACGCGTCCACGGGTTCCGGCTCAACTGCTTCGATGGGCTTGACCGGTTCCGGCTCAACCGGGTCGATGGGCACGCTGGAGTGCTTCGACTCCACAGGGCGCGCCTCGACCTTGCGCAGGGAGCCAGTGAGCTCAGCAACCGACACGCCGCCTTCGTCGAGGCTGCGGCGGCGGCGCCGGCGCGGCTGTTCGGCGCCCGGGTTTTCTTTCTGGGCTCGCGAGAGAAGCTCCGCGACAGTGAGCTGAGAGTCGTCAGACATTAGCTCTCTCCTTCGTAGTTCGGTCCCTGGTCGATCCATCGCAGGATCACGCCTTCGCGCAACGCCCACGGGCAGATTTCCAACTTATCAATATTTAAGGCTCTCATTGCGGCTTCCGCCACTAACGCGCCCGCAACGATCTGGTGGGAGCGGTCCGCGTTGATGCCTTCGAGCTCCGCGCGGTCCGCCGCCGTCATGCGTGAGATGAAGGCGATGAGCTGGCGCAGACCCGGCGCGGTGAGCGTGCGCTTGACAAAAGGCCCAGCTGAGGACGGTGCGGCGCCGGTCAGGCGCGCGAGCGTGCGCAGCGTCTTCGACGTGCCCACGGCCAACCCGCTGCCCCCGAGCGCCCGGAACTGCTCGGCGGGCGCGGCGAGCTCGGCGTCGATGAAGTCGCGCAGGAGGTTGATCTTCTTGCGCTCCGGCGGGTCGGTGTCGAACCACTGGTGCGTCAGCCTGCCCGCGCCGAGATCCAGGGAGACGGCAAGGTCGGGGGTTTCCTCGGTGCCGGTCGACATTTCCAGCGAGCCGCCGCCAATGTCGATGTTGGTGATCCGGCCAGCGGACCAGCCGTGCCAGCGGCGCGCGGCGAGAAACGTCAGGCGCGCCTCCTCCTCGCCCGTGAGGATCCGCAGGTCCACGCCGGTTTTTTTCTCTACGCGGCGCAGCACGTCGTCGGAGTTGGTGGCGGAGCGAATGGCGGAGGTGGCGAACGCGAGGAACTCCTCGCACTTCAGGTTCGTCGAGAGGTCTTTCGCCTCCTGCACAGCGCTCACGAGCTTATCGACGCCCCTGTCCTCGATCGCCCCGTCCTTATCGAGGAGCTCAACGAGCCGCAGGGGCTGCTTCCAATCGCTCATCGGAGTCGGGCGCCCGCCACTGTGGGCATCGACCGCCACGAGGTGGACGGTATTGCTGCCTACATCTAATACACCTAGTCGCACACACCCAGAGTAATGGGTCTACGGTACTCAAGTGTGAATCAACCAACCCGAAGCCCCGTTTATCTCGGTTTTCCCGCCTCCTCCCCCGCCGGGAAGTCCATCCTCGCGGGGCGCGAGGTTGCCCCGGATTTCCCCCGCGAGTGGTTCGAGTTCACCAACCCGGACGACCCGAAGCATCTAATCGTGGTCGATCTCACCTGGCTGGAATCGACGTGGAGCTGCCGGTTCGGCACCCCGGAGTGCCACGGCATCGACGAGAGCTTCCCGGTGGTCGGTTGCTGCATCCACGGCGCCTACCTCTCCGACGAGTCCGACCGCGACGACCTCTACAACGCCGTCGCCAAAATGCCCGCCAAGTACTGGCAGCTGCGCCCCCACGATGTCGACTCCTACATCGAGGCCGCCGACCCGGTAGTGCTCGAGCCGTGGCTGGAGTGGGACGACGATGAGGACGAACCGGGCCTGAAAACGACGCGCGTGGACGGTGCCTGCATCTTTGCCAACCGCGCCGACGCCGAGACGGGCCCGGGCTGCGCGCTGCACCAGTGGGCGCTAGCGGAGGGGTGCAACATCGTCGGCTCCAAGCCCGAGGTGTGCTGGCAGGTGCCGTTGTCGCGCGAGGACGAGTGGGTCGAACGTTCCGACGGCGAGCAGGTGCTGCGCACCACCATCGGCGAATACGACCGGCGCCAGTGGGGCGGAGGGGGCGAGGACTTCGACTGGTGGTGCACGGGCGCGCCCAACACCCACACCCCGGGCGCAACGCCCGTGTGGCGTTCTATGCGGGACGAGCTAACTGCGCTGATCGGGGCGGCGGCGTACGGGGTCGTCGAGAAGCATTGCGCTGCTCGCGCCGCATTGCCTGACGACGCCAAAGCGACGCACCCGGCGGGCTAAGCCTCGAACTTGTAGCCCAAACCGCGCACGGTGACCAGCTGGGTGGGGCGCGAGGGCGCGGCCTCAATCTTGGTGCGCAGGCGCTTGACGTGGACGTCGAGGGTCTTGGTGTCGCCCACGTAGTCGGCGCCCCAGATGCGCTCGATGAGCTGGCCGCGGGTGAGGACGCGGCCGGCGTTGCGCATCAGGTACTCCAGTAGGTCGAACTCCTTGAGCGGCATGGAGACCGGCTCGCCGTCAACGAACACGGTGTGGCGCGTGACGTCCATTCTCACGCGGCCGCCCTCGAGGATGCGCTCGTCTGCCTCGAGCTCCTCGTCCGCCACCTCAGGCCCGCGGCGCAGCACGGCGCGGATCCGGGCGATGAGCTCGCGGCTGGAGTAGGGCTTGGTCACGTAGTCGTCGGCGCCGAGCTCCAGGCCGACGACCTTGTCGATCTCGGAGTCGCGGGCGGTGACCATGATGATCGGCACCGCGGAGGTCGCGCGGATCTTCTTGCACACGTCGGTTCCGCTCATCCCGGGCAGCATGAGGTCAAGCAGAACCAAATCGACGCTGTTGCTGTCGAACTCGCTCAGCGCGCTCTGCCCATCCGGGGCCACGATCGCCTCAAACCCCTCCTTGCGCAGCAGGTAGGCCAACGGGTCGGCCAAGGATTCTTCGTCTTCAACGATGAGAATCGTCGTCATTGCTTCTCCCTTTCCTTACGGCGCGTCGCAACCCGGGTGACCGCCTGCTTCAAACCCGGCTGGGGCTCGGCAGACTGCGCGCCGGGCTGCTCCGTCTCCCGATCGGCCAGAGTGACCTGAGCCTCGGGGGTGTATATCGGCAGCTCAATGGTGAACGTGGATCCCGTTTCGGGCCTCGACCATAACTTGATGTTACCGCCATGGTTGGCCACGACGTGCTTGACGATGGCCAAACCCAAACCCGTGCCTCCCGTCGAGCGCGAGCGCGCCCTGTCCACGCGGTAAAACCTCTCGAAAACGCGCTTCTGGTCCTCGGGCGCAATCCCGATGCCGCGGTCGGTGACGCGGATCAAAATCACCGAGTCCCGCACCACTTTCTGGGTGATGGTCACCGGCTGGTTGTTTGGCGAATAGTTAATCGCGTTGGACACCAGGTTCGACACCGCGGCGGTGAGCAGCGCCCGGTCCCCCATCACCTTGATGCCGGTGTGGCCGGAGCGGGTCAGCTCGATTTCCCTGTTGTCCGCGGTGACCTGGTTGCGCTGGATCGCGTCGTCGATGACGTCGTCGACACGCACGGGCGTTAACTCGGGCAGCGCCTCGGCGCCCTGGAGCTTGGAAAGGCTGATCAGGTCGGTGATCATGTCGCCCATGCGGTGGGATTCCTTGAGCAGCTTCTCGCCGAAGTACGTCACCATCTCCGGGTCACCCGGGTCTTGCAGCAGCGCCTGGGCCAGCAGGGAGACTCCACCGACCGGGGTTTTTAGCTCGTGCGAGACGTTGGCCACGAAGTCGCGGCGCGCGGACTCCATGCGCACGTTCTCGGACTCGTCCGTGCCGTAGACGATGACGAAGGAGGTGTCCGTCAGCGTCAGCGGTTTCACCACGGCGCGCACGCTGCGCACGAGGCTGCCTGTGGCGCGTTTCGGCAGGTCGAGGTCAATGGTGCGGGTCTCTAGGTCCTCGAAGACCTCGCGCGCCGTCTCCATTACCCGCGGGTTGACCGTGCGGCTGTGCACGATGGACATCTCGTGCGCGCGCGGGTTGGACAAAATCACCCGGCCCGCACGGTTGACCACCAAGAACCCGGTCGTGGAGCCTTGGATGGCCAAGTGCAGGACCTTGCTCATGGTGCTGACGTTGTTATCTTCGTCCTCAGGCTTTGACGCGGTCTTCGCGCGCCGCTCAATCCAATAGACAAGCAGCAGCACCACGGCGGCGGCGAGCGCCCCGAGGACGAACGCTAAGGCGGGTGACAAGTCGCGGTTACTTCTGGTTGCCCTGGCTTGCCACAGCCGCAGCACCTTCGGCGGCTGCCTCCGGGTCGAGGTACGTGCCGCCCGGGTTGAGTACCGCGCCGCGGGAGCCGATCTCGTAGACCAGCGGCATGCCGGTCGGGATGTTCAGGCCCGCGATGTCCTCGTCCGAGATGTTGTCCAGGTGCTTGACCAGCGCGCGCAGGGAGTTGCCGTGAGCGGCGACCATGACGTTCTTGCCCTGCAGAACCTCTGGCAAGATAACGTCCTCGTAGAACGGCAAGAAGCGCTCCACGACGTCCTTGAGGCACTCGGTGCGCGGCACCTGCGGCAAAAAGGCGTAGCGCGGGTCGTTGGCCTGGGAGAACTCGTTGTCGTCGGCAAGCTCCGGCGGCGGGGTGTCGTAGGAGCGGCGCCACGTCATGAACTGCTCCTCGCCGAACTCCTCGCGGATCTCGGCCTTGTTCAGGCCCTGCAGCTTGCCGTAGTGGCGCTCATTGAGGCGCCAGTTGCGCTCGACGGGGATCCAGTGGCGGTCAGCGGCGTTAAGCGCGATGTTCGCGGTGCGGATCGCGCGGCGCAGCAGCGAGGTGAACACGATGCCGGGGAGGATGCCCTTGTCCACGAGAAGCTGGCCCGCGTTGGCCGCCTCCTGCTCACCCTGTTCGGTCAGGTCAACGTCGACCCAGCCGGTGAATTGGTTGGACTTGTTCCATGTGCTTTGTCCGTGCCGTAGGAGAATCAGCTTTCCGTTGCTCATGCGTCTAGCATGCCACGAAAATCGGCCCCCTGTTGCCGTGATTAGCCG
The DNA here is from genome assembly GCF_031844665.1 of Corynebacterium sp. Z-1. Classification (NCBI taxonomy): domain Bacteria; kingdom Bacillati; phylum Actinomycetota; class Actinomycetes; order Mycobacteriales; family Corynebacteriaceae; genus Corynebacterium; species Corynebacterium sp. Z-1. The sequence continues at coordinate 748,196 of NZ_CP134621.1, read as the reverse complement.
CCAAACGGCGCCCTCGGCGCACCACCAGGGACGAACTCGGCGAGCGTGTCCTCGTAGACCCGGCTCAGACTTCGCGCCGAGGCTGCCCAGCTGAAGCGGCGCGCGTGGCCCACCGCGGCCGCGCCCATCTCGATGCGCCGGGCGTCGTCGTTAAGCAGCTGGCAAAGCGCGTCGGCCCACGCCTCGGTGCCGTGCCCGTCGACAAGCAGCCCTGTCTCGCCCTCGGCGATGGCCAGCGGGAGCCCGCCGACGCGGGCCGCGACCACGGGGGTGCCCGTCGACTGCGCTTCGACGGCGACCAGGCCGAAGGACTCGTTGTAGCTGGGCACCGCGACGATGTCGGCCGCCTGGTAGATCGCCACCAGCTCCTCCGGGGGCCGCGGGCCCAGGAAGCGCACCCGACGCGCGATGTTTTCCTCGCGGGCGAGCGCGCGGTAGCGCTCCACGCTCGCATCGCTTCCCGACGCCCCACCGCAGATAATGACGTGCACGTCGCGCGCCGGGTCGCGGCGCGCCATCTCCCCTACCGCGCGGATCAGCACCTGGGGGCCCTTGAAATCCTGCAGCCTGCCAACGAACGCGACGACCTTGGCGTGTAGCGGGATGCCCAGCTGGCGCCGCGCCAGCTCCGTGTTGCGGTTCGACCCGGGGGTAAAAAGCTCCGTGTCGGCGCCGGGGGTGACCACGGCGATCTTCGCCGGGTCGACGTCGTAGTGCCGCGCCAGCTCCGCGATCTCGTCCGGGGTGTTGACCACCACGGTGTTCGCGTTGTCCACGAGCTGCTGCTCGCAGATGCGGCGCGCCTCGCCCTCGGGCTCGGCGTCCGGGGAGCGGTGCGCGTTTTTCACCGCCGCCCACGTGTGCCCCGTGTGGACCAGGGGCACCCGCGCGAGGTCGGCCATGAGCCACCCCACCTGGCCGGAGAGCCAGTAGTGCGAGTGGATCAGGTCGTAGGACAGGTCGTACGTGCGGGAGAACTGCAGGATCCCGCCGGCAAAGGCGGCGAGCTGGGTGGGCAGATCCTCCTTCGCCAGCCCCTCGTAAGGCCCGGCGACGATGTTGATCACGCGCAGACCCTCGCTGACCTCGACGATTTCACCCCGGCTGGGCCGGGTCGCCCGCGTGAAGATGTCCACTTCGAGGCCGCCGCGCACGAGCTCGCGCGCGATGTTGAGAACGTAGACGTTCATGCCGCCAGCGTCCCCGGTGCCCGGTTGCTCGAGCGGGGAGGTGTGCATGGAGATCATCGCGACGCGCATGCAGCCCAATTCTAGAGGCGCTTTTGGTCTAGTAGGCAGCGTGGCGGTGCCAGGAGTCGAAGTCGGCGGCGACCTCCGCTGCCAGCAGCCGGTAGGCCTGCACCGTTTTCGGGTGGAGACGGTCAAGCTCGACCACGGCGCCCTCCGCCAAATGGCGGTCGTAGGGGATGACGTGCACGGCGCGGGTGCGCGACGCGAAGTGCTCCGCGAGCTGGTAAATGTCAATAGTCGGGCTACCTGGAGCATTGGTCGAGACAACCACCACCGCATTGGCGGCGAGCTGGTCGTGGCCGTGCAGGCTCAGCCAGTCCAGCGTGGCCGCCGCGGACTGCGCGCCATCGAGCGCCGGCGAGGTCACCAAGATCAGTGAGTTGGCCAGGTCGAGCACGCCCGCCATGGCGGAGTGCATCAGCCCGGTGCCGCAGTCGGTCAGGATGACGTTATAGTGGTGCTGCAGGATGTCCACGGCTCGGCGGTAGTCGGCCTCGCTAAACGCCTCGCTGACTGCCGGGTCGCGCTCGGAGCCAATGACTTCGAGGCGCGAGGCCGCCTGGTGCGTAAATGCCCGCACCTGCGCGTAGCGCGATGTGTCGCGCGCGGCGAGCAGGTCGCGGATCGTCGCTGGGGTGGGCACCGCGGCACGCTGAGCCAGGGTGCCCAGGTCCGGGTTGGCGTCGATGGCGATCACCCGGTCGCCACGCAGCTGGGCGAACACTGCCCCGAGTACCACGGTGGTGGTTGTCTTGCCCACCCCGCCTTTCAGCGACATCACGGCGATGCGGTAATCGCCGCGCAACGGGGCGCGGATGGCGTCGATAAGCTGCTGCTCCTGCAACTCCTTGCGGGAGCCGCCTGGGTTGATCCGCCCACCGGAGGCGGTGTGGAGCATGCGCCGCCAACCGCGCTGTGGCGGCGCGGTGACCGGGTTGAGAAGCGTTGATTGGTCGAGTCCCGGCGGCGGCAAAAGCTCCTGGTTGGCCTGGTTAAACCTGTGCTCGCCATAGCGCGCGGCATCGTACATGACAGTTCCCCCTGTAAATGTGTGCACCCCTTCCCACATTTTTTACCGCATTTTGAGCGGCTCGCAAGGCGAAGCATCGCCGGGTGGGGGGGCTAGAGGTCACCTTTCGCGCGAATTGTGATGCGGGCCACCGCATTTTCCCTATACTAATAAACAACCCATCAATGCCGACCGAAAACCCGAAGGAGTCTCTTATGGGCGCATTCGAAGAAAAGGCGTGGTTGAAACACTACGCACCCTGGACACCGCACGAGGTTGAGCTTGGCGAGGATACCCTTGTTGACGTCTACGAACGCAACCTGGCCAAGCACTCGAACCGCACGGCGACCTGGTTCTTCGAAAAGACCATGACGTACGCGGACCTCAACGAGCAGGTCCTCAAGGCCGCGGCTGGCCTGCAGGAGCTGGGTGTGAAGAAGGGCGACTGCGTCGCGCTCGTCATGCCCAACTGCCCGCAGCACATCATCGCCTTTAGCGCCGTGATGCGCCTCGGCGCGACCGTCGTGGAGCACAACCCGCTCTACACCGCCTCCGAGCTTCTCCCCCTGTTCCAGGACCACGGCGCGAAGATCGCCATTGTCTGGGACAAGGTTGCGCCGACGATCTCGAAGCTGCGCAAGGACTCCCCGCTGTCCACCATCGTCTCGGTCAACATGATCGACGAGATGGCGCTGAAGTACCGCATCGCCCTCTCACTGCCGCTGCCGAAGGCCAAGGAGCTGCGCGAGCGGCTCACCGGCGACGCCCCAGCGACGATGCCGTGGTCGTCCCTGCTGATTGACAAGCCCTTTGAGGCTCCGGAGGAGATTACGCAGGATGACACCGTCCTGATCCTCTACACCTCGGGCACCACCGGCCCGCCGAAGGGCGCCCAGCTCACCCACGGCAACCTGAACTCAATGCTCAAGTCCGGCCTCGTGTGGGTCAAGGACCTGGGCAAGGAGCAGGAGAAGATCATGACGATCCTCCCACTGTTCCACGTCTACGGCCTGGCCCTGACCATGGGCCTCGCCATCGGCACCGGTGCCGAGCTGATCCTGGTGCCAGCCCCGGAGCCGCCGCTGATTGCCATGGCGATGAAGAAAAACCCGCCGACGTTCTTCCCGGGCGTGCCCACCCTCTACGAGAAGATCGCGGAGGCGGCGCTGAACAACGACAAGACGTACCCGACGATCCGCAACTCCTTCTCTGGTGCGTCGACGCTGCCGGAATCGACGATTGAGAAGTGGGAGAGCATCACGGGCGGCCGCCTCGTCGAGGGCTACGGCCTGACCGAGACCTCCCCGATCCTGACCGCCAACCCGATGGACGGCAACCACCGCCCGGGCTACATCGGCCTGCCGTTCCCGAACACCGAGATCCGCATCGCCAACCCGGACAACTTGGACGAGACCATGCCGGACGGCGAGCCGGGCGAGCTGCTGGCCCGCGGACCGCAGGTGTTCAAGGGCTACCTGAACAAGCCGGAGGCGACCGAGGACGCGTTCCACGACGGCTTCTTCCGCACCGGTGACATGGGCGTGATGGAGGAGGACGGCTTCATTCGCCTAGTCTCCCGCATCAAGGAAATGATCATCAACGGCGGCTTCAACATCTACCCGGATGAGGTGGAGCAGGTGATGAAGGAGCACCCCGACATCGATGACATCGCCGTCGTCGGACGTCCGCGCAAGGACGGTTCCGAGGACGTGGTGGCGTGTGTGACCCTGCGCGAGGGCGCCGTCATCGAGTCGGATGCGCTGCGCGAATACGCCCGCGAGCGCCTCACCGCGTACAAGGTGCCGCGCACCTTCTACCACTTCGAGGAGCTCGCCCGCGATATGACGGGCAAGATCCGCCGCCGCGAGGTTCAGGAAACCCTCATTGAGATGCTCGAAGAGGGCGACGACACCAAGGTCGGCGAGGAAAAGAGCTAGCTCGCTTAACCACGTACAAAAGATATGTCGCGGATTTCCTACACACGCCCACACTGAGCTTGTAAGATATGCCGGAGACCTTAGGTAGAATGAACTAATCAACGGCAACGACATACAAGGAGCGCGCTCGCTATGGGAGCTTTTGAAAACAAGGCCTGGCTGCAGCACTACGCGGAGTGGACCGACCGCCAGCTGTCTTACGGAGATGACACTCTCGTCTCCCGTTTCAACGACGCGGTAGCAAAGCACCGCAACAAGAAGTTCACGTGGTTTATGGGCAAGGAGCTCACCTACGGCGAGGTCGAAGACCAGGTCCGCCGCGTCGCCACCGGACTCAGCGGCCTCGGCGTCAAGCAGGGCGACCGCGTGGCCATCGCTCTGCCGAACTGCCCGCAGCACGTCGTTTCCATTCTCGCGGTGCACAGCCTCGGGGCAACGGTTGTCCAGCACAATCCGCTCTACACCGCCTACGAGCTCAAGGATCAGTTCGACGACCACGGTGCGAAGGTCGTCATCGCGTGGGACAAGGCCGCGCCGGTGTACAAGGAGCTGGCTCGCACGACCCAGCTTGAAAAGGTCATCACCGTCAACATGATCGACGCCATGCCGTGGCACCTGCGCACGGTGCTCAGCCTTCCTTTGGGCTCGATCAAGAAGAAGCGCGAGGAGCTGACCGGCCCGGCCGAGGGCACCATCCCTTTCGCGCAGCTTCTGAGCAACGAGCCGAAGCGCGCGGACGTGCGCGTCACCCAGGATGACATCGCGTTCATCCTCTACACCTCCGGCACCACGGGGGCGCCGAAGGGCGCGCCGCTAACGCACGGCAACATCAACGCCAACGTCGTCGCGGGCCTGGAGTGGTTCGGCAACTTCGGCGATCAGGACGAGCGCATCTTCGCCGTGCTCCCGCTGTTCCACGTCTACGGCCTGACGCTCAACTTCGCCATCGGTTTCGCGGTGGGCGCGCAGTCCATTCTCGTGCCCGCGCCGAAGCCGGAGCTGATGTTCTCCGCGATCGAGAAGACGAAGCCGACCATGCTGCCGGGCGTGCCGACGCTCTACGAACGCATCTCCGACTGGGCCATCGACAACAACAAGGACATCACGTCCATCCGCTACTCCTTCTCGGGCGCGGCGACGCTGCCCACCGCCACGCTGGAGAAGTGGGAGAAGGTCACCGGCGGCCGTTTGGTGGAGGGCTACGGCCTGACGGAGACCGCGCCGATTCTCACAGCCAACCCGCTCGACGGCAACCGCCGGCCCGGCTACATCGGCGTGCCCTTCCCCGACACCGAAATCCGCATCGCCAACCCGGATAACCCCGACGAGACCATGCCGGACGGCGAGCCGGGCGAGCTTTTGGCCCGCGGCCCGCAGGTCTTCTCCGGCTACCTGAACAAGCCGGAAGCCAACGAAAAGGCCTTCCACAACGGCTTCTTCCGTACCGGCGACATGGGCGTGATGGAGGAAGACGGGTTTATCCGCCTGGTTGCCCGCATCAAGGAGATGATCATCACCGGCGGCTTCAACGTCTACCCCGACGAGGTGGAGCAGGTGCTCAAGCACCACCCGGACATCAACGACATCGCGATCGTCGGCCGCCCGCGCCCCGACGGCTCCGAGGACGTCGTCGCCTGCGTCACCCTGCACGAGGGTGCGCCACTGGACCCGGATAGTCTCCAGTCGTACGCGCGCGAGCGCCTCACCCCGTACAAGGTGCCGCGCACCTTCTACCACTTCGAGGACCTAAACCGCGATCAGACGGGCAAGATCCGCCGCAAGCATGTGCAGAAGACCCTGCTGCAAATGCTGGAGGAGGGCACCGCGAAGCACTAAGCTACGGGGCGGTAACCGTAGTCCCTATACTTGGGGGCATGGCTTCTCACGCAGACAAACCCTGGCTCGATTCCTACACCGAGTGGACCGCCCCCAACCTGGATTACAGCACAGCGACGCTCACGAAGATTTACGCCGACAACATCACGGCAAACGGGTCGAAGATAGCGACCCGTTTCTTCGGTCGCACGATGACCTACGCCGAGCTTGATAGCGAGGTCCGCCGCGCCGCCGCCGGGCTGAAATCCTTCGGCGTCAAAGCGGGCGACCGCGTGGCGATCATGCTGCCGAACTGCCCGCAGCACGTGGTGGCTTTCTTCGCCGCACAGCTGCTCGGCGCGGTCGTCGCCGAGCACAACCCGCTCTACACCGCCGCCGAGCTGCGCCCGCAGTTTGCCGACCACGGCGCCCGAGTGGCCATCGTGTGGGACAAGGTCGCGGGCACCGTCAACGAACTGCGCGACGACACCGATATCACCACCGTCGTCAGCGTCGACATGACCCAGGCGATGCCCCTGCCAATGCGCCTCGCCCTGCGCCTGCCGCTGAAGCGTCTCCGTGAGGCACGCGCCGAGCTCACCGCGCCCGCGACCTCCACCGTGCCGTGGGAGGCGCTGGTCAGCTCCGCGCTGGTAAACAACGCCGACCAGCTCGAGGAAGCCGAGGTCTCCCCCGACACCCCGGCGCTGATCCTGTACACCTCCGGCACGACGGGTCGCCCCAAGGGCGCGCTACTGACCCACGCCAACCTGTGCGCCAACGTGACCCAGGGCATCGCGTGGGTCAAGGACTTCCAGGAGCGCGACCAGCGGATGGTGGCCACCCTGCCGTTCTTCCACTCCTTCGGCCTGACGTTCTCCCTGACCCTCGCGATGAAGATCGGCAGCGAAGTGATTCTCCTGCCTGCCCCGAAGATCGACCTCATCATGTCGGCCATTAAGAAGTACAAGCCGACCTTCATGCCGGGCGTGCCCACACTGTTCGAGCGCATCGTCGCGCAGGCCAAGGAAGATAACGTCGACATCTCGAGCCTCAACATTGCTTTCTCCGGTGCTTCCTCGCTCCCGGTCGCGGTGATCGACGAGTGGGAAAAGCTCACCGGCGGCCGCCTCGTGGAGGGCTACGGCCTGACCGAAACCTCGCCGATCCTCATCGGCAACCCCGAAAGCGCGGATCGTCGCCCCGGCTACATCGGCCTGCCCTTCCCGGATACCGATATCCGCATCGCCAACCCGGAGAACCTGGATGAGGACATGCCCTACGGCGAGGCCGGCGAGATCCTCGCCCGCGGCCCCCAGGTGTTCGGCGGCTACCTGGATAACCCCGAGGCCACCGAACAGGCGTTCCACAACGGCTGGTTCCGCACCGGTGACATGGGAATCATGGAGTCGGACGGCTTTGTCAAGCTCGTCTCGCGCATCAAGGAGCTCATCATCACCGGCGGGTTCAACGTCTACCCCGCCGAGGTCGAGGAGGTCATCCGCGCGCACAAGGATGTCGAGGACGTCGCCGTCGTCGGCCGACCCCGCCCGGACGGCTCCGAGGATGTCGTTGCCTGCGTCACCCTCACCGACGGTGCCAAGTTGGACTCCGAGGGCTTGCGCGCTTACGCGAAGAAGCACCTCACCGCCTACAAGGTGCCGCGCACGTTCTACCACTTCGAGGAGCTCGCCCGCGACCCCATGGGCAAGATCCGCCGCCGCGAGGTCCAAGCGGACTTGCTCGCTCAGCTCGAGGACTAGATCTCCACGCCCACCCACACGGGCTCCGGCTCGAGAACAACGCCAAATCGCTTGTCGACGCCCGCCCGCACGTCCCGGGCCAGCGCCACAATATCGCTCGCCGCGGCGTCACCGCGGTTGGTCAGCGCCAGGGTGTGCTTCGTGCTCAGCCGCGCCGGCGCGCCGTGGCCCGGGTAGCCCCGCGGGAACCCGGCGCGCTCGATGAGCCACGCAGCGGAGAGCTTGACGCGCCCGTCGGGCTGCGCGAAGCGCGGCATCGTGTCCTCGCCGGTGTCGTTGGCGATGGCGTCGGCAAGCGAGGCTGGAACGATCGGGTTGGTGAAGAACGAGCCCGCGGACCAGGTGTCGTGGTCGCTGTCGTCAAGCACCATGCCCTTGGCGCGGCGGGTGGCGATGATGTTCTCGCGCGCCTGCGCCAGGGGGAGGCGCTGCCCGCCGAGGTGGCGCAGCGGCGCGGACAGCTCCGCCGGCTCAAGGCGGAGCTCGAGCTCGAGCACGACCGCGCGGGCGGTGAACTTCAGGTTGGAGTAGCGATACGCCAGATCCAGCGACTCGGCCGGCACCCACTCGTCGGCGCCCGTCTCGCGGTTATACAGGCGCACGCGGGTGAGCACGTCGGAGATTTCCGCGCCGTAGGCGCCCACGTTCTGCACGGGCGTGGCGCCCGCGGAGCCGGGGATGCCGCTGAGCGCCTCAATGCCACCCAGGCCGTGGTCCACGGCAAAAGCCACCACGTCATCCCAGACAGTGCCGGCGCCGATGCGGAGCGTGGAGGCGTGGATAAGCGAAAGCGATTCGTTGCCCGCGATGACCGCTGTCAGGTCGAGCGGGCCGTCGGCAACGACCAGATTCGAGCCGCCGCCAACGACAAGCAGCTTCTCGCCTGCCGCATCGAGGCGCGCCACCGTCTCGGCGAGCTCGTCGGCCCTCGTGCAGCGGACGAGATCGCGGGGGCTGCCGCCGATGCGCAAAGTGGTAAGCGAGGCAAAAGATGAATCAGTCACCCCCTTAACGGTAGTCTGTGACCCATGACCGCACACAGCGAAGTAACCGTTACCATCAATCACCCCGCCGCCAAGGTGCACCAGGCGCTGAGCACCAAGGAATATTGGGAGTTCATCGCGGCCAACCTCTCCCCGGAGCCGGGCAGCCTCAACGAGTTCAACGGCGATTCCGTTGTCCTCTTCGAGGTCCTGCCGCAGACGATCCTGCCCGAGGCCGCCCAGGCGATGATCTCCCAGGACCTCAATCTCAAGCGCACCGTGAACATCGGCGCGCTCGAGGGCGAAACCGCGAAGCTCGACTACGCCGGTGATGTCAAGGGCACCCCGGTCGACTTTTCCGGCGACATCGTGCTCACCGGCGCCGGCGAGACCACCACCCTTGCCTACGCCAACGAGGCCAAGGTCTCCATCCCGTTCATGGGCGCCGCCCTTGAGCCGAAGGTCGGCGAAGCGCTCGAGGAGATCTTCTCCAACGAGGGCAAGCTCACCGAGCAGTGGATCAGCGAGAACCTCTAAACCTTTTTCAACCCTCCATGGCCGGTCACGCCCACAACCTGCGCGCGCAGTCTGGGCGCGACCGGCCGTTTGGCGTGATCACCCGGGGCACGACGGGCGTCAACCGGCTGCGCCGCTCCGACCGGTGGACCCGCTTCAACCCGCAGGTCGGCGAGCTGCTCCGATCCGTGCCCGCCCCGCTCGCACTGGACGTGGGCTACGGCGCCTCGCACACCACCACCGTGGAGTGGGCCAGGTGGCTGCGCCAGATCAACCCGCGCGTTGAGGTCGTGGGGCTGGAGATCCACCCCGAGAGAGTTCTTCAGCCGCGCGACGGCGTGCGCTTCGAACTCGGCGGGTTCGAACTCGCCGGCTACACCCCGCACCTAGTGCGCGCGTTCAACGTGCTACGCCAATACGACGTCGCCGACGTGCCCGCAGTGTGGGAGTCGGTGACCTCCCGCCTCGCCCCGGGCGGACTTTTTGTTGAGGGCACCTGCGATGAGCTGGGCCGGCGTGCGGCGTGGGTGCTGCTGGATGCCACCGGCCCCCGCTCCCTCACCCTGGCCTGGGACCCGCAGGACGTCACCCGGCCCTCCGACGTCGCGGAGCGGCTGCCCAAGATACTGATCCACCGCAACGTCCCAGGTGAGAGCATCCATGAGCTTCTGTCCGCCGCCGACGCGGCGTGGGACCACGCCGCCGGCTGGGCACCCCACGGCCCCCGCGTCCGGTGGGCCCGCGCCCGCGAGGAGCTCATCGGCAGCGGTTGGCCACTGCACCCCGTGCGCCGCCGGCTGCGGGACAATATATTTACGATCGATTGGGAGCATGTCGCGGTGGACGTATGATAGCCGCATGACTCGCACCAAAGGCTCGCTCGCCTGGAAAATCTTCGTCGGAGTACTCGCGGTAATCCTCATCCTGATCGTCGTCGCAGAATTTGGGCTGCGCGCCTATGTGTCCAACCGGATTGAAACGGAGTTCGCCAACGCCGCCCCCGTTCCGACGACGGCTAACCCCCAGGTCGCGTTCGGGCCTCAACCGCTCACGTTCGGCCTGCTTGCCGGCACCGTCCCCCACATGACCCTCTCAGTCCCCTCGACGTTGGTGCTCGACGGGGATTCGTTCACGGGCCAGCCCGCCGCGACGGTCAACGTAGACAAGGTCCGCCAGTCAGACTCCGGCTTCGTCGCCGACACCCTCGATGTCACGACCGAGCTGCCGGACGCGTTTATCCAGGCCATTTTGCAGCAGCAGGCATCTGCGGCCCTCTCGCAGGTCGACGGCCTACCCGCCGCGACCCTCAAGAATTTAGTCAACATCTCCGGCGTGGAGTCGAACCCGGATGCCGGAACCGTGGCCATCCAGTTCAACAACGGGCTCGCCAGGATCAACCTGCGCCCGCAAATGGACGGCGACGAGCTCACCTTTTCCGCCGACTCCACCAGCCTGTTCGGCATCGACCTGCCGGGCGGGGTTGCGGAGAGCCTCTCGCAGGCCCTTCGCGAGGGCATGCAGGACGCCGTGTTCGGGCCGATGCGCGTGCGCGATGTCACCGTTATCGACGGCGGCCTGCTGGTCTCGCTCAACGGCCATGACGTCAACCTGAACCAGATCAGCGAGGCTCTGTAAACACCACCGCGGCGCCGGCCTCGAGCGCGTCGACGACCGCCTCGACGCTGTCGTCGACCCCGATTGCGGCCACGTCCAGCGTCGTGCGGGGCAGCTCAGCACCGCTTGGGCACACAAGCTTATCGACGCCCACCAGCTCCCCAGCCCGGATCACCGAAGGGCGGGCGTCGTAAAGCAGCCCGAGCCTGGCGGGCGCCTCGACGGCCTGGCGCACGGCGAGGACATCGGCTAACACTTCGTTGTCGCCCTCGGCGTCCGCGTCGACGGCGAGCCACACCTCGGCAGCGCCCATCTCGACGGCCAGGCGCGCCTCCGCCGCCTTGATCACGCTGTGGTGGCGCCCGTCCTGCCATCCCACCACGGCGATGACGGGCACGCCGGTGTGCTTCGCCGCCTGCACCCGCGTCGGCTCGACCACCACGCCCGCCTGATGCCGCTCGGAAACGTTAAAGGGCCGGCCACCGAGGGCGGTTATACCCGTCCGCATGGCCAGCCACTCGAGGTCATCCACTAGCTTACCAGCCGTGGTTACCACGGATGATGTTGTTCAGGTGCGGGCGGACGTCGAAGAAGTAGACGCCGATCGCCACCGCACCGAACCACGCAATGAATGGGAAACGCAGCAGGCAGACGGCCGCGGCGCCGCCGACGATGGCGACCCACACCCACTTGCCCTGGCGCCCGGCGGCCTCAAAAGCGTCCTCGCGGGTCGTGGCCGCCAAAACGGCACCGACGATGCCGGCGATGCCCACCAGCATAAACAGCAGGTTGCGAACTAGCGCCGGCACGGTGAGGATGAAGCCCACCGAAGCCAATGTGCCAAGGTCCATCACGCGCGGGACTCTCCCTCTGGGTTAAAGCTAAACGGTGCTGTTGCCGTTGTCGCCATCATGGTCACTGATAACTTCCCCGTCAATGATATCCTCCGCCTTCTGCTCGCCCGAATCCGGGCGGGAGACCTGCTCGGATACCTTCGCAATGAGCGTGTCCAGGCGCTCGCGCAGATCCTTGACAACCCCCTCGGCATCCACGTCGGACTCCTCGGCGCGGTTGCGCACACCGGCGACCGCCTGGTTGAAGGTCTCCTTCACCTCGCCTAACGCGTTGCTGAAGGCGGCCTTCGCCTCGTCAGCTTGGCCGGACTGAGCTGCGGCGCTGCCCGCGCGGGAAACGGAGCCCGCGACGTCGCGGAAGATGGCCTCGGCATCGGTGGCGAACGTCGTCGCGGCGGCGCGGAAGTCACGGTCGTTGTCCGCGGAGTTGAACGCGCCGCGCGCATTGTCGACGGCGCCACGCAGCTGCTGCAGCAGGCCCTCTTGCGGGGATGCATCAGCGGCGGCGTGCGCCCCCGTCGGCTCGGTTGCACTGCGGTCCTCGCGCAGCTTCGTGGCGAACTCGCTGACGACGCCGCCGACAGCGGAGCCCGCTGACAGCCAGGCCTCGCCCGCGCCGCGCAGGCTGTCCATGATTGAGTTGTTGTCGTTGTTGGAAGTCATCGTGGGCTCACTTTCGTGGGGCTAGTTAAAGAGCAGCTGAGACACAGTGTAAATGGCCAAGCCCGCCAGCGCACCGACTACGGTTCCGTTCAGGCGAATGAACTGCAGGTCCTTGCCCACCATGAGCTCGATCTTGTCGCTGGCCTCTTTGCCGTCCCACCGCGCGATGGTCTCGGAGATGATGCTGACGATCTCACCGGCACCGTTTTCCGCGAGGTACTTCGTCACCGCCGCGAGGCGGGTTTGCGCGCTGTGCGCCACCTGCGGATCCGTCTGTAGCTTGTCACCCCATTCGATGCACAACGACACCAGCTTGCGCCGCAGCGGGGATGCAGGGTTGGAGGAGGCGTCGATAAGCGCTTGCGAAACCTGCGCCCACAGCCCGCCGGCCGTCGAAGTCACGGCGTTCGAGCCCATCACGTCGGCCTTGATCGACTCGACGCGCGAGATCATGTCCGGGTCGAACTGCAGGTCCTGGGCGAACTGGTTGATGTGGCGACGCACGGCGCGGCGCGCCTCGTGCTGCGGGTCCGTGTCCATTTCGCGCATGAACTCCACCAGCTCGCGGTACACCCGCTCCCCGACCAGGTCCTTCGCAAACTTCGGCGCCCACTTCGGCATGCGCTCGTCGATCATGGTGACCACGACCTCCTCCATGCCCTCGACCTTGCGGCGGCCCCAGGCGATGACGTCGTCGACGATCGGCTCGACCTTGCCGTCCTGGATCAGCCCCTCGAGCGCCCTGCCCAGCGGCGGGCCCCACGTCGGCTCCGCGAAGCGGTTAATCACGTGGGTGTTGATCACCCGCTCAGCCTCAGCCGGGTCGATGGACTGCACGATCCGGATGGTGAACCCGCCGACGTGTTCAGAGACCCGCTCCGCGTTGTCCGGCTGCACCAGCCACGCGCCGACTCGCTGCGGGACCTTCGCCTGGACCACCTTGTCCGTAATCGTCTGCGCGTTGAGGAAGTTCTCGCTGACGAAATCACCAAGAGCGCCGGCGACCTGGTCCTTCTTGCGCGGGATGATCGACGTGTGCGGAATGGGCAAGCCCAGCGGGCGGCGAAACAGCGCGGTCACCGCGAACCAGTCCGCCAGACCACCCACCATCCCGGCCTCCGCGGCGGCGCGCACGTAGCCGACCCAGCCCGGGGCTGTGCCCTGCGACTGCCACCACGAGCAGGAGAGGAAGATCACCGCCATCACGCCGAGCAGGCTGGTGACAAAAATCTTGTGGTTGCGCAGCACCCGGCGGCGCTGCGACTCGTTGTCCGGCGTGGGCAAGGGGATCGGGTCCGGCCCCTCAAGCGCGTGTTGTGCCATGCCCTCGATTAAAGCACCTGGGCTAAGACATGAAAGAACTCCCCGCCAGCGAGGGCGGGGAGTTTCGCTTTTCCGTCTAGTTAAGGCGACCGGTGCGCGTGCGGTACTCCTTGTACCCGCGGCGGCCCGTGGACATGAGCACGATCGCGGCGATCATCGTCACGGCGAACTCAATGACACCGAGGATGAGCAGGCGGGAGCCGATGTTGGACTCCGAGCCCATGCCCCAAACCATCGCCGCGCCGCCCCAGACGGCGAGACCGACGCCGAAGAGAGAGGCGAGGATCAGGCCCATGGCGATCCACAAGGAATGGGTGTTCAGCGAGGAGTGCGGGGCGCCCAGGGAGACGGGGTCGTATCCCTCGATGTAGGCGTCCTCGATGCGCTGCTGGTAATCCGGGAAGCTCTCGCTGCGGATATCTGCAACCGACTCGGGAGTGTTTGCCATGGGGTGTGTCCTTTTCTCTAGGTCTCTCGACGCCTTTCGACGTCTCTCGCTAGTCGCTTCGAGTAACTAGTGTTTCTGGTGCCCAGTATAGGGCACTCTTAGTCGTCCTTGCCGCGGAAGGCTGCACGCGCGCGCTCAGCGTTGATCGCGCCGACGGCGTCGAGCGGGATGCCCGCCGGGCAAACGTCCGCGCACTCCCCGTAGAGCGAGCAGTGGCCGAAGTTGGTTTCGAGCTCATCGACCATCTGGCGGGCGCGCTTGCCGCGCTCCTGCTTGCCCAGCGGAAGTAGCTTGAGGTGCTTCAGCTTGGCGCCGGTGAACAGGTGCGCAGCACCGTTCGGGCAGGCCGCGACGCAGGCACCACAGCCGATACAGGCCGCGTAGTCGAGCGCGAGCTCGGCGGTCTCGTGGTTGACGTGCAGGGTATCGGCGTCCGGGGCGGTACCAGCCTGGACGGAGATGTAGCCACCCTGCTGCATGACGCGGTCCAGCGCGGAACGATCCACGGCCAGGTCCTTGATCACCGGGAACGCGCCCGAGCGGAACGGCTCGATGCGCAGCGTGTCGCCGTCCTTGTAGTTGAACAGACGCTGCAGGCAGGCGGTGGTTTTCTGGCCAGCGCCGTGCGGGCGGCCGTTGACGGTCACGCCACAGGTGCCGCAGATGCCTTCGCGGCAGTCGGAAGCGAAGGTGAACGGCTCCTTGCCAGCCTCGACGTAGTTGTTGTTCACGTGGTCGAGGAGCTCGAGGATGGACATCTGCTCCACCGCGTCGTCGACCTGGACGGTTTCGAAGTTTCCGTCAGTATCGGGTCCGGCCTGACGCCAGATCTCAAGTGTCAGTTTCATTACTTGTAGTTCCTTGCCATCAGAGGGATCGAATCGAAGTAGAGCGGTTCAGCGTGGCGGATGAAGCCATCCTTGCCGGCGGGCTCCCACGCGGAGACGAAGCACCAGTTGTCGTCGTCACGCTGCGCCTCGCCGTCTTCGGTGAGGTGGTCGTCGCGGTAGTGGGCACCGCAGGACTCGTCGCGATCCAGCGCGTCGACGCACATCAGCTCGCCGAGGTTGATGTAATCCGCCAGGCGGATCGCGGCCTCGAGCGTCTGGTTCATGTCGTTCGGGGTGCCCGGGATGGAGATGTTGGTCCAGAAGTCCTCGCGCAGGCGGCGGATCTTCTCGATGCCGGCCTTGAGGCCCTCCACCGAGCGGGACACGCCGCAGTGCTCGTAGAGGATGTCGCCGAGCTGCTCGTGGAAGTGCTCCGGGCCGTGCGGCTCGGAGCCGTTGACGCTCATCAGGCGCTGGATCATGTCCTGGGTGCGGGCGACAGCCTCGTGGACCTCGGGCGCGTCAACGTCGAGGGCTTCCTCACCGAGGTGGTCGGCGAGGTAGTTCGGCACCGTGAACGGCAGGGTGAACCAGCCGTCGACGGACGCGGAAAGCAGCGAGTTCGCGCCCAGGCGGTTCGCGCCGTGGTAGGTCCAGGATGCCTCGCCGGCAGCGAACAGGCCGTCAAGCGAGGTCATCTCGTTGAAGTCGGTCCACAGCCCGCCCATGGTGAAGTGCACCGTCGGGGCGATGCGCATCGGCTCCTGGTACGGGTCAGCGCCCGTGGAGTCCTCGTACATCTCGAAGAGGTTGGAGTAGCGCTCGCGGATGGTGTCCACACCGAGGCGGTCGATGGCGTCGGTGAAGTCCAGGTAAGCGGAGTTACGCAGCGGGCCGACGCCGTAGCCGGCGTTGAGCTGCTGCGAGATCGCGCGGGATGCGACGTCGCGGGGCACCAGGTTGCCGAACGCCGGGTAGCGGCGCTCGAGGAAGTAGTCGCGCTCCTCCTCCGGAATGTCCTTCGGGTCGCGCTCGTCGCCCTTCTCCTTCGGCGTCCAGATGCGGCCGTCGTTACGCAGCGACTCCGACATCAGAGTCGTCTTCGCCTGCCACTTCGCGTTGACCGGCAGGCCAGTCGGGTGGAACTGGACGAAGCAGGGCGAGGCGAGGTAGGCGCCGCGCTCGTAGGCTCGCATCATGGCCGAGGCGTTGGAGTTCTTGGCCAGCGTCGTCTTGTGGTAGACGTTGCCGTACCCGCCGGTCGCCAGGATCACGGCGTGGCCGGTGAAGGGGGTGATCTCGCCGGTGATCAGGTTGCGGGTGACGATGCCGCGGCAGGTGCCCTTGCCCTGGCCCTCAGCGCCCTCGGACACGATCAGGTCCATCAGGTCGTGGTGGGTGAAGATCTCCACGTTGCCGAGGTGGATCTGGCGCTGCAGCGCGGACGCAGTGGACAGCTGCAGCTGCTGACCCGTTTGGCCGCGGGTGTAGTAGGTGCGCGAGACCTGCACGCCGCCGAAGGAGCGGGTGGCCAGGGTGCCGCCGTACTCGCGGGCGAACGGTGCGCCGATGGCGTTCATGTGGTCGATCACGCGGGCGGACTCGATGGCGAGGCGCCAGCAGTCGGACTCGCGGCAGCGGTAGTCGCCGCCCTTGACGGTGTCCTTGGTGTGGCGGTACGC
Source organism: Corynebacterium sp. Z-1 (assembly GCF_031844665.1). NCBI lineage: Bacteria > Bacillati > Actinomycetota > Actinomycetes > Mycobacteriales > Corynebacteriaceae > Corynebacterium > Corynebacterium sp. Z-1. The sequence continues at coordinate 731,509 of NZ_CP134621.1, read as the reverse complement.
GCCGTCGTTATCCACCTTCTTGCCGCGGGCGGAGTTCACGCCGCCCTGCGCTGCGATGGAGTGGGCGCGGCGCGGTGCGTCGTGGTAGGTAAACGCCTTGACCTTGTAGCCAAGCTCGCCGAGAGCGGCCGCGGCGGCGCCGCCGGAGAGGCCGGTACCGACGACGAGGATGGTGAACTTGCGGCGGTTGAGCGGGGAGACCAGGTTCATGTGGTCTTTTTGCCACTCCCACATGTCCTTCATGCGGACCTTGGTGCTGTCCGGCTCGTTGTTGGCCAGGATCAGGCCCGGGGTAACGCCCGGCACGGTGGACTCGGGCTGGCGGAACTCGCCCGCCTGGTTCGTCGTGTTGGCGTCGCCCTGGGCGGCGTGGAAGGTTTCGGGCGAAGCGGCCTGCTGGCCTGCCGCCGAGTTGTGAGCGGTTGTCATAATGTAATTCTCCTTGTCAGCCGTCTACCTTGAGAAGCCGGGAATCCAGCCGAATGAGATCGCCAGCGGCATGACGATGTTTCCAATCACCACGAGCGCCGGGAGGATGTAGGCAAGGACCACCATGACGGCGTGTCCGCGCTTGCCCAGCCAGCCCAGGTCGGAGACCGCGAGGTACACGCCGTGCGTGAGGTGGAGAAGCAGGGCGAGGTTAGCGATGACGTAGATCGCGACAACCCACCAGCGTCCCGGCGCGAAGGTGGCCAGCAGGTTGTTGCGCACCGCGCCGTGGACGAACTCGTCGGAAGCGACGACCTGGCCGAGGGTGAGGTCGAGAATGTGGAAGATGATGAACAGCAGCAGGATAACGCCGGTGATCAGCATCGAGCGGGTGGCGGTGGACTGCCAGCCGCCCATCAGGTTCGTGCGCTTGAACTTGCCACGGGACTTCGCCGAGCGCCCGCGCAGGGCGAACGCGCCCCACACGTGCAGCACAAGGGCGACGAGCAGGACAATGCGGATCAGCCACAGCAGCGCGCCGTAGGGCAGGATGGGCTCGCCCATCGTACGCAGGAAGTGGCCGTACTCATCGATCGGGGCTACGCCGTTGCTGTGCAGCGGCATGAAGATCTTGAGGTTTCCGACCATGTGGCCGAGAACGTACAGGCCGAAGAGCAAGCCGGTTACGGCCATGATCATCTTCAGAGCCCACGTGGGGACGGATGGCCGCTCGCGCAGCGGCGCTTCGGTAATTTTTCCGTGTCGAATTGCGTCACGGTCTGCGTTTTGTACAGTCATGGCACCTCCAGTGTCGCTATTACTCTACGAAATGCGCCCGACCTTTACCTACTTAACGGTTGTGGGGGTGGACGCTACCCACAGGTGCGGCGGGTTTTACCGGCGAAAACTGTGTGCGTCGCGGGGGGTTTCCTAAGGGTTTCGTACCCCTGCGTGCAGCATTTTCTACCCTTGTGATCGACTCATCCGCCACACCAGGCACGCCTTTAACACCGACACTGTGACCTTGAACACATCCGGGCCCGCGCATGCGCTGACCCACTGAACAGTCACCCCGAAGGGTGTCAAACTTTTGTTTGTAAAGATTTTTCGCAAGGCCTTCGCACGAATCTTTGCACAGTGGTTAGATACTGATTATGTCCAAGACTTATGTCGGCTCACGGCTGCGCCAGTTGCGCCGGGAGAGAAACCTCAGCCAGGCCTCCCTGGCTGCGACTCTCGAGCTCTCCGCAAGTTACGTCAACCAGATCGAGCACGACGTGCGCCCACTGACCGTCCCGGTGCTCAAGCGCATTACCGAGGCCTTCGGCGTCGACGCCACCTTCTTCTCGCGTGACGACGACTCCCGGCTCCTCGCCGAGCTCAAGGACGTCGTGGCGGACCAGGAGCTGGGCGCGGCCAACGTCGAACTCCAAGAGCTCTCCGAGCTCGTCTACCGCCACCCCTCCATCGCCCGGTCCGTCGTCGAGATGCACCGCCGCTACTCCAACGCCCGCGACAAGCTCACGCTGGCTCTGGATTCGCGGGTGTCCAGCCCGGAAACGCTGACAATGCCCCACGACGAGGTGCGCGACTTCTTCTACTCCCGCCAGAACTACCTCGACGACATCGACCACAAGGCCGAGGAGCTGGCCGGGCGCATTGGGGTGCAGCGCTTCGGCATCCTCGACACCGAGCGCGCGCTGACCCGCTACGTCACCGAGACGCACGACGTTGAGGTGCGCACGAGCCCGTCGGAGTCCGGGGTTCTGCACCACCTCGACCTCGACGCAGGCGTGCTTTCGCTCTCCCCCATCCTCTCCTCGGGCCAGCGCGCCTTCCGCCTCGCCTCCGCCCTCAGCTTCCTCGAGGCCAGTTCGTTTATCGACGCCCACGTCGCCGCCGAGCCGTTTACCTCGGAGACCTCGAAAAACCTGGCCAAGCGCGGCATCGCCGCCTACTTCGCCGCCGCGACGCTGTTGCCGTACTCACTGATGCATTTCGAGTCGGAGAAGAACGGCTACGACGTGGACTACCTCTGCCACGTCTTCGGCGTCGGCTACGAAACCGTGGCCAGCCGCCTGTCGACGCTGCAGCGCGCGAACATGCGCGGCGTGCCGTTTACCTTCGTGCGCGTCGACCGCGCCGGCAACATCTCCAAGCGCCAATCCGCGACCGGCTACCACTTCTCCACCTCCGGCGGGACGTGCCCGCTATGGGGGATCTACGAATCCTTTACCCGCCCCGGCGAGACGGTGCGCCAGCACGCGACGATGCCGGACGGGCGCACCTACCTGTGGGTGGCGCGCACCGTGCGCCACCACCGCTTCCACTTCCGCGAGACGGAAAAGCTCTTCGCCATCGGCCTTGGCTGCGAGACCCGCCACGCCGAGCGCACCATCTACGCCGAGGGCATGGCGCTTGACGACGTCTCCCAGGCGACGCCGATCGGAGCGGGGTGCCGCGTGTGCCCACGCGAGGCCTGCGCGCAGCGTGCCTTCCCCTCCATCCAGCACGGAATTGAAGTTGACCCGCACACGACCTCGATCGCCCCGTACTGATAAATCCGTACACTGGGGCTTATGAGTACTTCGACTAATTCCGCAACCCGAGTCATCGACGCCCCCGCAGCCGACATCTACGACCTGCTGACCAACCCGCAGCGCCACGCTGAAACGGACAACTCCGGAATGGTCGTCTCCGCCGATCAGGCCGAGCGCTTCCAGTCCGTGGGCGACACCTTCACCATGAACATGACCAAGGAGGACGGCGATTACCAGACCCGCAACAAGGTCTTCGCCCTCCAAGAGAACAAGGTCGTGGGGTGGCAGAACCTGGAAAACACTACCGCCGGTGTCGAGGTGGGCGCCAAGTGGCTCTACGAGCTCGAGCCCGAGGGCCCTGACGCAACGCGGGTGAAGATCACCTACGACCGCTCCGAGATCGAGAGCAGCGAGGTTAAGTCGATGTCTGAGTCGTTCGACGACGACTTCCTGGAGACCAGCTTGGACGCGCTGGCCGCAGCCGTGTCCGGTAGCTAACTACGACGTCTCAAGACACAAAGGGGCCCGCCGATTTACTCGGCGGGCCCCTTTGGCGTCGTCAAGCGGGCACTTAGAGGTTAATCATGTGCCCCTCGACGCCGTGGGCGACCTCCTTGAGGGCCTCCGAGAGCGTTGGGTGAATGTGGATGTTGCGTGCGATCTCACCGGCGGTCAGATCGAAGCGCTGGGCCAGGGTAATCTCCGGCAGGAGCTCGGAGGCGTTCGCGCCGACGAGGTGGCAGCCGAGGATCTCACCGTGCTCGCCGTCCGTGATCAGCTTGGCAAAGCCGGCGGACTCGGCCAGGCCGATCGCCTTGCCGTTGGCGGAGAACGGGAACATGGCGACCTTGATGTCGCGATCCGGCCAGTTCTTACGGGCCTGCTCCTCGGTGTAGCCCATGGAGGCAACCTGCGGGTTGCAGAAGGTCGCGCGCGGGGTCATCATGTAGTCCTCGATTTCGAGGGTTTCGGCGTCCGCGATGGTCTCGGCGGCGATGATGCCCTGGGACTCTGCGACGTGGGCAAGCTGCAGCTTCGCGGTGACGTCACCGATGGCGTAAATGCCCTTGACGTTGGTGCGCAGGCGGTCATCGACGGCGATCGCGCCGCGCTCGGTCAGCTCCACGCCCGTGTTCTCCAGCCCGAAGCCCTCGACGCGCGGGGCAAAACCGACGGAGATCATGACGCGGTCAACGGTGAGTGTCTCGGTCTTGTCCGAGCCGTTCTTTGCGATGTCCACCTCGACCGAATCACCGTTGTCGCGCACCGCGGTCGTGGCGTGGCCGGTGAGCAGCTTCACGCCCATCTTCTTGTAGGCGCGGGCGATCTCCTTGGACACGTCCTTGTCCTCGTTGGGCAGGACGCGGTCCATGTACTCGACGACAGTGACCTCAACGCCGTAGTTGGACAGGACGTAAGCGAACTCCATGCCGATCGCGCCGGCACCCACGATGACCATCTTCTGCGGGGCCTCGGGGTTGAGGATCTGCTCCTCGTACGAGACGACATTGTCGGACAGCTCGATGCCCGGCAACGTGCGCACCACGGAACCCGTGGCGATGATGCAGTTGTCGAACGTGACGGTCTTACCAGCGTCGTCGCCCTCGGTGATCTCGATGGTGGAGGCGTCCTTAAAGGTGCCGAGGCCGTGGATCTCGGTGATCTCGTTTTTCTTCATCAGGTAATGCACGCCGCCGACGATCTTCTCGGAGACCTTGCGGGAGCGTTCGTGTGCGTCCGCGTAATCGAACTCCACGTCACCCTTGATGCCGAAGGTCTTGGCCTCACGGGTAAAGATGTGGGCCACTTCGGCGTTCTTAATCAGAGACTTAGACGGGATGCAGCCCACGTTCAGGCAGACACCACCCCAGTACTTTTTCTCTACGACAGCAACTTTTTTGCCCAGTTGGGCAGCTCGGATGGCGGCGACATAGCCACCGGGGCCAGCGCCGAGGACAACAACGTCAAAATGTTCGTTACTCACGCCCAACAGAATACGTGGACTTTTGAGTCAGCGTCTGTCGGGCGCACGTTGGGGGTAGGGCTTAGAACCAGCCCAGTTGCAGCGAAAGGTTCGATGATGCCGAGGATCCTGCGTGGATGAGCTGGCCGAGGACCTCGTTGATCTGGAGCTGAATGAATTCGAGCGGGTTCATGGTGTTCCTTCGGTAGGTGTTGGGGGTTTTTGGTCTTCGACATCGACGTCGGAGCTGCGGCGGCCATTGTTACACGGTGTAGCGACGGTGTCTGGGTAGCGCCACCGGAGCCACGCGAAAGCTTAGCGCTAACTCTAAGCCAATTTGGTAACAATTTTGACCAAAATAGCAATTTGTTGCTCACTGGGGTCGAATTGTTGTGAAACGTCGGTTAAGTTTACAGCGATGCCTACGGTGTAGGCCCGCACCAGCGTGCTCGTTATTGCAAGCTTCTTGTCAAGGAAAGTCGAAGGAAACACATGAACCTCAAGCGCTCCGTTCTCGCCGCCACCGCAGCGTTGTCGCTCGCCCTTGGTGCAGCACCGCTGACCCCCGCCGCCAACGCCGCAGATGTGACCCCCGAGCATGTGGCCGACGGTGCAGCGGTCGGCGAGGTCAAGCCGTGGGATGTCAACGCGGAGCCGCCGCTGGTGGTTTCCACCAAAAAGCCCCAGGACTGGATCAAACAGGTCGACGACAAAAGTGTCCTGGCCTACAAGGTCTTTTCACCGTCGATGAAGCGCGACATCCCCATCGCCGTCATCCCGGCAACCGATGACAATGGTGGGCGCGTGGACAACGCTCCGACGATCTACCTGCTCAACGGCGCTGGCGGCGCGGAGCAGAACGCCGACTGGCTGAAGATGTACGACACCAGGGACTTCTTCGCGGGCAAGGGTGTCAACGTGGTCATCCCGCAGGCCGGCGCGTTTACCTACTACACCGACTGGGTCGACGAGAACGTCAAGTCGCCCTACATCAATGGCCCCCAGAAATGGGAGACCTTCCTGACCAAGGAGCTTCCGGGCCCGATCGAGAAGACCCTCAACGCCGACAACCGCCGCGCTATTGTCGGATTCTCCATGTCCGGTACCTCCGCGCTCGTCCTCCCAGCGCACAACCCCGGTTTCTACGACGCCGCCGCCTCCTTCTCCGGCTGCGCCGCAACCTCCTCCCCGCACGCCTACAACTTCGCCCGCGTGACCATCAACCGCGCCTCCGGTACCGGCGATTTCAAGACAGTGACCCCGGAGCAGATGTGGGGCCCGATGGGCGGCGAGTACAACCGCCACAACGACGCGCTGCTCAACGCCGATAAGCTGCGTGGCACCGCGCTCTACATCTCCACGGCGACCGGCCTGGCCGGCCGCTCGGATCAGGTCAGCTACCTCATCGGCCAGGGCGCACCTGCACCAGCCGCGAGCGTGGGCGCGACCACTCTGCAGGTCGAAGGCGGCGTGATCGAAGCTGCCATCAACAAGTGCTCGCACGATTTGCGCGCCAAGCTCGAGAGCGAAGGCATCCCGGCGACGTACGAGTTCCGCAACGTCGGCACCCACTCGTGGCCGTACTGGCGCGAAGACATCGAGAAGTCCTGGTACAGCACCATCGCACCGGCTTTCGGCATGTAAGACTTTCTCAGCCGGTAGTCGACGCCCCACCCCAGCCCACGGGATGACCTCGTGGCCAGGGGTGGGGCGTCCTCGTTGGCCCACAGGCGGGGGTACACTATTGCGACGATGACAAACCACAGGCTGCGCTCAACTCCCGTTCCCGGCACCGTCGATGCCTACACGGGCGTGGAGTTCAACCTGGGGTTCCACGTCCACCACTACGTCCTCGATCTGACCTACAAGGTCGGCCCGAACCGCCTCGAAGGCACTGCGACGCTGACGCTGACCAACTGGCGCGAACTCGACCACATGACTCTCGACCTGCAGCCGTCGATGGTGGCACGGCGGGTCACCTCCCGCAGTCTCACGGGCGGGGATATCCGCGTGCGGCGCTTCAAGCAGTCGCACGGCAAGTTGCGCATCAGCTTCGCCGAGGCGATCGCTGTGGACGAGGAGTTCGAGCTGGTTATCAGCTACGGGGGCAACCCGCGCCCGCGCCGCACCCCCTGGGGCCTGCTGGGCTGGGAAGAACTTACCGAGGGCTCGCTGGTTGCCAGCCAGCCCAACGGCGCGCCCACTTGGTTCCCCTGCGACGACACCCCGGACGAGAAGGCAACCTACTGCTTCAACGTCCGCGCGGACCGCGATTACACGGTGATCACCAACCCCACCACCAGGCCCATGCCCACCTACCTGGCATCCGTGCAGGTTGGCAGGTACTCCCGGGTCGACCTCGGGCGCAACGTGAGTGCGTGGCTGCCGTACAACGTTGGCCCGGGTGATTTTACAAAGCAGCAGGCGATGCTGGACTTTTTCGAGGAGACTTTCGGGCCTTACCCGTTTGAACGCTACGAGGTGGTCGTTACCGAGGACGACTTGGAGATCCCCCTCGAGGCAGCCGCAATGTCGATTTTCGGGGTCAACCACCTGCGCGGTGAGGAGCGCCTGATCGCCCACGAGCTGGCGCACCAGTGGTTCGGCAACTCGCTAGGTGTTGCCCAGTGGAGCGACATCTGGCTCAACGAGGGTTTCGCCTGCTACTGCGAGTGGCTGTGGGCGGATCACCAAGGCACCCCGGTTGATGTCAGCGTGCGCCAGCACTACCGCAGGCTCACGCGGCAGAGCTTCACTCTTGCCGACCCCGGCCCCCGCGACATGTTCGACGACCGCGTGTACAAGCGCGGCGCGATCACGCTGCATGCTTTACGACGCCTCGTCGGCGACGCCGCCTTTTTCAGCGCCGTGCGCAGCTACGTGGCCAAGAACGCCCACAGCGTCGTCGAGCCCTTCGACCTGGTCAACGCGCTGAAGGCCCACGCCCCCGGCGCGGATGTCGAGGGGGTTATCGACGCCTGGATTAACCGGCCCGAGCTTCCGGAGTGCCCGTGAGAAGCCTCTCCTTCGCCACTCTTTTCGCCGCAATCAGCGGCTTCGCGGTGCTCTGGGTCGCCCAGCGCGTCCTGCCCGCGGAGACGGACTACCGCTACTTCGCCGCTTTCTGGTCGCTGTTCTTCGCCGCCACCGGGCTTATCGACGGCCTGACCCACGAGACCACCCGCGCCGTCGCCGGCGCCCGGGAATCGGGTGCGCGCGGTTCCGCTAACCCGTGGCGGGTCGGGGCGCTGATTGCCGCGCTGGTCGCCGTCGCGACGGCCGTCGGCGGCGTGCTGTTTATGCACCAGGTCGTTCCCGTGGCACCTGCCCCCGCCACCGGACTTATTGCCTTCGGACTGGTCAGCTACGTGTTCCAGGCGGCGCTATCCGGGATCTTGAGTGGGGCTGGGCTGTGGAACCAGTACGCCGCGATGGTCGCGCTCGACTCCGGCGTGCGCCTCGTCCTCGCCGTCGTTGCGTGGGCGATGGGGTGGTCACTGTGGGCGTTCGCAATCATCACGGTAATCGGCGCAGCGAGCTGGTTGGTTATTCTTGGTGGCTCGCGCGCTGCCCGGGACAGTATCCGCGTGGCCCTGGACGTAGATCGCGCGGCGTTTTCTCGCCGGGTGTCCTCCGCGATGGTGGCCTCCGGGGCCTCGGCGGCGCTGATTACCGGCTTCCCCGTCGCCATCAACGCAGCGTTCCCCTTCGGCGGGGGCACGGCAGTCGCCGCGATCATCAACGCGGTGCTGCTCACCCGCGCCCCCGTGCTCGTGCCGCTGCAGCGCTTCCAGTCGGCGCTGGTGGTGCGGTTCGTGGAGCAGCGCGAGCGCATCCACGCCGCCCTTGTCGCCCCGATCGGCGCCGTGCTGGGCTTGGGCGCTGTCGGCTTCGCCGCCGCCTGGTTGCTCGGTCCGGTGATTCTCCGTTTCGCCTTCGAACCGGAATTTTTCGTCCCGGGGTTAACCCTGGGCGCGCTCACCTTCGCCTCGGCGTTCATGGGCGCGCTCATGATCACCGGCGTGGCCGTGCTCTCCACCGAGCGCCACGGCGTGTACGTGGCCGGCTGGGTGGTCGCGACCGTCGTCGCGTTCGCGCTGCTTTTCGCCCTGCCCTACGGGGTGGTCACCTCGGTGTGCGCGGCCCTGTACGCAGGCCCACTTGCCGGAGCCGCGGTGCATGCAATAGGTCTACGTCGGTAGGGTTTTGACCCATGGAACGCGTTCTGGTCACCGGCGGCGCCGGGTTCATCGGCACCAACTTCGTCCGTTTGCTGCGTGAGCGACGCCCCGGGGTGCACATCACCGTCCTCGATGCGCTGACGTACGCCGGCAACCGCGCCAACTTGGACGGACTCGACGTGAAATTCGTCCACGGCTCGGTGACCGACGCCCCGCTTGTCGGCGACTTAGTGGCGGAGAGCGACACCGTGGTCCACTTCGCCGCCGAATCCCACAACGACAACTCGCTGGCAGACCCCTCCCCCTTCGTCCACACCAACGTGGTAGGCACGTTCACTCTGCTTGAGGCGGTGCGGCGTTACGACGCCCGATTCCACCACATCTCCACCGATGAGGTGTTCGGTGACCTGCCGCTTGGCGGGGACGAGAAGTTCACCGAAACCACCGCCTACAACCCCTCGAGCCCGTACTCGGCAACCAAGGCCGGCTCCGACCACCTCGTGCGCGCCTGGGTGCGCTCCTTCGGTATCAAGGCGACGATCTCGAACTGCTCGAACAACTACGGGCCGTACCAGCACATAGAGAAGTTCATCCCGCGGCAGATCACGAACATTATCGACGGCCGCCCCGCCAAGCTCTACGGCAGCGGCGCGCAGGTGCGCGACTGGATCCACGTCGACGACCACAACGACGCCGTGCTCGCCATCTTGGAGCGGGGAAAGATCGGGAAAACCTATAACATCGGCGTCGGCGGCACACACGTGACCAACAAGCAGGTCGTTGAGATGATCTGCGAGATCATGGGCGGCACGTACGAGCACGTCGCCGACCGCCCCGGTCACGACCAGCGCTACACCATGGACGCCACCAAACTCACCCGCGAGCTCGGGTGGCGTCCCCGGCACGCCCCGGACCTGCGCACCGGGTTGGAGAGCACCATCGCGTGGTACGCCGAAAACGAGAACTGGTGGCGGGGCATGAAGGGGGACGTCGAGAAGCGGTATGCGCAAAACGGACAATAGGACCATTGTCGGGTTCATTGTCTTGCTCATTGGCATCGCGATCACAGTTAGCACCGTGTGGTGGCCGAGGTGGCGGCACGAATCGCGGGAGGTCTGGTGCCTCGACCGCCTTGATGCAGCCGCTGAGTGGTCCTGCGGTGAGTACTTTGGGCAGCAATCCGGTGGCCCCGCCCGCTACTGGTCCTACACTTGACTCCCATGACCCCCACCCCCATCGACGGCCTGGAGATCCACCCGCTCACCCTCCACGCGGACAACCGCGGCTGGTTCAAGGAAAACTGGTCCGGCCAGCGTCTGCGCCCGGTACAAAACAACATCTCTTTCAACGCCCGGATTGGTGCGACCCGCGGCATGCACGCCGAACCCTGGGACAAATGGGTCTCCGTGGCCACCGGGCGCGTCTTTGCCGCCTGGGTTGACCTGCGCGAGGGCTCGGCCACCTTCGGGGAGAAGTTCGGAATCGAGATTGGCCCCGACACCGCGGTGTTCGTCCCGCGCGGGGTGGCCAACGGCTTCCAGGCGCTTGAGGACGCCACAACCTACACCTACCTGGTCAACGCCCGCTACAACCCGAACGGTACCTACGCCTACTGCTCCTACGGCGAAATCGACTGGCCTCTTAAGCCCACGGAGCTCTCCGAGGCGGACCAAAAGCACCCACCGCTTGCCGACGCCCGCACCGTACCGCCGCGGAAAATCCTTGTCACCGGCGCGAACGGGCAGCTCGGCCGGGCCTTGCGCAAGGTCTACTCGGAGCGCGAGGCGGAATTCTGCACCCGGGCCGAGTTCGACATCACCGCCCCTCCTGCGCGGGATTGGAACGAGTACCACGCCATCATCAACTGCGCCGCCTACAACGACGTCAACGGGGCGGAAACAGAAAGGGGCACAACGTGGGCGGTCAACGCGGACGCGGTGGCGGGGCTTGCCCGCATCGCCTCCGAGCACGACCTGACCCTGGTGCACGTCTCCAGCGACTACGTCTTCGATGGGTTGAATACAGAACACACTGAGCACGAGCTGCCATCGCCGCTCAGCGCCTATGGGGCGTCGAAAAGCGCGGGCGAAACCGCCGCCCGGGCCACGCCGCGCCACTACGTGATCCGCACGTCCTGGGTGTTCGGTGAGGGCGCGAACTTCATGGCCACCATGGCCCGGCTCGCGGACAAGGGCGTGAGCCCCAGCGTGGTGTCCGACCAGCGAGGCAGGCCCACGCATGCCGACGATCTGGCGCACGGCATCGCGCATCTGCTGGCGACAAAGGCCGAGTATGGCGTGTACAACATCACCTCCGACGGCGATGCGGTGGGCCGCGACGAGATCGCGATGAGCGTGTTCATCGGAGTGGGCGCGGACCCCTCCGACGTCACCCCCGTGACTACTGCCCAGTACGCCGAGCTCAACGGCCCCGAAGCACCCCGCCCGAAGGAATCCACCTTAAGCCTGGACAAGATCAAGGCAACCGGGTTCGCACCGCGGAACTGGCGCGCGGCGTTGGCGATCTATCTGGCGGCGCGCTGATGCCCCCCGAACCGCCAAATGCTGACCAGTACATGCTTGTCAGTCGATTAACGAAAGGCCCATAGGTACGGATGTCCCGACTGGCAAGCATGTACTGGTCAGCATCTGGGGCGAGAGCTTTCCTATTGTTTTATGGTGGAAAGTATGAAGCCTATGCCCATCACCTCATCCACCCGCCCGGGTCCCGGCCGCGGCACAGACATCGCCCTGCTCGCGCGGCTGGCCAACCGCATCGGCGCGCAAGTACAAGGGACGAAGACACTGAACCTGTTCGGCGCGGTCGGCCGGGCGAGGCGCAACTTTTTACCGTGGCTGCTCTATTCCGGCTCCTTGATGCCCTTCGGTATCTTGCCGCGCAGGCAATCCGAGCTGGTCATCTTGCGCGTCGCTACGCTGCGCGATTCCCGCTACGAACTCGAGCACCACACCACGATGGGCAAGCGCTTCGGCCTCAGCGACTCCGACATCGAAGCTGTCAAGCGGCCCGAGCACGGCTTCACCGGTCGCACGGGGGTGATCCTGGATGCTACCAATGACCTCATCGAGCACCGCCAGATCACCGACGAGGTGTGGGAGCGCCTGCGCGACCACCTCAGCGACAAAGAGATCACAGCCCTGCTGTTACTCGTGACCAACTACGACGGCCTGGCAACCGTCATGGACGTCCTCCAGGTACCCCTGGACGAGAAGCGCTAGAGCATCGCGTCCTTCGCCACCCAGCGAAACGCGCGGTTGATCCCCCGCATGGCTCCTGCGTAGAGCCAGGGTGCGTTGACCTGCGCCCAGCGCGCCAGTGCCACATCTGCGCCGGTGGTTATCAGCGGCTTATTCTTCTCCACGCCGCGAAGGATGATCTCGGCGCACTTCTCCGGCGAGATGGCGTGGCCCTGGAAAAGCTCGCGCGCCTTGCGTACCCGGGGGTTGTCCATGTCCACCCCGTCGACGTCAATGGTGCGCACCAGCCCGGTGTCCACCGCGCCCGGCGCGACGGCGTGCACTCTAATGCCGTAGGGGGCGAGGTCGAAGCGCAGCACCTCGCACATCGCCAGCACGCCTCCCTTGGATGCCGAGTACGCCGCGTGCCAGGGCAGCGCGAGGATGCCCGCGGAGCTGGAGACGCAGACCAATCGACGGGGGCCGATTTCCTGTTGCTCCTGCCTGGGCAGCGGGCCGGCCTTCATCATCGCCGGGGTGAAGGCGCGTGCCACGTGGATGGTGCCCATGAGGTTGACCTCGATAAGAGTGCGCCACTTCTCAAGCGGCATCGTGTCCACCCTACCCCAGATGGAGATGCCTCCGACGTGGTGGACGGTGTGGGCAGGTCCGTGCTGCTGAGCAAGTCCACTCGCCCAGGAATCGACGGCATCTGCGTCGGCGACGTCGACCACGGAGGCGTCGATAAGCTCGGCTCCCCGCGCCTCGCAATCGCGCGCGGTGGCCTCGAGCCCGGCGGAATTGATATCGCTGATGGCAAGCCGCCAGCCGAGATCGGCCAGCTGGAGGGCGAGGGCGCGTCCGATGCCGGAGGCGGCACCGGTGACGACGGCGTAGTGGCGGGTACCGAACATGGGCGCTCCTTTGCTGTGTAGTTTCACCCACCATAGGAAAACTCGGTGTCTAATGTGGAGATTCATGAAAGGCATCATCCTCGCGGGCGGCTCGGGCACGCGTCTCTACCCCATTACCAAGGGCATCTCGAAGCAGCTCATGCCGATCTACGACAAGCCGATGATCTACTACCCTTTAAGCACCCTGATCAGCGCCGGCATCCGCGAGGTCCTCGTGATTACCACCCAAGAGGACGCAGATGCTTTTCGACGCCTGCTTGGCGACGGCTCCGACTGGGGCATCATGATTGACTACGCCGTGCAACCGAAGCCCGAGGGGCTGGCCCAGGCGTTCATCATCGGCGAGGAATTCATCGGCGACGATTCCGTCGCCCTCGTCCTCGGCGACAATATTTTCGAGGGCGCCGGGCTTTCAAGCATCCTCGGCGGGATCCGCGAGATTTCGGGCGGCGCAATCTTCGCCTACGAGGTCTCCGACCCGCAGCGCTACGGCGTCGTCAGCTTCGACGAGCGCGGGATGGCGACCTCGATCGAGGAGAAGCCTGCTGCCCCGAAGTCCCCGTACGCCGTGGTGGGGCTGTACTTCTACGACAACGACGTGGTGGAGATCGCCCGCGCCATTACCCCGAGCTCGCGCGGGGAGCTGGAGATCACCTCCGTCAACGAGGAGTACCTGCGCCGAGGAAAGCTCCAGGTCCACCGCCTGCAGCGTGGCGACGTCTGGCTGGACACCGGCACCATCGATTCGATGAGCGAGGCCAGCGCGTACGTCGAGGTGCTGCAAAAGCGCACCGGGACCGTGATCGGCTCGCCCGAGGTCGCCGCGTACCGCCAGGGGCTGATCTCCGCCGAGGCGTTGGTTGAGCTGGGGCGGGGGATGCTCAAGTCCGGTTACGGACGCTATCTTATCGACGCCGCACACGACTAGCGTTCGAAAACTTTTTTCCTTTATCTCGCATTTAACACTTTCAACCCCTTGCTATTAGAACACGTGTTTGCTACCATGATAGCTATCACGAGGGGGTTGACAATGGTGACAATGAGACGTGTCGGTGCGAAAGTCTTAATCGAGGGGGAACACATGATTTTCTCCCCCTACGCCAAAGACCATGCCGGCAGTTTAGGAAACGACTACGACATCGAGGTCGCGGAGCTGATGTCGCTCACCGGCCGCAGCAAGGCATTCATCACGTCCGGCATAGACGGCTACAGCCGCCTGCGCGACCTACCGCTGCTGCGTTCCTTCCACGAGCTGCACAAGCTTGTCGACGTCCCCCGGCTCGCCGCAATCGACAGAACGCTGTGCGTCCTCCCGCCCGAGACCGACGCGGACACGTTCGCCCTGTTCGACGAACTGCTGCTCGAGATGTTCACCCCGGCTACACGGGGCAGGCCACTTCCCAGCGTGTGGAAGCTGACGCGCGTGCTGCGGCACCTCGTCGCCGAGGTGGACTCCTCGGTGAACTTCAACCCAGTCAAGCGCCGTAGGCGCGAGAAATCTCAAGTGCCCACCGCGCGATTCATGCCCATCGGGGACGGTACCGCCGGGCTCAGCCTAACCGCGGACACCGCCACCATCGCGGGAGTCGACGCGTTCGTCGGGGCAACTGCGCGCGCCCACAAGCTCGGGCTCGCGGAGACAATCATCAAGCTGCTCACCGGCCAGCTCGCCCCGGAGGCGCACGCCACGATTCAGGTGTATTCCGTCGCCGGCCAGGCGTTCATGCCTCGCTACGGCTGGCTCGCCGACAGCGTCGACGCACTTTTCGGCCGCAGCGAGCGCACCGTCACCGACCTCGACGCCACCGCGGATTCGCGGGTCGACGGTTACGTACCCACCCCGAAGATGGCGGCGTATATCCGGGCCCGCGACGGAACCTGCGTCTTCCCCGGCTGCCACGTCCCGGCCGAGCGGTGCCAGCTCGACCACCGCATCCCCTACGGGGAGGGAGGAAGAACCACCCCGCCCAACCTGTACTGCCTGTGCCAGCGCCACCACAACATGAAGACCGATCGCCGGGCCTTCTACGTCCCCGACCCCGCTACCGGGGAGACTCTCTGGCTGTTTTCCACCGGGTCGTGGGCGATAGCCGAGGACACCGGAATTCTGCGCCCGCAGGTCACCCCCACCCAGCCACGGTGGAAAACCAACCGGGACGGCCTGCGCGCGGCCCGGGCGCGGGTCGCACGCTTCCACGCCGCCTGCCACGTACTCTGCGACAGATACGAGATCGACGGCGACTACGACGCCTGTGCCGAGGCGATCGCTGACCTGGAACGGGAATTCGGCCTCGAGTTCGAGTTCACTCCGGACCCGGAGGATTTGTCCTGGATCCCACCCGAACCTGACGAGGAGGAACCACCCTACCCCGACCCGCAGGCCGCCTGACCCCGCTAGGATCAACCCCTGTGCCAACCATTTCCGCTCTGATGACCGTCTACCGTGGCACCGGCGCGACGGAACTGCGCCATGCCCTGGATTCCCTATTCATCCAAATGCGCCCGGCAGACGAGGTTGTCCTAGTCCTCGACGGCCCGGTCTCAGACGAGGTGCGCCACGTTGTGGGCGACTACTCGGAAAAGCGAACAGAGGTCCGCGTGATCGAGCTGCCGGAAAACGTCGGGTCGGGCCCGGCATCGCAAGCCGGCGTAGATGCGATTTCCTTCGACTACATCGCCCGCCTGGACAGCGACGACATCGCGCACCCCAGCCGCTTTGAAAAGCAACTCGCCTTCATGGAATCCCACCCCGACGTCGCGGCGCTGGGCACCGCGGTGCGGGAGTTCGAGGACGAAACAGCGGACCTCGACGCGGGGCCGGTTCGCTCGCTGCCCGAAACCCACGAGGAAATCGCCTCCTACGCGCGCATCAACTCCCCGTTGAACAACCCCTCCACGATGCTGCGCACCGCCACCATCAAGGAGGTCGGCGGCTATGAAGGAGTGCACTTCATGGAGGACTACGACCTCTGGGCGCGCCTCATCGCCGCCGGGAAGAAGCTGCACAACCTGCCGGAGCCGCTGACGTACTTCCGTGTCAGCCCCGCCCAGTTCGCCCGCCGCACGGGTAAAGGCATGTTCGCGGCAGAGCGCGAGATGCAGTCCCGCCTCGTGACATACGGTCTGGTCGGGCCGTGGCGCGCCCGGTTCAACCTCGCAGTCAGAACCGCGTACCGGCTTCTGCCGACAGCCGTACTTACCCGGGTGTACACCCGTCTTTTTCACCACAGCAGGTAACGTGTGGCGTGAGATGAACGATACCCAGGACTTGCGAGATTACTCGGACACGTGGCTGGTCATCCCCTGTTACAACGAGGGGCCAGTCATCCAGGAGGTGATCGAGCACGCCCGCGAGACGTTCCCCAACGTCGTCGCGGTCAACGACGGTTCCAAGGACAACTCCGCCGCAGCCATCCGCGCGGCGGGCGCGCACCTTGTCAACCACCCGGTGAACCTGGGACAGGGCGCTGCGATTCAATCCGGTGTCGAGTACGCGCGTGCCCAACCGGGAGCGCGGTACTTCGTCACTTTCGACGCGGACGGCCAGCACCAGGTCAAGGACGTGGTGAGGATGATTTCCCGGCTGCGCCGGGAGCCGCTCGATATCGTGGTGGGCACACGTTTCGCCGGGCAGGACAACACCCAGGTGCCCTGGATCAAGCGCGTGGTGTTGAAAACCGTCGTCATGCTTTCCCCGCGCACCCGTCGCCTGGGCCTGTCGGATGCGCACAACGGGCTGCGGGCCTTCACCAAGAAGGTCGCGGATGAGATGAACATCCGCATGAACGGAATGTCCCACGCCTCCGAGATCGTCGCCATGATTGACACGATGGGCTGGCGCGTCGCTGAGGAGCCCGTGGACATCCTCTACACCGAATACTCCATGAGTAAGGGGCAGTCACTCATCAACGGCGTGAACATCCTCGCCGATGGCATCGTCGCCCGGAGGTTGACATGATCCAGATCCTGTTGTTGATCGCGGCGCTGGCGCTTGCGTTCTATTTCTTCACCAACCGTCGCAAAGCCAATGCCAAGGCGTGGGTAAAGGTCGGCTTCGTCGGCCTAATGGTGGCCGCCGTCTGGGCAATCCTGCGGCCCAACGACGTCACAGTGCTGGCCAACTGGCTCGGCGTCGACCGCGGCACCGACCTCATGCTCTACGTGCTCATCGTCGCGTTCTTCTTCACCACGATTTCCACGTGGACCCGCTTCCGCGAGCAGGAGCTGCGCTACGCCCGGCTCGCCCGCGCCGTTGCGCTGCAAAACGCGGAGCAGCCTGACTCGCCGAGCACGCCCTAGTACCCTCGCTTGATCCACTCCTCGAGGTGGGGCGCCTCCTCACCAATCGTGGTGTGATCGCCGTGACCGGTGCGCACGACGGTCTCCGCAGGCAGGTCGAGCACCCGCTTCTGCAGCGACTCGATGATCGTGTCGAAGGAGGAGTACGACCGCCCCGTCGCACCCGGGCCGCCCTGGAAGAGGGTGTCTCCGGAGAACAGCTCGCCTGCTTCCTCGGCGTAAAGCACAACAGAACCCGGAGAGTGTCCCGGGGTGGAGAGCACCTTGAGTTCGGTTCCCGCGATCTTGAATACCTCCCCGTCCGCCATCTCGACGAACTTCTCCGTCGGGTTCGCATCGAACCAGAGCATGTCGTCGCCCGGGTGCAGGTAGACGGGAGCGTCGACAAGCTTGCTTAGCAGCGGTGCGGCATCCACGTGGTCGTTGTGGCCGTGCGTGGCAATAATGCCCTTGACCTTCCGGTCGCCGACCGCCTTCGCGATGGCCTCGGCATCGTGCGCGGCGTCGATAATGTAGACCTCGGTGTCATCGCCGACGATCCAGACGTTGTTATCCACGTCCCACTCACCGCCGTCGAGGGCGAAAACGCCGGAGGTCAGCACATGGTCGATTTTCAAGGCCATCTTAAATCTCCACCACGCTTCGCAGCACGTCGCCAGCCTTCATCTTCTCGAAGGCCTTCTCCACATCACCGATGCCGATGCGCTCGGACACGAACTCGCCGAGCGGGAAGTTTCCCTGCAAGTGCAGGTCGACGTACGCGGGGAAGTCACGCTCGGGCAGGCAGTCGCCGTACCATGCCGGCTTGATCGAGCCTCCGTGGCCGTAGAGGTCGATAGCGGGCACGTCGACGTGGTCGGTCTGGTTGGGCACACCCACCATGACCATGCGCCCGGCAAGGTCGCGGGAGTAGAACGCCTGGCGCCAGGTCGGCTGGATCCCGACGGCGTCGATGGTGACGTCCGGGCCGAAGCCGTCGGTAAGTTCGCGCACGGCGTCGATCACCTCGTCCTCGCTCTTGCCCTTGGAGCACACCGCGTGGGTCGCGCCGAAGCGCTCGATGGCCGCATCGCATTTGCGCTGGTCAAGGTCGACGGCAATAATTGTCGACGCCCCGGCCAGCTTGGCTCCGGCCACGGCCGCCAGGCCGACGCCGCCAAGGCCGAACACGGCGACCGACTCGCCGAGCTGGATGTCGCCGGTGTTTACCGCCGCGCCCAGGCCGGCCATGATGCCGCAGCCGAGCAGGCCGGCGGCCGCCGGATCCTCCTCGGGGTTGACCTTCGTGCACTGCTTCTCGTGCACCAGGGTCTTCTCGGCGAACGAGCCGATTCCGAGGGCGGGGGTCAGCTCGGTGCCGTCGTCAAGCGTCATGCGCGCCGACGCATTGTGGGTGTTGAAGCAGTTCTTCACGTCGCCCTTGCGGCAGGCGCGGCACTCGCCGCATACCGCGCGCCAGTTCAGCACCACGAAATCGCCCACTTCGACGTGGGTGACGTTCTCGCCGATCGTTTCAACGATGCCGGCCGACTCGTGACCGAGCAGGAAGGGGAAGGCATCCTCGATGTCCCCGTCGCGGTAGGCGAGGTCGGTGTGGCAGACTCCGGTGGTCTGCACCTTGACGATAACGTCGTTCGGCCCCGGCTCCGGAAGGGTAATGTCGACCACCTCGACGGGGCTACCTTTTTCGCGTGCAATGACTCCTTGTACTTTTTCGCTCATACCCCCAATGGTAACGAGGCGACTAGGAGTTAGCGATGACGCGGGCCACGTGATCGTGGCCCCGCTGGTTCACGTGGATCGGCAAATTGCCGGGACCTGCGTAGAAATCGACCAACCCGGCCCACATCCGCTGATCGTCCGGGGCGCACATGTTGTTGTTCCACGTCGAGGGCTTCACATCCAGGAACTCGGTGCCCGTCGCCCGGGCAGCATCGACCGACATCCACTGCGCCTGATCCTCCCAGCGCTGGATCTGCGCGAACGGCGTCCAGTCCGACACGTTCGGCGCGATGTGGAACAGGCACACCTTGTCGCCGGAGGTGATCTTCGGGTAACCCACGAACTGGATCCGCGCATTCGGCGCGGCGGCACGGATGCGGCTGACCTGCGGAATCATGTAGTTGACAAAGTCGCGGCGCACGTCAGCATCCGGACGGCCCTCGTTGTTGTAGGTGTCGTTGAAACCGGTCGTGATGATCACCCGGGCCGTGCCCGGGTTCAGCGCACCGTCGGACAATGCACGGTCGACCTGGGTGTACAGCTGCGGGCCGGGCGAGACCGTCACCGTACCCGTGCAGGAGTAATCGGACGCCGCCAGCCCGAGCTGCGCCGCCGCCTGCCGCCCCCAGCTCGTCGGGCTCTGCGGGCACCACGTGCCGACACCCGACGACCCGCGCGGGTCGAGCCCGAGCTTGCCGGCCAACCACTGCGGAGCGTTCGGGTCCGAGATGACCGAGTCCCCGAAAATCACCATGTTGCGCTGCTGCGCGTTCGCGGGAGCGTGCGCCATGGACAAGGCAGCGAGCGCGGTGGCGCACACGGCCACTACACGGAGGCGGATGGTACGGGCGAGCATGCAGGACTCCTCTACAACTACAACGTCACAGGCATTTCTATTGCATCCTAGAGTATCGCCGCCAACCGTGTCAGCGTTACAGCGTTAACCCCCACCCTGGCGAAAGTCCATACCGCGCACGGTATCAACGATAAGGTGGTGAACACGCACTGGCACCACCGACGGAAAAGACAAGCCCATACCCACCCTGAACCCAATGCAGCGCGTGACCTTTACCACCACGTCGCTGGTGCGCCTCCTCCGGGCCGGCATCGGCGCGGGCGCGTTGTCGCCGGAAGGCAGCCCCGCCGCGCTTTTCAAGGTTCTCCCCCTCTACAGCCGCTACCGCTTCACCACGGCGCGCGAGATCGAGCAGTCATCCGCTGCGTGCCCAGAGCGCAACGCGCTTATCGACGACGACGGGGTCCTGAGCTACCGCCAGCTACGCGATCAGACCCGCGCTGTGGCCACGTGGCTCCTCGCTCGCAAGCGCGACCGGGGGGGTGGAAGAGCTCCGTGTTGCGGTGATGGCCCGCAACGGCCGCGGTGTGGTCATACCCATGGGTGCGAAAGGCCTCACCGGAGGGCACCTGTTCCTGCTCAACGTCGGTTCCTCCCCGGAGCAGCTCGCCGGCATCTTCGCGGAGAACCGCATCAACGTGCTGTTTATCGACGACGAATTCGCCGACCGGATCCCTGCGAACATGGACGGCATCGAGGTCATCTGGGCACACACCACGACGGCACACGGGAGCGAACCCACCCTCGCCCGCATCGCGGAAGGGGTGGAGCAGGCCGACAACGCACCGCAACTGCCGCTTTTCCCCTCCCACGGCAACATCGTCCTGATGTCCTCGGGCACCACCGGGGTGCCGAAGGGCATCCTCCGCCCGGAGCCCATCCTGCCGTTCGTGATCGGCGGGTACCTCTCCACCGTGCCGTGGCGATCCGGGATGACGGTGCAACTGACCGCTTCCATGTTCCACACCTGGGGCTGGTCGGCGGTCAATGTCTCGCTCGCGCTGCGCAACACCATCATCACCCAGCGCGTCTTCGACCCAGAGAAAGTGTTCCGCCAGATCCAGGACTTCCGCTGTGACGGGCTGGTGTCCTCGCCGATCTTTTTCAAGCAGATGCTCGCCATCCCCGGCAACAAGATGTTCGACACCTCGAACCTGAAGTTCATCGCCTCGTCCGGAAATGCGCTGACACCGCTTCTGGTGGAGCGCATGACCGAGCGCTTCGGGCCCATCCTGGCCAACTACTACGGCTCCACCGAGCTGGCCCTGGCGGCCTGTGCCAACGCGGAGATGGTCGCGGCGGATCCGACCATCGCCGGCCGCATTCCTCCGGGCACGATCTTGCGGATTTACGACGACAATGGGCGCGAGACCAAGCCCGGCGAGGTAGGGCGGATCTTCCTCACTAACGAAACTGCGTTGAAGGGCTATTCCAACCCCCAGACCCCCATCGTGGAGATCGACGGCCTCATCGAGATGGGCGACCTGGGTTACTTCGACACCGACGGGCACCTCCACGTGCTCAGCCGCAACGACGACATGATCATTGTCGGCGGGGAGAACGTCCACCCGCAGTCCGTCACCGAGGTTCTCGAGCGCATGCCCGGCATCGATGAGATCCATTCCGGAGGTGTTGACGACGAGGACACCTTCAAGCGCGTCGCCGTGTGGGTTGTCCCCACTGACGACGAGGCAGGAGATGCCCTGACCTCCGACGCAATCCGTGAATGGGTCCGTCTCAACCTCGCCGATCACTCCGTGCCGCGAGACATTAACTTCGTGACCGAGCTGCCGCGCAATGCCACAGGCAAGGTGGTGCCGCGCCTGCTGCCGGCATCGACACGCGATGACGAGCGGTAGAGTGCACACCATGCACTTCTCCGCAAAAACACTGCGCAGGTTCATGAATTTCTGGCCGCCGTTTCTCGGCGCCGGAATCCGGGTTCGCGAATTCGCCGACGACGGCTCGCGTGTGGTGGTGAACCACACGCTGACCAAGTTCAACCGCAACGCCGTGGGCACCGCCTTCGGCGGCACAATCATGGCGATGACCGACCCGTTTTTCATGCTCGCCTCGATGGCACGGCTGGGCAAGGAGTACACCGTGTGGGATGTCGCGGGCGAGGTGAAATTCCTGAAACCGGGAAAGGGAACCATCACGGCGGTGATGGAGATCTCCGACGAAACCTACGATCTGATCAAGGAAAAGACGGCCGACGGATCAAAGTACCTGCACTGGTTCGATACCGAGGTCACCAGCGAGGCGGGCGAGGTCGTCGCGCATGTGCGTAGGCAGGTGTACTACCGCCGAAAAAGAAAATGAGCCACCTGCGAGAATCGAACTCGCGACCTTCTCATTACGAGTGAACCCTTCCTGGCGTTGGCTAGCAACAACGCCACCAAGGACGACAGTAAAAGACCAGATCAGAGAAGCAATACCGCCAATGAGAAACGGTTAGCGCTCAGAGCGGTGTGTATTTTGTGTGTACTCGCCCGTTACTTTGATGGTGTCCCCATAATGGGGATAGTCGCGTCTGGACACAGGAGCTTTCCCCTTTCCTCAGTGGTGCGACCAGAGGGAGAAGAAACATCCACCCCGGTGCACCCGCTGCGGTGACAACGACCCATCGCCCGCAGCAGGTGGCAATCGTCACGGTTATCCCTCTTTTTCAGATTCCTGTCCTCGGGATCAGAAAAAGACGGGGGCCTGTCATAGGTCAGTGAGCATCTGCTGCATCTGGGCGATCTCGGCCTCCTGGTCGTTGATAATTTGTTCGGCCAGGGTGATCGCATGGGGATTCTGGCCGTCAGCAACCTCGTCACGGGCCATGTCGACCGCACCTTCGTGGTGGGCGGTCATCTGCTCCAGGTAGAGGCGGGCAGCCTCGGTGCCCTGGGCTTCCTCAAGGGCTGTCATGTCCTCCTGGCTCATCATCCCGCTCATGCCACCCATCTCGCCGTGATCCATTCCACCCATCTCGTCCATGGTCCCCATGCCCCCAGAGTCGGTGACCGGCTGCTGGCCCCAGGCCTCGAGCATGGCGTTCATCCGGTCAATCTCCGGTCCCTGGGCGTCAATAACCCCCTGGGCAAACTCCACGACCTGGGCGGGGATACCCTCCTTGGCCAGGAGCATCTCACTCATCTCCACGGCCTGCTGGTGATGGGGGATCATCATCTGGGCAAACATGATGTCCGCGTCGTTGTGATCGGCGGAGATCTCCCCGTCCGCCTCAGTCGTCGCCGTGGTGGTCTCGGTCGTCTCAGCGGTAGTCGTCGCAGTGCTGGTGGCCGAGGTGGTGGCGTCGGTGTTGCCTGACTCGGTGGCCTCACCGCAGGCGGCCAGCGCCAGGGTGGAGGCCACGGCGAGAGCGGAAAGAACAAGGGTGCGCTTCATGGTGGAGCCTTTCAGGGTCATATGGGGGCAGTGGAGAGAAGTGGTGGATCAGTGGACGGCGGTGGATACCGGAGTAGGCGTGGTGTGTTCCTCCTTCGGACTGGTGGGAGCCAGGTGGGCCGGGTCCAGATCAATCCGGCGCAGCAGCTGAGCGTTAAGCGCCACCACAATCGTCGACAGCGACATCAACACCGCAGCAGCAGCCGGGGGAAGCAGAAAAGGGCAGAAACACCACTTCCCAGGACTTGACCCCGCGGGATCCGACCGAGGCCATCGTTGAACACCTCCGCGATCAAGGTGTTGCGACGACCACTTGAATCCGCCTTGGGCCCCGCGATCTGAGTGCATCACCGCGCCTTCGCGCAGGTGGCCGTGGTCCCGGGCCATCGCCAGCGCATCGACGCCAGCGAGGTGCGCATGTGCTCGGCCATCTGCCAGCCGAGGTGCTGTTGCAAAGTTGGGGGAGAACAGCGAAGACTCAGTTTCTCATTCTCTGATGGCCGCTGCGTGTGGGCGTTCTCAGGCCGTCTCGAAGACCCGGTTGACGTTCACCGCGTCCGGGTTCGGTTGCCCGTGAGGTCAAACATCGTGCCTTGCCCTTTCCGCAATGAGTGCATCGCCTCCATCCCTTTCAACGTCCGATATGCAGATGTCCGGTTCTTAAACGCGCCTTTCGGCCCGAGGATCCGCTTCAGCCGACCATGGTCGCCTTCCAGGATGTTGTTGAGGTATTTCACCTGCCGGTGTTCCACTGTTGGCGGGCAGATTCCCTCTGACTTCAACTCGGCGATTGCCCTGGCTAGGGAGGGTGCTTTATCGGTGTTGATCACTCTGGGATACCCGGCTGACGCATTGGATCTGAGGGCCTTGGCCAGGAAACGCTTCGCTGCGGCCACGTTCCGCTTCGGAGAGAGGTAAAAGTCCAGGGTCTGGCCACCGGCGGTGATCGCCCGATAGAGGTAGCACCACCTGCCGCCGACCCGGATATAGGTCTCATCCACCCGCCAGGAACTGGCCTGCCAATCAGGTACCTGCCGGTACCACCGTGTTTGCTTGCCCAGCTCAGGGGCGTATTTCTGGACCCAGCGGTGAGAATCGTGGTGTGATCAACCGGCACGCCCCGCTCGGTCATCATTTCCTCCAAGTCTCGGTAGCTCACCCCGTAGCGGCAGTACCACCGCACCGCCCACAGGATGACCTCGCGAGGGAAATGACGACCCGAGAAGATACCCATGGCTGTGATTATTTCACCTCGCTCTTCCTACTGCCCCAACTTTGCAACAGCACCGATGCAGGTACCCCAAGAGACCGGGCCTGTGGGCTGAGACAAAGCCCTGGAATGAACTCCTGTCACCAGGGTCATTCCAGGGCATATTTCCCCTGACTAAGAGAAGCAGTGACACAGAAGGTCTACCTCAGCGTGGGCCCTGTGGGCGTGCAGGTTCCGTGTGTGGCTGGTGTGCTGCGGCATGGTCGGCAGCGACTGATGACCGACTCTGGAGCGGGTGCCTTGTCTGGTCTCGCGGTTCAGGGTGGGTGGACTATTCGGCGGGTTGGATCTCGCTCTCGGTGACCCATTTGTGGTTGATCATGGTCATCTCCCCAGTGTCAATGTCGACCATGTAGACCGTTTCCTGCGTGGAGTAGTCGATGGTGGCGGTCGCGCCCTGCATTCCCGGCATGTGCTCGGCGTTCAGGACCACCTTGGTGCCGCCGGGGAGCGGTGCCTCGCCCGGGTCGACAAGCTCCTCGTGCACGACCCACCGGTGATCGGTGACCGGCTCACCACCGTCAGTCGGGGTGTAACTGACCGAGTAGGTGGTGGTGTCGAAGGCCCCGGAGATCGTGGCCTGCGCACCGTCCATGCCCGGCATGTGATCAGCCGTGAGCATCACCTCGGAGCCGACCGGGTAGGTCGGATCCGTGGCTTCAGTGATGCCCTCCGGGGGCGGGCCACCGTCTTCCGGGTGCTCCATGTCATGACCACCGTCGTCGGCAGTGGTGGTGTCTTCCTGGTGGGTCTCGTTGGTCTCTGCGGTTGCCGTCGTGGTGCTGGTGGTGTCGGCATCGTCGGAGTTGTCGGTGGCGTCGCTGCAGGCGGTCAGCGCCAGGGTGGAGGTCAGTACCAAGGCGGCGAGGGTAATGCTGCGTTTCATGAGCGTTCCTTTCAAAGGTGGTGTGAGTTAGGGGTCGAGAGACAAGGTCAGTCAGTAACGGTTACGGGGGATATCGACCCACTGTGTTCCTCCTTCGACTCGGTCGGAGCCAGGTGAGCCGGCTCCAGATCAATGCGGCGCAACAGCTGGGCGTTCAGGGCCACCACGATGGTCGAGGCAGACATCAAGATCGCGCCCACGGCCGGGGACAGCACGAACCCGATCGAGGCGAGCACGCCGGCGGCCAGCGGCACGGCGAGGATGTTGTAGCCAGAGGCCCAGATGAGGTTCTGGATCATCTTGCGGTAGCTGGCCTGCGAGAGCTCAATCATCGACAGCACTGCACGCGGGTCATCACTGGCCAGGACCACTCCGGCAGATTCCATGGCCACATCCGTACCGGCCCCGATGGCGATACCGACCTCCGCGCGGGTCAGAGCGGGGGCGTCGTTGACACCGTCGCCGACCATGGCCACGCTCAGGCCACGCTCCTGTAACTGGGTGACCTTGGTGTCCTTGTCCTGGGGCAGGACCTCGGCGAAGACCTCATTAATCCCCAGGTCCTGGCCAACCGCCTGGGCCACCTGCTGCGCGTCGCCGGTGATCATCGCGACCTTCACCCCGCGGTCCTGCAGGGCTTTCACGGCGGCGCGGGATTCGGGGCGGATCTTGTCCTCGACGGCCACCGCACCGATGATCTGACCGTCGCGGAGAATATGGAGCACACCGGCCCCACGCCCGGTCCAGGCGCTGGTGGTGTCGGTGAGCTCGGCCGGGGTGGTGAGGTTGAACTCGCGCAGCATGTTCGGCCCGCCCACGAGGATCTCAGCGCCATCGACAGTGGCCCGGACCCCCCGGCCGGAGGCGGCGCTGAAACCAGTTGCACGGATTTGCCGACGGGAGGCCTCGGGATGGGCGGCCGCGGCCGCCACGATGGCGCGGGCCACGGGGTGCTCGCTGTCGGCCTCCGCGGCGGCGGCCAGGGCCAGCAGCTCGCCCTCGGTGACGCCGACAGCTGCCGCGACACCGGTGACCGCGTGCGCACCCTCGGTCAGGGTGCCGGTTTTGTCGAAGAGCACCACGTCGATGGTGCGCATCCGCTCGAGCGCCATCCGGTCCTTGATGAGCACCCCGGATTTCGCGGCCCGCTCGCTGGAGATCGCAATGACCAGCGGAATCGCCAGGCCCAGGGCGTGCGGACAGGCGATGACCAGCACCGTGACCGTGCGCACCACGGCATCGTCCGGGCTGCCGATGATGGTCCACACCACCGCGGTGATCAGAGCGGAGATCAGCGCGAACCAGAACAACAACGCCGCCGCCCGATCCGCCAGGGCCTGGGCCCGGGAGGAAGACTCCTGGGCGTCGGCAACCATGCGTTGGATCCCGGCCAGGGCGGTGTCCCCGCCGGTAGCCTCCACCCGGATGCGGACGGTGTTGTCGGTGGCCACGGTACCGGCGACCACCTTGTCACCGGTGTCGCGGAAGACGGGACGGGATTCGCCGGTGATCATCGCCTCATCGAATTCGGCGGCTCCGTCGAGGATGGTTCCGTCGGCCGGCACCCGGGCACCGGCCCTCACCAGCACGACGTCGTCGACGACCAGCTCGGAGATGGCCACGGTGCGGGTGGTCCCGTCGATGACTTTCTCGGCCTCATCCGGCAGCAGGGCAGCCAGCGCGTCAAGCGCGGAGGACGCGGCCCCGAGAGCGCGCATCTCCAGCCAGTGACCCAGCAGCATGATGGTCACCAGCAGGGACAGCTCCCACCAGAAGTCCAGGTCAAAACCGCCCAGCCCCAGAGTGGTGACCCAGGAGGCGACAAACGCCACGGTGATGGCCATGGCGATCAGGAGCATCATCCCGGGTTGGCGGGATTTCAGTTCGTTCCATCCGCCCTTGAGGAAAGGCGTTCCGCCGTAGACGAAGATGATCGTGCCCAGCACCGGGGGGATCCAGGTGGATCCGGGGAATGCCGGGAGGTGGTAGCCGAGCAGGTGGGCGACCATGGGGCTGAAAATAACGACGGGAATGGACAGAATCAGCGACCACCAGAAGCGGTCCCGAAACATTGCGGTGCTGTGTCCGGCGTGTTCGCCGTGACCATGAACGTGGTGGTCTTCGTCCAGGGCGGAGTGCGGGTGATCGTGGGGCATCGCCTGGCCGTGGGTGTCGGCATCTGCGTGGTGTTCGTGGCTGGCATGATCCGGGTGGTGGGTGTGGTCTGTTTCCGGAGCGGGGTGATCACCATGGTGATCACCGGAATGGTGGGGAGTGCTCATGACGTTCCTTCCGCTCAACCCGATCGGGGTCGAGATGATGGGTAAAACTGATCAGGATAAGACGGTGTAGCCGGCCTCTTCGATGGCCCGGCGAACCATCTCCGGAGGTACGACACCGGTGACCGTGACGGTGGAAACACCACCAGCAGCGAGATCAATCTGGACGTCGTCGACCTGGGGGAGGGCCTGAAGGGCCTGGGTCACGCTTTTCGCGCAGTTCCCGCAGGTCAGGCCGGTGACCTGGTAGCTAGGGGAGGACCCTCCTGCTGACGAGTCGCTGGCGGCAGGGGTGGAGGCGGTGTCGGCACGTGAGGCAGGTCCGCAACAGCTGCAGCCGTGGGAGGCCATCGGCAAGAGGCGGGGCGGGGAGGTGATCATGGGAAAGCTCCTACGGGTCGGTGGGATGCGGTAACGCTCGCTAGCATATACCCCCCCGGGGTACATTTTCAAGGGGTGGAGGGCACGGCCCTCACGCGGGGCAGGGTGTGGTCACCGAGCAGCCTCCTCACTGTCGGGAGGAGACAGCGGGAGGCGGAGGGCAAACACCGCTCCGCGACCGGGTCCGGGGGAGGTGGCGGTGAGAGTGCCGCCGTGGGCCTCGACCAATGCCTTGGAGATGGTCAGGCCGATACCGGCCCCGCCGTTGTCCCGGCTGCGGGCGGCATCCCCCCGGTAGAAGCGTTCGAAGATGTGTCCGAGCTGGCCAGGTGGGATGCCCTCGCCGTCATCGGCGACGTGGATGAGCGCGGTGGACGCCCCCTGTCGGTCGACGCTGATCCGGACCTGCCCGCCGGCCGGGGTGTGCCGTAGCGCGTTCGACAGGAGATTGCTCATCACCTGGCCGAAGCGTTGCCGGTCCACGAGCACCCGGGCGGTGTCCGTAATGGTCTCGACCTGTAAAACGACGCCTTTGTCAGCATAAGCTTCCCCCGCGGCAGCAGCGGCGGTATGGAGCAGATCCCCGAGCCCTTCCTCCGCCATGTCCAAATCGATCCGGTGTTCCTGGGCCCGGGAGACATCGTCGATGTCTTCCATCAACCGGGTCAGGCGGGTGAGTTGGTCAGCCATGATCGTGTGGGTGGCATTATTCCAGTCCACGACCCCGTCCTGGAGACCATCGAGGTAGACCGTGAGCACCGATAAGGGGGTGCCCATTTCGTGGGCCAGATCAGAGAGCATCTGGCGGCGGACCTGTTCGGTGTGTTCCAGCCGGTCGGCCATGGTGTTGAAGGAATGCGCCAGGGTGGTGACCTCGGGGCCTGCTTCTCCGACGGACACGCGGATACGATAGTTGCCGGCCGTCAGGCTGGTAGCGGCGCGGGTGAGATCCTGCAGGGGGGTGCGCAGGCGACGCGATAACCACAGGCTGGCCAGCAGGGCGCTGATCAAGGCGGTGGGCAGGGCGACGGCCAGGGTGATCAGGTTGGCGTCCCGGTAGGCCTGCTCGGCATGGAACAGCTCCAGCGAGGGGTCCTCCCGGCCGGCCATCAACATATGATCATGGAACAGGGTCGGGCCCACCATCGTGGCCACGGCCGCGGCAACCAGCAGGCTAATCACCACGACCAACACCTGGGCGGTCAGGAAGCGGAAGGTCAGGCCGGGTCCGTGATTCATGGCTGCCCCACCCGGTAGCCCACGCCACGCACGGTGTCGATAAACCCCCGGCCCCGGGTGTCGGTGCCGAGCTTGCGACGCAAGTTGCCGATGTGGACATCGACGATGCGTTCATCGCCGACCCAGGTGGTGTCCCAGACCTCGGTGACCAGGTCGTGGCGGGTCAGCACCTGGCCGGGGCGCAGGGCCAGGGCAACCAGCAGCTCGAACTCCGTGCGGGTGAGCTCCACGGTCGTCTCCCCCACCCGCACCTGATGGGCGACGGGGTCAAGGATGAGGTCACCAACGATCAA
The DNA here is from genome assembly GCF_031844665.1 of Corynebacterium sp. Z-1. NCBI lineage: Bacteria > Bacillati > Actinomycetota > Actinomycetes > Mycobacteriales > Corynebacteriaceae > Corynebacterium > Corynebacterium sp. Z-1. The sequence continues at coordinate 701,664 of NZ_CP134621.1, read as the reverse complement.
AGGGGTGGTCACCTGCGGTGGGGTGGTGCTGGTGCGCGGGCGGCGCAGCACCGCATGCACCCGGGTCACCAGTTCCCGGATGCTAAAAGGTTTGGTGATGTAGTCATCCGCCCCCAGGGTCAAACCGCTGATCTTGTCGTCCTCGCTGCCACGCGCGGTGAGCATGAGGATGTAGCAGTCCGAGAAGGTGCGGATCCGTCGGCACACCTCCAGGCCGTGGAGTTCGGGCAGCCCCAGATCCAGCACCACAACATCGGGGGAAAAGCGACGGGCCTCGTCCACGGCCTGGGTGCCGGTGTGCGCCTGGCGGGTATCGAAGCCGGCCCGGATGAGGTAGGAGGCCACCATCTGAGCCAGGGGTTGTTCATCATCGACGACCAGCACCCGCCCCGGGGGCGTGGCGGTGGTCGGTGTGCGGTCAGCCATAGACCCCAGTATCGCTCCGGCCAGGGGGAATACCACCCTCGCTCAGTGCCCGGCGGGGAAAACTTCATCGAATCTTCAAACATCACCCTTCGACCGCCGTCACCCCTGTGCCCCACCCCGGGCCGGCGACATCGCCTCCCCTGGTCGGTTCAGCAGGCGCCACCAGGGATTTCACTGCCTGCACCGCATACCCGGGGCGGGTGGAAGGACATCGCTCACGGCTGTGGGGTGGTGTCCCGGTGGTGACCCAGCCCACCGAATTCACCCCCTTTTCGCCCTGTTATAAGACTGTGAGCAGGGTTTTTGGATTCTAGTCCGTCAGGCACCCGTGCTAGATAAAGGTATGGCATCGACCTTGAGGCGGTGTCTTCTTATGGCCTTACCACGATCCAAGGAGATTGACGTGAAACGAGCAGCGATCGCAGCCGCCCTCGCCCTCGCCCTCACGGGGTGTTCGGCCGCCGACCCGGAACCCACCGCCGATGGGACGGTGTCCCAGGACACATTCCTGACTGCCCATGGCCTGGCCGCCATGGACGCGGTGGAGATCATTGATCACCTCGACCGGCAGAAGGTCACTGAGCGTCCCACGGATCTGGTCGCCTCAGTGCGTGCCGATGAACTGCTGCTCTCGAGCGATGACCAGGAAGTCGTGGTCGATCTTCCCGACAATCAGACGTATGTCTCGATCGCACCCTATCTCACCTCCACCCACGACTGCTTCTACCACAGCCTCACGACCTGCCTGGGGGAACTCGACAATGAGGATATCCAGGTCACGATTACCGATGAGGCGACCGGTGAGGTGCTGGTGGACGAGGCGACAACCACCTTCGACAACGGGTTTATTGGCTTCTGGCTTCCCGATGATGCCACCGGCCTGATTGAGGTCAGCTACCAGGGGCGTACCGGCACCACGGAGTTTTCCACCGCCGACGACGGTGCCACCTGTGTCACAGACCTGCGCCTGACGTGATGGCTCAGCAGGGTCCTCACCTGCGCCTGTCTCCCGCGTCACTGAAATCTTGCACCAAGGAAGGTTAAATCATGACGAACGCGTTTTCCCGACGACAGTTTCTGCTCGGCGGGCTCGTCCTCGCCGGCACCGGGGCCGTGGCCGCCTGCACCAGCGACCCTGGACCCGCTGCCTCGGCACCAGGTCCCTCCCTTCGCCCCACCCCCACCCCCACTGCGCTCGGTGAGCCGACGGTGCGCCGGACACTGACCGCCCGGCCCCTCTCCCTGGATATCGGCGGCATCGAAGCCAAGACGTGGGGATACGTCTCTGACACCGGGGATGCGGCCATTGAGGCCACCGCCGGCGACGTCCTCCAGGTCGATATCACCAATGAACTGCCTGAGAGCACCTCCATCCACTGGCATGGCATCGCACTCCACAACGCAGCCGACGGTGTGCCCGGCATGACCCAGGACCCCATTGAACCTGGCGAGTCTTTCTCCTATGTTTTTGAAGTCCCCCACGGTGGCACCTACTTCTACCATTCCCACACCGGCCTGCAGCTTGATCGCGGCCTCCACGCCCCACTGATCATCCGTGACCCGCAAGACGCTGAGGACCAGGACGTCGAGTGGACCATCGTGCTCGACGACTGGGTCGATGGCATTCAGGGCACTCCCGACGATGAGCTCGACAAGCTCACCGGAATGGGTTCGGGCGACCATAACGGGAGGATGGGAATGGGAGGTCACGGCCAGATGACGCACGGCACCCCGGACCGGGTACTGGGCGGGGATGCCGGCGATGTGATGTATCCGCACTACCTCATCAACGGGCGTATCCCCCGTGCCCACCGGACCTTCGAGGCCCGCCCGGGCGACAAGGCCCGCCTGCGGTTTATCAACTCCGGCGGTGACACCATCTTCAAGGTGGCCCTCGGTGGTCACCGCATGACCGTCACTCACACCGACGGCTTCCCTGTCCAGCCCTGGGAGACCGAATCGATCTACCTGTCGATGGGCGAGCGTGTCGACGTCGAGGTCATCCTCGGCGACGGCATCTTCCCGCTCACGGCTTTGGCGGTGGGTAAGGACGACCGCGCCTTCGCCGTCATCCGCACCGCCGGCGGCCAGGCCCCCCACCCCGATGTCGACTTCCCCGAGTTGTCGTCCACCGGACTGCTTCTGTCCTCCCTGAAGCCAGCAGACCGTGCACTCCTACCCGAGGACACACCAGACCGAGAAGTCAGCATCGACCTGGGCGGGCAGATGATGCCGTATGAATGGAGCATTCTCACCGACGGCCAATCCTCCTCCGCGACCGTGCAGGAGGGCCAGCGCCTGCGGATGGTCATGCGCAACAGGACCATGATGCCCCATCCCATGCACATCCACGGCCACACGTGGGCGCTGCCCGGCAGCGGCGGGCTACGCAAGGACACCGTCCTTCTCCGCCACGGTGAAACCATGATCGCCGACCTGATCGCTGACAACCCCGGTGAGTGGGCATTTCACTGCCATAACGCCTATCACATGGAAACCGGGATGCTCAGCTCGCTTCGCTACGAGTAACCCCCACAACAGGGTTGAGTGCCGAGGTGGGCAGAGTCGCTGCAGACCACCCACCGGGCAGCACGATGACCTTCCTCGGTGTTGTGGTCTTCCGGGACAACCAGAACACCGTCTTCTTCCCCACCGCCCCGGAATAAGGAGATCTAATCCATGCCGAGCACACCCCCGCAGAGCCGCCATCGCGGTTGCCGCGGTGCTCACCGCCGTGACCCTGGTGGCCTGTTCCTCAGGCGACGCGCCCGAAACGCCGTCGCCGTCGGGGGCACCTTCCAGTTCCACTCACCAGGAGGCCAAACCGAGATTATCTACGCAAAGGAGGAACGTGCCCCGCTGCCGGACTTCTCCGGCCCGTCGCTGATGGAGAAGGGTGAGGAGATCAGCCTGTCTGATTTTGAAGGCGAGGTCGTCGTCCTCAACGCTTGGGGCCAGGGGTGTGCACCGTGTCGGGCGGAAGTCGATGACCTGCAGCTTGTCCACGCAGATCATGGAGATGTACTCGTACATATTTCCCAGCGGCTGCGTATCTGGCAGCCGAAGGGTGCGGAGCGTGGCTTCTTCGGTGCTGTGGCCAAGCCGCTGCCGAGTGCGAAAAAGCTTGACGCCCTGGCCTACAAGTCCGCCATCATTACGTTGCCCGTGCTGGGGTTGGGCATCGTTCTGGGTGCGATCTGGGCGGAGGCCTCGTGGGGCCGGTTTTGAGGATGGGATCCGAAGGAGACCGCATCCTTTATCTCCTGGGTGCTCTATGCCGCCTACCTGCATGCCCGTGCCACGGCCGGGTAGCGCGATCACAAGGCCGCGTGGATCAATATCCTGGCCCCGGCCACGATAATCTTCAACCTGTTTTTCATCAACCTGGTCGTCTCCGGCCTGCACTCCTACGCCGGCCTGAACTAAATCCGGATTCGTCAACGCTTTGCCGGACACCCCCAGATCCACTGGGAAAGTACTGAAAGTTGCTGTCACATGACTCGAAGGATTGGGCATATATTCACAACTGAGCAGCAGCCCGAAGAAGGCCGTGATCTCCGGTGAAGGCTAGTACTGCAGCAGACGTGACAGTCTCACGTCTTTCCCGGGGGATAGCCGGCGATAACTGGCGCAGATTGGCCGGTCCCACCGCGCTCATGATGGGAGCTGCGGCGGTCTGGTGGCTGGCGCTGCCGCCACGCGGTTGGTGGGTGCTGTTCCCGGTGGGCGTGACTATGTTCATGCTGGCTTTGGCAGGTCAACCACTGCGTAACCGTTTGTGGCTCGGTGGGTTGGGCGGGGCGGCGCACTACGCTCTTGCTCTGCGCTGGCTCACCGACTTCAACACTGCCGGATACGCTGCTGTTGTTGCCGTTCAGGCGCTACTGTTAATGCTGGTTGCCGCGGTATCGCCTAACGAGGCGGCTTTTCGCAGCCGCTGGTCGGGCTGGTGGCTGCTCACCCCTGCTGCCCTGGTGTTATTGGAGGCTGTGCAGCACCGGTTCCCGTTCGGCGGTTTCCCGCTGTCCGCTTTCGGATACAGCCAGACCGATGGTCCTTTCATGACGGCAGCGCCCCTGGGTGGGACTCTCCTGGTGACCGCGTTGGCCGCAGTTCCGGGGGCCGTTGTTACCGCTGTCATCTTCGGGCCGAGACGAGCCCGTGCAGCATCCGTGGTCGCAGTGGTCGTGGTACTCGCGGTACCGGCGTTCGCGCCAACGATCGTAGATGATACGGCAGAAGGCAGCCTTGACGTCGTGCTCGTGCAGGGTGGAGGCCCCCGCGGGCTTCGCGCGGTCAATACCGATCCGTTTGATACGACCCGCCGGCACCTACAGGCTGCCGAAGATATCACCGGGGACCCTGATCTGGTTCTGCTGCCCGAAAACGTCGTCAATATCGACGGCTCAATCGACGGGACGCGCGTCGATGCAGCTTTCGCCGAACTGGCCAGGCAACTCGACACGAACATCGTCGTCGGAATTACCGAATCCGAGGATCAACATTTCCGGAACGCATCCATAGTGTGGGGACCGGACGGGACCCGGTTAGGACGCTATGAGAAGCATCATCGTGTGCCGTTCGGCGAGTACATCCCTATGCGCAATCTGATTGAACGACTCAGCGAGGACGCACGGTTCATCCCCCGCGACGCCATTGCCGGAGAGGGACCGGCGGTGCTCGATCCCAGCGGGACACCACGATTGGGGATCGTCATTTCTTATGAGGTCTTCTTCGCCGACCGGGTCGCCGATGCCGTTCGCAATGGTGGGCAGCTACTCCTCGCACCGACCAACGCCGCGTCTTTTGTGACCGAGGAAGTACCTGCAATCGAAGTGGCCGCATCCCGGATGCGTGCCCGCGAGTTTGGCCGCACCGTTCTCCAGGCTGCCCCCACCGGATACTCCGCAGTTATCCAGCCCGACGGCACAGTCTCACAACTCAGTGGCCTGGGCACGAACGAACTGCTGACGGCAACCGTTCCCCTTCATACTGGTTTGACGCCGTATGCGCGCATGGGGGATACGCCCCTGTTGGTTCTCGCGATGCTGGCTCTTGCATGGCCTGCGGTTACCGGCCTCGTCAGCTGGCGCAGGAGAAGGCAGGTTACGGAAGTATCCCGCTAAACGTGGATTACGGCACCTGCTCCTCGTTGGCGGGACGCTCGCCGCCCCCATATATGACGAGCACGGACTGCTTCCCCTGTGCCCCGGTCTGCCCTGCCTGGAGAAGCTATCAAGTCCGGGCTGTGTCGGCGATGAGTGAGAAGCGTCTCTGCGGTCTGAGGCGGGTGCCTCACGCCCAGTCACTGCCGCCGGTTCCGGTGTCGGGGCCGGTCCTGGTGAGTGCGGGAAGGTTAGAAGGTGACGCCGTGCTCGGCGAACCAGGGCAACGGGTCGACCGCCCCGCTGCCAGTCGGGTAAAGCTCGAAGTGCAGGTGAGAGCCGGTGGAAAACCCCCGGTTGCCCATGCCAGCGATCCTCTGACCAGCGGTGACGCGTTCCCCAACGGTCACGTCGAGAGTCTCCATATGACCGTAGACGGCAATCGAGCCATCATCGTGCTGGATGCGGATCCACTGCCCGAAACCGGAGGCCGGGCCGGAGTCGATGACGGTGCCGCCCATCGCCGCGAGGATCGGGGTACCCACGACGTTGGCGATGTCGATACCCGCGTGGAGGGTTCCCCAGCGCACGCCGGAACCGGAGGTGAAGGCGCCTTCAGCGGGCTTGACCACCGAGGGCGAGCGGGCAGCGCGCTCGTTCTCGGCCCGCTCGGCGTTGTACTGGATGGCCTTGTCCAGCTGCTCGTCGATGTTGGCGACCGGCTTGAATTCGGAGATCGCGAGAATCTGCGGTGCGGCCTGCGTCCCACTCGAGGACAGGGCCGTGTCGTTGGTGGCCAAATCCACCTCGACGGTGGCAGCCTCCGGGGAGACCGGAGCCTCGACCTCGGCCGGGGCTTGCAAGGTGGCGGCCGTGGCGCCACCGACGCCGGCGGATGAGACCGTGCCGACGGCTACAGCCACGAGGGCGAGACGCCCCTTGGTCTGCGAGGTGGTGATCGTGCGGTGTTTTCCTCCGGATGACCGCGAAGCCTTCAGGCGCATGACTCGGTCGTGCTGGTACTGGTGTTTGGAGACGGCAACCATGGGCCCAGTCGCCATGGGTTGGGGATGCCGGCCGAGGGGGCGTTCCTGGTCCAGGAGCACCTCTAATGGCGAGAGTGATGACCCCACGAATACGCAAGGCCGCGCTGGTGGCACATGTGGTCTGCTCGGTCGGCTGGCTCGGGATGGTGCTCGCCTTTATCGCGATGGCGGTCATGGGGATAGTGAGCGCGGATGAGATGGCGGTCCGGGGGACGTATCGGGTGATGGAGCAGGTGGCGTGGTGGGCGCTCGTTCCCCTGGCGGTGGCCTCGCTGGTGACCGGAGTCCTTCAATCCCTGGGGACGACGTGGGGATTGTTCCGACACTACTGGGTGGTGTTCAAGCTGGGGCTCACTGTGGTGGCGACAGGTGTGTTGGTGCTGTACATGCAGACGTTCGAGTATCTTGCCCGGGTGGCAGCAGACCCGGGCGTGGGGCTGGAGGCCGTGCGGAATTTCTCCCCGGTCCTCCACTCCGTGGCAGCAGCCTTGGTATTGCTGGTGGCTACGGTACTGGCGGTGTACAAGCCGCGGGGTCTGACCCGATACGGGCAACGAAAAAAGGCCCCGCTAGCAGCCTGATGCAGCGTGCCTCAGCTGTCCATTCCTTATTTGTTCAGGTTCGGCAGTCATGCGTCATGCGCAGGAACGCAAGGGACCGGCCACATCCCACTCAACGATGCGAGTATGAGTGCCTGTCTTCCTTGGAACCGAGACGCTGATCAGCTCACCGTCATTGACGGCCGTGGACTACCCAGCTACAGCACTCCCCGTCGCCGCCCCGCAACTTTTCCACTCCGCCGAGACGGCGGAACGTGGGCCAGGGCGTCGATGGCGGTGGCAATCACTGCTGCCATTGCCGGGCCAGCGTGCGAAGGGCTGTCGCAGTTGAAAGCTTATCGATGATCAAATACCGCGGCACAGGTATGGACAGGCAGGTCAGTCCAGTTCGAGGTCGGACGTGAACTCCTCGTGGGAGACACCGCCCGCCTCCTGGCGGGCAGCCGCTGCGGCACGGATATCCTCGCCATCCTCCAGCGTCTGAACCGCCCGGTCGTAGAAGTCCGGGGAGACCACCACCGCCCGGCGGCGGGGCCCGCGACTGAGGATGGTGACCGGCTCACGTTGGGCGGCATCAAGATAGTGGCTTTGTTCGCTGCGGAACTGACTGAGGGTGACCGTGATGCCCATACCCTTTAACGTACATTTTGTACAAGAAGTGCAGCAACGATCGCGGCCGTTCCGGAAGTCCTGCCCGCCGAACGGGACGCTTAGGGGCAGACACCTCCTTGACTGATACCCCCCATGGGTATAGGTTGGAGGTTATTGGGGCATCTCCACTCTTGCCCTTCAGGACATCAAGGAAAGGACCATCTGATGAGCGCCGTAACAAAGAAGTACATCATCGAAGGCATGACCTGCGGACACTGCAAGTCCTCCGTGGAGGAGGAGATCGGCGAGGTCGCCGGTGTGACCATGGTGGAGGCCACCGTGGATACCGGGCAGGTGACCGTCACGGGTGAAAACTTCACCGACGACGATGTTGTCGCCGCTGTCACGACAGCCGGCTACACCGTCAAGCCCTAATCCCTGGGCTCGGTCCCCGCCTCGGGTAGACACGGCCGGGCCAACCCTGCTGGATATGCCCATCAGGCCCAGCCATGCCGGTTCGATATCCCCGACGGTGCATCTGTGGGCGGGCCTTTTTGGGACCTCGGAGATGCACCTCACCACTGTTTGCTGAAGGACTGATCACTGATGATTCAGACACAACCGTCGGTTGACCTACTCCAGGTCGATCTGGGCGTCACCGGCATGACCTGTACGTCGTGCTCAGGGCGGGTGGAGCGCAAGCTCAACAAGCTCGATGGCGTGGAGGCCACCGTCAACTTCGCCACCGAATCCGCCTCCGTCAGTTACGACCCCACCAAAGTCGACGCCGATCGGCTGATCGAAACCGTGCGGGGTGCCGGGTACGACGCGTTCACCATGGGGGATCAACACGCCTCCGCCGTGGACAGCGGCCCGGAGGAGGACACCGAGGTGGTCGGTGACCGCCACGAACAGGCCCGCGAGGCCGAGGCCACAGACCTGAAGTCGCGTCTGATCGGGTCGACGATCCTCTCCGTTCCGGTGGTCGCGATCTCGATGATCCCGTCCCTGCAGTTCATGAATTGGCAGTGGGCCCTGCTCGTCATGTCCACCCTGATCTACTTCTACGGTGGCGCCCCGTTCCACCGGGCGACCTTAACCAACCTGCGTCACCGCTCGACCACGATGGACACGCTCGTGTCTCTGGGCACTACCGCTGCGTATCTGTGGTCGCTGTGGGCCTTGTTTTTCGGCAACGCCGGGCACCCCGGCATGGTCATGGAGACGAGCCTGCTGCCCCGCCATGACGGCATCGACCACATCTACCTCGAGACCATCGCCGTAGTCATCACCTTCCTGTTGCTCGGCCGGTGGTTTGAGGTCCGCGCCAAGGGCCAGTCCTCCGCGGCGCTGAAGTCCCTGCTGGACATGGGTGCGAAAGACGCCGCGGTGATCCGCGACGGTGAGGAAGTCCGCGTCCCGGTCTCCCAGCTGACAGTCGGTGACGTCTTCGTCGTCCGCCCGGGTGAGAAGATCGCCACCGACGGTCGTGTCATCGAGGGCACCTCGGCCATCGACGAGTCGATGCTGACCGGCGAGTCCGTTCCCGTCGAGGCGGCCCCCGGCACCTCGGTCACGGGCGCGACGATCAACACCTCCGGTCGACTGCTGGTCGAAGTCACCCGCACAGGTTCGGAGACCACGCTGTCCCAGATGGCCAAGCTGGTCACTGACGCCCAGGCGAAAAAAGCCCCGGTCCAGCGCCTGGTGGATAAGATTTCCTCGGTCTTCGTCCCGACGGTCATTGTCGTCTCCATCATCACCCTGATCGTCCACCTCGCCCTCGGCAGCGGGGCGAACTGGGCCTTTTCCGCCGCAGTCGCGGTGCTGATCATCGCTTGCCCATGCGCCCTGGGACTGGCCACCCCGACCGCCCTGCTGGTGGGCACCTCCCGGGGCGCGCAGCTGGGCTTGTTGATCAAGGGCCCGGAGGTCCTCGAATCCACTCGCCAGGTCGACACCATCGTCATGGACAAGACCGGCACCGTCACCTACGGGGTCATGTCGGTCACCGGCGTCCACGCCACCGACGGCTACACCAACAACGAGGTCCTCGCCTTGTCGGCGGCCGTCGAAGCAGGCTCCGAGCACCCCATCGCCAAGGCGATTGTCACCGAGGCCGAGCGCTCCGGGAACATCCAGGAGGCCACCGACTTCGACAGCACCGCCGGCCGGGGCGTCACGGCCACCGTCAAGGGTCACGTCGTCACCGTCGGCCGTCCCGCCGGCCAGCTGCCCCGTGACCTCACCACCGCCTTCGACCACGCACAGTCGCAGGGCGCGACCCCGGTGGCCGTCTACGTCGATGACCAGCCCGCCGGTGTGGTCGTGGTGCGCGATGCCATCAAAGACTCCTCAGCGGAAGCGGTCGCCCAGTTCCGCAGGCTGGGGTTGAGTCCGTACCTGCTCACCGGCGATAACGCGAAGGCCGCGGCCGCCGTCGCCCAAGAGGTGGGCATCGATGCGGCCAACGTGAGTGCCGAGGTCATGCCGCAGGACAAGGTCGCGGTCATCGAGAAGCTGCAACATGAGGGCAAGAAGGTCGCCATGGTCGGCGACGGCGTCAATGACGCGGCCGCCCTGGCCCAGGCCGATCTGGGTCTGGCCATGGGGGCGGGCACGGATGTGGCCATCGAGGCCTCCGATATCACCTTAATGAACAACGACCTGCGCTCCGCGGGCGATGCCATCCGTCTGTCACGTCGCACGCTGGGCACCATCAAGGGCAACCTGTTCTGGGCGTTCGCCTACAACGTCGTGCTGATCCCGGTCGCCGCGATCGGTTTCCTCAACCCGGGGTTGGCGGGCATTGCGATGGGCTTCTCCTCGGTGTTCGTGGTCTCCAACTCCCTCACGCTGCGTAGATTCAAGCCCTCCCACGACAACACCAGTTCCTCACCGCAGCCCGCTCGCCCCTCCGTGCGGCAGCCGGTCACCGCCTAATCCGCATCCTTTTCTAGCGATAAGGAACCCCGTGTCCTCCTCCTGCGGCTGAGTCCCTCCAATAACACTCAGACCTCCGTCCCCAAGTACCTGCTCCTGACCTCTCCCCCGGCCCCACCCGGCAGGCCCCTCTGGGCTGACAATCTGCCGACTACCTATCCGAATAACGCCACAGGGCGTGGGGACCATGAGGTCCCCACGCCTCATTCCATACCCTCGGGCTTTCCATCCTGATCGACCCGCAACTGACTCAGGACATACCTGCCCCCTTTTTTCAGCAAGGAGACCATTGTGGATACTCGCACCCCTGATCAGGCCGTTTCCTCCTCGGGTGGGGCCGACACCTGTCATACCCATGGCTACATCAACGACAAGGATCGCTATCTCGCCCGCCTCAAGCGCATCGAGGGCCAGGCCCGGGGCCTGCACAGCATGGTCGACGAAGAACAGTACTGCATCGACATCCTTACCCAGATCTCCGCGGTCAATGCTGCCCTACGCAGCGTTGCCCTGGGACTACTCGATGACCACATGAAACACTGCGTCCGTGACGCCGCCCAGTTAGGAGGAGAGGAGGCCGACGCGAAGTTTCAGGAAGTCACCGACGCTATCGCCCGTTTCGCCCGGTGACAGGCCGGGACCCGACCACCACACCCCGTCGAGAACGGCGGCCAGGCCACTCTGAAGTGTCCTGGGTTTAGTTCCGATCGTTTCTAGAGGAGGATTGGACCATGCCTAGGAAGTTCAGTGACGAGTTTAAGGACAAGGCGGTGCGGTTAGCCGAGGAGCTCGTTGAGCTTGAGGGGTGCTCGAAGTGGGCGGCGGCGGAGGAGATCGGCGAGAAGCTCGGCGTCTCGGCGCACACGCTCAACAACTGGTTGAAACCTGTCAAAGCGTCCCCCGACGTTCAGCGGAGCACTGGCGAGTCGGTCGACGACGAACTGAAGCGTCTGCGGCAAGAGAACAAAGAGCTGCGCAGGGCAAACGAGATCTTGAAGACCGCTTCAGCTTTTTTCGCAGCGGAACTCGACCGTCCCACCAGAAGATGATCGAATACATCGACACGTATCGCGATCGCTTCGGGGTCGAGGCCATCTGTCGCACGTTAAGGCAGACAGAATGTGGGTTTATCACCTCTCGTGGCTACCGAGCAGCGAAAACACGAGCCCCGTCGGCCAGGAGCTTGTCAGACGCGCTGCTTATCCCCGAATTGGTGAAAGTCTTCGAGGACAACTTCAGCGTGTACGGGGTACGCAAGATGTGGAAGGCCATGCAGCGCGCCGGCTGGGACATCGGTCGTGATCAGACGGCACGGTTGATGAAACTCGTCGGCATCCAAGGCCGCAGAAGGGGCCGCACTCCGATCACAACGCTTCGGGCTGATGTCCCGGATTGTCGTCCTGATCTGGTCAATCGTGACTTCACAGCGTCAGCGCCGCACCGGCTGTGGGTCGCTGACATCACCTACGTGCGTACCCTGTCGGGGTTTGCGTACGCCGCGTTCATCACCGATGCGTACTCCCGCAAGATTGTCGGGGTTGCCACCAGGGCGAGCATGCGCACCGATGAGCTGCCTCTTGAGGCTTTTGAGCATGCTCTTTATCACGCAGGTGATCTCCGTGCTGAAGGACTTGTCCATCACAGCGATCGCGGCTCGCAGTACGTGTCCATTCGTTACAGTGAGGCGCTTGCTCAAGCTGGGATTGATCCGTCCGTTGGCACCGTCGGCGATTCCTACGACAACGCGTTGGCGGAAACGGTCAACGGTCTATACAAGACCGAGCTGATCTATCCCCACCGGCCGTGGGCGTCGGTTGGGGAAGTCGAGATCGCGACCCTTCGCTGGGTGTACTGAAGTGCCCCGGGTTTTGTTCCTAGGTATTTGCCTTGATTTCCATTCTCTCGTGATTTGGGTTGCCAGTCCAAAACTCTTCTTCTACTTCTGCCGGCGTACGGTAGCCGAGACTTTGGTGAAGCCTTGATTCGTTCCACCACGTGACCCACTCGAAGGTCGCGATTTCTACGTCGACCACATCGTTCCAAGTGCGGGTATGAATGAGTTCATTTTTGTAGGAACCGTTGACATTTTCGGCTAAGGCATTGTCGTAGGAGTCACCGACCGTTCCAGTAGAGGCCGTGATTCCGTGCTCGGCTAGACGCTCGTTGTAGACAATGCTGACGTATTGCGATCCGTGATCTGCATGGTGAACAAGGCCCGCTGTGTCCTTGGCACACACAATGGCTTGATTCAGCGCCTGCAGCGGCGGACCTGACCCCTTGTTGGTGGACATAGGCTAGCCCCGGTTGACAGCCGGAGGAGGGTAGTCTCAGTTCATGCCTCGTAAGTCCTATACTGAGGAGTTCAAGCGCGACGCGGTCGCGATGTATGAAGACACAGACGGTGTGTCTCTTAATTCGGTTGCTCATGATCTCGGTGTTAACCGTGGCAGTCTCGCTGCCTGGGTCAAGCGCTATGGCACGGGCAAAAAAGCCCGCGCGATTGATGCTGCAGCTCGAGCCCGGACATCATCGGATTTAGAGCGGATCCGACAACTCGAGAAGCAGAACCGGCTTCTTCAAGAAGAGCGAGACATCCTTCGCAAGGCGGCGCAGTATTTTGCGAAAGAGATGGGCTTGTGATCCGCTTCAAGTTCATCCGGGACCATCGCACCGAGTATTCGGTCAAGCGGATGTGCCACGTGCTGAAGGTGCGGCGATCTTCCTATTACAAGTGGAAAAACACACAGGCCGCGCGCCGCCAGAAGGTTCTTGACGATGCTGTTCTCGGTGCTCGTATCCGCACTGTGTTCCGTGAGGAACACGGACTCTACGGAGCTAAGCGCATCGCCGCGGCGTTGAACGATCCTGATTCGGGGGCGCATGCGGTGGTCAATCACAAACGCGTTGCACGCATCATGAAGACCATGGGCATCCAGGGGTTCACGAAGAAACGTCGCGTGCGCACCACCGTGGCAGATGCTGGCCGTGGTGTCTTTCCAGATCTTGTTTGCAGGCAGTTTCATGCCCCGGCGCCGAATCGCGTGCTCGTCGACGACATTACCTACCTGCCGGTATCCGGTGGCGGCAATATGTATCTTGCCACCGTGATCGATTGTTATTCCCGCAGGCTGGTGGGATTTTCTATTGCTGACCACATGCGCGTCGATCTGGTTATCGATGCGCTGGACTCAGCACAGCGCGCCCGAGGCAGTCTGAAAGGAGCGATTTTTCATTCAGATCACGGCAGTGTCTATACCTCGAAGGCATTTAGCTCACGATGCACGATGCTAGGGGTGACCCAATCGATGGGAGCGGTGGGAACCAGCGCAGACAACGCGCTAGCGGAGTCGTTCAACGCGACATTGAAACGCGAGGTGCTGCAAAACCGGAAATGCTTCGACTCACTGCTGCACGCCAGACGGGACGTCTTCGCGTGGTGTCTGCGCTACAACCAGAAGCGCAGACACTCATGGTGCGATTATCTGTCGCCCCTCGAGTTCGAAAACCGCACCTGCGGTAAACTCACCTTGACCGCATAAGTTCAATTCCCTGTGTCCACTTTCCAGGGGTCGGGCCCAAGAGTCTTCCTTGGTGCAGTAAAGGAAGCCGGCGAAATTCTCGGTACTCCGCTCCCCCCAGTCACCGTCCATGACCTGAGGCACACTGCGGCGTCCCTTGCCATCTCCTCTGGGGCAAATATCAAAGTGATCCAGAGGATGCTTGGCCATGCTTCCGCCGACATGACGCTGGATGTGTACGGCCATCTCTACGAGTCAGACCTTGATTCGGTAGCCCAGAGGATGAATCAGCAGTTTAAGAGCGCATAGTGTACCCAGAGTGTACTCACCAAAAAGTCAGCCCCACCTTCCGGTAGTGGAATGTGGGGCTGACCTGCTTCTTCATTGGAGCCACCTGCGAGAATCGAACTCGCGACCTTCTCATTACGAGTGAGATGCTCTACCGACTGAGCTAAGGTGGCCGGGCGATTGCATGGAGCAGTCGCACCGGTACAACAGCTTAACCCAGGTCGCCCCTCCCAGAAAACCCGCAGGTCACTTCACGTTGCAGGCCTGGCGAATGCGGCCGATCATGCCGTTGAACGCAATCACCGGAGTCACGTTCTGGTCTAGGCTCTGCCGGCACCGCGCGATGGCGTCCTGGCAGGCGACGAGGCCCTCCACACTCACCCGTTCCGCGATTTCACGGGACAGCCCCTCGAAGTCGGGGTGGGTCAGCCCGACCCGCGCGCCGCTGGCCAGGACGAGCGCGTCGCGGTAGATGCCGGCCAGGTCCACCAGTGCGAGATCGAGGACGTCGCGGGTGCGCCGCGTGCCGCGCGCCTTCTGCTGCGTCTCCAGCTGCTTGACGCTTGAGGCGACCCCCCGCAGCGCTTTCGCCGCGCCTTTGCCTTTCGCGCCCATGCCGAGGGCGCGTTCTAAAGCGGCGCGTTCCTCGCTGTCGGCCTCCGCGTGCGCGGCGACGGCCTCCTTATCGGCGGCGGCGACCAGTGCGCCCACGGCCTTGAACGCGGCATCGCCGTGGAAGACCAGCTCCGCCAGGTTGATCACCTGCGCGCGGTGGGTCTGCGCGCCGGACTCGCGCACGAGCCGGCGAGCCCGGCCGATGTGGCGCAGCGAGGCCGCGGCAGCCAGGCGCGCGACCTCCTCGCTCGCCCCCTCCTCCTGGGTCAGCAACCGCACGATTTCACTTTCCGACGGCGCCGGGACGTAAAGGTGGCGGCAGCGCGAGCGCAGCGTGGTGGAAAAGTCCTCGGGGTCGGTCGATGGCGCCGACAAGATGATCACGGTCGACGCGGGGGGTTCCTCGACGGTTTTGAGGAATGCGTCGGCTGCGGCCGTCGAGAAGCGATCTGCCTCGTCGATGATGATGACGCGCCACGCGCCGACCGTCGGCAAGCGCGATGCCTGGTTGACGATCCCGCGCACCGTTTCCACGGAAATCACTAGCTCCTTGGGCACAATGTGCACGACATCGGTGTGGGCGCCGGCGAATACGGCGCGGCAGTTGTCGCAGCGGCCGCAGCCGACCACATCGGGGTCCGTGCACACCAGCGCGGCGGCGAAGGCGACAGCCGTGGTGGAGCGGCCCGCGCCGGGAGGACCCGTGAACAGCCAGGCGTGCGACATGGCGTAGCTCTCCCCCGCGCCGCGCGCCGCCTCGGCCGCGCGCAGGATTGTCTCGCGCACCCGGGGAATGTCCGCGAGGCGCTCGCTCACGCTTGCCCTAGTCACGACTGCCACAGTACTACCTGCCCCGCGCCAACAGCGATCCCACTAAAGTAGGTCGACGTGGACAGAATTTGGCGCGGCTTCAAGTGGCTCTGGGGCACATCGTGGCCCCTGTACGCCCTGACCGTGCTGGGCACCAACGTGCTCGGCGGGATCGCGATCATGACGTTCATCCGCTACTTCATCCCCATGGCCGAGGTCGAGCAGCTGTCCATCACCGGCGGCGGGCTCGGGGTGCTGGGCATCGCTTACGTCGCGTTCGCGGTTTTAGTGGGCGTGGTGGTCACGTTCTTCCTGTTCAGGCCCGTCTTGGAGTGGCAGCGCGCGCCGGAGGGCCACGACCCCAACATGGTCAGAAACCTGGTTTTGCGCATCCCGATGCTGCAGACGGTGATTGTGGTCGGGGTGTGGCTGATCGGCATCGCGATCGCCACCATCGCCACATCGCGTATCGACGCCCGCCTGACCATCGTGGTTCTCATCTCCACGCTCATGGCCTGCCTCGTGGTCGCCCTGTTGACCTACGTCCAGGCCGCGCGCCTGGTGCGCCCCATCGCGGCCTCCGCGCTGGCGCGGCGCTTCGAGGACTCCACACTCGAGCCGCCCATCAAGACGCGTCTGTACATGACGTGGTTCACCACCACCGCGATCCCGCTGATCGGAATCCTCCTGTTGGTGTGGGCGCAGCGCAGCGGGTTTTTCACCAACACCCCCGGTGAACTCATGCCGGCCGTCTCCGCACTCTCGCTTACCGCGCTCGCCACCGGCAGCATCGGCACCATCTTCGCCATCATGGGCGTGGTCGACCCGATCAAGGAGCTCCAGGAGGCGATCAACCGGGTCCGCCGCGGCGAATCGGACACCCAGGTTGACATCTACGACGGCTCCGAGATCGGCGTCCTGCAAGCCGGCTTCAACGAAATGATGCGCGGGCTCAACGAGCGCCAGCGGGTGCGCGACATCTTCGGCCACTACGTCGGTTCCGAGGTCGCGCAACGCGCGCTCGAGGAAAAACCCGAACTCGGAGGCGAGGACCGCAAGGCCGCGGTCGTGTTCGTCGACGTCATCGGCTCGACGACCTTCGCCGTGAACCACTCCCCCGAGGAGGTCGTCGCCGCCCTCAACGAGTTCTTCGCCATCGTCGTCGAGGTCGTGCACCGCAACAAGGGAGTGATCAACAAGTTCCAGGGCGACGCGGCGCTCGCGGTCTACGGCGCGCCCACAGCGCTTCACGACGCCACCTCCCACGCGCTGCAAACCGCGCGCGAACTGCGCCAAGAACTGCGCGGGCTCAAGCTCCAGGCCGGGATCGGGGTGGCCTCCGGCCACGTCGTCGCCGGCCACATCGGCGGCTCCGACCGGTTTGAGTACACCGTCATCGGCGATGCCGTAAACGCCGCGGCGCGCCTAACGGACCTGGCCAAAAACTCCCCGGGCCGCGTGCTCACCAACGCCGCGACCCTGCGCGCCGCCAACGAGGTTGAGCAGCAGCGCTGGACGCTGATGAAGTCGATCGAGCTGCGCGGGCGCAACAAGATGACGCAGCTTGCCCGCCCCGTGCGCTCCACGCTGGCGGATCGGTACTAGCTAGCTCCGGTGCTTCGCCTTGACCACACGCTTCGTGGTTTTCTTCGGCTTCTTCACGGCTTTTTTAGTAGCCTTTTTCGCTGCCTTTTTGGTGGCCTTCTTGGTAGGAGTCCCTTCATCCGCCTCCCGGGCTCGACGCGCTGACAGCAACTCGTTGGCGCGCTCGTCCGTCATGGTTTCCGGGGTGTCGCCGCGCTGCAGCGAGGCGTTGGTTTCACCGTCGGTGACGTACGGGCCGAAGCGGCCGTCCTTGATGCTCATCGGCTTGCCGGAAACGTCGTTATCGCCCAGCATCTTCAGCGGGGGCTTCGCCGCGGCGCGGCCCCGGCGCTTCGGCTCGGCGTAGATCCGGCGGGCCTCCTCCAGCGTGATGCTGAAGATCTGTTCCTCGTTCGCCAGCGAGCGCGAGTCGCTGCCCTTCTTCAGGTACGGGCCGTAGCGGCCGTTCTGGGCGGTGATCATCTCCCCATCCGCCGGGTCCACGCCCACCTCTCGCGGCAAGCTGAGCAGCTGCAACGCCTGCTCGAGGGTGACCTCGGCGGGCTCCATGGTGGAAAACAGCGACGCGGTGGCGGGCTTGAGCTGCTCGTCGACGAGCGTGTTGATGCGCTTTTCCTTCTGCGCGGCAGCGGTCTTGGTCTCCCAGTTCTTCGCCCGCTTTCCCTCCGCGGCGCGCTGCGCGTCTTCCTCCGCCCGCTCCTGCGCCACGACCTCCTCGGCGTTGGCTTCGGCGGTCGCGCGCTCATCGTCACGCACGAGCTCAGTGACGTACGGGCCGTAACGGCCCTCCTTGGCCACCACCGTGCGGCCGTTGCCGGGGTTGACACCCAGCTCGCGGCCCGACTGCGGAATCGCGAACAGCTTCTCCGCCATCTCCAGGGTGATCTCGTCCGGGGTGGCGGACTCCGGCAGGTTCGCGCGCTGGTACTCGGGCTCGCCGTCGGCGGTCGTGCCCACCTCCCGCTCGATGTACGGGCCGTACCTGCCGACACGAACGTTGATGGGGCGTCCCTCGGAGTCGTCGAAAAGCTTCAGCGAGTTGACCTGGCGGGCGTCGATGGACTCGAGGTTGTCCTCAATGATGTGCTTGAGGCCACCGCGGCGGGCGATCGCGTCGGCCATATTGTCGTCGGCGGAGGCATCGCCAAAGTAGAAGCCGGTGAGCCACTGCGTGCGGTTCTCGTTGCCCTGAGCGATCTCGTCGAGCTCGTCCTCCATCGAGGAGGTGAAGTCGTAATCCACCAGCGCGTCGAAGTTGTTCTCCATCAGCCCGATGACCGAAAACGCCACCCACGTAGGCACCAAGGCGTTGCCGCGGGCCACCACGTAAC
The DNA here is from genome assembly GCF_031844665.1 of Corynebacterium sp. Z-1. NCBI lineage: Bacteria > Bacillati > Actinomycetota > Actinomycetes > Mycobacteriales > Corynebacteriaceae > Corynebacterium > Corynebacterium sp. Z-1. The sequence continues at coordinate 682,826 of NZ_CP134621.1, read as the reverse complement.
CGCGGTCCTGAATGGTCTTGATAATCGAGGCGTACGTCGACGGGCGCCCGATGCCGAGGTCCTCCATCTTCTTGACCAGGCTGGCCTCGTTGTAGCGCGCCGGCGGGTTGGTGGAGTGGCCGTCGGCAGTGATCTTCACCGTGGACAGGACGTCTCCCTTGCTCATCTGCGGCAGGTGCGTCTCGTTGTCCTGGGTATCGGAGTAGGCGCGCAACCAGCCCGGGAACGTGATCGTGCGGCCGGTGGCGGCGAACTCGACCTTCTCGCCCGTGGCCGCCTCGCCCGCGACCGTGACCTTCATCGAGGTGCCGCGGGCGTCTTCCATCTGGGAGGCGACGGTGCGCTGCCAAATCAGCTCGTAGAGCTTGAACTCCTCGGCGTCGAGCGAGTTGGCCAGCTGCCCGGGGGTGGAAAAGCGCTCGCCAGCAGGGCGAATCGCCTCGTGCGCCTCCTGGGAGTTCTTCGCCTTGCGCGCATACGTGCGCGGCTGCGCGGTGACGTAGTTCGCGCCGTAGAGCTCTGTGGCGGCCGTGCGCGCCGCTTCCAGGCCCTGGGCCGACAGCGCGGTGGAGTCCGTACGCATGTAGGTGATGTGGCCGTTTTCGTACAGGCGCTGCGCGATACGCATCGTGCGGGCGGAGGTGAAGTGCAGCTTCCGGCCCGCCTCCTGCTGCAGCGTCGAGGTCATAAACGGCGCGTATGGCCTGCGCGAATACGGCTTCTCCTCGACGTCCGCAACGCTCATATCCCGGTTTTCCAGCCCCTCGGCCAGCGCCTCGGCGGCGGCCTGGTCAACCACGTACACGTCCGCGGACTTCACGCGGCCGCGGTCGTCGAAGTCGCGGCCCTGAGCAACACGGCGCGTATCGACGCTCACCAGCTTCGCATCGAACTCGCTAGCGCCCTTCAGCGTCGCGGTGAGGTCCCAGTACTCGGCGGAGATAAACGCCATGCGCTCGCGCTCGCGCTCGACGATGACGCGGGTCGCCACCGACTGCACGCGCCCCGCCGACAGGCGCGGCATGACCTTTTTCCACAGCACCGGGCTGACTTCGTAACCGTAGAGGCGGTCCAGGATACGGCGGGTCTCCTGGGCGTCGACCAGGTTGTGGTCGAGCTCGCGGGTGTTCTCGGCCGCGTCGCGGATCGCGGACTCGGTGATCTCGTTAAACACCATGCGCTCGACGGGGACCTGCGGCTTGAGCGTTTCCAAAAGGTGCCAGGCAATCGCCTCGCCCTCACGGTCCGGGTCTGTGGCGAGCAGGAGCTTGTCGGACTCCTTCAGCTTGGCCTTGAGGTCCGCGACCTTCTTCTTCTTGTCGGGGCTGACCACGTAGATCGCCTCGAACCCGTCCTCCGGGTTGACGCCCAGCTTCGCCCAGGGCTCGTTCTTGTACTTCGCCGGGATGTCGGCCGCGCGGCCGGGGAGATCACGGATGTGGCCCACGGAGGCTTCGACGATGAAATCGTTGCCCAGGTACTTCTGGATCTTCTTGGCCTTCGTCGCCGACTCGACGATGACGAGGGTCTTACCGTTATCCGCCACGCTGGGTGACACCTCACTTTCTCGACCTACACCTTATTAATTACGTCTCTTGCGAGTTGGCGGGCAGGCCGCGCCGGGTGCAGGAGTAAAACTCTCTTAGTTGTATCAGAGAAATTGGGACTTCGGTGCAACCTCCCAGGCGCACGGAAACTCGGAGCACTAGAATCGCTGGGAAGTTGCGCCGAGCCCGCAGCGTGAACGCGTACGACAAGGAGAACCCCGGTGATCGATTCCCTCATCAGCTTCCTCGAGAACCTGATGCAGATGCCCATCTTTTATCCGCTGGTCACGCTCCTTATCATCGGCGACGCGCTCGCGCCGATCATCCCCTCGGAGACGGTGCTCAACCTCGCGGGCGCGTTTTCCGCCTCCGTGGGCGTGCCCAACCCCATGGGGGTGATCATCGCCGCGATCATCGGCGCGATCATCGGCGATAACATCTGCTTCCTGCTCGGCAGTCGTCTGATCAAAGTGGTCAACCGCCTCGACCCAGACTCGAAGGCCGGCACCGCGATCACGTGGGTACGCAGGAACATGAAGCGCCGCGCCGGCGCCACGATCATCGTCGCGCGGTTTATTCCCTGGGCGCGCTGGGTGGCCACCATTGTGCTCGGCTCGGTGGGCTACAACTGGTTCGCCTTCTTCTTCTACGACACCATCGGCGTGATCATCTGGGCCCTGCTCAGCGTCGGCGTGGGCTACCTGGGCGGTTCCCTGTTCGCCGACTGGCCGCTGCTGGCCTTGATCGTAGGCGTGACCCTCGGCTCGCTCGTCGGCTTCGGTATCCAGAAGCTCCAGGTGCGCCTGTTCGAGTGGCTGGACGTGCGCCGCGGGGTGTCCAAGCTCTGACATGCAAAACCCCCTCACGCGGAGGGGGTTAGAGGCGCCTAGCGCTTAGAGCGGGCGAACAGCCTGGGCCTGCGGGCCCTTGGCGCCGTCGCCGATCTCGAACTCGACCTGCTGGTTCTCCTCGAGGGTACGGAAGCCGTTGCCCTGGATCTCGGAGTAGTGAACGAAGACGTCGGCAGAGCCGTCGTCGGGAGCGATGAAGCCGAAGCCCTTTTCAGCGTTGAACCATTTGACAGTTCCGGTAGCCATTGATGTGCCTTTCAAAAAATTGTGGTTGAAACTCGGTCGAGGAACCACCAGGCCAAGAATGGACCTGGTGCCCGCGTACAAACACTCGCGAGCACCTAGCTAGGCGCGCACAGAATCTGCGACCAACAACCATTATGCCATGAATTGTTCGCCCCGTCGAATGTTGTGGCGTACTCTTTTGCCCCGATGTCTCTTTCCTTCGGCGCCGAGATCCTCGCCCAGCTCCGCGAGCGTTTTCCGTCCGCCACCATCACCCACGTCGAGCAGGTCCCCGCCTCCTTAGCGCGCACTGCGCCGTGGCCGCGCTGGGTTGCGCCCGAGCTTAAGAGCTCGCTTATCGACGCCTCCATAACGCACCTCTATTCCCATCAACGCGAGGCCGCGGACCTGGCGTTTGCGGGCCGCGATGTCGTCGTCGCCACGGGGACGTCGTCAGGCAAATCGCTATGCTACCAGCTCCCCGTCCTGACCACGCTGGCCGCCGACCCGCAGGCCTGCGCGATGTACCTCACACCGACGAAGGCGCTCGGCTCCGACCAGCTGCAGTCCGCCTCCAGGCTGGTGCGCGAGGTGCCGGGCCTGCGCGGCGTCAACCCCGCCCCCTATGACGGGGACACTCCCGTCGAGGCGCGCTCCGGGATCCGCGAGCAGACCCGCTTCGTGTTCACCAACCCCGACATGCTGCACGCGGGCATCCTGTCGAACCACGTCAGGTGGGCGCGCCTGCTGCGTCACCTGCGTTTTATCGTCGTCGACGAGTGCCACACCTACCGCGGGGTGTTCGGCGCGCACGTCTCGCTCGTGCTGCGCCGGCTGCTGCGGATGTGCCGTGCCTACGGTAGCTCCCCGACGCTGATCTTCGCCTCGGCCACAACCGCGGATCCCGCTGGCCAGGCGGGGCGTTTGTGCGGTCGCGAGGTCACGGCCGTGACGGACGACGGTGCACCCACCGGCGACAAAACGCTGATCTTGTGGGAGCCGGGGTTTATCGAGGACAACGTGCGCCGCGCCGCCACCACCGAGGCCGCGGGCGTGATGGCCACCCTGGTTGAGCAGGGCGCGCGGACGCTTACCTTCGTGCGCTCCCGGCGCGCCGCGGAGCTCGTCGCCATGCGCACGGCCGAAGACCTGGTGGTCGCGGGCCGCGCAGACTTCGCCGAGCGCATCGCGTCGTATCGCGCGGGCTACCTTGCCGAGGACCGCCGCGCGCTCGAACGGGCGCTGGACAACGGGGACTTGCTCGGCGTGGCCACCACGAACGCGCTCGAGCTGGGTATCGACGTCGGCGGGCTCGACGCCGTGGTCATGGCCGGTTTTCCCGGCACTGTCGCTTCCTTCCGGCAGCAGGCGGGCCGCGCGGGGCGCCGCGGGCAGTCGGCGGCGGTGGTGATGATCGCCCGCGACGAGCCGATGGACACCTACCTGGTCAACCACCCGGCCGCGCTGCTGGGCAGGCCCGTGGAGAACAGCGTGTTCAACCCCGCTAACCCCTTCATCCTGCGCGACCACGTTTACTGCGCCGCCGTGGAAAAGCCGTTGACCGAGGCCGACGTTGAGGAGTTCGACGCCGCCGGTGTCGTCAACGAGCTCGTCGCGGCCGGCTTGTTGCGCCGTAGAAATTCCGGGTGGTTCGCGGTGCCGCGGCTCGAGGGTGAGCTCAGCCCGGAGACCGCGCACGCCGCGGTGAGCCTGCGCGGTGGCGCCGGGGAGCAGGTGATGATCGTCGATAGCTCCGACGGCCGCCTGCTGGGCACCATTGACGCATCGCGCGCAATGAGCCAGGTCCACGACGGGGCGGTGTACATCCACCAGGGCGAGTACTACGTCATCGACACCCTCGACCTGCACGATTACGTCGCGCTGGCCTCCCCGGCCACGCCGGACTACTCCACCCACGCGCGCTCAACCACGGAGATCAGCATCCTGGCACAGGCCAGCGAGCCGCGCCAGCTCTCGCCGGGGTTGTGGCTGGCCAGCGTTGACGTCGAGGTGGTTGACCGCGTCACCGGCTACGTGGTGCGCCTGTCGGATGGCACGGTCTCCGAACACATCCCGCTCGATTTGCCCGAGCAGCGCCTGATCACCCGCGCGGTCGCCTACACCATCGACCCGCTGGTGTTGGACAAGCTCGGCATCATCCCCGCTGAGATCCCCGGGGCGCTGCACGCCGCGGAACACGCGGCGATCGGGCTGTTGCCCCTGCTGGCGACCTGCGACCGGTGGGACATCGGCGGCGTGTCCACCGCCTTGCACCAGGACACCCTTTTGCCGACGGTGTTCGTCTACGACGGACACCCCGGCGGGGCCGGGTTTGCCGACGAAGGCTTCACCCGCTTCCACGAGTGGATCACCGCCACCTACGAGGCGGTGCGCGCCTGTGGCTGCGACACCGGCTGCCCCTCCTGCGTGCAGTCGCCGAAGTGCGGCAACGGCAACCAGCCGCTGGACAAGGCCGCGGCGATCAAGCTGCTCGGCGCGCTGGTGACCATGTCGGCGCTATAGCGGCCCGGCGCGGGCCGTCGCCGTGGCCATGGACACGCTGACGTTGACAGTCACGTCGCCGTCGATAAGCTCGCACGTGCGCAGGCGCGCGGAGTTGTGCGCTGCCGTCTCCGCCGCCACCCGGCAGGCGTCGACCCCGCTGTAGTGGGCGGTCGCGCCCGCCGTGGCGGCGAGGTCAGCGGCGAGCTGGGCGCGGTGGCTGTCCGCAACGCGCGCGCCGACACCCACGACGAGGACCATAAGACTGGTCACGGCGGCGATGATCCCGGCGGAGGTGACCGTGGCGTAGCCCTCGTCGCCAGCGAGGCGCCGGGCCTTCACCGGAACTCCACCGGGAACGTCGCCGTGGCCGACATCGGGGTAAGCGGGGCGTCGACCACCGCGGTAACGTGCACCAATCCCGCCGATTCGTGCACCTCGACGGTGCCGCGCCCCGGGGTGAAATCGACCCCGATGGCGTGGGAGCGCGCCGCCGCGCCCGCAATGTCGACGGCGGAGATGTAGGCGGCCAGGGTGGCAATGCCTGCGACAATCGCGGCCGCGAGCGTCACCAGCACCGCGAGCGAGAGTGCGGCTTCGACGGTGACGGAGCCGCGGTCGTCGGAAAGCATGGGCGCAGTCCTAGCCCGGGGTGTTACTGAGTGCGTCGGTGATGACGCGCTCGATGGCCGAGGTCACACCGTTGCCGTTGACCACCATGTATAGAACACCGGCGAGGGCTGCGGCCGCGAGGCTGCCAAAGGCGTACTCGATGGTGCTCATGCCCTTGTCATTGGACAGTTTCGTGTGGATGTGGGTGAAAAGTGATGCTGCAAGACGGTTCATGGTTGTACTCCTTGAGTGAGGTGGGTCCCCAGGCTGATTGCCGTGGGGATGAGTCCGAGGACGAAGAAGGCGGGTAGGAAAAATGCGGTAAGCGGGATGCTGATGAGCACGCCCGCGCGTTCGGCTCTGGCTGTCGCGTCATCGGCGGCCGCGTCGCGCAGGCGCGAGGCGATGCGCTCGCAGCCAGCGGCGACGGCGGTACCGGAGGAGTGCGACAGCCCGACGAGACTGGCCAGTTCGGCGCCGCCAGGCACGCGGTGGAAGTCGGCCCACGCCTTGTCCGGCTCGACGCCGAGCACGGACAGAGCCGCGACGGTGCGCCACTGCTGCGCGAGCGGCTCCGGGCTGTCGGGGCCGTAGGAGTCGGCGACCGCTGCCGCCGCCGCGCTGACGGGCAGGCCGGCGCTAAAACAAGCGGCGAACAGCGAGATGTCCGAGGCGACTCGGTGCCGGTCGAACGTCGGCGAGCGGGCGGTGCGCGGCCCGTCGCGGGGTGTTTTCGGGACGCGGTCGCCGTCACCCGGGTGGAGGCGCTGCGCGGGGCGCGGCGGGGAGGCGCACAGGGCGCCGGCGATGAGTAGTGCGGCGAGGACGGTCATGCGGCGGCCCTCGCGATGATGTGCTGGCAGGTGAGAAACCCGGCGCTGATCAGCGCGGTCCCGCCGACGAGCAGCCACCCGCCGAGACCGCCGCCGAGCAGCAGGCCGAGCGGGTTGGCCCCCATCGCCGACCCCATCGCCACCCCGGCGAGCGGGAGCAGCGATAAGACGGCGGCGGTGGTTTTCGGGCCCGCGAGCGCCGCCTCGGTCGCCGCCCGGTGGCGCTGGGCGGTGTCGATGCGCTCGCGGGCGCGCGCTAGCAGGTCGGCGACAGGCAGGCCCCGGTGGATCGCGAGCGACCACAATGCGGCGACGTCGGCAAGCTCCGGTGCCGGCGCGGTGGCGAACACGTCGTGCGGGGCGGTGCCGGTACGCGCGGCGGCGACAAGCTGGTGCACGTTGTTGGCCAGGGGCGCCGGGCAGTCCTCCGGCAGGTGGTCTGCGGCGCGGCTGCAGGCGGCCTCGAGGGTGGACCCGGCCTGCACGTTGGTGACAACGTGGCCCAAAAACAGCGCCACTATTGCTTGTCGACGCCCCGCCCAACGCGCCCGCTGCCGCGCGCTGAGCACCCGCCACAGCGTCGCCGCGGCAATCGAGACGGCGATAACCAGCGAGAACCGCTCCGCCATGATGACGGCGAGGGTGGCCGCGAACACCGCCACGGGCAGGGCGGCGGGGTGGATCCGCGCGCGGGTCGCCGCCCCGTCGAGACGCACGGCCGGGCGAGGCGGGCGGCTCGCGATCACGGCGCTGACGAGAAGCGCTGCGGTTACGTTCATGGCCCGAACACCTCCCGGTAACCGTCCGCCTCGCCCGCAACTGAGTCCCACAGCACCTTCGCGCGCACCGGGTTGCCCTCGAGCACCCCGAGCTGGTGCAGCACGCGGGAGCCGTCGGGGCGCCGCTTGACCACGAGGATCACCTCGACGGCCGCCGCGAGCTGGGAGTGCAGGCTTGGCCGGTCGAGCCCGCCTAGCGCGGCGAGCGCCTCCATGCGCGCGGGCACCTCGTGGATCGAGTTCGCGTGCAGGGTGCCGGCGCCGCCGTCGTGGCCCGTGTTCAGCGCGGCGAGCAGGTCAACCACCTCAGCGCCGCGGATCTCGCCAACGACGATCCGGTCCGGGCGCATCCGCAGGGACTGCCGCAACAGGTCGGACAACGTGATCTCACCGGCGCCCTCAGCGTTGGCGCCCCGCGACGTCAGGTTGAGCACGTGCGGGTGGCTCGGCGTGAGCTCCAAGGTGTCCTCGATAACCACGATGCGCTCGGTGGCGTCGACCTCTGCCAGCATGGCGGACAGAAGCGTTGTCTTGCCGGCGCCCGTGCCACCAAGCACCAAAAACGCGCGCCGGTCGCGCACAATGCGGCGCAGCGCCGCGCCGCGCTCGGCGTCGAAGGCCCCGCGCGCGGCGAGGTCGTCGAGCGTGGCCGTGGTGGAGCGCAGCACGCGCAGCGAAATGCACGTGCCGACGTGCGCGGTGGGGTGCAGGACCGCGTGGAAGCGCAGGAGGGTGCCGTTGTCGCGGGTGAGGTGGCCGTCGCAGAACGGGTGGGCGTCGTCAAGCCTGCGCCCGCAACCAGCGGCGAGGCGGGAGGCGAGGCGGCGCACGTCCGCGTCCGCGGCAAAGCGCACCGGGGTGGCCTCGAGCCCGCTGCCGCGATCGACGTAGACGCCGTGCGGGCCGTTGACGCAGATGTCGGTTACCGTCGGATCTGCCAGGAGCTGCTCCAGCGGCCCGGCGCCGGTGGTGTCGTCGCGCAGCCTGCGCATGATGGTGAGGACGTCGACGTCGCTGAGCACGGCCGATTCCTCGCGGATCAGGGCCGACAGGCGCGCCGGGTCGACGTCGGCCTCGGCGGCGAGCCGGCGCTTGACGCGGGTGATGATCTCCTCCGTCGCCCGCGCGCTCATACCCCGACCTCCGCGATCACCTTCGCGGCGGCGCGTGCGAGCGGGCGGGGCAGGCGCAGCGGCAGGCCTGCGGTTTCGACCTTGCGGGTCAGCCCGGCGACTTCGGGCACGTCCGCGATGACGTCGAGCTTGGTCACGCGCTCGATCTCGCGCGCCGACAGCCCCGTCCAGGAGCGCCGCCGCGCCACGATCGCGCACCCGATGCTGTTCGCGGCGAGCTCGGCGCAGATCCGCGCGGCCGCGGCCGCCGCGCGCACCTCGCCGGGGGTGACCACGAGCGCTAGGTCGCAGCGCTGCGGCACGAGCCCCACGGGGCAATCCACCACGGTAAGCCCCGCGGAGCCCAGCGCCGCCACGGTGCGCTCGAGCATCAATGGGTCGAGCACGAAGGGGTCGGCGATCGTGGTACGCGAGCAGGTCAGCACCGCGATCCCGTCAGGGGTGCTCGGCAGCGCGCGCCGCACGTCACCGCGCTCGACACTGCCCTCCCCGAACGAGATCTCGCCCCACCGCGCGCCACCACGCTCCTCAATGCCGACGAGCAGGTCGAAGCCGCCGGAGTAGCGGTGGGCGTCGATCACAGTGGGTTCGCACTCGCGCGCCGCCGCGCGGCTTATCGACGCGCACAGCGTCGACGCCCCCACCCCTCCGGCCGCGCCGATTACGGCGATGACCTTGCCCTCCACGCGGCGCAGGCGCGGGGTGCGCTCGAGCGCCCCGAGGGCACGCAAAAGCTCTGCGGCCTGGGCCGGCAGGACGAAGGCGGCCTCGGCCGCGGGGTAGGCGGCGTGCGCTTCCGCGACGGCGCCCACGTCGGGTCCGACGACGAAGATCCCTGCCCGGTGTGGGGTGCGCGAGAGCTCTGTGAGGTGCTGGGGGGCGTCGATAAGCACGGCGAAGGCCGAGTCGAGGTGGCGCTCGAGCGCGGCGGGCGAGGCGGTGGCGTCGATAAGTGCGCGGCCCGAGGCGGCAGCGAGGTGGACGGCTTCGGAGTGCGTGGCGGCGTCGTCAATCGCGATGAGGATGGGTGTTGGCTGCGGCATAGCTCCGACTGTTGCGCACGCGCTTGACCTGCACAAGACCACCCGCGCAAACCTGTGGATAACCATCGTGACTGGGTGACGCTTCACGCACTTCGCTGTGGATAACCCCGCGCGGCTGAGGGCATAAGAGACGGCCCGCGCCTCGGGGGGGTGTGCGCGGGCCGTCAGTAACCCGGTCTCGGGGGGTGGACCGGGGCAGGCCACACTGTATATCGGGGCCTCGCAGGAATGATTATGACACACACCCCGAACAAGTTGCAAGCACCTCGGCGCAAATTTTCGTAAACTTTTTCGAAGTAGCTTTCTACCTCGGCACACGCGGCGCGGGGCTACAATGTAGGGCATGACTGGCGACGAGTGCCGCGATGGTTTAAGCGGAGGAAGCGCGGGCGCCGCGACACCGCGGACCGCCGCCTTCTTCGACCTGGACAAGACCATCATCGCGACCTCGTCTGCGTTTGCTTTTGGCAAGGAGTTCCTCAACAACGGGCTGATCTCGCGCCAAGAGGCCGTGGAGATCTACATGACCAAGGCCTCCTACATGCTTACCGGGCACTCCAGCGAGCAAATGGACTCGACGCGGGACTACCTCTCCCAGCTCGTCGCCGGCTGGTCGGTCGAGGACATCAACCGCATCACCACCGAGACGATGCGCAGCGTGGTCACGCCCGCGATCTACGCCGAGGCCCGCGAGCTGATCGATTACCACAAGCGCCACGGCCGCGACATCATCATCATTTCCGCCTCGGCCGACATCCTTGTCGAGCCGATCGCGCGCGAGCTCGGGGTGGACATGATCGTCGCCACCGAGCTTGAGATTGTCGACGGCAAACTCACCGGCAACATCACCCGCTTCCTCAAAGGCGACGCCAAGGCCGAGGCGGTGGCCGAATTCGCCGACTCCCACAGCTACGACCTCGAGCTCTGCTACGCCTACTCCGACTCCGCCACCGACATCCCGATGCTGGAGATGGTGGGCCACGCCGTGGCGGTCAACCCGGACCGCGCGCTGCGCAAGCACGCCCAGGACAACGGGTGGGAGGTGCGCATTTTCAAGCACCCCGTGCCGCTGATCCAGATGCCCAACGCGCGCGAGTTCGGCATTGGCGCAGGCGTGCTCGCTGGAGTCACGGCCCTCGCCGCGGCGGGCGTGTGGGTCGCCCAGCGCATCATGAAGGACAGTAACAACACATAATCCTCTAGGATTGGGTATGTTCTAATGAAAAACTTGGCTAGCGCCACCGAGGAAGGTATTCAACGTGAGCAATAAGGGTCTCTACACGAACGGTTCGACAGCCATCTCCGCGAAGGTGGACTCCATCCCGCTGCGCGACACCGACGTCACGCAGCCGGGACAGGACTCCATTGGTGATCTGGTCTCCAACGCCACCGAGCAGGTTTCCCGCCTGGTGCGCAACGAGATCGAGCTTGCCAAGACCGAGGTCATCGGCGAGGTAAAGAAGGGCGCCATCGGCGGCGGCCTCTTCGCCGGCGCCGGCGTCATCGCGCTTTACTCCACCTTCTTTTTCTTCTTCTTCCTCGCCGCGCTGCTCCAGCTGTGGGTGCCGTGGTGGGCAGCCTTCCTCATCGTCTTCCTTGTCATGCTCGCCGTCGCCGGCATCCTCGCCTTCGTCGGTCTGCGCAAGTTCAAGAAGATCAAGTCCCCCGAGCGCACCATTGAGTCGGTTAACGAGCTGAAGAACCTCGTCCCGGGCCAGGCGAAGAAGAACCTCGCCGAGGACGACAGTGCCCTCTACACCGGCGGATCCGCGCCGACCGGTCGCCCCGTCCCGCCGCGCGGCGGCTCCACCGTGGCGAACGTCGACTAGCTCGAGCGTAGTAACGCGGTGGCCACCCCCGGACGCCGACTCCCCCCGTCGGTAGTCGAGCTTGAGGGCGATTTCACCCACCGCATGCTCCACACCCGCGGCACCCGCCTCCACGCGGTGACCGCGGGCGACGCGGACTGCCCGCTGATCGTGCTGCTCCACGGCACGTTCGGTGGGTGGTTCGATTTTTCCGACGTTGTTGCCCCGCTCGCGCAGCGGGGCTTTCACGTCGCCGCGCTGGACATGCGCGGCTACGGCATGTCGGACAAGCCCCCGCCCCGGCCCGGCAGCGACATGCTGCTCGCCGTCGGCGACGTCAAGGGCGCGATAGCCACCCTCGGGCATAAACGCGCCGTGCTCGTCGGCGTCGACACGGGGGGCGCGGTCGCCTGGGTGAGCGCTGCCACACACCCGGAAACGGTCGCGGGGCTGGTGTCCGTTTCCGCATCGCACCCGGCGGACCTGCGCGCGGCGATGGCCTCGCGGCCGTGGGATTTCATGCCCATGCTCGGCCGCAGTGCGCTCGCCCACCTGCCCTCGCGCCTGCTCGAGCGCTTCGCCCGCGCCCGCGCGCGTGCCTACCGCGCCAACCTGGCCATCAACACCACGGCCTCGTTCCAGCGCAGCGACCGCTTCGCCGAGGTGCTTACTTTACGACGCACCGCCGCCGCGATCGACAACGCTTTCATCCATAGCGTCCACAACTCCCGCCTTCTCACCAGCTCAACGCCCCGGCGGGCGAGCGTGAGTGCGCCGACCCTGTTAATCCACCCCAACCAAAGCCTGTGGCGGCGCCTCGCCGCGCGCCAGCGCGACCGCGTCACCGGCGACTACCGCACGCTCACCCTCCCGGGCGCGAAGAACCTGCCGCACATCGAGAACCCAGGGGCGTTCGTCGACGCGATCGCTGAGTTCGCCGGCGGGCTAACCGACCACGCAGCTTTGCGTGTCGGCCGGCGTGGTGTGTGACTGCAGGGGGCCCACCGCGCTGAGCACCTGGTCAAGGGTGAGCGCGTAGCCGGTGTCGCTGGAGTCGACGGAGGCGCCGAAGATCACGCCCGCGACCTCGCCCTCGGGTGTGAGAAGCGGCCCGCCCGAGTTGCCCTGCCTGACGTTGCCGCGCAGGGTGTACGCCTCGCGCTCAACGCGCCCGGTGGAGTAAATGTCCGGGCCCGAGATGTTGATCCGGCTGCGCACGCGCGCCGGAGCGGCCTCGAACGGCCCGGAACGCGGGTAGCCCATCACCACCGCGTTGTCGCCGCGGGCCAGGCCTTCCTGCGCCAGCGGGATGGGCTCGAGGCCCAGCCTCTCGCTGTACAGCACCGCAATGTCCACGTCCGGGCGGTAGTAAACGACCTCGGCAGGTTTCACGCCCAACACAGTGTCTAGGTTGACGGCTTCGGTGCCCGCCACCACATGGGCGTTGGTGATCACATAGTCCTCGGCGGCCACGAAGCCGGAGCCCATCAGCTTGCGCCCGCACACCCCGGCGTCACCCATAACGTGCACCACGCTCGGGCTGACGCGGTCGACCACCTCCGGGTCGACCGCTGCCGCGTCGGGGGCGTCGACCTGCTGGCCGCCGGGCGTGGCAAAGGGTGAGACCAGCGGCGGCAGGCCCGAATCGTTGAGCAGCGCCGCGAGCCGCCCGGGAAGCGACTCCAGCCCGGCGGGTGCGGCCGAGTCGATCGCGCCGAGGACGGCGGAGTTGCGGATGCCGTCGCCGACGGCGCCTGGGACCGACGTGGCCAGGGGAATCGAGATGAACCAGGTGACCAGCGCCACCACCAGCGCCTGGAACGCCGACCCCACCACCGAATCGAGCACGTGGGTGGAGCGGAACCGGGCCCGCTCGCGCACCCCGGAGCCGACGACGAGGCCGACCATGTTGCCCATGCCCACAAACAGCACCACCACGGCGAGCAGAATCACGAGCTTGACCGCCCGGGTTTCGGCGAGGTTGACCAGCAGCGGCGCGATGGCCAGGCCGACGATCAGCCCGGCGACGACACCCACCATCGACAACACCGCCCTGAGCGCGCCTTGGCGCCAGCCGCTGACGAACGCGGCGATGATCACGGCAACAAGGATTACATCGACGATGACAGCGGCGTCCAACGCGTCGGTTCTCCCTCGGTTTTTCGGTACGGGCCTACTTCGTGCGAGTTGATGTTACTCCGGGTGGGGCTAAAAGTGGCGCTCCCCGTTGCGCGAACGCTTCAGCGCCCGGCGCAGCGGCACGACCGTGGGGTCGTAGGGTGTGGCCCATCCGGCAGCGTCGAAGAGGACGTCGAGAAGCACGCCCGTAAAGCCCCAGACGAGGTAGTCGTTGACCCAAAACGCCGGCCCGGTGAACCCGGAAAAGCCGACGTCCAGGCGGTTTTCGGGGGCGAGGAGCTCCGTGACCGGGGCGAAGAAAACGTCGTCCGTTTCCACCGGGCTGGCCACGTACGGGCTTCCCGGGTCGGCCGAGTAGGCGAGCACGGGGCGTACCGCGCGGCGGCGCCCTCCGGCGGTGGTCAGCGAGGGCATCACGGCCAGCGGCGTGACGCGCTCGCGCTCCAGGCCCGTTTCCTCCCACGCCTCGCGCAGCGCGGCGTCGACGGGCCCGAGGTCGGTGTCGTCGATACGCCCGCCGGGAAACGCCATCTGCCCGGAGTGGCTGCGCATCGTCGGCGTGCGGTGCGTGATTAAGATCTCCGCCTCGGCGGCGTTAGCGCCGGTCAGCAGCATGAGCACGGCGGCGTCGTCGCGCTCGGGGCGCTGCACGGTTCGGCCCGACAGCAGCTCCTGCGCCCGCTTGGAGCGTTGCGACGTCTCCATCCCGGCGACCATCGAGGTCAGCCAGCCCGGCGCGAGCTCAGGCGCGAGTTCAACGTCTGCCACTTAGAGCACCCCTGTCACAGCGGCGTCTAGCTCGGCGGCGCTGCCGAACACCTTCGGGAACACGGCGAGCTGCTCATCGCCGCGAAACACCACGGTCAGCGGGATCACCCCGGGCAGCCCCAGGGTGCCCGCGAAAGTGTTGTCACTGTCCTGGTAGCTCGGCAGCCCGACACCGAGCTCGTTGAGCATCGCCGCACCGTTCGCGGCGGCCGCATCAGCGTGCACGCCGACCACACTGAACTGCGGGTTTTCGGCGGCGAACTGCTCGATCACCGGCAGCTCCTCGCGGCACGGCTCGCACCACCACGCCCAGACGTTGACCACAGTGACGTCGATGGCGGGATCGACATACCCGCCGCCGAGGCAATCAAGCTCCACCCCGCCGACCTCGCGCCCGGGGCAATCGGGCCGCGCGGGAACCGCCGCCGCGCTGCTTGTCGACGCCTCCACCGGCGTCCCCTGCCCCTGAGAACCGCCCGGGGTCGGGCGCAGCAGGACCAGGGCCCCGGCCAGCACGACGATGGTCGCCACCACCGCGGCGGCCACACCCAGTACTGCTGTCCTATTCATGTGCTTCTCCTTCGCCGCTGCCCACAAAGGCGAGGATGTGGTCGCGCTCGGGGCCGGTCACCTTCGCCGCGGCCTGGGCCGGGTCGGTCGGCCCCTCCCCGAAGCTGGGGCAGTCGAACGCCAGCGGGCACGCTCCGCAGGCGGGGGTGCGGGCGTGGCACACGCGCCTGCCGTGGAAGATGATCCGGTGCGAGAACATCGTCCACTCTTTCTTCTCAATAATCGCGGCGATCGCGTGCTCGATGGCCACCGGGTCTTTTTCCTCGGTGAGCTTGAGCCGGTGGACGAGCCGCTGGAAGTGCGTGTCCACGGTCAGTCCGGGCATGTCGAAGGCGTTGCCGCGCACAACGTGCGCCGTTTTCCGGCCCACCCCCGGCAGGCTGACCAGGTCCTCGAGTGCGGTCGGGACCTCGCCGCCGAAGTCGGTGACCAGCGTGCGGCCCAGCCCGATGAGGTTTGCCGCCTTCGCGCGGTAGAAGCCGGTGGGACGGATGATCTCCTCTACCTCCTCCTGTTTTGCCGAGGAGTATGCGGAGGGCGTCGGAAAGCGGGCGAAAAGCGCAGGGGTGACCTGGTTGACGCGCACGTCGGTGGTTTGGGCGCTGAGCACGGTGGCGACGAGCAGCTCCAGCGGGTTGGTGAAGTCGAGCTCCGCGTGCGCGTCGGGGAACACCGCCGCGAGCGTGCGGTTGATGCGGCGCGCGCGGCGGGTGCGCCCGATGGCTGTCTCCGCGCCCTTGGCCGCCGGGTGGGAACCGGGCCGGCGGTGCCTCTGGGGAGTCAGCGACGCTGCCGTGCGAGAAGAGCCGGTGGGTCCAGTCATAGGCGCAACTATAGTGACCGCTGCAATCAGGCCGGTAGAATCTCACCCATGACAGTTGTCCTCGTAGCCCTAGCCCCCGTGATTCTCGGCCTCTTCGCCGTCGGCATGGAAAAGCTGGAATCCAGCCTGTTCTCGTAACTGGCCACAATTTCGCCCTTTTGTGACGAACCTCCCACGGCAGTGCTACCCTAACGGGTGGAATAGCGCCGTTGAGCTAAGGAGGCATACATGCAGGGCGACCACGACATTCTCGCGCGCGCGGGGATTTTTCAGGGTGTCGAGCCGGATGCCGTGACGGCGCTGATCGGGGAGATGGAAAGCGTCCACTTCCCGCGTGGCACCACGATCTTCGATGAGGGTGAACCCGGCGACCGGCTTTACATCATCATTGAGGGCAAGGTGAAGCTCGCGCGCCACGCCTCCGACGGCCGCGAGAACCTTCTGTCTGTGATGGGCCCGTCCGACATGTTCGGCGAGCTGTCCATCTTCGACCCGGGCCCGCGCACCTCCTCCGCCGTGTGCGTCACCGAGGTTTCGGCCGCGACGATGAACTCCGAGTCGTTGAAGAAGTGGATCAGCGACTACCCGGACATCTCCCAGCAGCTCCTGCGGGTGCTCGCGCGCAGGCTGCGACGCACCAACGCCTCCCTGGCGGACCTAATCTTCACCGACGTTCCGGGCCGCGTCGCCAAGACGCTGCTGCAGCTGGCCAACCGCTTCGGCACCCAGGAGGGTGGCGCGCTGCGGGTCAACCACGACCTGACCCAAGAGGAGATCGCGCAGCTTGTCGGAGCGTCGCGCGAGACGGTAAACAAGGCGCTGGCCACCTTCGCGCACCGCGGGTGGATCCGCTTGGAGGGCAAGAGCGTGCTCATTGTCGACACCGAGCACCTCGCCCGGCGCGCGCGCTAGCCCCCGAGTTAGCCCTGGTTGCGGATGTAGCGCAGCGCGACGCGGGTGGACTGCTCGGCGGCGCCACGCAGGACCGGGTCGACGTCGTCGTAGATCGCGTCGACGAAGGTGTTGATGTCCGCGTCCACCCCATGCTCACGGATCACCTCGCGGATCTGCTCGAGGCGCTGGGTGCGGCGCTCTAGGTACTTGCGCGCGAACTCCGAAACGTCATCGCCCTCTGGGCCATGGCCGGGCAGCAAGCGCACGCCCTCGCCCTGCTCCTCCAGCAGGGTCAGGGAATCGAGGTAGTCACCGAGGTCTCCGTCGGTTTCGGAAATCATCGTGGTGTGGCGACCCGCGATCGTATCTCCGGTGATAATGCCCTCGAGCTCAGATTCGCCGGCCGCTGCCGAGTAGACGAAGAAGCTCACCGAATCGCGGGTGTGGCCCGGGGTGGCCACGACCTTCAATTGCGGGGAGATGCCGTCGATGGAGATCACTTCGCCGTCGACAAGCGGCTCGGCGCCCGCACAGTACTGCGGGTCAACGGCGCGGATTGGCGCGCCGGTGAGCTGGCGGAAGCGCTGCGCGCCGTCCGCGTGGTCGTGGTGGCGGTGGGTGAGCAGGATCAGCGCCACCTTCTCGCCCTTCGCGCTGAGCACGTTGAGGTGGCCCTCGTCCTCGGGCCCCGGGTCGACGACGATGCTGAACTCGTCCCCGGGCACCCTGACAACCCAGGAATTTGTGCCCTCCAACGCCGCGTAGCTCGGGTTCGGGCAGAGCACGACGGAAGCAGAAGGGGTGACCGGCCGCAGTTGGCTGTAAGCGGGATGCTGCATACGTCTAAGACTACAGCTGTTATGCAGCCGCGTCCGCTACCTCGACGATGATCTCCACCTCAACGGGCGAGTCCAGCGGCAGCACGGCGACGCCGACCGCGGAGCGGGCGTGGGCACTGGCATCGCCGAAGACCTCCCCGATGAGCTCGCTGACACCGTTGATTACCTTCGGCTGGCCGGTGAAGTCCGGCGCGGAGGCGACGAAGCCTACGACCTTGAGCACGCGAGTAACGTTGTCGAGCCCGACCAGCGCGTCGATCGCGGCAAGCGCGTTGAGGCAAGCGCGGCGCGCCAGCTCGTAGCCCTCATCCTCCGAAACCTCGGCTCCGACCTTGCCTGTTGCTGGCAGGGAGCCGTCGATAAGCGGCAGCTGCCCCGAGGTCCACACCTGGTTTCCCACGCGGGTGGCGGGGACGTAGGCGGCAAGAGGCGCGACGACCTCAGGCAGCTCGAGGCCGAGGGCGGACAGCTTCTCGGTGAACGTCGCAGCCACGGCCTAGACCTCGCGCTTCATGTAGGCGACGAGGTTCTCCGGCGTCGGGCCGGGAGTGACGGTGACGAGTTCCCAGCCGTCCTCGCCCCAGGTATCCAGGATCTGCTTGGTGGCGTGGGTCAGAAGCGGCACGGTGGCGTATTCCCATTTAGTCATGGGGCGATTCTACCGTGAACGCGCCGGCTTAGAGCCCCGCGACCTCGCTGCCGGAGGCGAGGTGCTCCGCCCAGTCGGTGACGTGCTTGTTTTGGCGCAGCACGGCGCGGCGCTGGCGTTCGGTGAGCCCGCCCCATACGCCGAACTCGATGCGGTTGTCCAGCGCGTCTGCGAGGCACTCCATCTGCACCGGGCAGCGACGGCAAATCGCGGCCGCTTTGCGCTGCTCAGCGCCACGGACGAACAACGCATCGGGGTCGCCGGAACGGCACGTCGCCAGGGTGACCCATTCGCCACGGTCGAACACAAGCTGGCCGTTTGAATCGTAATTCCTCGACGTCCCTGTAGTAGCGGTGCGGTGCGGCACGGATGCCGCTTGGAGGGCTTCTCGGCCCAACGTTGCCGTCATGGCGTCTCCTTCGAGGTCCTTCGATGCGAGAATGGTTTTCTTAACCGAACTAACTGGTGTCTGTAAGTGTATTCACACCCCCGCCGAATTGTCGAATTGGTCACACGGATTGGGGGGATTGCGAGTTCCCCCACGCGTCGCGGTGGTTTAGGGTAAGGGGGTGTCAGCTCTCTCTTCGCTCGGAAAACTGCTCGTCGCCATACTCGCGGCGGGCCTCGTCATCGCGGCCGCCCTCGCCCCCATCGCGGGGCTCGGCGGTGTCGCTGTCGCGCGCACATCGCAGACAATGCAGACGAACCTCTCCGACCTCACCGACGGCCACGTCCCCGGCGTGACTACGATCACCGACGTCAACGGCCAGCCGATGGCGTGGCTGTTCAACCAGCGCCGCTACGAGGTGCCCAGCGAGGAAATCTCCCAGTACGCCAAGGACGCCCTCGTCTCCACCGAGGACCGGCGCTTCTACCAGCACGACGGGGTGGACATGCAGGGCTTCGCCCGCGCGATGGTGACCAACCTGCTCGCCGGCGGGGTGGAGCAGGGCGCGTCCACCATCAACCAGCAGTACGTAAAGAACTACCTGTGGCTTGTCGACGCCGAATCCGCCGAGGATGCCATCGCCGCCACCGAGCAGTCCATCCCCCGCAAGCTGCGCGAGATGCGCATGGCCTCGGACCTGGACAAGACGCTGGACAAGGACACGATTCTCGCCCGCTACCTCAACCTCGTATCCTTCGGCAACCACTCGTTTGGCATCGAAGCGGCCTCGCGCACCTATTTCGACGTGCCCGCGCGCGACCTGGGCCCCAAGCAGGCCGCACTGCTGATCGGCCTGCTGCAGTCCGTCGAATACCTCAACCCGTACACCAACCCCGAGGGCGCGATCGAGCGCCGCAACACGGTGCTCAACAACATGGCCGCCTACGGGTCGATCACGCAGGAGGAGGCCGACGCCCTGTCCGCCGAGCCGCTGGATATCCTCCCGCAGCCCATTTTGCTTCCCGACGGCTGCCTTGCGGCCGGCGACAACGGGTTCATGTGCGATTACGCCCTGACCTACCTGGCCAGCAAGGGCCTGTCTCAGGAGGAGTTGGAAAAGGGTGCGTACACGATTACGACCACCCTCGACCCGACGGTTCAAATGAGCGCGGTCAACGCGATTCGCAGCAGTGTTGACCCGTCCACCCCCGGCGTTGCCGGTGTCCTCAACGTCGTGCGCCCGGGCGAGGATTCGCGCGACATCGCCGCGATGGCGTCGTCACGCTTCTACGGGCTCGACTTGGAAGCGAACCAGACGATCATGCCGCAGCCGTCGTCCCTGGTGGGCAACGGTGCCGGCTCAGTGTTCAAGATCTTCGCCGCCGGTGCCGCCCTTGAGCAGGGAATGGGCCTGGACACCATGCTAGATACCCCGGAGCGCTCCGTCGTTTACGGCATGGGCGCCGGCGGCGCCGACAACTGCCCACCCGGTGCTTACTGCGTCGAAAACGCCGGCACGTACGCGCCCAAGCTCTCGCTTCGCGACGCCCTCGCGCAGTCGCCCAACACCACCTTCATTGAGCTCATCCAAAAGGTCGGCGTGGAGCCCACGGTAGACATGGCCGTCCGCCTCGGGCTGCGGTCTTATGCCGCCGACGGCACCTACGACGGCGAGCGCTCGATTGAGCAGGCCGCCGTCGAGGGCAACATGGGCTCGTTTGTCCTCGGCCCGCTCGCGGTCAACGCGCTGGAGCTGTCCAACGCCGGCGCAACCCTGGCCTCTAACGGGCGCTGGTGCGAGCCGAACCCGATCGCAAAGGTGACGGACAAATTCGGCCAAGAGGTCTACATCGACCGCCCCGCCTGCGAGCAGGCCGTGGACAAGGAAGTCGCCGCCGCCTTGGCGCAGGGCATGTCGGAAGACATCAAGTCCGGAACGGCGAAACGCGCCGCCGCAGCGGCTGGGTGGGACGCTCCGGTCGCCGCGAAGACGGGTACGACCGAATCGCACCAGTCCTCGGCGTTCTTCGGGTTCAACCGGGCGCTGGCGGGCGCCCCCTACATTTACAATGACGGGACGCAGACCACCCCGCTGTGCACCAGTCCTGTACGCCAGTGCTCTGAGGGCACCTTGTTTGGCGGCAACGAGGCCGCCGATGCTTGGTTCCGCATGGCAAACGGCGTGCCGGGGGCGCGGAACGCTGGCCTACCCGAGTCGAGCGCGGTGTACGAACGCGGCACGCGCCAGGCGGCACTTGATTCGGTCGTGGGGATGGACACGGAGGCTGCGCGCTCCAGGCTCGAGGAGCAGGGCCTGCGCGTGGTTCTGCAGACCGTCTTCGGCGACGGCGCGCCGCGCGGCACTGTTATCGCCGCAGAGCCGATGGACCCGAACCTCGCCCCGGGGTCTCTGGTCAAGCTCAACGTATCCGATGGCTCCGCACCGCGTCAGACGGAGTCGCGGACCGAGCCGACCCCACCGCGTGCGCCGTCGCGGCCCTCGCCGGAGCTCGAGGAGCTGCAGCGCCAGATTGACGACGCCCGCAGCCAACTCAACGAGATCTTCGGCTAGTCCCCTTTAGCTGCCCAGGCGGTCTTTGACCGCGGCGGAGAGGCGCTTTCCGTCGGCGCGGCCGGCGGCCTTGGCCGTCGCCGCCTTCATCACGGCACCCATCTGGGCCATGGAGTCCGCGCCGGTCTCGGCAATCGCCTCGTCGACTAGGGCGTTAAGCTCGGCGTCGTCAAGCTGCTTCGGCTGGTAGCCCTCGAGCACATCAACCTCGGCAAGCTCGGCGTCGGCGAGGTCCGCGCGGTCGTTGGTGCGGTAAATCTCTGCGGACTCGCGCCGCTTCTTGATCTCGCGGGCGATGATCGCGATGATCTCGTCGTCACCAACCTCGTGCTTGGTGCCCTCGGTCTCTGCGGCCTGGATCGCGGCCAGCAGCATGCGGATCGTGCCCGTGCGCTCCTTCTCCCTGGCCTTCATGGCCTCTTTCAGGTCGGCGCGAATTTTGTCTTTCAGCTCACTCATGAATTTAAGGTTACGCGACCTGTAACCTTGAGTGGGATGAAGCTTCGACATATTCTTGCGGCCACCCTCGCAACTGGAACAGCAGCTGGCTTGACGACGCTCGCGTTCGGCATCTCCGAGTTGACCAACTTCCAGCTCAAAACCTACGAGCTGCCCCTGCTCCCACCAGGCACGCTGCGCGGCGCGGACGCGTTTAAGGTCCTGCACATCTCCGATCTGCACATGATCCCGGGACAAGACACCAAGATCGCGTGGGTCCGCGCCCTCGACGCCCTACAGCCGGACCTCGTGATCAACACCGGCGATAACCTCTCGGACCTGCGCGGGGTGCCTTACGTCCTCGACGCCCTCGAGCCGCTGCTCAACCGCCCCGGCGCGTTCGTCTTCGGCACCAACGACTACTGGGCGCCGCGGCCGGTCAACCCGCTGAAGTATCTCGTTAACGCCAAGCGCGAGCCCTCATACGTGGACCTGCCCTGGGAGGGCATGCGCGCTGCATTCGTGGAACGCGGCTGGCGCGACGCCACGCACCAGCGCCTGGAGTTCAAGGCCTCCGGGGTCAAGCTCGCGCTCGCCGGCGTCGACGACCCGCACCACGACCTCGACCGCTACGAAGAGATCGCCGGAGCCCCGAACGCGGACGCCGATCTGGCCATCGGCTTGCTGCACGCCCCCTACCGGCGCGTGCTCTCCGCGTTCGAGGCCGACGGCTACGACCTAGCGTTGGCGGGCCACACCCACGGCGGCCAGATCTGCCTGCCCGGCGAGCGCGTGATCGTGGCCAACTCCGACATTGACAGGGAGCGTGCCTCCGGGCTGCACCGCTACGGGTCGATGTGGATGGAGGTCACAGGCGGGCTCGGCACCTCGAAGTACGCCCCGGTGCGCATCTTCTGCCGCCCTTCCGCCGCGCTGATCCGCATTACCGAGCGGCGCGCCTAAAACGTCCGAGCTGGCGTTTTGGCTCTAAGTTGGCACTCGAGTAAAGTATCCCGAGTACTTGACGTACACCGGGATATGGCGCAGCTTGGTAGCGCGCTTCGTTCGGGACGAAGAGGTCGCAGGTTCAAATCCTGTTATCCCGACCAACCGCATCCGCACTGAAAAAGGCACCTTTTGCCATCAGTGCGGATCTTTTTTTCGTTGAGCCGGCTTGCTGCGCGGCAAGGACCATCATGTCGACCGCGACGGCGATGCCGAGGATCGCGGCGCGTGGCCGTTCGCCGGTGTGGCGCTTAATGCTCGGGGTGTACCTGTGCGGGCGTCCGAATTCTTGAAACATCCCGTCCCACTGCCGCTGCAAGGTGGCGGCGGGTTGGGTACCACGCGTCAATCGCGCAGTGAGCGGCGAATTGGAGAATTCAATGCTGCACGGCGCACCGGAAATCGTCGCGTCCATTTTGGGGCGGAAGAACCCGTGCCTCGCGGTCGCGATCTCGGTGCCGCCGCAGCCGGTGACGCTGTAGTTGCTGCCGCTGCGCACCAGGGTGAGCGAGTCGCCGCCGTCATCGGTGATCGCGTATTCAGCAGGGGTGAACCGGCAGTTGATTAACTCATAATCTCGCCGATACGCTGGCCGCGGTCGTCGTCAATGCTGTAAGCCGGGCCGAACCCTGAGAACGTACAGGCCATCACGATCGTCTCGTGGGCGGTCGGGCTCCGCTGCGATTCCGCCTACCCAGGCTCAACCTCGGGTTGCTCCTGGAAGCGGGGGTGGTTATCCCAGTATGACGTCGGTCTTTGCTGATCCATGCGCGAGGCTCCTCTCGCCGCCCACTGTATCGCTGTGCGCGGCTTGCGTCGCGACGTCTCGCGCCACCATCCGCCTTCCCGCCGCGATGACGAGGAACATGGTCACGTACATGACAATCGAGTACACCGCAGAGACGACGCCAACCTCCGGTTTCTGCATCACCGCAAACGCCAGCACCATGGCGAGTGTCGTGTTGCGGATGCTGTATTCGATGGCGATCGCGAGTTGGTCTGTGACGTCTAGTCTGCCGAGCCAGCCGATGAGCCCACCGATGAGGATCAGGCAGAGGTTGAACACGGCGGCGACGGGTGCGACCGCGATGAGCAGCTCCACGATCTGGCCGCGTACATCGATGACGATAAACACGATGAGCAGTACCAGGACGATCATTCCCACTAGGCCGACGAACCGCTCCATCTTCTCCGCCAGCTGCGGCCTCTTCGCGCGCAGGACCATACCGATCGCGACCGGGGCGAGCACCACCCCGATGAGCAGTGCGAAGGTCTCGCCCAGCGGCATGCGCACATCCAGGCTCTCGACACCGGGGATGATGCGGGTGGCAAAGTCCATCCACAGTGGCAGGGTGATGATCGCGGCAAGCGAGGCGGCGACGGTGAGGATGATCGACAGTGCCACGGAGCCGCGCGCCAGGTAGGTCGCGAGGTTGGACGTTGCTCCGCCGGGCGCGGCAGCGACGAGCACGACCCCGAGCGCCATCAGCGGGGTGAGGCCGAACGCCCACGCGATACCCAGCGCCAACAGCGGCGGCAGTGTGAGCTGGCCGATGAGCCCAACTATCGACGCCCGCGGGCGTCGTGCGTGGGCGACGAAATCGGCGCTGGTGAGGCTCAGCCCGATGCCGATCATGATGACGAAAAGGGCGATCGGCAGTCCGATTTCGATAAATGGGCTCTGGTCCACACCACCGTCTCCTTAGATACACGAAATTGTTATGTAACGTATATCACGTTCAAGGGGAGCGTGGCTGGAATTTACGCCCTGGTTCGGTTCAGGCCGATCAGGCCCAGCGCCGCTAGTACCGTACTCAGGCCGATGCCGACCCACAGGGCGGTGGTGGACCCCCCGTTGCCGGCCGCTGAAAGCGCGGCCGTGAGCCAGTGCATTGGCATCGCGCTGGACACCGCGGCCGCGATGGAGGACACTGCCCCAGCCGCGGCAGACTTCCACACCCAGCCAACAATGCCGATCTGGGCCACGGCGAGGACGGCAGCGCTGCCCAGTCCCGCCCTAGCCCCGAAGGCCGACATCAGCATCCAGCTCAAACCGGCCACAGCAAGCGTGGACACGGCAAGCGCAAGCGCCACGGTAGCAACCGCGAGCGGGGACAGGGACACGCCCACGACCACAACCAAAACGAGACCGATGAGCGTGAGAAAACCGGTGCCCGCGGCGATGGCCCACCACTTCCGCCCCGGCAGGAAAGCTACCGCGACGGCGAGCGCCAGCCCACCGATGGTGACCAGCGCGGCGATCAGCATCGCCGCCAACGGCGCCAGCGCCGAGGTCGGCGCACCCTGCTCCGCCTGGCCTGCCGACGCCGTAGCGGGTGCCGGGGCTGGAATCGCCCGGCGCACGCTGTCGATGGAGTCCGACGTCTTTGCCGCCATTTCGTCGAGCTTTTCGGAGCCGTCGCGAAGCTGCTTGATGCCCTCTTGAGCCGGGGCGGCGCCGTTGTTGAGCTCGCTTAACCCGCTCGCCAACTCCGCGGCGCCGTTGGTCGCCGAGTACACACCGTCGTGGTAGGCGTAACCAGGCACTGAGAGCTGGTTGGCCACTTCGCGCGAGCCGTTTTTCAGCTCGGTGAGCTGCGACACCGCGTCCGCCGGCAGCTGCGCGGTCTGCGCCTGTTCGCGCAACCCTTCAAGCGCCTCTCGGGCCTGGACGACGTCGGGGTCCCTGGAGTCTTTCATCCGCTCCAGCGTTGAGTCGATCGTGGACAGCACCTGGCCGCGGACCGCCTCGAACCCGACAACCTGGTCGACCACGCCACCGACGCTATCGGCCACCCGCGTCGCACCTGCGGCAAGCTGACCCGTGCCCGCCTGCAGTTCCACCATCCCGTTGGAGAGCTCCGTGGCGCCCGTGCTTGCGGCGGCGATGCCGTCGATAAGCGCAGTCGAGCCCTCGTCGAGCGTGACGACGCCGTCTTTGAGCTGGCCGGTGCCGCTGGTCAACAAGCTAGCATTCGCGGCAGCCTCACCGGCGGCTCGGCGGGCGTCGGCAAGCCCATCGGGGCCAGGGGTAACCTGTGGCGCGCCCGTCGCCTCATCGCCCGACGACCACGTGCTTACCGGAGACATCGGCAAAAAAGCCCCCGCAATCAGGACAATCAGGGCCACGAGAAGACGCCATTTCATGCAAGGCAATATAACGCCGCGAACAGCGAAAACGAATCAGGCGCACCGTTGGGGGCCGTTAAGACTCCTCCGCCGGGACACCTCGGCCGTTCATGCGCGCTTCGAACTGCTCCGGGGTGAGCACTCCAAGTTCATCGGCCACGGGATTCGTCATCTGGGTTCCCCGCAGCGCCGCGGACCTCGCAATGAACATCGACCCCAGCGCGGAGGTTCCCAACAGCAACAAAATCGCAACCAGGGCGACGAAAAAACTCGCCAGCGAAGGATTCTTGAACCACACGCCGAGAACGACGAAGGAGATCCCGAACCCAGCCGCCGTGCCCACAGCGGAGACGCGCGCATAGAAGTCGTGGAACGTGATCAAGCCCATGGCGCAAATCGCGAAGTTGAGTGCCCCGAAGATGACCAACACATCACCAATGACGTCCATGATGTCCATCAGCGATCACCCCGTAGCAGCACGCGAGCGTACGACACCGTGGACAAGAACGCCACGAGCGCCGCAACCAGCACGATATCTAGGGTGTAGCCGGAGTTGTTGCGGAAACCGATCAAGGCAACCATGCCGATGAGCAAGAACACCATCAAGTCCGCTGCCGTCGCCCGATCCGCCCGCGACGGGCCGACGAGCATCCGGTACCCGGCCGGCATGGCGCACAACCCGAAAATCACGATCGCGATGTCAACCGCTATCACAACGTGGCCTCCTTGTTCAGCTTGGGCCGAAGCATCAGGCCCTTGAGCATGCGCTCCTCCATTTCGCGAAGGTCCGCGCGTAGTTCGTCCATGTCGGTGTAGTACAACGCATGAACGTACATCACGCGCACTCCCTTGCTCGTATTGTCACCGGCTCCCACCACAAGCGTGCCGGGTGTGATCGTGATCAGCGACGCCAACAGGGTGTAGAACCCCTCCGTGAAGCTTAAGCACTCAAGCCGCACGATCGAGGGCGTCGCGTCGTTGCCGACAGTGACCACGTCCTTAATCACCGCAACATTCGCCACGGCAAACTCTTTTGCGTACCAGGCCCAGAACCCGAGGATCCTAAACGGCCACGTTAGAAAATCTTTCATCCGTTCATCACCGCATTCACGTAACCGGAAGTGTCCAACAGATTCTGCGCCGCTACTTCAGACCATCCCATGAGGACTTGCGCACCCAGTCCGATCGCCAGCGTCAGCGCCGCGAGAATAACGGCTGGGGCACCCAGCCAGAATCCGACACGAGCTCGGCCGTCGTCAGCTGACGCGACCTCAGCCTTTTCTGCCCTCCCCCAGAACATGCCGTCCCAGATCTTGAGCATCGACAACAGCGTGATCAGCGACACCACAACCATGACTACCAGGGCGTAGAACTCGCCCTTTTCGTACGCCGCGAGCATTAGCGAGAACTTCGCCACGAAACCGGAGAACGGCGGGATGCCCGCAAGGGACAAGGCGGCCGCGAAAAACGCAACGCCCATCCACGGCTCGCGCCGGGCCATCCCCGCCAAGGCTCCGATCTTGCCGGTCCCGTACCTCACCTCAATGGCGCCGGTAGACATGAACAGCGAGGCCTTCACAAGCATGTGGTGCACCAGGTAGAAGATGCCTGCCGCAAGCCCGATCTCAGTGAAAATGGCCAGTCCCAGCAGAATGTAACCGAGCTGGGAAACCATGTGGAAGGTCAAAATGGAGCGGGCGTCTTTCTCACCCACTGCGCCGAGCACGCCGATCAGCATGGTCAGGGAAAAGAGGGCGACAAGGATCCAGAGGAAGCGCTCATCGCCGTCGAAAAGCACCGCGTAGATGCGGTACAAGATGTACACCGCAACCTTGGTGTGCAAACCCGAGAACAGCGCGGTCACCGCCGGCGAAGTGTACGGGTAGGAGCGCGCCAGCCAGGAGTGGACCGGAACAACCGAAGCCTTGGTCAGCATCGAAAGCATGACCACGCTCGTCGCGATCGCCACCGCCGGATCTTGCGCCGCCGCGCCTTTCAGCTGCGCGAGGTTGACCGACCCCGCGGTCCCGTAAATTAGCGCCACGCCGGTGAGGAACATGGTTGATGCCAACAGGTTGGCGGTAATGAACAGCCGCACTCCACCAACCATGATGTTGCCGCCACGGCGGTGAATTGTGTAGACGTACAACCCGTAGGAAGGCAAGAGCATCACTTCGAGGAAAACGAAGAAGTTGAAGATATCCGCGGTCAGGATCGCGCCGTTGACACCCGTCATGAGCACCAGCACAAGCGGGGCGAAGTAACGCTCTCGGGCGTACCCGCTCGCGACCGCGAACCAGGCGCACACGATCGCCAGGATGCCCGTTGTCGTCAGCATGAGCGCGGAAAACATGTCGGCAGCGAACGGGATCGCGATACCGAACGGCCAGCTTCCCGTGCCCTTGGCGTAGGTGGTGCCGTCTGCGGTGCCGGCGATTAACCCACCCGAGGCCAGTAGGCTCAGCGCCAGCGTGGCAAACATGACGACGTACTGCAGCCACTGCACTCGTGCAGCGATAACCAGCACTCCGGCACAGATGAGGGGAATGGCGACGAAGAGAGCCAGGTAAGTACTCACGAAGTCGTAGGTAAACATCATCGCGTCTTCTCCCCTACCTCGGGTGTCGCACGGGCGTCGGGCGCGAGCTCGTGGTAAAGCTCATCGACATCGTCCGCATCCGGGCGCCGGGGCGATTCGCGGGAGACGTCGTCGTCCGCTCGGGTGGCGTCACCCGGTTTGCCGATCACGGATGAGATGAGCATGACGATGGTGATGGAAAAGGAAATGACGATCGCGGTGAGCACAAAGGCCTGGGGCAGCGGGTCGGCAGCACCGGTTGTGTCGTCGTGTGCGCCGAACGGCTCGCCCCGCCACGACACACCTCCCGCCGACATGAACACCAGGTTGGCGGCGTGGCTGAGCATGACGAAACCGATGGTGATGCGGAACATGTCGGGCCGCATCATGAGGTACACGGCACCCGCCATGAGTATGCCCACTGATAGTGCGAGGATCATGCGTTTGTCCTTTCGTCCTCTGCGGCGGGGTGAGCGCCGGCGGGTATCGGCAGTTGTTCTCCATCGACGATGAGCCCGACGTCACCCTGGCCGGCCTCGGGAACCCCGTCATTTGGTTCCCCTGGGTCATCTGCGGGAATGCCAGCGAGATTGATCGCTGCAAGGATGACACCGAGGACGGCGAGGTAGACACCGAGATCGAAGATGAGCGCGGTGGTCAGGTGGATGCCGAAGACGTAGGCGTGCAACGGGGTCAGGTAGGACCCCTCGAAGTAGCCGAGCAGACCGGTGGCGGCGCCGATGGTAATGCCAGCGCCGATGAGGGTCATGTACGGCCACCGCACTTTGGCGGCCTGGTCAGTGGGCGCCATGAGGTAGAGCAGCGCGAACCCGCCTGCCCCGACGAGTGCGGCAACGAATCCACCACCCGATGAGTTGTGACCGCGGAAGAACAGCACCACAGAGATGATCGCGATAAGCGGCAGGATCACACGCGCTGCCGCGCGCAGGAAGACCACGTTGTTCTCCGGGTCCGAAACTGGCGATAGCTTGTTCAGCCGTGCGTTGCCCCGTGGCTGAAGCGGGCGGGAGCGCAACATGACCGCCACGGTGATGCCGGCGACGCCGAGCACGGTGAGCTCACCGAGGGTGTCGAAGGCACGGAACTCCACCAGGATGACATTGACGATGTTGTCGCCACCGGTAGCGATTGGCCCTTCGCGCAGAAACCATTCCGCTGCCTCCGATTTTTCGCGCCGCCCTGTCAGTGCCAGAACACCGAGGGTGGAGAAGACTCCTACAGCGATGGCGAGCACACCAGAGGACAGGATGTTGGAGCGCTTCTCGCGGTGGAAACGGTCGGGCAACCGGTTCAGGATCATCACGATGACCACGGCGGTGAGGATTTCGACCATGAGCTGCGTCGTTGCGACATCGGCGGCACCGAGTTGGTAAAACCACAGCGTCACCCCGAAACCGACAGTGCCCACGACGATTGCCACGGTGACGCGCGAACGTGCCTTCATCGCCGAGGCGGTGCCGATGGTGACAAGGAACAACAACATCCAATCCACCGGGTCGTAGCGGTCGCCGACCACCTCCGGGACGCCGCCGAGCGTAAACAGTCCCACGACACCAATGACGACGAGTCCCAACAGTGGGGCCGCGAGGTGGCGACGCTGGGATGTGGTTCCGGTGGCCGCGGTGAAACGCTCGCCGAGCGCGATTGTGCCAGTACGGAAGGATTCGACTACTTCGACTCCGGTGATCGGCGCGCGGAAGTCGTCGAGGAAAGCGCTGACGGCCCTACGTTGCCACGCAAGCACCGCCCCGCACGCGATAACCAGCGCCGAGAGCGCGAGCGGCAGGTTTAACCCGTGCCAGAGCGCGAGGTGCGGGTCCTCAAATTCGCCGGTGGTCGCGAGCACGGCGTCGGCAACCGCGTCATTGAGCATCTGCGGGTAGATGCCAATCGCGACCGTCGCAGCCGCCAGGATCGCGGGCACCGCAAAAAAGCGTGGCGACGCCTCCCCCACCGTCTTGGTCGTGCCGGATAGTTGGTTGCGCCGGTCGCCCAACACACCGAGCACGTAAAGGTAGGAGTAGGCGAAGGTGAAGATAGAGGTAACCACGATCCCACCGGTAACCAGGGTCACCAGCGCCTCCTTGTGGGGCGCGGAGAGCCCTGCGGCGAGGAGCATTTCCTTGGACACGAAACCGGCCAACGGAGGCAGACCCGCCATCGAAGTGGCGGAGATGACCACGATAGCCTGCGTCACCGGCATGCGCACGCGCAGATTACGTAGCTCGTGGAAGTTGCGTGTTCCTGTTTCGTGCTCGACAATGCCGATCGACATGAACAGCGCCGCCTTGAACACGGCATGGGCGATGGTGTGCACGATGGCCGCGGTAAGGGCTTCCTGCGTACCGATCCCCACGACCGCAACCAGGAGGCCGAGCTGGGACATGGTCGAGTACGCCAGCAGTGCTTTGAGGTCCGATTGCTTCACCGCCGTCATCGCGCCGAACAGCGAGGTGATAAGGCCTGCCGTGACCAAGGCGATGTGCCACGCGTCAACCCCCGCGAACATCGGCGAGTAGCGCAGGATCAAGTAGATCCCGGCCTTGACCATGGCTGCGGCGTGCAGGTAGGCAGAGACTGGGGCGATGGCGACCATCGAGTCGGGCAGCCAGGCTTGGAAGGGAAACTGGGCTGATTTTGTAAACGCGGCACCGGCCACCAGCAGGGCGACGAGCGTGGTCAGACCGGGCCGCTGCGTCCACGTCTCATCTGCGAGCACGACGGAGAGTTGGGTGCTGCCAGTCGTGATGCACATGATCACCGTCGCGGTGAGCAGGAGAAGACCGCCGCCGACTGTGACCAGCAGCGTGCGGATCGCGGGCGCGTAGCCCTTTTCTCCCCCGTTGGCGATGAGGAAGAAGGAACAGAGCGTGGTCATCTCCCACGCGATGTAGAACACCACGAGGTTGTCGGTGAGCACGAGTGTGCTCATCGCCGCGGCGAAGCCGCACATGAGGAGGTAGAAAGATGGCTTGCTTTGATGCAGGTACCGGGTTGAGTAGGCGAGCACGCCTGCGCCGATAAGCAGCACCAGCATGAGAAAGACTATCGAGAGTCCGTCGATGCGCAGCGCGAAATCCACGTTCAGCGACGGGATCCAGGCGACCGTTTCGGAATGGACGTCGCCTGCGCTCGGTGAGACGTAGCCCATAGCTCCGATAACGGCCGCGCCCAGTAGGGGCAAGGAGAGTAGCCAGCCCGCGTTCCTGCCGAGGATGCGCCCCACAAAGGGCGCAGAGACGACGGTTGCGCCGAGTACTGCGAGGAGGAGAAATAACATAGGAGCCTCGTTTGACGCCGAGGTAGATAGCAGCCGCAGCTTGTGACTAAGCCACGTCTACACCACCGCGCCTATCGGTAGTTGGATAGGAATAGACAGACTATACACTACCCGCGCCGTGGCCGGGTCCGGAAAGGTGCGGACCCCACGATGTCGTGTACCCGTTCGTCCCAGGCGCAGCCGGCCATGCTGAGGTGGCATTTCGCTGGTATGTGGGCAAGATCACCCTGCCATCGTAGCAGCTGCACCGCAAAAAGCCCGCCCCCCTTCTTACGTGTTGTGAGGGTGGCGGGCGTTTAGCTAAACCGGTTTAGAAGACGGAGGACTGCTCTTCCTTCTCCTGCTTGTCGGCCTCCTGGCGCTTGCGTGCAACCTCGGAGCGGAGCTTCTGCTCCAGGTCCTTGTCCACGTTGCCCCAGTAAGCGAAGGTGCGCTCCTCGATGTCCTTGTTCTGGATCGGAAGCATCTTGTTGGAGACGTTGTGCACGAAACGCTCGCGCTCAGCGTCGTCGAACACCTCGGTGTAGAGAGTGCGTGCCTGGCCGAAGTCGTCGTCCTCGGCGTGCTTGACGTAGGCCGCGCGCGTCAGGTCGGTGCCGTGCGGGTCCGGGTTGACGTAGAGGTCGCTGGCCTGCCCGTAGGTGGTGTGGTTCGAGGAGGAGTCCTCGTTGTTGTCCAGGTAGCCTGCACCCTTCTCCGTGTTGTTCGGGGTGTAGTTGTGCTCACCCTCGTTGTTGAAGAAGTACGCCATCGGTCCGCGCTCCGCGTAGGTGTTGACCTCGTTGATCGGGCGGTTGACCGGCAGGTCCTTGTAGTTCGGGCCGATGCGGTAGCGGTGCTGGTCCGCGTACGCCCACGCGCGTGCCTGCAGCATACGGTCCGGGGACAGGCCGACGCCCGGCACCAGGTTTCCCGGATCCAGCGCGATCTGCTCGATCTGTGCGTGGAAGTTCTTCGGGTTGCGGTTGAGCACGAAGTAGCCCACGTCGACCAGCGGGTAGTCCTTCTGGGACCAGGTCTTGGTGAGGTCGAACGGGTTGAAGCGGTAGTTCTCCGCCTCCTCGAACGGCATGATCTGAACCTTGACGTCCCAGATCGGGTAGTCGCCGCGCTCAATCGCGTCGAAGAGGTCCTGGCGGTGGTGGTCGGCGTTCTTGCCGGCCATCTCCGTGGCCTCCTCGTCGGTGAAGGTCTCCCAACCCTGGCGGGTCTTGAAGTGGTACTTGATCCACACGGCCTTGCCCTCTTCGTTGACCCACTGGAAGGTGTGGGAGCCGAAGCCGTCCTGGTGGCGGGAGGTCTTCGGGGTGCCGCGGTCACCCATCAGGTAGGTCACCTGGTGAGCGGACTCCGGGGTGCGGGACCAAAAATCCCACTGCATCTCGTCGTCGCGCAGGCCGGTGTGGGGCTGGCGCTTCTGGGAGTGGATGAAGTCGGCGAACTTCATGCCGTCGCGGAGGAAGAACGTCGGGGTGTTGTTGCCCACGATGTCGTAGTTGCCGTCCTCGGTGTAGAAACGCAGCGCGAAGCCGTGGACGTCGCGCCAGGTGTCCGGGGAGCCGGCTTCACCGGCAACGGTGGAGAAGCGAGCAGCCATCGGAGTGACCGTGCCCGGCTGGAACAGCTTCGCCTTAGTGTACTGGGAAACGTCCTCGGTGATGTGGAGCTCACCGAAAGCTCCGTGGCCCTTGGCGTGGGGGATGCGCTCCGGAACGTTCTCGCGGTTGAAGTGCGCGAGCTTCTCAATCAGGTGAATGTCGTTGAGGACATTCGGGCCCTGCGGGCCGGCCGTGATCGAGATGTTCTCGGACGCGACCGGCTGGCCGCTCGGGCGGGTGGTCTTGCCTTTACCGGCGGGGCGCTCGCCGCGTGCGACGATGTCCTCTGCCTTTGATTGCTCTGCCATTGTTATTGGCCTCCTAGCGTTTGGGTGAAGCTATTGAAAGCGGACTTTCTATATCCACAGCCATGGTACGTCGGGTCCACCGCCTCGGCAACGAAGACCAGAATTCTGTGCGGTTTTGCCTAATCATGGGCCCGAATCTGCTGCTGGTATGGTTTTCTGCTGTGAGCAGCCGGGACTCTGTCGACCCTGTCGATACCGTCACCGAGCTGGCCCTGCGGGCCGGCCGGGGGGATAAAAGCGCGCTGACTCAGTTCATCGAGGCCACGCAGGGCGACGTGTGGCGCTTTCTGGCCCACCTCGCGGGCCGCGAGCAGGCCGACGACCTGACCCAGGAAACGTACCTGCGCGTGCTGGGAGCGCTGCCCAGGTTCGCCGGGCGCTCGTCGGCACGCACGTGGCTGCTCACGCTCGCGCGACGGGTGTGGATCGATTCGATTCGCCACGACTTGGCGCGCCCGCGGAAGTCAATCACGCAGTACGACGATGTCGCGGCGCAAAAACCCAGCCCGGACAACCCCAACACCTGGTCCGAGGTCATCGACGCGCGCACGCTTCTCGACGCCCTGCCCGCCGAGCGTCGGGAAGCTATCGTGCTCACCCAGGTCTTGGGCTACACCTACGAGGAGGCGGCCCGAATCGCGGGCGTGCGCATCGGCACGATCCGCTCACGCGTCGCACGCGCTCGGCGCGACCTCATCGACGGCGCCTAGGAGCCGAAGAATGTGGCAACCTTGCCCAGCAGGCCACTGACCCAGCTCGACGAGTCGGCGGAGCTTGAAGGTGTGGGCTGCGGGAACGCTTCTTCGCGCTCAACGACGACGCGAACCTCTTCTGTCGTTCCGTCGGCGCGGACGGCCTCGACGACGGCGAATTCGCCGTCGGCGGCGGTCGACGGTGCCGTGATGCGCAGCCCGTCAGAGTTGGTGAGAACGCTCCAGCCCGCCGGCAGGGTCGATTCCTCGCCCTCCTCGATGATGTAGGCGTCGATCGATTCCGCCTCTGGCTCCAGAGGCAGCGTCTGGCCAGGAGCGATGGTGATCTCGTAGCCGGCATCGGTTTCGACGACCTGGGCCACGGCGACTTCAGTCGTCTGAACGGGCTCCCCAGCCCCGGCGGCACCAGGGCAGGACAGAGTGACGACCGCGACAACTGCCCCGGCGCCGAGACGCAGACGATTCTGTAGAGCCATGCTGCCTATTGTCGCGTCATCATTCTATTAATCAAGCGATACCAGAATTTCTTTACCGGAATGCAACTATCCGGTAGCGGAAACCAGCAGCTCCGCGATCTGAATGGTGTTCAAGGCAGCGCCTTTGCGGAGGTTGTCGCCGGCAACAACGAAGACCAGCCCACGGTTGCCCTCGACCGCCTGATCCTGGCGGATGCGCCCGACGAGTGACTCATCAATACCCGCTGCGGCCAGAGGCGTGGGGACGTCGACTAGCTTCACGCCCGGAGCCGCGGCCAGCACCTCGCGCGCCTGATCCGGGGTGATCGGGGTGGCGAACTCGGCGAGGACAACCATGGTGTGGCCTGTGAACACGGGCACGCGCACGCACGTCCCCGACACCTTGAGATCCGGAATGCCGAGGATCTTGCGCGACTCGTTGCGCAGCTTTTGCTCCTCGTCGGTCTCGTTGGTGCCGTCGTCGACCAGATTGCCAGCCAGTGGCAGCACATTGTATGCGATTGGTGCGACGTAGGGCCCCAGATCTTCTGGCTGCATGAGCGATCCGTCGCGGGTCAGTTCGGGGGCTCGTTCGCCGATTTGCTCAACCTGATGCGCCAGCGTATCGACACCCGCCAGTCCCGAGCCCGACACCGCCTGGTACGACGCGACGCGCAGGCTGCGCAGCCCGGCGGCGTCGTGCAGGGCCTTCGCCACGGGCATCGCGGCCATCGTCGTGCAGTTCGGGTTGGCGATGATGCCCTTCTTCACCTGCGCCGCCGCGTCCGGGTTGACCTCGGAGACGATCAGCGGCACCTCGTCGTCCTTGCGCCACGCAGACGAGTTGTCCACCACGGTTGCCCCGGCAGCCGCGAAGACGGGCGCGTACTGCTTGGAGGTCGAGCCACCTGCGGAAAACAGGGCAACGTCGACGTCGGCGACGGACTCGGGCGTAATCTGCGTGAGGTCCTCGACCTCAATGTCAGCGCCGCCGAAGTCCAGACGCTTGCCAGCGGAGCGCGGGGAAGCGAAAAACCGCACCTTGTCGGCGGGAAACTTGCGCTCGATCAAGATCTCGCGCATCACGCGGCCCACCTGGCCGGTGGCACCTACTACTGCGATGGTGGTCATGGGTTTAACAACCCCTTCCTGCTTGGCTGTGAGGTCTGAGCGAAGTCTTAGCGGCCCGTGCCGGCGTACACCACGGCGGGCTCGTCGCCGCCAAGCTCGAACTTGGTGTGCAGCGCACGCGCGGCCTCGGGCAGGTCCTCCTGGCGCACCACGGCGGTGATGCGGATTTCGGAGGTGGTGATCATTTCAATGTTGATGCCCGCGTCGCGCAGCGCCTCGGTGAAGTCGGCGGTAACGCCCGGGTGGGACTTCATGCCGGCACCGACGAGGGACACCTTGCCGATGTTGTCGTTGTAGCTGACCTCGTCCCACCCCTCGGCGGACGCGAGAGCGCGCAGCAGTTCGACACCGCGTTGGCCGTCGGCAAGCGGGAGCGTGAACGTGATGTCGGTCTTGTTGTCTTCGGCCGAGGAGATGTTCTGCAGCACCATGTCGATGTTGATCTCGGCGTCCGCGAGCGCGCGGAACACCTTGGCCGCCTCGCCGGGGGTGTCCGGGATGCCGAGGATAGTTATCTTCGCCTCGGAGTTGTCGGTGGCCACACCGGACAGGACTGCTTCTTCCACGGGGATATCCTCCAATGCTCCGGCAACCAGCGTGCCGGTGTCGTTGCTGTAAGACGAGCGTACCCGCAGGGGCACGTTGAAGGCGCGGGCGTACTCGACGCTGCGCAGGACCAAGATCTTCGAGCCACTCGCCGCGAGCTCGAGCATCTCCTCGAAGCAGAGCTGATCCAGCTTGCGGGCGTCGGGCACGATGCGCGGGTCGGCGGTGTAGACGCCGTCGACATCGGAGTAGATCTCGCACTCGTCCGCGCCCATCGCCGCGGCGAGCGCCACGGCGGTGGTGTCGGAGCCGCCGCGGCCCAGCGTCGTGATGTCGCGGGTGTCGCGGTTGACCCCCTGGAACCCGGCGACGATCGCGATCTTGCCCTGCTGCACCGCCTCCTGGACGCGGCCCGGGGTGACCTCGATGATGCGGGCGTTGCCGTGGCGCTCGGTGGTGATCACGCCCGCCTGCGAGCCGGTGAACGACTGCACGTCCACGCCGTGGGCCGCGACCGCCATGGCGACAAGGGAGTTGGAGATGCGCTCGCCGGCGGTGAGCAGCATGTCCATCTCGCGCAGCGGCGGCGTGGGGTTGACCTGGCTGGCCAAATCCAGCAGCTCGTCGGTGGTGTCACCCATTGCGGAGCAGACGACCACGACGTCGTTGCCCGCGTTGCGGGTGGCCACGACGCGCTCGGCGACGGCGCGAATGCGCTCGGCACTTTCGAGGGAGGACCCCCCGTACTTCTGCACAATCAGAGCCATGCCTTCTTCAGTCACCTTCCGGTTCGCGGTTTTTTAAAATGCGCATACCGATAATACCCATCGTGCCATTTGCCCTCTACTGTGGATGCCCGTGCACAACAACGCCCTCGCCATCTCGTTCGCGCTTCTGTCCGCGGTGACGATTGCGGTGGGCACGGTGTGGCGCCACCACATCTTGCGGGCGGGGCTCAGCCGCACCGAGGCCAACAGCACTCCATTGAGCGCGATGCGCCGCCCGCAGTGGTGGCTGTCGATACTGCTCGCTTTCGTTGCTTACGCCCTTCAGGCGCTCGCGCTGGCCTTCGGGTCACTGCTGGTGGTGCAGCCGATCCTGGTCCTGTCGCTGATGTTTACGCTGGTTCTCGCCGCGCGCGTCGAACACCGACGGATGGAACCTGCCGAGACGCTCTGGGCCTTCGTGCTCACCGCGTGCGTTGGTGTCGTGGTCATCCTCGGCCGCCCGCTGCCGGGTGCGCGCTCCGCGCCCGACTGGGAGTGGGCGACGGTCATCGGCGTCGGGGCGGTTGCGTGCGCGATCATTTTCGCCCTTGCTTATCGACGCTCCCCCGCCGCCCAGGCCCTCCTCTACGGCATCGTCTGCGGCGCCGTCTTCGGCTACCTCGCGGTGTTTTCCAAGGTGGCGGTCGACGCGTTCGCCGCTGGCGGCCTGCCCGCGATGCTTTCCACGTGGCAGTTCTGGGCGATGGTTGTTTCCTCCCTGTTTGGCACTGTGGTGCAGCAGTACGCCTTCGGCGCAGGGGTGCTTTCGCGTTCCCTGCCCGCCATGAAGATCGTGGAGCCGCTCATCGCACTCTTCCTCGGCCTGTCTATCCTGGGCGAATACTTGCAGGTTGAGTCGGTCTTCGGGTGGCTGGTCATGGGGGCGTCGATAGGCGGCATGCTCGTGGCGACCGGCATGTTGGCGCGCAAACCGGTGGCGTAAGGATGGACACGGTGTGACGGTTTTCTCACGTCGTCTTTAAAGGCGTGTGTGGCTTTGTGATTTAGAGCGTCCTTGCGCGTTGAGGTCTAGCAGCTACACCTCAACGAAACCAGCCCCACACCAGCCACACTTCACTCTGCTAGCGGCCCCATAGAGCACCGTCCAGTTAACCCCTCCCGACATCCGACCACCAGCACCTTTAGATCAGATAATCTGAGCGCCCCGCCATAGAGGTGACCTGACTGCACGAAAGGTGTAAGATGTGGCCCATGTCATCGGCGAAGGCTCTTCTCCTTCTATGCCGCGGCGGGAATCAGGCCACCACGATTTAGCACGGCCGGCACCCCGCCGCGGAGATTGTCGTTGCCGGCCGTGGAAGAACCCACCCGAGAACGAGGATTTGAGACCCACCATGAGCCCCCTGAACCCGCAATTTAGCGCCCCGAACGACATCCGCACCCCGTCTGGTCCCCGCCGCGAGGGACAGCCCGCGTGGAACAAGCAGCGTGGTTCCCTCATGCCAGTATCGCGCTACCTGTCGTTTGCGCAAGAGGTAGAGGACATCATCCTGCCGGATCGCACCTGGCCGGATAAGAAAATCACCTCCGCGCCGCAGTGGTGCGCCGTGGACCTGCGCGACGGCAACCAGGCGCTGATAGACCCGATGAGCCCCGAGCGCAAGCGCCGGATGTTCAACCTGCTCGTACAGATGGGCTACAAGGAGATCGAGGTCGGCTTCCCCTCGGCGTCGCAGACGGACTTCGACTTCGTGCGAGAGATCATCGAGCAGGACATGATCCCCGAGGACGTGACCATCCAGGTCCTCGTGCAGGCGCGCGAGCACCTGATCCGCCGCACCTTCGAGGCCTGCGCGGGCGCCAAGAACGTCATCGTGCACTTCTACAACTCCACCTCCAAGCTGCAGCGCGAGGTGGTGTTCCGCAAGGATCGCGCGGCGATCAAGAAGCTCGCCACCGACGCCGCCGAGCTGATCAAGACCATCGCCGCCGACTACCCCGACACCCACTGGCGCTGGGAGTACTCGCCGGAGTCCTACACCGGCACCGAGCTGGACTTCGCGCTTGAGGTGTGCGACGCGGTGGTCGACATCATGGGCGCGACCCCGGACAACCCGATGATCATCAACCTGCCGTCCACGGTGGAGATGATCACCCCGAACGTCTACGCCGACTCCATCGAGTGGATGCACCGAAACCTGGCCAAGCGCGACTCCATCATCTTGTCGCTGCACCCCCACAACGACCGCGGCGAGGGCGTGGCTGCCGCCGAGCTGGGCTACCTCGCCGGCGCGGACCGCATCGAGGGCTGCCTGTTCGGCAACGGCGAGCGCACCGGCAACGTCGACTTGGTCACCCTGGGCCTGAACATGCTCACCCAGGGCGTTGACCCGCAGATCGACTTCTCCGACATCAACCGCATCCGCGAGATCGTGGAGTACTGCAACCAGCTGCGCGTTCCCGAGCGCCACCCCTACGGCGGCGACCTGGTGTTCACTGCGTTCTCCGGCTCGCACCAGGACGCGGTGAACAAGGGCCTCGACGCGCTGGCCCAGAAGGTACGCCCCGGGGCGTCGTCCACCGACGTGCGCTGGGAGGAGCTGCGCGAGACCGTGTGGGAGGTGCCCTACCTGCCGATCGACCCCAAGGACGTCGGCCGCACCTACGAGGCCGTGATCCGCGTCAACTCCCAGTCCGGCAAGGGCGGGGTGGCCTACATCATGAAGACGGACCACGGCATCAACATGCCCAAGCCGATGCAGCCGGAGTTCTCCGCGGTGGTGCAGGCCATCACTGACACCGAGGGCGGCGAGGTCAACTCCAAGAACATGTGGGACATCTTCGCCGCGACCTACCTGGACCTGGATTCGCCGCTGGACTTGGTCAGCTACGAGGTCACCGGCGCGGTTAACGAGGACGAGGACTCTTCCATCGAGGTCGAGGTGGCCTTTAATGGCGAAAACCACTCGCTGCGCGGCTCCGGCAACGGCCCCGTCGCTGCGTTTGCGCAGGCGCTGGAAGCCATTGGCATTGACTTCGAGGTCCAGGATTACACGCAGCGTTCGCGCTCGGCGGGTGACGACGCCGACGCCGCCTGCTACATCCGCGCCGAGGTCAACGGTGCGACCGTGTGGGGCGTGGGTATCGCCGGCTCGACCACGCGGGCGTCGCTCAAGGCGATGGTGTCGGCGGTCAACCGCGGCCTGACCTCCGCGCCGACCGGCGGGGTGTAAACCCGTGCCGGACAATTTCCCGTTCGTGGCGGTGAGTGTGGTCACCACGGGCATTCACCCCTCGACCGGCCGGCTGCTCACGATCGACGCCGTCACCTTCGACGCCGACGGCGCGATCGGCGAGGAGTTCCATTCGGTGCTGAACACCGGCTCCGACCCCGGCCCGCGTCACAACCACGGCC
The DNA here is from genome assembly GCF_031844665.1 of Corynebacterium sp. Z-1. NCBI lineage: Bacteria > Bacillati > Actinomycetota > Actinomycetes > Mycobacteriales > Corynebacteriaceae > Corynebacterium > Corynebacterium sp. Z-1. The sequence goes on along the minus strand of NZ_CP134621.1, from coordinate 642,506 downwards.
TTGAGCCGAGCGACTTCGCCCAGGCACCGCGCTTCTCGCGGCATCTAAAGACGCTGGATCGCCTTATCGACGACCGAACGCTCGTGCTTCACGACGCCCCCCTGGCGTGGGGGTTCATCGTCTCCGAGGCCCGGCGCGCGATGACCGCCGCCGCCCGGGCGAACCGGTCGCGCGCGAAGCGCGGCGGCAGGCGCCGCCAGCGCGTCGGGCATGTGCCGCGCCCGACCGCGATTGTGGACACGCTGGCGAGTGCGCGTCGTCAAGGCGAAATCCCGCTCGATATCCGCCCCGCCGCTGTGGCGCGGCTGATCGGTTTGAGCGCCGAGGACCCTGCGGCCTCGGTGGAGCGCGCACTGCGCCCGGAGGAAGATACCTCTCGCGAGCAGACGCTGCTGATCAAGGACCTGTTCTTCGCGCTGCGCGAAAGCGGTGAGCTGGCGCAGGTCGTGCCGGACGACCTCGTGGCCGACCGCTTCGGGCTGCAGCGCTCGATCGTGCGCGTGGATGCCGAAAACGACACAGCAACCGCCGAGAATCCGGGCCCGTACACCGCGTCCGGTGGGCTAAAAGAGGGCATGGAGATCGTTGTCACCGACGACGTCGCGGCAAACCCGGACGAGATTATCTCGGCTGCCCTCGACCACGGCCTGAGCTACGTGGAGAAGCTCTCGCGCCAGACCTCGCTCGTGGTCTCGGACGCCAAGGCCACGGGCACGCCGCTGCTCGGCAAAGCGATGCACGCGGACCGCAAGGGCATCCCGGTGCTCTCGGTCGAGGAGTTTGAACGCGCCGTGGCGCGCCTGGGTTAACCGCCGTTAGGCGTAGGGTGGAGCGCATGAAAAGAGGTCCACTTTCCCGGCTGCGTTCGCGTGCTGCGGTCACGGCGGCGTCGCTGGCCACCACCGCCTCGAGAGCGACCGGCCGCGGTGCTGGCGGCATGATCGGCGGGCTCGTCGCGGGTGCGATTGACCCCTCGATCATGCAGTCCCTGTCCGGCGGGCGCCCCGCGGTGCTGGTCACGGGCACCAACGGCAAGTCCACCACCACGCGCATGCTCGCCGGCGCACTCGCGGTGAGCCACACGGTGGCCACGAACGACGGCGGCGACAACATGGACGCCGGCATCATCTCGGCGCTCATGGCGGGCCGCCGCGCTTCCCACATCGCGCTGGAGGTCGACGAGCTGCACGTGCCGAAGGTCGCCGAGCGCCTCGATCCGAAGGCACTGGTGCTGCTCAACCTCTCGCGCGACCAGCTCGACCGCGTCGGCGAGATCAACAAGATCGAGCGCACACTGCGCGGTGCCGTCAACGAGCACCCGGACATGACGGTGATCGCGAACTGCGACGACGTCCTGATGACGTCCGTGGCGTACGATCACCCCAACGTGGTGTGGGTTGCTGCCGGGGCCGGTTGGCTGGGCGATTCGGTGACCAACCCGCGCTCCGGCGGCCACGTCGTGCAGGCCGACGGCGACTGGTACGGCGTGGAAAAGCTTGCCGACGGCCGCGAGTTCCGCCGTCCCTCCCCCACCTACTGGCTCGAGGGCACCACGCTGCACACCCCCCACGGCACAACCGAGCTGAAGTTGAGCATCCCTGGGCGCGCGAACCTGGGCAACGCCGCCCAGGCCATCGCCGCTGCCGTCGAGGCCTTCGGCGTGCCGTTTGAGAAGGCGGTCCGCGCCACCGAGGCCGTCGACAACGTCGCGGGCCGCTACTCCAGCGTCCACCTGGGCGAGCGGGAGGTGCACCTGCTGCTGGCGAAAAACCCCGCCGGGTGGCAGGAGGCCTTAAGCATGGTCGACCGCAGCGCCGACGGGCTGGTGATCGCCACCAACGGCCAGGTCGCCGACGGCGAGGACCTGTCCTGGCTGTGGGACGTCAAGTTCGAGGACTTCGAGGGGCTCAAGGTGGTCGCCGCCGGCGAGCGCGGCACGGATCTTGCGGTGCGTTTGTTGTACGCAGGCATAGAGCATTCGCTGATCCACGACCCCATTGACGCGATCCGCGCCTGCCCCCCGGGGCGAGTAGAGGTCCTGGCTAACTACACCGCGTTTCGCGACCTGAAGAAGGACCTGGCTAAGCAGGAGGATTACCGTGGTTAGAGCGTCGAGAAGCGTGCGCATTGGGCTTGTCCTGCCGGACGTGTTGGGCACCTACGGCGATGACGGCAACGCGCTGGTGCTGCGCCAGCGCGCGCGGATGCGCGGGATGAGCGCTGAGGTCGAGCGGATCGGGCTTGACGACGCCATCCCCGACGACTGCGACATCTACACCATCGGCGGCGGCGAGGATTCCGCCCAGGTCATCGCCGCCGCGCGGCTCGCCGCCTCCCCGGGGCTGCAGTCCGCCGCGGCCGACGGCCGCCCGATCTTCGCGGTCTGCGCCGGCATGCAGGTCCTCGGCCGCACCTTCAGCGCCCACGGAGACACCGTCGATGGCCTCGGGCTTATCGACGTCACCACCTCCTCCATGCGCACCCGCGCCATCGGAGAGGTCGCGTCGGCCCCCTCCCGCGCTGGAATCACCGCGGGGCTGACGGAGACGCTGACCGGGTTTGAAAACCACATGGGTGGCACGGTGCTTGGCGACGACGCCGAGCCCCTAGGTAGCGTCAAGCGCGGCGTGGGCAATGCCGAAGAAACAAGCGTCGAGGGCGTTGTGCAGGGCAGCGTGATCGCGACCTACATGCACGGCCCGGCGCTGGCGCGCAATCCGCAGCTGGCGGACCTGCTGTTGGCCTACGCGCTCGGGATCCCGATGAGCGATTTGGAGCCGTTGGAGCTCGCCGAGATCGACCGGCTGCGCCTCGAGCGGCTGCGCTAGGTTTTCCTACAGCGTCAGCCGGCCGGTCAGAGCGCGCGAGAGCGTCAGCTCGTCGACGAATTCCAAGTCGCCGCCGAGCGGCATGCCCGACGCCAGCCGGGACACCACCAGGTCCGGGAAGTCCTTGAGTAGGCGCGCCAAGTAGGAGGCGGTGGCTTCGCCCTCGGTGTCCGGATCGGTGGCGATGATGACCTCGTGCACGTTGGGCGCCTCCGCGCCCTCGACATCCGGCAGCACCGCGCCGATGCGCTGCAGAAGTGCGGCGATGGACAGGTCCTTCGGCCCGACATTGGCCAGCGGGTCGAGCGCGCCGCCGAGCACGTGGTAGCGCCCGCGGAACTCGCCGGTGCGCTCGATGACCTGGATGTCTTTTGCGTCCTCGACCACGCACACCAGGCCCGCGTCGCGCGACGAGTCCGCGCAGATGCGGCAGACCTCCTCGCGCGAGACGTTAGAGCAGATGCGGCAAAAGGTCACCCCGTCGCGCACAGCGTTAAGCGCGCCGACGAGGCGATCGACGTCGTCCGGGTCCTGCTTGAGCAGGTAGAACGCGATGCGCTGGGCACTTTTCGGGCCGACGCCCGGCAGGCGGGACAGCTCGTCGATAAGGTCCTGCAGCGGGCCTTCAAACATCAGCGCACCTTCCTTCAACGCTCCAAAAAGCGCCCGGCAGTCATGCCAGGCGCCTTAATGTAAAAACCGTGTTCGCTTCAGCTTAGATAAGGCCGCCGAACGGGATCTCGCCGGGGCCCTGCTGGGCGCCACCCGGGTTGGCCAGCGGGCCGATCTTATCCTCGGCGAGGCGGCCGGCCTTGGTGTGCGCGTCGCGGTAGGCGGCGAGGATGAGGTCCTGCAGCGTCTCGACGTCCTCCGGATCCACAACCTCGGGCTTAATCGACAGGTCGGTGATTTCAGCGCCGCCGGTCATGGTGACGGTGACCAGCCCGCCGCCCGCGGTGCCTTCAACGGTGGTGCTGAGTAATTCCTGCTGCGCGCGCTGCAGGTGAGCCTGCATCTCGGCGGCCTGGCGGATGAGTTCCTGCATGTCGTTCGGCATGCTCGGCTGGTTTGGTTGGGTCACGGCAGGATGCACCTTCTTACGAAGTCGGGTCACAGTTAGTTGGTATGTCAGTCAGTCTACTTCTCGCCCACCTCTGGCGCCATCGTGAAACCACTGGGAAACCGCAACGACAATGGGCCGTGACTAACCCGGTCCGTTGTCTCGCTAGTCTTATGCGGATTTTGAGAGCGCCGTGGTGAGCGACGCCCGCTCAACGCCTTTTGCCGCGTGAGCCGGTAAGAATGGGGAGCGTCACGCGCGTTTCTGGAGGATAGCTTCCTGCAGACGTGTATCCGCAAGTTCTTCCACGAGCCAGGGGCTGAACGCGAACGGCGTGGCGTTCACCGCCGCGATCAGGGCTTCCGGATCAATCCACACATGAGAGTCAACTTCGTGTGGGTGAGGGTCCAGCGCCGCGCCTGGTTTCAAGTGGGCCACGAAGACGGGGCAGATTTCATTCTCAACGATTCCGCTTGAATCAACAGCCCGGTAGCTAAAATCCGGGAGGATGGCCGATATCCCGTGAAGTGACCCTGGCTCGCATCCCAGCTCTTGGCAGTTTCGGCGTTCGACCGCCTCAAAAGTGGTTTCTCCCGGCGCAGGATGGCCACAAAAGCTGTTGGTCCACACGCCCGGCCACGTCTTCTTGCTCAGGGCGCGGCGAGTCACGAGCAGTTTCCCGCGCTCGTCGAGAAGAAAACAGGAGAAAGCGAAATGAAGCGGCGTGTTGGACGTGTGAATCGACGCTTTTGGCGCTGAGCCAGCAGGTCTTCCATTTCTGTCTGCTAGAACTACCATCTCGACGTCGTTAACCATGTTCACGTTCCATTCTTTTGCCCCGCAGGCGCTCGGGGTTTTTAACACCGTCGGGCCGCGGTATGGCCGAGCTTGAGAAAGGGGGCTGTCGCCAAACATGCGAGAGCCCCCTTTTTGCCTAACCAGGCGGATCTACTTTCCCACCCGTTTGGCTTCTACATCGGGCTTAGGACACCGTCGATGACGTGGATGACACCGTTATCCGCCTCGACATCCGTGGTGACGACGTTGACGCGGTTTCCAGCGGCGTCGACCAGTGCAACCTTGTCACCGTCAACTTCCACGGTGAGAGTGCCACCCTGAACTGTTTCGATGGTCTGTCCGTCCATCATCGCAATGTCGGCTGCGGGAACCTCACCGGAGACGACGTGGTACTTCAAGATTTCCGCGAGGTCACCCTCCGGATCGGCAAGAAGCTCATTGAGGGTGCCCTCCGGCAATGCGTCGAACGCTTCATCGGTCGGCGCGAAAACCGTGAACGGACCCTCGCCCCTCAAGGTATCTTCCAGGCCCGCCGCTTGGACGGCGGACACTAAGGTGTTGAACGATCCTGCACCTACTGCGGTGTCAACGATGTCACCGTTTGCAGCAGCCTCTGCGGACGTGGCCTCCGCGGTCGTCTCTTCCATTGACGTGTTGGCCATTGAGGTGTTGGCTTCAGACGATGCCATGGACGACGAGGTTGCCTCGGTAGTGGTGTCGCCCTCGGCACACGCCGCGGTGAGGAGGGCGAGACTGATAGCCCCGGATACTGCGAGAATGCGCTTCATTCTTAAGCCTTTTCCTATTAGGAGGTCAATGTACACTAGTAATCCTAATGGCGCTTATGGCCTTGTCAACAATAAGATCGGCGTTATATCAAACTGCGAGTAATCTGATACTCAATTTACTGTTTAGGAATATTTTACCGCTAGTTAACTTCCAGGAAGTCGCATGACTACCGACCGTGACCCGCGGTCTCAAGGTGCCCACGGGCGCCGTCAAAAGCCACTGCCCGACGCTTAACTCGGGCATAAGCGGCCTTCAAGCTCAGAAAAACTGTCCGGGCGGCAGATCTACCCGCCCTACAGCGGGCGCGCTCCGAGCTCGGTGGCGAGAAGATCCATCGCTACCGCCGTTGCGTCGCGACGATCCCGCGTCCCCTCCTCCTTGCGCGCCTGCTCCGCCATGTCGCGCTCCTCATCCTCACGGCTGTAGGCAGGCTGCGGCGCGGGTTCCTCGTAGGGCGGTTCCTCGTCGTCCGGCTCCGGCGGCAGCGGAACCTCGGAGCGCCCGCGCTGGGCCCGCATCGCTACCTCGGCCGCGGCGCGCCAATCCTGCTTATCGACGCCCGCCGGTGCAGGCTCCTCAGGCTCCGGCTCGCGCGGGGCCTTTTTCGCGTTCGGGTTCCACACCTGCGCGGCTGGGGCGTCCGACGGTGTAAACCCCGCCTTGCTGGGGTCGGTGCCCACGACGCAGCGCACCTTAATCGGCGTGCCCAGGTGCTCGGAGAACACAGCGGCAATGTCGGTGTTGTTGGACTCTGCGTTGATACGCTCGGCGAGCGCGCCGGTGTTGTGGCCGACAACGAGGGTGTCGTCCTCCATGCCGAGGGGTTTGGCCTCGGCGAGCATGATCTCGGCGACCTTGTTGCGCGCGCCCACGGCCTGGCGCATGCGCGTGAAATCGGCGCGGACCTTGTCAAAGAGGTCGCCCTCGTCAGCAGCGGCAGCAACAGCGGGCTCGGGTTTGTCCGGCTTCTCCGTTTTCTGCGGCGGGGGCGGCTTCTGCGGCCCCGGGGTAGACGTGGTGCGCGGGGCGCGCTTCTCGCCGGCGGCGGCTGCCGCTGCCGCAGCCGCGGCCGCTCCCGAGGCTTGCTTGGTCACCGGCGCCGGCTGCACGGGCTGGGTCGGCAGGTCCGGACCCGGCAACTGCGCGGGCGCGGAGACCTCGGGGGTGGTGATCAGGTGCGCCATCATCACCTCGAGCAGCAGGCGCGGACTGGTCGCCCCGCGCAGCGACACCATCCGCTCGTTGACCTCGGAGGCCAGGGTAGCCAGCTCGTTTCCGGAGAAGCGCTCCGCCTGCCCGCGCAGCACCGCCTCCCGCTCCGTCGGCGCGTTGACTAGACCCTGGCCAAAGGCGTCGGGCACGGTGCGGATAATCATCAGGTCGCGCAGGCGATCGAGCAAGTCGGAAGCGAAGCGGCGCGGCTCGTGGCCGGCCTCGATGACGTCGTCGATCGTGGCGAACATCGCGGCCGCGTCGCGGGATGCCAGGGCGTCAACGGTGGCGTCGATAAGCGAAAGCTCCGTGACCCCCAGCAGCGGGATCGCGAGATCGTACGTCAGGCCCTCGGGCCCGGAGCCGGCGAGCAGCTGGTCCAAAATGGACAGGGTATCGCGCGGCGAACCCCCGCCGACCTGGATGACCAGCGGATACACGGCATCCTCGACCGCCACACCTTCCTCGCGCACCACGTTTTCCAGCAGCTGGCGCATTGCCTGCGGGGTGAGCAGGCGGAACGGGTAGTTGTGGGTGCGCGAGCGGATCGTGCCCAGCATTTTCTCCGGCTCGGTGGTGGCGAAGACGAAGATGAGGTGCTCCGGCGGCTCTTCGACCACCTTGAGCAGGGCGTTGTTGCCCTGCGTGGAGATCATGTGCGCCTCGTCGATGATGAAGACACGGTAGCGGAACTCGGCTGGGGCGAACAGTGCGCGCTCACGCAGCTCGCGCATGTCATCGACGCTACCGTTCGACGCGGCGTCAAGTTCCATCACGTCCAGGTTGCCCGGCCCGCCCGGCGCCAGCGACACGCACGAAGGGCACTTGCCGCACGGCGTCGACGTCGGGCCCTCGACACAGTTGAGCGAGCGCGCCAAAATACGTGCCGACGACGTCTTGCCGCAGCCCCTCGGCCCGGAAAACAGGTACGCATGGTTGATCCGCCCGTTGTCCAGCGCCGTTGACAGCGGCCTGGTCACCTGTTCCTGGCCGATCACCTCGCCGAATGACGCGGGACGGTATTTCCGGTACAAAGCCACGGCAGTCAGCTTAGCCGAGTGGGGTGACAGCTATCAGGGCGACGGCGGGTAGACCACCGGCGGCGGGAGCTGCTTATTGCCGAAGTTGCTTACGATGGCCAGGTCCGCCACGCCGTGGCCGAGAGCCCTGGGCTGGCACGGCAACTTCCCGATCTCGCCGTCGCGAAGCCACTGCACAATCGCCTCGATAACGGTGGGGTTGTACGGGAGGAAGAAATGCCCGGAAAGATCTGCCGGGCAGACGTCTTGCAACACGATGTTCGTCGCCCCGGGCAATCGCTGGTCAATGGCAAGCAGCACACCGTCAAATCGGCTTCCGAAGGAAGCGTAGCGCACGCCCTCGATCGTTGGCGTCTGCGCCAGCGAGCGCATGAACTCACTGCCGCCCACGTGGTCGACCAAGGCCGGGGCGATGACGGATTGCTGCGCCGAACTCGTGTGCAGCTGCTGGTCAATCCCGGGCAGGTTCACACCATTGGTGGGCGAGCCGAGCCCGAACCAGGATGCGGCCCTGCCGTGAGACATCTCGTTGACCCAGTACCGTGTCACGGTTGCGCCCTGGGAATACCCCACCATGTGCACGCGCGTCGCACCCGAGGTGGCCATCGCGCTGCTCACCAACCTGTCGATCTGCGCGGCAGAGTCGACAAGCGGGGCCCACCCGTATGAGTTTTCGCCGTAACCGTAGTCGATTCCGTAAACGCACCACCCGGCCCTGGCGAGCGTTTCGCCAATGAGCGCGTAGTCCGCGTAGAAGGTCGCGTCGGTGCCGTGCACGAGCACGACGATCTCGTCGGCTGTGCACCGCGGGTCGTTGGTCCCCTCCGGTGCCATCATGGTGCTGCCCTGGCGCTGGACCGCACCCGCGTGGCCGTCGAACTGCGGCAGCGCATCCTGCGACGACGCCGCCTGCACCGGTGCGGAGCCGAACAGCAACGCAAGCACCACACAAACGGCGGTGCTGACCCGCGCGCGAAAACTCATCTGCCCACTTCCTTCTTAATCCACCTCGCGGCCCCACTCCCCAACGCTCGCGCCGCGGCGGCGCAGGCGCGTCTGAAGAGCCGAGTAACCGCGCTCGCGCAGAATCGCGAGCTCCTCGTCGCTGAGCAGGATCAACTCGAGCAGCAGCGTCATAACACCCGGCTCATTGTAAAGCGGGGTGCCCCGGGAGAAAATCTCGGGTTCCCGCAGGTATCCGTGCTGCAGCGCGCGCTGCGGGTGCAGGTCGTCCAACAGCACACCGGGCTGCGCGGGGACGCCGAGCGTTTCCAGCATTCGGGTCGCGGCCACCACGGCACCAGCTACCGCGTGCGGCTGCGCGTCGGCACGGCAGATCAGCTCGCAGCGCACGGACGTGGCCTGGTCATCCTGCATCACAAGACCGGTGTCCACGGTGGAAAACCCGGCGGTCACAGCCGTGGGGAGGCCGTCGATGATGCCCAGGGCGACAGGGCGGGCGTCGGCAAGCGACAAGCTCATGCCCGGCAGAAACGTCGCAATCCAGGCGGCTGCCTCGTCGCCCGTCACGCGCCGAGCTTCTCGACGGCCGCGAGCAGCACGCAGGTGGCCACACCGTCCATCGCCTCCCGGACCTCCTCGAGCGGAGGCAGCGAGGGCGCGAGGCGGATGTTGCGGTTACGCGGGTCCTTGCCGTGCGGGAAAGAGGCACCTGCCTTGGTCAAGGTGATGCCCGCCTGCTTCGCCAGCTCCCACACCCGATCGGCGGTGCCGTCGATGACGTCAAGGGAGATGAAGTAACCGCCCTCAGGCTTTGTCCACCGCGCGACGTCGTACTCGCCGAGGCGCTCGTCGAGAACCTCCAGCACCGTCGCGAACTTCGGCGCCAGGGAGCCGGCGTGCTTGCGCATCAGTGCGCGCACGCCCTCGGCGTCACCGAAGTAGCGCGAGTGCGCGAGCTGGTTGACCTTGTTCGGGCCGATCCCGCGGGTCCCTGCGATCTGGGAGTACCAGTTCAGGTTCTCCTTCGACGACGCGAAGAAGGACACCCCGGCACCCGCGAAGGTGATCTTGGACGTCGAGCTCATGTACCAGAACCGGTTGGGGTTTCCCTTTTCCGCGGCAATGGAAATAACGTCCGGGTTGTCCGGGAACTCATCCGTCAACGTGTGCACCGCGTAGGCGTTGTCCCACACGATGCGGAAGTCCGGGGCGGCTGTTTCCATCGCGGCGAGTCGCTCGACGATATCGCGGGAGTAGGTAATGCCAGTGGGGTTGCCGAAGATGGGGACCGACCACATTCCCTTAACACAAGGATCTTTCACCAGCTCCTCGATCGCGGTTATGTCCGGGCCGTCCTCCAACATGGGCACCTGGACCATCTCGAAGCCGAACTGCTCGGTGATGGTGAAGTGGCGGTCGTAGCCTGGCACCGGGCAGATCCACTTCACGTTGGCCTCGTCCTTCCACGGGCGCTGCGAGTCGTTGTTGCCGAAAGCATAGGAAAAGGAGATGAGGTCGAACATGATGTTGAGCGAGGATGAATCACCCGCGAGCACGTTGGCGTGGTCGATGCCGAGGACCTCTGCCCAGATCTCGCGAATGTCCGCGATGCCGGCGAGGTTGCCGTAGTTGCGCACATCAGCGCCGGTGTTGTCGGTGTAATCACCCTCCCCCGGCAGCGCGAGGAGATCGTTGGAGAAGTCGAGTTGCTCCGCGGATGGCTTGCCGCGGGTCAGATCGAGCCTCAAGTCCTTGGCTTTGAGCTCCTCGTAGCGGGCACGGACATCGGCGGCGAACTGGTCGAGCTCGGTCTTGTCTAGGTCAAGCAGGGACATGGGTGCATCACTTCCGTCAGTTGTCAGTATGCCGCCATGATACGTGTTTGTCCGTGGCGCGGGATGTCACAGTCGAAGCCCGCGCCGCCGCATTGTTGCAGGTGGCCACAGTCGACAAACGCTTCACCGTGACATCTCCAAACAGTCAGGGGAAGACCTCAGCGAGTTTTCGTAACTGCCGTGACACCCGTAACACGCTGAGGTCTTCCCCTAGACACAAAAAAGGGGACCCCACGCACCTGCCAGAGCTCGCTGACCCTTGCTGCGTTCCCGCCCTGGGGGAGTTCACAAGATAAGCACCGCGTGGGATCCTAGGGCCACACTCTAGCCGTTGACGTCGCCAACCTCAAAAGCCCCACGTACCTTCACTGTAAGCTGCTGTTTTGGCCCCGACATGCCAATCGGCTAAAGTAATTCCCCGACGCTTCGCGCGTCGCTTAATGGAGGATTCGACTAGCGGCCTATGTCACACGCCTGGAACGCGTGCGGGTAGCAATACCCTCGTGGGTTCAAATCCCACATCCTCCGCCAATGTCAACCCCCGGCGCTTGCCGGGGGTTTCTTGTCGCCAGGCGGCACCCTAGAGCCCCAGGGCGAGGAAGGGAAACGTGCAGATTCTGTCTTCGGTGGTGTAGCTCATCCCAGTCGCGGTGATAACGGTTGCGAAGGATGGGGGCGTGCCGGCATCGATTTGGTCGAGTGCCTTTCGCAGGCGGCGGACCCCCTCATCGACCTGGCCGTAGCCAAGCTTGACTTCGACGGCACCCCAGCGGGCGTCATCAAGCACGATGACAGCATCAATCTCATACCCGTTAGAGTCGCGGTAGTGGTACACGCGACCCCCGAGGGCTTCCGCCATGACCGAAAGGTCGTGAACCACGGCCGACTCGAACAAAAAGCCAAGCGTTTCAGGATCGCGGCGCAGGCTCTCCGCCGTCGCTCCTAGAGCGGCTGCAGCCAGGGATGCGTCGGCGAGGTGGTATTTCCTACTGGTCCTCAGTCGCGCCTTTGAGCGCAACCGGGGGGCCCACGCAGGGACCGATTCGATGACAAATATCCTTTCTAAGGTATCGACGAGCATCGCGACCGACTCAACACTTATCGAGGGCGCCACCGACTTGAGGTCCTTGCGAATGGTGGCCTGGGTTACCTCTGAGGCGGTCACACGCGCGAGGGATGCCAGGAGCTGGTCGAGGACAATCGGATCGTGCCGGAAGTCGTGGAGACGGTAGACGTCCGTGCGCGCCGTCTCAGAAAGGTAAGCACGAAGTGGACCTCGCGATTGTTCGGGCGAAAGCGAAATGTGAGCGGGAAACCCGGAGGTTAAGAGTGCCTCGAGGTTGTCATCAAGGCTGAACTGGGTTGGATCGGTCGGAACATCTGCCCCGCTAAAGAGCTCATTGAGCGCGACGTGCGGCTGCGATTTCCCCTTCTCCGCCCACGTGAGGGTGCGCTGCCGAATGCGAAGAAAACGAGCGGCACCGCTGTGCCGCGTAATGTCATCGCTCGGAATGGCAGAGCCTGTGAGGATGTAGTTGCCGAAGCCCTCCGCTCGGTCCACCTGTCGGCGCACCTGATTCCATACTTCGGGCCTCAGCTGCCATTCATCAATCAAGCGCGGCCTTTCCCCTATCAACGGGTAGTCGGCGTCAATATCGGCAAGCGTGACCGTCACAGGATCGTCCATAAACACAGCCGAGGCCGCATGCGCGACACCGGTCATTGTCTTCCCACAACCGCGCGGCCCTTCAAGCACGACGGCTCCGTGTGCGGCGAGTGCTTCCTCCACCTGCTTATCGACGAACCGCGGACGGTACTCCCGCCCGAGAACTACTCCCGTATCCACGCCCAACAGCCTATTCGGATTTTTGCAGACTTTCTAGGTCGAGGTATGCAGACTTTCTAGGTCGATTCTTGCAAACCTGACATCGGGCACCGAAAGGCTACAAGCCTCAGCTAAACTCCGAGAACTTAAACCCGAGCTGCGCCGCGTTTTCCTTGATCACCCGGATCGTGGAATCGGGAAAGCCTGCCGGCAGGTCGGCGTGAATCTCAACCGTCACGCTCACGCTGGCGACTGAAGCGTTGTGCATGGCCAGATTCCAACACTGCTCTTCGCACACCAGTCGACCAGACCCCCGCAAGAGGTCTACTTTTGTACTGACTTTCACATTTTCACTACCCGCGCATTTTATTCGCCCTTACGATCGTCAACCATGATGATTTCGCGCCCCCGCCCCGCACTCGCGACAACCGTTGCCGCATCCGCCCTGCTCGCGAGCAGCACAGTCGCCGCCGCCACACCGAGCTCGGCTCCTCTCGGTTCGGCTTTGTCGAGCTCGACAAGCGGAAGCGTCATCAATGATCCCTCGTGCGTGCCCTCGGCGGAACACCCCTACCCCGTCGTGATCCTCCATGGCACCTCAGCCAATATGTGGGAATTCGACAAGTTCGCGCATCGCCTCAGCGAAGAAGGCTTCTGTACGTACGGCACTAACTACGGCAAGGAACTGCTCACCGCCCAGGCGATCGTCCCCTCGCTCTACGGCACGGCAGACCTCGAGTCCAGCTCCGAGGAGGTCGCGGCGTTCATTGACAGCGTGCTCGCACGAACCGGCGCAGAAAAGGTCGACATCGTTGCACACTCCCAAGGCGCATTGCACGCGAAGAACTATATCTCCCGGTATGGCAACGCGGACAAGGTCGACCGCGTGGTGACAATGGGTGCGAGCCTGCACGGCACCACCCTCAATGGGTTCGGCGAGATACTCGCTACACTCACCCGCGCCTTGCCCCGTCTGTCCGCCTTCTTCGCCAGCACCGCGGCGATTCAGCAGCTCATTGGCTCCGCAACGATGAACGCGGCGAATTCCTACCCGGACACAACCCCTGGAATCACCTACACCTCGATGTACTCGCCAAGCGACACCACAGTCACTCCAAACTCGGCCTCCCAATTCGCAGCCGTACCAGGCGCGAACGTGGTCAACATCAACGCCGAAACCGTGTGCTCGCCGGCGGTGGCTATCACCCATCAGGAGATGCCGTCGAACCCCCGGATGATGGCTCTGGCAATGTGGGGGCTTACCCGCGACCAGGCAAATACATCGCCTACCGTGGCGGACTGCGCCTGGAGCTAATGCGCCCAGACCCAGGGGTTTCGGGATAGCTCAGGGGGGTCGAACACCTCGCGCAGCTGCGCGAGGCTTCGCGCGCTGCCGCACCCCAACGAGCCAGCGATTGCGCGAACGACCTCATCCGCAGATCCCATCTCCCGCAGTGTCACGGCCCCGTCGCGCTTGGCCAGCCGCGCACCGGCGGAGTTCACCACGAGCGGCACGTGGACATATTCTGCCTCGGGGTACCCCAGCAGGTGCGCCAGGTACGCCTGCGCCGGCGCTGATTCGAGCAGGTCGTCGCCACGCACAATCTGATCCACGCCCTGCGCGCCATCGTCGACAACGACCGCGAGGTTGTAAGCCCAGTCGCCCGCCTGCGCCTGGTGGACGTTGCCTCCACGCTTGAGCACGACGTCATCGACCACACCCTTTACCTCGCCGCGGTAGAAATCCCGCACCGTCCACTCGACCACCCCGGCGCGCAGGCGCAGCGCAGGCAGTCGTCCCTGCTTCGCCAGCTGGGAGCGTCGATAAGCGCGCTGCTCATCCGACAGGTCTCGGCAGGTCCCCGGGTACATCCCGGGCTGGGCGTGGGGCGCACCGGCCGCCTCACGGATGTCTCGGCGCGTGCAATAGCATTCGTACACAGGCAACTTGTTCAAAGCAGCCTCGTACAGCGCCGTGCGCTGCGATTGGTACACCACGGGCGGGTCGAAGTCGAGACCGATCGCCTGCAGATCCTCGATTTGGCGGCGGGCGGACTCCGGGGAAGACCGCTCCGAGTCAATATCCTCGACACGCAGGTAGAAGGCGCGGCCGCTGTGCCGCGCGAAGAGCCACGCCAAGACAGCAGTGCGCAGGTTGCCAAAGTGGAGGTCCCCGCTCGGGGACGGTGCGTAGCGTCCGGCTGCCATGGCCTTAAGATATTACGCGTGAATCATCCCGCCACCCGCTCCCCGTACCCCATCCTTGTCGCCGTGTTTTGCGCGGTGTTCATCATCTCGAACATCACCGCGCAAAAAGGCGTGCAGCTCGGGCCCCTGATCACCGATGGAGCCTTCTTCCTCTTCCCGATCTCCTACATCATCGGCGACGTCATCGCAGAGGTCTACGGCTTCAAGGCAGCGCGTCGCACCGTCTTCATCGGTTTTGGTGTCACCCTGCTAGCGGTGGCGTCGTTCAGCATCGCCATCACCCTTCCTCCCGCACCCTTCTACGAGGCGCAAGACACCTTCGCCTCGATTTTGGGCACGCTGCCCCGGATCCTCATCGCCGGGTTGGCGGGCTACGTTGTCGGCCAGCTGCTCAACGCGTGGGTGCTGCAGAAGATGAAAGACCGCTACGGCCCGAGCCACCTGTGGGCGCGCCTGATCGGTTCCACCATCGTCGGTCAGTTCTTCGACACGCTGATTTTCTGCGCCATCGCAGCAGCTGTCATCGGCATCGAAACACCAGCGCAGTTTATCAACTACGTCGTCGTCGGTTTCCTCTGGAAAACCCTGATGGAAGTGGTGCTCGTGCCGGTGACCTACCAAGTCATTGCGTGGGTGCGGAACGTGGAGCGTAATAGCGCCCCAGAAACTCTCGCTTAAATTCAGCGTACGTTCCATCCCGGAGCGCCGCGCGAATGTTGTCCACCAGGCGCAGCATGAACTCCAAGTTATGCATGGTGCACAGCGTGCCGGCCAAGAACTCCTTCGCCTTGAGCAGGTGGTGGATGTAGGCGCGGGAATAATTCTCGGAAACGTATCCGCCGAACTCCGCATCGACGCCCGCAAAGTCGCGTTTGAAACGCGCCCCGGTCAAATTGAGGCGCCCGTCGAGGGTGTACACACCACCGCGGCGGCCCAGGCGCGTCGGCGCGACGCAGTCGAAGGTGTCTGCGCCGGCTTCAACCGCGGCAAAGATGTCGTCCGGCTCTGAAATGCCCAGCAGGTGGCGCGGTTTGTCGGCGGGAAGTTCGTCGGTGACCCAGCCAACGATGGTGCCCAGGTTCTCCTTTTCCAACGCGCCGCCAATGCCGAAGCCGCCGAAGCCGCGCTTGCCCTCGCCGCGCGCCTGCCGGTCCAGTTCCAGAAGCCCGCGCGTGGCCTGGCGGCGCAGGTCCTCGTACTGCGCGCCTTGAATCACGCCCCACAGCGATTGCGGCGGCTTGTCCACGCGCTGACGGGACAGCCGGTCGTGCTCCTCCAGGCAGCGCTTTGCCCACCGGTGGGTGCGCTCCACAGACTTTTCCTGGTAAATCCGGGTATCCGCCAGGGTGGTCAGCTCGTCGAACGCGAAGATAATGTCGGCGCCCAACTGATGTTGAATCTGCATGGACACTTCCGGTGTGAAGCGGTGCAGGGAGCCGTCGATGAAGCTTTTGAAGTCCACGCCGTCCTCGTCCACCTTGGCGAGGCGTTCCTTCTCACCCGCGCGGATGTCGTTGCGGTTGTGGTGGACGGTGTCCATCGCCAGTACTTTCTTGTACCCCACACCCAGGCTCATCACCTGGAACCCGCCCGAGTCGGTGTAGGTGGGCCCATGCCAGTTCTCAAACGCGGCCACTCCCCCTGCTTCGTCCACAATCTCGGGGCCAGGCTGAAGGTAGAGGTGGTAGGCGTTGGACAAAATTGCCTGCGCACCAACCTGGCGGATCTGCTCCGGCGTCAGCGTCTTCACCGTCGCCTTCGTGGCCACCGGGATAAACGCAGGCGTAGCAATGTCACCGTGCGGTGTGTGAATCACACCGGTGCGCGCTGTGCCCAACTCGGTGCCCACCTCAGTGCCCACCTCGAAGCTCAAATCATCCACGCTCGAACTCCTTCTCCAGCTCTGTGCCCTCGACGTCGACCTCGGGCAGGATGCGGTCCAGCCACCGCGGCATCCACCAGGTTGCGCGGCCGAGGATGAACATGGTGGCGGGGACGAGCGTCATGCGGATGAAGAAGGCGTCGAAGAACACCGCCGCCGCCAGCGCGAACCCGAAAATCTGGATGAATGGCAGAGGTTGGTCCACGAAGGCAACGAAGACGGCGATCATGATCACGGCTGCGGCAGTGACCACGCGAGCGCCCTGCGCAAAACCCTCCACCGTGGCGCTCTCGACCGCGCGCAGTTCCGCACCGGGGCCGTTGTCACGCTCCTTGAGGTAGCGCTCACGAATGCGGGTGACCAGGAACACCTGGTAGTCCATCGCCAGGCCGAAGGTGACGCCGATGAGGAAGATCGGCATGAACGAAATAATCGGGGCGGCAGTGTTGACCACATCGAGGAACCCCATTTGGAATACCGCGATGGTCACACCGAACGCGGCGCCCACCGACAACAAGAAACCCAGGCCCGCGACCAGAGGAACCATGATGGAGCGGAAGACCAAGATAAGGAGGATAATGGCCAACCCCACCACAATGCCGAGGTAGAGTGGCATGGCGCTGGCCAACTCCTCCGTAATATCCATCTGCACCGCGGTCAGCCCCGTCAACCCGATAGTCACTCCGGTGGCGTCTTCGACTCGGTTGTTGGTTTCGCGCAGGCCGTGGGCGACGTCAAGGGTGAACTCCTGCTCCGGACCGGCCGTCGGGGTCGCCGCGATCTGCGCTGCGGTGAGATCCTCGTTAACCGCGACAAGCTGGGCGTGGCGGATGCCGTTGACGCTCTTCGCCTCGCTGACGGTGTACAAGAAGGAAGCCAGCGCCGCCTTCTCCGCGTCCCCGCCCACCTCATCCGGCATCGCATCCATAAAAGGTTGCAGAATCTCGGCGTCCGGATTGACGTTGTGCGCATCCACAACGACAAGGAACTGCCCGTTGACTCCCGGCCCGAACCCCTCGGCGATCAAATCAGCGGACTTGCGCTGCGTGGTGTCGAGATTTGAAGTGGTATCAGAAGGCAGGGCCATCTGCAGGTTGAGCACCGGGATTGACAGAGCACCCAAGCCGAGGACGACGACGGCCATGACCAACGCCGGGAACCGCTGGACCAGTGACACCCAGCTGCGGCCCATGGAGCGCTCGGTCAAGTCTTTCGCCGGGCGCTTCCCCGGACCGGGGTTGCCCGCCACACCTGGGAGCTTGACGCCGAAGGACCGGTCCCCCCACGCGCCGAGCAGCGCCGGGATAAGGGTGAGGGCGATGAGAACGGCAATGGCGACGGTGACCGCAGCGGCCAAACCCATCCACGTGAGAAATTGAATCTGCGCCAGCGCCAGCGCGATCAGCGCAGTAAACACGGTTAACCCGGCGAACACCACGGAAGAACCTGCGGTGCCGGTGGCCAAACCCGCGGCGTCTGCGGCTGGCAGGTGTTTTCGCTCCTGCCGGTAGCGCGAGAGGATGAATAGCGCGTAATCGATCCCCACCGCCAGGCCGATCATGACGGCGAGCACCGGGGTGATTTCATTGAGTTCGGCAAATCGGGTGGCCACGAGGATGAGAAGCGCGCCAATGCCAACGCCGATCACGGCCGTAACCACGGGCATCGATGCCGCCACCAAAGATCCAAAAGTGAGCAGCAGGACGATGAACGCCACGCCCAATCCGATCAACTCGCTGGTCGTCTTGATCTCAATCGGTTCGCCGAAACCTGGCCCGCCGGCCTCCACCTGCAAGCCGGCGTCGCGGCCAATGTCCATGGCCGCGTTGACCACATCGCGTTCCTCCTGCGTCACCGTCATCGAGGATTCCGCACCGAAATTGAAGGTGGTGAACCCGATTCTTGCGTCGTCGGACAACGTGCGCACGTTGTAGGCGTCGGCCTTCGCGGCCTCGGCGGGCAACCCCATCTCGGTCATCTGCCCCACGATGGTGCGCGTCAGTTCCTCGTTGACCTCAACCGGGTTTCCGAACCGCTCCGTTGCGGTGATGCCCTCGAGGTTGTCGGCGATGTAGCCCACTGTGGCATCGATCGCCTCCATGTTCTCCGGCGAGTCCAGCCGCTTGCCCTCGGGTGCGGCGAAGACCAGGTTGACCGTCGGGGCGTTCGCGATATCACCAGTGCCGGGAAAGTTCGCGTCCAGCGTGTTCAGAGCCTCAATCGCCGGGGTACCGGAAATCGCGAACTCTGAAGTGAAGGGTTTCGACAGGGTGAACGCGGCCCCGGCGGTGCCGGCCAGGATGAGCAGCCAAGCGATGATGACCTGCCACTTGTGCAGGTACGACCAGCGCCCCACTTGAAAGAGAAACTTCGCCACTATCAGCGTCCTTACGCATTGAGATCTCGGTTTCGCCCATCATATAGGCATGACAACAAAGAGCCCCCGACCCGCAGGTCGGAGGCTTCTTTTAACGATGTGGCGGTAGCGGCGGGATTTGAACCCGCGGTGGTTTTACCCACACTCGCTTTCGAGGCGAGCACCTTCGGCCGCTCGGACACGCTACCGAGGAACAGATTAACGGGTGCGTGTCCGCGACACCAAATTACTTATTCTCGCGCGCATCCTGGATCTTGGCGGCGGCATCGTTGAACTTGTCCTTGATCGCGTCGCCCGCCTCGGCGGCCTTCTCGCGGATGTCGCCGCCGAGCTGATCTGCCTTGCCCTCGTTCTCCAAGGACTTGTTATCGGTGACCTCGCCGAGGCCTTCCTTGATGTTTCCCTTGAGCTGGTCGCCCTTGCCTTCAAGTGCCATGGTTGACTCCTTTAAATTATTCGGTCGGTGAAACTTGTAGTGCCCAAACTACCACCGCCTGCCTCGGGCGGGGATAACAATTGCGTCTCGGGAGACCGCAAATCCGCAAAGAATTCGGTGAGAAGCGCCGCGCACTCCGCTTCCCGCACCCCGGCGCGCACCTCGACAATATGGAGGTGGCGCGGGTCGCGCAGGGCGTCGAAAAGCGAGCCCACCGCCCCGGTCTTCGGCTCGAACGCGCCGAAGACGAGGCTTTTGACCCGGGCGCCGAGAATCGCTCCCGCGCACATGGTGCACGGCTCGAGCGTGACCACCAGCTCGCAGCCGTCGAGACGCCAGGCGCCCAGTGTGCGGGCAGCGGCCCGCAGCGCCTCCACCTCGGCGTGGGCGGTGGGATCGCCGCTCGCTTCTCGACGGTTCACCCCATGCCCCACTTCACGGCCCAGCGCGTCGTAGATAACGGCGCCTACCGGGACATCACCGGGCGGAGTCGTGCGCGCGACCTCGAGTGCACGCGCCATGCGCCGATCAGCCAAGGGCATCATCAAGCTCGTCCGCGAATCCGAGGTGCGCCGCGATGCTCTCGATCACGGCGTGCGGGTCGTCGTCCGGGTCGACGAGAACGCTCAGCGACTCTTCGCCGAGGCCGAGGTCGGCCAAGATCGCGAAATCCCCATCCGCGTAACCGTCGACGTCGTCAAGCTCAGCGGGGTCGATGTCGGGGATCTCGATGCCCGCCTCCTCGGCGATCTCCGCCGCGAAGTCGTCGTCGACGGCCATCGTGGCGTCGGAAAGCAAAAGCCTGATGCGCGAGGGGCCCGGGCGCACGATGACGAAAAAGTCCTCCTCCACGTTGAGCAACGCGAACGCGGCGCCCTCTGCGCGCAGGGCACGCACCGCGCCGACGGAGGTGGCCAGGCGACGGAAGGAATCGTCGAATTCTCGGACCAGCCAACCTCCGTTGTGCTGCGCGATGGTGACCGCGTACCCCTCCGCGAAACCGTCCTTACTTCTGCCTTGGCTCATGGGTAGTCAGCGTAGTCGGAGGGGGCCGAATTGTGTAAGACTTGTCAGCGTGACCATCCCACATAACCAGCTGCCACCCGTCTGTATCCTTGGCCTCGGACTTATCGGGGGCTCCCTCATGCGCGACCTCGCCGGTCACGGCGAGCAGGTCTTCGGATACACGCGTTCACGCTCGGCGACACGCGCCGCACAAAAGGACGGCTTCGACGTCTCCTCCGATCTGGTGCAGACCCTGACGCGGGCTGCAGAAAGCGATGCCCTGCTCGTCGTCGCCGTCCCGATGGACGCCGTGTCCGGCGTGTTCGACGCCATTGCCGAACACGCCGGACACTGCGGAATCACTGACGTTGTCAGCGTGAAGAAGCCCGTTTACGACCTCGTGCGCGCTCACGGGTTCCAGGCGCGCTACGTCGGAGGCCATCCGATGGCGGGCACCGAGAACTCCGGGTGGGGCGCCTCCCACGAGGGACTGTTCCACCGCGCCGCGTGGGCCGTCACCTACGACTTCGCCTACGAGCTCGACGCCGCCGGCGAGGCTGTGCCCGAGTCGTGGTCGAGGCTGTTCACAAACGTGTGCGCCCTCGCAGCGCTGACCGGTGCGGAGGCGGTGCCGGTCTCTGTCGCGCGGCACGACGAGGCCGTCGCGCGCGTCTCGCACCTGCCCCACGTGATTGCGGAGGCACTGGCCATAGTCGGGGACCACGGCGGAACGCTCGCCCAGTCACTCGCCGCCGGCTCCTTCAAGGGAGCCACCCGTGTCGCCGGAACCGATCCATCGCTGGTGCGCAACATGTGCGAAACCAACGCGGATGCGCTCGTTCCGGTTCTTGACGAGTACATCGCCTTGCTCTCCTCGGCCCGCGACGGGCTCTCCGGAGAAAACCCCTCCATGCAGGAACTCGCCGAGGCCGGCAACCGTTCCTACGTGCGCATCGGGGCGCGTTCGGGCGCCCGACGCGAGTCCGTCTCGCCGGTGAAGATCTCCTCGCGGCCCGTCATGCGCGTCCACCCCGGAGGACCGGGCTGGGTGGCCCAGCTCAAGCAGATTGAGGCGTTGGGCGGGCGCGTCGAGGTGTTTTAAAAAAACCAGAGACCCCCGGGGGGGGTTCCCGAGGGTCTGACAGTGGTGCGCCCGGAGGGATTCGAACCCCCAACCTTCTGATCCGTAGTCAGATGCTCTATCCGTTGAGCTACGGGCGCTGGCAACGAAGACAAACATTACACCGCACGCGCAGAGGCGCCAAAACGCCTGCTCACGGCTAAATTCCGAGCACGGACTTCGCGATGAGGAAGTACACCACCAACCCCGTCGCGTCGCAGAAGGTGGAGATGAAGGGGTTGGAAAACACCGCCGGGTCCGCCCCCACCGCCTTGGCGATGATCGGCATCATCCCGCCAACCGTGGCGGAGATGGTGCAGATGATTAACAGCGTCGCGCCAATCACCGTTCCGATCCCCAGCCCGAAAAATGCTGTGGCCAGAAGGAAGCCCAGTGAGCCGAGGACGGTGCCGAGCAGCATGCCCACCCGCAGCTCCCGCCACAAGACGCTGAGGATGTCGCTCTTGCGGACGTCGTTAAGGGCAAGCGCCCTCGTCACCGTCGTTGCCGCCTGGTTGCCGGTGTTTCCACCGGTGCCGGTGAGCAGCGGGATGAACAGGGAAAGCACGACGACCTGCTCCAGCGTCGCCTGGAAGATGTCGAGCACCTGGACGGTGAGGATCGCCGACAGCGCGAGCACCAGCAGCCAGACGATTCGGCTGCGCACCAGGCGCAGCACAGGCGTGGACAGGTAGGGCGTGCGAAGCGCCTCGGAGGCCCCCATGCGGGCGGAGTCTTCGCTGTTGGCACCTTCAGCGACGTCGTGAGCTTCGTCGTAGGTGAAGATGCCGATCAGCCGGTTGTCGTCGTCGACCACGGGCACGGCGAGCCGGCCGGAGGAAAGCAGCCATCGCGCGGAGTCCTCCAGGTCGTCGCCGGCGTGGAACACGCTGGCGTCTTCCATCAGGTCCGCGACGCGATCGTCATCGGCGGCCCGAAACAGCGAGCGCAGGCGCAGCACCCCACAGACTGAGCGGTCGGCGTCGACGACGGGGATGGTGTAGATCGTCTCCAGCTCGTCAACGTGATCGTGCAGCAGCCCCACGACCTCGCGCACCGTCATTTCGGGGGTGACGTTCGGCACCTTCGGCGACATGCGCCGGCCCACAGTGCCCTTGCGGTAGCCGAGCACGACGCTGGTGACGCGCTGGTCGTCCTCGTCGAGTTGGCGCACGAGCCGCTCCGCGATCTCCACCGGCAGGTGATCGAGCAGCGCCACGCGGTCCTCTGCGCCGATTGCGCCGAAGTAGTTGACCACTTTGTCGTCGCCGAGCGCGCGGATGAGGTCGGCCTGGTGCGCCGCGGTGAGGGCGTCGAAAAGCGCGGCCGATCTCTCCGGCGGCAGCAACCGCAAAATCTTCGCCCCGCGCGAGGCGCTGGTGCGCCCGAGCAGGCTTGTCAGTTCCCGCAGGCTCAGGGTGGCGAGCTCGCTCTGCACCTCTTCGAGCTCTTCGAGGCTTGCTTCTCGACGCCCACTCAAACGCCGCTCCAGAGCCTTCACTTTGAAAACCTCTCGAGGTCGCCGGGGCTGCCAGCGGCGACGATGTAGTCAGTTGAAGCGAGGCTGACGCCGTCTTCGAGGGGAATCCAGCGGCCGTCGCTGACGCGCACCGATATGAGCTGGACGTTGTGCGTGCGCCAGACGTCGCCAAGCACGAGTGGGCGACCCACCAACGCGGCGGGCGGGGCCAACCGGGTAATGCCATAGTCGGGCGCAATCTCGGCGAAGTCGCGGAACCGGCCGCCGAGCAGGTGGGCGACGCGGCGGCCGGTGTCGCGCTCGGGGCGAATCACGTGGTGCACGCCGATCTGGCGCAGGATGCGCTCGTGGGCCTCGGACGTTGCCTTCGCCCAGATGTCCTTGGTGCCCATCTCCATAAGGTTCGAGGCGGTGAGGATGGATGCCTCGAGGTGGCTGCCGATAGCCAACACGACGCGGTCGACGTCATCGACGCCCAGCTGGCGCAGCGCCTCGGGGTCGGTTGTGTCGGCGCACACCGCCTCAGTCAGATACGGGGCTTGTTCGCGAACCAACTTTTCGCTGGTGTCAATGCCGAGAACCTCCACGCCGTGAACCATCAATTCGTGCGCGAGAGACGCGCCGAAGCGACCCAACCCAATGACTACGACCGGGGGAATGTCAATCGTGGGTTTCGATCCGCCGAACGCCTTGAACATGTTAGCCAATGAAGGGCCTTTCCTCTGGGTACCGGAAGCGGCGGCTGACAGCCGTGGCAGCCAGCGCCGCAATCAGTGTTGTCGGGCCGACGCGGCCCAGGTACATGATGAGACACAGAATAACCTGCGACGGTGCTGACAGCTCGGCGGTGATACCCGTCGACAGACCCACCGTGGCAAAGGCGGACATCACCTCAAACGACACCTCGTCGCCGCTGAACTGCGGATCGAAGATGCGCAGCGCGCCAATGCCGGCGGTGACCACCGCGACCCCGGCGAAGGCCAGCGCCAGCGACTGGCGCGTCACCGAGCGCGGCAGGGTGCGGTGACCGATCGAGGTGTCCTCGCGCCCGAGGAATTCGGCGGCCATCGCCGCGATGAGCACGCATGCGGTGGTTACCTTGACGCCGCCGGCGGTGCCGGCAGAACCGCCACCAATGAACATGAGAATGTCGGTGCCCATCAGGGTGATCGGGTGTGCCTCGCCGTAGTCAAAGGTGTTGAACCCCGCCGTGCGCGACGTCGCCGAGGCGAAAAAGGCGTTGAGCACCCTCTGCCAGACGGGCATGTCGCCGAACACCCCGTTCCACTCGGCAAACGCCATGAAGATCGCACCGGTGAACAGGAGGAACACGGTCGCTGCCAGTGTCATGCGTGCCGTAATGGAAATACGGTGAACGCGGACTTGTGAACGCCGCGTCAGGCGCACCAACTCCGCCCACACGGGGAAACCCAGCCCGCCGCCGATCAGCGCCGCCGCCAGCGGCATGAGCACCCACGCGTCGGCGGCGAACGGGACGAGGTTATCGGTGTTCGTACTAAACCCCGCGTTGTTAAACGCCGACACGGAGTGGAAGACGCCCTCCCACACCGCGCGGCTAAACGATTGGTCGTAGGAAACCATGAAGCGCAGCGTCAGAATTACCGCAACGAGCAGCTCGACGACCAGTGTGAACGCCACGGTGAAAACTAGCGTGCGGCGGATCCCACCCTGGGTGACGGGACGCCCTTCGGCAGCACCCGTCTGGCGCGCGCGAAAGCTCACGCGGCCGGTAAGTATCAGGCCGGACAGCGATGCGAGCGACATGATGCCCAAGCCACCGAGCTGTATCAGCGCAAGGATGATCCCTTGACCCAGTGGTGTCCAGTAGGTACCGGTGTCCACCACAGTCAGCCCTGTCAGGGAGACTGCAGAAGTCGCGGTGAACAGAGACGGCAGAAACGGCGCCCACTGCGGACCCGCGGTGGAGAAGGGCATCATCAGCAGGAGGGTCCCGGTCAAGATGAGCGCGAGGAAGACCACGGCGGTGAGCCGCGCAGGCTCGAAAAGGCCGACAGGGCGGGATTTATCCACGAGCGAATATCTTAGACCCGGTTTCGCGCGGAAAATGAAGAAACCCCCACCTGAAGTTTCCTCAGATGGGGGTTAAGGGTCAAAAAGTGTGTCCGGAATCGCCGATTTTCGGTGGTTGACCTGTAGGTTTCAGGAAAGTATATGCTCCGGAAGCATATATCCGGCCTCAGGCCGGGACATCCACGGTGTGGCAGCCGTGATGTGCTATGCGCGACGTGGTGTGGTGTCGCAATGTCAAAGAACCAACCACGCTGCCACTGCGGCGCAGTGATGAAACGCAACGGCACCACCAGCAAAGGCACCACCAGGTGGCGCTGCAAACAATGCGGCGCCTCCAGCGTCAAACGTCGAAACGACATCACCAACGCGGCAGTGTTCACCCAGTTCATCGAGCATTGCACCACCGCAATCTCACTGGACGACCTAGCCAAACGAAACGGCGTCAGCCGCGCCACAATGAAGCGGCGCTTCAAGTGGTGCTGGCTCGCTGATGTGCCTGACCCCACCGCCGGCCACGACAAGAGGATCTACGACCAGATCTTCCTCGACGGCACCTACACCGCCGGCGGCTGTCTGATCGTCGCGGCGACGATCGACCACGTGATTGCCTGGCACTGGTGTAAACACGAAACCACGCGCGACTACCAACGACTTCTCGAGCGCATCGAAGCCCCACTTATCGCCGTTATCGATGGCGGCCAGGGAGCCTACAGCGCAATCAAGAAGTGCTGGCCGACTACGAAAATTCAACGCTGCCTCGTCCACGCCCAACGCGTTGTACGCCGCTACACCACCACCAACCCACGCACCGATGCCGGACGCACCATCTATCGACTTGCGCTGAAGCTAACCCGGATCACCACCCTGGACGAGGCAGCGCAATGGGGTGCGCAACTGCACGAATTCTCCACGATCTACCGGTCATGGATGGACGAGAAAACCCTGATCAAAGACCCCAAAACCGGTGCATGGACCCGCGTGTGGACCCACCCCAACGTGCGCAAGGCCTACAACAGCCTCAACCACCTCTTCCGGTCCGAGATGCTGTTTGTCTACCTCACCCCACCAGAAGGTGTGCTGGAGAAACACCGCATTAAATCCACCACCAACAGCCTGGAGGGCGGCATCAACGCCCAGCTCAAACTGCTCGCCAGAACCCACCGGGGCAGATCCGGTGAACGACAACGCCGCATGCTGGATTGGTGGCTCTACCTCAAAACGGAACTGCCTGACGATCCAGTACGAATCGCCAGGCAGTCCGACTGGGGCCAGGGCCAACTCGCCAAAGTATCCACCCTGACCCGAAACGAGAACCAAGCCGACCACGAAACAGGACGACCAGCCCTCTACGACAACGCTATCGACACCGACTACACCCACTCAATCGGCATCCAGAAAGGCCAAATCT
The DNA here is from genome assembly GCF_031844665.1 of Corynebacterium sp. Z-1. Lineage (NCBI taxonomy): Bacteria > Bacillati > Actinomycetota > Actinomycetes > Mycobacteriales > Corynebacteriaceae > Corynebacterium > Corynebacterium sp. Z-1. The sequence continues at coordinate 616,188 of NZ_CP134621.1, read as the reverse complement.
AACCCCCATGCGACACGCCGAGCCAGACACACTTTTTGACCCTTAACCCTCAGATGGGGGTAACTTTTTGGCGGAGACGACAGGATTTGAACCTGCGGCCCTCGTCAAGAGGGCAACTCCTTAGCAGGGAGCCCCATTCGGCCACTCTGGCACGTCTCCAGACCTTTTCGCATACTACCGAACCATCGCTCTAACGACCAAATAGACTAAGCCCCATGATTCGCCCCGACATCGAAGCCATCCCGCCATACCTTCCCGGCACGCGCAACGACAGCGCACTGAAGCTGTCGTCCAACGAGTCGAGCGAAGAGCCGCTGCCGGCTGCGGCACAGGCGATGGTGAGTGCTGCGCGCGGTGCCAACCGCTACCCCGACATGTTCGCCGTCGAACTGCGGGAGACGCTGGCTGAGCACCTGGGCGTAAGCCGCGAGGAGATTGCAGTGGGTAACGGCTCCTCGGCGCTGCTGCAGCAGCTCGTGCAGGCGACGTGCACGACCGACAACAACGTCATCTACGCGTGGCGCAGCTTCGAGGCCTACCCCATCTTCCTGCAAGTCGTCGGCGCCCAGCCTCGCCCCGTGCCCGTGACCCGCGACGGCAAGCACGACCTTGATCGCATGGCTTCGCTCATCGACGCCTCCACGTCCCTGGTGTTCCTCTGCACCCCGAACAACCCCTCCGGGCAGGTCATCACCAACGCGGAATTCGACGAGTTCATGGCGAAAGTGCCCGCCCACGTGACCGTTGCGCTCGACGAGGCGTACTTCGAGTACAACCGCGACGAGGATGCCGTGGAGGGCACCGACGCGATTGCCCGCTACCCCAACGTGGTGGCGCTGCGCACGTTTTCCAAGGCCTACGGCCTGGCCGGGGTTCGCGTCGGTTACGCCTTCGGCCCGCGCGAGATCATCGCCGCGCTCAACGCGGTGGCGATTCCCTTCCAAGTCAGCGCGGTCGCCCAGGCCGGAGCGATCGCCTCGCTCGAGGCAACCGACGCGATGCGGGCCCGCACCGACGAGACGGTGGCGGTGCGCGACGAGGTGGCCGACCACGTTCAGGCGGCGCGCACCCAGGCCAACTTCGTCTGGCTGCCAGGCGTCGACGCGCAGCGCATCAGCGCCGCGCTCGCCGCCCACGGTGTCTTAACCCGCGCCTTCCCCGAGGGCCTGCGCGTCACCGTGACCAACCGCGAGGAGGCCGAGCAGTTCATGCGCGCCTGGGACGCGGTGCAGGGCTAATCTTGAGAGCATGACTCAACTGCCCCGCACTGACATCGACCCCAACGGCCTGCTCGAGTACTCGGTGGTGTTCACCGACCGCTCCTTGAACCACATGTCGCAGAAGTTCATTACCTCGACGCAGGAGCTGCTCGGCATTCTCACCGACACCTACAACGCCGATACCGCCGCGCTTGTCCCCGGGGGCGGCACCGCGGCGATGGAGGCCGTGGCGCGCCAGCTCGCGACCGGCAAGAAGGTCCTGATCATCCGCCAGGGCAACTTCACGTTTAGGTGGACACAGATCATTGAGAAAGGCGCCATCACCGACCAGGTCAAGGTCCTCAACGCGGTTGCCACCGATGACTCCGACACCCCCTCGTACGCGCCGCCGGCTTTGGATAGCGTGCGCGAGGCCATCGCCGAGTTCGGCCCCGACCTCGTGGTCACCGCCCACACCGAAACCGCCTCCGGCACCTCACTCGGCGCGGACTACATCGCCGAGCTCGGCGCGGCGGCGCGCGAGGCCGACGCCCTGTTCGTCCTCGACTGCATCGCCGCTGGCGCCGACTTCACCGACATGGTCGCCTCGCAGGTTGACGTTCTCATTTCCGCGCCGCAGAAGTCCTGGTCCGGCTCGCCGGCGACCGGCTACGTCATGCTCAACTCGCGCGCCCGAGAGGCCGTCGTCACGAGCGAATCCACCTCCTTCACGCTCGACCTGGCGAAGTGGCTCGAGATCTTCGAGGGCTACCGCGACGGCAAGGCCGCCTACCACGCCACGCTGCCGACCGACACGATCGTGCACAACCTCGAGGTGATGAAGGAGTCCCTGGCAGTCGGGCTCGACGTTCTGGCCGCGCGCCAGGTCGAACTCGGCCGCGCCGTACGCGAGGCCGCACGCGAGCGCGGCTACGTCTCGGTCGCCGCCGAGGGCTACGAATCCAACGGCGTCGTCGTGCTCTACGCCGACGCCCCCGGGCTGCAGTCCGGCGCAGCGCTGAAGCCCTTTGGGGTGCAGATCGCCGCGGGTGTGCCGCTGAAGATCGGCGAGGGCGAGAACTTCTCCACGTTCCGCATCGGTCTGTTCGGCCTGGACAAGTGGGATGATCCGCAGGCCGCGGCGCAGAAGCTTATCGACGCCCTCGATGCGGCGCGCAGTTAAGCAGACGGGTCAGCGGCGTTGACAGTGCGATGATGATCCGCTACATTTCAGACATCAGCCCTAGCCGTTGACCCTCCAGTATAGGGAGAGCGCGGGTTAAGGGTCAAAAAGTGTGTCTGGCTCGGCGTGTCGCATGGGGGTTAGATTTGGCCTTTCTGGATGCCGATTGAGTGGGTGTAGTCGGTGTCGATAGCGTTGTCGTAGAGGGCTGGTCGTCCTGTTTCGTGGTCGGCTTGGTTCTCGTTTCGGGTCAGGGTGGATACTTTGGCGAGTTGGCCCTGGCCCCAGTCGGACTGCCTGGCGATTCGTACTGGATCGTCAGGCAGTTCCGTTTTGAGGTAGAGCCACCAATCCAGCATGCGGCGTTGTCGTTCACCGGATCTGCCCCGGTGGGTTCTGGCGAGCAGTTTGAGCTGGGCGTTGATGCCGCCCTCCAGGCTGTTGGTGGTGGATTTAATGCGGTGTTTCTCCAGCACACCTTCTGGTGGGGTGAGGTAGACAAACAGCATCTCGGACCGGAAGAGGTGGTTGAGGCTGTTGTAGGCCTTGCGCACGTTGGGGTGGGTCCACACGCGGGTCCATGCACCGGTTTTGGGGTCTTTGATCAGGGTTTTCTCGTCCATCCATGACCGGTAGATCGTGGAGAATTCGTGCAGTTGCGCACCCCATTGCGCTGCCTCGTCCAGGGTGGTGATCCGGGTTAGCTTCAGCGCAAGTCGATAGATGGTGCGTCCGGCATCGGTGCGTGGGTTGGTGGTGGTGTAGCGGCGTACAACGCGTTGGGCGTGGACGAGGCAGCGTTGAATTTTCGTAGTCGGCCAGCACTTCTTGATTGCGCTGTAGGCTCCCTGGCCGCCATCGATAACGGCGATAAGTGGGGCTTCGATGCGCTCGAGAAGTCGTTGGTAGTCGCGCGTGGTTTCGTGTTTACACCAGTGCCAGGCAATCACGTGGTCGATCGTCGCCGCGACGATCAGACAGCCGCCGGCGGTGTAGGTGCCGTCGAGGAAGATCTGGTCGTAGATCCTCTTGTCGTGGCCGGCGGTGGGGTCAGGCACATCAGCGAGCCAGCACCACTTGAAGCGCCGCTTCATTGTGGCGCGGCTGACGCCGTTTCGTTTGGCTAGGTCGTCCAGTGAGATTGCGGTGGTGCAATGCTCGATGAACTGGGTGAACACTGCCGCGTTGGTGATGTCGTTTCGACGTTTGACGCTGGAGGCGCCGCATTGTTTGCAGCGCCACCTGGTGGTGCCTTTGCTGGTGGTGCCGTTGCGTTTCATCACTGCGCCGCAGTGGCAGCGTGGTTGGTTCTTTGACATTGCGACACCACACCACGTCGCGCATAGCACATCACGGCTGCCACACCGTGGATGTCCCGGCCTGAGGCCGGATATATGCTTCCGGAGCGAATACTTTCCTGAAACCTACAGGTCAACCACCGAAAATCGGCGATTCCGGACACACTTTTTGACCCTTAACCCTATTTTCCGGTGGAGGATTAATGCCCAGGAAACCACAGAACAGCCATGATTCCGCTCCCTTGCGCCAAATAACGACTGCCGTCCTAGTTGACGGCGGCTTTTACCGTAAGCGAGCGTCTGAGCTGTTCGGGCGCAAAACCGCAGAAGCGCGGGCAGCTGAATTGGTGCAATATTGCCACCGCCACATTAGAAAATCCCGCGCGGGCCTCTACCGAATCTTTTATTACGACTGTCCTCCGTCGCAGCGCGTGGTTTACCATCCACTGCTCCAAACCCAGGTGAACCTGGCCAAGAGTGAATTATTTAGCTGGTCCAACGACTTTTTTAGGGCCTTGTCCAGCAAACGGAAAGTGGCAATCCGCCGAGGAGAGACCCTGGAGACGCAGGGTGGCTACACACTTCGGGATGGCCCGCTAAAGAAACTGTGCAGAGGCGCAATCAGTGTCGAGGACCTCCAAGAACATGATTTCGTTCTGGAGATCTCTCAAAAGGGTGTGGATATGCGAATCGGCCTAGACATAGCGTCGCTCGCTGAGCGAGGTCTGGTCAACCAGATAGTGATGATATCTGGCGACAGCGACTTCGTTCCTGCCGCTAAACATGCCCGCCGATCTGGAATCGATTTCATCCTCGATCCGATGTGGGCGCCAATTACAGACAGCCTCGCTGAACACATCGACGGTATCCGCCAATGCGTCTCTCCCCCGCCCAGGAACATGACTGATCCCCTTCACATCGACTACCGGGGAGACAGCCCTGAGCAGGACGATGACGAACTCTAGCCTGGGAGAAATTTTGGCGGAGACGGCGGGATTTGAACCCGCGGAGGTTTGACCCTCGCCGGTTTTCAAGACCGGTGCATTCGGCCGCTCTGCCACGTCTCCAGTGCCGCGATTGTAACCTACGGGCCGGGTAGTTCCGTTAATCTGGGGTGGCATGAAAGCCATCCAGCTCACTGACCCCGACAACCCCCGCTCCCTCGAACTAGTGGACGTCGCCGATCCCACCCCGGGCGACGGCGAGGTCATGGTCAAGGTTGCCGCCGCCGGCGTGAACCGCGGCGACCTGATGCAGGCCAAGGGTATGTACCCGCCGCCGAAGGGCGAATCCGAGATCATCGGCTTGGAGTGCGCGGGGGTGCGCACCGACACCGGGGAGGAGGTCGGCTGCCTGCTCGCCGGCGGCGGTTACGCCGAGTACGTCGCGGTTCCGGAGGGCCAGCTCACGCCGATCCCGAAGGGGTTCGGCCTAGTTGACACGGCCGGTGTTGTGGAGGTCGCCGCCACCGTTTGGTCGAACCTGGGCATGCTTGCCGACGCCTCCCGCGGCGACCGGGTCCTCATCCACGGCGGCGCCGGCGGGATCGGTTCGTTTGCCATCCAGCTGTGCAAGGCGCTCGGCTGCGAGGTGGCCGTAACCGCGGGTAGCGCCGAGAAGCTCGAATACTGCCGCGACCTCGGCGCGGACATCGCGATCAACTACCACGACCAGGACTTTTCCGAGGATCTCAAGGGCAGCTGCGACGTCATCCTCGACATCATGGGGGGGTCCTACTTGGAGCCCAACGTCGCGAGCCTGGCTATCGACGGCCGCCTGATCGTCATCGCGTTGCAGGGCGGGCCGAAGGGCACCCTCAACTTGGGCCGCATGCTCACCCGCCGCCAGTCCGTTCACGCCACCACGTTGCGCGCCCGCCCGCGCCCGATGAAGGCGGAGATCGTCGGCAGCATGGTGGAAAACGTCTGGCCCCTGCTCGAAAGCGGCGCCATCAAGGCGAACGTGTCCAAAACTTTCCCGCTTGCCGACGCCGCCACCGCCCACGACTACCTCGACTCCGGCGATCACACCGGCAAGGTTGTCTTAACGCTCGACTAAACCGTCTACGCCAGCGACGCCACGGTGCGGATCAGGTGCTCGATGTCGGCCGTGGTGTTGAACGGACTGAGCGACACGGTGACCGCGCCGCCGAGCTCGCCGACACCCATCTCCTCGGTCAACGGCCCCTGCGGCATGAGAGACGCCACGATCCCGTGGGCGAAGAGGCGCTGCTGCACCGTCAGCGCGGGCACGCCCTTGACACCGAAGGACAAGCGCGGGATGCGGTCCACCTCCGCGTCCGACTCGGCGGCGGCCTCGCCCGAAACACCCACGATGTGCACCGCGGGCAGGGTGCCCAGGAAGGTGTGCAGCTCGTCGCGCAGCCGCTCCAGGTATCCGGAGGTCTCCGACATGGAGGCCACGAGGCGCGTGCGGCGGGTGGAGCGGCCCGTGGGGGCGTCGACAAGCGAGGCGTAGTGGTCGATAGTCGGCGCGGCGGCGCCGGCCAACCCCGGGGACACCCCCAGATCCAGGCGCGCGACGCCGTTGGCCGCCGGGTCGCCCACGGCGGCCAGGCGGCCGAACATGCTCTCGTCGCGGAGCACCAGCGCGGCGATTTCCGGACCACCCATTTCTTTCAGGTCCACTGCCACAATGTCTGCGCCCCAGTCGTCGAAGGTGATGGGGCGGTACGGGGCGTAGGCAGAGGCGTCGACAAGCACCCAGGCACGCGAAGCGGCGCGCACCGTCTCCGCGATCTCCGCGACCGGCGCAACCGTTCCCAAGTAGGGGTGCGCCGCGGGCACCGACACCAGCCGCGTGGCGCCGTCGACAAGATCCATGTACTGCCAGCCCGGCAGCGACCCGGTGGCCAGGTCAGCCGCAGCCCACCGCACATCCGCTTCAGTGCGCCCAAGCGCCGCGGTCAACTCGACGCGATCGACGTTGTTGAGCACCACGGAGGAATTGCGGCGCAGAAGCGGGCGCATCGACGCCACCAAAGAGGCGTAAAGGTACACAAGGCCCGGGCCGAGGACGACGCGCTCGGGGGTGGCACCGACGAGGTCGGCGACGGCCACGGAGGCGTCGCTAAGCAAGGTGGCCGCCTCGGGCGAGCCTGAGGTCGGCTTGGAGTGCGTTCCGGCGGCGGGCTCGGGCCGCGAAACCGACGTGGCCACGCGAAATGAGCGCGCAACGGCCGACGACACCCGCTCCGGAACCTGCGGGCAATCATGCGCGTTGAGGTAAATCCAGCCGTCGGACAGTGAGGTGTAGAGGCCGCGGACTCCGGCAATGTCGTAGGCCACGCACACACCTCCTCGACCCTGATCGATGCCTATTAACCAAACCAATTATGCACACCTTGACCTTGCAACGCACACTCGCAGCTAGGGTGTTTGATGTGCAAGAGAACCAAAAGTTGCGGGACCGCTTGCGAAGCGACGTCTCACGCATGACCACCAACGCTTCAGTCGAACCGCCCGCGTCGAAGTCCACGACGCTGTCCATGGCGTTTCGCGATCTCGTCCGCGGTTGGCGCCAAAACGAACTGTGGCTCCAGCTCGGCTGGCAGGACATCAAGCAGCGCTACCGGCGCAGCACCCTGGGCCCGCTGTGGATCACCATCGCCACCGGCGTGATGGCGCTCGCGCTGGGGCTGTTGTACTCCATGCTGTTCCAGATCTCGGTGAGGGAGTTCCTCCCCCACGTCACCGTCGGGTTTATCATCTGGGGGTTCATCGCCGGATGCATCAAAGACGGCTCGGACATCTTCATTGAAAACGAGGGCCTGATCAAGCAGCTGCCCTCGGCGCTCTCGGTGCACGTCTACCGCCTGGTGTGGCGGCAGCTGCTGTTCCTGGCCCACAACATGGTGATCTGGGTGCTGCTGGTGGTTGTGTTCCGCATCCCGCTGTCGTGGAATACCCTGCTGGCCATCCCCGCGCTGGCCCTGCTGGTGATCAACGGTGTGTGGGTAACCATGCTGTTCGGCATCATCGCCACACGCTTCCGCGACGTCGCCCCGCTTCTCGAGTCCCTGATGCAGCTGTTGTTCTACGTCACCCCCATCGTGTGGACAACCCAGACACTCAAGGACCAGGGCGGCGAGGTCGCGCAGCGCGCCCGCATTGCCGAGCTCAACCCGCTCTACCACTACCTCGAGATCGTGCGCGCCCCGCTCATCGGCAAGGAGACCGACCTGTACCACTGGGGCATCGTCGGCGCCTGCACCGTTGTCGGACTCCTGCTTGCGCTCCTCGTCATGCGGCAGTGGCGCTTCCGCGTCCCCTACTGGGTATAAGGAGAAAACACGTGGTTTCCATTGACACCTACGACGCCTGCGTCGACTTTCCCATCTTCGACGCCAAATCACGCTCCCTGAAAAAGGCCGTGGTCTCCTCCGCCGGCGGCGCGATCGGCAAAAACGCCTCCAACACCGTCGTTGTCGAAGCGCTCAAAGACATCAACCTCCACCTGCGCGAAGGCGACCGCGTGGGCCTCGTCGGCCACAACGGCGCGGGCAAATCCACCCTGTTGCGGCTGCTTTCCGGCATCTACGAGCCGACCCGCGGCGTCGCCGACGTGCGCGGCCGCGTCGCCCCCGTCTTCGACCTCGGCGTGGGCATGGACCCCGAAATCTCGGGGTACGAAAACATCATCATCAGGGGGTTGTTCCTCGGGCAGTCGCGCAAACAAATGCGCGCCAAAATCGACGAAATCGCCGAATTCTCCGAGCTCGGCGACTACCTCAACATGCCCCTGCGCACCTATTCCACAGGCATGCGGGTGCGCCTCGCGCTCGGCGTGGTCACCTCCATTGAGCCAGAGATTTTGCTTCTCGACGAGGGCATCGGCGCCGTCGACGCCGCCTTCATGGCCAAGGCCCGTGTGCGTCTGGCGGAACTCGTCGCCAGGTCAGGAATCCTCGTCTTCGCCTCCCACTCCAACGACTTCCTCGCGCAGCTGTGCACCACCGCTTTGTGGGTGGACAAGGGCGAAATTCGGCAGGCCGGGCTGGTCTCCGACGTCGTCGAAGCCTACGAAGGGCCCGAGGCGGGCAAGTACGTCGCCGATTTGGTCGAACGGTTTCATCCTGGGGCGGTGTAGTGACAAATGTTGCGAGATCGGTGCAACATTTGGCACTCACCACCCCAAACCCCACAACCTAACCCCTAAAACCATTCGCGCGAAGCAGCGCGCTCAGCCTCTCGGGCAGTTGAGGCAACGTCCCCGAGGAGAATCGCAGCGGCGTCCACCCGAGCGCGGTGGCATCGAGGTTGATCAGAGAGTCCTTTTACCGCTGGTCGTACTCCCAGTGGTGTGAGCCGTCGTACATGAGGCCGATCTTCGGCTCCACAAGCGCGAGGTCCAAGATCGTGACCAGGCGCGAACCACTGTAGAGGGGCATTTGCTGCTGCAAACTAAGGCCGAAACGCTGAGCAATCTGCACGGTGAGCAGCCGCATCTCTGTCTCCTTCGGCGAGTCTGCGAGAGGGCTGGACTGGGAAAGGATCTTTTCCAGCCACCGGCCGTTGACGCGGTAGCGCGCAGCGTCGCGGAGTTCGCCTGCGGTCACCGAGAGGTGGCGCATGGCGGCGTCGACAAGCTGAATGCTCTCCAGCTCATCGCCACCGATAACTTTGAGCGCGCCGCAGGTGGTGACGGCTGGGTTTGCGACGCGGAAGGGGTAGCCGTTAAAGATCAGCGCCCACGCCTCGCTGTCGCGGCAGCCGCGCCGTGTGATGGTCGCGCTCAGCGCGTCGCCCGTCGCGTTCCCCGCCCGGGGAAGCACGAGCGTGGTGTCCCAGCCCTCCACGAGGTGCGGCAGGCCGTAGACGGCGAGCGCGCTGTGGCCCACGATGATGGACTCCGGGTGCTCCTCCGCCAGCGCCAAGGCGCGGGCGGCGGCGGGCGCGCCGTACTCGATCGAGCGCGGGTGGGTGCGGGCGTCGGCAAGCACTGCCCACGTCGGGCGAAGCGCGCTGGTAGGTAGGAAGTGGCGCGCCGAGATCTGCTCGCAGCCTGGGTCGGGTGCGCTCTTGATGGGCCAGGGGGTGGCGTTGGTCATGCCGTCGAAAAGCGTCATGCCCTATTAGAGTCCGACGGGCCCGGCGCGGGTTCCCTGGTGCACAATAGAATCTATGACTTCGAGCTTGAGCGCGGATGGAACGACTGCGGCTGTGATCGTGACGCATAAGCGCGTCGACCTGCTGCGCCATTCGCTGCGCCAGGTCGCCGCGCAGACCCATCCGGTGGAGTGGATCATCGTGGTCGACAACGGGGCCGAGCCCGCCGTGGAGGAGTTATTGCACGAGGTCAGCCCCGACAAGGGCGTATACCTGCCGTCGCGCACCAACCTCGGCGGCGCCGGCGGGTTCGCCTACGGCTTCCTGCACGCCCTGGCGCTGGGCGCGGACGCCGTGTGGTGCGCGGACGACGACGGCCGCCCAGCCGACGAAAACGTCCTCGCCGAGCTCTACCGCGTCGCGGCCACCCACGACCTGCACCAAGTCAGCCCGATCGTCGCCAACCTGGGCGACCCCGAAAAACTAGCGTTCCCGCTGCGCCAGGGCCTGAGCTGGAAGCGACACACAAGCGAGCTGGAGGGCGATTTCCTCCCCCAGTACGCCTCGCTGTTCAACGGCGCGCTGATCAGCTCGCAAGCAATGGAGCGCATCGGCGTGCCCGACTACCGCCTATTCATCCGCGGCGACGAGGTGGAGTACCACCGCAGGCTGGCCCAGTCGGGGCTGCGCTACGGCACCGCGCTGACCGCGTCCTACCTGCACCCGGACGGCTCGGGCGAGTTCCACCCGATCATGGGCGGCAGGGCCCACGCGCAGTGGCCGGACAACCCGACGAAGCGCTACTTCACGTTCCGCAACCGCGGATACATCATCAACCAGCGCGGGATGCGGAAGATGAAGCTGCAGGAAGTGGTGCGTTTCGGCTGGTTCTTCCTGCTGCAGCGCAAGAACCCGCGCGAGTTTGCCCAGTGGCTTAGGTTACTGCGGATGGGGGCACGGGAGGATTTCCGTCGTCCGTAAACCGGCGCGGCTCGGCGGAGGCGACGATCTTCGTCTCCTCCTTGAAAATCACCCGGCGCTGGAGCACGAAGTTGGTCACCGTCGCTACGCCCTGGGCAATGACAAACGAGGTCGCGTCCTTCCACGGGTTGACAAAACCGAGCGCGATCAGCGGGCCCTCAGTGATGTTGTAGAGCAGCACCTGCACCGCGAACGTGGAGGCGTAGAGAAGCAGAACAGCCCCCGCCTTCTTCACCGTCACCGCGGCCTGGAAGGCGAAGCGCGAGTTGAGCACGTACGCGATCAGCGTGCCAAAACACCAGCCCACCACCTTGGACAAGTCGCGCGACAGCGGCGAGAGCTCGGTCAGCCCGTAGGTAATGCCGAAGTCGACCACGGCGCAACCGACGCCAATGATGAGAAACGGCACGAGCTGCCTTCTCACTGAAGTCAGGTAACTGGCCGGGGCTTCTTCCATAGACACGGGCAACAATCCTACCCACGAAGCAGCGCGCGGAAGGTATCCAGCCGTTCCACCGGCGCCACTTCGGACGCCCCATAGGCCCCGATCGCGGCGAGACGCACGAGCGATCCGGCGCATTTGTGGCGCACCTTCCGCGCGGGCAGCTTGGGGTGGCCGAGCGAGGCATATGTGCTGGTGATGATGCTATCGGTCGTCTCGGCATCGGCGAAGCAAGCCAGCGCCAGCACCACGGCCCAAAACGCGTCGCGCCCCGCCGCGGTCCGCTCGCGCGGGAGCTTGCTTATCGACGCCCTCACCGACGCCGGCAGGTCCGTCTCGCGCCCCAAGTCAAGAGCTTTGAGCAGGAGCACGAAGTCGTACATCGAGGTCCGGGCGACGGCATCGCGCACCTCGGCGCGGGTGAGCTTGAGCACGTCGGCGGCGATGTCCTCGCCGATCAGGTCGCGGTTGATTTCGGAGATGTTCAGCCCCTCCGTCCCGAAGGCACCGGAGCCGGCGATGCACACGGCGGGCGGGGTAGCGTCGTCACGCGGGTAGGCCTCGACGAGCTCGAGGTCGAAGCGCCACAGGCCCCAGTGGTAGTAGATGGTGGTGCGGGCGCCGGTGAGGGCGTCGCTAAGCGTGGTGGCGGGGTCGATGACTGTATCCGGCCGCGGCTCGGCTGGCTCGGTGGTAAAACCCGCGGGTTGCGCGCTGAGGCCGAAGGCGGTGGCGACGGCGCGGGAGACGTCGTGAAGCGAGCTCGCCTCGTCGATGCCAAGGTAGCGGTAGGCCTCCTCGTCGCCGACGTGCACGGAGACGCGCAGCATGAACGTCGAGCGGCTGCCCGAGCGCGGGCGCAGCAGAGCGAGGTCGAACACGGGCGCTCTGTACTCGCTGTGCTCGCTGCCTCTCATGTCGCCCCAGCTTAGCGCTGGCGTAGACTTGGCCACCATGAGGAAGCACTACAAGGGCGATGATCCGCACGCAATCCACGAGGCCGCGCAGCGGGTCGAGGCGCCCCTGTCCGACTTCATGGTCCGCCTCTTCGCCGAAGAGCTGCCGTTTCTCGACAGCGCTTCGCGCACCCGCGTCTACGACATCCTGCGCGAGCACAAGGCGGCGGGCCGCGGTGTGATCTCGTCCCAGGAGGAGCTTCCCGCGGAGATTCGTGAACTCATGGACCTCTAGCGGGCGACTAGGCTTGAGCGCATGCAACTACACACAGACGTTGAATCGCTCTACGGGTGGGGGCGCACCGCACCGTCGACCGCCCATGTGCTGTCCACCCCCGACGTCGAGGTGATCAAGCGCGCCGTTGCGCAGGTCGCTGACGACAAGGCCGCCGCGAGCCGCGGCATCATCGCGCGCGGCATGGGCCGCTCCTACGGCGACCCCGCCCAAAACGGCGGCGGCCTCGTGATTGACATGCAGCCGCTGAACCGCATCCACTCCATCGACCCGTCGACCGGGATTGTCGACGTCGACGCGGGCGTGACCCTCGACCAGCTCATGAAGGCCGCCCTGCCGTACGGCCTGTGGGTCCCCGTTTTGCCGGGCACCCGTCAGGTCACCATCGGCGGCGCGATCGGGCCGGACATCCACGGCAAGAACCACCACTCCGCGGGCTCCTTCGGCAACCACGTCGTCTCCATGGAGCTGCTCGTCGCCGACGGGCGCGTGCTGCACCTCGAGCCGCACGGCAGCACCGACGACCCGGACGGCACCCTGTTCTGGGCCACCGTCGGCGGGATGGGCCTGACCGGCATCATCCTGCGCGCGCGGATCCTGATGACGCGCACGGAGACGGCCTACTTCATCGCCGACACCGAGCGAACCGACACCCTGGACGAGACGATCGCGGCGCACTCCGACGGCTCCGAGGTCAACTACACCTACTCCTCCGCGTGGTTCGACGCGATCTCCGCGCCGCCGAAGACGGGCCGCTCTACTATTTCCCGCGGCTCGCTGGCCACCCTGGCGCAGCTCGAGGAGTACGCCCCGAAGCTGGCGAAGGACCCGTTGAAGTTCAACGCGCCGCAGCTAATGACGGTGCCGGACATCTTCCCCTCGTGGACGATGAACAAGCTGTCCCTGATGGCCATCGGCGAGGCCTACTACCGCATGGGCGCGCCGGCGAAAAACCAGGTCAAGAACCTGACGCAGTTCTACCAGCCGCTGGACCTGATCGGTGAGTGGAACCGCGGCTATGGCTCCAAGGGCTTCCTGCAGTACCAGTTCGTGGTGCCCACCGACGCCGTCGAGCCGTTCAAGGACATCATCTACCAGATCCAGTCCTCCGGCCACTACACCGCACTCAACGTGTTCAAGCTGTTCGGCGAGGGCAACCGCGCACCGCTGTCGTACCCGATGAAGGGCTGGAATGTGTGCGTGGACTTCCCCATCCGTTCCGGCTTGGGCGACTTCCTCGACCGCTTGGATGAGCAGGTCATGGAGTTCGGCGGCCGCCTTTACCTGGCCAAGGAGTCGCGCACTTCGGCCGAGAAGTTCCACGCGATGTACCCGGGCATGGCCGGCTGGCTTGAGACCCGCCGCAACATCGACCCGAACGGCGTCTTCGCGTCCGACATGTCGCGCCGCCTCGAGCTCAATTAAAGGAGTCACTTTCATGCTCAACGCAGTAGGACAAGCACAGCACATTCTTCTTCTCGGCGGCACCTCGGAGATCGGCCTAGCGATCGTGGCAGAGCTCGCCTCCCGCGGCGGCAGCCCCACCGTCACCCTCGCCGCGCGCCAAGATTCGCCGCGTATCGACGCCGCCGTGGCCGACGTCACGGCCGCCGGCGCGGGCCAGGTGCGCCTGGTCGACTTCGACGCGCTTGATGTCTCCTCGCACCCGGACGTCATCGACGCCGCCTTCCAGGACGGAGACGTGGATGTGGCCGTCGTCGCCTTCGGCACCCTCGGCGACCAGGAGCAGCTGTGGCAGGACCACGCCGCAGCCGTGGAGTCCGCCCAGATCAATTACACCGCGGCCCTGTCCGTCGGCGTGCTGCTCGGCCAGCACCTCAAGGCTCAGGGCCATGGCACGATCATCGCGCTGAGCTCGGTGGCGGGACAGAAGGTGCGCCGCTCGAACTTCGTCTACGGCGCCTCCAAGGCCGGGATGGACAACTTCTACCTCCAGCTCGGCGAGGCACTACGCGACTCCGGAGTGCGCGTCACTGTCGTGCGCCCGGGCCAAGTGCGCACCAAGATGACCGAGGGCTTAGGCGAGGCCCCGCTAACCGTGAACAAGGAGGACGTCGCCCAAGCGGCGGTGTCCGCCGCGCTCGAAGGGCAGCGTAGCGTCTTCGTGCACAAGGCCTTCGGTCCGATCTCGTTCGTGCTGCAGCACATCCCCGCGCCGATAATGCGTAGGCTTAGCTTCTAACCCAATTGTTTTCGAGTGCGAAAGGATGGCATTTCCCTTGTCTGCAGCAAACACACCCGGATCCGTTGCCTACCTCGAGGGACTATCCCGCACCTCGGATTCTTTTCTCGGGCGAGTGGACGTGACCAACCTTCACAGCTCATTTAGCGAGGAAGAAAAACAGACCGCCCTGAAGGTGCGTGCGTTCGTTGACTCCGAGATCCGGCCGAACATTGCCGAATGGTTCGACAGCGCGCACTTCCCGCGCGAGATCATTGACGAGCTCGGCAAACTCGGTGTGCTGGGGATGTACATCAAGGGCCATGGCTGCCCGGGGCGCTCGCGGGTCGAGTACGGCCTGGCCGCTCAGGAGCTCGAGGCCGGTGACTCCGGGCTGCGCACCTTTGTTTCGGTTCAGGGCTCTCTCGCCATGAGCGCGATTGACAAGCACGGTTCCGAGGAACAGAAGAGCGAGTGGCTGCCGCGCCTCGCCTCCGGTGAAGCAGTCGGTTGCTTCGGACTGACTGAGCCGACCGCCGGTTCTGACCCGGCGCGCATGACCACCCGCGCCATCCAGGAACCCGGCGGGGACTGGGTGCTCAACGGCATGAAGCGGTGGATTGGCCTAGCCAACCTCGCCGACGTGGCCATCATCTGGGCGCAGACGGGCGAAGTGGGCGACGCACGCGGAGTGCGCGGTTTTGTCGTTCCCACCGATACCCCGGGTTTTGTCGCGACCCCGATCACGCAAAAGCTTGCCATGCGCGCGTCCGTCCAGTGTGACATTGACCTTAACAACGTCCGCCTTCCGGAGTCCGCGCTCCTTCCGGCCGACTCCGCGGTGGGACTGAAGGGCCCGCTGAAGTGCCTTAACGAGGCACGCTATGGAATCGCCTGGGGTGTGCTGGGCGCCGCACGCGACAGCTTCAACGCAGCCCTCGACTACACCTCCGAGCGCACCCAGTTCGGCGCGCCCCTGACCCACTCTCAGATCACCCAGGTCAAGCTCGCCGACATGGCCGTGGGCATCAACAAGGGATTTCACACGGCCATCCACATCGGCCGTCTCGCGGATCAGGGCAAGCTCACCCCGGAAATCATCTCCGCGGGCAAGCTCGACAACACTCGCATGGCCATCGACGTCGCCCGCGGCGCCCGCGCCATGCTCGGCGGCAACGGCGCGACCCTGGACTATTCCCCCTTCCGCCACGCCGCCAACCTCGAGGCTGTGCGCACTTACGAGGGCACTGACGAAGTGCACCAGCTGACGCTGGGCCGGTCGCTCACAGGAGTGGGAGCGTTCGCCCTGAGCTAAAGCGTCGCGTGGGTATGACACACTGTTACCCATGACAGACACTCGCAGTGTAGGTGCAGGCCACCGGCCCGACGCACTGCCAGCACCCGCGGCGACGTGGCGGGTGGCGGCAGCGGTGGTCGCCGGGGCACTGGCCACCTTTCTCGCGTGGGTAGCGCTCCACAGGATGTCGCTGCCCGCGTTTAACACCTCCATGGTCACCCGGGCTCTGGCCACCGCATCTTCAATGGTGCTCCTCGCCATCACGGCGGTGTTGCTGTGGGCCTGGTGGCGGGACGGAGCGTCGTCACGCGTGCGCCCCCGTTGGCGGACGGTGCTGACAGAAGCCGTCGCCACGCTCGCACCGGCAGGCCTCGTGGTCACCTCCCTCGGTATCCCGCTCGCGGCCACGCGTCTCTATCTCGACGGCATCCAGGTTGACCAGGGATTTCGCACACAGTTCTTGTCGCGGATGACCGAAACCATGTCCAACCAGGACATGAACTACTTCGGATTGCCCACCTTCTACCCCATCGGGTGGTTTTGGCTGGGTGGACGAATGGGGAACATACTGGGCGTGGATGGCTGGGAGGTGTACCAGCCGTGGGCGTTGGTGTCGCTGGCCGCGGCTGCGGCGGCGCTAACCCCTGTGTGGCGCGCGCTGACTGGCTCGCTTCCCGTCGCTGCCGCGATCGCGCTGGCCACCACGGCGATCGTGCTGACCGAAACACCAGATGAGCCGTACGCGGCGATCGTCGCCATGTTTGTGCCGGCAGCCGCGGTCGCCGCGGGCACGGCGCTGAACGGTTCGTGGGCAACCACGGCGGCGCTTTCCGTGTACCTCGGCCTGTCGGCGACGTTCTACACGCTGTTCACCGCGATTACCGCGTTGTCCGTCGTGGTGCTGGCGGTGGTGTACTTCGTGGTAAACAAGCGCTCGTGGGAGCCGATCAAGCACCTGGTGGTGATGGGCGTTGGCTCGATCCTCATCGCGCTGATCGCGTGGGGCCCGTACTTGTACGCCCTCGTTTTCGGCGACTACCAGGCCCGTTCCACGGCGAACCACTTTTTGCCCGTCTGGGGCACTGCGTTCCCACTGCCGTTTTTCACTTTCTCCCTCATCGGGCTGCTCAGCCTGCTGGGCCTTTTCTACCTGTGCATCAAGATCCGCACCTTCTTCGCCACCGGCCTCACAGTGACCATCGCCGTGTGCTACGCGTGGGCGCTGGCCTCGATGGTGACGCCCCTGGTGGGAACGACGCTGCTGGGGTTCCGCCTCGAGGTGCTTATTGTGCTGTTGTTCGCTACCGCCGGCATTCTCGCGTTGCACTTGCTTGAGATGCCGTCGCCGGGCGCGGCGGCAGCCGCGACCATCTTGGCTGTGGCTGCTGGGCTGGCTTATGTCCAGCAGATCCCGGGGCAGAACCAGGCCCACATCGACCAAGCGTACGCCGACACCGACGGCAACGGCGAGCGCGCCGACCGCTTCCCGCCGGATGCGGGCCGCTACTACGCCGACATCAGTGCCTACATCGCCGAGCACGGCTACGAGCCTGAGGACGCGGTGGTGCAAACCGACGAGATTAACTTCATGGCCATGAACCCCTACTACGGGTTCAACGCTTTTACCAGCCACTACGCCAACCCACTTGGCGAGTACGACCTGCGCGTCGACGAGCTTACGCGCTGGGCGGAGGGCTCCTACGACGACCTCGAAGACCCGGACGCCATGCTCGAGGCCCTCGATTCCGCCCGGTGGCGCGCCCCCGACGTGTTCGTCTTCCGCGGCAACCTCGACGACCCGGAAGAACCACTCAAGACCCACGTCGGGCACGACATTTTCCCCAACGAACCGAACATGGTTTACGAGCGACTGTACTTCAACCCGGCGTCATTTGATTCCCCCGCGTGGGACTCGGAACAGATCGGCCCCTTTGTGGTGGTGGTCCGCAACCGATGACTAGCACAGTAAGGTCCAACGACGTGAAAACCTCTGCCCCCGTTTACTCCCGCATTGCGATCGTGTCCGGCCTGCTCGCGTTCGTGAGCTTCCTGCTCACGCCGTTCCTGCCGGTCAACCAGGTGCAGTCGCAGTTGAACTGGCCGCAGAACGCCTCGTTGTCCTCGGTCAACGCCCCGCTGATTTCGCTGGCGCCGGATCAGCTAGAGGTGACCGTCCCGGTCGCCGAGTCCATCGATGCCCTGCGCGAGGGCGAGTCACTGATCGTGGGCACGCTGCCGACCTCCTCGACGAAGGCGACGGACAGGGGCCTGTTTGTCACCTCGCCGGAGGGCGGGATTGTGGTCACCTCGGTCAACGAGGTGATCTTAGAGCTCACGCCGGAGCAGGTCGCAGACCTGCCGGCGGGCGCGCAACTCGTGGTGCGCGCAACACCCGACGGCACGGCCGCGGAGATCCCCGGCACAAAGTTCGCGGAAGACACCGAGGACGACCTGCGCCCCCAGGTAACCGGGCTCTACACCGAGCTCGAGGGCGATACGCAGGCGCTTGTCGACGCCGGCCTGGGCGCCCAGGTAGACATCAACTCCCGCTTCACCTCCACGCCGTCGGTAGCAAAGCTCGCGGCGATGCTGATCGGCCTGGCCTCGACCGCGGTCGCGCTGTGGGCGCTGTGGCGCCTCGACGGCCTCGACGGCAAGCGCTTCCCCTTCTTTAGCCGCGAGTGGCGCACGTTCAAGCCGCTCGACGCCTTGGTGCTGGCCATCCTTGGTTTCTGGCACGTCTTCGGCGCGAACACCTCCGACGACGGTTACCTGCTCACGATGGCGCGGGTGGCCAACGAGTCGGACTACATGGCCAACTACTACCGCTGGTACGGCGTGCCGGAATCACCGTTCGGCTCGCCTTTCTACGACATCTTGTCGTGGCTTTCCCTGGTCTCGACCGCGTCGATGTGGATGCGCCTGCCGACGCTGATCGCCGGAGTGCTGACGTGGTGGATCCTCTCGCGCGAGATCCTGCCTCGCCTGGGCCAGTCCCGGCGCGTGAGCTTCTGGACAGCGGCGTTTGTCTTCCTCGCGTTCTGGCTGCCCTACAACAACGGCACCCGCCCCGAGCCGATCATCGCCCTTGGACTGATCGCCACGTGGGCATCGTTCGAGCGCGCGATTGCCACGAATCGCCTGTTCCCCGCGGCGATCGGCACGATTTTCGCCGCGTTTACGCTGGCCTGCGGCCCGACGGGCCTCTCGGCGGTGGGCGTGTTCCTGGTCTCGCTGCCGTCGATGCTGCGCATCATGCACAGCCGCCTCGATGCCGCGCCGCGCCTGGCGTACATCGCCCCCTTCCTGGGCGCGGGCTTCGCCGTGATGGTGCCGGTGTTTCATGACCAGACCCTGGCAACCGTGCTCGAGGCCACCTCGGTGCGCTCGGCGGTGGGCCCGGCGCTGGAGTGGTATTCGGAGTGGGTGCGCTACGGCACCTTGTTCGAGCAGACTGTCGACGGCTCGATGACGCGCCGTTTCCCCACCTTCATCTTCCTGTTCAGCATCGGCCTGATCCTGTGGGCGCTGTTCCGCTTCAACAAGATCCCCGGCGCGGCACCCGGCCCGACCCAGCGGCTTCTGCTCATCGTCGGCTTGTCGACGTTCTTCCTCATGTTCACCCCGACGAAGTGGACCCACCACTTCGGTATCTACGCGGGCCTGGGCGCCGCCGCGGCGGCGCTCGGGGCGGTCGTGCTGTCGCAGATTGCGCTGCGCTCGGCGCGCAACCGCACGCTGGCGCTCGCGGCGGTGGCGTTCATCATGTCGCTCACGCTCGCCGGCTGGAACGCCTGGTGGTACGTGTCCTCCTTCGGCGTGCCGTGGTGGGACAAGACGGTGCAGCTCAAGGGCGTCGAGGCGAATACGATCATGCTGCTGATCACCCTGCTGCTGTTCGTGATCGGCATCTTCCAGTCCTTTACCCGCAACCAGCAACGTGTCGACGGCGGGCGCTTCGCCGGGGTGGTGTCCGCACCGATCGCTGTCTTCTCGGTGCTGATGGTTGCGTTTTCTTGCCTGACGTTTATCAAGGCCTTCGTGGACCAGGCGCCCGCCTACTCGGTGGGGATGGGCAACGTGCGCACGTTCGGCGGCAACCACTGCGCGCTCGGCGCGGATGTGTTGCTGGAGACCGATACGAACGATTCCTTCCTCACCCCGCTGGGCGTGCCGCTTGCTGAATCGCTCGATTCCGACGACAACCGCGGTTTTTACCCCGACGGCGTGCCGTCATCTATCGTGCCCGAGAACTCGATCGCGGCGAATACGGACGCGCGCACCGACGCCAATGACAACGCCACGGCGGCTTCCATCGACACGCAGACCGGAACCCAGAACACGCAAAACGACCAAGCGGACAGGGAGCAGTCAACCAGCCGAACAAACACGCAGGGCAACCGCGCGGACGAGCTGCGCGGGGTGAACGATTCGACCGTGCGCCTGCCCTTCAACTTGGACTACAACCAGGTTCCCGTGATGGGTTCCTACGCCGAAGATGCCACTGGCTCGGCGTATCTCGAATCCGCCTGGTTCGAGCTGCCGGAGGCGACCGATAGCGCACCGCTTCTGGTCACCTCGGTGGCGGGGCGTATCGCGCACAAGGACATCAACGGGGTCGAGCAGGAGGGCACCGACCTGGTTCTCGAGTACGGAAAGAGCCGCGCTGATGGGGGCGTCGAGAAGCTCGGCGATGTGGTCATGCTCGACCAGGGCCCGAAGCTCGCGTGGCGCAACCTGCGCTACCCCATTGAGGATCTGCCGGAGGACGCCGACGTGGTCCGTCTCGTCGGCGAGGACGACTCGCTGGCCGAGCGCGACTGGATGGCGGTCACCCCGCTGCGCGTGCCGACTCTCGCTCCGCTCGGTGACGTGTTCGACGCCGATACCCCGGGCCTGTTGGACTGGTCGGTGGCCCTGCAGTACCCCTGCCAGCGCACGTTCAACCACTACGCGGGCGTGACCGAGATCCCCGAGTTCCGCGTCATGCCGGACGCGCCGGGCAAGCAGCAGCTCTCCGGGTTCATGGACTTCCTCGGCGGCGGTGCCCTGGCCACCGCGGAGGCGGTGAACTACTCCTACGAGATCCCCGGCTACCTGGCCAACGATTGGGCCCGCGACTGGGGTTCCATTGCCAAGTACGAGCTGCGGACGAATTCGCAGGGTGAGGCGCCGGAAGAAGCCGATATCGACTACAGCGTGCACTCGCGGTGGGGCTGGTGGAGCCCGGGAGAGATGAAGATCCGTGATACCGAGGAGGAGAAGGAATAGAGTGGTGGTATGAACGACCTCTTTGAGCTAGTCAACGGCCAGTGGGTGAAAGACCACGAGATCCCTGCGGACCGTGGCATCGACGGCGCCTTCTACGCCCTGCGCGACAAGGCTGAAGAAGACGTGTGTGCGTTGCTGAGCGACGGCGCCGGCCGCGGCGGCGGCATCTTTCAGTCCTTCATGGACACCGCCGCGGTCAACGCGGCCGGCATCGAACCGCTGAACCGGGATCTCGAGCGCCTCGAGGTCGCGGACATCGCGGAACTGGCGCGCAATTTCGGCGCGCTTGAGCGCGAGGGCACCGGCGGCCCGATCTCGTTCTGGGTGGAGAAGGACTCGCGCAGCGAAGAGTCAGTGGCTTACCTGGTGCAAAGCGGTCTCGGGCTTCCGGATGAGGCGTACTACCGCGAGCCCCAGCACGCGGAGCTGCTCACGCAGTACCGCAAGCACGTGGCCACCATGCTCGAGTTTCTCGGCCCCGCCCACCTGCTCGGGTTGCCGGCTGCGGTGGCGGCGGAGCGGATCGTCAACATGGAGATCCAGATCGCGGCGAGCCACTGGGATGTGGTGCGCTCGCGCGACGCAATCGCCACCTACAACCCGGTCGATTTCGCGGACTTGCCGCCGCTGATCCAGGAGATTCTGCGCGGCGCGCGTGTCGACGGCGGCACCATCATCAACATGATGCCCTCCTACACCGAGGCGTTGGCCGGAATGCTGCGCCCGGAGACGCTGGCGGATTGGCAGTTGTGGGGCGCGTGGACTATTCTGCGCTCCCGCGCTGGTGTGCTCACGGAAGAGATCGG
The DNA here is from genome assembly GCF_031844665.1 of Corynebacterium sp. Z-1. Taxonomy (NCBI): domain Bacteria; kingdom Bacillati; phylum Actinomycetota; class Actinomycetes; order Mycobacteriales; family Corynebacteriaceae; genus Corynebacterium; species Corynebacterium sp. Z-1. The sequence continues at coordinate 594,270 of NZ_CP134621.1, read as the reverse complement.
GGAGACGAACTTCGCTTTCTACGGCACGAAGCTCTCCGGCGCGCCGGAGCAACGCGACCGCTGGAAGCGCGGGGTCAGCCTCGCAGAGTCGCTCGTGGGTGAGGAGATCGGTCAAAAGTACGTCGCCAAGCATTTCCCGCCCGAGTCGAAGGAGATGATGCTGGAGCTGGTTAACTACCTGATTCAGGCGTACCGCGATCGGATTAGCCAGCTCGAGTGGATGGGTGAGGAGACGCGCACGCGCGCGCTGGAGAAGCTCGCGCAGTTTTCCTCCAAGATCGGCTACCCGGACAAGTGGCGCAGCTTTGAGGAGCTCGAGTTTGACCCCTCGGGCGCTGCCCTCGTGGACAACGTGCGCACGGGCGCGGCTTTCGAGCACGATTTCCACGTGGCCAAGCTGGGCAAGCCCGCCAACCGCGACCAGTGGGTGACCACTCCGCAAACGGTCAACGCGTTCTACAACCCGGTTGTCAACGACATCACCTTCCCTGCGGCGATTCTGCAACCCCCGTTCTTCGACCCGAAGGCCGACGCGGCGGAGAACTTCGGCGCGATTGGTGCGGTGATCGGCCACGAGATCGGCCACGGCTTCGACGACCAGGGTTCGCGCTACGACGGCCTGGGCAACCTCAACTCCTGGTGGACCGACGCCGACCGCGAGCGCTTCGAGGAGCTCACGTCGAAGCTGGTCAAACAGTTCGACGGGCTCGTGCCGTCCGTTCTGCAGGGCCGCGAGGGCGTCTCGGGGGTCAAGGGCGACTTCACCCTCGGTGAGAACATCGGCGACCTCGGCGGTCTCGGCATCGCGGTGGTGGCCTACAAGATGTACCTTGCCGAGCACGGGCTTGACGACGGCCCCGCGCTCGCCTTCGACGACCTCGACGGTGAGTACACCGGCTTCCAGCGCCTTTTCTTGGCGTGGGCGCGCGTGTGGCGCTCGAAGGTGCGCCCGGAGATGGCCGCCCAGCTGCTCGCCATCGACCCGCACTCGCCCAACGAGTTCCGCTGCAACGTCATTGCCGGCAACATCGCCGAGTTCTACGAGGCCTTCGACGTGCCGCAGGATTCTGCGGTGTGGGTGGCGCCGAATGATCGGGTGCAGATTTGGTGACATCGAAGCTAGAGCAGGGCTCGCTTGATGACGACTACCCCATCAACGACCAGTCCAACCCCGACTTCAACGTCGGCGGTGTCAAGCGCACCCTTCCAGATGAGCTGCAGCTCGAGCAGATCGTCTCCTACATGGACGCGACGTACCCGCGCCCCTCGGATGCGGGAGAGCTGGACCGCTACCTCGCGCTTCTTCCCGACCGGTTGACCCACGCCGCGATGCTGATGCTGGGCTCCGCCGTCGACCATGCGATGCCGGGCGTCGCCTTTGCCGGCGAGGTGGGCCTCGAGAGCACCGAATTCGGGCCGCTGCTGCGCCCGAGTCACTCGTCGGGCGTGTGGGTTGTCGCGTGCACCGCGCTCGGGCCGCGCGCCCGCGAGTTTGCGTGGCAGCCGGAGGTCGCTGGCGCGGCAGAGCTGTCCGGGGCGGTAATCGTGGACGTCGATAGCCGCGAGCTCGTCGAGCCGGCCATCGAGTTCGCACGGAGCCAGGGCGCGGCCGAGGTGGTGGCGTGGCTGCACCTCGACGTGTTCGCCACCAGCGCGGATCGCACGATTGTCAGCTTCCCGCGAGATTCGTCGCACGCACCCGAGGGCGCACTGGTGCAGGTGCCCAGGGGAACCGGGCCGGGCCGCGAGTACTTTTCCACCGGCGAGATCTCCACACCTGCCGAGGCGCGGCGCAGGATCAGCGACGTCGCCGAATTCCTTACGTCAGGTCCAGCTTCGTAATTTCCACCGGTGCCGGCTCGCCGGGAGTCCAGCTCTCCCGTGTGAGCTGGAACTGCGACTCCGGCTCCGGCTCTTCGCGCTCGATTATTCCTGCGTGGACGTCCTCGGTGTTGTCGCTGGCGTCGCCCCAGGTCAAGGCGGCGACCACCCAGACGTCACCGTCGGTTTCACCGAAGCCGACGCTGCCGGTTTGCGATACCCTGTCGTCGGACCACCCCGACTTAATCCCCTCCACGTCATCCAGATTGGCCACGCCGAAGAGCTGCTCGAAACCGTCGCGGGCTGTCTCCGGTTTGTCGGTCATGCCGTAGAGAAGCGGCTTGGCGCGCGGGTCCCAGAGGATGTCGGTGACGAACTTTGCCACGTCGTAGGCCGAGGTCACCGTCCGGCCCCACGACCCGTAGCGGGCGGTTTCGGTCAGATCAAAGTCCTCCGCGATCTCATCGATCGCCTCTGGGTACTTCCGGTCCAGACGCTGGGCGTAGCCGTCGTGGGAGACAGCAATCATGTCCTGGACCAGCTCCTTGTCCTCCTCCGTGCCGTTGTAGAGCACCCAATACCCCAGGTAGAGCTTCGACAGCGACAGTGCCGGGCGCTCCTCGAGCGCGTTGTCGGAGCCCGACCAACTCCCGTCCGGGCGCACCACCGCCAGGGCGGTGCGGTCGCTGGAGTAGCTCGGGTCGACCTGATAGGCGTGGGCCGGCGCCGCGGCGAGGCACATCACGACCAGCGCCGCCACAAGCTTTTTCACGTGCATTTTTCCTTGACTAGAGGTCCAGAACGGAGTCGGCCTCGCCCACCTCGTCGTCGGCAACCGGCGGATCGATCTCGCACAGGGTCACGGTGGCGCCGGTGGAATCGGCGATCACCGTCAGCGGGCCAAACGGGGACATGTGCGGCGCGATAAGTACCTCGCCGCCGAGCTCGGCAACGCCGCGGCTGGCGCGGGCAACGTTGTCCACCCCGAGGTAGACACCCCAAAAGCCCTGCTCGATGTCGTCGACGCGCATGCCGAGCACGGCGGCGCCCTCTACCGTGGCCGTGTAGTAGCCCTCGGAGCGGTTGACCTGCCAATCAAACAGGTCCGCGTAGAAGTCGATGAGGCTTTCCTCCGCGCCGATGTACTCGTACCAGACCGGGGTGCCGGGCTCGCCGGCGGCGACGAACTGGTCCTCGCCGGCCGGGTGGATCACGCCGAACACCGCGCCCGCGGGGTCCGCGCACAGCGCCATCCGGCCCAAGGAAACCTCAGCGGTGGCGAGCACGGTCCCGCCGCGTTGCTGCACCGCGCGAGTGATCCCGTCGACGTCTCGGGTGAGGAAGTACACCACCCAGCCGTTTTCGTCCTGGGGCACGAAACCCGCGATGGGCAGGCCCTGCATGCGTGCTACGGCGTAGGAGTCGTGCGAGACCTCCCAGTCGAGCAGCTTTGAGTAAAAGTAGCTGGATTTGCGCAGATCAGAGGTGAGCAGGTCCTGCCAGTACGGCATTCCCTCGAGCGCCTGGAAAGCGGGCATCTACAGGTTCCTCCACTTCTCCGGGTCGAAATCGTCGTTGGCGGTGCGCTCGTCGAAGTAGTCGTCGCCACCGCCGCCGGCGATGACTGTGGCGGTGGTGCCGGCGACGGAGACCACGTCGGCGTCGCCAAGCGAATGCCCCCGTGACGTGACGACCTCACCGTTGACCGCGACCTCGCCGGAGGCGATGAGCTCCTTGGCCTGCCCGCCCGATTCCGCGAGGTTGGCTAGCTTGAGGAATTGCCCGAGCTTGATCGAGTCCGAACTGATGTCGACGTCCATGAGCATGTAGCTTAGCTGCTCAATCCGACAAATCCCTCCCACAGCATCCATACGCCCAGCGCGACGAAGATGATGCCGCTGACGATGTCGATGATGTGGCCGTACTTTTCAATGGGCCGCACCAGCCATCGCACAGCGAGCGCGAAGAACACGAACCACGCAAGCCCGATGAGGATCAGCGTGAGCGCGATGGCGACCATCGCCCCAGCCCCCATGCCGGGGCGCACGAACTGGGCGAAGACCGCACCGAAGAACAGCACGGCCTTGGGGTTGGACAGATTGGTGAGTATCCCCGTGCGCAGCGCCCCGGAGGTGTTGACCTCCCGGTGCGGTAGCGTCGCGCCCCCGAGGCCCATCCACACGAGGTAGGCGCCGCCGACGATCTGCAACACGGCCAGGATATCGGGCACCGCCTGCAGCAGCGCGCTCAGGCCGACCAATGAAGCGATGATCCAGATTGCGTTGCCGATCATGATGCCGATGGCGCACGCCACGCCCGCAGCGCGTGACTTCGAGCCCAGCCGGATGATCTGGAACAGGTCGGGCCCCGGGCTGGCGATCGCCGCCAGCCATACTCCAACCAGTGCGAGCACTAGCGCTCTGCCTGGTCCAGCGGCATGATGCTGAGCGTGTCGATGTTGACGTGCGCCGGCATACTGGCGACCCAGCGCACCGTCTCCGCGATGTCCTCGGCCGTGAGGTTGAGCTTGCCCTCGTAGACGGCGGCGGCGCGCTCTTCATCCTCGAGCCGGTTGAGCGCGAAGTCCGTCTCCACCCGGCCGGGGTCTATTTCGGTGACACGGATCAGGTTGTCCGCCTCCTCGCGGCGCAGGGCACGGGTGAGGCCGCGCAGCCCGAACTTGGCGGCGTTGTAGCCGGAGCCTCCCTTGTAGGCGTCGGTGCCGGCAACCGAGCCAATGTTGATGATCAGTCCGCTGGCCTCGAGCAGCGCCGGGTAGAGCGCCTTGATCACCCGCACGGTGCCGTAGACGTTGGTTTCGTACATCCAGCGCCAGCGCTCTTCGTCGGCGTCGCGCAGGTAGTCGACCCCCTTCGCGCCGCCCGCGTTGTTGACCAGCAGGTCAACGCGCTCCAGCTTCGCCGCCAGCTTGTCGACGCTGCCCTGATCAGTCACGTCCAACTCAACCGCCACACCCCCGATCTCCTCGGCGATGCGCTGGCAGCGCTGCACCCGCCGCGCCGCGACGTAGACCTTCCACCCGTCCGCCGCCAGCGCGCGGGCGCTCGCCTCGCCGATGCCCGCGGAACCGCCGGTGACAACCGCAATCTTTTTCATACCACCCAACATTAACGGCGCACCTGACGCATCGTGATGTTGATCCTTCCCTCCGCCAGGCCCGTTTCGTTCGGACCGGTGCCTGCTCGCGCCCCGGCAACGCCGTGGCGGGCCCGGCGCGCCGGACCGCCGAAGACCAGCGCGTCGCCAGACATGAGCAGCACCTCGTGGCCCTCGATCCGAAACAGGGTGTCGTCGCCGATGGACAGGCTCACCACTGGGTTTTCAGCCTCTTCCTCGGCATCGACGTGTTCTCCCATGCCCGCACCCGGCGGGTAGAAGTTCACCAGAGCCGTCTCCACGCGGATCGACTGCCCCACCGCCTCGTCCAGCTCGCGGGCGGCGGCGAGAACTCGGTTGGCGATGCCCTGGAAATTGTCCGGAACCGGCGGCACCGGATAGCCGTCAACCTCCTTCACCAGGCGGTAGGGGTTCGTCGCCCAGAACCACCCGAGCGAGAGCAGGTGCGCCTTCATCTGGCCCTTACCCACGAGCGGGCGGCGCATCGCCACCGGGGTACCGGCGACGCTACGCGCGATCTCGCGCGCTTGAGCCACCAGATCTGCCTGCTGGCGTAGCGGCAAAAAGTTCGGCAGGCGCACGACACCGGGTATGATGCGCTGCGGGGGCCGGGGCAGGCTGGAGGCGTCGATAAGCATGCCCTCAACCTACCCCTGCTGGTAGCGTGAGCCGTATGGCCAGAGATTTCAACGTTGCCGTTGTCGCCGCAGTTGTCGTCGCCGTCGTGGTTGCGGCGTACATCCTCTCCGAGGGCACGTGGGCTGCCCCATTGGTGGTGCTTGCGGCATCGGCGCTCGCGATCTTCGCGCGGCGCTGAGGGTGTACCCCACCCGGTAGCTGGTACCTGCCCGACGACTCAGAGGCGAGCGCCCAGCACCAGGCGACGTGGGAACTTCTCCGCGAGTTCAATGCGCAGGCCAACACTTCCCCCGCCAACGACCTGCTGCGCCGCATCTTTCCCAATAGCGAGCATGTCCCCGAGGTGTACCGTAACGCGACGGTACCCCCACAAAACGCTTTAGCTAAAGGGATTAAAGGTCCCCTTACCCCCTGAAGTATGGACGCTTTGGTGCACAGCCACACATTCACGGGCCTTTATGAAAACCACCCAGGGACAAGAACCGGTGGTAAACCCTTCTACAGTATTCTTAGACGACGGAACCCGACTTGATTTTCGAACAGCCAGCAAGTCAGGCGGCTACACAATCGACATCAACAACAACGTCAACAGCAAGATTTTTAAGATCCACGTTGCGTAACGATTTATTCAGAATCATCAAGAAAGAAATGGAAGAGACCGAAGACGGTGCTGTTGCAAACTTCAGGCGGAGAGCCGTGCGCGCACTCGGTGCACCGGTACCGGCGCACGGTCAGCAGCAGCGTGGTGGGCGCCACCCGAACGGCTCGTGCGCCAGCTCCCGTGTCACGGTGTCGCGCGGGACGCCCTGGCAGCCGCACCGCCGGCACCAGTCGTCCGGCTCGACGACCCGGCAGGCGAGCACGGTGCGGTCGGGCTCGAGCAGCTGGGCGGTGACCTCCAGGCCGAGGACGTCCAGACGGGTGAAGGTGGTCAGGTCGGGGGGCGTGAAGGTAGCATCGGGCACGTCGAGGTCTTTCGGATGGCTGCGTGTAGGAACCTCCATCTTCGGAAGACCTCGACACCTACCTACAGAAAGGCAACAGTTTCCATGACCACCAAGAACCGCGCCGTGGTATTCCACGGCATCAAGGACGTGCGCGTCGACGAGCTGGACTTCCCCAAGCTGGAGATGCCCGACGGCTCCGCCGCCCCGCACGGCGTCATCCTCAAGATCGTCGCCACCAACATCTGCGGCAGCGACCTGCACATCTACCGCGGGTCCTTCCCCGTGCCCGAGGGCATGGTGCTGGGTCACGAGATGACCGGCCAGGTGCTGGAGGTCGGCAGCGACGTCCAGTTCCTGAAGGAGGGTGACCTCGTCTCCGTGCCGTTCAACGTGGCCTGCGGCCGCTGCCGCAACTGCCGCGCCGGCCGCACCGAGGTGTGTGAGACCGCCAACCCGGAGCAGGCGTGCGCCGCCTACGGCTTCAATCTGGGCGATTTCCAGGGCGGACAGGCCGAGTACCTGTTCGTGCCGTACGCCGACTTCCAGCTGCTGCGCTTCCCGGACCAGGAGCAGGCTATGGAGAAGATCCTGGATCTGGCCGTGCTCTCGGACATCCTCCCCACGGCGTTCCACGGTCTCATGGAGGCCGGCGCCAAGCCCGGCTCCACCGTCTACATCGCCGGTGCCGGCCCCGTGGGCCGGTGCGCCGCGGCTGCCGCTCGGCTGCTGGGCGCCTCGTGCATCATTGTGGGCGACCAGGACGCCTCGCGGCTGGAGCTGGTACGCAAGCACGGCTGCGAGACTATCGACCTCTCCGCCACGGAGAACCTGCAGGACGCCGTGAACGACATCCTCGGCGAGCCGATGGTGGACTGCGCGGTGGACTGCGTCGGCTCCGAGGCCCACGGCCTGGGCTCCGCGGCCGATGAGATGCAGCCGATCGCCGCCGTGAACCAGGTCCTGGACATCACCCGTCCGGGCGGAGCCACGGGAATCATCGGCATCTACGGGCCGGACCCGATCGCGGAGACGAAGGCCGAGCAGGAGGGCACCTTCCCGGTGGACTTCGGCAAGGCCTGGATCAAGTCGCCCCACATCATCGGCGGCCAGGCGCCCATCATGCGCTACAACCGCCAGCTGATGATGTCGATCCTGTGGGACCGGATGCCGTACCTGACGGAGATGGTCAACCCGCGCGTGATCAGCCTGGACGAGGCACCCCAGGCCTACGCGGAGTTCGACCAGGGCTCCGTGGAGAAGTTCGTCATCGACCCCCACGGGATGATCGCCCGCTGAGCGACGCCGCCTGTTTCGTCAGGCTCAGTCTGGGTGGTTCTCCACCGCACCGCGCACTCCGCCAAAGTGGGGTGCGCGGTGCCGCATGGGTGCCAGGTCCGCTCTGGCGGCGTCGTCACGATGCCCAACAAGGTGCTGTTGCAAAGTTGGGGGGAGAGCCGCAAAAACTCAGTTTCTCATTCCCTGATCGCCGCTGCGTGTGGGCGTTCTCAGGCCGTCTCGAAGACCCGGTTGACGATCACCGCGTCCGGGTTCGGTTGCCCGTAGGCAAACATGGTGCCTTGCCCTTTCCGCAATGAGTGCATCGCCTCCATCCCTTTCAACGTCCGATATGCAGATGTCTAAGTTCTTAAACGCGCCTTTCGGCCCGAGGATCCGCTTCAGCCGACCATGGTCGCCTTCCAGGATGTTGTTGAGGTATTTCACCTGCCGGTGTTCCACTGTTGGCGGGCAGATTCCCTCTGACTTCAACTCGGCGATTGCCCTGGCTAGGGAGGGTGCTTTATCGGTGTTGATCACTCTGGGATACCCGGCTGACGCATTGGATCTGAGTGCCTTGGCCAGGAAACGCTTCGCTGCGGCCACGTTCCGCTTCGGAGAGAGGTAAAAGTCCAGGGTCTGGCCACCGGCGGTAATAGCCCGGTAGAGGTAGCACCACTTTCCCCCGACCCGGATATAGGTCTCATCCACCCGCCAGGAACTGGCCTGCCAGTCAGGTACCTGCCGGTACCACCGTGTTTGCTTGTCCAGCTCAGGGGCGTATTTCTGGACCCAGCGGTGAGAATCGTGGTGTGATCGACCGGCACGCCGCGTTCGGTCATCATTTCCTCCAAGTCTCGGTAGCTGAGCCCGTAGCGGCAGTACCACCGGACCGCCCCCAGGATGATTTCACGGGGGAATGACGACCGGAGAAGATGCCCATGGCTGTGATTATTTCACGCAGGTCTTCCTACTGCCCCAACTTTGCAACAGCACCGCTTCGGCCAGGGTGACCTGGTCCGGTGGGCAAATACAGGCAGCAAATAGATTTAGCGGCCCGCTGGTCACAGACCTGTCAGCACATCGCGAACCTGTGGCGGCAGGGAGCTAAACCACTCAGCTTCCCCGCCGGGCTCGGGCAAGAGCTGGCCGTATTCGGTCATGTTCGCACCGGGGATCTCATTGACGTAGACCCAGAGGTGGGCCGCCGGTATTCCCAGTGTCTCGGCGCCCCTGGCGGTGAGCTGTTTTAATAGCCCGGTTTTCTGCTGTTCGGTGCGCCCGGAACGGATATCCGCCCGGATCCAGACGTGGTCCTGAGAAACTTCCCGGCCGGCGAGGAATAACTCACCGGGTGCAAGATCGTTGAAGATCACCTGAACCAGATAGCGCGGGGCGTACGTGACTTCGTGGTGGAGGTCGGTGATCAGCTCAGCGAGTTTCGGGCGCTGCCCCGGTCCGATTGTCCCGGCGGTGGATAAGACGGTGTAGGTCGGCATGAACCTCAATCTACCTACCCAGCACAAAAGCGGCACCCGCATCTAGTATCAGGTGCCGCTTCAGGCGTATTTTAACCCCACTTGAACTGCGGCGCAGCACCCAAAAAGAAGCTCTGGTCTATTTTGATGGAGATTCGGGTAGCTCCTTTTGGATGTCCTTACTAGGGGATGCTCTGGATACTAGGGGTCATACTTCTCTTGGTGCTGTTGCAAAGTTGGGCGGAGGTGCCGCAGCGGGATCCGTTCGCGGTGCGACCCGGCGAGGGATGCTGAAGCCGCGTCGCAGTGCGGGGTTCGGACCTAGCCGTCGGGTTGCCTGTTGCGCTCATCGGTCGACACCGCGTGCAGGGTGATGCGGGGGCGGGCGTTGTTGACGTACCCGATGTGTTCGACCCCCCGGGAGCGGCTTGGGAGCGACCCCTGAAGAGCAGGCAGCAACTCGTCGACGTTCTCCGCAAGCGAGCCAGAGCCGATATGGTACGCTCGGCCAAGGCGCCGGCATGACGTCGAACTCAGGCGTGACAGCCCTAGCCCATCGGTCGACCCGATTGACATTTGGCACACAACCAGGAGGCACTCATGACCATCAGGCTCGAATCCGTATCGCTCGAGGACGCTCAGCGCGTGATCGCCGCCGCTCAGGCTAAGGCGGAAGAGATCGGGTCGCCGAGCAACATTGCGGTGGTCGACGCGGGTGCTAACTTGGTTTCCCACATTCGCATGGACAACGCGTGGGTGGGCAGCGTCGACATCTCGATCAACAAGGCCTTTACGGCGCGCGCCTTCGACATCGCCACCAAGGACCTGGCCGAAAATGCTCAGCCCGGCGAGCAGTTCTACGGCATCCAGAACTCGAACCCTGGCAGGGTCATGGTCTTCGCTGGCGGCATCCCGCTGCGCCGCGACGGCCTGGTCGTCGGGGCGGTAGGAGTGAGCGGGGGTAGCGGCGAGCAGGATCAGACGGTCGCCGAGGCAGCTGTAGCGGCGTTTTAATCCATTCCAGAGAACGCAAAACCGAGCAAAGGATAGATCCAAGATGGCAACAACAAAGGTCAGTAAAGCGCTTCTGGTGCGCCTCGAAGCACTGCCCGGCAGGGAGGAAGAAGTCCGCGACTTCTTGAACCAGGGGCTGTCAATCGTAGAGGGTGAGCCCAAGACCGTCCGGTGGTTCGCGATACAGTTCGGACCCTCGTCGTTCGGGATCTTTGACGCATTTGCCGACGACGACGGGCGCCAGGCGCACCTGTCGGGTGAGGTCGCGAAAGCGCTCGGTGAGAAAACGGGTGAGCTCTTCGAGGAGCCCGTGATCGAGCAGCTCGATGTCGTTGCGGAGAAGCAGCCCGCATAGAGCAAGCGGCCGCCCGCGGCGGCCACAGGACTTGGCGCTCGCCATGCGTGCGCAGACGCCAAGCTAGGGCGTGTTTCCCATAACTGTGTGGTGGCCCACTCTCTCGCGGGTCACCACACAGTTATGGGGCTCTTCCGGAATCAGAGTGCGTTGATCCGGTTCTGGAGCTGTCCGGAGTGGATCAGTGACCGCAGGATGTAGTGCTTGAGGTTGCGGGAGCCCAGGGCGATTCCGCGGAGGTGCTCGAGGCGGCCGTTGATGGCTTCGACGGGTCCGTTGGAGGCATTCACGTCGAAGTAGGCGAGGATCTCGCGGTGCCGCTTCCACAGTGACCGGCCAAGTTGGGCCAGCTCGGGGAGTTCTTTCGGTACACCGGCCCGGATGGAGCGCAGGAGCTTGTACATCGCGATCTTGCCCTCCCGCTTGCCGGCGGCCTCCTAGGCGGCGATGAGTCGCTGGTAGACGCCGTAGGTGACCTCCACCGCCGCGTGTGCATCATGGGCGGTGAACGCCTTGAACAGGCGGACCTTCTGCTTGTCGGTGAGCAGCTCGGCTCGGGTGTTCAAGGTCCGGCGGATGCCGTACAGCGGATCGCCCGTGCGGCCCCGGTTCCCGGTGGTGGCCTGCTGGATGCGTTGGCGGCACACGGTGAGCTTGTCGGCGGCCAGGCGCACGACGTGGAAGGGGTCCATCACCGTCCGGGCAGCGGGCACCGCGCTGGCGGCCGCGGAGTGGTAGCCGGCAAACCCGTCCATCGTGACCACCTTGATGCGGTCCCGAAACACCTGGTCACGGGCGTCGAGCCAGTCAGTGAGGACTTTCGCCGAACGGCCGGCGACCATGTCCAACAGGCGGGACGGGCCGGTGCCGTCCACGACCGGGGTCAGGTCCACCAAGACGGTGACGAAGGTGCTGTTGCAAAGTTGGGGCAGTAGGAAGATCGACGTGAAATAATCACGGCCATGGGCATCTTCTCCGGTCGGCATTTCCCCCGTGAAATCATCCTGGGGGCAGTGCGGTGGTACTGCCGCTACGGGGTGAGCTACCGCGACCTCGAAGAGATGATGACCGAGCGGGGTGTGCCAGTCGATCACACCACGATTCTCACCGCTGGGTGCAGAAATACGCCCCTGAGCTGGACAAGCACACTCGGTGGTACCGGCAAGTACCCGACTGGCAGGCCCGGTCCTGGCGGGTGGATGAGACCTATATTCGGGTCGGCGGCAGATGGTGCTACCTCTGATCTGGCGATCACCGCCGGTGGGCAGACCCTGGACTTTTACCTCTCTCCGAAGCGCAATGTCGCGGCGGCCAAGCGTTTCCTGTGTTAGGGACGTGCTTTTAGTAGCGCGGTTCTGACGATCGGATAGCGCGGGTATGAGCTTCGGATAGCAGCATCTGGTGGTCTGTGGTGATCTCAGGTCTACACGCAGTAATTCGGCTGCGTGTGGACCTCGAAGAGGAGACACCGTGACTGACTACCGATTGGTGATGTCACTATTGATCCAGAATCTGTCCTACCGACAGATCGAAGCCCTGGCGGGATGCTCACACACCACCATCGCCAAAGCGAAGAGAATCTGCCGGGACCAGGGCTTTACCTCCACCTCCCAGGTGGAAGACCTCACCGCGGAAGAACTCGACGCCTTGTTCACCGACGGGCGCAAGGCGCCCTCGGATGAGTTCGTCGCCTTCGACGTGGCCGCGATGGTCACCAAACGCTCGGGCAAGAAGAAGCTCCCGCTGCGCGTGTTGTGGGCCGGCTACCTCGACACGGACGGCGTCCCTGGCCAGCGGCACTACAGCTATCAGCGGTTCTGCCAGATCATCGGCGAGTACGTCGATGTCAACGACCTGACCATGCGGATCACCCACGTTCCCGGTCACACGATGCAGGTCGACTGGGCGGGCACGAAGATGGCCGTCTTTGACCCCATCACCGGGCGCAAGACCAAGGTGTCGGTATTCGTGGCCTCGTTGCCGTACTCCGGGATGGTCTTCGCCCGCGGTTATCTCGATGAGAAGTCCCCGAACTGGTTGGACGCCCACCAGCAGGCCTTCGAGTTCTTCGGCGGTATCCCGCAGGTCGTCATCCCGGACAACGCCTCCACCGCATCCAACCAGATCGCTCGTGGGGACCGGGCCCGGGACGTCAACCGCGCCTACCGGGATTTCCTCGAGCACCACCGCACCGCTGCGGTACCGACCCGTCCCGTAAAACCACAGGACAAAGGCAATGTCGAAGCCGGGGTCAAGGTCGTGACCAACTGGGTGATCGGCCGGCTCGCGGGCCAGCGATTCGCCAGCCTGGATGACCTCAATACTGCTGTGGCCGACCAGGTCACCGCGATCAACACCAGAACACCGTTCCGCGGACAGCAGATCAGCCGCAAGGATCTGTTCGATGAGTATGAGCGGCCGGAACTGCTTGGGCTGCCGGAGTCCCGCTGGCAGCCGGTGACCTGGCGGAAATCCAAGGTCAACCGTGATTACCACATCGAAATCGCCACGGTGAAGTACTCGGTGCCCCACACCTTCGCCGGACGCCACGTTGATGTGAAGATCACCGGCGACCGTCTGACGGTCATGTGCGACGGGGACATCATCGCCACCCATACCGTCTCCCCGCGCCAGCATGTCTACGTCACCGACCCCGATCATGTCCCCGATCAGCATCAGCAGTCCTCGGACCTGTGGTCCAGGGCGTATTTCCTGCGTCAGGCCCACAAGGTCGGTCCCCACACCGTCGCCGCGATCACCAGCGTGCTCGATGCCCGCCCGATCGAAGCCCAGGGGTATCGCACCTGCCTGAGGGCCCGACCCCTGGAAAGTGGACACGGGGATTTAATCAAGATGCGATAGTAAGTGTAGCTGATTCGGCGGCTTCAAAGGCGTTCGGCGAGCGGTAGCCACACCACGAGTGCAACCGTTGGGTGTTGTACCGGATGCACCACTGGAACACGTCCCGGCGACACACCAGCTGACTGGCGAAAACAGGCTCGTCCTTCAGGACTTCCCGCTTCAACGAGGCGTTGAACGACTCCGCCAACGAGTTGTCCGCGCTCGTCCCGATCGTACCCATCGACTGGGTGACACCGAACCGCTCACATAACCTCCGGTACTGCTCAGAGGTATAGACACTGCCGTGATCCGAGTGAAAAATCGCCCCGTCAAGGCTACCTCGGACCCCGTGAGCCATCGTGAGGGCTTCTTCGACCAACTCGGTGCGCATGTGGTCGGCGATCGCGAAACCGGTCAACTGCCGCGAATAGCAGTCGATGACCGTGGCCAGGTACATATTCGACCCGTCCGCGATCGGCAGGTACGTGATATCGCCGACGTAGACCTTGTTCGGTTTCTCCGCGGTGAACCGGCGTTTCAGAAGGTCAGGGAATTTAGGCGCACGTTTCGCGGACACGGTGGTCTTCACCCGGCGTTTCCTGGTGTAGCCGAAAAGGCCCATCTGCCGCATCAGCCGGGCGGTGCGCTTGTGATTGAGACGGCCGCCCTTGCCCCGGTCGTTGGCGGGATCGGCGTTGATGGTCGCAGTTACACGTTTCGCCCCGTAACAGCCGTTCTCGGCCTTGAACACGGCCTTGATCCTCGCTCCCAGCGCCGCGTCAGCGACGAGGCGTCGCCGGCGGGCAGGAGCAGCAGATTTCCATTTGTAATACGAGGACCGGTTGACCTTCAGGACCTCACATAACCGCTTGACCTCGTAGAAGTCTCGGTGGTCATCAACGAACTGAAAGCGGTTCACCAGTTCGTCTCTTCCGCGAAATATTTGGCCGCCTTGCGCAGGATCTCTCGTTCCTCCCGGAGCTTGACGTTCTCGCGTTCCAACACGCGGATCCGCTCGGCATCGGAGAGTCCTTCAACCGGGGAGCGTTCGCTGTTGGCTGCGGCGATCGGGCTGGCGACTTTTTCACCGTTGGCGTTAGTTTTGGTGCCGGTGCCGAAGGCGTCGAGCCAGGTGCGCAGGGAGTTGCGGTTGACCCCGAGATCGGAGGCGATCGCGTTGATCGTGGCTCCGGGGGTCGACTCGTACAACGACACTGCGTCACGCTTGAACTGCTCGGTGTAGGTCTTGCGTGGCATGGTGGAAAGGTACCTCACTTTCCCAGCGAGATGCTGGTTTCAGCGTGTCCACCGCCAAGGGGTCAGGTCCTGAACATCCTCGCCCTGGGCAAGGGCGACAACAAGGCACTGCTGGAACAGGCCTGCCGGCAACTGGTTGACGCTGATTCCCCGCGGGCGGTCAGCTACACCGCGGTCAAGCAACGCCTGGCGGCCTTGCGGGCCCAGGTCCACGCCCGGCCCACCACCACAGATGCTCCGCCGCCGCCGGCCCCACGCATCGACCCGGCCCCGGGCTCACGGGACACCCGCGGTGCGCACCTGGCTGGCCCTGAGCACTTCAGCCTCGACGCTCTACTGGGAAAGACGGATCCTGCCCACGATGAAGGAGGTCAGGCGTGATGGATCGACACCTCACCGACGCCGACATGACGTTGTTCACCCAGCTGCGGATGACCGCCTTCGGGAAAACCGTCATCGACCTGGCCAACGACCCCGCCTGCGATGAGTGGACGTTCTCGCAGAAGATCTTCCACGCCCTGGATAAGGAGATCACGGCCAGGGAGCAACGTCGGACCCAGAAACTACTCAAGGCATCCAGATCGCCAAACCCTGATGCCTGCGTAGAAGAAATCCGCTACCTTCCCGACCGCAACCTCAATCGTGAGCTAATTGCACGGCTGTCCAGCTGTCAATGGATCGATCAGACCCACAACCTGGTCATCCTGGGGAAATCCAGTGTCGGCAAGACCTACCTCGCGTTGGCGCTGCTCAACGCCGCCTGCCGGAAGTTCTACACCGCCCGGTTCTTCAGACTCGATGATCTGGCCAACCAGCTCGCGGTCATGGACCCCGCGTCGCAGAAACGGCTGGACTTCCTCACCGACCTGCACAACTGCGACCTGCTGGTCATCGATGACTTCCTGACCACGCCCATCAACCAGCACACCGCCGCGGAGCTGCTCAACATCCTCGCGGCCCGGGACGGCCGTGGCTCGACCCTGGTCACCTCCCAGTTCGAGCCGCAGGACTGGTACAAATCCCTGCATGACGCGGTGATCGCCGAATCGATCCTCAACCGGATTGTGGCAGGCGCCGAGATCCTCCCACTCGACGGGCCGAACATGCGCCGACACCTCGCCGACGCGCAATAGCCCCGCCGGCACCCGGACCAAGCACCGCTATCCGGTGCTCATCCGGGTGCTATCGGATCGTCAGAACGCTGCTACTGGAAGCACGTCCCAAACATTTCCTGGCCAAGACCCTGCGATCGAATACGACAGCCGGGTCCCCGCGGGTAATTAATACAGATAAGGCACCCTCCCTAGCCAAGGCAATATCCGAGCTCAAGGAAGAAGGCATCTGCCCTCAGACGGTGGAGCACCGTCAGGTGAAATACCTCAACAACATCCTGGAAGGCGACCATGGTCGGCTGAAGCGGATCCTCGGGCCGAAAGGCGCGTTTAAGAACTTAGACATCTGCATATCGGACGTTGAAAGGGATGGAGGCGATGCACTCATTGCGGAAAGGGCAAGGCACCATGTTTGCCTACGGGCAACCGAACCCGGACGCGGTGATCGTCAACCGGGTCTTCGAGACGGCCTGAGAACGCCGGCACGCAGCGGCCATCAGAGAATGAGAAACTGAGTCTTCGCTGCTCTCCCCCCCAACTTTGCAACAGCACCGATCAACGCACTCTAAAACCGGAAGGGCCGTTTTAGCCTGGGAGCAAAGGGAACCGAATACTAGGACTATCCCCAAAAATGTGCGCCCCGATTAGCGCTTAAACGCCTCCGCTAGCTGTGCCAAGAAGAGATCCACTACCCCATCCGCAAAAACTTTCGCTCTGCTACGCAAGCTTTCAGTAATAACTGGCTCAAGCTCCCGCCCAAACGCATCGAAGCGATAGTCAGCAGAAGTCACCACCACAAGATCACTAGTGGCCTCTTCAGCGCTTCTAGCTGCCAACACGAGAGGGAGGACCTCGACAATTCTCTTCGGAGAATTACTCACGAAAGATAGATATAGGCAATATTTATCCGCAAAGGCCGTATAACCCGTTGGCGGAGCCGGGGGGCGGCCATTGAGGGACCTAAAGAGGTCAAACTCCATATCCAGCTTTTTAGCCTGCTCGTCTAGGGGGGATCGAATCTCTGTATAAAGAGTTTCCTGAAGCCGAAGAGCTGCATCGTGCAATTCCGGCAGCACACGCGTGGGTCGCAATGCTTCTGCGAGCTTGTCTGCTGCGGATTTCGCACTAGTAGGGCGAGTGAGATCTGTGATTACCAAGTTGATGGTGTCAGTCACTCGTTCAGCAATAAAACGGATGAGTCGCCGTGGATCACCATCATCAGCCATTTCCAGAGCTTGGATATAGTCTCCCCGTTGATCCTGATAGATAAGGAGGGGAACTCCAGGATCTCGGTAGAGAAAAGTGCTCGCTAAAGTACGAGCCACCCTCCCGTTTCCATCTGCGAACGGATGAATGCATACAAAAGCATAATGGGCATAGGCTGCCTGAATAACCGTATCGGCCTTTTGAAAATTCTCCGACTCAAGTTCAGATATAAATCTTGCCATCTCAGCCGGAGTATCTTCGACTGGGGCGTAAGCGTGAATAGTCCCGTCAGGACGCGTGGGGCTATTCGGCTGAGTTTTATACTCCCCCTTGCGTAGAGCTTGCTTCTGAACCCCAACAGCGGTGTGGACTTCGTGGCTGTCTTGACTACGCAGTATGACTGCATGCAGTTCTCGGATCCACTTCTGGGTTATAGGAACTTGTCCTGTAACCGCGTCAAGGACATACTCAAACCCTTCGAGGGTATCCTCAAAGGCTGGCCGGACGTGCTGGCCTTTCTCCTCCATTTGCCTTTCCCAGGCTTCGAGCTGAAACGCCACAGTTCGAGTGAAACCTCGATCAGTTTGGAAGATCCCTTCAATCGCATTGGTATCAACCGCTGCCGCACGCCTAGTTCTCTCTAATGCAGCCTCCAAGGACGAACTAGAGGTGCCTTTTTTTACTTGGGCCAATCTCTCCGCTGATTGAATAACATCTTGCAGTGAGACCTCAACCTGTTCCCACTCATCAAAACTGGGAAAGGGTCGGTATTCGGGAAGCGGAAAGCTTGATTCCATCATGCAAGTCAGCTTAACGCAGGAAGAATCGAGACCTCGACCACGGGCTATGGCGATCCATAACATCCAAGACATGAGCCCTACATGGATTTTTAGGGTACACCCTAAATGGACAGATCTGAATTACAAGTTTTAGCTGTTCGGTAGGGTTGCTTTATGGCTAGTGGAACAGAACCGGACCTGACCCCTTGGCGGTGGACACGCTGAAACCAGCATCTCGCTGGGAAAGTGAGGTACCTTTCCACCATGCCACGCAAGACCTACACCGAGCAGTTCAAGCGTGACGCAGTGTCGTTGTACGAGTCGACCCCCGGAGCCACGATCAACGCGATCGCCTCCGATCTCGGGGTCAACCGCAACTCCCTGCGCACCTGGCTCGACGCCTTCGGCACCGGCACCAAAACTAACGCCAACGGTGAAAAAGTCGCCAGCCCGATCGCCGCAGCCAACAGCGAACGCTCCCCGGTTGAAGGACTCTCCGATGCCGAGCGGATCCGCGTGTTGGAACGCGAGAACGTCAAGCTCCGGGAGGAACGAGAGATCCTGCGCAAGGCGGCCAAATATTTCGCGGAAGAGACGAACTGGTGAACCGCTTTCAGTTCGTTGATGACCACCGAGACTTCTACGAGGTCAAGCGGTTATGTGAGGTCCTGAAGGTCAACCGGTCCTCGTATTACAAATGGAAATCTGCTGCTCCTGCCCGCCGGCGACGCCTCGTCGCTGACGCGGCGCTGGGAGCGAGGATCAAGGCCGTGTTCAAGGCCGAGAACGGCTGTTACGGGGCGAAACGTGTAACTGCGACCATCAACGCCGATCCCGCCAACGACCGGGGCAAGGGCGGCCGTCTCAATCACAAGCGCACCGCCCGGCTGATGCGGCAGATGGGCCTTTTCGGCTACACCAGGAAACGCCGGGTGAAGACCACCGTGTCCGCGAAACGTGCGCCTAAATTCCCTGACCTTCTGAAACGCCGGTTCACCGCGGAGAAACCGAACAAGGTCTACGTCGGCGATATCACGTACCTGCCGATCGCGGACGGGTCGAATATGTACCTGGCCACGGTCATCGACTGCTATTCGCGGCAGTTGACCGGTTTCGCGATCGCCGACCACATGCGCACCGAGTTGGTCGAAGAAGCCCTCACGATGGCTCACGGGGTCCGAGGTAGCCTTGACGGGGCGATTTTTCACTCGGATCACGGCAGTGTCTATACCTCTGAGCAGTACCGGAGGTTATGTGAGCGGTTCGGTGTCACCCAGTCGATGGGTACGATCGGGACGAGCGCGGACAACTCGTTGGCGGAGTCGTTCAACGCCTCGTTGAAGCGGGAAGTCCTGAAGGACGAGCCTGTTTTCGCCAGTCAGCTGGTGTGTCGCCGGGACGTGTTCCAGTGGTGCATCCGGTACAACACCCAACGGTTGCACTCGTGGTGTGGCTACCGCTCGCCGAACGCCTTTGAAGCCGCCGAATCAGCTACACTTACTATCGCATCTTGATTAAATCCCCGTGTCCACTTTCCAGGGGTCGGGCCCACCGTCATTACCTCTAGAGATTGATGAACACCAGGACGTTGTTGTGGGACAAAAAGTCGGTTATGCCCGGGTGAGTTCTATGGAACAGAACCTGGACCGACAACTTGATCAACTCCGTGCGGGGTTGCGATGCTCCTATATTGTGTCAAGCGCTTTTCAGAAATTTTTCGTAGGCCGATGCTAATTCCGTCAATGGACGTTTTCCAGTCTCGATGTTACTGATCCTCGCCGGGGCACACCCCAAATGCTTCGCTACAACCACCTGGGTGAGATGCTTCGCGATACGCAGTTCTTTCAACTCATCCCGACGAAGATCCCTGGGCTGTGGCGTACTGCGCCTGGTGCATATGACCCGGTAGATCTCCCGGACGATCGCGCGCTTCAGGCAGCGAATAATCTCCCTTTTCGACAACCCCTCCTCGGTACGCCGGGCGACGTACTCCCTGGTGCGCTGGTCACACTTCATCCTCACCATAGCGATTCGGTACAACGCTGAGTTCGCCCGCCGGTCACCACCACGATTGAGCCGGTGCCGGTTGGTTCGCCCAGAGCTTGCCGGCAGTGGAGCCACTCCACATAAGTGCGCCAGCGCTGCTTCGGAGTGGATGCGCTCCGGATTATCGCCGATGCTGATCAGCAGATCAGCGGAAACAAGAGCCCCACATCCCACGATGTTGATGACATGGGGATTGATCACTGACACCAGGGCAGCGATCCGGGTTTCCAGCTCATCGCACTGCACCCGCAATGCGCGGTAGGTCGTGGCCAGAATCTTCAGGCTGGTCAGCACACCATTTCGCGGATCAGTAACATCCGACGACGGTCGGCAGTACACCAACGCGTTGACCAGAGCGTGGTTGGTCATCGTGGCGTAGCGGGTGCGGATGTCATCAGGGGCTGTGACCAGCAACGACTTCATCGTTGTGATGAGTTTCGCGGTGGTGGACACCAGCTGTTTCCGGGTGATCTGTAACGCTCGTAACGACTCCACCGGGCCCGTGGAATCTTTAGGCGTGCTCAGCCCTTCCCCGGTCAGGACCTGTCGCGCGGCGGCCAAAGCATCCACCGGATCTGATTTCCCGTCCCGGCGTCGAATGCTGCGGGCCGGGCGCAGGACTTCAACGACCGTGTAGCCACGGTCTATGAGGTGCCGGGTTAATCCGGCACCGAAGGAGTTGGTTCCTTCTACTCCGACGGCACCGACACCGTGCTTGCTGAGGAACTCGGCGAGGTGTGTGTAACCGGGCCTGGTGGTGGGGAAGGTTTCGGTGGCCAGGTGCCGGCCGGTTGGGGTCACCGCGGCGACGGTGTGGGTGTCGGTGTGGGTGTCGACCCCGGCGACGGGGCTTGCGGAGAGGTCGATGTCTGTGGTCATGGCTGTCAACGCTTTCGCATAGGGAAGTGATGAAAGGTAGCCGCTGATCCGAGGGTTCGAGCAGACAGGACACTGATGGGACTACTACTATGGCACCTGCCGGGGTGGTCACGGTGAGAGGTCACGCTCCTATGAGGTCATGACCGAATCGCCGGATCGCGGTGCGGGGCGAGAACCAGCCCGGAAGACAGATCGCAACGAAGGCACACAATCAGATTGTGGCCAGTCCGTTAGTGGGTCATTCCGGATGGTTCTTGTCCCGCACTCCCATTATCAGTGTCCTTTAGCGTGGTGTAACGCTTGCTGATGGTGGGCCCTGGCAGATATAGGGGCGGCCATCGTCAGTAACCTTTCGACTCAACTACCACATCTCACCGAAAGGCACATGACGATGACCGCTGCTCCGCATTCTATCGACCCTGCAACCTATCTGGACGATCTGCTGGCACAGGCTTCCCCGGATCTGATGCGGCAGATGCTGCAAGGGTTTATCAACCAGATCCTCTCCGCCCAAGCTGACACCGTTTGCGGGGCTGAATATGGTGTCGCTTCTGCCGAGCGGGTCAACCACCGCAACGGGTACCGTCACCGCGACCTTGATACCCGTGTGGGCACGATCGATGTGGCGGTGCCGAAACTGCGCCACGGAGCGTTCTTCCCGGACTGGCTGTTAGAGCGCCGCTCACGGGCCGAACGCGCCTTATCGACTGTGATCGCGACCTGCTACCTCAAAGGGGTTTCCACCCGCAGGATGAATGACCTGGTGGCAACACTTGGGATTGTCAATATGTCGAAATCTCAAGTCTCGCGCATGTCGGAAGAACTCGACGAGATGGTCACAGATTTCAAAAACCGCCCGCTTGATCCCGGCGGCTACGCCTACCTGTCGTGTGACGCGTTGACGATCAAAGTCCGTGAAGGCGGGCGTGTGGTCAAATGCTCCGTACTGCTTGCCACCGGGGTCAACGCCGACGGCTACCGCGAAATGCTCGGCATGCATGTCGCCACCGCGGAATCCAACGCGTCGTGGAAAGGCTTCTTCCAAGATCTAAAAGCCCGCGGGCTTCGCGGCGTCTTCTTAGTCACCAGTGACGCCCATGAAGGTATTCAGCACGCTATCTCCGAAGTGCTGCCTGATGCGTCGTGGCAGCGGTGCCGCACTCATTTCGCGAAGAACCTCTACGAGAAAGTCCCGAAAACACAATGGCCGATGGTCTCTGCGATGTTCCAGACCATCTTCCAGCAACCCGACGCCCAATCCACCTGGGGACAAGCCCGTGAGGTAGTTGACCTGTTGGAACCGAAATTCCCGCAGGTCGCTGCCTATCTAGAGGAATCACTCGATGAGGTGTTGGCGTTTACCGCAGCGCCGAAACCAGTGTGGACGAAGGTGTGGTCGAACAACCCCACCGAGCGGTTAAACCGGGAAATCCGCCGGCGCACCGATGTCGTGGGCATCTTCCCGAACCGCGAATCCATCATCCGGCTTGTCGGGGCGGTTCTTGCCGAGCAACACGACGATTGGATCCAGCAAAAACGCTACATGTCACTGTCCGCACTCGAACACACCAAACAACTCATGCACCCCACAGGAGACGACCATGGTGACCATCACCAGCTAACCGCCTAACCACAACCCCGAACTACATACCGAGCCGAAAGCTAGACGGCTACACCACTACACGGGACTTGACCCCGTGCGGCGGGCGCGCCGCAAATCTACAAAGAGAAGATCAGTGGCTCGACTCTGCATCGTCCCCAGTTAGAGGAGGTACTGCGGTATCTGCGTAAGGGGGATCAGCTCATTGTTACGAGCATGGATCGTCTCGCCCGTTCACTGGTGGACCTGCACACGATTGTCGAAGATTTGGTGGGGCGCGGTGTCTCGGTGAGGTTCCTACGTGAGGGGCAGACCTATTCAGCGAAGGCCGACCCGATCGCCAAACTGATGCTGGGCCTTATGGGCAGTGTCGCCGAGTTTGAGCGCTCCATTATTAAAGAGCGCCAGGCAGAGGGGATCGCTCGGGCGAAAGCCCGCGGCGTGTACAAGGGGCGGGCGAAGGTGCTAACCGGTGTTCAAGTAGCGCAGGCTAAGCAGTGGGTGGCCGATGGCGTGCCTAAAGCGGAAGTGGCCCGTCGACTGGGCGTCGGGCGAACGACCCTGGGCCCGACCCCTGGAAAGTGGACACGGGGATTTAATCAAGATGCGATAGTAAGTGTAGCTGATTCGGCGGCTTCAAAGGCGTTCGGCGAGCGGTAGCCACACCACGAGTGCAACCGTTGGGTGTTGTACCGGATGCACCACTGGAACACGTCCCGGCGACACACCAGCTGACTGGCGAAAACAGGCTCGTCCTTCAGGACTTCCCGCTTCAACGAGGCGTTGAACGACTCCGCCAACGAGTTGTCCGCGCTCGTCCCGATCGTACCCATCGACTGGGTGACACCGAACCGCTCACATAACCTCCGGTACTGCTCAGAGGTATAGACACTGCCGTGATCCCAGGGGCCCGACCCCTGGAAAGTGGACACGGGGATTTAATCAAGATGCGATAGTAAGTGTAGCTGATTCGGCGGCTTCAAAGGCGTTCGGCGAGCGGTAGCCACACCACGAGTGCAACCGTTGGGTGTTGTACCGGATGCACCACTGGAACACGTCCCGGCGACACACCAGCTGACTGGCGAAAACAGGCTCGTCCTTCAGGACTTCCCGCTTCAACGAGGCGTTGAACGACTCCGCCAACGAGTTGTCCGCGCTCGTCCCGATCGTACCCATCGACTGGGTGACACCGAACCGCTCACATAACCTCCGGTACTGCTCAGAGGTATAGACACTGCCGTGATCCGAGTGAAAAATCGCCCCGTCAAGGCTACCTCGGACCCCGTGAGCCATCGTGAGGGCTTCTTCGACCAACTCGGTGCGCATGTGGTCGGCGATCGCGAAACCGGTCAACTGCCGCGAATAGCAGTCGATGACCGTGGCCAGGTACATATTCGACCCGTCCGCGATCGGCAGGTACGTGATATCGCCGACGTAGACCTTGTTCGGTTTCTCCGCGGTGAACCGGCGTTTCAGAAGGTCAGGGAATTTAGGCGCACGTTTCGCGGACACGGTGGTCTTCACCCGGCGTTTCCTGGTGTAGCCGAAAAGGCCCATCTGCCGCATCAGCCGGGCGGTGCGCTTGTGATTGAGACGGCCGCCCTTGCCCCGGTCGTTGGCGGGATCGGCGTTGATGGTCGCAGTTACACGTTTCGCCCCGTAACAGCCGTTCTCGGCCTTGAACACGGCCTTGATCCTCGCTCCCAGCGCCGCGTCAGCGACGAGGCGTCGCCGGCGGGCAGGAGCAGCAGATTTCCATTTGTAATACGAGGACCGGTTGACCTTCAGGACCTCACATAACCGCTTGACCTCGTAGAAGTCTCGGTGGTCATCAACGAACTGAAAGCGGTTCACCAGTTCGTCTCTTCCGCGAAATATTTGGCCGCCTTGCGCAGGATCTCTCGTTCCTCCCGGAGCTTGACGTTCTCGCGTTCCAACACGCGGATCCGCTCGGCATCGGAGAGTCCTTCAACCGGGGAGCGTTCGCTGTTGGCTGCGGCGATCGGGCTGGCGACTTTTTCACCGTTGGCGTTAGTTTTGGTGCCGGTGCCGAAGGCGTCGAGCCAGGTGCGCAGGGAGTTGCGGTTGACCCCGAGATCGGAGGCGATCGCGTTGATCGTGGCTCCGGGGGTCGACTCGTACAACGACACTGCGTCACGCTTGAACTGCTCGGTGTAGGTCTTGCGTGGCATGGTGGAAAGGTACCTCACTTTCCCAGCGAGATGCTGGTTTCAGCGTGTCCACCGCCAAGGGGTCAGGTCCGAGTGAAAAATCGCCCCGTCAAGGCTACCTCGGACCCCGTGAGCCATCGTGAGGGCTTCTTCGACCAACTCGGTGCGCATGTGGTCGGCGATCGCGAAACCGGTCAACTGCCGCGAATAGCAGTCGATGACCGTGGCCAGGTACATATTCGACCCGTCCGCGATCGGCAGGTACGTGATATCGCCGACGTAGACCTTGTTCGGTTTCTCCGCGGTGAACCGGCGTTTCAGAAGGTCAGGGAATTTAGGCGCACGTTTCGCGGACACGGTGGTCTTCACCCGGCGTTTCCTGGTGTAGCCGAAAAGGCCCATCTGCCGCATCAGCCGGGCGGTGCGCTTGTGATTGAGACGGCCGCCCTTGCCCCGGTCGTTGGCGGGATCGGCGTTGATGGTCGCAGTTACACGTTTCGCCCCGTAACAGCCGTTCTCGGCCTTGAACACGGCCTTGATCCTCGCTCCCAGCGCCGCGTCAGCGACGAGGCGTCGCCGGCGGGCAGGAGCAGCAGATTTCCATTTGTAATACGAGGACCGGTTGACCTTCAGGACCTCACATAACCGCTTGACCTCGTAGAAGTCTCGGTGGTCATCAACGAACTGAAAGCGGTTCACCAGTTCGTCTCTTCCGCGAAATATTTGGCCGCCTTGCGCAGGATCTCTCGTTCCTCCCGGAGCTTGACGTTCTCGCGTTCCAACACGCGGATCCGCTCGGCATCGGAGAGTCCTTCAACCGGGGAGCGTTCGCTGTTGGCTGCGGCGATCGGGCTGGCGACTTTTTCACCGTTGGCGTTAGTTTTGGTGCCGGTGCCGAAGGCGTCGAGCCAGGTGCGCAGGGAGTTGCGGTTGACCCCGAGATCGGAGGCGATCGCGTTGATCGTGGCTCCGGGGGTCGACTCGTACAACGACACTGCGTCACGCTTGAACTGCTCGGTGTAGGTCTTGCGTGGCATGGTGGAAAGGTACCTCACTTTCCCAGCGAGATGCTGGTTTCAGCGTGTCCACCGCCAAGGGGTCAGGTCCCCTTTACAAATATCTCGAGGGGAGAACTGGGTAGGGTATTGTTCCTTCCGCTAAGCCTCAAGTAATTAATGTCTAGAGACTGTGGCAGCCATGCTCCATGACAGGCTGACGGCGACTGCAGTAATTAAATATCCACTGACGGCGTAATTGTAAAAACCGCTGCATGACCTATCGCTGAGCACGTCATAAATCAAAAAGACGGGCGCTAGGAGGGTCATGATGGGTAAGAGCCGGCTTGGCGTAATTACTTTCCGTGCGGTTGAAACATGGATCAGGTAGCCCACTACCAGGATGCATAGGGCAATGAATAGTGCGACTATTATGCCAAAAAATACGTAGATCATAGGTATGTTTAGAATCTGCTAGTTAAGATTCACTGTGCCTTCCTGCTCGGTTTGATTGTGCTGGGACTTCTCGGCCTCGGCTGTTGGCGTCATGGGTTCCGGTTGAATATCGGTACTGGTGTCGTGTGGTGCAGAGGGTTCCTTCTCCGAGGCCACCGGGATATCACCACCCTTTAATGCTGCTTCAATTTCCTCCGGGGATGTTCCTGATGGGAATAGCGGTACGATATCTATACCTTCGCTCAACTGGTAGTCGTTCGCGTTAATCACCTCAGCATCCGGAAGGGTTGGCGAAGTGTTCAATTTAGGCGCATTAAACGTTCTGATGGACGGCGTGTTCTTGTCTGCGGTGATATATGTTGCAGATGCATCCGACGTGCGTCTCCGCAGGTTGTTCGAAAGCGTTGACCATGAGTACCGGGCGACGGTCGCGGAATTTAGCGGTCCTAAGAGCGATCCATCTGAAACCGGCCCCCATGCTTGCACATTTAATCTGATAGTAGTAATTCCCGTAACGGTGATGGGTACAAATCTAAAGTTGATGAACCGATTTGCACCTTCAGGATGCCCCTCCAAGGACTTGAAAGTGAATCCATCTGGAGAAATCGCCTCTACCCGTACCGGGGCGTCCACTCCCACTGCAGTTTCAAGATTGCAAATGGCCCCTACCTGCAGAGCGTCGGGGCAGCCTGTGAACGTGAAGTACTGATTGAAGTGCGTGGTCAGCTCACGGTTTAATGCCTGCGGAGTCCACTGCTCGCTAACATTGAAGATATCGTAAAACTGATTGTAACTTCCGTATCCAGAGGCGTACGTTGGCAGGGATGCAGGGGCCCGACCCCTGGAAAGTGGACACGGGGATTTAATCAAGATGCGATAGTAAGTGTAGCTGATTCGGCGGCTTCAAAGGCGTTCGGCGAGCGGTAGCCACACCACGAGTGCAACCGTTGGGTGTTGTACCGGATGCACCACTGGAACACGTCCCGGCGACACACCAGCTGACTGGCGAAAACAGGCTCGTCCTTCAGGACTTCCCGCTTCAACGAGGCGTTGAACGACTCCGCCAACGAGTTGTCCGCGCTCGTCCCGATCGTACCCATCGACTGGGTGACACCGAACCGCTCACATAACCTCCGGTACTGCTCAGAGGTATAGACACTGCCGTGATCCGAGTGAAAAATCGCCCCGTCAAGGCTACCTCGGACCCCGTGAGCCATCGTGAGGGCTTCTTCGACCAACTCGGTGCGCATGTGGTCGGCGATCGCGAAACCGGTCAACTGCCGCGAATAGCAGTCGATGACCGTGGCCAGGTACATATTCGACCCGTCCGCGATCGGCAGGTACGTGATATCGCCGACGTAGACCTTGTTCGGTTTCTCCGCGGTGAACCGGCGTTTCAGAAGGTCAGGGAATTTAGGCGCACGTTTCGCGGACACGGTGGTCTTCACCCGGCGTTTCCTGGTGTAGCCGAAAAGGCCCATCTGCCGCATCAGCCGGGCGGTGCGCTTGTGATTGAGACGGCCGCCCTTGCCCCGGTCGTTGGCGGGATCGGCGTTGATGGTCGCAGTTACACGTTTCGCCCCGTAACAGCCGTTCTCGGCCTTGAACACGGCCTTGATCCTCGCTCCCAGCGCCGCGTCAGCGACGAGGCGTCGCCGGCGGGCAGGAGCAGCAGATTTCCATTTGTAATACGAGGACCGGTTGACCTTCAGGACCTCACATAACCGCTTGACCTCGTAGAAGTCTCGGTGGTCATCAACGAACTGAAAGCGGTTCACCAGTTCGTCTCTTCCGCGAAATATTTGGCCGCCTTGCGCAGGATCTCTCGTTCCTCCCGGAGCTTGACGTTCTCGCGTTCCAACACGCGGATCCGCTCGGCATCGGAGAGTCCTTCAACCGGGGAGCGTTCGCTGTTGGCTGCGGCGATCGGGCTGGCGACTTTTTCACCGTTGGCGTTAGTTTTGGTGCCGGTGCCGAAGGCGTCGAGCCAGGTGCGCAGGGAGTTGCGGTTGACCCCGAGATCGGAGGCGATCGCGTTGATCGTGGCTCCGGGGGTCGACTCGTACAACGACACTGCGTCACGCTTGAACTGCTCGGTGTAGGTCTTGCGTGGCATGGTGGAAAGGTACCTCACTTTCCCAGCGAGATGCTGGTTTCAGCGTGTCCACCGCCAAGGGGTCAGGTCCCAGATTTAAACGGCACCCATTGAAGAGCATGTCCTTGAAATTCTTGTTGTATCGCACCGTCGTTCAAAAGTCGTTCTTCGGACACGGGAAAACCGAACCTGCTTTTTTCCCATCCATTTCTTGCCCAATAATTCCGAATTTCACCTTGTACTTTATGTGCGCCTGTGGACGGGCTCCAGTAAATTGATCCACCTTGGAAGTGGTTGTACTTGCCTTTTCCGTCCGGGGTGGTCAACTCATCGGTGACGGGGTAGCCCAACGGCCCGGTCTCCCATCCTTGCGCTGCCCACGTGTCGCGGATCCCACCCCAGATCTGGTGCGCGTCGGTGTTCGGTGACCAGTAAATTGATCCGCCCTGGAAGTGGTTGAACCGGCCCACACCGTCAGGGGTTTTCAGCTCATCGGTTGTGGGGTAGCCCAGGTCGGCGTTTTCCCACCCAAGATCGCCCCACTTGTCGCGGTGCTGTTGCAAACTTCAGGCGGAGAGCCGTGACGACCCAGTCTTCATCCTCTGATGCTCGCTGCGGGTCGGCGTTCTCAGGCAGCCTCGAACACCCGGCTGACGATCACCGCATCCGGGTTCGGTTGCCCGTAGGCAAACATCGCGCCCTGGCCTTTCCGTAATGAGTGCATCGCTTCCATCCCTTTCAACGTCCGGTACGCCGAGGTCCGGTTTTTGAACGCCCCCTTCGGTCCGAGGATCCGTTTCAGCCGCCCATGATCTCCTTCAATGACGTTATTGAGGTATTTCACCTGCCGGTGTTCCACGGTCTGCGGGCAGATTCCCTCTGACTTCAACTCGGCGATTGCCCTGGCCAGGGAGGGTGCTTTATCGGTGTTGATCACCCGCGGGAACCCGGTTATCGTGTTCGACCTCAGGGTCTTGGCCAGGAAACGCTTCGCTGCGGCGACGTTACGCTTTGGGGACAGGTAAAAATCCAGGGTATGCCCGCCCGCGGTGATGGCTCGATAGAGGTAGCACCACTTTCCCCCGACCCGGATATAGGTCTCGTCCACCCGCCAGGACCGGGCCTGCCAATCCGGGACTTGTCGGTACCACCGGGTCTGCTTGTCCAGCTCAGGAGCATATTTCTGGACCCAGCGGTGAGAATCGTGGTGTGATCGACTGGCACACCCCGCTCGGTCATCATCTCTTCGAGGTCGCGGTAGCTCACCCCGTAGCGGCAGTACCACCGCACTGCCCCCAGGATGATTTCACGGGGGAAATGCCGACCGGAGAAGATGCCCATGGCCGTGATTATTTCACGTCGATCTTCCTACTGCCCCAACTTTGCAACAGCACCGTTCACTGACGTACCCCTAAGCTCTGTTCGAAGGAGTGGGGTTGCAGGTTACGTAATTCATAACCCCCAAGTTGGTCATGCGCCTGCCATTATGAGAGATGAAAAGTTCTGAGGGATTGGGCCAGGATCGCAGTTCCCAGGAAACAGCCTGTTGTTGCTGCAATGAGTGAATCAATCGCGCTTTCTCATGTCAGCTGAAGTGGGAGCGTCACCCGTTCGGGGCCTGATTGAATTTGTGCACCTCTTCGCGTTCCAACGTGATCGCCGGCGGCAGCGTGGGGCGCTGATTATCCCGCTCGTCCTTATTGTCCTTCTCGGCCTCCTTCTTCGATCTCACCATCGCTTATCCTCCCGTCAAGAGATAAATCGTCATAAAGAGCAAGGAAATCGTTAGCAAAACGAAACCACAGAGCGTGAGCCGTGCGGTGGTTACCGTTCGCCCTCGGTCTTGTTTTAGTGTTTGAGTTTTGGAAGCTGTTAAAGCCCTGGTGGCTTCGGTCTGAGGCGGCCTGGGTTGGTCGGAGACTAGGTTTTACCCTAGGAGGAAGATCAGCATGGCACGACCCAGTCAGTACGACGCAGCCACGCAGGAGCGCGCGGTGCGCATGTACTTCGAGCGCCTCGAGGAAGGCGACATCTCCAAGGCGGGCGCCCGCCGGGAGATCGGTGAACTTCTCGGTGTGAAGGAATCCACCCTGCGCAACTGGATCCGCAAACAGGAAAAGCAGGCCGAAGCTCCTGAGCCCGGTTCCCTGTCCTACCAGCAACTCCAGGCCGCCTACGACGAGCAGGCCAAGGAAGTGGCCAAGCTGCGACGCGCCAATGAGATTTTGAAAACGGCGTCGGCTTTTTTCGCCCAGGCGGAGCTCGACCGCAAACTTCGGTAATCGTGGAGTTCATCCGCACCTACCGCCACCGCTTCGGGGTCGAGTCAATCTGCAAAACCTTGACTGCCCATGGCATCGCGATTGCCCCAAGCACCTTTTACGACCATCAGGCCCGCGGCTTCGGCCCCTCGGACGCTGAACTCGACGAGGCCTATGCCGCCCACCGCATCTACCGGTTGTGGGAGGCCAACCGCAAGGTCTACGGCCGGCGCAAACTCTGGAAGTCCGCCATCCGTGACGGCATGACTGTTGGCCGTGACCAGGTCGAACGACTGATGAAGATCACCGGAATCAAAGGCGTGTCACGAGGGATGCACCGCAAGAAGACCACCGTGGCCACCCCGGCCCACCGCCGGCACCCGGACCTGATCAACCGGCGGTGGGCGTATCCGTCGCACCCGGATCAGTGGTGGATCGCGGACTTCACCTACGTCTGGACCCGGGAGGGCTTCTGCTACGTCGCCTTCATTGTCGACGCCTATTCGCGAATGATCCTCGGCTGGGTGGTCACCACGGTCATGGACACCCGGATGGTGCTCATGGCCCTGGAGCACGCCCTGTTTTCCCGTCGGCGCACGAGGATGGACTTCACCGCCACCGGCATCGTCCACCACTCGGACGCGGGAGCCCAGGGCGGATTCAACTGGTCGTCGCAACACCTTGAGGTGAGAAAGGTGTTCAAGGATGGCGACCAAGGACTGGAGCATGAAGACCAGCGAGGTCCCGGAGGGGATGCGGCGGCAGTGGCGCGCGGACCGGGCGTTGCGGCCAGCAATGCGCTCTCCGGGCAGACCGCAGCCATCGAGGGCGGTGCAGCGACAATTCTGGCGCCTGATCGCGGCCGGGGTCACGACAGCGGAGGCAGCGCTGGCGGTGGGGGTGTCGGTGCCGGTCGGATCACGGTGGTTCCGTCACGCTGGCGGTATGCCACCGCTGACGTTGACGGAGCCAACTGGTCGTTATCTCAGTTTCGAGGAGCGAGAGGAGATCGCGATCTTGCGTGCTCAGGGACGCGGTGTCCGGTCGATCGCGCGTACCCTTGGGCGGGATCCGGGCACGATCAGTCGGGAGTTGCGCCGCAACGCTGCTACCCGCAGCGGGAAGCTGGAGTATCGCGCCACGGTGGCCCAATGGAAAGCCCAAGAGGCCGCGAAACGACCCAAGACCGCGAAGCTGGTGGCCAACCTGCGGCTTCGCGACTATGTCCAGGACAGACTCTCTGGGAAGGTCACTGGCCCGGACGGGACGCCGGTGGAAGGGCCGGTCACGCCGACGTGGAAGGGGTTGAACAAGCCTCGTCGGCAAGATCGACGGTGGGCCACCAGTTGGAGCCCGGAGCAGATCAGTCACCGCTTGAAGCTGGATTTCCCTGATGATGAGTCAATGCGTATCAGTCATGAGGCGATCTACCAGGCGTTGTTCATCGAAGGCCGCGGCGCGCTGAAGCGTGAGCTGGTGGCTTGCCTGCGAACGGGCAGGGCGTTGCGACAGCCCCGTGAGCGTTCCCGGAACAAACCCGGCGGTCATGTCGGCGCCGAGGTCGTGATCAGCCAACGCCCCGCAGAAGCCGCTGATCGCGCTGTTCCAGGACACTGGGAAGGTGACCTGGTCATCGGGACCGGCCGCTCTGCGATCGGGACCTTGGTCGAGCGTCGCAGCCGCGCGACGATCCTGGTCCGCTTGCCCCGCCTCGACGGCTGGGGCGAGCACCCTCCGGTCAAGAACGGCCCCGCGCTGGGCGGCTACGGTGCAGTCGCGATGAACGCGGCTCTGGCCGCTGCGATCACGACCCTGCCCCAGCAGTTACGCAAGACGATCACCTGGGACCGCGGCAAGGAACTATCAGGACATGCCGCGTTCACTCTTGAGACTGGCACCAAGGTGTTCTTCGCTGATCCGCACTCCCCGTGGCAACGGCCCACCAACGAGAACACCAACGGCCTGCTACGTCAGTACTTCCCCAAGGGCACCGACCTGTCCCGCTGGAGCGCAGACGACCTCGAAGCGGTGGCCCACACCCTCAACAACAGACCCCGCAAGACCCTCGGCTGGAAGACCCCCGCCGAAGTCTTCGGTGAAGCACTACAATCCCTGAAACAGGCCGGTGTTGCAACCACCGGTTGAACCTGCCCAGTACACCTCTATGGCGTTTACTGATGCCCTTGTCGAGGCCGGGTTGCAGGGCTCGATCGGCTCGGCCGGTGACGCCTTGGACAACGCGATGATGGAATCAACGATCGGGCTCTACAAGACCGAACTGATCGGCTTCGATCCACGTCGTACGTGGAGGGATGCCCAGGAGGTAGAAACGGAAACGGCCTCGTGGGTCTACTGGTACAATCACCAACGTCTGCACTCGTCGATCGGTGACGTTCCCCCGATCGAATACGAGCAGGACTACGAGGAATTCAACACCACCAGAAGAGCCCAGTAAGGCTTTTACCCGTAGTCTCCGAAAAACTCAGGCCGATTCAGTCTCTGCCTTTCCTACGAGTTGTTCTTCCAGTCGCTCGATTTTCGCCACGCCGCTTTTAGGACGAACGAAAAGCGCAGCTGCCCCCAGACCTGCCGCGACCAAAGCAACGATCAGCGCACACGTATATGCCCACCCACTGCCGTCACCGTCCTTAGGGATCGAGACAAAGATCAACGCAGAAGAAACCAGCAGCACAGCACGATTAGTTAACGACGTAGCGGAGCGATGTTGCTCTGCGATTTGGCGGTCGACTTCTGCGTCAATCTTCCTACTGCCCCAACTTTGCAACAGCACCGTTAGATGTACAACTAAGGGACGCGAAGAATTAGTGATATAAAACACTTTCTGGAAAATTTCCCCTCGCATGTCCATGTATGCGCATACACTCTATTTCGATTGATGTATGTGCATCAATCGAAATATCCAAGCCGACACCTGGCACCCAAGAGAGTTCCCTTCTAAGTCGAACAGGAAGGAGCAATCATGTCCCTGACAACAATTCCCGCCCGCACTCTCAGTGCGTCGTGGGAGCAGGTCGCAGCGATTGTCGCTGCGGTCGACGCCACACTAGGTAAGTGGCTGGTTGACAACTACAACATCGGCCTTACTGAGTACCGAGCTGTGCTCCATCTGAGCCGGACATCCGACCGGGAACTGCGAATCACCGAGCTCGCGAACCGGGTCGGCCTTACTCAGAGCTCGGCAACCCGGCTGGTCGGACGAATGGAGGCCAAGGGGCTGGCATTCCGAGACACCTGCCCAGATGATGGGCGCGGGGTCTTCGCAGTCATTACCGACGCCGGCCTCAAGGTTGTGGCAGAAATCCGCGAGCCATACGAAACGAAGATCTGCGAGCTTCTCGGCGATGCGGCCAAACAGTACCCGCAGCTGAACCTGGCTGATCTCGACCAATCATTCCAGACAATCAGTAAGCTTATCTCCTAAGGACCCCAGCATTTTAAGGGCCGACCCACACGCCGATACATGTATGCACATACACGTTCTGAACCGAAAGGACTGCTCAATGACCACAAAAATTGATGTTTTTGTCGACTATGTCTGCCCGTTCTGCTTCCTCGTGGAGGGAGCAATCGACGAGCTCAAGCGAGACCGTGACGTCGAGGTAACCATTCGCCCCTTCGAGCTACGCCCTCACCCTGTTCCTACTCTGCGGCCAGAAGACGACTATTTACCGCAGATCTGGAAAGACGCGGTTTACCCGATGTCCGAGCGCCTGAACGTGCCAATCAGCCTCCCGACGATCTCCCCGCAGCCACGCACCGAGAAGGCGTTCATGGTGCTCCAGCTGGCCCAAGAGCGCGGCAAAGCCGACGCGTACTCCGAGGCAATGTTCAAGGCGTTCTTCCAGGATGACAGGAACATCGGCGATGACGACGTGATCGTTAACGTCGCCACTTCCGTAGGCCTTGACGCGGGCGAGGTTGAAGCCGCTCTGCATAGTGAGGACCGACGGGCCAGGCAGCAAGCCGACCAAGATTATGCAGTCAACACCGTCGGCATCACCTCGGTGCCGAGCTTCATGGTCAATGGTTATCTTCTGTCCGGAGTCCCCAGTGCTACGCGGCTAAAGAAGACCGTCGACGACCTGACCGTCGACACTGCCCCCCGCGAGGCTGGCTCATGAACACGACTGCCCCGGAGGCCCTCGTCGAGGTCATGAACCAAGCCGTGGAAAGGTGTGTGGAGCACGTCGAGG
Organism: Corynebacterium sp. Z-1; assembly: GCF_031844665.1. Classification (NCBI taxonomy): domain Bacteria; kingdom Bacillati; phylum Actinomycetota; class Actinomycetes; order Mycobacteriales; family Corynebacteriaceae; genus Corynebacterium; species Corynebacterium sp. Z-1. Next base: position 559,691 of record NZ_CP134621.1, on the reverse strand, counting down.
CCGGGGGTTTGCCCTTCGTCGGTGTAGTCGTCGACGACTCGGGCATCATCTCGAATTTCGGAGTCAACCGAGTCCGGGAGACTCGCGATCCAAGTGCTCACGCGGAGATCGTCGCCATGCGTGAAGTCCTCAACGACCGGGAGGATCTATCCGGAACCATACTGCTCGCCACCGGCGAACCTTGCGGGCTGTGTTATCGCTTTGCTCTCGACCACGGCATCGAAGCCGTCTACGTGGCCGTCGACCGTGATGCCGTCGCCAAATGGGGATTCGACTATCGCACCAGTTATCCCTCGCTGGGCATCACCGATGAACTCCGGTCTGCCGTCTTCCATGATCTGCCCGCCGAGCGCGGCAATGAGCCGTTCTCCCGATACCTCCAGACACAAAACAAACGTGGACGCTGATCAGCGCTCCTGCACACCCTTGAAAGGACATTTACCATGAGTTGGCTCTACCTCGGAATCGCTGTCATCTTCGAAGTCGCAGTAGGCATCTCCGCCGGAAAAGCACAAGGCTTCACCAACTTTTGGTGGAGCGTTGCCACCCTCGTCAGCGGCGGAATCGCCACCTTCTTCCTCAGTCTGGCCCTGCTGACCTTCGACGTCGGTGTCGGCTATGCGCTGTGGACCTCTCTGGCCGGCGTCGGAATTGTCATCCTCGGCGCGATATTCCTCTCCCAGAAGCTGACGTGGAAGAAGCTGCTGGGTATCGGCATCGTCATCACTGGCGTCGTCGGGCTCAACCTCGCCGGCACTGCCTAACCCCCCTCTCGCCCCATCTTCAGAAAGGACTGCAGTCATGTCCACCAATGCGACCCGCGGCACTGCCGCCCCAGAAACCACCGAGAAAAACACCAACCCCTGGCTGGCTCTACTACTCGCCGGAGGATTCGAAGTTGGATACGCTCTAAGCGTCAACGGCAGCGAAGGCTTCACCAACCTCACGTGGTCCCTCGTAGCGATCGTTTTCTTCCTCTGCACTCTGTTCTTCCTCAGCGTGGCTCTGAAGAAGATCGACGTGGGCATCGGCTACGCCGTTTGGGCCGGAATCGGCGCCGTCGGCGCCGCCCTGCTGGGCCCCGTCTTCTTTGATGAGACCCTCACCCTCGTGAAGGGATTCTGGCTGACTGTCATCATCGGCGGTGTCATCTGGCTCAAACTCGCCGACAGCCCGAAACTCGAGGCGAAAAAGAGTGATACCCGGACCGCCATGGCCTCGGAACAGCACCAATAACAACCCGTCGGCCTACCCTCGCCCGCTCCGTGGTTCAAACCGCCCCGGCAGATGGCAGCAGGGTCGCCGCTTTCTGCACCTGGTCTGCGGTCGACGGTGACGACATGGGAAATGGGCGTCTATGACGGTGTGAACGAAGACCTCGCCCCCGCAGTGGGTGTACTTATAGACGCAATGGCGCCCCTCAGCCACCACGCATTCCTCCGGTGAGATTGGCTAATGGTTTGGATCGGCATTCGCGGCCTCTCCACGGGGACCCGTTTGCTCGGCGAAAACTCGTCTTGACCGGGGATCTCCACTGGTCTGACCGAAAACCTCGGCGGAAAGTAGACAATAACGTTTGCCCAGATAATAAGCACAAAACAGGCCATGCTCCGCAGCCTGTCTGGGATCCCGGGACGTATGATAGGCGTGTACATAATAAGGACACGCAACCGGCGGAGGTGGTCAGGATGGTCGTACGCGTAGATGTCGCCCCCGAGCTCCTTCGCTGGGCTGTCCGCCGCGGTGGATGGGACGAGGAAACCACCTCTCGACGAGCCCCCAAACTATCCGCGTGGCTAGCTAAAAGTGAACGCCCCACACTTAAGCAATTGGAGAAGTTTGCCAACGACACCCGCACGCCGTTTGGGATGCTTTTCCTTCCAGAACCACCTGAAGAGGTAGTTCCGATTCCAGACATGAGAACGTTAGGCAACCTCGGGGTCCATCAGCCGTCGGCAGACCTTCTCGACACCATATATCAGTGTCAGAGACGCCAAGACTGGTATCGAGATTATGCGTTAATGAGCGGTTTTGACGAAATTTCTTTTGTAGGGTCTACCACGGTTGATGCACCGGCTGACCTTATCGCCAATGAAATCCGGGGTGCACTAGATTTTGGCCTCGACGAACGAGCCACTTTTCCCAGCTGGGAACAGGCATTGCGACAGTTGATCGACCGCATTGAGGGTGTCGGTGTCTTGGTTATGGTAAATGGCATCGTCGGGTCCGACACGCATCGGAAACTAGACCCTAACGAGTTTCGGGGTTTCGCTCTGGCAGACTCGCTTGCCCCATTGATCTTCGTAAACAGTGCAGATACCAAGGCAGCGCAGATTTTTACTTTGATCCATGAGTTGGCGCACATTTGGCTGGGCGGCAGCGCACTTTCGGATGCTGCCATGACAGCCAAAGGGGGACCCGAGGACGAACTTTGGTGCAACCAAGTCGCCGCTGAGGTGCTCGTACCTTTGGCGGCATTGGTTGCAGACTTCAGGGGGGTAGTCAACGTTAACGAGTTGGAACGTCTCGCCAAGCGATACCGCGTCAGTACGCTGGTTGTCCTCAAGCGGCTCTACGATGCCAAGGCTCTCCCCTGGGACGAATATCTCCGAATATATGAGGAAGAAAAGCAGCGCGTCATGTCCATTTTAAGTGCCAGGCGCGGTGACGGAGGAGGGGGAAATTATTACTACACCCAGCCGCTTCGTCTCAGCCGTAATTTTTCGCGTGCTGTAATCACGAGCGCTTTTGAAGGATCCACTTCTTATCGGGATGCGTATCAATTACTCGGTACGAAGAAGCGTGCAACGTTCGAAAATCTAGCCGAGGAATTAGGTGTCGCATAATGTTTCTCGTTGATTCCAACATCCTCATCGAGGCAAAGAATCGTTATTATGCGTTTGATATTGCTCCCGGGTTCTGGGATTGGCTTGAAGGTGCTTAACAACAGGGATTGGCTTGCAGTATTGATGCTGTCCGAGATGAGCTTCTCAAGGGAGACGATGAGCTGGCGGCATGGGCGCGTGCAAACCCTGACTTTTTTAAACCAATCGACCAATCGACAACGAACCACTTCAGCGACCTCACAGCCTGGGCTGCTTCAGGTTCATATCGAGCCGAGGCCATTGCTGCCTTCACGGGAAATAACGCAGACTACCTTCTTATAGCTTATGCCCGAGAACATCAACATACGGTCGTCACCCATGAGCGCTCGCAGCCGAACTCGCGGAGGAGGATCCTTATCCCGGACGCGTGTTTGGCAATGGGCGTGAGCACGGTAGACACTTTCCAGATGATGCGCGCGACCGGGGCAGTTCTGAACCTGCGTACATCCGCCTAGATGCGCTACCCCCACTTATGCGACTAAAGGCCATCTCCACGGCGCGCCTGGAGGGGGTTGACGCCGCCACACGCTTCAACGTTAGGGTCATGCCTAGAATACGATTGCCACTCAGGTATCTCCTCAACTTGACATAGCGGCGCGGCCTTTCCGGCTGGTGGCGAAATTTCCTTCACCCGCCGTGGTGTATACCCCTTCAGCCCGAGCCCCGACTATTCCGCTTTCCTGCCCCCTTAGCGGACCCTTCGACCGTGCGGTAAGAAGTTCGTCTACCAGCCCAAACGATACCCTGCCCTGTACGGAAGGGTGTGGGCACCGCTGCACCTCGAGTTCGGGGTAAACACGAGGTTCGGGAAGGGCTGCTTTCTCAACTTCAACCGCGTCATCCTCGACATCGCGCCGGTGACCATCGGCGCTGGAACGCTTTTCGGACCCGCGTGTCAACTGATCACCGTGGGCCACCCCGTGGACGACCACGCCAAGCGCGCCGCAGGATGGGAGATCGCCCACCCGATCACCATCGGCGATAACTGCTGGTTCGGCGCCGGTGCGATGGTGATGCCGAGGGTGACTATCGGCGACAATTGCGTGATCGCGGCGGGGTCCGTGGTCACTGCCGATGTGCCCGCGAACTCCCTCGTGGCGGGCGTACCGGCCGTGGTGAAGCGTTCGTTATGAACTTAAACCCCCTCACATGCAAGAGAAAGTTCGCTCGAGTAGGCGGCGTCAGGGGGGCATTAATGCTTGTCGACGTCCACGCGCAGCGCACCCCAGCCTGGTTTGCCGCCGGGTCAAGTCCTAGGCAGTGGGTAGCTGATGGTGTACCTAAGTCGGAGGTGGCCCCACCGACTGGGGATCGGGTGGACTACCTTGTACAAGTACCTTGCTAGTGGAGTCGGGTAGATTCCCTATTCTTTTACAGTCTGTGGCTCCCGAAAAATTTCCTCTCTCGGGCCCGAACCCCGGAAAGTGGACACGGGGATTTAATCACGATGCGATAGTAAGTGTAGCTAACCCGGCGGCTTCGAAGGCGTTCGGTGAGCGGTAACCGCACCATGAATGCAACCGTTTGGTGTTGTACCGCGTGCACCACCGAAACACATCCCGGCGGCAGGCCAACTGACTAGCGAAAACAGACTCATCCTGCAGGACTTCCCGCTTCAACGAGGCGTTGAACGACTCCGCCAACGAGTTGTCCGCACTCGTCCCGATCGCGCCCATCGACTGGGTGACACCGAAGCGCACGCATAGTTTCCGGTACTGATCAGAGGTATAAACACTGCCGTGATCCGAGTGGAAGATCGCCCCGTCTAGGCTCCCGCGAACCTTCCGGGCCATCGTCAGGGCTTCTTCAACCAACTCGGTGCGCATGTGATCAGCGATCGCAAACCCCGTCAACTGCCGCGAATAGCAGTCGATAACCGTGGCCAGGTACATATTCGACCCGTCCGCGATCGGCAGGTACGTGATGTCGCCGACGTAGACCGCGTTCGGCCTGTCCGCAGTGAACCGGCGTTGCAACAGGTCCGGAAACCTCGGGGCCCGTTTACTCGACGTCGTCGTTTTCACCCGGCGTTTTTTGGTGAAACCAAAAAGGCCCATCTGCCGCATCAGCCGGGCGGTGCGCTTGTGATTGAGACGGCCGCCCTTGCCCCGGTCGTTGACGGGATCGGAGTTGATCGCCGCAGTCACTCGTTTCGCGCCGTAGCAGCCGTTCTCGGCGTTGGAGGTGGTCTTGATCTGCGCTCCTAGCACCGCGTCATCGACGAGGCGTTGCCGGCGGGCAGGAGCAGCTGATTTCCAGGCGTAGTAAGAGGACCGATTGATTTTCAGGACCTGGCATAACCGCTTGACCTCGTAGAGGTCTCGATGGTCGTCAACGAACCGGAAGCGGTTGACCAGTTCGTCTCTTTAAGCGAAATACTTGGCCGCCTTACGAAGGATTTCTCGTTCCTCGCGGAGTTTGGCGTTTTCGCGTTCCAGTACGCGGATGCGCTCGGCGTCCGACAGTCCTGAGGCAGCGGTGGCGGAGTCCGACGCGGCGATGGGGCTGGCGACTTTGTCACCGTTGGCATTGGTTTTGGTGCCGGTGCCGAAGGCATCGAGCCAGGTGCGCAGGGAGTTGCGGTTGACTCCGAGATCGGAAGCGATCGCGTTGATCGTTGCTCCGGGAGTCGACTCGTACAACGAGACTGCGTCACGCTTGAACTGCTCGGTGTAGGTCTTGCGTGGCATGGTGGAAAGGTACCTCACTTCCCCAGCGACATGCTGGTTTCAGCGTGTCCACCACCAGGGGGTCAGGTCCCTCAGAGGGGCGGTTTTAACCAGATCTAGTCAGCACATTGGCTGAACTCTTCCTGTGTGATAATGCTGGTCCCAGACCCTCCTATACCTGTACTTTTTCCGATGAGAATTTCACCGGGCTGGAGTTGGAGGAGCGACTCTTTTTGCACTGCTACCCCCGCGGTCTCTTTATCTTGACTAGACGAGAATGCACTAATGAGAAGCCACACGGATTCATCTGCCGGCGGGTTGCTCGGCGATTCGATTTTCCATGGGGCGGTGGGACTACTGAGGTTGACAGCAAACGGGTCCTGTTGGGGAACATCGGCTTTCAGCTTCCCGAAATCAGGATTACCCCCTGTGGACGGAGCTGAGGTATCGGAGGGTTCATTGGTTGGTTGTTTCAACTCCCCGGATATGGTGATTTGGTCTATCCTCGTGCCGCAAGGCTGAACATAGATTTCGATTTCGCCACTTTCATTTCGGTGCTGTTGCAAAGTTGGGCCAGGGTCGAAAAGCCCAACCTCAAGACATTAGTTGTCCTTGCTCCGGGGTGCTTAAGCTGTCTCGAATATCCGGCTGACGATCACCGCGTCTGGGTTCGGTTGCCCGTAGGCAAACATCGTGCCCTGGCCTTTCCGTAATGAGTGCATCGCTTCCATCCCTTTCAACGTCCGGTAGGCGGAAATTCGGTTTTTGAACGCTCCCTTCGGCCCCAGGATTCTTTTAAGTCGGCCATGATCTCCCTCGAGAACGTTGTTCAGGTATTTCACCTGCCGGTGCTCCACCGTCTGAGGGCAGATTCCCTCCGTCTTCAGCTCGGATATGGCCTTGGCCAGAGCTGATGCCTTGTCGGTGTTGATGACCCGCGGGGACCCGGCTGTCGTATTCGATCGCAGCGTCTTGGCCAGGAAACGCTTGGCCGCCGCGACATTGCGCTTCGGAGAGAGATAGAAGTCCAGGGTCTGCCCACCGGCGGTAATAGCCCGGTAGAGATAGCACCACGTGCCGCCGACCCGAATATAGGTCTCATCCACCCGCCAGGACCGGGCCTGCCAGTCGGGTACCTGCCGGTACCACCGAGTGTGATTATCCAGCTCAGGGGCGTATTTCTGCACCCAGCGGTAGATCGTGGTGTGATCGACTGGCACACCCCGCTCGGTCATCATTTCTTCGAGATCGCGGTAGCTCACCCCGTAGCGGCAGTACCACCGCACCGCCCACTGGATGATGTCACGGGGGAAATGCCGACCGAAGAAGATACCCATGGCTCTGATTAATTCACGCCGGTCTTTCTACTGCCCCAACTTTGCAACAGCACCTCTCTGGCGCACTCTGCGGAACTGTAAATGGACAGCACCATCTTTAATATCGAGTGATATCGAGTAGGTGGCACAAAAAGTACGTCTAGAGTATCTTTTGTGCCATGAAGGGTGCGGAAGCTGCAGAGACAGTGGGGGACCTGGCGTCTCAACAGTGGGGACTGGTCACCACAGCCCAGGCCGCGGCGCACGGTGTTGATCTGCCCTCATTGCGCCGTTTGGCCATGCGGGAGGTCATCACCCGCATCCGGCACGGAGTGTACGCAACCACAGGCACCCCGCTCTCGGCTGAGCTCGAGGTCAAGGCACACTGGCTGGCTGTGCACCCGGATCTCATGGCCGCCGAGCGCACCAGTGACCCACAGCTCGCCGTAGAAGCGGTGGTCTCGCACACGACGGCCGCCGAGTTGTGGGGGGTCGGGGATTTTTGGCCGGACGGAGTACACTTCACGACGGCAGTAAGACGGCGCAGCCGACAGGCGGACGTTTACTTTCACCGAGCCGACCTTAGAGATTCTGACTGGGTGCTTCACCCGACTTCGGGCATGCCAGTGACCACTGTCGCGCGCACGGTTGCCGATCTCGCTGACGAGGGACACGAAGCCGACCATCTCCTCGGCCTGGCCGCAGACGCCGCTCGTGCGTCCTTAACGATGGAGCGGGACCTGGTGGAGGCTCTTGCCGGTAAAGAAGAGGTCTTCGGACTGACCGCAGGGGATAGAGCAGGATTGGCACGTCTTGTGGGGGAGTACTTCCCCACGGTGGAGTTGGATCCACGAATATACGAAGAAATCGATAAGGCAATGCGCCCAATCCGGGAACAGATCGACACACTAATGCGGTCACTGTCACCACAGATCACCATGAGTGAAAACCTGGAGAGAACGGTGGACGGGGGTTCCCTGGTACCTGATCTTTTCGAGGATCTGAGGAAGAAGGTAATGACCGGGACAGACGAGAAATTCCTAGCGTTGCCGGCCACTGCAGAAATAGCGCGCCTCACGGAAGCGGCCTTCGGGAAAATGGTAGTCCCGGAATACCCCACCCTGGCATCCTTACCTCTGAAGCGACAGAACGAAGAAAGCGCCGGCCCCAATGACCAAGAAACCCCTGAAAACCACCAAGACCCACGGCCAGATCATCGCCGTGTTGAAAAAGGAAGCGAAACACCTGGGAAAGAACCCGAATGACGTCTATAACCAATTCTTCCGGGAGACTTTCCTGCGTGAATTAATGCGGCAGACCAGCGGGTGGGTGCTCAAAGGGGGCTCAAACATCTACTGCCGTATCCCCGGGGCGCGGCACACTCGTGATCTCGACCTGTACCGGCAGGTTGACCCCACCTCCGCCACTGGCGCCGCCGACGCGCTGATAGCTGCCATGGATGGGTGCCAGGTGGGACCGTACACGTTTCGCCTCCGCCGCCCCGACAAGCAAGGCAAAACCGGCGCCATTGACAGTGAACGCGTCGACGTCACCATCACTTACGGCGTCAACAGCCGGCTCATTCATTTCGGTGTGGACGTCAGCGGGGACCTTGAGGTGACGGGAGCGGTGGAAGCGCTCACGGTAGAGGCAAGCTATGAGGTGGACACGGAGCTTCTCCCTGCTAGCTTCCGCGTCTATTCGTACCCAGTGGCCAGCCAACTCGCCGACAAGGTGTGCGCGATGTATGAACGCCACGGCACCACCCCGCCAGGGCGCGCTTCGACGCGTTACCACGATCTTTACGACATTGCCCTGATCGCCTCAGAGCTGACCGTGGCAGCGGTGAATCTCCGCGACGCCTTAGATACCCAGTGCAGAGTGCGTTCCATTATCCTGCCGAAGCGCCTCCTTCCGCCCGACGAGAAGTGGGAAGCCCAGTACACGACCAAGGCGAAGACATTCACCGGAGCACGGGACAACCTCCGGAACTTTGGCGAGGCGTTGCGTATAGCTAGCCTGCTCCTGGACCCCATCTTGGGAGATGACCCCGATGTAGCGTTGGGGGAATGGGACCCCGCTACCCTCACCTGGCGATAAGCGGTTCTTGCATGTGTCGGTAGATCCCCCGCGACACGTCACCGATTCTGTCAGTCCTGAAGGGATGACGTGACTCGGCGATCAGTTACTCGGAAGAACATTTAGAAGAGACGTTGCGAAGCCTTCTCCGAGCCCAGACATGGTTGCAGTGACCAGCGCCTGAATGGATTGACGCGCCCAGTCGATTCCCCGTTTGGGGAGCTTTTCCTGGATCTTGGTCGCCTCCTCAATCAGATCTTTTTTTTCTTCCTCGGAGACACCCGGCACCTCCGCTGATTGAACAGTTGTGCGGAACTCTTCCAAAGCTCGAACTATGTCATCGGTTGTCACATTCATTGACATGTCGGCGGTCATGGAGCCAACCTGACTCCCGACCGCTTGGTTTCCGATGGTTTGGTTCCCGTAATTGTCTGCGGAAATGCTCATGGTGGGTGCTCCCCCTGGCTGGTTGAACTGGTCAATACTTTCCTGGCTGCGATACAGCTGGTGACCCGCACTAGTGAGCCTTGCTCTGATCATTCCGCCTCCCCAGGTTTCCGTGCCCGCAATGTAGCCGCTGTCCTTCAGTTCATCAGTGGCCTGCCCGATTTCTTGCTCGGTTAAAGATCCGCTAAAATCTTCAGCCCACTCCGTTTCTAGAAGGCCGGAGGGTGCAGAAGTTGGATGAATGGTGAGCCATTCCAGAATTCTGCGCTGCGCCAGCGATGCCCGGTAGGAATGCTTTGCCTTGGACGCTTCGATCCGCCCTTCGTTCGTCAACATAAAGCTAAAACTTCCGTCAAGTGTCCTGTTTTCTTTTATCAGAGAGGCGCCGACAAGCTCCTCATACACGGACAGAGAATCGTCTGGAGAAATCACGTCCGTCGGCACCGCCGAGATCTGTTGGTCGGACTGGTCCGCTAGCCACCGAAGAACCCTCTCGGCGGGAAAAGTAATAGACATTTCTGGCTCCTACTCGCCATCCAATGGAAATGGTGAACCGGCTGTCACCACAACCGTCAGCATAGGCGGTTCTCGTGGCGGTCAACGGGCAGTTTCGTGTCACTATGCACGTTCGGTTGACTACACCCTGTAGGACATAATGCCCCGTGTTGAGGCTTCGGTATCTTCATGAATGGCGCAAAAAGAACAGATAGCGTATTTTTTGTGCCATGAAGGGTGTGGAAGCGGTGGAGGTGGTGGGGGATCTGGCTTCGCAGCAGTGGGGCCTGGTCACCACCGCTCAGGCCGCGGCCTGCGGGGTTGATCCCCAGTCTCTGCAGCGTCACGAAGACGGCGGGCGCTCAGTCCGCGGGTTTTAGATTGGCGGTACCCACGAGAGGTGATGAAGCCGCCTACACGATTATTCTTCAACGTCGCACACATGAACTCGACTGTGAAACGATCCCGGTATTCATCAATGAAACGGATCATCTCCGACGTTGTGGGTCGAGTTCCGATGCGAAAAAAGCCGAAGCGGCTTTCAACAATTCATTGGTGTCTCGCAGCTCTTGGTTTTCGCGACGTAGCCTGGCGTTTTCAGCAATCACGTCTCCTTCAACACGAGTGATAACCCCATCCCGGCGGGCCTGTTGAACCCACTGGCGGGCGGTGTGCCACGAGATACCTAGTTTCGGGGCAACGGCCTGACACGCGGCCTGCATCGAAAGGTTCTCCGCCAGGATGCGATCCTCTACCAAACGAACGACGCGACCCTTCGCATCCTGATCAAATTTCCTCGGCATGTTCCAGATTTTCCCATCTACTCAAACGGAACAAAACCTAGGGCACTTCACAGACAAAGACTCGCTCGCCGGCGGTGAGGCCGCCGCGGAAAAGGCGCGACAAGCAATTCCTCACGCCACCGTCCGCGTCTGGCCGAACACTACCCATTCGCTGCCCTTCCAGGTCCCTCAGGAGCTCGGGGCCGAACTGGGGTCATTCTGGGCGGCGGAGTAGTGCCAGTCACCGGGTAGTTAGCTGTTTGGCATCGCGCCGGGGCGCCACATTCCCAACTCAGGCTGCTGTCCGGGGGTTGGCACCGGGTTGGCACCTAGCGGGACAAAGCCCATCCGCTGGTAGAGCCGCGCCGAGGCCGGGGTGGTCGCCTCGAGGTAGGCGGCGTCGTCGCCCGCGCGCTCCAGGCCGCGGGCGAGCAGCGCGGTGCCCACCCCCTTGCCCTGCGCCTCGGGGGCTGCGCCGATGACGAAGAGGTACCAGTGCGGAAACTTGGGGTGGTAGCTGCCGACGCGCACTGCGGTGAGAATCTCCTTTGCCAATCTGCGGCCCATAAGCCGCACAACCTGCGGCGCTGCCGCAGCCTTCGCCTTGAATCCGAGCGTTGAGCCCGGCCGATCCCATAGCGCTGCGCCGAGGATCTGCCCGCTATCACCCACTGCCACGTCGACCTCGCCGGAGTCGAAGTAGTGATGGCGGATCAGCGTCACCGACAGCGTTGTCAGCTCCGCCTCCGACTCCTCGCGGCCGCGCTCACCGAGGATGCGACGAAAGGACGGATCGAGTGCAAACGCACTGCCCAGCAGGGCGGCGACAGCAGGAATCTCGGACTTGTTCGCGGATCGGACGCTAGTGCTCATGGGCGCCACTGTAGCGGGCGAGCGCGTCAATCAAGACATCCAGAGCTTCCCGGGTTTTCTCCCGTGCAAGCTCGTCACCATCGTGCTCGGCCACCCACAATGCGGCCTCATTCATGGCTCCGGAGAGCTGGACTGTCACTGCATCGAGCAGCGCTTCGGGCACCCCGACCTGCTCGAGGCCCTCGCGAAGGTGGCGCATGGAGTGAGCCGCGTCGTGGTCGCGCCAGGTTCGCCAGCCGACGACCGCGGGGGCGTCGATAAGCAGAATCTTTAACCTCGGCTGGCGGGTGATGGCGTCGACGAACGCGTGCGATCCGGCTCGGAGCTGATCCAGAGCGGAATCGCCAGCGTCGTGCGCTCGCCTCTCCACCTCCTGCGCCACCTCGGCTTGAAGCGCCTCCATGACAGCGACGAAAAGACCCTTCTTGCTCACGAAATGGTGGTACACGGCACCGCGGGTGACGGACGCTGCGCGCGCGACATCATCGAGTGCGGTGCCCGCGAACCCGTTCCGGTCGAACATCTCAATCGCGTGGTCGAGCACTCGGCGCCGGGTTAGAGCTGCGACTTCGGCTGAGGATCGTGCCAAAACTCCTCCTTACATACACCGTATATGTATACTTCTGATCGTTACATACACACCGTACGTTAAGGAGACTTCCGTGACCATCACCAGCACCTACCCCGTTCTCATGTCCAAGGACGTTGCAACCGCGGCTGCTTTCTACACCAACACCTTCGGGTTCGACACCACCTTCAGCACCGACTGGTACGTCAGCTTGAAATACGACGCATTCGAGTTGGCCATCGTGGACAAGGACCATCCCACCGTTCCCGAGGGATCCAACGCGCTTCCGGCGGGAATGCTGCTCAACATCGAAGTCGACAACGTGGATGACATCTACGCGAAGGTCGTTTCAGGCTCCGGCCTCTACGTTGTTCTTGATATCCGCGACGAGGACTTTGGTCAGCGCCACTTCATTCTCACGGGGCCGGATGGAGTCCTTATCGACGTCATTCAGCCGATTGAGCCCAGCCCAGAATTCGCAGCCGCCTACGGGCACGCCCCCGAGTAGCGCGTAGGCGCGTAAGATGCTTTCTTAATGAATAGCATCGAGCTGGTAGTCACGGTGGACGAGGCGGGCAACACCATCGGTTCCGCCCCGAAAGAAACCGTGCATACGGACCACACCCCCCTTCACCTCGCATTCTCCTGCTACCTGCTCAACTCGGAGGGGATGCTGCTGATGACCCGGCGCGCCCTGACGAAGCGGACCTGGCCGGGAGTATGGACCAACAGCTTCTGCGGCCACCCCGGCCCAGGCGAGGCGTGCGAGGACGCCATCGTGCGGCGCAGCGAACAGGAATTGGGATGCACGGGCCCGAACCCCGGAAAGGGGGAAGTAGGTTCTGCAAATTATTATGTCCGACCGCACCTCGCCACCGCCGGATACGTCGCCGTCGGCGCGATAGGCACGGCAGCCGACGGAAAAGGGCCGCGTATGGCCCCCACGGCGCTCCCCATGGGGACCATGTGCCTTTCTTTCGCCGTCCTGCTCCACGCCCGGGTGGGCGCCGTGTAGTCGATGTACGCACTACCCGACGGGGCGAGATCAATCGGCTGCTTCTGCATGCAAGCGGACATGCCCGAACTGCAGTTCGGGGTTGCAGTGGCGGTGATTTTATTCAGCGTGTCCACGATCCTCGACGAACTCAATCTGGCATTTCAGAGCATCGTCAGCAAGACAGTTCCCGGGCCATCTCCGTCCGCTACTGCCCCATCGGGGCACTTCACCCTAAAACTGTTCACACGAACCTCCTAGCGCAAGTAGAAGGTGTCCACGATGTCGTAGCGCGGTCCACCACCGCGCCCCTTACCCAGGTGCGACTCCATGAGGTGGACCTCGTCGACGGTGAAGTCCGGCCCGCAGTAGACGGAGAGGGCGTGGGAGTGGTCGTCGATAAGCCAGGCGTCGCGAGTGCGGTGGCACTTCTTGGCCACCGTCAGGTGCGCGCGCTGGCGGCCGTCCTCCTCGAGCGAACACTCGCTCATGAGCTCGCGCAGCTGCGGCTTGTCCCCACCCACCCCGATCCAGAGGGTACGATGATCAAACGCCCCCGCTCCTCTCAGGTGGAGGCGCAAGGGGCGTCGAAAAGCTGTGGCTTGGGCGAGGTGGTCGGTCACCGCGGCGGCGTCATTTGGTTGGTTGCCGTAGAACGCCGTTGTGAGGTGCCACGTGTCCGGGTCCGTCCACCTCAGTTCTGAGGACAGGTCCCTGATTGGCCGGAGCGCGCGGACAAGGTGCTCCCGGACCTCGTCCGGAGGCAGCACGGCGGCGAATAGACGTCTCATGACGACGCCCATCCTAACCCGCCGCTAGGCGAAAGAGAGGAACATTTTCTCCATGTCGGCGACGTTCGGCGCGTCCGGATCGTCGCTCGCCAGGCAGCGCTTCATCATCGTCACCAGCACCTGGTAGCTCGCGCGGCTGACCGCCTTGTCCGCCGCGGAGAGCTGGGTGACAATCTCCTCGCAGTCGCGCCCCTCCTCCATCATGCGGATGACGGCGTCGAGCTGGCCGCGGGCGCGCTTGAGCCTGCTTATCGACGGCTTAATCTCCGCCTCGGTCAATTTCATTCTAAGCCTCCTGAGCGAACTTCCAGGTGAGGTACCCGCCACCCACGTTAGCGACCTCGATGCCGCGGTTGGCAAACAGGGAGGCGGCCGTGTGGCCGCGCTGGCCAACCTGGCAGAACACGAGCGCCTTCTCGTCGGCGAGCTCGTCGATGCGGTCGCGCAGGGAGTCGAGCTCGATGTTGACGGCCTCGGTGATGGTGCCCTTAGCGTACTCGGCGGGCGTGCGGACGTCGACAAGCTGCCAGCCGTCTTCCGTGTATTTCTCGATCTCGTGGTAGGCCACGGTGCGCTCGCCGTTTTTGATGTTGTCGTTGATGAAGCCGGCCATGTTAACCGGGTCCTTCGCGGAACCGAACTGCGGCGCGTAAGCGAGCTCGAGGTCCGCCAGGTCGGAGGCGGTCAGACGGGCGCGCATCGCGGTGGCGATGACGTCGATGCGCTTGTCGGCGCCGTCCTCACCGATTGCCTGGGCGCCAAGGATGGCATCCGTGTCCGCGTCGACGACGAGCTTGAGGTGGATCTGGCTCGCTCCCGGGTAGTAGCCGGCGTGGTTGGACGGGTGCAGGTAGACGGTGCGCACGTTGCGGCCCTCGGCCCGCGCGCGCTTCTCGTTCCAGCCGACCGCCGCCGCCGCGAGGCCGAACAGGCCGACGACCGAGGTGCCGAGGACGCCGCGGGCGGCGGTGTCACGGCCGGTGATCACGTCTGCGACCAAGCGGCCGTGGCGGTTGGCTGTCTGCGCGAGCGGGACCAGGGTCGGCTCATCGCTGACGGCGTCGCGCTTCTGGGTGGCGTCGCCGACGGCGAAGATGCGCGGGTCGGAGGTGCGCATGGCGTCGTCGACGACGATTCCGCCGCGCTCGCCGACCTCGAGGCCGGCGTCGGAGGCGAGCGTGCTGGCGGGTTTCACGCCAATCGCGGTGATGACGACGTCGGCGTCGATGGTGGTTCCGTCATTTAACGTCACACCCTGCTCGGTGATCTCGGACGCCGCCGAATCGGTCAGGACGGTCACGCCGTTGTCTTCGAGGTGCTTTTTCACGATCGCGGCCATCTCGGGATCCAACGGGCCCATGATCTGGGGGCTGGCCTCGATGATGGTGGTGGCGATTCCGCGGTGGGCCAGGTTTTCGGCGACCTCGAGTCCGATGAAGCCGCCGCCGATGATGGCGGCCTTCTTCGCGCCCTCGACGGCGGACTTGATGGCGTCGAGGTCCTCGACGGTGCGCAGGCTGAGTGCTCGCTCGATGCCGGGCAGCGGCGGGTGCACGGGGGTGGCACCCGGGGAGAGAACGAGGTAGTCGTAGGCGATGGTGTCGCCCGCCTCGGTGGTGACGGTCTGGGCCTCGCGGTCGATCTTCGTCGCCCGGGTGTTGACGCGGACGTCGAGGTTGAAGCGGGAATTGAGGGATTCGGGGGTCTGGAGCAGCAGTGACTGGCGCTGCTCGATGGTTCCGGAGAGGTGGTACGGCAGTCCGCAATTGGCAAACGAGACGTACCCGGAGGCTTCGAGGACGATGATCTCCATGTCCTCGTCGCGGCGGCGCAGGCGTGTCGCGGTGGACATGCCGCCGGCGACGCCGCCGATGATCACTGTGGTTGTCATGGGGTCAGCTCCTATCCGAAGAGGCGGGAGAAGATTCCGCCCTGGCTCTGCTGGTCGCGGGGGCAGGTGCACCATTGTCCGGCGGGGACGTTGGCCTTAACGCTGTCGATGTGCTGGCCGCAGCCGGCCCAAGTGGTCTTGTGGCACTTGTTGCATGTCGTTGGGTAACACATGAACAGCAAGATACCCCGGGGGGTATATCTTGTCTAGTCTGGGTTCATGTTCAACCTGCCCGAGATCGGAAAAGGCCTGCCCATTGCGGGTGTGATCGACCAGCTGCCCGCCACCGGGCCGCTTGTCGTGGAGGCCCCACCCGGCACCGGCAAGACCACGCTGATCCCGCCGGCTCTCTCCAATGTCGCGGGCAAAGCGCTGGTCACCGCGCCGAGGAGGGTGGCGGTGCGGGCGGCGGCGCGTCGATTAGCACAGCTCGACGGAAGTGAACTCGGCGACCGCGTCGGGTTTTCCGTCCGCGGCGAGCACCACCCCGGCGAACGGGTCGAGTTTGTCACCCCCGGTGTCCTGCTCAACCGGTTGCTCAAGGACCCCGGCCTCGAAGGCGTCGGCGCCGTCGTCATCGACGAGGTCCACGAACGCCAGCTGGACACCGATCTCGTGCTGGCAATGTGCGCGGAGGTGGCCGTGCTGCGCGACGACTTCTACCTCGCCGCGATGTCCGCCACCCTCGACGCGGAAAGGTTCGCCTCTCACCTGGGCGCGCGGATTGTAAGCACCGAGGCGGTCACGCACCCGCTGAGCATCACCTACGCCCCGCACCCCGAGCGCGCCCAGGGCAGCCGCGACTTCTACCGCCACGTCGCATCGCTGTGCGATTCTCCCGAGCGCACCCTCGTCTTCGTGCCCGGGGTCCGCGAGGTGGAGCTCGTTTGCTCGCACCTCAACGACTGCGCCCCGCTGCACGGCCGGCTCAGTTCCGCCGAGCAGGACCGGGCGCTTTACGGCGATGCCCGCGTGGTCGTGGCCACGAGCATCGCGGAATCCTCCATCACGGTCCCGGGCGTGCGCCGCGTCGTCGACTCCGGCCTGTCACGGGTGCCGCGTCGCGACGCCGCGCGCGGCATGACGGGGCTGGTCACGGTCTCGGCGGCAAAAACCAGCGCCGACCAGCGCGCGGGCCGCGCCGGCCGCCTCGGCCCCGGCACCGTCGTGCGCGCCTACTCTCAGTTCGACTACCAGCACTTCGCGCCCGACATCGCCCCGGAGATCACCACCAGCGACCTCACCTCGGCCGCGCTGGCGATGGCGGCGTGGGGCTCACCCGACCTGCCGCTTCTCGATCCACCCCCGGCCCAGGCGATGCAGGATGCGAAGGCCACCCTCACAGAGCTCGGTGCGCTGGATGGTTCGGGCATCACCGAGTTCGGGCGGAAGCTCGCGTCGCTGCCGCTGGATCCCCGGCTCGGTGCGGCGCTTTTGCGCCACGGAAGCGGAGCGGCGGAGACCGTCGCGGGGCTCGCGGAGGGGATGGGCGGCGACCTATCGCGGGCGCGTGCCCCGCGCAACCAGGTGCGGCGCCTCGAGCGGCTTGTCCACACGTCGGCCCCGGTCGACCCCAGTGAGGTCGTCGCCACGGCCTACCCGGGGTGGGTGGCCAAGAACGTGGGGGGTGCCTACCTGCTGGCCAGCGGCACCCGCGCGACTCTGGACGCCCAGATGGGACAACCTGAATGGATCGCCGCCGCCGAGGTCCAGCTGACAAAGGGCGGCGCCGTGATCCGCTCCGCGGCACCCTACGCCCTGCCCACCGAGCGCATAGCGGAGGAAACCAGGGCATCGCTTATCGACGGCGCGGTGCGCGGCCGGAAAGTCACCGCCATCGGCGCAATCGAGCTGAGCTCCACACCGGTGAAGCTGAGCCCGGAGGAGGCAATGGAGGCTCTCTCCGGCGTCAACTTTGAGGCATTCCGGTTGGACGAGGGCGCGCAGCGTCTCAAGGACCGCCTCGATTTCCTTAACGCCACCGTCGGAAAGCCGTGGCCTGACGTCGCGTGCGGGGATTACGCCCCGGAGATCGCGGAGCTCGCCAGGGGGGCGTCGATAAGCAGGCTCGACATGCGCGCAGCGCTGATGCGGCAGCTGCCCTGGCCGGAGGCCGCGAAGCTGGACGAGCTCGCCCCGGAGCGCCTCGAGGTGCCCAGCGGCTCGCACCCGCGGGTGGACTACGCTACGGGGCGGCCAGTTGTGCGCGTCAAGCTGCAGGAATGCTTCGGGCTGGCGCAGTCTCCGACGTGCGCCGGGGTGAAGGTGCTGTTCCATTTGTTGTCCCCAGCCGGGCGCGAGCTGGCCGTGACGGATGACCTGGTGAGTTTCTGGGATGGGCCCTACCAAGAAGTGCGCAAGGAGATGCGCGGGCGCTACCCCAAACACCCCTGGCCGGAGGACCCGTGGACGGCGACGGCGACGGCGCGGACGAAGAGGAAGATGTGAGGGACTAGACCCTTCCTGGAACCCTTACCCAAACCGCGGATCGCACACCGGTGACTCGCTGTCCGGCTTCGCGCACGTCACGCCACCGAAATCAATCCACTGCCCTTCCTTCAGTTCGTGTTGAGCAGGCGGGCAACACCATAGAGTCGACAAGGGGAGTTACCCGACGCAACTGAATCCTAAGCTTTTCTCTTTACGCAGACACGAAACTATGAGCCAGTAAAATTGTGTGTTTTCGCTTCTGCGAAAACATCGACTGATATGATCGCCGTATGGGGTGGCCGTCTGTCGAGTACGAGGAACTGCCGTGGCATTCATCGTCGCGGGGGATGTCTCGCCGCACTGCGCGCAACGCTCCGTTGACGTACAAAAGCGCAGTAGTGCCCCGCATCGCAGATGCGCAGGTCAATCTCGATGCGGAGACCACAACGCTGCTAGAAACAGCGACTCTCGCGGTCAAGGAATTCGACCTCAGTCACGCTCACTGCATCGTCCCGTTCACCCCCCTTTTGCTGCGCAGCGAGTCGTTTGCATCCAGCCAGATCGAACAGCTCACCTCATCGGCTCGGCGGATCCTGGAAGCAGAGCTCACCGAACTCGCTGGCACCAACGCGCGGTTGATTGTGGCGAACACGCGGCAGATGGAGGAGGCAGCGTCGATCGAAGGGGCGTCGACAAGCACGCTCCTTTATATGCATGACGTCTTGCTGCGGGATTCTGCCCCGGAAATCGCCGGCGTCCTACGCCAACAACCGGTGTGGATTGGGGGCCACGACTTCTACCCGCGCGACGCGCTTTTCGTGCCCCCGCACCACAGTCACCTTCCCGCCCTCATGGAGGATCTCGAGGCATTCGTGGCAAGGCGAGACCTCCCGATCCTCGTTCACGCCGCTCTTGCGCACGCGCAATTCGAGACCATCCACCCGTTTGCTGACGGCAACGGCCGGACAGGGCGCGCCCTCGTACATGTGCTGCTACGCCAGCGCGGTCTCACCAGGGAAACATCACTGCCCCTCTCTGCGGGCCTCCTGACCGAAATCGACTCCTATTTCACGGCGCTCGACTCCTACAGGGAAGGCCGGCCACAGGAGATCATTGACGTCTTCATCCACTCGGCCATCAGCGCTGTGGAGCGCGGTACATGGCTTGCAGCCGAGCTCAACGTCTTACGAGGTGAGTGGGAGGGGGAAGTAAGCGCCCGTGGCGATGCGCTCGTGTGGCAGCTCATACCTTTATTGCTGCGGCGCCCTGTGGTGACCTCCAGGATCGTCGCCGAGGAGTTGAACACTACGCCGGTCAGTGCGCGCAAGGCACTGGATGCACTGGAGGGCACGGGAATCCTGGCATCGGCGATGCTGGATAAACGGACGCGAGCATGGCGGGCTGTCGAGGTCCTCGACCTGCTCGACGAGTTCGCTGCCCGCGGTGGGCGCCGTCAGGCACCGTGAGGTTGTGCCACGGGTCGGATAATCTGCCGCAGCCGTTCCACCGCATCCATTTTCTTTAATTGAGTTGCCCCCACTATTGTCGACGGACATGACGACGGACTCGAAGACCCACACTGTCACGCAGTGGGCCCTGGTCTCGCTGATCATCGGCTCCACCATCGGGTCCGGGATCTTCGCCCTGCCCCAAAACATCGCCTCGGTGGCCAGCCCCGGCGCGATGCTCGTCGGGTGGGCAATCGCCGGCGTGGGCATGCTTTCCATCGCCTTTGTCTTCCAGATCCTCGCCCTGCGCAAGCCGAACCTGGATTCCGGGGTGTACTCCTACGTCCGCGCGGGCCTGGGCGACTTCATCGGCTTCACCTCGGGCTGGGGGTACTGGTTGGGCTCGGTGATTGCGCAGGTGGGCTACGCCAACCTGTTCTTCTCCACCATCGGCCATTACGTGCCGGTACTGAGGAACAACTTGGTGCTCGCGGTGGCGACATCCGCGCTGACGTGGGTGATCTTCGCCGCTCTCACCCGCGGCGTGAAGCAGGCCGCGCTGATGAACCTGGTGACCACGGTGGCCAAACTGGTGCCCATCGTATCCTTCATCGTCCTAGTCGCCTTCCTCGGTTTCAGCTGGGACACCTTCACCCTCGACTTCTGGGGCGAGCGCTCGGGGGCGTCGTTTAACGAGCAGCTCCAGGGCATCATGCTGTTTACGGTGTGGGTATTCATCGGCATCGAGGGAGCGAGCGTGTACTCCAAGCAGGCGCGCACGCGTGGCGACGTCGGCCGCGCCACCGTCATCGGCTTCCTCTCCGTGCTCGGTCTCCTCGTCGCCGTGTCCACTCTGTCCTACGGCGTGCTCAGCCGCGAGGAACTCGCCGCCCTGCCGGAGAACTCCATGGGCGCGGTCCTCGAGGCGGTCATCGGCCCGGCCGGAGGCGCGCTGATTTCAATCGGTCTGTGCCTGTCCGTGCTGGGCGCCTACGTGTCGTGGCAGATGCTGTGCGCGGAGCCGATCGTGATGATGGCCAACGACGGTCTGCTGCCCACCCGCCTCGGCCGCACCAACTCGGCCGGCGCACCGGTGACCGCCCAGCTCATCTCCACCGCGGTGATCCAGGCCTTCGTGATTATCTTCTACGTCAGCGAGGCCTCGTACACCTCCATGGTGCAGCTCGCGACCATCATGTACCTGCTGCCGTACATCTTCTCGGCGCTCTACCTCGTCCTGCTCGCCGTGCGCGGCAAGGGCCTGACCCACCCGCACGCGGGCACGCGTTTCGACGACTCCGGGCCCGCCGTCGCGGCCTCCTCCAACCGCGTACACATCGCCGTCGGCGTCCTCGGCGTCATCTACTCGCTGTGGCTGATCTACGCCGCCGACCCCGTTTACGTGCTCTTCGGCGCGCTCGCCGTCATTCCCGGGCTTGTCCCTTACGTGCTAACGCGGCTGAGCAGGCGCGAGAAGCTGTTCAACGGTTTCGAGTGGGCCGTCGTGGTGATCGTCGTCGCCGGCGCGATCGTCGCCGTCGCCGGTTTACTCAATGGCACCCTTGCTTTTGGCTGACGCGACAATCGGCCACAGCATCTCCGCCATCGCGCGGGCGTGGGCCCTTTTGTCGCGTAGGTCGAACGCCGTGCGCATGACCACGCTACCCACCACCATGGTGGCGATGACTCCGCCGTTGACGTCGGCCGAGAAGCTGCCCACCTCAACACCCTTGCGGTAGTAGCGTGCGAAACCATCGAGCAGTTCGGAGACGACGCGCTCGCGCCACTCGCCGATAAACTCGTCCGAGCTCGACACCGTGGCGCCGATCAGGCGGATGCCGATCTTGTTCTCTAGGTGATCCTGCACGCTGGCCAGGTACTGTTCGAACCCCTTCTGCGTGGTGGGGTACTCCGTGGGGATTTCCAGCGTCACCTGGCGAAGGGCGTCGATAAGCATGTCGATGCGATCGTTGTAGCGCCTGTAGATGGTGGTCTTGGCCACTCCAGAATCTGCCACGACGGCGTCAATGGTCACCGCCGGGAACCCTTTTTCGCGCGCGAGTTTGAGCACGGAGCGGACAATCTTCTCCTCGGTCGCTGCCCGGCGCTTTGGCCGCTGACCTCGAACCGGCGTCTCAGTGTTGGTCATTGGCTAATAATGACACATCCATAGGAGCGAAAACTTAGATATAGGAAAATTTGCTGCTTGAGTATCATCGTCCGAGTGCACACATGGCTCAGATGGCTGATCGTCGCTCCCACATCGGTCGCACTCGGCTTCGTGCTCTCTCGCCTCGGAGTCCCGGCGGCCTGGATCCTCGGCGCCATCCTCGCCTCCGGCGCAATGGCGCTGGCCAGCGGACGGGATCTGCCCGTCGACCCACGTATCCTCTCAGCCGCCCGTGGCATCATCGGGGTCATCGCAGCGCTGCCGCTGGCCAACGTGCCCCCGCGCGAGCTGCTCAGCTACCTCGCCCCGGGCGTGATGGTCGCGGTGGTGACGGTGGGCCTCGCGTTTGCCGGAGGCCTGTTTTTGGCCAGGCACGGCGTGTCGCGCGAGACGGGGATACTTTCCCTGCTCGCAGGCGGGGCGTCGATGATGCCCGCGGTCGCCGAAGACGTCGGCGGGGACCCGCGGTATGTGGCGCTGTCGCAGTACCTGCGTCTTTTGGCCGTCTCGGTGACCCTGCCACTGGTTGCCGCGTTTCTCACCGCGCCCGGCGGGACGGGCCACGCCCCTGAGGCCAGCGCGTGGTGGGTGTGGCTGCTCATCCCCGCGCTCGTCGCGGTGGGCCAGCCGCTGGGCACACTGCTCCACATGCCGAACTCGAAGGTGTTCGGCCCGCTCGTACTCACCGCGGTTGTCGCCTCGGTTATCGACGCCCCCCTGACCCCGCCACCGGCCATCTCGATTGTGGCCTTCCTCGCAATCGGGTGGCTCTGCGGCGGCGGCCTCAACGTCCCCGCTCTCAAGCTCTTCGCGCGCCTGCTGCCGGTCACCGTGACCTACATCGTGGCGCTGATGGGGGCGTGCGCCGCTGTGGGCCTGGTGGTCTCGGCGTGGCTGGATATCACCTACTACGAGGGCTACCTCGCCACCAGCCCCGGCGCGATTGAGACAGTGCTGGCGCTCTCAGCCGAAGGCGGCGCAGGTCCTGCTGTGATCGCGATCCAGCTCATCCGATTGTGCGGGGTGCTGATGTTCGCCGCCTACCTGCCGAAGCTGCTCAAGCGGCTATAGCAGTTCCTGGGCCAGAAGGTCCATCGGCATCGAGCCGAGGCGCAGGGCACGGTCGTGGAACTCGCGCAGCGTGGCGCCCTGGGCAAGCGCTTCGTCGCGAAGCTCGAGCCAGGCGCGGTAGCCCACGGCGCAGGCGGCCGCCTGCCCCGGCCAACCCATGTAGCGGTCCAGCTCGAAGCTGAGGCGGGTCTCAGCCATGGCGGTGTTGTCTCGCAGGAAGGCCTTTGCGTACTGCGCATCCCACACGCCGGTCTTGTCCGGGGTCTTCTTGTGCAGGTGCACGCCGATGTCGACGATGACGCGGGCGAGCTGCAGTCGCCTCGAGTCGAGGTGGCCAAGACGTTTGGCCGGGTCCTCGAAGAAGCCGTAGGAATCCATCAGGTGCTCGGCGTAGAGCGCCCAGCCCTCGGTGTGCGCGGCGTTGACGTAGACGCTGCGGCGCCACAGGTTCAGGTTGCTGCGCTCGGTCAGCGCCGTCGCGGACTGCACGTGGTGGCCGGGCGCGCCCTGGTGGAAGATGTGGGTCAGCTCGTGCCAGGTGTGCAGCGCTTGACTGCCCTCCGGCATGGACCACCACAGGGTGCCGGGGCGGACCATGTCGTCGCTCGGCGGGGTGTAGTACAGCCCGCCGCTGCCCGTCTGGTCGATCGCGCAGTCCAGCCGCTCCACGCCCCGGGGGATGGTGAAGCAGTTGTCACGCAGCACGTCGTAGGCCTGGCGGGTGGTCTCGACCATCCAGTCGAGCAGCTCGTCGGAGGAGCGCAGCGTGTAGCGCTCGTCCTCGTTGAGCTTGCGGTACGCCGCGTGGATCGTGGTGGGTGCATCGAACATGGAGTTGGTCAGCTTCGACTGCTGCTCGACTAACTCGCGCAGACTCTCAATGGCCCACTCATAGGTTTCATCGAGGTCGACCTTGCGGCCGAGAAAGAACTGGGAGAGGAACTCGTAGCGTTCGCGGCCCACACCGTCGTCGTGCGGCGCCATCGGCGAGAGCTCGGTGGACAGCCAGTCTGCCATGTCCTTGAAGGCGTTCTTGGCGTCACTGACCACCGCCGCTTCAGCGGATACACCGAGGTGCTCGAGCATCGAGCCCTCATCCCCGAGCGCTTCACACTGGCTGATCACGGCGTCGATCTGGCGGTGGGTGGCTACATCACCCTGGCTGGCCGCCTCGGCCAGCGACTCGCGGTAGCCGGCCAGCGCGTCGGCCACCTTGGACAGGCGGGATTCCACGTTGGCGATGTCGTCAGCGCTCTGCTTCGGCATCAAACGCAAGCTGTCCCGGATGCGCTGGACAGGCGAGTCGATGTTGTTGAGCATCCGCAGGTCTTCGCCACGGTGGTGCAAGTCAAGCTCTTGGGTCATGCGGTCGCGCAGGATCGCTGCGGTGAGCGTGTCTACCGGGTCGAAATCGTCGTCGTCGTCGGAATCGTCGGTGGAATCGTTGAGCGCATCGACATCGGCGAGGAGGTCGCGGATGCGGTTCGCAAGGTCTTCCCAGTAGGCCGGGCTGAAGTCCTGGAGTTCGTGGTCGTGGCCCTCAATACCGATTCTCGAACCCAGGGTTGGGGAGAGCGCGACGAGGTCGTAGACGAAATCCTCACAGGTCGCGTCGAGCAGAGAGGGACTCCTCCCAGTTTGAGCAGACGTCATGAGGGCAGAGTCTAACGCAGAGTTCTTCTATGCGTGAAGGCCAGAGCAACTCTGCCACGCTTGGTCTACCCCAAGTGGACAAAGCGGTCTATAGCGTTGCTATTATATTCACTATGAGCTCGTTTCCATTCTCCCGACCGTCGAGCCCGGCAGCAAAATGCCTGCACCTGATCAGGCTGCGGGAGCTGACGTCGAGAAGCGAGCTCGTTAAAGACACGCACCTGAGCCAGCCCACGATAACCCGCGCCGTCGCCGCCCTGGTCAAAGCGGGCTACGTCACCGAGCGCACCGACCTCACCCGCGCCGCAGGGCGCGGCCGCCCCACCGTGCCGCTAGAGCTGTCCGAACCGCGCGCCCTGCACGCCGGGATCGCCGTGGGCACCCTGTCGACCTACATCGCGCTGTTCGACCTCAAGGGGCGCACGGTGCGCAGCGTCGACATCGACGTTGAGGTCGCCGACGAAAGCCAAGACGACTTCATCCAGCGCATCATGGCCACGCTCAACCGGCTGACCACAGGTGTAAGCCGCCCGCTGGCCACCGTGGGCGTGACCACCTCCGGCAGCGTCACCGGCGACGGCGAGGTCTACGCCCCGAACCTCGGGTGGCGCGACGCGGAGATCGGCGCGCAGCTGCGCGAGCAATTCTCCGTACCCGTCGTGGTCACCTCGGCCGCCGCGGCGATCGTCGGCTCCGAGATCCAATCCTCGCCCTCGCTTAACGACGAGGCCGTCCTGGCGCTATTCGCCGACGACTCTATCGGCTGCGCGCTGGCCACCGAGGAAGGCGTGCTGCCCATCGCGGTTACCCGCGACGACCTGACCACGCAGGGGCTAATCGACGCCATCGGGGAGCCGAGCATCCGCACGCTTCGCGACGCCGTGACCGACTCCGCGCACAAGCACACCACGCGCGGCGCTCTCGACGACCGCGCCCACCAGCTCGGCGAGCTCGCCGCGCAGCTCAGCTCGCAGCACGCGCCGTCGACCATCGTCGTCGCCGGCAGCGCGTTTATCGACGACCCACTGGCCCCCGCGCCCTTCGCCCGCAGCGTACGCGGCGCAGGCATCGACGTCGAGCTGCGGATGATCCCGACCCACCGCGAGGTGGTGCGCGACATCGCCCGCGCCGTGGCCCTAGACTTCGTGCTCCGCGAGCCCCTCGCGGTGGCGTCGCCCTAGCTCCACGTAGGACGCGGCGTGGCGCACCCGGTCGTCTCGCGAAGCCTCGTCCAGTTGTTTACGCACCTTCGCTGGCACCCCGGCCGCCACGCTGAAGCGGGGAATGTCCTGGCCCTCTAGCACTACCGCTCCCCCGCCAACGATGCTGCCCTCGCCGACGCGCGAGCGTGACAGCACCGTCGCGCTCATCCCGATCAGGCAGGCCGACTCGATGCGACAGGAGTGGACCATGGCGAGGTGGCCGACCGTGACGTCCTCCTCAAGCACCGTCTCACCGCCCGTATCAACGTGGATGACGCTGCCGTCCTGAATGTTGGAGCGCGCCCCGATCCGGATCGGGCCCACGTCCCCGCGAATCACCGCCCCCGGCCACACGCTGACGTCCTCACCGATGGTGACGTCACCGATGATCGTTGCCTCCGGCGCGATGTACGCGCTCGGGTGGATCGACGGGGTCTTCGACTCGAAGCGGTAAATCACGCCAGTGCCTTTCTTACGTCATCCGGGTCGGTGAACAGGATCGCACGCATCCCGAGCTCCGCGGCCGCCTCGACCCACTGCTCGCGGTGGTCGAAGTACACGGTCGAGGTCAGTTTCGCGCCCATCGCGTCGACCGCCACCCGGTAGGCGGCCGCGTCCGGCTTGGCCACGCCGATATCGCAGGAGAAGGTCACCGCGTCGAGCTCGCCCAACCACGGGTGGGTGCTGCGCAGGTGGGACGCGACGACGGGCGGGGCGTTGTCGACGATCCCGCACGTCCAGCCGGCGTCGACGAGCTCAAGCAGGCACTCCACCACGGCACGGCGCGGTTCCAAAAGGGTGTCCACATCCGCCGCGACGGCCTCGTGGACGTCGATGTCATCGATCCCGGCGCGCAGGGCCACCTGCTGCCACCAGCGGACATCGGAGACGTCGCCGACGTTGTAGGAGGGCCGGAGGTCTCTGTACACCGCCCAGAACCGCTCCGGGTCCAACGCACCCGCCGCCTGTTCCACCCGCGCCAGCGCGGCGGGCGTCCTGAGCTCCAACGCAACGCCGGAGAGCCCGAAGAGTAGAGCGTCCATGCCTCTTAAGCGTAGCCGAGGGCGTCGACAATCAGCTCGAGCGCGTCACCGACGTTTGCCCGCCACACCACGTCGACCTTCGGGTCGGCGCGGCCCGGCCCAGCGTTGATCACGGCGACCTTCTTGCCCGCGGTAAGCGCGTCGAGTACCAGCCGGTAGCCGCTCATCACGGCCAACGAGGTGCCCATGGCGATCACCCCGGTGGAGTGCTCGAGCATCTCGGCCGCCCGCGCGCGGCGCTCACGCGGCACGTTCTCGCCGAAGTAGACCACGTCGGGCTTGACGCGCGTCGAACCGCACGAGCTGCACGCGATCATGCGGAAGCGCTCGACGTCGCTGTCGCGCAGCTCGACGTCGCCGTCGGGGTTGAGCATCGAGCCCGTGACGACGACCGATTCAACGTAGCCGGGGTTCGCGGCGGTCAGGCGGGCGTCGAAAAGCTCGCGCTGCTCGCGCGCGGAGCAGTCGAGGCAGACGACGCAGTCCATGTCGCCGTGCAGCGCGATGACGCGCTCACTGCCGGCCTCGACGTGCAGCCCGTCGACGTTCTGGGTGACAATGCCGCTGATCAGCCCGGCGCGCTCCAGCTCCACCAGCGCGAAGTGGGCGCGGTTGGGGGCGGCGGCCCGCATGAAGCGGATGCCGACGAAAGCGCGGGCCCAGTAGCGGCGCACCGCTGTCGGCGAGTGCGCGAACTCCTGGTAGGTCATCGGGCGCCCCTTGGTCAGCCGCCCGCCCGGCGAGCGGTAGTCGGGGATGCCTGACTCGGTGGACATGCCCGCGCCCGTGAGCACGAGGACCTGCGGGTCGCGCAGCATGCCCACCACCCGGCTCAGGGCCTGCACCGGGTCGGTGGGCGTGACCGTTTCGGCGACGACGCGCTCAATGGAACGGATCGCGCTGCGGTGCGCCATCTGCACCGCGGGGTCGGAAAACTCCATTAGCGAAACGGCACTTCGCCGATCGTGCGGCGCAGCTTGCGCGTGCGCAGGCGCTCGGGGTTCTTCGCCAGCTTCTCCATCGCCTTGACCGCGCACATCACATGCGCCTCCTTCGAGTTGGAGTAGAAGGCCTGGGCGGCGGCCGGCAACTTGGGCACGGCGTGCAGCGGCAGGTCCGACACCGCGAGCAGGGTGCCATACGGAACGCGGTAGCGGTAGCCGTTGGCGGCGATGGTGCACGATTCCATGTCCACGGCGGCCGCGGTGGAGCCGCGCAGCCAGTTCCACAGCTCCTGCGGCGACTTCCACTCCCAGTTGCGGTCCCCGGTGGACAGCACGGTGCCGGTGCGCATCAGCGAGGGGTCCTCGCCGTAGATCCTCTCCACGGTCTTTTCCAGGGTGCGCTGGATCTCGGGGACGGCGGGAATGGGCTGGTCGCGGCGGATGTGGGCGTCGAGAAGGTTGTCGTGGCGCTCGTAGGCGTTGCCCAGAATCAGGTCCCCGATGCGCATCCGCCCGTCCATGCCGGCGCAGTGGCCGATCATGATCCACGCCTCCGGGCGCAGCACGGCGAGGCAGTCGGTGATCGTCTTCGCGTTCGACGGCCCGACCCCGATGTTGATCATGGTGATACCGTCGCCGTCCTCGGTGACCAGGTCGTAGCGCGGCATTTGGCGCGGAGAGCCGAGGTCCACGTCGCCGGGGTTCTCCCCCGGCTCCACCTCGCCCGAGGGCAGCACCAGGCGGGTGTAGCGGGAATCGGGCTTTTCCATCGCGCGCAGCCCGAACGCGACGAACTCGCGGGTGTGCATGGCGTAGTTGGTAAACAGAATGTAGCGCTGCACCGTATCTACCGGGATGCCCGTGTAGTGCTCGATGCGCGCGCACGCGATGTCGAAGCGTTGCGGCCCGAAGTGGAACAGCGGTTTCTCCGCGCCGTGGAAAGAGTCCCACTCGCCGTCGATGATGCCGTCGTGGACGTCGTCAAGCGTGGGGCGCGGGACGGAATCGGCGTAGGAGGCGCGCACCTCGCTCAAGCCCTTGATGCCGCGGATGTACTCCGGTGGGATGCGGGTATCCGAGTAGCCGACGCGGATCTCGCAGGGGTAGTTGGAGCACAGGGCGCGCAGCTGGTTGGTCAGGTAGGAGGCCATCAGGTCTGGGCGCGACAGCGTTGCGCTGTACGTTCCCGCCTCGTCGACGTAGCCAAACGGCTCGCGACGATCCACCGGGACCCACTGCGTGACCTCAACGGCGATCTTCGGGTACCGCACGGCGTCGTAGCCCGAGTAATCGCCCGATGCGATGACCTCGCGCGCGAGATCGCACGACGCTTCATAGAGCTCGATTAGCTTCTCGACGCTCTCTTCAACGCTTTCGACCCTCTCCATGGGCGCCAGCGTACTCAAAACCCGCGCTGTGGACCCTCCCCAGTATTCTTGGTGCTCATGGGTTTAGCGGATGTTGTGTGGTCAGCTGAAAGGCGCCTGGTGCGTTCCCAGGTGCGTCGTCACGCGCGCGCGGGTTGGCAACCGCGCGCCACGGGGTTTACGGGCTACGGCAGCCCAGAGCGCGCACGCGTGGTGGGCAGGGTGCTGATGCACAATCCCGCAGACAGCCACGAACACAGCACGGTGCAGCGCGGCTGGCGGCAGTTTGTTACTACCCCGGTGCCCGACGCCCCCGTCACGGTCGAGCTTGGCAGCCAGCGTATCGACGCCCGCACCAACGACGAGGGTTACTTCGAGGTTCTCATCCTCGGCCACGGGCTAGAACCCGGCTGGCACGACGCCACGGTCAGCGTCGCCCTCGGCGAGAGCCACGAGGCCGCACCGGTGCACATCATTTCCGACGAGGTCACCCGCGCGATCATTTCCGATGTAGATGACACCATCATGGTCACGATGCTGCCACGCGCGGCGCTCGCGGCGTGGAACTCATGGGTGAAAAAGACCAACACCCGCCAGCCCGTGCCCGGCATGGCGCAGTTTTTCGAGGCGCTGCGCGAGTCGTCGGAGCCAGTGTTTTACCTCTCCACGGGTGCGTGGAACACCTACGACACCCTGGTGGACTTCATCGACCGCCACAGTCTTCCGCGGGGCCCGCTCCTGCTGACGGATTGGGGGCCGACCCAGACCGGCCTGTTCCGCTCGGGCCCGGAACACAAGCGCGTCCAGCTGCGCAACCTGATCATCGATTTCCCCAACATCACCTGGACGTTGGTGGGCGACGACGGCCAGCACGACCCGATGATCTACTCCGATGTCGTCTTCGAGCACCCCGACAAGGTGGAGCTGGTGGCGATCCGCGAGCTCTCGCCCTCGGAGCACATACTTGCCCACGGCAGCACCACCACCATCCAGCAGCCCGGCAATTACCAAGGCACGCCCTCGATTTCCGGCACCGATGGCTACGCGCTCGTATCTGAGTGGGACAAACTGCGCAGCACGGTTTAGGATTTTCGCCGTGATAACGCGCGCGGCGCTTCGGGTGAGCCCGCTTCTTCTACTGGTGTTCGCCACTGGCTGCACCCCGGCGGCGGTGCCCGCCCCTACCCCCGCCTACGCTACGGACGCTACCCCCGAGGTGTTGGACGTCACCGGCACCCTGCGCGCCCTGCGCGACGACATTGATGCCATCGAGGAGGAAACGGGCACAGAGCTGGGCATTTCGCTTTACAACGGCCACGTCAACGGCTACACCGGCACCGTCGCTACCCTCCCGTCGTGGTCCACAGTTAAAGTGCCTATCGCGTTGGCCGCCCAGGAACACTGCGACGTCAGCGACGAGGCTTTGCATACCTTGATCAAGGCCGCGATTGAGTGGTCGGACAACGACTCTGCAAGCACGCTCCTGGACTGCGTGGGCACGGAGCACGTCGAAGAGGAGGTCGCCGAGGCCGGTGCCTCCATCAATGCGAATGCCGCGTTTGGCCGCTCCGAGTGGCCGTTGGCCTCAGCGGCGCGCTACGGCTGGTACCTGTCCACCCGCGACGAAGACAACGAGGTAATCGTCGCGATGTACAACGTGGTCGACGAGCAGCAGTGGGGTCTTGGCGCGTTCGACAACGCGGCGTTTAAGGGCGGCTGGAGCGGTGACCGGCGAGACGGGTCGTGGCATTCGCGCCAGTTCGGTTTCGTGCCTGTCGACGACACCGCGCTCGGCGTCGCCATCGCCGCGCGCTCACCGGACGGTTCCGACACCGACACCATCGAGGCGCTGGACCAGCTCACGGCCGCTTTGGCCAAACAGCTGGGGGTAGAGATTCACCCCCGATAGCTCCCCCGGGACGAAAGTGTGACAGGCTTAAGCGCAGTCGCAATTTATTGTACAGTGCTGAACCCTAGATTCACGTGCTCGCAAGGATTTAACAGTCGTTTTCGACTCGCAGTGGCAGTGAATCATGTTGCCACTCGTAGCATCACCAGAAGAAACTTGAAGGTAAAAATATGGCACAGGGTACTGTGAAATGGTTCAACGGCGACAAGGGCTTCGGCTTCATCGCTCCCAACGACGGCTCCGCGGACGTGTTCGTCCACTTCTCCGAGATCCAGGGCAGCGGCTACCGCAACCTTGAGGAGAACCAGCAGGTCGAGTACGTGGTCGGCGAGGGCGCCAAGGGCCCTCAGGCCCAGCAGGTCGTAGCCCTCTAAGAGCTCACGAACCACCGCCGCACCTTTTGAAAAAGGGGTGCGGCGGTTTTTGCGTGTTAGCGCTGCAGCCACTCCGGGTTAAGGGTCAAAAAGTGTGTCTGGCTCGGCGTGTCGCATGGGGGTTAGATTTGGCCTTTCTGGATGCCGATTGAGTGGGTGTAGTCGGTGTCGATAGCGTTGTCGTAGAGGGCTGGTCGTCCTGTTTCGTGGTCGGCTTGGTTCTCGTTTCGGGTCAGGGTGGATACTTTGGCGAGTTGGCCCTGGCCCCAGTCGGACTGCCTGGCGATTCGTACTGGATCGTCAGGCAGTTCCGTTTTGAGGTAGAGCCACCAATCCAGCATGCGGCGTTGTCGTTCACCGGATCTGCCCCGGTGGGTTCTGGCGAGCAGTTTGAGCTGGGCGTTGATGCCGCCCTCCAGGCTGTTGGTGGTGGATTTAATGCGGTGTTTCTCCAGCACACCTTCTGGTGGGGTGAGGTAGACAAACAGCATCTCGGACCGGAAGAGGTGGTTGAGGCTGTTGTAGGCCTTGCGCACGTTGGGGTGGGTCCACACGCGGGTCCATGCACCGGTTTTGGGGTCTTTGATCAGGGTTTTCTCGTCCATCCATGACCGGTAGATCGTGGAGAATTCGTGCAGTTGCGCACCCCATTGCGCTGCCTCGTCCAGGGTGGTGATCCGGGTTAGCTTCAGCGCAAGTCGATAGATGGTGCGTCCGGCATCGGTGCGTGGGTTGGTGGTGGTGTAGCGGCGTACAACGCGTTGGGCGTGGACGAGGCAGCGTTGAATTTTCGTAGTCGGCCAGCACTTCTTGATTGCGCTGTAGGCTCCCTGGCCGCCATCGATAACGGCGATAAGTGGGGCTTCGATGCGCTCGAGAAGTCGTTGGTAGTCGCGCGTGGTTTCGTGTTTACACCAGTGCCAGGCAATCACGTGGTCGATCGTCGCCGCGACGATCAGACAGCCGCCGGCGGTGTAGGTGCCGTCGAGGAAGATCTGGTCGTAGATCCTCTTGTCGTGGCCGGCGGTGGGGTCAGGCACATCAGCGAGCCAGCACCACTTGAAGCGCCGCTTCATTGTGGCGCGGCTGACGCCGTTTCGTTTGGCTAGGTCGTCCAGTGAGATTGCGGTGGTGCAATGCTCGATGAACTGGGTGAACACTGCCGCGTTGGTGATGTCGTTTCGACGTTTGACGCTGGAGGCGCCGCATTGTTTGCAGCGCCACCTGGTGGTGCCTTTGCTGGTGGTGCCGTTGCGTTTCATCACTGCGCCGCAGTGGCAGCGTGGTTGGTTCTTTGACATTGCGACACCACACCACGTCGCGCATAGCACATCACGGCTGCCACACCGTGGATGTCCCGGCCTGAGGCCGGATATATGCTTCCGGAGCATATACTTTCCTGAAACCTACAGGTCAACCACCGAAAATCGGCGATTCCGGACACACTTTTTGACCCTTAACCCGCCACTCCGAGCGGAACAACCCGTGGCGCGAGCACGTTGCTTCCCAGCCGACGGGGTTGAGCTTGACCACCATGCGGCGCTGGCACAGCGGGCAGATGCGCGGCACGTCCCAGTCGCGTCCCTGTGGGTGGGTGAAGTGCGCCGCGCCGGACAGGATGGCGTCGGCAAGCTCGGTGCTCTCGGGCGCTCGCACGCTAGAGGGCCTTGATGGTGTCGTAGACCGCGGGGATACCGAGGCTGGTCACGCGGTCCACGGCGTCACGGTCGGCCTCGATTGGCCGGCCGGCGGTGGTGAGGTAGTTGCCGCCGATAATCGCGTTGGCGCCTCCGAGCAGGCCTTTCTCGGTGCCGTCGTCGCCGAGCGCGAGCTCAGTGCCGCCGGCGAAGCGCAGCTGCGCGGTGGGCATGGCAAGCCGGAACGCGGCGACCGCGCGCAGCGCCTCGCCCTGGGGCACCAAGGGGCGGTCGGCGAAGGGGGTGCCGGGGCGGGGGTCGAGGAAGTTCATCGGCACCTCGTGGGGTGTAACCTCGGCGAGCTGGGCGGCGAACTCCGCGCGCTGCTCGAGCGTCTCGCCGAGGCCGATGATGCCGCCGCAGCAGACCTCCATGCCCTCGGCGCGGACGAACTCGAGGGTGTTTTTGCGCTCGTCCCAGGTGTGGGTGGTGACCACGTTGGGGAAGAAGGAACGCGCCGTTTCGAAGTTGTGGTTGTAGCGGCTCACCCCCATCTCGCGCAGCTGGCGGGCCTGGTCGCGGCTCAGGATGCCCAGGGAGGCGGAAATGGAGATGTCTACCTCTGCGTTGATCGCCGCGATAGCGTCTTTGACCTGGTCGAGGAGGCGCTCCGTGGGGCCCTTCACCGCCGCGACAATGCAGAACTCGCTCGCGCCCATCTTGGCGGACTGGCGCGCGCCCTCGACAAGTTCTTCGATGTTGAGCCTCACCGCGCGCACGGGAGATTCGAACAAGCCGGACTGGGAGCAGAAGTGACAGTCCTCGGGGCAGCCGCCGGTTTTGAGCGAGATGATGCCTTCCAAGCTGACCTCGACACCGCAGTGCTTGATGCGCACCTCGTGGGCGAGCTCGAGGAGCTCGGTGAGGTGCTCGTCGTCAATGCTTAAGACCTCGAGGATTTCGGCCTCGCTAAGGCCCTCGCCGCGCTCGAGGACTTTCGTGCGTGCGGTGTCGAGGGTGCTGGGTGCGCTCATGGTTGAACTCCGTTCAATTAGGTTGGCAACACTATATCCCAAACTCATTAAACGGTGTTCAAGAATCGGCTACGGAGTGCCGTAATCCAAGGCACTGAGCGTATCGCAAACCATCGCTAAGTCCCTGCGCACGTCCTCCAGGCTCTTCTGGTCGCGCACCGCCGCGGTGAGGCGCTCGACGACGCCACTGGCCACGAACTCCGCCGTGCAGCGGATGTGCTCGTCAGGCTTCTGGTGGCCCGTCTCATTCAACCGCTGCGCAATCTCGCTTTCCATGATCGGCCACATGCGCTGCACGGCGAGCGAATGGACCTGCCAGTGGATCGGGCCGTCGCATAGGTTGCGCAACGAATCGCCGTAGGAGCGCGCGGTCTGATTCAGGGCTTCCACGATCTTTTGCAGCAGCTTCGTCTCATTCGACGCGGTGTAGGTCCACTCGAGGGCCGGCTCGATCATCTTCTCCGCCGCCGCGAACAAAAGTGCGTCGCGGTCGGCAAAGTGCTCGTAGAACACCTGTCGGCTCAGGTTGCCGGTCTTGACAATCTGAGACACCGACAGCGTCTCCGCGCGGTGCGTCTTCAGCAAAACGATCGTTGCCTGAATCAGCGTCGCGCGGGTGCGCACTGCTCGCGGATCGGTGCTCATTTCGCGTCTCGCCACGTTCCTACCTTCCAGTTGCTCGTAATCAACGATATTAAATGCACCGTTACGCATATAAAGAATCCGCCACCCATCGAAACTACACTCGTTGCAATGAATCAAGACACCCCCCTTGTTGAGACAACTGTCACTTTGCTCAAAGAGCTCATCCGCAACGCCTGCGTCAACGACCTCACCGCCGATTCCGGAAACGAAGTCCGCAACGCCAACACGCTGGAACGTTTTTTCGAGGGCACAGGCGTGCGGGTGCAGCGCTTCGAGCCGCACCCGTCCCGCGTCTCCATCGCCTTCACGGTTGAAGGCACCGACGCAGACGCGGAGCCGCTCACGCTGCTCGGCCACACCGACGTCGTGCCCGTCGACCCGGCCAAGTGGACGCGCGACCCCTTCGGCGCCGAGGAGGTCGACGGGCGGATCTACGGCCGCGGGGCCACGGACATGCTCTACATCACCGCCGCGATGGCGGCCGTCACACGCGAGGTTGCCACATCGGCAAACCGCCCGAAAGGCACCCTGACGTTCGTCGGCTGCGCGGACGAGGAGGCCCGCGGCGGGCTCGGCGCCGGGTGGATCGCCGAGCACGAACCGGACGCGTTTAGCTGGCGCAACTGCCTCTCCGAAGAGGGCGGCAGCCACCTGCCCGTGGCCGACGGCAGCGACGCCGTGGTCGTCGTCGTCGGCGAGAAGGGCGCAGCGCAGCGCAGGTTGACCGTCCACGGAGATGCCGGCCACGGGTCTACGCCCTACGGCCGCGAACTCACCGTCGGGCTCATCGCTGAGGTCGCGCGGCGTATCGCGGCGATGGAACCCGACGTGATCAGCGACGAGCTGTGGGAGGGCTACGTGCGCGCCTTCCGCTTCGACGACGCCACGCAGCAGGCGCTCATCGGCGGCTCATCGTTCGACTCACTGGGCGATCTCGCCCGCTACTCGCACGCGATGAGCCACCTAACCATCGCACCGACGGTGCTGCGCGCCGGCCGCGCCATCAACGTCCTGCCTTCAGAGGCCTACCTCGAGCTCGATATCCGGCCGCTACCGGGTCAGACCCAGGAGGACATCGACGCCGCGTTGCGCGAGGCGCTCGGCGACCTGGCCGAGCACGTCACCATCGAGCATCTCATCACCGAGGACGCCACCGTCTCGCCCGCCTCCGGCCCGCTTTACGACGCCATCGTGGACACCATCGGCGGGTTCTTCGACGACGCGCCCGTGGTTCCCACCATCGCCGCCGGCGGCTCCGACCTGCGCTTTGGGCGTCGCAAAGGCGGCGTGGGCTACGGCTTCGCCCTCCACCACCGCGGGCGCACGCTTGGCGACGTCCTCGACCTGCTCCACTCCCACGACGAGTACGTCGAGGTCGCCGACGTGGAGCTCACGGTCAAGGCGTACCGCTCGCTGGTAAAGCGCTTTATCGGCGCCTAAGAGCCAGAGAACTCGTAGAGCGTCTCGCCGCCTGAGTGCACGCGCACGCCGACCGGGGACGTCAGCCAGGCGTCGACAAGCAGCTCGTGCTCGTCGGTGAAGCAGCGCAGCGAGATGGTCTCGTTGCTTAAGTCGGTGACTTCTACGCTCGCGCGCGTTAGCCAGGGGTGGCGGCGGCGCAGCCCGATGAGCGCCTGGTGCTCGGCGTAGATCCAGCACCCGAGCTCGGAGAGCTCCGCCGGGGTGGCCGGCAGCTCGGGGCGTACCGCATCGTCGGCCTCGAAGCCTTCCGTGCGCAGGCCCACGAAGCCCTGCTCGTCGCCGTAGTAGATCGACGGCATGCCCGGCAGCGTGAGCAGCAGGGCCGTCGCGATGACCGCCTTGTCCTGGCCGATCTTCGAGGCGATGCGGTCGACGTCGTGATTGCCCACGAACGTGTTGGGCAGGACCCGCTGCGCGATGTCCTGGTGGCGGCCAAGGGCGTGGTCGAGCTCGAAGAAGTTCGCGTCATGCAGCGAGGACCAGAGTGCTTTCCACAGCTCGTACTGCGTAACGGAGTCCATCGTGCCCGCGGTCGCGATCCCGGCGTAGTCGCCGTGGATGACCTCGCCGAGGAACATCGCGTCCGGGAACTCAGCACGAACTCGGGCGAGGACATCCGCCCAGAAATCTGCCGGCACCGAGTAGGCGACGTCGAGGCGCCAGCCGGCGATGCCGCGGCGCAGCCAGTGGCACATGATGTCGGTGACCATGTCGCGCACGCGCGGATCGTCGTGGTGCAGGGTGGCGAGCTCGCCGTGGCCCTCCCAATCGGTGTCGCCGGCTAGGCCGTCTTGAACCGCCGGGTGCGTGCGCGCCACATGGTTGAATACCCCGTCGAGCATGACGTTGATCCCACGGGCCTGGCACTGCTCGATCAGCCAGTCGAAGTCCTCGTCGGTGCCCAAGCGCGCGTCGATGGCGTAGTGGTCAAGCGTGTCGTAGCCGTGCCCGACGGACTCGAAGATCGGCCCGAGGAGCAGGCCGTTGCAGCCGAGCTCGATGAGGTAGTCGAGCCAGGGGCCGAGTGTGCGCAGGCGGTGGTCCGCGTCCCCCTCGACCCTGTTGCGGATCGGCGCGCCGGTGGCCCCCAGCGGGTAGACGTGCCACCAGATGGTGTCAGCGGTGGTCATCAGCACTCCTTAGCTGTCGCGGATCAGCGGTTCGAGCTGGTCAGACAGGCGCTTTTCCCACGCCTTAGCGATCTTGTCGTAGTTTTCCTCCTGCTCGTGCATGCCGCGGTGGGTAAACGTGACCTTGGTCGAGCCGTCGTCGGCATCTTCGAGGTCGAAGATGAGGTCGGTGTCGCTCCACTGCTTGTCCTCGCGGTCGCTTCCCGACGGCTCCACGTGCCACACCAGGCGGTCCCCGGCGCGGGCCTCGGCGACGCTGAACTCCGCGTACTGCTCATCGTTGTCGAAGCGGAACTCCCCGCCCTTCTCGCCAGCGGAGCCGTCGGTGGTTTCGATGGTTTCCTCCCACCACTGGTTCGGCTGGGTAATCGCCTCGTAGACCTTGTCGCGCGGTACGTCGATAGTGAACGAGGTGGAGAAGTCCTTGACCGCTTCGAGATGCGTGCCGTCGGAGAACTCGTAGTCCGGCATCGCGGAATCCGGGTCGTAGATGGACACGTCGTAGCCGTTGTCGCGGATGGAACGCACGCCCTCCTTGATCAGCAGGCGGCCCGCCTTATTGAACGAGGTCACGTGCGACACATCAAGCACGAGCGCAGAACCCACGAGGCGGTACTCCTCCAAGTCGTGGAGGATCTTCTCAGCGGCCGCGAAGTTGATCATGCCCTGAAGCTGCACCACCGTCGCGTCCTCACGCCGCAGCACGGCCTTGATGCCGGGCGCGGAGTAGTAGTCCGAGCCCATCAAGTTGAGCCCGAGGGTGGTGGAGATCTCCTTGAAGATCTTCACCCCTCGCACCGAGTTTCCCTGCTCATTGAGCCTTGGGCTTAACGACGCTATGCCCAACTGCCCCGGCATCGTGCCGATGAGCCCTCCCGCGACGCCCGACTTCGCCGGAATACCAACGTCCACCATCCAGCGCCCGGACCCGTCGTACATCCCGGCCGAGGTCATCACTGCCTGGGTGACCTGGCTTGCCGTGGAGGACAGCACGCGCTCGCCCGTGATCGGCTGCACCCCGCCGTTGGCCAGCGTCGCGGCCATGAGGGCGAGGTCTTTGACCGTGACCATGATCGAGCACTGCTGCGTGTACGAGTTCACGGCATCGTAGGGCACGTCGTTGACAACGTCGAACTCGCTGAGCAGGTGCGCAATCGCCATGTTGCGGTCGGCCGTCTCCAGCTCGTGCTCGACTAGGTCTTCGTCGATACGCAGATCGCGGCCGGCGAGCTGGGAGAAGAACGCGCGGATCTTCTCCACGCGATCTTCGACGCAGGAGTCGGCGCCGTTGATGAGCTGGTTCACCGCGATGGCACCGGCGTTGATCATCGGGTTCGAGGGGCGGTTGTGTTCGTCGAGGGAGATCGCGTTGTACGCGTCACCCGAGGGTTCAACGCCCACAATCCGGTGGACCTCCTCGGGGCCAAGCTCTTCCAAGGCGAGCGCGTAGGCAAACGGCTTGGAGATGGACTGGATCGAGAACTCGCAGTCGTCGTCGCCGACCGAGTAGAGGTGGCCGGAAGTCGTGCACAGCGCCAGGCCGAGCTTGT
This sequence comes from Corynebacterium sp. Z-1, assembly GCF_031844665.1. Lineage (NCBI taxonomy): Bacteria > Bacillati > Actinomycetota > Actinomycetes > Mycobacteriales > Corynebacteriaceae > Corynebacterium > Corynebacterium sp. Z-1. Next base: position 520,812 of record NZ_CP134621.1, on the reverse strand, counting down.
CTGGGTCGGCGTTGCTTAAGTCCTCGATGTAGTCAGCTACCTCGCCGCCGTCTTCGTTGCGGACGAGGTCAAGGATTCTGTTGAGGTACTCGGGTACAGGCGTCGGCATGTCGCCATGGTACGCGCGGATGAGCGTTTCCCGGCGGGGCACGGGAGGACCAAATACCCCCGGAATGGGGTAGGTTTCGAGGAAGTTCCGGAAAGAGATAATACCTATACAGCGGCTATTTCTGGGAAAATTCTCACAGCAAACCTGAGAGCGGGTGCCCCCGCACGCGGGCTTCGTACAGGAACTATCCAACAATTCTGTCAATTTCGGAAATTATGTAACGCCGCATACTAAGGTGCCTCTAACATTTTTTACTCACTAATTTGGTTTGCCTATTTCTTGTAGGGCCAAAACTTTCCTAAAGTGAAAAGCGTCCGAACAAGCAATAGACAGAAAGAGAAATCATCATGATCGAGATCTTCCAGAACCTCATCGAGTTCCTCAACACCACCCTCAAGCAGCTCGTCGTCCTTCCGGTTGACCTGTCTTCCGAGCTCTCCTCCGTCGTCCTCTAAGACCGGCCGAGAGCTAAAAACCGCAACCAAATGGTGGGTTAAGGGTCAAAAAGTGTGTCTGGCTCGGCGTGTCGCATGGGGGTTAGATTTGGCCTTTCTGGATGCCGATTGAGTGGGTGTAGTCGGTGTCGATAGCGTTGTCGTAGAGGGCTGGTCGTCCTGTTTCGTGGTCGGCTTGGTTCTCGTTTCGGGTCAGGGTGGATACTTTGGCGAGTTGGCCCTGGCCCCAGTCGGACTGCCTGGCGATTCGTACTGGATCGTCAGGCAGTTCCGTTTTGAGGTAGAGCCACCAATCCAGCATGCGGCGTTGTCGTTCACCGGATCTGCCCCGGTGGGTTCTGGCGAGCAGTTTGAGCTGGGCGTTGATGCCGCCCTCCAGGCTGTTGGTGGTGGATTTAATGCGGTGTTTCTCCAGCACACCTTCTGGTGGGGTGAGGTAGACAAACAGCATCTCGGACCGGAAGAGGTGGTTGAGGCTGTTGTAGGCCTTGCGCACGTTGGGGTGGGTCCACACGCGGGTCCATGCACCGGTTTTGGGGTCTTTGATCAGGGTTTTCTCGTCCATCCATGACCGGTAGATCGTGGAGAATTCGTGCAGTTGCGCACCCCATTGCGCTGCCTCGTCCAGGGTGGTGATCCGGGTTAGCTTCAGCGCAAGTCGATAGATGGTGCGTCCGGCATCGGTGCGTGGGTTGGTGGTGGTGTAGCGGCGTACAACGCGTTGGGCGTGGACGAGGCAGCGTTGAATTTTCGTAGTCGGCCAGCACTTCTTGATTGCGCTGTAGGCTCCCTGGCCGCCATCGATAACGGCGATAAGTGGGGCTTCGATGCGCTCGAGAAGTCGTTGGTAGTCGCGCGTGGTTTCGTGTTTACACCAGTGCCAGGCAATCACGTGGTCGATCGTCGCCGCGACGATCAGACAGCCGCCGGCGGTGTAGGTGCCGTCGAGGAAGATCTGGTCGTAGATCCTCTTGTCGTGGCCGGCGGTGGGGTCAGGCACATCAGCGAGCCAGCACCACTTGAAGCGCCGCTTCATTGTGGCGCGGCTGACGCCGTTTCGTTTGGCTAGGTCGTCCAGTGAGATTGCGGTGGTGCAATGCTCGATGAACTGGGTGAACACTGCCGCGTTGGTGATGTCGTTTCGACGTTTGACGCTGGAGGCGCCGCATTGTTTGCAGCGCCACCTGGTGGTGCCTTTGCTGGTGGTGCCGTTGCGTTTCATCACTGCGCCGCAGTGGCAGCGTGGTTGGTTCTTTGACATTGCGACACCACACCACGTCGCGCATAGCACATCACGGCTGCCACACCGTGGATGTCCCGGCCTGAGGCCGGATATATGCTTCCGGAGCATATACTTTCCTGAAACCTACAGGTCAACCACCGAAAATCGGCGATTCCGGACACACTTTTTGACCCTTAACCCCAAATGGTTGCGGTTTTTTCATGTCTCTATGGCCCTCATCTGCGTTCTTACACTTTCGTTCCCCGCGCGGATCACCACGCGGGTCGAAGAGGGTACGAAAGTACATAGTGTTACGGCGAAGTCTCGTTATATCTTTGCAAGCGTTCAACCGACACCCTCCCGAAAGGAAACACACCATGTCCTTCATCGCAGATCTCATCGTTGGCCTCTTCGAGTCCGGCCTCAAGCAGCTCTCCTCCTCCATCGACTTCCAGGCTCTCCTGGAAACCGCTTCCTCCAAGGGCTCCTCCGCCCTCGAGGGCCTGTCCTCCAAGATCGAGGCTGGCAGCTCCGCTAAGGAAGCTGCAACCACCACCGCTGCTGCTCAGTAAGCTCAGCTAGCTACAGCTTCAACCGCGCCCCGCTAACGGGGCGCGGTTTTTGCGTTCCTGCTACCTCACCACAAAACCTGCCGCGGCGACGCCCTCGACCGGCACGCACCCCTCGTGCGCGCCAACCCACGACGCCTCGCCGGGGCCGAGCCTAACGTCGCCAACCGCCAGCTCACCCGCAGTATTGATCACGATGGCCGGGCCGGCGACGGGTTCGCCGCCAGATGTCGGGGAGACGCTGAAATCGTCGACCGGGACGTTGAAGGAGCCGTCGACAAGCTGCGCCGTCGGGTTATCCAGGGTGACGAACTTAAGGACCGAAAACAGCTCGTCGGAGTCAATGTGCTTGCTGGTCATCCCGCCGCGCAACACGTTGTTCGAGTTGGCCATGACCTCCACGCCCATCCCGCACAGGTAGGCGTGCAGGTTGCCGGCAGCGAGAAACAGTGCCTCACCGGGCTCGAGGGAAACGTGGTTGAGCAGCAGCGCGGCAACCACGCCGTTGTCGCCGGGGTACTCCCGCGCGATGAACGCCAGGTTGGCGGCGGTGCCTTTACACTCCGAGTCCCCCGCCGCGAGCTCGGCCGCGCGCTGCGCCACCGCCTCGGCGGCATCCACGGTCATCGCTAGCTTCAACGCGCGGGCGAGGCGATCGGCGGTGTTGAGGGAGGCGTCGTCAAGCGTGCGCTCCAACTCGGCGAGCTGCGGCAGGTCGAAGGTGCGCAGCAGCGTGAGGGTGCGCTCGATGGGCTGGAAACCGGCAATCGCGCGAAACGGAGTCAGGGCGATGAGCAGCTCCGGCTTGTGGTTGTCGTCCTTGTAATTACGGTGGGGCGCATCGAGCGGGATGCCGGCGGCGTTCTCGCGGGCGAAGCCCTCGCGGGCCTGCTCGAGCGACGGGTGCGCCTGCAACGACAGCGGCTTTTTCGCCGCGAGGAGCTTCACCAAAAATGGCAGCTGCTTACCGGACTCGCGCTCAATAACCTCGTCGAGTGGGCCCTCGCTCGTCAGCGCAGGGGCGCTCGGGTGCGCGCCAAACCACAGCTCCGCCTCGGGCTGACCGGAAGGTGTGCGCCCCTGCAGGCCCGCGATGAGTTCCTCGTGGCCCCACTCGTAGGTGTGCATCGTTCCGGTGAGCTTCAGGGCCACGAGGATCCTCCGTTGGTGGGACGCGTATCAGCGCACTAAACAGAAAGTGCTCCTCCACCCTACACCGATTACCCAGTGGCGAGCAGAGGTGACACATGGTTTTACCAGGGACAACACACCCTCCAGCAAGAATGGTGGGCCTAGAATCAGCGGTCCTCTTTGACCAGGAATTCCGGGATCGTCGTGGTGGGCACGACCACGATGTCGTGGAGCTGGAAGTCGAGGTCTTCCAGGAGCGTTTCAATCTCGCGCAGCTTATCGACGCTCACCTCACGCCCCGGTCGCGGCACCACGAACATCTCCACGTGCAGCACGTGGCCCAGGTCACGGAACCGCGCCGCCGCGTCCTCCACCCAGTCCACGCGCTTGACCGCGTCCACGGCCTTGTCCAGGACGGGGTGTTTGTTGCCGCCGAGGTCGGTCGGGCGCGCGTCGGTGAGGTCGCGGATCGCGGTGCGCAGGTTGCTGATGCCGTCGGCAACAATAGAGAAGGACACCACGATGGCCGCCACGGCATCCGTCCACCAGATGCCGAGCCCGACGCCGAGCACGCCGACGATGGTGGCCACGCCGGTCATCCAATCCGCTTTGTTCATGTCCGCGTCGGCGTAAAGCACCTTGTCTTGCAGCGGCTCGGCGAGCTTCAGCTTCATTCGGCCGAGGATCACCGGGCCAATGACGGACAGGGCCATCACCGCGACCATGAGCCAGCCCAGCCAGATGCTGTGGCCGAACAGTACCACGGTGCCGATGGGGGGCTTTTCCTGATTGAACAGGCCGATCGCAGAGGAGATGAGCAGGAAACTGCCCATTGCCAGCAGCGCCGAGCCCGCCACGACGTGCCCGACTCCAATCGCCCGGTGGTGGCCGTAGGGGTGCTTCGCGTCCGGGTTTCTCCTGATGATGCGCGTGGCCACCAGAAACGCGATCGGCGGCAGCAGGGAGAGCAGGTCCTCGTACCACGCCGCCTTCATCGCCTGGGACTGGCCGGACACGATACCGACCAGGGCGATCGTGACCACGAGCACGCCGATGGTGATCCACTCCAGGCGCACCGCCTTGCGCAGTAGCTCACCCTGCTTCTCCGGCAAGGCATCGATTCCGGAGCCGGTGCTTGCTTCATCCACGCCGGACATCAGATCTCTCCCTCCGCGCGCGCCAGGTAGCGCTCGAGTTCCACCATCAGCTTGTTCTCCCCCATTGGCACGCCCATGACCATCTTCTCGTCGCTGCCGCTTTCGCTGGTCACGGTGGTATACGGGCGCGTCAGGGCCATGTGGCTCACCCAGGGCGAGGTTGCGGTGAGCCCGCCGATCATGACGTCAATCTCACCGTCCTCGATCCAACCCGCCAGCACGCTTTCCGACGCCACCTTGTACTCCACGTCCGCATCTATCGAATCCGCGAACCCGCGAATGAGCTCGGCCTCCGAGCCCGAGACCTCGCCGGTCGCATCATTCACGCTGGTCCACGGCTCGTGCTCGGACACGCCGACGACGAGCGTGCCGCCCGCCGCGCGGTCGTAGGTTCCCTCAACATCGCGGGGCAACGCGCCGCACCCGCCGAGCAGGGTGGCGCTCAGCGCCACCGCGAACACCGCGCGAGCTTGTCGACGCACAGCCCACCGCCTTCCCTTCAGGATCACATTAGGTTTTGTGTATTTACGCGGATCCTACTGGCAGTTGTCACTCGTTGCCCAGCGCAACCCCAATACCGATGATCAGGGCTGGGGTCAGCAGCGCGGCGATGAGTGCCCACGTGGACGGGCGCGCGAAATTCAACGTGGCCCCCATCGCGTGGTCCACAATCATGCGCTCGTCGTCACGGTTGAAATAAAACATGCCGGCGTAGACGTGCCTATCGCTGGTGCCGGCGGCGTCGACGGCGCGCCGATAAGCGGCTCGCGTGCCAATAACGAAAGCGACAATCACAAGCAGGATCAGCGCGATGATGGCGGGCGTCGATACGCTCGCCCCGAGAAGATCGGCCGTCATCCCGCCGTAGAGCAGAGCCGTGAGCGCGACCATGAGCTTGCCGACGAGCGGCAGCATTTCATTGGTAAGAGCGCGAGCGTGGTTGACTTCGGCAACCGACCGGCGCGGCGGCGATTCGTGAGTGTGCTTCGCCTGGTGGTGGATCAGCAGAAATACCGCGGGCGTGAGCAGGGCAAGCGGGAGCGCGGCGGCAAACCTGCCCGCCACAGCGTTGGCTGGCTCTGGATCGGGGATGGTGTCCCACAAAGTAATAAGGACAACCGCGGCTAGCACGATGACGCCGAGCTGCGCCGCGATCCAGACAACCGGCACGGGCTTGAGCTCGATCAGTTCATCATCATCGCGCTGGGCCATATAGGTGAAACTAGCAAAGGCCGCACCCAGTGACTTGGAGTGCGGCCTTCGTTCTGTGAGCGGTTCACGAACCTAGGTCAACCACCTAAGTTTCAAAGCTGCTACCGAGGTCAAAAATCAAAAGTCCCGAATTTTCCCGCAACAAAACCCCTGGTAGAAAATCAACGCGAAAGCCCATTTGATCGCCTTCCAACAACCCGAAATGTTGCGATCCGAGCGTAAACCCATGTCAAGTGTGCCCACGCATACATGCCTTCAAATTAACTTCGTCGACTTTTTGCCATCAAAAGCCCCAAAAACCTAAGAACCAGAAAGGCCCTCCTGCGTACTTCAATACAACCGCAGGAGGGCAACACTTCGTTATGTGCGTGGTGGGGTGCTCATGAGCGGGCGACCAAGATCGCGTTCCAAACGTCGCTTCTGTTTCTTGATCGACGATGGACGAGGCATCTTTGCCACGTGGCTGTCCTGAATCGCGAGGTTGGTGGCCGCAATCCACAAAGCGATAATCACACTGATCATCGGTTCTCGACGCGGAGACCATTTCAAATGCTCTCGCCCCGACAAATGCTGCGACTTCATGATCGAAAAACGCTGCTCGGTTAGACTCCGCGCGGCTTCATAATAAATCGCATGTTCCCATGACCCCGGTACCATCCCCCATTGCGCGAGCTTCCATTGCTCAGACGAGTACGTGCGCCGGATCTGGGATTTCGAACAACACCGGTACCGATCAGCTGACCATGTCGGTTTCACCTCCGGCTGATCAAACGCAATGATCGGACCTGACCCCCTGGTGGTGGACACGCTGAAACCAGCATCTCGCTGGGGAAGTGAGGTACCTTTCCACCATGCCACGCAAGACCTACACCGAGCGGTTCAAGCGTGACGCAGTGTCGTTGTACGAGTCGACTCCCGGAGCAACGATCAACGCGATCGCCTCCGATCTCGGGGTCAACCGCAACTCGCTGCGCAGCTGGCTCGATGCCTTCGGCACCGGCACCAAAACCAATGCCAACGGTGAGAAAGTCGCCAGCCCCATCGCCGCGTCGGACTCCGCTACCGCTGCCTTAGGACTGTCGGACGCCGAGCGCATCCGCGTACTGGAACGCGAAAACGCCAAACTCCGCGAGGAACGAGAAATCCTTCGTAAGGCGGCCAAGTATTTCGCTTAAAGAGACGAACTGGTGAACCGCTTCCGGTTCGTTGACGACCATCGAGACCTCTACGAGGTCAAGCGGTTATGCCAGGTCCTGAAAATCAATCGGTCCTCGTACTACGCCTGGAAATCAGCTGCCCCTGCCCGCCGGCAACGCCTCGTCGATGACGCGGTGCTGGGAGCGCAGATCAAGACCACCTCCAACGCCGAGAACGGCTGCTACGGCGCGAAACGAGTGACTGCGGCGATCAACTCCGATCCCGTCAACGACCGGGGCAAGGGCGGCCGTCTCAATCACAAGCGCACCGCCCGGCTGATGCGGCAGATGGGCCTTTTTGGTTTCACCAGGAAACGCCGGGTGAAAACGACGACGTCGAGTAAACGGGCCCCGAGGTTTCCGGACCTGCTGCAACGCCGGTTCACTGCGGACAGGCCGAACGCGGTCTACGTCGGCGACATCACGTACCTGCCGATCGCGGACGGGTCGAATATGTACCTGGCCACGGTTATCGACTGCTATTCGCGGCAGTTGACGGGGTTTGCGATCGCTGATCACATGCGCACCGAGTTGGTTGAAGAAGCCCTGACGATGGCCCGGAAGGTTCGCGGGAGCCTAGACGGGGCGATCTTCCACTCGGATCACGGCAGTGTTTATACCTCTGATCAGTACCGGAAACTATGCGTGCGCTTCGGTGTCACCCAGTCGATGGGCGCGATCGGGACGAGTGCGGACAACTCGTTGGCGGAGTCGTTCAACGCCTCGTTGAAGCGGGAAGTCCTGCAGGATGAGTCTGTTTTCGCTAGTCAGTTGGCCTGCCGCCGGGATGTGTTTCGGTGGTGCACGCGGTACAACACCAAACGATTGCATTCATGGTGCGGTTACCGCTCACCGAACGCCTTCGAAGCCGCCGGGTTAGCTACACTTACTATCGCATCGTGATTAAATCCCCGTGTCCACTTTCCGGGGTTCGGGCCCGAGAGTCTTGCCGTGTGCCTGAGCTTTGGGTGAGTCAGCACGATCTCTCGCTGTCGCTCCGCGGATAGCCCCAATTCCTGCAAGATATTTAGGATTACAACCGCGGTTGTTACCTCGACGATTGCGCCCAGCTCATCGATGGAATGGTTCAGTGTCCTTCCCTCGTGCGCGAGGTCATTGCGGGCCTGCGTCGTTGTCTTCGCCCAATAGTCGGCATCAGGAACAAGCTGATTGATCGCTTCTTGATCAGGTCGCTCGGCGAGGGCACGGAGCCGGTCCCGGAGAGTCGGATCATTGCGGATAGCCGCTTTGAACCTAGCTCGGTGTTCCTCGGGGACCTGCATAAGCATCGCGTCACGCATGATCGTGAACTCATTCTGGGGGAACGGCTTCTCGTCGATACAAAGGTTGCGATGCAGCACCTCGGCGGCACCTACTGCTGTAAAGAGATTGTTTTCAACAAAACTCGCGGGTGCATATCGCAAACCCAAGATCATGTTCGTCGCTGCTTGCAAGCGGCCATGAGCCTCGCGCCAACGGGGTAATACCTCTTCAAACGGGAATGAGTCGCAGGTGAAAAACACTCGGTGGTGATCGACGGACATCGTGTCATGCTTGCCTAGTGCGATGGGCGAGTAAAGCACATTCGCACGTCGACCAGACAAAGTCTTTCCGTCGGACAGCTGTGACTCGGACCCTGCAAGCTCCAGCTGGAGCCAGATCACTCCGGCTGCGCGATGCGTTGCCAGAGAGATTAAGTCCTGAACGAGACTCGCCTCGTGCAGTGCATTGCTCAGCGAGAACGGTTCGGCGGGCACGATACGGATCGAGATGGTGTCCCTCATGCGTCCAACAGTTTCTCCCTTGCGCTGGTCGAAGTACGGGAGCGTGTGCGTGTGTACAAGGCGATACTCGGTGCCGTTTACTAGGACGGACTGCGTCTCGACTGGCTTCACCGAAATACGGACCTGACCCCTTGGCGGTGGACACGCTGAAACCAGCATCTCGCTGGGAAAGTGAGGTACCTTTCCACCATGCCACGCAAGACCTACACCGAGCAGTTCAAGCGTGACGCAGTGTCGTTGTACGAGTCGACCCCCGGAGCCACGATCAACGCGATCGCCTCCGATCTCGGGGTCAACCGCAACTCCCTGCGCACCTGGCTCGACGCCTTCGGCACCGGCACCAAAACTAACGCCAACGGTGAAAAAGTCGCCAGCCCGATCGCCGCAGCCAACAGCGAACGCTCCCCGGTTGAAGGACTCTCCGATGCCGAGCGGATCCGCGTGTTGGAACGCGAGAACGTCAAGCTCCGGGAGGAACGAGAGATCCTGCGCAAGGCGGCCAAATATTTCGCGGAAGAGACGAACTGGTGAACCGCTTTCAGTTCGTTGATGACCACCGAGACTTCTACGAGGTCAAGCGGTTATGTGAGGTCCTGAAGGTCAACCGGTCCTCGTATTACAAATGGAAATCTGCTGCTCCTGCCCGCCGGCGACGCCTCGTCGCTGACGCGGCGCTGGGAGCGAGGATCAAGGCCGTGTTCAAGGCCGAGAACGGCTGTTACGGGGCGAAACGTGTAACTGCGACCATCAACGCCGATCCCGCCAACGACCGGGGCAAGGGCGGCCGTCTCAATCACAAGCGCACCGCCCGGCTGATGCGGCAGATGGGCCTTTTCGGCTACACCAGGAAACGCCGGGTGAAGACCACCGTGTCCGCGAAACGTGCGCCTAAATTCCCTGACCTTCTGAAACGCCGGTTCACCGCGGAGAAACCGAACAAGGTCTACGTCGGCGATATCACGTACCTGCCGATCGCGGACGGGTCGAATATGTACCTGGCCACGGTCATCGACTGCTATTCGCGGCAGTTGACCGGTTTCGCGATCGCCGACCACATGCGCACCGAGTTGGTCGAAGAAGCCCTCACGATGGCTCACGGGGTCCGAGGTAGCCTTGACGGGGCGATTTTTCACTCGGATCACGGCAGTGTCTATACCTCTGAGCAGTACCGGAGGTTATGTGAGCGGTTCGGTGTCACCCAGTCGATGGGTACGATCGGGACGAGCGCGGACAACTCGTTGGCGGAGTCGTTCAACGCCTCGTTGAAGCGGGAAGTCCTGAAGGACGAGCCTGTTTTCGCCAGTCAGCTGGTGTGTCGCCGGGACGTGTTCCAGTGGTGCATCCGGTACAACACCCAACGGTTGCACTCGTGGTGTGGCTACCGCTCGCCGAACGCCTTTGAAGCCGCCGAATCAGCTACACTTACTATCGCATCTTGATTAAATCCCCGTGTCCACTTTCCAGGGGTCGGGCCCTACTTCCGGTCCCGTCGATCTTGCCCTGGGAGGTGCCGAAGGATCTTTCGAACACTGAAGATGCCGCCCAAAGGCCTAGATCCTCGACTGAAACCTCTACCCCAGCAAATTGTGGGTCGTCTTCGCTCCGAACATGCGCACCGATGATGGCGACCTTCGAGGTGACGGTCTGCTTGGCTGGACTCTTCACCCGAGCCCCGATTGTCCTTTTACTGCTGTTCGGAATGCAGCCGAGAAGGGTAATTTCGCGCTGCTCGGCTACGCCGTGGATCACTTCCCAAGTCCTGGTGCCCTCGTGGTACGCCGTCACACCTGGCGAGGGATTCGATGTAACTCGATCCTCGAACGCCCCGATCAGCGACAGCGAAAGACCACCGTTGGCATCGTACCGGAGGAAACCTGGGACCTTCTCGTCAGGAATCTCTGGAAGCCACCAAAGACCAGCCCATTCGCCGGTCCTGTCGAGATATAGGGGATCGTCGGCCATCGTGCTCCTCTGCGACACTTATTTACAATTTTCTGCTGAATGTTAGTTCTAAAAATCTAGACTCCACCGTGTTTCGCGACAAACGAATATCGCGATAGTAGTTGCCACCCTCTTCGAGTCCCGTGCGACTGTAGTGCACAGATTTGAACCAACTATCTGTGAACAGTCATATTTCACCCAGCTATTCATCAGCAACAAATCACACTATGCGCACCCATGTATTTTTCGTACAGTACATCCCAGCTACTGGCTAATTGGCTTTCGTTTCCTATTCACCTTGATGGGCGAAGTATTAGGATCGTACGAGCTGACGGTACCGTGCTGCTTCAGGCACTCCAGGAGAGCACGGTCTGCAGGGGTGTCCGCGATGTATAGGGGTTTGTGCCCCGGGGTAGTCAACCGCGGATAGTCGTCTGGTAGTTTCTGGAGGATCGCGAAGAGATCATCCCGCATAATAACGTCAAGATATGGTTCAAGGAGGGGCACCACAAACTCGACATTAACGCCATCCTCCGCCATTTTCTGAACGACAGCAATCGGGATGGTGTGTCCGATTTGTAAAGCGAGTAGAGCCAGTTCCTTCAGGCCTTTAGACCCTGCAAAAGGGGCATACGTTTCCGATTGCTCAACGATTTTTCGTTTGATTGCGTCACCAATTGTGTCGCTTGTGAGAAGTTCCTCCACATCAGACTGAACCAAAGCCAGAGTCATGTAATCGGAGAATTTCTTTGACTCGCGAATATACGCTTCCCGTGTTAACCAATCGGTTGTTGCAAGACACTTATATGATTCGGCGGTGTCTTCAATGATTTCGTTTTTGAGTAGCAACGCGAACAGGTCGCCCTCCTCGATATCAATATCCTCGACTTCGAGGTAGTTCTCCAGTCCCAAGCTCGCAACAAGCTTCACGCGCGATGATGCAGGCAGTTGATTCTTTGACTCAAGGAGCGCGATCGCCAGCATTATCTTTTCCTCATCGTCAGCTGACGCGACTTCGATGATCCTACCTGTTGTACGCAGCAGCGAAGCGATATGCTCATCGACACTATAAGTGGCAATGTAGCGATTCACATTATTGAATGTTTCAGGGAATCGCTCGTGTACAGCCAACGCCGGCCACCCTCCTTCGGCTACTGTGCCCAAATCAGCGACCTGGCACTCTTGTGCAGCGTGACGAATCACGTCTTCCAGGCGAGGCGTTGATTGTTCGAGTAGGTCCTCAAGCACAGCGATGAAGTGCTCACGAGAATCAATCGTGGCGGAAAAGTCTCTGACCACGTTCAGATAGGAATCTAATTTTTCGAGGACATACTCATAAACCGTCTTGTTTGTCACTCGAATCACATCGAGGGCAACAGTTTCATCATTGTCGATTGCTAAGATCAAGTTCTCATGGGTGATTTCATACAGGCTTCGTGAAACAAACGATGCACGAGCATTCGCGCCGAGGGGCGTCAAGGAAGGAAGCACAATGCCTGCGTCAGCGAAGAGCGTTGCTGCGCGTTCAGCTTGGTCTGACGAGGTTGCAGTGGAGGTGAGTACAGGCAGTTCCGCGTAGCGTGTCCGCAAAAAGTCGATGACTTTCGCATCAGTGTGTTGCACTGGCGAAATGAGATTAGCAAGCACAGTATCTACTAGCGCCAGTTGCAATGTTTCATCGAGCTCCACTTTATTCACGAGGGAGGGTGTCCGATTCTTTGTGTGCGGGGGCTTGGTTTACAAGTAGTCCGCGAATCGGTCGGGGTATGCCACGGCTAGTTGGTTGATGGCTTGTTTCCACCCGGTGGCTTTCGCTCCTTCAATATAGCCGCTGCATTCGATGGCGCGCTTCGCTTTCTTCGCTCGCTGGGCAGCGCGCTTGTCCTCGATGTTGCAGATCATCAGCCACAGCGTTTTCAGCGCCGCAGTATCGTTCGGGAACTGGCCGCGGTTGCGGGTGGCTTTCCGCAGCTCAGCATTCAGCGATTCGATCGAATTCGTGGTGTAGAGTACCCGCCGTGCCGCAGGCGGGAACTGCAAAAACGGCACAAACCGGTCCCAGGCGTCGCGCCAGACTTTGACCGATTGCGGATACTTCCGTCCCAGCTCGGACGCCTCGAACGCGTCCAGGGCGGCGCGGGCGGTGTCCTCATTCGGCGCGGTGTAGACCTCCCGCAACGCGCTGGATACGGGTTTGCGGTCTTGGTAAGACACCCACCTATTTGCCGCCCGGATCAGATGCACGATGCAGGTCTGCACCATGGAATTCGGCCAGGTTGCCTCCACGGCGTCCGGCAGGCCTTTGAGCCCGTCGCAACAGACGATGAACACGTCTTGGACCCCACGGTTGGCAAGGTCAGCGCACACGGATGCCCAAAAACTGGCGCCTTCATTGTCTGCGATCCACAATCCCAGGATGTGCTTGATGCCGTCCATGTCGACGCCTACCGCCATGTAGCAAGACTTGTTGACCACGCGGTGGCCATCGCGGATTTTTACGCGTAGCGCGTCGAGGAAGATCACCGGGTAGAACTCGTCCAACTGGCGGTTCTGCCACAGCATCACCTCATCAAGCACCGCGTCAGTAATCGTGCTGATGGTATCCGGGCTCATGTCCACCCCGAGGGTGGTGGCGAGGTGGTGCTGAATATCGCGCACGGTCATCCCACCGGCGTACAGCGAGATGATCATGTCGTCGAGCTCGGTCAAACGGCGCGACCCCTTCGGCACCATCTGCGGGGTGAACGTGCCGGCACGATCCCTGGGCATGGTGACCTCTAGTCGGCCGTAGCCGGAATCGACGGTCTTGGTGTACGACCCGTTGCGGTGATTGCTCTCCTGTGCGGTTTCCAACCGGGCTTTCGCCTTACGGTCGGCATGGCCGTAGCCCAAATGTGCATCCATCTCCGCCTGCAGACCGGCGTTGATCGATGCCTGCAACAGGCCTTTGACCAGATCGCTTGCATCATCTGCAGAGGTCGACAGTTCGCTGATCAAGCTGGCGAGCTCAGGATTTTCCATCAGCTTCTCGCTGATCTCATTGACCCTTGCCGGGTCGTGGCCTTTCTTCGGTGACACCTTAGTCATTATCGGTGAAACTCCTTCTAGATCAGAGCCTCACACACAAACTTCCTGACACCCTCTCACGAGACAACTAAGTGATTGCGATGACATCGAACTATACCGCTCCACGAAATGTAAGCGTTGCTCACCAGCAGGCAGATACGCCTGTAGGAATTGCAGCTGACTTTCCCCTAGCTCAACCAACGAGCGAATCATGATGTCGGCTGCCTCAACATCGCTAGCGAGGAGGCAATCAAGTATCGCAATGTTGTACAGCGCAGGCTCCTGTAACGCGTCCCTTCCGCATTCCCGTACAACCGCGTCGACGTCCTCGGAACCGAGTTTAAAGTGCGCATCCGTCACATCTCGTTCGACATGGTGGATGATGAAATTCGTCGCTGTTGGACTGACTCGGTCTCCGTGGAAGGTGGATGTATATAGCGTGAAGTTTCGATTGATGTAACCGGCTCGAACCAGCTGGTAGGCCAAGCTTGACTTAAGAAGCTCCCTTGCCACATCCTCAAACGACCGCTCCACCATCACGATAGCCGCGGACGAATCTTTATTAGCAGTAGTGTCGAGTTCGTGGAAAGCAACGAGAAACTCCGGCCGCTTGATCAGATCACCCATGTCCGCACCGCGCAAGAAGACAATCGCCTCCTCAGTCTCTCGAATCTGCTCCGACAAGGATTCAAGGTCGCCCTCATCCCAACTGTCTGGGTCGAGCGAATCCCCGAGAACATCAGAAAGACTAGACCGGGAAAACACAAGCTGTGATCCCCCTGACATTGACTGGCGCAGTTCCGGATCCCCGTCCGCTGTGACAAACAACGTCCAAAACTCCACGGTTTTTAGTTCAGCATCGGACTTTGAGACTCCATCAATTGACAACGACACCCCGTTCTGTCGTCGTGTTCCCATTGCTGCCGCCCAAGCTGCGGTGCGTTCGAGGTGTGCAAGCAACATCTCACCAAGGCGAGCACTACGCGATTCCGCACTACTCTTGCGCGCAAATCCCTGACGAAACTCACGACGTTCGCGCTCAAGCCGCTTAATGTTGTCAGTCACCAGATCACGACTCACTTTGTACAGCATGTCCAAGGCACTTGTGCCAAGTCGTATCCTTTCAAAATCCGTCAGGTGCGTGCTCTTGTAGAGCATCATGGCAAACAAGTCAGTCTCGCTCAGCGAAAGCTCTTGACCATCGCCGGAGAAGATCCGGTCACGAAAAACAATGAATTCGTTGCAGACATTCTTGAGCAGTCTCATGTCCGGGACATACTGCGTCGCTAAATCAAGCAACTGCGGATCCACTTGATGTTCAATCTCACCAAGCAATTTGACGGCCAGATTGCGGGCGCTGCGATGAGTAATGAACGGAACCACCGGAATGACGAGATCGAAGAACTTTGTGCGGTTCGCGCGGACCATCTCATCACGCACTGGGTCATCGACTGCATTGGGTTTGACGTTGCTACCTTCTGCTTCCAGGCCGATGCGGTCGAAAATGCTGTCCTTAATCGCGTAGATGAAACGTATTGGTTTCTCGATTTGTGGCGAGGCATTGAGCAACGTGTTGAGCGCACGGAGAGTCTCGAAGATGTGAGGGTCGTCGAACCGATCGATGTCCTCAAAGATGACGATGTCTCGTTTTGATACCTCGAAGAAGTATACGATCTCGTCAAGATACTGATCGAAGTACGACACTGAGTTGTCATCGAGCATGACAGTTGCGGGCCCGGCCGAGAACTGCTTGATACGGAGCTTCCCATAAAGTAGTCGGCGCACAGAAAAGGTAACAATAGCCGCAATCGCCCAAATGAATAAATGGATCCAGAAGCCACAGTCACCCAAAGGCTTGAACTCGGCAGCAAGCTTCGCTGACCAGCCTTTGAGCAGGAAGACGAGCGCAACAATAAGTCCGAACAGTACGGCGTTCCAGCCTTCCCTGCTCCTTCGGAATCGTTCGATCCGCTTGAATCGGGATCCCCGAGTTTTACTTGGATCCTCGCGATAGAGGAGTTGCTTGACAATCTCCTGCTGGATGCGGTTAGTGGGTGTTGTCGCCTGGATCGGTACTGACTCATCGAGTTTAGAGACTTCAATGGGAGCGAGCGTCGAGAGCGACAGTTCGACAACACGACTGTCTTGCTTCCGTGCGAGTTCCTTCAGGATGCTACTCTTTCCGACACCGTAGTTACCGGATAGCGCTATGTTACGGACCTGACCTTTGTTCAGCGCAGATTCAAGCGCAGCCACATATTTGCCATGCTCGTCAGGCAGGAACTCAGGGGTGAGCGGGATAAGTTTCCACCCGCTGCTCGTTGAAGTGCGCCCACTTTGAACCATAGCTAATTATCCCATATCCCCTCGGCGATGAAAGGCAGGGATACCGTGACCTGCTCCATTACGAAGCAGTATGCCCTCTCAATCATCGCAATAGCCAAATGGACACTATTAGAACACCAGTCGCGCTGACGAATCAGCCTGGCAATCTGGAGGTGCGGTGGGGCCCGAACCCCGGAAAGTGGACACGGGGATTTAATCACGATGCGATAGTAAGTGTAGCTAACCCGGCGGCTTCGAAGGCGTTCGGTGAGCGGTAACCGCACCATGAATGCAATCGTTTGGTGTTGTACCGCGTGCACCACCGAAACACATCCCGGCGGCAGGCCAACTGACTAGCGAAAACAGACTCATCCTGCAGGACTTCCCGCTTCAACGAGGCGTTGAACGACTCCGCCAACGAGTTGTCCGCACTCGTCCCGATCGCGCCCATCGACTGGGTGACACCGAAGCGCACGCATAGTTTCCGGTACTGATCAGAGGTATAAACACTGCCGTGATCCGAGTGGAAGATCGCCCCGTCTAGGCTCCCGCGAACCTTCCGGGCCATCGTCAGGGCTTCTTCAACCAACTCGGTGCGCATGTGATCAGCGATCGCAAACCCCGTCAACTGCCGCGAATAGCAGTCGATAACCGTGGCCAGGTACATATTCGACCCGTCCGCGATCGGCAGGTACGTGATGTCGCCGACGTAGACCGCGTTCGGCCTGTCCGCAGTGAACCGGCGTTGCAGCAGGTCCGGAAACCTCGGGGCCCGTTTACTCGACGTCGTCGTTTTCACCCGGCGTTTCCTGGTGAAACCAAAAAGGCCCATCTGCCGCATCAGCCGGGCGGTGCGCTTGTGATTGAGACGGCCGCCCTTGCCCCGGTCGTTGACGGGATCGGAGTTGATCGCCGCAGTCACTCGTTTCGCGCCGTAGCAGCCGTTCTCGGCGTTGGAGGTGGTCTTGATCTGCGCTCCCAGCACCGCGTCATCGACGAGGCGTTGCCGGCGGGCAGGGGCAGCTGATTTCCAGGCGTAGTAAGAGGACCGATTGATTTTCAGGACCTGGCATAACCGCTTGACCTCGTAGAGGTCTCGATGGTCGTCAACGAACCGGAAGCGGTTCACCAGTTCGTCTCTTTAAGCGAAATATTTAGCCGCCTTACGAAGGATTTCTCGTTCCTCGCGGAGTTTGGCGTTTTCGCGTTCCAGTACGCGGATGCGCTCGGCGTCCGACAGTCCTGAGGCAGCGGTGGCGGAGTCCGACGCGGCGATGGGGCTGGCGACTTTCTCACCGTTGGCATTGGTTTTGGTGCCGGTGCCGAAGGCATCGAGCCAGCTGCGCAGCGAGTTGCGGTTGACCCCGAGATCGGAAGCGATCGCGTTGATCGTTGCTCCGGGAGTCGACTCGTACAACGAGACTGCGTCACGCTTGAACAGCTCGGTGTAGGTCTTGCGTGGCATGGTGGAAAGGTACCTCACTTCCCCAGCGACATGCTGGTTTCAGCGTGTCCACCACCAGGGGGTCAGGTCCCTGCCTATTCTTTCTGCGTGGGTGGTTTAGCGATCCAGTGCTTCTCGGCGGATTTTTACTTGCTTTTCTTCAAGTTTTATGTACTTCGGGAATCACTCGGGTCTGGGTGCGCTGCACTGTCCGGCACCGAAAATCTCTGTGGCCTGAGCGGAGTGTGCAGCCGTTTCGAGCAGACCTCGACAGCAGGTTGATGTACTGGCACCACATTTACCAATGAGAACGGACACGAACAGGCTTAAGGGACATTTCGCCTAATAGCCCCACGACTCCGCCCATAGTGGGACTTGCATCCGCAATCCCCACACCATCACTCCGATACACTGGCGAACACGAAAACAAAGAAAACCGGAGGTCACACCCTCTTTCGAGTTTGTGACCTCCGGTGCTTGCAGTTCGAGAACCGCACTCTGTGCCCGGGGGGGGACTTGAACCCCCACGTTCTTGCGAACACTGGCACCTGAAGCCAGCGCGTCTGCCAATTCCGCCACCCGGGCGGGCGACTGATTTAATATATCACCCGCCTCTATACAAACTCCAAATGCCGTGCTTACGCGCTTTTTCGGCGGTCGCGGGCAGGCGGCGGCGCAGCGGGCGTCTAGGTTCATGACGGCCACGCACTTATACTGTTCTAGTTATAGTCACCGGCAGCATTCAAGGAGTGAAGGGAGGTGCGGGTGAATGGCAATCATGGACAGGCTGGCAAAGCTCGATTCGTCGATGCAGCGCGGCCTTGACAATTCGATGGCGGCGCTGTTCGGCGGCAAAGTTGTCCCAGCCGAGGTTGAGGAACTGCTCAAGCAGGAAACGCAAGACAGCCTGATTATGACGGACCGCGACGAGCTGATTGCGCCGAACGTGTTCGCCGTGGGCGTGTCCAGCAAGGATTTGGAGAACCTCTCCCAGGACCGGTCGCTGCCCGCACTTTTCGCCGACCAGCTAACCCGCTTCGTTCGTAACCAAGGCTGGCGCTTTGAGGGCCCCGCCGTGGTGCGCATCGCCGAGGAATCGGGATTGCGCACCGGGCAGCTTCGGGTGTCCTCGTACATCGACCAGCAACCGGACGTGGCAAGCGGCTTCGATGCAATCGTCGCCGAGCCCTCGAACACCACTGACCGCGCAAAGCGCACCAGCAACCAGGAGGATGCAATGTCCGAGCCCACCACCGCCACCGGCGAACCCACCGTGAGCCTGCTTCTGCAGGACGGTTCCTCGCGCACCTACCTGGTGCGCCAAGGCTCTAACATTCTGGGCCGCTCCAACGACGCCGACTTCCGCCTCCCGGACACGGGTGTGTCGCGCCAGCACGCGGAGATCACCTGGGACGGCCAGGTAGCCGTCCTGGTTGACCTCGAATCCACCAACGGCACCACCGTCAACGACGAGCCCGTGGATAACTGGATGCTTGCCGACGGCGACGTGATCACCGTCGGGCACTCCCACATCGAGGTGCGGATCGTGGAGCCGCGCAGCGAACGCCCCCTCCACGATGCCGGCCATAACCCCGAAGAGATTGCCCACCCCAGCACCGAATACTTCCGGGGCCCGCAAACGGATTACCGTCCGCGATAAGGAGCGTTCATGGATTCAGCCATCATTCTCGGCGCCCGCTTCGGCCTGCTCATCCTTTTGTGGGTATTCATTCTGTTCGTGCTCTGGGTCGTTCGCAAGGATGTGGTCGCGGCGGCAGGTGTGCGTCGGCAAGCAGTCTCCGCAACCCCCATCAGGCGCGAGAAAGCGCGTGAGCTTGTGGTGGTTGAGGGCCCGCTCAAAGGTTCCCACATGGAAATTGCCAGCGTGGAGGACTTAACTCTGGGGCGTGCCAACTCTTCCGACTTCGTGCTCGGCGACGACTTCGCCTCCAGCACGCATGCCCGCCTGTTCCGCCGCGGCAGCGAGTGGTTCATCGAGGACCTCGACTCGCGCAACGGCACCTTCGTCCAAGGGCTGCGCATTGACCAGCCGGAACGCGTCACCGTGGGCACTGACATGAAGATGGGGCGCACGACCCTGAGGTTGATGCCATGACCACCTTGAAGCTGAATTTCGTCGCGGCCTCCGACCGCGGCCTGGTACGCACCAACAATGAGGACTCCGCCTACGCGGGCCCGCACCTGCTCGTGCTCGCCGACGGCATGGGCGGCCACGCTGCCGGCGAAGTCGCCTCGCAGCTGATGGTCAGACATATGGAGCACCTCGACGCCGATCCCGGTGATGCCGACATGCTCGCCCTCCTCGGCGCGGCAGCCGACGACGCCAACGCCGCCATCAAATCCTCCGTGGAGGAAAACCCCGAGCAAGACGGCATGGGGACGACCCTGACGGGACTGATGTTCAACGGCTCCCAACTCGGCCTGATCCACGTGGGTGACTCGCGCGGCTACCGGCTACGGGAGGGAACCCTCGCCCAGATCACCGAGGACGACACTTTCGTCCAATCACTGGTCAACGAAGGCAAGCTCGATGCCAGCGAGGTGTCCTCCCACCCGCAGAAATCGCTGATTCTGAAGGCGTACACCGGCCGCCCGGTCGATCCGCACCTCGAGCTTCTCGACGCCCTGCCGGGGGATCGCTACCTGCTGTGCTCCGACGGGCTCTCGGACCCCGTCACCGCGGAAACCATCGCCACCGCACTGGGCACCGGCACCCCCGAGGCCGCCGCGCAACGGCTCATCGAGCTTGCGCTCCGCTCCGGCGGACCGGACAACATCACGGTCGTCATCGGCGAGGTCGTCGACGCGGACGCCGCCGATGCACCGGTGCTGCCGCGCAAGGCCGTGCTCGCCGGCGCGCTGACCCCGGACTTTGAATCGACGCACCCGAACTCGGCGGCGAGCCGCGCCGCCGCATTGATGCGCCCCACGGACGCCGGCGAGCGTGCCACGAGGGCGTCGACAAGCGAAGCCGCCACCCCCGAGGACACTGAAACCGCCAGCGACGAGGAGGATCACCCCCGCCGCACAATCTGGCCCTGGATCGTCGGCGCGCTGGCTATCTCACTCGTAGCGACGCTCGGTTTCGCGTTCTTTATCAGCCGCGACGACGCGACGTACTTCCTCGCCACTAACGAGAACAGCGAAATCGTCATCGAGCACGGCAGCCGTAGCGCCCTGTTCGGCGAGGGCAGGCACACGCCGATCCAGGTCGCCTGCATCAATGCCCGCAACGAGCTGCAAATCTCCCCGATCGACGACACGCCGCCCGACTGCACGGTCTTTTCCGTAGACGACCTGCCCGAATCGCAACAAGGCGCGATTGAGGGGCTGAGCGAGGGTAGCTACGACGACGTCGTCGCCCAGCTCAACAGGCTGGCCGACGAGGCGCTGCCAGCGTGTGTTGACGACAAACCGGAAGCCACCAACGACTGCAGGACGGTGAAGTAACGTGAGCAGAATTTTCTCCCGCACCCGGGAGCTTGGTCTCCTCGTGTGCTCCGCCCTGCTGCTCCTGCTCATGCTGTTCGGGCTCGAAATGTCGCAGGGACGCGCCCTCACGGGCGAGATGCTGTGGCTCGTCGGCGGGTTCATCGGTGTCTACGCCATCGCCCACCTCGCGATTTGCCTCACCGCCCCCTACGCTGACCAGGTGCTTTTGCCCGTGGTGGCCACGCTGAATGCGATCGGTCTGGTGATCATCTACCGCCTCGATCTCGCCGAGCGCGCCGGTTACGGTGCGCTCGCCGACCGGCAGGTCCTGTGGTCTTTCGCGGGCGTCGTGCTGCTCGTTCTCACACTTGTGATCGTGCGCGACCACAAGTCGCTCTCGCGCTACTCCTACATCCTCGGGCTGCTCGGGTTGTTCTTCCTCGCCCTGCCTCTGGTGTGGCCGCAACCCGCCGAGTTCGCCGACGCGCGCATCTGGATCTGGATCGGCCCGTTCTCCATCCAGCCGGGCGAGTTCTCGAAGATCCTGCTGCTGATCTTCTTCGCCCAGCTCCTGGCGCAGAAGCGCTCCCTTTTCACCGTGGCCGGCAAGTGCTTCGCCGGGCTCGTCTTCCCCCGCCTGCGCGACCTCGCACCGATCCTGGTGGTGTGGGCCATCGCCATTTTGATCATGGCAATCTCCAACGACTTCGGCCCCGCGCTGCTGCTCTTTGCCACCGTGCTGGCGATGGTCTACTACGCCACCGGCCGCACCAGCTGGCTGCTCATCGGGATCGCGCTCGTCGCCGTCGGTGGGTACGCCGTCTACCAGGTTTCTGACAAGATCCAAGAACGCGTCACCAACTTCCTCGACCCTCTGGCCAACTACGACACCACCGGATACCAGCCTGCCCAGGCCCTGTTCGGGCTCAGCTGGGGCGGGGTCACGGGTGTCGGCCTCGGCCACGGCCACCCCGAGCTCGTGCCCGTCGCCCACTCCGACTACATCCTCGCCGCCATCGGCGAGGAACTCGGGTTCGCTGGGCTCGCGGCGGTTTTGTGCCTGTTCCTCATCTTTGTCAACCGCGGTTTCCGCGCCGCCATGCAGGTCCGCGACTCCTACGGCAAGCTGCTGGCGGCCGGCCTTGCAACCACGATCATCATCCAGATCTTCGTGGTCACCGGCGGAATTTCCGCTCTCATGCCGATGACCGGCCTGACCACCCCGTTCATGTCCGCGGGTGGCTCGGCGATTATGGCGAACTACATCCTGCTCGGCCTGCTTCTGCGCATCTCCAACAGCGCTAACCGGCCGGCGGACGTCGATAAAGGGGCGTCGGCAAGCGAGCTGGTTGGGGCGGAGGCAGCGCGATGAACAAATCCATCCGCCTCGGCGCCGTCCTGTCTCTCCTGTTGACGGTCGTGCTGCTGATCAACCTCACCGTCGTACAGGCGTTGCGCGAGGAAAAGTACGCGCAAAACCCGCTGAACTCCCGCAATTTCATCGAGATGAAGCAAGTCGACCGCGGCCCGATCAACGCGGGCGGACAGATCGTCGCCGACTCCACCCAAGACGCCAACGGCTTCTACCAGCGCGTCTACCCGAATATGCCCTACTCCTTCGGCCCCGTGCTGGGCTACGTCTCCGATCAGTTCGGCGTCGGCGGGCTCGAAGCCGAGTACAACTCGGTGCTCAACGGTGAAGGCAGCGCGAGCGGCAGCAGGTTTTTGCGCACCGGGTTAGAGCGCGACCGCGCGGGCGACGCCGTCGAACTGACGATCAACCCGCAGCTGCAGGCCCTCGCCTACGAAAACCTGTCTAACCGCGGCTACGAAGGGGCTGTGGTGGCGATCCGGCCGTCTACAGGCGAGGTGCTGGCCATGGCGTCGTCCCCTTCCTACGATCCGAACCTGCTGGTCAACCCCGACACAGCTCAGCAAACCTGGAACAGCCTGAGCAACGATCCGCAAAACCCGCTGCTCAACCACGCCAGCCAGGACCAGCTTCCGCCCGGGTCCATCTTTAAAATCGTCACCACCGCCGCCGGTCTGCGCAACGGCTACTCCCCCGACTCCCAACTCACCGGCGAAGCACGCATCCCGCTACCCGGCACCGACGCATTCGTGCCCAACTACGGCGGCCAAGCCTGCGGCGGCTCAACCGTGACCACACTGCGCACCGCGTTCGCGCTGTCGTGCAACACCGCCTTCGTGCAAATGGGCATCGACGTTGGAGCGGACGCTCTGCGCGACGCGGCAGCGCGTTTCGGCATCGGAGAAGATTACGACATCGCCGTGCCCACCGCCTCCGGCTCGCTGGGCGAACTGCCCGGGGCCGCGGAGCTCGGCCAGTCGGCGATCGGGCAGCGCGACGTCACCATGACCGCGCTGCAGGCGGCCGTGATGGCGGCGAGCGTCGCCAACGAGGGCAAGCGCATGGCACCCTACGTGGTCGATCGTGTGGTCACGCCCGACCTCAACGTGGTCTCGGAGACCGAACCACGCCAGCTCGCCGAGGCGCTCACGCCGGAAGAAGCCCAGACCATGACCGAGTTGATGTACGCCTCGGAGCGCTCCACCTTCGGCTACGACGGCAACGGGTACGCGTCGAAGACGGGTACCGCGGAGCACGCCGAGGACGCCGCCCCGCACGTCTGGTACGTCGCCTTCGACCCCCAAAATGACGTGGCAGTCGCCGTGGTGGTCAAAAATGGTGGGCAGCTCGGAGCTAGCGCGACCGGCGGCCAGGTGGCCGCCCCGATCGGGCGCGCGGTGCTCGGCGCCGCTGCAGCCAACGGAGAGGGAAACTAATGAACACCGACAACCGCGAAGACCTGCAGCGCCTCATCGGCGACGATTACACGCTGCAGTGGATCATCGGCCACGGCGGCATGTCCACCGTGTGGCTTGCCGACGACAACGTCGCCGACCGCGAAGTAGCCATCAAGGTTCTGCGTCCGGAATTTTCCAACAACGAGGAGTTCCTCACCCGCTTCCGCAACGAGGCCCACGCCGCTGAAGGAATCGACTCTCCCAACGTCGTCGCCACCTTCGATTACCGCGAGGTGGACTCCCCGGCCGGGTACACCATGTGCTTCATCGCCATGGAATACATCCGCGGTGAGTCCCTGGCGGATCTCATCGCCCGCGAGCAACGGCTCGACGAGGCGCTGGCGCTCGACGTCCTCGAACAGGCAGCCCATGGCCTGGCCGCGATTCATCTCATGGGTCTTGTCCACCGCGACATCAAGCCCGGCAACCTCATGATCACCCAGAACGGCCAAGTTAAGATCACCGACTTCGGTATCGCCAAGGCCGCCGCCGCGGTGCCGCTGACCCGCACCGGAATGGTGGTGGGAACCGCCCAGTACGTCTCGCCGGAACAGGCTCAGGGCCTTGCGGTCAGCGCCGCGTCCGACGTGTACTCCCTCGGGGTGGTCGGCTACGAGATGCTCGCGGGTCGGCGCCCCTTCACCGGGGACTCCTCGGTGTCGGTCGCTTTGGCACACGTCTCTGCGGAGCCGCCAGCGCTGTCGACTGCGGTATCCGCCCCGGCGCGCGAGCTGATCGGCATCGCGCTGCGCAAGGATCCGGGAATGCGGTTTAGCGACGGCAACGCGATGCAACTTGCCGTCGCCCAGGTGCGCGACGGACGCCGCCCGACGCAGCCGGTTGGGGTGGCCTCGACAAAGGTCGCGATGGAGCCGTCGCCCACCGAGTCCACGCAAATGCTCGCCTCGGTGGCCCAGCCCACCACCGTGCGCCCGGCGCCTGCGCGGGTCGCACCGGTTGCTCCCGTCGTTGCCCCTCCGGCTCCGGTGCGCGAGGAGAAGAAGGGCGGCTTTGGCTCAGGTCTTTTCATCGCCGTTCTGCTCATGCTGCTCGGCGGCGGCGTGGTGTGGGCTTTCGCCAGCGGTGCCTTCGGCGGCTCTTCGCCGACAACCACGCCGGAGCCACAGCCAACGCCGACGGTGATCACTCAGACCCAGGTGGTCACTCCGACGGTGACGACCACCACGTCTCGCCCGCAGTCGCGGCCGCAGCAGCCGCCTAGCTCCGCGCCCGGCACGGTGAGTTTCGTAGAACCCCCGTCGAGCCTGGCTCCGGCGCCGAATACCCCGGCTCCGGCTCCGTCGCCCGTCGTTCCAACAGAGGCTCCTCAGCCGACTGAAGCACCGAACGACCCGGCGAACCCGATTGATGACTTTGTAAACCAGCTTGGCGGAGGTGCCTGAGATAATGCTGATCGGTAACCGTTACCAGCTCGGTTCCACCATTGGAACCGGAGGCATGTCCGACGTCTACGCCGCGACCGATACCGTGCTCGGGCGCGATGTCGCGCTGAAGATGCTCAAGACAGACATGGCGCGCGACGAAAGTTTCCGCGAGCGGTTCCGCCGCGAGGCCCAAAACTCCGCGCGCCTGAACCACCCGAACATCGTGTCGGTCTACGACACCGGTGACGTGGACATCGACGGGCTTGCGGTGCCCTACATCGTGATGGAGCGCGTCCACGGCCGCAACCTGCGCGACATCGTGCGCGAGGACGGCCCTTTGAGCCCACAGCAGGCCGCTGAGCTGCTGATTCCGGTGACCCGTGCGCTGCAGGCCAGCCACGACGCCGGTATCATCCACCGCGATGTCAAGCCCGCGAACATCATGGTCACCAACACCGGCGCGGTCAAGGTCATGGACTTCGGCATCGCTCGTGCGCTTGATGACGCCACCTCAGCGATGACCCAGACCTCCGCGGTGATTGGAACGGCGCAGTACCTCTCCCCGGAGCAGGCGCGTGGGAAACCCGCGGACGGTCGCAGCGACGTCTACGCCCTCGGCTGCGTCATGTACGAAGCGGTCACAGGCCGCCCGCCATTCGAGGGTGAGACCCCGTTCGCGGTTGCCTACCAGCACGTTCAGGAGGAGCCCGAAGCGCCGAGCACGCTTATCGACGCTCTGGACAACGCCGACGTTTTCGCCGACGCTATGACGGATACCGAGGCTGTCAACGTGGATTCGGTGATCTTGACGGCCATGGCCAAACACCCGGCCGACCGCTACCAGTCCGCAGCGGAGATGGGCGCGGACCTGGAGCGTCTCGGGCGTGGGGCGGTGACCACCGCGGCCCGCAGTTACCTCGCGACGTACGACGAGGACCCGTCGGTCGTGGTGGAACCCGCCACGCCCGTTGCCCCGGTTGCTGTCGCTGCGCCTGCCGCCAACCGCTACACCCAGCACCGACGCGCGAACGAGAAGCAGTCGAACAACTGGATGAAGTGGGTCGCGGCCTTGCTCGGCCTGGTGTTGCTCGCGTCCGCAGGTGTGGTTGCCTACAACTACTTCACCTCTGCCGACAGGGAGGATTCCGATTCCACCCAGACGATGCTCACGGTGCCCGATGTCACGGGCAAGGTCCGTGAGGAGGCCGTCGCCGAGCTTGAGCGCCTCGGTTTCCAGGTTGCGGTGAACGACGTCCCAAGCCCCGATCGCCCCCGTGGCGAGGTGCTGGGCACCAATCCGGTTGCCGGTTCGCAGCTGCAGCCTGGCACGATGGTGACAGTTTCGGTGTCGTCGGGCCGCGAAATCACGGACGTGCCGGATGTCACGGGCATCCGGCCGCAGGAGGCCGCCGAAGTACTGGCAGGTGCGGATCTGGAGCTCGACCCCGAGATCCGCCGCGAGAACAGCGACGAGGTCCCGGAGGGGATGATCATCTCGCAGAACCCGGCCGCCGGATCGCAGCTGTCGAAGGGCTCGCAGGTTTCGGTGGTTGTGTCCGAGGGTCGCGAGAAGGTGCAGATCCCTTCGCTGGTGGGCATGAACGCCAACCAGGCCGCGGCGACGCTGAACTCGCTGGGGCTCAATTCGACGGTCACTCCCGTGGATTCGCGCCGGCCGACCGACGAGGTCCTCGCCGTCGCCGGTGAGAACACCGAAGTGGAGACGGGTACGACGGTGGAGCTCCGCGTCTCCAACGGCATGCTCGTGGAGATGCCTGATCTGACCCGCATGACCCCGGCAGAGGCGGAGCGCGTGCTGCGCGGCACCGGGTGGAACGGCAAGTTTGTCGCCGGGCCGACCGTGCCCACTGGAGCGCTGGTGGACCAGGGACTTGTCGCCGGCCAGGCCGTCCCGCCGGGTGAAGACATCCGCAAGGACCAGGAGATCGGCTACAACATCTGGCGCTTCGATGTCGCCGAGCTCAACCCGCTGAGGTAGGTTGCGCCGGTGGTAGAGTTCCGGGCAAGCAGAACACAACGAAGGAAGTAGGCACCATGCCCAAGGCGAAAATTACCAAGGACAACCTCCCGGTACAGTCCGCGTCGACCGCTACCTCCCGCACGCCTGTCAAGATCAACACGGGCGGCACGCCCATGTGGTACAAGGTGATCATGTTTGGCCTGCTCATCCTGGGCCTTGCTTGGCTTATCGCCTTCTATGTCGCGGGTGATCAAGTCCCGTTCCTCGCTCAGCTCGGCCCGTGGAACTACCTGATCGGATTCTCCGCCATCATCGCCGGGCTCCTGATGACCATGGGATGGCGCTAAAGAGACAAAAGTATACTTTTGAACAGCTAAACACCCTCGTTTCATTACATCGTCAACGAAACGGGGGTGTTGCGCATTTCCAGCAACCTGGAAAAAGATGAACGACGGGTGTACACTTTCGTTCCCCCCTCGCTCAACGCGGCGCTGCCGGCGTATTTCTACCTGACGAAATCACTGCTCCTCACCGCTTGAGAAAGGACCCAAAGACCATGAAGTTCACACGCGTTTCGCGCTCTGTGGCAGCGCTGTCTGCTGTCGCCACGCTGACCGTCGGCGCTGCCCCGGCTTTCGCGCAAACCCTGGAAGAATCCGCGCCGGAGACCCCCGCCACCAACGACGCCCTGCCGATCGTTCACACCTACCGTGGCTCCGACCACATCAAGGCGAACATCCTCAACCCGCGCCCGGTGTGCAACTCCACCGAGGACTACCGCACCATCGTGTACAAGGTCACCGACAACTTCCTGCCGGTGGGCACCATCTCCACGACAAACCTGTCGAACAATACCGTGCCGCTGACCCAGGACCTGTCGCGCACCCAGTCGATCACCGCGTCCGTCAATGGCTCCAAGACTGAAACGCTCAACCTCGGCGACCAGGCGTCGCGCGAGGGCCTGCAGGGCACCATCGGCTACGCGATGGCCAAGACCCTCGGCTTCTCCGTCTCCGGCACCCTGTCCTGGAACGTCGGCCAGAAGATCGGCCCCTACGAGGTTCCCGCCGGCCACACCGGTGAGGCTACCTACGGCTTCCGCACCGTGACCATGACCGGCACCCAGCAGCGCTGCCGCCCCAACGGCACCTGGGCAACCCCGACCGCCTGGATCGCCAACATGCCGGTGAAGAACGAGGTGCGCGTGAAGAACTACGCCACCCCGGCCGACTCCTGGGCGCCGAACAAGGGCGCGCAGGTCACCGAGACCAAGGACACTCCGAACCCGGCCTACGCGAGCGACCTGAAGAAGGTTACCGAGGGCGAGCCGCTTAACGACGTCGCCCCCGTCGCCGACGACGTCAAGGCAGACATCACCGACGGTGCCGCAGCCACCAACTTCGAC
This sequence comes from Corynebacterium sp. Z-1, assembly GCF_031844665.1. Lineage (NCBI taxonomy): Bacteria > Bacillati > Actinomycetota > Actinomycetes > Mycobacteriales > Corynebacteriaceae > Corynebacterium > Corynebacterium sp. Z-1. Next base: position 492,148 of record NZ_CP134621.1, on the reverse strand, counting down.
GCCGTTTCCGACGAGACCGTCAAGGTCATCGCCCCCGAGTACGATTTGCAGCCGTACTTCACCACCTCGAACCTTAAGGCCCCCGGCTTCGTCGGCTCCGTGGCCCTGCGCGTGAAGAACGTCGGCACCAAGCGTTACTGGGCTGAGTTCCCGGTGGTCACCTTCCGCGTTGAGGTCAAACGCGAGGTTGGTCCGGAGGGCGTCGATAGGCTGATGACCTCCTTCGGTGCCAACGGCTCCCACGTCCGCGACCTGGGTTACAACTTCGACACCAACGCCCGCGTCTTCGAGGTGACCCTGTCCAACCCGGTCAACGTCGGCGACGACATGCTGCTCGGCGCCTTTAGCTTCGGCGACGGCAAGACCCGCGAGGGCCGCTTGATCAACTACATGACCGTCACCCAGACCGGACGTATCTCCGGTGACTCGTCTACCGGAAACGACCAGAACGTCGACTCCCGCCAGGTGACCCGGAGCGACGGCGGCCGCAAGAACCCGGGTCTCTTCTAAGACTCCCTCCATCTAGCCCCATCCGGTTCTCCACCGGGGTGGGGTTAGTTTTATCCACAGGCTGTGCATAGCTGTGTGGATTATCCGCTTGTCCACACTTGTGGATAACTCTGTGCACTATTTCCACACTCGAATTTGTTCCTACTGCAGGTGCGTTGAACTGGTCCTTAGAGTTTTTCTTCGGCGCGGCGTTCTAGAAATTACATCTCTGTAGTTATCCACAGTGTGCACAACTCTGGGGATAACTAGCGCCTGGGGATAGGCGGTGAAAAGGTCAGTGGCCACGCCAACAGGACACCCGCCGCGAGGCCACCCAAGTGCCCCCACACGCTCACACCGGGCGCGATAAAGGTGAACGCGACGTTGAGCACCAGTAAGGCGATGGGGGCGCGCAGGTCGGAGGAGCGTCGATAAGCAATGGCGACGAGTACCGCAAGCAGGGCGAACAGGGCGCCCGAGGCCCCGGCCGTGGGCGTGCCAAAAGCCATCGCGAGCACCGCCGCCGACGACGCGAGCGTGCCGACGACCCAAGCAACAACGAAGCGGGCGGTGCCAATAAAGCGCTCGATCTCGCCACCGATCAGCACCAGCATCAGCATGTTAACGAACAGGTGCGACAGGTCGAGGTGCAGAAAGCCAGCGGTGAGCAGGCGCAGCCAGCCGAGCGGGCCCTCGGCGACGAAGGGACCGTAGAGCACCATGCGGATGCCCAGCGGTGAGCCCCAGACCGTGTTGCTCAGGGAGGAGGACTGCGCCGCGGTGATGGCGAAGACGGCGATGCACAGCGCGGCAATGGCGGCGGTGGCGGGGGCGCGGTAAAAGATCGTGCGAAGGTTCATAAGCGAAAACCCCCGGCACGTTACGTGCGCGGGGGGAGGCAGTGTTTGCGGGGCTACTTCTGGATGTCGATGGACTCGATCACAACGTCCTCGACCGGGCGATCCATCCGGCCGGTGCGCACGTTGGAGATTTCGGTGACAACCTTCTGCGACGCCTCGTCCGTGACCTCGCCGAAAATCGTGTGGCGATTGTTCAGGTGCGGCGTCTTGTCCACGGTGATGAAGAACTGCGAACCGTTGGTGCCCGGGCCGGCGTTCGCCATAGCCAGGAGGAACGGGCGATCGAACTGCAGCTCCGGGTGGAACTCGTCAGCGAACTGGTAGCCCGGGCCGCCGGTGCCGGTGCCGGTCGGGTCGCCGCCCTGGATCATGAAGCCCGGGATGATGCGGTGGAAGATCGCACCGTTGTAGAACGGGCCCTCGTTGCTACCCGACGCGTTCTGCGCAGAGTAGTTCGCCTCACCAGTGGCCAGGCCGATGAAGTTCTCGACGGTCTGCGGGGCGTGGTTGCCAAACAGATCAATGACAATGTCGCCGTGGTTGGTGTGCAGAGTTGCTTTCGCAGTTGAATCAGTCATGGTGACCATTGTAGATGCATCCGGGGGGTTGGTGCTTTTGCGGGTTGGGGGTTGTTGATCGTGACATTGCGCAGATCAAACTGCGCAGTGCCGGGTGAGATGTCACGGTCAGCGCCGATTGACCAGTAAAATCCCAGGTCGTCGGTGGCGCAAAACCGTTGACCGTGACTTTGCGAAGCAACAGCTGTGCAACCAGGGGCTGGTGGGACACCGGTAGTCGTTTGAGGTCTCCAAGGCCCGGTCAGATGTCACGGTCAACGGTTCCTAGGCGGAAAAACCGCAGGTCAGTGCTGGCGCACAACAGTTGACCGTGACATTGCGCAGACCACTCTGCGCAGTAACCCGGTCAGATGTCACGGCCAGCGCTAACCAACCGGCAAAACCCCAGGTCGGGAACAGAGAACTGACCCGACCCGGAACAACTACAGCGAAGCCGCAACCTCGTCACGCGCGGCGACCAGGTTCTTCAGCGACGGCTCGACCTCGGCGTAGCCGCGGGTCTTCAGGCCGCAGTCCGGGTTCACCCAGAGGCGGTCGGTGGGCACGTTTGCGAGTGCGGCGCGGATCAGCTCGACCATCTCCTCGGTGGACGGCACGCGCGGGGAGTGAATGTCCCACACGCCCGGGCCGATCTCGGAGTGGAAGGTCTCGTCGATGTCTTCGAGGAGCTCCATCTTCGAGCGCGCCGCCTCGATGGAGGTGACGTCGGCGTCGAGGCCGGCGACGGCGTCGATGATCTGACCGAACTCGGAGTAGCACAGGTGGGTGTGGATCTGGGTCTCCGGCTGCGCCTCGAGGGCAACGAGGCGGAAGGCGCGAACGGCCCAGTCGAGGTAGGCGGGGCGCTCGTCGGCACGCAGCGGCAGCAGCTCGCGCAGGGCCGGCTCGTCGATCTGGATCACCTTGATGCCTGCGGCCTCGAGGTCGCTGACCTCGTCGGCAAGCGCGAGTGCGATCTGGTCAGCAGAGACGGACAGGGGCACATCGTCGCGCTTGAAGGACCACGCGAGGATCGTGACCGGGCCGGTGAGCATGCCCTTGACCGGCTTGTCGGACAGCGACTGGGCGTACTTGGCCCACTCCACCGTCATCGGCTCCGGGCGGGAGACGTCGCCGAAGACGATCGGCGGGCGGGTGCAGCGCGAGCCGTACGACTGGACCCAGCCGTTTTCGGTGGCGACGAAGCCGTCGAGAAGCTCCGCGAAGTACTGCACCATGTCGTTGCGCTCGGGCTCGCCGTGGACGAGGACGTCCAGGCCGATCTCCTCCTGCAACTCGATGACACCCTTGATCTCCTTCTTCAGCGCCTCGGTGTACTCGGCGTCGGTCAGTGCGCCGTTCTTGTGGTCGGCGCGCGCCTTGCGGATCTCGGTGGTCTGCGGGAAGGAGCCGATCGTGGTGGTCGGCAGGTCCGGCAGGCCGAGCGCCTCACCCTGGACGCGCTTGCGCTCAGCGAACTCGGGAGCGCGCTTGACCTCGCCCGCCGGCAGCTGCGCAACGCGATCCGCCACGGCAGAGTTGTGGATGTGATCCGACTCGGTGCGGGTGCGCACCGCGCGGTCGGAGCGTGCGAACGCCTCCGCGGCAGCCTCCTCGCCCGCGACGAGCGCCTGAATCTCGGCAATCTTTTCATCGGCGAAGGACAGCCAGTTGGCCACGTCGATCGGCAGGTTCTTCTCCGCGTTCAGGGTGTGCGGCACGTGCTGCAGCGATGTCGAGGTCGACAGTGCCACCTCGCGCCCGCCCGAGCGCAGGACCTCAAGTACCTCGGTGCGCTCGCGCAGGTTCGCGGCCCACACGTTTCGGCCGTCAATGATACCGGCAACCAGCTGCACCTTCGGGCCGATCATGTCGGCGACGCGCTTCGGGTAGTCCGCATCCGAATCCAGGGTCCACGGGGACAAGTCCACGTGCAGGGCCTCGGGCTCGAGCGCACCGAGCACGGACAACGCCTTGCGCGTCGCGCCGTAAGGCGTGGTCAAGTACAGGTTCGGGCGCTCGGCGGTGTCGATGGCCAGAAGCTTCGACCAGGCCTGCTCGAGGTAGCCGGCGAGCTCCTCGTCTGTGGTGGACAGGTCGGCGACCAGGGCCGGCTCGGCGAGCTGGACCCACTCAACGCCAGCGCCCTTGAGCGCCTTGAGGATTTCGGCGTAGGCGTCGGTGAGGGCGTCGAGAAGCGAGAACTCAACGGGCTTCGACAGCGCGAGCAGGGTGACCGGGCCGACGAGCGCGGGGCGCACAACGTGGCCAGCCTCACGGGCCTCCTCGACCAAGCGCAGGATGCGCTCCGGGGCGGGGGTGATCTCCTGGCCGGCGGCGACCTCGGGCACGAGGTAGTGGTAGTTGGTATCGAACCACTTGGTCATTTCCAGCGGCACGCGCGTATCGTTGCCGCGGGCAAGGGCGAATTCCTCATCGAGGTCGGTGCCGCCGGGGATGAGACCGACGGTCAGGGCAGTCTCCAGCACCTGGTCGTAGTAGGCGACATCGGCCGGGATGGCGTAGTCCTCGGTCAGGCCCAGGTCGCGCAGGTGGTTGTAGGTGTCCACGCGCAGCGCGTGGGTGGTGGAGCGGAAGGTGTCGGCGTCGATGCGACCCGCCCAGTAGGACTCAAGCGCGCGCTTGAGCTCGCGGTTCGCGCCGATGCGCGGGTAGCCTTCGATCGTTGCCTTGGGGAAGTTCATAGAGGTGTCCTTTTTCTAAAGGTTGATTCTGGAAAGTAGGTCGCGGGTCACCGCGAGGTTGTTGTGCGTGTAGATGTGTAGCCCGCCCGTGCCCGCGTCGAGGATTTCTCGTGTGAGCTCGGCCGACATCGCCATGCCGATCTCGTACTCCTCGTCGGGGGTTGAAGCCTTTGACAGTCTGTCGGTGACGCGCTGCGGCACCGTGATCCCGGACAGCACACCCATGCGCTCAACCCTGCGCAGGCTGGTCATGGGCATGATGCCCGGGATCAGGGGGATGCGCACGCCCGCCAGGCGGGACCGCTCGACAAAGTCGAGGTAGTCCTGGGCCTCGAAGAACAGCTGGGTAATCGCGAAGTCGGCGCCGAGGCGCTGCTTGGCCAGCAGCACGTCGAGATCCATGTCCGCGTTTTTCGATTCCGCGTGGCCCGAGGGGTAGCACGCCACGGACAGGGCGAGTTTGCCCGCCGCGAGGCGAAACGCCTGCTCGTCCTGGACTTCCTGGATGAGGTTGAGCAGGTCGGTGGCGTACGGCAGGTAGCCCTCGGGCAGGCTCGTTTCGCCCTCGGGGAGGTCGCCGCGCAGGGCGAGGAAGCCGCGCACGCCGGCGTCGATAAGCGTGCGGATCCACTCGGTGAGCTCGTCGCGGGTGCCGGCCGTGCACGCGAGGTGGGCGATCGGTTTCAGGTCGGTGGTTTCCGCGATGCGCTTGATCAGCGCCGCGGTCCCCTCGAGCCAGTCGGAGCGGCGTGACGACGTCACGGAGACGTAGTCCGGGTTGTACTCGGCAAGTCCGGCGATGAGGTTGTCCAGCAGCGCGGTGTCGGCGTCGTGGCGCGGCGGGATGAGCTCGAAGCTCAGCGCGGTGCGCGTGGAGCGACGCGGCGCTGCTGCGCTGGGGTTTACGTCTTCGTCGAGGCGATCTAGCGGGGCGGAGGCAGAAAGCCGCGTCGAAGTAAGTCTCTGGTACACCAGAACATACCTTTCATGTTGACACGGGTTGCCTGGCCGGGCTCGGCGCTTACGGTTTGTCGTTGACTCAAGAATGTATTTACGCACCACGGTATAGACAACTCTGTTCACTCGGGTGGTGCTTTCGCAGCAGGTCATCCGCCTGCGCGGGTATGAATATAAATCAGCCAGTGGCGAAATCGCTACGCTGGTAGGCGAGAAAACCCAAACGAAAGGATCCACCATGAACCCGTTCACCATCCGCCTCGCTTACAAGGGCGCACGCTCGGCGATGAACTACTACCGCAAGCTCGACGACGAAAAGAAGCGCGAGATCTACGACTCCGTTGTCGACGCCGTAAATAAGGACAAGGTCGACGACAAGCTCGACGGGCTTTACGACGTCGCCCGGCGCGAGGCCGGAATCCTCACCCGCGACTCCCACGACCGCCTCGACCGCCACCGCGCGCAGTTCGCCGCCGCGGCACCGGAGCGGGCGGAGCGTCGTAAAGCACTGAAGAAGCAGGCCAAGGAGTCAAAGAAGAAGTCGAAGCGCTCGCCGCTCAAGGCGATCCTCGGCATCGGCGCCGCCGTGGCCGCCGCCTGGGCTGCGTGGGAGTTCTGGCTCAAGGACAAGGTGACCGGCGCCGACAAGAAGGACATCACCTACACCCACGTCGCGCCGCGCAAGGAAACCTCTCCGAGCGGCAAGACCACCTTGGTCTACTCCACCCGCACGGAGGACGACCGCGAGAAGGCCGCCGGCCCGCTCGGCGAGGAGCCGGCGGAGCGCGACGAGCAGCTTCTCAGCTCCATCGACGAGCAGCTGACCACGCTGGACACGCTTGACGACGACCAGCGCGACGCCACCCGCTAAGGGCGAGCTGTTCTCGGGCGCTTCCACGCCGTCAGAAGGTGCTGGACCAGCCTGTTGCGCACGTCCGGGAACAGCTCATTAATCGTGCGCGTTTGCGGGCGGGTGATCACGATGAGCTCCGCGGCGATCTCGCGTGCCGTTAAGTTCGGGTCGACCAAGCCGTGATGCGAGGCCTTGCGCACCAGGAGCTGGAACTGCTCGATTACCTGCTCGAGCTTGGTCAGAAGCAGCGGGGAAATGTCGCCTGAGCGCTGCTGGGCAAGCGCTGCGACGAGCATGCCCGTGCCCTGTTCCACCATGCGCCAGATGAGTTCCTCCCAGTGGTGCTCGGGGTCCTCCTCAAAGGTGGCCAGGCTCTCATTGAGCCCCGCCTCGAGCGAATCCAGCAGGTCGACGGCGCAGGCGATGTGGAGGTCGCGGCGCGTCGGGAAGTGCCGGTACAGGGTGGCGATCCCGACCCCCGCGTCCTTGGCGATGCCCTCGAGCGTGATGGAAGCATCGGGAACAGTGCGGAAAGTGTGGCTGGCGGCATCTATGATTAGTTGGCGCTTGCGCTGCGCGTCGGTTCGCATGATCGCTCATGCTAACACTTGACATTCGACGACGGTAAAGGCAGCATTTTCGGCTAAGTGATAGTCCTTCCTACGCTTAAGGACCCGAATGACCTCCCCTATCCTCCGCGTCAACGATCTCATTGTGCGACCCGAGGACCCGCAGCTCACCTTCGAGTGCGCCGCTGGGTTGACTCTGCTTGTCTGCGCGCGTGAATCCGGTGCCTCCACCCTGAGCATGACGCTGGCCGGGCGCTTCACACCCGCCTCCGGCGACATTGACATCTCCGGGGCCCGCACCACCCGCGAGCGCTTCCGCGCGGTCGCGCTCGCGGGCGTGACGCTGATCGACTCGCTGGAGCGCTCGGTGACCGTGCGCGAAGTTATCCGCGAGCAAGTCGCGTGGGCACAGCCCTGGTACAAGCGCGTGCCCAAGGACATCCTGACCCACCCGCTGGTTGAACCGTGGCTCGAGCCGCTGGACTTGAGCGAGCTCGACCCCTCCTTAAGCGTCGCCGAGCTGGACACGCTGACGCGGCTGAGGCTGCGCGTGCTCCTAGCTTTGACGTCGCGCCCCAACGCGTCGCTGCTCGTCGTCGACGACCCGGACCAGCTGCGCAACATTGAGCTGCGCGGTGCGCTGCTTGAGAGCCTGCGGGGCGTTGCGCAGACGCTGCCCGTGGTGGTCGCCTCCGTCAACCCGGACATCGGCGACCACGCCGAGCACGTCATCGATCTGCGAGAAGGGGCCACGCTATGATCTCCGGCTTCCACATTGGCAGCAACTTCCGCCGCTTCGCCCACGGTTTCTTGCCCCCGGCCGCCATCGCGGTCGTGATGCTGATCCCGCTCATCTTCGGTGGCCTGTTCGTCTGGTCCTACTACGACCCGATCGGCAACCTGAACCGCATGCCCGTGGCGTTGGTCAACTCCGACGAGGGTGATGCGGGCCAGCGCGTTGTCGACGGCCTGCTGGAGCGCAAGCCTTTGGACTTCTATGTCGTCGACGCCGACGAGGCCCGCCAAGGCATCGCCGACGGCACGTACTACATGGGCGTGGAGATCCCGAAGGACTTCACGCAGTCCGTGACCTCGGTAAACACGCCCGACCCGCACCAGGCGAAGCTCAACGTCACGCTGAACGAAACCAACGGTTTCATCCCGACGATGCTGGGCAACCAGGCCGCAACCATCATGACGTACACCGTGTCGGGCACGGTGGGTGAGCAGGTGGCCAACCAGCTCTTCATCGGCTTCAACACCGTCGGCGAGGGCCTCACCGAGGCCGCGGACGGCGCCAAACGGCTCAACGAGGGCGCCGCCGAAGCCTCCGACGGCGGCCAGCAGCTTGACAGCGGCGCGGTGCAGCTTAACGACGGCGCGCGCACCCTCAACGACGGCCTCGGCAAGCTCAGCGACGGCGCCACCCAGCTCGACGACGGTGTCAGCCAACTCCAAAACGGCGCCACCCGGCTGGATGAGGGCATCGGCGCGGCCTCGGCCGGCGCAGACCGCCTGGCGGACGGCATGGTGAAGCTTTCCGACGGCACCAGCCAGCTCGGCGATGGCGCCGAGCAGATCGCCGGCGGCGTGGACACCATCGCCTCCGTCGCCCCGCAGCTCTCCCAGGCCCAGAAAGTCTACGGCGACATCCTCGGCGCGGTTGACAAGGTCGCCGCCGACCTCGACGCCTCGACGGTGCCGGGCACCGAGGGGCTCGCCCAGCAGGCGCACGCGATCGCCGCGCAGCTGCGCTCGGGCGATCTGGCCACCGCCATGGACCCCTCGACGCTGACCAAGCTCAAGGCCCTGCAAGCCGGCGCGCACGAGGTGTCCCGCCAGCTCAACGACCCGAACGCCGAATATCGCGCGGGCGTGGACGAGGCGACCGCCGGCGCCCAGGCCCTGGCGGACGGTCTGTCGCTGCTCAAGGACGGTTCCGGGACGCTTGTGGCGGGCGTCGCAACGCTCAAAGATGGCTCCTCGCAGCTGGTGGTAGGCGCCCGCGCCGCCGCCGACGGCTCCTCCCAGCTCGCCGCCGGCACCGACCAGCTCGTTGTCGGCGCGCGGGCCTTAAGCGATGGGCTTGTCCAGCTCGACGGCGGCTCGGGCGAGCTGGCCATGCGGCTTGGCGACGGCGCCACCCAGGCTCCGCGCTGGTACGACGCGCGCCTTGACGCCGCCTCCCAGGCCGCGGGCCAGCCCGTCACCGCGAACTCGATCGGCGACGCGGTGACCTACTTCGGCAAGGGTCTGTCCCCCTTCTTCCTCTCGCTGGCACTCTGGTTCGGCGGCCTGGTGATGTTCATGGTGATGCGGCCGATGTCCCGGCGCGCCGTCGACTCCGGCGTCACCCCCTTCAGGGCGCTGCTGACCACCTTGATCCCCGCCTTCATCATCGGCTTCGCTCAGGCCGCCCTGTTGTGGCTGGTGCAGATCGTGTTCATCAACGTCTCCCCCGCCCACCCCGGCGCGATGTTCCTGTCCCTGTGGTTCGTGTCCTGGGTGTTCATCTCCATCATCTTGGCGATCAACGTCATCCTCGGCGTAGCCGCGGGCCGACTGGTCACCATGGCGCTGATGTCGCTGCAGCTTGTGGCCTCCAACGGCCTCTACCCGCCGGAGGTGCAGCCGCGGTTCATCCAATGGGTGCACGTCGTCGACCCGATGCGTTTTAGCGTCGATATGCTGCGCTACAGCCTCTTCGGTCACAGCCCTGGCGACCAGCGCCTGATGACCGCGATCATGGTGCTCACGCTCTTCGCCCTGGCCGCCTGGGTGATCTCCTCGCTTGGGCTGTGGAAGCACCGCGTGATCATGCGCAAGGACATCCACCCGGAGCTAGAGATCTAGCACGACGTCAGGCTCGTAGACTGGGCCCATGCGCAAATACTTCTCTATTGCTCTCGCCGCTTCCCTGCTCGCGCCGTTGGCGGCGTGCGGCAGCGAAAGCGAGCCCGCGGCAACCCAGCCCGCGGATCACGCTCAACACCAGCACCCGGCCGACGGCGGGCCCGTTCCCGCCGGGATGGTCGAGGCCGCAAACCCCATGTACGCGGTCGGATCAAACGTGACTCTCACCGCCGACCACATGCCGGGCATGGAGGGCGCGCCGGCAATGATCGCGGGCGCCTACGACACCACGGCCTACGAGGTGACCTACACGCCCGCCGGCGGCGGCGAGCCGGTGCGCAACCACAAGTGGGTAGTGCAGGAAGAGATCAAGGACGCCGGTAGTGAGCGCCTCGCCGACGGCACCGCCGTGGTGCTCGAGGCCGACCACATGGACGGCATGCAGGGCGCGCAAGCCACCATCGACTCCTCCACGACGGAGACGGTCTACGTGGTCGATGTCCATGCTGACGGGATGGAAATGACCAACCACAAGTGGGTCGTCGAAAGTGAGATCCAGCCGGCCAATTAGCAAATCTCACTACCATGGATGTTGTCGCGCACGTTAGCGTACGCGCGACGACCACACGAATATTCTCAAGGAGAGTCAATGTTTAACCCCCTCAAAGTGATTCCGACCGGCGTTTTTACCAAGCAGGACGAGACCAACTTAGGCTTCGCCTCGGCGGCCCTGCGCATCCCGACGGGCCTGTTCGTCCTCAACTCCGGCCTGGGCAAGTTCCAGGCTGACAAGGGCACCGCCGAGTGGCTGCGCAACGCTGCCTCGACCGGCCTGCCGTTTGTCAAGGAGATGGACGCCGAGAACTTCGCTAAGCTCCTCGCCTCCGCTGAGACCGGCCTCGGCGTTGCGCTGCTGCTTCCGTTCGTATCCAACCGCCTCGCTGGCGTAGGCCTGACCGCGTTCGCTGCCGGCTTGCTGTCCATGTACTTCGGCGATGACAACATGACCGAGGACGACGGCATCCGCCCGAGCCAGGACGGCCTGTCGCTGGCAAAGGACTCCTGGCTGGCCGGCATCGGCGCCGCGCTGACCGCGATGCCGAGGAAGTAGGTACACGCTCCAGCCACTTAGTGAAAAAGAACTGCCCCAGCTTTCGCCGGGGCAGTTTTTTTTCTTAAGTGGAGCATAGGGGAATCGAACCCCTGACCTTCGCATTGCGAACGCGACGCTCTACCAACTGAGCTAATGCCCCTCGCACGAAAAACCGTACTCCTGTCCCCGTGGAACTTAAAATCGCGTCCGTGCATCTGCTGGAGGTTCTCCCTCTAGCGGTTATTGACGCAAAGGCCCGCCTTGTTCCCGAACACTGGTTAAGATTCCGCGGTGAGTCCTTCATGTGGCTCAGCAGCGACTGAAAGGGACAACGTGAGTACTGAATTCCAACTCATCACCGACGGAGACGACGTCGCAGTTTTTGGTGACCCGCGCGAGGTTGAGAACTTCCTCACTTCGAACGGGATCGCCTCGAAGGAGCTCGACATGGGCCGGCTCCTCGGAAACGCGTTCAGGACGGCTGCCGGTGCAACCCAGGTAGGTTCGGAGCTTGCGGCAAATTCAGGGCGCTGGGTCAAACTGACCGAAGAGTCAGCGAAAGCGCTCAAACTAGGCAGGGCCATGAAGGGTTCATCAGACGGTCTCAGCAGGGCCATCGCCACCACCAAAGGCGGCAAGATCACGAAGATCTTAGAATTTTCGAAACCGGGCTCCGCCGGCATGTTCATGACTAGTCCGTTAGCGCTAGCTGGAGCCGCATCAATCATGTCCCAGATGGCCATGCAACAGTCCATTGATGAGATCACAGAGCATTTAAAGGTCATTGATGAGAAGGTTGATGAAATCCTACGGGCTCACAAGGATGCCGCACTCGCCGAGATGATCGGAATCGGGCTAGTGATCGACGATGCGATGCTGAAGCGAGAGGGTGCTGTTGCAAACTTCAGGTGGAGAGCTGTGGCGACCCAGTCTTTATCCTCTGATGCTCGCTGCGGGTCGGCGTTCTCAGGCAGCCTCGAACACCCGGCAGACGATCACCGCATCCGGGTTCGGTTGCCCGTAGGCAAACATCGTGCCTTGCCCTTTCCGCAATGAGTGCATCGCTTCCATCCCTTTCAACGTCCGGTACGCCGAGGTCCGGTTTTTGAACGCCCCCTTCGGTCCGAGGATCCGTTTCAGCCGCCCATGATCTCCTTCAATGACGTTATTGAGGTATTTCACCTGCCGGTGTTCCACGGTCTGCGGGCAGATTCCCTCTGACTTCAACTCGGCGATTGCCCTGGCCAGGGAGGGTGCTTTATCGGTGTTGATCACCCGCGGGGACCCGGTTATCGTGTTCGACCTCAGGGTCTTGGCCAGGAAACGCTTCGCTGCGGCGACGTTACGCTTTGGGGACAGGTAAAAATCCAGTGTATGCCCGCCCGCGGTGATGGCCCGATAGAGGTAGCACCACTTTCCCCCGACCCGGATATAGGTCTCATCCACCCGCCAGGACCGGGCCCGCCAATCCGGGACTTGTCGGTACCACCGGGTCTGCTTGTCCAGCTCAGGAGCGTATTTCTGGACCCAGCGGTAGATGGTGCTGTGATCGACCGGTACGCCGCGTTCGGTCATCATTTCTTCCAGATCGCGGTAGCTGAGCCCGTAGCGGCAGTACCACCGCACCGCCCCCAGGATGATTTCACGGGGGAAATGCCGACCGGAGAAGATACCCATGGCCGTGATTATTTCACGCCGGTCTTTCTACTGCCCCAACTTTGCAACAGCACCCTCTAAATCCGGATCCGCTTAAGTGCGCAGGAAGCTTTGAAGCATGTTGCTCGTATTGAGGAAGACGAAAAGGCGGGAGCTCTGACCGGGTTCGGTTTTTAGTACCGGTCGGGCGGGTATCGGGTACTGGGTGTGCGTGTATCGGGTACCGGGGGTAGTTGGGTTGGCAGTCTGTGGTTGACGGCCCTGCGCAGTGTGTACGCGCGGGCCGCGTAACCATGGAAGGAGTTTGGTGTGGTCACCAATTACAGGTTGATCATGCTGGCGCTTGTGCAAGGCCGCTCGTGGTCGCAGATCACGTCGGATTTGGGGTGCTCGCGCAGCAGTATTGATAAGGCCAGTCGGGTGTTGCGCTCGACTGGGATGGACGAGGACACGATTACCGCGTTGTCGCCGCAGGAGCTTTCGGAGTTGTTTCCGGATAATCGCCGGCGGGATTCAGATGCGTTTGTGGAACCGGATTTCGCAGGCATCGCCGCCCGGCGCCGACGCGGTGAGCGGGTGACGTTAAAGGTGGAACACCATAAATACACCCGCCGTCAGGCTACTTCTGGCCAGCAGCATTATTCCTACCGGCAGTTCTGCGCGCTGTTTGAAAACTACGTCGATGTCAACGACCTGACTGCGCTTTTGACCCATGCCCCTGGTGAGGAGCTGTGCGTTGATTGGTCCGGGGAAACCATGGCAGTTGTTGACCCGTTGACCGGGGTGTCTGTGCAGGCGTATGTGTTTGTGGCGTCGCTGCCGCATTCGGGGCTTATCCATGCCAGTGCGTGGCCGGATATGCGGATGCGGTCGTGGCTGTGTGCCCACCGCGACGCGTTGGACTATATCGGTGGCGTGCCGGTGCGCATCGTGCCCGATAACGCCTCGACAGCAACCAACCAGATCACACGTGGTGCGACGGTGCGTGAAGTCAACGAGCGCTACCAGCAGTTCGCCGAGTTCTACGGTTGCGGGATTACCCCGGCTAGGCCGGGTAAACCCAGGGATAAGGCCCATGTGGAAAAGGCGGTCGATATCGTCCAGACCTGGGTCGCAGAAGCGTTATCGGGCCAAGAGTTCTCCACGTTCGACGCTCTCAACGCCGCTATTGCAGCACAGGTCGACTGGATCAACGACCGGGAAGGATTCCGGGGCCGCAACGCAAGCCGCAGGCAGTTGTTTGTTGAAAGCGAAGCAGAAGCATTGCGCCCGCTGCCTCAACAGCGCTGGTCGTATTCCACGTGGCGTAAATGTTAGGGACGTGCTTTTAGTAGCGCGGTTCTGACGATCGGATAGCGCGGGTATGAGCTTCGGATAGCAGCATCTGGTGGTCTGTGGTGATCTCAGGTCCACACGCAGTAATTCGGCTGCGTGTGGACCTCGAAGAGGAGACACCGTGACTGACTACCGATTGGTGATGTCACTATTGATCCAGAATCTGTCCTACCGACAGATCGAAGCCCTGGCGGGATGCTCACACACCACCATCGCCAAAGCGAAGAGAATCTGCCGGGACCAGGGCTTTACCTCCACCTCCCAGGTGGAAGACCTCACCGCGGAAGAACTCGACGCCTTGTTCACCGACGGGCGCAAGGCGCCCTCGGATGAGTTCGTCGCCTTCGACGTGGCCGCGATGGTCACCAAACGCTCGGGCAAGAAGAAGCTCCCGCTGCGCGTGTTGTGGGCCGGCTACCTCGACACGGACGGCGTCCCTGGCCAGCGGCACTACAGCTATCAGCGGTTCTGCCAGATCATCGGCGAGTACGTCGATGTCAACGACCTGACCATGCGGATCACCCACGTTCCCGGTCACACGATGCAGGTCGACTGGGCGGGCACGAAGATGGCCGTCTTTGACCCCATCACCGGGCGCAAGACCAAGGTGTCGGTATTCGTGGCCTCGTTGCCGTACTCCGGGATGGTCTTCGCCCGCGGTTATCTCGATGAGAAGTCCCCGAACTGGTTGGACGCCCACCAGCAGGCCTTCGAGTTCTTCGGCGGTATCCCGCAGGTCGTCATCCCGGACAACGCCTCCACCGCATCCAACCAGATCGCTCGTGGGGACCGGGCCCGGGACGTCAACCGCGCCTACCGGGATTTCCTCGAGCACCACCGCACCGCTGCGGTACCGACCCGTCCCGTAAAACCACAGGACAAAGGCAATGTCGAAGCCGGGGTCAAGGTCGTGACCAACTGGGTGATCGGCCGGCTCGCGGGCCAGCGATTCGCCAGCCTGGATGACCTCAATACTGCTGTGGCCGACCAGGTCACCGCGATCAACACCAGAACACCGTTCCGCGGACAGCAGATCAGCCGCAAGGATCTGTTCGATGAGTATGAGCGGCCGGAACTGCTTGGGCTGCCGGAGTCCCGCTGGCAGCCGGTGACCTGGCGGAAATCCAAGGTCAACCGTGATTACCACATCGAAATCGCCACGGTGAAGTACTCGGTGCCCCACACCTTCGCCGGACGCCACGTTGATGTGAAGAGCACCGGCGACCGTCTGACGGTCATGTGCGACGGGGACATCATCGCCACCCATACCGTCTCCCCGCGCCAGCATGTCTACGTCACCGACCCCGATCATGTCCCCGATCAGCATCAGCAGTCCTCGGACCTGTGGTCCAGGGCGTATTTCCTGCGTCAGGCCCACAAGGTCGGTCCCCACACCGTCGCCGCGATCACCAGCGTGCTCGATGCCCGCCCGATCGAAGCCCAGGGGTATCGCACCTGCCTGAACATCCTCGCCCTGGGCAAGGGCGACAACAAGGCACTGCTGGAACAGGCCTGCCGGCAACTGGTTGACGCTGATTCCCCGCGGGCGGTCAGCTACACCGCGGTCAAGCAACGCCTGGCGGCCTTGCGGGCCCAGGTCCACGCCCGGCCCACCACCACAGATGCTCCGCCGCCGCCGGCCCCACGCATCGACCCGGCCCCGGGCTCACGGGACACCCGCGGTGCGCACCTGGCTGGCCCTGAGCACTTCAGCCTCGACGCTCTACTGGGAAAGACGGATCCTGCCCACGATGAAGGAGGTCAGGCGTGATGGATCGACACCTCACCGACGCCGACATGACGTTGTTCACCCAGCTGCGGATGACCGCCTTCGGGAAAACCGTCATCGACCTGGCCAACGACCCCGCCTGCGATGAGTGGACGTTCTCGCAGAAGATCTTCCACGCCCTGGATAAGGAGATCACGGCCAGGGAGCAACGTCGGACCCAGAAACTACTCAAGGCATCCAGATCGCCAAACCCTGATGCCTGCGTAGAAGAAATCCGCTACCTTCCCGACCGCAACCTCAATCGTGAGCTAATTGCACGGCTGTCCAGCTGTCAATGGATCGATCAGACCCACAACCTGGTCATCCTGGGGAAATCCAGTGTCGGCAAGACCTACCTCGCGTTGGCGCTGCTCAACGCCGCCTGCCGGAAGTTCTACACCGCCCGGTTCTTCAGACTCGATGATCTGGCCAACCAGCTCGCGGTCATGGACCCCGCGTCGCAGAAACGGCTGGACTTCCTCACCGACCTGCACAACTGCGACCTGCTGGTCATCGATGACTTCCTGACCACGCCCATCAACCAGCACACCGCCGCGGAGCTGCTCAACATCCTCGCGGCCCGGGACGGCCGTGGCTCGACCCTGGTCACCTCCCAGTTCGAGCCGCAGGACTGGTACAAATCCCTGCATGACGCGGTGATCGCCGAATCGATCCTCAACCGGATTGTGGCAGGCGCCGAGATCCTCCCACTCGACGGGCCGAACATGCGCCGACACCTCGCCGACGCGCAATAGCCCCGCCGGCACCCGGACCAAGCACCGCTATCCGGTGCTCATCCGGGTGCTATCGGATCGTCAGAACGCTGCTACTGGAAGCACGTCCCAAACAGCGTAAAGCCAAGGCCGGGGTGAACTACCACGTCCAAGTGGAGAAGCATTTCTACTCTGTGCCGTGGAGCTTCGCCGGCAAAAGTGTCGACGTGCAGATCTTCGACGATGTCGTCGACATCTTCAGCGCGGGTGAGCATATCGCTTCCCACCGTAAAAAGCCTGGCAACATGCAGTACTCCACAGATAAAGAGCATGTGCCGGCAAAGCACCAGGACTTGGCCACGAAGTGGGATCAGGGCCGGATTGAGTCATGGGCTCAAAGTATTGGGGCCGCAACCTACGAACTCATCCGCCAGATGTTTCACGCCCACCAAGTTGAAGCCCAAGCCTACAATAGCGCCCTTGGCGTGCTGAGCCTGTCGAAGAAGTACTCCCGCAGCCTGCTTGAACAAGCCTGCCAAGACGTCCTCGACTCCCACATGGTCCCGTCGGTGCGCAAAGTCCACGACACCATCAAAGACCTCGCAACCCGCACCACCGCCACCGCCACAGGTGGTGCGCAATCACCTACATCATCTGCCGCGTCAACTAGGCCGGTGACTCGTCCCGCACCACCAGCCCAGGCGTCGCACGTACGGGGCAAAGCAGCGTTCGAGTTCAGTGAGCTTGAATTCGGTGAGCTTGAATTCGGTGAGGAGGCGTAGAAGCATCATGGCGTTAACCGATGAAGATTTCGACAAGCTCGGCTCGCTGCGCGGGATGCGCGTGTTCGCCGCGACGATCCAAGAGATCGTCAACGACCCCACGCGCGATAACGATTCCTTCGAAGACAAGATCAAAGAAGCCCTCGAAGCCCAACTCACCGCCCGCGACAACAAGGTCATCCAGACAAGGTTGCGTGAAGCGAAACTCCTTGGCTCAACCGCCGCACTCGAGCGCTTCGATGCCTATCCCGGCCGCGGTGTAACCCAAGACCGCATCGACCGGCTCGCCACCTGCGAATGGATCGACTACGGCAAAGACCTCATCATCGTGGGAGCTACCGGCACCGGTAAAAGTTTTCTCGCTCAAGCCCTGGCCGTCGCGGCGTGCCGCAAAAAGCTCACCGCCCGTTACTTCCGGCTCAACGACCTGGCCAACGATTTCGACGCTGCGGCTGAGCATCCCCAGGCCCGCAAACAACTCCTCGCTGACCTGCAAGCCCCGGCACTTGTCGTCATCGATGATTTTCTCGCCACCGATGTCTCAGCGCACGCGTTGAACCAGGTATTCAACCTGCTCGTCGAGCGTGAACATGCCTCTACCGTGATCGCCAGCCAACACGAACCCGATTACTGGTACGACGTCTTCTCAGAAGCAGCACTGGCAGACGCAGTCATGTCCAGACTCGCCAACCACGGCTCGAAACTCACCCTGACAGGAGAAGACATGCGAACCCGCGACGACATCAAACAAGAAAGGATGGCCCCTACGACACCCACACGGCTACGTCAACCCCGAAAGTCGTAACCGGGGGTAAAAACCGGGTACCGGCAACCACCAACACCCCGGTACCCGATACCGCCCTACCGGTACCGAAAAGAAACGCCCGTCAAGCTCTGCGTTTCATGGTCGACCTTCTTCGCTTTCATTCTTGCGTCAAAAATTTTGACTTCCTGTCCCACCTTCGTGAGCACTATCTCAGGAGATCCATTAACTGCTGGTATTCGCAAATCGGCGACCAAATGCTCGCCCACACTCTTTCGATAGAGATATTCCAACCCGTCCTCCAATGGCGAACCCCCCGAAAGCGCAGAGAGTACCAAGTCAATGCTGGCTGACATGTACCCGCGTTGACTACGAAAAATTACTTGTCGGACCAAATCGGAAGTTCTTGGCCCTACCTCCAACTTTGGCCTCGGCACAGATCCGAATTCAGGGGGAATTTCACCTCTCTTCATCCAGACATCGATAGGCCCGTTCGTTGGTTCAAAAATCGGTACTCGGCGAAACACTTCGGCATCTACTGCGTGTGAGAAAAGAGTTCCTGAAAGAAATTGCGTAAGGATATCCAGTTCGTCGACTGCCACGATGTCATACCCATAGTTAGATGTAATTCGGCACCGAAGATAGGCCAAAAAGACCGTCGGGGATCTTAACAAAGAACTCATGACTGCAAGATCATGCAAGGAGACCACCCAGACGGAATCCCCGGCAGTGTCGATTGGGTCCTGGGACTGCGTCCCGATCGGCCCCACATCATCGAGCAGCACAACGACGTTGAGAATATGTCTCACATGACGAAAGTCAATCCACTGTCCGCTTGCGAGCCATATTCCGGAGTTGTTTCTAATGAGACTGCTTAAACGTTCGGCTTGAATTTGGGCGTTGCCGATCGTATCTTCAACGTCCCGGATAAATCTCGAAAGCTGTCCCGTTCTCGCTCTATCTGATATCGATTTTCCCTTGACTTCGACGACTACAGCTACGTCATCTTTTATAAACAGTCCATCGGATTCGGCTGTTTCACATTTTGACAGGTTGAAATTAAACGAAGAATCAAGATTTTCGTCATTCCCGGATTTAGCCTGAAAGGCATAGGTAACATTCAACCACTCGGCATCGGCTTTGATAAGGTTGCTGAGGTATGAAGTTGCCAATTTTTCGGTTACTTTGGCTCGAACTTTTTGGTCGTACTTCTGGAACTGCTTTTGGTTGTCTTTTTGCTTCTCCTCGAAGACCCGTCTGATTGTGTCATCCCCGATTCCGTTGGCGACGATAACAAACTCACCAGTTTTATTGCGAACTAACGGCTTGTAGGAGAAAAGCCAGTCACCTTTAAGTAGGCTTTTTACCCTATCCAGCGCGTCTTGTGTGGGGTCGAATTCAAGTGAGTAATCGGTTATCACCTTCTCAACTAAATCTTCCGAAAGTCTTCCCTGCTCGGCTATGTCGGAAACCGACATTGCGGCTCGATTTCCAGGCCGAAACATCATTGAAATTAACGCATCACTGACTACTTGATTCTCCTCGGAAGTGCCACTAGTGACGTTTCCGTATTTCTGCATCAGGTCGTGTATCGCGTACCCACTTGTATCGCGTGCTTCTGTCAGGCGTTTGGATTGGACATCATGGATGGCATCGCGGACCGACTTAATGTGGTCTACCGAATATCCTAGAGTCTCTAGGACCAGCGGTTTGGCCACCTCATGGTTGAGAAGCGCGTTGTCGTGATTATCTCGGACTTCATCAAACTGAAAATTTGATATTATAGCGCGTGATTTTTGGTATAGAACGAGTTCTCTGGAAGCTCGGTTATCACTCTTCTCGGCGAGTATCAGCGCACTAAACACAGAATGCTTGCTGATTTCAGAGGCAAGACGATGCAGCTCTTCTATGATTTCCCAAGGTCTGTCATTGCCAGGAGTTGGTGCACCGTCGCGCCCAGGGCGCGATAGTAGGACCGCAGTGACAATTTCGATATTGGAAGCAGATCCGTCAGGATTTGATGAACGAGGATCCGGAATCGGATTGAGTTCGCGCAGTCGCATTAGCTCGATCACGTCAAAAGCATCGAAAGGATCGACGAGCTCGACAATATCGCAGACAAGACGCTCCATATTCTCGTCGAAAATAGCCGTCACCTGGTTCGCATCCCTAGCCTCTTGGTACTGCTGGAGGATGGCCATACTTTGATCAATTGAGTTAGGTTGGAATGAGGATTGGAGCACTGTATACCTTCCAAGATCGGTGCTGTTGCAAAGTTGAGAGACCAGGCCCGTAGTAGCTCTAGAGGGTGCTGTTGCAAAGTTGGGCGGAGAGCCGAGACGACCCAGTTTCTCATTTCCTGATGGCCGCTGCGTGCCGGCGTTCTCAGGCCGTCTCGAAGACCCGGTTGACGATCACCGCGTCCGGATTGGGGTGCCCATAAGCAAACATCGTGCCCTGACCTTTCCGTAATGAATGCATCGCTTCCATCCCTTTCAACGTCCGGTAGGCAGACGTCCGATTTTTGAACGCCCCCTTCTGTCCCAGGATTCGTCTCAACCGGCCATGATCTCCCTCGAGAACGTTGTTCAGGTATTTCACCTGACGGTGCTCCACCGTCTGAGGGCAGATTCCCTCCGCCTTCAGCTCGGAGATCGCCTTGGCCAGGGAGGGTGCCTTATCTGTATTAATTACCCGCGGGGACCCGGCTGTCGTATTCGATCGCAGGGTCTTGGCCAGGAAACGCTTGGCCGCAGCCACATTCCGTTTTGGTGAGAGGTAGAAGTCTAAGGTCTGCCCACCGGCGGTAATAGCCCGGTAGAGATAGCACCACGTGCCGCCGACCCGAATATAGGTCTCATCCACCCGCCAGGACCGGGCCTGCCAGTCGGGTACCTGCCGGTACCACCGAGTGTTCTTATCCAGCTCAGGGGCGTATTTCTGCACCCAGCGGTAGATCGTGGTGTAATCGACTGACACACCCCGCTCGGTCATCATCTCTTCGAGATCGCGGTAGCTCACGCCGTAGCGGCAGTACCACCGCACCGCCCACAGGATGATTTCACGGGGGAAATGCCGACCGGAGAAGATACCCATGGCCGTGATTATTTCACGCCGGTCTTTCTACTGCCCCAACTTTGCAACAGCACCGTTCATCGTTTGTCACGGTGTAGGGCGCTAACCCGTCGAGGTTGCCGCCAGTGCCGAGCACGCGCTCGCGGGCATCGGAAAGTAGCTCGTTTCCGAGAATGAACCATTTAGCCCCAACGCGGAGCGCCGGAAGTTCACCTTCACGGCAGAGCCTTTGAATCGTACGTGGGTGCGAATCGGTCGCCGCCGCGAACTCCTTAACCGGAATCAATTCCCCCAGTGCGGGTAAATCTGCCACGTCAAACAACCTCCAACGTCACAGTGACGAAATACTTACGGGTGTAACCCTATCGCAGATATGAACGAAGGGGAATAATCGCGCACAAGAACGCGCCTACCGCCTAGCGGCAATGGAACTGCAACGTTCCGCCCCCTCCTACGCGCGCGCAAGGCTGGCCTGCATTGCGGGGCCTTCCCCGGTGGCGCTAGCGGTTGAGACTGCGGTTCACTTGGGCCATGAGGTCTGTTGTGCGTTCGGGTCTTGCCTTCATGTAGACGTTCAGGATCGTTTGCACGTCCTCCTGGCCGAGTAGCGCGCCTATCTCCTTCAGGTGCGCACCCTGTTCCGCCAAGCGGGTAATGAGCCAGTTTCGCCCACAGTGCGGGTCTATCGCTGTTGTCACGCCCGCTTCTGTTTCTGCCTTGTTGAGCAGGCTTCGGAAGGTGGTATCCATGAGCGGCTGGCCTTTGCCGTTCGGGGTGTAGAGCGCTAGCGGCTTGTCGCTTACCTTGTTGCGGCTTGCCTTGTCCGCGTTGGGCGGCGCGAGCACGGGGACGGGTGTGGCCTTGGCTGGCAGGTGCTTTGCGTTGTGGTTGAGGAATAGCGGCACGTCGGTTGCCATGATCGGCACCGTTCGATAACCCGCCTTCGTCTTGGGCGGCTGTACCAGCATGTACGTCGGTTTACCGTCGGCGGCGGCGATGCGCTGCGCGTTCTGTTCAACCTGCACGGTGACTTTCGGCATGTATGGCACGGGTGTTGGTTCGACGACGACGTGGCGGGCTTCTATCGCTAGGGCTTCTCCAAGGCGTAGCCCGTGGCGGAGCACGAGGGAGGTTAGTGCCTTGTATCGCGCGGGCATTGCTTCGATAATCGCGGCAATCTCGGCATCGCTAGGCAGGTATTTCTCTGCGGTGGCCACGGGCTTTCCTGCTTCGGGAATGTCTACGGGGCTTATCGGGATCATCTTGCGGCGTACGGCTTCGGCGCACGCGGCTTTGAGACGTACGTACGCCTGGCGGTTAATCGTTCTGGCATCGGGGTAATTGCGTTGTAGAGCGTCCCACCAGCGGTACACGTCGGAGGTTTCCAGCTCGGCTAGGGGAATGTCTTTCAGCCGGGTTACGTCCTGGTCCCCGTCGCCGGGCGCGATTGGGTCGGTGATCCGTACCCGCGTAACCCTTCGGTAGTTCTGCGCGGTCGATGGTTTCAGCGGTTGTGCGCGTTGTTCCAGCATGTCGTGGTACTGGTCCAGCCACTCCCCCACGGTGACAGATGCGCGCTTCTTTTCGTCGCGGCGGGCTGCGGGTGGTTTCCATGCTTCTAAGTCGATTAGTCGCTTCTCGGCGGACAGCCAGCCTGCGGCATCTGTTCTGGAAGCGAACGAGTGCCCTGGCGTGTGGCGCTTGCCGTCGGGGCCTGTGTACTCGCAGTAGTACCTTTTGCCCTTCTTGGTTAGTTTGCCGAAGTCTCGCCTTGTTCTGCGGGCCATTGCATTCCCCTTACGTTCCCTTAGTGGGGTCAATTCGTGTCCGAATGTGGGTTAAGGGTCAAAAAGTGTGTCTGGCTCGGCGTGTCGCATGGGGGTTAGATTTGGCCTTTCTGGATGCCGATTGAGTGGGTGTAGTCGGTGTCGATAGCGTTGTCGTAGAGGGCTGGTCGTCCTGTTTCGTGGTCGGCTTGGTTCTCGTTTCGGGTCAGGGTGGATACTTTGGCGAGTTGGCCCTGGCCCCAGTCGGACTGCCTGGCGATTCGTACTGGATCGTCAGGCAGTTCCGTTTTGAGGTAGAGCCACCAATCCAGCATGCGGCGTTGTCGTTCACCGGATCTGCCCCGGTGGGTTCTGGCGAGCAGTTTGAGCTGGGCGTTGATGCCGCCCTCCAGGCTGTTGGTGGTGGATTTAATGCGGTGTTTCTCCAGCACACCTTCTGGTGGGGTGAGGTAGACAAACAGCATCTCGGACCGGAATGAATCGGCCTGAGTTTTTCGGAGACTACGGGTAAAAGCCTTACTGGGCTCTTCTGGTGGTGTTGAATTCCTCGTAGTCCTGCTCGTATTCGATCGGGGGAACGTCACCGATCGACGAGTGCAGACGTTGGTGATTGTACCAGTAGACCCACGAGGCCGTTTCCGTTTCTACCTCCTGGGCATCCCTCCACGTACGACGTGGATCGAAGCCGATCAGTTCGGTCTTGTAGAGCCCGATCGTTGATTCCATCATCGCGTTGTCCAAGGCGTCACCGGCCGAGCCGATCGAGCCCTGCAACCCGGCCTCGACAAGGGCATCGGTAAACGCCATAGAGGTGTACTGGGCAGGTTCAACCGGTGGTTGCAACACCGGCCTGTTTCAGGGATTGTAGTGCTTCACCGAAGACTTCGGCGGGGGTCTTCCAGCCGAGGGTCTTGCGGGGTCTGTTGTTGAGGGTGTGGGCCACCGCTTCGAGGTCGTCTGCGCTCCAGCGGGACAGGTCGGTGCCCTTGGGGAAGTACTGACGTAGCAGGCCGTTGGTGTTCTCGTTGGTGGGCCGTTGCCACGGGGAGTGCGGATCAGCGAAGAACACCTTGGTGCCAGTCTCAAGAGTGAACGCGGCATGTCCTGATAGTTCCTTGCCGCGGTCCCAGGTGATCGTCTTGCGTAACTGCTGGGGCAGGGTCGTGATCGCAGCGGCCAGAGCCGCGTTCATCGCGACTGCACCGTAGCCGCCCAGCGCGGGGCCGTTCTTGACCGGAGGGTGCTCGCCCCAGCCGTCGAGGCGGGGCAAGCGGACCAGGATCGTCGCGCGGCTGCGACGCTCGACCAAGGTCCCGATCGCAGAGCGGCCGGTCCCGATGACCAGGTCACCTTCCCAGTGTCCTGGAACAGCGCGATCAGCGGCTTCTGCGGGGCGTTGGCTGATCACGACCTCGGCGCCGACATGACCGCCGGGTTTGTTCCGGGAACGCTCACGGGGCTGTCGCAACGCCCTGCCCGTTCGCAGGCAAGCCACCAGCTCACGCTTCAGCGCGCCGCGGCCTTCGATGAACAACGCCTGGTAGATCGCCTCATGACTGATACGCATTGACTCATCATCAGGGAAATCCAGCTTCAAGCGGTGACTGATCTGCTCCGGGCTCCAACTGGTGGCCCACCGTCGATCTTGCCGACGAGGCTTGTTCAACCCCTTCCACGTCGGCGTGACCGGCCCTTCCACCGGCGTCCCGTCCGGGCCAGTGACCTTCCCAGAGAGTCTGTCCTGGACATAGTCGCGAAGCCGCAGGTTGGCCACCAGCTTCGCGGTCTTGGGTCGTTTCGCGGCCTCTTGGGCTTTCCATTGGGCCACCGTGGCGCGATACTCCAGCTTCCCGCTGCGGGTAGCAGCGTTGCGGCGCAACTCCCGACTGATCGTGCCCGGATCCCGCCCAAGGGTACGCGCGATCGACCGGACACCGCGTCCCTGAGCACGCAAGATCGCGATCTCCTCTCGCTCCTCGAAACTGAGATAACGACCAGTTGGCTCCGTCAACGTCAGCGGTGGCATACCGCCAGCGTGACGGAACCACCGTGATCCGACCGGCACCGACACCCCCACCGCCAGCGCTGCCTCCGCTGTCGTGACCCCGGCCGCGATCAGGCGCCAGAATTGTCGCTGCACCGCCCTCGATGGCTGCGGTCTGCCCGGAGAGCGCATTGCTGGCCGCAACGCCCGGTCCGCGCGCCACTGCCGCCGCATCCCCTCCGGGACCTCGCTGGTCTTCATGCTCCAGTCCTTGGTCGCCATCCTTGAACACCTTTCTCACCTCAAGGTGTTGCGACGACCAGTTGAATCCGCCCTGGGCTCCCGCGTCCGAGTGGTGGACGATGCCGGTGGCGGTGAAGTCCATCCTCGTGCGCCGACGGGAAAACAGGGCGTGCTCCAGGGCCATGAGCACCATCCGGGTGTCCATGACCGTGGTGACCACCCAGCCGAGGATCATTCGCGAATAGGCGTCGACAATGAAGGCGACGTAGCAGAAGCCCTCCCGGGTCCAGACGTAGGTGAAGTCCGCGATCCACCACTGATCCGGGTGCGACGGATACGCCCACCGCCGGTTGATCAGGTCCGGGTGCCGGCGGTGGGCCGGGGTGGCCACGGTGGTCTTCTTGCGGTGCATCCCTCGTGACACGCCTTTGATTCCGGTGATCTTCATCAGTCGTTCGACCTGGTCACGGCCAACAGTCATGCCGTCACGGATGGCGGACTTCCAGAGTTTGCGCCGGCCGTAGACCTTGCGGTTGGCCTCCCACAACCGGTAGATGCGGTGGGCGGCATAGGCCTCGTCGAGTTCAGCGTCCGAGGGGCCGAAGCCGCGGGCCTGATGGTCGTAAAAGGTGCTTGGGGCAATCGCGATGCCATGGGCAGTCAAGGTTTTGCAGATTGACTCGACCCCGAAGCGGTGGCGGTAGGTGCGGATGAACTCCACGATTACCGAAGTTTGCGGTCGAGCTCCGCCTGGGCGAAAAAAGCCGACGCCGTTTTCAAAATCTCATTGGCGCGTCGCAGCTTGGCCACTTCCTTGGCCTGCTCGTCGTAGGCGGCCTGGAGTTGCTGGTAGGACAGGGAACCGGGCTCAGGAGCTTCGGCCTGCTTTTCCTGTTTGCGGATCCAGTTGCGCAGGGTGGATTCCTTCACACCGAGAAGTTCACCGATCTCCCGGCGGGCGCCCGCCTTGGAGATGTCGCCTTCCTCGAGGCGCTCGAAGTACATGCGCACCGCGCGCTCCTGCGTGGCTGCGTCGTACTGACTGGGTCGTGCCATGCTGATCTTCCTCCTAGGGTAAAACCTAGTCTCCGACCAACCCAGGCCGCCTCAGAAGAGGTGGTTGAGGCTGTTGTAGGCCTTGCGCACGTTGGGGTGGGTCCACACGCGGGTCCATGCACCGGTTTTAAGGTCTTTGATCAAGGTTTTCTCGTCCATCCATGACCGGTAGATCGTGGAGAATTCGTGCAGTTGCGCACCCCATTGCGCTGCCTCGTCCAGGGTGGTGATCCGGGTTAGCTTCAGCGCAAGTCGATAGATGGTGCGTCCGGCATCGGTGCGTGGGTTGGTGGTGGTGTAGCGGCGTACAACGCGTTGGGCGTGGACGAGGCAGCGTTGAATTTTCGTAGTCGGCCAGCACTTCTTGATTGCGCTGTAGGCTCCCTGGCCGCCATCGATAACGGCGATAAGTGGGGCTTCGATGCGCTCGAGAAGTCGTTGGTAGTCGCGCGTGGTTTCGTGTTTACACCAGTGCCAGGCAATCACGTGGTCGATCGTCGCCGCGACGATCAGACAGCCGCCGGCGGTGTAGGTGCCGTCGAGGAAGATCTGGTCGTAGATCCTCTTGTCGTGGCCGGCGGTGGGGTCAGGCACATCAGCGAGCCAGCACCACTTGAAGCGCCGCTTCATTGTGGCGCGGCTGACGCCGTTTCGTTTGGCTAGGTCGTCCAGTGAGATTGCGGTGGTGCAATGCTCGATGAACTGGGTGAACACTGCCGCGTTGGTGATGTCGTTTCGACGTTTGACGCTGGAGGCGTGAAGTGCCCCGGGTTTTGTTCCTAGGCATTTGCCTTGATTTCCATTATTTCTCGACTGGGGTGGTGTTCCCAAAATTCGGCTTCGACTTCAGCCGGGGTGCGGTAGTCCAAGCTCTGGTGGAGCCGTGATTCGTTCCACCAGTTAACCCACTCGAACGTGGCGATTTCCACGTCGACCACGTCGGCCCACGAGCGCCTATGGATCAGTTCGTTCTTGTAGGAGCCGTTGACATTCTCAGCCAAAGCATTGTCGTAGGAATCACCAACAGTGCCGGTAGACGCAGTAATTCCGTGCTCAGCCAGGCGCTCGTTGTAGACGATGCTCACATATTGTGAGCCGTGGTCTGAATGGTGAATCAAGCCCGTTGTTTCCTTGGCGCACACGATCGCCTGATTGAGCGCCTGCAGCGGCAAGGCTTCGGTGCGCATCGAATCCGACAGCGCCCACCCGACAATCCTCCGGGAGAATACATCGGTCACGAACGCGGTGTACACGAACCCTTTCCTGGTGCGCACATAAGTAATGTCCGCCACCCACAGCCGATTAGGGCCAGGAGCCCTAAACTCACGATTTACCAAGTCTGGGCGAAGATCCGGGCCCTTGGGCTTACGCGTCGTGATTGGTGCTCTGCCTTTGCCCTTGCCGGACAGACCAGCGCTGCGCATCAGCCGGGCTGTTTGCTCGCGTCCAATGTCAATGCCCTGGCGTTGCAGCACGCGCCACATCTTCCGCACGCCGTAGACGCCGTAATTTTCAGCATGAACGTCGCGAATATGCTCCACGAGAGCAGCGTCGCGAAGACTGCGGGAGCTTAAGCCCCGGGCTTTAGACTGGCGGTACCCACGCGAAGTAAGGAAGCCGCCTTCACGGTGGATGTTTAACGTCTGGCAGATGAACTCGACTGAGAAACGATTCCGATACTCATCAATGAACCGGATCATTTCCGACGTTTCGGGTCGAGTTCCGACGCGAAAAAAGCCGAAGCGGCCTTCAACAACTCGTTGGTGTCCCGCAGCTCTTGATTTTCTCGACGCAGCTTGGCGACCTCTGCCACAAGGTCCTCAGGCAACCGTTCAGTAACGCGTCCCTCACGTCGAGCGGCCTGCGTCCATTGCCTCGCTGTGTGCCACGAAACGCCCAGTTTGGGTGCCACGATCTTGCATGCTTCCTGCGTCGAAATATTCTCCGCCAGAATGCGATCTTCTACCAAGCGGACGACTCGGTCCTTCGCCTCCTGATCAAACTTCTTCGGCATGTTCGAAGATTTTCCCATCTACTCAAACGGAACAAAACCTGGGGCACTTCAGCGCCGCATTGTTTGCAGCGCCACCTGGTGGTGCCTTTGCTGGTGGTGCCGTTGCGTTTCATCACTGCGCCGCAGTGGCAGCGTGGTTGGTTCTTTGACATTGCGACACCACACCACGTCGCGCATAGCACATCACGGCTGCCACACCGTGGATGTCCCGGCCTGAGGCCGGATATATGCTTCCGGAGCATATACTTTCCTGAAACCTACAGGTCAACCACCGAAAATCGGCGATTCCGGACACACTTTTTGACCCTTAACCCCCGAATGTGACCGCTTGGGGCAAGAGGGTATCACCGTTCCAACCAGGGTAAATACGGAAAAACCGCTGGTCTTTGCTGACCAGCGGTTTTGTTCCCTGTGGAGCATAGGAGAATCGAACTCCTGACATCCTGCTTGCAAAGCAGGTGCTCTACCAACTGAGCTAATGCCCCTTTTTTGTTCCTGTGGGCCTAGCAAGAATCGAACTTGCGACCTCATCGTTATCAGCGATGCGCTCTAACCGACTGAGCTATAGGCCCTGGGAACGAGTTAGAACATTACCCAACCGGTATCGCGAACAACAAATCGCCTGCTTATCGACGCTCTTGCCACCGTTTCCCCGTTACTTTTGGCGCCACGCTGGGTTGAGCGTCGATAAGCGAGCTAGCGGTTAGTCAGTGTGACCGTGATCCCGCCGGTGAGGTTGGCGATCGCGTTGTAGATCACCGCCGCCAGCGGCGCGAGCACCGCGGCGACCACGACGCCGACTAGCCCGAACAGGGCGGCGGTGGAGAGCGCGAGCGCCGCATCCACGACGGGCTCACCGCCGACGCCCGCGATCAGCGAGTTCACCGATTCGACAACGCCCGTTTGAGCGAGGAAGAAGTAGACCAGCGCCACGCCGATCATCCAGGCGACAAACCCCGCCAGCGCCATGAGAGACGCGACCTTGAACGCCGAGGCGGGGTTGATGTGGGACACGGTCAATTTTCGCGCGGCCATGGATTACTCCTCATCTTCGTAATCGTGAGTCGGGCCGACGGGGTCCGTCTCCACACTGTTGACGTTGACCGGGGCGCCGCTGGAGGTCACTTCCTGGGCCTCGGCGAGGGTCTTTTCACCCTTTGCCACGGCGGTCGCTTCCTCTTCGCCCTCGTCTTCGACGTTCTTGTCGATGGCGAGGAGCTCAACGTCTTCACCCAGGTCCACGAGGCGCACGCCCATCGTGGCGCGCGAGCTCGGGCGGATCTGGGCGACCTCGGTGCGGATCACACCGCCGGCGGAGGTGATGGCGAAGATCTGGTCTTCCTCCTCCACGGCCAGCGCGCCGATCAGCTTGCCGCGCTTCGGGGTGTACTTGAACGTCATCACGCCCAAGCCGCCGCGACCCTGGGTGGCGTACTCACCGATCGCGGTGCGCTTTCCGTAGCCGCCGGAGGTGGCCACGAGCAGGAAGTCGTTGTCGTGCACGACCGTCATGGCGAGCAGCTGGTCGTCGCCGCGGAAGCGCATGCCCTTGACACCGGCGGTGGCGCGGCCCATCGGGCGCAGCTGCTCGTCGTCGGCGGTGAAGCGGATCGCCTGGCCCTGCTCCGAGACGAGCAGGACGTCGTCCTCGTCCGACGCCAGCGCAGCGCCGATGAGCTGGTCGCCCTCGTTGAGGTTGATCGCAATCAGTCCTGCGGAGCGTGCGGACTCGTAGTCGGTCAGGCGCGACTTCTTCACGCGACCTTCGCGGGTGGCCAGCACCAGGTAGGGAGCGTCTTCGTAGGAGTGAATCTGGATCACCTGGGCGATGCGCTCCTCCGGCTGGAACTCCAGCAGGTTAGCCACGTGTTGGCCGCGCGCGGTGCGCCCCGCCTCCGGCAGTTCATAGGCCTTGAGGCGGTAGACGCGGCCGAAGTTGGTGAAGAAGAGGATCCAGTCGTGGGTGGAGCAGATGAAGAAGTTCTTCACCACATCGTCCTGCTTCAGCTCGGCGCCGCGCACGCCCTTGCCTCCGCGCTTCTGCGCCTTGTACGCGTCGACCTTGGTGCGCTTGGCGTAGCCGGTGGAGGTGATCGTGACCACGACGTTCTCGCGGGCGATCAGGTCTTCCTCGGAGACGTCGCCGGTGGCGGCGATAAGGCGGGTGCGGCGGTCGTCGCCGTAGCGTTCGACAATCTCGGCGAGTTCGTCGCCCACGATTGCGCGCTGGCGTTCGGGGCTGGCCAGGATGTCCTTCAGGTCGGCAATCTGGCGTTCGATCTCGGCGAGGTCGTCGACAATTTTCTGGCGCTCGAGCGCGGCGAGGCGGCGCAGCTGCATGGAGAGGATTTCGTTGGCCTGGATCTCGTCGACGTCGAGAAGCTCAATCAGGCCCGTGCGCGCCTCGTCGACAGTCGGCGAGCGGCGGATCAGGGCGATGACCTCGTCGAGCATGTCGAGTGCCTTGACCAGGCCGCGCAGGATGTGGGCGCGCTTTTCGGCCTCGTCGAGGCGGTACTGGGTGCGCCTGACGATGACTTCGATCTGGTGCTTGACGTAGTAGCGCAGCATCTGGTCGAGGCGCAGCGTGCGCGGCACGCCATCGACGATGGAGAGCATGTTCGCGGAGAAGTTCGTCTCCAGCTGCGAGTGCTTGTACAGGTTGTTGAGCACCACGCGCGGCACGGCGTCGCGCTTCAGCGAGACAACGATGCGCATGCCCACGCGGTCGGAGGACTCGTCGTCGATACGCGAAGCGCCCGGCAGCTTGCCGTTGGCGATGTGGTCAGCAATGTTCGCGATGAAGTTGTCCGGGTTGACCTGGTACGGCAGCTCCGTGATCACGATGACCTGGCGCGAGCCGATCTCCTCGATCTCGGTGACCCCACGCATGCGGATCGAGCCGCGGCCGGTGGTGTAGGCGTCCTTGATCCCGGTGTCGCCGACGATGAGGCCGGAGGTGGGGAAATCGGGGCCCTTGACGCGCTCCATCACGGCCTCGAGGGTGGTCTTCTCGTCCGCGGTGTGGTTGTCCAGTATCCAATAGATGGCCTCCGCCAGCTCGCGCAGGTTATGCGGCGGGATGTTGGTGGCCATGCCGACGGCGATGCCACCGGAGCCGTTCATCAGCAGGTTAGGCACGCGGGAGGGCAAGATGTCCGGCTCTTTGGTCTTGCCGTCGTAGTTCGGCGAGAAGTCGACCGTGTTTTCGCGGATGTCGCGAACCATCTCCATGGCCAGCGGCGTCATCTTGCACTCGGTGTAGCGCATCGCGGCGGGTCCGTCGTTGCCCGGGGAGCCGAAGTTGCCCTGGCCGTCGATCAGCGGGTAGCGCATCGACCACGGCTGGGCCATGCGCACGAGGGTGTCGTAGATCGCGGAGTCGCCATGCGGGTGAAGGTTAGCCATCGTCTCACCGACGGGCTTTGCGGACTTCACATACGAGCGCTCGGGCCGGTAGCCGCTGTCGTACATGGTGTAGATCACGCGCCGGTGCACGGGCTTCATACCGTCGCGCACGTCGGGCAGGGCGCGCCCGACGATGACGCTCATGGCGTAGTCGATGTAGCTCGTCTGCATCTCGTCATTGATGTCAATGGGTTGGATGCGGTCGTAGCCGTCACCAGTGAGGGTGTCGTCGCTCAAAGGCTTACCTTTCTCTTTGGTTACTCGGGGCATTCTACCGCGTTGTGCGGGCTTTCGGCGCCGGCGTGCGGTATCAAAGTGGTATGGCTATGACACTTAGACTCACCACAGACGAGGATCACGCGCTGGTTCTCCTCGCCTCCGCGTGGGGTTGCTCGAAGCAGGAGGCGGCGCGGCGGTCGGTGGTCACCGCCGCTGCGCGCTTGCTTGACGACGCCCACGTCACCGCCCTCGCACGCACCCATTCGGCGGCCTACGCCGCGACCGAGGCGCGGATCCGGCAGGCACGCGGCGATGAGACCCCTTAGCCCGGAGCAGCTCCTCGCCATTGCCGACGAGTACTGCGTGGTGGCGGGCATGCGCGTGCGGTCGTTTTCTGCCCTGTGCGCTGCGGCCGCGGTACCGGGCGCGCGGGTGCACGGGGTGCCGGTTTTTGATTCGGCACCCGCCGCCGCAGAGGCCCTTCGCGCCACGATCTCGCGCTTGCACCCCCTGACCGGGTCTAACGACGGCTTCGCCGAGGTTGCCTACCGGGTCTACTTGGACTGGGTGGAACAACACTAAGGAGTAGCGCTGGCGCCGCCGCGTTACGCATGTTAATTTTGTTACTGTTGTGGCTGCAGTTGCTTGTGTGATTTCCGCTGGGCGCTGTGGCGGAAGAGCTGCAACCTGCACGCGACGCCCCCTTCATCCAAGGGGGCGTCGTGCTTGTCACCCCATGCTTCACAGAAAGCAGGGAACTATGAGGGGCCTTATGATTTGCTCGGGAACTAATCCACCCCCACAGCGTCTAACGGAAATCGTCATGAACATCCGCAACGCCATCACCGCCGTATCCGCCTCCGCCCTCCTCGTCGCCGCGACGCCGGCTGTCGCCAACGCGCAGATCGTCGCACCCGCACCGTCTTCGAACGTCGCAATCCCCGTCTACGTGACCGACTTCGTCTCCGGCTTCTCCCCCGTGTCCCGCGAGGAGACCGAGCAGGCCCTGAAGATCCTCGCCGGCACCGCGATCTACGGCGGCAAGGGGCTTACCGCCGCTTCCTCCGTGTATCAGCTGGTCACCTCGAGCAACCCCGTTGGCGCAGCCAGCTCGCTGATCCGCCGTGCGGTCTAGCGCCTCGCCCCGGCACCCGGTTTGTGGGTTCTGGGGTTTTTGCGAACGTTTGTTCTAGTAGTTGCGGGGCGGTGCCGTACCCGTGTTCTACTGTAAAGGCATCTCACGAAAGGAGGTGCCATGAGAACCAAGCTTTCCCTGCTTATCGACGCCATTGCCCACGCCACCGACACCCTCTCCGCCACATTCTCGACCCCCGAAAATCTCACCTTCGCCGCCGTCCACGCCGACATGGAGCGACTGAACACCGCTCTGGTAAAGCTCGCGCTCATCGATGCCTCCTTTGCGTTCATCGCCGAGCGCGACGGTGCAGGATCTACCGTGGGCGCGAACCACGCCACCCAATACCTCACCGACGTCCTCGGACTTTCCCGCAGCGAAGCCATGGATCGACTGCACCGCGGCAGGCGCCTCTTCGGCCCGCCCGAGATGCCCGAGCCGCCGAGCGAGCCCGCCCCGGATCCAGAGCAGGAAGAGAAGCGGGCGCGTGAGGAGGAGCATCGAAAAGCAGAAGCCGCGAAAGCCCGAGCCGAGGCCCGCCGCAACGCTGCGCGCGTCAACGCCGAGAAGCAGAAGATCATCGCTTACGGCCTGCGCAACCTCAACGAGCACGCCAACCCGGGCTTCGACGAGCTGCATAACAAAGCGCTCGCCGAGGCAAAGAAGCGTACCCCGGAAGACCTTCGCACCTGGCTGCGCGACGAGGTTCGCCGCGCCAACCGAGCCGGGCGCGACTACGACGGCCAGATCGACCCCTTCGCCGCCTGGAAGAAGCGCTCGGTCGCCTTTGGGCACCCCGACAGCGACGGGCTGACCCGCCTCATAGTGAGCGGGCCAGCAGCCGAGCTCGCGCTGCTCAAGGCGCTGATCCAGCCCGGTTACGCGCCCGGCACCAACACCTACGCCCCCGCATCCGAGGACACCCGCACGCGCGCCCAGCGCGGTTTTGACCAGCTCATGGCCATCGCGCGGGCGTACGAGAGCGGCAAGACGAAAAGCGGTGCCGGGGTGTGCTCGATCGTGCTCTCCCTGACCCTCGACGACCTGCTCGGCGCCAACCACTCCACGACCTTCCCCACCAACACCGGCACCGACTTCACCGCCCTCGACGCCATCCGCCTCGGACTCGGCGGCACCGACTTCCTCCTCCAGCTCGACGACGTCACCGGGCTTCCCCTCTCCATGGGGTCGACTCGGCTGGCAGCGGTACACCAAAAGCTCGCCCTGCTCGCAATCCAGGGAGTATGCGCGTGGGCCGGCTGCACCAAGGCCGCCATGGAGATGGAGGCGCACCATATCCTGGCGTACAAAGACGGCGGTTTGGACCGATATTGCAAACCTCGCCGGGCTCTGTCGAGAACACCACCGATGTAATAACGATGCCCGAAACGGGGCGGGAAATAAGGGATACGTGGACCTCAACCCCGAAACCGGGCGGATTGAGCACCACCCCGCCGACGGATCACCGCCACGCACCAATGAAACGCATGGGTACCACAACTGTGCCGCCGCCAAGATCCGCCGCCGCGCCCACAAACGCCCCACCACCAGGGTAAATCCTGCCCAGCCGACCCTGTTTCCGCTGTAGTTTGACGCAACCCGTCTAAGCTCATTCAAATGAGCGATCTGAGAAAACTCCTCGACGACACGACCCGACCGACCGTGGTCAACGAACTCACCGACCTGGCCAACCGCACCATCGACTCCCAGTCCGGCCTGACCGGAATGGCGATCAAGTCTGCCGCCGCGGGCATCAAGAAGGCGAACGCCGATGCGATCTCCAAGGGCGTCGACCGCGCCCTGCCCTCCATCATCGAATCGCTCACCCCCTACTGGAACGACTACACCCCGGAGAACTCAGCCGGGTTTGGCAACTACCTCGCCTCGCGCGAAGAGGAGATCACCCGCGACGTTCTCTCTCTCGGCGACCGCTTCGCCCAGCAGGGCCCCGCGGCGGCGCAGAAGGTGTACTCCAGCCTGCGTGGCAAGGCCGGCAAGATCATCGCTCCCGCTCTGCCCGAGTTCGGCGATATCATCGAGCGCCACGCCAAGTAGCGCTTAGGCGAAGTTCTCCTCGTAGAACCGGATGAACCGCCGGCCCACGATCTCGGGCTCGCGCGCCCAACGATTGTGCCCGAGGTCGCCCTGAAGCTCCTCGACCTTGGGGTGAGCCGTCGGGATGTGCTCGGCCAACGCCTCGGCAGACGCAATGGTGCAGTCCTCGTCGTTATTGAACCGGGTGTAGAGCACCGGCGCGGTGACATTGAGCAGCGCGCTCGTGTAGTCGTTGCCGTCGATGTGGTCGACCAAGTTGGTGCGCGACAGCCTCGCCCACTCCCCCACGTGCTTGCCCGACTGACGCCCGTAGCCGGCGATGTCGAGCCGACCGTCCGGCCAGTACCCCAACACGCGCGACACCGCGGCCATGAACCTCGCGCCAATAAAGAGGCGGCGCTTGGTCGCCGGGTTGAAGGTCTTGTAGTACGGGCTGCCCGTACCCACGCCCATCAGACCTAAAACGTTGAGCTCCTGTGCCACACTATTGGCGAAGAACAGGGTTCCAATCTGCCCACCCATCGAGTGGGTCAAGAAAATCACCGGGTGGTCGTGGGGCAGGCCGAGGCTGTCTTTTGCCGCCGTGATTGTCAGCGGGTAATCCTCCGTCGCCATGGTGTGGTAGCTCCACGATTGGCTCCGGCTCGCAACCGCAGTGCTCGTTCCCTGCCCGCGAAGCTCACCGACAGCAGCGGGAAAACCCCTCTCCGCCAGCCACTCCGCGATGGGGCGGTAGTAACGCGCGCCCATTCCGAACCCTGGCCAGATAACCACGAGAGGCTTTCCGCTGTTCGGCGCCGGGTACAGCGCAACGGTGCTCGTCGAGTTGTCGGGAAGGGTGATATCTACGTTGTTTGCCATGGCAAAAGTGTAGACAACGCTGCCCTGTCTGCGCCGATCGGCCAGCAGGATCCACACCCGCGTGACGACGCTTAGACGTCGAGGAAGCGCACGTCTTTCGCCTTGCGGGTGATAAACGACCGGCGCGCGGCGACGTCGTCGCCCATGAGAATGGAAAACAGCTCGTCGGCGTGCTGCGCGTCCTCGACGTCGACACGCCGCAGGATGCGGTACTCCGGGTCGAGCGTGGTTTCCCACAGCTCGCTCGGGTTCATCTCGCCCAGGCCCTTGTAGCGCTGGATGCCGTCATCGGTGTTGATCTTGCGACCGGCCTCGCGGCCCTCGGCAAGCTGCGCGTCGCGCTCGCGGTCGGAGAACGCGTACCCGGGCTCGCCCTTCGCCCACTTCAGCTTGTACAACGGCGGGTTAGCCAGGTAGACGTGGCCCTGCTCGATGAGCTCGGGCATGAAGCGGAACAGCAGCGTTAGCAGCAGGGTGGCGATGTGCTGGCCGTCAACGTCGGCGTCGGCCATGAGCACGATCTTGTGGTAGCGCAGGCGCGAGATGTCGAACTCGTCGTGGATGCCGGTGCCGAGCGCGGTGATGATGGCCTGGACCTCGGCGTTTTTCAGCACGCGGTCCATGCGGGCCTTTTCCACGTTGAGGATCTTGCCGCGCAGCGGCAGGATTGCCTGGTACATCGAGTCGCGGCCCTGCTTCGCGGAACCGCCTGCGGAGTCGCCCTCCACGATGAACAGCTCAGAAGCCTTCGGATCCTTCGAGCGGCAGTCGGCGAGCTTGCCGGGCAGCCCGCCCATGTCGCCGGCGGACTTGCGGCGCACGAGGTCGCGAGCCTTGCGGGCGGCCTGGCGCGCCTGGGAAGACGACACGGCCTTGTTGATGATCACCTTCGCTTCGGCCGGGTTCGCGTCGAACCAGTCGGAGAGGTGCTCGTTGACGGCGCGCTGCACGAAGCCCTTGATCTCGGTGTTGCCGAGCTTGGTCTTGGTCTGGCCCTCAAACTGCGGGTCGCCGACGCGCACGGACACGATCGCGGCCAACCCCTCGCGGCAGTCCTCGCCGGTCAGGTTCGGTTCCTTCTCGCGCAGCAGCTTGTGCTCGCGGGCGTAGCGGTTCATGATCGAAGTCAGCGCGGCGCGGAAGCCCTCCTCGTGCGTGCCGCCCTCGTGGGTATTAATCGTGTTGGCGAAGGTGTGGACGGACTCCTTGAAGCCGTTGTTCCACTGCATCGCCACCTCCGCCTCGTGGTCAGTGCCCTTGGCCTCGAACCCGATCACGGAGGGGTGGATCGGGGTCTTCGACTTGTTGAGGTAGTCGACGTAGTCCATCAACCCGTTCGGGTAGTGGTAGGTGACCTTCTTCTCGCGCTTCTTCTGCACGGCCGGGGCGACCTCGTCGCTGCCGGATTCCTCGACAACGGTGTCGTCAAAAGAATCGCCGTCGACAAGCGCTGCGGTGTCGCCTTCCTCGACGATCGCCTCAAGCTCGAGCTCTTCCTCGGTGACACGCTCGTCCTTTAGCGTGATCGTCAGGCCCTTGTTCAGAAACGCCATTTCCTGCAGGCGACGCGAGATGGTGTCGTAATCGAACTCGACGGTCTCGAAAATCTCAGCGTCAGGCCAGAAGCGAATGGTGGTGCCGGTGCCACGGGCGTTGCCGCCCTCCTCGAGCTCGTCGGGGACTGCACCGTTGAAGTTTTGGTACCAGTGCTTGCCGTCGCGCTTGATGTCGGCCTCGACGCGGGTGGACAGCGCGTTGACCACGGAGATGCCGACGCCGTGCAGGCCGCCGGAGACGGCGTAGGACTCGGAGTCGAACTTGCCGCCGGCGTGGAGCTGGGTCATCACGACCTGGACGGTGGGCGCGCCGGAGGGGTGCATCTCCACCGGAATGCCGCGGCCGTTGTCGACGACCTGGATGCCGCCGTCGGCAAGCAAGGTAACGTCGACGCGGTCGGCGTAACCAGCCATGGCTTCGTCGACGGAGTTGTCCACCACTTCCCAAACAAGGTGGTGGAGGCCGCGTGCGCCGGTGGAGCCGATGTACATTCCGGGGCGCTTGCGTACAGCTTCAAGCCCCTCGAGAATGGTGATCGATGACGCATCATAGTGCGGTTCGTTGGTAGCCACGATGTGGGAGTCTCCTGTCGCGCTAAGGGGGTTTTAACCCGTCCAATCCTACACCCTGTAGGGGTAATTGCCCGCACCAGCCAATCCTGCGAGAGGGCGTTTCACGCGCGAATTTCGGGGTGCGCCCCTTTTACCCGTACGTGTCGCGCGGACCGCGGCCCTTGACGTGCAGCGGTCCCTTGCGCCAACTTTTGGTTTTCGGCGGGTAGACGTGCAGCTTCGTAATCACCCCGGGCCCGATCTTGTCCGCAATCGCAGACAGCACCGTGGCCTGCATGTACTTCAGCTCCGTCGCCCAGGCCGTCTGGTCGCAGCTGATGAACACCTCGCCATCTTTGATCATTTGCACTTCGGTGTGCTGGGCGATCTTCTCGCCGACGAGGCCCGCCCAGTTGCCCATCACCCAGCCGAACGCCATCTTCTCCGTCCAGGCGCGCTTTTTGATCTCCGTGCGAACCAGCGAGCCGAACCCCTTGACCGGTACACCGCGCGGCAGCGCCCGGCCGTCCGGCCCGGTGGGCCTTCCCGGTCCTGACCAGGTTTTCCGCTCGGCGTCGTCCAGTTTCAGGCCCGGCACGCGTATGGACGCCCCCTCCACGCCGTCACTCAACGACACCACGCGCGCCCGCCGCGGAACCTCCGACCGACCCTGGCGCCGCAGGTCAGGAACACTGCCGCCCCGCTGCCGAGCCGCGGCGCGCAGGGTTTCAAAGGTGGAGCTCACGAGGTCAGCCATCGCTGGCCTCCAGTGTTGAGACCCCGTCATTCATGGTGACAAGGTAGCGGGCCGACACCGCGTCGGCGAGGTTGTCGGGCAAATCGTCACCCACCGCCGCGGTGATCAACACCTGCTCGGCGCTTTGCGCCACGGCGACGAGGCGCTGGCGGCGAAGCGCATCCAGCTCGGCGAACACGTCGTCGAGGATAAGCACGGGGTGCGAGCCCTCGGAGGCGAGCAGCGCGTACTCGGCCAGGTGCAGCGAAAGCGCGTAGGACCAGGTCTCGCCGTGGCTGGCGTAACCCTTGGCCGGGGTGTCTCCGAGCATGAGCACCATGTCGTCGCGGTGCGGGCCAACAAGCGTGGTGGCGCGCTCGATTTCCTCCCTGCGCCGCCGCGCGAGTTCGGTGAGCATCGCGGCCTCGATAACGCCCGGCTCGCGGCTGGGCTCGCCGGAAAGAGCGCGCACCGCGTCGTCGACGGTAGAGGAATAGGACACGGATGCGGGGCGCGATTCGGGCGCGACCGCCGCGTAGGACTCGGCGATGTGCGGGGTGAGGACGTCGAGAAGCTCAAGCCTGCCCGCGGTGACTTCCGCGCCGAGCCGCGCG
Source organism: Corynebacterium sp. Z-1 (assembly GCF_031844665.1). NCBI lineage: Bacteria > Bacillati > Actinomycetota > Actinomycetes > Mycobacteriales > Corynebacteriaceae > Corynebacterium > Corynebacterium sp. Z-1. Next base: position 452,900 of record NZ_CP134621.1, on the reverse strand, counting down.
AGCTGGAGATCCCACACGTCCAGGGTGGCCAGGGCGCTCGCGCCGGTGTCGTCGCTGTAGCCGCGGCGCAGCTCGTGAGAGGAGCTGCGCAGCAAGGCGTTGCGCTGTCGCAGCACCTTGTCGTAATCCGCCTTCGCCCCGCCGAGGCGCGGGGCGCGCGATGCCGCGAGCTCGTCGAGGAACCGGCGCCGCTCCGCAGGCTCGCCCGCTACCAGCTTGAGGTCTTCGGGCGAAAACATCACGGTGCGCAACACACCGAGCACCTCTCGCGCCGATTTCAGCCTGGTGCGGTTGATTTGGGCCTGGTTGGCTCCGTTGACCTTGATCAACAGGTGGGTTGTCAGCTCCCGGCCGTCGTTGACGGTGGTGACGGACACGCGGGCATCCCCGCACCCGGAGCGGATTAGCGGGGCGTCCGTTGACACCCGATGGCTGCCGAGCGTGCTGGTGTAGTGCAGCGCCTCAACGATATTCGTTTTGCCGTGGCCGTTGCGCCCAGAAAACACCGTCGCCCCCGGCTCAAGGGTGAGGGTGAGTTCAGGCCAGGAGCGAAAGTCGCGCAGGTCGAGATCGCGTACGTACACGGGCCTAACCCGGCAGGCGCACGGGCATCAGCAGGTAGGTGAAGTCCGTCGACGGGGTCGGGAACGTACCGTCGGCCTCTGCCTCCGGAAGCTCCTCGGGCTCCGGGATCATGATCGCCGGGCGCGAGGCCTCGGTAAATCCGAAGACGACCCGGTTGGTGCCGATCACGGCCAGGCCGTCCTTGAGGTAACCGGAGTTAAATGCGATGAGCAGCTCGTCGGCGCCGGAGAACGCGGCGTCGACAGTTTCGCTCGCCTCGCCCGAATCCGCGCCGGAGGCATGCAGGGTGACCTCGCCGTGGCGGAAGTGCATGCGCACCTGCGCGTTGCGGTCCGCGACTAGGCTGACGCGGCGGATCGCCTCGACGAGCGGGGCGATTTCAACGCTCGCCATCGACGTGTGGGTCTTCGGCAGCAGCGGCTGGATGTTTGGGAAGTCAGCATCGAGCATGCGGGTTGTGGTTTCCCGGTTGCCGGAGTGCAGGCCGAAAAGGCCATCGCCTCCGACGTTGCCAGCGGCGCCGACCGCGATCTCGACGGGTTCTTCAACGTGGGTGTCCAAGGTGCGGGCGTTGTCCAACAGGGTTTTCGCCGGAACCAGCAGCTTCGCTTCAACATCGTCGGAGGCGGGCTCCCACTGGAGGCGTCGAATAGCGAGGCGGAAGCGGTCGGTCGCCGTGAGCTGCACGGCGTTGCCCGTGATTTCCATGTGCACGCCGGTGAGCATGGGCAGGGTGTCGTCGCGTCCGGCCGCCGAGGCCACCTGGGTGACCGCCCCGACAAATGCCGACGGGGAGATCCGGCCTGTGACCTCGGGAAGCGTCGGCAGCTGCGGGTAGTCGTCGAGAGGCATCAGCGGCAGCTCGAAGCGGGCGGAGCCGCCCTGGAGCAGCATCTTCGAGCCGTCGGTGGAGACCTCCATCGGCTTGGCCGGCATGTTGGCGACAATGTCAGCCATGAGCTTGCCCGCGACAGCCACGCGTCCGGGCTGGGACACCTCGGCGCCGATGCGGACGCGGGAGGAAACTTCGTAGTCGAATCCGGCGAATTTCAATCCTGAATCGTCGGCGGTGATCACCACGGCGCGCAGCACCGGCTGCGTGTTCTTCGTCGGCAAGCTGCGCGCGACCCAGGCCACGGCGTCGGAGAGATCTTCCTTTTGGACGCGAAATGACACATTCGTGCTGGCGTTGCCAGCGGTGGCGTCCATCGAATTGTCATCCATGGCAGCACTCCTTAGCGCGTTGGCCCCCGAATTACATGTAACTTCGCTCTACCTTAGGCGGGCACCCATTCTTTGTCATTAAAACCCTGGTCTTAGAAACTCCGTCCACGATGCGCTGTCCACATCCCCATTTCTCCCTAGTAATTACAAAAGGAAATGTTTGGTAGTAGCAGTAAGTTCTGTGCACTCTGTGGATCGGGGCCCGTCCGCGCCGGTCGTGGCGGGAAAACGGGTTGTGCCAATCGCTGTGGAGAAGATGTGGACAACAAGCGGTCCTTGTGGATAACCTTTCGGGCGGGCAAAGCATCCACACGTTTGCACCCGTTGCACACTGGGATTTCACACGTTTTCGGGGGTTATCCACATGGCCTAACTTCTGGTGACCTGGCTCACGTGTGTCTAATATCACGAAGTTACATCGGTGAAATTACACAGCTGTGAGAAAGTCTGTGGACAAACCCCGGCTCACGTTCCTAGCGCGTGCGCGCCTGGTTCTTGATCATTTGGGTCAGCACCTGGATCTCGTCGTACGTGCCGCGGTTTTCGGTCATTTCCTTGCGAATCTTGCGGTCGGCGTACATCACGGTCGTGTGGTCCTTGCCGCCGAACTCGTCGCCAATCTTGGGCAGGGAGAGATCGGTCAGCTCCCGGCAGAGGTACATCGCGAGCTGGCGCGCGTGCGCGACCTGCCTGGTCTTGCCGGCGCCGGTGAGCTGGTCCAGCGTTATATCAAAGTACTCAGCGGCTGCGTCCTTGATCGCCGCCGCGCTGATTGTCACTTCGCCGCCGTTGGGCAGCAGGTCGCGCAGCGCGACCTGGGCGACCTCGAGCGTAATTGGCTCGTTGATCAGCGAGGAGTAGGCGGAAACCCTGATCAGGGCGCCTTCGAGCTCGCGGATGGAGGACTCGAATTGCGAGGCGATGAGCTCGAGCACGGCGTGGTCGACGTGGGTGCCGTCGGCGGCGGCCTTCTTCAGCAAAATTGCAATTCGGGTCTCTAGGTCCGGCGGCTGCACGTCGGTGATCAGCCCGCCCTCGAAGCGGGTGCGCAGCCTGTCCTCAAGCGTGGTCAGCTGCCGCGGCGGGCGATCGGACGACAAAATGATCTGCTTGTTCTGCTGGTGCAGGGCATTAAACGTGTGGAAAAACTCCTCCTGCGTTCCTTCCTTGCCCTCCAAAAACTGGATGTCGTCGACCATCAGGATGTCCAGGTTCCGGTAGCGGCGCTTAAACGATTCCTGGCGGTCGTCGCGCACCGAGTTGATGTAGTCGTTGGTGAATTCCTCCGACGACACGTAGCTGATACGCAGGTTCGGTTGCAGCAGCTTGGCGTAGTTTCCCGCGGCGTGCAACAGGTGCGTCTTGCCCAGCCCGGATCCGCCCCAGATGAACAGCGGGTTGTAGGCGCGCGCGGGGTTTTCCGCGACCGCGACCGCGGCGCCGTTGGCAAACCGGTTCGACGAGCCGATGACGAAGTTTTCGAAGGTGTACTTCGGGTTCAGGCTCGCCTCGCGGTCCGGGTTGTGCGCGGGCGTTTCTCGCGGGAGTCGCTGCGGCACCGTGGGGTGAGCGCTTGCTTGTCGAGGCCCCCCTGACGCGCCCTTGCCCTCCGCCTGCTGCTGGGAGTGCAGACGCGCTAGCTCGTCGAGGCCCATGGGGATTTGCTCCCCGACCGCCGCCGGGGTGGAGTCCTCGGTAAACGCGGGTGGCCGGCTCGAGGTGGAAAACCAGTCCGGCACGGACGTCTGCTCCGGCTTGTCATCGAGCGGGCGCGGCTGCTCGCTGGGGACCTCCGCGGGCGCGGGCTGCTGGATGGACACGGCCAGGGTGCACGTCGTGTTGAGCTTTCGGGACAACAGCGCGGTGATGTGGGTGCCCAAGGAGTTTTCTATCACGGCTTTCGCGGTGGGGTGCGGTGCGGCGAGGATGACGTAGCCGTCGACAAGCATGACGGGCGTGACCAGTTGCAAGTAGGCGCGTTGCTGGTGCGTGAGCGTGGGAACGTTCGAGTTGGGGCGCTCGGAGAGTGTGAGAAGCTCCGAGACGATGTCGCTCCAGAGCGCTGCGAGTTGCTGGTCTGCCACGGTTGCCTTTGGTTCCTTGTTGCCGATGTCGTGTTGCGCCTGTGGAGCGTGCCGGCGGAGTCTTCCACACCCCCGGAACGCCTGTGGGGCGCCCACTACCTTATGTTCCACAACTTTATCCACACCTGTGGATAGTTCCCCAACCGGGTTCTATCCACAGGTGTGGAGCGGAGCTGTGGATAGAATGCGAGCATAAAATATGCCCTTTCACATGGGGTTTAATACGCCCAAAGCGAAAAGTCTCAACTGGTTGTTAAGACTTATCCACAGTCGCTATGTGTATAGCTGTGAGTTTGCTTGTCTAGGGAACCATTGTTACCCCGTCGACGCGCTGCGTGTCCAAACTTTCGCGAACCCTGTTTCTGTGGATAACGATAATTAGACACATGTCGATAACGCTCTGCCATCTGCCCCGCAGGATGCGTCGGCGATTCGCGCCGTGAACTGCGCAAAAACACAGTTGTGTAATTTCGGGGGCACCCGTTAAACGCCCGCGAAACCGCGCCGCGCGGCGATTTGTACCTACCCCGAAAAGTCACGTAGTCTGGCATGGTCTGTCACATTGGTTTCACACCGATGTGCTTGAGAGCACCACCCGAGCAGTGCACCGGGCCACCACGAAAATCGTGGTGAGTCAGCGCGGGTGGGGCACGCGATAACGACTCCGCCTTTTAACGCGAAGCCACTGCCGCATCTCAGCTACACCATTCTCGCCGGGACGGCCTCTGCCCCGGGAGGTTGTGCAGTCCCGGCACCGGGGAAGCGCCGCCGCTGGCCGTCGCACCTAACTCAAGGAGTTTTCCGTGTCTAAGCGGACTTTCCAGCCGAATAACCGCCGCCGCGCTCGTAAGCACGGCTTCCGCGCCCGCATGCGCACCCGCGCCGGCCGCGCCATCGTTTCCGCGCGCCGCCGCAAGGGCCGCTCCAACCTCACGGCGTAACAGCGCCCCGCACACCACCACGCCCGTGCTCCCGAAAGCGCACAAGCTGGCATCGCCGGCGCAGTTTCGCCGCACGATGGCAGCGCGCACCCGAGCAGGCTCGCGCACCTTGGTGGTGCACGTCGCAGCCCGAACCGAACTCGCCTTCTCCGGCGGGCCCCGGTTCGGGCTGATCGTGTCTAAGGCGGTAGGCAACGCTGTTACCCGCCACAGTGTCTCTCGTAAGTTGCGGCACGTGGTTGCGGCGGGCGTCGATACGCTCGCGCGCGATACCGACGTTGTCGTGCGCGCCCTGCCGCCCGCGGCGGCCGCGTCGAGCGCCGAGCTGGCCCGCGACTACGAGCAGGCGCTGGCGGCCGCGCTAAAGAAGCTTCGCGCCAAGGGGAAGTAAGTGGCCTACTACAACTTCCTCGGCGGGGAGATTCCCCAGGCCCCGTCCGCGCCGGCCAAAGCGCTGGTGAAAGTGGTGCGCCTTTACCAAAAATACGTCTCGCCCCTTAAGATGGGGGGAACCTGCCGCTTCGTGCCTGTGTGCAGCGCTTACGCGCTGGAAGCAGTTTCCCGCCACGGGGCAGTGAAGGGAAGCCTGATGGCTGGCGCCCGCGTGTGCAAGTGCGGGCCGTGGCACCCAGGTGGATATGACCCCGTGCCGGGCAGCGTCGAGCCGGCCGAACCCGCGACAAGCTAGGAGTTACGTCCTCAAGTGCTGAATTTCGTTTACTGGCCAATCTCAGCGGTGCTGTGGTTCTGGCACAAAATCTTCGGTTTTATCTTTTCGCCTGACTCCGGCATCGCCTGGATCCTGTCGATCATCTTCCTCACCTTCACCATCCGCGTGCTGCTGGTCAAGCCGATGGTCAACCAGATGCGCTCCATGCGTCGCATGCAAGAAATGCAGCCCAAGCTGCAGGAACTGCGCGCCAAGTATAAAGGCGACCAGCAGAAGATGGCGCAGGAGACCCAGAAGCTCTACAAGGAGATGGGCACCAACCCGCTGGCCTCCTGCATCGTCCCGCTCGTGCAGATGCCGGTGTTCATCGGCCTGTTCCACGTGCTGCGCTCCTTTAACCGAACGGGCACCGGCCCCGGCCAGCTCGGGATGAGCGTCGAGCAAAACCGCAACACGGCGAACTATATCTTTTCCCCGGAAGACGTCCGCTCCTTCCTCGACGCCGACTTCTTCGGTGTGCCGCTCTCGGCGTACATGTCTATGCCGGCCGACGCGTTCTCGGCGTTCACGGGCTTGGACTTCACCCGCCTCGACATCATCATGGTCTGTATGCCGCTGGTGATCATCTCGGCAGTGTTTACGCACCTCAACGCCCGGCTGTCCATTGAGCGCCAGAACGAGCGCCGGCTGTCCGGCAAGGTCGCCGCCCCCGTCGGTGAGCAGGCGGAGATGATGCAGCAGCAGATGCAGATCATGAACAAAATGATGCTCTGGGTCTTCCCGATCATGATCTTGGCCTCCGGCTTCCTCTGGCACGTGGGCCTTCTGTTCTACATGCTGGCCAACAACGTGTGGACCTTCTTCCAGACCCGCATCGTGTTCGACAAAATGGATAAGGAGGAGGCGATCGAGGAGCAGGCCAAGCGCGACGCCAAGCGCGCCTCCGCTCCCCAGGTTGCCGCCCGCAAGGTGGACAAGCGCACCAAGAAGCAGCGCAAGAACGAAAGCTAGATCGCCTCTTACTAAACCGCCGCCCGTTGGGACGGCGGTTTAGTGCATGTCGGGGCCGTTTACTAGAGTCGGTAACATGTCGCAGCCCAACCCAGATCCCACCGCGCAGGCCGTTTTCGGCGATCGCCTCCCGATCGCGAAGGCCTACCACGAGTCGTTGGCCACCGTCGCCGCCGCGCGCGGCTTCATCGGGCCGAAGGAGGTCGACCGCCTGTGGTCGCGCCACCTGCTCAACTGCGCGGTGATCTCGGAGGCGTTCGATGAGGGCCTGGACGTCGCCGACATCGGCTCCGGCGCGGGCCTGCCCGGCATCCCGCTCGCGATCGCCCGCCCGGACCTCAGCGTCACACTCATTGAGCCGCTGCTAAAGCGCTCGACCTACCTTACCGAGGTCGTCGACGAGCTCGGCCTGAGCAACGTCACCGTGGTGCGCGGCCGCGCGGAGGAGCAGAGCAGCTCGCTTTTCGATGTCGTCACCTCGCGCGCCGTCGCTCCCTTGGGCAAGCTGGCTGGCTGGTCGCTTCCCCTGGTCAAACCGGGTGGGGCGATGATCGCGATGAAGGGCGAATCCGTGGCGGAAGAGCTCGAGCGCGACGCCGAGGAGATCCGGCGCGCCAAGGGCGGCAAGGCCGAGATTTTCACGGTTGGCGATGGTTTGCTCGAGCAACCCACAACGCTGATCAGGATCCCGCGCACGCGCTAGAGTTGGCAGGGATATGAACCGGGAAGGCGCGGCCATGATAGAAGATCACAACGACGACCAGCAGTGGGATGACACTCCCATCGCGGCGGCGGCGCGTCGCGCTGCCCAGGTGGTGTCGGGCCGCACCACCCTGTTGCGCCCCGAGCAGCCGCGCGTGTTCACCGTGGCCAACCAGAAGGGCGGCGTGGGCAAAACCACGACCTCGGTGAACCTCGCCGCAGCGCTCGCGCGCCAGGGCCTAAAAGTGCTCGTGATCGACCTCGACCCCCAGGGCAACGCGTCGACCGCGCTGGGCGTGGAGCACCGTGCCGGAACGACCTCGACCTACGAGCTGCTCATCGGCGAGGCCCAGGCGGACGAGGCAATGGCACCTTCGCCCGGCAACGACAACCTGTTCTGCATCCCGGCCACCATCGACCTGGCTGGCGCGGAGATTGAGATGGTCAGCCTGGTGCGCCGTGAGTACCGCCTGCGCGACGCGATCCGTCGCGGGTTAATTCAGGACAACGGGTTCGACTACGTCTTCATCGACTGCCCGCCGTCCCTTGGCCTGCTCACCATCAACGCGATGACCGCTGTTGATGAGGTTCTCATCCCCATCCAGTGCGAGTACTACGCGCTTGAGGGCGTGGGCCAGCTTCTGGGCAACATCGGGATGATCCGCGAACACCTGAACAACAACCTGCACATTTCCGCTATCCTGCTCACCATGTTCGACGCCCGCACGCGGCTGTCCGAGGAGGTCGCCGGCGAGGTGCGTTCCCAGTTCGGCGAAGTAGTACTACGCAACGTCATCCCGCGCTCCGTGAAGGTGTCCGAGGCGCCGGGGTACGGGCAGACAGTGATCGACTACGACCCGGGTTCCCGCGGGGCTCTCGCCTACTTCGACGCGGCGCGCGAGCTGGCTACCCGCGGGGACTTCCAGCCGCACCCCACCACCGGCCCCATTGGCGTGAGCCCCGAGGTGGCGGCACAGTTCGACAAGGCCCAAAATACCGGACAGGATGGAGACTAAGCACATGGCACAGGAACGCAAGGGCGGGCTGGGTCGCGGTCTCGCCGCGCTGATCCCATCTAGCACCGAATCCGCCGATAAGACGGGCAAGACCGGCCGGCTTGGCGACGGCGCCGCCGACGTCATCCTGGGCGGCATCCCGGGCGCCCCGACGGTCGTGCCCCAGGCCGAGCGGCCGAAGCAGCCCATCGGCATGGGGGCGCGCTACCAGGAAATTCCTGTCGGTGAGATCTTCCCTAACCCGAAGCAGCCGCGCCAGGTCTTCGATGAAGACGAGCTCGCCGAGCTGGTGCACTCGATCAAGGAGTTCGGGCTGCTGCAGCCCATCGTCGTCCGCGAAAGCGATCAGGGCTACGAGCTGATCATGGGCGAGCGCCGCTGGCGGGCGTCGTCAAAGGCGGGTCTGAAGCACATCCCCGCGATCGTGCGCGAAACGAACGACGCCGACATGCTTCGCGACGCGCTCTTGGAAAACATCCACCGCGTTCAGCTCAACCCGCTGGAGGAGGCGGCCGCCTACCAGCAGCTTCTGCAGGAGTTCGGGGTGACGCAGGAGCAACTGGCCGATCGCCTCGGACGCTCCCGGCCGCGCATCACCAACTCTATTCGCCTCCTGAACCTTCCCGTCACGGTGCAGCGCCGCGTCGCCGCCGGCGTGCTCAGCGCCGGGCACGCGCGCGCGTTGCTTGGTGTCAAGGCCGGCGCGGAGCAGCAGGAGAAGCTCGCCGACCGGGTCGTGGCCGAGGGCTTGAGCGTGCGCGCGACGGAGGAAGCCGTGACCCTGTTGAATAGGCACGGAGCCGCGGAAGACAAACCCAAGCGCGAGCCCGCCCCCCAGCCGGAGTTCCTCTCCCACGCGGCCGAGCGGCTTGCCGACGAATGGGACACCAAAGTCTCCGTGACCATGGGCAAGCGCAAGGGCAAGATCGTCGTCGAGTTCGGCGACCGCGACGACCTGGAGCGCATCCTGTCGCTCATCCAGGACCGCTAGCGGGCAGACGTGGCGGCGCCCAAAGCCAGCCTGGTGGCTCTGACCTACCACAGCCTCGAGCGCATCCACCGCCACACGGCGACCTCGACCTTCTGGGAGCTCGACCCACTGCACAGCGCGTACACGGGGGCGCAGTCGGAGGCCGACAAGGGCGCCTGGCTCGTGCAGCGCGCCCTGCGCCAGTCCACGGTGGGGTTCAGCATCGCCGAGGCAACCTCGACGGTGGGAGCGTTCGCGACGGTGCTGTTTTGCCCCGTCGCCGACGCTCCTGGCGCGGTGCGGATGCCGACAGCCCCGCCGAGCCGCGACGCGTGGCTGGTCACCAGCCTGCACACTGACACCGCCTCGCGGGGTCGCGGTTGGGAATCCGTACTTCTCGACGCCGTCATCATCGCCGCCACCGAGCGCGGCGCTGCGGCGCTCGAGGTGTTCGGTCTGTGCCCCGGCGCTCAACCGACGTCGGACCTGTGCCGCGGGATCATCCGCGAGGCGGCGCTCATCGGGATTGTCGAGGTCCCCGTCCTCGAGTCCGCGGGGTTCACAGTGGTCCGCGACCACCCGGTGATCCCCCGGCTGCGTCTGGACCTGCCGCCCGCCCACGATTTACTCAGTGCCGCGGAAATTGCAGAGCTGCTTGCCGAGGTTCCGGTCGGTGGCTAAGCGCCTTACATGGCGTGTTCGTGGCGCAAAAGCTCGGTGAAAGAGTAGGTGCCGGTCGGCTTGTCGTCCTCTTCGAGCAGGTAGAGACGCTTGACGGCGACGACGATCGCCTCGGCGATGCAGTCTCGCTCGCGCGGGTTCGCGACGATCTTCACGTCGTGCGGGTTGGTCACGTAGCCAGCCACGACCTCGACCGCCGGCATTTTCGACAGGCGCAGCAGGTCCCACGTGCGCCCGTGGTTGTAGCAGTTGCGCAGGTCAGTGCGCGCCGCGATCTCGCGCTGGATGTAACCGGAAAGGGTCTCACCCGTGAGCGAGGACGCGCCGGATTGAGAGCCGAAGTAGAAGGTGGCCACCCCGTTGGCCAGCTCGTTGTGGTAGCGATCGAGCTGCAGCGAGATGATCAGGTCGGCGTTGAAGCTGTTGGCCAGCTCCGCGCGCTCCTTCGCCGAAGGGTTATCCCCGCGCGGGCGCGAGAAGATGGTTTCCATACCAGCGGCGACCATGCGCCCCTCTACCCTTTGGGCAAGATCCCAGAGGATCTCCTCCTCGCTGATGTCACCGTAGGGACCCCGGACCGAGGTGCCGTGCGCTGAGCAGTGCACGCTCGGGTCGATGACGACGCGCTTGCCGGACAGGCGGGGGCCGGCCTGGCGCACCCGCTCGCGCTCGCGGATCGCGTGGGCGGACCCACCCGTGATGCGCCGGCCCAGAAGGCTCAGCGCGTGCAGGGTGTCGGAGCCGCAGACGCCGTCGCCTTCCAAGCCGGAGTTAATTTGGTAGTTCACCAGCGCCTTGTGCGTCTGCTTGTTAAAGTGGCCGTCCACTCGGTGGGAGTAAAAGCCGAGCTCCTGGAGCTGTTCCTGTAGCTGGCGCACGTCGTCGCCGACCATGATCTGGTTCGGCTGGAACGACAGCACGCGCGCCCCGAGGGTGTAGGAGGCCTCGCGCAGCTCGCGCAGGGTCACGGTGTCGATTTCACCGGTGGGCACGATGCCGCGGGACTGCTGGAAGGCTTTGAGGGACTCCGCCAGTTGGGCGTCGAAAAGCAGCTCTTGGTGCGAAAACTGGCGCGAGTTCCACTCCCCGACCTTGCCGTCGTAACCGTCGAGCATGCCGAGTCGTGCGAGAGTCGACCGCACCTCAGCGACGCGCGCGCTCGAATCGCCAACACGGTAAACGTCAGTCACTTCGCGCCTTCCTTCGGGGAGCTCATCGAGTATGGGACAACAAAAAGCTTATATTACCTAGCGGGTGGCCTAGATGTGTTGATGTATCCGCGAAACGATCTCGCTCTTCGGCTGCGCGCCGATCAGGGTGTCGACGGCGGCGCCGTCCTTGAAGATCATCACGGTCGGAAGAGACATCACCTGGAACATCGCGCCGAGCGTGCGCTCGGCATCCACGTCGACCTTGGCCACCTTGACCTGGCCGCTCATCTCCTCAGCTATCTGCTCGAGGATCGGGCTAAGCTTCTTGCACGGCCCGCACCACTCGGCCCAGAAGTCCACGACAACCGGGGTCTCGGAGTCCACGACCTCGGACTTGAAGGTGGACTGGGTGACGTCAATCGGCGTATTCATACCCGTCATTCTAGACCGGCCAAGTAGTGTTCAGCGTCGATGGCCGCACGGCAGCCCGAGCCAGCCGCCGTAATCGCCTGGCGGTAGTAGTTGTCCACCAGATCGCCACAGGCAAACACACCCGGCAGCGACGTCACTGTCGACGGCTGGCGCACCTCAACGTAGCCCGCCTCGTCCGTGGCGACCTGGCCTTCGAGGAATCCGGAGCGCGGGTCGTGGCCGATGGCGACGAACATTGCGGTGGCATCAAGCACGGAGCTTTCGCCGGTCTGCACGTTCTTGATTTTGAGCCCGGCAACCTTGCCGGCGTTCTCCATCACTTCTTCGACGATGGTGTGGGTGACAAACTCGATCTTCTCGTTGGCGCGGGCGCGCTCGAGCATGATCTGCGAGGCGCGGAAGTTCTCCGAGCGGTGGATCAGGGACACCTTCGAACCGAAGCGGGTGAGGAAGTTTGCCTCCTCCATCGCGGAGTCGCCACCGCCGACAACGGCGATGTGCTGGTCTTTGAAGAAGAACCCGTCGCAGGTGGCGCAGGTGGACACGCCGTGCCCGGTCAGCTCGGTCTCCCCCGGCACTCCGAGGTGGCGGGGTGCTGCGCCGGTGGCCAGGATGACCGCGCGGGCGCGGTACTCCGTCTCGCCGACGTACACCTTCTTCACGTCGCCGCTAAGGTCAACGCGGTCGACGAGCTCGGGGGTGAGCTCGGCGCCGAAGCGCTCGGCCTGCGAGCGCATCTCCATCATCAGTTCCGGGCCCATGATGCCGTTTTGGAACCCAGGGTAGTTCTCCACCTCGGTGGTGTTCATCAGCTCGCCGCCGAACTCGTAGCCCTCGAAGACGAGCGGCTTGAGCTCGGCGCGCGCGGCGTAGAGCGCGGCGGTGTAACCGGCCGGCCCAGAGCCGACGACGATGAGGTCGCGCACCTCGCCCGGCACGGCCTGCGTTGTCGTTGGCTGGGCGGTGGTGTCCTCGGCAGGTGCGTCGCCGGCGGAGGGCACGACGAAGTTGAAGCCTGGGTTGGTCATAGCGGTAGATCTCTTTTCAGCATTCGCGGATATCTCGGATGCCAGTCTACTGCCCGCCTCGACGGGAGCGACTTTGATCAGTGGCGCAGGAGTGTGGTGGTGGTTTCTTACCCGGAGTTGGCGTCTGGGTTGGTGTCGGGTTTGTGGGGGAAGGTCATGCGGTATTCCTGCTCGAGGCGTGTCAGGGCTTCGATGCAGGTGTTGTAGTTGCCGGTGGTGTCGTAGTTGTCGAGGATTGTGTGCCCTTTCGCCAGAAACGTCGCGACCCGGTCACGCAGGACACGTCGCTGGTCGAGGCTGTGGTTCCACCGGGGGTTGTCCGCCCCAAGCTGGGTGGTGATAAACCCATCGGGCTCGCTCAACGCATACGTGCCGTCAGCAAATAGCCACACGATGTCGCCGGTGGTGGGGTCGGGAATGTAGTAGGCACGACGATCGGTTTTCACGTTGTGGTGACGTTGACACAACGAGAACAAATTCGCTGGGGTTGTGCTTCCCCCGTCGGCGTAGGGGACGCGGTGATCAAGCTGGCAGTGCTGTGCATCGCGGGTACAGCCCGGCCAGACGCAGGTGCCGTCGCGGGCAATAGCGAACGCTTTGATCCGGGCCGAGGGAACATAGCCGTCGATCTCGTGGCCGGCAACATCACCAAGGTCCACGATGCGCGAGGCGTACTGTTCGGCCACAGCACTGCCCTCAGCATCGGTCCACCCCGTACCGGGGAAAAACACTGATGCACCGTCGACGATGTCACCATCGGGGCCCAGGGGTGCGAACCCGAAAATAGTCACCGTGGGTTGTGCGGTGAGTTCACCGGTGAGGATCAGGCGTGCTGCTTCGTCTTCGGTGATGTTGTTCTCTTGTGCCACGTGTGTGCGGTATTGCCGGATCAGGGCGTGGGTGGTGTTGTCGCACTCTGAAGTGCCCCAGGTTTTGTTCCGTTTGAGTAGATGGGAAAATCTTCGAACATGCCGAAGAAGTTTGATCAGGAGGCGAAGGACCGAGTCGTCCGCTTGGTAGAAGATCGCATTCTGGCGGAGAATATTTCGACGCAGGAAGCATGCAAGATCGTGGCACCCAAACTGGGCGTTTCGTGGCACACAGCGAGGCAATGGACGCAGGCCGCTCGACGTGAGGGACGCGTTACTGAACGGTTGCCTGAGGACCTTGTGGCAGAGGTCGCCAAGCTGCGTCGAGAAAATCAAGAGCTGCGGGACACCAACGAGTTGTTGAAGGCCGCTTCGGCTTTTTTCGCGTCGGAACTCGACCCGAAACGTCGGAAATGATCCGGTTCATTGATGAGTATCGGAATCGTTTCTCAGTCGAGTTCATCTGCCAGACGTTAAACATCCACCGTGAAGGCGGCTTCCTTACTTCGCGTGGGTACCGCCAGTCTAAAGCCCGGGGCTTAAGCTCCCGCAGTCTTCGCGACGCTGCTCTCGTGGAGCATATTCGCGACGTTCATGCTGAAAATTACGGCGTCTACGGCGTGCGGAAGATGTGGCGCGTGCTGCAACGCCAGGGCATTGACATTGGACGCGAGCAAACAGCCCGGCTGATGCGCAGCGCTGGTCTGTCCGGCAAGGGCAAAGGCAGAGCACCAATCACGACGCGTAAGCCCAAGGGCCCGGATCTTCGCCCAGACTTGGTAAATCGTGAGTTTAGGGCTCCTGGCCCTAATCGGCTGTGGGTGGCGGACATTACTTATGTGCGCACCAGGAAAGGGTTCGTGTACACCGCGTTCGTGACCGATGTATTCTCCCGGAGGATTGTCGGGTGGGCGCTGTCGGATTCGATGCGCACCGAAGCCTTGCCGCTGCAGGCGCTCAATCAGGCGATCGTGTGCGCCAAGGAAACAACGGGCTTGATTCACCATTCAGACCACGGCTCACAATATGTGAGCATCGTCTACAACGAGCGCCTGGCTGAGCACGGAATTACTGCGTCTACCGGCACTGTTGGTGATTCCTACGACAATGCTTTGGCTGAGAATGTCAACGGCTCCTACAAGAACGAACTGATCCATAGGCGCTCGTGGGCCGACGTGGTCGACGTGGAAATCGCCACGTTCGAGTGGGTTAACTGGTGGAACGAATCACGGCTCCACCAGAGCTTGGACTACCGCACCCCGGCTGAAGTCGAAGCCGAATTTTGGGAACACCACCCCAGTCGAGAAATAATGGAAATCAAGGCAAATGCCTAGGAACAAAACCCGGGGCACTTCACTCAATTGTGGTGCCGGAGCGTGCACCGAGCTCATAGTCGTGGATGACGAACGCGTCTTGTGGGCGGGTGCGGCGTTTGCGTTTAGCCGCGTCGTAGCCCACGGTGTTGTCGAGCTGGGCGATGAGCCGTCTAAGCCGGTGCACGATTGCTTTCGGTGTCAGCAACGGTTGGTTGGGTTTCGTGGCGGTAAACACCTCCACTAGGTACGCGTCAATGTGGGCGTAGACCTCGGTGTCGACGTCGGGGCCAAGTTCCGCAATGGCGGTATCAATGCTGGCAAGGCGTTTGATGTCTAACAGTCGTGTGGTGTGTTGAATCTGGCGCAGCCCGGGCAGGTCGATCAGGCGTCGGTAGGCGAAGATGGCTTTTTCGACTGCTGCTTTGCTCTCCCCGATCGCGTGTTGGATGTGGGTGATCTCTACTTCGAAGTCGTCGACCACATGTGCCGTCTCGGCCCAGGTGGAGAAGATCTCGTATTCGATGTCGCGTTTGTGTTGGCCCAGGCGTGCCAACGTGTCGTTTGGTCGTTGTGTGCGGAAGAAATGGTCATCCCCCGTGTGCGTCGCATCCATGTGCGCACCCCTTTCAACACCTGACATTATAATCGCACAGGCATTCGTGTGCAATGGTTCGGGCGTGGATGTGCGCACACTATAGTGACACACGTGTGCTAAGCGGTTAGACCGCCGTGGTGTCGCGCTCGTTGACGGCCTTGAGCACGGCGTCGCGAGCTCGGGAGCGTCGCGATTTCACCGTGCCAGGTTTGACGCCCATTTCGCGGGCGGCGTTTTCTACGGTGAGGCCGGCGACGTCGATAAGCAAAAGAGCGGTGCGCTGGGCCGCGGGCAGGGCCTCAATGGCCTGGCGCATCACGATGGCGCGGTCGACCGCGGGCGTGGGATCGTGCGCGAGCATGGGGTTCGCGTCGGCCGAGACGCGCTCGGTGTCGTCGATGCTGACGTCGCGCATCCGCTTTTGCCCCGCGGCCATGTAGTCGTAGCCGGAGTTCATCACCAGCCGGTGCAACCACGTCGACAGCGTCGCCTCGGAGCGATACGTGTGCATGTTCCGCGACGCCTTGAACAGCGCCTCCTGCAAAATGTCCTGCGTGTCCTGCTCGTTGCGCGCGTATCGACGCGCAATGTAAGCAAGCCGCGGCTTATGCCTGCGCACAATTGCCGCGAACGCCTGTGGATCCCCCGCTTTGTAGGCCTCGACCAACTGCTGATCTGAAAGCTCCATGACTTACCCCCCGAAAAAAGTCCCCCGTAATACCTGCCCTGCCTAGTGTGGCCGATGCGCGCCGCCCGCACAGCGCATCGAGGTACATTTCAGTGACACTGCGCCCCGCTGGGCTAGAAGTAGGTCTTGCCCACCAGGGAAATTTCGCGCAGCGCGATCTCTTCCGGGGCGGATGGGGCGCCCGAGTTCGGGAACAGCATGACCACCCCGCGCAGCCGCTGGTCAGCGTCGATCTCGATGGTGTTTCGGCCCTGCTGGAAGCGCCCGGTGGTGAGCTTGATGCGCTCGCTATCGGGAGAATCAGGTGCGTCGGCGGGAATTCCATAGACCTCGTAATCAGAGCCCGCGGTGGGGCCCGCGACAATGACCTGGGTGAGCACGAAGGTCAAGCCAGGCTGCGCCGTGGCGACGAGCCCGGAGCCGCGAGATCCTGTCCACACCGTCGAGGTGTCGCCGTCGAAGGCCAGCTCCGCCTCGGCGGCGGAGCTGGTGCCCGTGAGCTCGGTGTTGAGGTCACGGATGACTACGTCGAGGCCGCCGAGCTCGCTCGTTGCCGAGGGCGCTGACGTCGTCTGCTGGGCAATCGGGGTGTTGGCGCCGTCGCCGCCGATGGTGCGCACGACGTACGCCGTCAGCGCGGCGATGAGCACGATCGCGGTGATTACCGAGAACAAGATCACAAGCAGCGTAATCGGGCGGTAGTCACGGCGGCCGAAGCCGCCGCTCAGGGCAGCTGGCTCTACCTGGGGCTCGGGCGCGGGTTCCACGACGGGCTCCGCACCCGGCTCCTCTTGTGCGGTATCAGTGTCAGCCACGTCCTCATCACCCGGAGAGTGGCTCAGCTTCGCCAGCGTCTGGGCCATGGCGCGGAAGTCGTCCGGGGCGGTGGTGGGGGCGTCGGCAAGCGAGCGGGCGGTGGCGGTGACTTCCTCTAAGCCGGAGGAGTTGACGTTGCTGGACAAAAGCGTCAGCGCGGAGGCAAAGGAGTCCGCGTCTTCCTCCGGCGAGGCGTCGGGGAGAACGGCGGGGAACGCCAGGCGCACCACGCCGTCGGAGGAGACGCGCAGGCGGTTGCGGTTGTCCAAACCGAGCGGCACACCAGCCTCGTGGGCGGCGCCGAGCGCGCTCGAGAGCGGGGCGAGGGCGTGGGCGACGGCCTCGGTGTGCAGGGTCTGGCCGGCCTCAACGACAGCCTTGACGCTGGAGCCGGTGATCCAGTCCGCCACGACGAGCGCGCCCGAGCGGTAGGACAGGATCTGGATGTTGTCCGCCACCGCGGGGTGTTTGAGCTTGGCCAGCTTGCGGGTGCGGCGCACCACGCCCGCGGCGTTGATGGCGGCCTCGCGCGGGGTCGGTGGAGCCATCGGGGCGGTGCCGGAGGTGTCGACGAAGGTCAGCGCCACCATCCGCCCCGTTGCCAGCTCGCGGGCCTGCCAGAAGCGCGCGGACTGGGTCGAGCCGTGGTCGCGCAGCAGGCGGAAGCGCCCGTCGGACACGGCAGCGCCCGGCACGAGCCGCGGGCCGCGCACCACACCGGCGGACATCGGCGGCGGGACTGGGGAGGCGTTGAAGGAGTCGGTGGCGAGGAACTGGGCGGAGACGTCGCGTGGGTCGACCTCGCCGACCTCGAGTGCTTTGTCCTCGTCGGGGCGGATGAAGCGGCCCAGGCCCGGCACGCGGGTCAGGGCGCGGCCGAGGTTTTGCACCTCGGGCAGCCCCGAACGCGACAGGACCAGGCCGGTGATGACGAGGAAGAGCACGCCCTGGAGCGCGATTTCGATGAGGTAGCCGATCGACTCCAGCCCGGTGCTGCCGAACGCCGAGCCCAGAAGCACGGGCACATTGATGCCGAGGACCTCCTTGAACAGCAGCTTGAGGCCGAGCACGACCGCGATGCCGACGATCGCCGAGCCCAGCGCCCAGGAGGAGGTGCGGATCACCGAGGCCATCTCGAGCGTGCCCAGCTTGCGCCGCAGCAGAAACGCGCCGATCACCGCACCGGCGATGAAGCCGAAGCCGTTGGCCGCCGCGAGCAGGATCACCACCGAGGAGGTGCTCACCGCGATCATCGGCGCGACGAGCGAGAGCACGACCTTCGTCGCGGTGATGCCGGCGATGATAAACGTCGGCGTCCACGCCTCCTCGCGCGCGTAGAATACGCGCAGGTGCAGCATGACCAGCGCGTACGGGATGAGCGTGAAGGCGGAGAAGCTGATCGCCAGGCCGAGGATGCGGGCGTGTTCGACGTTGAAGTCGCGGTAGGCGAACAGGCCGTGGCCGATGTCGGGCCCCAGCGCGGTCATGAACACGATGATGGGGATCAGCGCGATGAAGGTGAGCTTGGTGGCCAGGGTCAGATCCCGCACCACGGCGCGGTCGTCGCCGTCGGCGGCGTTGCGCGACAGCCTGGGCATGATCGCGGTCAGCAGGGTCACCCCGATCACGCCGTAGGGCACCTGCAGCAGCATCCAGTGCTGCTGGTAGATAAACGGCGCGGCACTGTCGGCGGCAGACGCGATGCGGGTGGTGACTACGTAGCCGAGCTGACTGACGGCGACGTACGCGATGATCGCCGCGGCCATGCCGCCGAAGGACTTGAGCCGTTCGTCGATGCCCCACAGCGGCCGCAGGTCAATGCCGAGCCTGCGTATCGCGGGCAGCATGATCGCGCATTGCACGACCACGCCGAGGGTCGTGCCCACGCCCAGCAGCATCACGTGCGGATTGCTTACCGACGCCGGCGTGGCCGGGTCCAACGCCCCAGGCACAGCCATGTAGAGTGCCAGCACCACGATGGAGACAATGTTGTTGGCCACCGGGGCCCACGCGCCGGGGCGGAAGTGCTCCTTGGTGTTCAAGATGGCCATGAACAGCGCGAACATGCCGTAGAAGAAGATCTGCGGCAGAAGCAGGTAGGCGAACGAGGTGGACTGGACGACGTTGACTTTGCCGTCGTCCTCAAGCATGGTGCGCGTCAGCCACGGCGCGGCCGCGACCGCCGCGATGGTGACAACGGTGAGCAGGGTCAGCGCGAGGGTAAACAGCTGGCGGATGAACCGCGCTCCCCTATCGGGGTCTTCTTTTTCCGCGCGCACCAGCACCGGGACGACGAGCGCGGTGAGCACCGAACCCAGAACGATCTCGGTAATCAAGTTGGGCAGGGTGTTCGCGGTGTTGAACGCCGAGGCCACCGGCGCACCGAGCGCTGCGCCGATGAGCACGGTGCGGATAAAGCCCGTGATGCGTGACAAAAGGGTGGCAATCGCCATCGACCCGGTGGAGCGCACCACGTCGTTTGAAGAGGACTGCGCCTGCTCCCCGTCGGCGGTTGATTCCGCGACCTTGGGCGCGCGCGGGACGTCAAGCGCTTCGCCGGAGGGGCTGATGGTGAGCGCCGAGCGGTCTCGGTCCAGGGTGTCTGTGCTCTGCGCGGGCGAGGCCGACCGAGGCGCTGGCACGGGCGCTGGTGGCGCCGGGGTGACAATGCGCCGGCGCAGTCCAGACTGGTGCTGGGTCGGGTCCTGCTGAGTCACTGGGGGTGTTCTCCTGTTCAAGGTGGTGCGTTAGGGCCTGGGGTTGTGAAGTTCGTGCGGCGGTGGGTGCCTGCGTCGCCTGCCGACGGTGATCAGGAGCATCAGAGCGAGCGCGCCGGCGAGCGCGGTGAGGATGACCCCGCCGCGCAGAGCGACGCCGGAGGTACGCACCGTGATGTCGACGGGCTCGGAGATCTGCCCACCCTGGGGTGAGGCGAGGAAGAGGCGCAGGTCCGTGCCGCCGCTTTGTTCCGGCAGGTCCGCCGTCATGGATACGGTCAGCGAGCCGTAGGCGGGGATGCGCAAGGTCGAGGGCACGTTGAGCCGCGCGCCGTCGGGGCCGTGGTAGCGGATGGTGGTGTCTACCGGCAGCGGCAGGCCGTTGCGCGCGACGATTACCAGCGGCGACGAGGGCGAGGTGCGGGTGTAGACATTGCCCGGGGGAATCAGGGCGATCGCGGAGCGCAGCGCGTTGAGTGTGTCGCGGCTGCCCGCAAGGCGGCGGCGGGTGGCTTCCTCGGCGACCGGGTAGAACGTGTAGGAGCGGCGCCCGCTCATAGTCAGGGCGATGAGCAGGTCGCGCCGCAGCGGAAGCGTGAACCCGTAGCGCGACAGCGCAATCGCTGGGTCGGCGACGAGCAGGCTGGACAGTTCGTTGATGAAGCGGCCCTGCTGGCTGGCGGTGAGGATCTCGGTGTCGCTAAACACGGTCGGGTCGGCGAAAGGTGTGCCGACCGAGTCAGCCGCGGGGACCTCGTCAGGGGTGGTGAGGTAGTCCTCGAACGTGAGCGGGCGCGCCACCTTGGTGTCCAGGACATCCTTGACGGCGCCCATGATATCGGCCGCGGCGGCGTCGTCCCAGGTGGCCGGGGGGTTGACAAGCACGGGTTGGCCCTCCGGCTGCTCCTGGGGCGTCCACGCGGCCTGGGCGGCGAGGTGCACCGCGCTCGCGGCGTTGACGGAGCGCGCCTTGACGGAGTCCTGTGTGTAGTCGAAGCGCAGGTTCGGGGCGGAATACCCGGTGGTCTCGGGGTGCTCGCCCACGGTGGCGAGCACGGTGGCCAGCGAGTCCTGGTAGGTCACGGCCATGACCCCGGGGGCGGTCCAGGCGAAGCGGTCCGGGGCGTTTACGGTGTTGTCGCTGACGAGCACGCGCACGGGTCGCGCCGGCTCGGGCGCGCCTGCGGCGGCGATGGAGGGAACGTCGCCGCGGTCTAGCGAGGGCAGCGCGTCCGCACCCACCGGCCCAGAGCCCTGGACAGCATCGGCGCTTTGGGCTCGCTCCCAGGACCCCTGCATGCCCTCGGTGGCGATGGTGGAGCGCGAGTGGTCGGCCCAGCCGAGCGCGGCGGGCGCACCGGGCACGAGGTACCCAGCGGGCGGGATAACGGCGTTGGTCACCCCCGCGGTGCCTAATAGGTCGGCGAGGGTGGCGGGCCCGCGCTCGATGGCCTCGCGCATCAGCCAGACGTCGCCGGTGCGCGCCACGGCGTTGAGGTCGGTATTAGCCCACGGCAACGCGATGATGCACTGCGTCGCGGCGATCTCTGTGATGTGCTGCAGCCAGGCCCGCGCGTCGTCAGCGCCGCGCCCCGGCTCCCCCAGCGCGTCCTTGGTGGAGCCTCCCCACGAATCGCGCAGGCGCTGCGGCGGCTCGACGAGGTCCGGGCGATCGCTGGCGACGGTGTAACCCTCGGCCATGCGGGCGACGGTGTGGACCACGGCGGGGTCGACGGCAAGGCAGGTGGCACCGGCGACGGACGGGTTGGCGGTGGCGTTGGTGTAGACGTCGAGAAGCGAGCTCAAGCGCCCGTCCGGCGCGAGCTGGTCGGCAAGCTGCTCGCTGGCGAGGATCAATGGCGGTTCGCCGGGCGCGGCGCCGGTCTCGCCGGGGACGATGTCGACGGGCGCGGACAGCGGAAACAGCGCGCTTAGGCCCGCGGGTTGGACGCCGTCCGGGGTGCCACGGATGGACAGGTGGAAGCGTTCGGTGTCGAGCAGCTCGCCGCTGGCGGCGCTGAGCACGAACATCAGCGGGTAGGTGGACACGCCCGGCAGGGGCAGCACGGACTCGCTAAAAGTCAGCTTCAGCTTGGTGCTTTCCCCTGGTCGCAGCTGCGTATCGACGCCCACCTCCGGGCCAGCGACCTCGTAGTCGAGCGGGCTGGCCACGGTGGCGATCCGCTGGTCCAGAACGGAGCCGGTTGCCGGGCCGCGCCGGGGGGTGACGGTGAGGCCGTCGAGACGCTCGCTGGAGGTGTTGGTCACGAGCAGGGTCACGGCGAGTGGCTCGTGGGTGTTGAGCGTGGTGGGGGCGTCGAGAAGCGAAATTTGCGCTTTTTCGCCCTCCCCGGGCCGGACGGCAGGGTTGACCCACGCTTCGGAGACGGCGGGGTTGGTCGGGTGCAGCGGGATGGGCATCGTGGGCTGCTGCGCGGTGCCAAGCGGTGGGTTGGCGCAGGCGACGACGCTGGCCGCGAGCGCCATGGCGTTCAGGCGCCTCATCGCGGGGTTGCCCTTCCGGCGTCGGCTTCCTTTCTGGCCAGGTCCGGCATTCGGTCGTAGGCGATTCGGGCCAGCTTGCGCTCGTCGGCGTAGGCGAGGTGCTCGATCAGCTCGCTCATGGGCACCCAGGTGACCTCGGTGACCTCGGGGTCCTCGTCGTTGAGGATGCCGTCGACGAAACGCAGGAGGTTGTGGTGCACTGTCTTGTGGATGCGCACGCCCTCCGAGACGAACCAGTAGTCAATCACGCCGAGTTCCTCGAAGGCCTCGCCCTTGATGCCGGTTTCCTCCCACACCTCGCGCTCGGCGGTGGCCCACTGGTGCTCGCCATTTTCGACGTGGCCCTTCGGCATGGACCACAGCAGCCTGCCGCGGCGGTCGAGCCGGCCGATCAGCGCGACGTAGATGCGCGAGAGGTCAACCTCGCCGCCGGGGCGCACGGCCTCGGCCATGCCGGAGACCACGAGGCCGCCTGCCGACGTCTCGTCGCGCGTCTCAATCGTTGAGTCAGAGCGCTGCGGGTAGCGCTGGTTCTGCCTATACCGGGTGGTGTTGGGGCGCTGGTTGCGCCGCCTGCTGGACTGGCCCTTCTGGGATTTTTGAGACTTCTGGGGCTGCTGCTTCTGGGACTTGCCCCGCCTGCGCCGGTTCGAGCGGGTGGGCTGGGACTTGTCGCCGCCCTCAGCAGACGTATTCTCCGACTTGCCCGTTGCGCTTGAGGCAGGGCGGGAGCCACGCCGGCGCCGTTTGCGCGGGCGTGAGCCGTGGTCACCGCCACCGCCGGAGCCGGCCTCCTTCGGGCCTTGGCCCGGCGTGGCGCGGGAGTTGTCAGTCATCCGCTTTATCGTATCCGCCTGCACGGGGTTTTCGGTATTTATAGGTGCGTGTGCGTGCCGGGTATCGTTGGGCGGGTGACAACTGATGTGAACCGCCCACCGCTTTTCGGACTGCCCTCTCCCGACGACCCGCACGCCGCCGCGGCGCTGCTGGCTCGGGCGCAGGCGGCGGTCGGTGAGCTATCTGGGTTCCTTGAGCCGTTGGCGGCGCTGTTCGCGCAGCGCGACGAGTCGCTCTACCTCGTCGGTGGGCCGGTGCGCGATGCCATGCTCGGGCGGTTGGGCAACGACCTCGACTTCACCACCTCGGCCCGCCCGGAGGTGATCGCGGAGATCCTCGGCATCTGGGGCGAGAAGACCTGGGACACCGGCATCGAGTTCGGCACGGTCTCGAGCATCAAGCGCGGCCAGCAGGTCGAGATCACCACGTTTCGTTCGGACCTGTACGACGGCGTGACGCGCAACCCCGAGGTCACCTTCGGCGACACGCTCGAGGGCGACCTGGTGCGACGCGATTTCGCCTGCAACGCGATGGCCATCGAGCTTTCGCTTGTCGACGGCTCCCTCTCCCCCACGTTCCACGACCCCGTGGGCGGCCTCGACGACATTTTGCACCGAGTCCTGGACACGCCCCAGGCCCCGGAGGTCTCCTTCCGCGACGATCCCCTGCGCATGCTGCGCGCCGCCCGGTTCGTCTCCCAGCTCGGGTTCTCCGTTGCTGATCGCGTCTTCGACGCGATGCGCGAGATGGCGGGAGAGATTAACCGCATCACCGTCGAGCGCGTGCAGGCCGAGCTGGACAAGCTGATGCTCGGCGCGCTGCCCTGGGAGGGCATCGACCTGCTCGTCGAGACCGGCATTGCCCAGCATATCCTGCCGGAGGTGCCGGCGCTGCAGCTGGAGACGGACGAGCACATGCAGCACAAGGACGTCTACCGCCACTCGC
This sequence comes from Corynebacterium sp. Z-1, assembly GCF_031844665.1. Classification (NCBI taxonomy): domain Bacteria; kingdom Bacillati; phylum Actinomycetota; class Actinomycetes; order Mycobacteriales; family Corynebacteriaceae; genus Corynebacterium; species Corynebacterium sp. Z-1. The sequence continues at coordinate 429,117 of NZ_CP134621.1, read as the reverse complement.
TGACCGTGCTGCGCCAGGCGACCGAGCTGGAGGATTCCGGTCCAGACTTGGAGCTGCGCTGGGCGGCGCTGATGCACGACATCGGCAAGCCCGCCACCCGCGCCGTCAAGGAGGGCGGAGGGGTGTCGTTTCATCACCACGAGGTCGTCGGGGCGAAGATGACGCGCAAGCGGATGCGCGCTTTAAAGTACCCCAAGCACGTCATCGAGGACGTCGGCCAGCTCGTCTACCTGCACATGCGGTTCCACGGCTTCGGCGAGGGGCAGTGGACGGATTCCGCAGTGCGCCGCTACGTCACCGACGCCGGCGAGCTGTTGCCCAAGCTGCACAAGCTGGTGCGCGCGGATTCGACCACGCGCAACGCGAAGAAGGCCAAGCGCCTGCAGCGCACCTACGATCACTTGGAGGAGCGCATCGAGGAGATCGCCGCGAAGGAGGATTTGGCGCGCGTGCGCCCCGACCTCGACGGCAACGAGATCATGTCCATCCTCGGCCTGCCGCCGGGCCCGGACGTGGGCAAGGCGTGGAATTTTATGAAGGAGCTGCGCTTAGAGCGCGGCACACTGGAACACGACGAGGCCGTCGCCGAGCTGAAGGCCTGGTGGGAGCGCGAAAATGCCTGAATTCTTCTACGCTGACCGCCTATTTAACGGGTTGGAGCGCGGCGAGCCCGCTCCCGGCATGCTGCTTCTCGCCGCGCCCGGGATGCTCTCGCCGGAGTTCGCCCGCAGGGTCGTGCTCATCGTCGACCACGGTCTCGACTCCACCCTCGGGGTGATCCTGAATTCCCGCAGCGAGATCGCGGTGCACAACGCGATGCCGGAGTGGGTTGACCTCGTCGCCGCACCGCAGGCGATGTATCGCGGCGGCCCCGTCGGTGCGACGTCCGTCGTCGGTATCGGCGTCACCAGCAGCGGTGTGCTTATCGACGACCAGCCGGTGCTCACGCGCCTGGCCAACCGCCTCGCCCAGGTGGACCTGCGCGCCGAACCGCAAGAGGTGGCGCCGGCGGTCGACTCCATGCGGCTTTTCCTGGGCTACGCGGAGTGGGCTCCGGGCCAGCTCGACGAGGAGATTGAGCGAGGCGACTGGTTCATCGCGCCCGCGCTCCCCTCGGACGTCGTTGCTCCCGCGGCGGCGGATTTGTGGGGCGACGTGATGCGTCGTCAAGCAATGCCTCTGCCGCTGTACGCGACCTTCCCTGCGAACCTCGACGACAACTAAGGCGATGTTCCATGTGAAACTACGGCCGGAGTATCTGTAGCGCCTCTTGCCACAGCCCCTCGAACTCGGGCTGGGAGATGCGCGTCGAGCGCACGCCGTCGTAGGCGTTGTAGGTGTCGGGGTGGCCGACGGTGTCCATGGGGGTGTTCGCCTGGCCGATGACGCGGCCGTCGACGTACACGCCCGTGATCGCCTCCGCCGGGTCGAACTCGATCATGCGCAGCATCGTGCACTGCGTCGCGGAGATTTCCTCCAGCTCCGCGACAGTGAGCAGCTCGCCGCCGAGCTCCGGGACGGTGTACGCGAGGCGGACGTAGTGTTTCACGTGAAACCTTCTCCTATGCGGCTGCGTAGCGGGCCGCCAGCGAGGAACAGATCATGAGCTGGATCATGTGGTAAATCATCAGCGGCACGATGAGCAGGCCCAGCGCGGCGCCGCCGAAGATCACCGAGGCCATGGGAAGGCCGGCGGCCAGGGACTTCTGCGTGCCGCACATCTGGATGGCGACGGTGTCCTCGTAGCTGAACTTCAGCGCCCGAGGCACCGCCCTCGTCAGCCACAGCATGGCGCCTACGAGGACGAGCGAGAAGACGACGAGGAAGAGGATCTCCCACCCCGAGACCTCGCTCCACACACCGGCGACCATGGCCTTGGAGAACGCCGCGTAGACCACCATCCAGATGGAGATTCGGTCCACCTGCTTGGTGGCTTTCTTCGCCGCAAAAGCGCGCACAGCGGGCGCGAAGTTGTGCGCGAGCTGGCCCAGGACGAACGGCAGGAGCAGCTGGAGCGCGATGTCGATGAACACCCCGGCGTTCACCGCAATCCCCTCCCCCGTGCCCATCAGCAGCATCACCAGCAGCGGCGTGGCGACGACACCCACGAGGCTGGACACGCTCGCCGCGACGACAGCGCCGGAGACGTTGCCGCGCGCGATCCCCGTCAGCGCCACCGAGGACTGCACCGTCGACGGCACGAGCATGGCGTAGAGGATGCCCTGGTACATGCCCTCGCTGACAAACGCCGTGGTGGGCCGGACGGCGAGGCCGATCAGCGGGTACACCACGAAGGTGAAGGCCAGGATGATCAGGTGCAGGCGCCAGTGCGTCAACCCCCGCATCGCCTCGGAGGTCGACAACCGCGCGCCGTAGAGGAAGAACAAGAAGGCGATCGCGAGCTTCGTTAGTACGTCGAAGACGTCGGCGAAGGTTCCGCTCGCCGGGAGTAAGAACGCCAGCAGCGAGGCGAGGATGATTCCCTGGATCAGGGGGTCTTTAAGGAAGGAGAACATGCCGACAGTCTAGGACTGCGGGTCGGAGGCGACGAGGCGCTCCTCCTGATCCTCCAGGGCAACCTCGCGCAGCCCGCGCACCGCGGGCCCGGAGACGACGGAGCCGTCGGCGATGCTGAAGGTCGAGCCATGCGCCGTGCAGCGCACGGTGTCGCCCTGAGCGACGGTGATCTTCTTGAACTCGTGCGGGCAGGTCGAGGAGTACGCCACGTAGTTGCCCGCGGTGGGTTGGGCGATGATGAACTTGTCCAGGATCACGGAGCCGCCGACCGGGACAGCGGTCTTGGCCACGTCGTCGGTTGGCTCCTGGCCGCACGCGGCGAGGAAGGCGCCAGCGAAGGTGGTCGCGGTGCCGAGGAGGAAGAGGCGTCGAGAGCAGGTCATGAGTGAATCGTAGCCCGTTTCATCGCCGCGACGAATGAGGCGAGCTCCTTTTTCAGCGCGTCCATGTCGGTGATCCGCCCCGGATTGGGGTGCTCGCCCTCGGTGTGGGCGTCGATAATGCGCGTCAGCGCCGAGCCTGAGATCGCGCCCGCGGCACCCGCCTCGATGGCCGCGCGGACGTGCTCGGGCGAGGAGATGCCGAACCCGAGGAGGACGTCGGCGCCACCGTAGCTGATGATGTTCTCCACGACCTCGCGCAGCCCGTCGACGGAGGATTCGCGCTCGGTGCCGGTCACACCGTCGCGTGAGATGGCGTAGATGTAGCCCTTTGAGTGCTGCGCCACCCCCTCGAGCGTTGCCGGCGAGGCCTTGGCGGGGGCGATGTAGATGGTCTCGATCCCGGCCTCTGCGGCCGCCGCGTCGAAGGGGCGGCCCTCGCGCACGGGGACGTCGGGAAGCAAGATGCTGTCCGCTCCCGCCTCGGCGAACTCGCGGTAGAAGCGGTCCAGGCCGCGGACGTAGGCGACGTTGGCGTAGATGAGCATGCCGATGGGCAGCTCTGGGTAGCGCGCGCGGATCTCGCGCACGACGTCGAGGGCGTCCTGCACGGTGGAACCGCCGTCGAGGGCGCGGACATGGGCGCGCTGGATCGCGGGGCCGTCGGCGCCCGGGTCGGAGAAGGGAACGCCCAGCTCGAGCGCGTCGGCGCCGGCCTCGACGGCGGCGACGATGATCTCGATGGAGTCTGCGGGCGTGGGGTCGCACAGCATGATAAACGGGACGAAGGCGCCCTCGTTCTTTTGCTTGAGCGCGGCGAACGTGGTGGTGTAGCGGCTCATCTTTTACTGCTCCCTTGCGGTGTCGATGCGGAACTCGGGGTGCTGCTCTAGGTTGTTGCGCACGTGCGCGATGTCCTTGTCCCCGCGGCCCGAGAGCGACACCAGGATGTTCAGCGGCTCGCCTTCGGCCGGGGCCTCGGCGGCGCGCCCGAGAGCGTAGGCGAAGGCGTGCGAGGACTCCAGCGCCGGGATGATGCCCTCGTACTTGCTTAAGAGCTGGAACGCCTTGAGCGCGTCGCCGTCGGTGACGGGCACGTACGTGGCGCGGCCCGTTTTGGCGAGGTAGGCGTGCTCCGGGCCGACGGCGGGGTAATCCAGGCCCGCGGAGATGGAGTAGGACTCCTCCACCTGCCCGTCGGTGTTGCGCATCAGGTAGGACTTCGTGCCGTGGAGGATACCGATCGTGCCGGCGGCGATGGCCGCGCCGTGCTTGCCCACGCCGACGCCCTCGCCGCCCGGCTCGGTGCCGATGAGCTCCACGCCCTCATCGTCAATGAAGTCCGCGAACATGCCGATGGCGTTGGACCCGCCACCGACGCACGCGACGACGACGTCGGGCAGCGCGCCGACGCGCTCGAGCATCTGGGCGCGCGCCTCGGTGGAGATGACGCGGTGGAACTCCTTGACCATCTTCGGGAACGGGTGCGGGCCCGCGGCGGTGCCCAGCAGGTAGTGCGAATCGTGGAAGGTGGCCGTCCAGTCGCGCAGCGCCTCGTTGACGGCGTCTTTCAGCGTGCCGGAGCCCGAGTCCACGCCGACGACCTCCGCACCCATCAGGCGCATGCGGTAGACGTTCGGCTCCTGGCGGGCCATGTCCTCGACACCCATGTAGACGACACAATCTAGGTCGAGCAGCGCGCAGGCAAGGGCTGTCGCGGTGCCGTGCTGCCCCGCCCCGGTCTCGGCGATGATGCGGGTCTTGCCCATCTTTTTCGCCAGCAGTGCCTGGCCGATGACCTGGTTGGTCTTGTGGGCACCGCCGTGGACGAGGTCTTCGCGCTTAAGGAAGATCCGCGCGTTCGCGCCGTCGAGCGGCAGGTTGCGGCACTCGGTGAGCGGGGTGGGCCGGCCGAGGTAGTCGCGCAGCAGCGCGCGGTACTCGGCCATGAACTCCTCGTCGTTGAACGCGGCGACGAAGGCGCGCTCAAGCTCGTCGAGGGCGGGCAGCAGCGATTCGGGCACGTACTGGCCGCCGAACTCGCCGTAGTAGGCGGGCAGGATGGTGCGTCCGCCGTCCTTGTTGGTCTGCGTCATGGTCAGTTCCTTACGTATGGAAGTTTCGGATGGTGGTAAACGCGCGTCGCAAAGCGCCTGCGTCCTTGTGCCCGGCCCACTGCCCCGCCGTGCTGGGGTACTCAACGCCGGAGTTGAGGTCCACGCCGAGGCAACCGGCACTCAGCGCATCGGCGACGTTATCGGGCCCGATCCCGCCGGCGAGCAGCGCGTGGTTCTTGACCTCTTCGGGGATCTCCGCCCAATCGAAGGATTCGCCCGTGCCGCCGTCGTGGGCATCGAGCACGAGATTATCGACGCTCCCCAGCAGCGCCGTTGCCACCTGGGCGCCCTCAGGGGTGGTCATGGAGACCGCGCGCCAGACCTCTACCCCATCGCCGACCTCGGCACGGATGGCGTCGACAAGCTCGAGCTCCGCCTCGATGCTGCCCTGGTAGGAGGCGTGGACCTGGACGGCGTGGATGCCGTCGACGGTGAGCTCGGCCCAGCCCTGGGCGCGGCGGGAGACGGCCACGTACTTCAGGTGCGGCTCGTGCGCCATGATTTCTGCGGATGTTTCACGTGAAACATTGCGCGGGGAGGCGTCCTCGAAGATGAGCCCGCCGTAGACCGCGCCGGCCGCGCGGGCGGCCTGGGCGGCCGAGGAGGTGTTGAGGCCGCACACCTTGTTCGGGCCGTAGACCAGCATCCGCGCTGCCCAATCCACGTCGGGCTGGCTGGTGAGCTGGGACCCGACGAGGAACGCGTCCGAGTGCCCGCCCAGCCGGCGCACGGTTGCGACGTCGCGGATGCCGGACTCGGAAACGATCAGGGCGCCCTCCGGCGCGAGCGGCGCGAGGCGTGCGGAACGCTCAAGGTCGATCGACAGGTCGTGCAGGTTGCGGTGGTTGACACCGAAAATCTTGGCGCCGAGGCGGCTGGCGCGCTCGGCTTCCTCTTCGTCGATGACCTCGGTGAGCACGTCCATGCCCAGGCGCGCGGCGAGGTCTGAGAGAGCGCGGTACTGCGCGTCGTCAAGCACGCTCAGCATGAGCAGGATCGCGTCGGCACCGAAGTAGCGCGCGGCGTACACCTGGATCTCGTCGACGATGAAGTCCTTGCACAGCACCGGCAGGTGGGTGATCGAGGCGACCGTGGCCAGGTGGTCGTAGTCTCCCCCGAACTTGTCCGGTTCGCAGAGCACGGAGATGCCGGCGGCGTAGCGCGAGTAGATGGAGGCGATCTCACCGGGCTCGTAGTGCTCGCGGATCATCCCGAGAGACGGCGAGGAGGATTTGCACTCCATGATGAACTGCGTGCCCTCGCGGGCGAGCGAGTCGTACAGGGAGCGCGTGGAGCGCGGCAGTGCGCTCAGGTCGACGCCACTGAGACGCGCTTTAATTTCGTCAAGGTGACGAAAACGCTGCTGGACAATCCCCTCGAGAACGGTGGGTAATTTAGTCACGGTAATCGGCCTCCTCGTGAGTCCGCTGCCACGTTTCCACGGAGCCGTCGGTAAGCATGCTCAGAGCGCGCTCGGTGCCCTCGCGCATCGTGTTGGAAATGCCGGCGAGGTAGAACATCGCGCCGGCGTTCACCGCCACCGCGTCACGGTGCGCCGCGGGGCCTCGCCCGGCGAAGGTCGCGCGCATGAACCGGGCGTTCTCTACCCCGTCGCCGCCGCGCAGGTCCTCGAGCGCGTGGGTGGACACGCCGAGTTCGGCGGGGCTGATGCGGAAGTTCGTGATCTCTCCGTCGCGCAGCTCCCACACCTCGGTTTCACCGTGGACGGCGATCTCGTCGGTACCCGCGCCGTGGACCACAAGGGCGCGTGACCTGCCCAGTTCCTTCATGGTCTCCGCAATGATGGGGCCCATCGACGGTTTAGCGATACCCATTATTTGGAACTCTGGGCGAGCCGGGCTGAGCAGCGGGCCCATCGTGTTGAACAGCGTGGACACTCCGAGGGACTTGCGCACCGGCTGGACGTGCGCGATCGCCGGGTTGTACGCGGGCGCGAACAGGAAGGTGAAGTTCGATGCTTCGAACTGGCGCACCGCGCGCTCCGGGTCGAGGTCTAGCGGGATGTTGAGCGCCTCCAGCACGTCCGCCGAGCCGGACTTCGAGGACACCGAGCGGTTGCCGCACTTGATCATCTTCACTCCCCCAGCCGCGGCGGTTAACGACGCCGCGGTGGAGATGTTGATCGTGTTCGCCCCGTCGCCACCCGTGCCGGCGGAGTCCATGATGCCCTTGCCGGTGACGGGGAACGGCCGGCCCGCCGCGAGGAAGGCGCGCGCCGCCCCGGCGACATCCGCGAAGGTCTCGCCACGCGTGCGCACCGTGGCCAGAAGCGCTGCGATGTGCACGTCGTCGTAATCGCCGATGGTCAGGGGAGTAAACGCCTCGATCGCCTCGTCGAGGGTGGGGGCTTTGTTGTCGAGGAACCGCCGCAGGATTTCGAGGGATTTGTCGCTGGCCATGTTTCTAGCGTCCTTTCATAAGTTCGGCCACGCAGCGCTCAATCATGATCGGACCTGCGGGGGTGAGGATGGATTCGGGGTGGAACTGCAAACCAATCGACATGCGATCGTCGCTGCGCGCGGCCATGACGACGTCGCCAAGCCGGGTCTGCGTCCGCGCCAGGGAGTGCAGGCCGTCGGGGAGGTCGACGGTGCCGAGCGAGTGGTAGCGCGCCACCGGCACGGTGCGCCCCGGGGTTCCGGGGGTATCGTCGCTGGTGAGGCCGTCGAAAAGCCCGCTGGCGATGCCTGCCTCGTCGAGCTGCATGCCAATTTGCTGACCGTGGACGGGCCCGCAAGGCTGCACGTGGCCGCCGAAGTGCTCGACGAGGGCCTGGAAGCCGAGGCAGATGCCGAGGATCGGGATGCGGCCCTGGGCGGCGGCGATGAGGTCCATCATGGAACCGGCCTCAACCGGGTAGCCGGGGCCTGGCGAGAGCACGATGAGGTCCGGCTCGGTGGCGAGGATGAGCTCGGCGGGCACAGTGTTGCGGTAGACGGTGGCGTCGAACTGGCGCATCGCGTCAACCAGGTTGTAGACAAAGGAGTCCTGGTTATCGAGGAGAACGACCCCGCTCATTTCACTACCTCCAATGTGGCTCCCGCCGCAAGCGCGATGGCGTTGAGTACCGCGTACGCCTTGTGCAGGGTCTCGTCGGCCTCGGCCTGCGGGTTCGAGTCGCGCACAACGCCCGCGCCGGCCTGCACCGCCGCGACGCCGCCCGAGACGTAGGCACTGCGGATGACAATACAGTTATCCATGTCGCCGCTGCCGGTGAGGTAGCCAATCGCCCCGCCGTAGGACCCGCGCCGGGCGCCCTCGAGCTGGCGCAGCAGCTCCGTGGCGCGCAGCTTCGGGGCGCCGGTCAGGGTGCCCATGTTCATGCACGCGCGGTACGCGTCGAGCGCGTCGAGGTCGTCGGCCAGCGTCGCAGTGACGCGCGAGACGAGGTGCATCACGCGCGAGTAGCGGTCGACCTGCAGCAGGTCCGCCACGCGGCGGCTGCCGGGCTCGGCGACGCGGGCGAGGTCGTTGCGCGCCAGGTCGACGAGCATGGTGTGCTCCGCGACCTCCTTGGCGTCGGTGCGCAGCTGCAGCTCCATGCGCGTGTCAAGCTCGTGGTTGACGCTACCGTCGGGGTTGAGCCCGCGCGGCCGGGTGCCCGCGATCGGGTAAAGCTGGATCTCCCTGGTCACCGCGTTGAACTGCAGGTTGGATTCGGGCGAGGCGCCGAAGAGCTCGTAGGGCTCGCCGTTTCGGCCGGTGCCGCGCACGTAGAACATGTACGGCGAGGGGTTGGTCTCGCGCAGCGCGCGGTACGCGGCAAACGCGTCGACGCAGGTGGTGCTGAACGTCCTGGCGGGAACGACCTGGTAGATGTCGCCGTTGTAAATATCGCCTTTGAGCTTGTCGACGTCCGCACGAAACTGCTCGTCCGTAATATCCGCTGTCACGGTGATCGTCGCCCCCGGGTGCTCCGCCGGCTCGTAGGCGTGCTCGTCGTCGGGGTCGGCCACGCGGATGCGCTCAGCCAGCTCGCCGAGCTGCGGGGCGGAACCGTCGTGGGTGATGCCCGTGAGGTAAGCGGTGCCGGACTCGTGGTCGATGCGCAACAGCGTCTCCGCGACGACGAACTGGTAGTCGGGGTACGCGTTGGTGGAGTCCGCGACCTCGGGCAACCGCTCGAAGGTCTCCAGGTAGTCGAACGCCATCCCCCCGGCGAGGAAGGGGAAGTCGCCGTGGCGGTAGCCCGCGTCAGTAGACAGCGCGCGCAGCACCTCCGCGTTGGACACGGCGGTGAGCCGCTCGCGCTCGTCAGCGGCGTCGGAGGTGGGAAAGTCGAACACGCCGTCTCCGACGTAAAACTCAGCAAGCTGCTTGCGCAGCCGCGCGGCCAGCACCTCGCCCGAGGCGGTCAGGGGCTCGGCGTGGACGCGGGAGCCGTCGCAGGTCACGCGTAACGACGCCCGCAGCACCGCCACGGACTGCAACCCCGACTTGGTGGAGATATCAGCGGACTCTAAAAGCACCGAATCGGTCGCTGTTGTGCCGTCGAGGTAGGCGAAGAGGGCTGAGGCGTTGGCATGGTACTTGACGTCCACGCGCGCCACCTTGGGTGGGGGGTTGCTCATCAGTTCATCCTTGGTTCGAGTTCTCTGCACCGAGGGTACTGGTAGCAAAAGACCCGCGGTGCTTGGGTTATCCAAGCCGGCGGGCCGAAAGGGTACATCTACGCATCTGGCACGCCGGTTACGCGCGCCACCACCACTGGGTGGAGGAGATCGTTGATGTCATGCAATGGAATGTTAGTCCAAGCTGTGAGACGGTGCAACCGCTTCTAGGCGCCCTTGCCCTCGTCCGCCTTGGACGCGGCGTTGCGCAGCGCATCGAGGTTGACCTGCGGCGCGGGCTGCTCTTGGGGTGCGGTGTCGTTGCGGGCGGCGTCGATTAGCGTGGCGGCTCTCGCGCCGAAGTTTCCCGCGACGGACAGGGCGATCACCGCGATGATGAGGGCTATAACGGGCGCGACCCACAGCCATCCGGAGGCGATGAACGCGAACGCCGCGCCGAACGCGAGGGCCACCCCGGCGAACAGGACGAAGGGGCCGGAGACCTTGTGCGCCTGGTCCCAGATTGATTTGTCCTTACGCACCGCGGCGATGCGCAGCCCGAAGATGGAATTGCCGGGCAGCTTGCCCGCCGTCGCCACCGCGCCGACGACGACGAGTACCACGGCGAGAACGAGATAAATGATGCCAACGACCAAGTTTGCTGTCATACACCCAGCATAGATCCCCGCCCGTGGCGCGGATAGTTGTGGTGCACCAAAGTAATCAGCAAGAATATCATGCATGAAAACAAAAATCCTCAGCTCGCTGCTGCTCTGGATCGTCATCGCGATCCTCCTGGGCATTGTGTGCAGCCTCTTCTTCCCCGAGTGGCTGGCTCGCGTCTTTGTCACCTTCAACGGACTGTTTGCCAACTTCCTCGGCTTCTTCGTGCCCGTGCTCATCTTCGCGCTCATCGCCCCGGCGATCGCGGGCCTGGGCCGCGGCGCGGGCAAGTGGCTTGGCGTTACCGCCGGGATCGCCTACGTGTCCACCATCGTCTCGGGCCTCATCGCGTGGGCGACGGCCACGGCACTCTACCCCACTCTGCTCGGCGGCCGCACGCTGAACACCGACGTCGCCGACCCCGAGGCCGGCGGCCTCGCGCCCTACTTCGAGGTGGAGATGCCCGCGCCGCTGGCCGTCATGTCGGCGCTTCTGCTCGCGTTCGTCATCGGCATCGCCATGACCTCGGTGAAATCCACCACCATGTACCGCGTGCTCGACGAGCTGCAGGCGGTGATTATGAAGGTGGTCACCTCGTTCGTGATCCCGCTGCTGCCGATCTACATCTTCGGCACCTTCCTGAACCTGGGCATGAACGACAACCTCGGCTCCACCATGGCCGCCTTCGGGACCGTCCTGCTGCTGTCCGTGGTGATGACCCTCGTGATCATCTTTCTGCTCTACGTCGTCGCGGGCGTCGTGGCCGGCCGCAACCCGCTGACCGCGCTGGGTAACATGCTGCCGGCCTACTTCACGGCACTGGGCACGTCCTCGTCCGCCGCGACGATCCCGGTGACCTACGCCTCTGCGCTGAAGAACAAGGTGGACGAGAACGTCGCCGGCTTCGTCGTCCCGCTGTGCGCGACGATCCACCTGTCGGGGTCGATGATGAAGATCACCCTGTACGCGCTCGCGATCGTCTACATGGGGCAAATGGATGTCGCGCCCGCGCAGATCCTCGGCTTCCTCCTGCTGCTCGGCATCATGATGGTCGCCGCGCCGGGCGTGCCGGGCGGCGCGATCATGGCGGCGGTCGGCCTCCTGCAGGCCAACCTCGGTTTCGACGAATCCGCGATCTCGCTGATGATCGCCGCGTACATCGTGGTCGACTCCTTCGGCACCGCGGCGAACGTCACGGGCGACGGCGCGATCGCGATGATCCTCAACCGCTTCGCGGCCGGTCGCATCGAGGGCTACAAGCTTGACGACGCCCCCACCGCTGTGGAGAGCCGGGCTTAGATGCGCTCCCCCGTTGACGCGCTGAACGCGTGCAGACCGCCCGGGGTGACGCGCGCGTGGATGAGTTCGCCCTCGCGCACGTCGCTGCGCGGCGGGGTGCGCACGACGATGCTGCCGGTGGAGTCGTCGGCCTGGCCCACGGGGACCCAGCCGCCGCCGTCGAGGTGGCCGTAGAGGTAGGAATCGGAGCCGAGCTCCTCGACGAAGTCGATCCGGATCGGCAGGGTGCCGGCCTCGCTGGCGCCGACGAGCTCGAGGGCCTCGGGGCGGAACCCCAGGACGATGCTGTCTTCGGCGGCGTTGAGGTGGGCGTCGTCAAGCGGGATGCTCGCGGCGCCGGCGCGGGCGGTGCGGGAGGCTCGATCGACGGTGAAGGTGGCCAGGTTCATGGCCGGGGAGCCGATGAAGCCGGCGACGAAGACGTTGCGGGGGGCATCGTAAAGCTCGCGCGGGGTGCCTACCTGCTGTAGGACGCCGAAGTTGAGCACGGCGATGCGGTCGCCCATGGTCAGGGCTTCGGTTTGGTCGTGCGTGACGTAGACGGTGGTTACGCCCATGCGGCGCTGCAGGCTGGCGATCTGGGTGCGGGTTTGCACGCGCAGCTTAGCGTCGAGGTTGGACAGCGGCTCGTCCATGAGGAAGACCTGCGGCTCGCGGACGATTGCGCGGCCCATGGCCACGCGCTGGCGCTGGCCGCCGGAGAGCGCCTTCGGCTTGCGGTCGAGGTACTCGGTCAGGTCGAGGGTGCGGGCGGCCTCTTCGACGCGCTCGTTCATCTGATTCTTGTCCATGCCGGCGAGCTTGAGCGCGAAGCCCATGTTCTCGCGCACGGACATGTGCGGGTAGAGCGCGTAGTTCTGAAACACCATGGCGATGTCGCGGTCCCTCGGCTCCAGGGCGGTGACGTCGCGGCCGCCGATCAGGATGCGGCCGCTGTTGGTCTCCTCCAAGCCGGCGAGCATGCGCAGGGCCGTGGACTTGCCCGAGCCGGACGGGCCGACGAGGACAAGGAACTCCCCGTCCGCGATATCGAGGTTGAGCGCGTCGACCGAGGGTGTGTCCGCCCCCGGGTAGACGCGCGTTGCGTTGTCAAAGCTGACGGTAGCCATGTGTGGTTCTCCTCCATCGGCGGGTACGCGCCGAACGATCCTTAGTGGCGGGTGTCCCCCTAACCTACACGCGATGTTTCACGTGAAACATCGCCAGCGGCGCTACACCTTTTTGGCGAAGGACGCGATTGCTTCGGCGACTCCCTCGGGGTTGCCCAGTGCGGCCCAGTGCCCACCGTCGACGTAGGTCTGGGTGTAGTCGTCGCTCCAGCGGCGCATTTCGTTGATCAGCGACGGGTGGACGATCTTGTCGTCCACGGCCACGATGGCCTGCACGGGGCAGATGGGCTTACGGGGTTGGGGCGAGGAGAAGCGGCTGCCAAAGTTGGCGCGGTAGAGGTGGGACCCGTTGCGGCCGTTGTCGGAGACGTTCGGGTTGACGGGGATCGTGTCGTCGTTCTCCTCCGCCGCAACGCGCTTCTGCCACTTCTCCGGCGTAATCGAGTTCCACAGCAGCGTCGGAAGAAACGGGACGTAGAGCACACCGACGTACCACTGCGGCGCGAACGCCCGCGCAAGATCGAGCGGGCGGGACGCCCTTTGGCGCATCACCAGCGCCGAGTAATCAAGGTTCGGCCCAGAAATCGACGTGTAGCTGAGGATCTTGCCTTCGAATTCCTGCGAGGTCACGGATTCCCAGCTCTGAATCGAGCCCCAATCGTGGCCGACGAGGTGGAAGGGGCGGCCCTCGAGAACCTCGTCGATAAACGTCGCGAGGTCGTGGCTGAGCTGGCTGAGCGTGTAGGCATCGCTGGAGGCGGGAGTCGTGGACTCGCCCGCCCCGCGGACGTCGTAAGCAACGACGTAAAAGTCGTCGGTGAGGTGCGGAATAACCCGCTGCCATACGGAGTGGTCGTCGGGATAACCGTGCACGAGGACGAGGGGCGTGCGGCTGCTATCGCCGTAGGCGTACACGGCGAGGCGTTCACCGTCGGTGGTGGTGATTGTGTTCATGGCGTTCTCCTTGTGTGGGTGGTTGACACGCGCCAGCGTACACGCGCTCGGGGGACGGAAAGCGGCGCCTGAGGGGCCTGCCTAGAGGTAGGGATTGCGATGTTTCACGTGAAACATCGCCGGCGGCGCTATCCTCTGGACCATGGCCGCCGAGATCGTCACCACGCACTTCATCGCGCACGATGAGGACCTCGGCGCCGCATACGAGGCGTGGCGCGCCAGCACGGAGGCCAGCGGGGCCGAGATCCTCGCGTTCTCCCCGCGCCCGCACCCGATCGACGACGACTTCATCCTCTGGGACCTGCGCACCGAGGCCGCCTATGGCAACCTCCGCGACCCCGCCTCGATGGGGCTCTACGAGCTCAACGCGCTGGTCGACTTCCACGGCATCGACCGCGACGACCGCATCGAGGCCTTCTTCATCGACGACAACCTCGCCACCACCCGCTTCCCCTCCGCCCTGGGCGGCCTGACCAGCCTGAGCACGCGCGACGGAGTCGGCACGGCGGAGCTCTCGCTCATCACCGTCGTCTACCTCGGCACCGAGGCGGCTGTCCCCCACGTGCATTCGCTTTTCGACGCCCTGATCACGCGCTCCCACGTCATCGCCTACCAACCGGAGCTCGCGCTGCTTGAGGGCACTGAGCATTCCTCCCTCGTCGGACCGCTCTGGCTGCGCGACGCAACGCTGAACATCATCGGCAAGGGTGACCGCTTCTACTCCCCCGGCAAGGAGGCCTGGTCGGGGTGGTTCCTCACCGGCGACTCTCCAGAGACCGTCGAAGCGAACCTGACCGAGATTATCGAGCCAGGCATGGTCGTTATTGGGCGGGTTGTAGCGGAGCCGTTCTAGTAAAATCAGCGCCATGGCGAACTTCGGTCAAATCGGTGCCGTCGTGGCGGTCTCCGCGCTGCTTGGGTTGGGTGCGGCGGGTGCCACCATGAGCCAGATAAATGTCCCCTCCCCCGAGGCGGTGGTGGTCAACACCGTCGGCGCGCCCACTGTTGTTATCGACGACCCCCACGACCTCCTTACCCCCGACGACGAAGCGCGGCTAACGCGCGACGCTCAGCTTCTCGACGCCCCCGACACCGTGCGCACCCTGCACTGGATAGTGTTCAACGAGAGCGACGAAAACATCAACGACACCGTTGAGAACTTCATGCGCGACAACTACCCCGATGAGATCGGTGCAGATCACTTCGCGGACGGGGTGCTCATCATCGGTGCCGGGACGCAGAACCGCAAAGTGTTCACATTTGCCGGGTTGGACGTTTTAGAGCAGCTCCACCTGAAAGAGGGAGAGCGGCTCGAGGCCGTCAACGAGGAGATCAAGCCCGGGATGCGCGACAACAACATCCCGGGGGCGTTGCTCGCCGGCGCTCGGGCCGCGATGGATGCGCATGATATCCAGCAGTACGAGCTCAACGACGCGCAGGGAGATCGTGTCATGTCCGGTATCGGCGCTGGCGCCGCCGCTGGCGGGCTCTCTTTGGCAGTGGGATCGATTGCCGTCGCCATGACCAACAGCCGCAGGAATACGCTTGCACAGGGCCGCGAGGACTACGAGCTGGTCACCCGCGAGTACTCGCAGCTCGCCCAGCGACTCAACGAGATCGACGTGCGTGCTAACTCCCTGACCAGCGCTTTTGCCGACAATGAGATGCGCAAACAGTGGGCCGAGGTGCGGGACCGCTTCCTGAATATGCACGACGCGGTGTCCGGCGCGGGCGGGATCGGCAGCATCGACATCGGCGACGACAAGCAGGTCCTGGCGAACAAGGAGCAGCTTGCCGACGCCGCCGAGGCCGTGCGCCACACCAACAACGCCGAGGACAACATCAACCGCATGTTCAAGGTGGAAAACGGCGACGCTGCGGCGCGCCGCTCGGACCTGACCGCCATCCGCGAGGACCTGATGCAGGCCAGGCTTGAGATCGACGATGCGGAGATCGAGGCCGAGATCGCCCAGCTCGAGGCCCGGGTCAACGAGCTCGACCGCAACCCCACCGCGCCCGACTTCATGGATTCCTTCGTGCGCGTGCTGGGCGACTACCGCACGCTCCTCGAGGTCGTGAAGCGCACAAAGTTCAGCGACGTCGAGGAGCACAACGAGCTGCAGCGCCCCGCCCTGTACGACTCCAACTACTACTACTCCGGGTACGTGCCCTTCGTGGTTATGAGCAGCTGGCACTCGTCCAACGTCCAGGCCGCTCAATCCTCCTCCTCGTCGGGCACGAACACGTCGTTTAGCTCTGGCTTCTCAGGCGGGGGTGGTTCGAGCAGCTACTAGGGGTGGCAAGAATACGGCGTATCGTGGGGTCAGAAACTTACGGTTCGCTAAGGAGAGACATCGTGGCAGATAACACGTACGCTTCTGACCTCATCAACTTCGACTCGTTGCTCTCGGCCCAGGAGATCGAGTGGCGCGACGACATCGCCAGCTTTATCGAGTCAAATGTCAAACCGCACGTGGGCCAGTGGTTCGAGGACGCTTACGTCCCCCTCGAGCTCGTCCCCCGTTTCGCGGAGATGGGCATGATCGGCGCGCGCCTCGAGGGCTACGGCTGCCCGGGGCGCAGCGCGGTGGAATACGGCTTGGCCATGATGGAGGTTGAGGCCGCCGATTCGGGGCTGCGTACCATCTTGTCTGTGCTTGGTTCGCTGGCGATGACCTCTATTCACAAGCACGGTACCGAGGAGCAGAAGCAGAAGTACCTGCCGCAGATGGCCGCGGGTGAGCTGATCGGCGCCTTTGGTCTGACCGAGCCGACCGCTGGGTCCGATCCCGCGTCCATGATCACCCGAGCCGAGCTGAAGAAGGGCGAGGGCTGGTTGCTCAACGGTGAGAAGCGCTGGATCGGGCTCGCCCACCTCGCCGACATCACTGTGGTGTGGGCGAAGGTGAGCACCGCTGACCTGATCGAGGCCGGCCACGAAGACGCGGCGAGGCCGGACCGGGAGGAAACGGTCGCGGGATTCCTCGTGCCCAAGGGCGCGCAGGGGTTCAACCCGCAGCCGATCGACAACAAGCTGTCCATGCGCGTGTCCACGCAGTCGCACATCGTGCTCGAGAACGTCCTCGTGCCCGAGGAGAACCTCCTGGCTGGGTGCTTCGGATTAAAGGTCCCGCTCATGTGCCTTAACGAGGCCCGCTACGGCATCGGCTGGGGCGTGCTGGGTGCCGCGCGCGACAGCCTTGAGCAGGCGGTCGCGTACGCCGGTGAGCGCACCCAGTTCGGCCGGCCGATCTCCTCGTTCCAGTTGACGCAGAAGAAGCTGGTGGAGATGGCCGTGGCGCTGAACCAGGGGCAGCTGCTCGCTCTCCACGTGGGGCGCGCCAAGGACGCCGGGACGCTGGAAATTCCCATGATTTCGGTGGCCAAGCTAGCCAACTGCCGCACCGCCATCGACATCTGCCGCGAGGCGAGGACCATCTTCGGCGGCAACGGCATCGTCCACGACTACTCCCCGCTGCGCCACGCGGCGAATCTTGAATCCGTGCGCACCTACGAGGGAACCGACGAGATGCACACGTTGATCCTCGGTGAGAAGATGACCGGGATCGGGGCTTTCGCCTAAGCTTCTCTGCTGGCCGATTACGCGGCGGGCGAAATCGGCCAGCGGGGCATAATCTTGCCCATGCCGAATCTTCACCGACTGCGCTACCTCTGCATCATGATCGGCGGCTTTCTGGGGCCGTTCGCCGGCCAGTCACTGTCGGTGGTCCTGCCTGAGTTCGCCTCCGACTTCGGCATCTCCCTGCACCTGGCCTCGCTGACGATGACGGCGTACATGCTGCCGTTCGCCGTGACTAAGCTCTTTTTCACCTACATAGTGAGAAACCTCCAGCCCACGCGGGTGGTGCGCACCGCGTACGTCGTCATCGCCTGCGCCTCGGTGGTTCTGGTGTTCTCCCCGGTGTGGTGGCTGTTCCTCGCGGCCTATATCTCCGCGGGTATCGCGAACGCGTTCACCGCTCCCCTGCTGCAGCTCATCCTGCGCCACATCACCCCGCCGGAGCAGCTGGGTAAGGCGCTGGGCACGTACGCGGCGATGCAATCCTTCGGGCTGTTTTCCGCCCCGCTCGTCGGGGGCGCGACCGTCACGCTCGGTTCGTGGCGTTGGATGTACGTCGTGCTGCTGGTCTTCGCGGTCATCATCGTGCTCGTGGGCCTACCCGCCGTGCCCGCGCCGGGCGGCAGCAACGTCTCCCGGGTACTGGGGTGGCCCGTCATCCGTGCCTGCCTCACGCTGCTCGCCGTAGGGACGGGTGTGATCGGGCTGTCTTTCATGATCGCGCTTCACGCTGGTTCGCTTCTCGACGCCCCACCTCTCACACGTGGCTTCATTGTGATGGCCGGCGGACTGACCGCGTTCGTGTTGGCGCGGCCTGTGGGCGGGCTGGCTGACCGCTTCGGCCCGCGCCCCGTCATGGTCGTCTCACTCCTCGTTGCGGCTGCGGCCGTGTTGGGTATCGCGTTCAGTCCGTCCATGCTGGTGCTGGCGGTGCTGTGGGGCGTCGCGGTGCTCGCGGCGCAGGGCGCGCAGGTTGCCGTGAACATGTTGGTGCTTGCCTCACCCGCTGGCGGGCAGCTCCTCTCCACCGTTCAGGCGTTCCGATTCTTCGGTAACGCGCTGACACCGCTAACACTGCTGCCTCTCTACGGCGTCACTCCGGTCCTTGGGTTTGGCGTTGACGCGCTGCTATTGGTGGCGGTGGCGGGGATTAACGCTGCCGCGGTGCGTCGCAAAGGCTAGTACATGAACACCGCGGCATTGTCGCCGCCGCGGCAGGTGATGACTTTGTCTTGGTCGACGGCACACTGCATCCGGTAGTCCTGCCCGGTGACGGGGCTGTGCGCGGTGACAGTCGCGGGCAGGATGTCCCTGACGTTGTCGTAGGTGGCGTTGAGACTGGAGGTAGCAGCGTTGAGGGTGGCCGTGGCGAATTCGCAGGAGGTATTGGACCCAGCTGCGACGGTGTTGATGCCGAAGCCGTCCCCGAATACGCAGACCACGGCTGGCTCCCCGTTCACGGTGATCTTTCCGCCGATGTCCGTCTGAAGCTCGGTGATCGGCGGCGCGGCGGGCTTCGGGGTGCGGGCTGAGGTGGTGGGGCTCGGCTGGGTGGCCGCGGTCGTGGAGGTCGCGGTTGTCATGGTGACGCTGGACGTCACTGTGTGCGTCGCCGGGTCTCGGGTGTCAATGGGGCCACAAGCCGTGAGCGCGAGGGCTGCGAGTGCTGCACTGGCTGCGAGGGGTAACCGGTCAAACTTCATGGTGAAATCCTCCGAGTGGTGGGCTTGGCGGGGGCGTTCCGCCGGTCACTCCAAGCATATGGTTCACGTGAAACATGGGGGGCGTTCGTGGCGGCTCAAATGGGATAAACCAAGTGGCAGTTCTGGCGCGCCTTTACCCAACGCTGAATTGGCTTCTCCCCGTCCTAGCGGGGCCAAATCCTACAGACGATTTCCGCCAAGTCAGCCCCTCGCGCAGTGATCGTCGCCTCATCCCAGTGCTGGGCAGCGGCAATAGGAATGTTCAACTGTAGGGCGGATTGAGCAGCTAATTCAGGGCGCTTCTGCTCCCACCCGAGATTTGAAACACCCTGGTTGAACGCGGAGGTGACTAACGTTAGGTTGCCGATACGGTCCACCGCCAGCGCGCGTTCAGCGGTGGCGAGATCCCGCCGGGCGGAATTCTCATTCACACTCGATGGCAATGGCCAGTGCGTCTTCCAGCTTTGGGGCATAAGGTGTTCAATCTGCAACCGTGAATAGTCGAATACAGCTGGTTCCGTCTTCGGGTTTTCGGAACGCATCTGCATGTCAATGGCACCTAGTATGAGACGGATACGCTCCTGGGTGAACCGATCATAAAAACGATCCTGAGTGAAAGCTGACGTGATCTCGGCATCGGAAGGCCAGGCCAATGAGTTGGGGCTCGCCATTAGAGTCGCAACGACGGTAGCAGCGATATCAGCTTCTGGATCACACGCAGCAGCTTGTGCATTTTTAAGCACGCCTTGGAAAGCTGCGCCATAACCACGGGTATTGTCTCCCCGCATCATTCGCCGTACTACCCAGGACTCCACCGCCCCAACAGTCTTTTCGTGGTCCGCGAGGGACAACCTGCTTGCGGGCAGTGTCCGCATCCATGCCAACAGAGGGACCGCGGTCAGTAGCTTGAGAGCCACCAGGTTGCGATAGGACTGGGCCAGACGGGTCGAACCCGCGTCGGCGACTCCGTAGATGGCTTTGTAGGCCTGTCTGTACTCAGACAGCTCCATCAAGATGTCCTTAGTTTTATAGTTGCCCCCAGCCAGAAACTGACGGATCTCGCCATAAAGGTGGCCCACATTTGCTTCTTTCCCAGAAGCAGCAGTTAGCCATACGGACAGAAGGACATCGCGTCGGGCACGAGCTGCGTGGCCGACACCAATCTTCCCCTTCCACCACGGCTCATCAAACTCGGCCCAATAAGCGTCATAGAGCTCGTCAAGCTCCTGTTCATCGGCTAATTCTCCGCGCAGGAACAAGAGGTTCTTAACCAGATCCGAAGCGGATAGCGGAGTTTGGCGACCGTTGAGAACCTCGAAAATGACCTGGGCGTCGTCATTATCGTCCAAATCAATGACCACCAGCTTAAATAAATCAAGTAAGGCATCAACAAAATCATCAGTACGATCCCTCCCGTGGTCATCCACTAACGCGTTACGCACGGAATCCGCAAAATACTGGCGGGCTTGCAGATATAGATGGTCCTCAGGGCCGTAGGCCGGCACGGTATCAGACATGGCCACCGGCCAAACGTCGCGGTCTTTTCGCCGGGGCCATAGCTTGTAGCGCTCATGGTCGTGATCAATAACATCTTCAGGATTTTCAAGTAGGCGCTTGACCTGCCGCAGTCGTGAAGATCCTGTCTCCTGTAGAACGTCGAGCACCCCGCGTAGAAGCAACTGCAGAGTCGTCAGGCGCTGCTGTCCATCAATAACCGCTGACAGAGTGAGACCACCGGTCGGAGAGGGAAGCTGGTCACACACCACCGCACCCAGAAAGTGGGGGGCAACACTTTTTTCTGCCCTGGCTCGTGAAGAACCGGTGGCTTCTGCTTCTGCCCTGGCGGATCCTAGTCGGCCGGCTAAAGAGTCAAGATCCTCAAAGAGGAGCTCCCACTGCCCGTCCTTTGTCCATTCATAATCACGCTGAAAAGTGGGGATCACGTACCTCCCTTCGACGGACATGATCCTCTTAAGCGGTTTGGTGTCAGCCTCCACGGTTTCTCTCCCTTAAAAACGTTTTCCGCTACCTGCGACGATAAATTCCAGGCTACCGAACCCCGCCTCCGCAGTCTCCCAGAGTGTGACTCGCGCACTTGGATGAACCGCGAGTACCAGTACTTCTCATTTCCCCTCGCCGATGCGTCTCTAACTAGGAGGTAGATGTTCTCAGAAAGGCTGGGAACCTTTCCTGGGCAGGTTGTTGACCCTCTCCAAACCCCTATTCCGCCCCAACACCAAGCTCAGTAAGCAAACCCCGCACGCGCGCGTCGATGTCGTCGCGTACTAGTCGCATGCGTTCCATTCCCTCGATGCCGCGCTGGGAAGGCTCGTCGGTGACCCAGCGCTCGAGCGCGCCTTGGGCGTCGTCAGGCATGTTTAGCTGCGCGTCCTCGCCGAGGATAACCACCCGGTCGACGGTGGATAGCAGCTCAGGGTCGATGGGTTTCGGAGTGCCTTGGGACATGTCCGCACCGACCTCGGAGATAGCCTCGACGGATTCCGAATTGAGTTTGGTGCCGGGCTTGGTGCCGGCGGAGTGGATGTCCAGGCTGCCAGCGGCGTACTTCTCGGCGAGTGCTGCCGCCATCTGAGATTTGCCGCCGTTGCCGACGCAGACGAACAGTATGGATGTCATGCGGTGGTCCTTTCGGGCAGAGTGGGATCGTTGGGAAAGAGGCGGGGTCCAAGCCAGAGCATGGTGTAGACGAGTCCGACGAGGACCGGGATCTCGATCATGGGTCCAATCGTACCGGCGAGCGCCTCACCTGAGGCGGCGCCGAAGGTGCCGATGGAGACCGCGATGGCCAGCTCAAAGTTGTTGCCCGCGGCGGTGAAGGAAACGGCACCGGATTGCGCGTAGTTCAGCCCCGCGGCCTTGGACACAAACAGGGCGATGAAGAACATGCCCACGAAGTAGATCAGGAGGGGCAGGGCCATGCGCGCGATGGTGAGCGGTTGGGAGGTGATCTGCTCCCCCTGCAGGGAAAACAGCAGTACGACTGTGTAGAGCAGACCCACAAGTGCGAGGGGTGAGATCGCCGGCACGAATGTGTTCTCGTACCACGCTCGCCCGCGCAGCCGCTCCCCCACCACGCGCGAGAGCGCGCCTAGGACCAGCGGGATGCCGAGGAAGACGAGGACTGAACCGACAATCGCCCAGAAGGAGAAGTTCACCGTCGTGGTGGACAGTCCGAGCCAGGACGGAAGAATCTGCAGGTAAAACCACCCGAGAACACCGAACATGAGGACCTGGAAGAGTGAGTTGATCGCCACTAGGACTGCGGTGGCTTCCCTATCGGAGCACGACAGGTCGGTCCACACCAGCACCATGGCGATACACCGCGCGAGGCCGACGATGATCAGGCCGGTGCGCAGTTCGGGGGCGTCGGGAAGGAAGATCCAGGCCAGCGCAAACATCAGCGCGGGACCGACGATCCAGTTCAGCACTAGGGAGATCGCCATGAGGCGCTTGTTAGCGGCGATTTCCTTCGTCTTGTCGTAGCGCACTTTGGCCAGTGGCGGGTACATCATGATGAGAAGTCCCAGTGCGATGGGCAAAGAGATTCCGCCGACGCTCATTGAATCGAGGAAGGTGTCGAGGCCGGGAATGAGGCGGCCAAGCAGAAGGCCTGTGATCATGGCGAGCAGGATCCATAGGGGGAGGAGGCGATCGAGGAGTGACATGTCTCGCTTTCGGGTCATATTGACATCTATCGATGGAAATATACTTCCAATATAGATTGCCGTCAATATATGCTGTACCTATGCCTTCACCCGTGCTTGCCGACGCCACCACCACCTGCTGCCCCCTTTCTACGGGGCGCTTTTCCGACCACGACGCGGCACGGTACGCCTTGCTGTTCAAGGTGCTCGCCGAGCCGGTGCGCCTCCAGATCTTGTCCCACCTCGCCGGCGAGGGTTGCGGGCCCACTACGGTCGGCGAACTCGCGGATATCCTGGACCTGAGCCAGCCAACGGTGTCGCACCATTTGAAAAAGCTCACCGATGCGGGCTTGCTTTCCCGTCACCAACAGGGCCGCAGCGTGTTTCATACTGTGCGCCCTGAGGTGTTCCGGGAGCTCCGGGGGGTGCTGGACATTGGGTGAACGTGCGCACCATGAGGCCGTTGTGATCGGCGGTGGCCAGGCCGGGCTCGCTACCGCGTTTTACTTGCGTCGCGCGGGTGTGGACTACATCGTCGTGGATGACCAGCCCGCGCCAGGAGGGGCCTGGCGCCACGTGTGGCCATCGATGACGTTGTTTTCCATGTCAGACTTTTCCAATCTGCCCGGGTGGCCGATGCCCCACTACACGGGGTTTCCGCCTGCGGATCACGTCGTGAAGTACTTGTCGGAATACGAGCGCCGCTACGAAATTCCCGTCGTTCGGCCGGTGCGCGTCACCCGCGTTGACTACGATGGCCTTTTCCATGTGCGGTCCGATGCGGGGGAATGGACAGCCGATAATGTAGTCGCTGCAACGGGGACGTGGTCGGCGCCATTTGTTCCCCATTACCCTGGCGCTTTCAGCGGAATGCAGTGGCATTCGGCGAATTACCCCGGGCCAGATCCCTTCCGCGGTAGTCGAGTCGCCGTTGTCGGTGCGGCCAATTCGGGGGCGCAAATTGCGGCGGAACTCTCAACCGTCGCAGAGGTCACCTGGTACACCCGCCATGAGCCGCGATGGATGCCCGATGACGTTGATGGGCGAGTTCTGTTTACGCGAAACCGCGAGCGCATGCTGGCGATTCTGCGCGGCGAGGAGGACCCCGGCGCCGATTCCGACCTGGGCGACATCGTGGTCCTCCCCCAGGTGCGCGACGCCCGCGATTCGGGCCTGCTTCGAGCAACGCCGATTTTTGATTCACTCGATCAGGTAGACGCCGACCACCTCATCTGGTGCACCGGTTTTCGGCCAGCATTGGGGCCGGTGCGCTTGCTTGTCGACGCCGCCCCGCGCGGCCTTTACCTCGTCGGCTACGGCGATTGGGTGGGCCCCGGCTCAGCCACTATCACCGGGGTAGGGCCGTACGCGAAGCGGGTGGCGCAAGAAATCGCGAGCAACGTGCGCTCCCAGAAGAACGTGTGAGGAGTCTTTTGGGTTGAGTCGAAGCGAAACAGCGCTAAGGCACGATCTCGTGCGCGCGCCAGGCGGCGTCGTCAATTGCGCGGTGCACATCACCGGGCGCGGCAGAGCTGGTGACCGTATCAACCGCCTGGTGCACCGCGGTGGCAGTATCGTCGATCGCGCGGTGCAGCGCCGGGTTCTGGTGTGCAAAGGCGCCGAGCACGTCGGCGGTGAGCTGGGCGGCGGGCCCGAAGGTATGGGCTGAAACCGAGAAATCTTCGCCGTACGAGGCGCTGGCGTGCAGGGAGGTGCGGTCGTCAGACCATCCCCACTTCGTGCCGATCACCCCTGGTAGCTGGGCGGTTCCATAATCCTGACGGTAACCGACGGCAGCCACGGGTGTCGCAGTGGCCAACGCCGTAAGAATAGGGTCTCCTAGGCCGTGATCGCGTTTGCGGGTCTCGAGGAACAACGTCGAATCGTATGTCGAGGTCGTGCTGTATCCCTAATGGGGTGCTGCGTGAGTATCGGCTAGGCCGTATTTATTAGCGGTGGCAGCAATGGACTGCGGGTAGGGGCCCGACCCCTGGAAAGTGGACACAGGGAATTGAACTTATGCGGTCAAGGTGAGTTTACCGCAGGTGCGGTTTTCGAACTCGAGGGGCGACAGATAATCGCACCATGAGTGTCTGCGCTTCTGGTTGTAGCGCACACACCACGCGAAGACGTCCCGTCTGGCGTGCAGCAGTGAGTCGAAGCATTTCCGGTTTTGCAGCACCTCGCGTTTCAATGTCGCGTTGAACGACTCCGCTAGCGCGTTGTCTGCGCTGGTTCCCACCGCTGCCATCGATTGGGTCACCCCTAGCATCGTGCATCGTGAGCTAAATGGGTCAAGTCCACGCGAGTGGTGTATCTGCCCTTTCGATAAAACAGGCAGCATGACGATCTCAGGGACCGGCACGAGCCCGGTGTTGCGACTGGCTCATGCGACCTCCTGAGTGGCTTCGCCGGCGTCGATGACGTTGGCGTTCATCATGGTCTTCGTCTGGTCCAGGGCCGTCAGCGACATGTAGCGCTTCTGCTGGATCCTTCTCACTCGTGCTGCTCAGCCAGCACCGCCCCGACCAGGCGCACGACGGCATCTCGGTTCGGGAAGATCCCCACGACGTCGGTGCGCCGGCGGATCTCCCGGTTCAACCGCTGAAGTGGGGTTGTTCGACCAGACCTTCGTCCACACCGTCCTTGGCGTGTTCGTGAACGCCAGCAGCTCGTCGAGTGATTCCTCCAGGTAGTCGGCCACGTGCGGGAATTTCTGCTGGCAGAATTCCACCACGTCGTGGGCCTGTTTCCACACCGCTTGCGAGTCGGGTTGCTGGAAAATCGTATGGAACATCGCCGACACAGTCGGCCACTGGGTCTTCGGCACCATCGACGAGAGGTTCTTCGCGAAATGCGTGCGACACCGTTGCCAGGAGGCGTTCGGCAGGACCTCGCCGATGGCGTGCTGGATGCCCAAGTGTGCGTCGCTGGTGACCAGGTAGACGTCGTTTAGGCCGCGGGCTTTCAGGTCGCGGAAGAAACCGGTCCAGGAGGCCACGGACTCGGATGTGGCGACCTGCATGCCGAGTAGTTCGCGGTAGCCTTCCGCGTTCACGCCGGTGGCCAGCAGCACGGAGGTTTTCACGACCCGTCCGCCCTCACGCACCTTCATGGTCAACGCGTCGCAGGAAACATAGATGTAGGGGCCGGTATCCAGGGGTCGGGTGCGGAAGTCCTCCACCATCTGATCGAGATCTTTGGCCATCTCTGAGACCTGCGATTTCGAGAGATTGTTGATCCCCAGGGTGGCGACGAGGTCGTTCATCCTGCGGGTGGAGACGCCTTTGAGGTAGCAGGTGGCGATCACGGTGGTCAGGGCCCGTTCGGCCCGGGTGCGTCGTTCGAGCAGCCAGTCCGGGAAGAACGAGCCGGTTCTGAGTTTGGGCACGGCGACGTCGATGGTGCCGACTCTGGTGTCGAGGTCGCGGTGGCGGTAGCCGTTGCGGACGTTGGTGCGCGCATCACTGACGGTGGCGTAGTCGGCGCCGCAGACTTGGTCGGCCTGGGTGGAGAGGATCTGGTTGATGAAGCCTTGAAGCATTTCTCGCATGAGATCGGGGGATGCTTGGGCGAGCAATTCGTCGAGGTAGGTGGTGGGGTCGATAGAATAGGGTCCAGCGGCCATCGTGGTTTCCCTTTCGAGGAAGTGTGGTTACGGATTCGAAAGGTACTGCGGTGGTCGCCTCACGCATTCATGAGGCCCCTCACCGGCAGTCACAGATACACCACGCTAAAGGACACTGATAATGGGAGTGCGGGACAAGAACCATCCGGAATGACCCACTAACGGACTGGCCACAATCTGATTGTGTGCCTTCGTTGCGATCTGTCTTCCGGGCTGGTTCTCGCCCCGCACCGCGATCCGGCGATTCGGTCATGACCTCATAGGAGCGTGACCTCTCACCGTGACCACCCCGGCAGGTGCCATAGTAGTAGTCCCATCAGTGTCCTGTCTGCTCGAGGGTGTCAGGAAGTTTGTGTGTGAGGCTCTGATCTAGAAGGAGTTTCACCGATAATGACTAAGGTGTCACCGAAGAAAGGCCACGACCCGGCAAGGGTCAATGAGATCAGCGAGAAGCTGATGGAAAATCCTGAGCTCGCCAGCTTGATCAGCGAACTGTCGACCTCTGCAGATGATGCAAGCGATCTGGTCAAAGGCCTGTTGCAGGCATCGATCAACGCCGGTCTGCAGGCGGAGATGGATGCACATTTGGGCTACGGCCATGCCGACCGTAAGGCGAAAGCCCGGTTGGAAACCGCACAGGAGAGCAATCACCGCAACGGGTCGTACACCAAGACCGTCGATTCCGGCTACGGCCGACTAGAGGTCACCATGCCCAGGGATCGTGCCGGCACGTTCACCCCGCAGATGGTGCCGAAGGGGTCGCGCCGTTTGACCGAGCTCGACGACATGATCATCTCGCTGTACGCCGGTGGGATGACCGTGCGCGATATTCAGCACCACCTCGCCACCACCCTCGGGGTGGACATGAGCCCGGATACCATCAGCACGATTACTGACGCGGTGCTTGATGAGGTGATGCTGTGGCAGAACCGCCAGTTGGACGAGTTCTACCCGGTGATCTTCCTCGACGCGCTACGCGTAAAAATCCGCGATGGCCACCGCGTGGTCAACAAGTCTTGCTACATGGCGGTAGGCGTCGACATGGACGGCATCAAGCACATCCTGGGATTGTGGATCGCAGACAATGAAGGCGCCAGTTTTTGGGCATCCGTGTGCGCTGACCTTGCCAACCGTGGGGTCCAAGACGTGTTCATCGTCTGTTGCGACGGGCTCAAAGGCCTGCCGGACGCCGTGGAGGCAACCTGGCCGAATTCCATGGTGCAGACCTGCATCGTGCATCTGATCCGGGCGGCAAATAGGTGGGTGTCTTACCAAGACCGCAAACCCGTATCCAGCGCGTTGCGGGAGGTCTACACCGCGCCGAATGAGGACACCGCCCGCGCCGCCCTGGACGCGTTCGAGGCGTCCGAGCTGGGACGGAAGTATCCGCAATCGGTCAAAGTCTGGCGCGACGCCTGGGACCGGTTTGTGCCGTTTTTGCAGTTCCCGCCTGCGGCACGGCGGGTACTCTACACCACGAATTCGATCGAATCGCTGAATGCTGAGCTGCGGAAAGCCACCCGCAACCGCGGCCAGTTCCCGAACGATACTGCGGCGCTGAAAACGCTGTGGCTGATGATCTGCAACATCGAGGACAAGCGCGCTGCCCAGCGAGCGAAGAAAGCGAAGCGCGCCATCGAATGCAGCGGCTATATTGAAGGAGCGAAAGCCACCGGGTGGAAACAAGCCATCAACCAACTAGCCGTGGCATACCCCGACCGATTCGCGGACTACTTGTAAACCAAGCCCCCGCACACAAAGAATCGGACACCCTCGTCTGCTCGAACCCTCGGATCAGCGGCTACCTTCATCACTTCCCTATGCGAAAGCGTTGACAGCCATGACCACAGACATCGACCTCTCCGCAAGCCCCGTCGCCGGGGTCGACACCCACACCGACACCCACACCGTCGCCGCGGTGACCCCAACCGGCCGGCACCTGGCCACCGAAACCTTCCCCACCACCAGGCCCGGTTACACGCACCTCGCCGAGTTCCTCAGCAAGCACGGTGTCTGCGCCGTCGGAGTAGAAGGAACCAACTCCTTCGGTGCCGGATTAACCCGGCACCTCATAGACCGTGGTTACACGGTCGTTGAAGTCCTGCGCCCGGCCCGCAGCATTCGACGCCGGGACGGGAAATCAGATCCGGTGGATGCCCTTGCCGCCGCGCGACAGGTCCTGACCGGGGAAGGGCTGAGCACGCCTAAAGATTCTACGGGCCCGGTGGAGTCGTTACGAGCGTTACAGATCACCCGGAAACAGCTGGTGTCCACCACCGCGAAACTCATCACAACGATGAAGTCGTTGCTGGTCACAGCCCCTGATGACATCCGCACCCGCTACGCCACGATGACCAACCACGCTCTGGTCAACGCGTTGGTGTACTGCCGACCGTCGTCGGATGTTACTGATCCGCGAAATGGTGTGCTGACCAGCCTGAAGATTCTGGCCACGACCTACCGCGCATTGCGGGTGCAGTGCGATGAGCTGGAAACCCGGATCGCTGCCCTGGTGTCAGTGATCAATCCCCATGTCAGCAACATCGTGGGATGTGGGGCTCTTGTTTCCGCTGATCTGCTGATCAGCATCGGCGATAATCCGGAGCGCATCCACTCCGAAGCAGCGCTGGCGCACTTATGTGGAGTGGCTCCACTGCCGGCAAGCTCTGGGCGAACCAACCGGCACCGGCTCAATCGTGGTGGTGACCGGCGGGCGAACTCAGCGTTGTACCGAATCGCTATGGTGAGGATGAAGTGTGACCAGCGCACCAGGGAGTACGTCGCCCGGCGTACCGAGGAGGGGTTGTCGAAAAGGGAGATTATTCGCTGCCTGAAGCGCGCGATCGTCCGGGAGATCTACCGGGTCATATGCACCAGGCGCAGTACGTCACAGCCCAGGGATCTTCGTCGGGATGAGTTGAAAGAACTGCGTATCGCGAAGCATCTCACCCAGGTGGTTGTAGCGAAGCATTTGGGGTGTGCCCCGGCGAGGATCAGTGACATCGAGACTGGAAAACGTCCATTGACGGAATTAGCATCGGCCTACGAAAAATTTCTGAAAAGCTCTTGACACAATATAGGAGCATCGCAACCTCAGCGGAACGAGCCGATGCGTCGCGAGACGTGTTCCTGACCCCCTCTCTTACCCGCCCTATAAGCCGCTGCGGGGCCGTGGACAGACGAATCGCAACGAACAGATTTCGGAAATCGAACAGGGCTATTCCAGGATGGAGTGAGTCACCCGCAACCTTATCTAATCCGGCAATTGGAAAATACGACCCGCTAAATCTTCACATCCTCACCATTTGTGTCGGTCTCTGTGAGGCTGGACGAGTGCACCCGCGCCTGGCGGGCGGTCGAGGTTCTGACGCTGTCGGACGGGTTTGCGGCTAGCGGTGGGCGCCGACAAGTGCCGTGAGGGCGGGACGGCTAACCTCCGGAGAGGTTGACGAAGCCCACACTAGCCAATCTCCCTGAGTCTTTTCTCCACGTGGTCGAACACGATCCGCTCCTGCTCGATCCGCATGCATCCGCTAGTGGAGTGGCTGCGCAGGAACTCCAGGGCCATCGTCTCGGAGGGGGTTAAGAGGTGTGGCACAAACCTGCTGGGCTGGGGTTCCTCGACCGCGAGGTCCAGATGGCGGCGGGCGGTGTCTAGGTCCATGAGGACTGACTGCACGGGCGAGACGTGCCGACGGACCAGCTCGAGAATATAGAAGCCGTGCGAGTCCAAGTCTCCCCAGTACAGTAACTCTTTCGTCGCCAGCCAGGGGATATCGCGCACGAGGGAGTGCGCCCGTAGCCCGCCGCCGTACACCGCGATCGTGTTCGGCAGGTTGGGCAGCGCGAGAAAGGTCTGGCGGTTTTCGACGATCAACACCCGCGCACCGGGCACGTCGGAGAGCGCGGAGACGGGGCACGACCAGTGACGCATCCCGCAGAAGTTGTCCGTGGGATCCAGGATGCGCAGCTCCACCATCGACGGTGCCTCACGGAAGCTAATTTCGCCGACCACCGCGGAGATCACCGCGCGGCGAGTTTCGATCCACTTGGAGTCGATACCGAAAATCGGCAGCTCGCGTGCGTAGTGCTTGGCGACATGGTGAGTGCGTAGCCAGCGCACCACATCGATGAACTGCGCGGCGACCACGTTGTCCCAGCCCTCCCAGTATGCGAGCTTTGCGGCAAGGCCGGCTCGAACTTCTTCCCCCAGCTCGTGGCAGAACAAAGACAGTAATTCGTTGACGCGACGCCAGTGCGAGGACCTCCCTGCCGCTTCTGCGGCCACTGCCGCGTCGGAGAGCACCACGCGCGCGGGCAGTGAGTAGGTGCCCAGGTAGCCGAGTTTCTTGTCTTCCCATTCGGCGGGGATGGCGCTGCGGGTCCACTCGTCGATCCAGGAGCGCACCGAAAGGCCGTCGTCACGCTCTGCGGCCCTGCCCGTCGGCGGCTGGAGATTGATAGTCAGCCCGGAGAAATCGCCATCGAGCCACGCGCGGTGGTTGCGCGCGTAAAACGTTGCGGCGCGAGCGCGCACCTGCTCAGGGGTTTTCAATGGGATCCTCTTCGATGGTCAGGGAACTCGTCCGAGAGCGCTTCCGGTCGGGGCACTCCACCATGAGCACTCCCCCGATATAGTCCTGCACCGTCTGCAGTAGCTTCTCCGGGGTGGCCAAGATCATGTGGAACCCGAACTGGCGGAAAGCTCCCATGGCGGCGCGGGTGAACTCGGTGTCGGCTCGGTCGAAGGCCTCGTCGAGCACGATGGTGCCAAAGCGCGGGTAGATCTCCCCGTCCAGCTGTACCGTCGAGTTGCGTGCCTGGGAGGCGGACATCCCGGTGCCGGTGAGCCGGTAACGCAAGGCCGCCGCGAGACAGAACGAGGAGAGCTTCTGGGCCTGGCCACCGGACAGACCCTCGGCTGAGTCGTAGACCGCGCCGCGCACCCCGTCGGGGCTGTACTCGACACCCAGGAACTTCACATGTTCGCGGGTGTCCAGCCGCAGCTGGCGCTCGCGCGGCGAGGTGTTGTCGGAGACCGTCACCGCGTCAATCACCGCGCGCAGTTTGTGGAAGCGGTTTTCGCTTTCCTCCTGGTCGGCGTCGTTGATCATGCCCTCCATTGCGGCATCGAGAAGCTGCACAAAGTCGCGGGTGATCGCTGGCTGCGCTTCGCGCACCTCGATGGTGAGATGCGTGCCTGGGTAGAATTCCACCTCCGCCAGTGAGTTGTTAATCATCTGAATCGAGTTGCGAGTCTTTGCCGCCGCATCCCGGATGAGCCGCCGCAACCTTCCCAGATGTTTGTGGGTTTGGTCGCGGAGCATCTCCCGGAAGCGCTGTTCGAAGCGCGGGAGATCATCGGACTCGAGACGCTCCAGCTCTTTGAGGAAGTCTTTCTCCCAGGCCGGATCGGCGCTGAGATCGCCCTGGCGTTGTGGCCAGCGCAGAAGGTAGCGGTTCATGGCGTCGCGAAGCTGGCTGTCATAGCGGCTGGCACGATCTTTCAGCGCCGCCAACCTGTCCTCAATGTCCCTGGTGAGCCGGTGTGAGAGGCGGTCGATGTTGTCAGCGCGGATGGAGCGATCGATAGCGTGGCAACGCTCCTCGAGCCGTGCGTTTACCTCCGCCGGCACCTCGCGCTCTCCCACCTGCAGGCGGGCCTTCTCTAGGATCGCCTCCGTCTGCTGGAGCTCGGTGCGCAGTCCGCCCCGAGCCTCGAGAAGATCTTCCAAGTTCTTCTCTATTTTCTGCCGGGACGCCCGAGCCGCAGAGAGTTGCTTCTTCATGGCCGCTAGCTCGGCGTTACCGTCAGTCAGTTCATCGACGAGCTGCTGAGCGTCGCCAAGCTGAGCCGTCGTGGCGGCAACATTGATGTCGGCGAAGTCACTCGTTTCGAGCAGCCGTTCAATGGTGGATACCTGAGTGCGCTGTGCTTGCAGCGCACCTTTGATCAGGTCACGCGAACGTGTGGCGGCCCCGAGCTTTTCCGTGGCAGCGCGAACTGCCGCCTGGAGCTCGTCGATCTTGTCATCCAGGTTGCCCCACAGCACCCACCGCGACTTGTCCTCGACGCGGCTACGGTCATCCTTGACGTGGTCGTGTGGGTTGTGTTTCACCGAGCCTTGGA
Source organism: Corynebacterium sp. Z-1 (assembly GCF_031844665.1). Lineage (NCBI taxonomy): Bacteria > Bacillati > Actinomycetota > Actinomycetes > Mycobacteriales > Corynebacteriaceae > Corynebacterium > Corynebacterium sp. Z-1. The sequence continues at coordinate 396,801 of NZ_CP134621.1, read as the reverse complement.
GGGTCACGGCGCGCCGGGCGGCCCGGAATTCGTCCATGGTCTCGCAGCAGAGGTGGTCAAAGCTCTTGGAGAGCTGTGTTTGAATCCAGGCGTGGAACCGCCCCTCGGCGACCTCAATTTTCTGGCCCAGCGAGCCCTGCACAAACGAAGGCGGCCGCTGGTTCTCCAGCTGGGGGCTGAATCGGGTGTAGGACACCTTCGCCCCGAGGTGTGTCGCGTTGATCGCGGAGGAGACCTGTGCGTACAGCTCCTCCGGCACAACGAGAGTCCGGGCGAAGCCACCCATGACACGTTCTGCAGCACCCTGCCATGCGTCTTCGCCCTGCCTCATACTCATCAGGTCCGCGACGAAGGGCAGGTCCTTCTCCCTGATACCCGCGACCTGCGCGATGAGGGCCCGCGCACCAATCAACCGGCTGTCCATCGCGGAGCCGGACGAGCGCAGTGTCTCCAGCTCCTTGATACGGCTGTTCTTGATGGTGACAAGCTCGTAGACACGCCCCTGCGCCTGCTCCAATTTGGTTTCGTTGTCAGCCTGTTGCTGGCGTAGATCGTCCCGCTCTCCTTCGAGCTGCAGCCGGAAGTTGGAGAACTCATCGACTGTTCCCGGCATCGCGGCGTCCAGAATCTTCAGCCTCTCCTTGAAGTCCGCCTCGGCCTTTTCCACGCGTTTCAGCTGCTCACGCAGGGCATCGCGACGTGCCTCCGCGGCGACAAGCGACGAGTCCTGCGCGCCGTGAATGAGAGTGCGCAGTCGGTCCTGCTCCGCTGCATTCTCCTCACGCCGGGCATTTTCCGCGGTGATGGTTCCGTCGATGGCCGCGAGCTCGGACGTCAGTTGGGCCCGTTGCTTCTGGGCGAATTGTTGCTTCCAGGTATTGATGAACAGCTCGAGGTGCTCGCGTTCCTCGTCGACGGTGAGCAGCTCGGTGGCCACGTCCGAGCGTTTCTCGGCCGCTACCCGCACGGGCAGCAGGTGCTCGATCTGCTCGCGGGCATCCACCACAGAGGAATACGCCGTGTGCAGGTCCGTGAAGTTCCCCGCCGCCTGCTCCGCGATGGCGAACGTCTCCGGCTCCGGAAGCATGAATGTGCGCATCAGGTGGTTGAGATCCCCGAGCGTCTTCGCGGACTGTGTGCGGTGCAGCAGATCCAAGGCTCCTTCGTCGGTGATTCCGACGGCGCGGCGCAGCGCCGCAATGAACTGGGGGTGGCTGCGGCTCACGTGCAGCGCGGACGCGTACTGCTTTTTCGCCTCCGTCACAGGCAGGTTTTTCAGCGCCAGGGGCTCGAACTCCGTCAGGCTCGCCTCGCGGGGAAGGAGCAGGTAGAGGTCCACCATCTCCTGGCGCGAGTAGGCGTTCGCTGGCAGGAACATAAGCCGGCAGGCGGTGACCACGCCCTCGGTGCCGTTGTCGTAGCGCAGCGCCACCCCGCTCCAGGTCGCTCCCTGGCGCAGGTAGGATTGTGTCAGTTCGTCAGCCTCCACAGAGTGCTCGCGGCGCCACGCCCCGCGGCAGTAGGTGACGAGGTTTCGCCCCGACTGGGAATGGCTGTCAGCAGCCGCGTTGAAGCGGACTTTGCTGGGTGGCACCAGGATGGTCGAGAGGGCGTCGATAAGCGTGGACTTGCCCGACCCCGATGGCCCCGTGATGAGGAAGCCTTCCCGCGATACGTTCACCGTGTGCAGGTTGTCGAAGGTTCCCCAGTTGTACACCTGGATCTGGGACAGTCGAAACTGGCCTGGGATGATGGCGGTCACTGCTCGTCCTCCAGAAGAGCGCAGAATGATTCGGTGACGGCGGCGATTTCCTCGCCGGAGAAGATGATGCGCAGTACAGGGGAGACCTCGAAGCGGCCTTCGGTGGGGGTGGACACGATGATGGAGTAGGTCTTCATCTTGTTCCACGAGGCAGTGAAGCGCTTGCGCTGGTTCGTCTTGTCCGTGCCCCCGTGGCCCTGGTAAGGCAGAGTCGCCTCGAATACCTCGTCCTCATCCACGATGGTGCGCTCGTTGGGGTTGGTGGTCACCAGCTCGCGGCGCAGATGCAAGATGACCACCGTATCCATGAACGTCAGCGATTGTTTTCGCAGCAGAGCGCGTTTCTCAGGCACCTCCACATCCCACGCCTTGGTGTAGGCGACACCGGCATTGTCGTCGACGATGAGGGTGAGAAAGAGGTTATCCAGCTGCTGCGCAAGCAGCTCCCGCGAGCCTGATACCGTCTGGAACACCTCCGGAGCCTTGATGCTGGACACATACGGGCCGCGGATGAGCTCCGCCAGCGCTCGGCGCTGCAGGCCGGTCAGGGTGCCGGTGTCGGCCTCATGAAGCTTGTTGTCCATCTATACGTGTCCAATCTTTTCGCCGAATTCGAATCGCTCGTACCGGGCGCGGAAATTCTTTCCGCCTGGGCGCTGCCAGTGCAGGAACTCGGTGCCGTCGGCCCGCTCGCCGTGGTCGTGCGCAAGCTTGATCAGTCCCACGACGCTCGCCAGGCCTTGGGTTGCGGGGTGAGCGGAAAGCACGTCGCTTATCGACGCCCTCCCGCTCCTGTCCACCACATCATTGATCGCCCGGCGCAGCTCCTCCCAATCAATCTCGGATTCCCGGATCCTCGCGCGCACCGCCTCAAAGTCGATCTCCCCCGACTCGTCGACTTCCATGTTGGGCTTGATGCGGTACTCCATCGGGTCGTAGAGTTCCCAGCTCGACAGCGAGGTCGGCTGCCGGGTGGTCAACTCCAGATCGAACTCGATGGACTCGTAGGGTTTGATGCCGCGCTGCGCGAGTTGGAGAGCGAGCTGCTGGGCGGTATTGATCGCCCTGGTCAACGCTTGCTGCGACTCCGCCTCGCGGGACTGCACGAACCTTCTCAGCGATCTGGACAGGCCTGTCATCGAGTCATGGACTTGCCCCGACGAGGTATCCAGTGTGTCTGCCAGCTGTGCCAGCTCCGTTCGCTCCAGCGGATCGAGCTTGTCCACGAAATCACGGGACAGCACGGAGCTGACAGTCGCGTCGAACTGCTTGGATCGCTCCGGGTCAAGGAAGACCTCGTAGAAGCCGTTAAAGGCTTTTCCTGCCTCGGACTCGGTAACCAGATCCACACCCCGAAACACGTTGTCCAACACCGCGCCGGCGTTGAGTTGCCCGTCGACTATGGACTCCCGCAGACCCCTGTCGACCTCCTCGATCTCCTCCCGTACGCGGGAAAAGTCTGTGGGCAAATCGCTCGCCAGGGCCAGGATCTCGCGCGCTTTCTCCACGGCCTCCGCATCAGATATGATGCCGACCCCGTTCATTCGGATCTGGTCGATGCGCGCCTGCAGCTGGTCGCGCTGTTGCTCGAGGCGCCGAATAGCGGTCGCCTCATCAGGGTCCGTCTCCGCAGCCAGACTATGTAAGCCCGTGAAGAGGGTGTCCAGGCGGGACTTGGTTACCGAGCGCTGCGGGTTGACCAGCTGTCGGACGTAGTCGATTGCCACGTGGGCGTCCGTAGTGAGCTCGTAGAACTCATCACGCGTTCCCTGCGGGCTGCGGCGGATCAGATAACCGGCCTTGACCCAATCGTTGATGTACGCCACGGCGGATTTGGGAAGCTCCATGTCGGTTTGCTCCCGAATATCAACAAGCAGTGAGTCCACCGCTAGCGCCAGTTCGGTGCCCGCGACTTGTCGGTTATCGGACTGAAACACCGCGCTGAGCACTGACAGTACAGCCGGCGCATTTTTGGCGCGCAACATCACCCACGCCGGGACCGAGTCCGCAAGGCGGATCATGGTGAGGGTGTCGGCAACCGCCGTTGTTCGGTTCATGAGCTCAACTTAGCAAGGTGCGCCGACACGGACCGGCCATCAATCGAACAGGTGGGCGCGAGTTTCCGGGGCTGCCAATTACGCAGATTCCGTGCCAACGCGCGGTGCTTATCGACGGCCCGCTCCTCACCCGGTCGATGATCCGCCACGGCGGCGGAGGGCAGGTCAGACTTCGAGTAGCGCCTGCTCATCCCCGTTACACTGGCCCTATGTTCAAGGACGCAGAGGAAGTCTCCACCGCGGCAGCCGCTTTCCTGTCGGCAGAGTTTGTCGGAAAGGCGCTGACGTATCTCATCGAGGAAATCGGGTTGGAACCTGGTGAGGTCGCCGAGGTGCCTTTGGGCTCCTCGCGAGTTGGCGGTCTCCCCGACCTGCCGAAGGGCGCTGAATGGCCCACAGGTCCGGGCGGTATGCCCTACGCATTCATCGCCCAGATCAATCTGGCGGAGCTCCGCGATGCCGTCGGAGACGCGTCGGGTCTTCCCGAAAGTGCGCACAACGCTACACGCTTGCAGCAAGTTAGGTAAGGCAAGCCTTTGCAAACATCCTCCAGCCAACGCGCCAGCTATCCTGGTGCGCATGAACGAGCGTTACGAGATCGACCACGACTGGCTGGCCCCCGACGACTCGCCCGCGACCGTGCGCCTCACGGTCACCGGGGCGCACGCGCGCCAGGCGGTCCTCGACTGGCTCGACGACCTGCCCGCCGACCCCCTCGGCACGCGCGGGCGCGGCGGCTGGATGGTCCAGGAGGTCACGTCCGCGCCGGAGGAGGTTGTCGTGGACATCACCTCCGGCGGCCAGGACGTCGCCGAGAGCCTCGAAGCCGGCACCGCCGAGGCGTTCGAGGTACTCGACGCGCTGGGCTGCGAGCTGCGCTGGGAGCAGCGCCCCCGCGGCTAGGCGCGCTCGCGTAGCGAGCGGGCGTAGCGGTCCGCCGCGCGGATCGCCTGCACGACGTCGGTTGGGGTGTGCTCGCCCGGCATCTGCTTCAGCGTCTCCTCGCTGGAGCAGGCGAGCTCGGCGATCTTGTACAGGTCGTCGTCGGTGGCGTCGGCGAGGTGGATCTCCTCCAGGGTGGTCGGCAGGCCGACGGACTGGAGGAAGCCGAAGTAGCGGTCGGCCTCCTCGCGGGTGGCGCCGGTGAGCATGAGCTGCACGCCGATACCGAAGGCCACCTTCTCGCCGTGCGACATGTGGTGGATGTCGCCGTCGAGGGCGGTGAAGCCGTTGTGGATCGCGTGGACGGCGGCCAGCCCCCCGTTTTCGAAGCCCAGGCCGGACAGCAGCGTGTTCGCCTCACAGATGGCCTCGAGTGCCGGGGAAACGATGTGCTCCTCCGCGTCCTTGAGCGCCTGGTGGGCGTAGGCAAAGAGCGTCTCCTCGCACTTTTCCGCCAGCGCCAGGCCGGCCAAGGTGGGGCGGGAGGAGTCGTCCATGCGGCGGCCGTTGGCGCGGTGCACGGCCCGAGCCTCGACCAGTGTTGCCAAAGCGTCGCCGAGGCCGGAGCGCAACGTGTTCACGGGCGCGTTGGCGATCACGCGGGTGTCCACCGCCACGAGGTCTGGGTTGCGGTCGTAGAAGAGGTAGGAGTCGAACACGCCCTCGTCGGTGTAGATCACGGAGACGCGGGCGGTCGGCGCGTCGGCGGACACGGCAGTGGGGAAAATTGCTACTGGCAGGGAAAGCTTGTCGGCCACGGCGCGGGCGGAGTCAATGGTCTTGCCGCCGCCGAGGCCGATGATCACGTCGGTTTCGCCCGCCTGTGCTTTCTCCACAATGCGGCCGATCTCGTTCAGAGAAGCCTCGCCACCGAAGACCTCGTGCGTGGCCTCCATCCCGTCGCCGCGAAGGCTGTCCTGAAGCTTCTGGCCCGCGATGTCCCAGACGACCTCGTCGGCGATGATGAGCGGGGCCGAACCGAGCGGCTTGAGGTAGTGTGCGGCGCGGTCAATAAGGTCGATGCCCTGCACGTAGCGGGAAGGCCCCGTGTACATCTTGTCCTGTGTATGGGAAACGGTCATCGTCTTTCCTTTCTGTCGGGAGATCCTCTGGCGCCCCACCCTAGGCGACCACGGCGTTATGTGCGAGTAGCGACTTTCATTATCCTTTTGTGCATGGCCGACAACGCACAGCCCTCACCGCCCCTGCGCTCCTTCCGCAACAACCCGCACGATTTCTCGGCGGAGGCGGTGGGAGGCACCGTCGCCGCCCACCCGGATGCGGAGTGGAACCCGGCGGGCTTCATCTACCAGGCCTCCCCCGTGGTCACCGACAGCGGGGAGCCGGCCGTCGCCGTGATCTCGGGCGGCGGCTCGGGCCACGAGCCCATGCACAGCGGCTTCATCGGCCGGGGCATGCTCGCCGCGGCGTGCCCCGGGCACCTGTTCACCTCCCCCAACGCCGTGCAGATCGCGGAGGCGACCGCGTGGGCGGACCAGGGCCGCGGGGTGCTGCACGTGGTGAAGAACTACACCGGCGACGTGATGAACTTCTCCGTCGCCTGCCGCATGACCCCGGAGGTGGAGACCGCCACCGTGGTGGTCAAGGAGGACATCGCCACCGAGCGGGGCGACGAGGAGGGGCCCGGCCGGCGCGGCACCGCAGCCACCATCCTCGTGGAAAAGGTTGCCGGCGCCGCCGCCCGCCGCGGAGACGACCTCGAGACGGTGCGGGAGAAGGCCCAGTGGGTCGCCGACAACTCCCGCAGCATGGCCGTCGCGCTCGCGCCGGGATACCTGCCCACCTCGGGCCGCGACACCTTCGACCTGGACAGCGGCGACATGGAGGTCGGCGTGGGTATTCACGGCGAGCGTGGCGTGGCCCGCGAGAAGATCAAGTCGGCGCGCGACATCGTCGAGGCGATCCTGCCCGGCATCGTCGAGGCGCTCGGGCTCGCAGACGGCGACGAGGTCGTCTGCTTGACCAACGGGCTCGGCGGCACCACCCTGCTCGAGATCCACCTCGTGTTCGGCGAGGTGCTCACCTGGCTCGCCGAGCGCGGCATCACCGTGCGCCGCAGCCTCAACGGCACCTTTGTCACCTCCGTCAACATGCACGGCGTGTCCGTCACGCTCACGCGCTGCAACGACGAGATCGCAGAGCTTCTCGACGCCCCCACGGCCGCCCCGGCCTGGCCCGCCGCAATCGGCACCGAGGCGACGTTTGCCCCGGCGGAGATGAGCTTCGCCGACAAGCTGCCGGAGACCGGCGAGGAGAACCTCTGGCTGACGGGCTTCATCGAGCGGGCCCAGGCGGGCGTGGACGACCTCACCGAGCTGGACCGCATCGCCGGCGACGGCGACTTCGGCGCCAACATCGACGCCGCCTTCGGCGACATCGAGCTGCCCCTGCGAGGCCGCGACGGCGACATCCTCGAGGGCCTCGCCCACCGCTGCCTCGTGCGCTCCGGGGGAACCTCGGGCGCCGTCTTCGGCACCCTGTTCACCGAGCTCTCCCACGCCGTGGAGGACCGCCTCACCACGGAGTCGCTCGCGGCGGGGCTGAACAGCGCGTACGAGGCCATCCACGAGCTCGGCGGGGCGGAGTACGGTGACAAGACGATGGTGGACGCCCTCTACCCCGCCGCTCGGGCGCTGGCGGGGATCGACCCCGGCACCCCGCTCGAGGAGGCCATGGCCGCCGCCCGCGAGGCGGCCGTCGAGGGCGTGGCGCACACCCGCGAGATCTCGGCGAAGAAGGGCCGCGCCTCCTACCTCGGCGAGTCCACGAAGGACGTGCCGGACCCCGGCGCGATTGTGGTGACCTGGCTGCTCGGGTCCGAGGACCCGGTGGCCACCCACTACACTGTCTAAGCATGACTAACGCGACCGAGGGGCCCGCCTTCCGCTACACGCCGGGGCTGGCGAATGAGATCGAGCAGAAGTGGCAGCGCTACTGGCGCGACAACGGCACATTCAACGCGCCCAACCCGGTGGGTGACCTCGCCACTGGTGAGCAGCTGCCCGCTGACAAGCTCAACGTCCAGGACATGTTTCCCTACCCCTCCGGCGCAGGCCTGCACGTGGGACACCCGCTGGGCTACATCGCCACGGATGTTTTCGCCCGTTACAACCGCATGCTGGGCAAGAACGTTTTGCACACCCTGGGCTACGACGCCTTTGGGTTGCCGGCGGAACAGTACGCGATCCAGACAGGTACGCACCCGCGCACGACCACCGAGGCGAACATCGCGAACATGACCCGCCAGCTCGACTCGCTGGGCCTGGGGCATGACCGCCGCCGCGCCGTCGCTACGACGGATCCGGAGTTTTACCGTTGGACGCAGTGGATCTTCCTGCAGATTCATAACGCCTGGTTCGACGAGGAGCAGCAGAAAGCCCGTCCGATCGAGGATCTCGTGCGCGATTTGATGACGGGCGCTCGCACCACAAAGGACGGCCGCAACTTCCGCGATCTCACCACCGCGGAAAAACATGCCGCGATCGATGAGTTCCGCCTCGTCTACCTCTCCGACTCCATGGTCAACTGGTGCCCGGGCCTGGGCACGGTGCTAGCCAACGAGGAAGTCACCGCCGATGGGCGTTCGGAGCGCGGCAATTTCCCGGTCTTCCGCAAGCGCCTGCGCCAGTGGATGATGCGCATCACCGCCTACTCGGATCGCCTGCTCGACGACCTGGAGCTTCTGGATTGGCCGGAGAAGGTCAAGTCCATGCAGCGCAACTGGATCGGCCGCTCCCGCGGCGCGGAGGTGTCGTTTGCCTCCCCCGCCGGCCCTATCACTGTGTTCACCACCCGCCCGGATACCTTGTTCGGCGCCAGCTACGTCGTGCTCGCGCCCGAGCATGAGCTTGTCGACGCCCTGACCACCACCTCCTACCCCGACAACACCAACCCCACCTGGACGTACGGGGCCTCCACCCCCGCCGAGGCCGTCGCCGCCTACAAGCGGGCGATCGCCGCGAAGAGCGACGTGGAACGCCAGGAGAACAAGGAAAAGACGGGCGTGTTCCTCGGCTCCTACGCCACCAACCCGGTCAACGGCGAGAAGGTGCCGGTGTTCATCGCCGATTACGTGCTCACCGGCTACGGCACCGGCGCGATCATGGCGGTTCCCGCTCACGACGAGCGCGACTACGAGTTCGCCCAGGTCTTCTCCCTGCCCATTACCCCGGTGCTGGATTCGGACGTGTCCACGGAGGCATTCACGGGGGATGCGCCGCATGTTAATTCCGCCAACAACGCGGGGTTGGATCTTGACGGGATGGGCAAGGATGACGCGATTGAGGCGTCGATAAGCTGGCTCGTCGCCCACGGCCACGGCGAGGAGAAGATCCAGTACAAGCTGCGCGATTGGCTGTTCGCGCGGCAGCGCTACTGGGGCGAGCCCTTCCCGATTGTTTACGACGAGAACGGCCAGGCGCACTCGTTGCCGGAGAACATGCTGCCGGTGGAGCTGCCGCAGATCGAGGACTACAACCCCGTCTCCTTCGATCCCGACGACGCCGACTCGGAGCCCGCTCCCCCGCTGGCGAAGGCGACGGACTGGGTGGAGGTCACCCTGGATCTCGGCGAGGGCGAAAAGACGTACTACCGCGACACCAACGTCATGCCACAGTGGGCCGGTTCCTCCTGGTACCAGCTGCGCTACATCGACCCGACAAACACGGAAGAGTTCTGCGCGCTGGAGAACGAGCGCTACTGGACCGGCCCGCGCGGCGAGAACGACCCGGGCGGAGTCGACCTCTACGTCGGTGGCGTCGAGCACGCCGTGCTGCACCTTCTGTACTCCAGGTTCTGGCACAAGGTGCTGTTCGACCTCGGATTTGTCACCTCGCGCGAGCCCTACCGACGCCTATACAACCAGGGCTACATCCAGGCCTACGCGTACACCGATGCGCGCGGCGTGTACGTCAGGGCGGCGGAGGTCGAAGAGCGCGACGGCAAGTTCTTCTACCAGGGCGAAGAGGTCAACCAGGAGTACGGCAAGATGGGCAAGTCGCTCAAGAACGCCGTCGCCCCGGACGAGATCGGCCACGACTACGGCGCGGACACCCTGCGCGTGTACGAAATGTCGATGGGCCCGCTGGACACCTCGCGCCCCTGGGCCACCAAGGACGTCGTCGGCGCGCACCGCTTCCTGCAGCGCCTGTGGCGCCTCGTGGTCAACGAGGAAACCGGCGAGCTGCGCGCCGCGGACGCCCCACTGACCGACGAGGACGCCAAGGCGCTGCACCGCACCATCGCGGGTGTGCGCGAGGACTACGAGAACCTGCGTGACAACACGGTCGTGGCCAAGCTCATCGAGTACGTCAACTACCTGACCAAGACGCACGACGGCCCGGTGCCGCGCGCCGCCGTGGAGCCGCTGGTGCAGATGGTCTCCCCTCTCGCCCCGCACATCGCCGAGGAACTGTGGGTGCGGCTGGGCCATTCCGGGACCATTACGTTCGAGCCGTTCCCGACCTTCGATGAGTCGCTGCTTGTCGACGACACCGTCGAGATCCCGGTCCAGATCAACGGCAAGGTCAAGGCGCGCATTACCGTCCCAGCCGACGCGGACAAGGATGCGCTGGAGTCGCTTGCGCGTGCCGACGCCCGCGTCGCCGAGCTCACCGAGGGCAAGAACGTGGTCAAGACCATCGTGGTGCCCGGCCGAATGGTCAACCTCGTGGTGAAGTAATCCCTGTGAACACGCGCCTGGCCCAGGTCGTGGCTCTTGTGGCCTACAGCGGCGTGATCGTCGCGTTGACGCTGCTGAAGTCGTTTTTCCGCATCGGCTACCTGTGGGACCCAGCGAACCAATCGCGCCGGGGTGTGTCCTGGGTGCCTTTTTCCGAGTTGGTCGACGCCCAGAGCTGGTTCGCGCCGCTGTTTGGCTATGGCGGCAACGTCGCGTTTTTCGTGCCCTTCGGCGTGCTCGCCTACGTCGTGTTCGGCAGGTTCGGTGCGGCTGTGCTCACTGGCGCGGGCTTGAGCGTGGCGATGGAGGCCGCGCAGTACGCCTTCGCGCTCGGGCTTACGGACATCATGACCTCATCATGAACACCCTGGGTGCCGCCGCAGGAGCGGTCGTGGCGGCGTGGGCTGGGCCCAGGTTCCACGGGCTGTGGGTCGGGCTTGGTCTAGCGACCGCTGCGGTGTTCATCGGTCTAGTCTTGGCGGGGGAAAACCTCGGCGACCCCACCAAAGTGCGTGACGTGTACTAGACCTTTGGGCATTTCCTACCGGATGCAATCGTGTTGGGCGCTGGTAAGGTCAAAACAGTTCAGTGACCCCATGGTTCATCGAAAGGCTGGCGTTATGTCCACCCCATACAACGGTGGTCCTTCTTCGCAGGATCCCCGCTACAACAATGAGTTCGGCAAAGGCTCCTCCGACACTCCTGCCGGCAACGCGGGCGCTCAGGGCGGCTCCTCCGTCTACGGCACCCCGAACGATTTCACCGGCTACAACAACTACGGTTACAACGGTTACGGCAGCGAGCAGGCCGGCGGTTACAACCCGTACGACGTCAACGCCGCCGCCAACCAGGGAGCGGCGCAGCTTAACGGCACCACGCTTGTCGACGGCACCTACGGCGACGGCACCCAACCTCACCCGATCAACGACCCGGCCGTCAACGGCTTCGTCCACATCAAGGGCACCGGGAAAATGAACGCGCTCGAGGCGTGGGGTTACGGCTTCCGCCAGACGTTCAACAACTGGCAGAACTGGATTCTCATCGGCCTGCTTCTGGTTCTTCTACCTAGCCTGGCCAGCGGCCTCATCCCGTTCGTTGGGTTCCTCTTCGGCCTGGCAATGATCTTCCTCTACCCGTTTTTGTACTCGTTTGCCCTGGCGCAGACTCTGTCGAAGCACTGGAAGTTCAACGGGATGAAGGCCCCCACCTACGGGGCGACACTCGGTATGTCCGTGCTCGTTGGCTTCATCGTGTTCATGATCGCGCTGGTGTTCATCGTCATCTCCGCGATGATTTTCGGCGGATCTGTCCTTGCAACCCTGTCCGCGCTCGACCCGGTCCAGTTGGAGAACGACCCGCTAGCGCTCCTCCCGATCCTCGGCGCGCTCTTTGGCGTTTTTGCTGTGACGTCGCTGCTGATGCTCTTCATCACGCCGTTCTTCATGCTCCAGATCTGGTACGCCGCCGATAACGCCGGCAGCTTCGGCGATGCGTTCTCTGAAGGCTTCTCCGCAGGTGCGCGCAACTACCTCCAGCTGCTTCTGTTCAACCTCATCTCCGGTCTGCTGGTGATCCCGGTGGTGATCACATTCGGCCTCGGCGCGCTTATCGTCGTTCCGGCGACCTACCTGGCCACGGCGTACGCTTACCGCCAGGCATCCGGCGGCCCCGTTCCTACCGAGGCCCAGCCCCAGTTCTAAAGGGTGACCACGGTGCGGCCCTGGTGCTCACCGGCTAGGAGCTTCTCGCCCACCTCGATCGCGCCGTCAAGGTCGACGGTCGAGGTGTACGAGAGCAGCTGCTCCACATCGACGGCCTGCGCGAGAAGGTCCCACGCCTGAACGCGCAGGCCGTTTGGCGCGTCCACCGAGTTGATGCCCACCAGGTGCACGCCGCGCAGAATGAAGGGCAGCACCGAGGCCGGCAGGTCGTTGCCCGCCGCCATGCCGCAGGCGGTGGCCACACCGCCCCAGGTCAGCTGCGACAACAGGTTGGCCAACACGGTAGATCCGACGGTGTCGATCGCGCCGGCGTAGCGCGATTTCTGCAACGGCTTGCCCGCTTCGGCGTACTCGCCGCGGTCGACGATCTCCTTAGCCCCCAGCCCCTCCAGGTAGTCGCCGTGCGTATCGACGCGCCCCGTCATCGCGTGGACCTCGTACCCGCGCGCGGCCAGCAGCGACACGGCCACGGAGCCGACGCCGCCGGTCGCGCCGGTGACCAGGACGGGGCCGTCGAGCTCGGCGGCGGAGACACCTGAGGCGCGCTCGAAACCGGCCACGGACAGCGCGGCGGTGTAGCCGGCGGTGCCGAGTGCGGCGGCGGTGTGGGCGTCGAAACGCTCGGGCACCCGAGTCACTTTGGAGGCGTCGATACGCAGTCGCGGGGTGTAGCCGCCGTGGCGGCGCTCGCCGATCCCCCAGCCGTTGACCGTGACCAGGGTGCCCGGCGCGAGGGTGGGAGATTCGACGACGGTGCCCACCGCGTCGATGCCGGGGACTATGTTCGGCTCGCGCAAGATGCCCTTGATCCCGCCGAGGGCCATCGCGTCTTTGTAATTGACCGACGAGTGCGTCACGTCGATCAGAGTATCGCCCTCTCCTGCGTAGTCATCGCGAGTTTCTACGAGCTCGGGTCCGGTTTCAGTAACAAGCAACGTCTTATCCATGCACCCCACCATACGTCCGTGGCAGCGACGCGTCGCTGGGCTACAGTTAGGGGGCATGAGCGAGCAACCCGGTTGGTTTACACGCGCCGTCTTCCCCGACGGCGATGAACCGGACCCCCGTTTCACCCTAGCCAACGAGCGGACCTTCCTCGCGTGGACGCGCACTGCGCTGGCGTTTTTGGCGGCGGGCATCGCGCTGGAGGCGTTCGCTATCCCGGGGATTGCGCCGTCGCTACGCACCTTCGCTGCGGTGGTCGTGATCCTGCTCGGTATGGCCATCTCAGTGGGTGCGGCGCTGCGCTGGGTACGCGTCGAGCGGGCGATGCGCCACGGCCGCCCGCTACCCGCGCCGGCGATCATTCCCCTGCTCGGCATTGGCATCTTCATCGCCTCCGTCGTCGTGTTCCTGGGTCTACTGTGAGCATCCCCGTCACCGACGCCGGGCTGCAGCCCGAGCGCACCGCGATGAGCTGGACGCGCACGGCGCTGGCCATGATGGTGTGCTCGATGACGCTTTTGCGCTGGTCCGACTCGTACCCCGATGTCGTGTTTATGGCGATAGTGTTGCTCGCCGCCCTCGCGGTGGTTCTCATCGTGTTCAACCGGCGGATGTACCGCGGCCAAGCGACGGAGCTGTCGCACGAACACGCCACGCCCAACGCCGTCGGGGTCGCGCTGCTGACGCTCATGCTCGTCGTGCTCGGGGGCATCGGTTTCGCGCTAGTGCTCACCCAGCTCTAGCATCCGCTGGATAAGCAGGTGGCCGCCGTGGGTGAGGTAGTGCCCGGGCGGGTACACGGATTCCTCCACCACGCCCAGGGCCCTGAGCAGGTCGTACGTGCCGGCAAGGTCCTCCGGGACACGCTGCGGGCCGGAGGCGATGATGCCGTTTTCATTGGCGATCCACTTCACCACAGCCCGCCACTCGTGGGCGCCGAAGGTTTCCTCGAAGCCGTGGCTCATGGCGAGGTGAAGCTCGTCCAGGCTCGCGCCGCCGGAAAGCAGCCGCGCGCCGCTTTCCCCGAGCCGCACCCGGCCCTGGGTGTTTTTCAAAAGCCCCGCCTCGGTGAGGATTTCACGGGTGGTGGCCAACAGGGGCAGCGAGGTTTCGCGAGGGCGCTGCGAGCGCGTGTCGTAGCCCAGCACCTGCCCGACCGCACGCACCACCCGCGACGGCAGGGCACCCGTGGCCGTGAGCTTGACCGGTTCGGCGAAGTAGCCCAGGATCGCCTCGACAGTGTCCCGGAACAGGTTCGGGTACTCCGGCACCAGCGGCGGGTCTTCCCCAAGCCGGTCCTCGAAGAAGCCCGCCATCGCGGCGATCAGCACCGGGTTGTGCTCCGGGCTCGGATCGAGGGACATGATCTCCATCAGGTCGGGGCGTGTTTCCAAGAAGTCCTCGAACTCGGAGGCCAGCTGCTGCGTCAGCGGGTCCTCGGCAATGGAGCTGGCGGAGTCGATCATTAGGTCCTCGGCGACGAAGCTGATGCGCTCCGAGACCGTCACCGGGTCCGCCTGGGTGAGGCGCTGTAGAAGCCGGTCCGGGGTCATCACCGGCAAGAAGCTCAGGAGCAGGGGCGCGACCTCCATGTCGGGGCCGAGGCCTGCGGCGATGCGCCGCGCCTCGGCGTGGAACTTGCTCATCATGGTGGGGCCGTTGCAGGCCTCGACGACGTCGGGCCCGAGGGCGTCGATAAGCAACGGCGTGGGGCCGTCGAGCCGCGAGGTGCCGAGCACTTCGACGTGGATGTTCCAGTTCGCGGAGGGGTCGTAGACGTAGATCATGGGCTTCATCTCGGCGACCGTGATGTCGTTTTCGGCGCGCTCGCCCTCGCTCGGGTGGGTGGTGACGACCTCGCGCGCGCCGGGCCCGGTGGACATGTACATGTGGCTCTCGCCGCCGGAGAAGCCGAAGGCCGCGTCGATGACGTGCGAAAGTGCGCCGAGGTGCATGGAGTTCTCCACGTTGACCAGGCGGGAGACTTTCGGTTGCGAGCCCTCGATAGTCATCAGCAGCGAGACGATCATGGTTCCTAAGAATACTGCGCTCGGCGGATCTCGCTCGGCGGCAAAGGGCGCTTGCGCAATGAGGTGTACACGTGCAGCTAGTCTTCGTCCTCCCCGCGCGCGACGGGCGCGGGGTTGACCCGCGGCCTGATCTCGGCGTTGGGCAGCTCCGGCGCCGGCAGCCACGCCATCCCGTCGGCGTTGGCGTCGGGCCCGCCACGGCCAACGTAGCCCTCTACAACCCCGAAGCGCTCGGAGCGCTCCTGCCACTGGTTGCGTGCTTCGACGATCTCGGCGTGGTCGCGGCCGACGAAGTTCCACCACATGAGGATGTCCTCGGTAAATGGCTCGCCGCCGATCAGCACGGCCAGCGCCTCGGCGTCGGTGGTGTTGGTCAGGTTCAGCTCGGTGGCGCCGACTCCGGTGTAGCCGATCG
Organism: Corynebacterium sp. Z-1; assembly: GCF_031844665.1. Lineage (NCBI taxonomy): Bacteria > Bacillati > Actinomycetota > Actinomycetes > Mycobacteriales > Corynebacteriaceae > Corynebacterium > Corynebacterium sp. Z-1. The sequence goes on along the minus strand of NZ_CP134621.1, from coordinate 381,228 downwards.
CACCGCGCGGCAGGCTTACGCCCTCCAGAGCCAGGCCGTCAACGTCCGCCAGGACGCCGTGCTCGAAGGCGGGATCGACGGCGAAGGTCACGCTGTCACCCGGCGCGAGGCGGAACTGCGCGCCGACGAGCGGGGTAAACGTCTCAATCGGGCTTCTCTGCCCGAGCAGGTTGCCGATGAATACGTGTGCTGTGGAGCTGGAGGCGTCGTCAAGCGAAAGTGCGTTGGGCGCGTAGTGCTCGAACTGGCGCGGCGCGGTGCTGCGCGCCGTTTCGGGCAGGGCGAGCCAAAGCTGCACGCCGTGAAGCGTGGTGGTTTCGGGCGTGGACGTCTCGGAGTGACAGATGCCGTAGCCGGAGGTCATGAGGTTGATCTCGGCGGGGCGGACGATCCCGCGGTTGCCGCCGGAGTCGATGTGCTGGATCTCACCGGAAAACAGCCAGGACACGGTCTGCAAACCGGTGTGCGGGTGCGGGGCGACGTCCATGCCGCCGGTGGCTGCAACGTCGTCGGGGCCGTAGTGGTCCACGAAGCACCACGCGCCGATCAGGGAGCGCTTGCGCTGCGGCAGAGTGCGGCGCACGGTCATCGCGCGGGGTCCGCCGAGGGGCACCTCGCGGGCGGTGATGATTTCCACGTCCACACCAGGGCATTGCCCGTCCGGCACCGCTCCACCGCCGGTTGTCAGCTGGTACTCGGATGGCGCTGTCTCGAGGTTGCTCATGGCCCAAGGCTACCTTTTGCCAGGGTGCTTTAATCCGGGTAGAGATGAATCAGTGAACTCCATTAGCCGTAGCCTTCTTGTCGCCCTCGCGTTGTTGTCCGCGGTCGGCCCCTTCGGCATCGACATGTACCTGCCGGGGTTGCCGACCCTACAGGAGGACCTGGGCACGACCCCGGCGATGGCGCAGTTGACCATCACCGGCTTCATGCTGGGTATGGCGGTGGGCAACCTGCTATTCGGAGCCTTATCCGACAGCACGGGCCGCAAACGCCCGATCATGATCGCCTCGGTGTGTTTCTTCGCGGCGTCGGTGCTGTGCGCTATCGCCCCGTCTATCGAGCTGCTCGTCGCCGCCCGCGTGATCCAGGGCCTCGCCGGCGGTTCGATGATGGTGGTCGCGCGCGCCGTGGTTCCCGATATCGCGCGCGGCCGCGAAGCTGCGCGGATGTTCTCCGCGCTCATGGCGATTACCGGTTTCGTGCCGGCGATCGCGCCAGTGATCGGTGGTGTGCTGCTGCCGGCCGTGGGGTGGCGCGGCATTTTCTGGGCCTTAGTGGTCCTCAACGCCGTGCAAACGCTCGTGGCCTTCCGCGTCGTGCCGGAAACCCTGCCGCCGCAGATGCGCTCGTCCAGGGCGCTGCGCGGGCTGTTTCCCCGCATCGCGCGCTGCCTGGCTCGCCCCGCGTTTGTCGGCTACATGCTGGCCTCGGGCCTGGGCTTCGGCGCGCTGTTTTCCTACATTTCGGGCTCGCCGCTGGTGATGCAGCGCCAGCTCGGCGTCTCCCCCACGGCCTTCGCGGTGATCTTCGGCTCCATGGCCATGCTGATCCCGCTGTCGAACGCGATGAACATGCGCGTGGTCACGCGCACCGACCCGCGCCGGGCTCTCATCACCGCGTTGCTTATCGACGGCCTCGCCGGCGCCCTCCTCGTCCCCCAGGCGCTGTCCAACCCGACGCTGGTCCTCGTCGTCCCCACGCTGGCGGTTCTGTCGCTCATGGCCGGGTTCATCATGGCCAACGCCACGGCGCTGGGCGTGGACTCGGTGCGCGACATCGGCGCGGGCGCGGGGAGCGGCGCGATGGGGTTCTTCCAGTACGTGGTGGCCGGTGCGATCCCGCCGCTGGTCGCGCTGGGGACAAACCCCATGCTGGCGATGGGTATTTCCATCATCGCGTGCTCCGGCATCGCGCTGGTGGCGCTGGCGACCCTGACGCGCCGGACGGAGTAGTTAGGGTAGCTCGTCGGCCGCGGTGGGATAGGCGCTTTGTGTGCCGCGGCGGGTGGTAGACAGCGCTGCGACGCGGGATGCGTACGCTGAGGCGTCGATAAGCGAAGCTCCGTGGGCGAGGCGGGCGGCGAGCGCGCCGACGAAGGCGTCGCCCGCGCCGGTGGTATCGATGGCCTCGACCCGCGGGGCGGGGATCGGCGTGATCGTGTCGCCGTGGCCGACAACGGCACCTCCCGCGCCGCGGGTGATCACGACGGACGCAAAACCCTGTGCGAGCAGCACCGCCGCCATCTCCTCCTCCGTGGCGGGAGGCTGCAGCTCGCCGAGCTGGGTGAGAATCAGCCCCGCTTCGTGCTCGTTGGCCACCAAGGGATCGGCCCGCAGCAGGTCGGCGCGCTCGACGTCAATGACGGGCGCGAGGTTGACCACCACGCGGCCGGTGGCGAGTTGGACCGCGGCGGAAAACCCGCTCGCCGGGATCTCGCCCTGTACGACGACCACCTCGGCACCCTCGACTGCACCGCGCCGGGCGTCGACAAAGCCTCCGTCTACCTGCGCGTTTGCCCCGCTGACGACGACGATGGTGTTCTCGCCGCTGCTGTCGACGGTGATCACGGCCAGGCCCGTCGGCCCGTCGACCGCGGACACGTCGCTGAGCTCCACCCCCGACGTGCGCAGGTACTTGAGTGCTTCCTCGGCGTAGGCGTCGGTGCCGACCGCACCAACCATGCACACCTGCGTGCCCAGTTTGGCGCAGGCCACGGCCTGGTTGGCCCCCTTGCCGCCCGCCGAGACCTCCCCACCGCTGCCCAGCAGAGTCTCACCGGGGCGCGGGTGGCGGTCGACCTCAACGACCAGATCGGCGTTGATCGATCCTACGACAGTGACAGTTGCCATGCCCGCCAACTTAGATAATTCGCCGCTCGCGAGCCTTATCGACGGCCGCAGTGCGGTTGTCCACCCCCAACTTGGAATAGATGTGGATTAGGTGCGTCTTCACCGTCGCCTCTGAGATGAACAGCGTTGCCGCGATCTGCCGGTTCGATGCGCCGGTCTGCACCGCCTTGAGAATCTCGATCTCCCGGGCGGACAGGGCTTGGTCCGGGCGCATGACGCGCTCGGCGAGCACGCCGGCGATTTGCGGCGAGAGCACCCGTTTGCCGCCCGCGGCGGAGAGCACGGCGGCGTGCAGCTCGGGTTCCGGGGCGTCTTTGAGCATGTAGCCCAGCGCGCCCGCCTCCACCGCGGCCAGCACGTCAGCCTGGGTGTCGTAGGTGGTCAGGATGAGCACCGGGGGCCCGCCCGCGGCGACGAGGCGGCGGGTGACCTCGATGCCGTCGATTTCGGGCATCTGGATGTCGGTGACTACGAGGTCGACGCCCTCGGGCATTTCGTCGATCGCGGCACCGGACGCGCCCTCGGCTACGACGTGGACGTCGCCGAAGGAGTTGAGCACCGCGCGAAGGCCGGCGCGGACGATGGGGTGGTCGTCGATAAGCATGACCCTGATCATGGCTAGCGCTCCTTAACCGGCAGCGTGGCGGCAAGCACGTTGCCCTCGATGGTGAGCTTTCCCCCGGCTTCGCGCAGGCGTTCGCGCAGCCCACGCAGGCCGAAGCCCTCTTCGCCGGTGATGCCGCGGCCGTTGTCGTAGACGTCGACGGTGGCCTGGTCGCCCAGCCTATCCACCGTGACCACGGCCTGGGTCGCGCCTGCGTGGCGCACGATGTTGCTCAAGCCCTCGCGGACAACGCGCTCAGCGACGTTCGCGGCGGGTTCGGGCAGGTCAACCACGTTGACGCGCACCTCAATGTGCGATCCGAGCGCGCGCTGGCGTTGCTGCGCAGCATCAGCGAGCCGCTCGACGCGTACCGACAGCGGCTCGAGCGGGCCAGCGTCGCCCGCGACGATGCGCCGCGCCTCCGTCAGGCTGTCGGCGGCCGTGGAGCGGATGGTGTCGAGCGTTTCGCGAGCCGAGGCGGTATCCCCGAGCTGCTTGTCCAACGCCCTGCCGAGCAGGACGATGGAGCTCAGACCTTGGGCGATGGTGTCGTGGACCTCCCTCGACATCCGGGCGCGCTCGGCGGAGACACCCGCGGAGTGCTCCGCGGCGGCGAGCTCCATCTGCGCGGCCTGCAGGTCCACGACCAGCTGCTTGTAGTGGTCCGCCTCGCGACGCAGTGCGGAGTAGGAATGGTATATCAGCAGCGCCATGGCAGTGCCGATCGTCGGCCCGACGATGCCGCCGACGCCGCTTTCCGGGGCGGTGACAGTGAGCGTGTAGCCAAGGATCACCGCGGAGATGAGCAGCCCTGGAACGACGGGAAACAGGTAGCTCACCAGGATTACCAGCGGAAATTCCAGCCAGACGAAGGTGGGGGAGACCCACGTTAGAGCCACCCATAGGGCGGTAATCACGGCCAGCCATGCCCACGCAGCCGCCAGCGGGTAGGGCTTGCCCTCGTTGTGGTAGACGGTGCCCACAAGGTAGACCACGGCAAACAGCGCGCCCAAGCACAGCGCAGCGACGTTCATGCCCTCCTGCAGCGCACCGGCGAGCCCGACCGCCAGCAGCACCGCGACCAGCACGTGCAGGCTGACGCGCAAAAAGACGAGGATCCGGTTGGTGTTGCTCACGGTTTCCCACAGTAGCCTGCGCGGGTGCTGCGAGAACGGGGGAGTAGGCCGCGGTCCGGGCTCGGCTGTCGCAAAGAATCCATGGTTGTTCGGATAGCGTCGAGTTTTCGGAAGTACCCGCCCGTTCACCATCGCCGCGGCGCCCTGCCAGGCCACCGCGCACTATGCACTGCGCAATTTACGCGCACAGGCTTTTCGCGACCTGGGGTTTTGCCGTCTCAACTCGCTAAATTGCGCAGTCCAAACTGCGCTGTTATGTCGCAGGACATGGGTAGGGCGAGGCCACGGATACACCGCCGTCACGTCGCGTACTAGGGCAGAGCCTGTAAGCCGTGTCCTCCACAACCCACCCACAAGTCACCAAGCTGCCTAACCGCAATCAACCGATCGGTTGATTCAAGGTTCAACCGCGCTGACGATGTGTAAAAGCCCTGTTCAAGGCCATATTTGAGCCATGTTCGTAGGAATCAAAGAAATCAAAGGCGCCCTTGGCCGCTTCAGCCTCATCGTCGGTGTGGTCGGACTGATTACGTTGCTCGTCGTCATGCTGACGGGGCTCACCGCGGGCCTGGGCAAGCAAAACACATCCGCGCTCGAAGCGCTCGACCCCCAATCCGTCACCTTCAACGACATGGACGAACCGTCCTACTCCACCTCCCGTATCCCCGCCGACGAGGTCCCGGCCGGCTCCACGCCGCTGGGCACCGGGCAGACGATGCTCACAACCGAAGACGGCACTGAAATCTCCGCCGCGGTGCTCGGACTGCCCAAGGGAACGGTGCTGCCCACCGGCGTGACCCTGGGCGACACCGCCGTCGCCTCCAGCTCCCTTGGTCTGACCGAGGGGGAGGAGATTGGCGTCGGCGGGGCGTCGATTAGCGTCGACGAAACCGCAGATGACCTGTACTATTCGCACTCGCCGGTGCTGTGGGTGCCCACTGAGACCTGGCAGGCGGCGATGCACACCGAGGCCGCTGGCACGGTGCTGCTCAACAGCGATGATTCGGGCATGAGCGTGAGGGAGTCCTTCAACGCGCTTCCGGCGTACGGTTCCGAGCAGGGCTCCCTGAAACTGATCCAGGGCTTCCTCTACGCCATTGCAGCGCTGGTCACGGTGGCCTTCCTCACGGTGTGGACCATCCAGCGCACCCGCGACCTGTCGATCCTGCGCGCACTCGGCGCATCGAGCGCCTACCTGCGTAAAGACGCCCTCGGCCAGGCCGCGCTCATCCTCGCGGTCGGTGTCATCGGCGGCGGGATCATCGCCCTGGGGCTCGGGCTGGCCGCCGCGCAGGTCGCCCCGTTCAGCCTGAGCGTGCTCAGCATCATCGGCCCGCAGCTGGCTCTGTGGGTGCTCGGCATGGCCGGCGCCTGGCTCGCCACCCGCTCCATCACCAAAATTGACCCGCAGCAAGCACTTGGAGGTATCGCTTAAATGCTCACCATCGAAAACGTCACCGTTACTTACCCCGACGGTGAGCGCACGCTCACCGCACTGGACAACGTATCCTTCAGCGCCCAGCCAGGAGAACTCACCTTCATCGTCGGCGAGTCTGGCTCCGGCAAGTCCACGCTGCTCTCCGCAGCCGCTGGCCTGATCACGCCCGATTCGGGCACGGTGTTGGTGAGCGGCTCCCCGGTCTCCTGACCGGGTTCGGTTTTTAGTACCGGTCGGGCGGGTATCGGGTACTGGGTGTGCGTGTATCGGGTACCGGGGGTAGTTGGGTTGGCAGTCTGTGGTTGACGGCCCTGCGCAGTGTGTACGCGCGGGCCGCGTAACCATGGAAGGAGTTTGGTGTGGTCACCAATTACAGGTTGATCATGCTGGCGCTTGTGCAAGGCCGCTCGTGGTCGCAGATCACGTCGGATTTGGGGTGCTCGCGCAGCAGTATTGATAAGGCCAGTCGGGTGTTGCGCTCGACTGGGATGGACGAGGACACGATTACCGCGTTGTCGCCGCAGGAGCTTTCGGAGTTGTTTCCGGATAATCGCCGGCGGGATTCAGATGCGTTTGTGGAACCGGATTTCGCAGGCATCGCCGCCCGGCGCCGACGCGGTGAGCGGGTGACGTTAAAGGTGGAACACCATAAATACACCCGCCGTCAGGCTACTTCTGGCCAGCAGCATTATTCCTACCGGCAGTTCTGCGCGCTGTTTGAAAACTACGTCGATGTCAACGACCTGACTGCGCTTTTGACCCATGCCCCTGGTGAGGAGCTGTGCGTTGATTGGTCCGGGGAAACCATGGCAGTTGTTGACCCGTTGACCGGGGTGTCTGTGCAGGCGTATGTGTTTGTGGCGTCGCTGCCGCATTCGGGGCTTATCCATGCCAGTGCGTGGCCGGATATGCGGATGCGGTCGTGGCTGTGTGCCCACCGCGACGCGTTGGACTATATCGGTGGCGTGCCGGTGCGCATCGTGCCCGATAACGCCTCGACAGCAACCAACCAGATCACACGTGGTGCGACGGTGCGTGAAGTCAACGAGCGCTACCAGCAGTTCGCCGAGTTCTACGGTTGCGGGATTACCCCGGCTAGGCCGGGTAAACCCAGGGATAAGGCCCATGTGGAAAAGGCGGTCGATATCGTCCAGACCTGGGTCGCAGAAGCGTTATCGGGCCAAGAGTTCTCCACGTTCGACGCTCTCAACGCCGCTATTGCAGCACAGGTCGACTGGATCAACGACCGGGAAGGATTCCGGGGCCGCAACGCAAGCCGCAGGCAGTTGTTTGTTGAAAGCGAAGCAGAAGCATTGCGCCCGCTGCCTCAACAGCGCTGGTCGTATTCCACGTGGCGTAAATGTTAGGGACGTGCTTTTAGTAGCGCGGTTCTGACGATCGGATAGCGCGGGTATGAGCTTCGGATAGCAGCATCTGGTGGTCTGTGGTGATCTCAGGTCCACACGCAGTAATTCGGCTGCGTGTGGACCTCGAAGAGGAGACACCGTGACTGACTACCGATTGGTGATGTCACTATTGATCCAGAATCTGTCCTACCGACAGATCGAAGCCCTGGCGGGATGCTCACACACCACCATCGCCAAAGCGAAGAGAATCTGCCGGGACCAGGGCTTTACCTCCACCTCCCAGGTGGAAGACCTCACCGCGGAAGAACTCGACGCCTTGTTCACCGACGGGCGCAAGGCGCCCTCGGATGAGTTCGTCGCCTTCGACGTGGCCGCGATGGTCACCAAACGCTCGGGCAAGAAGAAGCTCCCGCTGCGCGTGTTGTGGGCCGGCTACCTCGACACGGACGGCGTCCCTGGCCAGCGGCACTACAGCTATCAGCGGTTCTGCCAGATCATCGGCGAGTACGTCGATGTCAACGACCTGACCATGCGGATCACCCACGTTCCCGGTCACACGATGCAGGTCGACTGGGCGGGCACGAAGATGGCCGTCTTTGACCCCATCACCGGGCGCAAGACCAAGGTGTCGGTATTCGTGGCCTCGTTGCCGTACTCCGGGATGGTCTTCGCCCGCGGTTATCTCGATGAGAAGTCCCCGAACTGGTTGGACGCCCACCAGCAGGCCTTCGAGTTCTTCGGCGGTATCCCGCAGGTCGTCATCCCGGACAACGCCTCCACCGCATCCAACCAGATCGCTCGTGGGGACCGGGCCCGGGACGTCAACCGCGCCTACCGGGATTTCCTCGAGCACCACCGCACCGCTGCGGTACCGACCCGTCCCGTAAAACCACAGGACAAAGGCAATGTCGAAGCCGGGGTCAAGGTCGTGACCAACTGGGTGATCGGCCGGCTCGCGGGCCAGCGATTCGCCAGCCTGGATGACCTCAATACTGCTGTGGCCGACCAGGTCACCGCGATCAACACCAGAACACCGTTCCGCGGACAGCAGATCAGCCGCAAGGATCTGTTCGATGAGTATGAGCGGCCGGAACTGCTTGGGCTGCCGGAGTCCCGCTGGCAGCCGGTGACCTGGCGGAAATCCAAGGTCAACCGTGATTACCACATCGAAATCGCCACGGTGAAGTACTCGGTGCCCCACACCTTCGCCGGACGCCACGTTGATGTGAAGAGCACCGGCGACCGTCTGACGGTCATGTGCGACGGGGACATCATCGCCACCCATACCGTCTCCCCGCGCCAGCATGTCTACGTCACCGACCCCGATCATGTCCCCGATCAGCATCAGCAGTCCTCGGACCTGTGGTCCAGGGCGTATTTCCTGCGTCAGGCCCACAAGGTCGGTCCCCACACCGTCGCCGCGATCACCAGCGTGCTCGATGCCCGCCCGATCGAAGCCCAGGGGTATCGCACCTGCCTGAACATCCTCGCCCTGGGCAAGGGCGACAACAAGGCACTGCTGGAACAGGCCTGCCGGCAACTGGTTGACGCTGATTCCCCGCGGGCGGTCAGCTACACCGCGGTCAAGCAACGCCTGGCGGCCTTGCGGGCCCAGGTCCACGCCCGGCCCACCACCACAGATGCTCCGCCGCCGCCGGCCCCACGCATCGACCCGGCCCCGGGCTCACGGGACACCCGCGGTGCGCACCTGGCTGGCCCTGAGCACTTCAGCCTCGACGCTCTACTGGGAAAGACGGATCCTGCCCACGATGAAGGAGGTCAGGCGTGATGGATCGACACCTCACCGACGCCGACATGACGTTGTTCACCCAGCTGCGGATGACCGCCTTCGGGAAAACCGTCATCGACCTGGCCAACGACCCCGCCTGCGATGAGTGGACGTTCTCGCAGAAGATCTTCCACGCCCTGGATAAGGAGATCACGGCCAGGGAGCAACGTCGGACCCAGAAACTACTCAAGGCATCCAGATCGCCAAACCCTGATGCCTGCGTAGAAGAAATCCGCTACCTTCCCGACCGCAACCTCAATCGTGAGCTAATTGCACGGCTGTCCAGCTGTCAATGGATCGATCAGACCCACAACCTGGTCATCCTGGGGAAATCCAGTGTCGGCAAGACCTACCTCGCGTTGGCGCTGCTCAACGCCGCCTGCCGGAAGTTCTACACCGCCCGGTTCTTCAGACTCGATGATCTGGCCAACCAGCTCGCGGTCATGGACCCCGCGTCGCAGAAACGGCTGGACTTCCTCACCGACCTGCACAACTGCGACCTGCTGGTCATCGATGACTTCCTGACCACGCCCATCAACCAGCACACCGCCGCGGAGCTGCTCAACATCCTCGCGGCCCGGGACGGCCGTGGCTCGACCCTGGTCACCTCCCAGTTCGAGCCGCAGGACTGGTACAAATCCCTGCATGACGCGGTGATCGCCGAATCGATCCTCAACCGGATTGTGGCAGGCGCCGAGATCCTCCCACTCGACGGGCCGAACATGCGCCGACACCTCGCCGACGCGCAATAGCCCCGCCGGCACCCGGACCAAGCACCGCTATCCGGTGCTCATCCGGGTGCTATCGGATCGTCAGAACGCTGCTACTGGAAGCACGTCCCAAACAGCGTAAAGCCAAGGCCGGGGTGAACTACCACGTCCAAGTGGAGAAGCATTTCTACTCTGTGCCGTGGAGCTTCGCCGGCAAAAGTGTCGACGTGCAGATCTTCGACGATGTCGTCGACATCTTCAGCGCGGGTGAGCATATCGCTTCCCACCGTAAAAAGCCTGGCAACATGCAGTACTCCACAGATAAAGAGCATGTGCCGGCAAAGCACCAGGACTTGGCCACGAAGTGGGATCAGGGCCGGATTGAGTCATGGGCTCAAAGTATTGGGGCCGCAACCTACGAACTCATCCGCCAGATGTTTCACGCCCACCAAGTTGAAGCCCAAGCCTACAATAGCGCCCTTGGCGTGCTGAGCCTGTCGAAGAAGTACTCCCGCAGCCTGCTTGAACAAGCCTGCCAAGACGTCCTCGACTCCCACATGGTCCCGTCGGTGCGCAAAGTCCACGACACCATCAAAGACCTCGCAACCCGCACCACCGCCACCGCCACAGGTGGTGCGCAATCACCTACATCATCTGCCGCGTCAACTAGGCCGGTGACTCGTCCCGCACCACCAGCCCAGGCGTCGCACGTACGGGGCAAAGCAGCGTTCGAGTTCAGTGAGCTTGAATTCGGTGAGCTTGAATTCGGTGAGGAGGCGTAGAAGCATCATGGCGTTAACCGATGAAGATTTCGACAAGCTCGGCTCGCTGCGCGGGATGCGCGTGTTCGCCGCGACGATCCAAGAGATCGTCAACGACCCCACGCGCGATAACGATTCCTTCGAAGACAAGATCAAAGAAGCCCTCGAAGCCCAACTCACCGCCCGCGACAACAAGGTCATCCAGACAAGGTTGCGTGAAGCGAAACTCCTTGGCTCAACCGCCGCACTCGAGCGCTTCGATGCCTATCCCGGCCGCGGTGTAACCCAAGACCGCATCGACCGGCTCGCCACCTGCGAATGGATCGACTACGGCAAAGACCTCATCATCGTGGGAGCTACCGGCACCGGTAAAAGTTTTCTCGCTCAAGCCCTGGCCGTCGCGGCGTGCCGCAAAAAGCTCACCGCCCGTTACTTCCGGCTCAACGACCTGGCCAACGATTTCGACGCTGCGGCTGAGCATCCCCAGGCCCGCAAACAACTCCTCGCTGACCTGCAAGCCCCGGCACTTGTCGTCATCGATGATTTTCTCGCCACCGATGTCTCAGCGCACGCGTTGAACCAGGTATTCAACCTGCTCGTCGGGCGTGAACATGCCTCTACCGTGATCGCCAGCCAACACGAACCCGATTACTGGTACGACGTCTTCTCAGAAGCAGCACTGGCAGACGCAGTCATGTCCAGACTCGCCAACCACGGCTCGAAACTCACCCTGACAGGAGAAGACATGCGAACCCGCGACGACATCAAACAAGAAAGGATGGCCCCTACGACACCCACACGGCTACGTCAACCCCGAAAGTCGTAACCGGGGGTAAAAACCGGGTACCGGCAACCACCAACACCCCGGTACCCGATACCGCCCTACCGGTACCGAAAAGAAACGCCCGTCAGTCTCCGACAAGATCCGTCTGGAGAAGATTGGCATGATCTTCCAGCAGGCCAACCTGATCAAGGCACTCAACGTCCGCGAGCAGCTGCTGGTCACCGACCACATGCGGGGGATCTCCCCGCGCGCCGATCGCGCCGAAGAGCTCCTCGCCGTCGTCGGCCTCGAGGGCCTGGGCGGCCGCCGCATGGAGCAGCTCTCCGGCGGTCAACGCCAGCGCGTGGGCATCGCCCGCGCCCTAATGGGTGAGCCGGAGCTCGTGCTTGCCGACGAACCCACCGCCGCGCTCGACTCCGAGCGCAGCCACGAGATTGTCACCCTCCTGCGCACCCTCGTGGAGCAAAACAACATCGCCTGCGCGTTTGTCACCCACGACCGCTCCCTCATCTCGGAGCGCGACCGCGTTGTCGAGGTCAAGGACGGGCGAATCGTGGACCTTGCGGGTGTGCCGGCGAATTAGTGGAGGATAACCTCAGCGTTGTTGCCGCCCGTGCAGGTGATGATGCCGGCGCCGTTATCCCGGCAGCTCATGGAATACGTTTGGCCGGTGGTGGGGCTGTGGGCCTCGACGGACCGCGGAAGATAATCCCGAATGTTTTCGGTGCTGGGGACCCCCTCTGTCATGGCGTCGAGGACGCTAAAGCCGAATGGGCAGCTGGTATTCTCATTCACCGCCAATTCGGAGATTCCCCACCCATCACCCGAACTGCAGACGGTGACGGCTTGGCCGTTGAAATTCGCGGGGGTCCCGGGTTGCTCAGAGAACCCCCGGTCGGCGGAAGCTTCAGGGGAGGGCTCCGCGGGGACGGTGTGCACCGCTGTAGGGACTGATGCCGAGGTGACCAGGGTCGACGTCACAACCAAAGTCGAAGGTTGCGGATCAGCTGGAGTGGGTGAGGAGCATGCAGCCACGCCGAGGGCGACAAGGGCACTAAATGCTCCGGCAACGCAAGCGCGATATGACATCTCAGGACCTTTCCGTGTGCTTCCTCGAGCGTGAATGCTACCGCAAGATCGGTCGGGACCACAGGGAGACGGTGAGGCCGGCCAAGCTGGCCAAGACTGCGGTGACAACGAGCGTTCCAGCGAGCACTCCGGCATCGACGGACGCGGCTCCCAGGGCGGACCCGGCGGCGATGCCGACCTGGAACGTGACCACGTAGATCGCCGATGCGCGGTCCTGGTCTGGCCCGCCGGCGATGAGGAAGACGGTGGTAGCGACCGTCGGCAAGGCGCCCGCGGCAAGGCCCAGAAAAGCGATCGAGCTAAACGCCGCAGTGACAGAGCCTGGCCCGGCAGTGGAAAGGGCGATAAGGCCGAGTGCCGCGGCAAGGACCATGAGCACCGTCGGTACGACGTTGAGCCGAATTGGGCGCAAGTCAACGCGCCGGCCCGCCCACAGCACCCCCACGATGCCGATGAGTCCGTAAATCGCCAAACCGACAGGCACCCACTGGCGTCCCGAGGTGGTCTCCACGAAGAGTCCGAGGTAGGTGTAGGTGGTAAACAGCGCGGTGACCGCGAGGCCCAAATACGCAATCAGCGAGGGGATCGCCGAGCGCGAGGGTTTCTCCGCCGTGGTATCCGGCTCAATCGCGGGCATGGACGGCAGCGTGGCGACAAGCACCACAAAAGAGGCGATGACGAGCGATCCCAGCGACCAGGTCGCCCCGCGCCACCCGATGAGATCGCCGATGAACGCCACCGACGGTGAACCCGCAACCAGCGCCATCGTCGACCCCATCGACACCACGGCCACGGCTTGGCCGGTGTGGCCCTTGCCGCCGAGGCGCGCGGCCATCGGGTTGACCAGCGACCAGAACAACCCGTGGGTCAACGCCGCCGTGACACGCGCGATGACCAACACTGCGTAGTTCGGCGCGACTGCCTGCAGGATCACGCCGGTGAGCAAGAAAGCGAGGGTGGCGATGTAGAGCGGGCGGCGGTTGAAGCGGCGCGTGTAGTGCATCAGCGGAATGGTCACTACGGCCACGATGCCTGCGTAGACCGACATGAGCAGCCCGATCTGGCCTTCGGAGACGCGTAAGTCGGCGGCCATCGGGGTGATCAGGCCGACAGTGAAGGTCTCGAAGGTGACGTAGACGAACGCCGCAAAGCCCATTGCTGACAGGGGCACGATATTTCTCACCCGCACACACTAACGCAGCGCGCTGTGGTGTGCCGGGGTGGAGGCACATTCGGGTTGTCGACCCGTGTGGGCGTTAGTGCGGTCAGGTGGCAGGGTGAAGATCCGGAATCTGTGTCGTGTGAGGCACCCATATTGCGCTGAGATCTTCAAGGTGCGCCGAGGTTATCGGCCTCCAGCTTCACTGGTAGCAGGCGCTTGTAAAATGCAGCTTCCCGACAAGCTAATCGGGCCGCGATATGAAGGCGAAGCTGACCTGGCTAATGAATGAGCGGGGGAATTCTTCCTCGTCTGCAAGTAGGAGGTCTTCCCACAGGCGCGAGACGGAGGTTCCGGGGGGTGATGGGTTCGTCGATGCTGCGTAGCGCGGTGGCGTAGCTGTAGAGGCCCCACTCGTCTTCGACGAGCGAATCATCGCTCTGAGCACGCAAATCGGACAGGAGGTTTTCACGGGCGAGTTCGCTCGATTCTGGCACTTCTTCGTTGGCGATGAGGTAGACCTGCGTTAACTGTTTGACGCGTTCGATGCGCTCCAGGTAGCGCTCGTAACAGCGTTGCAGGTCTTCTTTCCGTGCGAGGAAGTAGGTGCGTGTTAGTGTCACTTCGCCAGCCGTCACTCTGGATTCCAATTCACGTCATAGGCCCCGGACGGGCGGTACTTTTTCTGGGGGTAGCGGTGCGGTTTGCGTCCGTCGTCGGTGCCAGCATATCCGAGCTGATATTACCTATAGCTTACCTGAGTAGCGGGCCTGTTCTCTATGGGTGGCATCGTAGGTTAGCATGACGAATTCGTTGTTGCTGTCGGGCAATGCGCTTGCCGGGTCTATGGGTTCTTCGGCGGAACTACCTGGTCGCGCACGGGGGAGGGCTTGTCAGCACCGTCGGCATCCCCAAAGTTGATTGCAAGAAGAATCAAAGTGCATTGCATTTTAATTGCATTGCATTACACTTTGTGAGCATGAATTCAATTGACATCCCCGGCCTAGTTGCGGCGCTCCTCGAGAGTGGAACGGATCGTTGGAATATTGAGGCCAAAAGCGCCCGAGGTGGGCTACCAAACACATTGGATGAGACGCTGAGTGCTTTTGCCAACATGCCGGAAGGCGGCACTATTCTGCTTGGCGTATCCGAAACGCCCCAGGGTATCGAGGTAACGGGAGTGAATAACCCTGCCGCCTGCGCCCAAGGACTGGCAGGCAAGGCCCGTGAACGAGTTGTCCCGCCCGTCCAGCTCGGCGCCGTGGAATGGGAGTCCATCGACGGCGCAACCGTGGTTGCCTGCGTTGTTCCTCCGCAGCCGTCTGACCGAAGGCCGTTCCGGGTCGGCAAACACGGCCCCGCGTTCATTCGCGTCGGAGAGGGTGATTACAGGCTCAGCGAACAGGAAGAGTTGTACCTTGTTAGTCAACGTGCGCAGCCCGTTTTTGACGGGCAGCCCATCGAAGGCGCGAGTGTAGAAAAGGATCTGGTCCCCGAGCTGCTGGAGCAATACCTGGAGTCCCAGCGTCGCGAAAGCCCGCGGCTGCGAAACATGGGGCGTGAAGAGCTTCTCGTGCGCACCAGTGTCGTCGACCATGAGACCACATTGCCCACGCTTGCCGCAGTCTACGCAATGGGAGTACACCCTCAGCAATTCCTGCCACAAACAACCGTCAAGGCGCACGCGGAGCCAATGCCTAACTCCGACACCTCATTGCGGTTAGCGGACCGAGCGGAGTTTTCGGGTCCTGTGCCTGATCTCCTAGACGCAGCGCTGGACTGGGTGAACAAGCATCTCATGCACGGTGTGGCCTTTTCGGGTGGTCGGGGCTTTGACATGAGTGAAATCCCAGAAGTGGCTGTACGCGAGATCGTCGCAAACGCACTGGTCCACCGCGACCTCTCTCCAGCGAGCTTCGGAAGCTATCCGATGCTGGTTAAGCAGCCAACCAGACTCATAGTGAAGAACCCTGGCGGTCTATGGGGTCTCAGTGAACGGGAATTAGGGCGCACGAGCCCCCGTGCGCGCAACGCTGTGCTGTACAAGATGTGCTCATCTATTACGTCAGCCAGTGGTGCTCGCGTGATCGAGGGGCACGCAACCGGCATCCCTGAGGTGCGTCGCGCCTTGCGTGAGGCATTCCTTCCCGAGCCCTTCTTCAAGGACGAGGTGATTGAGTTCACAGCAATTGTCACGTCTTCGAGTGTGCTTCCTACCACCGACATTGAATGGTTGAACACTCTGCCCGCCGTAGAGTCCCTCTCAGTGGCGCAGAAACACGCTCTTGTGGCGATGCGAAACGGCGAGGACGTCTCAAACTCGGATTACCGGTCGCGCTTCCCGATGGATTCGGTCGAGGCACGCGATGAGCTGCAGGAGCTCGTGCGTTTCGGCTTGGCACACGTGACCGGCTCTGGGCGAGGAACCAAGTACGTTCTTGGGAGACAGTTGAATGAGCAGCGAGGTATAGTCTCGAGGGCCGAAACGGCCGCGCACGCTCGGCCTAAGGATCGGGAGGCGGTGCGCGCGGCATTACAGGAGTTGCGTGAGCCGAGTCGTCGATCCGCGATCGCCCAAGCAGCCGGTCTTACGGAAAACCAAACGTACCGAGCATTGCAACAATTGATCCACGAGGGTGAAGTAACGTCCGAGAAGGATCCCGCAGACAAGCGCGCTTTCCTTTATGCTCTCGTTGATTTCACGTAGATTGCATTTGCATTGCATTTCACTCTGTGAGTCGCCGCAAATGCATCTCGCAATCTCCACCCACGCGAACCCACTACCTTGGAGGCTATGAAGCTCGACATCGACACGGTCCGCACCACGTTCTTCGACGCCCTGCGCGCCCACGGCATGAGCGAGGAGCAGGCAGAGTCCTCGGCCGGCGTGTTTCTCGACGCCGAACTTGCTGGCAAGCCAAGCCACGGCGCGTTTCACCTGCTCACGTACCTCTCCGCGCTGGATAACAGCAGCATCAACGGCCAAGCTAACCCCACTGCGACGGCGCGCGGCAGCGTGCTAGCCATTGACGCCGACGACGGGCTGGCGCAGTTCGCGCTGGAAAAGCACCGCGACCAGCTCCTCGACATCGCGCGCACGAACGGTGTCGCCGTCGCCGCGGTTCGTAAGACCTATACCACCGGGGAGCTCGGGTGGTATGCGCGCTTTTTTGCTCGCCACGGGCTGATCAGCTTGACCACGACGAACTCACCCGCCCTGGTCACGCTCAACGCCTCGGGCGAGCGCGTCGTCGGCACAAACCCTGTGACATTCGGAATCCCCGAGGCCATGGTGGTGGATCAGGCCGCGACGCCGGCGGCGTTTATGCGGGTGCGCCAGCACGCCGAGCGCGGGGAGCCGCTGCCGCAGGGGTGGGCCGTTGACGCCGCGGGCCGGCCAACGGACGATGCCAGTGTCGCTGTCGACGAGGGTGCGCTGCTGCCCAATGGGGGCCACCGCGGCGGGAACCTCGCGCTCGTGTTTGAAATGCTGGCGATGTTGGCGGGCGGGGAGTCGTCGAAAAGCGCTGCGAAAAGGGGCGATGAGCCACCGCGCGTGGGGCTGTTCGCGCTGGTCATCGGCCCGGACTTTTTCGGAGCGGGTGCCCTCGGACGCCTGCAGGCACACCTCGCGACGCTCGCCGACGAGCACGAGGTCTACATCCCGGGCCGCACCCGTCCCGCTCCCGCCGAGCTTGACATCGACGATGCGACCTGGGAAAAGCTAGCTTAACTTCGCCGTCGCCGCCCGAATGCGGCGAGCAATGTCGCTTGCCGACGTCTGCGCGACGCCAAACTCCGTCCGAGCAGCGAGCGCCGCAGCCTCCCCGTGCACGATCACGGACTCGTGCAGGCGCTCGACCCCGTCGCGTGCAATCCGCGCGCCCATGATGCCGGCGAGCACATCGCCGGAGCCGGGGGTCGCGGCCCAGGACGAGCCGGTATCAACGACCTCGGCTGGGCCGTCGGGGTACGCAATGATGGTGGCGCGACCCTTGCGAACCACAGTGCAGCCCATCGCTTCGGCGAGCTCTCGGGTCCCGTGGAGGCGGTCTGTCTCGTTCAGTTCTAGTGCCTGTCGCAGTCGTGCGAACTCGCCATCGTGGGGGGTCACAACTGTAGGGTTCCCCCTTGAGAGTATATGTTGTCGCAGGTGGGCGTGCTTTTCCAGCAGTGTCAGCCCGTCGGCGTCGATAAGCACCGGCAGCTGCGTGCCTAGAATGTGCTCGAGGTCGCGCGCGGCCTCGGCGTCGGTGCCTGCGCCGGGGCCGAACACCCAGGCCTGGACGCGCCCAGCGCTGTCGACCGAGTCCGTGGCGACGACCTCCGGGTGCGCGCGAACGACCTCAAGCGCCTGCGGGCCCGCGTAGCGCACCATGCCCGGCGTGGCAGCGACAGCGCCGGCGGTGCACAGGATCGCCGCGCCGGGGTAGGTGCCGCTGCCCGCGCGGATGCCGACGACGCCGCCAGTGTACTTGTCGTCGTAAAAGCCGGGCTCGGAGGTTTCGAGAGTCGGGGCGCCGAGCTGGGTGATGCCGTCTGGCCAGGCAGTTTCGGGGCCGCTCGCGCGGTAGATCGGTGTGCCGGGGGAGGTCGCGAGCTGCGCGGCGAGACCGCCGATGTCGGCGAGGAGCTGGACGCCGCACTCTGGTGCCAGTGCTTGGGCGAGGCGCCACCCGCCGAAGGTGATTGTGTAATCGGCGGTGAGGTGATTGGCGCCGCGCTCACCGGTGTCGGCGCTGATCCCGCTGGGCACGTCGATGGAGAGGATCGGGGCATTAAAAGACAGCGTCCACGGCAGGTCGCCGGCGCCACCGAGTCCGAGGATGCCGTCGATGACCAGGTCGTAGTCGCCTCCTGGACTGTCGACGAGGGCGCCGCCGGCGTTGCGGAATGCCTCCAGCGCGCGTGGCTGGGCGGTGTCGAAAGCTCGCCAGGCATCGACGTTGCACCCGGACATCGCGAGCTCGGCGCCGGCGTAGAGTGCGTCGCCGCCGTTGCCGCCCTTGCCTACGAGCAGCACAACCCTGCCCTTGGCAGCTAACTCCCGCGCGACCCTGAACACCTGGTGCGCGGCGGCTTGCATCAGCTGGTCGGGGTGCTCCGGCGCGTCGAGCAGGGGCGCTTCCGCGGCGCGGATCTGGTCAGCGGTGTAGGCGAGGTTGCTCATGAGGCCACTGTAGGTGGGGTAGTGACAAATGTTGCAGGGATCGCACTCTGTTTCGGTGTTCCCCCAGGTCAGATTCCGGGGCGAGCAACATCTGTCACACCCAAGGGGGGCGTACAGTCGAACCCATGGGTATTTCGGAAGTTCTCACCATCGCCGCCGTCATCGCGATCCCTGCGCTGCTCATCGCCATCGCGGTGGTGCTCTACAAAATCTACAAGCAGGGACAATAGCGTCACCTACCCCTGGCAGCCAGGGCACCAGAACAGGTTGCGCCCCTCCACTTTGCGCACCGCGATCGGCTCGCCGCACACAAAACAGGGCTCACCCGCGCGTCGGTAGACGTACACTTCCCCGCCGTGGTCGTCCTTGCGCGGGTCGCGCCCCATCGCTTCGGGGGTATGTTCGTCGCGTACGGTATCGATCCGCCCGTGCTCGACGCCGTAGCGCATCAGCGAAACCAGGTCCGCCCAGACCGCATCGAAAGCATCACGCTCCAGCTGACATCCCGGCACAAAGGGGGAGATGCCCTGCCGGAAGAGGGCCTCGGCGCGGTAAATGTTGCCCACGCCGGCGAAGAGCTTTTGGTCCATCATGAGTGAGCCAATCGTGCGTTTCGACGCCCCCACGCGTGCGAATAGGGCGTCGGGTGAGGCGTCGTCACGCAGCGGATCTTCCCCGGTCCGATCGAGGATTGCCTGCATTTCGGCGGGGGAGACGTAGCGACAAAATTGTGGTCCGCGCAGGTTCGCGGCCACGTCGCCTGCGACGATGCGCAGGCGGATCTGGCCCCACACATCACGCGCCGGCTCGAAGCGCAAGCTGCCGATCAGGCCCAAGTGAATGTAGACAATGTGCCCGGTCGAGAAGCAGATAAACAGGTGCTTGCCGTGGGCTTCGGCCAGGGTGAGCGAGGAGGCGTCGATAGGCGAGGCATCGAAGCGGCCCTGCGGGGAGGACACAGACAGCGGCCCGCCGCGGAACCCGGAGTTCAGGTGCGCGGCGAGCCGGTGTATGACGTGGCCTTCGGGCATTCGAGCCAGTCTAGTGGTCGATGGGCTCCGCCGTGACCACGACGCCGTCGGCGTCGGCGTAGAGGAAGTGCCCCGGGTGGAACACGACGCCGCCGAAGGTGACCTGGACGTTGACCTCGCCCGCGCCATCCTTGTTCGACTTGCGCGGGTTCGTGCCCAGCGCCTTGCAGCCGAACGGCATCTTCGCAACCTCAGCAGAGTCGCGGATTGCGCCGTTGATGACAACGCCCGCCCAGCCGTTGTCCACGCCAGCCTGGGCGATCATGTCACCCATCAGCGCGGTGTGCAGCCCGCCGTGGCCGTCAACGACGAGGACGCGGCCGTTGCCGGGGGAGTTCAGCGTCTTCTTCACCAGTCCGTTGTCCTGGAAGCACTTAATGGTGACGATCTCTCCACAGAACTCGGTATGGCCGCCGTAGTTGGTGAATTGGGTGTCGCAGCTTGCGAGCTGCTCCTGGTCGCCGTAGAGATCGGCGATATCTGCTGTTGCCATGCATGAGGGCATTGGAAAACTCTCCTTTCAATCGTTGCGGGAAAGCAAAAGAGGGGAAGCCCTTGTCCAGGCTTCCCCTCTCTTACGTGCTCTTTCCTAGCGGATGACTAGAACTGAGACTCCTCGGTGGAGCCCTTCAGGGCTGCGGTGGAGGTGTTCGGGTCGACCGTGGTGGCGATGGAGTCGAAGTAGCCAGCGCCAACCTCGCGCTGGTGCTTGACGGCGGTGAAGCCGCGCTCCTCGGCAGCCTTGAACTCGCGGTTCTGCAGGTCCACGAAGGCGGTCATTCCCTCGCGAGCGTAGCCGTGAGCCAGGTCGAACATGCCGTAGTTGAGGGAGTGGAAGCCAGCCAGGGTGATGAACTGGAAGGCGAAGCCCATGGCGCCGAGCTCCTTCTGGAACTTCGCGATCTCCTCCGGGGAGAGGTGGGCGGACCAGTTGAAGGACGGGGAGCAGTTGTAGGCGAGCAGCTGATCCGGGAACTCGGCCTTGACAGCCTCGGAGAACTTCTTGGCCAGCTCGAGATCCGGGGTGCCGGTCTCCATCCAGATCAGGTCAGCGTACGGAGCGTAGCTCTTCGCACGGGCGATGCAGGGCTCGATGCCGTTCTTGACGTAGTAGTAACCCTCAGCGGACTTCTCACCGGTCAGGAACTGCTGGTCGCGCTCGTCGACGTCGGAGGTGATCAGGGTTGCGGCCTCAGCGTCGGTACGTGCGATGACAACCGTCGGGGTGTTGGCAACGTCGGCAGCCAGGCGAGCGGAGGTCAAGGTGCGGATGTGCTGCTGCGTCGGGATGAGAACCTTGCCACCGAGGTGGCCGCACTTCTTCTCGGAAGCGAGCTGGTCCTCCCAGTGGGTACCAGCGGCACCCGCTGCGATCATGGCCTTCTGCAGCTCGTAAACGTTCAGAGCGCCACCGAAGCCGGCCTCGCCGTCGGCGACGACCGGGACAACCCAGTTGTCGACGGAGTCGTCGCCCTCGACGCGGGCGATCTCGTCGGCGCGCAGCATTGCGTTGTTAACGCGGCGAACGACGTTCGGAACGGAGTTGGCCGGGTACAGGGACTGGTCCGGGTAGGTGTGGCCGGAGAGGTTGGCATCACCTGCGACCTGCCAGCCGGAAAGGTAGATGGCCTTGAGGCCTCCGCGGACCTGCTGCACAGCCTGGTTACCGGTCAGAGCGCCGAGAGCGTGGATGTACTTGCCATCGCCCTGGTTGACACCCTCCCAGAGGATCTCAGCGCCGCGCTTTGCCAGCGTGTGCTCCTCGACGACCTGGCCCTGGAGCTTCTCAACCTGCTCGGCGGTGTAGTCGCGCTGGACGCCGGCCCAACGGGGGTTCTCGTCCCAGTCCTTCTGGATCTCTGCTGCGGTACGTGCCTTGCCGGTGTTGGTGGTCATACTTGCCCCTTTCAATGGGAAAGATTGTGTTTCTGCGAGCCGATCCCGCCATCTGTGAATTGAGACACTAAGCGGGTGACTTTGTAACCAGTATTGCTGTGGGGGTGATCTTCGTCAACATCTCTCCTGTGTTAGTTTTCGCACGGGGGGACGGGCCAGATCTGTTAAGTTTGCGAAGTTCCACCCCCGCACCTTCGGGCCCCCCAAGGAGACTTCTGCTGGTTGTGCGGTTTTTCAAACAGTTTGCAGCGCAAAGGCTCTGGGGGTGTAAATGGCCGTAGCGATAACGGGCGCGGGGTAAACCAAAAACCGAACGGGGGTAGTAGAGGGTTGCGAAGCCACGTATCTCGTTTACTTCCGTGACCCGCCTCACTAACCTCGGGTAGAAAGTCCTACGCAACACTGCAGCAACACTGCCGAAAGGAATGCGCATTTTATGACTACGCCTACGTTTAGCGCCCACGAAGACCGCACCGAACGCGTTGAGGTCGCCGGCCTCCAGGTCGCTAAGCCCCTGCACGATTTCGTCAACAACTCTCTCCTGCCGGAGATCGGGATGGACGCCGACACTTTCTGGGCTGAGACCGCGCGTTACTTCGCGGACCTGACCCCGAAGAACAAGGCCCTCCTCGAGCGCCGCGATGACTTGCAGCGCCAGCTTGATGAGTACTACCGCGCTAACCCGGGCCAGCCTGATCCGAAGCAGCACGAGCAGTTCCTGCGTGAGATCGGCTACCTCGTCGACCAGCCGCGCGAGACCCAGATCCGCACCGAGAACGTCGACTCCGAGTTCGCTGAGGTCGCCGGTCCGCAGCTCGTTGTGCCGATTACCAACCCGCGTTTCGCCATCAACGCGGCCAACGCCCGCTTCGGCTCGCTGTACGACGCCCTTTACGGCACCGACGTTATTTCTGAGGACGGTGGCGCAGAGCCGGGCAAGGGCTACAACCCGGTGCGCGGCGACAAGGTCATCGCGTGGGCCCGCGACTTCCTGGACAAGGCCGTCCCGCTTGACGGTGCAAGCCACGCCGATGTGGAGAAGTACTCCGTCTCCGGCGGCAGCTTCTCCGCCACGGTCGACGGCCGCGAAGTTGCGCTGGCCAACCCCGAGGTCTACGTCGGCTACCAGGGTGATGTTGAGAACCCCGAGGCGATCGTGCTGCGCAACAACGGCCTGCACATCCTGATCCAGATCGATGCGGAGCACCCGGTGGGCAAGGGCGATAAGGCTCACGTCAAGGACGTCGTGCTTGAGGCGGCCGTGAGCTCGATCATGGACTTCGAGGACTCTTCCGCCGCGGTCGACGGCTCGGACAAGGCCGCGGCCTACGCCACCTGGTTCGGCCTGAACAAGGGCGACATTTCGGAGACCGTCGCTAAGGGCGACAAGTCCTTCGAGCGCACCCAGGAAGACGACCTCTTCTACACCTCCAAGGACGGCGAGGAGGTTCGCCTCCACGGCCGCGCGATGATGCTATGCCGCAACGTCGGCCACCTGATGACCACCCCGGCGATCCTCGTCGACGGCGAGGAGGTGCCGGAGGGCCTGCTCGACGGCATCATCACCGTCGCGTCCGCCATTCCTGGCCTGCGCGAGGACAACCCGCACCGCAACTCGCGCACCGGCTCGATGTACATCGTCAAGCCGAAGCAGCACGGCCCGGAGGAAGTCGCCTTCACCAACGAGATCTTCGACCGCGTCGAGCAGATCCTCGGACTGCCGCGCTTTACGGTCAAGGTCGGCGTGATGGATGAGGAGCGCCGCACCTCCGTCAACCTCGATGCCTGCATCAACGCCGCGGCAGACCGCCTGGTGTTTATCAACACCGGCTTCCTGGACCGCACCGGCGATGAGATCCACACCTCCATGTACGCGGGCCCGTTCGTGCGCAAGGCCGGTTTGCAGACCGCCGCATGGAAGCAGGCTTACGAGAACAACAACGTCGATGCCGGCATCGAGCACGGCCTGCCGGGCCGCGCCCAGATCGGCAAGGGCATGTGGGCCGAGACCGAGCACATGGCCGCGATGGTGGAGAAGAAGATCGGCCAGCCCAAGGAGGGTGCGAACACCGCGTGGGTTCCGTCCCCGACGGGTGCGACCCTGCACGCCACTCACTACCACCAGGTTGATGTGTTTGACGTGCAGGAGGAGCTGCGCGCCGCCGGCCGCCGCGACAGCTTGCGCGACATCTTGACGGTGCCGGTCGCCGAGGGTGACAACTGGTCCGATGAGGAAAAGCGCGAGGAGCTGGACAACAACTGCCAGTCCATCCTCGGCTACGTGGTGCGCTGGGTTGAACAGGGCGTCGGCTGCTCCAAGGTCCCGGACATCCACAACGTCGACCTGATGGAGGACCGCGCCACGCTGCGTATCTCCTCGCAGATCCTGGCTAACTGGCTGGTCCACGGCGTGGTCACCGAGGACCAGGTCATCGAGTCTCTTGAGCGCATGGCGAAGGTCGTCGACGAGCAGAACGCTGGGGATGCAAACTACCTGCCGATGGCCGCAGACTTCGATCAGTCCGTGGGCTTCCAGGCCGCAAAGGACCTGATCCTGAAGGGCACCGAGTCGCCGTCGGGTTACACCGAGCCGATCCTGCACGCAAAGCGCCGCGAGTTCAAGGCCATTCACGGTATCGCTTAAGCACCCGCTTCTCGACGCCTAGGCCAACGCCCGCACCTGTAAGGCGACCAATATCCTGGTCGTCGGGTGCGGGCATCGTCACGCGTGCGCGCTAGACTTCTGTCGTTGCCACGCGAAAGGACTGGTATATGCCGTACACCATTGGTTTTGACCGAGACAAGTACATCGAGATGCAGTCGGAGCACATCAGTGCCCGGCGTGCAGATGTAGGTGGAAAGTTGTATCTGGAAATGGGGGGCAAGCTTTTCGACGATCACCACGCCTCCCGCGTCCTGCCCGGATTCACCCCGGACAACAAGATCGCCATGCTCGAGCGCATCAAGGATGAGGTTGAGATCATGGTGTGCGTCAACGCCCAGGACATCCTGCGCCAGAAGATCCGCGCGGATCTCGGCATCACCTACGAAGACGACGTGCTGCGCCTTGTCGACGTCTTCCGCGAACGGGGATTCCTGGTGGAAAACGTGGTTGTCACCCAGCTCGAGCCCGGCAACGCCCCGGCCGAGGCGTTCGTCGAGCGCCTCGAGCGCCTGGGACTCAAGGTGTCGCGCCACCGGGTTATCCCCGGGTACCCGAACGACACGGCGCGGATCGTCTCCGACGAAGGTTTCGGGCTCAACGAGTACGCGGAGACGAGCCGGGACCTCATTGTCATGACCGCGCCGGGCCCGGGCTCCGGCAAGCTGGCCACGTGCCTGTCGCAGGTCTACCACGAGCACAAGCGCGGTATCCCCGCCGGTTACGCCAAGTTTGAGACGTTTCCCATCTGGAACCTGCCGCTGTCGCACCCGGTCAACCTCGCCTACGAGGCCGCTACCGCGGATCTGGATGACATCAACGTCATCGACCAGTACCACCTCGAGGCCTACGGGGAGAAGGTGTCCAGCTACAACCGCGACATCGAGGTCTTCCCGCTGCTCAAATCGCTGCTCAAGGAGGTGACCGGGGAGGAGCCGTACCAATCGCCCACGGACATGGGTGTGAACATGGCGGGCTACTGCATTTCGGACGACGCGGCCTGCCGCCACGCGGCGGAGCAGGAAATTATCCGCCGCTACCTCAAAGAGCTTGTCGACGAGCGCCGTACCGACCGCGACTCGACCTTCTCCGACCGCATCTCCAACGTGATGCGCAAAGCGGAGTGCACGGTGTCCATGCGCACCGTGGTGACGCCGGCGCTCGAGGTGGCGGAGGCGACGGGCAACCCCGGTGCCGCGCTGGAGCTACCCAGCGGGGAGATCGTCACGGGCAAGACGTCGGACCTGCTCGGCCCGTCCGCCGCGGTGCTGCTCAATGCACTCAAAAAGCTGGCCCACATCGACGACGACGTCCACCTGCTCTCGCCGGACTCGATCGAGCCGATCCAGTCGCTCAAGACCACCTATCTCGGTTCTGCCAACCCGCGCCTGCACACGGACGAAGTGCTGATCGCCCTGTCCGCCTCGGCCGCCCGCAACCCCGACGCCGCCCGCGCGCTGGAGCAGCTGCCGCAGCTTCGCGGCTGCGACGCGCACACCACCACCATCCTCGGGTCCGTGGACGAAGGCATCTTCCGCAACCTCGGTGTGCTGGTCACCTCCGAGCCGAAGTACTGGAAGAAGGCGCTCTACCACAAGAAATAGGCGCGGAAATGGGTAGGCGCGGGCCCATGAAACTAGAGCTCACCCCCGAAGACACCGTCCTTGCCGTCGTCGCCCACCCCGATGACATGGAGTACGGCGCGTCGGTGGCCGTCGCAAAGTGGGCGAGTGAGGGGATAGAGGTCAACTACCTTCTGCTCACCCACGGCGAGGCCGGCATCTCGGGGATGGAGCCCGCGCAGACCGCGCAGGTGCGGGCGAAGGAGCAGCGCGACGCCTGCGATCAGGTGGGGGTGCGGGAGCTCACTCTGCTGGACTTCCCCGACGGCCTGCTCGAGCACGGCCTCGAGCTGCGCAAGGCGATCGCCGGCTACAACCGCCGGCTGAAGCCGTCCATCATCGTGACCCAGAACTTCGACGTGATGGCGCCTTGGGGGCTCAACCAGGCGGATCACCGCGCGGCGGGGCTGGCCACTGTGGACGCAGCGCGCGATGCGGGCAACGAGTGGCTCTTCCCGGAGCTGGGGGAGAAGCACCAGGCGAAAACACTGCTCATTGCCAACCACCCCGAGCCGACCTGCGGCGTGGAGGTCAGCGAGCGCGACATCGCCCGCGGTATCGCCAGTCTGCGGTCGCACCGGCAGTACCTCGAGGTTCTGCCGGACCACGCGAGCCCCGAGGAAATCGTCCGCGGGGCCGCTGAGCAGGGCGGAGAGGTGGCGGGTACGCAGTACGCGATCACGTTTGCGTCCCGTCAGCTATAAATGAAAAAGAGGAGTACCATTTCAGGCATGGACATCAAAAACGTTACAGTACTCGGCGCCGGCGTTCTCGGCGCACAGATCGCACTCGTTACAGCTTTCCGCGGATTCAACGTCGTCTCCTGGGACATCAACGATGATGCCCTCGCGGCGGCGGCGAAGCGCTTCGACGCCTTCGGCGCCCGGATTGTGGCCGACCTCGACGACGCCACTGAGGAGTCGATGACCGAGGGTCGCGCACGCCTGACCCAGACCACCGACCTCGAGGAGGCCGTGCGCGAGGCAGACCTCATCATTGAGGCTGTGCCCGAAAACATCGACATCAAGCGAGACGTGCTCGGGCGCGCCAGCGCGGCGGCGTCGGATGCGACCATCTTCGCCACCAACACCTCGACACTTCTCCCGAGCGAGTTCGCGGACGCCGTTTCCTCTCCGGAGCGGTTCCTGGCGCTTCACTTCGCCAACAACATCTGGATCCAGAACACGGCCGAGATCATGCCTCACGCCGGCACGGACCTGAAGTACGTGGACGTCCTCGTCGACTTCGCTGAGCGGATCGGCATGGTGCCCGTGAAGCTGAAGAAGGAGCAGCCCGGTTACATCCTCAACACCCTTTTCGTGCCGTGGCTGAAGGCTGGCCAGTACCTGCTGGCCAACGAGATCGCCGAGCCTGCCGACATCGACCGGACCTGGCGCAACTCCACGGGATCGCCCAGGGGCCCGTTCGAGATCATGGACATCGTCGGCCTGCGCACGGTTCTCGCCGTGGGCCGGGCACAGGGGAACAAGGAGGAGTGGCAGGACAAGTTCTCCTCCATCCTCGAGGAAATGATCGCCGCGGGCCACATCGGCGTCGAGTCCGGGCAGGGCTTCTACACCTACGACAAGTAGGGCTGAAGGACTAGCTCGCACCATGCCCTAGGATCAGGGTATGACGAGCAAGATCCTCCTGTACTACAAGTTCCAGCCCATCGCGGATCCGGACGCTGTCCGGCTCTGGCAGCGGGACCTGTGCGAGGGGCTGGGCCTTCACGGCCGCATCGTCGTGTCCAAGGACGGAATCAATGGCACGGTGGGCGGCCCTATTGGCGCGTGTAAAACCTACGCCAGGAAGACCAAGGAGTACTTCCGCGGCATTGAGTTCAAGTGGTCGGAGGGCGGCAAGGACGACTTCCCCAAGCTCAGCGTCAAGGCGCGCGAGGAGATCGTCTCCTTCGGTGTCCCCGGGGAGTTGAAAGTGGACGAGCACGGGGTCGTCGGCGGAGGCTCCCACCTCTCGCCTGAGCAGGTCAACGAGCTCGTGGCCAACAGGGGCGACGAGGTTGTCTTCTTCGACGGGCGTAACGCGCGCGAGGCGGAGATCGGCAGGTTTAAAAACGCGGTCGTGCCGGATGTCGAGACAACCCACGACTTCATCAGCGAGCTGGAATCCGGGAAGTACGACTGGATGAAGGACAAGCCCGTGGTGTCATACTGCACAGGCGGCATCCGCTGCGAGGTCCTCTCCAGTCTGATGATCAACCGGGGGTTTACGGAGGTCTACCAGATCGACGGCGGCATCGTGCGCTACGGCGAGAAGTACGGCAATTCAGGCCTGTGGGAAGGCTCCCTCTACGTCTTTGACAAGCGCATGCACACCGAGTTCGGCGCCCCAGGCGACCCGGCCTACGTGCAGCTGGGTCACTGCGTGCATTGCGCGGCTGCGACAAACCAGTTCTACAACTGTGCCGCTGAGCCGGACTGCCGCAGCCAGTACTTAAGCTGCGAGAACTGCCGCGCCGAGAATCCCTACTGCGCGGACTGCGCCGCGGCGCGAAGCGGTGTCGCCTAGACGGAATCGAGCGCGATGATGCCGACGGTCACCGTCAGCCACCACATGGTGAAGGGAACAATCGGCAGCCAAAACACGCCCATCCACGGCACCCAGCGCTCGTAGCGGTTGAGCTTGCGCACCATGATCACCGCGCACCCGAGCAGCCCCACGATGGGGACAATGGAGGAGCCCAGCGCCCACCACGTGCGCCAACTTTGTGTGCACAGCCACGTTGCCTGCCCGGCGTCGCAAAGCGGGCCGCCTTGCAGGCGCGAGATCAGCGCCAACACGAAAGCGACGGCGAAGGTCGCAATCACGACCCCCGCGGCGTAAAAAATCGCCTGGCGTGTCGACGCCCTGTTGCGCTCCTTCACCGCGACCGGGTCAGGCCCCGCCGCGAGCTCGTCGAACGAGCGTGGCTCGGGCCGCACGCGGTTGTAGCGATCAGTGGGGGAAGAGGGGAAATTCTCCGGGTGCTCCACGTAGTCCTCGTCCTTCATGGGTACGACCTTACGCAGTCGACGGCGGAAAAATAAGGGAGGGGGCGGGGCAGTGCCGCAGAAACTCCGACGTGGGGCCGGAGAAGAAGACGCGTTTGAACTGGCTTTGGCGCCGGAAAGCGAAGCAGGCCAGGTCGCCCTTCTTCCACTTCACGGAGTGCATCGCGCGCTTCCACCCATGGTCGACGGCGACGTCGACTTCGACCACGGTCGCCCCCGGCGCCTGCGACGCTGCCTCGAAGACGGTGTCGCGGGCCACATCGAGGTGCCCGAGGGCGGCTTCATACCACTCGGCGAAGTCGCTCGGGGTGTTGATGTTGGCGTCGAAATCCGCGCCCGAGAGGTTGTCAGGCGACATGGCGAGCAACCGGATGGGCACCCCGAGGCGCGCCGCGATCCGCGCCGCCTGATGCAGGCCAGCGGGGTAGTCGAAGCCGTCGTAGCCGAGGTAGACGTACGTGATGCGGGTGATGCCCTTTTTGGACAGCTTCGGGTGGCGCGGGGCCACGACCAGAGGCAGGGAGTTGGCGTCGAGAAGCGAATCGGCGACTGTGGAGACGAGGAAGGTGCCCTTCGGCCTTGCCGAGCGCGAGCCGAGCACGACGACATCGGCGCCAAAGTCGCGCGCGACCTCGATCAGCGAGGAGCTATCGCTTGACGACGCCGCCATGCGCGCCGGCTCATCCGCCCACTGCTCCTTACCGAGTTGCGATTTCAGAGCCGAGCGGGCCCGGTTGGAGTATTCATCCGACTCGCGCTGCAGCCATTTGCGGAACTTCTTCCCGCTGGGCGGGCCGAGGGCCTTCCAGGTGGCCGGTGAGGGGGCGACGACCTGGACGGTGATGGGCACGGAGCGCCCGATCCAACAGGCGAGCTGAAGTGCCTCGGTGTCTTTGTCGCTCCACCCAGCGATGATACGCAGTGGACTGTCGGAGTCAACAGTCCACGAACCTTGCGGTGGATTGGGCGTCAGTGACATTGAGGTGACCTTGAGTTGAAGTAAAGGTGACCTTCATCATAGGTGGGGGTTAATCAGAACCCGAATTTGGCCCGTTAACGTAGTTCTCGGCCAGAATGTTGACAATGTCTGCGAGCTCGTCGAGCTTGCGCAGGTGTTCTTCCGGAAGGGAACTCAGCATCTCGCTGAGGTACTTGGTGCGCTCATCACCCACGCGGAGCAGCTCCGCCTCCCCCTCGGCGGTGAGCTCGACGCTCACGCCACGGCGGTCTGCCTCGTCGCGGTTGCGCCGGACGAGCCCGCGCTTCTCCAGCTGGTTCACGGTGTTCGAGGCAGTAGGCATGCGCACGCCCTCGGACTCGGCGAGACGGTTGATGCGGCTCGGCCCGTCCTCTTTGAGCCTGGTCATAATGGACAGCTGGGGCCCGGTGAGGTCGGACTGCTGTGAGTTGCGGAAGTACATGACGTACAAGCTCGTCATAGCGGGGCGGATTCGCTCGGCAATGTCGTACGCGTCCAGTGTGTTTTGGTCGTCGTTCTCCGCAGAGTCGTTTTGTGCCATACGTTCCTCAGTTTATGTAGGGGAAACCAATTATGTGGAGATCGTAACACTTCTCCCGCCGAGTACGATGAAAAGCGTGTTCGTCTATAGCCGAGAAGTATCTCACGAGTGGCGCCGGCGCACAATACTCAAAGATTATGCGGCAGGGCGTTTGACGCTTGAGGAGGTCTGTGACGCCGACTTTCTGCTGCGTGCCGCTGCCGAGCACCACGGTGTCGATGCCGCGCGTCCGTGCCCCATCTGCGCTAAAGATATGCGCGAAGTGAAATGGATTCACGGCGAAAACTTGGGTCGCAGGTCTGGGACCGCGCGCAGTTCGGAGGAGATCGATCGCATCGTCAGCGAGGTCGGCCCGGTGTCTGTCCACGTTGTGGAAGTGTGCCCGCACTGCCGCTGGAACCACCTGCTGAGGGAAGTCACAGCTTTCCCAGTAGTGTGATTTGGCGACAAAGCCAGTAATCTGTCCCCTAACAAATAAACGGTTCGAGGTAAGTTCCCCCATTCGTCTGCACCACGGGCGCATGAGGGAGGAAACGCGCAGGGAATTCACGTGTCAAAAATCGAAGATGGTGTGACCGGGGGAACTGGCAACGAGGGCGACGTCAAGGCCGGATCGAGCCGTCGAGTATCGCTCGATAGCATTAAGCGCTCCCGCACACAGCAGTGGCTCCTCGCAGCTCTTCTCTTTGTGCTGCTGCTCGCGGCGATTCCGGCCACCTGGTTCGCGTGGCAGTACGCGAAGGTCGACATCCCCCAGCCCGGGGAGATCGACACCGCCCAGATCTCGACGATCTACTTCTCCGACGGGGTTACCGAGCTTGCGCGCACGGTGCCCGCGGAAGGCAACCGCGTGCAGATCCCGCTGGAGGAAGTTCCCGAGCACGTGCAGAACGCCGTCCTCGCCGCCGAGGACCGTGACTTCTGGACCAACTCCGGCTTCTCGTTCACAGGCTTCGCCCGCGCCGCGATTGGCCAGCTCACCGGCAACTCGTCCGCTGGCGGCGGCTCCACCATTACCCAGCAGTACGTGAAAAACGCCCTAGTGGGCAACGAGCATTCCTACGAGCGCAAGGCCAAAGAACTTGTTTACTCCATCAAGATGACCAACCAGTGGGAGAAAGAGGACATCCTCGCCGCCTACCTGAATACGGTCTACTTCGGACGCAACGCCTACGGCATCGAGGCGGCTGCGCACGCCTTCTTTGACAAGCCGGCGAGCGAGCTCACCGTCGAAGAGGCGGGTGTTCTCGCCGCATCCATTCAGCTTCCGAGCCAACTCGACCCCTGGAACAACCCCGAGGGTGCCGAGTCCCGCTGGAACTACGTGATGGACGGCATGGTCGAGATGGGGGAGATGATGCCCCAGGAGCGCGCCACCTTGGAGTACCCTCGGACCCGCGATCCCGCGACCTACTCTGCTTACACCGAGGCCACCGGCGCGAACGGCCTGATCAAGAACCAGGTGATGGAAGAGCTGAAAGAGATCGGCATCACCGAAGACGATGTGACCAACCGAGGCCTGCAGATCACCACCACGATTGACGCCGCGATCCAGGCCCAGGCAGAACAGGTCTCCCGCGACCGGCTTGCCAGCTTGCAGGACGACGCCCGCGCGGCCCTAGTCTCGATCGAACCGGCTACCGGTGCGGTGCGTGCTTACTACGGCGGCGACGACCCCAGCGGTTGGGACTACGCCAACGCCGGGTTGCAGACCGGTTCGACGTTTAAGATCTTCGCGCTCGCCGCGGCGTTGCAGCAGGGCATCCCGCTGACGGCCACCTTCGATTCCTCGCCGGTGACCCTGCCGGGCAACAACGTTGTTACCAACTGGCACGGCGGCGGCGGGGGAATCATCTCCATGACTGAGGCGACTCGGACCTCATCCAATACCGCCTACCTGCGCATCCAAGACGAGCTGGACAACACCACCCAGGACACCGCCGATATGGCCCACGCGCTCGGTGTCGCTCGTTCCATCCCGGGTATTCCGGTGACGCTGCGCGAGAACGGCGGCCAGCCGTACGAGGGCATCGTGCTGGGCCAGTACCAGTCGCGCGTGCTCGACATGGCGACGGCGATGGCGACGCTGGCGAACCGCGGTTCGCACCACCCGACCTACTTTGTCGAGCGCGTCGTGGACGCGCAGGGCGACGTGCTGTTTGAGATGGACAACAGCTATGTGGAGCGTGGCGTGGCGCAGCAGGTGGCGGACAACGTCAACGAGGCGCTGCAGACCGTCGTGGGTTACTCAAACGCCACCCTGGCTGGCGGCCGTCCGGCCGCTGCGAAGACCGGCACCGCCCAGCTGGGTGACACCGGCAACAACAAGGACGCCTGGATGGTTGGCGCGACCCCGCAGCTGGCGACCGCAGTCTGGGTCGGTACCGCCGACAACACCTCGGCGATCTTCAACGAGTGGGGCGGCAACATGTACGGCTCCAACACTCCAGCAAAGATCTGGAAAGACGTCATGGATTCCGCGCTGCAAAACCGTGAGGTTGTCGACTTCCCCGAAGCCACGCCGGTGTACTGGGGCATTAACCCGTACAGCGGCGGCGTGGGCCTAGGTGGCTCCCGCTGGTCGGGTGGTAGTTCCAGCGGCTATGGCTCTGGTTACGGCACTGGCGGGGGAGCGGTCCAGCGGGCCCCTGCACCCGCGCCCGCCCCCGCCCCAGCACCGGCGCCCGAGCCGGCTCCCGCACCCGCACCCGCGCCGGCGCCGTTGCCGCCGCCGCCCGCCCTACCGGAACCGGTCCAGGACTTCCTCAACGACGTCCTGGGGTAGCGCCGCACCGTGGGATACCAGACACAAACCACAACCCGTACGCCCTCTCGGGGTCGCTGGCCCTTGCCTGATGGCCGCGTCCAACCTGGGCGCAGTGAACCCCTCGCCCACGGTTGGGTGGGGTTTCTCGGCGGGCCGATGGGTGCTCACACGCCGCTCGGCCGGGCGCAGTTTTGGTCGCCGCTGCGCGCTATCGTGGCCGTCGCCTGGGTCTTTCTCGGGTTCGCCGCGCTGGCGAAGGCAAACTGCGCCTGGGGTCGACCGGGCGAGTCAGGGGGGCTCGAGCTCAACTGGAGTGGAAACCGCCAGTACACCTCGTTTTGTTACAACGACATCGTCCCCTTGTACGCTGGGCGCGGCCTCGATCAACCCGGGTTTGTTTACGACTTTTCCTGGACCGAGGGCGACTTAACGCGCTACATGGAGTACCCCGTGCTCGCCGGTATTTTCCAAAACATCATGGGGTTTATCGCGCGCACCACCTACTTCATTGCCCAGCGCGTTTTGCCCGAGGCTGGCTGGTACTTCTACCTCACGGCGCTGGTCTTGGCGGTGATCTGGGTGATCACGGCCCGCATCGTCGCGGAGCTCGCCGGCAACCGAGTGTGGGACACCCTGCTCGTCGCCGCCTCCCCGCTGGTGATTATGCACGCGTTCACCAACTGGGACATCCCGTCGATCTTCTTCCTCGTCGCGGCGCTGCTCGCCGCCCGCAATAAGAGGTTCTGGCTGGCCGGGGCGCTCATCGGGTTCGGCACCGCGTTTAAGCTGTGGCCCCTGTTCGTCCTTGGCGCCTACTTGGTCCTCGCAATACGTAAGCGGCAGTGGGTGCCGTTGGCGAAGATGATCACCGCGGCGGTTGTGAGCTGGGTCGTGGTGAACCTGCCCGTGTACCTGCGCAACCCCGACGCGTGGGGCGAGTTCCAGCGCCTCAACACCGAGCGCTCCTGGGAATGGACCACCATCTACGCCGTCGCCTCGCGGGCGTTCGGCTGGTCTGGGTTCGATTCGGGCGACGGCACTCCCACCATCCTCAACACCGTGACGCTGGTGCTTTTTATCTCCGGGTGCGTCGCCACCGCAGTGATCGGGCTGCTCGCCCCGCGTGATCCCCGGGTGGCGCAGATCCTGTTTCTCACCGTCGCGTTCTTCCTGCTGTTCAACAAGGTGTGGAGCCCGCAGTACTCGCTGTGGCTGGTCGTGCCGGCGGTGCTTGCTCTGCCGCACTGGCGGTTGCTGGCGACGTGGATGACGGTGGACATGTTGGTCTGGCCGATCCTCATGTGGCACATGCTCGGCACCGATAACAAGGGCCTGCCTGGGGAGTTCCTCAACATCGTCGTCCTCGCCCGAGACGGACTGATCATCGCGATGATGGTGCTTGTCGTGATGCAGATGCTGGGCCGGCGCCGCGACAAGGTCCTCGAGGCGCACAACGGGCACGACCCGCTCTTGACGACGCCAGAGCAGTGGGACCGTGAGAAGGTGGCATCGTGACCACACCAACTGTTCTCGGCATCGCGTCCATCGTGATCGGATTCGCCCTGATCGCAGCCGCGTTTCTGGCGGTAGTAAAGGGCCGTCGCACCGGGCTCGCGGTGGGCCTGGGCATCGCCGCTTTCGTCTTCGTCACGGTTATTCCGGTGATCCTCGCGGTGTTCGTCGCCGCCCCCAATCCCGGTATTTACTAGAGTTTATACATAAGGTGGGTTGATGAACGTGCCCCCGAGAGAAAGAGGACACCAATGAAACGCACTTTCACAGCAGCACTTGCCACCGTCGCCTCCGCTGCGCTCGTCGCGTGCGGCACGCCCGCTGAGGACTCCACGGTCACCGTGACCGCCACCCCGGAGCAGAACACCGAGGTCGTCTCCTCCCCGGCGCCCGCCACCCCGGCCGGCGCGGACAGCAACCAGGCTGCCGAGCAGCGCGCCGCGCAGCTTCCCGCGAGCGTTTCCGGTTACACGGACGAGGCTCGCCAGGAGCTTGCCGACGAAGGCGTGACCGAAGCCGAGGTTGACCGCGTCCTGCAGGCCGCGAACAACAACGAGGCTGGCGTCGAGGTCGACTACGACGACGGCTACTACGAGATCGAGTTCCAGGGCATCGAGATCTATATCCTGCCCGATGGAACGGTGACCAACGTCGACCGTTAGGGCGTCGTTACGCATTTTGCCCCTCCACCTGCGTGTTGTAGGCTGGGGGGGTTGCTTGACGCAACGACCCTCCTGCCATCGCTAATCGGCGATGGCCGAAACCATAAACAGACCATAGGAGGTGATGAGGTCCGTGCGTCACTACGAAGTAATGATTATCCTCGATCCGCAGCAGGATGAACGCACCGTTGCCCCGTCCCTGGATAAGTTCCTGGAGATCGTCCGCAAGGACAACGGCACGGTTGAAAGAGTTGATGTGTGGGGTAAGCGCCGTCTTGCCTACCCGATCAACAAGAAGGAAGAGGGCGTCTACGCCGTCGTTGACCTCGACTGCTCTGCCGAGACAGTTGCAGAGCTCGACCGCGTTCTGAACCTCAACGAAGGTGTCATGCGCACGAAGGTTCTGCGCACCGACAAGTAAGAGCGGATAGGCTCGTTACCCAAACAGTCACTTCTTCGAAAGGCTCAAGAACATGGCGCAGGGAGACACCCCCATCACCGTTGTCGGCAACCTTGTTGCCGACCCGGAACTACGCTTCACCCCCAGCGGTGCCGCAGTGGCAAACTTCCGCATCGCGTCCACCCCGCGCACGTACAACCGTGACACAAACCAGTGGGAGGACGGCGAGGCGCTGTTCTTGACCTGCAACGTCTGGCGTCAAGCAGCCGAAAACGTCGCCGAGTCCCTGACCAAGGGCATGCGCGTGATTGTCAACGGCCGCCTGAAGCAGCGTTCCTACCAGACCCGCGAGGGCGAAAACCGTACCGTTTTCGAGGTCGAAGTCGACGAGGTCGGCCCCTCCCTGAAGTACGCGACAGCTAGCGTCAACCGGACACCGCGTGAGGGCGGCTCCGGCGGATACGGCGGCGGCAACCAGGGCGGCGGCAACCAAGGAGGCTTCGGCGGTGGAAACCAAGGCGGTTTCTCCGGCGGGAACTCCCAGCAGGGCCAGGCCAACAGGGGCGGCAACCAGCCGCCGCAGAATGATCCGTGGAACTCCGCGCCGCCGGCAGGTGGCTTCGGTGGGATGGACGACGAGCCCCCGTTCTAAACGCTTGAACCCCGTTTACACACATCCCCATTTTCAACTTTAGGAAGGTTAGGATTCATGAAACTGATCCTCACCGCTGCCGTTGACAAGCTTGGCGAGCCCGGCGATATCGTCGAGGTCAAGGGCGGCTACGGACGCAACTTCCTGCTTCCGCGCGGATTGGCTATCCCCGCCACCCGCGGCGCAGAGAAGCAGATCGAAGACATCAAGCGCGCACAGGCTGCCCGCCAGGTGCGCGACCTGGACCACGCGAAGGAGCTGCGCGACACCCTCGACCAGCTCACCGGCGTGCAGGTCAAGGTTCGTACCTCCGAGGCCGGCAAGCTGTTCGGTTCCGTGCAGCCCGCCGACATCGCCGACGCAGTTAAGGCTGCCGGCGGCCCGGACCTGGACAAGCGCCGCATCGAGGTGCCGAAGGGTCTTGTGACCAAGACCGGTGGCTACCAGGTCAAGGTCAAGCTCCACGATGACGTGGAGGGCAAGGTGAACTTCGAGGTCGTCAGCGCCTAGCACGCAGCTTGACGACGACCGCCCAACCAGCGGTCCAACGACAACAGCATTTTAAGCGCGGGTCCCACTTGTGAGGAGTGGGGCCCGCGCTTTTTTGCTTTACGACGCCGCCGTGACGTCAATCATGAACTGGGCCACACCGACCGGGTCCGCCAGCCAATCTCGCATGGCGCGCAGCGCGTCGGTGCGTTCGAGCTCGGCGCCGTCGACAAGCTCGTCGTGCTTGATCTCGATCAGGTGCGCGCCCGGGATGGCCAGCAGGATGGGCGAGTGGGTGACCACGATGATCTGCGCACCCTGCTCAGCCAGGGCGTGCAGGTAAGACAGCAGCGCGAGCTGACGCACGGCGGACAGGCCCGCCTCGGGCTCGTCGAGCAAGTACACCCCGTCGGGGATGAAGGCTTGGACCATCTCCAGGATGGATTCACCGTGCGACATGTGGTGCAGGTTTTTCACTCCCGGGCCGTCGCTGCCGAGCCTGGTTGCCTGGGCAAAGTGCATGTCCCCGCGCAGGAAGTAGCCCTGCTTGGGCCTCGTCGAGCATTCGACGCGCACCGCGTGAAAGAGCACGTCGCGCTCGCCGGGCAGCCCGTCGCCGTAGGCGCCGCCGGTTACGTCGAAGCCGTATCCGCGCGCAATGGCGTTGAGCAGCGTGGACTTGCCCACGCCGTTGTCGCCGGTGATCACCGTGATGGGGTGCGATAGCTCGAGGCGCCCACGCTCGCGCAGGTGCCGGACGGCGGCGGCGTCGAAGAGCCAGGGTGGCGCTATGGGGTCGGCGCGCATGCACAGCGCCCGAATGAAGGGGCCGTCGCTCATGGCTGCACCATGAACTTCGCTGTGCCGACGGGGTCGGCGATGAATTCCTCCCACGCGCGCACGGCCTCGGTTTCGTCGAAAACGGCGGAGGTGATGCCCCCGGGGCCGACTTCGCGCAGGCTCGCGCCGGGAATGCCGAGCAGCACAGGCGAGTGGGTCGACATGAGGATCTGCGCGCCCGACGCTGCGAGGTGGTACACCATGCCGAGCAGCTCGAGCTGGGCGAACACGGACAACCCGTCCTCGGGCTCGTCGAGGATGAGCAGGGATTCCGGGCCGAAGCGGTTGCGGAAGATCTCCATCAGCCCCTGCCCGTGGCTGAGCCGGGTGATTTTAGAAAGCGGGTCGCCAGCAAGCGATGCGTGATATTCCGCAAGCTGCGCGTAGGTCTCACCGCGCAGGAAGTAGACGTCCTTGGGGTTTCGTGACCGGGTGATCACCAGGTGCTCCCAGAGGGAGGAGACGGAGTTCGACACGCTGGAAAACCGCGCGTTGCGCGACCCGCCCTCCGGGTTGGCCCCCACCGCTGCCGCGATTGCCTCGATGAGGGTGGATTTCCCAGCGCCGTTCTCACCGGTGATGATGGTGATGGGGGTGGTCAGCTGCAAGGG
Organism: Corynebacterium sp. Z-1; assembly: GCF_031844665.1. NCBI lineage: Bacteria > Bacillati > Actinomycetota > Actinomycetes > Mycobacteriales > Corynebacteriaceae > Corynebacterium > Corynebacterium sp. Z-1. Next base: position 342,691 of record NZ_CP134621.1, on the reverse strand, counting down.
GGCGTCGATAAGCGAGCGCACCACATCGAGCGAGGACAGGTAGCCGCCGGGCTCGCCGGCGATGCGTACCTTGTCCACAAACATGGGGCCCATTGTAGGGCGCGTGGCTTACTCGGCGTGCGGGACGATCACGGCGCGGCCGGAGATCTCGCCGTCCACCAGCGCCTGGTAGGCCTCGAGCGCTTTATCCAGCGGGTAGGTGGTCACCTGCGGCTCGATCTGGCCCGCCTTGTACATATCCACGACTTCGTGGAGCTCCTCGACGGTGCCCCAGTAGGTGTTCACCAGCTCCGCCTCGTACGGCGTGCTCAGAAACGCCCACTCGTAGGGCGATTGGTTGCCGATGCCGACGATGGTGACGCGTCCCTGGCGCGCCACCGAGCGCATCGCCGTGGTCACGGTCGCGCCGATGCCGACGAAGTCGAACGCGGCGTTGACGCCATTGCCGCCCGTGATCTCACGGATCCGCTCGACCTGGCCCTCGCCACCAGCAACGGGGATGGCGCCGCGCTTCTCAGCCTGTGCCATCGCGTCTTCCTTCATATCGGTGGCGATGATGGTGGCGCCGGTGAGTGCCTTAAGGATCTGCACGCCGATCAACCCCAGGCCGCCGAGGCCGATGACGAGCGCGTACTTTCCACCGCCGTTGAGGTGCGGCAAGGCGAGCTTGATGGCGTGGTAGGGCGTCAGCGCAGCGTCGGCAAGCGGCGCGGCGTTAATCGGGTCGGCGTCGCCGAGCGGCACGAGGTTGCGCGCCGGGACGACGACGTACTCGGCCATGCCGCCGTCGCGCCCGAGGCCGATTCCGGCGTAGTCCATTTCGGCCGCGTTCTCGCAGTAGGTGTCCTGGCCGCGGGTGCAGGCGCGGCAGATGCCGCAGCCAACGGGGCCGTAGACGAGGTAGGCGGCGCCGAGCTCGATGCCGGCAACGCCCTCGCCGAGCTCCTCGGCCCAGCCGGTGTTCTCGTGCCCAAGGGTGAATTCCGGGTCCATCTGCGGGTTAAGGCCCTCGTCGAACTCGTTGAAGATGGCCACGTCGGAGTGACAGGCTCCTGCGCCGGCGACCTTCAATAGGACCTCTCCGGGGCCCGGGGTGGGCTTGTCTACGTCTTTAAATTCGGGGAAGGTGTGGTACCCGATGTGGCGGACGGCTTTCATGTCTGGCTCCTGTCTGTGTTTGTGGACAAAATCTTTTGCCCACTTGCCAGGCTACCGAAAAACCGCAGGTGAAAGCGGTTGTTCTCAATGGCTGCCCCAGCCCGAAAACCTGTGGATAAGCGCCCATCGCGCACTCGCTTCAGGGCAGTTAGCTGCTTTTCAACGCTCTGTCAAACCAGCAGGTGGACGGGGTTATCCACTATTACCGCACTCCCGTAGCACGGTGAATATAAAACGTTTAACGTGCGCGTTTGGGAAGAAACCGCAGGATAGGCTGCGGTCTATCCACACGTTGTCCACAGGTGTTGTGCCTAGGTGTGGATCCCGACCCGTCCGACGGGTAGTTTGTGCACAGACCCTGTGGATAACTAAATGTCTGGGCCCGAACGCGGTCAGGGGCGTCGGAGGCGGCCTGTAAGATCAGGGCCGGTTCAACCAAACGGTAGGGAAGGTGCGCGATGGCAGCAGGTGACGGGGCCGCGAGCTTCGACGATGATTACGTGGTTCCCCCAGAGCCCGAAGACGATGCCGCGGATTCTTCCCGCAGCGGGTCAAGCCGTTACCGCGGCGGGTCGAACTTCAACCGCTCGCGCGATGACCTGCGCGAGTACCGTCAGCCGCCGCACGATGAGCGCGCCGAGCGCGGCGTGATCGGCGCGATGCTGCTCAGCCCCGACACCATCATCGAAGTCTCCAACGAGCTGCGGGCCGAGGACTTCTACTTCCCCTCCCACCAGCTGATTTTCAGCGCAATCCTGCAGCTCTTCTCAGGCGGCGCCAACGTCGACGTCCTCATTGTCGCGGGGCAGCTCGACAGGCTCAACCAGCTCGAGCGCGTCGGCGGCGCACCCTACCTGCACACCTTGATCTCCGAGGTGCCCACGGCGGCGAACGCCCGCTACTATGCCGAAATTGTCGCCGAGAAGTCGCTGCTGCGGCAGCTGGTCAACGCTGGTACGAACGTCGTCCAGCTCGGCTACGAGGGCGAGGAGGGCATGGAGGTCGAAGCCCTCGTCGACCGCGCCCAGCAGGAGATCTTCAACGTGTCCCGCAAGGAAGCCTCCGCGGACTATCGCGTGCTCTCCGACCTGCTGAAGCCGACGATCGACGAGCTGACCTCGATCGCCAGCGGGGGCGGGCTGGAGCTGGGCGTGCCCACCGGCTTCATCGACCTCGACGAGCTGACCAACGGCTTGCACGGAGGGCAGATGGTGATCGTCGCCGCGCGCCCCGGCGTGGGTAAGTCAACCCTGGCGCTGGACTTCATGCGTTCCTGCTCGATCAACCAGGGCAAGACGTCCGTGATCTTCTCTCTGGAGATGAGCGCCTCCGAGATCATCATGCGCATGCTGTCCGCGGAGACCGAAATCCCGCTGGCCGCCATGCGTTCCGGGCGGATGGAGGAAGCCCACTGGGAGAAGCTGACCACCCGGCTTTCCGAGATCCAGGATGCCCCGCTGTTTATCGACGACTCCCCGAACCTGACGATGATGGAGATCCGCACCAAAGCCCGCAAGTTGAAACAGCAGCACGGCCTTGACCTCGTCGTGCTGGACTACCTGCAGCTGATGAGCTCCGGGCGCAAGGTGGAGTCGCGCCAGCAGGAGGTTTCAGAGTTCTCCCGACAGCTCAAGCTGCTAGCAAAAGAACTTGAGGTCCCCGTGATCGCGATCTCGCAGCTCAACCGCGGCCCGGAGGCGCGCACGGATAAGCGCCCCCAGCTCGCGGACCTGCGCGAATCTGGCTCGCTCGAGCAGGACGCGGACATGGTGTTCCTGCTCTACCGGCCCGACTCGCAATCGCCTGACGACGAGCGCCAGGGCGAAGCCGACATCATCGTGGCCAAGCACCGCGGCGGGCCGATTGCCACGATCACGGTGGCGCACCAGCTCCACTACTCCAGGTTCGTCAACATGGCCTCGGGCGTGGTGGGGTCATCGGGCTACTAAGCAAAGGCTAACCTGCGGTGACAGGGGCGGGGAACTGGATTATTCTCGGAGTCCTACAAGTGTTCTACAAGAAGAACTCACGCGAAGGAGAAAGCAATGACTGTGCGCCGCATCAACGCCTCCGAACCGTGCGCGCGCACGGTCGCTAGCCTCGACGACGCCATCACGGTGGCCGACACCGGCAACTCCACGGTGCTCTACAACTTGCCCCGTGACATCGACGCGCTCGATGAGGCCGTGCCGAGCCGCCGTGGCCTGGGCAAGCGTCTCAAGGGCCTGTTCAGCTAGTTCAACGCTCGGCCGCGCTGCTCCGGCAGCGTAAAAGCCGCGACGCACGCGATCGCAAACGCCGCCGCGAACACGCTGAACACCGCGATCGGCCCGCGGAAATCTAAAAGCAGCGGAACGATCAGGGGGGCAATGATCGAACCGATGCGCCCGAAGGCGGCTCCTGCGCCGGTGCCCGTGGCGCGTACCGCCGTGGGGTAGAGCTCCGGGCCGATGGCGTAGAGCGCGCCCCAAGCGCCGAGGTTGAAGAACGATAGCATGCAGCCGGCGGCGATGATCTGCCACTCGGCTGATGCGAGCCCGTAGAGCACCGCCGAGACCGCCGAGCCTGCAAGGAACCCTGCCAGCGTTTTGCGTCGTCCCCACACTTCGATCAGCCAGGCAGCGGCAGCGTAGCCGGGTAGCTGGGCGATGGTGATGATCAGCGTGAAGGTGAAGGATTTCACTAGGGTGAAGCCCTGCGCTACCAGGAGCGAGGGGATCCAGATGAACGCGCCGTAGTAGGCGAGCGAGACGCAGAACCAGACGATCCAGAACGACAGGGTGCGCCCGCGCAGCGTCGGGCCCCAGATCCCACCGTGCACCGTCTCCGGGGCGGTGGCGGGCGCGGTGTCGTAGTGTTCGGGCGTGGTCTGCGCTTCAAAAGACTGAACGGTAGCTTCCGCCTCGTCGTGGCGACCGCGCGACTCGAGGAACCGGACGGACTCTGGCAGGCCCAGGCGCACGACGATGGCGTAGACCGCGGGGACCGCGCCCAAGGCGAGGCCCCAGCGCCAGCCGTCTTCCCCGCGGGCGACGACGAAGGTGCCGATGATCGCTGCGGCGATCCAGCCCACGGCCCAGAAGGCCTCGAGCAACACCACCATGCGTCCGCGCACGCGCCGCGGTGAGAACTCGCTGACCAGCGTCGAGGCCACGGGCAGTTCCCCGCCGAGGCCCAGCCCGACAACGAAGCGCAACACCATAAGCACGCCCACCGATGTGGCGAGGGCGGACGCACCCGTAGCGATGCCGTAGATGAGCAGGGTTGCGGCGAAAACTTGGCGACGCCCAAACTTGTCAGCGAGCAGGCCCCCGAGGGTGGCACCGATGGCCATCCCGATGAAGCCGATGGACGCGATCCACGACGTCGTGGTCCTGTCTAGGTCCCAGTGCACGGCAAGTGCTGCGATGATGAAGGAAACTAACCCGATGTCCATCGCGTCGAGCGCCCAGCCGATGCCGGACCCGAACAGCAGGCGTCGGTGCTTTGGCGTGACGGGCAGGCGGTCGAGCCGCTCAGCGCGCGTCACGTCGGCCGGGGTAACGTGGTCTGGGGTCGTTGAACTCACAGACGGTCATGCTACACGCGCACGGGGCAGTCCCTGAGTCTGTCGCTCACACTTAAAGCCTGCCGGGCGCTACTTGACCGATACAGAGCGGAAGGTGCGCAAGCGCAGCGAGTTTGCCACGACGAACACGGAGGAAAACGCCATCGCGATTCCAGCGAGCATCGGGTTGAGGAACCCGGCCGCGGCGACGGGGATGAGCACCACGTTGTAGGCGAACGCCCAGAAGAGGTTGCCCTTGATCGTGCCCAGTGTGCGCCGGGAAAGCCTGATGGCGTCGACGATGGCGACGAGCGAGTCGTGCATGACGGTGATGTCGGAGGCCTCGATCGCCACGTCGGCCCCGGCGCCCATGGACAGGCCGAGGTCGGCTTGTGCGAGCGCCGCCGCGTCGTTGACGCCGTCGCCCACCATAGCCACGCGCCGGCCGGCGTCTTGGAGCTCCTTGACGGCGGTGACCTTGCCCTCTGGCATCACCCCGGCGGTCACGGAGCCGGGGGCGATGCCGACCTCCGCGGCCACGGCGCGGGCAGCGCCGGCGTTGTCACCGGTGAGCATGTGCGGCTCTAAGCCGAGCTCGCGCAACTGCGCGATCGCGGCGGCGGAGCTGGGCTTGACGGTGTCGCGCACCGAGATAATCCCGGCAATGTCCCCGTCAACCTCGACGACCACGGCGGTTGCCCCCGCTTCTTGCGCGGCGCGAAACGCCGGATCCAGGGTGCCCAGCGCGCTGGCGGGGCGTCCTACGCGCACGGTGCGGGCGTCGATACGTGCGCTCACCCCGTACCCAGCCTCGTTGCTAAACGACGTCGCCACGGGCACGTTGCTGGCGGCGTCGACAATCGCGCGGGCGATGGGGTGCTCGGAGCCCGCCTCCACCGCCGCGGCGAGCGAGAGCACATCCGCTTCCTCCCACCCGGGTGCGGCGGTGACGCGGTCCAGCCCCATGTCGCCGGTGGTGATCGTGCCAGTTTTATCCAGCACGATGGTGTCCACCTGGCGGGTGGATTCCAACACCTCGGGGCCCTTGATCAGCAGGCCCAGCTGAGCACCGCGGCCGGTGCCCACCAGGATCGCCGTGGGCGTGGCCAGGCCGAGCGCGCAGGGGCAGGCGATGATGAGCACGGCCACCGCGGCGGTGAAGGCCTCCACCGTGTCGCGGCCGGCAACGAGGTGGGCGATCAGCGAGATCGCGGCGATGGCGATGACTGTGGGTACGAAGACGCGCGAGATGCGATCAACGAGCCGCTCGACCGGGGCCTTGCCGGCCTGGGCGTCGGTGACAAGCTTGGCGATGTGCGCGAGCGCCGTCTCCGAGCCGACGCGGGTCGCCTCGACGATGAGGCGCCCGGACGTGTTGAGGGTGGCCCCGGTGACGGCGTCGCCCTCGGCGACTTCAACGGGGACGGATTCGCCGGTGAGCATGGATTCGTCCACCGCCGAGCGCCCGGAAATGACCCGGCCGTCCGTGGGAATCTTCTCGCCGGGCCGGACCACGAAGCGGTCGCTGACGGCGAGCTGGTCGGCGGGGATACGCACCTCAGCGCCGTCTTTGAGCACGGCCGCTTCCTTTGCGCCCATGCTCAGAAGGTCGCGCAGCGCCTGCGAGGACCGCCCCTTCGCCCTCACCTCGAACCACCGCCCGAGCAGGAGGAACGTGATGACAACGCAGACGGTCTCCAAGTAAATCTCGTCCATCGCCGAGTGCGCCTCGCCCGGAAGCAGGCTCATCTCCATGGTCATCCCGGGCTCGCCGGCGTTGCCGATGAAAAGCGCCCACACCGACCACAGGTACGCCGCCGAGGTGCCGAGCGTGATCAGCGTGTCCATTGTCGTCGTGCTGTGGCGCAGGTTGATCAGGGTGTTGCGGTGGAAGACCGCGCCACCTGCGAAAAACACCAGCGTTGTCGCGGCAAGCGCCGCCCACTGCCAGTTGAGAAACTGCCAGGCCGGGATCATGGAGACCAGCATCACCGGCAGCGAGATGATCGCGCACCAAATCACGGTAAACCGCAGCTGGGCCGCCGAGCGCTCGCGCGCGTCATCGCGGGCATCGCTTGACGACGCCCCCTCGACGTCATCGGAGCTCGCCTCGGCGCTCATCGCGAACGCGTCGTAGCCTGCGCCGCGGATGGTGCTGATCAGCGTCTCCGTATCGGCCTTGGAGGGGTCGAAGTCGACCGTGGCGGTTTCGGTGGAGTAGTTGACTGTCGCCTCGACGCCGTCGAGCTTGTTCAGCTTGCGCTGCACGCGCGAGGAGCACGACGTGCAGGTCATGCCTGTTACGCCGAGCTGGAGGTGCTCGAGGGCTGGGAGATTCGGGGCGGTCATACCACTTACCCTATACCCCTGGGGGGTATGACTCAAGGTCTAGGCCAGCGAATACCCGGCCTCGTGGACGGCCTTGGAGATCTCCTCCGCAGAAAAACCCTCGCCCGTCACCTCGAGCACCCCGGTGGTGTGATCCACCGTGGCGCCGGTGACGCCGGCGACCTCAAGCACTTCTTCCTTAACGCTGGCCTCGCAGTGGCCACAGGTCATTCCATCTACGTTGAACTGGCGAACTGCCATTGCTCTTAAATCCTTTCGCTGATCCTGCATCGGTGTTACGTGACTGCCATGGTAACCGGGAATACCGACGTGGTTGTTAGGGTTGGAACCAAGTGAACTGACACGTTCAGACAAACCAACCTCTTAAGGAGACACTTTCATGGCAACCATCGACGTCACCGAGGACACTTTCGAGCAGACTGTTTCCGCTGAGGGAACCGTTATCGTCGACGCGTGGGCGGAATGGTGCGGGCCCTGCAAGGCGTTCGCCCCGACCTTCGAGAAGGTTTCCGAGGCGCACCCGGACGCCACCTTTGCCAAGCTGGACACTGAGGCAAACCCGCAGATCGCGGCAGCGCTGGAGATCCAGGCGATCCCCACCCTGATGGCGTTTCGTGACGGCATCATGGTCTTCCGCCAGTCCGGTGCTCTGCCCCCGGCAGCGTTCGAGGACCTTGTCAGCCAGGTGAAGGCTCTTGATATGGACGAGGTCCGCCGCCAGATCGCCGAGCAGAACAACAATCAGGCGTAACTGCCAAGCGGCCACCTGCAAGCCCGAGCGCACCCACCGACAACGTGGTGGGTGCGCTTTTTTGCGTAGACTAAGACCCTGTTAGCTACCGATGAAAGGATTGATAGCCATGGCAAACCCGTTCAGCAAGGGCTGGAAGTACTTGATGCAGTCCTTCGACACCAAGATTGATGAGAACGCGGATCCGAAGGTCCAGATCCAGCAGGCCGTCGAGGGTGCGAAGAAGCAGCACGCGGAGCTGAGCCAGCACGCGGCGAACATTATCGGCAACCGCAACCAGCTGCAGATGAAGCTTGAACGCCTGCTCAAATCTCAGGAGGACCTGCAGCAGAAGGCGCGCACCGCGCTTCAGGCTGCGGACAAGGCATCCGCCGAGGGTGACGCCGAGAAGGCCCAGCAGTACAACGACACCGCGGAGGTCATCGCCTCCCAGCTGGTTTCCGTCGAGCAGGATCTGGAGCAGACGAAGCAGGCCCACGCCGCCGCCGAGCAGGCCGCGTCCGAGGCGCAGCAGAAGCAGAAGGAATCGGAGGCGCGGCTCCAGGAGCAGCTAGGACAGGTTTCGCAGCTTGAGTCGCAGCTGAACCAGGCGAAGATGCAGGAGCAGACCGTCTCCGCCATGGATTCGATGAACCAGTTCGGCGGCAGCGATAACGTGCCGACGCTCGATGGGGTGCGCGACAAGATTGAGCGTCGTTACGCGGACGCGCTCGGCGCCCAGGAGCTGGCGAAGGGCTCCATGACGGATCGCGTCGCGGAAATCGAATCCGCCGGCAGCGACATCGCCGCCTCCAGCCGTCTCGCAGAAATCCGCGCCTCTATGGGCACGCCGGAGATCGAGGCGCCAGCGGACGAAGTTGATGCCGAAAAGGGCGACGTCGAAAAGGGCGACGAGCCGAAATAGAGCGAAAAGCGGGCCTGGCGGTGATTTCTTCCGTCAGACCCGCTTTTTCGTGCCCTATTGCCCTAGCGGCGGTGAATGCTCAGCAGCACTCCGCGTATTCCGGAGTGAAAACCATCGCGCAGGTTGACGCGCTGGTGTTCGCTGAGCGTGTATTCGTGCAGGGTTTCGCACGCGAACTGCAGAAGTGGCCGGTCGATCTCGGGCGGCAGACCGCCGCCGGATAGGACGTGGGCTTTGTCGCGCTGCTCGGCGGAAGCGGCGTTGTCGTACCACCACGTCGCGTACTGTTGGCCCACCTCAAACGGCGTTTGGAACCCGGCGGACGTCCACACCTCCTCAGGGAGCGGGACGTAGCGCGACCGCAGCTTGCGACGTGGCGCCATCATCGACGGCTTCGGGGTGGGTTTCGGCGAGCTGCTCGCGACGTCGAGCGGCGACGGGCCGTCCGGCTGCCTGCGGCCACCGGGCTTGTTGGCCTCGTTGGTTGCCTCGACCTCGGCCTCGGAGGGCTCGTCGCAAGGGTCCGGTGCGGAGCGGTCGGTCGGCTCCTCGACTTCAGTGGCCGGCGTCTCCACCGGCTGTTCGACGGGTTTGGCCTGCTCTTCGGGCATCTCCTCGTCGTGTTGCAAGGGGTCTGGCGCGAATCCGGGGACGACCGTGGGGCCGAGGTCGCCGTCGATCGGCTCGGCGTCGTTAAGCGGGCGCTCACGGATGATGGGCGGCAACGGGCCCTCGAGGACCTGAAGCTGCATGGCGTCCGCGAAATCTTCGCGGGGATCGAGGATGGTTGTCGAGTCGCAGGAATGGCGCAGCGCGGTCGACATCGAATCCCAGCCGAACCCGTAGAGGTGCACGCGGACACCGAAGCCCGTCGCTTCCTCCACCCCCGGGATCATGTCCGCGTCGCCCGAAAGCAGGACGAAGTCCGTGAACTGCTGGCGAGAAGCGTTGACGACGAGGTCTGCGACGAGGCGCGTATCGACGCCCTTTTGCGTACGTCGCTCACCCCACTCGATGAGCTGCCCGGTCCGCAGTTGCACGCCATCGCATGTGCGCAGAGCGCGCTGGTAGCGGTGCGGGCCCGAATCGGGGATGCCGTCGTACCAGTATTGGCGGTGAATTGGTTGGTGGAGCTGGTGCGAGATCATGCCACCGAGGGTGGCCACCACCTCCGGGAGGTCGATTTCTAACTGTGCGCGGGCGCCGATTTCCCACGAGTTGTAAAAGCTCGCGAGTAGATATGAAGTGTCGACGAACACGAGTGTGCGTTCAAGCATGGCTCCTAAATTCTGAATCTTTGGTTCTAAATCTGTATTTGTCCACTCCCAGTGTGCCTTATCCATGTCCCACTAGTCACGGCGCATGCCGTGAACTGGTCGGATGTGGAATTTGCAGCTGGTTGTACCTTCTCAACGAATAACCGAACGGATTCGTTCCAACGCGGTATGGTTAGTTAGTCAACTAACTAACCTTGGGCGAAGCGAGGTGCTTGTGAACCTGGATATCGAGCCGCTTTACGCGCAGGTAGCCACCTTCATTCAAGACCTCATCATGGAGGGCTCTGTAAAGCCCGGACAGCGAGCGCCCTCTACCAACGAGCTCGCAACGTTTCACGAAATCAATCCCGCCACCGCGCGAAAAGGCTTGAGCTTGCTTGTCGACGACGGCGTGTTGGAGAAGCGACGGGGCATAGGAATGTTTGTCACTCCGCAGGCTCGGGAGGTGATTCTTGCGCAGCGTCGTGAGGGATTCGCCGGCGATTTCATCGCGCCCATGATTGATGAAGCGCTGCGCCTGGGGTACTCCGCCGACGACTTGAGAGACCTCGTTGGCCGCGTTGCTGCAAGCCGTGGCATGTATCGTTAAAACCCTGTTTTGCCTGGGGGTTTGTGTTTGGTTGTGGGGGTGTGTAACTTTGTGTGAGTCAGCGAGACCGACAACGCCCCGCCGGAGTGAGTTCTGGTGAGATGGCGGACAGGAAAACTACCGCTGGTGCCTCCTTTGATTGGTTGCGATTAGTGTCGCGGCTGGTTGGGTGTGCGTGTGTTGTGTGAGAACTCGATAGTGTGCCAATGTACTTTTTTGTTTTTGTTTGTGGTTTGTTGTGGTGTGCATTGTGGCGTGCCTGGCCTGCACTGTGGTGTGGGTGGGTGTGTGCTGGTGGTGGTGTCGTGAACCTTTGATGGCGATGTCACCCTGTGGCGCACGTTAGTTTGTGTCATGGTGTGCGGTTTGATCGTAATGAATCGCGGGTGTGGCCTTGTTTGATGCATGGGTTGTGTGGTTTTCCTCGTTGGATGCGCATGGTCTGTGTTGGGGTTGCACGGTAAATATTTTTGAATTGAAGGTTTTGCCAGTACTGCCTCGCAGGTTTTTCTTGTGGGGTGGTGTGGTTTGTTTTTGTTGGGTTTGGGCTTTTCACGAGTTCTGAATTTCTTCTTTTTTGTGGAGAGTTTGATCCTGGCTCAGGATGAACGCTGGCGGCGTGCTTAACACATGCAAGTCGAACGGAAAGGCCACAGCTTGCTGTGGTACTCGAGTGGCGAACGGGTGAGTAACACGTGGGTGATCTGCCCTGTACTTCGGGATAAGCTTGGGAAACTGGGTCTAATACCGGATAGGAATCACATGTGGGTGTGTGGTTGGAAAGCTTTTGCGGTATGGGATGAGCTCGCGGCCTATCAGCTTGTTGGTGGGGTAATGGCCTACCAAGGCGTCGACGGGTAGCCGGCCTGAGAGGGTGTACGGCCACATTGGGACTGAGATACGGCCCAGACTCCTACGGGAGGCAGCAGTGGGGAATATTGCACAATGGGCGCAAGCCTGATGCAGCGACGCCGCGTGGGGGATGACGGCCTTCGGGTTGTAAACTCCTTTCGTCAGGGACGAAGCGAAAGTGACGGTACCTGGATAAGAAGCACCGGCTAACTACGTGCCAGCAGCCGCGGTAATACGTAGGGTGCGAGCGTTGTCCGGAATTACTGGGCGTAAAGAGCTCGTAGGTGGTTTGTCGCGTCGTTTGTGTAAGTCCACGGCTTAACTGTGGGATGGCAGGCGATACGGGCATAACTTGAGTGCTGTAGGGGAGACTGGAATTCCTGGTGTAGCGGTGAAATGCGCAGATATCAGGAGGAACACCGATGGCGAAGGCAGGTCTCTGGGCAGTAACTGACGCTGAGGAGCGAAAGCATGGGTAGCGAACAGGATTAGATACCCTGGTAGTCCATGCCGTAAACGGTGGGCGCTAGGTGTGAGTCCCTTCCACGGGGTTCGTGCCGTAGCTAACGCATTAAGCGCCCCGCCTGGGGAGTACGGCCGCAAGGCTAAAACTCAAAGGAATTGACGGGGGCCCGCACAAGCGGCGGAGCATGTGGATTAATTCGATGCAACGCGAAGAACCTTACCTGGGCTTGACATACACCAGATCGGCGCAGAGATGCGTTTTCCCTTGTGGTTGGTGTACAGGTGGTGCATGGTTGTCGTCAGCTCGTGTCGTGAGATGTTGGGTTAAGTCCCGCAACGAGCGCAACCCTTGTCTTATGTTGCCAGCACGTGATGGTGGGGACTCATGAGAGACTGCCGGGGTTAACTCGGAGGAAGGTGGGGATGACGTCAAATCATCATGCCCCTTATGTCCAGGGCTTCACACATGCTACAATGGTCGGTACAACGCGTGTGCGACACTGTGAGGTGAAGCTAATCGCTCTAAAGCCGGTCGTAGTTCGGATTGGGGTCTGCAACTCGACCCCATGAAGTCGGAGTCGCTAGTAATCGCAGATCAGCAACGCTGCGGTGAATACGTTCCCGGGCCTTGTACACACCGCCCGTCACGTCATGAAAGTTGGTAACACCCGAAGCCAGTGGCCTAAACCTGTTAGGGAGCTGTCGAAGGTGGGATCGGCGATTGGGACGAAGTCGTAACAAGGTAGCCGTACCGGAAGGTGCGGCTGGATCACCTCCTTTCTAAGGAGCTTATATTTTTTACACACCACACTTATTCTGACTGTGTTGGGGTGTGTGGTGTGGTGGTTGAGGTGCCGAGTGTGTACCTGCCACCTGTTTTTCAAATGAAATGTCCAGTTGTGGAGACACCCGCTACTGGCACGTGGGGTGCTACTTCGATGGTGGGCCTGTGATGCGTGTTGGTGGTGTGTGGGTGCGCCACGTGTTGGTGTGCACTGATATGTGATGAACCGTGTGAAGCAAACAAAAACGCATACGGCCGGCACCTACTCTGCTGTTTTTTGTGGTGGTTGGGTGTGGTTGTGTGGGAAGTTGTTGGCATGCTGTTGGGTGTCTGGGGCAGCACGTGTGTTGTTTCCTTGTGATCCTGGTGTCTTTTGCTTGTGTGCGTGTGTGCACGGGTGGGGGGGTTGGGGTGTGGTGTGTGAGAACTGTATAGTGGACGCGAGCATCTTTATTTTTTGTGTGTGTGTTTTGTAGTGTTTTTTATCAAGGGCGTACGGTGGATGCCTTGGCATGCTGAGCCGATGAAGGACGTGTGAGGCTGCGTTATGCCTCGGGGAGTTGCCAACTAAGCGTTGATCCGAGGATGTCCGAATGGGGAAACCCAGCACCAGTTGTGTGGTGTTACCCGCAGGTGAATTCATAGCTTGTGTGGGGGTGTACGCGGGGAAGTGAAACATCTCAGTACCCGCAGGAGAGGAAAATAATAATGATTCTGCTAGTAGCGGCGAGCGAACGTGGATGAGGCTAAACCATGTGCGTGTGATACCTGGCAGGGGTTGCGTGTGTGGGGTTGTGGGATGTGATTGTTACCAGGGCTGTCGACTTGGTGCGTGTGTGTTGTGTGTTAGCGGAAGTCACTTGGGATGGTGCGCCGTAGTGGGTGAGAGCCCCTGTACGTGAAAACATGCAATGTGTGCGTTGATTGTGTCCCGAGTAGCAGCGGGCTCGTGGAATCTGCTGTGAATCTGCCGGGACCACCCGGTAAGCCTAAATACTCAGTGTGACCGATAGTGGATAGTACCGTGAGGGAATGGTGAAAAGTACCCCGGGAGGGGAGTGAAATAGTTCCTGAAACCGTGCGCTTACAATCCGTCAGAGCACCTCGTGTGTGTGATGGCGTGCCTTTTGAAGAATGAGCCTGCGAGTCAGCGGCATGTCGCGAGGTTAACCCGTTGTGTGGGGTAGCCGTAGCGAAAGCGAATCCTAATAAGGGTGTGTTAGTGGCATGTCCTGGACCCGAAGCGGGGTGATCTACCCATGGCCAGTGTGAAGCAGCTGTAAGAGGTTGTGGAGGCGCGAACCCACTTAGGTTGAAAACTGAGGGGATGAGTTGTGGGTAGGGGTGAAAGGCCAATCAAACTCCGTGATAGCTGGTTCTCCCCGAAATGCATTTAGGTGCAGCGTTGTAGTAACTTGCCGGAGGTAGAGCTACTGGTTGGTTGAGCGGGACTATCATCTTAGCAATGTCAGCCAAACTCCGAATGCCGGTTTAAGTGTTCTATGGCAGTGAGACTGTGGGGGATAAGCTTCATAGTCGAGAGGGAAACAGCCCAGATCGCCGGTTAAGGCCCCTAAGGGTGTACTAAGTGGAAAAGGATGTGGGATCGCGAAGACAGCCAGGAGGTTGGCTTAGAAGCAGCCATCCTTGAAAGAGTGCGTAATAGCTCACTGGTCGAGTGGTTCTGCGCCGACAATTCAGTGGGGCTCAAGTACACCGCCGAAGCCGCGGCACACTATTTTTGTGTGGGTAGGGGAGCGTCGTGTATGGGGTGAAGCAATACTGTAAGGGGTTGTGGACTGTACACGAGTGAGAATGCAGGCATGAGTAACGAGTGATAAGTGAGAATCTTATCCGCCGGATGACTAAGGGTTCCTGGGTCAAGTTCGTCTTCCCAGGGTGAGTCGGGTCCTAAGGCGAGGCCGACAGGCGTAGTCGATGGTTAACGGGTTGATATTCCCGTACCCGTGTATATGCGCCCAAGGGTGAATCGGTGATACTAACCACCCTGACCGCACCATATGATGATCCCTTCGGGGGTTGATCGGTGGTGTGTGATGCGTGGGGCCTAAACCGTAGTAGCCCAGTGATGGGGTGACGCAGTGAGGTAGCCTAGCCACTTATTGGATTGTGGTGTAAGCGTGTGGCACGACGATGAGTGAAATGCTTGTTGTCACAAAGTGTGAGGCGTGATGCGTAGCCCCTTAAGGGGTGATGTAGGTGATCCTGTACTGCCGAGAAAAGCCTCTAGCGAGTGTGTACACGGCCCGTACCCGAAACCGACACAGGTAGTCAGGTAGAGAATACTAAGGCGGTCGGGTGAACTGTGGTTAAGGAACTCGGCAAAATACCCCCGTAACTTCGGGAGAAGGGGGACCTCTACCGGTGCGCAGCTTTTACGGTTGTTGTGCTGGTGGGGGTCGCAGAGAATAGAGGGGAGCGACTGTTTATCAAAAACACAGGTCCGTGCGAAGACGTGATGTTGATGTATACGGACTGACGCCTGCCCGGTGCTGGAAGGTTAAGAGGACCTGTTAGAGCCCTTGTGGTTCGAAGCGGAGAATTTAAGCCCCAGTAAACGGCGGTGGTAACTATAACCATCCTAAGGTAGCGAAATTCCTTGTCGGGTAAGTTCCGACCTGCACGAATGGCGTAACGACTCCCCTGCTGTCTCAACCACAGGCCCGGTGAAATTGCAGTACGAGTAAAGATGCTCGTTTCGCGCGGCAGGACGAAAAGACCCCGGGACCTTCACTATAGCTTGGTATTGGTGTTCGGTGCGGTTTGTGTAGGATAGGTGGGAGACTGTGAAGCCGTCACGCTAGTGGTGGTGGAGTCGTTGTTGAAATACCACTCTGACCGTAGTGGATACCTTAACCTTGGCCCATGATCTGGGTTGGGGACAGTGCCTGGTGGGTAGTTTAACTGGGGCGGTTGCCTCCCAAAGAGTAACGGAGGCGCCCAAAGGTTCCCTCAGCCTGGTTGGCAATCAGGTGTAAGAGTGTAAGTGCACAAGGGAGCTTGACTGTGAGACGTACATGTCGAGCAGGGACGAAAGTCGGGACTAGTGATCCGGCACCAACGTGTGGAAGTGGTGTCGCTCAACGGATAAAAGGTACCCCGGGGATAACAGGCTGATCTTCCCCAAGAGTCCATATCGACGGGATGGTTTGGCACCTCGATGTCGGCTCGTCGCATCCTGGGGCTGGAGTAGGTCCCAAGGGTTGGGCTGTTCGCCCATTAAAGCGGCACGCGAGCTGGGTTCAGAACGTCGTGAGACAGTTCGGTCTCTATCCGCCGCGCGCGTTGAAACTTGAAGAAGGCTGTCCCTAGTACGAGAGGACCGGGACGGACGTACCTCTGGTGTGCCAGTTGTTCCGCCAGGAGCACGGCTGGTTGGCTACGTACGGAAGGGATAACCGCTGAAAGCATCTAAGCGGGAAGCCTGTTTTAAGATGAGGTTTCTTTTGAGGTTCCCCACAGACTATGGGGTTGATAGGCCAGATCTAGAAGGCGGGCAACCGTTGAAGGTGACTGGTACTAATACACCAACAAAAAACACAAACACCACACCAAAAGTGTGTGTGCGACGCGTCCACTATGCAGTATCTGACACACCACACCCCCCACCACCGTTAACAGCACGGTGGCAGTGTCACAACAACAATAGAATATGTGTACCCCACGATTGTGTCGGTGGTTGATGGCGGCGGGGAAACGCCCGGACCCATTCCGAACCCGGAAGCTAAGCCCGCCCGCGCTGATGGTACTGCCCCCGGGAGGGGGTGGGAGAGTAAGTTACCGCCGACCCAACAACTTAACAACAACAATCGCACCCCCCAACCACAGGAAGCAAGCCCCCAACAAAGGGCAACAACTCGGTGGTCGGGGGGTGCGTTCTGCTTTTGCCCACAACACCTGGGTTGCCTGATTGGTTCCTACAGCTAACTCCGCCACCGCAGAGTCGCGCCGCCTTTGACCCGGCCGACCCAGCACGCCTTTAGGGTGTTTCTCACGGCTAGTCCGCATGGCGGACTCCACCAACTCCGCCACCACAGAGTCAGGATGGCGCTCTGGTCCGCACCGCGGACTCCGCCACGGCAGAGTTGGGAACAAGTTCATCGTGCCGGCTCAGTAAAGCGAGCACGAAGTATTCGCAACTCTGTAGCGGCAGAGTTAGGTGGCGTTTCCCGAAGCCGTTTCGTGGTGCGCCAACATGCTTCGCTCTCGGCTCGTCAGCACTGCGGACTCTGCCACGGCAGAGTGAGATGATGCTCGAACCAACGCATCGCTCGATCCAAGAGCGCTCCACCCCCGGCCACTCCGCATCGCGGACTCCGCCACGGCAGAGTCGGACCGCCTTTGGTGACCGGGTTCGGTTTCTAGTACCGGTCGGGCGGGTATCGGGTACTGGGTGTGCGTGTATCGGGTACCGGGGGTAGTTGGGTTGGCAGTCTGTGGTTGACGGCCCTGCGCAGTGTGTACGCGCGGGCCGCGTAACCATGGAAGGAGTTTGGTGTGGTCACCAATTACAGGTTGATCATGCTGGCGCTTGTGCAAGGCCGCTCGTGGTCGCAGATCACGTCGGATTTGGGGTGCTCGCGCAGCAGTATTGATAAGGCCAGTCGGGTGTTGCGCTCGACTGGGATGGACGAGGACACGATTACCGCGTTGTCGCCGCAGGAGCTTTCGGAGTTGTTTCCGGATAATCGCCGGCGGGATTCAGATGCGTTTGTGGAACCGGATTTCGCAGGCATCGCCGCCCGGCGCCGACGCGGTGAGCGGGTGACGTTAAAGGTGGAACACCATAAATACACCCGCCGTCAGGCTACTTCTGGCCAGCAGCATTATTCCTACCGGCAGTTCTGCGCGCTGTTTGAAAACTACGTCGATGTCAACGACCTGACTGCGCTTTTGACCCATGCCCCTGGTGAGGAGCTGTGCGTTGATTGGTCCGGGGAAACCATGGCAGTTGTTGACCCGTTGACCGGGGTGTCTGTGCAGGCGTATGTGTTTGTGGCGTCGCTGCCGCATTCGGGGCTTATCCATGCCAGTGCGTGGCCGGATATGCGGATGCGGTCGTGGCTGTGTGCCCACCGCGACGCGTTGGACTATATCGGTGGCGTGCCGGTGCGCATCGTGCCCGATAACGCCTCGACAGCAACCAACCAGATCACACGTGGTGCGACGGTGCGTGAAGTCAACGAGCGCTACCAGCAGTTCGCCGAGTTCTACGGTTGCGGGATTACCCCGGCTAGGCCGGGTAAACCCAGGGATAAGGCCCATGTGGAAAAGGCGGTCGATATCGTCCAGACCTGGGTCGCAGAAGCGTTATCGGGCCAAGAGTTCTCCACGTTCGACGCTCTCAACGCCGCTATTGCAGCACAGGTCGACTGGATCAACGACCGGGAAGGATTCCGGGGCCGCAACGCAAGCCGCAGGCAGTTGTTTGTTGAAAGCGAAGCAGAAGCATTGCGCCCGCTGCCTCAACAGCGCTGGTCGTATTCCACGTGGCGTAAAGCCAAGGCCGGGGTGAACTACCACGTCCAAGTGGAGAAGCATTTCTACTCTGTGCCGTGGAGCTTCGCCGGCAAAAGTGTCGACGTGCAGATCTTCGACGATGTCGTCGACATCTTCAGCGCGGGTGAGCATATCGCTTCCCACCGTAAAAAGCCTGGCAACATGCAGTACTCCACAGATAAAGAGCATGTGCCGGCAAAGCACCAGGACTTGGCCACGAAGTGGGATCAGGGCCGGATTGAGTCATGGGCTCAAAGTATTGGGGCCGCAACCTACGAACTCATCCGCCAGATGTTTCACGCCCACCAAGTTGAAGCCCAAGCCTACAATAGCGCCCTTGGCGTGCTGAGCCTGTCGAAGAAGTACTCCCGCAGCCTGCTTGAACAAGCCTGCCAAGACGTCCTCGACTCCCACATGGTCCCGTCGGTGCGCAAAGTCCACGACACCATCAAAGACCTCGCAACCCGCACCACCGCCACCGCCACAGGTGGTGCGCAATCACCTACATCATCTGCCGCGTCAACTAGGCCGGTGACTCGTCCCGCACCACCAGCCCAGGCGTCGCACGTACGGGGCAAAGCAGCGTTCGAGTTCAGTGAGCTTGAATTCGGTGAGCTTGAATTCGGTGAGGAGGCGTAGAAGCATCATGGCGTTAACCGATGAAGATTTCGACAAGCTCGGCTCGCTGCGCGGGATGCGCGTGTTCGCCGCGACGATCCAAGAGATCGTCAACGACCCCACGCGCGATAACGATTCCTTCGAAGACAAGATCAAAGAAGCCCTCGAAGCCCAACTCACCGCCCGCGACAACAAGGTCATCCAGACAAGGTTGCGTGAAGCGAAACTCCTTGGCTCAACCGCCGCACTCGAGCGCTTCGATGCCTATCCCGGCCGCGGTGTAACCCAAGACCGCATCGACCGGCTCGCCACCTGCGAATGGATCGACTACGGCAAAGACCTCATCATCGTGGGAGCTACCGGCACCGGTAAAAGTTTTCTCGCTCAAGCCCTGGCCGTCGCGGCGTGCCGCAAAAAGCTCACCGCCCGTTACTTCCGGCTCAACGACCTGGCCAACGATTTCGACGCTGCGGCTGAGCATCCCCAGGCCCGCAAACAACTCCTCGCTGACCTGCAAGCCCCGGCACTTGTCGTCATCGATGATTTTCTCGCCACCGATGTCTCAGCGCACGCGTTGAACCAGGTATTCAACCTGCTCGTCGGGCGTGAACATGCCTCTACCGTGATCGCCAGCCAACACGAACCCGATTACTGGTACGACGTCTTCTCAGAAGCAGCACTGGCAGACGCAGTCATGTCCAGACTCGCCAACCACGGCTCGAAACTCACCCTGACAGGAGAAGACATGCGAACCCGCGACGACATCAAACAAGAAAGGATGGCCCCTACGACACCCACACGGCTACGTCAACCCCGAAAGTCGTAACCGGGGGTAAAAACCGGGTACCGGCAACCACCAACACCCCGGTACCCGATACCGCCCTACCGGTACCGAAAAGAAACGCCCGTCATTTGGGCCGGCCTGCCGGCTTACACGGTTGTCAGCGACGGTTGAAAAGTAGCCCAATAACGACGGGCCAAAAGTAGCCCAAAATCATGTGCTGCTTATTATGCCTGACGCTCAGCGGCGATCGACGGTAGGACACCTTCCCGGCCGGCGATACGGTAGCTGGTGCCCTTATGCGTGAAGATCTCCGCGTGATGAACGATGCGATCAACCATCGCGGCGGCGACGGTGACATCACCGAAGCATTCGCCCCAACGGGAAAACGGCAGGTTCGACGTCATGATCAACGAACCGCGCTCATACCGGCCCGACACCAGCTGGAAGAACAGGTTCGCCGCGTCCGCCTCGATCGGGACATAGCCAACCTCGTCAACGATCAGCAGGTGGTAGCGACTGAGCTTGGTCAGTAACGCGTTCAGCCCGCCGGTGCTGTGGGCCTGGGTCAGGCGGGTGATCCACCCGGCGGCGGTATCGAAAGCGACCCGGTAGCCCTGCCGGGCGGCGATCACCCCTAACCCGGTGGCCAGGTGCGTCTTGCCGGTTCCGGGTGGGCCGAGGAAGATGACGTTGCCGGCCTCGGTGATCCATCCGCCGGTTTCCAGCCGAGCGATACGGCCCCGGTCGATTGCCGGCTGGGTGGAAAAGTCGAACTCGTCAATCGTCTTGATCTGTGGGAAGCCCGCCCTCCTGATCCGGCCCTGGGCTCCGGATTCCGCCCGGGCCGACGCTTCGACCGACAACACCGCCGCCAGGTACTCCTCATAGGTCCAGGACGCCTCCCGTGCCTGGGCGGCGATGGCCGCGTAGTCCGATCCGATCCGCGGGGACTTCAATGCCCTGGCCAGGTAAGCCAGCTCGGCGTCGGTCTCGGTGTGACGTGCCCGGGTCATGCCCCCACCTCCAGGCCTGCCAGCCGGTCGTAGATGCCCAGGTCCGCCTGCTCGACCTCGACCGCCTGTGGCGGGGCAGGTGGTGTGGCCAGCTGGTGGCGCATCTGCTTCGCGACGGCGGCGTGCATCGGGTCGGTGATCGTCTGATGCGCGCCCCACACCCGCTCGTGGCGGGCGACGAGCACCCCATCCGGGGCGCGCACGATCACCTGCTCCAGGTCGGCGTGGACGGTGACGATCCGGTTGATCATCCGCGGATCCACCGAATAATGGTTGGCGTCGACGGCGACGTAGTAGTTGCGCGGCAGCCGTACCTGCCGCAGCACCCCGACCTGCGGGGGATACGGCGGCAAGGCGGTCATGCTTGCCTTGTCCGCCGCCCAGGCCACCGCCGGAATCTTTCTCGTGGTCGCGTGGATCCGCTGGTTGGCCACCCCGGTGATCCAGTCGTCCAGCTGGTGCTGGGCATCTATCGGGTGGGTGAAGTCGCGGCCGGGGAAAAACGAGGACTTCAGGTACCCGTTGGCCCGTTCCACCACGCCTTTGGTTTCCGGGTCGCGGGGTGGGGCCTGCTGGATCCGGGTGCCCAGGGTGCCGGCGAAGGCGAGCACCGGCTGGGTCAGTGTCT
Source organism: Corynebacterium sp. Z-1 (assembly GCF_031844665.1). NCBI lineage: Bacteria > Bacillati > Actinomycetota > Actinomycetes > Mycobacteriales > Corynebacteriaceae > Corynebacterium > Corynebacterium sp. Z-1. The sequence goes on along the minus strand of NZ_CP134621.1, from coordinate 321,452 downwards.
TTTGTCCGATGCCGGTCTCGTGGTCCCACAACAGGTGCTCGGGCACGGCCTGAAACGACGTCGACAACAATGCCCACATCCCGGCGATCAGATCCCCGGTCGTGCGTGTCGGCAGGACGCGCGCGGCCATGAACCTCGAATGCGACGCCACCATCACCAGCACCGGGAACGGCATCCTCGCCCCAGTCTCGTCGGGAATCCCGCCGGCGGGGAAGGTCAGATCGCACTGGATCTGCTCGCCCGGGCGGTGGGTCAGCGTGTCCACCGGGTCCGCCGGCTGGTAGTCGGGGCGGATGCGACGGACATTGTCGCGAAACCACGTGATCGACCCGGTCCAACCCACACGTTCGGCGATCACCGTGGCCGGCAGCGTCGGGGTCTGCTCCAGCAGGGCACGCACCTGCGGCTCAAACGGGGTGAAGCTGGTGACGGTGCTTGCGCGCTTCTTGTACGCGGGTGGTTTATCTGCGGCCAACGCCCTTTCCACGGTCTTTTTGGCGCAGCCAACTTCGGCCGCGATTTTCCTGATTGACAGGCCTTGCTTGCGCAGGTACCTGATCTGTGCCCAATCTTCCACGGATATCACCCATCCAATCTTGTCGGTGGGCTACTTTTCGATCGTCGTAGGTGGGCTACTTTTCAAGCGTCGCTAACACACGGTGAAGCTAAAACCCTTCGTCTTCGATGAGCCTGCACAGTGGACTCCGCAGCTGCAGAGTTAAACGACGCTCGAACCGAAATCTAGGGAGTACTCATTGCGATCTCCACCAACCCCGCCGTGGCAGAGTCCATCGGATTCGCACTAGCCAGAACGAGGTCGACAACATGGTTCGGCTTCGGCTAGTCCGCAATGCGGACTCCGCCATGGCGAAGTTGTATAACGTGTGACCCAGCCGCTGCCCGCGGCGCATTCCTAAATGGACGAGCTCCTCGGCACGGCGCACTCTGCCACGGCAGAGTCGGGAACAAGTTCATCGAGCCGGCTCAGTAAAGCGAGCACGAAGAGTTCACGACTCTTCAGCGGCTGAGCTGGGTGGCGTTTCCCGAAGCCGTTTCGTTGTGCGACAACATGGTTCGGCTTCGGCTAGTCCACAGTGCGGACTCTGCCACGGCAGAGTGAGATGATGCTCGAACCAACGCATCGCTCGCTCCACGAGCGCTCCACCCCCCGGCCACTCCGCATTGCGGACTCCGCCAACTCCGCCACGGCAGAGTCGAAGGACGTGCCGGCTTACGCGGTGAAGCCAAAGCGCCTCGTCTTCGATGAGCGCGCACAGTAGACTCCGAAGCTGCAGAGTTAGATTACTCGAGCCACCGCCTCGGTCAAGCTTATAATGCTCCGCCCATGGCCACTCGCAGGGCGTGCCCCATTAACTCCGCCACGGCAGAGTCCGAGCGTCGAAAAGTGTGCACTCCCCACGCCAGTCCGCACTGCGGACTCCCCTTAGGACACCTCCAAGAACCCGGGGACACCGAACTCACGCTCCGCGCCCGTAAGGGGATCGCGGAAGCCGAGGTAAACCGACTTCAACCGCATGGGCACCGCGAAGTCCTCCTCCCCGAAGGGGTTGACGGTGGGGTACACGGGGTCTCCGAGAATGGGTGCTCCTGCCTCGTTCATCTGCACCCGCAGCTGGTGGGTGCGACCGGTGACGGGCTCGAGGAGGTAGCGCGCGAGGGGGAATGTAACGCTGTGGAGGGATTGCATGGTGGGGGCGTCGATACGCAGTGCCTCGCGCACGTGAGTGAGCGCGTTGGGTTCCCTGCCCTCGATCACGGTGGAGGCGATCTCGCCATGCTGTTTGTCAATGTGGTGGTGCCATGATGTGGGCGCGGTGATGCCGATGTCTTCGGCTATCGCTTCATAGCGCTTGCGAACCTGCCGGGCGGCGAAGAGCTCCTGGTAGGCGCCGCGGTGCTGTCTTTGCTTCGTCAGCAGGAGTAGCCCCGAGGTCATGCGGTCGAGGCGGTGGGCGGGCGTGAGGTCTTCGTTGCCGGTTGCGCGGCGCAGCCGCACGGTGGCGGATTCGGTGATGTGCGCGGCGCGTGGCATCGTCGCTAAGAATGGTGGCTTGTCCACCACGAGGATGGTGTCGTCCTCGTAAACCGTCTCGATGTCGTAGGGAACGGGCTTTTCGGGGGCCGGCCGGCGGTAAAAGAAGACGTCCGTGCCTGGCTGCACGAGCTGATCTGGGTGCAGCGCGGTGCCGTCGCGGAGGACAACTTCCCCGGAATCGAAGCGTTCCAGAACCGCGGAGTCATCGTCATCCGGGTGCCGATGCCGCTGCTCAGTGATGACGCGGACGATGAAATCGAATGCTGTGACCGGGTCGCCGTCGGGAAGCCGCACGCGGCTCGCGCCCAAACCACTTCGAGGGGGCAAAGGAATTGCCCCGTTTTTCTTCCTCCGCGCCATAATTGCGCTAAGTTTAGTGCATGGATTTTAACGCTATTCTCACGCCGCTCGTGGCGTTCTTCTCTGACGGTATTGGCAAGATCATCTTCGACGTACTGCAGGCGATTTACGGCTTCCTGTACCCGTCGAACGCTGACGCGGCGTACCCCATCGAGATCCCGAAATAAGCATAGCGACCACAGACTCAGCCCACCGCGGGGCGCTAGAATAAGGGTGTAGAAGCGATCCGGTTCGAGCACGAATCACAGTCAGGTTAGGGCCGGAACGCACCGACAACCGAAAGGGTGTTTCCCATGACTAGCGCAAACCGCGAAGACATTGTGGTCGTTGCCGTTGACGGCTCCCCCGCGTCCGACAACGCAGTGCGATGGGCGGCGAACACCGCCGCAAAGCGCGACATCTCCCTGAAGCTCGCGGCCAGCTACACCATGCCCCAGTTCTTGTACGCGGAAGGCATGGTTCCGCCACAAGAGCTTTTCGACGACCTCCAGCGCGAGACCACGGCCAAGATTGATGCCGCCCGTGAGCTCGCGCTGAGCATCGCCCCTGACATCCGGATCGGTCACGCGGTCGCGGAGGGCTCGCCGATTGACATGCTCCTTGAGATGTCGAACGACGCGACCATGATCGTCATGGGCTCGCGCGGCCTCGGCGGGCTCTCGGGCATGGTCCTGGGCTCCGTTTCCGGCGCTGTGGTGTCGCACGCCTCCTGCCCCGTCGTAGTAGTCCGCGAGGACAACAACGTCACCGAGGACAACAAGTACGGTCCTGTGGTGGTTGGCGTCGACGGCTCCGAGGTGTCCAAGCGAGCGACCGAGGTCGCCTTCGAGGAGGCCGTCGCCCGCGACGCGGAACTCGTCGCCGTCCACACCTGGATCGACGCCCCCATCCAAGGCCCCGGCTCCGGTTACGCGATCACCGAAGATTACTGGTACGCCATGCAGCAGGAGAAGGAAGAGAAGCTGTCCACCTACCTGAGCGGGCTGCAGGAGCAGTACGGCGATGTCCCGGTGCGCAAGATCATCACCCGCGATCGTCCCGTCCGGGCTCTGACGGAGGCGGCGCGAGGCGCGCAGCTACTGATCACGGGCTCCCACGGGCGCGGTGGTTTCAAGGGAATGCTGCTAGGATCTACGTCGCGTGCGCTCTTGCAGTCCGCACCGTGCCCCATGATGGTTGTTCGCGGAATCTGAATCGTTTCCGACTCGTAACCGAAATTGGGTAGTTTGGTGCAGAGAAGCGTGCGGCAATGATGCACAATAGAGAAGACATTGATCGCTACTTGAAAGGAACTTGAACTATGACCTGGGGTTGGATTGGTTGGATCATCATCGGTGGCATCGCTGGTTGGGTTGCTTCGATGATTAAGGGCCGCGACGCTCAGATGGGCATCCCGCTGAACATTATCGTCGGCATCATCGGCGGCCTGCTCGGCGGCTGGCTGCTCGGCCTGTTCATGGACGACCCGATGAGCAACATCTTCATGAGCTTCATCACCTGCCTGTTTGGTGCAGTGATCCTGCTGACCATCGTGAACATGTTCAGCGGTTCGCGCCGCTAAGCGCTTCGACCGCTGCCAAGCGGCCACCACTGTGCCTTAAGGTGCGGTGGGGGCCGCTTTTTGCCTACCCGGGCTGGTGTGAACGTACCGGTTTGTCTATATTGAGTAGGGAACGATTTAGGGTGACAGACAAGGGGTAGAGGTGACGACCGGATCGCCGGGCAAGAAGAAGGCACCCGCGCGGCGCCGAAATCGGCCAACACCGCGGGACCGGCTTCTCGACGCAGCGACGAAGCTCTTCACCGAAGAGGGCATCCGCGTCATCGGCATTGACCGCATCCTCCGTGAGGCAGACGTCGCTAAGGCGTCGCTCTACTCGCTGCTCGGCTCGAAAGACAACCTCGTCATCGCGTACCTCGAAGAGCTCGACAAGGGCTACCGCAGCCGCTGGCAGGCGCGGACAGAGAAGACCCGCGATACCGACCAGAAAATCCTCGCCTTCTTTGACATGGCGATCGAGGAAGAACCCCAAAAGGAGTTCCGCGGGTCCCCCTTCCTCAACGCCGCCAATGAATACCCCCGCCCGGAAACCGACTCCGAGCGACGCATCGTCGCGGCGGCTACGGCGCACCGGGAGTGGCTGCACTCGACCATGACCCAGCTTCTCACCGCGAAAAACGGCTACGCGTCCGACCAGCAAGCAGACCAGCTGCTCATTTTCTTAGAGGGTGGGCTGTCCGGCGCACGGATCTTGCGCAACACCGGGCCCTTGGAAACGGGCCGCGAGCTCGCGGTTGAACTGCTCGCGGCGCCGGCGATCGACTACTCCATCTGAGAATCGTCAGACGAGCCGCGCTGCTTCCTCTCCGCGATACGTTTTCTCCTAATCTCCCGCATTGCTTCACGACGCTGGGCGTTCGCGCGCTTCTTCTCCGCCTTCGCCTCTTCGGCGGCGGCCTTGTCCGCGTCCTTCTCAGCCCTGATCTCGGTGCGCACCTGCGCGTAAGCCGAGGGGTTGGACATGGCCGAGAGCTTCCTGCGCCGGCGCGATCGCTTCTTGTCGCGTGCCTCGCGGCGGTGGGAGAGCTCCACGCTTTTCTTCTCCAAGATGTGGGCGCGGTGGTCGTCGGCAAGCGGATAAAGCTTGACCATCAGATACCACAGCACGATCGTCTGAATAAAGGTGAAGAAGTTTCCGCTAACCCAGTACAGCAGCAGGGCGATGGGGACCAAGCCCGTCAGCCCGGCGAACGCCAGGCCAAGGCCGGCGACGGGTACCAGTGCCCAGATGAACACGTAGGAGCGGTGCGCCAGTGCGCTTCCCCAGTCCAGCGTGGATCGCGAGCGAATCTGCGAGATCGCCAGGTTGAGCGTCGTGAAGCAGACTGCGGCGAGGAGCATCGGGATCGCGAGGGTGCGGACGTCGGCAAGCGTTGTGCCCAGATGGGCGAACTGCTCGGGCGTCATTGAGACGTACGCGGGCAAAGGCACACCGAGGAGCGTCGAAGCGCGGAAGGACTCCACCTCGGCCGGGCTGAGCACGCCCAGCGAGTGGCCCGCTGAGGAAGAGGGCACCGCCATCCGCAGCAACAAGCGGTACAGGCCGAGGAAGAACGGAATCTGAATCAGCGCAGGTAGGCACCCCGCCAGCGGGTTGTAGTTGTACTCCTTGTGCAGCTCCTTCTTCGCGCGCTCGTGCGCCTGGATGCTCTCGGGGGTGATCTCATCGGCGTACTGCGCCTCAATCTCCGCCAAGCGGGGGCGCATCAACACAACCACGCGGGCAGTCTTGTACGTGTACCACTGCAAAGGAACGATGACGATGCGGATTGTCACCACCAGCAAAACCACCGACGCGACCCAAGAGTTCGAGCTTTCCATTCCGAAAACTCCGGCGAGGAGCCAGTGCCAGAACTTCATCACCGCCGATACGGGGTAGACAAAGGCATCAATCATCGGGCAAATACCACCTATTGGGTCGACTGGGCAACTAGGTTAATGTTAGGCCATGCTCTCCACCCAGCCGCCACCCGTCGCCCCGCCGCGACGGCGCACCAGCGCGAGCCAGGTCGTTGGCGAAGCGCTGCTCACCTTTGGCGTGTTGCTCCTGCTCTTCGCGTTCTACGAAGCGTTTTGGACAAACCTCGCCTCGGCGAAACTGCAAAACAATGCCGAAAACTCCCTTGAGCAGCAGTGGGTCAACCCCCGCACCGCATCGACGCGCGAGCTGGGCGAGGCGTTCGCCCGCATGTACATCCCGGCGTTCGGCTCCGACTACCAGTTCGCGATTATCGAGGGCGTCGACGAGCAGGACCTTTTGGCCGGGCCCGGCCGCTACCCCGATACCCAGTTGCCCGGGGAGCCAGGTAACTTCGCCGTCGCCGGGCACCGCGTGGGCAAGGGCGCTCCCTTCAACGACCTGGGTGCCCTTCGCGCGTGCGACGCAATCGTGGTGGAAACGCAAACGCAGTGGGTTACCTACAGGGTGCTGCCCATGGCTACCGACGCGGGCACCCGCTCCGCCGAGGCCTCCGGTTGCCTGCCGGGCGACATCGCGCAGAGGGTCATCGGCGGCGACTACTCCCAGGTTCAAGGCCGCCACATCACGCTGCCTAACGACGTCAGCGTTCTCAACCCTGTGCCGGGAACGGCCACCGTGGCCGTCGCGCCGGGCGCCGTCGGCATCCTAACGCTGACAACGTGCCACCCGCAGTTCTCCAACGCGGAGCGCATGATCATCCACGCGGTGCAGACCGAAGCAACGGACAAAGCCGCCGGAATTCCGGCGGCAATGACGGAGGTGAGTTAAATGTACGAGGCCCTGTGGCACCTGCTGCCCGGACCGAAGCCCGTCAAGGTGCTGCTCGCCCTTGCGCTGGCCGTCGCCGTGTTCTTCCTGCTCATGGAAGTGGTCTTCCCGTGGGTTTCCACTCAGATGCCGTACAACGACGTCGTTGTGTAGCGTCTAGCGGCCCAGCACCTCTGCGACGGTCTTCGCCATCGTCTCTTGGCCGTTCGGCGTCGGGTGCGCGGGGTAGGAATTCGTGTCGGAGCCGTCGATGTCGGCCCAGCGCTCCTTGGGCACGGCGCATGAGGTGTGGTGCTCGACGTCGTCAGGCAGCACAAAGATCGCGCCGCTGGCCTCCGCGGACTGTTTCACCGCGTTGTTGATCGCAGCGGTGAGCCACACGGCCCACTCGACGCCCTCACGCCCCACCTGCTCCGTCAGCTCGCACTGCTGTTCCACCGACACCAACGGGGTGTAGCCGGTGGCGATCACGATCGCGGTCGGGGCCTGCTTGCGGATCTCATCGTGAACCGCGGTCAACTTGGACGGTAGCTCCGCGAGGCGCTGGGCGGTGGGCAGGGCGAACTCCTGGGCGCAGTTGCGGTCCGAGCCCTCCATCATCTCGTTAATGCAGCGGGCGATGTTGGCGAAGTCCATGTCGTTGCCGCCGATGGAGATCGTGACCAGGTCAGCGTCGCGCGGCAGGCTTTCGATCTGCGGGGCGATGTTGACGTTCTCGTCCTCCTCGATGCGCGGGCCCATAATGTTTTCCGTCGTCGAGCCCTGGCACGTGGCGTCCGTGAACTCGACCGAGCGGCCGAGGCGATTCGCGAGCTCGTTCGGGTAGTTGTCCTTCGACTTCGCACAGAAGCTGGAGTCTGCCTTCTCGCCCGTTGCCGAGCCCATCGACGCATACGAATCGCCCATGGCGACGTAGACGTCGATGTCGGAGGGCTCAAGGTCGGCGATTGGCATCATCGCGGTGGCCTGCTCGCGGGTGGGGTTCGGGTCGACAGTCGGGGTCACGCCTAGGGGCGGGGCGACCGACGTGTGCGTGCTCACGTTGTCGATCGGTGTGGATTGACACCCCGTAAGCAGGAACGCGGAGGTGACGGCGGTGGCGGCGAATGCCGCGACACGCCTCATGTCCACCTCGGAACGGGTCGAACCCAGCGGCGTAGGCCGTCGATAAGCATGTCCGCGTCATCAGCGAGGACAAGCGACGCCCGATCAGTCGGGCGGATGAAACCTTGAGCAACCATGTGATCAATCATAGACACGAATGGGCTCCAGAATTGCACCCCGAGCAAGCCAATAGGCCGGCTATGGTAGCCCAATTGCTGGCTGGTCCACTGGTCGAAGAGCTCATCAAGGGTGCCCGTGCCGCCGGGCAGCGCTACGACGGCGTCGGACAGCTGCGCCATCCGCGCCTTGCGCTGCGCCAGGGTGTCCACCATCTCCAGCCTGGTTAGGCCCTCGTAGCGCAGTTCGTGGCCGGCCAAATGGTTGGTCAGCACACCAATCACGTTGCCGTTGTGGGACGTCGTCGCCTCCGCGACCCGGCCCATGATGCCGAGGCGCGAGCCACCGTAGACCAAAGCGATTCCGCGGCGGGCCAGGGCGGCGCCGAGGGCGTCGGCAAGCTTCGCGTTGGCGGGGTCGCTGCCCAAGTTCGCGCCCGCGAAAACGGCGATGGCGTTGATCTCACGCGCGCGCAGGGCGGGGAAAATCTCCCCGGCGAGCAGCGGCGCTAGCGGCGTGGAGCCGGGGTGGTGCGGGTCGACCCAGCGGACCTCGTCGATCTCGCCGCTGGCGACTGGGTGCAGCGCGCCGGGCGCGGGCTTGCGGATGAACACCGTGCCGGTGACCATAAAGCCCGGCTCGTTGGAGGCCTCGGCGGTAAAGACGCCGACAAAACCCAGCCCGGAGGCATCGATGTTAAGCCCGACCTCCTCGCGCGTCTCGCGCAGCGCGCAGTTAATCAGGGGCTCATCGCCCTCGGGTTTGCCGCCCGGCAGCTGGAACCGGGGGCTGCCCACTTTGCGCACGCACAACACGCGGCCAGCGTCGTCGCGGATCACGAGCGCGGCTACGCGGATGGGCTGGGGGAGGGTCACAGGTTTAGGTTAGCGATAACCTGCTCGGCCACAACCTGAGCCTTGACCGACTCGTTCTGGTTGGTAAACACCGTCACCGCCACGGGCCCCTTCGCCACCGAGTACGCCGCGCCGATGCGCTCGGGCACAGCGCCGCCGCCGTGGCGGCCGCCGTTCCACCCCTCAGGCTCGCTGGCGGGGTCGGTGTAGTCAATGGGTGCCGCCCAATCGACCACCGCCATCGCTTCCTCGGGGCTGGCCATGTGCCGCACCATGACCGTGAGCTGGGGTTCTTCCGGGTACGACCAGAAAACGCACGCCGGGGTGTCGAAGCGATTGTCAACCCCGATGGCCGTGACCTTCTGGCCGTTCGCCTCGGCCACCCACTGCGTATCTAAATAGGGGCAGGTTCCGGCTGGGTCCTTCTCCACGGCGGGCAGCTCGGTCACGCCCAGTCCAGAGTCGCTGACCGGCTGCGGTGCGGAGCTGGGAGTAGCGCTGGGTTCCGCCGAGGGCTCCGGCGCGCAGCCGGCGCCGAGTACCGCGAGTCCGGCGATCGCAAGCGCCACGCCAGGCCCGGTAAGGCGCCGGCCGGGGGTGGGTAGGGTAAAGCGCATGGCCTCCAGACTAGTGAAGTTGGACAGCGAACCCCGCGAGGTCCCCGACAACAAGGCGCTGGACACCGGGATCACGGTGCTGTCGGCATCGTTGCTGGTGGTTTCCCTGCTGGCGCTCGTGCAGATGCCGCTGAACTCGGCGCTGCTGCACATCGTCTTGGTCTCCATCTTCGCGTTCCTGCTGTTCTACGGCCTCGTCGAAATGCCGCGCTGGGGCCGCGCCGGGCAGGCAGGCTGGCTGATGGCGCTGACAGGCATGTGGATCGCCGACATGATGGTCACCCCGCTTGCCGTCTACTGGGTGTTCATCCTCTTCTTCGTCTACCTGCGCACGTTCAACGACTGGCGGGGCGTGGTCTGGGTTGCCCTCGGCCTGGGCATCGCGGTCGGCGCGCAGGTGCCCACCGGGTTGACGTTCGGCGGTGTGATCGGGCCCGTCTTGTCCGCCTTGGTGGTCATCGCCACCAACTACGCGTTTACCACCATTGCCCGCGTGAGCAAGGAGCGCGAGTCGCTTATCGACGAGCTCTTGGCCACGCGCCAGCAGCTCGCGGCCACAGAGCGCGAAGCGGGCGTGTCCCAGGAGCGCGAACGCCTCGCCCACGAGATCCACGACACCGTCGCCCAGGGCCTGTCCAGCATCCAGATGCTGCTGCACGCCGCGGACCGCGACCTCGACGCCACCGGCTTGAGGCCCGACGAGCTTTCCCGGGCGAAGTCGCGGATTGAGACGGCGCGCCGGGCCGCGTCGAACAATTTGGCGGAGACGCGCGCGATGATCGCCGCTTTGACGCCCGCGCCGTTGACGGAGGCGTCGTTACGCCAAGCACTCGAACGGGTCGCGCGCGACTTCTCGCAGGCCAGCGGCATCGACATCGAGGTCGACGCGGACGGGGAGCACACGCTTTTGCCGATGCGGTGCGAGGCGGGTCTGCTGCGCATCGCCCAGGGCGCGGTGTCGAACGCGGTGCAGCACTCTGGCGCAACGCGCATACGCGTCACCCTGACGTACAGCCCCGAGGAAGTCCGGCTCGACGTGGTGGATAACGGGCGCGGGTTCGACCCGCTGGCGCTGAGCAGCGCGCCGACGGGGCTCGGCCACCTCGGGCTCTCCGCGATGCGCTCGCGCGCCGAAGAGCTCGGTGGGGAACTGATCGTGGAGTCGGCGCCGGGCGGGCCGACGGCCGTGACCGCCGCGGTACCCGGTAACATCAATCAAAAGATGGAGGAGATGTAAATGATTCGGGTGCTGCTGGCGGATGACCACCAGATTGTCAGGCTGGGATTGCGCGCCGTGTTGGAAGAAGCCGACGACATCATGGTGGTCGGCGAGGTCGCTACCGCCGAGGGCGCGATCTCGACGGCCCAGGCCGGCGGCATCGACGTCATCCTGATGGACCTGCGCTTCGGCGCCGGGGCGGAGGGCGCGAAGGTCACCACCGGGGCCGAGGCCACCGCCGAGATCCGCCGCACGATGGAGTCCCCGCCGCAGGTGTTGGTGGTGACCAACTACGACACCGACGCCGACATCCTCGGCGCAATAGAGGCGGGCGCGGTGGGCTACCTGCTCAAAGACGCCCCGCCGGCCGAGCTCGTGGCGGCGGTGCGCTCCGCCGCGCGAGGCGACGCCGCGCTGTCCCAAGTCGTGCGCACCCGCTTAGAGACGCGCGAAAGCACCCCGCGCTTCTCGCTCACGCCGCGCGAGCTGGAGGTGCTGCAGCTCGTCGCCGGGGGCTCGTCGAACCGGGAAATCGGCCACGAGCTGATGCTGTCGGAGGCAACCGTGAAGTCCCACCTCGTGCACATCTACGACAAGCTGGGTGTTCGTTCCCGCACCTCGGCCGTGGCGTCGGCGCGGGAACAGGGCATGCTCTAGCGGCCCGACTTCTCCTGGATCTCGCCGGTGACCTCGTCGAGGTCGCGCTCGATGGCGACGTGGGCGAGGCGCTGCTGCTCGGTATCCAGGCGCTCTGCGTTGCTCACTGCCTGTTCGAGCTCGTCGAGACGCACCTCAACGTCCTTGATAAAGCTAGACGACAGCGACGGGGTGTTGTGCAGGTTGTTGGTCTGGCCGCGCAGCGCCTCGATGCGCGCCTTGAGCTCCGCGCCGCGGCCGGAGTGGCGAGCCAGGTCCTGGGAGCTCAGGCCCATCGAGTTGGCGCGCGACTCGATGCGGTTTTGCTGGTACGAGGTCATCGCCTTGTACGCGAGCGGAAGCAGAACGGGAATTAAAACGCGTGCGGCGCCGACCCAGTTCTTCGCCTTCTTCTTGGTCAGCCCGGACTCCTCAACGCGCTTGAGGTGAGCCTCGGCAAGCTTCTTCTCGTGCTTGCGCTTGCGCTTGAGGCCCTCCTTTTCCTCGTTAAGCAGGCGCTTCTCGGCCTTATCGAGCAACTTGGCGGTGCGGTGCTGCTGCTTCGCCTCATTCTTAGCAAGCTGGCGGGCGCGTACTTCAGCGGCCTTAATCTCGGCCTTGGTCTTTGCCCGGTTCTTCCGGATCGTTTCAATAATTCCCATGTGACATACCTTACCTGCCAATGGGCCGATAGGATGGGGGTCGCTGTGAGCGACTTTCAACTCATCCGGGCCTCCGACCTCGTGGGCTGCCGCTACCGGCTGCGCCAGCGCCACGCGCACCCGGACATCCCGCCGCTGCCCGAGGCGCTCGCCCGCCAGCCGCAAATCGACGCGGGCCGCGCCGCCGTGTTCGCCGCCCTACCCGTCAAACGTGCCCTCGGCGACGGCAGCTCACGGGCGTTTACCCGCGTTGACCTGGACCCAGTGAGCGGCATCGAAGAGGCCGAGGCCCGCGCCCGCGCGGCGATTCAGGCCGGCGCGAGCATCATTACCAACGCTGTTCTTACCGGCGAGGTCGCAGGTGTCGGTGTGGTCGCGGAGATCGACATCCTCGCGCGCAACGAGGCGGGGCAGCGCACGTACATGCCGGTGATGATTTCAAACCACCGCGTGGCTAGGGCGTCGACAAGCGAAAAGCTCAAATTCGTGCCCGCGCACCGGCTGTCCTTGGGTGCGCCGCTGGCAACGGGGGCGAAGCTGCGCCACCACACCATCGACGGCTACCGGCTTGCGCTGGCCCACCTTCTGCTCGGTGAGCGTGCCGACGCCCGCACCGCGCTGATCGGCCAGGACCGCTCGCGCGCCTACCTCACCGACGTTCAGCGCTTCATCCCCCCGCTGCTTGCCGCCCTGCGCGCGCCGACGCCCACCGAACCGCGCAGGCTGAAGCAGTGCGCCTCCTGCCGCTTCTGGCCGCTGTGCGAGCCGCAGCTCGAAAGCGCGGACGACATTTCGCTGGTCCTGCCCGGCGGGCGCGCCGACGGTTTCCGCGCCCAGGGGATCACCACGGTGCAAGCGCTTATCGACGCCCGCGCCGGCGAACCCTCCACCATCGCGCGCGCCTGGCGCGAGGGGATCCCCGTGCTCAAGCGCACCACCGAGATGAGCGTGCCGCGCGCCGACGTGGAGATCGACATCGACATGGAGGCCTACCTCGATCAGGGCGCCTACCTGTGGGGCACCTTTGACGGCGAGGCGTACCGGGCGTTCGTGACCTGGGACGAAGTCGGCGGGGAGTGGGAGGAAGCGAACTTCCTCGACTTTTGGACGTGGCTGATGGAGCAGCGCGAGCAGGCGCTCGCCGCGGGCAAGACGTTCGCGGCGTACTGCTACGCGGCGGGCGGGGAAAACCACTGGCTGAAGTCCTCGGCGCGGCGCTTCGGGTCCGTGGATGAGGAGCAGGTGCGCGAGTTCATCGCCTCCGCGCAGTGGGTCGACGTGTTCGCGCATGTGCGCACGTACCTGGTGGGAACCGATGGGCTGGGGCTCAAAGCGCTCGGGCCTGTCGTCGGTTTCGAGTGGGAGGACGACGACGTCGACGGCGAGCGCTCCGTCGCGCTGCGGCGCGCGGCCCGGCTTGGCGACGCCGCGGCGCGCGACATGCTGCTGCGCTACAACGAGGACGACTGCCGCGCGACGCGGGCGGTGCGGCAGTTTCTCAGCGACGGCGCGCCGGGGGTTCCGCTTATGAGCGACGTCGCTGGTTAAGCGCCAGCGCGAGCGCGACGCCGACGAGCACCGCGAGCAGGGCGGCGAGCACCGCGGTAAAGCCCCACCAGGCCAGACCCTCGAAGGCGGCGCCGGTGGCCGCGCCCAGGATCGACGAGCCCAAGTAGTAGCACAGCACGTACATACTCGACGCCTCCGCGCGGTCGCGCTGCGCGATCTGGCCGACCCACCCAGAGGCCGTGGAGTGCATGGCGAAGAAGCTCGCGGTAAACACGAGCAGGCCGGCGAGCGCGAGCCACAACGCGCCGCTGCCCGCGGCCAGCGCGCCGAGGAGCATCAGCGTTGCGCCCGCCCCGACCACGCGGCCGCTCCCGAATCGGTGCACCATCGAGCCCGCGCGTGCCGACGACCACGTGCCCGAGAGGTACATCACGAACACCAGGCCAGCCAGCGCCGGCGGCAGGCGGAAGTGGTCAACGGCGCGGTAGCCGAAGAAGTTGTACATGGACACGAACACGCCCATGCCGATGAACGCGGTGAGGTAGAGCGCAACAAGGCGCGGGTTTTTCAGGTGGCGCGCCATGGCCCGGATCTCCGCGCTGGGGCGGATGGACTCCTTCGGGCGGAAGTTGCGTTGCGGCGGCAGCAACAGCGCCACCGCGACGGCGAGAACGAGGGCGAAGGCCGACGTGGCCACGAGCGCGACGCGCCACGACGCGAACTCGAGCACGAGCGAGGGAATCAGGCGCCCGCTGAGCCCGCCTATCGACGTCCCCGCGACGTAGAGCCCCATCGCCGCGGGCAAATCCGCGTCGTCGACTTCCTCCGCCAGCCACGTCATCGCAACCGCAGGGGCCCCGGCGATCATCGCGCCCTGCACCGCGCGCAACGCGATGAGCTGCGGCGCGCTCTGCGCGAGCGGCAGCGCCAGGCCGATTAACGTGGCGGCGAGCGCCGAGATGATCAGGATGCGCCCACGGCCGTACTTCTCCGAGAGGACGGAGAAAGGCACCACGCACAACGCCAGCGCCCCGGTGGCGGCGGAAACGCTCAGCGCCGCGACCGAGGGCGATACCTCAAGCTGCTGGCTCAGCGTCGGCAGCAGCGCCTGAGTGGAATATAGGGAGTTGAAGATGGCCAGGCCCAGGGCAATCATGGCCAGCGATGCCCTCGCGTACTCGCGCGTACCCCTTCTCACAGTGTGCAACGATAGACCCCCTCGCCGCGCGGAAGGGCGCGGGGAGGGGGCCTAAAACTCGAGCGAGCGTGCTTACTTGGCAGCAGCCGCGTAACGCTCGTTGACGTCCGCCCAGTTGACGACGTTCCAGAACGCCTTGACGTAGTCCGCCTTGACGTTCTTGTACTGCAGGTAGAAGGCGTGCTCCCACATGTCGAGCATGAGCAGCGGGGTGAAGTCAACCGAGATGTTGCCCTGCTGGTCAGTCATCTGCTGGATGATAAGGCGACCAGCGATGTGATCGTAGCCGAGCACAGCCCAGCCGGAGCCCTGCAGGCCGTTAGCGATGCCCTCGAAGTGCGCCTGGAACTTTTCGAAGGAGCCGAAATCGCGGTTGATGGCCTCGGCGACCTCACCGGTCGGCGCGCCACCGGCGTTCGGCGCCATGTTCTTCCAGAAGATGGAGTGGTTGGTGTGGCCACCCAGGTTAAACGCCAGGTTCTTGGTCAGGGCGCGCAGGGTATCCGGGTTAGCCTCACCGCCCCGCTCAGCCTCGAGTGCCTCGAGGGCAGCGTTGGCACCCTTGACGTAGTTGGCGTGGTGCTTGGAGTGGTGAAGCTCCATGATCTCGGCGGAGATGTGGGGCTCCAGCGCGTCGTAAGCGTAGGGCAGGTCAGGAAGCTCGTAAACAGCCATGATTCCTCAAATTCCTTTCGGTTGTTTTTATGGTCCGCATCCCATGATAGGGAAAATCCTGGGGACGTGTCCCCGGGTTGCATGCTCAGGGAACATTCCCGCGACCGGCCACGTTGGCTCGGGTATGGGATTTCTTTTTGGACGCACACCTGAACTCGTCGATCCGAGCAACGCCCTGCCCGGGCGGGAGGAGCCGGTGCTGGCCCGGCCCCGACCCCACGCTGTGTTGGGCACCCCGATTACGGGCCCCTGGCGCGAGGGGCAAAAGAGGCTGCTCATCGGACTGGGCTGTTTCTGGGGCGTGGAAAAAATGTACTGGCAGCTAGATGGTGTCGAATCCACCTCCGTCGGTTACGGCGGTGGGGTGACGCCGAACCCGACCTACCGCGAGGTCTGCTCCGGAGGAACCAACCACACCGAGCTGGTCGAGGTGGTCTACGACCCGCAGCGCATCACACTCAAGGAGCTCGTCCGCGCCGGGCTCGAGGCCCACGACCCCACCCAGGGCTTTCGCCAGGGCAACGACGTGGGCACCCAGTACCGCTCCGCCTTCTACACCGACACCGAGGAGGAGGCCGAGCTGATCCGCGGCTGGGTGGACCAGTACGGCGAGCAGCTTGCCCAGGCGGGCCTGGGGCCGATCACCACCGAGGTGCGCTCTGGCGCCGACTACTACCTCGCCGAGGACGACCACCAGCAGTACCTGCACAAGGTGCCGGGCGGTTACTGCCCGCACCACTCCACGGGAATCGCCTGCGGCATTTAGTACCCGTGGCGGTTGGGAAACCCGCCCGGTGGGCGGCGCAGCTTGGTGGCGTCCCTGTGGATCCAGCTCGCGGCGTCTTCGAGGGTATCCTCCGGCTGGTCGACGTCCATCACCGCCGCCCAGTAGGCCAGCGTCTCATCGTGGTAGTTATGCCCGTGTGGCGAGGGGTAGTCCTTTGAGGCCAGCTGGTCCATCCCGACCTGCCAGAACGTGATAAACGGCGCCCAGCGCAGCGTGGCGGGAACGTCGAGGCGCTGCGCGCGGGGGGCCTCGACTCCGCGGGAGCCGGGCTCTTTCAGCCAGTCCGGCACCTGGTAGATCAGCTTCCAATCCCACCACACCACCGGGTCGGAGGCGTGCTGCGCAAACACGGCCCGCGGCTCTTCCCACTCGTTGGCAAAAGGCTTGCCCTCGAAGTCGTGGCGGATGTGGCTCGGGTGCGCGGCGAACCGGATGTGGCGACCGCCGTCGACGATGGGGAGGCGCTGCGGGCTTGAAGCGTCGCGGTTCTCGGTCAGTTCTCTGTGGCTGCGCGAGAATCCCGGTACGCCGGTGAACACGCCACCGGCGACACCGTCGAGGAACTCGTCGATGGTGTCGAAGGCGTCGGTGACGCCGTAGGCGCCCAGGGACTCGCCTGCGACGTAGAGCTTCGGGCGCGAGTCTTCGGGAAGTTCCCCCAAGCGTTTGCGAATGGCGTCGATAAGCAGGCGCGATGAGCGCACGGGGGAGTCGCGGTCCGCGAGGTAGGAGTAGGCGGAGGGCAGGTAGGAGTACTGCATGGCCACGATCGCGGTGTCGCCGCGGCCGACGAACTCGAACCCGGAGGTGAGAAAGTCGTTGATCCAGCCCGTCCCTGCCGCCGACATCACGGCGAGGTGGGTGCGCGACCATGCGTCGGTGCGGTCCAGCTCGCGCAGCGCCGCGGCTACCATGTCGTCGTAGGAGCGGCCGTCGTCAAGCCCGATGAAGATGCGGATCGGTTCGGCGGTGGCAGACCCCATGATCCTTGCGATATCACGTTTGCGGGGCCCGCCGGCGACCACCGCGCGGCCCTGGCGGCCCATCGTCGCCCAACGCTCCTCAGAATGCGGCGAGCCCGAACGCTCCGGCTCGGTCGGCCGATCCGCGCCCTGCATGAACTGGCGGTCGAGCTCCTCGGCACTCTTGTACGCGCGCGAGAGGAAGCGGCGCACGACGAGCCTGTCGGTGAACACGCCCACGACCGTTCCGGCGGCGATGATCGCCAGCGGCCACGACGTCACCGGCGGCAGGCGCCGGCCCAGAAGCTCAGCCGCGGTATCGACGATTGATTGCAGCGCCTCGCCCGTGGCGAGCAGTACCCCGTAACCGAGCGTGCCCAGCGTGATCCCGACGAAGGACTCTGCGACGCTGAACTCGTCCTCGCCGCCCACCAAATCGACCTGCTTAACGTGGCGCCGCGCCGATTGGATGAATGTAACGACAGTCACCGCGCTCATCCCCCAGTGCAGCGCGGTGTTCGACCACTTTCCGACGCGCTCGTCGCGCACAATCCCACTCGAGCGCACACCGCGCGCGACGGTCTGATTGACCACGTTGCCCGCGATGTGGCCCACGCCCTGGCAGATCGCGACGTTGGCCGCTACCGCCCACCAACGGTGGGGCAGAAGCGACGGTGAAATCGCACCCCAGGTCGCTATTTCCGCGCCCAAAACGCCGGGGCCGAAGTTTTTAGGTAGGCGGCGCAACCCCCGCAGTCGCAGGCCGGGGGTGAGATCGGCCCAGACCTCCACCACCATCAACGGCGCGGCCAGGATGCCGTGACGTTGAAACTTGTAGCGCTGCTTAGCGTTTTCGATCGCTTCATCAAGCGTCGGTGCGTCCGCAGCACGGTTGCGGAGGACGGCTGCGAGGGGGAAGCGCGGCAGGCGCTTCAGAGGCGATTGCATAACCAGCATTGTTGCAAAAAGAGCTACATCTCGCAGGACGGACTTCGCTCCGGTCGCGCAATTGGCCAAGCGGTTGTAGGTTAAACAGACGTGACCATCCTGACGAGCAGTAACGCAGCTCGAGAGCGTGAGACCAGCAACGACCCCGGAATCGTCGCGCACCGCGGCGCATCGGGGCTCTACCCGGAGCAGACGTTCCAGGCCTTCGACGAGGCGTTACGCCTGCCGATCCACGGCATCGAGTGCGACGTCCGGCTCACCCGCGACGGGCAGCTGGTTGTCTTCCACGACCCGATTTTGAGCCGCACCACCAACGGGCGGGGCAGGGTGTCGGCCACCGACTGGTCGGAGCTGCGCACCCTCAACGCGGGCACGCCGGACAACCCGCAGCGCATCATGCGGCTTGCCGAGCTGCTCGAGCTCATGCAGGACTACCCCGACAAGCACATCTACGTGGAAACGAAGCACCCCACCCGCTACGGGCCCGAGGTCGACGAGCAGACGCTGCGCGGCCTGCACTACGCGGGCCTGCGCGAATCCGAGCGCGTGCACCTAATTTCGTTTTCCCACCGGGCGATGCGCTACTTCACCGAGTTCGCCCCGGAACTTGAAACCTACTACCTCTTCCGTCTGCGCGAGAAGAAGTGGAACAAGAAAAACCACATGCTCTCACGCCCATACGGCGTCGGCCCGGCGCTCGCGCACCTGCAGGCCAAGCCGGAGCTGTTGGGCTTCAAGGGGCTGAAAACCTACACGTGGACGGTGAACCTGCCGAAGCAGATGCTGTGGTGCCGCGACAACGGCGTCGACGTCTTCGCCACCGATCTGCCGCACCTGGCTGTGGAGACTCTTTCCCGCGGCACCGTTGCACCGGTTTCGCAGTCCTCAACGAGCTAGCCCCCGGTAGCATTGGGCCCCATGGCTAAGAAGAACCGCAAGAAAGCGACCCCTGAGAATTTGCCGGAAGGGATGAGCCGCAGGCAGGCGAAGCTCGCCGCGCGTGCCGCCGAGCGCGAGGCGCTGCAAAAAGACCCCCGCCCGTACGCCGGATTGGCCGCGGAGGCGGACTTGATTGCGCTTCAGGAGTTCGTCCCCTCCGCGGTGGCGGCCCTCGAGGTCGCCGGCGAGACCGTCAACGTTGTGACGGTGCTGCCCGGGGCGGGGGCCGCGCTGCGCCGCGCCGAATCCGAGGGCGGCGAGCGTTTCGTGGCGCTGCAGGTCGGCTCCCACTCGCAGAACCCCGGCCGCGATCTCGCCTACGCGCTGAACTGGGTCTTGAGCGCTGAGCCGGGCGAGTCGCTGCAGTCGACGGTCGCCGACGGCACCCAACCTGAGCTTTCATCGCTTATCGACGCCTCGACCACGCCCACCATCACCGAACACCAGGACTTCACCTGGTGGTTCCCCAAGGGAGCAAACATACCGGCCGAGGTGCAGCAGGCCCTGTCGCGCGCCAACGACGCAGTTATCCCATCGACCCAGGTCAAGGCGGACGTGCCGGGCTCAATCTGGTGGGTTAACCCGGGCGGCGGCAAGGGCCACATCCGCTGGGTGCGCACCGACGACAACGAAAACCAGATCTTGTCTGCCCTGGCGCGCATCGCCGCGCGCGGGGAGCTCACCGTCGGCGAGGGAAGCAAGTTCGCCGGGGCGTTTCGCACCCACGGCGTGGTCGTGCCGGTGTGGGATGTCGACCCGGCCGTCGATGTGGCCTCCTACGCCGGTGCGCTCCAGGAGCTGGAGACGAAGATCGCTGCCGAGTACGACAATGACGCCCAGCTCAGCGCCGACGAGCGCAAGCAGCTGGACAACATCAAGTCGCGGCAGGTGACAATCTAGTCCCTCGTTACCGCCTGTTCACCAAGTCTTTCGCTGGAATGAACTAACCGTTCAGCGTTGCCCCATACGCTGCACGTCATGACCTCGAGGGGCGCGGCTATTCCGGCAGTCAACGACGTCCCCCGCCCGGTGGGTGCGGGGGCATCGCGGCAACGCAATTCCGCGCGGACCGACTGGAAGCAAGTTGGACTTGCTGCCTTGCTCATTGGTCCCAACCTCATTCTGCTGATCCTCTTCACCTACCGCCCACTGGTGGACAACATCCGGGTGTCGTTCTTTAACTGGAACATCGCGTCGCCGACCATGAATTTCGTTGGGTTGGACAACTACATCCAATGGTTCCAGGCGCCGGAGACAGGTCGAGTTGTTTTCAATACTGCCGTCTTCACTTTTTCTGCGGTCGTGGGCTCGATGGTGCTCGGCCTAACGTTGGCACTGTTGCTGGACCAGAAGCTATTCGGGCGTTCGGCAGCTCGATCGACAGTCTTCGCCCCCTATGTGATCTCCGGTGCGGCAATCGGTGTCGCCTTCCAGTTCGTTTTTGACCCGAGCTACGGGCTCATTCAGTACGTGCTCGGGATCTTCGGGTTGCCGGTGCCGAATTTTTACCAGAACTCCAATTGGGCTCTGTTTATGGTCACCACGACCTACATTTGGAAAAACACGGGATATACGTTCGTCATTTACCTCGCTGCGCTGCAAGCTCGGCGCAAGGATTTGGATGAGGCTTCCGAAATCGACGGCACCCCTCCAGTGCGGCACTTTTTCAGGGTGATCGCCCCGCAGCTGCGGGGGACAACATTTTTCCTGCTTATCACCGTTCTTCTGAACTCCTTCCAGGTATTCGACATCATCAGCGCGATGACCAACGGTGGCCCGTTCGGATACGGAACGTCGACGATGGTGTACCAGGTGTACCAGGAGACCTTCATCAATAACAGGGCCGGCTACGGAGCGGCGATCGCCACGATCATGTTCCTGGCGGTGCTCGCCATTACGGTGCTGCAGTTGAAGATCCAGCAAAGGATGGAGAGGTAGATGTCGCACGTGGTGCAGCCCCTCGGAGGGCACGAACTGCCCCCGGTTCCCGGTACCCAAGGCGTGGGTGAACCGGTTCGGCACTCGCCAGGATCGTCCTCTACCCCCAATCTCGCCTTGCGTGTCTTCGGCTACATCGTGCTCGCAGTCGCCGTGCTCTTGATTCTCGTCCCCCTGTACTTCATCGTGGTGACGAGCTTCAAGACGTTCCAGGACGTGTACTCCGACCCGATCACATTCTGGCCCGATCCGGTTGCACCCGAGAATTACTCTTATGTGTGGCAAAGCTCGGGCTTCGCGCAGTACCTGCGTAACTCGGTGATTATCACCCTCGTGCTCACTGTCGTTGAGGTCATTCTCGGGGTGATGTCGGCCTACGCTTTCGCCTTCCTTCGCTTCCCTGGCCGCGACCTGCTCTTCCTGCTGGTCATCGCGGCTCTCATGGTGCCGAACGAGATCACCATCATCTCCAACTACGCGCTGGTGGCCTCCCTGGGCTGGCGCGATTCGTACCTCGGCGTCATTGTGCCGCTGGCGGGCGTAGCCTTCGGCGCGTTCTTGATGCGCAACCACTTCCAATCGTTGCCGAGGGAGATCCTCGAAGCATCCAAGATGGACGGGGCGAACTTCTTCACCACCATGTTCCGGGTGGTGTTGCCGTTGTCATGGCCGACCCTCTCGGCGTTCGTCCTGATCACAGTCGTCACCGAATGGAACCAGTACCTGTGGCCGTTCCTCATCACGGATACCCCACGGGCAGCCACGCTGCCTGTCGGGCTGACGCGTCTGCAGGACGCGGAAGGTCTGACGAACTGGGCGCCTGTGATGGCGGGAACGGTCCTGACCACCTTGCCCATGATCATCATCTTCCTCGTCCTACAGAGACAGATGATCAAGGGCCTCACAGCGGGCGCCGTTAAAGGTTAGCCCTCACCAACACGAACAAGGAGTTCACATGTCACGCACACCACTTCGATCACGCCTCATCGGGCTCGGCATGGCGCTTGTCGCCACTGCGGGATTGACCGCCTGCGCCGGAGGCAGTATGTCCGCTGGTTCTGCTGGCCAGGAAGGCGACCCCTCTACCATCACCTTCTGGTCGAACCACCCGGGTTCTTCTCGCGACACGGAGCTCGCTTTTATTGAAGAGTTTGAGAAACAGAATCCCGACCTCGACGTCGAGCTCGTGACGGCGGGCTCCAACTACGAGGAAGTTGCTCAGCGCTTCAACGCCGCTCTCGCGGGTGGCGACCTTCCGGACGTCGTTGTCGCGTCCGATGTCACCTGGTTCAACTTCGCGCTCAACGAGGCGACGACCCCGCTGGAAGATCTGTGGCAGGAAAACAACATTGACGCCGAGTCCTACGTGGATACGCTTCGCGACGACTACGAGTACAACGGCAAGCACTACGGCGTGCCCTACGCGCGCTCGACGAACTTGATGTACTGGAACACCGACGATCTTCAGGCCGCAGGTCTGCCCACGGACCGTGGCCCCGAAACCTGGCAGGAGTTCGATAAGTGGGCGCAAAAAATCAAGGCTGATCTGAACAAGCCTGCGCTGACGATCCCGGATGGCTCGAACTACTTGGACTGGTACTTCCAGGGCATGGTCTGGGCATTCGACGGTGCGTACTCGGATGAGTGGACGCCGACGTTTACCTCGCCAGGGACGATTGAGGCTGGCAAGTTCCTGCAGGATCAGGTGCGAAAGGGCCACGTGGAAATTTCGACAGATCCGACCGTTGCTTTCGGCAACGGCAACGTCTCGGGCTTGCTCCAGTCCACCGGCTCGCTAGGGGGGCTGAACAAGTCCGCCACGGTCCCGTTTATCACGACGTTCCTTCCTGGCCCCAGCCCGTCTGCGGCAACTGGTGGTGCTGGCCTGGCAATCCCGAACGGTATCTCCGATGAACGCAAAGCCAACGCGGTGAAGTTTGCGGACTTCATGACCAACGAGGAGAACACGATCACCTTCTCGCAGGCGACCGGGTACATGCCCGTGCGCAAGGATGCGGTCACCAACCCGCGTGAGGAGCAATTCCTGAACGAAAACCCGAATGCGCGCACCGCGATTGAGCAGCTCGGGGAAAACACCCAGCCCCAGGACTACGCCCGCGTCTTTGTTCCTGGCGGCGGCCAGCGCATTGGAGCGGCGTTGGACCGCATCACCATCGGCAACGAGGACGTCGAGACGGTCTTTGACGAGCTGAACAAAGAAACCGAGCAAGTCGTCAAGCGCGACATCGAGCCGAAGCTCTAACAAGGGAAATACCATGGCGACAGTAGTTTTTCGGCAGGCCTCGCGGATCTTCGATCCGGAGCGGCCACCCGCTGCAAACCGTATCAACCTCGAAATTGCTGACGGGGAATTCTTGGTTCTGGTCGGCCCCTCCGGTTGCGGCAAGTCAACGACACTGAGGATGCTCGCAGGTCTTGAACCAGTCGACGAGGGCGAGATTCTGATCGACGGAGAGGATGTCGCGCGGACTCAACCGCGTGACCGCGACGTCGCCATGGTTTTCCAATCCTATGCTCTTTACCCGAATATGACCGCACGCCAGAACATGGCCTTTGCGTTGAAGAACGCGAAAGTGGATCGGGCAGTCATCGGAGAACGCGTCGCGTTCGCGGCTCGCATGCTCGAACTCGAGGACCTGCTTGACAAGAAGCCCGCGGCGATGTCTGGCGGTCAGCGACAGCGAGTGGCAATGGGTCGCGCGATTGTGCGCCAGCCCAAGGTATTCCTCATGGACGAGCCCTTGAGCAACTTGGATGCGAAGTTGCGTGTGTCCACGCGAGCACAGATCCTAGAGCTGCAGCGCAGCCTGGGAACCACAACCGTATACGTCACTCACGATCAAACGGAAGCGATGACGATGGGCGATCGTGTGTGCGTGCTCAAGCAGGGCGTGGTCCAGCAGGTTGATACTCCGCGCACCCTGTACACCAACCCCGGCAATTCCTTCGTGGCCGGTTTCATTGGCACACCGGCCATTACGCTTATCGACGCCGTCGAGGTCAACAACGCGACCGCGACCATTGGAAGCGTGCAGTACAACATCCCGAGCGCGATCGCGTCCAAGATCAATGAGGCGAATGTGCTAGTCGGTGTGCGCCCAGAGAATTGGGAGATTGTTGGAGTAGGTGCCGGCGCTGCGGGCCGGGCAGTGCCGGTCGTGGTTAACATTATCGAGCACCTCGGCGCGCAACAGTACGTTTACGGGACCTGTGCTGCGGATGCTGGCGTGAGCGTGCGCGGCGAAAATATCACCGTGGAGGTCCCGCGCGGGGTTGAGATTGAGAAGGGGGACACAATCTATCTCCGGCCTGCGGCAGGCGGGGCGTTGTTCTTCCACCCAGAGACCGAGATCAACTACGACTACCTCTGAGCCCTAGGCGCTGAACACCAAATCACCCCCCACCCACGTCTGCCACGTCAGCGGCATACCGGGGCGGTAGGCGAGGTCGATTGCGCTCGTGGTGTTCAGAACGTGCAGGTCCGCTGCCGCGCCGGGCACCAGGGTGCCTTTGGCGGGGCGGCCTGATGGGTCCTTGCCGCCGCCGACGTCATTGCGCCACAGCGCTTTCGCACCGCCGGTGGTGGCGGCCTCGATCGCCTCGTCGAGGCTCAAGCGCTGCTGCAGCACGGCGGTAGTGACGCAGAAGTTCATCGCCGAGGTGTACGAGGTGCCGGGGTTCAAGTTGGAGGCGATGGCGACGGTCACGCCGGCGTCGAGAAGCGTGCGCGCAGGCGCGAGCTTTTCGCGGGTGGACAAGTCGCAGGCGGGCAGGATGGTTGCCACCGTCTCCGAGCCGGCGAGCAGCTCGATGTCGGACTCGGTGAGGTGGTTGACGTGGTCGACGCTGGCCGCGCCGAGCTCCACTGCCAGGCGCACGCCCGGGCCCTCGCCGAGCTGGTTGCCGTGCACGCGCAGGCCCAGGCCCGCGGCACGGCCGGCCTCGAGCACGCGGCGCGACTGCGCCTCGGTGAACGCGCCGCGCTCGCAGAACACGTCGATCCACTGCACGTGTTCGCGCACCGCTTCGAGCATGGGGCCGACGACTTCGCCGACGTAGGTCTCCGGGTCGGCACCTGGCGGGACGAGATGCGCGCCGAGGAAGGTGACGTCGCCGACGTGGCGCGCGGCCACCTTCGCGGCCTCGGCCTCGGAGGCGACGTCGAGGCCGTAGCCGGTTTTCGTCTCGAAGCTGGTGGTTCCACCGGCGTGGCCTGCGGCGACGCGCTCGGCCACCAGGGCGTCGAGACGCGCCGTGCTCGCCTGTCGGGTGGCCTCCATGGTTACCGCGATGCCGCCGGCGGCGTAGGACTTTCCCGCCATGCGGGCCTCGAACTCGTCCGCGCGGTTGCCGTCGAAGACCATGTGGGTATGGGAATCCACCCAACCGGGTAGCACCGCGCGCCCGCCGAGGTCGACTGTCTCGTCGGCGGGCGGGGCCTGGTCAGCGGGGCCGACCCACTCGATGAGACCGCCGCGGGTGAGAAGGGCGGCGTCGTGAAGCGTGCCGAGCTCAGAGACGGTGCGCAGCTCCGAGATTCCGGTAAGGAGGGTAGCCATGGTGCGCACCCTAGTCGCGTGCCGTGAACTTCATCGGGATGCGCACGCCGCGCTCTTCGGCCACCTCGTGTGCGCGGGTGTAGCCGGCATCAACGTGGCGGATCACGCCCATGCCCGGGTCGTTGGTGAGCACAGCCTTCAGCTTCGCCTCGGCGAGCTGCGTGCCGTCGGCCACCGTGACTTGGCCGGTGTGGATGGAGCGGCCCATGCCCACGCCACCGCCGTGGTGGATGGACACCCAGGTCGCCCCGCCGGCGACGGCGGTCATGGCGTTGAGCAGCGGCCAGTCGGCCACGGCGTCGGTGCCATCCAACATCGCCTCGGTCTCGCGGTAGGGCGAGGCCACCGAGCCGGAATCGAGGTGGTCGCGGCCGATGACGATCGGCGCTTTGACCTTGCCCTCCTTGACCAGGTTGTTAAAGATCACCCCGGCCTTGGCGCGCTCGCCGTAGCCGAGCCAGCAGATGCGCGCGGGAAGGCCCTCGAACTCGACGTACTCCTCGGCAGCGTCAAGCCAGTGGTGCAGGTGCTCGTTGTCGGGGAAGGCCTCCTTGATGGCCTGGTCGGTGACCTTGATGTCCTCCGGGTCGCCGGAGAGTGCCACCCAGCGGAAGGGGCCGAGGCCCTCGCAGAACAGCGGGCGGATATAGGCAGGCACGAAGCCGGGGAACTCGAAGGCGCGGGTGTAACCGGCCTTGCGGGCCTCGTCACGGATCGAGTTGCCGTAGTCGAACACCTCGGCCCCTTCGTCTTGAAACTCCACCATCGCCTGGACCTGGGTGGCCATCGCCTCGCGCGCCTTCTTGGTAAAGGTGGTGGGATCGGCGGCGGCCTCGGCGTGCCACTCGTCGACGGTGATCTCGGTGGGCAGGTACGCCAGCGGGTCGTGGGCGGAGGTCTGGTCGGTGACAATATCCACGCTCAGCTCGCCGGCGCGGTGGCGGCGCAGCATCTCGGGGAAGACCTCGGCGGCGTTGCCGACGAGACCGACGGACAATGCGCGCCGCTCTTTCTTGGCCTCGGTGACCAGGCGGATCGCCTCATCCAAATCGGTGGTGACGGTATCGAGGTAGCGTTTTTCCTGGCGGCGGCGCAGGCGGGACTCGTCGACATCAACGATGAGGCAGACGCCGCCGTTGAGGGTGACGGCGAGCGGCTGCGCCCCGCCCATGCCGCCGCAGCCGCCGGTGAGCGTCAGAGTGCCGGCCAGCGTGCCGTCGTAAAGCTTCTTCGCCACCGCGTAGAAGGTTTCAAAGGTGCCCTGCAGGATGCCCTGGGTGGCGATGTAGATCCAGGAACCGGCGGTCATCTGGCCGTACATCATCAGACCCTCGTCCTCGAGTGCGCGGAAGTGCTCCCAGTTGGCCCAGTCGCCGACGAGGTTGGAGTTGGCGATGAGCACGCGCGGGGCCCACTCGTTGGTCCGCCACACGCCAACGGGCTTGCCGGACTGCACCAGCAGCGTCTCGTCGGGCTCAAGCTCGCGCAGCGTATCGACGATCGCATCAAACGCCTCCCAGCTGCGCGCGGCGCGCCCGGTTCCGCCGTATACGACGAGGGTGTCGGGGTGCTCCGCGACTTCGGGGTCGAGGTTATTGTGCAGCATGCGCAGCGGCGCTTCGGTCTGCCAACTCTTGGCGGAGATGTCGGTGCCGCGCGGCGCGCGCACCTCACGTGCGCCCTCGGCCCAGTTCTTTTCGCTCATCGTGCTTCCCTTCTGTGCGTGGCAACATCGCAACAGTTCGCCTGGGTGCGTTGGGCCGGTGTCCCGGGGCTGTCCCCGCCGCTTATCAGCGAATCGCGTTGCGGATGTACGTGACATGGGTCATGTCTTGGCTCGACGGTAGTGGGCGCACCAGGCGGTTTTAAGGCCAAAAATGGGCTAGGTGTCTCGTATACGAGACACCTAGCCCAGTGCTGGGCGGGTTAGCGCAGCGTGCCGACGGCCGCTTCCACCGCCTCGACGTAGGATCCGTCCTTCACCAGGGCCACCGAGTACTCGATCTCGGGGGAGAGGTAGCGGTCGGTGCCGGGGCCGTCGACACGTTCGCGTAGCACGTCAATCGCGGCCTTCGTGCCCGAAGCGGGGGCGGCTCCGCGCATCTCGATCGCGCGCGCCGCGGTGAGGATCTCGATCGCGAGCACGCGCTGCAGCCCATCGACGCTGCGGCGCAGCTTGCGCGCCGCCGACCAGCCGAGCGAGACGTGATCCTCCTGCATTGCCGACGACGGGATCGAATCCGCCGACGCCGGGTTCGCGTTGCGCTTGAGCTCGCTGACGATGCCTGCCTGCGTGTACTGCGCGATCATGTGCCCGGAATCGACGCCTGGGTCGTCGGCCAGGAAGGCGTTAAGGCCGCGGTTGCGGGCGGTATCCAAGAAGCGGTCCGTGCGGCGCTCGCTTATCGACGCCAGATCGGCGGCGACAATCGCCAAAAAGTCGAGCGCGTAGGCCACGGGCGCGCCGTGGAAGTTGCCGTTGGAGCTGACCCGGCCGTCGAGTGCCACGACAGGGTTGTCCACGGCCGAGGCGAGCTCGCGGCCGGCCACCAGCTCGGCGTGCGCGATGGTGTCGCGGAAGCCGCCCGCGACCTGCGGGGCGCAGCGCACCGAGTAGGCGTCCTGGACCTGCTTCTGCTTGAACTCGGCCGCCGCCGCCCCGAGGATCTCCGAGCCCTGGGCAATCGTGCGGATGTTGGCGGCCGAGTCGGCCTGACCCGGGTGCGGGCGCAGTTTTTGCAGGTCGTCGGCGAATACGGTCAGCGTGCCGGTGAGCCCCTCGACCGTCATCGCGGTGGCGATATCGGCGACCTTGGCGGCCTCGCGCAGATCCGTGATGGCCAGGCAGAGCTGTCCGAGCATGCCGTCGGTGCCGTTGATCAGCGCCAACCCCTCCTTCTCCCGCAGGGCGAGCGGCTCGATCCCGGCGGCGGAAAGCGCGTCGGCGGCAGGGGTGATAGCGCCGCCGTCGACACGCACCTCGCCCTCGCCGAGCAAGGCCAGCGCGCAGTGGGCCAGGGGTGCGAGGTCGCCCGAGCAACCCAGGGAGCCATACTCGCGCACGACCGGGGTGATGCCCGCGTTGAGCACGGCCGCGTACGTTTCGACGACGACCGGGCGCACCCCGGTGCGGCCCGTGCACAGGGTGGACAGGCGCAGCAGCATCAGCGCGCGGATGACTTCCTGCTCGACCTCGGGCCCGGAGCCGGCGGCGTGGGAGCGGACGAGCGAAAGCTGCAGCTGGGCGCGCATCGCCTCGGGGATGTGGCGCCGCGCCAACGCGCCGAAGCCGGTGGAAATACCGTAGACGGGGGTGGGGTCGTTTGCGAGCTCCTCGATGCGATCGCGCGTGGCGGCGACCTCTGTCAACGCGGCGGGGTCGACCTCAACTGTCGCGCCATAGCGGGCGACGGCGACGACCTCATCGATGGTCAGCGCGCCGATGCCGACGGTCACGGTGGAGGGGTAAGTGGTGGTCATGGCTGTCCTCTTTATGATTGCGTGGGAAACCCGCCCTCTAAGCAGGGCGCGGGATAGTTCAACGCGCGACAGCCAGACGCGACGAGGGATAGTGTAGCGGGTGCTCGGGGTTGGGTCTACGTTTGCAGCGATCCGGTGAAGGAATCCAGCTCATTCAGAGCATTAGTGACTGCAAGATTTTCCAGGAAAGAACGCAGGTCTCGGTCAATCATGGCACCGAGTTCGAGACAAGCGTGATGGCATTCGCGCGGAGTCAGCCGGGTATTCGTCCCTGTAATTGGAACGCCTTTCGGGGTTAAGGATTCGTGGTGAGCAATTCTGTTTCTTATTTGCCTTACCGGAAATACTTTCGTGTAGACCCACTGGCGAGTAAGGCCGTGATGCTCGAAATCGGGATCTTGTTGCCGCGCAATTTGCCGTGCTCCGGGAAACACGCGATTTAGGGCCATAGCGTCCCAGATTCTATCGTGG
Source organism: Corynebacterium sp. Z-1 (assembly GCF_031844665.1). Lineage (NCBI taxonomy): Bacteria > Bacillati > Actinomycetota > Actinomycetes > Mycobacteriales > Corynebacteriaceae > Corynebacterium > Corynebacterium sp. Z-1. Next base: position 292,030 of record NZ_CP134621.1, on the reverse strand, counting down.
TCAGCCCGATCGAACGGAGCGGGAAGCGCCGAGACGTCTCCCTTATCCAGCATGTTTGTCCAGGTTCGGAACATTGACGCAGCAACAACCCGGCCGCCCAATTTCCTGTTCCGATCCGCGTTTACCGAAGTGAATCTCTTAGGTAAACTCTCCCAGGATTCGGTGATGTTCGCTCGTACTCGATTGTCGAAACCAACTTCGACCTGCGTGTACCAATCATCGCCATACGTCTCGGTTAAATAAGCATTAATCGAGTTTCGCAGGGCAACTTCTATATACGAAATCGCCTCGAATAATAGTGCGCTGAGTCGGCGGTCTAGCTCGTAGAGCTCGCGTGCCCGATCCGGACAACCCCAAGTTCTATCGATGTATGGTGTCAGACGGTCCTCCGACACCCATTCGATTTTAATCAACCGAAAAGTGCCTCCCCCCAGCGTGTTGAAAGAATCCCCGTTTGTAGATAGAATAATCCATGTAATCCCCTCTTGCGATAAGTCACCCGTTCAGCGGACTGGCTGCGGAGGGGTTTTGTCATGCGGTGCACCGCTTCGCGCTGACTCACACCCCACCAAAGAACCGCTCCGACACCCGCCCCGCCGCCGTGCTCAAGCGCCGGATCACTTCCGCGCGCTGCTCCTCGTCACGGCTGCCTACCGCGAACGTCGCTGCGAGCGCCGCTGCGGGCCTGCCCAGGTGGTCGAGTACCGCCACGGCGACGGATTCCTGCCCGCGCGAGACCTCCTCGCGCTCCTCGTCCCAGCCGCGCTCGCGCACAAGTTTTAGCCGCGCCCTGACCGCGCGGAATGTGCCGTGCTCGCCCGAGGTGGAAAACACCGCCTTGACCTCGGTGTCCGGGAGGTGGGCGACCATGGCGCGTCCGGAGGCCGTCGATAAGGCGGGCAGGCGAACCCCAACCTCGGTGACCAGGGAGACTGCCTTGGGTGCGCGGGCCTCGTGGACGTAGACGATCTCGGAGCCCGCCATGCGCGAGAGGTGGGTGGACCCGCCGATGTGCGCGGCGATGGCCTCGAGGTCTTTCGCGGCGAGGCGCACAAGCGGCTGCTGCGTGGTGTAGGCGGCGGCCATTTCATACGCCGCAGGTCCCAGGCCGTAGGTACCCGGGTTGGCGAGGTGCACCACAAACCCGCAGCGCTCGAGCTCGCGCAGCAGGTGGTAGGTCGACGAGCGGGGCAGCTCAAGCTCTCGTTGGATCCGCGCTGCGGACAAGGGGGCGTCGGACTGCGACAGCAGCGACAGGATGCGCAGGGCGTTGCGCGCGGCGGGAACATGTGGTGTGGCCATACCCTTAAAGTCTGGCATACGAGACTAGGCGGCGAGAGAGTTTCGCGGCGACGTGATCGGGGGATTTAAACTTCGATACCTATGACGACCATTCACCCCAGTGGCGCGGCCGGCCAATCGCAGGGCCGCGGACTGACCTCGCGCCACCTCCACTTCATCGCGCTGGGCTCCGCGATCGGCACCGGCCTGTTCTACGGCTCGGCTGGGGCGATCCAGGCCGCGGGGCCTGCGGTGCTGCTTGTCTACCTCCTCGGCGGCGCGGTGGTGTACTTCGTGCTGCGCGCCCTCGGTGAGATGGCCGTGCGCCACCCCGTGCGCGGCTCCTTTGCCGAGTACACGCGAGCCCACCTGGGCGGCTCGGCGGGTTTCCTCACTGGCTGGATGTTCGCGTTTGAGATGGTCATCGTCGCCATGGCCGACCTCACCGCGATTGGCATCTACATGGGCTTTTGGTTTCCGGACGTGTCGCGCTGGGTGTGGATCGTCGTGGCGCTGCTGATCGTCGGCGCGGCGAATGTGGCGTCGACACGTGTCTTTGGCGAGCTGGAGTTCTGGTTCACCATCGTCAAGGTCGGCGCCGTGGTGGCGATGATTGTGGCGGGCGCGGCGGTGCTCATCCTTGGCCTGTCCTCAGCGGAGACCACCGGCCCGCAGAACCTGGTCATCCACGGCGGGTTCTTCCCCAACGGCCTCGGCGGCATGGCGGCCTCCTTCATCCTTGTGCTCTTCGCTTTCGGCGGCACGGAGATCATCGGCGTGGCCGGTACCGAGGCCGAGGACCCCTCGCGCGCGATCCCGAAGGCGATTAACACCGTGCCCGCCCGCATCCTGCTGTTCTACGTGCTGGCGATCCTCGTGATTTTGATGATCAACCCCTGGCACACGATCACGGGCGATGAGTCGCCGTTCGTGCAGATCTTCACCGCACTCGGCGTCAACTGGGCCGCCGCGCTGCTCAACGTCGTGGTGATCACTGCAGCGCTGTCCGCCATCAACGCCGACATCTTCGGCGCCGGCCGCGTGCTCGCGGGCCTGGCCAACCAGCACCTCGCGCCGCAGGCCATGGCGAAAACGGCGCGCGGGGTGCCGGTCATGACCACCTTTATCCTGCTCGGCGTCCTGATCATTGGCGTGGTGCTCAACGCGCTGATCCCGGAGTCGGTCTTCGCCATCATCGCCGCGCTGGCCACCTTCGCCACCATCTTCGTGTGGATGATGATTCTGCTCGCCCACCTTGCTTCTCGACGCCACATGCCACCCGCCGAGGCGCAGACCCTGGGCTACCGCGTGCCGCTGTGGCCGCTCGGCCAGTACTTCGCGCTGGCGTTCATCCTGTTCACCTTCGGCGTGATGGCGTGGCTGCCGGAGTTCCGCATGCCGCTCGCCGTCGGTGTGGTGTTCTCCGTCGCCTGCATCGCCACCTACTACGCCACCGGCCGCCACCGGGTCGAGGGCGTGAACAACCCCGTCCCCGGCGGCTTTGTCCGCGATGAAAAAGTAGGATCAGCATCATGAACACGGTCTGCGCTCCCCTCTACAGCCCCGCCGAGCCGTGGAGCGGGCGTGACGACGGCCCCGGCACCGAGCACGCCCGCTGGCACAGCGTGATCCGCGGCGAGGTGGCCACGGGCGCAGTCGCGCTGATCGGGTACGCCTCCGACGAGGGCGTGGAGCGAAACGGCGGGCGCGTCGGCGCCGCCGAAGGCCCCGCCGCGCTGCGACGCGCCCTGGCGGACCTTGCCATCCACGACGAGCACCCGCGTGTCGACGCCGGCACGGTGACCACGCAGGGCGCGGACCTAGAGGGCTCGCAGCGCGAGCTATCCAAGCGCGTGCGCGACCTCGCCGCGGCAGGCACCCTGGTCGTGGTACTTGGCGGCGGGCACGAAACCTCCTTTGCCACCCACCGCGGGGTTCGCGAGGCGCGCGGGGAGATGAGCATTATCAACCTCGACGCCCACTTCGACCTGCGCGACTCCGATCGGCCCACGTCGGGCACCCCGTTTGCCCAGGTCGCGCAGCTGTGCGGAGATCAGTTCAACTACTCGGTGCTGGGCATCTCGGAGCCGAACAACACCGCAACCCTGTTTGACACCGCCGCGCGCCTCGGGGTGCGCACCGTGCTTGACACCGAGCTGGCGCAGCTCAGCCCCGCCGAGTGCGCGCGCATGGCGCTCGACTGCGTGGCGGGGCAGCGGCCGATCCACCTGAGCATTGACTTGGACGTGCTGCCCGCAGCGACCGCGCCGGGGGTCTCTGCGCCGGCCGGGTACGGAGTCGCCCTGGACAAGGTCCGCGCCATGACCGTCGCCGTGGCGCAAACCGGGCGGTTGGCTTTGGTCGATGTAGTCGAGCTCAACCCGCGCTACGACATCGACGCGCGCACTGCGCGCACCGCGGCGCGGCTGATCCACGACATCGTGGCGGCGCACGTGCGGTGTAGAAGTGGGCGTTGAGGTGGGCGTCGACAAGCACGCGAAAAATTTTGGCAAAAACCTATCGCTTAATAGGCGCAAAGTCTATTCTTAACCCCAACATTCACACAGGATGTTTCGAACCTACTACTCAGATACTGGGAGGAACCCGTTATGGAGGGGTTTATCGACACGCTCAACAGCCTGATCTGGTCGAACTGGCTGGTGTACCTGTGTCTCGGCGCCGGCGCGTACTTCACCATCGTCACGCTGTTCCTGCAAATTCGCTGCATTCCCGACATGCTGAAGCAAATCACGCAGGGTGAAAAATCGGAATCTGGCATTTCCTCGTTCCAATCGCTGATGATTTCGCTCGCCGGACGTGTGGGCGTGGGCAACATCGCAGGTGTCGCCACCGCCATTGCGTTCGGCGGGCCGGGAGCGGTGTTTTGGATGTGGCTCGTGGCACTGCTCGGCTCCGCAACCTCGTTCGTGGAATGCACCCTGGCGCAGATCTACAAGGAGAAGGACCGCGACACCGGCGAGTACCGCGGCGGCCCGGCCTTCTACATTGAAAAGGCCGCAGCGCACACCGCCGCCCGGCCGTTTGCCCTGGTCTACGCCGTGATCTTCGCCATCAGCATGATCCTGGCCACCTCCTACTTCCTCCCCGGCATCCAGGCCAACGGTGTTGCCGCAGCGGTTGAAAACGCGTGGACTATCCCCACCTGGATCTCGGGCGTTGCCATGGTGGTTCTGCTCGGCGTCATCATCATCGGTGGTGTCAAGCGCATCGCGATGTTCGCCTCCCTCGTCGTGCCGGTGATGGCGGTTTTGTACATCATCGCGGCCATCGTGATCCTTGCGGTCAACGCCGGGCAGATCCCCGAGGTCTTCGGCCTGATCTTCCGCTCCGCTTTCGACCAGGAGGCAATGTTCTCCGGCATGCTCGGCGCGGCAATCCTCTGGGGCGTCAAGCGCGGCATCTACTCCAACGAGGCCGGCCAGGGCACGGGCCCGCAGTCCGCAGCGGCCGCCGAGGTCTCCCACCCCGCCAAGCAGGGCTTCGTGCAGGCCTTTGCGGTGTACGTCGATACGCTGTTCGTCTGCTCCGCGACGGCGTTCATCATCATCTCCACCGACATGTTCAAGGTCTTCGACGGCCAGTCCGAGGACGGCCCCGTGCGCTACGCGGGCTCGCTCCCTGACGGCGTCGAGGTCGGACCCGGGTTTGTCCAGGAAGGGTTGAACACGCTGACGCCGGGTATCGGACCGTCGTTCGTCGCAATCGCGATCATGTTCTTCGCGTTTACCACCGTCCTTGCGTACTACTACCTCGCCGAGGTGAACTTCACCTACCTCAACCGCTGGGTGAACAACGAAACCGCCCGCCGGGCCATCATCTGGGTGCTGCGCCTGCTCATCCTCGTCTCCGTCTACGTCGGCGCGACCAGCACGCCCGGCACCGCCTGGGCGCTGGGTGACATCGGCGTCGGCGCGACCGCGTGGCTGAACATCCTGGCCATCCTGGTCATCCAGGGCCCGGCGCTGAAGTGCCTGTGGGACTACCGCCGCCAGAAGAAGGCCGGGCTCGACCCGCAGTTCGACCCCGAGGCGCTGGGCATCAAGGGCGCCGACTTCTGGGTCAAGCGCAAGGCCGACATGGTCGCAGCCGGAACGTGGACCGAGCTCCCGGCCGCAGCCGCCAAGGTGGAGAAGTAGGATTAGCGCAGCGACGAAAACAGCGCCTCTGCGCCCGCTTCGTCCCACAACATAACGTTGCCGACCTCGGTGTCCATAAACCCGCCGAGCGGCACCGTCTCGGTGTGCAGTCCGCCGCGCATCGCGAGCGGGATGCGCGCCAAGTTCCACACGTGATCACCGGTGTTGACGGTAAACATTCCCGGCACGGCCCACATGAGCGGGATGAGCCGGAACGGGTTGAGAAGCACGGCCGGCGACGTGACCTCGTTGACAATCGCTGAAAGGAACTCGCGCTGGCGGTTCACCCGGTCCAGATCGCCCAGCGCTGTCGCGCGGGTGCGCACGTAACCCAGCCCCGTCGGCCCGTCCATCTTCTGGCAGCCCGGCTCGACGTAGAGGTTGGCCAGCGGATCCTGGATCGGCTCTGTGACGCAGATTTCGACACCACCGATGGCGTCGACCACGCCCGCGAGCCCTCCCATGCCGATCTCCGCGTAACGGTCCACGCGCAGCCCCGTGTTCTGCTCCACGGTCGTCGCCAGCAGCTTCGGCCCGCCGTAGGCGAAGGCGGCGTTGATCTTGTCCATGCCGTAGCCTGGGATGGAGACGTACGAGTCGCGCGGGATGGACACCAGGGTCGCCGGCCCCGTGCGCGGTAGGTGCAGCAGCATCACCGTGTCGGTGCGGCCGACGCCGAGGTCGCCGCCGGTGCCGTAGCGCGCGATGTCGTCCTCGCTGAGGCCCTGGCGCGAATCGGAGCCGACGAGCAGCCAGTTCGTGCCGTCGGTGTTGGCGATGCGCTCGTCGGGAAGCGCGTCGACGCGGTTCAGGCGCGCGTCGGTGAAGAGGACCCCGGCGATGAGGAGCACCACAACGAGTGCGAATACGGAGAAGCAGCCGGGTGCTTTTCGACGCCTCCGCGCACGCACCGGAGCCTGCGCCGCCGCGGGCGGTGCTTGGCGCACGCGCGAGCGCGACACGGCCATGGGCGCCGGCTCTACCGGCCGGCTGACGCGCCGCGGCGGCTGCTGCACAGGCCGCGGTTGCGGTGCGGGCCTGTCGCGCTCGGGCAGTTGCGGGGTGCGCCGCGGCTGGTACTGGCGCGTGTGGTCCATCGGCGGGCGCTGCACCCGCTCGAAGCGGGGCACCTCCTCGCGCGGGCGGGGCTCGGGCCGGGGGGCGCGTTCGACGCGGCGGCGTACGGGGCGACCGTAGCGGTCCACGATGGGCTTCCCGTCCTTGCCCAGCACGTAGTCGCCCAGGTTGTCCCTGGGGTCGTTCGAGTGAGGTGTGGTCGGCATGTGCAGCAGTTTAACCCGCCGCTATACCCAACGAGGAAAGTAGCGATCCGGGCACGAGCAGGTAGCCGACGAACGCGACGGCGTCGATAAGAAAGTGCGCCAGGATCAACGGCCACACCTTCCCGGTGCGGTGGTAGAAGTAGCCGAAGACGACGCCCATCACGATGTTGCCAAACCCCGCCGAAACTCCCTGGTAAAGGTGGTAGCTACCGCGCAGCACCGAGGACGCGGCGATGGCGGGCCACGGCCCCCACCCTAGCTGGCGCAGCCGCGTGATCAGCCACATCACCACCACGGTCTCCTCCCCGAAGGCGTTGGCGAAGGACCACATCAACAGCGTGGGCACCTGCACGGCCTCGGTGGTGGGGATGACCTGCTTCGACAAGCCCATGTTCAGCGCAGTGACGTAGAGGACAAGCCCCGGCAGCCCGATCAGCGCGGCGAGCCCCGCGCCGTGCAGCCAGTCGCGCCACCGCAGCCGCGGCAGCGACTTATCCAGCAGGAACAGCGCGAGCGCGCCCCACGCCAGAAGCGAGGCCGCGGAGCACAGCTGCAGGGCGAGGTCGAGCCAGGAGATGTCGGAGGCGGCGTCGTTGAGCGTCACCTGTTGTTCGTTGAGGGCGGGTTCGGCCAGCAGGGCGTCGACAAGCCTCAACAGCGAGCGCACGCCGGACAAGCCGAACGTGACGGCGAGCACGATGAGGATCTCCACACGGATCCGCTCTCCACGAGTGCGCATGCAGTAACTTTAAGGCATGAACCGCGTCGCATTCCTTGGCCCGCACGGCACGTTTACTGAGCAAGCAGTGTGGGATTTCGAGCTTGACGACGCCCACCTGGTTCCCGTCGATTCACCCTCCCAGGCGCTCGCCGCGGTGCGCTCCGGCGAGGTCGAGTGGGCCGTGGTTGCCATCGAGAACTCCGTCGACGGCGCCGTGACCTCCACCACCGACGCGCTGATTGAGGCCCCCGGGGTGCAGATCTACGGTGAGACGGAACTCGAGATCTCGTTCGCGATTATGACCCGGCCCGGCGAAACGCTCGCCAGCGCAACGAGCTTTGCCACGCACCCCGTCGGCTACCAGCAGGTTCGCCGCTGGATGGCGACGCAGGTGCCGGCCGCGCAGTTCCGCGCGGCGTCGTCGAACGCGGCCGCCGCCGAGCTCGTCGCTTCGGGCGAGGTCGATGTGGCGGCGGCCCCGCGCCGGGCCGCGGACCTGTTCGGCCTTGAGATCCACGCTGAGGGGGTCGCTGACATCGAGGCCGCGCGCACGCGCTTCGTGCTCGTCGGCCCGGCGGGTGCGCCGACACCGCGCACCGGAAACGACCGCACCTTCGTGGTGTTCCAATTGCCGAACGAGCCGGGCACCCTGGTCGGTGCGCTGCAGGAGTTCGCCTTCCGCGGCGTTGACCTAAGCCGCATCGAGTCACGCCCGACGAAAGCGACGCGCAACACCTACAACTTCTTCGTCGACCTCGTCGGCCACATTGACGACGCCCCGCTCGCCGAGGCGCTGCGCAACCTGTACCTGCGGGCGAGCGCGATTGACTTCCTGGGCTCCTGGCCGCGCGTTGATCGGCTAGGATGCGAGCCGGTAACGGACGCAGATGCGGACGCCGCGCGCCTGCGCGCCGCGGAAGAGTGGGTCGCAAGGGCCCGGGAAGGCAAATAGATGCTCATTTTGCTCAGGCACGGGCAAACTACCTCGAACGTCGGCCGCCACCTCGACACTGCCCTACCGGGCGCGGAGCTCACAGAGCTGGGGCAAACCCAGGCCGCCGCGGCGGGGCGCGACATCATGGACGCTTACGCGCCGGCGCGGGTGGTCACATCCAAGGCGCTGCGCGCGCAGCAGACCGGTGAGATCGGCTTCGGCGAGCATTTTGATGTCATCCCCGCGCTCGACGGCCTCCACGAGGTGCAGGCGGGGCGCTTTGAAATGCTCAACACACTCGAGGCGCACACGGCCTACCACGGCGCGTTCCGCGGCTTCTACCGGCGGGAGCTTGATTCGCTTATCGACGGCGGCGACTCCCTCGAAATCTTCCTCACCCGCTACCGCGCGGCGATCGACCCCCTCGTCGAGGCCGGCGGCGACACCGTGGTGGTCTCCCATGGCGGCGCGATCCGTGCCTTCGCCGCCAACGCCACCGACGTCGACCCGGCCTTCGCGGAGGCGTCGTACCTTCCCAACTGCCACTACGTGGTCATTGACCCGTTCGGCGAGTTCGGTTCGTGGCGGGTTGTGAAGTGGGGCAAGTACCCGCTGGACTAGCCCCAGCCGAGGTGGTGAAGCTGGTCTTCCTCCATCCCGAAGTAGTGGCCGACCTCGTGAAACACGGTGACTTTCACCTGCTCGCGCAGCTCGTCGACGCTCGAGCACACCGCCTCGTGGGCGTCCTTGTACACAAAGATGGTGTCCGGCAGGAACCCGGAGTGGTTGGAGTGCTGCTGCGTCAACGGCACGCCCTCGAATAAGCCGAGCATGGTCGGCTCCTCCGGGTTGAAGCCGCGCGCCAGGATGACCAGGTTGGTCATGGCGCGGGCGAAGGGCTCGGGGATGAGGTCGAGGGCGTCGTTGATCATCTCCTCGAACTCGTCGTAGCTAGCTAGCATGGCTCTACTGCGCTTTACTGTGCGCCGGGTTCCTGGTTTGCGGATGCGACGGGCGCGTTCGATTCCGGGTTTTGGCGCAGCGGGCGGCGCTCGGGTCGCTCGGGCGGGGGGTTGCCGTCGATACGCAACCCGTCGCGGCCCGCCGTCGCCGACCCGGTCAGCGTGGCGAACTGCCCGTTGTTGGCGTAGACGAGACCACAGTTGACGCTCCTGCTGCCTCCCTCCCAGGCGGCCGCCGAGAGGGCGGTCCAGAACGGCTGCAGCGCGACCTGATAGAGGTTTTCCTCGCCGCCGAGGTACTCCTGGGCGGCGGTGGTGCAGACGTCGCCGAGGTACTTGTCCTGCTCCTCGACGCTGGGGGTGTGGTCGGGAAAGACCTCCGCCATAGAGACCACCGAGGTGACCTCCAAATGGTGGGGCTCGGCGCAGTCGACTGCGCGAAGCGTACTCGACGCGTCGGTTACGGCGCACTGGCCGGCATCGAGAACGCGGGCCTGGTCCTGCTCGGCGGCACGCCCCGTTGTCAAAGTCGGGGTGCCGGATGCGTCGGTGACCTGCAGTCCGCACAACATCGTGCGGTCTCCGCGCTCCCACGCCTCGGCCGGCGGGAGAATGGACGCGATGGAGTAGCGACCGTTCGGGTCGTACACGCCGGCCAGGTAATTCAGCGTCGAGGCCCCGCACAGCTCCTCGCGCAGCTGGGCCTGGCGCGTTTGGCTGGGAATTTCCGCGTTGGGCCCGAACTCGGAGGAGGGGAAAGCCGCGAGGTCCTCTCGCGCGGACACCTCGAAGCGGTGCTCCTGCTCGCACGGGGCCTGCTCGAAACCCGAGATCGAGCCGTCCTCGGCCACGTCCCAGGTCAGGCAGGCGCCCTGGTCGGCGGTGGTGAAGGAGGCGACGCTCGAGGTTGAGTTGGGCGTGCTGGGTGACGCCGCCGTCGTCGAAGCGGACGGGGTTGACGCGGCGGAGGAGGCCGCGTCCGACTCGGAAACGAACGAGTAGGACCCTGCCGCCACGGCGCCCGCCACCACGGCGACGAGAACGCTGCGCGTTGCTGATGTTGTCGAGACCATGTGGCCTATTGTGCCTTACCGCGCAAAAGAGCTTCGCGGGCGCACGGGTTGGAGTGCCCAAGGTAGGATGGCTCAGTGTGATTGATCTCAAATTCCTGCGTGAAAATGCCGATGTCGTGCGCGAGTCTCAGCGGGCCCGTGGTGAAGACCCCCAGCTGGTGGATCAGCTGCTTGAGGCGGACGAACGTCGCCGCTCCTCTATTCAGGCGGCGGACGAGCTGCGCAGCGAGCAGAAGGCCTTCGGCAAGAAGATCGGCCAGGCCGCCCCCGAGGACCGCCCGGCGCTGCTCGAGGGATCCAACGAGCTTAAAGCCCGCGTCAAGGAGGCGGAGGCGGCCCAGGATGAAGCCGAGGAGGCGGTGGCGAAGCTGCAGCTGCGCATCGCCAACGTCGTCGAAGGCGCGCCCGCCGGCGGCGAGGAGGACTTCGTCGTTATCGAGCACGTCGGTGAGATCCCCGAGTTCGACTTCGAGGTGCGCGACCACCTCGACCTGGGTGAAGCGCTGGGCATCATCGACATGAAGCGGGGTACGAAGGTCGGCGGTGCCCGCTTCTACTACCTCGTCGGTGACGGCGCGTGGCTCCAGCTCGGCATGCTCATGCTCGCCGCCCAGAAGGCGCGCGAGGCCGGCTTCACGGTGGTCATCCCGCCCGTGCTGGTCCGCCCGGACATCATGGCGGGCACCGGGTTCCTCGACGCGCACGACGAGGAGATCTACTACCTCGAGCGCGACGACATGTACCTCGTGGGCACTTCCGAGGTGGCGCTGGCCGGCTACCATTCCGGCGAAATCATAGACCTATCCGACGGGCCGTTGCTCTACGCCGGCTGGTCATCGTGCTTTCGTCGAGAAGCGGGCTCCTACGGCAAGGACACAAAGGGCATCTTGCGCGTGCACCAGTTCGACAAGCTGGAAATGTTCGTCTACTGCGCGCCCGAGGACGCCGAGGAGATGCACCGCAAGTTGCTCCAGCTTGAGCGCGACATGCTCTCCGCCGTCGAGGTGCCTTACCGCATTATCGACGTCGCCGCAGGCGACCTCGGTTCTTCGGCGGCCCGCAAGTTCGACACCGAGGCGTGGGTGCCGTCGCAAGGCACCTACCGCGAACTGACCTCGACGTCGAACTGCACCACCTTCCAGGCCCGGCGCCTGGCCACGCGCTACCGCGACGCGGAAGGAAAAACCCAGATCGCGGCAACGCTCAACGGAACTTTGGCCACGACGCGCTGGCTTGTCGCCATCCTAGAAAACAACCAGCGGGCGGACGGCTCCGTCGTTGTGCCGGAGGCGCTGCGCCCGTGGGTGGGCAAAGACATCCTGGAGGTCCAGCAGTGACGACAATTCAGGGCCTGTTCGAGGTCCCCGACGACTACTCGCCTCCGCCGCCCCACGAGGAGGAGCGCAAGGACTATTTCTATCAGTGGATAGAAAGCGCGATCAAGAAAGTATTCCGCGCCCAGGGCACGTTCACGCTGGTCCGCGGCTTGGACAACATCCCCGCTACCGGCGGGGCGCTCATCGCCGCGAACCACACCGGCTGGTTCGACTTCATTTTCAGCGCCGTGGGCCCGCACGTCGCGGGCAAGCGCCTCGTGCGCTTCATGGCGAAAAAGGAGGTGTTCTCCGCACCCGTCATCGGCCCGCTCATGCGCGGGATGCGCCACGTGCCCGTGGACCGCGCGGCGGGGGCCGACAGCATCGACTCGGCGGTGGACTGGATTCAAAACAGAGGCGCACTCGTCGGCATCTTCCCCGAGGGCACCATCTCCCGCTCCTTCGAGCTCTCCGACTTCAAGACGGGCGCGGCGCGCATCGCCCAGCGCGCCGGCGCACCCCTGATCCCGTGCGCCATCTGGGGCTCCCAGCGCATCTGGACGAAGGACCTGCCCCGCCACCTCGGGCGCGCCAAAATTCCCGTGATCATCCGGTACGGGGAGCCGGTCTCCCTCGAGGGAACCCCGGAAGAAGTGACGGCTCGCCTGAAGCAGGCGCTGGGAGAGCTCCTCGAGCTCAACCGCGCGGAGTACGCGGAGCGCTTCGGCCCCTTCCCCGACGGCGAACGGTGGATCCCGGCCTCTATGGGCGGCGCCGCCCCTACCCTGGAAGAAGCCAAGGAAATGTACCGGCGGGAGAGAGCCGAGCGCGCCGACCGAAAGCACGGAAAGTAGGCCGGATCAGACGTGACGCCACGGCTCATCATCAGCGACATCGACGGAACCTTCCTCACCAGCGCCGGACGCGTCACCCCCAGATTGCGTGACGTGGTCATGCGCGCCGTGCGTTCGGGCGCGCACTTCGGACTGGCCACGGGGCGCCCGCACCGCTGGCTCATGCCGGTGCTGGACCAGCTCCCCATTTCCCCGGTCTGCGTCTGCGCGAACGGCGCTGTGACGTACGACCCCGCCCGCGACGAGGTGCTGCGCGCCTTCGAGCTCGACTCCGAGCTGATGGCCCAAGTCGTCACCGACGTCGATGCGGTATTCCGCCCGCTGGGCATGCGCTGGGGCTACGGAGTCGAACGCGTCGGGCAGTCGGCGCTCGACCCGGAAGACGAGGTGTTCCTAGTCACCCCCGACTACAACCCGGATGCGTGGGACCCCCGCTTCGGCGTCGCCCCCGTCTCAGAACTCGTCTCGGTTCCTGCGGCGAAGCTGCTGGTCCGGTGCGCCGAGATGCACTCTGCCGAAATGTTCGACCTCATCGCCCCGGTCATCGACACTTCCGAGGCGCACATCACCTATTCCATGGACGAAGGGTTGATAGAAATCTCCAGCCCGGGGGTGACCAAAGCCACCGGCGTCTCCGCCCTCGCCTCGCACTACGGAGTGAGCGCCGAGGACGTGGTGGCGTTCGGCGACATGCCCAACGACTGCGAGATGCTGGCGTGGTCCGGACTCGGCGTGGCCATGGGCAACGCGAACCCGGTCGTGCTCGACGTCGCCGACACTGTGACCGTGAGCAACGACGAGGACGGCGTGGCGAAAGTTCTCGAGCAATGGTTCTAGGCGGGCCGCGTCCCGGGGTACCGCCGCAGAAGATTTTGTAGCACCGCGATGTAGCTTCCGTTTTCCACCTCCCCCCACCCGAAGCGGCAGATCACCATTCCCAGGTTTTGGAGCTGCTTCTCCCTCATCCGTTCCTCTTCGATGACCCTGTGCGGGTCACCGTAGATTCCCGACAGCTTCACCTTCCCGTCGAACTCGATGCCGAGGAATGCGTTGATGGTGGCGTCGACAAGCGCGCGGCGAGGCTCGCCGCGGGCAGTGAGGATGGTGCGCTCGGCCTGGAACTCGAGGTTTGTCACGCCGGTGAGGGTGCCGCTGGCGATGGCGCGCAGGATGCCGTCGCGGCCGAGAGTTTCCAGCGGGGACTGCGACGTGCCGGCCGAGTATCCGATGAGCTCCCGGAAACCGCGCAGACCCTTGGCGCGGGGGAGCTGGCGGGCGCGGTCGAGGAGGTTCTCGGCGCTGAGTTTATGCAGGTGGCGGGCGGATTCGATGGCGACGAGGGCGTCGGTGCGCAGGTGATAGCGGTAGGTGTCGAAGAGGGCTCGGATGCCGGTGACGACGGCGATGCCGTCGACCGTCGTGATGTCCTCCGGGCGGAGAATGCCGCTGCGGTAGGTGCGGCCGGCGCTCGGTGTGGTGGTGTCGAAAGCGCGGGCGGTGCCGCGCAGTGCGAGGTCAACGATGGTGACCCACCTGTACGTCTTGATTCCGTGCAGCCGCAGCGCCGCAGGGCCGGTGACCACCGACGTGCGGCAGCGTGCGGCGACGCTTTTGATGAATGCCGTTTCCTCCCCCGAGTCCATGCGTCGGATTCTGCCACGCGTGGGGGACATTCCCGGCGCGGCGGGTGCGGGGCTGTGGATAACTGGTGGGGTGTGGATAACTCGGTTTCGTTGAGGTTTAGTAGCTAGACGTCAGCGCGGTTGCGCGGGTTGCGGCGCTCCGCGACCTGGGGTTTTGCGGGGGCGGTTTCGTTGAGGTCTAGCTGCTAGACGTCAGCACAGAAACAAGCACACAAACCAGCCACACAAAACCAACGCACAGAACCCGCGCAAAGGCATCAAAACTACACTGTCCGCATGCCATACATCGCCGCGATTGACCAGGGCACCACGACGACGCGCTTCATCTTGACAAAGACCGAAGGCGAGGTCGTGGCACAAGCGCAGTTCGAGCACAAGCAGATCATGCCCAGGCAGGGGTGGGTCGAGCACGACCCCATGGAGATCTGGCGCAACACGCGCCGGGCCGTGGTCGAGGCGATGGCGAGCAAGGACATCACCGACGAGGACATCGCCGCACTCGGGGTGACAAATCAGCGGGAAACGGCCGTGATCTGGGAGAAGAGCACGGGCAAGCCGATATACAACGCGATCGTGTGGCAGGACACGCGCACTAACCACGACGGGGATCCGGCGCGGTTCCAGAAGAAGACCGGCCTGCTGAACAACTCGTATCCGGCGGGGCCGAAGTAGGCGTGGATCTTGGACAATGTGCCGGGCGCCCGGCAGCGCGCCGAGAAGGGTGAGCTGCTTGCCGGGACGATCGACACGTGGCTGATCTGGAACTTAACGGGCGGGGCGCGCGGTGACGAGGGGCACGAGGCCACGCACGTCACCGACGCGACCAACGCGAGTCGCACCCTGCTGATGGATCTGGAGACGCTGGACTGGGATGAGCAGCTGTGCGCCGAGGTGGGTGTTCCGAGGGTGATGTTGCCGGAGATTCGGGCGTCGATAGGCGAGTTCGGGGTGGTGCGGCGCCGCGGCCCGCTCTCGGGCGTGCCCATCACCGGGGTGCTGGGGGACCAGCAGGCGGCGCTGTTTGGGCAGGGCTGCCTGGATGAGGGCGACGCGAAGATGACCTACGGGACAGGCCTGTTCATGTTGCTCAACACGGGCGCGACCCCGCAGTGGAGCGGGCACGGGATGCTGACGACGGTGGCGTACCACATGCAGGGCCAGGATCCGGTGTACGCGCTGGAGGGCTCGGTGGCGGTCGGGGGTTCCCTGATCCAGTGGCTGCGCGATCAACTCGGGATGCTGCGCAACGCGGCGGAGAGCGAGACGCTCGCGGCGCAGGTGGACGACAGCGCCGGCGTTGTCATCGTCCCGGCGTTCTCGGGCCTGTTCGCGCCGCGCTGGCGGCCGGACGCGCGTGGGGTGATAACGGGGTTGACGCGGTTTACTGATCGTCGACACGTAGCTCGCGCCGCGCTGGAGGCGACGTGTTTTCAGACGTGCGAGGTCGTGCGCGCCATGCAGAAAGATGCGCGCACGCGCATCGCGGAGCTGCGTGTCGACGGCGGCATGACCGATAACCGGCTGCTCATGCAGATGCAGGCGGACCTGCTCAATTCCCGTGTCTCCCGGCCGGACAACATTGAGACCACTGTGATGGGCGCGGCGTCGGCGGCCGGAATCGGGGCGGGGCTTATCACCGCGCCGCTGACCCTGGGTGACACAACGACGTGGCACAGCACAATGGCCGGCCCCGATCGGGACCGGCTCGTTGCGGCGTGGGAGAACGCTGTTGAGCGCTCGTACGGGTTGGGTTAAGCGTTAGCGCAGCGAGCTGACGTCGATGTTGACATCCCTGGTCATCGGGTTGAAGGAGATTGAACCGCCTTCAAAATCGACCTTGACTTCATCTTCGGTCGGGTTGTACTGGTTCGACGTCGGCAAGCCAAGCGGGCCAGCGTCGAGGCCTTGTTGCAGCCACGCGTCGGCGAGCTCGCCGACGAGGGTGTAGATGTCGCCCTGGTTGTTCTGCACGGCGATGCCGTTGGAGTAGAAGGCGAAGTTGTTGCCGCCAATACCGGTGGCCGCGCCCTGCAGGGTGCCGAGGATCGGCTCGAACTGTTTCCACGTGTCGGCCGCCTGATCGCCGCCGACGAACTGCAGGATCTTGCCAATCTGCGGGGTCAGGGCGGACAGCGTCAGACCCGGAACGAGCTCAACATCCGCGACCTTCTCCACGCCGTCGGACAGCATCCCAGACTGGAGCATGTAAAGGATGACAACGCCGGCAACCGTGCCCGCCGCCGTGGCGATTGCGGTGGGGTCGCCCTCGGCGAGCTTGGACAGGGAGATGTTGGACAACGCACCGTTGACCCGGTTGGTTACCGTCGTGGTGACGTTGTTCGCGCTGGTCGTGGTCTCACTCTTGGCGCTCGGTGAGGAAGGAGCGACAACCTGGCCCGAGGTGATCTGCGTTGCCTTGGCGGCGGCCGCGGTGCGGATCGCGCCCATCTGAGCGTAGAGGTACTGCCCCGGGCACGTGTTGTAGTGGAAGTCGCGGTGCGCGTTAATCGTGGGGAAAGTCGCGGTCTGGCCGGCGGCGTACTTGCTTCCCGTGAAGTTTCCGGAGGCTGTGAGCTGGGTCGAACCCAGCGGGTTAATCTTCGACTGCGCGGACTTCCAGCCGATGATGTCGCCCATCGCCTTCACGCCTGCGGCGCTGGGCTGTGCGGTCTCGTAGTTGCCCAGCATGGAAATTCCCCAGGTGTTGCTGTTGAAGGAACCGACGTGGGCGCCCATGGGCCCGCGGTCGAGACCGCCGGCGCGGCCTTCGTAGATGTTGCCGTACTTATCCACCAAGGCGTTGTAGCCGATGTCGCCCCAGCCCTGGCCCTGGTGGTAGGCCTGGATGCTGCGCACGATGCCGGGTGCTTGCGCCGCGGTGTAGTTGTTGGAACCGGCGGTGTGGTGGATGGTGATCGCCTTGGTCGGCTCGGTGTAGTACGGGTTCTGGCGTGACCCCTGGGCACCCCACGCGGCGCGGGAAACGACCTTGGGCATGCCGGCGGCATAGGACTCGGCCACCGGGGCGATGTCGCCGCCGACGGTGCCTTCGCCACCGTCGATGAAGACTGCCTCGATATCGTTGGCGGTGGTCGCCGCCTCGGACTCGGTGCGGCCGTCCTCGAGCAAATCGACGTTCGCGGTGGAGACCTGGATGCGGGTGGTGGGCTCGACGTAGATGGGGTCGGTGCCGTGCTTGGTGCCGGACGTGGTATCGCCGGCGTCGATGGCGGCCGTATCCATCTGGTACCACTCGGACCAGGTGCCGTCGGCGCGCTGGGCGCGGACGTAGGCGACGATGTCGCGCTCGTCTTCCCAGGTCAGGCCGACAACGGAGAAGGGCTTTTCGCGGGTGAACTCCTTGACCACGCGGTGCTCGACCTGCTCACCGCCCTGCGTCATCACGGCCGCGTCGTCGACGGTGACGTTGTCGCCGGCAGCGAGGGATTCGCTGGCGAGGTCGACAGAAACGCCGCCGCCAGGTCCGAGGGATTGGACGTTGACAATGTTGCTGCCGCCAAACGCGGCCGCGGCGACGAGCGCCAGGGTTGTCAGGGTCGTCAGGGCGGCCAGGACCGGGTTCTTCCCCGGCGCGGGCCGGGTGAGACGTCGACGTTGTTGCACGGTAAGGCTCCTGTTACGTAAGGGGATAAAGTTAATCAAAGTGCATTCTAGGGGAGAAAGAAGTCTAAAGGAAGTATTGAGACTTTATGGGTGTGTCGGGACGTGAGGCGTAGATACGCGAATGTGCGAAAATGGGCGCCATGACTTACGACCTCATCGTTGTTGGATCCGGGTTCTTCGGCCTCACCGTCGCAGAACAAGCCGCGAGCGAGTTGGGCAAGCGCGTGCTCGTGCTGGAAAAGCGCGGCCACATCGGCGGCAACGCCTACTCGGAAAAGGACCCGGACACCGGCATCGAGGTGCATAAATACGGAGCCCACCTGTTCCACACCTCCAACAAGCGCGTGTGGGACTACGTCAACCGCTTCACCGAGTTCACCGACTACCAGCACCGCGTCTTCGCCATGCACGACGGCACGGCGTACCAGTTCCCGATGGGACTGGGCCTGATCAATCAGTTCTTCGGCAAGTACTACTCGCCGGACGAGGCGCGCGCGCTCATCGAGGCCCAGCGCGAGGGCAAGGACCCCGAGGCCGCTACGAACTTGGAGGAACGCGGCATCGCACTGATCGGCAAGCCGCTCTACGAGGCATTTGTCAAGCACTACACCGCCAAGCAGTGGCAGACCGACCCCACCGAGCTGCCGCCCGAGATCATCTCGCGGCTGCCCGTGCGCTACACCTTCAACAACCGCTACTTCAACGACACCTACGAGGGCCTGCCCGTCGACGGCTACGCCGCCTGGCTCGAGCGCATGGCTGAGCACGAGCTTATCGACGTCCGCCTCAACACCGACTTCTTCGACGTACGTTCGTCCTTTGAGGGCATCCCGGTCATCTACACCGGCCCACTGGACCGCTACTTCGAATACTCGGAGGGCCGGCTCGGGTGGCGCACCCTCGACTTCGAGCAGGAGGTGCTGGACACCGGCGACTTCCAGGGCACCCCGGTGATGAACTACAACGACGCCGACGTGCCGTACACCCGCATCCACGAGTTCCGCCACTTCCACCCCGAGCGCGACTACACCGAGGACAAGACGGTCATTGTGAAGGAGTACTCGCGTTTCGCCGGCGCCGACGACGAGGTGTACTACCCGATCAACACCCCAGAGGACCGCGAAAAGCTGCTCGCTTATCGACGCCTCGCCGCCGCAGAATCCCGCGAGCGCGGCGTGCTCTTTGGCGGGCGCCTGGGCACCTACCAGTACCTCGACATGCACATGGCCATCGGCGCGGCGCTCTCCCTGTTCGACAACCACCTGCGCCCCCACTTCGAGGAAGGCGCGCCGATCGACCAACCGCGCGGGCACTAGGGGGCGCACCCCTTCACCCTAAAACCGGACGCCTCAAGGTGCGGGTGCTCAGCCTAAAACCGCAGCATGTTCGCGGTGTCCGGGTTGACGCGGAAGCCGGCGCGCCCGTGCTGCCTAAGTATTCCGCCGGGGCCCGTCGGGGTAGTCGTCGCCCAGGCCGTATTCGCGGTCGAAGCGCGCCCAGCTGTCGGTGTCGAAGTTGGTGTCGAAGCTGGTGTCGAAGTTCGGGTTGTTGGAAAGGGCGTCGTCAAGCGGCGGGTACTCGGGGGTTTTCGGGCCTTGGGCTCCCATGATGAGAAAGATCGCGCCGCCGATCGCCCCGGCGATACCCGCGAAAACCGCGGTGGGGCCGTCGAGGAACACGAAGGAGACCACGGCGACGAGGAGGAGCGCACCGCCGATGACGAAGTTCGATGCGGGGTTGTTCATGCCCCTAGGGTAGGCGCTGCGGCCAGACCGTGACCGCCTTGTACACGTAGAAGACACAGCAGAGGAACACGACGCTGTTGCCGCAGATCAGCCACGTGGGGGCGTCGTCAAACGCCAATCCGGTACGAAAGTAGCCTGGCAGCCGTCCGATAGCTAGCTGTCTAGGCCGCGTCAAGGCGCGGGCGTGTCGGGGTGGGGCGCTAGTGTTTAGGTCGAAAACAATCACCGAAGCTGAAAGAGAGATTCGTGAGCGCCACACTGGCAGTCGACGTCCTCCAGCGCATCCTGATGCCCCGCAAGGGCGAGCCGCACGACGTGCGCTCGCTCTACCTGCTCGAAGGCGAGCGCAACTTCGCCCGCGTGGCCTGGCCCGATCGCACCACACTGCGCGTGCCCGAAGGCGCTGAGGTGAGCTTGCAGACGTACTTCAACGCGTTCCCCGCCGCGTACTGGCGTCGCTGGTCGCAGCTGGGCCGCGTCATCCTGGCTATGGACGTCGAGGGCGCGGCGACCATCTCCGTCTACCGCTCTAAAGAAGACGGGGTGCGCATCAGCGTCATCAACGTTGAGGCCGCCGACGAGCACGTGGAGATCCCGCTCGAGCTGCGCAACTTCGAGGACGGCGGCTGGCTGTGGTTCGACGTCACGGCGGAGACGGACGCCACCATCTCCAACGCCGGGTGGTGCGCGGATCAGCTGCCCGAGCCGCAGTTGCTCGACGACGGCTCCACCACCGGCCCGGAGGACAAGCGCGTCGCGGTGGGTATTCCCACGTTCAACCGCCCGCGCGACGCGGTCAACGCGCTGCATGCCCTGGCCGAGGACCCGGTTGTGCTCGAGGCGATCACGGACGTGCTCATGCCGGATCAGGGCAACCAGCACCCGGCCGACGAGCCGGACTTCGCGGAAGCCGAGGAGGCTCTCGGCGGGCGCTTGAGGATTTTCCCGCAGGGCAACCTGGGCGGCTCTGGCGGCTACTCGCGCATCATGTACGAGGCCCTGAACAGCACCGATGCCCCGTTCATCCTGTACATGGACGACGACATCGCCATCGAGCCGGACTCCATCCTGCGCGCCGTGCAGGCGGCGCGCTACGCGGTAAGCCCGATCCTGGTCGGCGGGCAGATGCTCAACCTGCAGGACCGCGCCCAGTTGCGCACGACAGGGGAGGCCGTCGACCGCGCCACCTTCATGTGGGGCGCAGCCGAGCACGCTGTCTACGACCACGACTTCGCGCGCTACCCGTTGGGCTACATCGGCTCGGAGGCCGACCACCTCGACCCGAAGAAGTACGACTCGCGCGCGCTCCACCGCCGCATCGACGTGGACTACAACGGTTGGTGGATGAACCTGTTCCCGCGCGTCGTCGCGGAGAAGATGGGCCTGCCGCTGCCACTGTTTATCAAGTGGGACGACACCGAGTACGCCCTGCGCGCCAAGCAAGCCGGTTTCCCCACGGTGACGTGGCCGGGCGCCGCGATCTGGCACATGGCCTGGGCGGACAAGGACGACGCGATTGACTGGCAGGCGTACTTCCACCTGCGAAACCGCCTGATCGTGGCCGCGATGTACGGCCCCGACGACCCGCGGGCGATCCTGCGCAACATGCTCAAGTCCACGTACAAGCACGTGATGTGCATGGAGTACTCCACTATGGCCATCCAGATTGAGGCTATGAAGGACTTCCTCAAGGGCCCCGACCAGCTTTTCGACATCCTGGAGAGCTCGCTGCCGCGCATCCAGAACGTCCGCAAGGACTTCGCCGACGCGCAGGTGATCCCCTCGGCGGCGCAGCTTCCGCCCGCGACCGGCGCGCCGGGCGTCCCCACCAGCAACATCGGCGGGCGCTTGGCCAAGATCAAGAAGCTGCCATGGGCCGCAAAATCGCTGCTCCACCTGCGCAAGGAGGAAGACCGCGCGCACTGGGAGGCGCCGCAGCTCAACCTCACTGCGGAGGAGGCGCGCTGGTTCACCCTCTCGCGCGTCGACTCGGCCACGGTGTCCACGGCGGGCGGCACGGGTGTCGCCTTCCGCAAGCGCGACAAGCAGCTTGCCGACGCCCTCACCGCGCAGACGAGGCAACTCCACGCCGAGATCAAGCAGCGTTGGCCCGAGCTACAGCGCGAGTACACCGCCGCCAAAGCTGAGCTGACCAGCCACGACAACTGGGGGAGGATTTTCGATGAGCAAGCGTGAGGCTGACATCCTCGTCGCCGTTCAAAAGGCGCTGCTCAGCGACCGCGTCGCCGCTGGGGCACGGGCGTTGAGCCATTTCGGCGAGCACGATCTGGGCTGGCTGGCTACGGCCGGCGTTGGGGCGGGCGTCGATAAGCGAAACCGCCGTAAGTGGGCAGCGATGGCCGCGGGCACCTTCACCGCGCACGCGGTATCGGTGGTGCTCAAGCGCATCGTGCGCCGCGCGCGGCCGAGCGATCCGCGCATCACAATCGGGGTGTCCACCCCATCGCGGCTCAGCTTCCCGTCCTCGCACTCCACCTCGACGGCCGCCGCGATGGTGCACCTGGCGGACATTTCTGGCTCGAAGGTGCCGTATGTCGGCATTCCGATCATGATGCTTTCGCGTATGGTGCTTGGCGTGCATTACCCGACAGACACCTTGATCGGGTCCCTCATCGGGGCCAGGGTAGCGAAAGTGGCCATTGGCCTGGAGAAGGAGACACGGTGAGCACTGTCAACCCGACGCCTGGCCATGAAGAGCCGTTTCTGAAGTCCGAACCCCACACCGAGGGCGTCGACATCGCGCGCCAAAAGACGCCGCCGAAGAACCTCGCCGACGCGATGATCAAGGGCCTGCGGCCCAAGCAGTGGGTCAAAAACGTCCTGGTCCTCGCGGCCCCGCTCGCCGCTGGCCTCGACGGCTTGACCTCGCGCTCGCTTATCGACGTCCTCATCGCGTTCGTGGTGTTCTGCTTTGGCGCCTCCGCGATCTACCTGGTCAACGACGCGCGCGACGTCGATTCCGACCGCGAGCACCCCACCAAGCGGTTCCGCCCGATCGCCTCGGGCATGCTGCCGATCAACCTCGCGTACTCGATGGCTGTCGTGCTCATCGTCGCGGCGATCGGACTGTCCTTCCTCGCCACCGACCCCGCCCTGGCGTGGGTGATTGGCATTTATATCGTGCTGCAGCTTGGCTACTGCTTCGGCTGGAAACACATCCCCGTGATCGACATCGCGCTGGTGTCCTCCGGCTTCATGCTGCGCACCATGGCCGGCGGCGTCGCGGCAGGGATTGACCTGTCGCAGTGGTTCCTGCTGGTCGCCGCCTTCGGTTCGCTGTTCATGGCCTCCGGCAAGCGCTACGCGGAGATGCTGCTCGCGCAGGAGACTGGCGTGAAGATCCGCAAGGCACTTGAAGGCTACACGCCGACCTACCTGCGGTTTGTGTGGACTCTGTCCGCGACCGCCGTGGTGATGTCGTACGCGCTGTGGGGTTTCCAACTCGCCAACGCGATCAACGGCGCCGCGTCGATCTGGTACCAGATTTCGATGGTGCCGTTCGTCATCGCGATCCTGCGCTACGCCGCGAAGGTCGACTCCGGCCACGGCGGCGCCCCGGATGAGATCGCGCTGGAAGACCGCGTGCTCCAGCTGCTCGCCCTGGCGTGGATCCTCTGCATTGTGATGGCCGTTTACGTCATCCCTGCTCTGGGGTAGTTGCTCCCGGGGTTGCTTAACAGCCAACGGCGTTGACCGTGACATCTCGGGCTGTGGAATGTCACGGTCAGCGGGTTATGGGGCGCAAAACCGCAGGTCACGGATTGGCGTATGGCGTTGACTGTGACATCTCGGGCTGTGGAATGTCACGGTCAGCGGGTTACGGGGTGCAAAACCGCAGGTCGCCGATCGGCCAACGCCGTTGACTGTGACATCTCGGGCTTCGGAATGTCACGGTCAGCCAGCGGCCGGCCGCAAAACCGCAGGTCACCCATCGCCCCAGGGCGTTGACTGTGACATCTCAACCGCCGAAGTGTCACACTCGACCAACACCCAGGAGCAAAACAGCGGGTCACGGATTAACCGACACCGTCCACCGTGACATCTCACCCCCCGAAACATCACACCAACCCACCAACCCTGGCCGTGATATCTTCTGCCACGCCCAAGGCCGCAGCATTCACTTTCCATGGCCAAAGACCCACTAGACTTTCAGCAATGACTCACAACGTCCGCCTCTCACTTATCGCGTCCACCGTGGTGGCGGGTGTTTTCGCGTTCTGGGGCGGATGGACGCGACGTTGGATCAGCGACGACGGCCTGATCGTGCTGCGCACCGTGCGCAACATCCTCGTTGGCAACGGCCCCGTCTTCAACGTCGGCGAGCGGGTGGAAGCGAACACGTCGACGCTGTGGCAGTACGCGATCAGCGCCGCCGCCTGGTTAACGGGCGCGCGGTTGGAAGCCGTCGCTATGTGGCTCGCACTCGCCTTCACCGTCGCCGCCTGCGCAGTAGCGACCTGGGCAACGGGCCGCTTCTGGGCGGATACGGTGCTGCCTTTTGGCGTCATCATCTACCTCGCCCTGCCCCCGGCGCGCGACTTTGCCACCTCCGGGCTGGAGTGGGGGCTGTCCATCTTCTGGTTCGCGGTGTGGTGGGCGTTGTTGGTCCGGTGGGCGCGCCCGGTCGGCGGGGTGCAGTCCACGCAGGTGGGCTACTTCCTTGCCTTCTGGTGCGGGCTGTCGTGGCTGGTCAGGCCCGAACTAGCACTCTACGGCGGTGTGACGGGCATCGTGCTTTTGGCCGCGAGTCCAGGCAAGTGGTGGAGGATTTTGTTGGTGGCGATTCCGCTTCCGGCGGCCTACCAAATTTTCCGGATGGGCTACTACGGCCTTCTTACCCCGCACACCGCGGTGGCCAAGTCGGCGTCTGACTCCGCCTGGGGGCAGGGGTTTGTCTACCTGTGGGATTTCGTCGGTCCGTACGCTCTGTGGCTGGTCATTGCCGCTGTGCTGGCGATCGGCATCGTGTTGATGCGCGGCGCCCACGGCCGTGAGCGCACGATCGTTCTGCTCACCGTCGGGTGCGGCGTGGTCCACGTCCTCTACGTTCTGCGCGTCGGCGGCGACTTCATGCACGGGCGCATGCTGCTGCTGCCGCTGTTTGCGCTGCTCCTGCCCGTGATGGTGGTGCCGCTGACGCGCCGCATCGGCGCTGCGGTGCTGGTTGTGGCGCTGTGGGCGGGCGCAATCGTGGCAAAGTCGCACCCGTACGACCCGGACTCGCTCGCCCCAGACGGGACCTGGATTGTGGACGAACGGGGATTTTGGGCCTGGGCCACGAAACACGAGCCTGGCGACGCGCCCAAGTACGCCGAGGACTTCCTTGCCTGGGAGCTGATGTCGAACTGGCCGCAGGCCCTCGAGGAGTCACACCGACTCAACGCGGCGCAGATGGAAATTGGGCAAACCGACGAGGAGCCGGCAACCTTCTTCTGGTACCCCCGCCCGCGCACGCAGGCGCAAACCGATCTGAACAACCTGCCGCTGAGCCTCTACCTGCTCAACCTCGGCATGACCAGCATGAACTCGGGCCTGGACACGCGCGTGCTCGACACCGTGGGCCTGGCCACGCCGCTGGCCGCACGCATGCCCCGCGACCCGGAGGGGCGTATCGGTCACGACAAGTGGTTGCCGTTTACATGGCAGATCGCGGACACCGCTGTGGATGTTGATGCGCTGCCGGAGGGCGTCGATAAGCAAGGCGTGCTTCAGGCGCGCGCGGCGCTGCGCACACCCGAGATCCAGGAGCTGCTGGCGACCTCCCGCGAGCCGATGAGCCCGCGCAGGTTTGCGAAGAACATCGCCTTCGCCTTAAGCGGGGGGAGGAGCCTGCAGCTTGACGACGACCCCGCGACCTATCTCGATGAGGGAACGCTGAGTAGGATAAAGGCCGGGGAAGACGTTGGCCTGCACGGCCCACAAATCGCGTGGCCTACCCCTCGATGAGAGGGCATGGCAGCTTTACTATTGGCGTCAAACGCAACAACTTGATAACGTCAACGTCACTATTTAGTGTCAACGCCTTAGGGGGCTTCTGTGTACGCGAGCATTTCCGTGAAGCGCGCCATGATGGCGCTCCTCGTCATTGCGACGATGGCAGCGTCAATGATTGTCGCTGCCCCGAAAGCCCACGCGGCGAACCGGGACTGGCTGCGCGCCGACGCGACCGGCGCCTGCGAGTGGGACCCGGTCAATTACTGGGTCCAGCGCTGCGACGTTTGGTCGGACTCGATGGGTCGCAACATCCCGGTCCAGATTCAGCCGGCAGCACGCGGCGGCAACGCCGGTCTTTACCTGCTCGACGGACTGCGCGCGACGGATTACACGAACGCATGGTTGAGCGACGTCAACGCCGCGCAGACCTACGTCGACTCCAACATCACCCTGGTGATGCCCGTCGGCGGCAAGTCCTCCTTCTACGCCGACTGGAGGGCCCCGGCGACGTACGACTTCAACAACCCGGTCGTGTACAAGTGGGAGACCTTCCTCACTTCCGAGCTGCCCGGCTATCTGCAGCAGCACTTCGGGGTCGCGCCCAACAACAACTCCATCCTCGGCCTGTCCATGGGTGGCACAGCCGCGATGAACCTGGCGGCGAAGCACCCGGATCAGTTCCGCCAGGTCCTGTCCTTCTCGGGTTACCTCGCCACAACGATCCCGGGTGGCCAGACCGCCCTGCGCCTGGCGCTTCTCGACGGTGGCGGCTTCAACATCAACGCGATGTACGGCTCGATCCTGAGCCCGGAGCGCTTTGAGAACGACCCGTTCCTGAACATGGATGGCCTGCGTAACTCGGACGTCTACGTTTCCGCGGGCGCGGCCGTGCCGGGCCCGGGTGACGCGGGTTACCTGCCGCAGCACATCGCCTCGGGCGTTGCGCTGGAGGCGTACTCGAACTTCACCACCCGCCTGTGGGGGCTGAAAGCCCGCGCCTCCGGCATCAACTTCACCGAGGTCTACACCCCGACCGGTGTGCACAACTGGGTGCAGTTCGGCAGCCAGCTCGAGGCGACGAAGCCTCGCGTCCTCGATGTCATGAACGCCTGGTAAGAAGGACCCAGATCACGCCATGAAGCCGCTCGCTGTAGTCACCGGTGCCACCTCAGGAATCGGCCGCGCCACAGCGCAGCGGCTTTGCGCTGACTACCACGTCATTGGCACAACCCGGAATCCGGAGTCGGTCTCCGACGCGATTGCCGGGGTGACCTACCTCGGCCTTGACCTGCAAGACCCTGACTCGATCGAGCGCTGCGCGGAAGAGATCCTCGCTGTGGGCACGCCCGAGGTTGTGGCCAACAACGCGGGGGAGTCGCAGTCGGGGCCGTTCGAGGAGCTGCCGCGCGAAGCGCTCGAGCGATTGTTCCAAGTCAACGTGATCGGGCACGTGGACCTTACCCAGCGCCTCGCGCCCGCAATGCGCGACGCCGGGCGCGGTCGAGTGGTTATGGTCGGTTCGATGCTGGGCAGCTTCCCGCTGGCGTACCGTTCCAGCTACGTCGCCTCCAAGGCCGCGATCAAGGGTTTCGCGCTTGCGGCGCGGCGCGAGTACTCGCCGTTCGGGGTGTGGTTTAGCGTCGTCGAGCCCGGCTCCATCGCCACGGGCCTGTCCGCGCGGCGCACGAAGTACGTCGACGAGGGCGGGCCGTTTGCCCAGGAATTTGCCAGGATGCTGCACAAGCTTGACACCAATGAGCGCTCCGGGATCAGTGCCGAGCGCGTCGCCAAGCAAATTGCTCAGGTAGTTGAGGCGGATAAGCCGAAGCCGTTCTATGCGTGCGGATCGGCAGCGTGGCTGGCGTTTCCGGTGTCGCGGCTTGTGCCTCGACAGTGGATGCTCAACCTCATCTCTCGCAAACATGCGCTTTAGTCACATTGGTTGCGGCGTGTCACACGTATAAACTCTCAAGTAAAACTTAAGCTTTCGAGTACCGTAACAAGTACACCGGTGCGACCGATTAACTCGTTGTGCATGCGTACCGGGGGAGGGGAACCCCCGGAACGGGCGCATGACGTACCTTTCACGGACCCACAAACAGGAAAAGGCAGGATATTCATGCGTGAACTTCGTTCCCCGCGTCTCACTCAGAGCCGCAACTGGCTCATCGCGGCCGCAATCCCCACCGCGCTGGTGGTCGGCGCATCCGCGGCTCCCGCTGTCGCCCAAAACAGCCTGCCGGGGCTGTCGAGCTCGGGATTCTCCGACAACATCCGCCCGTCCGACCCGCCGCAGCGCACCCCCATCGAGGTGGACAGGAATCCGCAGATCCCGGGCCTTCCCGCCGGGGTGTCGGTCGACCGCATCGAGTGGCTGACCAACCGCCGCGTCGCCGTCTTTATCAAGTCGGCGGCGATGCCGGAGCAGCTCATGCAGGTGCAGATCCTGCTCGCCCGCGACTGGCACTCCAACCCGGAGGCGACGTTCCCCGAGGTTTGGGCGCTCGACGGGCTGCGCGCGCGTGACGACGAAAACGGATGGACCATCGAGACGAACATCGAGCAGTTCTACGCCGATAAGAACGTCAACGTCGTCCTTCCTGTCGGCGGCGAATCCTCCTTCTACTCCGACTGGCAGCGCCCGAACAACGGCAAGAACTACAAGTGGGAGACCTTCCTGACGAAGGAACTCGTTCCGATCCTCGACAACGAGTTCCGCTCCAACGGCAAGCGAGCCGTGGTCGGCCTCTCCATGGGCGGCACCGCCGCGATGAACCTCGCGGAGCGCAACCCCCACCTGTTCGACTTCGTCGGCTCCTTCTCCGGCTACCTGGACACCACCACGGCGGGCATGCCCCAGGCCATTCAGGCGGCACAGATGGATGCCGGCGGGTACGACTCCCTGGCCATGTGGGGCCCTCCCGGCTCCCAGGACTGGATCGACCACGATCCCAAGCTGGGCATCGAGAACCTCAAGGACATGACGGTCTATGTCTCGGCGGGCAACGGCCGTGACGACTACGGCCAGCCGGATTCCGTGGCCAACGGCCCGGCGAACTTGGCGGGCGTCGGCCTCGAGGTGATCTCGCGCATGTCCACGCAGACCTTCCTTGACTACGCGGCGCGCACCTCAGTCAAGCCGATCGTCCACTTCCGTCCCTCGGGCGTTCACTCTTGGGAGTATTGGCAGTTCGAGATGGTCCAGGCGTGGCCGTACATCGCGGATTCGCTCGGGTTGTCCAAGGACGATCGCGGCGCAGACTGCGCGCCCATCGGCGCGATCGCCGAGGCCACCAAGTCCGGCGTCATCGGCTCGTGCGTCAACAACGAGTACGACATCGCCGGCGGTAAGGCCGAGGACTTCCGCGGCGGTACCGCGTACTGGACTCCGGACACCGGGGCGCACGCGCTTTTCGGCGCTATCCTGGCCAAGTACAACAGCCTCGGTGGCCCGCAGGGCTGGCTCGGCTTCCCCAAGACCGGCGAGATGATCACCCCGGACGGGGTGGGGCGCTACGTCCACTTCCAGAACGGCTCGATCTACTGGACCCCGTCCACCGGCGCGTACGCCATCCCTGGCGACATGTTTAACGCGTGGGGCGAGAACGGCTACGAGCGCGGTGACCTGGGCTACCCGGTCGCGGAGTCCCAGCAAATCGGCGAGGGCTACGTGCAGAAGTTCCAAAATGGCTACCTCACCCGGAACCCGGATGGCAGCCACAACATTCTCCACGGTGCGATCGGCGCGAAGTACGGCGAGATGAACACCGCCGCCTCCCCGCTCGGGTACCCGAGGAGCAACGAGAGGAAGATCAACGGCGGCGTCTACCAGGAGTTCCAGAACGGCAACTTCTACTGGTCGCCGGAAACCGGCGCACACGTGATCTACTACGGCGCGATTTTCGACCGGTGGGGCGCAAACGGCTGGGAGCAGGGCCGCTTTGGCTGGCCTGTCTCCGACCAGCGCGACATCCCCGCCGGCGGGCGCACCATCGACTTCCAGAACGGGACGATCTCTGAGATCAACGGCGTCGTTAATGAGCGGATGCGCTAGGGCATGAAACATCTTCTTGCAGCCGCCGCGATCGCGGCGGCTTGTGCCCTTACCGCGTGCGGGTCCAGCACCGTGGACAGCTCGGAGGTGACGTCGGCGCAGACGTCGTCAAGCATGCCTGCGACGACGACCGAGTCCACCGAAACGACGGCGACCACGTCGACGACGACCACCTCTGCTGCCCCGCGCCCCGCCGCGCCGGCCCCGGGTGCAGACGCGCCCGCCCAGGAAGTTGAGTCAGTGCCCGAGCAGGGCCCGGCGTTCACCCCTGAGGAAGACGCCTACCTGGAAGCGCTCAGGAACCAGGGCATCAACGTCCAAGGGGTTGAAGCCCAACTCACAGCCACTGGGGTTAGTGTCTGCGACGGAAGTACCATCATTCGTGACGCGGTTGCCGGGCAGCTCATCGAGCAGCGTCGCACCGAGCTCGCCCCCGACGCCGTCTCTACGCTTATCGACGACTCCGCGCACGAGCACCTGTGCTAGCTGACGCTAGCCGCCTCTTTTAAGGAGCATTTGTGCGCAAGCTGTTAATCGTCGTCTCCGTCATCGTCGTCGTGATCCTCATCGCGATGGGCATCGCCCAGTGGCGCTCCGGTGAGGGGCCGACCTTGCCGGAGCCGCCGATTGCGTTGCCGACCGACGAGTCGCCGGAGCCGACCTCGGAACCCGCATGGTGCCCAGCGGTGCAGTTCGTCTCGATTCCGGGCACGTGGGAGAGCTCGCCTGACGACGACCCGTTCAACCCGCAGGCGAACCCCTACAGCTTCATGCTCTCGATCAGCCGACCTCTCCAGGAGGCCTACGACATCGGGCAGGTGCGCGTGTGGACGACCCCGTACACCGCGCAGTTCCGCAACATCCAGTCGGAACAGGGCCGCCAGGAGATGACCTACGACCAGTCCCGCGAGGAAGGCACGGCGCGCACCAACGGCGAGCTCGAGTTCGTCAACACCACCTGCCCCAGCACGAAGTTCATCATCGCCGGGTTCTCCCAGGGCGCGGTGATCGCCGGCGACATTGCTAACCAGATCGGCACGCGTAACCACCCGGTGCCGCCGGAGAAGCTGCTCGGCGCGGTGATGATCGCCGACGGGCGCCGGGAAAACGGTGTGGGCGTCAACCCTGGCGGCGAGCTTCCGGGGGTCGGCGCCGAGATCGCGCTGAAGCCGCTGCAGGGGGTGGTCAACGCCGTCACCCCCGGGGCGACCATGACGGGGGCCCGGGAGGGCGGCTTCGGCGAGGTCTCTGACAGGGCGTTTCAAATCTGCGCGCCCGATGACTCCATCTGCGACGCGCCCCAGGATATCGGCACTTTGATTGCCCGCGCGGGCGACTTGATGCTGGCTAACGGCACGCATGCGATGTACGCGTCCAACCCCAATGTGATCGACGGCACTACGGCTCCGCAATGGACGGTAGATTGGGCGCGTGGCGTGATCGACGAGGAGTTGCGCACCAGGTAACAATTTGGATAACGAAACTATATAGTAATGGGGTTATCAACCCTGCCCCGCCGAAAACTCACGCGAAGGAGTCCCATGGATCTCGGAGTCATCATCCAGCGCTTCATCGACGAGGACGGAAACATCGTCCTCCCCCAAAACTTCACCATCCCGGCTTTGACCGAGATGCTGTACTTCATGGGTGCCCAGATGGGCAACATCGATGACACCAACATCCGTTACTGGGATTACTCCGAGAGCGCAGAGGGCACGGTTGTCGAATACTCCCGCCGCGAAGTCAACACCCGCATCAAGGCCGTCGCCGCGCGGCTCATGCAGGTCGGCGAGCCCGGCGACCGCGTCGCCATCCTCGCGTCGAATTCCCCGGAGTACCTGTTCGGCTTCATGGGGGCGATGTATGCCAGCCAGGTCCCGATCCCGCTCTACGACCCGAACGAGCCGGGACACGGAGAGCACCTCAAAGCCGTGCTCGCGGATTCGGCTGCGAAAACCGTCCTGACCAATAAGGCGGGCGCGCCTGCCGTGCGGGCCTTTTTTGCGGACCTGCCGGCCGCCGAACGCCCCCGTATCCTCTTGGT
Organism: Corynebacterium sp. Z-1; assembly: GCF_031844665.1. NCBI lineage: Bacteria > Bacillati > Actinomycetota > Actinomycetes > Mycobacteriales > Corynebacteriaceae > Corynebacterium > Corynebacterium sp. Z-1. The sequence goes on along the minus strand of NZ_CP134621.1, from coordinate 260,384 downwards.
GGATTCGTTGCCGGACTCGCTCGCCGAGTCGTGGGAGCCGCTGGAGACGGCGGAGGGCACCGATACCGCGCTGGATACTTCGTTTTTGCAGTACACCTCTGGGTCGACCCGCATGCCGGCGGGCGTGGTGCTGACCAATGAATCAATTGTCACCAACGTGATCCAGATTTACACCGCCGGTAAGCTCCAGCAGCCGCTGCGCGCCGCGATCTGGCTGCCGCTGCACCACGACATGGGCATTATCGTGTCGATGCTGCTCGTCGTGCTGGGCAACGAGGTTGAACTAATGGCGCCGCGTGACTTCATCCAGCAGCCGAAGCGCTTCATCAAACAGCTGGCACGCCGCGCGGACGAGCCGGACGACATGCACGTCTACTCGGTCATCCCGAACTTCGCCCTCGACGTCGCCGCACGCTACGCCCCGGTTACCGAATCGGACGACATTGACCTGTCCGGCGTCGAGGGGCTGATCATCGGCTCCGAGTCCGTCACCCAGGCCGGTGTGGACACGTTCATGGCGGCCTTCGAGCCTGCCGGCATGCGCCGCGACTCGCTTCGCCCAGGCTACGGCCTGGCCGAGGCGACGCTGATTGTCACGCTCGCCGACGAGCCGCGGTTTACCAGGTTCGACCGCGAGCAGCTCGCCCTGGGCCGCGCCGTGGAAACCGAAGACGGCCTGGCCATGGCCTCGACCGGCCACCCGGTGCGCTGGATGGACTTCGCGATCGTCGACCCGGAAACCCGCAACGAGCTCGAGGACGGCACCATCGGCGAGATCTGGATCCACGGCGCCAACGTTGCAGGGGGCTATCTCGACCGCGAGGAAGAAACCAAGGAAGCCTTCGACAACTCCATCAACGAGACCCTGCGCGAGGGCCTGCCGCGCGATTCGTGGCTTGCCACCGGTGACCTGGGCACCGTCTACGACGGCGAGGTCTACATCACCGGCCGACTCAAGGAGCTGGTGGTCATTGCCGGGCGCAACCACTACCCGCAGGACATCGAAGCCACCGTGATGGAGGCCACCGACCACGTCCGGGCAGACTCGGTCGCGGCCTTCGCGGTTCCGGGCGAGGACGTTGAGCGCCTGGTGCTGTTCGTCGAGCGCGCCGACGGCGCCTCACCCGAAGGCGACCTCGCTGCGGAAGACTCCATTCGCGCCGCGGTGACCACCAAGCACGGTGTGTCGCCCGATGTGGTGGAGTTTTACGCCCCGAATGGGATTGCGCGCTCGTCCTCCGGCAAGATTGCCCGCCGCGTGAACATGCAGAAGTACCTCAACCGATAGAAAGAAGCGAGGAGCGATAGGCTCAATGCTTATGAACGAAACTGAGCTGATCACCTGGTTGCGCGAGTGGGTTGCCCAGACCACGGGAGCCGACATCGCCGACATCGACCCGGCCAAGCCCCTGCAAACGTTCGGCTTGTCCTCGCGCGACGCTGTGATCATGTCGGGTGAGCTGGAGAATCTGCTTGGCACGCGGATCGATCCGACGATCGCTTACCAGTACCCGACGATCGCTTCGTTGGCCGCCGCGCTGACCGCGCAGAAGACCCCGGACGCTCCGCAGTATCAGGCCGCTCGCAATCGCGCGGATCATTCACCGGGCACCCGCGACATCGCCATCGTCGGCACCGCGGGCCGCTTCCCCGGCGCGGACAGCGTCAGCGAGTTTTGGCAGCTGCTTATCGACGGCCAGGTGACCACCGGACCCCTGCCCGAGGGGCGCTGGTCGGAGTACCTGGCCGACCCCCTCATGCGCACCAAGCTCGAGGACGAAAGCACCGCCGGCGGGTATTTGAGCGACATCGCGTCCTTCGACAACGAAATGTTCGGTCTCAGCCCGCTCGAGGCCGAGAACATGGACCCGCAGCAGCGCATCATGCTGGAGCTGGCGTTCGAGGCGCTCGAGGACGCGCACATTCCCGCCAGCTCCCTGCGGGGTGCCCCCGTCGGGGTGTTCGTTGGTTCCTCGAACAACGATTACGGCCTGCTCATGTCGTCGGATCCCACCACGGCGCACCCTTACGGCCTGACCGGGGCGTCCTCAGCGATTATTCCGAACCGCATCTCCTACGCGTTTGATTTCCGCGGACCTTCCGTCAGCGTGGACACGGCCTGCTCGGCATCGCTGGTGTCCACCCACCACGCGGTGCGCGCGTTGCGCGACGGGGAGTGCGACGTGGCGCTCGCCGGCGGCGTCAACATCATGGCCAGCCCGCACGCCTCGTTGATGTTCTCCGAGCTCGGGGTGATTTCCCCGACCGAGCGCATCCACGCGTTTTCCGCCGACGCCGACGGCATCGTCCGCTCGGAGGCCGCCGGTTTCCTCGTGCTCAAGCGCGTCGACGACGCGATGAACGACGGCGACACGATCTACGGTGTGATCAAGGGCTCGGCCACCAACTCCGACGGGCACTCCAACGGGCTGACCGCACCGAACCCGGAGGCCCAGGTCGATGTCCTGCGCCGCGCGTACGCGGATGCGGGCATCGACCCGGCCACGGTCGATCTCGTCGAGGCGCACGGCACCGGCACAATCCTCGGCGACCCGATTGAGGCCACCGCTCTCGGAGCCGTGCTCGGGCAAAAGCGCACGAACGCCGCCCCGCTGCTGCTCGGCTCCGCGAAATCGAACATCGGCCACTCCGAGTCCGCCGCGGGCGCAGCCGCCCTGATCAAGGTGGTCGAAGCACTCAAGCACGACACCATCCCGGCGTCGGTGAACTACACCGCCCCGAACGAGTACGTCGATTTCGACGCCGCCCACATCGAGGTGGTCCAGGACCCGCGCGAGTGGCCGCGCTACTCGGGCCGCCGCATCGCGGGCGTGTCCGGCTTCGGCTTCGGCGGTACAAACGCCCACGTTGTGGTGAGTGACTTCGACCCCGCCGATTACTCCTCGGAACCTGTTTCGACGCCAGCTGAGCTTGTCGGCACCCACAGCGACAGCCCCGCTGTCGCACTGCCGGTGTCCGGCCATCTGCCGTCGCGCCGCAAAGACGCCGCCGCGACCGTGGCGGACTACCTCGAGGGCCGCAAGGACGCGGACCTCGTGCCCGTGGCGCGCTCGCTGGCAAAGCGCAACCACGCTCGCTCCGCCGCGGTCGTGCAGGCGGCGAGCATCGCAGAAGCCGTCAAGCGGCTGCGCCAGGTGGCGGAGGGCAAGACCGGGCCGGGCATCGCTGTGGCCGATTCCCCGGCGCCCGTCGGCCCGGTGTTCGTCTACTCCGGATTCGGCTCGCAGCACAGGCTGATGGCGAAGAAGCTCGTGGAGATCTCCCCGCTGTTCCGCCGCCGTCTGGAGCAGCTCGACCAGGTGGTCACGTTCGAGTCCGGCTGGTCCCTGATGGACCTGATCACCGACGACGAAAAGACCTACGACACCGAAACCGGCCAGGTGGCGATCACCGCGATCCAGGTCGCGCAGACGGACCTTTTGGCCAGCTTTGGTATCACCCCGGCCGCCACGATGGGCATGTCAATGGGCGAGATGGCCGCGGCCTATGGCGCGGGCGGGTTAACGGGTGAAGAGGCCGTGCGCATCGCGTGCCACCGTGCCCGTTTGATGAACGAGGGCGTGGAGCAGATCGCCGGCACCGATGCCGAGGGTGCGATGGCCGTCGTCGAGCTCGGGCGCGAGGAGCTTGCCGAGTCCGTGCGCACCCACCCCGAGGCCGAGGGCGTGGAGCCCGCGGTCTATGCCGGACCCGGCATGACCACTGTGGGCGGGCCCGCAAAGGCGGTCGACGTGCTGGTTGGTGCACTTGAGGCCGAGGAGAAGTTCGCCCGCAAACTGCAGGTCAAGGGCGCGGGACACACCAGCATGCTTGATCCCATTATGGGCGATCTCGCCGGCGAGCTCGCCGGCCTGACCGGCCAGCCGCTGCGCGTGCCCCTGTACTCCTCCGTGGACCGCGGCGTGGTGTACGCCGCCGGCGAGACGGTGCACAACGACGAGTACTTCCTGCGCATGACCCGCCAACCCGTCTTCTTCCAGGACGCCACGGAAGCGGCCCTGCGCGCCGGGCACACCACGTTTGTTGAAATCGCCCCGAACCCGGTGGCCGTGATGGGCATGATGAACACCGCGTTTAGCGCGGGCAAGCCGGACGTTCAGCTTCTGTTCTCCACCAAACGCAAGGTCGATGAGGTTGAGTCGCTGCGTGATCTAGCGGCCAAGCTCTACGTCCAGGGCGTGCCCGTCGACTTCACCGGCTTCTACGGTCCGGGTCCGCTTCTTGCCGCACCCGCGACGACGATGAAGCGCAACCGCCTGTGGACCTCCGCGCGCCCGCTGTCCGGCAGCGCGTCGCTGTTGGGCACCAAGGTCGCACTGCCCGACGGCAAGGTGGCATACGCGGTGCAGGCCGACCAGGTCTACAGCCCGCACCAGCTCATCGAGGCCGTGGCCGAGCAGGTCAGCCCGGGCGCGAGCGTTGTGGCCACCCAGGAGCACGGGGTCCTGCCCGCGCACGGCGAGCTGACCACGATCGCGGCGCACTCCCTCGGCGGCACCAGCGTTTCCGTCTACAGCGGTGACACGCTGCTCGTAGAAGGCTTCGCTACCACGCTCGATCTGGCGGGCCCGCGCTCGCCGCAGGGTGTGGCCGAGGTCGCCGAGCCCGCCGAGGCAGCACCGCTGCGCAGCGTCGAGGAGGTCGACGCCGTGCGCTGGGACCCGAGCTCGGGTGAAACGGTGGCGCAGCGCCTGCGCGCGATCGTCTCCGAGACGATGGGCTACGACGCCGATGACCTGCCCGACGAGCTGCCGCTGATCGACCTCGGGTTGGATTCGCTCATGGGCATGCGCATTAAAAACCGCGTCGAAAACGACTTCCAGATCCCGCCGCTGCAGGTGCAGACGCTTCGCGACGCCTCCGTGGCCGACGTGGTCCGCATCGTCGAGCAGGCCGTCGCCGGCAACAGCGACGCCCCGCAGCCGCGCCCCGACAACTCGCCGACCCGCGACGTCGCTTCCGAGGTGGCCAAGGCCGAGGCCGCCGGGACAACTGGGGTGGGCGTTGCTCCGCGCGACGCCTCCGAGCGCATGGTGTTCGGCGCCTGGGCGAAGTACGCCGGCGCAGCTGCTGCCGGTGTGACCTCCCCGCTGCCGGCAATCGACGACGCCGTCGCCGCCGAGATTGCCGCGCACCTGTCCGAGCGCTCCGGCATCGAGGTCACGGCAGCCGAGGTCAGCGGCGCGGACGCGCTCGAGACGCTGGCGAACAAGGTGCGCGAGGGCTTAGAGACGCCCGTGGATGGCAACGTGCGGGTGTTCCGGGAGCGTGGTCAGGGCGTCGATAAGCCAAGCGTGTTCGTCTTCCACCCGGCCGGGGGATCGAGCTCGGTCTACGAGCCCTTGTCGCGCCGGCTGGCCAGGGACGTGCCCGTCTACGGCATTGAGCGCCTCGAGGGCACGTTAGAGGAGCGCGCCGCGGCCTACGTCGAGGACATCGAGCGGCTTTCCGACGGCCGCCCGGTCGTCCTCGCCGGCTGGTCCTTCGGCGGTGCTTTGGCCTATGAGGTCGCCCACCAGCTCGGCGACGACAAGGTCGCCTTCATCGCGCTGCTGGACACCACGCGGCCGTCCAATCCCGCGCCGAAGACGAAAGAGGAAACGCGCAAGCGCTGGGAGCGCTACGCGCAGTTTGCCAAGGACACCTACGGGCTCGACTTCCCGGTGCCCTACGACCTGCTCGACAGCGCGGGTGAAGACGCCGTGTTGAACATGCTCGGCGAGTTCCTCGCCACCACCGACGCCTCCGCCCACGGGTTGGCTGCCGGTGTGCTGGAGCACCAGCGGGCATCGTTCGTGGACAACCAGATCCTGGGCAACCTCGACTTCGCCCGCTGGGCTGGGGTGAAGGTGCCGGTGCTGCTGTTCCGCGCGGAGCGGATGCACGAGGGCGCGATCATCCTCGAGCCGGCCTACGCCCACATTGACGAGGACGGTGGCTGGGGGGGCATCGTCGACGACCTGGAAATCGTGCATCTACCCGGTGACCACCTCGCGGTAGTCGACGAGCCGGCGGTGGGGATCGTCGGCAAGCACATGAACGATTGGATTGATAATGTCAACCGCCGCTAAGCTCGCCGACCTGCGTTCGCGCCTGGACAAGGCGCAGGACCCGGGCTCGGAGAAATCACGCAAGAGGCGCGACGACGCTGGCCAAACCACGCCGCGCCAGCGCATCAACGCGCTTTTAGACGAAGGCACCTTCGTCGAAGTCGGCGCGCTCGCCCGCACCCCCGGCGACCCGGACGCCGTCTACTCCGACGGTGTGGTCACCGGCTACGGGCGTATCGACGGCCGCCCCGTGGCCATTTACGCCCACGACAAAACGGTCTACGGCGGTTCCGTCGGCGTCACCTTCGGACGCAAAGTCACCGAGATCATGGACATGGCCATCAAGATCGGCTGCCCGGTGATCGGTATCCAAGACTCCGGCGGTGCGCGCATCCAGGACGCGGTGACGTCGCTGGCGATGTACTCGGAGATCGCGCGGCGCCAGTTCCCGCTGAGTGGTCGCTCCCCGCAGATCTCGATCATGCTGGGCAAGTCCGCCGGGGGCGCCGTGTACGCGCCGGTGACCACCGACTTCGTCGTCGCTGTCGAGGGCCAGGCCGAGATGTACGTCACGGGCCCCGCCGTGATCCGCGAGGTCACGGGGGAAAACATCAGCTCTGCCGAGCTCGGCGGAGCCTCCCAGCAGGAGCTCAACGGCAACGTCTCCGCGGTCGTTGGCAGCGAGGAGGAGGCCTTCGACTACGTCCGCGAGCTGCTGGCGCTGTTGCCCACCTCAACTTTCGACGAGGCCCCGGTGGCGTGGGCGCCGGCCGACGACGAGCTCGACGACTCCGACCTCGACACCTTCATGCCGGACGACACCAACGCCGGCTACGACATGATGGACCTGCTGGTCCAGCTCGGCGATGACGAGGACGTCGTGGAGATCCAGGCCAACTACGCCGAGAACCTGATCTGCGCGTTCGGGCGTATCGACGGCCGCACGGTCGGTTTCGTGGCGAACAACCCCATGCACTACGCCGGCTGCATCGACGCCGACGCCGCGGACAAGGGTGCGCGGTTTATCCACATCTGCGACGCTTACAACATTCCGCTCGTGTTCGTGGTGGACACCCCCGGCTACCTGCCAGGTGTGGAGCAGGAGAAGGTGGGTCTGATCCACCGCGGCGCCAAGTTTGGCTTCGCCGTGGCCGGGTCCACCGTGCCCAAGGTCGCGCTGATCGTGCGCAAGGCCTACGGCGGCGCCTACGCGGTGATGGGGTCGAAGAACCTCACCGGCGACATCAACCTGGCCTGGCCCACCGCACAGATCGCGGTGATGGGTTCCGCGGCCGCGGTAGTGATGATCCAGGGCAAGCAGCTCGCCGCCGTGGAGGACCCCGCGCAGCGCGCCGCAATGAAGAAGATGTTCATGGATTTCTACGACGAAACCATGACTTCTCCCTACGTCGCCGCCGAACGCGGGTTCATCGATTCCATGATCCAGCCGTCGGAGACTAGACTTGCTCTCCGACGGGCGTTGCGCCAGCTTGCTTCGAAACAGGTATTTGACCTACCCAAGAAGCACGCAATCAGCCCTCTGTAAAGAAAAACGAAAGGGTAATCATGATTTCTAGCGCACTTGACATCGTCGGCGAAGCTCTCAACTACGTCGTGTGGTTCCTATCCGGCCTGTCCTCGGGTGACCCGCTATACGCGTGGGGCTCCAGCTTCAAGTAAGCCAGGTTACGACCCTCGAAAGCGGGGCACTGACGGCGGCTACCGCCCGTTGGTGCCCCGCTTTGGGTTTCATTGGGGCGAGCGCGGTGTGGAACCTCACCGTTATCGGCTGCGCTGAAAAATGGGGCTAACACCTACCGGCGCTTCTGCGCGAGGGCGACGACGCCGCGCCAGCCCAGCATGAGCAGCGCCGACATGGACGACGCCACGATGACGAAGGACCAGTGGGGGAGCTTATCGCGGTAGAAGCCCCAGATGATCAGGCCGACGACGAGGGTGATCAGCCAGATCAGCCAGCCGCGGTTTTCGCGGGTGATCAGCCAGGCGAGGGCGACGCCGACGGCGAAGGGGAGGAAGGTCTCCAGCCAACTTGCGAAGTTGAACTTCATCTCCTCCGTCTGGTGGGCGGCGCGGGCCAGGAGTGCGAAGGCGGCGATGGCGACGAAATCTGCTGCGATGGCGTAGCTCTTGCGAATCATGCTCACGAGCTTACGCGGGGCGCCGCGTCGGGCTGCGGTGCGCCGATCATGAACCCGCGCCCGGCGTAGGTGGCGAGGTAAACCACCCACCCGATCGCGGTGATCAGGGCGAAGGATACTCCGCGGTAGATGAGTGTGGCTGCGGTGGCGTCGACAAGCGGGAGCCCGCCGGCCACCAGGGTGCCCGCGGCGATTGCTTCGACGGTGCCCACTCCGCCGGGGGTGACCTGGGCGGCGCCGGCGAGTTTGGTCATGACGAATGCGAGGGTGACCCCTGCCAGCGTGGTTTGGTTCAGTCCGGGGTTGCTCAGCGGTACCTCCCCGCTGGTGGCCCAGACGGAGAAGTACAGCACCGCGAGGTCGAAAAGGCGGTTGAGCAGAGAGAGCAGGGCGGTCAGAGCGAAGCGCCCGGCGGACATGCGGATGCGCGAGACCTCGTCGATCACGGAGATGAGCTTGCCGCGCACGCGCTCGGGAACGTAGCGCACCCACTTTTTTAGAAGCTCGGAGTTGCGGGTTGCCCAGTAGAGGGCCAGCGTCGTACCGACCGCGACGGCGAGTGAGACTCCTAGCGCCGCCAGCGAGAGAGAGGCCCCGAGGAAAATCACCGCGGCGATGCCGATGAGGACGAGCCAGACCGTGGACAGGGCCCCAGAGACGACGAAGAACCAGCCGCACACACCCGCGCTCGCGCCCCAGGAGCGCTGCACCCGAAACGTCAGCCACGCCGAGACAGCCGGGCCTCCCGGGATGGAGGTGGACCAGGCGTTTGAGGCTAAAGTGATGGCGCTGGCCTGGGGGAGGTGTGCGACGGGCCGCTCCACGTTGATCAGCAACTGCATGACGGCGGCCATGCACACGATCGACAGTAGCGCGCACGCGATGGCGGCGGCGACGGGGGCGAGTGGGGCGTCGGCAAGCGCGCGGGTAGCCTCGCCGATAAACGAAAGCTCGTCGCGGAACACCAGCGCGAGGAGCACGAGCACCGCGAGCGGGGTCAGCCACCTGACCCACCGCCACACTTGCGAGCGCACGGGTTAGCGACCGTCGCCGTGTTCGTCGTTAAGCCGCTTCATCAGCTCCTGGAACGGGATGAGCTCGCGGTTGTCCTCGACGGACCTGCCGCCGCGCGCGGGCTGGTTGTCTACCACGGTGTCGGCGACTGCGATGTCGCCGTCGTGCAGCTCGGTGTGCGCGGCCTGAAGCGCGAGGGGCGCGGGGGCCGGGGAAAGGGCGTTCGCGCCGGCGGGGACGTGCTCGGAGTGTTCGCCGATCCGTGCGTAGACGCGCTTGACCCAGCGCGGGGCCCACCAGTTGTCCTCGCGCAGCAGGTGCATCACGGCGGGCACGAGGAGCAGGCGGATCACGGTGGCGTCGAGCGCGAGGGAGAAGATCATGCCGAAGGCGATGTACTTCATCATCACGATCTCGCTCATGGCAAATGCGGCGGCGACGACGATCATGATGGCAGCCGCGGCGGTGATGATCCCGCCGGTGCGCGCTGTGCCGTAGGCGATCGCGCCGTCGGTCGAGGCGTTGTTGTGGCGGGCCTCGACCATGCGCGAGAGCAGGAAGACCTCGTAGTCGGTGGACAGGCCGTAGAGGATGGCAATGATGAGCACCAGCACCGGGCTCATCAACGGCCCCGGGGTGAAGTCGAGCAGCCCCGCGCCGACGCCGTCGACGAAGACGAGGGTGAGGAAGCCCAGGGTCGCGCCGATGCCGAGCAGGTTCATGATCACGGCCTTCGCCGGCAGGATCATCGAGCCGAACAGCAGCGCCATGAGGATAAACGTCGCGGCGACCATATAAAGCGCCATCCACGGCAGGCGCGCGAGCAGCGCCTCGATGGACTCGACCTCCATCGCGGGTGTGCCCGAGACGTACAGCTCAACGCCCTCCGGGGCTTCAATCGCGCGCATTTGCTTGACGACGTCCGCCCCACCGTTGCGGTCCTCAAGCGGCGCCGACAGGATCGTCGTCCCGTCCTGCGTCGGGTGCGAGGGAGCAAGCGGTTTTGCCAGGCCGGTGATCTGGCGCGCCTGCATGACGACGTCGACAAGTTGCTGGTTATCCGCACCGGTGACCACGAGCTTGACGGGGTCGGTGCGGAAGGCGGGGAAGGAGGTGTTGAAATCGTCCTGGGCCTGGCGGGTTTCCTGGCTCGGAGGCAGGTAGGTTTCGTTGATGCCGCCGAAGGTGATGCCGACCACCGGCACGGTGAGCAGGATCAGCAGCGCCGTGGTGCTCACGACAACGCCCTTAGCGTGGCGCATTGACCACCGCGGGATGCGGTACCAGACGGTGTCTTCGATGCGCCGGCCCACGCGCGCGGTTTTGCGCACCGACCACAGGTCGATGCGCCGGCCGAGGAGACCGAACAGGGAGGGCAGCACGGTGACGGAGATGACCGCGGCGAGCACCACCGCGGCGATCGCGCCGTAGGCGACCGACTTCAAAAACGCCTGCGGGAACATAAGCAGGCCCGAAAGCGCAACGCCGACCATGAGCGCGGAGAAGAACACCGTTTTGCCGGCGGTGGCTGTGGTGACCGCGACCGCCTCGTCGACGTCGAGGCCCTTGTCCAGCTCCTCGCGGAAGCGCGAGACCATAAACAGTCCGTAGTCGATCGCCAGGCCGAGGCCCAGCAGCGTGATCACCGACTGGGAGAACACGTTGACCTGCTGGAACTGCGCCAGGATAGCCAGAAGCGACAGCGACCCGGCGATGGAGAGCACGCCCACGATCAGCGGCATCGCCGCGGCGACGACGCTGCCGAAGACCCACAGGAGGATCAGCGCGACGAAGATCAGGCCGATCTTCTCGGCGCGGGCGATGTCGTCGGCCATGCCCTTGTCCAGGGCGTCGGCGACCGCGGTGGCTCCGGCGATCTCGATCTCCGCGCCGCCGGGAAGCTCAATGGCTTCAAGTGCCGGTTGAATGGTCCGGAAGTCGCGCAGGGTTTGCTCCCCGTCGCCGGCAAGCCCGATCGCTGCGAACGCCTTGGTGCCGTCCTCGGTGATCTGCTGCGGGTTGGGGGTGGCGAAGTAGCTGCTTATGCTTTCGATTTCCTCCGGGAACTGGTCCCGCAGCGCCTCGATCTGGCGGTTCGCGGCGTCGAACACCTCACCTTCGGCGACCCCGTTAGGCGAGGTCACCAGGAGGATGACGTCACCGGAGTTGTCGCGGCCGAAGGTGTCCTGCTCGATCACAGCGGCGGCGGTGGAGTCGGCGCCCGGGTCCTCCCAGCCCTCCTGCGAGAGGCGGTCGGCGAGCTTTGAGCCGAAGAGCACCTGCATCGCGATGATGATCGCGATGATCACCACGGGGATGATCTTGCGGTGGCGGTACGCGAAAGCGCCCCAGTTGTAAAACACGCGTGCTTCTCCTTACGCCTGGGCCGAGTGCGCGTTGCTGCGCTCTGTACGCTCGCCGCGCGAGCTGTGCAGCAGCGCCGTGAGCGGGCGGAAGGGCTGCAGCCAGGCACCCTCTTCCGGGAGCTGGTCCAGGTTGACGCGCGGCAGCGGCTCGCGGAAGACTCCCGGGATGTCCTCGAGGTCGACGAAGTCGATCTCCTCGTTGATCACCGCCCACGAGGCGTGCTCGTGGAAGCCGAGGACGGTCACCGGGACGCCCTCGCTGAGCAGGTCCTCGATGGTGGACATGAAGTTCTGGCCATCCGCCGAGGCGACGACGAGCCCGCGCAGCACACCTTCGTCGCGGCGGCGCTCAATGTGGGCCAGCATGTCTTGGTCCACGTCAGAGTCGTCGCCGCTCTTCGGCTTGGCAAACACGGCGAAGCCGACGTTGCGCAGCGCCTCGACCCAGGGCCGCACGACGTCGGCGCCCTGGGCTGCGATGTTGGTGAACACGGTCGCTTCGGGCTCGACGCGCTCGCCGGTTTCGGCTGTGGCGTCTTCCGCACGCGAGATGAGCCAGCGGCCGATCGCGTCGAAGCGGGGGCGGTAGGCGGCGGTGGGGCGCCCGCCGAGGATGGCGCCGAGGCCCATGTCAAGGTTCGGCGCATCCCAGACCAGCAGGAAGCTGTCGGGGCCGGCCTGCGCGCCCGGGGTGTACGGGTGGGTCATCTCGTGGAGGTCGTGCATTCTCGTCCTGCTTCCCGGTTCTATTTCTTTACCCAGAGGTACTCGCGGATGACATGGTCCTTGTCCAGGCCCTTGCCCTCGAACTTGGTAATCACTTGGCGGTCGGTCAGAAGCGGCGCTTCGGGCCAGGGCCACCCCTTAAACTCCAGCATTGGCTCGACGTCCACCAGCTCGTCGATCCATTCAGCGTAATCGGCGTGGTCGGTGGCCACGTGCAACACCCCGGAAGGTTTCAGCCGGGTCGCGATTAAGTTCAGTGTGCCCGATTGGATGATGCGGCGCTTGTGGTGGCGCGCCTTCGGCCACGGGTCGGGGAAGAAGATGCGCACGCCGTCGAGCGATTCCGGCTCGAACATGCGGGCCAGGACCTCAACGCCGTCGCCGCGGATCATGCGCACGTTGTCGATGTCATTGCGCACGACCGCGCCGAGCAGCTTCGCCAGCCCCGGCTTGTACAGCTCGACGGCGACGATGTTGGTGTCCGCCTCAAGCGGCGCCATCGCGGCGGTGGAGGTGCCGGTGCCGGAGCCGATTTCCACGATCGTCGGGTGCCCGGTGCGGCCGAACCATTCGTCGACGTTGAGGGGGGCGTCGTCAAGCAGGCGGCCCAGCCGAGGCCAGTGCTCGTCGAAGAGGGCTTCCTGGTTGTCGGTGAGCGTGCCGCGGCGGAAGGTGACGGAACCGAGGCGCGGGTAATCGAGCCCGGTGGTGAACTCGGTTTGGGGCGGGCGCCCGGCTGGAAGTTCACCCGTGCCTGAGCGTTCGGTTTGGGAAAAATCAGAATTATTCATCACGTCAATTGTGCACATGACATGCGCAAATGCAAGTTTCTCGCCACTGCTTATCGACGCCCGTCCCCCCGCCACCTCTCCACCCCCGAACGGGGTAGGGAATCGGTCAACCGACGAGTGTCGAAATGTTTGACTGGGTAGCGCGTGGCGTTTGTGCAGGATGTGCGCCGTTTTGCGGGGTGGGCGGGGGTTTTGGGCGCCCTAAAACGGGGGTGGCAAACGGGCATGTCGGCGCGGGTTTTGCGTGTTATGGGTCACTGGGCGGCGGTGGAATGTCGGCGCGAATTGTAGCGTTAGTGCCCGTAGACGCTGGTTTTCGATAGGCTAGTAGCCTACAAGAAAGTTCTTCGCGGAAACGTTTCCGGGGAGAGCGAGTGAAAGTGCATCACGCTGATCAAACTCCACGACAACCCGACGACAACGAAGGCACAGGAGAGTACATGACCACCGCAATCAAGGGGATGGCGCAGGAAGCGCCCACCGACAACGAACACCTCATCGCTTGGGTTAACGAGGCTGTGGATCTATTCCAGCCGGAGCGCGTGGTCTTCGTAGACGGTTCCCAAGAGGAGTGGGACGCCTTTGCTGCCGACCTGGTTGAGAAGGGCACCTTGATCAAGCTCAACGAGGAAAAGCGCCCGAACTCCTACCTGGCGCGCTCCAACCCGTCCGACGTCGCACGAGTCGAGTCGCGCACCTTTATCGCCACCGAGGCTGAGGCGGACGCCGGCCCCACCAACAATTGGATGAAGCCCGAGGCCCTCAAAGACGAGATGCGCGAGCACTTCCGCGGCTCCATGAAGGGGCGCACCATGTACGTCGTGCCGTTCTGCATGGGCCCCATCACCGACCCCGACCCGAAGCTGGGCGTGCAGCTCACGGACTCGGAGTACGTTGTCCTGTCCATGCGCATCATGACCCGCATGGGCCAGGAAGCGCTGGACAAGATCGAGGGCGACAACTTCGTGCACTGCCTCCACTCCGTCGGCGCCCCGCTGGCCGAGGGTGAGCGGGACGTGGCGTGGCCCTGCAACTCCACGAAATACATTTCCCAGTTCCCGGAGACCAAGGAGATCTGGTCCTTCGGCTCCGGCTACGGCGGTAACGCAATTCTGGCGAAGAAGTGTTACGCGCTGCGCATCGCTTCCGTTATGGCCAAGGAGGAAGGCTGGATGGCGGAGCACATGCTCATCCTCAAGCTGACCTCGCCGGAGGGCAAGACCTACCACATCGCCGGCGCATTCCCCTCGGCTTGCGGCAAGACCAACCTCGCGATGATCACCCCGACGCTCGAGGGTTGGAGCGCCGAGGTCGTCGGCGACGATATCGCCTGGATGCACCTCAAGGAGGACGGCCTGTACGCGGTGAACCCGGAGAACGGATTCTTCGGCGTCGCGCCGGGCACCAACTACGCCTCCAACCCGATCGCGATGCGCACCATGGAGCCGGGCAACACCCTGTTCACCAACGTCGCGCTCACCGACGACGGCGATATTTGGTGGGAGGGCATGGACGGTGAAGAGCCCGCGCACCTGATCGACTGGCGCGGTGCCGACTGGACCCCGGATTCCGGCCAGGACGCCGCCCACCCGAACTCGCGCTACTGCGTGCCGATCGAGCAGTGCCCGACCGCCGCGCCGGAGTTCAACGACCCGAACGGTGTGAAGATCGATGCCATTCTCTTCGGTGGCCGCCGCCCCGACACCGTGCCGCTGGTGACCCAGGCGCTCGACTGGGAGCACGGCACCATGATCGGTGCGATGCTCTCCTCCGGGCAGACCGCCGCCTCCTCCGAGGCGAAGGTCGGTAGCCTGCGCCACGACCCGATGGCCATGCTGCCGTTCATGGGTTACGCGGTGGGCGACTACTTCCAGCACTGGATCGACATGGGCAACCGCGGCGGAGATCGCATGCCGGAGATCTTCCTGGTCAACTGGTTCCGCCGCGGCGACGACGGTCGCTTCCTGTGGCCGGGCTTCGGCGAGAACTCCCGCGTGCTGAAGTGGATCATCGACCGCATCGAGGGCAAGGTTGGCGCCGACGAAACCGTCGTGGGCCATACCGCCCGCGCCGAGGACCTCGACCTGACCGGCCTGGACACCCCGCTCGCCGATGTGGAGGAAGCCCTCCACGCCGACCCGAAGCTGTGGTCCGGCGACATCGAGGATTCGCGCCGCTACTTCGAGCGCCTCGGCGAGCGGGTCCCGAGCGAAATCTTCGACCAGCTGGACAAGCTCTCCGACCGCGTCAAGGCCGCGAAGTAGTTCACCGGTCGATTTCGGGTGGCACGCGCAGCGCCACCACCAGGTTGGAGGTCGCGAACTCGCGCAGCAGTGGCACCCGCGCCACCCACCACGCCCACGACGGGTGATAGCGCGGGAACGCCACGAACTCAAGGTTTTGCTCGCGCGCCCACCTCAGGCCGTCGGTCGCGGAGACGTCGAAAAGCGACATGCCCCAGACGTTCTTCGGCTGGCGGCCATGTTTGCGCGCGTAACGACGCCTCGCGTACTCGCCGCCCACATAATGCGGCCACAGGCCGGTCTCGTGGCCGCCGAACGGGCCGAGCCACACGGTGTAGCTGAGCACGACCAGCCCGCCCGGGGCGCACACCCGGATCATCTCATCGGCCATGTCGCGCCAGTTCGGGATGTGTTCGGCGACGTTGGAGGAATACACCACGTCGAAAGATGCGTCGGCAAAGGGCAGTGCGGCGCCGTCGCCGCGCACCGCGCCGTAGCCGCTGAGGCCCGCCGCCGACATCTCGGACACGTCCGGCTCAAGGCCGACGTAGTGCGCGCCGACGCGGGCGAACTCCGCGGCGAAGTAGCCCGGGCCGCCCCCGACGTCGAGGACGTTCTTGGCCTTCAGCGGTGAGTGGGTCAGGTCGTTGGAGAGGGCGTCGATAAGCAGCGCGGTGTCGCGGGCGAGGCCGCCGTAGAAAATGGCTGGCCGGAACTGCTCGTACACAAAGGAGCGGAGAAGGCGCACTGAGCGGTTCCAGGTGGCGAGGCGGCGGGTACGGTACACACGTATGAAGATACTGCTGCTGTGTTGGCGCGACATGTCCCACCCTCAGGGGGGTGGATCGGAAGCCTACATCGAGCGCGTCGGTGAGTATCTCGCGCGCCAGGGCCACGACGTGGTGCTGCGCACGGCCGCGTACACTGACGCGCCGCGCCGCAGCGTCAAAAACGGGGTGCGCATCGAGCGCTCCGGCGGCAAGTACGGCGTTTACCTGCTCGCGCCGCTGGCGGCGTGGCGGCACCGCCCGGACGTGATTGTGGATACTCAAAACGGCATCCCGTTTTTCGCGCGGTTGTACTCGCGGGCGGAGACGGTGCTGCTCACCCACCACAGTCACCTGCGGCAATGGCCAGTCGCGGGGCCTTTTATTGGGCGGCTCGGGTCGTTTCTGGAGCGCCGCGTCGCCCCGCGCGTTTACCGCGGCGCGCAGTACGTCACCGTGTCCGACGCCTCGCGCGAGGACCTCATCGCCCTGGGCGTGCGCGACGCCGACATCGCGGTGGTGCACAACGGGGTCGATCCGGTGCCGCAGGTCGTGCCCTACCTGCCTGATGACGGGCTAACGCACCTGGCCACCCTGTCGCGGCTAGTGCCGCACAAGCGCATTGAGCAGGCGATCGACGTCGTGCGCGAGCTCGACGGCGTGGTGCTCGACGTGCTTGGTTCCGGCTGGTGGGAGGACGAGCTGCGCACCTACGCTGCGGGGCTCGAGGGGCGCGTGATCTTCCACGGACACGTCAGCGACGAGTACAAGCACGCCGTGCTCTCGCGCGCGTCGCTGCACCTGATGCCGAGTGTGAAAGAGGGCTGGGGGATCGCGGTCATCGAGGCCGCGCAGCACGGCGTGCCCACCGTCGGCTACGTCGAGGCCGGGGGCCTAAGCGACTCCATCGTCGACGGGGTCACGGGCCGCCTCGCCGGCTCGCGGCAGCAGTTCCGGGAGATCATTGAGCATTTGCTTGACGACGCCCCCGAGCGCGACCGATTAGGCGCCGGCGCTCTCGAATGGGCGCAACGCTTCTCGTGGGAGGAGACGGGCCGCCGGTTCGCGGAGGTGCTGGCGCACGTCAAGCGCCCGTCCCCGTGATCTGTGGGGGCGGGCGCTTGACGTGCGTGGCTAGTTCAGCCGGTCGGAATCGTCTAGTAGTTGGTCGCTGCGCAGAAGGTGCAGCATCTCGGCTTCGACGAGGATGGGGATGAAGTCCGGCACTGTTGCTCGAGCGTTGTGCAGCCGTAACACAGCTTCGAACGTGGTGCTGACTTGAGCGGCAGGGTAAGTGCCGCTCCACGCAACCATCAGGTCGTGTCGGATGTTTTCCAACGCGCGGCGCCTCATGATGCTGAAGTCAACCGCGGCCACGATGGACTCGCTTACGCGGGGATGTCCAGGTCGCGGGTTCGCAGACGCTCCTTCATTTCTGCCTCGACGAGGACGGGGACGAAGTCTTCGATGACTGCGTTATTCTTGTGCTCGGCCTTGACGGCGTCGAAGGTCTCCTGGATGTCCTCTGCCGGGTAGGTGTTTGCCCACTCGGTGACGAGGTCTTCGCGAATGTTGCGCAGGGCGCGCTCGCGGATGATGCTGAAGTCGATGTTGTTAGTCATGGTTATGCTCCTTGGATCTGTAGTAGCGAAACCGCGTAGGACACGCGGTCCGATTGAGGGGGATTCGTAGGTGTCACGGTCTGCGGTGCGGGCCGTGCCCTCTCGGTTGATGGTGTTGACTGTTGACTTGTTTGCTGACTTGTTTTCGAGAGGGGATTCGGCGTGCTCCGGACGGAGTCGCGAGATCACCTGCTCTGCAATTGCGGTGCTCATTGCTTACTGTCACCCTTTCTGTCTCGATGGGCTACACCATGTGTGTAACCTTTTGTTCATCTGGTGTTAACCATAAGTCATTTCGGTTTTGGGGTCAACCGTCCCGTTGATTGGTCTTCGTCATTTATGGGTTGTGGCCCAGTAAATGAGTTAACAGTGCTGGTCAGCGGGTTTTCTTTACTGCATCTGGGCGATGTGTGACGTTTGTCACACTAGTTGTTTTGGGGTTGGGTTGGGCCGCGCAAATGATTTAACCCAAGGTTAAATCAATGTGTCTTTCGGGGGTTTTGGGGCTTTGGGACTCTGCCGCTGCGGAGTACGTGTCTGCGTGCTGGGGAAGATGTCACCGTCTTTGCTGGACGTTCTGGGCATCAGATTTGCTCTGAAATCTTCCCCGTGTGTTTGGGACGTGCTTCCAGTAGCAGCGTTCTGACGATCCGATAGCACCCGGATGAGCACCGGATAGCGGTGCTTGGTCCGGGTGCCGGCGGGGCTATTGCGCGTCGGCGAGGTGTCGGCGCATGTTCGGCCCGTCGAGTGGGAGGATCTCGGCGCCTGCCACAATCCGGTTGAGGATCGATTCGGCGATCACCGCGTCATGCAGGGATTTGTACCAGTCCTGCGGCTCGAACTGGGAGGTGACCAGGGTCGAGCCACGGCCGTCCCGGGCCGCGAGGATGTTGAGCAGCTCCGCGGCGGTGTGCTGGTTGATGGGCGTGGTCAGGAAGTCATCGATGACCAGCAGGTCGCAGTTGTGCAGGTCGGTGAGGAAGTCCAGCCGTTTCTGCGACGCGGGGTCCATGACCGCGAGCTGGTTGGCCAGATCATCGAGTCTGAAGAACCGGGCGGTGTAGAACTTCCGGCAGGCGGCGTTGAGCAGCGCCAACGCGAGGTAGGTCTTGCCGACACTGGATTTCCCCAGGATGACCAGGTTGTGGGTCTGATCGATCCATTGACAGCTGGACAGCCGTGCAATTAGCTCACGATTGAGGTTGCGGTCGGGAAGGTAGCGGATTTCTTCTACGCAGGCATCAGGGTTTGGCGATCTGGATGCCTTGAGTAGTTTCTGGGTCCGACGTTGCTCCCTGGCCGTGATCTCCTTATCCAGGGCGTGGAAGATCTTCTGCGAGAACGTCCACTCATCGCAGGCGGGGTCGTTGGCCAGGTCGATGACGGTTTTCCCGAAGGCGGTCATCCGCAGCTGGGTGAACAACGTCATGTCGGCGTCGGTGAGGTGTCGATCCATCACGCCTGACCTCCTTCATCGTGGGCAGGATCCGTCTTTCCCAGTAGAGCGTCGAGGCTGAAGTGCTCAGGGCCAGCCAGGTGCGCACCGCGGGTGTCCCGTGAGCCCGGGGCCGGGTCGATGCGTGGGGCCGGCGGCGGCGGAGCATCTGTGGTGGTGGGCCGGGCGTGGACCTGGGCCCGCAAGGCCGCCAGGCGTTGCTTGACCGCGGTGTAGCTGACCGCCCGCGGGGAATCAGCGTCAACCAGTTGCCGGCAGGCCTGTTCCAGCAGTGCCTTGTTGTCGCCCTTGCCCAGGGCGAGGATGTTCAGGCAGGTGCGATACCCCTGGGCTTCGATCGGGCGGGCATCGAGCACGCTGGTGATCGCGGCGACGGTGTGGGGACCGACCTTGTGGGCCTGACGCAGGAAATACGCCCTGGACCACAGGTCCGAGGACTGCTGATGCTGATCGGGGACATGATCGGGGTCGGTGACGTAGACATGCTGGCGCGGGGAGACGGTATGGGTGGCGATGATGTCCCCGTCGCACATGACCGTCAGACGGTCGCCGGTGATCTTCACATCAACGTGGCGTCCGGCGAAGGTGTGGGGCACCGAGTACTTCACCGTGGCGATTTCGATGTGGTAATCACGGTTGACCTTGGATTTCCGCCAGGTCACCGGCTGCCAGCGGGACTCCGGCAGCCCAAGCAGTTCCGGCCGCTCATACTCATCGAACAGATCCTTGCGGCTGATCTGCTGTCCGCGGAACGGTGTTCTGGTGTTGATCGCGGTGACCTGGTCGGCCACAGCAGTATTGAGGTCATCCAGGCTGGCGAATCGCTGGCCCGCGAGCCGGCCGATCACCCAGTTGGTCACGACCTTGACCCCGGCTTCGACATTGCCTTTGTCCTGTGGTTTTACGGGACGGGTCGGTACCGCAGCGGTGCGGTGGTGCTCGAGGAAATCCCGGTAGGCGCGGTTGACGTCCCGGGCCCGGTCCCCACGAGCGATCTGGTTGGATGCGGTGGAGGCGTTGTCCGGGATGACGACCTGCGGGATACCGCCGAAGAACTCGAAGGCCTGCTGGTGGGCGTCCAACCAGTTCGGGGACTTCTCATCGAGATAACCGCGGGCGAAGACCATCCCGGAGTACGGCAACGAGGCCACGAATACCGACACCTTGGTCTTGCGCCCGGTGATGGGGTCAAAGACGGCCATCTTCGTGCCCGCCCAGTCGACCTGCATCGTGTGACCGGGAACGTGGGTGATCCGCATGGTCAGGTCGTTGACATCGACGTACTCGCCGATGATCTGGCAGAACCGCTGATAGCTGTAGTGCCGCTGGCCAGGGACGCCGTCCGTGTCGAGGTAGCCGGCCCACAACACGCGCAGCGGGAGCTTCTTCTTGCCCGAGCGTTTGGTGACCATCGCGGCCACGTCGAAGGCGACGAACTCATCCGAGGGCGCCTTGCGCCCGTCGGTGAACAAGGCGTCGAGTTCTTCCGCGGTGAGGTCTTCCACCTGGGAGGTGGAGGTAAAGCCCTGGTCCCGGCAGATTCTCTTCGCTTTGGCGATGGTGGTGTGTGAGCATCCCGCCAGGGCTTCGATCTGTCGGTAGGACAGATTCTGGATCAATAGTGACATCACCAATCGGTAGTCAGTCACGGTGTCTCCTCTTCGAGGTCCACACGCAGCCGAATTACTGCGTGTAGACCTGAGATCACCACAGACCACCAGATGCTGCTATCCGAAGCTCATACCCGCGCTATCCGATCGTCAGAACCGCGCTACTAAAAGCACGTCCCTAACACCCCGTGCGCCCAGGAGAAGATGTCAGCCTGTTTACGAGGCGTTTTTGGGCGCGATTTTGTGTTGAGATCTTCGCTGACGCGTGAGCGAAGATGTCAGCGTGAAAATGAGGCGTTCTGGAGGCCAGATTTGCGCTGAGCTCCTCGATCAACGTGAGGATTAAGATGTCAGCGAGAAATCGACGTGTTCCGGGGTTTCCCATAGCGGCTGAGATCTTCCCGGCACGTCAAGGTGAAGATGTCAGCGTGTTTCGAGGTATTTTTGAGATCAACTTCGCTCTGAGATCTTCCCCCTGAACGCCTAGGAGAAAATGTCAGCGCGAAATCGAGGCATCACGGGCCCCAGATCGACGCTGAGATCTTCCCCAACAAGCACCCCAAAAAACACACGCGAAGTCCGCAGCACTCACTACGAGTCCAAGAGCTCCTGCTGCCGGGAATCCCTCATGTTCACGATGGTGACAACGAACGCGATCGTGGCCCACGGGCCGATCAGGCTCAACGTGCCCAGCGCGGAAGTGCCGAGCAGTATGGAGATGAGTGTCGCCACCCCAACAACAGCCCACAGTGCGATAACGAGGCTCGCCTTGGGAAAACACGACGACATTGAATGTTTATTGCACTCCTTCTGGGTTGAACTGCATCTAGACCTACGCTACTCCTGGCAAAAGCTTTCCGCGCCGCGGCACAAGCGCCAGCAGCGGCACCGCGCCCCACAGCGCTAGCAGCGCCAACCCAAGCGCCGGGCGCGGCGCCGCCGGCGCACCCGTCTCCACCACGCGCCCATCCGGGTAGACCACGACGCCGATCCCGAGAGCAGCCAGCGCACCCGGGTCGTCGCGCGCCTCCTGCGCTTGCGCCCAGCGTGACGACGGCGCGTCGATAACGTGGCCGTCGATACGCAGCTCGCCGGACTCCACCACGTTCATTGCCTTGGTGGCGGGATCGACCACGGGGATGCCGTCCTGGCGCGCCAGCAGAGCGGGGCGGTCGACGAAGAACACGTCTCGGCCGCGGTCGTCGATGTTGGGCACGCTGACCTGCACCGGGGCCAGCTTTGCGACGTCCACAGGTGCGTTAGGCACCGACAGCAGCGCCAGCACGCAGGCCGCCGCGGCGAGCCTCGGCCGGAGCGCCCCGGCGGCGTAGACGTACGCGGGGATGGCCAGGATCACCCACTTCTGGCCGTCGCGAAGCAAGCCCGCGCCCGGCAGCCACTCGACGACGAGCCCCACAACTCCCAGCCACGACGCGATTGCGACGCCGAACCCCACCGCGGCGAGGACGAGCAGACGGCGCGGTACCTCGCGCCACGCGCAGGAAAGCAGGACGAACAGCACGACGCCAAAGACAGCGAAGCCCGCAGAGCGCGAGGGCGGGACCGCCTCGGCGTTCCAGATCCCGCCGAGGCCAAGCAGCGCGCCGAGGGTGCCCACCCACTTCTCGGCGCGCGGGGCGAACGCGGCCGCCGAAGACGCGGTGGCGGTGCCCGACCCCGCGGCGACGAACCCGGCGACGACCCACGGCGCGCACATCAGCACCGCGGCGATGACGTGGCGCCGGCGCGTGGCCAGACTCACCGCCGCCAGCGCGCCCGTCGGGGTCAGCGAGGCAACCCACATCGCCACAATCGAGCCCGTGCACGCGATCAGGGGCATCAGCCACGCCGCAACAGCCAGCGACCACTGGCCCTGGAGAAGACGCTCGATGACAAACGGGTTCCACACCGCGACCGTCATCGCCGCCGCCCGGCCAAACGGGGAAGCGCCGATGCGGTAACCCGCGTAGGCCGCGGCGCAGGCGGCGCCGATGACGATGAGCCGCACGACCAGCACCGGCGCCGGCACAAGCGCCAACACCGCGTCCTGCGGCACGTTGCGCGCGGGCAAGTCGCCGAAGCCGAGCGAGGCGTGGGTGAGCGCCATGTCGGGAAGCACCACCATGTCGCGCAACGCGAACGCGGGGCCCGGGACCATAAAAGGCCAGGTCACGGCCACGACGAGCACGGCGGCCCAGGCGCCGAGGGCGCTAGCGGCGCGCAACCGTCACCGCCGCCCACGCCAGCGCGGCGATGGCCGCGAACCGCGTCACCCACGCCAGCACCTGCAGCGCACGCAGCACGCGGACCTGCCCCGCCGCGTGCTCGCGCGCCTGCGCCCGCGACTGCTCCGACATGCGGAACAGCCCCTCGACTGGGCCCTGGTTGACCGACCACGTCTCGTCGAGGACCTCGCCGGTCCTCATCTGCAAGTCGATGGTCCGCTGCGCCTCGTAGCCCGGCGCGGTGATGTTCGCGCGGTACTTGTACGTGTCCAGGCCGTCGACGCTGCCCGGCCCGAGGTAGTCCAGTCGCGCCGGGGTATCGAAGGTTTCTGGCGCGAACGGGTCCGAGTAGGGGTAGGTGATCCGCTCCGGCCGGTAGGGGAACACGTGGGTCAGGCCCACGCGCCCGTCGACAGGCAGGGCGGTGCTGGCGTGGACGGTGTAGGAATCAGCCAACTCGGTCCCGTCGAGCGTGGTCACGGCGTTGATCACCACGTGGCCGGACTTCGGGCCCTTCTCCGTCGACAGCGTTGTGACCAGCTCCGCGGGACCGTCGTACGTGATCACGGTGCTCTCCCCGGGGTGGATCGTGCGCTGCTGCGCGATCACCACCGGCGAGATCAAGTTCAGCACGAACCCAGCGACGAGCACCACGAGGCACTTCGCTAGCGTCCGCCTAACTCTTACACTGTTCATATCGCTAACACTCTACTTCCCGAATTGGAGGGCCTGCGCGCCGTCGCCGCCCTCGGCATCGTCGTCACGCACGTCGCGTTCCAGACCGCGACGTACCACCCCGTGCTGGAGCGCTTCGATTACTTCGTCGCGGTGTTCTACGCGCTCTCCGCGTTCCTCCTGGCGCGCGGGGGGCAGCGCCCGGGGTACTACCGGCGTCGTCTAGCGAGGCTCGCCCCCGCCTATCTCGCCTGCGTCGCGGTGGTTATGGCGACTCTGCCGGAGCTGACGCACATCTCACTGCGGCAGGTTGTGGCGCAGGTGTTCATGGTGCAGATCTACGTCCCCGACGGCCTAGTCGCCGGGCTGACCCAGATGTGGTCGCTCTGCGTCGAAGTGGCCTTCTACCTGGTTCTTCCGCTTTACCTCCGCTTATCGGCGCCCCTTCGCACGCTCACCCTCGCCCTCGCCATACCCCTGTCCCTGGCGTGGCCGTGGGCGATCGCGGGCGTCACGGTGGTGAACATGCAGATCTGGCCGCCCTCCTACGTTCTGTGGTTCGCCGTCGGCCTCATCCTGGCTGAGCTGGAACGCCTCGGCGTCGGCTACCGCGGCCCCCGCCTGCCGTTTGCGCTGTTGGCGCTGCCCGTGGCGTGGTTCGCGGGCGTTGTCGGCCCTGTTGGGTTGCAGCACCCGTCGCCGGCGGAGTTCAACGCGCGCGTGATCCTGGGCGCCGCGTTCGCCGCTCTGGTGGTCGCGCCGTTCGTGCTGTCGCCGCGCGAGGACGGCCTCTTGGCCTCGAGCGCTATGCGGCGGCTCGGGAGGTGGTCGTACTCGATCTTTTTGTGGCACGTCTGGGTCCTGGCGTTCGCCTTCCCGCTGCTTGGGGTGCCGATCTTCGGCGGGCACTTCGTCGCCGTGCTGGCGTTTACGGTCGCGGTGAGCGTGGCAGTGTCGTACGTTTCCTACGAGTGGGTGGAGGTGCCGGGCGCGCGCTGGGTCAACTCCCGCTACCGCCGAAACCCGGACACCACCGATGTGCCCCGAGTTTCGGCGGAACCTGTGCATTCCTAGGCGTCCGGGTTTAGGGTCAGCGCTCGTCGTCGGGAAACGCCAGCGCCGCCACCGCCACGCACCCGGCAACGAGCACGAGCACCGAGGAACCAGCGTAGTTTTCCCCCGGCCACGGCGCGCGTGCCAGCCACAGCCCCATGAACCCGGCGGCGCCGGCGCTTAGGCCCCACGCCGGGATGGCGGTAAAGCGGCGCACCGCCCACGCCAGCCCCACCGCCACCGCGCCGGGCACAAGGCCCACCGCCAAAGCGGTGAGCAGCGGCGATACCGGCGTCGACGCATCACGCGGGTTGAAGCGCGAGAGGCGCGGCCACCGCACCCACAGGCAGAACGCCACGGTGAGCAGGGACACCACGGCGCCGATCAGAAGGCTCCACCGGTACAGCGCGTCGCCGGCGAAGCGCATCTCAAACGCCCCGCTCACGCCCGCTGGCACGCGAAACGCCTGCATGCCGGCGTCGATACGCACGGGCTCGACCTCGACACCGCCGACGCGTGCGCGCAGCCCCTCGTTGAAGCCGCGCGCGGTGAGGATGAGCTGCTCGCTTGTCGACGCCCCCACCACGCCCCCGAAAGCCTCCGCGCGAGCCGTGGGCACCTCGCCGCGCGTGATGGTGATGGTCTCGGCGTCGGTGACTAGCTCGTGCGCCCCGGCGGGGAGGAACACCTCGCCGTCAACCTCCTCGCCGTCGATGGTGGCGGGTGCGCTTAAACGCCACGTCGCGTCGGTGGCGGTGGTGAACCGGCGCTGCAGCACGTCGGTGTGGGGCAGCAGGCGCTGGAAAAAGTAGGTGTCGGCGGTGCCGGGGACGTCGACAATGCGGCGCACCCCGGTGTCCAGCTCGGCGATCCCGACCGGCTCGGTCAGCTCGATGCGCACGGTGTCGCCGGGCACGCTAACCGTGCGCGGCTCGCCCGCTTCCAACGTCAGGTCCCGGGTCCCGGAGCCGGATACCACGCGCACCACGGTGGAGTCGGTGGCGGTGATGGTGACGCGCCCGCCGGAGACCGTCGAGCTAATCCAGCCGAGATCACCCGGCGCGGGCCACCAGGCGGTGTCCTCCAGGCCGTCGAAGGCGGCCGTGAGCGAGCGCGACGGGTTCGCCCCGCCGAACACGGTGGCGTCGGCCGCCGAGCTCGATGCCGAGGCAGTGCCGCCCGACATGTCCACGCCCACGCGCGTGCCGGCGGACGGGTAGTCGGGCAGGCGGTTGCGCACGTCCGCGCCCTCCTCGGGAGAGGCGAGGTGCGCCGACACGGGCGAGTCGAGGGTGCCGTAGTTGCGCACTGCCGCGGCCGGGGTGTCGGTGACTATCTGCGCGCTCGAATCCACCAACACGGCGGGGAAGTAGCCGTATTGCTGCCAGAGAAGGGCCAGCACCTCCCCGCCGCCGTCGACACGCACGGGCGCATCCGAGGTCGCCATCATGCCGCGCTCGGGGGAGATGAGGTGGATCTCCAGCTCGCCGAACGTCGCGTCCGGCTCACCCGGCCACTCGGTGCGCGCGCCGGAGTCGAGATCGCCGCGCACGACCACCGCGCCGACGCCGATGGAGCGCAGCGCGTCGGTATCCAGGGCCTCCATCTGGCCGTCGAGGCCGCGGATTGCCTCCGGGTCCACCAGGGGGATCGCGTCGCGCACGGCAAACGGGGCGCGGGTGACGGCCTGGATCGGTTCGTCGCGCGTCCACCCCCACGTCTGCCGCGCGAACGACGCCGGCGGGATCACCACGGTGCGGGTCCCGGCTGCGTTTTGGTTAAGCCACTGGCCCGCGGCAACCCAGTCCGGGGAGACCTCCGACCACGTGCCCGTCGGCAGCAGCCGCAGCGACCACGCCGGGGCCACGGCGGTGGCAACCACCAGCGACACCGCGACG
The DNA here is from genome assembly GCF_031844665.1 of Corynebacterium sp. Z-1. Lineage (NCBI taxonomy): Bacteria > Bacillati > Actinomycetota > Actinomycetes > Mycobacteriales > Corynebacteriaceae > Corynebacterium > Corynebacterium sp. Z-1. Next base: position 233,705 of record NZ_CP134621.1, on the reverse strand, counting down.
ATGCCGGGGGTGCGCACCTTAGAGGCAACCCAACCTACGCCCAGCACCAGCGGTAGGCGCACTAGCGGGTCAAACTTGTGCAGGTTGCGCAGTGGCGCCAGGGGGCCGTCGTAAAGCGAGGGCAAAAAGTGCGCGGTGCCCAAGATGAGCACACCGAGCGAGAACAGGACCACCAGGAAGCCGCGCCAGGGCATGTCCGCGCGCGCGAGACCGGCCAGGCCGAGCGCGGCGACGGCCATGGTCGCCAGGATGAAGACCGGCTCGGAGACCAGCAGGAACCCGGCAGTGCGCTCGGTATCCACAAACGGCGCCCAGCTCGTCGTGCCGCGCAGCACCTCGGCCAGGTTGAGCCAGTGTGAGGTGACGAAGGCCGACTCGATGAACTCCGTAAACGGCGGGGAGTAGCGCCCCAACACCAGCAGCGGCCCGAGCCACCAGGCGCTGACCAGGACGCAGCCCGCGAGGTAGAACGCCGCGCGCGAGAAGTCACGGCGCCACACAAGCAGCACGAATGCCGGCAGGCACGCCGCGATGGTGGCGGTTGCGTTGACCGCGCCCATCAGGGCCACCGCCACCAGCGCGGGCGCGACCTGCGGGCGCCGGTTGAGCAGCGGCAGAATCGTCCACGGCACCAACGCCACCGGCCACGCCTCGGAGGAAATTGCCGTCAGCGTAGTCAAGATCCGCGGGCTCAGCGCGTAGAGCAGCGCCGGGATAACCCCTGGCACGCCCATGCGACGCGCCACGGCAAGGGTGCCGGAATACGCGATGCACAGCAAAAGCGCCCACCACAGCCGCTGCACCACCCAGTCCGGCAACGGCAGCAGGAAGAACGGGCCCTGCGGAAATAGGTAGCCGTAGGCCTGGTTCTGGATCTGGCCGAGAGTGAACTGGTCCGTCCACGCGCGCGTCGCCGCCGCGAGGAACGCGCCGGGGTTGTGGGTGAGGTTGAACTTGGTGTCGGCCGCGACTTGCCCCGGCGGCTGGGCGAACGAGATGAGCGTCAGCGCCAACCAACCGAGCAGGTGGGCGGCGAGCGGGTGTTGCAGGTGGGCGCGCACGCGGAGCGCCTACTGGCGAGAGCCGTACTCCGGACCACCCAGCACGGCCTGGTCGGCGGTGACAGCGTTACCCGCCGGGACGGTCGACTGCCCCGAGAACGCGGCGATGCCGATCACGCCGATGGCGCCGAGCACGATACCCACCACGGCGCTGGCAAGCACACTGGTGGCGGCGCGGCGGGGAGCGGAGGCGACCCCGGCGGCGTCAAAGGCAACGTCACTAGACATGGTGACACATCTTAGCAGCCAGAGCGCGGCAGGTAGAGTAAGTGCGCGTCACGGGAGGAAAGGAGGCCGCGCATGAGCCGAGCACGCATCACTGCGGCCTCAACGGCGCTGGTGATCGCGCTGACGGCCTGCGCCCCGCCCCCGGCCCCGGAGGTGGTGGAGACGACACTGACGGTGACCTCCACGCAGACGGAGACCAGCACGGCCCCGCCGCCCCCGCCGAGCGCCGCGCAGCGCGTCCCGGACGACCTGCGCGCGAAGGTCGCCTCGCTGATAGTCGTCGGTGTAGCCAATTACGACCAGGCCCGTTTCGCCCTCGATCAGGGCGTCGGCGGGTTATTTATCCCGTCGTGGGCGGACCCGGCGCTGCTTGTCGAGCCAGGTCGCGACATCAACGCCTTGCGTGCCGAGTACGACCGGCCGTTTTCCGTGGCCGTGGATTTCGAGGGCGGGCGTGTGCAGCGCCACACGCAAGTCTTCGGGCAGTGGATGCCGCCGCGCGCGCTGGCCGGGCAACCGGACGAAGTGATCCAGGGCTCCGGTTACGACATCGGCCGCTCGCTGCGCGAGCGCGGCGTCAACGTCGACTACGCCCCGCTGCTTGACCTCGACGTCACCGGCCTCGACATCATCGGCGATCGCTCCTTCGGCGCGGAGCCGGGCGACGTGGCGCGCGTCGGCGGGTTGTTCTCGCAAGGGCTTATCGACGCCGGCGTGACCCCCACCTTCAAACACTTCCCCGGCCACGGCCGCGCCACGGGGGACACGCACCTGACGCTGGCCACGACACCTCCCCTCGATGTGCTGGAGGGCTCGGACATGCAGCCTTACGCAGAGGTGCTGCCTTCCCGTCCGACGGCGTCGGTGATGATGGGCCACATGATCGTGCCGGGTCTTGGCGGCGGCGACGTGCCCAGCTCCTTGAACCCGGAGGCCTACCGCATCCTGCGCGAGGGCGACTACCCGGGCGGCGAGCCCTTCGACGGGGTGATCGTCACCGATGACCTGTCTGGGATGCGCGGCATCACGGACTACCGCCCCACCCCGGAGGCGGTGCGCGATGCGATCGCAGCCGGGGCGGATCAGGCACTGTGGTCATCGGGGGAGGACCTCGTGGTAATTATCGACCTGGTTACCTCGGCCGCCACGGACGGCACAATCGCGCCTGAGCGCATCGACGCCGCCGCGGTGCGCACGCAGCAGCAGTTAATCGACGTCGGGCTCTAAGCCTGGATCCGCCGATGGTCCTTCGGTGATCGGTTGATTTCGGCTGCGGGCACCACCAAGGATTTCGGGCAGGGGTGATCCCCAGATCACGTCGTCGTCTGGTCGTTCCACGAATTGGTAGTTCAGCTCGGGCCGAAGGAATCCGGCGCAGGTGGTCAGGAAGAAACAACCACCGGCGGCGAGTGACCGTGATCGAACAGTCTCCGCCACTGGGCTTGCCACCTCCAGCCCTCCGGCAGGTGCAGCACCAGTCGCCGGGACCGACGCACCACCCGGGCCGCCACCGCGATGATCTGATGCCGGATCGTCGCTGTCGTAGCCCTGGCCAGCGCCCCCGCAGCAACGACCCCGGCGGTGCGGGTGAGGTTGAAGGCCATGACCGCACACACCAGCCACGCCGCGTTCGCGGTGAACTTCCCTGACGGCATATGCGCCAGGGCGCTGTTCTTCAGATCCGCGTTGACCTGTTCAATGATTGCGTGCTGCCGGTGGGTCTTGTCCGCGGCCACGGTATCGAGCAGTGCGGGGTCAGCGGTGGTGAACACCGCGTGGAAGCGGTGCAGATCAAATAGTCCCGGCTGATCCACATTCTTCTTGGGGTTGAGTTCCGGGATCCGGCGGACCACCAGCCGCCCGGGAACCTGATCGACCTCCGGCTTCGACGCAAACGCGGTGAAGGGGACTTCCGCGACTTCTGCTGAGGAGATCCAGGTCTGGGTGTCCTCGTCGAAGAGTGCGTCGGTGTACTCAATTGTCTCCCAGGACGTATCCGGGATCGTGGTGATCGCCTGGCGGATATTCCTCGTCATCCGCGCGGTAACCGACACATCCGCACCGGCTGTGAGTGCTGCGTGGATGCTGGGGGAGCCGTAGAAGGCGGAATCAGCCCGCACCAGGATCTTCTGGTGCTGGAGTCCCGGTAACCGCCGGGTGGTGGTGATCGCATCAGCAATCAACCGGCCCGCCCCACGCGGGGAGCCACAGGACCCGCGGCGCAGGCGCTGGGCCACGACCACCGGGGCGGAAGTCCTCGTGGTGACCGTGGCCAGCAGCGCATTGAGCCCACGGATACCGGAGTAGCCGAAGCCGGCGCCTTGTTTCTGGTGGCCGTGGACTTCGATGATGGTGTCGTCAACATCGACGAAGACATACCCGCTGGTGGCAGCCGGGGCGGGTACCAGGGCTGGTGCCTGCACTGCCAGGTTGATCAGGAACCGGGAGGCCACGGCATCCAACTGACGGACATGTCCGAAGGTGAAGGCCCGGAGGAAGGATCCCAGGGTCGAGGGTGCGTAGATTCGGTCGAACAGTCGGCTCATCCCGCCGTGGCGCAGCAGGTCCATGTCGTTGATCGAGTCGGCCCCTGCGACCATGCCGGCGACCAGGGTGGTGATCTTCGCCCCGGCGTTGGCACCCTTGTCACCTGCCACAGTCAGCTGGTGCTGTGCCAGGGTCGACAGGCCAGCGTTGTCGGCCAGGCGCATGGTCGGGGCCAGGCCGGCGGCCGACACGAGGGTGGGATCATCAAAGGAAATAGAGAGTGCCGCGGGAGTGTGAGATACTTGCACCTGAGAGATGCTCTTTCTTGACAGGGATTACGGACCTTAGATAAGTCGTATTATCCCAGTTCAGAAGGGCATTTCTCTTTTTCCCACGCCGCTTAGATTCGAGTCACATCGGTGAATCCAGGCTAAGGTAATCTTGTAGAAGTGACTACGGTAAATGCAACAGGTGCCCGCGGTGGGCGCGGGGTCGGCACCGGGAAGATTCTCCTCGGTGTGCTTCTCGGCGTGCTCGCGGTGCTGCTCGCGATCTACCTCGCCGACCTCGCAATGAACCGCGGGAACGTGCCGCGTGGCACCGCCGTCGGCGGTGTCGAGATCGGCGGCATGAGCCACGACGAGGCCACCGCGAAGCTCGAAGCAGAGCTCGGCGAGACGGCGAGCAACCCGGTGACGGTGAAGGCGGCATCGCAAAGCTCGCAGCTCGTGCCCGCCGAGTCCGGCCTCGGCATCGACTGGGAGGCGACCGTAGCAAGCGCGGGCGAAGAGTCCGCGAACCCGTTCACTCGCCTCGCCGGGTTGTTTCGCACCCGCGAAGTCGACATTGTGTCGACCGTGAACGAGGCCGCTCTCACCCCGCAGCTTGAGCGCGTGGCCGGCGAGTTGCACCTCGACCCCGCCGACGGCGCGATCGCCATCGAAGGCGGCGAGGCGAAAGTGACCGAACCGGTGCCGGGCCAGGAGGTTGACAAAACCGAGCTGTTCGAACGTGTCACCACCGGCTGGCTCAACCCTGACGGTGTAGAGGTCGAGCCGCGCGAAATCGAACCCGCTATCGGCGACCAGGCCATCAAGGAAGCCTTAGACGGGCCGGTTAAGGCGGCGCTGTCCGGAGCGTTGACACTGCACGGTCGCGACGGCATCGACGGTGTCATTGCCCAAGAGCGCATCGGCGAGGTCGTCCAATTCCCTAACGTCGACGGCAAAATCGCCCCCGAGGTGAACGTGGAAAACGCCCAGGGCATCTTGGTCGAGCAGCTCGCTGCGACCGAGACGCAGATGAAAAACGCGCGCGTGCTGCCCGGCGGCGGGGTGGAACCGTCCGTCGACGGCTCCATCATCGACTGGGAGGCCGCGATGGACGGTTTCGACGAGCGGTTGATCGGTTCCGCCGAGCGCACCTGGGACGCGCAATATAAGGCCCGCCCGGCCGACTTCACCACTGAAGAGGCCAACAATGCCACCTTCGACCAGGTCGTCGGCTCCTTTACCACCAGCGGCTACAGCTCGGCCTCGGGCACCAACATCGCGGTGGTGGCACGCGCGGTCGAAGGAGCGATTGTCAACCCAGGCGAGACGTTCTCGCTCAACGGCTACACCGGCCCGCGCGGCACCGCGCAGGGCTACGTTTCGTCCGGGATCATCGAAAACGGCCGGCCCGGCACCGCCGTCGGCGGTGGTATCTCCCAGTTCGCCACCACCTTGTACAACGCGGCCTACTTTGCGGGAATGACCGACGTGGCCTCCACGCCGCACTCCTACTACATCTCCCGCTACCCCACGGGCCGCGAGGCAACCGTCTTCGAGGGCGCGATCGACCTGCAGTTCCGAAACGACTCGCCTTATCCGGTGAAGATCACCTCCAAGGTCGGCGGTGGGGAGGTCACCGTGAGTCTGATGGGTGTGAAAACCGTCGAGGTGGAGTCCATCAATGGAGGGCGCTGGGCCTACACCTCGCCGAAGCCCGTGACCGTCACCAGTGGTGACTGCATTCCCTCGGGCGGGGTGCAGGGCTTTACCACCTCCGATACCCGGATTGTGCGTGACCTCAGCGGCAATGAGATCAGTCGCAACACCTCCACCACGGTCTACGACCCGCAGCCCATCGTTCGCTGCGAGTAGCGCGCCGCGCTAGTAGGTCACGTCGCGGGTGCCGAACATGTCGAGGTCCATCGGGCACGTGTCGTCGCCAAGCTCACGTTCGATCAGTGCGTTGAGCTTGGCCAACAGCGTGGCGACTAGCTCTACGTCGTAGCGAGGGTGCTCCGGGTTGCCCAGGTTTTCCAGCTCATTAGGGTCCTCCACCAGATCGTGCAGGGACACATCCGAGGTGGCGTAGAGCTCTTCGACCGTGGACGGGGTGCAGTACTCTTCCGGTGAGAACCAACGCACCAGTTTGTAGCGCCCATCGACGACCGCGCGGAAGAAGGATCGGCGCGTGAAGTCGGGCGCGCCGAACTTCTCACCCGCCTCGCGCATCGTTTCCTCGCGCAACTCTGTGTCCAGCGGCAGGTCCACCAACTCGCCGAGTGCGCCGGTCACGGCCCACGCCGGGTCGAGTTGGTGCAATCCTTCCCACATCAACAGCGCACCGTCACCGGGCTCGCTGGCGCTGCCGCGCGGCGGTACCGTCGAGGTTGGGTTGGTCAGCACTGCGGAGAGGTTGCGGCCCGGTAGAGCGGGGTAGCGTTTAGTACGGGTGGCGTCGTCAAGCCCGGCAAAAGCGAGGGCGGTGGGCACGAGATCGATGTGCGAACCGACAGCGGTGCTCTCGACGCCCTGCGCCCCGCCGGGGACCACGGCTGTCATATTCACCACGGTCGCCTCGTCGAAGTGGATGCCACCCTTCTGCGTCATGCCGTGGGCGCCGTTCATCTCGCCGTGGTCGGACGTGAAGATGACCACCGTGTTGTCCCACAGGCCCTGGGCGGTGAGCTCGTCGAGGATCTTGCCGAACTCCGCATCGACAAGGCGCATGCAGTTAATCAGGTAGTTGCGACGCTGCTTCCAAATATCGGCGCGACCCTTCGACACGTCGGTGTAGTTGAGCTGCGCGAACTCCTTGTAGTTGTGCGGGCCTAGCGGTTGCTGCGCCATGTCGTCGTCGACCGATTCCGGAAGGGCAGGGTCCCACCAGCGCTCGAGCTCCGCCATGGAGGGCAAACCGTGCAGCTTCGGGCGCATCACGCCATTTTCGTGGCCCAGCTCGTCCTGATCCGCCAGGTAGTACATAATGTCGTGGGGGTTGACCATGGATGAGATCAGCAGCCAGGGCTGGTCCTTCGGTGCTTTGTATCGCAGCCAATCGACTGTCTCCACCGCAACCGTGCCGTCCTTGACCTGGCCCTCGAGCGGGCGGCCCCAGTTGTCACCCCAGAGCTGGTAGTCGGAGAAGCTGAACTTCTCGAGCACCTCCGAGGTGCCAAAGCCGGTGTCCGAGAGGTGCCACTTGCCCTTGAACGCGGTGTAATAGCCCTGTTCGCGCATCATGTGCCCGAGCGTGGGGGTGTCCGGTGTCAGTGGCTTGATCCAGGCGAAGTCCGTGTTGTCCCACGTGCCCAGCGTTTTCGCGTGCTGGCCGGTCCACATCGCGGTACGAGACGGTGTGCACTGCGGAACCGTGCAATAGTGTTGATCGAGGGTGACGCCTTTGTCCATCAGCGACTGCAGTGCGGGAAGCTCGACGTCGTCGGGAAGTTCCATGCGCATGTCTCACTGGTCCATGCAGAGAATGAGAATGTTGGATTGTGTTATGCCACCCCATAGTATCGACCTTTACGTGGCTAGTTTTGGGCATAGGGGCGGGTGATGCCGCCGGGCATGTCCGCTTCAAGGGGTTCTAAGAACGCAATGGCGGAGTCGTTGCCCAAGCGAGTAGCGAGCTTGAGCAGCACAAACATCATCAACGTGTTGAGCAGCGCGATGGTGACAAACACCAGCGGGTCGTCGAAACTCTGCGCCGTGATCATTGCTGCGGCAGTGTTGCGCTGCGCGGTGCCCAATGCACCGAGCTGAGCGTGGTTCGTGTTGCCCTGGCCAGTACCGTATCCCATGTAGAAGGCGATCAGAAGCACGACGACACCGATGATGATCGCGATCCACAGGTCAACGTCCGCCATCTCGGGCAGGTAGCCAATGATGGTGAAGATGAGCAGCCCGTAGAGCGCCAGGTTAGAAATCTTCGCCACCCAGGGCTGCACGGTCGCCGCGAGCTTTTCGACGCCAACGTGGCAGACCATGCCGAGCGCCAGCGGGAGGATCATCTGCAGAAGTAGCGGCTGGGCGATCTGCCACACGTCGACCTCGATGCCGTCGATAAGGCGGGGCAACAGGAAAGGCAAAAAGCCGACGGTGGAGACCATGAGTACCATCTGTATGGTCGCGCCGGCAGCGATGTCGTTATCGCTTTCCTGCGTTAGCTTGATCAGCAGCGGGGCCCCGGCGGCGCAGGCGAACAGGATCAGCGCCGTCGAGTACGGCGCGCCGATGCCGGTGATGATGATGAACAACAGCATCACACCGGGCACGACTAGGAAGTTAGCCACAACCATGCGGGTGAGAAACTGCCAGTCGCGCAGGTGCTTGGCAATGCGCGCCGGGTGCTGGGTAAGGCCCACGTTGAACATGCTGGTGAGTACGAAGAGCGTGGTGAGCGTACTCGCTAAGGATTGGAAGAACTCAAACATGGGCTGACCTCGCCACTGGTAGGGTCGCTGACATGGCCAGGCTGACAAAGCTAATCGACGTCGCGCCGACCACCTTTACGGCCGGGTCTAACGATTTCTACCCTGAGGAGTCCCCGCAGCGAACAGTCCGCGTCGACGCGTTTGCGCTGGAGGCCGACCCCGTCACCAATGCCCGATTCGCACGGTTCGTCCAAGAGACGGGCTACGTCACCGTGGCCGAGCGGGTGCCATCCGCGGAGGAATTCCCCGGCGTCGACCTGGAGCTGCTGGTCGCGGGCGCGCTGGTGTTTCAGCCCACCACGGGCCCGGTGGACCTGCGCGACTGGCGGCAGTGGTGGCGCTTCGAGCCTGGGGCGTCGTGGCGCGCGCCGTACGGGCCGTCCGGCGTGAGCCACGAGGACATTCCGGATCACCCGGTGGTCCAGGTGGCCTACCCGGATGCCGTGGCGTACGCGCGGTGGGCGGGGCGCCGGCTGCCGACCGAGCTGGAACTCGAGTGCGCTGCCCGCGCCGGGCGCGCGGCAACCACCTACGCCTGGGGTGAGGAGTACGCGCCGGACGGGATCGTCCGCGCCAACACCTGGCAGGGTCGCTTCCCCTACGACAACCAGGGATGGGGTACGACGTCGCCGATGGGCCAGTTCGGCCGTAACCCGTGGGGTTTTTCTGACCTGATTGGCAACGTGTGGCAGTGGAGCTCGACCTACTACGCGTCCGGTGCGGCGCGCGGTGTCGTCGAGCGAGCCGGCTCGTGCTGTGCGCCGTCGTCAGCCCTGGATGAGGCGCGCCGCGTGGCGACGGCTCCGGGCGAGACCTACCCGCGCCGGGTGGTCAAGGGCGGCTCGCACCTGTGTGCGCCCGAGTACTGCCACCGCTACCGCCCGCCCGCGCGCCAAGGCCAGTCGGGGGACTCTGCGACCACGCATATCGGGTTCCGCTGCGCGGCGTAAGTGCCGGTGTTACTGCGGGGTGTGGGCCTCGCGCTCGAGTCCCCACCGCGTCAGCTCGGCGACGTTCGGGTCGCGCGGAAGCAGCGAGTGGATCACCGGGGCGAAGCCCGGGTAGGCCTTTTCCAGGTCGATGTTGATCACGTCCGCCCCGTCGACGCTGTCGAGGATGGACGCCTCGTTTGGGGTGACCGTGCGGTCGGCCGGGGTGTAGATCGAGGTGTAGACCACCCGCGGGTCGGAATCGGGCAGGTCCCCGATCTCCTCGAAAAACGGCGAGCCCGCCAGCTGCTGCAGCGCGCTCGTGCTGGCGACGGCCTCGGCGATGCCGGGGCGGCGCTGGATAAACGGGATGACGCGCTCGGCCAACCCGCCGATGTCGGTGCCGTGGAAATTCGCCCCGATGGCCACGACGCGGCGGACGTTCTCGGCGCCGCCGCCGGCGATGTAGAGCTTGGTCAGCAGCCCGCCCTGGGAGTGGGCAACAATGTCGACCTTGTCTGAGCCTGTCGCGGCTTTGACCCTTTCCACGTTGTCGGCGAGCTCGCGAACGAGGTCGTTGAGGTCGCCGAAGCCGTGCAGCACGGGGATGATCGCGGCCAGACTCGCGCGATCGTTGGTGCCGTAGTCGAAGCCCCACGTCCAATAACCGTGTTCGCGCAGGTACAGGGCGTTGACGGTGAACGTGTTCGTGGCGCTGGTGAACCCGTGGACATACAGCACCGGGGTCGGGTGGGAAGGTGAGAAGTCCGAGTCATTAAACGGTAGCTCGGGTCGCCGCGTGGCGCCGATGTAGACGCCAGCGGCGTACATTCCGAGGAGCGCGAGGTGGGTGAGCTTCATACCTAAAGCCTAGTGCCGCGGGGGCGCGATGAGCTAGGCGTCGATGTAGGTGCTCACCAGGAAGCGGTTGATGTCGGAGCGGTTGATCACGCCGACGACATGGCCTGCGTCGTCGACCACGGGGGCCTTCTTCAGATGCCGGTCCGCGAGCGCTGCGGAGATGTGGCCGAGATCGTCGTTGACGTTGACGGTGATGACCGGTTCCGTGGCAATGCTCGCAACCCTCCGGTCCAGCACGGTGGAAACATCCGTGGAGAACTCGGGGGAGTCCTCGTTCTTCAACAGTGCGTACGGGGTGGTGAAGGCGGGCACCGAATCGCTAATGGCGTTGAGCACGTCACCGTCGGAGACGAAGCCTCGCAGCGTCCCGTTCGTGATCAGCGGGGCGCCGGAGATGCGGTTGGACACGAACAGGTGCAGGGCCTCGCGGATCGTGGCGTCGGGTGCGAGGTGGTAGACGTCAGTCTTCATTAGGCGGCTGACCAGGGAGTCCGGAGCGACCGGCGTTGCTTCCGTGCGCGGGGCGTCCGCGGTGGCGCGCGTGCCGGTGTAGCCGAGCACGGCTGCGGCAAGGGCCAGGGCGAACAGAACCGCGCCGACGAGAAAGAACCCGGTGTTGGCGGTGTCAGTGCCCTCACCGCGGGCAAGAACCGCGCCGTAGATTCCGGTGGACAGCCCGGTACCGAGGAAGCCGGCGATCTGGAAGCTGGTCGAGAAGATCGTTACGCCGTCCGGGTTGAGCTGGCGGGGCAGCGAGCCCAGCGCGAAGGACTGCACTGGGCCGATGGTCAGGGCAGAACCCACGATCGCGGGGATGTAGACCAGAGTGATCATCCACAGGGCGTCGACACGTATGGTGTACGCGGTGGCGAGCGCGAAGATGGCCATCAGCGTCATGCCGGCGGGCAGCAGCCAGCGCGCGCCGCGCGCGTCGTAGATGTTACCGGCGATGGGGCCGAACACGGCCGCGCACAAAATCGCGGGGAAAAGCACGAGCGAGGCGGTGAGCCCCGAGGTGCCCTGCACGCTTTGCAGGTGCGTGGGCACGAGGATGTTCATGGAGAACACGATGATCAGCGCGACGACGTTGATGACCACGCCCGCGGTAAACGGGAAGACCCTCAGCGGGGCGAGGTTGATCAGCGGGTTGGCAATCGTGCCCTGGCGCTTAACGAACAGCCCCAGCGCCACCGCGCCGACGAAGAATGCGGCGGCCGCGGTGAGCTTCGCCGGGCCGAAGATGGTGGAAATGCCGTAGAGCAGGCCGATCAGGCCGATCGCGACGAGTACGAGCGAGGGGTAATCCAGGCGCGCCTTCTCGGACTCGGAAATGTTGTACACCGTGGCTGCGCCGACAACGAAGACCAGCGCGGATAGCGCGGTGAAGGCCCAGCACAGGGCGCGCCAGTTGCTGTCGGTCAGCTCCAAAATGAAGCCCGAGGCCAAGATAGCTATCGACGGCCCGAGGGTGGTCATGGAGCCCATGATTCCCATGTACTTGCCGATCTTCGGCTTCGGGGAGACCGTGAGCGCGATCATCATGCCGATCGGGACCAACAAGCCGGTGCCGATGGACTGGATGATGCGCCCGGCGAGCAAGAAGGGGAAGTTCGGTGCCAGCGCGGTGACGATACCGCCGATCACCAGTGTGGATGTGGTGGCGAGGAAGAGTGGTTTGGTGCCGAAGCGGGTGATAAAGAACCCGGCGGTGGGCGTCATCACGGCGGCGCCGAGCATGCAGGCGGTGGCGAGCCACTGCACGGTGGGCACGGTGACGCCGAGATCAGCCATGATCGGGGTGAACCCGACGTTGAGGAATGTTTCGTTGAAAGTGGCGATGAACGCGGCGAGCGCGGCCGCCACCATGATGAAGCGCGAACCGCCGGTGTGGCGGTGGGGAACCGAAGCAGACATGGAACCTCTTGTGACGTGAGAAGACGAGTTACTGACCAGTGGCTTCGGTGGCGTCATCAGGTTTACGCGCGTGGTGCGCTACATGTCTCGTGTTCCAGGCCGACAATCAACTATAGCGTTTTTAAATTTTCGCTGCTAATTGGGGCTTGTGTGAGCGGACGGTTTGCACGGCGATGAAGGTGGTGATCGGAACCGCCAGGACCAGCGAAATCGCGCCGATCGCCGAGCGGATCAGCTCGGTGGCAACCACGTCGGAGGACAGCGCCTGCATCAGCGGGCGGTCGGAGACGCTCAGCAGCATGGCCAGCGGCAGCGCGGTGCCCAGGTACGCCAGCACGAGGGTGTAGACCATCGAGGCGATGTGGTCGCGGCCGACGCGCAATGCCGCGGCGAAGGTGGAGCGCGCCGAGGACTCCGGGGAGGCGAGGAAGAGTTCGTGGACGGTGGAGGATTGCGCGATAGTGACGTCGTTAAGCACGCCGAGCGCTCCAATGATGAAACCCGCCATGAGCAGCCCGGGGACGGATACCTCAGGCAGGTAGAGGTGGATGAGCAGGTTGTCCTCGTTGCCCAGGCCGCGCAGTTGAGAGGTGTCCACCGCGACGTTGCCTAGTACCGCCGCCAGCGCCATCGCGGCCAGTGTTCCGGCGAGCGCTGACGCTGATTTCCAATTGACGCCGTGAACCAAAAACAGCACGGGGAAGAGGATCGCGGCGCCGGCGGCCATCGCCACCGCCGTGGGGTCGGTGCCGCGCAGCAGCGCGGGGATGAGGAAGCCGAACACGACCAACCCGGTCAGCACCAGCCCGACGAGGCCCAGCAGGCCGCGCAGGGCGCCTATGGCCACGATGAGTATCACCGCCACGGCGATCCACAGCCAGATTGCCTGGCTGCGCTCCATGTCCAAAAGCGTGTAGGTGGTGGTGTCGCCGTCGGTGTTGGTTGCCAGGGTGATCGCGTCGCCGGTGGCTAGGGTGGATTCCCCGGGCAGCCCGGAGCTTGAAAGAAGTGTGCGTTTGCCCTCGTCAGGGCCGGATGTCAGCTCGACGACGGAGAGCTCGCACACCGGCTCGTTGGCGATGGTGCCCAGCGGCACGAGCTGCGGGGTGGCGGGGCGAGGTTCGCCCTCGAAGACGCGCCCCACGTCGGGGGAGGAGCAGGGGCCCTGGCGGTGGTCGATGACGGTGCCGTTGACCGCGTCGGCGGCCATGGATTGGGACCGCTTGAAACCCGGCCCGGGGGTGGGGGCGGGCCCCGTCGGCCAGAGGACGGCGAGCGCGATAAGTGTCGCGACGAAGGCTGCGACGAGGACCCCGGCGAGGATGAGCCGGGCGGTAGAGCGTGTGCGCGGCGGCGTTATTGATGCGTGCTTTCCCATGCTGATAACCGTAGTCGTTAAGGATGTGGGTTCCGCGAAGACGCTAGACTCTGACGCGCGTAAGGGAGGGCGTATGGCAAAGACGGTAGCGAAGGTTTTGGGGTAATTGTCGCCGCTGCTTAACGACGGCCTCGAGCGCGACGCGCACCAGTGGCTGGTTGAGCGTGGTTGCCTGGGTTAAGTCGCACTAGACCGAGCTGTCTGTTAGGGTGGTCGGTGCGATCAAGAAGTTCGAAGCTTTTTCGGGTCTCCCGGCCCGTCGACTAGCAACCGCGCAATCGCGCACGGTGCTCCCGGGGGAAGATCGGCCGGCGACGCGACCGCGCGCCGGAAGTGCGATATTTCTAGGAGATTTCCATGTCCGACGACATGTCCATGTTCTTTCCCGATGACCTGCCCGAAGATTGGGTGCCAGTGAGGATGGAAAACCTCAGCTCAACAGAAGTGACGTTCTCTTCAGAGATCGAAGTTGTGGCGAGGGAGTTTGCTACTGAACCGGCCGCGCTGAACTTCGCCACCTCACTCACGCGAAAGTTTGACTACTCTCCCGCCCGAAACGCCGTGCGGTTCGACGATGGCGAGGTTGTCCTCCTGCCGCAGCCGAATGGCGAACGTGTGCAGGTCACACCCCGCGAATGCGACCTGCTTTCCCGGGGCCATCTGCCCTCCATCGCCGCCATCAGAGGCGCTTCCAGGGTCCCGGCTTCCGATTGGGTGCCGGTCCAGATCATCGAAGTGGATGGCAACCGGGTCACGCTTAACACCCCAGAGGAAACGCTCGATGTCTACAACCACTTCGTGCTGGACCACGATGATGCTGTCGCGTACCACCCGCGGTTCAGTTTGTTGCGCGGTAAGAAGCGGCCCAACGGCAGCTTTGCAATCTTCTGGGTCTCGCCAACGCCGATCGCGCCGTGCACCGCGCCGCAGAAGTAGCCGACTCTGCCCTGTGACCAGGTTCAGGTGATGGAAGGGCATACGGTGGCGTCTGCTTCCTAGAGGGTATGCGCCGTCCTCCGGTAGTCGGATGGTGTGGTCCCGAACGTAGCGCGGAACTCGCGCGTGAAATGCGATTGATCCGCGTATCCCATGCGAACGGCGATGGCTCCCACCGGCGCCGGGGTTGCGCGCAGCTCATGGGCGGCATCTTGAAGCCGCCGGCGCCGGATTATGGCTAGGGGCGTTAACCCTACATGCTTCGCAGTGAGCCGGTGCAGTGTGCGCACTGACACATGCGCGGCGCCTGCCCACTCCGTGACGTTGCGGATCGGGGGATCAGACTCAACTCGCTCCATCACTGCGTTGGCCAACAAGCCATTGCTACTTACGGGCCCAACTGTGCTGGTCAGCCAATGTTCAAACGCGCAGAAGGCTGCCTCCACGTCAAGCTTTGCGACGCTTTCCCCCACATCCTTGAGTAGTCCCGGGGCGGCCAATGCACGGTAGCTATCGCGGTATCGTGCGGGATCTCCGACCACTGCGGGAACTGCCGCGGGTTGCAAAAGCGCGGCGACGGCCCAGCCACTGCCTTCCAACGTTCGGGTGGAGCTCTTCGTTGTGGGCCCGGATATTCCAACCATGTGGGGCTCAACCACCACGTTTGAAGATGGAAAGGCCAAAATTTGTTGGGTCGCCGATTGCCCATGTGGAAGGTCCCACGAAGAGAACCACCACCAGCGAACGAGCCCGGAAATGCTCTCGGCGGGGGCGAGTCGTCGGAAAGCAACCGGCAGCAAGTCCGGCCTGAGTACTCCCCGCTCCGCGCGAGATAGCGGATCATTCATGGCACAAATATACAAGCGAGCGTCGCTTGGGCCCTCTACTTTGATTTTCATGACCGATAACACCACGCCAGCCGATGGCGCGCACACCACAAACGGCGTGCCACACGGATACTCCACTATCACCCCCTTCTTGACCGTCACAGACGCGAAAGCGGCACTGGATTTCTACGCTTCAGTCTTCGACGCGAAGATCATCACCGCCATGACAAACAACGAGGCAGTGGTCCATGCAGAAATCCAATTCGACAATGGGCGACTCGAGCTGGGCGAAGCGTCCTCTGACTACAACACCGTTGCTTCTGAACCAGAGTCGGATACGGTGGCATTCTCCCTAGCTTTGTACTGCACGAACGTGGATTGGGTAGTTGAACTGGCCATTGCCCATGGAGCCACACTTCGCGAGCCAGTGGCCTACTTCGCCTCCGGCGATCGCTATGGCAGTATTCGTGATCCCTTCGGGGTTCGGTGGACGATCATGACGCGCGTCGAAGACTTGAGTGACGAGGAGTCTGAGCAGCAGGTCAAGGAGTGGATGGAAACGCTTGGCTAGCTCTAAAACTGTCGGCCGCAGCCTGTGGTCATGTCGGGGGGTTGGGTCACCAATCTCACCGCCACTGGTACAGAAAACTTTTAAGTCGGGGCTGGTGTGGTGAGGGGGTCGCGGCAAAAACCGCCACCGACTGAAGAAAACCGGCGCCCCAGCTTAAACAGCCAGGGGGCCGGTTTACCACTTTTGCCCGTGTACTCAGAAAATTGGAGCCGGCGACGAGAATCGAACTCGCACTCTCAGCTTGGGAAGCTGATGTTCTACCACTAAACTACGCCGGCAGCGTAAAACGTAAAACACAGTGGAAAACACTGTAGCACCGGTCAAACCCCGAACGTAAAACCGCTGACAGCTAGACTTGCAGGCGTGCTTTTATCCGACCATGACATCCGCGCCGCCATCGATTCGGGCCGCTTGACCATTGAGCCGTACGACTCGGAGCTCGTGCAGCCGTCGTCGATTGACGTGCGTATAGACAAGTTCTTCCGCGTGTTCAACAACTCGCGCTACACGCACATCGACCCGAAGCAGGAGATGCCGGACCTGACCACGCTGGTCGAGGTGGCAGACGGGGACGCATTCGTGCTGCACCCCGGCGAATTCGTGCTGGCCTCGACGCTGGAGACGTTTACCCTGCCGAATGATCTCGCCGGCAGGCTCGAGGGGAAGTCCTCGCTGGGCCGCCTGGGCCTGCTCACCCACTCCACCGCCGGTTTTATCGACCCCGGCTTTTCCGGACACATCACGCTCGAGCTATCCAACGTGGCTAACCTGCCGATTACGTTGTGGCCGGGCATGAAGGTGGGCCAGCTCGCGCTGTTCCGCATGTCCTCGCCGGCGCAGACGCCGTATGGCTCGGGGAAGTTGGGCTCGAAGTACCAGGGGCAGCGCGGCCCCACTCCATCCCGCGCGTACTTGAACTTCCGCGACTAGAGTAGCGCCCATGCGAATGACGGTGATCGGGACCGGCTACCTCGGGGCAACGCATGCCGCCTGCATGGCGGAGTTGGGCCACGAGGTGCTGGGCGTGGACGTGGACGAGAGAAAAATCGAGCAACTCAAGGCGGGCAAGGTCCCGTTTTATGAGCCGGGCCTGCCGGAGGTCCTTGAACGTAACATCGCCGCCGGGCGCCTTGACTTCACCACCGATTACGCCCGCGCGGCCGAGTTCGCCAACGTCCACTTCATCGGCGTGGGTACTCCGCAGCAGCGCGGCTCGTATGCGGCAGATACGCGCTACGTGGAGGCGGTGATCGAGGATCTCGTGCCTAAGCTCACGGGCCGCCACGTGATTTTTGGCAAGTCCACGGTGCCGGTGGGCACGGCAGCTGCGTTGCAGGAGCGCGCCAACGAGCTCGCACAAGAGGGCACCGAGGTGGAGATCGCGTGGAACCCGGAGTTTCTGCGCGAGGGCTACGCGGTGAAGGACACGATTGAGCCGGACCGCATTGTGCTGGGCACCCGCGCGGATAACACCCAGGCCGAGCAGATCGCCCGCGAGGTCTACGCCACACCGCTGGAAACCGGCACTCCGTTCGTGGTCACCGATTTGCAAACCGCGGAGCTGGTGAAAGTCTCCGCCAACGCGTTCTTGGCCACCAAGATCTCCTTCATCAACGCCGTCAGCGAGGTCTGCGAGATTGTGGGTGCGGATGTCACCCAGCTTGCCGACGCCATCGGCTACGACGACCGCATCGGCCGCAAGTTCCTCGGCGCCGGCCTCGGCTTCGGCGGCGGCTGCCTGCCCAAGGACATCCGCGCGTTCATGGCCCGCGCCGGTGAGCTCGGCGCCGACCAGGCGCTCACATTCTTGCGCGAGGTCGACGCGATCAACATGCGCCGACGCCAGCGCGTGGTCGATCTCGCCCGCGAGGAGCTGAGGTCGTTGATCGGCCGTCGCGTCACCGTCCTCGGTGCGGCGTTCAAGCCGAACTCCGACGACGTGCGTGATTCGCCGGCCCTCGCTGTCGCGGGTCAGCTGTCCCTGGCGGGCGCGGCGGTGCGCGTGTTCGACCCGGAGGCGATGGACAACGCGAAGAAGGTCTTCCCGACGCTGGATTACGCCACCTCGCTTGACGACGCTCT
This sequence comes from Corynebacterium sp. Z-1, assembly GCF_031844665.1. Taxonomy (NCBI): domain Bacteria; kingdom Bacillati; phylum Actinomycetota; class Actinomycetes; order Mycobacteriales; family Corynebacteriaceae; genus Corynebacterium; species Corynebacterium sp. Z-1. The sequence continues at coordinate 215,723 of NZ_CP134621.1, read as the reverse complement.
CCGCGGCGCGGAACTTGTCATCCTCGCTACCGAATGGACCGAATTCAAGAAGCTCGATCCGAAGCATGCCGCCGAGCTAGTGGCCGAGCAGCGCATTATCGACGGCCGCAACGTCCTGCCCGTCGACGCGTGGCAGGCCGCAGGCTGGGAGATCCACGCCTTGGGGCGCAGCCTGTAAGGGGTTTTTATCCCCTCGTGTTCAGCGCAAAGAGCAGCGTCGCCCCAACAGCGACCGTCTGCGCTACGCATCGGGCAGCGTTGAGCGAGTTCCACCGGGACTCGAAGTTCGCGCGAATCTCGGACACCGCATTCTGACTTGTGAACGCATTGTCGAGGTAGTTGTTCAGTGGGACATTTCCCGCGACGGTGATGCCCAGTGCGACGAGCGACGCTGTTGCAGCGAGAATCGTCCATCTGGTCGGTACGAGGATGGCCAGTAATACTGAGGACAGTGGTGCAAGCGCGAATACTGTCAGGAATCGGGGGTTGAGGATCGCCTGGTTGATGCCTGCGAAGACCTCGACGTACTGATCATCGGGTAAACGTGCGAAGCTCTTCCGAGTACTGACCTCAAAGGCAAAATAGAGACCGCTGAGCAGCCCGCCGGTGACGGTTGCGCAAAGCGCCACTGCACTGGTGATGATGGGAAGATTCATCTACGCGCCCTCCCGATTCTGCAGGACGGTGCTGACCGTCTCGGTAAGCGGCGTCGGGGCCGAGATCGATTTCGACGCGCAAGGTGCAAGCAACCCATCACTGTCCGCCCGGTACATCTGGGCAAGGCTGTGAGCGACGCCGGTTGAAAAACCAGCCCGCTCGAGCTCGGACTCCCACGCCTCATCGGGAATTTCGACGACCGCCACGTCTTTGTGAAGCTGCTCCGCAATCACACCGGCCACGTCCCGTTCGGTGTAGCTCGGACCGATGATGTCAACCGGCTCTTGAGAGACGGGAGGATTCATCAAGTTGTGTGCGGCGAAAACACCGATATCCTTGGTCGCGACCATCGGCTTCGGCTCATCAGCTGCGCCGAAAACGGGGTACACGCCCTCCTGGAGAATTGCGGGCAGCACATCCTGAAACTTCTCTTGAAAATGTCCCGGCCGAAGGGCGGTGAGCAGGGGAGTAGCGGACAGGAGTGCCTGCTCCATTCGGTGCAGTCCTGTGATTGGGCCCGTTGAATGCTCGTGTTGGGCGCCTCCCGACGAGAGCATGACGACGTGAGGAACGTTTGCGGATTCGACCGCAGAGCGCACTGATGCGATGACTGCATCTGCGTAGCGGTCAAGGTCGTCTGCACCGAAGTGGAACGGGAGCAATGCGAAGAATCCCTCCGCACCCTTCAGCGCCTCGGACAATGCCGCGCTGTCGAGCAGGTCAACCGCTGCAGTCTCGACGCCTTGCGCTGACCACTGTTTCAAGGATTCTTCCGATCTCGCGAGAGCTCGAACGGGTTGGTCGTGCTTGAGTAGTTCGGCGACAACGTTGGATCCAACGCGTCCCGTCGAACCGGAAATAGCAAACATCGGGGCCTCTTTTCTCAAAGTAGGGAGGGTTACGGAGACTGGCTCAATTCACGTTAGGAATCGCCAGCGACCGTCAGTAGGCCCGTCAGTCCATTTTTCTTTGCCGATCGTCCGGATATGTGGAGTTGACAACTCCGAGGGTGCGATCATCGTTCTATGAATGTGAAACCGGAGGTAGCGCACTTCCTGAGGCAGTTGCGTATGAGCGGTGTGTTCTACTGCAGTACGACTGCCCGCGGTGATTGGGGTCTGCGGATGCCAGTTGATCCCCAATGTCTGAGTTTTCATGTGGTCACCGAGGGCTCATGCTGGTTGATTTCGGACGGCATACCGAAGCTCCAACTCCGGGAAGGGGATGTTGCTCTCGTGCAGCTCGGAAGGGAGCACATGCTCTCCGCCAGCCCGGATAGAACGGTAGCTCCCCGGGTCGATCAATTGCCCCAGAGGTATCTCAGCGAGAACTACTCAATCGTCAACGTAGGTTGCGACGGATCATTCACACGGTTGCTCTGCGGGATGGTGAGTTTTGACGCTCCAGATGTTCACAACATCGTGCAAGCCCTTCCCCCTGTGGTCTCCGCAAGAGGTATGAATTTGAACGACGCTTCGTCCGTCGTGAAGCTAGTCGGCCTCTTGGCAGACGAACTTTCCGCAGACAGGTTGGGTGGGGAGGCCGTAGCGGTTCGGCTGGCCGACATCATCGTGGTGCAGATCATTCGAAAATGGTTCTACGAGGAAAGCTCCTTCGAACCTGGGCTCATCGCGGGATTAGCTGATCCTGCGATCGGGAGAGTCCTACACGCAATCCATGATGAGCCAGAAAAACCGTGGGCGATCGCAGATATGGCAAAAATTTCCGCCATGTCACGCACATCGTTTATCGAGAAGTTCCGCGAGGTCGTCGGAGTAGCGCCGGCAGCGTACGTGACGAACTGGCGCATGGAGGTCGCAAAAACCCGGTTGATTGAGACCAACGAGCCGATCGCAGTAGTTGGTTCTTCGGTGTCGTATTCTTCCGAATCCGCCTTCTCCAAAGCGTTCGCCCGCAGCGTCGGGATCTCACCCAGCGCCTTCAGGCAGGCAGCGCTTCGTCGTCAATCAAACTAGTGCTGGTGGTAGTCGCTCAGGAAGTTGCCCAGGCGCTCAATCGCGTTCTCCAGCTGCGACGCCCACGGAAGCGTGACCACGCGGAAGTGATCCGGGGTGGGGTAGTTGAAGCCCGTGCCCTGCACCATGAGGATCTTTTCCGATTTGAGCAGGTCGAGCATGAAGCGCTCGTCGTCGTGGATGTTGTACATTTCGGTGTCGATTTTGGGGAAGCAGTACAACGCCCCCTTCGGCTCGACGACGGAGATGCCCGGGATCTCGCGCAGCTTGCGCACGGTGACGTCGCGCTGCTCACGCAGGCGCCCGCCAGCCCCGGTGAGCTGGTAGATCGACTGCCGTCCACCGAGCGCCACCTGGATGGCGTGCTGGCCTGGCACGTTGGCGCACAAACGGGTGCCGGACAGGAGGTTGAGGCCTTCGATGAACCCGGTGGCGCGGCGGCGCGGGCCGGTGATGACCATCCAGCCGGCGCGGTATCCGGCCACGCGGTACGCCTTGGACAGGCCGTTGAACGTCACGGTGATCAGATCGGGGGCGACCTCTGCCATGGAGATGTGCTGCGCATCGTCGTAGAGGATGCGGTCGTAGATTTCGTCGGCAAGCACCATCAGCTCGTGCTCGCGGGCAATGTCGGCGATACCCTCGAGCGTTTCACGGGAGTAGACCGCACCGGTCGGGTTGTTGGGGTTGATCACCACGATGGCTTTGGTGCGCGGGGTGACTTTGGAGCGGATGTCCTCGAGTGAGGGGTTCCACCCGTCCTCCTCGTCGCACAGGTAGTGCACGACCTTGCCACCGGCCAGCGTGGACGCGGCAGTCCACAGCGGGTAGTCGGGGGCGGGGACGAGGATCTCGTCGCCGTCGTTAAGCAGGGCCTGGGTGACCATGCTGATCAGCTCGGACACGCCGTTGCCGAGAAAGACGTCGTCGATGTCGAACTCGGGGAAGTCCTCGATCACCTCGTAGCGGGTCACAATCGCGCGCCGCGCCGGCACGATGCCCTTGGACGTGGTGTAGCCCTGCGATGTCGGCAGCGCGGCGATCATGTCGCGCATGATCACGTCGGGCGCTTCGAAGCCGAAGATCGCCGGGTTGCCGGTGTTGAGCTTGAGAATAGTGTGCCCGTCGCGCTCCATCTCCTCCGCGGTGGTGCTCACCGGCCCGCGAATGTCGTAAAACACGTTCTTCAGCTTCTCCGCCTCGTCGAAGTGGCGGTGCTTCTTCAACGGCTTTCCGCTTGCCGACGCCCCCGTCACCGCTTCCTCGACAACGTCCTCGACAACGTCGTTAGCGGGGTAGGAGTTCTCGTCGTGTGCCTGCTTCTTGCTCATAGGTCAATACTACTTGCCCTTGAAACGTTTGACCGTCCGCTGCGCGACATCGAGAGCGTCGTCCGTCAGCTGGCTTACCTGGGCCTTGCGCTGGGCGCGTCGCAACGCTTCCTCGTGCGCGTTCGCGGACTCGATCTCCAGCTGCCGCATGCGCACCAGCTGCCGGCGCTTGCGCTCGAGCTGGCGCAGGCTGGGGGTGTACCAGGATTCGGGGCCCACCTTCATCACGTAGAGCAGGATGAACAGGGTGGGTATGAGCAGCAGGATCAGTGCGGCGAGCCCGCTGCCGCCCGTGGCGGAGGCAACGATGGCGGTGCCCGCGACGGAGCCGAGGGTGCCCAGCCAGAACACCCCCGCGCGGGTCTTCTGGCCGTCGCGGCGCGCGGCGACGATCTCGTCGGCGCTGTAGACCTCGACCGCGGTGGTGGGCGTGGCGCGCAGCACCGGGTGCTGCGGGATATCGGTGAACACAGGCTCGAGATCTCCCTGGAACTCGGCCTGGGCGATCATGGTGCAGCGCCGGTCGAACTCGTCCATGGTCAGGCGGCCCTCGCCGAGTGCTGTGCTGAGCGCGCTCATGGCGTCGTTGCGCTCCGCGTCGCTCAACCGGTACCTGCCGTAGGGGGTGCTCACGGGGTTGATTCTAGCCTTCCTCGGCGAACTGGGACTGGTTCAACCGCCAGTAGGCGCCGCGCGCCGCGAGCAGGTCGTCGTGCGAGCCCTGCTCCGCAATCCGGCCGTTCTCCATCACGATGATCAAGTCGGCGCCGCGGATCGTGGACAGCCGGTGCGCGATCACGAACGAGGTGCGCTCGGCGCGCAGCGCGTTCATCGCCTCCTGGACCAGCACTTCAGTTCGCGTATCGACGCTCGACGTGGCCTCGTCCAGAATCAGAATCGTTGGCTGGGAAAGAAACGCCCGCGCAATGGTGATCAGCTGGCGCTCACCCGCGGAGATCGCCCCGGAGTCCTGGTCGATGACGGTGTCGTAACCCTCGGGCAGGGCGTGGACGAAGCGGTCGACGTAGGTGGCCTTGGCCGCGGCGATGACCTCCTCGTCGGTGGCGTCGAGGCGGCCGTAGCGGATGTTGTCCATGATGGTGCCCTTGAACAGCACCGCGTCCTGCAGCACCATGCCCATGTTGGAGCGCAGCTCGCTGCGGGTCATCTCGCGCGTGTCCACGCCGTCGATGCGGATCGCCCCGGCGTCGATTTCGTAGAAGCGCATGATGAGGTTGACGAGAGTGGTTTTGCCCGCGCCGGTGGGCCCGACGATCGCGGCTGTGCGCCCCGGCTCCACGCGCAGCGAGAGATCCTGGATCAGCGGGGTGTCGGGGGAGTAGGAGAAGTCGACGTTGTCGAACTCGACCAGGCCGCGGGCGCGCCCGGGCAGGGTTGCGTCCGCGGACGTGTCGGTGACCTCCTCCTCGGCGTCGAGGAACTCGAAGATGCGCTCGGCCGAGGCCACACCCGACTGCACCATCTGCGCCATGCCGGCGATCTCGCCGAGCGGCTGGTTGAACTGACGCGAGTATTGAATAAATGCCGTCGCATCTCCCAGCGTCATGTGCCCGGAGGCCACGCGCAGCCCGCCGGCGACGGCGATGGCCACATACGACAGGTAGGAGATGAACTGCATGATGGGGTGCATCGAATTGGCGAGGAACTGCGCGCGCGAGGTGGCGCCGTAGAGCGCGGAGTTTCGCTCGTCGAAGACGCGGTTGAGCTCCTCGGTGCGGCCGAAGATCAGCGCCAGCTCGTGGCCGGAGAAGGACTCCTCGACGTGCCCGTTGAGTTCACCCGTGGATTTCCACTGCGCGGCGAAATGCTTTTGCGAGCGGGTTCCGATGATCCCCATCACCGCGCCGGTCAGCGGGATCGCCACCAGCGCCAGCAGAGCGAGCTGCCAGGAGATCCAGAACATCATCACGATGATGCCCAGGACCATCATCACGGCGTTGAGGATCTGCGACATCGCCTGCTGCAGGGCCTGCTGGACGTTGTCCACGTCGTTGGTGGTGCGCGAGAGCAGGTCACCGCGCTGGCGGGAATCGAAGTAGTTCAGCGGCAGGCGGTTGACCTTGCGTTCCACGGACTGGCGCAGGTCGAAGACGGTCGCCATGGTCAGCCGGTTTAAAATCGCACCCTGGGCCCACATGAGCAGGGAGGAGACGACGTAGAGGACGATGACGAAGGTGATCAGCTGCGCGAGCCGGTCAAAGTCGATGCCGAAGCCGGGGCGCAGGTCCATCGCCTCGGCCATGTCGGCGAAGCGTTCCTGCCCGGAGGCGCGCAGGCCGTCGATCACCTGCTGCTTGCTCGCCCCCGCGGGGAGATCGCGCGAGATGACGCCGGAAAAGATGACGTCCATCGCGTGGCCCAGCACGCGCGGGGCGTAAACCGCGAGGACGACGGAGCCGATGTTCATTGCCAGCACCAGGACGAGCTTGAACCGGTGGGACATGAGCAGCCCGATCAGTCGCTTGGCGCTGGGCCAGAACTGCTTCGCCTGGCGCGGTGCGCTGCCGGAGAAGTCATCGCCGGCCATGCTCGCCTCGAGGGCGGCGAGCTCCTCATCGGTCATATCGGCGGGGTCGGCCGGGGTGGTTGTGCGTGTCTCAGACATGTTAGGCGTCCACCGTTCTTTGGGACTCGACAATTTCGCGGTAGGTTTCCGAGCTCTCGAGCAGCTCCGCGTGGCTGCCGCGGGCGACGATCTCCCCGGCTTCCATGACGATGATCTGGTCGGCCTGTTCGATGGAGGCAACCCGCTGCGCGACGATGATGGTTGTCGCGTCGGCGGTGTAGGCGCGCATCGCGTCGCGTACCTTGGCGTCGGTGATGGCGTCCAGGGCGGAGAAGGAATCGTCGAAGAGGTAGATCCTCGGCCGGCTGATCAGCATGCGGGCGATGGACAGCCGCTGGCGCTGCCCGCCGGAGACGTTGGTGCCGCCCTGGGAAATGGGCATGTCCAAGTCGGTGACGAAGTGCGCCTGAGCGGTGCGCAGCGCCTCCCACATCTCGGCGTCGGTCGCATCCGGCTTGGCCATGCGCAGGTTGGACGCCACCGTGCCGGAGAACAGATAGGGCTTTTGTGGGACCATGGAGACGCGATCGACGATGTCGGCGCGCGCCATGTCGGTCACGTCGACGCCGTCGAGAAGCACGCGCCCGGACGTGGCCGCCGTCAGGCGCGGGATGAGGGAGAGCAGCGTCGACTTGCCCGCCCCGGTGGAGCCGATGATCGCCGTCGTCTGCCCCGGCACAGCTCTCAGCGATACCTCCTTGAGCACGGGTTCCTCGGCGCCGGGGTAGGTGTAGGAGACTCCCTCGAGCTCGACGACGCCCGCGCGCGACGGCGCCTTTGCGGACGCGCTAGGTTCCTCGATCGTCGGGCGGCGATCCAGCAGTTCCTCGATGCGGCGCGCGCAGATGATGGCACGCGGCAGCATCATCGCCATGAAGGTTCCCATCATCACCGCCATGAGGATCTGCATCAGGTACTGCATGAACGCGGTGAGCGATCCGACCTCGACCTGTCCGGCGTCGACGCGGTGGCCGCCGAACCACAGCACCGCGGCGGTGGCGACGTTGAGGATGAGTATGATCACGGGAAAGAGCAGCACGAAGATCCGCCCTATGTTCAGCGAAACCCGGGTGATGTCGTCGTTGGCGGCGGTGAAGCGCTGCGTCTCGTGCTCCTCGCGGCCGAAGGCGCGCACCACGCGGATGCCAGTGATCTGCTCGCGCAGCACCCCGTTGACGTTGTCGAGCTTGTCCTGCATGCTGCGAAACAGCGGCATGAGCAGGGCGATGAGCACGCCGGCGACGACGGCGAGAACGCCGACGGCCGCGACGACCAGCCAGCTCATCCCCGGGTCCTGGCGCACCGCCATGATGATGCCGCCGATGGCCATAATCGGCGCGGCGACCATGAAGTTGAGGAAGAGCAGGTAGACCATCTGCACCTGCTGCACGTCGTTGGTGCCGCGGGTGATCAGCGTCGGGGTGCCGAAGTAGCTCATATCTTCGGCGGAGAACAGGCTGACGTGCCGGAACACAGCGCGGCGCACGTCGCGTCCGACTCCCATCGCCGTGCGGGAGGCGAAATAGACGGCGACGACCGCGGCGATGACCTGGACGAGCGCGACGACGAGCATGACACCGCCCACGCGCCAGATGTAGGGGATGTCGGCGCGGGCCACGCCGTTGTCGATGATTTTGGCGTTGAGGTCGGGCAAGTACAGCGTGGCCAGGGTGGTGATTAGCTGGAGCACCACCACGGTGACGATGTAGCCCGCGTAGGGTTTCGAACTGCGGGTGAGGATTCTGACGAGGTCCATTGGGGGGATGGCCCTTCCGTGAGCGGTAGTAAGGCTCTGTCAGCCTACACACCAGGGCGGACAGGCATGTCGTCGTGCGTGCGCGCAGGCTCGGTGGATGCCGCATTCGTATTGCCAGTGCAGCCTGTCACTTGATAGTCTGAAGTTCCATGGTCACGAAATACATCATGGTTACCGGAGGCGTCGCCTCCTCCCTTGGAAAGGGCCTGACCGCGGCATCGCTCGGCCGCCTGCTCAGCTCACGTGGTCTAAAGGTGACCATGCAGAAGCTCGATCCCTACCTGAACGTGGATCCGGGCACGATGAACCCATTCCAGCACGGTGAGGTCTTTGTCACCGAGGACGGCGCGGAGACCGACCTCGACCTGGGGCACTACGAGCGCTTCTTGGACCGCAACCTCTCGGCCGGCGGCAACGTCACCACCGGAAAGGTGTATTCCTCGGTCATCGCCAAGGAGCGCCGCGGCGAGTACCTCGGCCAGACCGTGCAGGTCATCCCGCACATCACGGACGAAATCAAGTCCCGCATCATCGCGATGGGAAACCCGGACGCCAATGGTGAGAAGCCGGATGTCGTCATCACCGAGATCGGCGGCACTGTCGGCGATATCGAATCCCAGCCTTTCTTGGAGGCCGCCCGCCAGATCCGCCACGATGTCGGCCGGGAAAACGTTTTTTACCTGCACGTTTCCTTGGTTCCGTACCTCGGGCCGTCGAAGGAATTGAAGACCAAGCCCACCCAGCACTCCGTGGCGGAACTGCGTTCCATCGGCCTCGTCCCGGACTCGGTGGTGCTGCGTAGCGACCGCGAGGTGGGCGATGGCCTTAAAGACAAGATCGCGCTGATGTGCGACATCGACCGCGAAGGCGTGGTGTCCTGCCCGGACGCGCCAAGCATCTACGACATCCCCAAGGTCCTCTACGACCAGCGCCTGGATACCTTCATCATCCGCCGTTTGAATCTGCCGTTCCAGGACATCGACTGGACCGTGTGGGGTGACCTGCTCGACCGCGTGCACAACCCGGAAGGTGAGGTCAACGTCGCTCTCGTGGGCAAGTATATCGACCTGCCGGATGCCTACCTCTCCGTCGCCGAGGCCGTCCGCGCGGCCGGTTTCGCCCACCGCGTGAAGGCGAACATCCGCTGGGTCGGCTCCGACGAATGCGAAACCGAGGCCGGCCTGGCTAAGAACATGGAGGGCATCGACGCGATCATCATCCCGGGTGGTTTCGGTGGGCGCGGCATCGAGGGCAAGATCGCGACGGTTCGCTACGCAAAGCAGACCGGCACACCGCTTTTGGGGATCTGCCTGGGTATGCAGTGCATCGTGATTGAAGCCGCGCGCGCGGCGGGTGTGGAGGGTGCGTCCTCCACCGAGTTCGACGAGACCACCGCCGATCCGGTCATCGCGACGATGGAGGAGCAGCTGCGCGCAGTCTCCGGGGAGGCCGACCTAGGTGGCACCATGCGCCTCGGGTCCTACCCGGCGACACTGTTGGAGGGCTCCGTTGTCGCGGACCTCTACGGCACCACCGACGTCACCGAGCGCCACCGCCACCGCTACGAGGTCAACAATGCTTACCGCGACAAGCTCGCGGAAGCTGGGCTGGTCATTTCCGGCACCTCACCCGACGGCACGCTGGTCGAGTTCGTCGAGTACCCGAAGTCGGTCCACCCGTACCTGGTGGCAACCCAGGCCCACCCCGAGCTGAAGTCGCGCCCGACTAAGGCGCACCCGCTTTTCGACGGCCTCATCGCCGCCGCGCTGGAGCGCCAGGGCTAAGGGCTGCAGTCAGGGCACCTGCGGCACGGCGCGGGCGTGGGCGACCATCTCTTCCCACTCGACGATCTTGCGGCGCTCGCGCGGCAAAAGATCGCTGGTCTCGCCGAGGCGTCGCTCCTCGGCGTCGAGGCGGTACCAGCCGTCCCAGGTGGTGTAGGCAATGCCGCGCTCGTGCAGCAGGGCGATGATGGCGTCGGGGTCGGGGTACTTCGGGGCGTGCAGCTTGCCGGCGGCGGCGTCCTCGAAGAGCATGTCCGTGGTTTCCTTGGCGTCGGACTTGGTGTTGCCGATCAGGCCGACGGGGCCGCGCTTGATCCAGCCGGTGACGTAGAGGGAGTTCTCGATGCCCTCCTCGTTGAGGACGTGGCCGCCATCGTTGGGGATGACGTTGCGGTCGTGGTCGAAGGGCACGCCGTCGACGGGCTCGGAACGGTAGCCGATCGCGTGGTAGACGGCCTGAACGGGCCAGTCGGTGAACTTGCCGGTGCCGCGGATGCCACCTTCGCCGTCGAGTTCCTGGCGCTCAGTGCGCACGCCGACGATGGCGTCGCCTTCGGTGAGTACCTCGACGGGCTCTTCGAAGAAGTGGATGTGGATCTTGTGCGGCGCGTCATCCGGCTCGCGCATCGCGTACTGCTCGAGCACCTGGCAGTTGAGGTCGATGGACTTGTCGGCGCGGCGAAGTTCTTCGGAGAGCTGGTCGTAGTCGATGTCCTCGGGGTCGACGAGCACCTGGATGGTGTCGGAGAGGTCGAGTTCGCGCAGCTCCTTCGGGGTGAACTTCGCCTGGGCGGGGCCGCGGCGGCCGAACATGTGCACCACCTCGGCCTTGTTGCCCTTGAGAGAGTTGTAGACGTTGTCCGGGATCTCGGTGACCAGCAGCTCGTCGCCGGTCTTGGCCAGGATGCGGGAGACGTCGAGGGCGACGTTGCCGACGCCGATGACGGCGACCTCGCGCGCGGAGAGGTCCCAGTCACGCTCGAAGCGGGGGTTGCCGTCGTAGAAGCCGACGAACTCGCCAGCGCCGATGGACTTGTCTCCACCCGGGATCAGCAAGTCGCGGTCGCGAACCGCACCCGTGGAGATCACAATCGCGTCGTAGTAATCGCGCAGCTCCTCGATGGTGACGTCCTTGCCCACCTCGATGTTGCCGAGCAGCCGCAGGTGGGGCTTGTCCAGCACGTTGTGCAGGGAGGTGACGATGCCCTTGATACGCGGGTGGTCAGGCGCAACGCCGTAACGGATCAGTCCGAACGGCGCAGGCATCTGCTCGAACAGGTCGACGGAGATGTCGAGCTCTTCGTTGCGGATCAGCAGGTCGGAGGCGTAGATACCGGCGGGGCCGGCGCCGATGACGGCGACGCGCAGACTCATAGAGGGTGGGTCCTTTCGGGTTTTCAATGTTTTATATTCATCCATGGTAAACCATAGACCGCTTGGTCTGAAAATTTACCTACGATCCCCAGCATGTCAAGTTTCAACGTATAAATACATTCATCGGGCCAGGGTAATCTTTTAAATTCATCTCAAAAATCCCTGTTCAAACCCGGTTAACCCCCCTCTGCTGTTGCCATAGACAAAGTAGTCCGGCAAACTGCCGTGGCAGCGCCGAAATCTGGCTATCTAATAGACCATCCGGTCTATATTTAAGGAGTGTTATGACAGCCCCCACCGCGAAAACGCGCGCAGTCAAGGCCCGGGCCAAAAAGCCCGAAGGGCAGTGGCTTATCGACGGCACCGCGCCCCTGAACCACGACGAGGAACTCAAGCAGCTCGAGCCCGTGATGCAGGTCAAGCAGCGCGTCATCGACACCTACTCGAAGCAGGGCTTCGCCTCCATCCCGCCGGAGGACCTCGCGCCGCGCTTCAAGTGGCTGGGCATGTACACCCAGCGCAAGCAGAACCTCGGCGGAGAGTTCACCGGCCAGGACAACTCTGTGCTCCAGGACGAGTACTTCATGATGCGCATCCGCTTCGACGGCGGCCGGTGCTCCACCGAGCAGGCCCGCGCCGTCGGCGAGATCTCGCGGGACTGGGCCCGCTCCACCGTGGACTTGACCGACCGCCAGAACATCCAGTTGCACTGGGTGGCCATCGAGGACGTTCCCGCGATCTGGGAGAAGCTCGAATCTGTCGGCCTGAACACCTGGGACGCCTGCGGCGACGTGCCGCGCGTCGTGCTGGGCTCCCCGGTCGCCGGCATTGCGAAGGACGAGATCATCGACGCCACCGAGGCGATCGAGAAGATCCAGCAGATTGTCACCGACGAGGAGTTCCAGAACCTGCCGCGTAAGTTCAAGTCCGCCATCTCCGGTAACGCCCGCCAGGACGTCGTCCACGAGGTCAACGACCTCGCCTTCATCGGCGTCGAGCACCCCGAGCTCGGCCCTGGCTTCGAGTGCTACGTCGGTGGCGGCCTGTCCACCAACCCGATGCTCGCTCAGTCGCTTGGCGCGTTTGTCACCCTCGAGCAGGTGCCCGAGGTATGGGCGAACGTGGTGCGCATTTTCCGCGATTACGGCTACCGCCGCTTGCGTAACCGCGCGCGGCTGAAGTTCCTCGTCGCCGAGTGGGGTGTCGAGAAGTTCCGCGAGATCCTCGAGCGCGACTACCTCGGTTACCAGCTTCCCGACGGCCCGAAGGCGCCGAACAACCTCGTGGACCGCGACCACATCGGGGTCCACGAGCAAAAGGACGGCAACTTCTACATCGGGGTCAAGCCGACGCTCGGCCACATGTCCGGCGAGCAGCTCATCGCTGCCGCTGAGCTGGCGGAATCCTACGGGCTAACCCGCCTGAGGTTTACGCCGTTCAAGGAGATGCTCTTTTTGGACGTGCGTGAACAGGACGTCGATAAGCTACGCGGCGACCTAGAGCAGATGGGCCTGTATTCGCAGCCGAGCGAGTTCCGCCGCGGCCTGCTCTCGTGCACGGGCCTGGAGTACTGCAAGCTCGCGCACGTCACCACCAAGTCCCGCGCCATCGAGCTTGCCGACGAGCTCGAGGAACGCTTCGGTGACCTCGACTCGCCCGTGTCCATCTCGCTCAACGGCTGCCCGAACGCGTGCGCCCGCCACCACATCTCCGACATCGGGCTCAAAGGCCAGATGGTGGTCAACTCCGAGGGCGAGAAAGTCGAGGGCTTCCAGGTGCACCTCGGCGGCACCATCGGCGAGGGCGCGAACTTCGGCCGCAAACTGCGCGGGCACAAGGTGCTCTCCAGCGAGCTGACCGATTACGTCAGCCGCGTCGTGCAGAACTACGTGGATCGGCGCCACGACGGCGAGATCTTCCGCGACTGGCTACTGCGCGCCGATGAGGAGGACCTGAGGTGAGTGTGCGCCGGGCCCCGAATCCGAACCGGAATTTCCCCACGCACTGCCCCTACTGCGCGGGGGAGGATCTCTACCCCAACGAGGAGACCGATTTCGCCTGGAAGTGCGGGGAATGCCTGCGCATCTTCGAGGTGAAGTTTTTCGGCCAGGACGACCCGCACACCGCCCCCGCTCCAGCGCCGTCTACCGAGGAGGCCTTCCAGGCGTCGTTGCGCAAGCACGGTCACGCTGCGGTCTTGCGCGAAGTAGGTAACACTGGAGAGAAACGTTTGAAAGGGATTAGCAATGATTAACCTGCTCTCAGGATCCTCCGGCAACTTCGCAGACCCCGAGGTCAGCCCCGACGGCCCGCGCGAGACGACACCGCTTGCGCTCGAGGTGAGAAAGCGCAACGAGGAGCTCGTCGATAAGCACGCGCGCGAGCTTTACGACGCCCCCGCCGACGTCATCCTCGACTGGGCCCACGAGCACGCCCCGGGCCCGCTCGTGGTGACCCTGTCCATGGAAAATACCGTGCTAGCGGAGCTCGCCGAGCGCCACCTGCCGGATGCGGACTTCCTCTTCCTCGACACCGAGTACCACTTCCCGGAAACCCTCGAGGTGGCCGACGAAGTGGAGCAACGCTACCCCAACCACGAGCTGGTGCGCGCCACGGCCGTGCTCTCGCGCGAGGAGCAGGACGAGACCTACGGCCCGAACCTGTACCGCTCCCACCCGCAGGCTTGTTGCCGCATGCGCAAGGTTGAGCCCCTGGCTGTCCACATGAGCCCCTACGTGGGATGGATCACGGGCCTGCGCCGCGCCGACGGCCCGACGCGCGCGAACGCGCCGGCACTGTCGCTGGACGCCACCGGGCGGCTGAAGATTTCCCCGCTGGTGACGTGGTCGTTGGATGACACCGACGCGTTCGAGGAAAGCAACAACTTAATCATTCACCCGCTGACCAGGCAGGGGTATCCCTCCATCGGTTGCGCCACCTGCACGCTTCCTGTGGCCGAGGGCGACGACCCGCGCGCGGGGCGCTGGGCGTTTAGCGCCAAGACCGAATGCGGACTCCACGAATAAAGGCTATAGATGACTGTTGCTATGAACATGAATATTTCTGCATACGCGGGCGGCATCTCGCCCCACCTCAAGGACTTGGAAGACGAGTCCATCCATATCCTGCGCGAGGTGGCGGGGCAGTTTGACAAGATCGGGCTGCTGTTCTCCGGCGGCAAGGACTCTTGCGTGGTGCTGGAGCTGGCGCGCCGCGCGTTCGCGCCCGCGGCGATGCCGATTGAGCTGCTGCACGTTGACACGGGCCACAACTTCCCGGAGGTCATCGAGTTCCGCGACTCCATCGTCGCCGAGTACGGGGTGCGGCTGCGCGTCGCCGAGGTGCAGGACTGGATCGACCGCGGGGACCTCGTGGAGCGCCCGGACGGCACCCGCAACCCGCTGCAAACCGTGCCGCTGGTCGAAACTATCGCCGAGGTCGGCTACGACGCCGTGCTTGGCGGGGCGCGCCGCGACGAGGAGCGGGCGCGGGCGAAGGAGCGTGTCTTCTCTATCCGCGACACCTTCGGCGGCTGGGACCCGCGCCGGCAGCGCCCCGAGCTGTGGGATCTCTACAACGGCGAAAAGCTCCCGGGTGAAAACGTGCGCGTGTTCCCCATCTCCAATTGGACCGAGGCCGACGTGTGGGAATACATCGGCGCGCGCGGGATCCGCCTGCCGGAGATCTACTTCGCGCACGAGCGCGAGGTGTTCAACCGCGACGGCATGTGGCTGACGGCGGGCGAGTGGGGCGGCCCGCGCGAGGGCGAGAAGCTCGAGGTGCGCCGGGTGCGCTACCGCACGGTGGGCGACATGTCGTGCACCGGCGCGGTTGAGTCGGACGCGACGTCGATTAGCGCCGTGCTCGCGGAGATCGCCAACTCCACCTTGACGGAGCGCGGAGCCACGCGTGCCGACGACCGACTGAGCGAGTCCTCCATGGAAGACCGCAAGAAAGAGGGGTACTTCTGATGAGCGCCACTGAACTTCTCGCCCAGCGCCAGACGCTGCGCCTGTGCACCGCCGGTTCCGTCGACGACGGCAAGTCCACCTTCGTCGGCCGCTTGCTGCACGACACCAAGAGCGTGCTCGCTGACCAGCTCGCGTCGGTGGAGCGCACCTCCGCCGACCGCGGCTTCGACGGCCTCGACCTCTCCCTGCTTGTCGACGGTCTGCGTGCCGAGCGCGAGCAAGGCATCACCATCGACGTCGCCTACCGCTACTTCGCCACCGACAAGCGCACCTTCATCCTCGCCGATACCCCGGGCCACGTGCAGTACACGCGCAACACGGTCACGGGCATGTCCACCTCCCAGGTCGTGGTCTTGCTTGTCGACGCCCGAAACGGCGTGGTCGAACAAACCGTGCGCCACCTCAACGTCGCCGCCCTGCTCGGCGTGAAAACCGTGATCCTCGGCGTGAACAAGATCGACCTGGTCGACTTCTCCGAGGAGATCTACAACACCATCAAGGCTGAGTTCGAGTCCAAAGCCGCCGAGCTCGGCATCGAGGACCCGCACGTCGTGCCCATATCCGCCCTCAAAGGCGACAACGTGGTCGAGCGCTCCGCGCACATGGACTTCTACACCGGCCCGACGGTGCTGGAGCTCCTTGAATCCATCCCCGTCACCTCCGGCCGCGCGCTCGAGCTCGACTTCCGTTTCAACATCCAGTACGTGCTGCGCGAGCACGCCACTGACTACCGCGCGTACGCCGGGCGGGTCAACGCCGGCAGCGTGACTGTCGGCGACACCGTCCACGCCGGCGGGCGCAGCACCACCGTCACCCACATCGACACCGCTGACGGGGAGCAGGAAACGGCCCAGGCCGGCGACTCCGTGGCCCTGCGCCTGGCCGACGAAATCGACCTGGTGCGCGGCGAGCTGATTGCCGGGGCAAACCCGCCCGAGCATGTGCGCGAGTTCGTGGCAACCGTCGTTGGCCTGACGGAGAAGAACATCTCCGCGGGCCAGGCTGTGAAACTGCGGCTGGGCACCTCGCTTGTGAGGGCGCGTGTGGTGAGCGTTGATAAGCTGATCGACATTGATTCGGCCGATGGCGATGTCGACTACCCGGACGCCTTCGGTCTCAACGACATCGCCCACGTCACCATCCACACCGCGCAGGAGCTGCCGGTGGAGGATTACGCCGCGCGCGGTGCCGTGGGCAACTTCCTGCTCATCGACCAAGCCTCTGGCAGCACACTTGCCGCGGGTCTTGTGGGAACGCGGCTGAGGTAAGCGCGATGCAGGCACTGATCACCCTGTCACACGGCTCGAGGCACGACGTCGCCCAGCGCGGTGTCGATCGCCTCACCGCGGCAGCGGCGATCACGCTCGGTGTCGAGGCCGTCGACGCGCACCTCGAGTTCAACACCCCCGACCTCGCAGGTGCCGCCGAGGTCGCGGCGGATGCGGGCTACACA
Organism: Corynebacterium sp. Z-1; assembly: GCF_031844665.1. Classification (NCBI taxonomy): domain Bacteria; kingdom Bacillati; phylum Actinomycetota; class Actinomycetes; order Mycobacteriales; family Corynebacteriaceae; genus Corynebacterium; species Corynebacterium sp. Z-1. The sequence continues at coordinate 198,834 of NZ_CP134621.1, read as the reverse complement.
AGCGCCGTAGTCGTGCCGCTGTTGTTCACCCGCGCCTTCCACGCCACCGTCGACGTTCCGGCCGCGCTAAGTCAAGCCCGCGCCGCGACCGGCGTGCAGCTCACGTTGGCGAACGGCCTCGGCCAGGGCGCCGACATTGTCAATGTGCTCGCCCGGCGGGTGTGGCGCGATTCGCCGCCATCGGTTCCGGTGATCCTCTACCCCGTGGGTACGTCCAACCTCGAGGCGGCGGCGCGCACCACGGCCCTCGGAGCCGCGCTGGCCGAGAAACTCGACCGCGAGGTCACCGTCGTCCCGGCAACCGGTGCTGGTGACCTCATCGGCAACCCGGGCATTGAAGCCGCCGCGCGGGATCGGGAACGAATGCACCTGCTTCCGTTGTTCGTCACCGACGGACTCCTGCTCGACCGCGCAACGCGCGACCTGGGGCGCATCCAGGACGCAACAGGCGCGATCCTGACCCACTCGGCACCTCTGACCACAGATCTGTCGGACATTGTCGCTTCGCGTTACCGCGAGGCCCTAAGCGAAAGCTCGGATCCCACATGAACAACCTCACGACGCTGATTCTCATCGCGCTCGCCGGCCTCGCGGGCCAGCTTGTCGACGGTGGCCTCGGCATGGGCTTCGGCGTGACATCCACCACCATGTTGGTGATGCTCGCCGGCCTCGGTCCGGCACAGGCGTCTGCGGTAGTCCACACCGCTGAGCTGGGAACGACGTTCGTCTCCGGCATCTCTCACTGGCGCTTCGGCAACGTCGACTGGAAGGTCGTCGCCTCCATCGGCATCCCCGGCGCGGTCGGCGCCTTCGCCGGCGCGACGGTGCTGTCGAACCTCTCGACGGAAGCGGCGAAGCCGATCATGTCCCTGATACTCGCGCTGATCGGCGCGAACCTGATGCTGCGCTTCTCCCGCGGCCTGACCAGGCGCAAGCTCGACGTCAAACCGCACTCCCGCGGCTTCCTCGGGGTCCTGGGCCTCTTCGGCGGCTTCGTCGACGCCACCGGTGGTGGCGGCTGGGGCCCGGTGACCACCTCGACGCTGCTGTCCGCAGGCCGCTCGGAGCCGCGCCGGATCATCGGCACCGTCAATACCGCCGAATTCTTTGTCACCTTCGCCGCGACCTTGGGCTTCGTCATCGGCATGTGGGATGACCTCGTGGCCAACTTGGCCGCCGTGATCGCGCTGCTTATCGGCGGCGTCATCGCCGCCCCCCTGGCCGCGTGGTTGGTCACCCGCCTCAACCCGATCCTGCTCGGCGGGATCGTGGGCACGCTCATTGTGATGTTGAACCTGCCCGTCGTGCTCAAGGCGATCGGACTGGACAGCCACCTGTGGATCCCGCGCGTGCTGATCTTGGGCATCGGCCTGGTGCTGTCGTGGCGCGGTGTGGTCAAGGCGCGCCAGCACTCCAAGGCAGCCTCGGACCGCGAGCGGATCGAGGCTGCCCCGCACGCCCCCGAGAGCGTGGAAGACCACGCGAAGTCGCGCTAGGGAAGCCGACCCTGATTTTCAACGCCACTCATCTCTCCCGCGTAGAGTAACGGTTGCATAACGCACCCCAATGTATAAGCGAATATGCACGGATGACGGGAGAGATCATTGAGAGTATTTTCGCGGCGCGTCGCGGCAGTAGCCGCAGCCACGACGCTACTGGCGGCAACCATGGGTTGTACGGCGCACGCCCAGGAAGTGGCCAACGGCAGCTCGGCCCTGGTGGCGCCGCTGACGGTGAACGGGCTTGATGCCCGCGCGATGGGCGACTACGTTCCGCCGCAAGCTGAGCTCGACGCCGCGTTCGGGTGTGCGCAACCCACGGCCGACCCGGCCGCGAAGAAGACGGTGGTCCTCGTGCCCGGTGTGGGGGAGTCCGTCCACGCCGCTTTCGCGTGGAGTTACATCCCGCAGTTGCGTTCACAGGGTTACAACGTCTGCTGGGTGCAGCCCCCGCACGGCGGCCGCGGCGACCTCACGCAGAGCGCGTTGGACGTGGCCAACGACATCAAGGCGAGGCACGAGCGTTCAGGTGAGAAGGTCGCCGCTATCGGGCACAGCGCGGGCCCGCCCGCCATCATGTGGGCGTTGCGCTACGACGCCGAGGCCGCCTCGCTTGTCGACGACTTTATTTCCGTGGCCGGGGCAAACCGCGGCACGGCCCTCATCGAGCCTGTCTGCGGGTCGGTGGGCAACTGCCCCGTCATCGCGTGGAAAATGCACCCGAACTCTGATTTCGTCCAGGCGCTTCACGCACAGCCGCTTCCCGATTCGGTGGACGTCACCAGCGTCTACAGCCTGACCGATGAAGGCATTCAGCCAGCGAAGCAGGTGAGCTCGATATCCTCGGCGGCGAACATCGCCGTGCAGGATGTCTGCCCGACTCACCTGGTGGGGCACATCGGGATCTTGAGCAGTAACGCCGCCTACCAGTTGATCCTCGACGCCTTGGAGCACGAGGGGCCGGCAGATCGGACGCGCGCCGCTCAAGCGACTGAATGCAGCCAGTACTTCGCACCCGGGATTGAGCCGAGCAAGCTGACCGAGTTGTTGCCGGCGATCGGGGAGTATCTCGCCGCGCTCGGTGAGCCACGCTACGCATCGCAGCCCCCGCTGCCGAGCTACGCCCAACCTGATGTGGCAAACCCGCTGCGCCCGGACGAGCTCGCCGATGGGTCAAGTGAGCGCTTCAGCTCGGCGGGTCAGGGGATCGCTGCAGCGGTTGCGGGAAGTGCACAAAGCGCCATCGACTAAGCGCGTCAGCTCTAGCGCGAGAACTCCTTGACGATGGCGTTGTTGAACGCTGGGAGGTCCTTCGGGGTTCGGGAGGACACGAAGCCGGAATCGACGACGACCTCTTCGTCCACCCAGGTCGCGCCGGCGTTGCGCAGGTCCGTCTGCAAGGACTTAAAGGAGGTCAGAGTGACATCCTTGATCACGTCGGCGTCGGTAAGGATCCAGCCGCCGTGACAAATCACGCCGACGGGCTTGCCCGCCTCGCGCAGCTTCTTCACCAGCTCGACCGCATCCGCGTCGGTGCGGATGGTATCGGCGTTGCTGGTGCCGCCCGGGAGAATAAGTGCGTCGTAATCGTCGGCCTTTGCATCTGCGCTGGTGACGTCGACGGTAACCTTCGTGCCGTTCTTGCCCTCGATCTCACCTGGCTCGGTGGAGATGACGTGGGTCGTTGCACCCGCGGCCTCTACAGCCTCTTTCGGGGAGGTCAGCTCGGAGTCCTCGAATCGGTTCGTTGCGATGATTGCGATACGCTTGCCATTAAGATCAGCCATGACAGATATCCTTTCTTCTGGTTTCTTCTTCCCATGGTAGGCGAAAACCCGGTGTCGCGCATTGCGGGATGCTCGCCACCGGGTTTCATCGGTGCATAGATGAGTTACGCCTCCGAGTCCTTGTCTACGGGCTCTGTAGCGCGCGACCTGCCCGGGACTTGGCGGTCGTATTTCTTGGACGGTGCCTTCTTATCGGATGGAATGCGGGTCGAACCGGCTTTGGTCGCACTCTTGTCGCTTTTGCCCAAGCCGGGGCGGGCGAGGGAGCGCATGCGCTCGCGCACAGCGAGGAAGGCCTCCTTAGAGTCCAGCGTCTGGCTTTGTTGCGTCGCTATTTTGATGTCGTCGGCTGAGATGTGGCCCGCGCGCAGCGAGACCATTTCCGCCCAGTAGCCGAGGAACACAGCGGCCACCGCTGCGACCGGCACGGCGAGGAAGGCGCCGATGATTCCGAACAGTGTGCCACCAAGAGCGACGGAGAGCAGAACGACGGCAGCGTGTAGTCCCATGGCGCGCGATTGCAGGATCGGCTGCAGCACGTTGCCCTCAATCTGCTGAACTGCAATGACGAGCAGCAGAACCAAAATCGCGTTGGTGAAACCGTTGGACACTAGGGCGACAACTACTGAGAGAGCACCGGCGGTGAACGCGCCGATGATGGGGATGAAGCCCGCGAAGAAAGTGACCACCACGAGCACCGGCCACAGCGGGACGCCCAGCAGGATGAGGCCGACCCCGATAAACACGGCGTCGACGGCGGAAACGATCGCCTGGGTGCGGATAAATCCGGACAGGGTGTTCCAGGAGCGCATCAAGACCTCGGTGAGGTGCCAGCCGGCACGCACACCAGAGTACTTTCGCACGAACGGCAGGAACTGGTCGCCGTCTTTGAGGAAGAAGAATGTCAGAATCAGTGTCAGCACCAACGTGGTGCCCACGCTGGCGACTGCGCCGAGACCACTGAACACGCCTGATGCGATGTTGGAGGCCTGGCCGCGCATGAACTCGGTGAACTGAGCAACGCCTTCCTGGACCCGCTCCGCCTCGATAAATCTGAGGTTCTCCTCAGTCAGGCGGAGAAGTTCGTTGAATCCTGCTTGGGCTTGGACGATGAGGGCGCCGCCTTGATCGCGCACAATCGGCGCCATCGCGGCGATGATGCCGCCGATGATGGCGAAGGAGAGGACGAGGACGACGAGGACGGCCAACGCTGACGGCAGGCCGACACGGCGCAGTGCACGTACCGGGGGCCACAGCACTGTACTGATGATGAGCCCCAGCAGGATGGGCAGTAACCCGAACCAGACGTAACGCAGCAGGTAGAACAGAAGCGCCGTGGCTGCGACGATAATGATGAAGCGCAGTGCCCACGCTGCCGCCGCTCGGCCGTCAGCTGCGATGACGTCGCCGCGGTCAATCTCCTGGCCGGAAAGTTCCTGGGCGGCGTCGGCCGGGGTGGGGTACATTTCCGGCTCGTCGGCCGGCGTGTCTAGCGCGCCGACGAAATCGCGATCGTTCTTAACTGCCTGCGGGTCGCGACTCTTGTCGCCCGATGAGCCCTGTTGGGGTCTGTTGTTCACCTGATTGGTATCCACGGTAAGTAATCCTGCCACAAGGTGGCTCCAAACAAGCCCCGGTGAATCAGCCGGTAGCGCACGCCAGACCCGCTAGTGTAACCTCGGTCACAGTCCATAGTTTTGCTAGAAAAAGGAGGCGGGAGTGACTGTCTATCCCAACCCGGGTACCCAGGGTTCAAAGGTCAGCTTCAAAAAGCGCTACGACAATTACATCAACGGTGAGTGGGCCGCGCCCGCAATGGGGCAGTACTTCGACAACATCACCCCGGTCACCGGGGAGGTGTTCTGCCAGGTTGCACGAGGCACGGCCGCCGACGTCGACAAGGCGCTGGATGCCGCGCACGCCGCTGCCCCCGCCTTCGGCGCGACGACCCCGGCGGAGCGGGCGCGGCTGTTGAACAGGATCGCCGACCGGATGGAGGAGCACCTCGAAGAGCTCGCCGTCGCGGAAACGTGGGAGAACGGAAAGGCCGTCCGAGAGACGTTGGCGGCGGATATCCCCCTGGCCATCGACCACTTTCGCTACTTCGCGGGCGCGATCCGCGCCCAGGAGGGCAGGTTGTCGCAAATTGACGACGACATGGTCGCGTACCACTTCAATGAGCCTCTGGGCGTGGTGGGCCAAATCATCCCGTGGAACTTTCCGCTGCTGATGGCGGTGTGGAAGCTCGCGCCGGCACTCGCCGCCGGCAACGCCGTGGTGATGAAGCCGGCGGAGCAAACCCCGGCGTCGATCCTGTACCTGATGGACCTCATCGGAGACCTCATCCCGGCCGGCGTGGTCAATATCGTCAACGGCTATGGTGACGAGGCCGGCGCCGCCTTGTCCGGTTCCGACCGGATTGCCAAAATCGCGTTCACGGGCTCCACCGAAGTGGGCAAGATCATCAACAAAGCGGCCGCGGACAAGATTATTCCGGTCACGCTCGAGCTCGGTGGCAAATCCCCGTCGATCTTCTTCGCCGACGTCATGGATGCCGATGACGCGTTTCGGGCCAAAGCGGTCGAAGGTTTCGCCATGTTCGCCCTCAACCAGGGGGAGGTGTGCACCTGCCCGTCACGGGCGCTGGTGCACGAATCCATCGCCGACGAGTTTCTCGCCCTCGGGGTAGAGCGGGTCAAGCAGATCAAGACCGGCAACCCCCTGGATACGGACGTGCAAATGGGCGCTCAGGCGTCGCAGGAGCAGATGGGCAAGATCACCAGCTACCTCAAGCTCGGTCCGGAGGAGGGTGCGGAGACGCTCACCGGGGGCAACATCAACCGCATCGAGGGCCTGGAAGGAGGCTTCTATATTGAGCCGACGGTGTTCAAGGGCACCAACGACATGACCATCTTCCAGGAAGAAATCTTCGGGCCGGTGTTGTCGGTGGCTACGTTCTTCGATTTCGACGAGGCGATCCGGATTGCGAACGACACGATCTACGGCCTCGGTGCGGGTGTGTGGTCGCGCAACGGTACGGTGGCGTACCGCGCCGGGCGCGCGATCAAGGCCGGTCGCGTGTGGGTGAACCAGTACCACTCCTACCCGGCGCACGCGGCATTCGGCGGGTACAAGCAGTCTGGTATCGGCCGGGAGAACCACCTGATGATGCTGAACCACTACCAGCAGACGAAAAACCTGCTTGTTAGCTACGCGGACCAGCCGACGGGACTGTTCTAAACGCCGGGCCGTTCGGACCGCTGCGCGGCGGCAACAAAGATTTTTTCGGGCTGCGGGAACAAATCTTGTCGGCGCCCTGTTAGATAGGTTGAGCGTGATCAACTCAAGGTTCTGAGTCTGGTATGTATACTGGGGTCAGAAGTTGAGTCAAGCGCATTCAACTTAGAAACAAACTCTATCTAACAAGGAGACTTACATGTCACGTGCAGTAGGCATCGACCTCGGTACCACCAACTCCGTCGTCGCGGTACTTGAGGGCGGCGACCCCGTCGTCATCGCCAACTCCGAGGGTTCCCGCACCACCCCGTCGGTTGTCGCATTCGCGAAAAACGGCGAGGTCCTCGTCGGTCAGTCGGCCAAGAACCAGGCTGTGACCAACGTCGATCGCACCATCCGCTCCGTCAAGCGCCACATGGGCGAGGACTGGACGGTTGACATCGACGACAAGAAGTACACCCCGCAGGAGATTTCCGCCCGCACGCTGATGAAGCTCAAGCGCGACGCGGAGGCCTACCTCGGCGATGAGGTGACCGACGCCGTCATTACCGTCCCGGCGTACTTCGAGGACGCCCAGCGCCAGGCCACGAAAGAAGCCGGCCAGATCGCGGGCCTCAACGTCCTGCGTATCGTCAACGAGCCCACCGCCGCAGCGCTGGCATACGGCCTGGAAAAGGCCGACAAGGAACAGACCATCCTCGTCTTCGACCTCGGCGGCGGCACCTTCGACGTGTCCCTGCTCGAAATCGGCGACGGTGTGGTCGAGGTGCTCGCCACCGCCGGTGACAACGAGCTCGGCGGCGATGACTGGGACCAGCGCATCGTTGACTGGCTCGTCGATAAGTTCAAGGCCCAAAATGGCATTGACCTGACCAAGGACAAGATGGCCCTGCAGCGCCTGCGTGAAGCGGCCGAGAAGGCAAAGATCGAGCTGTCCTCCCAGCAGCAGTCCTCCATCAACCTGCCGTACATCACCGTTGACGCTGAGAAGAACCCGCTGTTCCTCGACGAGACGCTGACGCGCACCGAGTTCCAGAAGATCACCTCTGACCTGCTCGATCGGACGAAGGCCCCGTTCCACCAGGTGATCAAGGACGCCGGCATGTCCGTCGGCGACATTGACCAGGTGGTCCTCGTCGGCGGCTCGACCCGTATGCCCGCCGTCGCTGACCTGGTTAAGGAGCTCTCCGGCAAGGACGCCAACAAGGGTGTTAACCCGGACGAGGTCGTCGCTGTCGGCGCTGCCCTGCAGGCCGGCGTCCTGCGCGGCGACGTCAAGGACGTGCTGCTTCTCGACGTCACCCCGCTCTCGCTCGGCATCGAGACCAAGGGCGGCGTGATGACCAAGCTCATCGAGCGCAACACCACGATCCCGACGAAGCGCTCGGAGACCTTCACCACCGCTGAGGACAACCAGCCGTCGGTGCAGATCCAGGTCTTCCAGGGCGAGCGTGAAATCGCCTCCGCGAACACGCTGCTCGGCTCGTTCGAGCTCGGCGGGATCGCGCCCGCACCGCGCGGCGTGCCGCAGATTGAGGTCACCTTCGATATCGACGCCAACGGCATCGTCTCTGTTTCCGCGAAGGACAAGGGAACCGGCAAGGAAAACACCATCACCATCCAGGACGGTTCCAAGCTGTCCCAGGAGGACATCGACCGCATGATCAAGGACGCCGAGGCTCACGCTGACGAGGACCGCAAGCGCCGCGAGGAGCAGGAGACCCGCAACAACGCGGAGACCATGGCGTACCAGACCCGCAAGTTCATGGATGAAAACACCGACAAGCTGCCGGAGGACCTCAAGACGCGTGTGAGCGCCGCAGCCGACGAGGTTGACGAGGCCCTCAAGGGCGACGACCTCGAGGCAATCAAGTCCGCGGTGGAGAAGCTCACCACCGAGTCCCAGGAACTGGGCAAGGCTCTCTACGAGGCCGAGGCCAACTCCGGCGCCACCCAGGCTGACGTCCCGGCCGACGACAACGTCGTCGATGCAGAGGTCGTCGAGGACGACGCCGAGGAGACCGGCACCACCGGCGACTCCGACAACAAGTAAAGGACGTAACTGATGACGAACCCGACCAACTCTCAGATGCCGGATGACCCCGGCGCTCCAGAGAACACGGACGAGCAGTACGTCTCCCCCGACCAGGCTGAGACCCTGGCGGACGAGGCGGCTGAGTCCGCGGCGCTCGATGCGGACGAGGACCCCCTCGGGGACATCACCGATGCCGAGATCGAGGACGATCTGGCGAGCGAGGTCAACCCGGATGCCGACGGTGACGGAGTGATCTCGGAAACCGAGCTCAAGCTCGCGGAGCGCACCGAAGACTTGCAGCGGGTGAGCGCCGAGTACGCGAACTACCGGCGCCGCACCGAGCGCGAGCGTGGCCAGATCGCCGAGCAGGCGAAAGCGCGCGTGCTCTCCGACATGCTGCCGCTTCTCGACGACCTCGACCTCGCCGAGCAGCACGGCGACCTCAATGAAGGTCCGCTGAAAGTGTTCGCGGACAAGTTCCGCTCCGCGCTCGGCAGCCACAAGGTCGTCGCCTTCGGCGAGGAGGGCGAGGACTTCGACCCGGAAATCCACGAGGCGGTACAGGACCTCTCCGAGGGCGACACGAAGGTTCTCGGGACCGTGCTGCGCAGGGGATACCGCGTCGGCGACCGGCTCGTGCGCAACGCCATGGTCATCATCACCGACCCGGCCGACCCAGCTGGCGGCACTGGAGCTTAACCCCTCCACTTAAAGGGTTGAGATGGCCGGGGACTGAGGACACGCCAACGCGGGGCCTCATCCCCGGCCTTAATCACGATTAGATTCAACGAAAACTACTTAGCCCCAACACACACAAACTGATCACGTGAAAGGAGGCTGTGACATGGCGATGCAGCAGGACTGGGTGAACAAGGACTACTACGGCGACCTCGGCGTCTCATCGACGGCGAGCGCCGCTGACATTAAAAAGGCGTACCGCAAGCTCGCGCGCGAGAACCACCCTGACAGCAACCTCGGTAACAAGTCAGCGGAGGAAAAATTCAAGCGCGTAGCCGAGGCGTACGACGTCATCGGCGACGAGGCGAAGCGCAAAGAGTACGACGAGTTGAAATCTATGGTGAACTCCGGCGGCTTCGGCCGCTTCGGAGGGGCAGGAGGCTCGGGCTTCCCGGGCGGGTTTCGCTCCACGTCGACGCAAGACTTCGACCTCGGCGACATCTTCGGATCAGCCGCATCTCGTGGACAAGCTGGAGACAGCGGCCTTGGTGATATCTTCGGTGGCTTCTTTAACCGCGGCGGCGCTGCTGGCAGGAATGCTCGGCCGACGCGGGGGGCCGACGTCGAAACGGAAATAACCCTCGACTTCCGCGAGGCGGCGAAGGGCACCACCATCCCGGTGGAGCTCACCGGCGACGCGCCCTGCACCACCTGCCACGGCTCCGGTTCGAAGTCGGGCACGACAACGACGTGTTCGCAGTGCTCGGGCTCCGGTTACCTCCGCGAGAACAGCGGAGCATTCGGCATGGCGCGGCCCTGCCCGCACTGCGGCGGTACGGGCGAGATCATCGAGGACCCGTGCACCACATGCGCGGGCACGGGAACCGTGCGCCGCACCAGGTCCATTACGGTACGCATCCCGCCGGGGGTTATCGACGGCCAAAAGGTGCGCCTCGCCGGCCAGGGCGAGGCGGGCCCGAACGGCACGCCGGCGGGAGACCTGTTCGTCTCCGTCAACGTGCGCCCGGATCCCGTGTTCACGCGCACCGGCGACGACCTTGAGGTCACCGTGCCGGTAAGTTTCAGCGAGCTCGCGCTCGGCGGAACCGTCACCGTACCGACGCTCGACAACCCGGTGAAGGTCAAGGTGCCGGGCAACACTCCGAACGGCCGGACGCTGAGGGTCAAGGGCCGCGGGGTGCCCAAGAAGTCGGGCACCGCGGGGGATTTGCTGGTGACCGTGGAAGTGGCGGTCCCGTCCACTCTGGATGCGGCCGCAACCTCCGCCCTGCGCGCCTACGCGCAAGCCGAGAAGGATTCCGGCTTCGACCCGCGCGCCGGGTGGGCCGGGCTGAAGTAAGCGGAAGGGGGGTGTCAATCTACGGTGGCTTACCACAACAATGACCAGGAGTATTACGTCATCTCGGTCGCCGCGGAGCTGACCGGGATGCACGCGCAAACGCTGCGCACCTACGACCGGATGGGGTTGGTGACGCCGATGCGCACCAGCGGTGGTGGCCGGCGCTACTCGCGCCGCGACATCACCCTGCTGCGCCGCATCCAGTACTTGTCGCAGGAAAAAGGCGTGAACCTCGCGGGTATCAAGACAATCATCGAGCTCACCAGCCAGATCGAGCAGCTGCAGGAGGAAAACGACGAGCTGCGCAAGCGCGCCGAGTTTGCTTCTCGACGCGGCGGGGAACTCGTTCACGTGCCGCGCTCAACCGCGATCGTGGCGTGGGATCCGTCGATGCGCCGCCGCCGGCGTTAAGGGCATAAAAAAACTGCACCGGGATGATCCCGGTGCAGTTTTTTGTGTTAGTGCTTAGCGGTTTGCAGGGCGAACAACCTGCTTCTCGTCGCGGTTGAGCACGGAGCGAGCACCAGCGGCACCAGCGAAAGCGGAGATCAGTGCGCCGATGATCAGGCCGGCGAAGGTCCACCAGGAGCCAGCGGCAACCTCGGGGGCAACTTCCTGAACGGTCTGCTGAGCCTGCTGTGCAGCCTCCTGTGCGGTCTGCTGAGCCTGCTGTGCAGCGTTCTGAGCCTCCTGCGGGTCGACAGCATCCTGAGCTGCCTGAGCGTCCTGGGAGTTAACGCTCACGGCGTTGCCAGCGGACTGAGCAACGGTGCCGAGTGCGGAACCGAGGCCGCCGACGACGGAAGCACCGAGCCAGCCGGTGAGAACCAGAGCGGCGATAAGGGAGGTGGCCCATGCGGCGAAGCCGTGGAAGAAGCCAGCGCGCACGCCGAGTGCACCGGCGACGTAGCCAGCTGCAGCGAAGGCGATGGCCAGGGAGATCACGGTGAAGACGCCGGTTGCTGCAGCGGAGGAGCCCTGCAGACCCATTGCTGCGGCGCCGACGCCGAGCAGGATCATGAGGCCGAGGAAGGTCACCACGCCAGCGAAGATCGCGCCCCAGGACACGTTGCCGTTGGAGACGCCGGTGGCGTCGGTGCCGATCCAGGCCTCCTGGCCGGTGGTGTCGTTATCAGCTGCGGTGGTCTCGGTCTCGTATGCGTGAGACTCGGAGCCAGCCGGTGCCTGGCCGGTAGCGCGGCGAGTGGTGGTCTGGCGCACGCGTGCGACGCGACCGGTCTCGTTCGGGTTCTGCGGTGTAGTCATGTTGAAAACAACCTTTCATTACAATTGTGAACAAATGCGTCCTTTAATTAAGTTACAGGCAAACCACAGGCGCATGTGTTCCGATTGGATAACAAAACATTCATATTGTGATTACGTAACCTCTACGGCTTAACAATCGCGGTCGCCGCGCCAATCTGACGAATGTTGCGCCGGGCCAGGTTCACCATGCGGCCCACGCCGCCGTCGAGGACGGTCTTCACGCTGGCCGTTGTGAATCCCTTGAGCATGTCCCAGCTGATGTCCGGCGGCAGAGACAGCGCGTCGGGGTCTGTGACGATGTCGACCAGCGCGGGGCCGTCGTGGGTGAGGGCGTTGACAAGCGCTTGCTTGAGGTCGGAGGGGTCTTCGACCCGGAAGGACTTTATGCCAACGCCTTCGGCGATGGCGGCGAAGTTGACCTGTTCGTGGTCGGTCTGGAAATCGGGGAAGCCTTCGACGATCATCTCGAGTTTCACCATGCCGAGCGAGGAGTTGTTGAACACAACCGTTTTAATCGGCAGGTTGTGCAGCTTCACGGTCAGAAGCTCGCCGAGCAGCATGCTCAAGCCGCCGTCGCCCGACCAGGAGATCACCTGCCTGTCCGGGTTGGCCGCCTGGATACCGATCGCCATGGGCAGCGCGTTAGCCATGGTGCCGTGCAGGTAGGAGGCGTGCTCCGCGCGGCGGCCGTTGGGGGTGAAGTAGCGCGAGGACCACACGTTGCACATGCCGGTATCGACGGTGATGATCGCGTCGTCGGCGGCGACCTCGTCGAGTACGGACGCGGCGAACTCCGGGTGGATCGGGGTGCGCGATTCGCGCGCCGGGGTGGTGTACTTGCTCACCACGTCCTCGAGCAGTGCCGCGTGGCGGGTGAGCATGCGATCGAGGAAGGAGCTGTCCTCCTTCTCCTCGATGTGGGGCAGGATGTTGTCAATCACGCTGGCCACATCGCCCACCACGGGCACCGCTACCTTCGTGCGCCGACCGATGTGCGTGCCGTCGATGTCGATCTGGGAGACGTTTTTGTGTGGCAGCCACTCGGTGTACGGGAAATCGGTGCCGACCATAATGAAGAGGTCAGCTTCTTTCGACGCCTCGTAGCAGGCCCCGTAGCCGAGCAGGCCCGACATGCCCACGTCGAAGGGGTTGTCGTGCGCGATGAACATCTTGCCGCGAAACGAGTGCCCGATGGGGGACTTGATCTTCTCTGCCAGCGCGAAGACCTGCTCGCGGGCGTCGCGGGCGCCGTAGCCGCAGAACATGGTGACGGTATCGGCCTCGTTGATCGCGCGCACGAGCGCTGCGGCCTCGGCGGGGTCAGGGAAGACGCGCTTGGTTGTACCGGTGGCATACGTCGAGCTCACCGTGGTGGAGTCGACGACCTCGTCGTTAAACACGTCACCTGGCACCACCATGACGGATACCCCGCCGCCCGCGAGGGTGGACTGCAGCGCGTTGTGCAACACGCGCGCGCCCTGGGTGCCCGAGTGCACGACCTCCCGGTAGCCCGAGCATTCCTGGAAGATGTATTCGGGGTGGGTGGCCTGGAAAAACTCGGACCCGATTTCCAACGACGGGATGTGGGAGGCGATCGCGAGGACCTTCGCCCCGTTGCGGTGCGCCTCGTACAGACCCTGGATGAGGTGGGTGTTGCCCGGCCCGCAGGAGGCACCGCACACCGCGAGCTCGCCGGTGGAGAGGGAGTCTGCGGCGGCGGCGAAGGCGGCGGCCTCCTCGTTGCGGACGTGGATCCATTCGATGCTGGAGGTACGCACGGCATTGGACAGCGGGTTCAGGGAGTCCCCGACGAGCCCGTAAATGCGTTTAACACCGAGGCGTTCGAGGGTTTCAACAAGCTGCTGGACAAAGTTGGTAACCATGGTCTGATGATACGGCCGCGCACGCTTAGCTGGGCTGGGAAAGGGCCCTGAGCAGCGCCGGGTCCGTGAAGTATGCGCCGTGGTCGCCGCGCACGCCGTCGACGCGGGTTGCCCCGAACGACTCGGCGGAGGGGGAGTACCCGTGGGCCGCGTCGTGGCGAAACCGCGTGGCAATGATCGGGTCGTTGTCGGCGTCGGCCACAAACACCTGCGGGTCGGCCCCCACGAGCTCAAGCTTATCGACGCTCGACACCCCAACGCCCGGGGAGCCCAACAGCCACAGGTCGTCCACCGCAAGCCCCGGACCCTGGGCCGCGCGGGTGGCCACGACAGTGCCGTAGCTGTGCGACAGCACGGTCAGCCGCGCGTCGGGGTAGCGCTCGCGCAGCGCGGCCTGGAACTCGGCGAGCGCCACCCCGCCGGTGCGCGCAGCCGAGGGGTCGATGCCGTGGATTACGCTCGGCGGGGGTTTATACCCCTGCCAGACCACGACGGCGCCTCCCGTGGCGGAGGCGATGGAACGCGCTTTGGCCAGTTCAGCGCCGAGTTCCCCGGGCGCTCCCGTGGACACCCCGGCAACCATCGTGGTCACCCGCGCCGGGTCCACGGTGTCGCCGATGACCACCGTCGTCCCACCAGGGCCCGTCTCCAGCACCATCCCGCCGGCGTCGCGGATATCGCGCAGCGTGGCCGCGGGAAGCGTCGGGGCGAGCCGGGCGTCGATGACCTCGATCGGCTCACCGGGGTGGTCTGCCAGCGTGTCGGCGGGGCCATCCTCCCCGGCGAGCAGGCCGCGCAACGCCCGCGCGGTGTGCAGGTCAAGCAGGTGGGAAATGACGTTGAGCTGGTAGACCAGCTCGGCGAAGTGGAGGTTGAGCGCAACGTGCGCCAGGGCGTCGAGCTTCTCCTGCGCGCTTGCCGACGACTCCAGGATCACCACGGCGTGCTCAAATAGCGCCGCCACGGAGAACAGCCGAAGCGCCCAGATCGGGAAGCCGGCTAGGCCGAGGACGGCGGTGGCCCCGGCGAATCCCGTGGCCGCGATCGCCCCGGGCGCCGCCTCGACGCGGGCTGCCCGGTCCCGGCTCTGCGCCGCAGCGTCCCCGAGCACCATCGCCGCCGCGCGCAGGGCGGCCGGGTTGAGGCGTGGGTTATACATCGCGCGCCTCCTTCAACGTGGCCTTCAACGTGGTGGCGGTATCGGCGTCGACGGCATGGACCCGGTCGGCGAAGGTGGCGATCGCGCTGCAGCGGGTTGCGGCGGCGTTGAGGTGGGCGTCGATAAGCATGTGGGCGCTTGCTTGGAAGCGCTCAAGGGCCACCGCGGTGAGGCCTGCAGGCAGGCTCGTGCGGGGCAGGGGTGTGAATGGCGGGAGTGCGGTGCGTGCGGTGTCGGCGGTGTCGGTGTTGAGTTCGATGTAATTCATAGGCGCAGATATACCGGCGGTAGGTCGAAGCACAACCGCGCATGCGCCCGGCTGTGGATAACCCCGGGTTATCCACATACTCTTGAGCTTATGAAAATCGCGCTATTGCAAGTGACCACCGGGCCTGATAAAGGTGAGAACCTGACCAACGTGTCCGTCGGCATTCGGGAGGCGGCCGCGAACGGGGCGACGCTGATTGTCACGCCCGAGGCCACCAGCCAGGGCTTCGACCAGGGGCGCTTGGACACCCAGGCTGAAGAGCTCGACGGCCCGTTTTCCACCGGGCTGCGCGAGCTGGCCGAGGAGCTTGGCGTGACCATCGTCGCCGGAATGTTCCGCCCCGCCGATGAAATGGACGGGCTCAACCGCGTCTACAACACCGCGCTGATCACCGGCGATGGGGTGCACAAGGGCTACGACAAGATCCACACCTTCGACGTGGCCGACTACACAGAATCCGCCACGGTCAAGCCCGGGGGCGAGCTGGTCACCTTCGTCCACGAGGGTGCCGTGGTGGGCGTGGCCACGTGCTTTGACATCCGCTACCCGGAGCAGTTCAAAAACCTCGCCCGGCTCGGTGCGGAGGTGATCGTCGTGCCCACGAGCTGGGCCGACGGGAAGAACAAGCGCGAGCAGTGGCGCACCCTCACCGTCGCGCGCGCACTGGACACCGGGGTGTTCATCGTCGCGGCCGACCAGGCTAGGCCCGGGGGAGAGGCCCACGCGGGCCAGGCCAGCGGGCCGACCGGCATCGGTCACTCGGTCGTCGTCGCGCCAAACGGGCAGCGCATCGCCGAGGCAGGTTACGGGCCCGAAATCGTCTACGCCGACATTGACATCGCGGCAGTCGCCGAGGCCCGCGCCAGCCTGCCGCTGCTTCACCACGCCAGCTAGGAAGCCGGCACCGACCACTTCTCCGGGGCATCGGGGCAGACCCGCAGCACCCCGGGAGGGGGGTTCAAGGCGGCGATGTCGACCTCCGGGCCGCAGTAGACAACCTCCCCGGACGTCGAGGGGGTCTCGACAATGCTGAACCACTCGCACACCGCGGCCAGACGTTCGAAGGTCGAGCGCTGCGCGACCTCGCCGAGCAGCGCAAGGCGGACCCGCGGCGGCTGCGGCATCTCCAGGGCGTGAAACACGATCGCCTTCGCCGCGGCCGTGCCTGAGCCCACCGCGGTGACGCTGAGCTCGCTGCGCGCGAAGCTCGGCCACATGCCTCGCGCCGCGCCGAGCGTGACGTAATCGCCGACCTGTACCTCGATCTCGCACGTGACATGGAACTCCAACTGGCTAAACGGGTTCGCCGGCAGCGCCGGGGCGAGGTTGCGCCACACACCCTGGCGGCCAACCTGCAACACCGGCATGAACTGGCCCGGACGGTAGCCCAGGGGAAACCCCGCTTCGAGGCGAACCACGTGTATGCCCCCTTCAGGGCGCACCGCCGTCACCCGCGCCGCGGCGGCCGCCGGGACCCCCTCCACATCGGCGGCGTGGGCGGTACGCGCCATCTCGGCTGCGGCGTCCTCGAGCACGAAGCGCGCCTCGATGCCCGCCGAAAGTACCTGGCGGATCAGGCGTGCGAACACCGCGTAGGCGGTGGGAGGGAAGCCGTAGCGGCGCAGGTCCAGGGCCCATGCGCGCAGCGTGTGAAGGGTGGATTCGGGCAGGGTCGCCGTACGGCTTGAGGTCAGGAAAATGTAGGTCAGAGCGTCGATAAGCTCGTGCGAGACCTTGTTCGAATCCCGCGGAAACATGCCGGCGCCCTGCGGCAGCTCGGCGATGATGGCGCTGAAAAGCTGCTCGCGCACGCGCTCGCGCTCGCTGCGCAGCGTGCGCACTTCCTCTGAGAACCGATCCATAATTTTTAGCCTACTAATGCTTCACAAGTGCTGTGGCTCGGATATCGTCGTAGCTGTGGAATACACCCCTTACACACTGCTTACGGATATCGGTTGGATCTCCATCCTGCTCATCGTCGGCAACGTCCTGCGCAACCGACTCAAGGTTCTTCAGGCACTGCTTCTACCCGCACCGATCACCGCTGGGTTGATCGGGCTCCTGATCGGCCCCGAAGTACTCGGACTGATCAACTGGTCCGACCAGGTGGGCACCTACACCACGCTGCTTATCGCTGTGGTGTTCGCCTCTATGGCCTTCTCCATGGATCTCGGTGGCTCCATTGCTTCCGGGGCCCGCAATATGTGGGCCTACTCCACCGCGATGTTCATGGGGCAGTGGGGCATATTCATACTTCTCGGGCTGTACCTGTTCGCGCCGCTGTTCGGCACCGAGCCCTGGTTCGGGATGATGCTGCCCGTCGGCTTCGTCGGCGGTTTCGGCACCGCCGCGGCAGTGGGGTCCTCGCTGGAGGGCATCGGTATTGCGGAGGCTTCCTCGCTGGGCTTTACCTCCGCGACCGTGGGCACGCTGGTGGCGATTGTGGGCGGTGTCATCGTGGCCAACTTGGGCATCCGCGCGGGCCGGGCCACTGAGCTCAAAGGCGAGCTCCCGGCGGACCTGCGCACAGGATATATCGAGAACGAGGTGGATCGCCCGTCCATCGGCAAGGCAACCACCAACCCCTCGTCGATTGAGCCGCTTGCGCTGCACGGCGGTTTCATCGTGTTTACTGTGCTAATTGCCTACCTGCTCAACGGACTTATCAAGGACCAGTGGCCAAACGTGTCCATCCCGCTGTTTGCCATGTCCTTCGTCGTGGGGCTGATTGGTCGCACGCTGCTGCGCGTTGCCGGTCGCGAAAACTACCTCGACCGCGACACTGTCAGCTCGATTTCGGGCGCGGCCACCGATTACATGATCGCCTTCGGTATCGCCTCGATCGTTCCCGCGGCGCTCGCCGATTACTGGCAGGCGCTCGTGCTCATGTTCGTTCTGGGCACTCTCTTCTGTGTGGTGTGGATGCTGTGGGCGGGGCCCTTGTTCTTCGGCGAGAATTGGCTCGAGCGTGGCATCTTCGGCTGGGGCTGGGCCACCGCCGCAGTCGCCACAGGTATCGCGCTGCTGAAGATGGTCGACCCGAAGCTGAAATCCGGCACGCTCAACGAGTACGGCGTGGCCTACGTCGGCTTCGCGCCCTTTGAAATCGGCATGACCATCCTCGCGCCGATCGCGGTGATTGCGGGATTCACAACTGGTTTCGGGTGGGCTTCCTTCGCCATTGCGGTTGGTGTGCTCATCATGAGCTTCGCGCTGAAGTGGGTGCCCGCGAAGAAACATGGCAAAGGAAATGGGGGTCTTCAAGGCGGGTCGACGCGGATTCAAACGGTGACGAAGGCGGACTAGCGCTCGGAGGATTTCCACAAAGTTTGCCTTGAGTGGAACAGACTCAACTTTCCCGGCGTTGCGTAGGGTGGAACACAAAACGTAAGCGAAAGGAAGATGCATGGCATCGTTCAACCCCACAACCAAGACGCAAGAAGCCATTCAGCAGGCGTTGCAGAAGGCGTCGGCACACGGCAATCCCGATATCCGCCCGGCGCACCTGCTGGAGGCAATTCTTACCCAGGAAGACGGCATCGCCGCCCCGGTGCTCCAGGCCACCGGCGTCGACCCGGCCACCGTTGCCCGCGAGGCGGGCGACATCGTGGCGGGATACCCGAAGGCGGAGGGCCAGAACATGGCCAACCCGAACTTCAACCGGGACGCGCTCAACGCGATTAACACGGCGCAGGAACTCGCTGGAGAGCTCGGTGACGAATACGTCTCCACCGAGGTGCTCCTCGCCGGCATCGCCCGCGGCAACGACGAGGCCGCCGAGCTCCTGAAGAAGCGCGGCGCCACATATGACGTGCTCAAGGGTGCATTCCCGTCCGTGCGCGGCAACAAGAAGGTGACCACCGAGTCCCCGGAGGACCAGTTCCAGGCGTTGGAGAAGTACTCCACGGACCTGACCAAGCGTGCCCGTGAGGGCAAGATCGACCCGGTGATCGGGCGCGATTCCGAGATCCGCCGCGTGGTTCAGGTGCTCTCCCGCCGCACGAAGAACAACCCGGTGCTCATCGGCGAGCCCGGCGTGGGCAAGACCGCTATCGTTGAGGGTCTGGCCCGGCGTATCGTGGCCGGCGACGTGCCCGAGTCGCTGAAGGGCAAGACGCTGATCTCGCTGGATCTGAGCTCGATGGTCGCCGGAGCGAAGTTCCGCGGCGAGTTCGAGGAGCGCCTCAAGGCGGTTCTGGAGGAGATCACCTCCTCCGAGGGCGAGATCATCACCTTCATCGACGAGCTGCACACTATCGTCGGCGCCGGCGCGTCCGGTGAGGGCGCCATGGACGCGGGCAACATGATCAAACCGATGCTCGCCCGCGGCGAGCTGCGCCTCGTCGGCGCGACCACACTGGATGAGTACCGCAAGTACATCGAGAAGGACGCCGCCCTGGAGCGCCGCTTCCAGCAGGTGTACGTCGGCGAGCCGACGGTGGAGGACACCATCGGCATCCTGCGCGGGCTCAAGGAGCGCTACGAGGTCCACCACGGCGTGCGCATCCAGGATTCCGCCCTGGTCGCCGCCGCGGAGCTCTCCAACCGCTACATCACCAACCGCTTCCTGCCGGACAAGGCCATTGACCTTGTCGACGAAGCCGGTTCGCGCCTGCGCATGGAGATCGACTCCTCCCCGCAGGAAATCGACGAGCTCGAGCGCGTCGTGCGCCGCCTGGAAATCGAGGAGATCGCCCTGGCCAAGGAGTCCGACGCTGCCTCCCAGGAGCGCCTCGCCGCGCTGCGCCAGGAGCTCGCCGATCAGCGTGAGACTCTCGGCGAAATGAAGGCACGCTGGGCGAACGAGAAGAACCAGATCGACAGCGTTCAGTCTGCGAAGGAGGAACTCGAGCGTCTGCGCAACGAGTCCGAGATCGCGGAGCGCGACGGCGACTACGCCAGGGTTTCTGAGCTGCGCTACGGCCGGATCCCGGAGCTGGAGCAGCAGGTTGCCGAGGCTGAGGCGCAGGCGAGCGATTCGAGCCGCACGATGCTCACCGAGGAAGTCACCCCCGATGTCATCGCCGAGGTTGTCTCCAGCTGGACGGGTATTCCTGCGGGCAAGATGATGCAGGGGGAGACGGAGAAGCTGCTGAACATGGAGTCTGTGCTGGGCGAACGCGTTGTCGGCCAGCGTGACGCCGTCGAGGCCGTCTCTGATGCGGTGCGACGCTCGCGCGCTGGTGTCGCGGATCCAAACCGACCGATTGGCTCCTTCCTCTTCCTCGGCCCGACCGGCGTGGGTAAGACGGAGCTGGCGAAGTCGCTGGCGGAGTTCCTCTTCGATGATGAGACCGCGATGGTGCGCATCGATATGTCCGAGTACGGCGAGAAGCATTCGGTGGCGCGTCTCGTTGGTGCGCCTCCCGGATATGTCGGCTACGATGCCGGTGGCCAGCTCACTGAGGCAGTGCGCCGCAGGCCGTATTCGCTCGTGCTTTTCGACGAAGTGGAGAAAGCGCACCAGGACGTCTTCGACGTGTTGCTCCAGGTTCTCGACGAGGGCCGGTTGACTGACGGCCAGGGTCGCACGGTGGATTTCCGCAACACGGTTATCATCTTGACCTCTAACTTGGGTGCGGGCGGTGGCCGGGAGGAAATTATGGAGGCGGTGAAGCGCCACTTCAAGCCGGAGTTCATCAACCGTCTCGATGATGTGGTGGTATTCGAGCCGCTCTCCTCCGAGCTGCTCGTGGGCATTGTCGACATCCAGCTCGAGCAGCTAGCGCAGCGTCTGGCTTCTCGACGCCTCAACCTGACCGTTTCCGATTCCGCCAAAGCGTGGCTTGCTGAACGCGGCTACGACCCGGCCTACGGTGCCCGTCCGCTGCGCCGTTTGATCCAGCAGGCGATCGGAGACCGGCTGGCCAAGGAGCTGTTGGCCGGCTATGTCCGCGATGGCGATACCGTCGCCGTGGATGTGGCCGACGGTGGGGAGAGCCTGAGCGTCGACGCGGTGCAGTAACACAAAAGGCAGAGCGTTGCCCCGGCCCCTTCGTCCACGTCGATGAACGGAGAGGTCGGGGTGGTGTGATTCTGCCCCAACGTAGGGCCGGGGCAGATTTCTTCGCTCTACCGCGTCGCTGTGACCTCGCAAGTGAAAGAGTCGAGACCAGTCCCGTCGATGTCCCCGGAAAACTCCATTCGCACAGTTAGGTCATCCCCGTTGTGCTTGAGGATCTCCACAGTGGCGTGGTCGTAACGCCAATGCGCACCATCAATGGACAGTGTCGGCTCGGCCGGCTCACCAAAAATGTTGCTCTGAAGCCGTTTGCCGACGACTGCATCTACGTTGTTACCGGGCAGCGGAAACCACTCCACCGCGACGTGTACGTAGTCGTCTAAAAGTGCCTCATTGTCCTTGTCCTCTAGCGATTCACACTCGACCTCGATGGTGAGGTAGGCACCGTCGTCACCCTCGTCGAGGAACCAGGATGCGTTCTCCGGTCGTATATCTGCCTGGGTTGGGACAAAGCTTTCGTAGTCATCGTTCACGTGGTGTGTACTCCAAGCTTAACGGTCAGCGGACGATAGGCGATTCGACGTGCCCCAAATTTTCCCATCTACTCAGGCGGAACAAAACCTGGGGCACTTCAGTCCGCACCACCAGCATGGTGTGCCGTCTTGGTGGTTGTAGAGGAGGCGGTCGCGTTGTTTTTGGTGTCTCCATCCGTAGCCGCGGGCTGTGGTGCTGGGTTTGGTGCTCATAGTGCTGCGACGGCTTCGTATGCGCTCGTTGGGTAGTAGGCGATGATCTGCCCGCTCGCGCAGATGGTGAGGCTGGTGCCGGCGTTGACCACCGCGGTGCCCTCGAAGACGTCGACGTCGCTTTCGAGGTTCCTCACGGCGATGGTGCCTGTCATGGCGAGCGGGTAGATCGACTCGGCGATGTTCAGGTCGTCGATGATGGGTGCGCCGGCCAACCGCTCGATGAGCTTGTGGCGAATGGTGTGCAGCATCATGTGGCCTCCCTGACCGGGTTCGGTTTTTAGTACCGGTCGGGCGGGTATCGGGTACTGGGTGTGCGTGTATCGGGTACCGGGGGTAGTTGGGTTGGCAGTCTGTGGTTGACGGCCCTGCGCAGTGTGTACGCGCGGGCCGCGTAACCATGGAAGGAGTTTGGTGTGGTCACCAATTACAGGTTGATCATGCTGGCGCTTGTGCAAGGCCGCTCGTGGTCGCAGATCACGTCGGATTTGGGGTGCTCGCGCAGCAGTATTGATAAGGCCAGTCGGGTGTTGCGCTCGACTGGGATGGACGAGGACACGATTACCGCGTTGTCGCCGCAGGAGCTTTCGGAGTTGTTTCCGGATAATCGCCGGCGGGATTCAGATGCGTTTGTGGAACCGGATTTCGCAGGCATCGCCGCCCGGCGCCGACGCGGTGAGCGGGTGACGTTAAAGGTGGAACACCATAAATACACCCGCCGTCAGGCTACTTCTGGCCAGCAGCATTATTCCTACCGGCAGTTCTGCGCGCTGTTTGAAAACTACGTCGATGTCAACGACCTGACTGCGCTTTTGACCCATGCCCCTGGTGAGGAGCTGTGCGTTGATTGGTCCGGGGAAACCATGGCAGTTGTTGACCCGTTGACCGGGGTGTCTGTGCAGGCGTATGTGTTTGTGGCGTCGCTGCCGCATTCGGGGCTTATCCATGCCAGTGCGTGGCCGGATATGCGGATGCGGTCGTGGCTGTGTGCCCACCGCGACGCGTTGGACTATATCGGTGGCGTGCCGGTGCGCATCGTGCCCGATAACGCCTCGACAGCAACCAACCAGATCACACGTGGTGCGACGGTGCGTGAAGTCAACGAGCGCTACCAGCAGTTCGCCGAGTTCTACGGTTGCGGGATTACCCCGGCTAGGCCGGGTAAACCCAGGGATAAGGCCCATGTGGAAAAGGCGGTCGATATCGTCCAGACCTGGGTCGCAGAAGCGTTATCGGGCCAAGAGTTCTCCACGTTCGACGCTCTCAACGCCGCTATTGCAGCACAGGTCGACTGGATCAACGACCGGGAAGGATTCCGGGGCCGCAACGCAAGCCGCAGGCAGTTGTTTGTTGAAAGCGAAGCAGAAGCATTGCGCCCGCTGCCTCAACAGCGCTGGTCGTATTCCACGTGGCGTAAAGCCAAGGCCGGGGTGAACTACCACGTCCAAGTGGAGAAGCATTTCTACTCTGTGCCGTGGAGCTTCGCCGGCAAAAGTGTCGACGTGCAGATCTTCGACGATGTCGTCGACATCTTCAGCGCGGGTGAGCATATCGCTTCCCACCGTAAAAAGCCTGGCAACATGCAGTACTCCACAGATAAAGAGCATGTGCCGGCAAAGCACCAGGACTTGGCCACGAAGTGGGATCAGGGCCGGATTGAGTCATGGGCTCAAAGTATTGGGGCCGCAACCTACGAACTCATCCGCCAGATGTTTCACGCCCACCAAGTTGAAGCCCAAGCCTACAATAGCGCCCTTGGCGTGCTGAGCCTGTCGAAGAAGTACTCCCGCAGCCTGCTTGAACAAGCCTGCCAAGACGTCCTCGACTCCCACATGGTCCCGTCGGTGCGCAAAGTCCACGACACCATCAAAGACCTCGCAACCCGCACCACCGCCACCGCCACAGGTGGTGCGCAATCACCTACATCATCTGCCGCGTCAACTAGGCCGGTGACTCGTCCCGCACCACCAGCCCAGGCGTCGCACGTACGGGGCAAAGCAGCGTTCGAGTTCAGTGAGCTTGAATTCGGTGAGCTTGAATTCGGTGAGGAGGCGTAGAAGCATCATGGCGTTAACCGATGAAGATTTCGACAAGCTCGGCTCGCTGCGCGGGATGCGCGTGTTCGCCGCGACGATCCAAGAGATCGTCAACGACCCCACGCGCGATAACGATTCCTTCGAAGACAAGATCAAAGAAGCCCTCGAAGCCCAACTCACCGCCCGCGACAACAAGGTCATCCAGACAAGGTTGCGTGAAGCGAAACTCCTTGGCTCAACCGCCGCACTCGAGCGCTTCGATGCCTATCCCGGCCGCGGTGTAACCCAAGACCGCATCGACCGGCTCGCCACCTGCGAATGGATCGACTACGGCAAAGACCTCATCATCGTGGGAGCTACCGGCACCGGTAAAAGTTTTCTCGCTCAAGCCCTGGCCGTCGCGGCGTGCCGCAAAAAGCTCACCGCCCGTTACTTCCGGCTCAACGACCTGGCCAACGATTTCGACGCTGCGGCTGAGCATCCCCAGGCCCGCAAACAACTCCTCGCTGACCTGCAAGCCCCGGCACTTGTCGTCATCGATGATTTTCTCGCCACCGATGTCTCAGCGCACGCGTTGAACCAGGTATTCAACCTGCTCGTCGGGCGTGAACATGCCTCTACCGTGATCGCCAGCCAACACGAACCCGATTACTGGTACGACGTCTTCTCAGAAGCAGCACTGGCAGACGCAGTCATGTCCAGACTCGCCAACCACGGCTCGAAACTCACCCTGACAGGAGAAGACATGCGAACCCGCGACGACATCAAACAAGAAAGGATGGCCCCTACGACACCCACACGGCTACGTCAACCCCGAAAGTCGTAACCGGGGGTAAAAACCGGGTACCGGCAACCACCAACACCCCGGTACCCGATACCGCCCTACCGGTACCGAAAAGAAACGCCCGTCAGCCTCCCGTGGTATGGGCATACAAAAACACCCGCACGGGTTTTAGCCGTCGGGTGTCGTCGCGTCGAGTATAGCACCAAGCGTGACAGAATACGTTGCAAAAGCAAACGCCCCACCTTTTAGGTGAGGCGTCGCGATAAGTACGGTAATAGCTGCGGTTACGAAATCCGCTGTTCACGGGTTGTGAGTCCGAGACTCGGCCCGAGCGACACTCGCTGTTAGTCTGAGACTATGGCTTGAGCGTCTACCTCTAGATTACTTCATTACTCGCTCTCGTCAACTCCGTCAGAGACTTTTCGTGACTGGTTTGAAGTTTCAGCAGTTGAGTCCGGCAATCAGCAAAGTGTGATTCACCTAGCGCTGCGGCAATATCTTTAGATAACCGGGCCTTTGGTGTTCTATCCTCAAGGAACTTCTCAAGTCCATTGTCTTCGATTTTCTTCCTTGCATGAAATACGGCGCTGGCCAGAAGATCCGCAACCTGCAAAGCGGGGCAAGTCCTTGAATCCAGACTAACTGCAGTGATTACACGCTTGTTACCAAACCGACCATTTAAGGAAGCCGCGAGTTCATCACCGTATGAAATTCCCACCGGGACATCGATATGATCTAGCAGTGCAACGCTAACTTCGCGACGAGTAATAAGTCCACGCAGCAGTCTGTCGGTTGCAAATAGATGCCCTTGCCACTGATCTCTATCCGACCACGGGTCAAAATGACGCTTATCAAGCACAAAAGCTCCAAAAGTGCATCCTGAAGATACCGCCTCAGAAAAGATTTCAGAGAGAATAGGCTGGGAATTCCGATTCACTTTCGAAAATTTGATCTCGTCCGCGTTAGTAAAATGGTTTCTGTCTCGACATGCCTTAATGGCTCGACTTAGTTTGTCGGGGTCGGTGGTTCTAACTGCCGCGGTTACGAAATGCTTTCCGAGACTTCCTTTGCTCCCTGCCTCATCCACGAAATACGCCACCCCTTCGGCGGAAAGAGGAAGGTGAATTTTGCGAGCCGTAGAACTATTCATGGATCGATAATATCAACGTCAACCCCCACACGAATATTGACGATTAGCCTATGAGCTTGCCTTATGTAGCGCAATTTTGGGTGGTTCGGTGTTTGCGTTGACATCGAGTGTGGCCGGTCAACCCTAATTGCCGTGCTTATCCGTTACGTTTTGCAACACCTCGCTGTGAAGTGTCCTGGGTTTAGTTCCGATCGTTTCTAGAGGAGGATTGGACCATGCCTAGGAAGTTCAGTGACGAGTTTAAGGACAAGGCGGTGCGGTTAGCCGAGGAGCTCGTTGAGCTTGAGGGGTGCTCGAAGTGGGCGGCGGCGGAGGAGATCGGCGAGAAGCTCGGCGTCTCGGCGCACACGCTCAACAACTGGTTGAAACCTGTCAAAGCGTCCCCCGACGTTCAGCGGAGCACTGGCGAGTCGGTCGACGACGAACTGAAGCGTCTGCGGCAAGAGAACAAAGAGCTGCGCAGGGCAAACGAGATCTTGAAGACCGCTTCAGCTTTTTTCGCAGCGGAACTCGACCGTCCCACCAGAAGATGATCGAATACATCGACACGTATCGCGATCGCTTCGGGGTCGAGGCCATCTGTCGCACGTTAAGGCAGACAGAATGTGGGTTTATCACCTCTCGTGGCTACCGAGCAGCGAAAACACGAGCCCCTTCGGCCAGGAGCTTGTCAGACGCGCTGCTTATCCCCGAATTGGTGAAAGTCTTCGAGGACAACTTCAGCGTGTACGGGGTACGCAAGATGTGGAAGGCCATGCAGCGCGCCGGCTGGGACATCGGTCGTGATCAGACGGCACGGTTGATGAAACTCGTCGGCATCCAAGGCCGCAGAAGGGGCCGCACTCCGATCACAACGCTTCGGGCTGATGTCCCGGATTGTCGTCCTGATCTGGTCAATCGTGACTTCACAGCGTCAGCGCCGCACCGGCTGTGGGTCGCTGACATCACCTACGTGCGTACCCTGTCGGGGTTTGCGTACGCCGCGTTCATCACCGATGCGTACTCCCGCAAGATTGTCGGGGTTGCCACCAGGGCGAGCATGCGCACCGATGAGCTGCCTCTTGAGGCTTTTGAGCATGCTCTTTATCACGCAGGTGATCTCCGTGCACAAGGACTTGTCCATCACAGCGATCGCGGCTCGCAGGGCGGATTCAACTGGTCGTCGCAACACCTTGAGGTGAGAAAGGTGTTCAAGGATGGCGACCAAGGACTGGAGCATGAAGACCAGCGAGGTCCCGGAGGGGATGCGGCGGCAGTGGCGCGCGGACCGGGCGTTGCGGCCAGCAATGCGCTCTCCGGGCAGACCGCAGCCATCGAGGGCGGTGCAGCGACAATTCTGGCGCCTGATCGCGGCCGGGGTCACGACAGCGGAGGCAGCGCTGGCGGTGGGGGTGTCGGTGCCGGTCGGATCACGGTGGTTCCGTCACGCTGGCGGTATGCCACCGCTGACGTTGACGGAGCCAACTGGTCGTTATCTCAGTTTCGAGGAGCGAGAGGAGATCGCGATCTTGCGTGCTCAGGGACGCGGTGTCCGGTCGATCGCGCGTACCCTTGGGCGGGATCCGGGCACGATCAGTCGGGAGTTGCGCCGCAACGCTGCTACCCGCAGCGGGAAGCTGGAGTATCGCGCCACGGTGGCCCAATGGAAAGCCCAAGAGGCCGCGAAACGACCCAAGACCGCGAAGCTGGTGGCCAACCTGCGGCTTCGCGACTATGTCCAGGACAGACTCTCTGGGAAGGTCACTGGCCCGGACGGGACGCCGGTGGAAGGGCCGGTCACGCCGACGTGGAAGGGGTTGAACAAGCCTCGTCGGCAAGATCGACGGTGGGCCACCAGTTGGAGCCCGGAGCAGATCAGTCACCGCTTGAAGCTGGATTTCCCTGATGATGAGTCAATGCGTATCAGTCATGAGGCGATCTACCAGGCGTTGTTCATCGAAGGCCGCGGCGCGCTGAAGCGTGAGCTGGTGGCTTGCCTGCGAACGGGCAGGGCGTTGCGACAGCCCCGTGAGCGTTCCCGGAACAAACCCGGCGGTCATGTCGGCGCCGAGGTCGTGATCAGCCAACGCCCCGCAGAAGCCGCTGATCGCGCTGTTCCAGGACACTGGGAAGGTGACCTGGTCATCGGGACCGGCCGCTCTGCGATCGGGACCTTGGTCGAGCGTCGCAGCCGCGCGACGATCCTGGTCCGCTTGCCCCGCCTCGACGGCTGGGGCGAGCACCCTCCGGTCAAGAACGGCCCCGCGCTGGGCGGCTACGGTGCAGTCGCGATGAACGCGGCTCTGGCCGCTGCGATCACGACCCTGCCCCAGCAGTTACGCAAGACGATCACCTGGGACCGCGGCAAGGAACTATCAGGACATGCCGCGTTCACTCTTGAGACTGGCACCAAGGTGTTCTTCGCTGATCCGCACTCCCCGTGGCAACGGCCCACCAACGAGAACACCAACGGCCTGCTACGTCAGTACTTCCCCAAGGGCACCGACCTGTCCCGCTGGAGCGCAGACGACCTCGAAGCGGTGGCCCACACCCTCAACAACAGACCCCGCAAGACCCTCGGCTGGAAGACCCCCGCCGAAGTCTTCGGTGAAGCACTACAATCCCTGAAACAGGCCGGTGTTGCAACCACCGGTTGAACCTGCCCAGTACGTGTCCATTCGTTACAGTGAGGCGCTTGCTCAAGCTGGGATTGATCCGTCCGTTGGCACCGTCGGCGATTCCTACGACAACGCGTTGGCGGAAACGGTCAACGGTCTATACAAGACCGAGCTGATCTATCCCCACCGGCCGTGGGCGTCGGTTGGGGAAGTCGAGATCGCGGGGCCCGACCCCTGGAAAGTGGACACGGGGATTTAATCAAGATGCGATAGTAAGTGTAGCTGATTCGGCGGCTTCAAAGGCGTTCGGCGAGCGGTAGCCACACCACGAGTGCAACCGTTGGGTGTTGTACCGGATGCACCACTGGAACACGTCCCGGCGACACACCAGCTGACTGGCGAAAACAGGCTCGTCCTTCAGGACTTCCCGCTTCAACGAGGCGTTGAACGACTCCGCCAACGAGTTGTCCGCGCTCGTCCCGATCGTACCCATCGACTGGGTGACACCGAACCGCTCACATAACCTCCGGTACTGCTCAGAGGTATAGACACTGCCGTGATCCGAGTGAAAAATCGCCCCGTCAAGGCTACCTCGGACCCCGTGAGCCATCGTGAGGGCTTCTTCGACCAACTCGGTGCGCATGTGGTCGGCGATCGCGAAACCGGTCAACTGCCGCGAATAGCAGTCGATGACCGTGGCCAGGTACATATTCGACCCGTCCGCGATCGGCAGGTACGTGATATCGCCGACGTAGACCGCGTTCGGCCTGTCCGCAGTGAACCGGCGTTGCAGCAGGTCCGGAAACCTCGGGGCCCGTTTACTCGACGTCGTCGTTTTCACCCGGCGTTTCCTGGTGAAATCAAAAAGGCCCATCTGCCGCATCAGCCGGGCGGTGCGCTTGTGATTGAGACGGCCGCCCTTGCCCCGGTCGTTGACGGGATCGGAGTTGATGGTCGCAGTTACACGTTTCGCCCCGTAACAGCCGTTCTCGGCCTTGAACACGGCCTTGATCCTCGCTCCCAGCGCCGCGTCAGCGACGAGGCGTCGCCGGCGGGCAGGAGCAGCAGATTTCCATTTGTAATACGAGGACCGGTTGACCTTCAGGACCTCACATAACCGCTTGACCTCGTAGAAGTCTCGGTGGTCATCAACGAACTGAAAGCGGTTCACCAGTTCGTCTCTTCCGCGAAATATTTGGCCGCCTTGCGCAGGATCTCTCGTTCCTCCCGGAGCTTGACGTTCTCGCGTTCCAACACGCGGATCCGCTCGGCATCGGAGAGTCCTTCAACCGGGGAGCGTTCGCTGTTGGCTGCGGCGATCGGGCTGGCGACTTTTTCACCGTTGGCGTTAGTTTTGGTGCCGGTGCCGAAGGCGTCGAGCCAGCTGCGCAGCGAGTTGCGGTTGACCCCGAGATCGGAAGCGATCGCGTTGATCGTTGCTCCGGGAGTCGACTCGTACAACGACACTGCGTCACGCTTGAACTGCTCGGTGTAGGTCTTGCGTGGCATGGTGGAAAGGTACCTCACTTTCCCAGCGAGATGCTGGTTTCAGCGTGTCCACCGCCAAGGGGTCAGGTCCATACTTTTGGCGACCGTGGGCACGCACCGAATAACGCAAAGAGTCTGTTTGATGTTGAAAGCACGCTGCCGCTGCCAACCTATGACACTGCCGTTGGTGTTGGAATGCCGGACGATGTTACCTACGACGAGACAACCCAAACTATTTATCTAGGCAAGGGCAGCTGGTCGAATGTGTCACCAGCCGTGTGGAACTACACAGTGGGTGGAAACTCCACAATCAAATCCTGGGTAGGTTATCGCCGTAAAAAACCTAAAGGCAGAAAGTCCTCACCACTCGATGACATCATCACCACAAGCTGGCCGACACAATGGTCAAGACAGTTTCACGAACTGCTAGTTACGCTTACCCATTTAATTCAGCTCGAAGCTGAACAGAAGGAACTCCTGGAGCAAATCATTGCTGGCGAACAACTAACTAAACCTGGATCCGCCGATGGTCCTTCGGTGATCGGTTGATTTCGGCTGCGGGCACCACCAAGGATTTCGGGCAGGGGTGATCCCCAGATCACGTCGTCGTCTGGTCGTTCCACGAATTGGTAGTTCAGCTCGGGCCGAAGGAATCCGGCGCAGGTGGTCAGGAAGAAACAACCACCGGCGGCGAGTGACCGTGATCGAACAGTCTCCGCCACTGGGCTTGCCACCTCCAGCCCTCCGGCAGGTGCAGCACCAGTCGCCGGGACCGACGCACCACCCGGGCCGCCACCGCGATGATCTGATGCCGGATCGTCGCTGTCGTAGCCCTGGCCAGCGCCCCCGCAGCAACGACCCCGGCGGTGCGGGTGAGGTTGAAGGCCATGACCGCACACACCAGCCACGCCGCGTTCGCGGTGAACTTCCCTGACGGCATATGCGCCAGGGCGCTGTTCTTCAGATCCGCGTTGACCTGTTCAATGATTGCGTGCTGCCGGTGGGTCTTGTCCGCGGCCACGGTATCGAGCAGTGCGGGGTCAGCGGTGGTGAACACCGCGTGGAAGCGGTGCAGATCAAATAGTCCCGGCTGATCCACATTCTTCTTGGGGTTGAGTTCCGGGATCCGGCGGACCACCAGCCGCCCGGGAACCTGATCGACCTCCGGCTTCGACGCAAACGCGGTGAAGGGGACTTCCGCGACTTCTGCTGAGGAGATCCAGGTCTGGGTGTCCTCGTCGAAGAGTGCGTCGGTGTACTCAATTGTCTCCCAGGACGTATCCGGGATCGTGGTGATCGCCTGGCGGATATTCCTCGTCATCCGCGCGGTAACCGACACATCCGCACCGGCTGTGAGTGCTGCGTGGATGCTGGGGGAGCCGTAGAAGGCGGAATCAGCCCGCACCAGGATCTTCTGGTGCTGGAGTCCCGGTAACCGCCGGGTGGTGGTGATCGCATCAGCAATCAACCGGCCCGCCCCACGCGGGGAGCCACAGGACCCGCGGCGCAGGCGCTGGGCCACGACCACCGGGGCGGAAGTCCTCGTGGTGACCGTGGCCAGCAGCGCATTGAGCCCACGGATACCGGAGTAGCCGAAGCCGGCGCCTTGTTTCTGGTGGCCGTGGACTTCGATGATGGTGTCGTCAACATCGACGAAGACATACCCGCTGGTGGCAGCCGGGGCGGGTACCAGGGCTGGTGCCTGCACTGCCAGGTTGATCAGGAACCGGGAGGCCACGGCATCCAACTGACGGACATGTCCGAAGGTGAAGGCCCGGAGGAAGGATCCCAGGGTCGAGGGTGCGTAGATTCGGTCGAACAGTCGGCTCATCCCGCCGTGGCGCAGCAGGTCCATGTCGTTGATCGAGTCGGCCCCTGCGACCATGCCGGCGACCAGGGTGGTGATCTTCGCCCCGGCGTTGGCACCCTTGTCACCTGCCACAGTCAGCTGGTGCTGTGCCAGGGTCGACAGGCCAGCGTTGTCGGCCAGGCGCATGGTCGGGGCCAGGCCGGCGGCCGACACGAGGGTGGGATCATCAAAGGAAATAGAGAGTGCCGCGGGAGTGTGAGATACTTGCACCTGAGAGATGCTCTTTCTTGACAGGGATTACGGACCTTAGATAAGTCGTATTATCCCAGTTCAGAAGGGCATTTCTCTTTTTCCCACGCCGCTTAGATTCGAGTCACATCGGTGAATCCAGGCTAAAGACGAATTAGCCTTTCATGGGGTGCAGTGGCCAGCAGAAAATAAAGATCGGAAACCACACTTTCCAGGCGATCTATTTTAAAATTCTGGCTATTAGACATTTGTTCGAAAGCCAGGAGATTATGTCGAAGCAGTGTGCAACAATAACGTCATGACTCGCCCAATTGATGAGCTGTTGCGCCAAGCTGGTGTGCCGTCGTTAGGGTCAAACAACGGCACACTCAGTGGTGGAGAGATGGCAATCGCACGTATTGTCAGTGCTCTGCGAGCAGATTGGGACAGGCTCGATGGTCAACAACAACGTGCGCTTATTACAGCGCTGGAAGCGTCCACACAGGCCACCGAAGAAGCCGAAGCATTCGTGCTGAATCAACTCAAGAAGCACTAAATCGCTCAAGCCCTGCCTGAGGGGCTAGAGGCAGGGCTTGAGTGTGACAGTGACCGTCCGGGGGGGAGGGAGCGGTCTACAAACTATTCTGCGGAGCTTCGACAAAAGTAACAAGGGCGTGCCCACTCCAGTGAGCATTGACAGTAAGGATGAAATTATTGGGGTTCCTTTGTGAGAGTTCTCTTTAAAGATTCTTTGGTTATCTGTAGTCCTGGAGGCTGTGGTCAGTGAGTAGTCCAGGTTGTCTCGGTGGCAACCAAATCTTTGATTTGGGCGGCAGCACAACCGAACGTTAGTGAGGGCGTGAGCCACGATGGAATCTTATTTACTAGTTAGCGTTAGCGTTGACTGGTTGGTTTACCCCTGCTGGATATAGTTCTACAGTTTATAGTTATAAGCGACCAGGGGAAATAGATAAAATCCCAGTTCAAGCCCTGTGGATAACTGCTTGGATATTGGTAAATATGCGCAGCCGTATTGGTAAATATGCGCAGCCGTATTGGTAAATATGCGCAGCCTGACCAGGGCATAAAGAAAGCGCCCACAAGGGGGCGCTCACTCGTTGATGAGTATTAATCCAGCTGCGGACGTGGCGGTTTTTTCTCAACTGAGGGAGATGTCTTAGTGACGGTGACTCCATCGAGGTCGGCTTTTATTCCACAATTACGCCATATCGCCTGAACATCGTGGATGGCTTTCTTGATTTCGTTGCGGAAGTTCACCCAGTCTTGCCCTGATACTAGCTCTTTGGTGGCGAAGCTTTGTGCCATCATGTCCCAGGTAAAAAGGTAGGAGTCTCGGTTGTTTTTGCTAAGCCAAAACTGCTTGACCGTTAGCCAGATATAAATGTCCATTGACCGTGGCTTGGTGAGCTGGCGTAGTACAGCAAGGTCGATAGGGATGGGGGCTTCGACAATGTGCTGGAAAAATTGTGGCGTGAGTTTGATGTAGGACTCGATGAAGCTTCCCTGATTAGGGTCGCGTGCATCAAACCATAAGTCCCATTCATCCATAATTTGAGTGTGTTTACCACGTGCGCGTACGCCATCGTCCTCTTTGACGGTCACGCGAGCATCAGCCAGGCGCAATAATTGCTCGCGGATATTGGCCAAGTTCCCTGTTGCGCCACCTGTGCCGCGTCCAGTTACTCCGATGGCTTGGAGGAAGTGGTTCATGGAGTGTCCGAGAGGGATGCGGACTGCTTGCTCAAGGTCTATTTTGCCTGCTTTGAGCTTTCCTGCGTTTTCCACGGCACGGGTGACGATGTAGGCCATGATTAGTCGGGGATATTTGCCGTAGGGCAATCCTCCATCGGCGTAGACAACGATTCGGCCTTGTGCTGTCTCTATGACTCGTTTTTCTTCGTCGGTCTTGCGGTATGGAAATAATGCTTGGACGAAGAGTTTGGATGTGTAGCCAATGTCTTGGGCGTTTATAAGTTCTTTTGCTTGATTAACTTCTCGGTCTTGGGCAGTCTTTTGGGCTGCTTGAAGCTGAGCAATTTTTTCTGGTGGCAGTGCCATGGAAGAATCCCTTTTCTGGTGACACTGCTTAACTTCTTGCAAACCGTGTATTTGGTGTATATGAACGAGGACAGAGGGCCACGCCCGTCGCCGGAGTTCGTGGAATGGCTTATGGATCTGCCAGTCAGATGGATTACCGACACGATGGGCGGACTGACTGCAAATCAGCAGAAGACCGCCTTCGGTAACGGGGTCCTGCCACTTCAAGCGCTCGTTGCACTGCGCAGTCTTGCATTACGTATGCAATCACGCTGAGTCGGGCGACCATCAACTGCCGCGCAACGGTCGGCGGAGTTCGGGAACGGTTCGACGGCCGAGCCTCAGATAATGCCTTCGAGGCGTTGCTCGATCTGCGGCTTCGGCATCGCCCCAATGATCTCGCGCACGATTTCACCCTTGTCGAAGACCTTCATCACAGGGATCGAACTGATGTTGTAGCGTGAGGCGATGTCGGGGTTCTCGTCGACATTGAGCTTGGCGATGAGGAGCTTTCCATCCTGCTCAGCTGCAATCTGGTCCAGGACCGGCGCGATCGCACGGCACGGGCCGCACCAGGCTGCCCAGAAGTCCACGAGAACGGGGACCTCGCTCTGGAGCACAACCTCTTCGAAGGCCTGGGTGTCGACGGTGGTGACTTCGCTCATGGGACTGCTTTCCTTCCTATTACACGTCGCGTGCGATAGACCGCGCGCACATCACAACACCCTACCCGGTGGGGGTATTCCCGTGGTGCTAGTTTTAGACCAGTCGCATCGTGGTCAGGCAGGTTTGCGCATCGTCGCCGACGGTCGAAAGTTCGGAGGTGACGGTCTGGCCGTCGTGGGTGATCGAGATCGATGTCTCGATGCCTCGGGGCAGCCAGATCCCGACGAAGCCGTTGTCGAGGGTTCTCAACTCCTCGTCGACGATCGTCTCGCCGGTCGTCGCATCCGTCACCGTTACGGCCACGTCTGCGTTGCGCAGCTCGCCCAGGCATCCGGTCGGGCTGTGGTAGTAGCAATCATGGGTCTGCGACCGATACGGGGCAACGGATACGTAGATCTCGTCACTGGGCAACCGCACCTCTGTCGCGTGCTCGTGCTGATCAGTGAGCGTGACCATCTCCGCAGTGATCGACGTGGTCAAGGTCTCCGTGCGATCGTCCAGCGGGATCGCATCGAGCGTTTCGACCAGCTCCCGCACGTCGAGGCCTTCGAGACCATTCTCGACAAGAATCTCGGCTCCGCTGGCCGAGGTGGCTGAGGGTGAGTCGTTGGCGGCCGCGCATCCGGTGAGCAGGAAAGCGCCGATCACGACGGTGGTTGCAGCGGTTTTCTTCCCGCCGTACTTCGGCAATGACCTGAGGTTTTTCATGGGATTCCTTCTCGTGCCTGCCCGTGGTGCCAATTGGCCATAGTACCCCATAGGGGTAGTGCCTACCTGTGTGATGCGGAAGCGCCCCGCCCGGTACGAGCCCGGGAGGGGGCGCTGCGTTCAGTCGTGCTTGCTGACTTCCGGTTCATGTTCGGCAATGTGCTCGGTCTCGATCTGGAAGGTTGCGTGATGGACGGAGACCTCGAAGTGTCCTGCGACGCAGTCTTTGATCTCTTGGAGCATCTGGGCGGCATGACCGTCGGTGAAGCATTCGTCGTCGACGACGACGTGGGCGGTCAGGGTCGGTAGGCCGGTCGCCACAGTGGAGGCGTGCAGATCATGAACATCCTGGACGTGGTCGAGTTCGAGGATGTGTGAGCGGACTTTGTCGAGGTCGAGGCCCTTAGGAGTGAACTCCATGAGGACGCCGGTGGTCTCGCGCATCAGCTTGAACGCGCGAGGCACGATCAGGGTGGCGATGAACAGTCCGGCGATGGCGTCGGCCTGCATGAACCCGGTCGTGGAGATCACGATCGCCGCGATGATCACTCCGAGTGAGCCGAGGGCGTCGTTGAGGACTTCGAGGAACGCGGCACGCATGTTGAAGTTCGAACCGCGGCTGGAGGCGAGGATGGTGATGGCGATGATGTTCGCGACCAGGCCGATGATGCCGAAGATCAGCAGTTCGCTTGCGGGCACCTCCGGCGGCTCGAACAGTCGCCGGATTCCTTCGATGGCGGCGTACGTGCCCACCACCAGCAGCAGTGCCGACTGTCCGAGGGCTGCGATCACCTCGATACGTCGGAACCCCCAGGTGCGCTTGGAGTTGGCGGGCTTGAGCATCAGCGTCCCGGCGATCAGTGCGACCAGTAGGCCGACGGCATCGGTGATGGCATGGGCGGTGTCGGTTAGCAGTGCGAGGCTGCCGGTGATGACCGAGCCGATGGCCTGGGCGACGACGATCGTCGCGGTGATCGAGAATGCGATCCAGAGTTTCTTGCGGAAATCTCCAGGGTGCCCGGTCTCGCTGGCTGCGGGGCCGTGATTGTGTCCTGCGCCCATGTCTACTTCTTCTCCGTATCTGTCGCGTGGTGGGTATGTGGGAGTCGCAGGTGCGTGCAGAGCAGGGCCTGCGTGCCGGTGGCATCGAGGAGGCATTCGGCAGCGGCGACGAGGGTACGCAGGAGTTCGGGCTGTGTCAGCGAGTACCAGGTGGAGCGCCCTTCCGGGCGCATCGTCGCCAGGCCGCACTCAACGAGAAAGCCGACATGTTTGCTTACCGTGGACTGGGCCAGGCCCATGTGCTCGACCAGATCGCGGACCCGGTGCTCGCCCGAGGCGAGGTGCTGCACGATCGCCAACCTCGTCGGTTCTGCAAATGCCTGGAACAGGTGGGCGTACGCTGCTGTCGCCACCTCGTCGAGGGTTGCCCCCTCTTGTTGATTCATAGTCATATAGCGATTATATCGCTCTATGACGATATTGTCGAGTGTGATCTGTCGCTCGATGCGAAATGAAGCTCAGAGGTTCCGGCGCGCCCGAGGGTGGACTGCCCGCTTCCTGCGACGCGTGCCTTATTGGATTCGGCGGAAAGTGGAGGTGCCTACGGGACTCGAACCCGTGTACAAGGTTTTGCAGACCGCTGCCTATCCTCTCGGCCAAGGCGCCAAGTCGCCGGCAAGATCAGTCGCCCGGCGTGAGGCCGGCAACCAGGTTGAAGGCGCCGGTGAGAATGTTCAGCGACACGACCCCGACGACATCAGAGATCTCACGGTCGCTGTACCCGAACCCCCGAAGCTCGTCGATCTGCTCGTCGGTGATCGACGCAGGCTCACGGTAGACCTGGAGGCCGAGCGCGATCATCGCCGCGACCGGGCCGGTCATCGCCGTACCCTGCTGGGCGAGTGCGATCTCGTTATCGCTGACCCCGAGTGATCGTGCCGCGCTGATGTGCGAGGCCAGGCACATTCCGCATCCTTGCTGCGACTGCACGGCGATCGAAACGAGCTCGCTGACCTTGCGGTCGAGCTTGGCGCGACGCATGGCTTTGCTCAGCTGGAGATAACCGCCGA
Source organism: Corynebacterium sp. Z-1 (assembly GCF_031844665.1). Lineage (NCBI taxonomy): Bacteria > Bacillati > Actinomycetota > Actinomycetes > Mycobacteriales > Corynebacteriaceae > Corynebacterium > Corynebacterium sp. Z-1. The sequence goes on along the minus strand of NZ_CP134621.1, from coordinate 161,357 downwards.
GCACCGCCGGGGAATGCGCCATCGTCGAGACCATGTCTCCGACCTCGCCGTGCCGCTCGACGAGATCGCCGAGCAAGTCTCGTGAGCTCCCCACTGCGGTCTCAGGGGTCAATCGGGAAAAACGGGGCATAATGCCTCCTTAGTCAGTTTGGTCGCGAGTTCGAGGTTGAACCCGCAGGGATGCGTTCCTGCTGCTGATGCCCGGCATGTACACCGGTCAATAGGTAGAAGTCGCCGGACTCGCGTTGCTGCCGACTCACGATCCCGGCCGCATCCAGGTGCGGTGTGTCATACGTGGCGTGCGCGTGTTCAGCCTCTCTCATAGTCACCAATCCTACCCTTTACCCCTATGGGGTATCAAGTATTATCCGATTGGTTTGAAGGACTCGGAGACGCGTGGCCGGGTGCGGCGGATTGAGGTGAGGCCAGAGACGACGGGTCCGCGCAGGAGTACGTGTCCAGTCGGAAGGGTCAACCGCGTCCAGCGGCCGGCGGTGGAGATCGCGGCCTCTCCTTCGGAGCTGAGGAACCCGAAGACGTAGGCGGCGAACGCGACGCCTTGTGGCAGCGACGCGAGGGCTGTGTCCGGGGTGCCCCAGACCATGCCCCGGATCTTGCGGGCGACATCGTCGCCGGGTTTGTCGGGAAGTGCTTGGGCCACGGCCTCGATGCCGGCACGGACGCTACGCATCAGCGTCAGACTGGACACGTCCGCAATGTATCTCCACCCGTGTTGTGGGGGTTCGACGCTGGTCCAAGCGGGTGCCAGCGAGGTCTCCGGCAGTTCGAGGGACAGGGGGTCGACGGTCGCGGTCAGGGTTTCGACGGTGACGTCGCACTGCAGCTCGGGGTCGGAATGGAGCGTGCGAAGGACGAGGATCGTAGGGGTGCGGTCGAGCGGACCACGGGGCGTTGGTACACCGCACTCATGCGCAGCAGCCCGGCCGCGGCCTGCAAGCGCACGCCGTGGGCGCCGGCTCGCCTGGCCCGTTGAGCGAAAGTGGGCGCATCGCGGGCGGACGGCGTGTCGGTGAGGATCAGGCGTGGAGGGCGTCGTGAGGGCTTCCCGCCGTGTCCTGGAACGCGGCCTCGGGGTCCGGGATTAGGAGCGGACGAGTCGGTTGATGGCGTCGGTGGCTTCCTGTATCTTCTCGACGGCCGCCTCGTCGCTGAGCTTCGCTGCGTCGAGCACACAGTGCTTGAGATGATCGTCGAGTAGACCGGTCGCGACCCCCTGGAGGGCGCGGGTCAGGGCGGATACCTGGGTGAGGATGTCGATGCAGTATTTCTCTTCATCGATCATCTTCGCGATCCCTCGGGCTTGACCCTCAATGCGCTTCATACGGCCGAGGTAGCGCTCCTTGTCGTTGATGTATCCGTGCTGATGAGAATCGGTGTCGACAGACATGGGCATGTCCTTACTTCTGGCGTTCCAGGACGGAACGCGTGCTGGCTTCGGGTGTGAGGTCGATGCGCCGCAGGAGTTGGGCGTTGAGCGCGACGACCACGGTGGAGGCCGACATCAGGATCGCGCCGATCGACATTGGCAGGACGAATCCCACCGGTGCCAGGATGCCGGCCGCAAGCGGCACGGAGATGAGGTTGTATCCGGCGGCCCACCACAGGTTCTGCTTCATCTTACCGTATGCGCGTCGTGAGAGCTGGATGATGGAGAGCACCGACCGGGGGTCGGAGCTGGCCAGGATCACCCCGGCCGAGGCGATGGCGACATCGGTGCCGGCGCCGATCGCGATGCCGACGTCGGCCTGGGCCAGTGCCGGGGCGTCGTTGACGCCGTCGCCGACCATGGCGACCTTCTTGCCCTCGTGCTGCAGTTGGGCGACCTTGGCGGACTTGTCCTCGGGGCGGACGCCGGCGAAGACGCGGTCGATGCCGAGCTCCCGTCCGACCTCGTTCGCCACGGCCTCGGCGTCGCCGGTGATCATGACGACCTCGACGCTCAGGGCGTGGAGGGCGTCGACGGCGTTGCGGGATTCGGGGCGGATCTCGTCGGCGAGCTTGAGGCCGCCGACCACCTGGCCGTCGCGGAGGACGTGCAGGATGATCGCGCCCTCAGAACGCCATTCCTCGGCTGTGCCGACCTCGTGCTGGCCGGTCTCCTCAAGCAGCCGGGGGCCGCCGACGCGGACCTCCTGGCCGGCGACAGTCGCGGTGACTCCGACGGCGGGCGAGGATGAGAAGCCGCTGGCCTGCTGAAGGGCGAGGCCCTTGTCCTTGGCGGCGGCGACGATGGCCTTGGCGAGCGGGTGCTCGCTGTCGGCCTCGGCCGAGGCCGCGAGGGCGAGGACCTGGTCGGCGTCGAGGTCGCCGGTCGGTTCGACGCCGGTGACGGTGGGCTCGCCCTTGGTCAGTGTGCCGGTCTTGTCGAAGAGCACTGCGTCGACCTGCCGCATCGACTCCAGGGCGAGGCGGTCCTTGACCAGCACGCCGCCGCGGGCGGCGCGCTCGGTGGCGATGGAGACCACGAGCGGGATCGCCAGGCCGAGGGCGTGGGGGCAGGCGATGACGAGTACGGTGATGGTACGGACCACGGCCTCGTCGGGCATGCCGATGAGCGTCCAGACGACAGCGGTGACCAGCGCCGCGCCGAGAGCGAACCAGAACAGCCAGGCCGCGGCCTTGTCGGCGATCCGCTGGGCGCGGGAGGAGGAGTTCTGGGCCTCGGTGACGAGCCGGTTGATCCCGGCCAGGGCGGTGTCGTCGCCGGTGGCGGTGATTTTCACCCGCAGGCCGGAGTCGGTGGCGACGGTGCCGGCGGTAGCTGTCTCGCCCTCGCCCCGAGAGACCGGGCGGGACTCGCCGGTGATCATGGACTCGTCCATGTCGGCGCGGCCGTCGACGATGGTGCCGTCGGCCGGAACGCTGCCGCCGGGGCGCACGATCACGACGTCACCCACAACGAGGTCGGCTGGGGCCACCTTAACGACGTTCTCGCCCTCGACGCGCTCGGCCTCGTCGGGCAGCAGTGCAGCCAACGAGTCGAGCGCCGAGGTGGTCTGGGCCAGGGAGCGCATCTCGATCCAGTGGCCCAGCAGCATGATCACGATCAGCAGCGCCAGCTCCCACCAGAACTCCAGCTCGTGATGGACAAGCCCGAGGGTCGCGGCCCAGGAGGCGAAGAAGGCCACCGTGATCGCCAGAGCGATGAGCAGCATCATCCCGGGCTTGCGGGACTTCAACTCGCTGACGGCGCCGGTGAGGAAGGGCCTGCCGCCCCAGACGTACATGACGGTGCCCAGTACCGCGGCGACCCAGCCCGCCCAGCCGGGGACCTCGTAGCCCAGCAGCATGGAGAACATCGGCGAGAGGGTGACCGCGGGGATGGCGATGACGAGGTTGATCCAAAACAGCCGGCGGAACTGGCCAACGTGGTCCCCGTGGCCGCCATGGCCGCTGTGATCTCCGTGGCCGCCATGGCCGCTGTGATCTCCGTGGACACCGTTCTCATCGAGGCCCGTGTGGTCTGAGTGCTGCCCGTGGTTCATGGCGTGGCCCTGGTGTCCAGTGTGCTGGCCCTCGTGCGTGCCGTGCGCCTCCGCCGAGGCGTGTGCGGACACAGACCCGTGGTGATGCTCGCCGTGAGCGGGTGCATCGGTTCCGTGACCGTGGTGCTGGTGTGAGTTCGGGTCCGTCATCGTTCTTCTCCTTCGTCATCGAGCCATGCCGCTCACCCGGTCGCCGGGCAAGCGAACGTCGGCTCAGGGCGCTGGTTGGATCTCGCTCTCGACGACCCACTTGTGGTTCGTCATCTTCATGCCGTCCGTCTCGTAGTCGACCATGTAGACCGTCTCATCGGTGGACGAAGCGATGGTGGCCCTCGCGCCCTCCATGCCCTCCATGTGCTTGGCGAGCAGCGTCACCGCTGTGCCATCGGTCAGGCGCTCGTCGCCGGCATCCTCGATTTCTTCCTGCACGACCCACTTGTGGTCCGTGACGGGGTCGCCGCCACCTGCGTTAGTGTAGTTCACGGAGTACGTGTACGTGTCGAATGCGCCGGAGATCGTCGCTGTCGCACCGTCCATGCCTTCCATGTGGTCGGCCGTGAGCTGTACCTCTGTGCCGACCGGGTATGTGGGGTCACTGGCTTCGGCGATACCCTCGGGTGCCGGTCCGCCGTCCATCGGGTGCTCCATCGAGTGATCCATTTCCTCATCTCCGCTTTCTGCATTGTCGCCGCCGTGGCCCTGCTCCTCAGTAGCCGAAGGGTCGGTCTGCTGGTCTTCGTCTGCTCCGCTGCTGCAACCGGCGAGCACGAGTGTCACTCCGAGCACTCCTGCTGCCAGCCCTGCTCGCAGTCTCCTCTGCATGTCAGCTCCTTTCATCATGACACCTACCCTATACCCCCCAGGGGTACTAGTCAAGGATTGCGCGTTGTACCGGCGTGAATCGATCGAATTGTCCTTCTCAGAGGGACTGCTCATGTTGGATGGGCAATGCGGCGATGAGGGGATGGTCGAAGCCCGCCGGTCCGATCTTCGCGGCTCCACCGGGAGAACCAAATTCGTCGAAGAACTCGACGTTGGCCTTGTAGTAGTCAGACCATTCGTCGGGCAGGTCGTCTTCGTAGTAGATGGCCTCGACGGGACAAACCGGTTCGCAGGCTCCGCAGTCAACGCATTCGTCGGGATGGATGTAGAGCGAGCGTTCGCCCTCGTAGATGCAGTCGACAGGACATTCGTCGATGCAGGCGCGGTCCTTGACGTCCGCGCAGGGAAGCGCGATCGCATAGGTCATGGCTGCTCTTCTTGGTCGGGTGCGGTTCGGCGGCGAGAGTCGGTGGGGAGTTCGGAGAAGTCGTCAGTCTCTGCCGGATCTGCGGCCGGCTAAGGAATGCGCAGGCGTAGGACGGTGGCTGCAAGGCTGAGGGCGATGATGATCGCACCGAGGACTGTCATCGTTCCTGACAGGGTGAGTACCGGCACGAGCAACCCGGCGACGATGGTGGGCACGCCGAATGCCAGGTAGGCGACCGTGTAGATCACAGCCATCACGGCGGCGCGTTCCGACGATGCCGTGTGGGGCATGAGTGTGCGCAGCACCCCGAGGAACGCTGTGCCGAACCCGGAACCGACGATCGCGACCGACACGACGTAGGCCGGGTAGGAACCGAGTGCGAGGGCGACGATGCTCGCTGCGGTGCCGAATGCCAGGGCGCTGGTCGCATACAGGCTGATGGTGCGGGCGGAACGCCGCTGCAGGACGGACGAGGCGGTGATTCCGGAGATCGCCAGTGCGAAGATGACGATGCCCGCGTGGGTGTGCGTGGAGCCCCCGAGCTCACTGCCGACGAGGCCGGCTCCGAGCGCGAGGAAGAGTCCGTTGGTCGCCCACCCGGCGATAATCGCGGGCACACCGGCGGTGAACATGCGGCGCAGGTGCAGTGGCACCATAAACCGCGGGCGGAGGTCGCCACGTCGTATCCGGGTCTTGGGGACCAGTTCCGGTGTGCTCCACACCGTCGCTGCCACGGTGAGGAAGGCGAGCACGAGCGGGCCGAAGACCGCAGCTGTCGGTTCGGGGGTGAGATCGAGGAGCAGCGCAGCACCGAGTGCCCCGGTCCCGAGACCGATCATCGGCCCGATCGTGTTCCACAGGGCTGCGATGTTCGGATGCGACGGCGGCTCGAAGTCGATCATCATCGCCGACAGGGCCGGGATGAGCAGACCCGCTGCGAGTCCTTGCAGAGCGCGGGCGACCAGGAGTGTCGCGAGGCTGTCGGCGAACCAGAACATGGCCAGGCTGAGTGCCAGCGCCAGGGAACCGGCGGTTACGACCGGACGTCGGCCGATGTGATCGGAGAGCGGTCCGAGGTAGAGCAGCGCGGCCAGGAGGGTGAAGGTGTAGACCGCGAATACGAGTGTGGTGGCGACGGGGACGAGTCCGAGCTGTTCTGCGATCTGGGGGTAGAACAACGACGGCGCGCTGGCAGCCGCCATCATGAGAATGGTCGCTGCCATCGCGAGCGCGAAACCCCGCCGCGGGATCTGCCTCGTATAGTCGCCCGCCATCGTCTATGCCTGCAGGCCGTGGAGCTGCTGACCCCACTGGTAGACGGTGCCGACCGCGTCGATGCCGGTGACGCCGACGACGGTGCCGTCGGTCTCGTGGCGCACGATGAACTCCTCGCCGGCTTCCACCTGGGCGTCTGCACCAGCGGTGTACCCGACTCCGGAGATCATCTGACCGTAGACCAGCGCCATGTAGGGGCTGCGCGGCAGGTAGGTGCCCGGATCGTCGCTGATGTCGAGGTCGTGCAGTGCGGCCTGTGCGGCGTGCGTGCCCTGCGCGGCGGCGTCTTCCCAATGGTCGATGCGCCAGACGCCCAGTGCTTCGTCGTGATGCGTAGCTACACCTCCGGCGGCGTAGACGTGGTCTGCTGCGGCACGGAGGCGATCATCGACGTCGATGCCGTTCGTCCACGGCGACGGGGCTGCGGGCGTCGTGCCGAGCGCAACGAGGAGTAAGTCGGCCACGATGCGTTGATCGTCGTCGAGGGTGATGGCAACACCGGATTCTGTTTCGTCGACATGCTGGAGAGTGCGACCGAATCGAGTCTGCACCTTGGCGGCATGGTCAGCGGCGAGGCGCTCAGCCACCGGCGCCCCAAACGCTCCGATGCCGGGAACAGAACTGCGAGAGACCAGCATGACCATGTGTCCGTCGGCTTGCAGCGACGAAGCGGTCTCGGCTGCGATGATTCCGCCGCCATAGATCGTCACTCGCGCCGGCCGTGCCAGGCTGGTCAGCAGATCGCGGATACCCATGGCATCTTCCAAGGAGTGCAGAGCAGTGACCCGGCCTTGTCCGACGTCGTCGCCTTCGAGTACACCCGCGGGCAGAGAGCGGGGCACGCTCCCTGTCGCGACAATGAGCGCGTCGTAGGAGACCTGCGCGCCGGAGGTCAGTTGGACCCGCTTCGCCGTAGTATCGACATCGAGCACGGTGTCGGCGATGACCTCAATCTGAGGTAGCGGGAGCTTGATCATCTCCGGCGGGGTCGGGCCGAACGCGATTCCTTTGATGAGCATTCGCGTGTAAGGCGTCTCCCCGGTGCGGGTCACCATCGTCACCCGGACGTCGTCACGTGTGGCGAGAGTGCGGGCGGCTGCGGCTCCGGCTGCTCCTGAACCGAGGATGAGGACGTGTTGTGTGGTCATAGGGAAACTCCTGGGCTGCAGGTCGTGATCGATTTGGTGTGCGGGCGTCAGGAGCGAACGAGACGGGCGATGGCCTCGGATGCCTCGCCGAGCCTCTGCTCGCTGACTGGTCCACCGGCGAGGGCGGCGTCGAGGACGCAATGCTTGAGGTGATCGTCGAGCAGTCCGAGGGCGACGTTTTCGAGTGCCCTGGTGGCTGCGGAGATCTGGGTGAAGATGTCGATGCAGTAGCGGTCCTCATCGATCATCCGATCGATGCCGCGGATTTGGCCTTCGAGGCGCCGCAGGCGATTGCGGTACGTCGCCTTGTCGCTGATGTATCCGTGGACGGACGGATCGCCGTCGCCTCCCGCCGGGCAGGTGTCGATGTGAGGTTCGGTCATTGAGGTCGGGGTGGTCATGTCGGTTCGCTCCGATCAGGTGCCGGGGTGCCGCAGCGGTGCCGCGGCACCCCGGCACGCTGGTGGATTACGCCATGTTGGCGGCGTATTTGGCGGGGTCCGAATCAAATGCGGGGCCGCAGCCGGCGCAGCAGAAGTAGTAGCGCTCGCCCTTGAAGTCGCGGTAGAGGCCGGCGGCCTCGGCGGTCTTCTTGCTGACCGGGGTGCCGACCATGACCGGGCAGGTGGTCATGTCATCGGCGCCCCCGCCGAGCAGGTTTTCGCGTCCACCGTTCTCGGCGGCGGGGTTAGTCTCGTTCGTGCTACAGCAGTTGCTCATTTTCTGGTGTTCCTTCTGTATCGGATTCGTATGGATGGGTGGGTTCTGTATCGGATTGGTATGGATGGGTGGGTTCTCGTTCGTCACTTCGTGGCGACGCTCTTGAACCCGCGCAGGCGGAGGCTGTTGCCGACGACGAAGACGCTGGAGAACGCCATCGCCGCGCCTGCGAGCATGGGGTTGAGCATGCCCAGCGCTGCGACTGGGATCGCGGCGGTGTTATAGGCGAATGCCCAGAACAGGTTGGTCTTGATCGTCGAAAGTGTCTTCCGAGACAGACGGATCGCGTCGACCGCGGCCCGCAGGTCGCCGCGGACCAGGGTGATGTCGGAGGCCTCGATCGCGACGTCCGTGCCGGTGCCCATCGCCAGGCCCAGATCGGCCTGCGCGAGCGCGGGGGCGTCGTTGACGCCGTCGCCGACCATCGCGACGATCTTGCCCTCGCCCTGGAGACGGGTGACGACGTCGACCTTGTCCTTGGGCAGCACCTCGGCGATGACCTCCTCGATGCCGACCTCGGCGGCGATCTGGCGGGCCACGGCCTCATTGTCACCGGTGAGCAGCACCGGGGTCAGGCCGATCTCCTTGAGCCCGCGGATCGCCTCCGCGCTCGTGGGCTTGACGGTGTCGGCGACGACGAGGATGCCGCGCGCAGCACCGTCCCAGCCGATCGCGACGACCGTCTTGCCTTCACCCTCAGCTTGAGCCTTCGCCCGTGCGACCTCCGGAGAGAGCTTCTGTGACCAGTCGGCCAGCAGCGACTCGCGTCCGACGACGACCGGGGTGCCCTCGACGATGCCCTGCACGCCCTTGCCTTCAACATTGGCGAAGTCCTCGGGCGTGGGCAACTGGCCGACTTCCTGGGTGGCGCCCTTGGCGATCGCCTGCGCGATCGGGTGCTCCGAGGAGTCCTCCAACGCACCCGCGAAGCGCAGCAGCTCGGCACGGTCCACACCGGATTCGGTGATCACATCTGTCAGGGTCATCTTGCCGCTGGTGACGGTACCGGTCTTGTCGAGCACGACGGTATCGACCTTGCGGGTGGACTCCAGCACCTCTGGGCCCTTGATGAGGATGCCCATCTGCGCCCCGCGGCCGGTGCCGACCAGCAGCGCGGTCGGAGTCGCGAGTCCCAGCGCGCAGGGGCAGGCGATAACGAGCACGGCGACCGCTGCGGTGAACGCGGCGGCGACGGGGAATCCGGCTCCCAGCCAGGCGCCGAGGGTGATGAACGCGACGACGATGACGATCGGCACGAACACGCCGGAGATCGTGTCAGCCAGACGCTGCACCTCGGCCTTGCCAGTCTGCGCATCCTCGACGAGCTTCGCCATCTGCGCAAGCTGCGTGTCCGAACCGACACGGGTCGCCCGCACGACAAGGCGGCCGCCCGCGTTGACGGTGGCACCGGTGACCGAGTCGCCCTCGCGGACCTCGACCGGTACGGACTCGCCGGTGAGCATGGAGGCGTCCACCGCGGAGGAGCCGGAGACCACGATGCCGTCGGTGGCGATCTTCTCACCCGGACGAACGATGAACTCGTCGCCGACCTGGAGGTCAGAGGTGGGGATCTTCACCTCAACGCCGTCGCGGAGCACGGCGACTTCCTTCGCGCCGAGCTCCAGGAGGGCGCGCAGCGCGGCCCCGGCCTGGCGTTTGGAGCGCTTCTCGAAGTAGCGGCCGGCGAGGATGAACATCGTCACGCCCGCGCCAACTTCGAGATAGATGTTCGCCGCGCCATCCGAGGGAGCGATCGTGAACTCGAACGGGTGCGTCATCCCGGGTGTGCCAGCGGTTCCGAAGAATAGTGCGTAGACGGACCACAGCAGTGCGACCGAGGTGCCCATCGAGATGAGTGTGTCCATCGTCGCGGTACCGTGCTTGAGGTTCGTCCATGCGGCCTTATGGAACGGCCAGGCTGCCCAGATGATCACCGGGGCGGCAAGCGCGAGTGAGGCCCACTGCCAATATACGAACTGCAGTGCGGGGATCATGGCCATGGCGATCACGGGAACCGTGAGCACAATGGCGCCGACTAGCCGATGGCGCAGCGAGGTGAGCTCAGTGTCTTCCTCCTCCCCGGCCTCGGTCTCCGACGTGTTCGCCGTGGTGCCCTTGGGCTTGGGCAGCGCAGCCGTGTAGCCGGTCTTCTCGACCTCGGCGACCAGCAGGCCCGGATCGTAGCCGGCAGGCACGGTGACCTTGGCCTTCTCGGTGGCGTAGTTGACCGTGGCCGCGACGCCCTCGAGCTTGTTCAGCTTCTTCTCGATCCGGTTCGCACAGGAGGCGCAGGTCATCCCGCCGATCTCCAGCTCGATGTCCGGCCCACCGATGGGGGGCGCTAATGTACTCATCCTCTTCCTTCTCTCTTCATCTCTCGTGCGACGCCAGGCCCTGCGGGTCAGTGGCCGCCGGTATGCGAATCGTCTGTCTGCGAGCCGTCACCATGCTCGGCGTCGATCACGAACTCGGCGGTGTGCACCTGCCCATCGACCTGGAAGTCCAGGTAGAGCAGGTAACGGTCGGCGGTCGGGGCCTCCGCTGCGAATCCGATCTCGGGTCCGGCCGTGTCCCTGGCCTGGGGCTCGTCGCCCTCGGCGTGGACGTGCAAGTAGGCGAGGTCGCCTTCGCGCAGCGCCACCAGGTGGCCAAACGCGCCCAGGTAGGGCTCCAGCGTGGTCACCGGCTGACCGTCGCGCTCGACCGAGATGGTGAGCTCGCTTGAGGTGCCGGCGGTAAGGTCGCCATTCAGGGAGACGGTGTATCCGTCGACCTCGTCGGTGGTCTGTGACTCGGTCTCAACAGGGGCGAAGTCGCCCGCCACCTCGACGGCGCGAGTCAGGGTGATCCCTTCGGCTCCCTCGCCCTCGGGTGTGAAGTCGGCGTACACGCGGTAGGTGCCCGCCTCGTCCCAGGTCCACGGCACCGACCAAGTGCCTGTGCTCGTGTCAAGCTCGGGGTGCACGTGCTGGAAACCAGTACCATCGGTGCGAACGGCGATCAGATGCAGGTCCTTCTCGTGCGCGGTAGTGTACTCGGTCACCGCTTCGCCGGACTCGTCGAGGATCTGGAAACTCAGGTCTCCATCCTCGCCTGCAGCCGTGGGAGCCTGGACTGGGGAAAGTACGAAGCCGTCCGCGCTTGCGGAGACCCCGTTCAGAGTGGGCTCCGCAGTTTCTTGCGCAGCGCCGCCGTGTCCTTCACCGTGTGTGTTCACGTCACTTCCTTCTGCCCATGCTGCTACGAAGCTGTCAGGAATGACGGCGCCGGCAAGGCCGAAGGCCCCGCCGAACGCCACCACCAGCCCGGCCCCGTAGAGCGCAAGCCGTCCTCCGGCCTTCATCAGACACGCACCGCCGAGTAGCCGGCCTCCTCGACCGCCGCGAGGACCTTGGCATCGTCAATCTCGCCCTCGGCGGTGACGTTAAGCTTGCCGGTCTGCGCGCTGACCTGGATGTCCTGGACGCCGGGGATCTCACCGACTTCCTCGCGGACCGACATCTCGCAGTGCCCGCAGGTCATGCCCGTCACCTGGTAATTGTTCGAAGCCATTATGTATCCTCCTTGTGTCTCTGTAGTACCCCTACCGGGTACCTGTACAAGTCAACAGTATACCCCTGGCAGGTATTCCGCAAGAAGGGGGTGGTCGTATGAGCCACATCGCACGCGTGCTGCAGACGATGGCTGGAGCGTCCGACATGCGCCTCGTGGCGAAACGATGCTGCGGGGCGACCCGCTGGACGGTGTCGCTGCGCGTCGGAGAGTAGTGGTCCCGGTCTAATGAGAACCGTGGACTTCCTTGCCACGTCGGCGAAGGCAGTGACGACCGGTACGGGCCGGACACCACCAAACACCGATCAGTCGCTGGTGCTCATGGTACGAAGCCGGCCATGTCAACTGGATTCGCAGGCGTTCGAGATTGGTGAGTGGAACAGACGAATCCCAGCTGGAGTGCTCAGTTACGCCGGAGACAGTTAGCAGCCCCTGTGCAGGCATTAGTCAGGAAAAATAACCCCTCACAGGTTGCTGGCACTGACGCTTTTAAAAACAAAGGGTTCGGCGCACTCGTGCAGGCGGCCCGGGAGTCTCAGGAAGTCTTCGAAACCATCACGGCAGATCCAGGCAACCTCAATAAGTTCCTGGAGGTGCTAGCGCACATGATTGTCGCCGCCAAGGACGAGCAGCAGTCAAAGTAATCATCACGATAGGCACCCTGTATTAGTGATTACCGGTAGGGGTGCCCTCATCTAGTAGTTACGTGGCGAGAACGGGGCCCGACCCCTGGAAAGTGGACACAGGGAATTGAACTTATGCGGTCAAGGTGAGTTTACCGCAGGTGCGGTTTTCGAACTCGAGGGGCGACAGATAATCGCACCATGAGTGTCTGCGCTTCTGGTTGTAGCGCACACACCACGCGAAGACGTCCCGTCTGGCGTGCAGCAGTGAGTCGAAGCATTTCCGGTTTTGCAGCACCTCGCGTTTCAATGTCGCGTTGAACGACTCCGCTAGCGCGTTGTCTGCGCTGGTTCCCACCGCTGCCATCGATTGGGTCACCCCTAGCATCGTGCATCGTGAGCTAAATGCCTTCGAGGTATAGACACTGCCGTGATCTGAATGAAAAATCGCTCCTTTCAGACTGCCTCGGGCGCGCTGTGCTGAGTCCAGCGCATCGATAACCAGATCGACGCGCATGTGGTCAGCAATAGAAAATCCCACCAGCCTGCGGGAATAACAATCGATCACGGTGGCAAGATACATATTGCCGCCACCGGATACCGGCAGGTAGGTAATGTCGCCGACGAGCACGCGATTCGGCGCCGGGGCATGAAACTGCCTGCAAACAAGATCTGGAAAGACACCACGGCCAGCATCTGCCACGGTGGTGCGCACGCGGCGTTTCTTCGTGAACCCCTGGATGCCCATAGTCTTCATGATGCGTGCGACACGTTTGTGATTGACCACCGCATGCGCCCCCGAATCAGGATCGTTCAACGCCGCGGCGATGCGCTTAGCTCCGTAGAGTCCGTGTTCCTCACGGAACTGAAGTGCGGATACGAGCACCGACAACAGCATCGTCAAGAACCTTCTGGCGGCGCGCGGCCTGTGTGTTTTTCCACTTGTAATAGGAAGATCGCCGCACCTTCAGCACGTGGCACATCCGCTTGACCGAATACTCGGTGCGATGGTCCCGGATGAACTTGAAGCGGATCACAAGCCCATCTCTTTCGCAAAATACTGCGCCGCCTTGCGAAGGATGTCTCGCTCTTCTTGAAGAAGCCTGTTCTGCTTCTCGAGTTGTCGGATCCGCTCTAAATCCGATGATGTCCGGGCTCGAACTGCAGCATCAATCGCGCGGGCTTTTTTGCCCGTGCCATAGCGCTTGACCCAGGCAGCGAGACTGCCACGGTTAACACCGAGATCATGAGCAACCGAATTAAGAGACACACCGTCTGTGTCTTCATACATCGCGACCGCGTCGCGCTTGAACTCCTCAGTATAGGACTTACGAGGCATGAACTGAGACTACCCTCCTCCGGCTGTCAACCGGGGCTAGCCTATGTCCACCAACAAGGGGTCAGGTCCTAAACCCGTAGGACTCGGTGACGGTCCGCGGATACCGACGGCGGGGAAACGGATGGAAGCACAGACGAAGACATCCCCATCGGCCCGATGCAGATCATGCCTTCGAGGTGGGAGCAGTACAGGATGAGCACAGAGCCTGGGAAACCCCCGAACCCGGACGACATTGATGACTCAGCCTTGTCCGCCGCCACGATGGTGTGTATGGGCGGCGATGTCACCACACCGGAGGGTTGGGACCGGGGCGTTACTTCTATTGTTGAAGACTCGGAGAAGGTCAAAGAAGTCCATGCAGCAGCAAGGGAGTTCTCGCGATGAATAGGGTAGTCGGGGTGGGGTGCGCTGTAGCGCTCGCTCTGGGGCTGAGCGCGTGCGGTGCCCCAGGTGCCGCGAAACAAGAGGAGCTTGCTCAGCAAGTACCGCCGTTGGGGGAGCTCCCGGACCTTCCTGAGGGGTACTTTCCGCCGCCTCCGGAGGAGAATCCCGCGGAGGCGCCGACCGTGCCAGAAGTGCCCGCACCGCCAGTGGTGCCGCAACCTGTGACAGTCACGCAGCCGCCGGCTCCTGTAGATCGCCCGCCCGAGCGTGTCACGGTGGTGCAACCGCCTCCGCCACCGCCGCCACCGCCGCCGGCTGGACCCCAGCCTCCGCGGCTGGAGTTTCCCGACTCGGTGAACATTCCGATCGGGCCCGGCCAGCTGCACGTCGACCTGCGTTAGGAAGCGAGAAGTGACACAGAAAGCAACCCCGTCCACACCTTTGCCGGACAACCAAGACTTTCTCCCGGAGCGATCGCCGCGCAAGGACCACAGGGCGGCCGTGCAGTCGCACAAGCTGCGGATGGATCTTCTGGAAAAGGGCATTCGCTTCGGCCACGGCGAGTCTGCGATGAAGCCGAGGTCTCCGCGGGTATTGCTCGGTTCTGCGATACTCGGTGCTGTGGGCATTGTGGGCACCATTGGCGCGTCGGCGCTGATCCAGTTCTTCACTCGCTAACGCGCGAGGTGGCTCGCCCCGCGAGCCCAACACGGGCTACACTCCCAATCATGCAGCCGACGACGATGATCATCACCCGAGTGGCCGTTCCGGGAGTGGAAAACGAGCAGCTGGCTGCACACCAGCTGGGGCCGAATACCTTTGTCGTGGCCAGTGTCCCTTTTGTGGATACGACGCTGGCGCTCGGTGACATTGTGGAATGCGTATTGGTCAATCGGTGCTATCACGTGGACCGCGTGATTGTTCGGGGTGGCTCCTCGACTGTGCGGATCATGCCCACGAACGAGTACTCTAATGACGACATCGCGGAGACGCTGTTGGCCTTGGGGTGTCGCGTGGAGCTCGGCCCTGGGGGGATGCTTGCCGCCAGCATCGGCCCGGACTGCCCGCGTGAGGGGATTATGGAGTGGCTTGACGGCCTTGAGGCCGAGGGCGTAATCGAGCAGGCGCCTGGTTACACGGCGTAACTTACCCGGCGGGATCGGCGCTGGTTGCCTATGCTTGGGGCCCATGACGGTATTTGTCTCCGCCAGCGAGCTCAACGAGCGTATCCGGTCCGGTCAGAAGCAAACTATCCTAGCCGTCTTGTGGGACCCGGTTGAGGGCAAAGCGTGGTCCAAGTTTCAATCCGAGCACATTCCCACCGCAATGTTTTGTGACCCCGCCGTGGCTTTGGCGGGGATGCCGGGCCGCGAGGCCGGCCGCAACCCGCACCCGACTTTAGGTGCGTTGGAGATTTTCCTCGCCGAGTGGGGCATTGAGCAGGGTCGACCGGTGTACGTCTATGACACGGGCGCGGGCGTTTTCGCTGCGCGCGCGTGGTGGACGCTGCGCTGGCTCGGTGTCGAGGACGTCTTCATCATCGACGGCGGTTTCCGGGCGTGGGATGCCGCCGATTTCGACACTGTTGCGGGCCCCGGCAACGTCACCGTGCGGGCTGCCTTCACCGCGCAGCCGCACAGCATGCCGATGGTGGAGATCGACCAGGTCCGCGATTTCGCAGGATTGCTTATCGACGCCCGCGACGCCGCGCGGTACGAAGGCCGCCGCGAGCTCCTCGACCTGAAGGCGGGCCACATCCCGGGGGCGCTGAATCTCCCCGTGGGCGACCTGCTGGACGCAAAGACGCGTCTGCTCGTTGGCATCGACGCGATCAGGGACCGCTTCGCGCAGCTTGGGGTGACGCACAATACCGCGCCGGCAGACGTTGTGGTGTACTCGGGCTCAGGCAATCACTCCTCGTTGCTGATCGCGGCGATGGCGCACGCCGGGTTGCCTGTGGCCTCTCACTACGTGGCGGGGTGGTCGCAGTGGAGCGGGGATCCGAAAAACCCGGTGGCCCGCAACCTCTAATCACGGCCGCCACGCAGTAACATCATCATGCGATGGCCTACGTATTGATCTTTCTCGCGGTGCTTGCGCTTTTCGCCGCCGGCGCCTTGTGGTACGCGGACTCGCGGCAGCGCCCGCACGAGCCGGAGCACACGCCCGCGCCGGCGGATAACGCCGCGCCGGCAGTAGCGTCGGAGCCTGAGGCGGTGCCGGAGCCCGACCTCGAACGGGCCCCCGAGCCGGCTCCGGAGCCGGTGAAGCTCGCCACCTCGCACCGCAGCTCGGGGCTGCAACTGCCGGGCGCGGCGCGGCGGGAGCGTCGCGCGTGGGCGCAGGCGAAGGGGCTGGAGTTTTCCCGCAGCGATGAGCTGCTCGGCGGTGAGTGGACCCGCGGGGCCGCCGCTTCCGGGGCGGTGCCGAAGGACATCGCCTCCGGCACCGTGTTCGGCCACGACACGCACGTCATGGACCTTGGCGGGGTAACGGTGATGGCGATGCGCACGGGGGAGGTCAGCGATATTGTGGTGGATTTCCGCCGCGACGGCTTCGTCGCCGATTCCTCCGCCGACCTCATCGAAGTCGATCGCGTCGAAGACTTCAGCGTTCTCGCCACCGAGGCGGCGCCGGTGCAGCGCTTCCTCGATGTCCGTGTGCACACCGCGCTCGAGCAGTTCCCCGGCACCGTTATGGCCGCGTGGTGCGAATCCGAGTGGGTGCTCGCCCAGACCGCGAAGAACTCCACCCCGCAGGACTGGGACGCCATGCTCGCCCCGCTCGCCTTGCTTGCCGACGCCGCCCGCGTCCTGCCGCCGCGCAGCTGGGCGTCGATCGAGTTCGCGCACCCCACCCGCGAGATGGCGGCGGAGAGCGGAAGCGTTGGTGGGGGCGTCGATACGCAGCAGGCAGCGGGTTCAACCCGGGTGACGCGCCCCGAAGAGCCGCGGCCGATGCCGACGCGCACGACGGGCGCGGTACGCGGGACGGTGGAGCCGCGCGGGGTAGGCAACGACGAGGTCGCGCCGATTGCCGAAGAGCTCGAGGATGCGACCGGAACCGACCTCACGCGCGTGCGCCGCGACCAGACCCCGCCGTCCATCTTCGGCTAGCTAGTAAGGTTGATTTCCATGAACGATGCCAAAAATGAGCTTGCTCAGCTGGTCAAGGAGCTCGCCGTCGTGCACGGCAAGGTGACCTTGTCGTCCGGGCGCGAGGCCGACTACTACGTGGATCTGCGCCGCGCGACGCTGCACCACCGCGCCTCCGCTCTCATCGGGCAGCTTCTGCGCGAGCTCACCGACGACCTCACCTTCGACTCCGTCGGCGGACTCACCCTCGGCGCCGACCCGGTCGCCGCCGCCATCATGCACGCCGCGGGCCGTGACATCGACGCCTTCGTGGTGCGCAAGGAGGCGAAGAAGCATGGGATGCAAAGGCGCGTGGAAGGGCCGTCGATTAGCGGCAAGCGCGTGCTGGTCGTCGAGGACACCACCACCACCGGAAACTCGCCGCTGACCGCGGTCGAGGCGTGCCGCGCGGAGGGGGCGGAGGTCGTTGCCGTGGCCACCGTCGTCGACCGCGCCACCGGGGCCGCCGAAGTGCTGCGCGAGGCAGGCCTAGAGTACCGCTACCTGCTCGGGCTCGAGGACCTTGGACTCAGCTAAAGGCCCCACCGAATGGGGCGAGGGCCGCCACGGGGTCGGGCCGTGGCAGGGCCCGTGGCCGGAGGATCCGCGCTACGACCCGGAGTTTCTCGAACACGGCGATCGCCGCAACGTGGTCGACGCGTACCGCTACCTCTCGCTCCAGGCGATCCGCGCCGAGCTGGATAAGCGCCGCCACCCGTTTCACGTGGCGATCGAGAATTTCGAGAACGACATGAACATCGGCACCGTCGTGCGCACCGCCAACGCCTTCCTCGCCGCAGCGGTGCACATCGTCGGGCGGCGGCGCTGGAACCGGCGCGGCGCGATGGTCACCGACCGCTACCAGCACATCATCCACCACGACACCGTGGCGGATCTGGCACAGTGGGCTGCGCAGCGGGATCTGGCGATCGTTGCCATAGACAACACGCCCGGCTCGGTCCCCTTGGAAACGGCGCTGCTGCCGCGCGAGTGCGTGCTGTTGTTCGGCCAGGAGGGCCCCGGGATCACCGCTGCCGCCTCGCACGCGGCGGAGATGACGTGCTCGATTGCCCAGTTCGGTTCGACGCGCTCGATCAACGCGGGCGTGGCGGCGGGCATCGCCATGCACGCCTGGATCCGGCAGCACGGAGACCTTGAGCAATCCTGGTAGATTCGTCGTATATCTTTGTGGGTGTCCAACTGAAATGAGGTGCTCTGATGGCCGAAAAGTGGTCTCATCGCGCTGACCTGGCGGAATCAGCGATTAACGAGCGCCACGCCTCCCGCCTGTGGCGCCTGCCCGGAACCAACCTCGCCGTCGTCGCCTGGCCGCCACGCTCCCCGGAGCGCAGTTTCGTGCACTGGCATTACTGGTGGCAGGCCCACTATCTCGACTGCCAGATCGACGCCGCGTGCCGACGCCCCACCAAAACGCGCCGCAAGCGCATAGGCGACACCCTGCGCGCGATGCGCCTGCGCAGCCGCGGCGACCTGGCCAGCAACAAGTACTACGACGACAAGTCGTGGCTCGCACTCGCCTGGAACCGCGCAACAGCGCTTGAGAGCATTGAGCGGACCAAGGCACTTGACGCCCTCGAGTTCAACATCCTCGCCGGCATCGACCCTGTCACCGGGGTCCTGCCGTGGCGCGCCGGGGAGACCTACTACAACGTGCCGTCGAACGGGCCGGCATCGATCCTGTTCGCCCGCACGGGCCGCCTGGACAAGGCGCGCGCGATGACGGACTGGATCTACGACAACCTCAGCGCCGACTCCGGCTTGGTCAACGACGGAATCCGCATGCGCATGCACGGCCCCGAGGTGGTGGACAAGATCTACACCTACAACCAGGGCACGGTGCTCGGCGCCTCGCTGGAGATCGCGCTTGCGCTGCGTGACGACGTCGGCCTGGGCAACACAGACCCCATTGATTCCTTCGACCACTCCCACCGCGCTGATGCCTCGGTGTTCTACATCACCCACATTCGCGAACTGGTCAAGGCGATCGCCCTGCACCTGGCCACCCCGCAGGGTGTGATTCTCTGCCCGCCGCATGAAACGCGCGACGGTGACGGCGCATTGTTCAAGGGGATCCTCGCGCGCTACCTTGCCGATGTTGCGCTGCGCCTGCCGGAGGATTCGCGCGAGAACATCGCGACACGCAAAGTCGCCGCGCGCATGGTGATGGCGTCGGCGGAGTCGCTGTGGAACCACCGGCTCGAGGTCGACGGCCTGCCTATCTTCGCGTCCGAATGGACCGAGGACGCCCGGCTGCCGCACAACTACGGGCTCGGGCCGGCGTCGATAAGCGAGGCAGTAGGGCTGGTGCGCATCGACGAGCGGGACCTTTCCGTGCAGCTGTCCGGCTGGATGCTCCTGGAGGCAGCGGCGCGGATCGCGGGCGGGCAGCCGAAGGACTCCGAACAGGGGTAGCGCCGACCCCCGCACGGGCTGCGGCGGGGGCAGCGGCGGCTGCGACGCGGACCCAAAACGGGCATACTGGGGGTGCACACGAACAACCATCCTGGAGGTTTATTCCATGCCCATCGCAACCCCCGAGGTCTACAACGAGATGTTCGACCGGGCGAAGGAGAACGGCTTCGCCTTCCCCGCCATCAACTGCACCTCGTCCGAGACAATCAACGCGGCCATCAAGGGTTTTGCCGAGGCTGAGTCCGACGGCATCATCCAGTTCTCTACCGGCGGCGCTGAGTTCGGCTCGGGCCTGGGCGTGAAGAACAAGGTCGCGGGCGCGACCGCGCTGGCCGCTTTCGCGCACGAGATTGCCAAGCACTACGACGTCAACATCGCCCTGCACACCGACCACTGCCAGAAGGAAGTGCTCGACGAGTACGTCCGCCCGCTGATCGCGATCTCTCAGGAGCGCGTCGACCGCGGCGAGCTGCCGCTGTTCCAGTCCCACATGTGGGACGGCTCCGCCATCCCGATCGACGAGAACCTAGAGATTGCCAAGGAACTTCTGGCCAAGGCGCACGCGGCGAAGATCATCCTCGAGGTCGAGATCGGCGTTGTTGGCGGCGAGGAGGACGGCGTCGAAGCGAAGGCCGGCGCGAACCTGTACACCGTGGCGGAGGATTTCGAGAAGACCATCGACGCGTTGACGCTGGGCGAGCACGGCCGCTACCTGCTCGCGGCGACCTTTGGCAACGTCCACGGCGTGTACAAGCCGGGCAACGTCAAGCTGCGCCCGGACGTGCTGGACATGGGCCAGAAGACCGCGATTGCCAAGCTCGGCCTCGAGGAGGGCTCCAAGCCCTTCGATTTCGTCTTCCACGGCGGCTCCGGCTCCGAGAAGGAAAAGATCGAGGAGGCCCTGTCCTACGGTGTGGTGAAGATGAACGTGGACACCGACACCCAGTACGCGTTCACCCGCCCGATTGCCGGCCACATGTTCTCCAACTTCGATGGCGTGCTCAAGGTCGACGGCGAGGTGGGCAACAAGAAGGTTTACGACCCGCGTTCCTACATGAAGAAGGCGGAGCAGTCCATGTCCGAGCGCGTCATCGAGGCGTGCGAGGACCTGCACTCCGTGGGCAAGACCCTGTCCAAGTAGAGAAACAAGGTCTCAAGGCGTCCCGGCTCCGGGGCGCCTTTTTGCACGCTAAGGTGGGGGCATGGCCAAGGAGAGGATGGGTACGCGGGCGCGTTTGCTCTCGGTTGACCTGTCCCTTTCCGCCCGCGTGACACGGGTGCGCAAGCGCCTGCTGCCGATCATGCAAACAGCGATCGCCGCCGGCGTTGCGTTCTGGATTGCCAGCGAGGTCTTCGGGCACACGCAGCCGTTCTTCGCGCCGATCTCGGTGATCATCATCGTCGGCATGACCGGCGGCGAGCGCATTTCCAAGGCGCTGGACATCTCGCTGGGCTGCGTCATCGGTGTTGCGGTCGGTGACCTGTTTTTCTACCGCCTCGGCTCGGGAGGGTGGCAGATCGCGGTCATTGTGGCGTGCGCCCTGCTCATCGCCTCGTTCTTCTCCCGCTCCCAGCTGGTCACCAATCAGGTCGCGATCGGCTCGGTGCTCATTGCCACGATCATGCCACCGGGCGCGGAGGTCACCGGCATCGACCGCACGATCGACGCCTTCGTCGGAGCGGCCGTCGCGCTGGTGACCCTGGCGCTGATCCCGCAGGGCCCGGTGGGGAAGGCGCGCCAGGAAATTTCCAAGGTGATGGAGCTGATGTCTTCGGTGCTTGACGACGTCGCCGACGGCCTGCGTTCCGGCAACGCGGAAGTAATCGAAGAGGCCCTTGATTTGATTCGCGGCTCGCAGACAGACATCGACGCCATGTCCTCGGCCGTCGCCTCGGGCGCGGAATCCGCCCGCATATCTCCGTTTTTGTGGGGCTCGCGCCGCTACGTCCACTCGCTCGAAATGGTGATCCCGCCGGTGGACACCGCGATCCGCACCACCCGCGTGCTTGCCCGCCGCGCCCACATCCTGTGCGGCGACAACGACCGGGTTTCACCCGAGCAAATTGAGCTTATCGACGCCCTCGCCAAGGCGTGCCTGGAGATTTCCGATGTCTACGAGGTCGATTCGCGCAAACTGCAGTCGGTGGCGATCCCGCGCATTGTCAACGACCTGCGTGTCCTTGGCGGCCGCGCCGGGATGGACGTCGTCGGTAAAGATGGTGTGCTGTCGGCCTACGTCATCCTCGCGCAGACGCGCTCGCTGATCGTGGACCTGCTGCAGGTGTGCGGGATGTCGCGGGAATCGGCGGCCGCGGTGCTCGAGCCGACCTCGGCCAGCCCGCAGTACCCGCCGGAGTACTACGGCTAGTCCTGCGCGTAGTCCAGGCCGATGTCGAGCGCGGTCACGGAGTGAGTCAGCGCCCCCACGGCAAGGTAGGTCACACCCGTTTCCGCGTACGCGCGGGCGAGTTCAAGCGTCAGGCCGCCGGAGGACTCGAGCTCGCAGTCTGGGGCGCTGTGGTCGCGGCGGCGCACGGCCTCTGCGGTGTCGGCGACGCTGAAGTTATCTAGCAAAACCAGCTGCGGGGGTTCGTTCAGGCGCAGCAGCGCGTCGAGCTGGTCGAGTGTGTCCACCTCGACCTCGCAGGGGATGCCGGGGGCATGGGCGCGCACGGCTTGGAGCGCTTTGGTGACACCCTCGCCACCGCCGCGCGCGACGGCTGCGACGTGGTTGTCCTTGATCATGGCGGCGTCGCCGAGCCCCATGCGGTGGTTGACGCCGCCGCCGGCGCGCACAGCGTACTTCTGAAGCTCACGCAGACCGGGCAGGGTTTTGCGCGTGTCGCGGATCCGCGCCCCGGTGCCGTCGACGGCGTCGACCCAGCGTCGAGTAGCGGTGGCGATGCCGCTGGCGTGGCTGAGGATGTTCAAGATGGTGCGCTCGGCGGTGAGCAACCTGCCCGTCGGTGCGGTGACTTCGGCGAGGACATCGCCGGGACAAGCTCGCGCACCGTCGCTGACGTGCAAGGTGACCTCGCAATCGGGCGTGTCCAGGGCGTAGCGGATCGCGTCGAGCCCAGCGACAACGCCTGCGGCGCGCGAGACGAAGCGGGCGCGGGAGGTGGAATCGGCGCTGATGGTTGCCAACGTGGTTACGTCGGGCCCGTACGCGAGGTCCTCTTCGAGCGAGGCGGCAATCAGGGACCGCAGGTAGGCCTCTTTAAGCGGCTCCACGGGCTTACTCCCCGCCGCCGGGCTCGCCGATGGAGATCATCGCTTCGAGCGAGGCGCGTGCCTTGTCGGCGATGTGGGTTGGAACATCGACCTCGTCCTTGCCCTCGGCGAGGCAGCGCAGCAGGGCGGCCGGGGTGATCATCTTCATGTAACGGCACGACGCGCGGTCGTTGACCGACTGGAAATTGACGCCGGGTGCGGCGCCGCGTAGCTGGTGGAGCATGCCGATCTCCGTGGCGACGAGCACCGTACGCTCCGGGCTTGCGGTGTGGGCGAGCTCGAGCATGCCCCCGGTGGAGAGCATGTGCACCCGTTCCGGGTCGATGATCCCCTCACCGGCGAGGTAGATCGCGGAATTGGCGCAACCGCACTCCGGGTGGATGTACAGGTCGGCGTCGGGGTTGGCCTCGGCCTGTTCGGCGAGCTTGGTGGCGCTAATGCCAGCGTGGACGTGGCATTCGCCGGACCAAATGCGGATGTTGTCGCGGCCCGTCTCGCGCTTGACGTGTGCGCCGAGGAACTGGTCCGGGCAGAACAGCACCTCGGTGTCCGGGTCGATGGACTCAACAACGTCGACGGCGTTCGAGGAGGTGCAGCAAATATCGGTCAGCGCTTTGACTTCGGCGGTGGTGTTGACGTAGGAAACCACCACGGCGTCGGGGTGTTCACTGCGCCACTGGCGCAGCTGGTCGGCGGTGATGGAATCCGCCAACGAGCACCCGGCTTCCTTGTCCGGGATGAGCACGGTCTTGGTGGGGGAGAGGATCTTCGCGCTCTCGGCCATGAAGTGCACACCGCAAAACACGATGACGTCGGCGTCAGTGTCGGCGGCTTTGCGCGACAGGGCGAGCGAATCCCCTGTGAAGTCGGCGATGTCCTGGATGGCGGGGATCTGGTAGTTGTGCGCCAGGATCACTGCGTTGCGCTCGTGCTTGAGCCGCGCGATCTTGCGCGCCCACTTCTCGTCGGGCTCCACGCCCTGCCAAACTCCTGACTCCCGCGTGAGGTTCTCGAGGTAGGTGGTCATGGGCAGTCCTTTCCGCAGGAGATGCTAGCGCTAGTTCGGAGGCCATCGTACCCGCGGAAGCGCACAGGCTTTTGCGCAGGCACGCGAAAAGCCCCAGCCGGAAGGGCCGGGGCTGTTAAGCGGGGAGTGCCGATTTAGCGGTTAGCGCCGAAGTCGGTGTCCGGGCGGTTCTCGTCGACGACGACACCGTCGGTCTCGATGCGTTCCTTCTGGAGCTCCTCGGTGACGCGCTCGGTGGACTGGACGGTCTCCTTGTCCAGGGAAACCTTCTCAACCGGGACGGTCTCCTTGTTCACGGTGACGCGCTCCTCGGAGAGGGTCACGGAAGCCTCAGCCTCGCCGATGCGGGAGTCAACGTTTGCACGGTCAGCCTCGGAGATGGGCTCGCGGACAACGCGGACCTCTTCACGCTGAACCGGAACCTCGACGGTCTCGGTCTCGTTGACGACGTACTTGCGCAGGCGGACCTGGCCGGACTCGACGCGCTCCTTGCCAACGTTGAGCTGCTCCTCGGAGCGGACGATGGTGTCGTTGTCCAAGTCGCGGTCGCGGTCAACGTCAACGTCTGCGCGGTCGGTGGCGACACCTGCAGCCGGTGCAGCGTGGCGTGCGTCGGTCTCGTAGGTGGTGACATCCTGGGTGCCTTCGAGGCCGTAGTGGCGGTAGAACGCCTCCTGGTCCTCGTTGGTCAGGTGGCCGTCCTCGTCCAAGTTCGGAGCGTTATCGATGCGCTCCTTCGGGAATGCGAGGTGAAGCTCACCGTCGCGCAGGGTGTGGCCGCGCAGAGGAACGATGGAGTCGCCGCCACCGAAGAGGCCGTGGTTGACGGACACGAAGTCCGGCTGGCCGGTGGTGTCGTTAACGTAAACGTCCTTGACGCCGCCTACCTTCTCGCCATCAACGTCGAATGCGGTTGCGTTTGCAAGGTCTTCAATACGGTTGTAGTCAGCCATCAGTCTGATTCTCCTTTGGTAATTTGCTCCGGCCCGTCTGCCTTTGGGATAATTCCCGTGACAAGGCCCGTGCCGGTCGTTCGCTTGAACAATTCCGAATGTAGCCACGCTCTCGGAGGTGGCGCCGGAACATGTGTCCGGGAAGTCGGGATCATCCGAAAGTTGGAGGTATATGCTCAGGCTTATCGGTATCATCTCTAATCCTTTCCCGGTGACCTGCGCAAAAGTGTTGTCAGAACGACAGCGGCGGTAGCGGCGAAGTCTCAAATCGGTTAAGAACCCCTTATGTAACGCTTAAGGAACGGCGAATGTGATAAAAATCACACGCGACTAGTTCTCGGTGATTCGCACGCTTTGGATGTCGCGCAGATGCCTGTAGAAGGTCGCCTTGTCGACGCCTCGGCGGCGCCGCACCCCGTCCACCGTCACCGCGATATCGTGGCCGCCCGCCTGCAGCGCCCGTCCGGTAAGAACACGTGAACCGTCGGTAAGACCTGGGGATACGCTCGCGTTGCGTGTGAAGAATTGTCCACCCGGCAGGGCGCTGAGGCGCTCCAACAACTCGGGCGAGCGCCGCGACGGCGTACCGGAGGTGTCCAAAGGGGTGACGAGCGGCGCGGCCGCAATCCCGGGGGCCGAAGCGGTGGGAACGAGTTTCGCGCCGAAGCAGCCGAAAAACCTCGCCGAGGCCTGTTCGCCGGAGCGAAACAGCAATACGGAGGAGTCCACGACGATCTCGCCGACGAACTCGGAGGCCGGGTTGATGTGCGTCAGCGTCGCCGAGCCCGCCACGACCTGGCCGAAATCGTTGCGGATGCACGGCGAGGGCACCACGGGCGCGGTGGCGGCCTCCTCAAAGGTCGGTGCTCCCCACAACGCGGCTGCCGGGGAGGTCGGGTCGGTGGGCACGTACGCTACCTCCGCCCACAGGTAGTCGCCGCGCATCATGCGGGTCAGCACGGCGCCGAGCGCGGCGTCGGAGCCGGAGACAACAACGCGCAGGCGCTCTAGTGGGCGCTGCGGGGCAGGCTGCGGCTCGCCCATGTGGGACACGTTCGGCGAGGCTTGGATTTCGGCGAGGGAGGGGGAGGCGTCGTCAGGCAAAAGCGTCGCGGCCAATTCGTCCAAGGGGCGTAAGTCCGCCCGCGAGGGAATGGGCGGTAGCGCAAGGGTGGGGGCGTGCGATAGCGCGTCCTCGCCGCACTGGCAATGAAGAAGCCGCATGCGATCACGCTACAATAACCCGAGTAATCCCCCTATATAAGGAGTAAGCATGTCCGCCATCGTCATCGTTGGTGCCCAATGGGGCGACGAAGGTAAGGGTAAGGCCACGGATATTCTCGGCGGCAAGGTCGATTACGTGGTCAAACCCAACGGCGGCAACAACGCGGGACACACCGTCGTTGTCGGCGGTGAAAAGTACGAGCTCAAGCTCCTGCCGGCCGGCGTGCTGTCAGAGAATGCGGTGCCCATCTTGGGTAACGGTGTGGTGGTGAACCTCGAGGCGCTCTTCGAGGAGATCGACGGGCTCGTGGCCCGCGGCGCCGACGCAACACGGCTGCGTATCTCCAGCAACGCGCACATGGTCGCGCCGTACCACCAGACACTCGACCGCGTGCAGGAGCGGTTCCTGGGCAAGCGCGCGATCGGCACCACCGGCCGCGGCATCGGGCCGACCTACGCCGACAAAGTCGCGCGCGTGGGGCTGCGCGTGCAAGATATTTTCGACGAATCGATCTTGCGGCAAAAAATCGAGTCGGCCCTCGACGTGAAGAACCAGATGCTGGTGAAGATGTACAACCGCAAAGCCATCGAGGTCGACGAGATGATGGACTACTTCATGTGCTACGCAGAGCGCCTCAAGCCCATGGTGATCGATGCGGAGTACACCCTGAACAAGGCGCTCGATGAGGGGAAACACGTGCTCATGGAGGGGGGACAGGCCACCATGCTCGACGTCGACCACGGAACCTACCCCTTTGTTACCTCCTCGAACCCGACCGCGGGCGGGTCGTGTGTGGGCACCGGCATCGGCCCGACGCGCATCACGGCGTCGCTCGGAATCATCAAGGCCTACACCACGCGCGTCGGCGCCGGCCCATTTCCGACCGAGCTCTTTGACAAGTGGGGCGACTACCTGCAGACCGTCGGCGGCGAGGTGGGTGTGAACACGGGCCGCAAGCGCCGCTGCGGCTGGTACGACTCGGTGATCGCCCGCTACGCCTCGCGCGTCAACGGCTTTACCGATTACTTCCTGACCAAGCTCGACGTACTCACCGGCATCGGCGAAATCCCGATCTGCGTGGCTTACGACGTCGACGGCGAGCGCTTCGACGAAATGCCCCTGACCCAGACCCAGTTCCACCACGCCGAGCCAATCTACGAGACGATGCCGGCCTGGGACGAGGACATCACCGGCGTCACCGAGTTCGATGACCTGCCGCAGAAGGCGAAAGACTACGTGTTGCGCCTCGAGGAGCTCTCCGGCGCACCGATGAGCTACATCGGCGTTGGTCCCGGCAGGGACCAGACGATCGTGCGCAACGACGTCATGGAGCGCTAGCCCGAGATGGAATCGCTGACTCAGCGCCAGGTGTTCGTGCTTGGCACAGGCCCGGTGGCGCAGTCCTCCGCTGCCGCATTCGCCGACCTCGGTTTCGACGCCTACGTGGGAACCTTGGTCGAAGAGTTGCCGCAGTGGGCCCGCCCGGAGATCACGGTGGTGTGTGACGGGCAGGTTGCGACAACGCAGCAGTTGGAGAAGCTTGTCGCGGAGACCGGGACGTACCTGGTGCCCTCGCTCGACGCATGCAGTATCACCCGCACCCGCGAGGGGATTCGCCGCACCGCCGCTGAGGAACTGGGCCTGCCCACGATGGCCTACGAGTTCGCCAACAGCGTCGGTGAGCTAGCCGGTTGTGCCGAGGCCGTGGGGTACCCGTGCGTGGTCAAGCCGTCGATTAGCGCAGGCGGGTGCGGGCACACGGTGGTGCACGGGCCGGATGACCTCGACGCCGCGTGGCAGCGCGCCCGCGAAACTAACCCGGAGGGTGCCGTAGCCGTGGAGCGCTACGTCGACTTCGACTATGAGGTCACCATCATCACCGCGCGTTCGGTGGACCCGGAGACGGGCCAGCTGGCCACATGGTTCTGCGAGCCGATCGGCACCCGCCACGAAGCCGGGCGGTTAGTCGAGGCGTGGCAGCCGGCGCCGCTGTCGGAGGCCGCGATGGACAACGCGCGTTCGATCGCCGCGCGAATCACTGGTCGGATCGGGGCGCAGGGCGTGTACTCTATCGAGTTGTTTGTCGACGGGGACGAGGTTTACTTCTCCGACGTTAACCCGCGCCCCAGCCCGGATGGGATGGTCACACTCGCGACGCAGCGCATCGACCAGTTCGACCTGCATGCCCGTGCGGTGGCAGGCTTGCCTATCGACGTCACGTTGATGACCCCGGGCGCAGCTTGCTACGTGGCGGGCAAGGCGCACTCGGGCGAGGCGCTGGTACGCGCGCTCACGGTCGAGGAGACGACGATCCACGTTCTTGAGGAGACAACGGTGGTGCGCTCGACGGCTGAAGATGTGCAGCAAGCACGTGTGCAAGCCGAACGGGCGGCGCATTTTCTTTCCTGATCGCTACACTGGGCACTGTTTTGCTTCCGACGAATTCTTTACTCGGCTACGAAAGGTGCACAATGGCGGACCAATCGCTGCTCATCACACTCGCTAACCGCAACTACGACGGCATCGACGTGGAAGGTTTCGCTTCCAAGCGGGGCTTGCGCGTCGTTCGGCTCGACTCGTACGGCACGGATCTCCAGGAGATGTACGACGCGCACCTGCTGGCCGAGGAGCCGGCGCTGGTTGTTGGTACGGGCGATGTGAGCTTTGACGGCGAGCTTGCCGCCGCGTTGGGGATTCCGGTTGTGCTGGTCACCGCTGAAGATGCCAACGTCGAACTCGCGGAGCGACGCCTGGAGGAGCTCGGCGCGATTGTCGCCGGAGTTTTCTCCGCTGAGCAGCTTGCCGACGCCGAGATCGCCGCAGTCGAGGCGCGCCAGGTCATGTCCCCGGTGGTGTTCGAGTCGTGGCTGATCGAGCGCGCGAAGGAAAAGCGTGCCCACATCGTGCTGCCCGAGGGCGAGGACGACCGCATCCTGCAGGCCGCCGCGCAGCTGCTTGAGGACGAGGTGGCCGAGCTGACCATCCTCGGCGACCAGGCCGACATCGACCGCCGCGCCGCCGACCTCGGCCTCGACCTGTCCGCTGCGCAGATCCTCAACCACCTCGAGTCCGACCTGCTCGAGGAGTTCGCAGCCGACTTCGCCGAGCTGCGCAAAAAGAAGGGCATTTCGCTTGACGACGCCCGCGAGACGATGAAGGACATCTCCTACTTCGGCACCATGATGGTGCACAAGGGCATCGCCGACGGCATGGTCTCCGGGGCGGCCCACACCACCGCGCACACGATCAAGCCTTCTTTCCAGATCATCAAGACAGTGCCGGGCGCATCGGTTGTCTCCTCGATCTTCCTCATGGTTATGCGTGATCGCCTGTGGGCATTCGGCGACTGTGCCGTCAACCCGAACCCGACTGCGCAGCAGCTCGGTGAGATCGCCGCGGTGTCCGCGAAGACGGCATCGCAGTTCGGCATCGATCCGAAGGTGGCCATGCTGTCCTACTCCACCGGCACCTCCGGCTCCGGCCCGGACGTCGACCGCGCGGTTGAGGCCGTCGCCGCGGCGAAGAAGGCGGACCCCGAGCTCATCGTGGATGGGCCGCTGCAGTTCGACGCGGCGTGTGATCCGGGCGTCGGAAAGAAAAAGGCCCCCGAGTCTCCCGTTGCTGGTCAGGCAACCGTGTTCATCTTCCCCGACCTCGAGGCTGGCAACGCGGGCTACAAAATTGCCCAGCGCACCGGCGACGCACTCGCCATCGGGCCGGTTCTGCAGGGCCTGAACAAGCCCGTCAACGATCTTTCCCGCGGCGCTACTGTTCCCGACATCGTCAACACCGTCGCTATCACCGCTATCCAGGCAGGAGCACTGAAGTAAATGTCCTACGTCCTCGTCATCAACTCTGGTTCTTCATCCATTAAGTTCCAGATTGTCGATCCGACCTCGTCGGCCAGCGACACCGCGTTTGTCTCCGGGCTAGTGGAGAAGATCGGTGAAAAGGACGGCCGGATTTCGGTTACCCACAACGGTGAGAAGCACGACTCCAACCAGCCGATCCGTGACCACCGCGGCGGCCTGCAGCTCGCCGTGGCCATGCTCGACTCTCTCGGTGTCGGCCCGACCCAGCTCGACCTCGTGGCGGTCGGCCACCGCGTTGTCCATGGCGGACAGACCTTCTCCGGCCCCGCCCTGATCACCGACGAAGTAGTCGAGCAGATCCGCGACCTCATCCCGCTCGCCCCGCTACACAACCCGGCCAACATCGACGGCATCGAAGTCGCGCGCGACCTTTTGCCGAACATCCCGCACGTCGCGGTGTTCGACACCGGCTTCTTCAGCGAACTGCCGGCGGCAGCCGCCACCTACGCGATCAACAGCGAGGTGGCCGAAGCCAACCAGGTGCGCCGCTACGGTTTCCATGGCACCTCGCACGAGTTCGTCTCCGGCCAGGTGCCCGGCATCCTCGGCCGCGACAGCGCAGACACCAACCAGATCGTGCTGCACCTCGGCAACGGCGCATCCTGCTCCGCAGTCAAGGGCGGTGCACCCATCGATACCTCGATGGGCCTGACACCGTTGGCCGGCCTGGTGATGGGCACGCGTACGGGCGACGTCGACCCGGGCATCATCTTCCACCTGCACCGCCAGGCGGGAATGAGCATCGACGAGATCGACACCCTGTTCAACCGCCAGTCCGGCATCAAGGGCCTGTCCGGCGTCAACGACTTCCGCGACCTGCATGCCAAGATCGATCAAGGTGACGACGACGCCAAGCTAGCCTTCGAGGTCTACATCACCCAACTGCGCCGCTACATCGGCTCCTACATGATCGCCCTCGGCCGCGTCGATGCGATCACCTTCACCGCCGGTGTCGGCGAAAACGACGATGCGACGCGCGCCGCGGCGCTGGCCGGGCTGGAGAACTACGGCATCGTCATTGACGAGAACCGCAACGCGGGGCCGAACGACGGCCCCCGCGAGATCACCACCGACGACTCCACCGTCAAGGTCCTCATCGTGCCGACGAACGAGGAGCTGGCCATCGCGCAGAAGTCCGCGGAGGTCGCTGCGGCGCAGTAGGCGGAGTTACTGTGGCGTTTCGCTTCGCGGGATGTCACTGTGAAGCGGTTGGGTGGTCGGGCGACCTGGGGTTTTGCACCGCCGCAGCTGTTGAGTGTGACATTGCACCCGCCGAGATGTCACGGTGAAGCACTCAACCGTCCCCGCGACCTGGAGTTTTGCACTGCCGCAGCTGTTGACCGTGACATTGCACCCGCCGAGATGTCACGGTGAAGCACTCAACCGTCCCCGCCACCTGGGGTTTTACACCCCCGCAACCGTTGACCGTGACATTTCGGTGTGCGAAATGTCACGGTGAAGCGGTTGGGTGGTTTTGCGACCTGGGGTTTTGCACCGCCGCAGCTGTTGACCGTGACATTGCACCCCCCGAGATGTCACGGTGAAGCACTCAACCGTCCCCGCCACCTGGGGTTTTACACCGCCGCAACCGTTGACCGTGACATTGCACCCGCCGAGATGTCACGGTGAAGCACTCAACCGTCCCCGCCACCTGGGGTTTTACACCCCCGCAACCGTCGACCGTGACATCTCACCCCCCGAGATGTCACCGTGAAGCACTCAACCCGAACAAAACCGGACCTAAAACCACGTCGCCGGCCGGACTTTGTTCGCCATGTCCACCAGCGCGTAGCGGTGGCGTGCATAGGGGGCGATGCGGGCTTGTTCGCGCAAAGTCGTCGCGAGGCCGCGGCGAAGGTCGCGGGTGGTGAATTCGTACTCGAAGAGTGAGTGGTCGGAGGCGGCGCGGTCGACACCGGCGTCGCGCAGCAGCGTGAGTGCCGCGCGCAGCACGTAGACCTTGATCTGCAAAAACCGAGGTTCGTTGTTGGGGATTTCTTCCAGGCGGCGGGCGGCGCGGCGGATGCGGGACTCCGTCAGTTCGTCCGACACCAGGTCGAGGATAGTGGTGAGCTGCGCCATCCTGTGGTGGCGCGAGGAGTTCGGCACCTTGTCCAGCGCCGCGACGGCGAGCTCGACCTCGCGCTCCGCCATCAGCAGCCGCGCGAGCCCGAAAGCCGAAGACACCGTCGTGGGGTTGGTCAACCACACCAGCGAGTAGAGGCGCAGGGCGTTGAAACGCAGGACAGTCGGGGTATCGCTGAGCATGGTCCAGTCCTCGGCGAGCACGCCCTTGGACTGCCACGCCTCGAAGGTCTCCGAGGGCAGTTCGCCCAGGTGGGTGCGGATGCCGGCGGCGGCGCGGGAGAGGGCGTCGTCAAGCAATGCCCCCGTTAAGTAGCCGTTGCTTTGCAGGATGAGCTCGTCGATCGCGGCGATGGCGAGCTTGGGGGCGGCCTCGCCGGGCACGGCGACGAGCACACTGGTGAAGTTGGCCTGAGCGGACTGGAAGTCGCCGATGAGTGTGTTGGTCACGCCCGAGTACCAATGGAATCGCCAATTGTGGCTGAGGCGGTCCTTGAGCGATTCGAGCCAGGTGCGCGCCTGGTAGGTCAGCCCGAGGTCCAACATCGCGCGGACGACACCGAACGGGATTTCGCTGGACTGCTCGTACTGCGGGGTCTGCATCGCCTGGCGCAGGTTCTCCAGGGTCTCCTGCGGCTCCTGGTAGGAGGTGCCCTGCAGCATCGCGGCGCCGACGTCGTGACGGTCGATCAGGGGAGCGGGCAGCGCGGTGACAACTTCCTGCGGGGTGATCTCCACGGTGCGGCTGATGCCGTCGATGAGCTGGTCGGTGCGAAACACCAGGTGCTTGGTGCCAAACGTGGTGCGCTGCGGGGAGAACAGCGAGTGCTGGGCGGGGTAGGTGCGCCCGTCGCGGATCGCGATGCACTCACGCAGCACCCCGTAAAGCTGGGTTTCTAGCTCACCGACGGTGGAAAACCGCTGTTCCGGGTCCTCGTGGCAGCACCGTCGGATGAGCCGGTACAGCGAGAGGTAGCGGCGAAACGTCGGCTCCGTCGTCGGCGAGGGGATGCCGGGGTCGTACACCCCGTCGGTGCGCGACAGGTGGACCACCAGCGAGGCCAGCGTCCGGCCGATGGTGTAGATGTCGGAGGCGATGCTGGGGCCCTGCGTGGCCACCTCGGGGGCCTGGTAACCCTTGGTGCCGTAGATGAAGCCGTAGGCGCCGATGCCGCTGACCGCGCCGAGGTCGATGAGCTTGACCTGGTCCTCGGTGACGATGATGTTGTCGGGTTTCAGGTCGTTGTAGACCACCCCGCGCGAGTGCAGGTACACCAGCGCGGGCAGCACCTCGAGGATGTAGGCAATCGCCAGGTCGACGGGGAGCAGCCCGTTGGGTTGCTCGTTCCTGCGCTGGCCGAGGCTGGGCCCGCCGACGAACTCCATCACGATGAACCCGCCGGGCACGCGCGGGTCGTCGATGAAGTTGAAAATCTTCACGATTCCCGGGTGGGTGATCTCGGCGAGGAATTCGCGCTCCGCCACCGCCGCGGCGGCCTCGTCGGCGTTTTTGGTCGAGTGCAGCCCCTTGAGCACCACCACGCGGTCGGCGACGTTGTGGTCCTGGGCCACGTAGATCCAGCCCATCCCGCCGTGCGCAATCACGCCCATGATCTCGTACTGGCCGGCCACCACGTCACCCGGGTGCAGATGCGGGGCGTTCAGGCCCTTCTGCACAACGGCGCGGGTCGGGTCTTTCAGCGCCTCCTTCGGGTCGGTCGGCGCGATCCACGGCAGCTCCACCATGCCGTCGGCCACCGCACGCGCCGCGCGCTTCGCGCCGCGCAGCTCGCGGAAGGTATCGAGCGCTTCGCGCCGCGAGCGTTGCGACGTGTCCTCCTCACGCCGCCCCTCCCTCAGCGCGTCAAGGTCTTTGAACAGCTCAGCCATGTCACCCAAGCCCGCGTAGTTGCGCTCGTCGCTGTCACTGTCGTCGTCAAGAGCGAACGGGTCGAAGGCGACGGCCTCGGTAGCCGGGTCGTCGCCGGCGAAGGGGTCGTACTCGACGGCCTCGGTGGCGTCGTCTACAGCGTCTTCTACTCTCTCGTCGCGCTCGCTCACTGTTGCTCCTTCGCCTCAGAAGTAGCTCTGTACCGCAGCTCCGGCATCGACGGGCTGGCTAGGCTGCCGGAGAGCCATCTCTCGTACATCGCGTTCCAGGTGCCGTCGTTACGCAGCCGCTCCATCGTGGAGTTGACCTGCATGGTCATCCCGGCATCGCCCTTGTGTGTGCCCACGGCGTACTGCTGGCGGCCGTAGCGCCGCGGCAGGATCGTGGTGTACGGGTCCTGGGCGACCATGCCGGCAAGGATCGCGTCGTCGGCCAGGATCGCGTCGGCGTGGAACTGCTGGGTGGCCATCAGACAGTCCGCCCAAGTGCGGGTGCGCAGGATCGTCGACTGCGGCGCGATCTCGCGCGCGAGCTGCACCAGGTTCGAACCGTCGACAACGCACACGGTGGTGCCCGG
Source organism: Corynebacterium sp. Z-1 (assembly GCF_031844665.1). Lineage (NCBI taxonomy): Bacteria > Bacillati > Actinomycetota > Actinomycetes > Mycobacteriales > Corynebacteriaceae > Corynebacterium > Corynebacterium sp. Z-1. The sequence continues at coordinate 127,129 of NZ_CP134621.1, read as the reverse complement.
GAGGTCATCCTCGCTCAAAATACCCCGGTCCCGGGGTACGAGCAGGCGCACGTACGAGGTCAGGTACGGCGTGGAGAAGTCGACGCTGGCAACGCGGGTCGGGGTGACCGACATCGTGCGGATCACGATGTCGACCTCGCCGTTTTGCAGTGACTGCGCGCGTTGTTGGGAGCCGACGAAGCGGAAATCCACCCGGTCGGGGTCGCCGAAGATGTCGCGGGACACTTCGCGCGCCAGGTCGATCTCGAAGCCGCGCAGGTCGCCTGCGGTGACGTCGCGGTAGGACAGCAGGTATTGCGACTGGTCGACGCCGACGACGATGCGGCCACGCTCGACGACGTCCGGGATGCGCTCGGCCGGCGTCGCGTTATCCGGGCGCAGCGAGCCCTCCCACTCGGTGTCCTGCGCGAACCCGGTCTCCGGGGCCACCCCGGGCCTGTCCAGCACCGCGCCGGGCGGCAGCGGTACGCCGCTATACGACGGCGGCGGCAACGCCGGCGCAGCAACGCGGGTCTCGCCCCCGGGCGCGCAGGCGCTGAGGGCGGCACACGCCAGTGCCGCTGAGGTGATACGCGCAAACTTTCTCACAGGTACTCCCTCAAGCGGCGGCGAATCCCGAGCCAGATCGACAGCACGGACAAGGCGGTAAAGGCCAAAACGGCGCCGGCGACTGCGCTGGTGGCGTCCAGGGAGGCCACGATGAACTCGCGCATGTCCTGGCGAGACTGGCCGATCAGCCCGGACAGGGCGTTGTCCAGCCTGGTGTAGGCGCGCGAGGAGGATGCCAGTCCCTCGTCCGGGTTCGGGTCGGTAAGGACTTGGACGGCGGTGTCGAACTCGCCGCCGCCAAGGGTTTGCGCGAACTGGGTGTGCGCCTCATCCCACTGGTCCAGCGCCTCGCGCGCCGAGGCGATCAGGTCCGGGTCCGTCGAGCCGGATGGGGGCGCTGAGGCGGAATCCAGTGCGCGGGAGACCGAGTCGTAGGTTTCTGAGAAGGTCAGGTCGGTATCCGAGACGGACTGGCGGCGCAGTAGCGCGAAGATTTCGTCGGTGCGGGTCTCTTGGGCGTCGATACGCGCGCTGGTCATCTCCTCCCAGGGCGTGGAGGCGCGCTCGAAGTCGCGCTGGCCGGACTGCCACACCGAGTAGTTGGCCACCGAGGCCCAGATAATCGCGATGAGCATCATCACGGTCGCGGCGATGAACCCGCGGTTGAGGCGGCGGCGGAACACCTTCCACAGCCACACCTGCGCCAGCAGCAGGAAAATAAGCGCTGCGACCAGGCCTGAGAGCGGCACCCACTGGGGCCGGGCGAGGCGCTCCATCTCGTCGGCGACCTGCTCGCGCGTGAGGTTGAACAGTTCGGTGGCGTTGCCCAGCATCCGCTCGCGCATCACGTTCGAGCTCGACGACATGTACGCCACGCTCACGGGGTTGCCCATGCGCTGGTTGGTTTTCGCCCGCTCCATCAGCCCGGCGTAGACGGGGATGTCGCGCTGGATCTGCAGCACCAAGCGGCGGATCTCGTCGTCGCGCGCGCCGGAATCGACGGTGCCTTCGAGCACCTCGTTCGCGGCGATGACGGCCATATCGACCGACTCCATGAAGCGGTTCATGTCGTACTCGCTGGAAATGCCCGGCTGCACGAACGTGGAGGTGGCAATCGTGTCGGCCTGCGACAGGGAGGTGATCAACGTGTGCGCCGAGTTGCTCATCGGCTCGGTGGAGTTGACCAACACGTCCATCGCCTCCTGGCGCGCAGCCATGGTCTGGCTCATGGACACGCCGGCGGCGATCAGCGCCAGCGTGAGCACCAGCATCATCGACAGCAGCTGGCCGGGGGTGGTGGTGATGAAGTCGATAACGCGGCGCACCCAGCGCAGCGGGCCGGTAAACGTTTCGGCCATCTTGACGCGGGCGGAGCGGTTTTCGGGCAGGGCTTCGAGCTCGTCGACGAAGGCGTCGTCAAGCGGAGCGTCGTCGATCACGCTCGCTTGCTGCACCATTGCTATACCATAACCCGCCAAAAGCTTATCGTGCTGTAACTATCAGCCGATTGTTGGCTAGCGTGGCCCGCGCGTGCCTAAAGTGGGTGGCATGGAAGGCGACGGCAACGGTTGGGTCGAAGGCCCCGCGGGCATGAAACTGTGGGGGCGCTTCGGCGCGTCCGGGCTCTTTTTGCAGGCAGGGGGCCGGGTTCTGCTGCAGCACCGCGCGACGTGGACAGCCCAGGGCGGCACCTGGGCGCTGCCCGGCGGGGCCCGCGACTCGCACGAGACTGTGGAGCAGACCGCGCTGCGCGAGACGGTGGAGGAGTGCGGGATTGACCCTTCCCTGATCACCGTGACCTCGGCGATGGTCACTGCCGGCCCGTTCCCGTCGGGCTGGACCTACACCACGGTGTTCGCGTCGACGAACACCGGCGAGCCGATCCCGGTGGAGCCGAACGAGGAGTCGGCGGAGCTGCGCTGGGTCCCGGTGGACGGGATCCGCGCCTTGCCGCTGCACCCGGGCTTCGAAGCGTCGCTCGACGCGGTTGTCGGGCATACTAAACCGCATGATTGACGTTCACAATCTGACCAAACACTACGGTCCGGTACGCGCGGTCGACGACCTGACGTTCACCGTCAAACCCGGCGTGGTCACGGGCTTCCTCGGCCCCAACGGCGCCGGCAAGTCCACGACGATGCGCATGATCCTCGGCCTCGATTCGCCCACCTCGGGCACGGCGCTTATCGACGGCTCCCCCTACGCATCCCTGAAACAGCCGGCACGCCGCGTCGGTGCGCTTCTCGACGCCAAAGGCGTGCACCCGAACCGCTCCGCGCGCGCCTCGCTTCTGTGGCAGGCCCAGGCCTCCGGCATCCCGGACGCGCGCGTCGACGAGGTCATGAGCCTCGTAGGATTGAGCGACGTGGCGTCCAAGCGCGCCGGGGGCTTTTCGCTCGGCATGGGCCAGCGCCTCGGCATCGCCTCGGCGCTTCTGGGGGACCCGGAATACCTGATCCTGGACGAGCCGGTCAACGGCCTCGACCCGGAGGGCATCCGCTGGGTGCGAGGGCTGCTGCGCGCCCTGGCCGATGAGGGCCGCACGATCTTGGTGTCCTCCCACCTGCTCGCGGAGATGGCGCAGACCGCCGATCACCTCATCGTGATTGGCCGCGGCAAGCTCGTGGCGGACACGTCGGTCCACGACTTCATCAAGGGCAACTCCGCGGTTACCACCGTCGTGCGCCCGGTGGACCCGGCCGCGATGGAGACCGCCCTGGCCGCGGCCGGGGTGAGCTTCGAGCGCGTCGTCGATGCTGAGGGCAGGCCGACGATCGCCGTGGCGGATCACACTTGCGACGAGATCGGCGCCGTGGCGTTTCGCGCCGGGGTGCAGCTCGCCGAGCTGAGCGAGCGCCGCGCCTCGCTCGAGGACGCCTACATCCGCTCCACCGAGGGCCACATCCAGTACCAGGCACAATCCCAGGACACCTCAGGAGGGAAACACCGTGCTTAACCTTGTGCGCGCAGAGTTTACGAAGCTGCGCTCGACCGCCTCCTTCTACTGGACCACCGGCCTGATCCTGGCCATCGCAGCCATTTTCGCCGTCGCGTTCGCCGCCCCGGCTGGGTCGTTGTACTTCCCGATCACCGTGATCATGGCGGTGAGCATGATCTCGGCGATCATCGTGATCGTGCAGTCGGCGATGGTGGTCACCACCGAGTACCGCTTCGGCCTGCAAACCACCAACTTCCGCCTCGCGCCGCAGCGCTGGCAGGTGGCCGTCGCCAAGCTGGCGCTCTACGCCGTGCTCGCCGCGCTGACCGTGCTGGTGGCGCTGATTATCGCCTTCACGCTTGCCGACGCCCTCGCCGACGTCCCCGCGAACTGGACCTCCAACCCGGCGACGCTGCGCGCGCTGTGGGCCGTGCCGCTGGCGACCGCCACGCTGACCATGCTCACCCAGGGCGTCGGCTGGATCGTGCGCAACACCGCGGGCACCGTCACGTTGGTCTTCGCCTTCCAGTTCGTCGTGGAAACCATCGTCGGGTTCATCCCGGGCATCGGGCGCGATATTGCTCAGTACCTGCCGTTTTCCAACTACTACGCGTTCGTGACTAACGCGCCGGCGCAGCACGACAATGTGTGGGTTTCCTACGGCATTTTCCTCGCCTGGGCCGTGGTGGCCTGGGTGGCCGGCGTGGTGCTGCTGCACCGGCGCGACGCGTAAAAGGGTTTTTGACTGCCGATTACACCGCCCGCGCGGGCCCATTAATGCCACATCCGAATAGATGGCAATTGGTGCCCCAAAGCCCTTCTGGCCCGCCGAGAGCCGGTGTTATGTTCTCCGAAACAATTTGGTTGGCGAAATAACTTCGCCCGGTTGATTGAGGAGGATACGTGAGCGCATACACGTCCAAGCCCTACTACAAATGGATCATTCTGCTCGGTTCGTTTCTGGTGTATACCTTCGATGCGATGGAGATTCAAATTCTCTCCTACGCGCTTCCGGGCATCTCGGAGGAGTACGGAATCACTGCGATCAGGGCTGGACTGCTGGCTACGGCAACGCTGATCGGAATGGGGCTTAAGCGGTCCGGTGATGGGTTATATTGCGGACAACAGGGGCAGAAAGTTCGCCCTGTTGACCTGCCTCGTCTTGTTTGTCACCCTGACCGCCGCGATCTACGTCGTCCCCAGCTTCTCGCTGTTCATCTTCCTGCGCCTGCTAGCCGGCATCGGCCTCGGCGGCGTGTGGAGCGTGCTCTCGGCGTACGTCACGGAGACCTGGCCGGCGCACCAGCGCGGCAAGGCGATCGGCTTCGTGCTCGCGGCCTACCCAATCGGCAGCGCGCTGGCCGCCCAGCTGTCGTCCTTCCTCATGCCCGACTGGCGCCTGCTCTTCCTCATCGCCGGCCTGTCTGCGATGCTGCCGCTGGCCTTCGTGCTGATCGGCTTCCGCGAATCCGAGGTGTGGAAGCGCGACCGCGGGGTGACGCAGGAGGGCGAATCCGTCAGCATCAAGGCGCTGTTCACAGGCGGTCGGGCTCGCCTGACCATCATCGCCTCAATCGTCTGCATCCTGGTCATGGTGCCCTACTACGGCGCGACCACCTGGTTCCCGAGCTACCTCGCGCGCGAGCGAGCCTTTGACGCGCAGACCATCGGGAACCACTTCACCCTGATGTCCCTGACTGCGTTTTTGGGGTACTTCTTCTTCGGGTGGCTCGCGGACAAGGTGGGGCGCAAGCCGGCGATCATGGCCTCGCTGATCTCCACCGGCCTGCTGATCGCCGCCTACGGCTACTCCACCTCCCCGAGCATTCTCTGGGTTGTCGCCCCGCTGTACTCCTTCTGCATGGTGTTCCCCGGCCTGTTTGCCCCGTACATCAGCGAGCTCTACCCGACGCGGATGCGTACGACGGGCTCCGGCTTTACCTACAACGTCGGCCGCGGACTGTCGGCATTGGGGCCGATCGTGATGGGGGGCATCGCCACCGCCGCCTCCTTCTCCACCGGGATTGTCATCGCCGGCGGGTTGTTCCTCCTCGCCGCGGTGATCATGCTGACGCTGCCGCGCGTGGATGCGGTCACCGCCGACGACACCGAGGAGTTGGGCGAGCGCGAAGCAGTCGCCGTCTAAGCAGGACCTCATCGAAGCTGGCCCAGGCCTACTGCAGCGCCGAGGTCAGCTTCATCACGTTGTCAATGTAGCGGCGGTGCCACGGCCTGCGGCTCCATTCCTCCAAGGTCAGCTCGTCGGAGACGTTCATGTAGGTCCGGGCGAGCGTGTACAGGTCGTCGAGAAGCGAGCCCGAGGCCACGAACAGGGAACTTTCGTAGTTCAGCGAGAACGAGCGCATGTCCATGTTGGAGGAGCCGACGACGCCGACGAAGGTGTCGCGGCCGGGATCGGCTAGGGCGAACTTGGTGTGCAGGATGTACGGGGCGGGGAACTGCCAGATGTGCACGCCCGCGCGCAGGAGCTGCTCGTAGTAGGACGACTGCGCGTGGTTGACCATGAACTGGTCGGCCTTCTCGCCGACGAGCAAATCAACGCGCACCCCGCGGTAGCAGGCGGTGGTTACGGCCTCGAGCAGCGAATCCTCGGGCACGAAGTAGGGCGAGCACAGGATCAGGCGCTCGCGCGCGTGGTGGATCAAGGTGTTGAACATCCGCAGGTTCGGCTCGGTCTCGTAACCGGGGCCAGAGGGGATGAGCTGCACGATGTGCTCGCCAGGCTTATCGACGCCCAACCGACGCGGCGGCAGCAACTCAATCGCCTCACCGGACTCGGTGTACCAGTCGACCGCGAACATCGATTCCAGAGAGGTCACGATCGGCCCCTCGAACTCGATGAACACGTCGATCCACTGGCGTCCCGCCCGGCGGTGGTTGCGCATCAGGTAGCTGCGGTCGATGAGGTTGAGCGAACCCATCATCGCGATATGGCCGTCAACGATGACCACTTTGCGGTGGTTGCGCAGGTCGGGCCGGCGGAACCGGCCGCGCCACGGCTGCAGCGGCAGCATCAGGTACCAGTCGATGCCCGCGCGCGTCAGCTTGCGCGTCATGCGACGGTAGCCGGGGTACTTCTGTGAGCCGATGTGGTCGAGCAGCAGGCGTACGTGCACCCCGCGCGCCACCGCCCGCTCCATCGCCTCGAACACGATGCCGGTCGTGTCGTCCCAGGCCACGGCGTAGATTTCAACATCGACGTAGTTCTCGGAGGCGTCGATAAGCTGCGCGATGCGGCGAATCGCGAGCTCGTAGTCGGACCAGACGTGGCGCAGGTTGGCATCGACGGCGGGAAAGCCCGTCAGCGCGCGGTGCAGGCGCACGATGGCCTCCTTATCGGCGCCGAGGTTTGCGTCGGGGGGAAGGTCCGGGATGTCGGTGTGCACGTTGTCGATCTCGGCCCGGACGCGCTGCTGGATGCGGTGGCGGCGCCGGTTGAAAAAGTTCGAGCCCATCAGCAGGTACAGCGGCAGGCCTATGAACGGCAGCAGCAGAATGAGCAACAGCCACGCGTTCGCCGCCGAGGGGCGGCGGTTCGACGGCACGATGCCGATCATCACAAACTTGATCGCGTAATCGACCAGCATGGCCACGAGCTGCCAGTAACTGATATCCAGTGAGAATGACATGGCGGACCTAGCGCACTTCGTCGTAGGCGAACGCGGTGGTGTCAATGTCGGCGATCACCGGCGCGTGGTCGCTCGCGCCCTTGCCGCGGCGCTCGTCGACATCCACCCAGGCCTTGACCACCTTGCTTGCCACAGGCGGGGTGGCCAGCAGGAAGTCGATCAGCATGCCCTGGTTCTTCTGAAACCGCATCGCCTTGTAGTCCCAAAACGAGTACGCGTCATCGTGGCGGATCTCCTCCAGGCCCGCCTCGAGCAGCATCTGGAAGGCAGCGCGCTCCGGCTCGGTAACGTGGGTTTTGCCCTCGAACCAGGCGATGTCCCACACGCTGTCGTCGCGCGGGGCGATGTTGAAGTCGCCGGTGAACAGTTGCGGCGTTTGCGCCTCGACCGAGTGCTGCAGCGAGTAGAGAAACTGCAGCTTGTAGTCGTAGTGCGGGTGGCCGATCTCCCGGCCATTGGGCACGTACAGCGAAAACACCTGCACCCCGCCGCACGTCGCGCCGACCGCGCGCGCCTCGACGTTGCCGTCATAAGCGGGCTGGTGGTCGAACTGGGTGTTAACGTCGTCCAAGCCCACACGGGAGGCTAGCGCGACGCCGTTCCACTGGTTGGTGCCCACGTGCGCGACCTCGTAGCCGGCGGCCTCGAACACGGCGTAGGGGAACTTCGCGTCGCTGGTTTTCGTCTCCTGCATGGCTAACACGTCGACGTCATTGCGCTCTAGAAAAGCGACGATGCGCTCGGCGCGGCTGCGCACCGAGTTGACGTTGAAGGTGGCTATCCGCATGCGTTTAACACTAACCCAGGAGGGCGTAGCGCTGCCGATGGTGTTCCACAAAACCCAGCTTCTGGTACAACCCGATCGCCGCGGCGTTGCCCGCGCGCACGTGCAGGTAGGCCTCGTCGGCGCCGTGGGACGCGCCCCACGCCATAAGCGCCGCCCCGAGCGCGGTGCCCAGGCCGCGGCGGCGCAGCGCGGGCGCGACCTCAACCGCGGAGTAGCCCAGCCACACGCGCCCGTCTTCGGACTCGGTGAGGGTTGCCCTGGTCACGGCCACCGTATCGCCGTCGCGGGTGAGGCGGGCGTACGCGATGCGCCCGTCGATGGGGCGGATCGCGTCGGCGGGAAGCGGCTGGCCGCGGAAGTGGTACATCGACAGCCAGGCCTCATCGGGGGTATCCAGCACTTCGAAGTCCGCGGCGATCTCCCCGCCGTCGAGGTGCCGCGTCATCACCAGAATCTCCTCGCCAAGCTTCCACTGCGGCGTGAGGATTTTCAGTGCCGGCTTGCCAATGCGCTCCGGGATCAGCAGCTGCAGCGGCTTGCCGCGCTGCCGGTAGAAATCGGTGAGCTCCTCCAGCGGCACCGGGTTGAAGCCCGCCGAGTAGCCGATCGGGGTTGCTGAGTTGGAGCGCTCTGCGATGTCGGCTCCGGCGCGCGCGAGCCAGCCGTCGACAAGCCGCTGCTCCTGGCCGGGGAAGGCTTTGGCGTAGGCGACCTCGACGGCGCGGATGTCGCTGTTGCGCACCGTGCGCGGCGACAGCTTCTTCACGATGTGGACGTTGTCGATCTCAATCGCGTCTTTGAACGACGGGAACCCGCCGACCTCCTGCGGGCGAATCACCAGCGGATCGAGCGAGAGGACGTGGCCGATGACGTCGCTGGCGTGCTCGCCGATGCGCTGGCGCACCACCACCCGATCGCCCGGCGCGATGTCGTCCGAGCGGAAAAACCGGCTCATCAGTGGCCGAACGGGTCTTCGTCGGTGCCCGGTAGCCAGGTGCGGCCCGGGATGTTCCACTCGTTGTCGCGGATCACGCGCTTCGCCTCGCGCTTGTAGCGGCCGGTGAGCACGTCGGTGTAGACGAACCCGTCGAGGTGGCCCACCTCGTGCTGCAGGCAGCGGGCGAAAAACCCTTCGCCTTCCACCACGACTTCGTTGCCGTTCTCGTCCAGGCCGGTGACCTTCGCCCAGCTCGCGCGGTTGGTGGGCCACGACTCGCCCGGCACGGACAGGCAGCCCTCGTCGTCTTCGCCGTCGTCACGCGGCATGGTTTTGGGAACCTCGGAGGTCTCCAGCACCGGGTTGATCACGGTGCCGCGGCGCATCTGTTCGCCGTCGGGGCAGTGGTAAACGAACAGCCGCAGCGGAACACCAACCTGGTTCGCCGCCAGCCCGACGCCGTACGCGGCGTCCATAGTCTCGTGCATGTCCGCGATCAGTTCCTGCAGCTCGGCGACCGGCTGCTCGACCGGCTTCGTCGGCTCGTGCAACACCGGGTCGCCGTGGATCACGATGGGTCGAATTGTCATGCTTAATATATTAAGCATGCTTAGCGACGCCGACCTCACGCTCCTGGACTTCGAAGCCTCCGCCCCCAGGTCCGTCGGCGCCAAAGAAGACGCAATCCGATCCCGCCTGGGCCTTACCCCCATCCGCTACTACCAGCGACTCAACGTTCTGCTGGACTCCGCCGATGCGCTGGCGGCGCGGCCGCAGCTGGTGCGGCGGTTGCAGCGGGTGCGGGATAGCCGGTAGGGGTGCGGTAGTTTATGCGAGGTTGACCGTGACATTTGGGTGGGTGGGATTTCACGGTCAGCGGTGTTGGGTGGTTGGTGACCTGGGGTTTTTCCCCGTTGCAACCGTTGACCGTGACATTGCACTCGCCGGGATGTCACGGTCAACGGGATCAGTGGGTCGCCGACCTGGGATTTTGTGGCTGCGCGGTGGTTGACTGTGACATCCCACCGGCCGAGATGTCACACTCAGCGGGATCGGCCGGTTTCCGACCTGGGGTTTTACACCGCAGCAACGGTTGACCGTGACATCCCACCGGCTGAGATGTCACGGTCAGCGGTGTTGGGTGGTTGGTGAACTGGGGTTTTGACCCGTTGCAACCGTTGACCGTGACATTGCACTCGCCGGGATGTCACGGTCAACGGGATCAGTGGGTCGCCGACCTGGGGTTTTGTGTCTGCGCGGTGGTTGACTGTGACATCCCACCGGCCGAGATGTCACACTCAGCGGAAACCTCCGGTCACCGACCTGGGGTTTTGCGCTGCGGCAACGGTTGACCGTGACATCCCACCGGCCGAGAGGTCACACTCAACGGGATCGGCCAGTCACCGACCTGGGGTTTTGCGCTGCGGCAACGGTTCACCGTGACATTGCACTCGCCGGGATGTCACACTCAACGGGGTCAGCCAGTCTCCGACCTGCGGTTTTTCGGTTGCGTAGTGGTTGACCGTGACATTGCACCGGCCCAGATGTCACACTCAGCGGAAACCCCCGGTCACCGACCTGGGGTTTTGCCCCGCTGCAACGGTTGACCGTGACATTGCACCGGCCCAGATGTCACACTCAGCGGAAACCCCCGGTCACCGACCTGGGGTTTTGCGCTGCGGCAACGGTTGACCGTGACATCCCACAGACCGAGAGGTCACACTCAACGGGATCAGTGGGTCGCCGACCTGGGGTTTTGCGCTGCGGCAACGGTTGACCGTGACATCCCACAGACCGAGATGTCACACTCAGCGGAAACCCCCGGTCACCGACCAGCGGTTTCACCCCCGCACCAACCGTTCACCGTGACATCCCACCCGCAAACAAACAACATCCCGCACCGGGGGAACCCGCGGGGCCTCCCGGCAGTCTAAGAGGCCATGTTCAACGCTATGGCGCAGGGGGATTGGCGCACACCATTGGCAGAAAAACTGATCGACTTGCGGAAATTGTCCCGCACGGATCCGCGGCGTCTCGACCCAACGAGCAACAACCTGGTGTGTCTGACCAGGCAAATCGCTATGCCGGCTGACGTGCACGCCGAGCTGCGCTTCCACGAAATGCGTTTCGTCGAGGCGCTCGCGAGGGGGCGCAATTCCTACGGCGCGGTGCTGGTCGGGCGTTCGGCCGCTCGCGTGCAGGGGATGTGGGTTGTGTCGATGTCGAGTGAACCGGTTGAGCTCGCGTTGCCGTCGGCGCATGTGCCTCCGTCCTACCGTTCGGCAGGTGGCGTGGTGTGTCGGCGCCGCCCAATTTCCCAGCACAATGTCATCCATGGTGTCCGAGTGACTCATCCGGTGCGCACGTTTATCGACATCGCGCGCGATCACGGTTTCGCGGAGGGGTTGATTGCGGCGGATTGGCTGCGCAGCCAGGGTTTTGAGCGGGGGCATTTGGTTGCGGCGGTGGAGAAGATGGGTCGGTTTCGTAATCTTTCGGTGGTGCGCAGGTGCATCGAGCATTCGTCGGCGGCGTCGGAGTCTCCGTATGAGTCGCTGGCCCGCGCGCTGTTTATCTGGGGGAAGGTGGGCGACATCGAGGTTCAGGTCGAGATTTGCGGGTTCAGGGTGGACTTGCTTATCGACGGCTGGGTGGCCGTGGAGATCGACGGGGATCTGAAGTATTCGCAGGATCCGGAGCAGACGATCATTCAGGAGTACAACCGGCAGAAGCAGATCGGAAATTTGGGGTTCGCGTTTATGCGCTACCGCTCGGAGGAGCTGCGGCGCGAACCTCGCCGGGTGTTGGCGGAGGTCCGGTCCACGTTGGAGTCCGGCGCGTCGCAATTACGCAACACCGCACTAAGGTAATAATGTGTCGGATGTGACTAATGTGAATCCTGGGAATGAATACCACGACGAGGTCGACGAGTACCGTGGCTCGCACCGCAGCGACGACGCGGCGCCCGCCCCTGCCGGTGGGGCAACCGCTGCCGCGGCGGGAGGTATCCCCAAGCGCGGTCTGGCGATGATCCTCATCGCCGTGGCCGCGATTCTGCTGCTCTGGGGCATCTACGCGCTGACTCAAAACGACAATGCGGGCACCAACGCAGCGCCGCAGACCACCATGCCGCAAAACACGGCCCCGCAGAACACCGCACCGCAAAACACGGCACCGCAGGCCACCGGTAGCGAAGCGCCAGCACCCGAAGGCGCCCAGCCGCCGGCGCAAGAAGCACCCGCAAACCGCCCGGAGCAGGAAGCACCCGCAATCGCCCCGGCCCTGACGCGCGAGAACGCCCAGGTGTTCGTCTACAACAACTCGCCGAACCCGGGCGCGGCCGGTTCGACAGCGGACCAGCTCGCGCCGCAGTACAACGTTGCTAACCGCAGTGCGGACTCGACGGCGATGAATCTGCCCGAGCAGCAGTACGGTATTTTCCCGGAGACCACGGTGTTCTACGACCCGTCGATTAGCGGCGCGGACCAGGTCGCGGCTGAGGTGGCCCGGCAGGTCAGCGGAGTGGCGAAGCCGATCAACGAGGTGCCGCAGGGCGCGTCGCTGCCGGCCGAGGTGCGCGGGAACCGCGAGGCGGTGTCTGTCGTGCTCGCCGGTTAGAATCACTGCATGGATCCGTTCCGCGATTTCGCAAGGTCTCCCAATCAGACGCTAGGCGTTGAGTGGGAGATCTGTCTCGTTGACCCCGACACCCGCGACCTGGTGCCCCGCGCCGCGGAGGTGATCGACGAGGTCACCGCCCGCCACCCCGACCTGCACCTCGAACGTGAGTTTCTGCAGAACACCATCGAGCTGGTCACCCCGGTGTGCGCCAACGCGGGCGAGGCGGTGCGTTTCTTAAGCGACGCCACCCAGAAGGTGCGCGAGGTGGCGGAGGAGGAGAACCTGCGCCTGTGGGCCTCGGGCGGGCACCCGTTTTCGGATTTCCGGCGGCAGCCGCTGAGCCCGAAGATTACTTACAAGGAGATCATCAACCGCACCCAGTACTGGGGTCAGCAGATGCTGCTGTGGGGCATTCACTGCCACATCGGCATCCGCCACGAGGACCGCGTGTGGCCGATCATCAACGCGGTGATGACCAAGTACCCGCACCTGCTCGCGATTTCGGCGTCCAGCCCGGGCTGGGACGGGATCGATACCGGCTACGCGTCGAACCGCACCATGCTCTACCAGCAGCTTCCCACCGCGGGCATGCCGTACCAGTTCACCACCTGGGACGAGTGGGTGCAGTTCATGCACGACCAGCAGACCTCAGGGGTGATCAACCACACCGGCAGCATGCATTTCGACGTCCGCCCCGCCGCGAAGTGGGGCACGATCGAGGTCCGCATCTCGGACGCCACCTCCAACCTGCGCGAGCTCGCCGGCATCGCCGCGCTGACGCACTGCCTGGTGGTCCACTTCGACCAGATGATTGATCGGGGCGAGGAGCTGCCGATCCTGCAGCCATGGCACGTGGCGGAAAACAAATGGCGTGGGGCGCGCTACGGCATGGAGGCGCTCGTGATCACCAGCCGCAACACCGATGAGCGCTGGGTGAGTGAAGAGCTGGTCGATCTCGTCGACGAGCTCACACCCGTCGCTAAGCAGCTAGGCTGCGTCGACGAGCTCAACCTCGTGCTGGAAATCCTCGAGCGCGGCGCGGGTTACCAGCGCCAGCGCAGGCTTTACGACGTCCACCGTGACTGGAAGCCCGCCGTCGACCTGACCTGCGACGAGCTGACCACCCTAACGTGGGATTAGGGGTTGCGCGCCGGGTTTTGATTCACGGTGAGCTCGTCCTCGTCGCCGTACAACCCCTCGAGGCGGGCGACGCGGCCGAGGCGCTGCGCGGTCACTGGGCTAGTCATCAGGGCGAAGATTGTCAGCAGGATGAGAATGCCGATGTCGCCGCGCTCGTGGAAGCTGAAGTCCTCCGCGCCAATGAGTCGGATGAGCGTGCCGACGACCATGAGAACCAGCCCGGTGGTCTGCGGCTTCGTGATCGCGTGGATGCGGGCCATGGTGGAGCGGAAGCGCACCGCGCCGACCGCGGCGGAGAGCACCATGAAGGCGCCGGGGAGGATGAAAATCAGCGAGATGACGTCGGTAATCACAGTGCATCATCCTTCTTGTGGAAGCGGGCGATCGCGGCAGACGCGATGAAGCCGAGCAGCGCGATGACGATCATCACGTTGACCACGGTGGTGTCCAGCGACCAACAAATGTACAGGGCCAAAACGCATTGCAGAGACGCGGCAATGGCGTCGTTGCCGATCGCGCGGTCGAGCGAGTTCGGGCCGACGACGACGCGCCAGGCGATGGTGAAGAAGCCAACGACCAAGGCTGCGGCGGCGATGCCCAGAAAGATGTTGTAGATAGTCGGATCCATCGTTCTAGCCCTTACTCTCGAAAATTTCGATCATGTCCTGCTCCAGGCGGGCGACGCTGTCTTTTTCACGCTCGACGTCGTTGGCGTCAAGGACGTGGATTGTCCATATGCGGTTGGCCACGTCGATGTCGCTGACGGACCCGCCGGGCTGCAGATTGTAGGCGCAGGTGGCCAAGTACAAGATGAGGTCATTGGACACACGCATCGGGACCTGCAGGATTGCACTCTTGGGTGGGGACTGCGGGCGAAGGGCCAGCCAGGCAACCTTTGCGGAGGCGACCATGAGGTCCGCGATCCACCGCAGAATAAACGTCAACAGCTTCGTCCACCGCACGCCGTGGTTGCCGCGCGGCACCCGGGGCATGGGCAGAAAGAGCACTATCGCGCTGCCGAGCAGGAACCCGGCGACGATGTTGCCGATGCTGATCTCGCCCATGAGCAAGACCCACATGATGGTCAGCCACAGCACAAAAAGCGCGTGGAAGCGAGTTCTGAGTCCGGTCATGGGTTATCTACTCCTTTGCCGCTGCGTCGTTGGGCGCTGGCCGGGGAACCGGGACGGTGGTGACCCCGGAAGGAGACGACTCCCTGTTCGCGTCGGCAGCATCGCTTCCCTCTACTGGCATCGTAGTGCGGTCGAGGGTGCGCGTCGGCTCCTCGAAGCCCGGCCGCAGGACGGCCTCCCGGTAAATCGTCGTGTCTTTAATCGACGATGCGGCCTGATCGGTCATCTCGGCAAAGGGGCCGGCGAACACCGTCAGGGACAGTGACGTCGCGATGAGCAGGATCGTCGACAAGAGCATGCCCGTGGGGATGCGGCCTGCGTGATCGCGTTCCTCGACGGTCACCTCGGAGTGCTTGCCGGACAGGGACGCCGGCCGGTCCACCGCCAGGTGGCCCTCGGGGGCGTCGGCACGGTCGCGCAAAAAGCCCTTGGAGAACACCAGGATCATGGTGTAGAGCGTCAGCAGCGAGGTGACAACCGTGCCGACGATCAGCGTCCACGCGAGCCAGGTACCTTCCATCGCGCCGGCCTCGATGAGTAGGACCTTGCCCAAAAACCCGGAGAACGGCGGGATGCCACCCATGTTCATTGCCGGGATGAAGAACAGGATCGCGATCACCGGGGCGGTGTAGATCATGGAACCCAGACGCCTGAGCTGCGAGCTTCCCGAGTGGCGCTCAATTAGGCTGACCACCAGGAACAGCGTCGTCTGGATCAAAATGTGGTGCACTGCGTAGAAGATCGCCCCGCCCCAGCCCGCGACCGAGCCCAGCGCGATACCAAAGAGCATGTAGCCGATGTGGCTGACCAGGGTAAACGAGAGCAGACGTTTGATCTGGTTCTGGGCCAGGGCGCCCATGATGCCCATGATCATCGTCGCCAGAGCGACCCACATCAGCATCGTGTCCAGTGACCCATCGGTGAATACGACGGAGCGCATGCGGATGATCGCGTAGACACCGACCTTGGTCAGCAGGCCCGCGAACACGGCCGTGACAAGGGAGGCCGCGCTGGGATACGAGTCGGGCAACCACGCGTCGAGGGGGAACGCGGCGGCCTTGATGCCGAACGCAACCAGCAGCGTCGCAAAGATCGCGGCGCGCGTTCCCTCCGGCAGTTCCTCCATGCGCATGCCCGCGTGTGCCATATTCACCGTTCCCACCGAGGCGTAGATCAGGGCCAGGGCGATAAGGAAGATCATGGACGACGCCATCGAGACCATCACGTAGCCAATTCCGGCCCGGACACGCGAGGCGGTCGCGCCCAGGGTGAGCAGGACGTAGGAGGCAACGAGGAAGATCTCAAAGCCGACGTAGAGGTTGAACAGGTCCCCGGCGAGAAATGCCAGGTTCACGCCCATGGTTAACAGCATATAGGTCGGCAGGAAGACGGCCACGGGGTCGTCCTCGTTGCCGTCGCGCAAACCCTGGGCAATGCCGAACCACATCACGGCGAACAGCACGATCGCGGAGACGAGCAGCATGATTGCTGAGAGCCGGTCCGCGACCAGCGTGATGCCGATCGGTGCGTCCCACCCGCCGAGCTGGAGGGTTTGAATGCCGTAGGTCGTGGTCACGATCAGCAGCGACGCCGCGACAAAGGCGAGCGTGAGCAGCGTGAGAAACGCGATCGTGCGCTGCAGCGCAAGCTTCCTGCCCGAGAGCAGGATCAGCGCCGCCGCAACCGCCGGCAGCAGGACCGGGACCGGAATGAGGTAGGCCACTGCGGGCAGTAGCCACTGCGCGTAGCTTTGGAAAGACTCAGTCATCTTGGTCGGCCCCTCTCACGGGTTCTTCAAAGGAGCGGGGCCCAAAGTTGTCGCCGAGCGCGCTGGTGCGCCCGGTGTGGGGATCTGCGGAGGCGTCGTGGTCGGGCTGCGCCGACGCGGTCGTCGGTCGCGCCGCAACGGCCCTGTCCTCTTCGTCCGGCGCAATCAGGTCATCCACGCGGTAACGGAATTGGCGGTACGCCAACGCGAGCATGAAAGACACCATCGCCATGGAAATCACGATCGCGGTCAGGATCATCGCCTGGGAGAGCGGATCCGCCATGTCGTCCTGGTAGCGCTCCGTGGTGCGGCCGGTGATCGGTGGTGACCCGGCCTGGCCGCCAGCCTGCAGGATGAGCAGGTTGGCGCCGTTGCCGAGCAGCATGATGCCCATGATCATGCGGGTCATCGCGCGGTCCAGCAGGAGGTAGACCCCGGCGGAGATCAGAACGCCGGCTGCGATGAGCAGGAACAGGTTGGCAGCCATTTAGTCTCCTTTGCTCTCTAGTGTGCTGGTGCGCTGGGGGGCGTCGACAAGCGCGCCGCCGCTTAAGCCAGCGCCATCGGGCAACCGCGCCGCGCGCCTCGAACGCTGCTCGGCGCGGCGCTTCTCGTTCTTCTGCAGAAGTTCGCGCGCACGCTGGCGGGCGCGTGCCTTGCGGTCCTCTTCTTCGCGGTCGAGGTACCCGCCGACGGAGTTGAGGATGTGCATGATCAGGCCGATGACGATGACGTAGACGCCAGCGTCGAAAAGCAGCGCGGACGGCAGGGACACCGAGCCGATCAGCGGCACCTCGGGGGCGATGTAGGCGGTGGTCAGCGGCGGTAAGCCGAAGAACATCGGGATGACAACCGCCGAGGAAGACAGAATTAGGCCGGTGCCCAGGATCGCCTCGGGGTTGACCGGTAGCGCGTCTTCGACTTCCTTGCGTCCGCCTGCGAGGTAGCGCAGCGCGAAGGCGAGCGCGGCGACGAGGCCACCGGCGAACCCGCCGCCCGGTGCGTTGTGGCCGGAGAAGAAGAAGTAGGCCGACAGCAGCATCATCGAGGGGAAGAGGATGCGCGAAGAAACCAGCACCATGATGTGGCGGTTCTGCTCGGTTTCGGTGCCGACCTGCGAGGACAGCCAGCGTGGGACGGTTGTCGAGAGCACTGGGCGTCTCGACGGCCGGTGGAACTCGCCCGTGCCGAAAATCAGGCTGGCCACACCCGTCGCGGCGATCGCGATGACCGTGATCTCGCCGAATGTGTCGAACGCGCGCAGGTCAACCAGCAGCACGTTGACAACGTTGCGGCCGTGCCCGATCTCGTAGGCCAGTTCGGGCATCGCGTTGGAGACAGGCTCCGCAATGCGGGAGGAAATCGCGGTCATGGCCACGATCACGACGGACACACCGGTGCCGATCGCGAGCCAGGCGCGCAGGCGCACATCCGAGTCGCGGCGCGGCTCCAGGTTGGCGGGCAGCTTTCGCAGCACCAGCATGAAAATCACCATCAGGATCGTCTCCACCAGGATCTGGGTCAACGCCAGGTCAGGGGCGCCGTGCATGGCGAAGAGCAGCGCGGTGGAAAAACCAGTCAGGCCCACCAGGATGACGCCGGAGAGGCGGTTGCGTTGGAACACGGCGGCGACCGCGATCAGGCAGAGCAAAACGGAGGTCAGTGCTTGCCACGGGGTGTCCCAGACGATGATGCGGATGTCGTTGGACTCACCGAGAATCATCGCGCCGAGCGGCACGACGGCGAGAACCAGGAAGATGGTCGCAAGGTTGAACGTCAGCGAACCGCGCTGGGTGGAGGCGGTCAGGCGCAGCGATGTGATGCTCAGGGCGCGGACGATGTTGTCCCACACCGCGTTGGCGTCGCCAAGCGCTGGGCGCTCGAACTGGGCTCCGGCGACAAGCTGGCGCTGCCAGTACATGATGGAGCCGCCGGCGATGATCACGGCGGTTAGCAGCAGCGGGATGGTGATCCCGTGCCACAGCGCGAGCTCCTTGCCTTCCGTATCGGGGAAGCGGACGTCAAGATAGTCGTTGAAGGCGCCGCTGATCCACCCCGGGAACGGGCCGAGGAACGCGGTGAACACCGTCAGAATCGCCGGGGAGAGCCACAGCGACGGGCCGATCGGGTGCATCTTCTCGACGGCTTCGGAGACGCCAGGTTCCTTGGTGGAAAATGCCCCGAAGACGAAGTACAGTGAGTACGCCATGGTGAGGATCGAGCCGACGACCAGGCCGGTGAGCAGCATGTAACCGGGCATGCCGCGGAGCAGCTCCTCGTGCAGGACGGCTTCCAGCGCGGCTTCCTTGGCCACGAATCCGAACAACGGTGGGATGCCGGCCATGGATGCGGCGGAGATAATCGCCAGCGCCGCAAGCAGCGGCTCCTTCTTGCCCAGGCCGGAGAGCTTACGGATATCGCGGGTGCCCGTGGTGTGGTCGATCGCGCCGACGACCATGAACAGCGCTGCCTTGAACAGGGAGTGCCCGATGGTCAGCGCCAAACCCGCCATCGTCGCCTCGCGCGAACCGATGCCGATCACGCTGATGATGAAGCCGAGCTGTGAGACCGTGCCGTAGGCGAGGATCAGCTTCAGATCCTTCTGTTTGAGCGCCATCCAGCCGCCGAGCAACATGGTGAAGATTCCGGTGCCGCACACCACGATGTGCCAGGTCGGCACGGCGGCCATGTCGGGCGCGAGGCGGGCGACGATGTAGATGCCGGCCTTGACCATGGCAGCGGAGTGCAGGTAGGCGGAGACTGGGGTCGGCGCGGCCATCGCACCGGGCAGCCAGAAGTGGAACGGCGCCTGTGCCGCCTTCGTCAGGGCGCCGAGCATGATGAGCACGATCGCGGCCGCGATTCCCGGCGTCGCTGCTAGGTTGCCGAACTGCGCGATCTCGGATAGCCGCCAGATATCCGTCTGGTGGCCGAACAAGATGATGCCCACCAGCATGGCGAGGCCGCCGAAAGTGGTCACCATCAGGGCTTGCAGCGCGGCGCGGCGTGACGACGCTCGTTCACCGTAGTAGGAGACCAACAGGTACGACAGCACCGACGTCAGCTCCCAGAAGACATACATCAACAGGAAGTTGTCGGAGATGATGAGCCCGTACATCACCATGGCGAACATCGCCAGCTGTGCGCCGAAGACGGCGAGGCGTCGCGGGTTGGAGTCGAAGTAACCCCAGCAGTAGAACAGCACGAGCGCGCCGCAGCCGAGCACGATGAGGCTGAATAAACCTGATAGAGCGTCGAGGCGGAAATCTAGGTTGAGGTGCGCGATGGGCATCCACTCGTACGACGCGAGGATTTCGCCGCCGGCGGCGAAGACTCCTTTATGGAACAGGCTCGCGACCCATACGAAGCCGGCGAGCGGGACCAAGGCGACGATTACGAACGTGATACGCCCGATGAGCCGCAGCAAAATGGGGGCGACGACGGACGCGACAATCAGCGCTACCAGTAGAGTTAGCACAACGCGTACCCCTCCTCATTATCTATATGGACGGGACAGGGGGCTGCGCCCGCTACATTATGCCCTCCGAGTTGGGGCTCGGAGTGGTTTCGAGTGGCGGCGTCTACGGCAATGGTTCAACTGCCGTAAAAGCGGCGCGGCCAACCAACGTAGATTAGGTTACCAGTTCTTAAAAGTTGCCGTAGATGCGCTGCGCGCCCGAGGACAGGGCCGCGGCGATGGAGTGCGCGGGGCTGTGGCCGAACCCGACGGCCCATGCAGTGCGGTTGTGGTTGACCTGGTGCGCAACCTTGACACAGGTCAGGGTGGCTTCGAACAGGTTGATCTGATGGAACGCCAGGATTTCGACGTAGCGCCCGTTGGTGCTCAGGATCTCGCTGATTGCGGCGGTCGGGCCGGTTGCTGTGACTTCGCAAACAGAGGTCGAAGGCGACTTGGTCTTGGAGGTGTGGGTGATCTCCGCGGTGTAGTGGTGATCGCTCCAGTTCAGCTTCTCGATGTTCGTCAGCCCGATGTGCATCGTCGGGGTCGGAGCGTAGGTGGCCTTGAAAAGGCCCCAGTCCATGCCCTGGGCTTCCGCGCGCAGTTCCTTCGGCAGCTTCTGATCAATTTCGAAGCGGATCTGGAACGGGTCGCGATCCTCGGTCGGGGCAAAAGCGGTAGTAAATCGCGTGGAGGGAGCAGTACTGGTGACAGTCGGAGCCATGGTGCCGGTGTCCTTCGTGTGAGGGGTACGGGGTGAGGCCGGTCCTTGAATCTGGGTTGCCCTAGCGACTACTGCCCCGTACCACAAAGGCCGGCTAACTGTGGCCGGGGTGCGTAGCCTTATCTACTAGGCGTACAAGGAGGACTGCTCGTGTCATGCGAATCACAGTAGTACTTTGGCGTAGCCCATGCAACATGTTCGGCGTTTTGGGGCGGTAGCAGGGGAGACGTTCGGGTTTTTCGCGCATGTTGAGCTCTTCGGGGTGAAGATGTCAGAGTGCTTCGGGCGCGCTTTGGGGGCTGTTTCTGCGTTGAGGTCTTCGGGGTGAAGATGTCAGCGTGTTTCGGGCATGTTTTGGGGGCTATTTTAACGCTGAGCTCTTCCCAACGAAGATCTCAGCGCATCTGATGCACGTTCCGGGCGCTGTTTTTGCGTTGAGCTCTTCCCAACGAAGACCCCCGCGCATCAGGAGCGCGTTAAGAAGCTCTATTCACGCTGAGCTCCTCCCCAAAATAAAGCCTACGCCCCGTACTCGAGCAGGAACTGCGCCTCGGCGACAGCGATGCGCTCGATTTCGGTCGGGTCGACAGATTCGTCGACACCGTGGATGCCGCACATCGGTTCTTCCACGCCGTACAGGGCAATTTCGGCGTCGGGGAAGTGCTCCTGCAGCGTCGTCGTCAGAGGGATCGACCCGCCAGAGCCGACGACAGCCAGCGAGTTCTCGCCGTAGGCCTCCTTGAGGCTTTCACCGAGAAGCGTGATCGCGGGACCGGTGATGTCGGTCGCGAACGGCTCGTTGACCTGGGAGATTTCGACGTTGACCTGAGCGCCCCATGGAGTGTGGGCGAGGATGTGCTCTTCAAGCTTCTCGACAGTCTCCGCAGCGCTCATCCCCGCCGGCACGCGCAGGTTGAACTGCGCGCTGGCGTGAGCGTTGACAGCGTTGAGTGCTTCCGCGACGGGCCGGGAGGTGAACCCGATCATCGTCACGGCGGGGCGAGCCCACACCATGTCGGCGGGCTCGTCGTCAACCGTGCCATAGATTTGTACGCCTTCGAGCACGCCGGCGTCGTGGCGGAAGATGTCGCGGTCGTAGGCGTCGCCTTCCCACTTACCGAAGCAGTCGACGCCGTCGATCGTGGTGCGCCCGTGCTCGTCGAAAAGCGAGCTGGCGATGCGCACCAGCGCGTCCGCAGCATCCGGGGCGGCGCCGCCGAAGCTGCCGGAGTGGATGTCGCCCTCGAGCGTGGTGACGCTGACCTCGACCTGGGCGCCACCGCGCAGCTGGGTGGTCAGGGTCGGGGTGCCGGCCGCGACGTTGCCGGAGTCAGCGATAAGGATGACGTCGGCGGCGAAGAGCTCAGGCGACGTTTCGATGAGGCGCTCGAGCCCGCCGCGGCCGCCGAACTCCTCGGAACCCTCGATGACGACCTTGAGGTTAGCGCGGGTGCCGCCAGCGGCGTCGAGAAGCCGGATCGCTTCCAGGTGCATCGCGATGTTGCCCTTGCAGTCCGCGGAACCGCGGCCGTACCAGCGGCCGGCGCGCTCGGTCAGCGTAAACGGGTCCGAGGTCCAGGCCGCCGGGTCGCCGGCGGGCACGACGTCGTAGTGGCTGTAGAGAAGTACGGTCGGCGCGCCTTCCTCACCTGCGCGGTTAGCGATGATCGTGTCGGCGTTGTCAATCGTGGGGTGGCGCTCGACGCTAAAGCCCAGCTGTTCAAACGCGGTGACGGTCCACGCGCAGGCCGCCTCGTGCGAGTCGGCGAGGGCGGGCACGGAGTGCGGCGAGTTGAACGAGACGAGCGCGGACAAGTCGGCGAAGATGCGGTCGCGATCGGGAGTGGGAAGAGTCATAAAACCGAAAGTACCACCGCGATAGGGCGGCAGATGTCACGGTGAAGGTGTTGGCCGGCACAGTCGACCTGGGGTTTTGCGGCGGGTGGGCGCTTCACTGTGACTTTGCGGTGTCCGAGATGTCACGGTCAGGCAGGCCTGGCCATCGGCGACCTGGGGTTTTGGGTGCTGCGCCCGGTTCACTGTGACATTCCGCCTCCCGAGATGTCACGGTCAACCCGATCTGGCCGCCACCGACCTGGGGTTTTGCACCCTGCCACCGCTTCACCGTGACATTGCACCGCCCGAGATGTCACGGTCAACCCAAAACAACCAGAACCGACCTGCGGTTTTGCACCCTGCCACCGCTTCACCGTGACATTGCACCGCCCGAGATGTCACGGTCAAACCCAAACAACCAGAGCCGACCTGGGGTTTTGCACCCTGCCACCGCTTCACCGTGACATTGCACCGCCCGAGATGTCACGGTCAACCCAAAACAACCAGAACCGACCTGCGGTTTTGCACCCCGCCACCGCTTCACCGTGACATTGCACCGCCCGAGATGTCACGGTCAACTCAAAACAACCAGAACCGACGACCCCGAGGCCCCCACACAGAACCCACCCCCGGGACCCACCAGACAATCTTGCACTCGCCGCCCCAGACTGCTAAATATGGGTCTTAGCACTCGAGCAAGTCAAGTGCTAAAAGTTTTTGAGCGGGTGAGGCTGCCTCACTCACCAGCCGTGCCGTCGCGGGCGCCTGCTTGAATCCGACGTTGAGTGGCGCAACAAACTAATCACTCTCAATGTAAGAGGAGCAGCTAACTCACATGGCAAAGATGATCGCATTTGACGAGGAAGCACGCCGCAGCCTGGAGAACGGGCTGAACACGCTGGCTGATGCCGTCAAGGTCACCCTGGGCCCGAAGGGCCGCAACGTTGTTCTGGAGAAGTCCTGGGGCGCGCCGACCATTACCAACGATGGCGTGACCATCGCGAAGGAGATCGAGCTCGAGGATCCGTACGAGAAGATCGGCGCCGAGCTGGTCAAGGAAGTAGCGAAGAAGACTGATGACGTCGCCGGCGACGGCACCACCACCGCTACCGTTCTTGCTCAGGCTCTGGTGCGCGAGGGTCTGCGCAACGTTGCCGCTGGTTCCAACCCGATGGGCATTAAGCGCGGCATCCAGGCTGCGACCGAGCGCGTTTCCAAGTACCTGCTCGAGTCCGCCAAGGAGGTTGAGACGCAGGAGCAGATCGCGTCCACCGCTGGCATTTCGGCGTCCGACCCGGAAATCGGTAAGAAGATCGCCGAGGCAATGTACGCCGTGGGCAACGGCGCGGTGAACAAGGAGTCCGTCATCACCGTCGAGGAGTCCAACACCTTCGGTGTCGACCTCGAGGTCACCGAGGGCATGCGCTTTGACAAGGGCTTCATCTCTGCTTACTTCGCCACCGACATGGAGCGCGGTGAGGCCGTTCTCGAGGATCCGTACATCCTCCTGGTTTCCGCGAAGATCTCCAACGTCAAGGACCTCCTGCCGGTTCTCGAGCAGGTCATGCAGTCCGGCAAGCCGCTGCTGATCATCGCTGAGGACGTCGAGGGCGAGGCCCTGTCCACCCTGGTGGTCAACAAGATCCGCGGCACCTTCAAGTCCGTTGCGGTCAAGGCCCCGGGCTTTGGTGATCGCCGCAAGGCCA
Organism: Corynebacterium sp. Z-1; assembly: GCF_031844665.1. Taxonomy (NCBI): domain Bacteria; kingdom Bacillati; phylum Actinomycetota; class Actinomycetes; order Mycobacteriales; family Corynebacteriaceae; genus Corynebacterium; species Corynebacterium sp. Z-1. Next base: position 102,880 of record NZ_CP134621.1, on the reverse strand, counting down.
TGCTGCAGGACCTGGCCATCCTCACCGGCGGCCAGGTGATCTCCGAGGAGGTCGGCCTCTCGCTGGAAACCGCCGATCTCGCGCTGCTCGGCCAGGCCCGCAAAGTTGTCATCACCAAGGACGAGACCACCATCGTCCAGGGTGCTGGCGAGCAGGCTCAGATCGACGGCCGCGTCAAGCAGATCCGTGCGGAGATCGAGAACTCAGATTCCGACTACGACCGCGAGAAGCTGCAGGAGCGCCTGGCCAAGCTGGCCGGCGGTGTTGCGGTGATCAAGGTCGGCGCCGCTACCGAGGTTGAGCTCAAGGAGCAGAAGCTGCGCATTGAGGACGCTGTGCGCAACGCCAAGGCTGCCGTGGAGGAGGGCATTGTCGCCGGCGGTGGCGTGGCCCTGCTGCAGGCTGCCAAGGAGCTCGAGGGTGACCTCGGTCTCGAAGGTGATGAGGCCACGGGCGTCAAGATCGTCCGCGAGTCCCTGTCTGCGCCGCTGAAGCAGATCGCTTTCAACGCTGGCCTGGAGCCGGGCGTGGTGGCCGACAAGGTTGCGCACCTCGAGCTGGGTCACGGCCTCAACGCTGCGACCGGCGAGTACGTGGACATGATGGCTGCCGGCATCAACGACCCGGCGAAGGTGACCCGTTCTGCTCTGCAGAATGCGGCCTCCATCGCGGGCCTGTTCCTGACCACCGAGGCTGTTGTGGCTGACAAGCCCGAGCCGGCTGGCGCGGGCGCTGGCATGGACCCCGAGGCCATGGGCATGATGTAGGAGCGCTTCGCTTATCGACGCTCTATCCAAGGCGCGCACCCTAACGTTTGGGTGCGCGCCTTTGCGCTGTGTGTAGCACTATAGTGTGCGAAAAGGGCGTTCACCGCGTGTCGCAAGCTACCTACAATAGAGGTAGACAACGTTTTTAGCGCCTAGTTCATTCGAAAGAAGAAGGTAGATGTCCGATGACTCAAATTCACGACACCCCCATTCGTCGCGCCCGTCGACGGGGCGTGGACTTGATGGAAACGAATCCGCGCCCATTGAGGACAGCGAAACGGATTCAGGCACACTCGCCCCAAGCGACGATACGCAAGGGCTGGGTCAAGACGTTTCGAGCTCTCGAAGAGAGCATCGGCGACCTCGAGATCAAGAAGTCTACGAAGCCGAACTCGTAACAAGACGCGAATTACTTCAAGCTTCGGAATACTGGAGTGCGCCAGCGCCCTCTCCCGAGACGCTCGCCAAGTATCTTGAGATAGATCCGACTCTGGCCGAGCGGGCTTTTTCTATGGCAGAGCAAAGTGTAGCTGCCTCGAATGACGAGATCATTACCCTTGCCCATGGTGATGTCGATGCCCTGCGACGAGGGCAGTGGATGAGCTTCATCATGTTTGTGCTGTCGATTGGGACTGCGTTGGTCGCATTCGCTCTCAGTGAGAGTGCCGCGCTAGCAGGGCTGTTTCTAGCTCCTGCAGTCTTGCAGTTCCTCGGAAAGTTCATCCGGACGGTGAGAATGGGTGAAAAGAACGGGGGCGAATAATGGGATTAGCGTCCTGCGAACCGCTTCGGTTAGCACCCTCCATGCGGCATCGATCGGCCATGTGAGGCCGAGTGTCGCGGCTCAATCTGTGATTACGGAACGAAATCCAATCTCGGTTTTCTAACGGCAGAAAATAGGAGCCTGGCTCTAACGCGAGCATTCAGGAGATAAGATCAACCGGTTGCCGTTGTTCCTCAGCCTTCAGCTGGAAAAGCGTTCGGCCCGCTCAGTGTTTGTGTGTGATACACCGCCGCTGTGCGGCGGCACCGATGGATCAAACGTTCATTCACCAAGAGTGCAAGGGAATTTTGCAGTATTCTTGCGGGGTCTTTTCAGACTGGGGCTTGGCCCTATCCCTTCTTCCGGAGAGGTTTAGAAATGAGCACTTCTGTGGTCGCGACGGGTGTCAGCAGCAATCCCGTTCGTAAGCCCTACTTATTCAGCCAGATTTTGGCGTGGGCCGCCTTCGTTCTTGGTCTCCTTTCCGTTGTGGGAGGGATCGGCGCATGGTCGTTTCGCGACTTCCTTACCGGAGTTTTCTTTGGTCTCGCATTACTGATTCCCTCCGTGTGGTGGTTCCACTGCAGCAGAGTCGACGCTGTCAATCAGCGGGACTACGAAGAGACTTTAGCGACGCAAGCCGCGCTCTCTCCTTTGCTGGGCGAGGATGATGCCGAGATAAGGGTTGGTATGGGAATGATTACTCCACCCAACCGAGTCGATCGGCGCTGGCCGCTGGTGGTTGGAGCTGCAGTGACCTCATTCGTCTTGGGTGGCCTGATTTCACCTCCGACCGCCCCCGACGAGGCGAGCGCGACGGCTGAAACGAGCACCCCACCCATGACTGTCAGTTCCACTACTAGCTCGCCGCCAACCACAACACGGAATACTGAAGCAGAGGCTTCGAGCTCTCGGGCGGCTGCGTTGTCTTCTAGCGCGGCGGCGTCTAGCAGTGCATTGGTCGAGAGCATTCGAGCCGAAGAACGAGCGAAGTTGGAACAGGAGATGGCTGAAAGTTCCCGGGCCTCGCCCTTGTCCGAAGCCGAGCAGCAGAACGTCCCACAGGGCTTCGTTGCGCCAGCGCCGGAACCAACACGGGCCCCAGCCCCTGCAGCGGTTCCTGCACCCGCCCAGTCGGCATCCTATGGCAACTGCACGGCAGTATGGAATGCCATCGGCAGCCCGATTTACCAGGGGCAGCCAGGTTACGGCAGCCATCTCGATCGAGATGGTGACGGCGTTGGCTGCGAGAAGGACCCTCGTTAGAGTGGGAAGCTGTACCCCTACCCCACGTGCTGGGCGATCCACTCCACCTGCAAGTCGTAGCTGTTGTTGACCGAGCCGTTGTGGTCGGAGTCCGGCACTTCCCGGTACTCAACGTCGACGCCCTTGCCCTTCCAGGAGGCGATGGTGGCCTTGACGGCCTCCCGGTTGATGGTGGTGTCGCTGTCGCCGGCGAGTACGAGGATCGGCCCCTTGGGCTCCATCAGTTCAAGGCGCTGCTCATCGAGCAGGTTTTGCATCTTCTTCGTGTCCGCCTTGGAGATGAACAGCTCGCCACCGGAGACGTCGGTGACGAAGTCAGTGAGCTCGGGGAGTGTGACCTGCTCTGCCTTTTCGACGAGCTCTGCCCCGCGATCGCTGAGGAAGTCCGAGGCGTGGACACCTTCGAAAGCGTTGAGTGCGCCAGCGATGACGATGGGGAAAAAGCGCACGCCTTTGCCTTTGAGCATTTTGGCCACGTCGACGGGGCGGATACCCATCAGCCGCAGGTTCTTGTTCACGAGCTCGGTGTCGCCTGGGGCGATAGCGATGGTGGCCAACAAGTTGTCCGCGGGGGCGTCGGCGGCGGCAAGCGCAGCGTAGCCGCCTTGGCTAAAGCCCACGTTGACCCAGTTCGCGCCGGGGGAGAACTTTGCCGCGGTTTCCTCCACGAGGCGGTTGATTGCCGACGCCAGTGAGCCGCGGTGCATGTAGGTGCCGCCCACCTCCTCGACGCCAAGGCCTTCGTAGTCCGGCTGGGTGACGATGTACCCGGCATCGAGCCAACCTTGCAAAAAGCGTGTCCAGTGCGGGATGTAGCGCTCAATTGGGTCGCCCTCCGCATACAGCGACGGAGCACTCGAGGTGGACAGCCCGGTGGTGCCGTGCGCCCAGCTGACGATCGCGCCGTCCGACCGCGGGTTGGCCGGAACCGTGACCAACCCGGTCATGGGCACCTCGGCTCGGGCACCCTGGGCTTGGTAGCGCACCCGGTACGTCGTACCGCCGCTCGGGGCTGCGGGCACGTCACCTTCCGGGGCTTTAACCCATTGGGTTTCAGTGGTCATGCGTTAACTCCTCTTTACCGATCTAGCGAAAGCTTTTCGTAGTAAGTTGCGTACGCAAAAACACTTTAGATGGCTTCCGGCGGCAAAGGGGAGGTAGGCCTCCGGCGGCAATAGAGAGAGGGTTGACTTGAGGAGATACCCCTAAATGGGGGTGGATCTGGAGAACGGCGTGCGAAATATGCTGGTTAAAGAACTATCGGGATACCGCCCAGGAATGTCTCGAGATTAACACGTTGTTCAACTGTCGTTAATTACTACCAGAGTGTATTTCCTGTTCGCCGTTATCCGGTTGGGAAAGTATTAACCTTTGGTGATTCATTTCGATTACAGAACCATCTCGATTGCATGGAAAATCACTTGGAGCCAGGGGTTGACGGGCTTGGAATTTGTGGCAACATGTCTCCTGTGACGCCCCGCGGTGGGGTGTCAGACACCGTCAGACGCCAGGCAACTGGCTCCTACTCCACAAGGGGATTTCTCATGGATCTCAACACCATCATCACCCACCTCGAAAACTTTGTCGACACCTGGGAAGGCTGGAACAACGTGCTCGAGGGTCTCGCCGGCATCGGCGCCAACCCGCTCACCGACCTCGTGGGCCTGTCCTCCCAGGCAGACACCACCTCCTCTCAGCTGGTGCAGACCTCCTCCAACATCGGCCTCGTCACCGAGCTTGCTGAGCTCAGCTCGGTCCAGTCCGAGCAGCGCTAGTCCGAGTAGTTCTGGACTCCTCCCCGAACACCCCTCATCCCATCTCTGTAAAGGAATAGAAAATGAATGCAACTTCCAGCACCGTTGCTGGCCTCATCGAAGGTTCCTCCGCTCTCCAGACCGGCTCTTCTTTCTGGGGCCCGATCTCCGATCTCCTTGGCAGCTTTGACACCGGAAATGGCCTCTTCGGCTTCATTGAGCCGTTCGTCCAGGTCGCTGACGGCCTTGCTACCCTCCTCGGCCTGATCGCTTAAGCGGCTCGCCCCAAAAAGCCCACAGTGCTTCTCCACCCTCCGGGGTGGAGTTTTTTTATTCCTCTTGGGGGCAATCTCGCCCAGCGCACGTGGTGTCGCGGCGCTAAGATGTGCTTCATGGCACAAGACCACAAAGAAGACGACCTGCCGATGATCAACCTCGCCGAGATCGAGGGCTACTGGGTCGACGACTCCGACGACGACGACCCAGTTCTGCTTAAGTCCGACGGCACCCCGATTGAAACGTGGCGCGAAAACTACCCGTACAACACGCGCATGACGCGCGACGAGTACGAAAAAACCAAGCGCGCCCTGCAGATCGAGCTTCTTAAGTGGCAGAACTGGACCAAGGACACCGGTCAGCGTCACATTATTCTTTTCGAGGGCCGCGACGCGGCCGGCAAGGGCGGCACCATCAAGCGGTTCAACGAGCACCTCAATCCGCGTGGTGCGCGGACGGTCGCGTTGGAAAAGCCGTCGCCACGCGAAAGCACGTCCTGGTACTTCCAGCGTTACATCCAGCACTTCCCGTCGGCGGGCGAAATCGTCTTCTTCGACCGCTCCTGGTACAACCGCTCCGGCGTGGAGCGCGTCATGGGTTTTTGCACTGAATCGCAGCACGCCGAGTTCCTGCGTGAGGTACCCATGCTGGAGAACATGATCTTGGGCTCGGGCATTTCGCTGACCAAGTTCTGGTTCTCCGTGACGCAAAAGGAGCAGCGCACCCGCTTCGCCATTCGCCAGGTCGACCCTGTGCGCCAATGGAAGCTGTCCCCGATGGACCTGGCCTCGCTGGACAAGTGGGACGACTACACCCGCGCGAAAGAGGAGCAGTTCCGCTACACCGACACGGACGAATCGCCCTGGATCACGATTAAATCCAACGACAAGAAGCGCGCCCGCATCAACGCGATGCGCTACATCCTGAGCAAGTTCGAGTACACCAACAAGGACCACGAGGTCGTCGGCGAGCCGGACCCGCAGATTGTCAAACGCGGCCGCGACCAGATCGGCGACTAGCGTGCTGGTTACCTCCTCGGCCCACGGCAGCGTCGTGGTGGTCACCCTCGACCGCGACGAGAAGCGCAACGCGCTGTCTGTCGGCCTCGCGCAAGCGCTTGTAGGCGCCCTCGCCGACGCCTCCGGCTCCCGCTCCGTGCTGCTGACCGGGGCGGGGTCGTGCTTCTGCGCCGGGGCGGACCTCGGCGAGGACAAGATCGATGGCGATTTCTTTGAGATCTTCGACACCCTCGTGCGCACGATCCGGGCCCTGGAAGTGCCCGTGATCGCCTACGTCAACGGCCCCGCCATCGGGGCGGGGATGATGTTGTCGATGGCCTGCGACATCCGCGTCGCCGCGCCGGGCGCGCGGTTTTCCATCCCGGTGGGGGACATGGCGATCGGCGTGGACGAGTGGGTCGCGGGCTCGCTGGCGTCGCTGGTTGGCGCCTCGCGTGCGCGCGCGATGCTGCTCGCCGGGCTGCCCCTGACCTACGATGACGCCGTGGCCTGCGGTTACGTGCTCGCCGGGTCGCTGGATGGAGCGGTGGAGCTGGCGGAGCTGGCCGCGGGCAAGGCCCCGCTGACCGTGCGCAACATCAAGCGCGAGTTCGCGCCGGATCTCTTCTCCCCGGCGGAGAGGGAGGCGGCGATGCGCGCCCCCTTCGAGTCGGAGGACATTGTCGAGGCGTCGAGGGCGCGCGCGGAGAAGCGGTCGCCCCGGTTCACGGGGGCGTAGAACCTGCGCGGGGGTAGTATCCGGCACCGGTATCCCCGTGCTGCGTCTCGCAACCGCCGACGCGGACTCCGCGTCCCCGCTGTACTAGCCGAGGCGCAGCGCGATGTCGTCGAGGAAGGCCTTGAGCTCGCGCAGGTCGCGGGGGGCGCCAGGGTAGCTCTCGGCCATGTGGCCGGGGATGTCGGCCGCCTGTTCCCGCAGGTCGGCCCCGGCCGGGGTCAGCGCGATGACCCTGCGCCGTTCGTCGTCGCGGCCCCGCTCGCGGGTGACCAGGCCTGCGGCGTCGAGGCGGCGCAGCAGGGGGGTGAGCGTTCCGCTGTCGAGGCCGAGGCGGGCTCCGATGTCGTTGACGCCCACCGGCTCGCCCGCCTGCCAGAGGACGAGCATGACCAAGTACTGGGGGTAGGTCAGGCCCAGCTCTTCTAACAGCGGCCGGTAGGCGCGGGTGACGGACCGGCTGGCGCGGTAGAGCGAGAAGCACAGCTGGTTGTCCAAGTCGAGCGGGTGAGAGGTCACGCCGACAGTATAACCCACCGCCCAATTAGGTTGTGCACAACCTAGTTACGCGCTAAGGTGGGCTGAGGCTAAGCGCCCAGCGCAACCAGAACGCAGCCACAACGAGGCCTAATGCCAAGGAGATTCCCATGATCGAGATCGAACCCCTCTACACCACCGAGGCGCTCGCCACCGGCGCCGGCCGCAACGGCCGAGTTCAGGCCGGTGACGGACGCATCGACATGAACCTCGCCATCCCGAAGGAGATGGGCGGAAGCGGCGACGGCGCCAACCCGGAGCAGCTGTTCGCGGCGGGCTACGCGGCATGCTTCCACTCTGCGCTGCAGAGCGTGGCCCGCCAGGCCAAGAAGGACCTGGGTGAGTCCTCCGTGGGCGCGCGCGTGTCCATCGGCAAGGCGGGGCAGGGGTTCGGCCTCGCCGTCGCCCTCGAGGTCGTCATCCCGGGGCTACCCCACGACGAGGCGCAACAGCTCGCAGACCAGGCGCACCAAGTGTGCCCCTACTCCAACGCCACCCGCGGCAACATCCGCGTCGACGTCACCGTCGTGGAGGACTAGCGCCTCGCTAGCGCGGCTCGATCGGGTTGCCCTGCCACACGGTCGAGCCCGGCACCTGGTCGCCGCGCATCATCAGCGATCCCGGCCACACCGTCGCGCCGTCGCCGATCACGGCGGCCGGCAGGGCGACGGAGTGCGCCGCGAGAGTGGCGCCGCGCCCGATGGTAACCGTGTCCAGCGACATCACGCGGTCCTGGAACAGGTGCGTCTGCACCACGGTTCCGGGTCCGACGGTCGCGCCCGCGCCGACGGAGCACAGGTCCGTCTCCGGGAACCAGTAAGAGTCGATCCACGCGCCGCGGCCGACGCGCACACCCAGGGCGCGCAGAGCGAGGTTCATCTCGCCCGTGCCGTAGGCGTGGGTGAAAAACCAGGGTGCGGCGACAAGTTCCACGAACTGGTCTTGCAGCTCGTTGAGCCACACGAACCAGCTGTACAGCGGGTGCTCGCCAGGCCGGTGGCGGCCCACGCAGACCCACTTGACCAGCGCCGTCAGCGCCACAGCAAGGGCGCCGACCACCATGTACGCCAGCCCGCCAAGCGCGTAGGCCCACCACTCCCACTGTGTCAGAGCAAGATGAACAAGCCCGATGAACGCGGCGGCCAGCACGGCATGTCCCATGGGTGCGAGCAGCCGCAGCGTCTCCACCGCCCCGCGCTTGCGCTTGATGCTTGCCGACGGCCGGTACGTCAGCGCTTCCCCACCCAGAGCCGTGACTTCAACCCTGCGCATCCGCTCGGGCGGGGAGCCCCACCAGTTCGAACCGGATTTGGACTTCTTCGGCGTCGACGACAACACCGCCACGAGGGAGTTCTTGGCCAGCTTGCGGCCCGGTTGGGTGATACCGGAGTTGCCCACGAAGGCACGTTTGCCAATCGTGGTCTCGCCGGTGCGCATCCAGCCGTGGCCGAGCTCGTAGGTGCCCACGAGGGTGTCGTCGGCTAGGAATGCGCCATCCTTGATGGTGGTCAGCTTCGGAATCATCACCGCGGTGGAGACTTCCACGTCGTTGCCGACGGTGGCGCCGAGCAAGCGCAGCCAGGCCGGGGTGAGACCACCTGCGTAGACGGGGAAGAAGCGGGTGCGGGCGTCGTCCAGCAGGCGCGTGATAGTCCACAGTCTCCAGCCCTGCGCGGAGCGCACAGGTGTCACGCCGGGTCGCAGACCCAGCGAGCACAGCCGCACGCCAACCCAGGTTAAAGTCGCGTACAGCGCGAGGTAGACAAGCGCGCCGACGGGGGCGAACAGCAGCGCACCGACGTACGGGCTGCCGGCGGTGAGCCGGATCAGTCCCACCACGGCGGCCACGCCGGCCAGCGCGGAGGCGACCGGAACGGCGGCTAAGAGCAGCGCGGTTGCCCCGTACAGCCACGCCCAGTAGCGACGCCTAGGCGGGTGGTAGTCGGGGAAGCGCTGTTTCGAGCGGCCCACCTTGCGGGCGGGGGACCCGGCCCATCGCGCACCCTTCTTCACCGGCTTATCGCCGGTCACGGTGGAGCCGGGTTCGATGTGCGCGCCGGCGTGGATGTCCGCACCGGGCAGTAGGGTGGAGCGGGCCCCGACGCGCGCGTCTTTGCCGATGGTGACGGTCCCAACGCGCAGGATGTCACCGTCGAGCCAGTATCCGCTCAGATCCACCTCGGGCTCGATGGCGGCATTGTCGCCCAGGGTGAGAAGGCCGGTCACGGGCGGCACCGTGTGCAGGTCCACGCCGCGCCCGACCTGCGCCCCGAGCAGCCGCGCGAAGTACGCCACCCACGTCGAGCCCGAGATATTCAGCGCACCGGTTGCCGCGACCCAGCGCTCGGCCGCCCACAGGCGCACGTGAACCCGCCCACCGCGCGGGTAGTTGCCGGGTTGTAGCCGCCCGCGGATCGCGCGCGCACCGAGCGCTGCGAGGGGAAGGCGCCCCAGCGGGGTGCACACCACGATGAAGAGGACCGCGAGCGCGACCCAGTTCAGCGACACCCAGCCCAGCGCGGTGGCGATGATCGCCCACCACGTGACAAAGGTCGCGGCGTGCAGTGTCATCACCGGGACCTGGATCAGAGTCTGCGCCACCCGCGTGCCGCGCCCGACCGGGGCGACATCGCGCGTGACCACTTCTGCGGCAACGCCGTGGGCGTCGATGACACCCGCGAGGGCTTCGAGGCGGGGGTGGTCGTAGAGATCGCGCACGGCGATCGTCGGCACGCGCTCACGCAGGCGCGCCACCAGCGAAGCCGCCGCGAGCGAGGAGCCGCCGAGCTCGAAAAAGTCCGCGTCGCGCGACTCGGCCGGTAGACCGAGGACGTCGAGCCACACCTCGGCGAGCCACGACTCCGTCGGCGTCATCCCGGCGACCTCCACGGAGGCGGGAAGCGGCCACGGCAGGGCTTTCTTGTCCACCTTGCCGGAGGTGCGAATCGGCAACTCCTCCATGACGTGCAGGCGGGGCACGAGCGCGGCGGGCATGACCTCGGCGAGGCGCTCGCGCAACTCGGCGACGTCGAGGTCCGTGCCCGCCTCAGGGGAGAGGTAGCCGACGAGCACCTTGTCGCCGGCGCCGGTGGTCTGAACCGCCACGGCGGAGTTGTACACCCCAGGCAGCGCGGCGACGTTGGCCTCGACCTCACCGAGCTCGATGCGGCGCCCGCCGATCTTGACCTGGTCGTCGGCGCGGCCGATAAAGGCCAGACCGTCGTCGGTGAGGCGGACGTTGTCACCGGTGCGGTAGGCGCGATCCCAGTCGAGGCCGGGCACGGGGGCGTACTTCTCGGCGTCTTTTACCGGGTCGAGGTAGCGCGCCAGGCCGACCCCGCCGATGATCAGCTCCCCGTCGTCGGCGACGTGGAGGTCCCAGCCGTCGAGCGCGAAGCCGATGGTCACGTCCTTGCCGGGTTCCAGGCGCGCGGCGGAGGCGACGACGGTGGCCTCGGTGGGGCCGTAGGTGTTCCACATCTCGCGGTCCGGGGTGGCCAGGCGCTCGACGAGCTCTTGCGAGCATGCCTCGCCGCCGACGATGAGCAGGCGCACGTTGTCGAGGGCTTCGGCGGGCCAGAGCCCGGCGAGCGTGGGCACGGTGGAGACGACGGTGATGTCGCGGCGGATCAGCCAGGGGCCCAAGTCCTGGCCGGAGCGCACGAGCGAGCGCGGCGCCGGCACGAGGCAGGCGCCGTGGCCCCAGGCCAGCCACATCTCCTCGCACGAGGCGTCGAAGGCCACCGAGAGCCCGGCGAGCACACGATCGTCGGGGCCGAGCGGGGCGTCCTGGCAGAACAGTCTCGCCTCGGCGTCGACGAACGCCGCGGCCGAGCGGTGGGTCACCGCCACTCCCTTCGGCGTGCCGGTGGAGCCGGAGGTGAAGATGATCCAGCAGTCGTCGTCAAGGTGTGGCAGGTCGGTATCGCCCGGGCGCGCCGGGGCGAGGACGCGGAAGCCCTCGTCGCTGAACAGCCCGCTGATGCCCGCCTCTCCGAAGACCAGTTCGGCGCGCTCCTCGGGGTCGTCGGCGTCGACCGGCACGTAGGCGCAGCCCGCCCACATGGTGGCCAAGATGGCGATGTAGAGCTGCCTGCTTCCCGACGCCATCCGCACGCCAATCCGATCCCCGCGGCGGATCCCGTTGCGGTGCAGCTCCGCAGCCAGGTCGCTGACCTGGTCAATGAGCTCGGCATAGGTCAGCACGTCACCGGAGCCGTCGTCGATGGCGGCGGCGTCCGGGTGGGTTTCGGCGGTGGCGGTGAGGACGTCGATAAGCGTGCGTGGGGCGGGGGCAAGCTGGGCGCGCAGTAGCGAACTCAAGCGGGCCCCCTTACTTGGACACGGTCGCCGGGTCGGTCTCCTGCAAAATTGCCTTGGACAGCTTCTTCAAGCTCTTGAGCTGCTTGGTGGTGGAGACATCCAGGGCGCGGTCCTCTGCGGCCGCGACTTCGCTGGCGAGCAGGGCCTGCGCCTTGGACCCCTTTTTGGTGGGTGTGACTATCTGGCGGCGGCGATCCTTAGGGTCGCGCTCGCGGGTGACCCAGCCGTGGGTTTCCAAGGAATCGATCAACCGCACCATGTCGGAAGCATCGATGGCGAGCAGCTCCGCGAGCTGGGTCTGCGAAACGGACTGCTCGGTGACACAGGTGAGAATCCAAAACTCGCGCATGGTCGCGCCTTGGTTGTTCAGCGCCCGCTCGACCTCGTCCTTGGTGTGTCGGCGCACACGTTCGATCTGAAACGAGGGGGACTTAATCAGGGCGCTGGGAAGTTCGATCTGAAGCATGTGACCAGAATAGGTCTACCTTGTTGTGGAGCCAAAAAGTTGGCCCGCCCAATAACTTAGCCGCGCTGGTGTGGCAGATCGGCCTCGACCCAGGCGGTGGTGCCGCCCTCGACGTTGACCACGTTGTCCAGCCCGCGCGCCTGCTCCAAGTATTCGGCGGCCTGGGCGGAGCGCCCGCCCGACTTGCAGATGACGTAGATGTCCTCGTCGGTATTGATCTTGTCGGCCTGGGCGGCGAAGTCGCTCAGCGGCAGGTTGACAGCGCCTTCGGCGCGGACCTCGGTGAACTCGTCGGGCTCGCGGACGTCGATAAGCTGTGCGCCGGCGGGAACTTCGGTTACTTTGACTGTCTTCATGCGTGTCAGTCTACGCGTCCGATAGCGTGTTAACCGTGCCCGAGCAATACCACCCGCGCAGACCACCGGCGGTCGCGCCCGCGCCGCGCCGCGCGCTGCCCCGGGAGATTTACGTGCGCCGCCGCGTCGCCGCGCTGGTGCTGCTCGGGCTGGTGATCATCCTCGTTTTCGCCGTGGCGCGCCAATGCGCGGTCTCGGAGCCCGCGCCTGCTGAACAGCCCGTGCCTGCTGATGTTCCGCAGGAGATCGCGCAAAGTCGGCCGGTGGCGTTGGTGGTGCCGTCGATAAGCTTGAGCGCGGAGTTCGAGCAGGCTGACTGCCGTGTCAAAGACGGCGCGATCAACCCCGCGACGATGGGCCTGGCCTGCGCTTACACGGCGCCGGATCGGCCGTACGAGCTGCCCGGGCCGGACGCGGGGGATGTGGTGGTTATTGCCGGGCACACGGGCGCGGGGCTGCCGGGCGTCTTCGATCAGCTTTACGACGCCCGCGCCGGTGCCCACACCGTGGCAGAAGGCGACGCGCTGTACGTGCGCACCGAAACATCCGGCGAGAACTGGTTGAAGTACGTGGCCACAGACCTGCACGACCCCACGAAGGATGCGCTGGCGCAGGACCCGGCGGTGTGGGGGACGGGGCCGACGCCGGGGCGGCTACTGACAATTAGTTGTATCCAGCCGCTGCTGTCGGATTCGGTGCGCAACGCTGTGGTGGGGTGGCAGTTCGCGGAGGTGGTTGCGGGGGTGCCCTAAAGGGTTTTTGTGTCGCTGCCTTGTTTCCTCTGTGAAAGCTGTTAAAGTTGAGGCTGAACCCTAAAGTTGCAATTGAGACTTGAGACCTGGAGTGACACCCTTATGAAGCGCAACCGTACGACCCTCATCGCCGCCGCTCTCACCGGTGCCCTTGCCATCGCCACCGTTCCCGCAGCCCACGCCGAGGACTACCCGAGCGTGACCTCGGACGCGCGGGGCAACGAGTACTTCCTCAACAACGAGGGCACCCATTACCTGCCCGAGGGCGAGCTCGCCGACATCGCGTTTTCCGCCCTGACCTCCGAAGACCGCGAAAAGTCCGTCGAGGTCTCCCGCGCCGCGGTTGCCGGACTGATCGACACCGGAGAGGCCATTGCCCCGTCGAACGCGGACGCGCCGACCGAATCGGCGGCCGAGATCGCCGACGACGTCACCCACGAGGTGCAGAACGAAGAGGTCTTCGGCCCCGAGCACGTCGACCCCGCCTCCGAGGACCCGATCGCAGCGGGCCTGCTGGCCCTGCCGCCGGTACTTTCCATCGCGGACAAGACCTATTACCTCAACGCCGACGGCAAGACCTACGTCAGTGATGTGGAGCGAGTGTCCGCGGCCCCGAGCGAGGAAGAGGCCACCGCGTCGCAGGAGCTGCTGGCGCACAACGGCGCAGAGGTCGCGCGCCAGGCGATTGAGGCTGCCCGTGCCGCAGGCGAGCCGGTGGATTACGCCGCCGAGGGTGCCCCGGCCGAGGCCGCCGAGATCGCTGAGGACGCACCGGCAGCGGCAACCGCCGAGCCTGTGGCCACCACCCAACGCGGCATGGCCGCCGAGACCGGCAACAACACCGTCTCCAAGGCGCTATTCGCCCTGGTGATCGCGTCGGCGTTGGGAGCCGCGGCCTTCGCCTACGGCCGCCGCTTCTTGGTCTAAGAAGCCCTAAAGCCTTAAGACCTAGTTCTCGGTCTTAGCTTCCTTCTCCTCCTCCAGGCCTTCGCGGGAGTTGTCGCCGGTCTTCTCGTAGGCGTCAAGCGCGGCCTGGAGGATCTTTTGTGCCTCAGCGCGGTCGCCCCAGCCTGAACCGGTGGCCTCCTTGCCCGGCTCAAGATCCTTGTAGTGCATGAAGAAGTGCTCGATCTCGTCCTTGGAGAAGTCGTCGATGTCGTCGATGTCCTGAAAGGACTCGTAGCGGACGTCGTCAAGCACGCAGAGCAGTTTATCGTCGCCGCCGGCCTCGTCGGTCATCTTGAACACACCGACCGGGCGCGCGATCACGGTCACGCCGGGGAAGACGGGTTCAGGGGTGATCACCAGGGCATCGAGCGGGTCACCGTCGTCGCCCAGGGTGTGGTCGATAAAGCCGTAGTCCGCCGGGTACGCCATCGGGGTGAACAGGTAGCGGTCCAGGAAGATCTTGCCGGACTCGTGGTCCACCTCGTACTTGTTGCGGGAACCCTTCGGGATCTCGATGATGACCTCAATAGCCATGAAAACTCCTTTGTGCGCATGTGCGGGATATCAACGTGGCTCATCATACGTGCATTAGAGTAAGCGCCGATGAAAGTGTGGACTTCGGTAATGGCGGCGGTGGCGCTCGCCGCTGTGGGCGGCGTCGCCGGTTTCGGTGTGGTGGCCCAGCGCGAACTCGCCGAGCTCACCGTCGCGCCGGCCTACGCGCTTCCAGCGGCGACGCCGGTGCTGGAGCCCGCAACACCGCAGCCAGTCGATACTGCGGCGCGGGCAGCGGAGGTCGCCGCGCTCGCGGCCGATGAAGCGTTGGGCACGTTCCACGCCCGCATTACCGACGCCGCCACGGGTGAAACCGTATTCGAGTCCGCGCCGAACGACGCGCTGCGGCCTGCCTCCAGCACGAAGCTGCTCACCGGCTCGGCCGCGATCGTCGAGCTCGGCGCGACCGACACGATCACCACCGAGGTCGTGCGTGGGTTGAACCCCGGGGAGGTGGTGATCAAGGCCGCGGGTGACGTGTGGATGAACCAGGAAAGCATCGACTCGCTCGCCGAGCAGATCGGCTCCGCCGACACGGTGCTCATCGACACCTCCCTGTGGACGGGCGAAACGATGCTGCCCGGGTGGAACCCGGTGGACATCGACGCCGGCTTCATCGCCCCGCTTGAGCCTGCGATGCTCAACGGCGGCCGCGGGTTTGGTGCCGAATCGGGCGACGTGCCGCGCTCCCACACCCCGGCGATCGATGTCGCCCAGGCGCTGGCCGATAGCGTTGGCGCCGCCACCGTCGGGCCGGGCACCGCGCCGGCGGGGGCGGAGGTCGTGGCAACGACAACCTCGCCGGACCTGGTCGCGCGCCTGCGCGCGATGATGAAGGACTCCGACAACGTCATGGCCGAGGCCATTGGCCGCGAGGTGGCGATCCACCGCGGTTCCACCGCGCCCCAGGCCACCCTCGACGTGCTCGCCGAGCACGGTTTCACCACCGCCGGCACCACCCTTGCCGACTCCTCGGGCCTGTCCACCCTGAACCTGATCACGCCCGCACTGCTCGACGCGGTGCTTCTCTCAGCAGCCCAGGGCGGGGAGATCGCGCCGCTGCTCGACACCTTGCCCGTCGCCCACGGCGAGGGCACGTTGTACGATCGCTTCGAGGACCTACCTGGCCGCGGCTGGGTGCGCGCGAAAACCGGCACACTCGACTACACCAGCGCGCTCGTGGGCACCGTGACCAGCGAGAACGGCAACGTGTACACGTTTGCTCTGCTGTCCAACGACTCCGAAATCCTCCCCGCGCGCCGCGCGATGGACACCTTGACCTCGGCCCTGAGGAAGTACTAGTGGAGCCGTTCTGGCCGCGCTACTCCCCGCACTTCCTCGCTTGTCGACGCTCCCTGCGTGCCCTGCATGACCCAGCGGTAATCGGGTTGTCCGGGGGCGCGGACTCCCTCGCCCTCGTCGCCGCGGCCGCGGCCGAGGACAAGGATGTGCGCGCGGTGATCGTCGACCACCAGCTCCAGGAAGGGTCCGACCAGGTGGCGCGGTGTGCCGCGGAGCAGGCCGACGCCTGGGGAGTGGAGGCGTCGGTCATTGCGGTCAACGTTGGCGGGGACAACCTGGAGGCGGCCGCACGCGAGGCGCGCTACGCCGCACTGCTGTCCTTCGGCGTCGACGTCTGGGTCGCGCACACCGCCGACGACCAGGCCGAAACGCTTCTGCTCGGCGCGTTGCGAGGCAACCCCTCGGGCATGGCCGCGCGCGGGGGAATCGACAACAGAATCCTGCGCCCGTTTCTAGGAATCCGCCGCGCCGACACCCGCGGCGCCTGCGCAGAGCTGGGGGTCACCCCGTGGGAGGATCCGATGAACGTCGACGAAAACTACCGCCGGGTCGCCGTGCGCCGCCGGGTGATCCCGCAGCTCGACGAACTCATCGGCGGCGACTGCGTTCCGGCGCTCGCCGCGACCGCCGGGCGCATCGCGGCGGATAGGGAACTGATTGAGGAACTGTGCGACACATCAGCCACATCCGACTGCGCCGAACTGGCCAAAGATCCCGCCCCACTGCGCCGTCGCCGGATCGTTGCCTGGCTCCACGATTCAGGCGTGCGTGTCGACGGCGCGCAACTGCGCTCCATCGAGCGGCTCATCGCCGACTGGCACGGGCAGGCGGGCATTGACGTCGGCGGGAGTCGACGTGTGCGCCGGGTTGCCGGCAGGCTGGTGCTAGACGAACTTCGGTGATGCGTGTTGTCTGTGCTGTATTCTGTTCGGCGCAATGTCACGGTCAGCGTTTGTTGGGCGATCGCGACCTGGGGTTTTGTGCTCGGCTGCGCCTTGACCGTGACATCTCACCCGGTGCAATGTCACGGTCAACGGTTGTTCGGTGGTTGCGACCTGGGGTTTTGTGCCTGGCTGCACCTTGACCGTGACATCTCACCCGGTGCAATGTCACGGTCAACGTTTGTTGCGCGATCGCGACCTGGGGATATGCACTCGGCTGCGCCTTGACCGTGACATCTCACCCACCGGAATGTCACGGTCAACCTTCCTACCCCAGCCGCGACCTGCAGTTTTGCCCCCACAAACACCCTGACCGTGACATCTCACCCGGTGCAACGTCACGGTCAGCGTTTGTTGCGCGATCGCGACCTGGGGTTTTGCACTCGGCTGCGCCTTGACCGTGACATCTCACCCACCGCAATGTCACAGTCAACGTGCCCACCCCAACCGCGACCTGGGGTTTTGTGCCCGGCTGCACCTTGACCGTGACATCTCACCCAGCACAATGTCACGGTCAGCGTTTGTTGGGCGATCGCGACCTGCGGTTTTGCACTCGGCTGCACCTTGACCGTGACATCTCACCCAGCACAATGTCACCGTCAACGCCTCCACCGGCAGCGCGACCTGCAGTTTTGCCCCCACAAACATCCTGACCGTGACATCTCACCCAGCACAATGTCACAGTCAACGTGCCCACCGGCACCGCAACCTGCAGTTTTACCCCCTAACACTCCGACACACAAGAATCCCGGGCACCAGCCACCGGGGTGCGGTTGTCCAACGGGCTTGGTCAATGGCAAGATGAGGGAGTTACGCCTCGGGCTGAGAAAGGGCACCCATGACTGAGATGCACGATACCTTGGACGCTAACGTCCCGGCACATCCCTACGGTGATGATGTTGAATCGATCCTCATCTCTGAGGATCAGCTGGGCGCCCGCGTGCAGGAGCTGGCCGACTTGGTCTCAGAGAAGTACCGCGACGCCGACGACGACCTGATCCTGGTGTGCGTGCTCAAGGGCGCGGTGTTCTTCCTCACCGACTTCGCGCGGCGGCTCTCCATTCCGTGCCAGCTGGAGTTCATGGCGGTGTCGTCCTACGGCTCGTCGACAACCAGCTCGGGCGTGGTGCGCATCCTCAAAGACTTGGACAAGGACATTGCCGGGCGCGACGTGCTCATCGTCGAGGACATCATCGACTCCGGCTTGACGCTGTCCTGGCTGATGAAGAACCTCAATGGCCGCGGCCCGAAGTCGTTGAACGTGATCACTTTGCTGCGTAAGCCTGAGGTGCAGACTGCCAAGGTGGACTTGCTCGATATCGGTTTCGATATCCCGAACGAGTTCGTCGTCGGCTACGGCCTAGACTATGCGGAACGCTACCGCGACCTGCCGTTCGTGGGCACGTTGCACCCGCGCGTTTATTCGGACGTCGACAATGGTGAGCAGCCCACCCCGGGGCGTGCCACCGGGCCCGAATCCGTCGAAATCTAAGACAACAGGAATACATGGACAACAACAAAGTACTGCGGTGGGGCATCTTCGGCGCCACCGCCCTAATCGTGCTCTACTTGTTCACGCTGATCGGCGATGAAACCCGCAGCTACCAAACGGTGGACACCTCCGTGGCCCTGGAGCAGTTGCAAAACAACAACGCCCAAGAGGTCCAGATCGACGACCGCGAGCAGCGCGTGCGCATCGACCTGCGCGAACCGATCACCGTCGACGAGCGCGAGGGCGTGGAAAGCGTCATGGCGCAGTACCCAGCGCGAACTTCGCCGGAGATTTTCAACGCGGTGCGTTCCTCGGGCGCGGACAGTTTTGAAACCAACGTCACGCAGGACTCATTCCTGCTGTCCATGCTCGGTTTCATGCTGCCGATGATTCTGATCTTCGGCTTACTGTTCTACTTGATGTACCGCATGCAGGCCGGTGGCGGCATGTTCGGCATCGGCGGCTCGCGGGCAAAGCAGCTGACCAAGGACAACCCGACGAACACGTTCGCCGACGTCGCCGGCGCCGACGAGGCGGTCGACGAGCTTCAAGAGGTCGTGGACTTTTTGCAGGACGCGGAGATTTACGAGCAGCTCGGCGCGAAGATCCCGCGCGGCGTGCTGCTCTACGGCCCTCCCGGCACCGGTAAGACCCTGCTCGCCCGCGCCGTGGCCGGCGAGGCCGGGGTGCCGTTTTACTCCATCTCGGGTTCCGACTTCGTGGAAATGTTCGTCGGTGTCGGCGCCTCGCGCGTGCGCGACCTGTTTAAGCAAGCCCGCGAGAACGCCCCGTGCATCATCTTCGTCGACGAGATCGACGCCGTTGGCCGCCAGCGCGGCTCTGGCACCGGCGGCGGCCACGACGAGCGCGAGCAGACGCTCAACCAGCTGCTCGTGGAGATGGACGGTTTCGGCCCCCGCGAGGGCATTATCCTCATCGCGGCGACGAACCGCCCCGACATCCTCGACCCAGCGCTGTTGCGCCCGGGACGTTTCGACCGCCAGATCCCGGTGACCAACCCGGACCTGGCCGGGCGCCAGCAGATTCTCAAGGTCCACGCCAAGGACAAGCCGCTCGGCCCCGACGCTGACCTGGACGCGCTGGCTAAGCGCACCGCCGGCATGAGCGGCGCGGATCTGGCCAACGTGCTCAACGAGGCGGCGCTTCTCACCGCGCGCATCGGCGGCAACGTAATCACCGCCGACGCGCTTGAGGAGGCGACCGACCGCGTGATCGGCGGGCCGCGGCGCAGCTCGAAGATCATCTCCGAGAAGGAAAAGAAAGTCACCGCCTACCACGAGGGCGGGCACACGCTCAGCGCGTGGGCGCTCAAAGACATCGAGCGGGTCTACAAGGTCACCATCCTCGCGCGCGGCCGCACCGGCGGGCACGCCATGACCGCGCAGGAAGACGACAAGGGCATGTACAACCGCGACGAGCTGTTCGCACGCCTTGTCTTCGCCATGGGCGGCCGCGCCGCCGAGGAGCTCGTCTTCGGCGAGCCCACCACGGGTGCGAGCTCGGACATTGAGCAGGCGACAAGGATCGCCCGCGCAATGGTCACTGAGTACGGCATGTCCAGCGTGCTCGGCGCCGTCAAGTACGGAACCGAGCAGGGCGATCCTTTCTCCATGTACGGTGCGGGCAACAAGGCCGAGTACTCGCCCGCGGTCGCGGAGACCATCGACCGCGAGGTGCACGAGCTTATCGACGTCGCCCACCAGCGCGCCTACTCCATCCTCGCCGACAACCGCGACTACCTCGATACCCTGGCGACGAAGTTGCTGGAGAAGGAGACGTTGCGCCGCCCGGACTTGGAGGCGATTTTCGACGGCATCGAGCCGCGCGAATCGGGCCTGCCGGTTGTCGACGAGCGCTTTGTCGCCCAGGCCGGCCGTGAGCCGGTGAAAACCCCGGTGGAGCTGGCCAAGGAGCGCGGCGAGGAGCCGCCGGCGAAGGTCTCCCTGCTGGAGATGTCGCGCAACGCGCGCAAGCGCCGCATGGCCGAGCGTGAGGCGGAGAAGAAGAACGACAAGACCGGTTCGACGAAGTGGCGTCCGGGTGACGAGCGTGTGGTGGAGCAGCCGCGCTACGGCGGTCCGACACCGCCGCCGAACTGGACCTATCCGGGTGCGGGCCGCCACGCACAGCCTGAGCCGCAGGCCCAGCCCGTGCCACAGCCCACGGTGACCAACGAGCACCCGGGTATGCGGAACTACGCGCAGCCGGACACCCCGATCGGCTTCAAGCTGCCGGAGAACGAGCAGCCGGACCACCCCTGGACCGACACGGAAAAGACGACGGAGTCTGCGCGCCACGAGGCGCCGGAGGAGACCCCGAAGCGCGATGCGGCGGACGTCGCTAAGCCAGACAGCCCGGGTAGCGCAGAGACGACGGAGATCCCCAGGGTGAGGGACGACAATGAGCGCTAGGGCTTTTGATCGTGATCGCGCCGAGGCCGCGGTGCGCGAGCTGTTAATCGCCGTCGGCGAGGACCCCGACCGCGAGGGCCTGGCCGAAACCCCGGCGCGCGTGGCCCGCGCCTACGAGGAGGTCTTCGCGGGCCTGCACTCGGAGCCGACCGACGTGCTGGAAAAGACGTTCGCGGAAAACCACCAGGAGCTCGTCCTGGTGCGCGACATCCCGATCTACTCCACGTGCGAACACCACCTCGTGCCCTTCTTCGGCACGGCCCACATCGGCTACATCCCCGGCCCGGACGGCAAGGTCACCGGGCTGTCGAAGCTGGCGCGCCTGGCGGACCTCTACGCCAAGCGCCCGCAGGTTCAGGAACGCCTCACCGGACAGATCGCCGACGCGCTGGTGGATAAGCTCGACGCGCAGGCTGTCATCGTCGTCATCGAGTGCGAGCACCTGTGCATGGCCATGCGCGGCATCCGCAAACCGGGCGCGGTGACCACGACCTCCGCGGTGCGCGGCGGCTTCCAACACAACGCAGCCTCACGCGCCGAGGTGCTCAGTTTGATCAGGAGGTAGCTCATGACCACCGTGCAGGAGCTGACGGTGCCCGGCCGTGCACTCGTGATGGGCATTGTGAACGTCACGTCCGACTCCTTTTCCGACGGCGGGCGCTGGCTCGACTTCGACAGCGCGCTGGATCACGCCCGCACGCTCGTCGCCCGCGGTGCGGACATCATCGATGTCGGGGCGGAGTCGACGCGCCCCGGTGCGGTCCGGGTGCCGGCCGAGGTAGAAGCCGAGCGCGTGCGCCCCGTCATCGAGCACCTGCACGCCGAGGGGATTCGCACCTCCGTGGACACGATGCGCGCCTCGACGGCGCGCGTCGCCGCGGCCGCCGGGGTGGACATGATCAACGACGTCTCCGCCGGCCTCGCCGACCCGGAGATGTACCACGTGATGGCGGAGGCGAATCTGCCCGTCTGCCTGATGCACTGGCGCACCGACGTCTTCGGCGACGCAGCGGGTGCCTCCGACCACGGCGGCGACGTCACAGGCGACGTGCACGCGCTGCTCAACCAGTGCATCGACAGTGCGCTCGCCGCCGGCGTCAAGCGCGACCAGATTGTCGTCGACCCCGGCCTGGGCTTCGCCAAGACCGCAGAGGAGAACTGGCGCCTGCTCGCAACGCTTCCGGAGTTCATCGCGGGGCCCTACCCGGTGCTGGTCGGGGCGTCGCGCAAGCGCTTTCTCACCGCGATCCGCGCCGAGCGCGGCCTGGAACACGGCCCCGAAGACGCCGATCCCGCCACGGCCGCCGTGACCGCGATCGCCGCGCAGATGGGCGCGTGGTGCGTGCGCGTGCACGAGGTCGCCGCCTCGCGCGACGCCGTCGATGTCGCCGCCGCCTGGAACGGGGCTTCCCGTGGCTGACCGCATCGAGCTCAAAGGCCTGCGCGTCCACGCCCACCACGGCGTGCTCGAGCACGAAACGCGCCACGGCCAGGGGTTTAGCCTGGACATCGTGTGCTGGCTCGACTTCGCCGACGCCGCGGCGGGAGATGATCTGAACCTCACCGTCAACTACGCCGAACTGGCTCAGCTCGCGCACGACATCGCCGCGGGCGCGCCGCGCCAGTTGATTGAAACCGTCGCCTCCGAGATCGCCGACGCCGCGCTGCGCTCGTTTGAGGCCCTGCACGCGGTCGAGGTCACGGTACACAAGCCGCACGCGCCGATCCCGCTGCTTTTCGGCGACGTCGCCGTCGTCGCGCGCCGCTCCCGGAAGAACCTCAAGGCCTAAGCCATGCGCGCTGTGCTCTCGACCGGCTCCAACATGGAGGATTCCCGCGCGCACTTGGCCAGTGTCGTCGACGAGTTCGCCGCCGAGCTCGTCGCCGCGTCCTCCCTCTACGCCACCGCGCCGTGGGGCGGGGTTGAGCAGGACGACTTCCTCAACCAGGTGCTCATCGTCGACGTCGAGCAGAGTCCCCGCGAGCTGCTGCGACGCTGCCAGAGCCTCGAGCAGCGCGCGCGCCGCGTCCGTAAGAAGCGCTGGGGCCCGCGCACGTTGGATGTGGATATCGTGCTTATCGACGGCTTCTCCTCACGTGATCCCGAGCTCACCGTGCCCCACCCCCGCGCCCACGAACGCGCCTTCGTGCTCGTGCCCTGGCTAGAGATCGACCCGGATGCCCATCTTGGGGACCGAAGCGTTGCGGGGATCGTCGATAAGCTGGGTGCGGAAGGGGTGAGAAAGCTGTGACGAGGATCTCCATACCCGCGCTCGTGGCGCTCGCCGGGTTCATGGCCGCGGCGGTGTTCATTCTCGTGCGCAGGTTCTACGGGGCTCTGAGCACCATCGGGCTGAGCGCCTCGATGCCGCTGTGGATCGTCGCCGCCGTGTGCCTGTTTGTGGCCTACATGGTGAAAAAGCGACGCGAGGAAGGCAACGTGGGCCTGGACCGCTCCCAGCTCAACCCCATGATGGCGGCGAACTTCATGCTGCTGGGCAAAGCCAGCGCCTGGGCCGGAGCCGTGTGCGCCGGGGCGTTCGCGGGCCTGCTCGTCTACATCGCACCGCGCCTCGACCTGCTCGCGGCCGCCCAAGCGGACCTGCCCGGCACGCTGTCGGGAACCCTCGGGGGGCTCGCGCTGGCGGTCGCCGGGGTCGTGTTGGAGCGCGCCTGCGAGGTGTCGCCACCTACTCAGGGCGAGGCGGTTGGTTAAGGTGATGACCATGAATGCCGAGAACACGAAACGCGACAACGCTACTTTGTGGATCGTCGTGCCCTTCGCACTCGCCATCGTGGGCACCGTGGTGATGCTGTTTACCAACTCGGCGAACGTCCTCAAAGTTTCCCTCATCCTCGCTTTGTGGGCGGCCGTTGCCGGGATCATCCTAGTAACCCGGCTGCGCCGCGACCGCGATCAGGCGCAGCGCGAACTGGTGGCCCGTTCCGAACGCTTCGAGGCCGAGCTCGACGCCGCGCAGGCGCGCGGCGAGGCGGACCGGGTACTGCTCGAGCGCGCGCGCAGCGGTTCTGACACCGCAAGCAGCATCGATGTCGAGGTGCTGCGCGAGATTCAGGCCGAGCTCGCCCGGCTGCGCGCGCAACTCGAGGAACTGTCCGGGCGGTACTTCGAATACGAGCCCGCCGCGCTGCGCGCCCAGGCCCGGCGCATCGCCGAGCTGGAGGAAGCAGCCGGGTCGTCGAAGGTGGAGCCGGAGCCAGTGGCGCCGGAGCCCGAGCCCAAGCCGGTGGAGCCCGAGCCGGTAGCGGAGGTCGCGGAGCCGGTGGAGCCCGAGCCGGTGGCCACCAAGCCTGCCTCGGGCCCGTCGACCGATGACACCGCGAAACTGCAGCGCGTGCGTGAATCGGCCCCGGCGGCCAAGCGCACGACACCCGCGCCGGGGCCGTCGCGCCCGGTGGGAGCGCCGACGTTCGATGCGGTCGCGGGCCGGGTCGGCGAGCGCCGCGAGACGCTCAACGACGCCCACAATCCCCTGTCGAAGCTCATCAGCGAGCGGCAGGCGGAGAGGTTCGAAGAACCAGCGCAACCGGCGCCCAAGCCTGCACCGAAACCGGCACCCGAACCCGCACCGAAGCCTGAGGCGCACGGGGGCCGCCGTCGCCGCGACGAGCACGGCCGCAGCTCGCTGACCGTGGCGGAGCTTCTGGCGCGGGCCGAAAGGAACGCTGAATAGATGGCGCCACGCCTCACCATTGGTGCGGTTGTCACGGAAACGGAACTCTCGCGCGCGCTCGCTCGCGCGGGCCACACAGTGCGCGGCCTTGACGCGCGCAACCCCGGCAGCGTCGCGGATGTCGACGCGGTGCTTCTCGATATGTCCGACACCGTGCGCATCGCGGAACTCGCCGACGCGTTCGCCGCCTACGTCCGGCCGCGCCAGATGTTCATCCACACGGCGCTTGCGCAGGGAGCGCAGCTTCTCGACGCCGTCGAGACGCGCGGGGCGATCGTCATGGCGGCGCACAACGTGTTTTCCAACCATTGGGTGACATCGGCCGCCGACGAGCTCGGGGAAACGGTGATCGGCCTGCTCATCGCGGAGATCGGCGGGATGTCGCACACAATCGCGGACAGTCAGCGGATGCGCGCCGCCGCCGCACTGCGCATCCAGGCGCACGAAAGTGTGCTGCGCGCCGACTCCTTCGACCTGCTGTCTTCTGCCGTGGAGTCGTTGGAGGCGTTCGGCCACGAGTACAGTATGGCGCCGCGTGGGAGCGTCGATAAGCTAAGCCCCGCGGAGCTGGAACGGATGCGCCAGGCGATTGATGACCCGGGCGTGGCCGCGCTGTTCGTGGAGCTGCAGAGGCGCTCGGCGCAGCAGCTTGGCGACGCCGAGACCGAGCTGTGGTCGATGTTTACAACGAATCAGGAAGGAAAGTAAGTGGCTTTCGAACCAGGCGCGGCCGTGGTGGTGACGGACCCGACGCAGCTAGCCACCTACGGCAGGGCGTTTCGCAAGGTGGGCAAGTCCGTCGTGGTCGTGCCGCTGGGCGAGGGGATCCACGCCGGGCACGTGCAGCTCATCCGCGCGGCGCGTTCGCTGCTCGGGGCGGTGGTGATGGTGACCTATACCGGTGAGAAGGTCCCGGAGGTCTTCGCCGCGGAGAAGGTTGACGTGGTGTTTCACGGTTGCCTCGGCGGCGGCGTGTGCGTATCCACCGGCATCGACCACCTCGAGGACGCCGGGGAGATCGGCGCGGCGGTCGGCAGCGTCATCGCCGCGGCGGGTGCGACGCACGCGACCGACATCGTGCTGGGGGAGAAGGACTTCGAGCTGCTCGTCGCGCTGCAGCGGGCGGTGACGGCGCTGCGCATGGAGGTCAAGCTGCACAGCGTGCCGATCGTGCGGTCGTCATCAGGCGTGGCGATGTCGCTGCGCAACGATCGTTTCGCGCAGGTAGATCGCGAGGCGGCGCTGGCGCTGTCGGCGGCGCTAACCGCCGGGGCCCACGTCGCCGAGCGCGGCGCGGACGAGGTCCTCGCCACCGCGCGCGGGGTGCTTGAGGCGGCCGGTGTTTCGCCCGATTACCTCCAGCTGCGCTCACTGGGCTTTGGGCCGGCGCCCGCGCAGGGAGACGCCCGCCTGCTCGGCGCGATCACCCTGGGCGGGGTCCGGCTGATTGACAACGTCGGCGTTCCTGTTGGTGTGGGGTTTAAAAACATCGGGGGATAGCTGCGAGGTCGAGTTCGCCCCGCCGCGCCGCCCCGACTACCCTTGAGCAGGTGACTAACCAGAGCCAGGACATCAGTGAGCAGCAGCAGTTTCGGCGGGCAAAGCGTCAGAAGCTTATCGACGACGGACGTGGCGCCTACCCCGTCTCGGTCGACCGCACGACGTCTCTGAAAAACCTCCGCGAAACTTATGTCGTCGTGGCCGAGGACGACGAACACACCCCGCCGGAGGGCGTGACGGCCCTGGGCCCGGGCGAGGAAACCGACGATGTGGTCTCCGTCGCCGGGCGCATCATGTTCAAGCGCGACACCGGTAAGCTGTGCTTCGCGTCCCTGCAGGAGGGCGACGGCACCCAGCTGCAGGTCATGCTCTCGCTCGCCGAGGTCGGCGCCGATGCGCTGGCTAGCTGGAAGGACGACGTCGACCTCGGCGACATTGTGTCGGTGACTGGGCGCGTGATCGCGTCGAAACGCGGCGAACTTTCGGTGATGGCGTCGTCGTGGCAAATGGCGTCGAAGGCGCTGCGCCCGCTGCCGGTCGCGTTCGCCGAGATGAACGAGGAGCAGCGCGTTCGCCACCGCTACACGGACCTGATCATGCGCTCCGCGGCGCGCGAGAACGCGATGACCCGCATCAAGGTCATCGCGGCGGTGCGCAAGTACCTCACCGGCCTGGATTTCGTCGAGGTCGAGACCCCGATGCTGCAGACGCTGCACGGCGGGGCGGCCGCGCGCCCCTTTGTCACCCGCTCCAATGCACTCGACATCGACCTCTACCTGCGCATCGCTCCCGAGCTGTACCTGAAGCGCTGCGTCGTCGGCGGCATCGAGCGCGTCTTCGAAATCAACCGCAACTTCCGCAACGAGGGCGTCGATTCCTCGCACTCGCCGGAGTTCACCATGTTGGAGACCTACCAGGCGTGGGGCACCTACGCCGATGGCGCGAAGATGATGAAGGGCCTCGTGCAGTTCTGCGCCGAAGAAGTCTTCGGATCGCAGAAAGTCACGCTCGCCGACGGCACCGTCTACGACTTCTCCGGTGAGTGGAAGGTGCTTCAGATGTACCCTTCGCTCAACGAGGCGTTGGCCCGGAAGTTCCCCGGCCAACCGGAGGTGACCATCGACTCCAGCGTCGAGGAGCTGACCGCGATCGCCGAGGCCATTGGGCTGAAGGTGCCTGCCAACGCGGGCTGGCT
The DNA here is from genome assembly GCF_031844665.1 of Corynebacterium sp. Z-1. Taxonomy (NCBI): domain Bacteria; kingdom Bacillati; phylum Actinomycetota; class Actinomycetes; order Mycobacteriales; family Corynebacteriaceae; genus Corynebacterium; species Corynebacterium sp. Z-1. The sequence continues at coordinate 75,826 of NZ_CP134621.1, read as the reverse complement.
GCACGGCAAGCTCGTCGAGGAGATTTGGGAGGAGTTGTGCTCTGATCAGCTCTACGAGCCGACGTTTGTGACCAACTTCCCCGTGGAGACCTCGCCTTTGACCCGCGACCACCGCGAGCAACCCGGGGTGACCGAGAAGTGGGACCTCTACATCCGCGGCTTCGAGCTGGCCACCGGGTATTCGGAACTGGTGGATCCGGTGATCCAGCGCGAGCGCTTCGTCGACCAGGCGCGCCTTGCCGCGCACGGTGACGACGAAGCCATGGTGCTCGACGAGGACTTCCTCGCCGCGATGGAGCAGGGGATGCCGCCGACCGCCGGAACCGGCATGGGTGTCGACCGCCTGCTCATGGCCCTGACCGGCCTGGGAATCCGGGAGACGGTGCTGTTCCCCATGGTCAAGCCTGAAACTAATTAGGTTTGCGAAATTAAAACCGGTTTACGGCTCGCATCGCTTGTCGACGCGGTAGGGTTGCGTACGGCTTTTCATAACACTCGTACAAAAGGATAAATCTCGTGAGCACCATCTACCCCGGCCCCAACCATGAGGAATTCGACCGCGACGGTCTGCCCATCCGCAGGAAGGGTTCCGCCGGCGCGCAGCCGTCCAACCCGTTCGCGCAAACATACGATCCGTACGCAGCGGCGGGTCCTTTCGTGACCGTGCAGCCGCAGTACCCCGTGCAGCCGGGCGCGTACCCTCCGGTGCCCTACGCGCAGACCCCGTACGCCGTGGCCCCGAAGAGCAAGATCGTGGCAGCGCTGCTGTTTTTCTTCCTCGGATCCTTCGGTTTTGGTAACTTCTACCTGCACCAGAACAAGCGGGGTATCGCCAAGCTGATACTCACCTTCGTCGGCTTTATTACGGCGATCATCCTGATCGGATTCGTTATCCTGGCGGCGGTTGGTTTCTGGGCGCTGATCGAGACGATCCTGGTGCTCGTCGGCGCCGGCGGATACGACCGCGACGGCAGGGGAGTGCCGCTGGACTAGGCCGAGACCTTTGGGTTTCGCTGGTGACCTAGGGTTTTCGCCTGGGTATTCTTTGACCGCGACATTTCGTCGGCTGAGATGTCACGGTCAAGCCGTTTCTGGCCGCGCCGACCTGGGGTTTTGCACCACGGCGTCCGTTGACCGTGACATTCCACCGCCCGAGATGTCACGGTCAACCCAGAACCGCCACAACTGACCTGGGCTTTTACACCGGGCAACCCGTTGACCGTGACATTTCGTCGGCTGAGATGTCACGGTCAAGCCGTTTCTGGCGGCGCCGACCTGGGGTTTTGCACCACGGCGTCCGTTGACCGTGACATTCCACCGCCCGAGATGTCACGGTCAACCCAGAACCGCCACAACTGACCTGGGCTTTTACACCGAGCAACCCCTTGACCGTGACATTCCACCGCCCGAGATGTCACGGTCAAGCCGTTTCGGTACCCGGCAACCTGGGGTTTTGTGCCTCGGAACCCCCGACCGTGACATTCCACCGACCCACAACCGCCGACCAGGGGGCGTCGAGAAGCAAACGCGTATTGCGATTTTGTTTTTCTATTACTAACATCACCGATAACACCAACCAAGGGTTGTTACCCGCCGCAGAAACTGGCGGGGCAAGACCTGGAGAGGTCGCGGTTTCGCGTTGTCTCCGGGTCTTTTCGCATTTCGAAAGGAAGTGAACAGTGTCCACCACAACGTCCAGCCTGAGCGCGCAGGCGAAGGACATCCTCGACGGCGTCGGCGGCGCCGACAACATTGCCACGCTTACCCACTGCGCAACCCGTTTGCGTTTTGAGCTTAACGACGCCTCCCTGGCCAACAAGGCCGCCCTCGAGGCCGTGCCGAAAGTCATGGGCGCCGTGCCCCAGGGAGGCTCCCACTACCAGGTCATCGTCGGCGGGGACGTCGCCAACGTGTACACGGCCATGAACAACCTGCCGGAAATGCGTGAGCGCTCCAACTCCGCCGTCAAGGCGCAGCAGCGCGCGAAGGCGCAGGGAAAGCTGCCCTGGCTCGACGCGTTCTTCGAGTACCTGTCCGATTCCTTCCGCCCGATCCTCGGCGTGCTGTTGGGCGCATCGCTGGTCATCGCGTTCGCCGCGGTGATGGACGCGCTGGGCCTCGTCGATTTCCGCGCCGAGGTCAAGAGCCCGGGCTGGCAGTTCGTCGACGCGATGTGGAGCTCGGTGTTCTTCTTCCTGCCGGTCATGGTGGCCTACAACGCGGGCAAGAAGCTGGGGATCGACCCCTGGGTCCCGGCGGCCGTGATGCTGGCGTTGTTCACCCCGAACTTCACCGGCTTGGCGGATCACCCGGACGCCGTGACAACCCAGAACGCCCTGCTGGGCAGCGAGGTCACGCGCGTGGATGTATTCGGCCTGCCCATGTACCTGCCCGACTACAACGGCAACGTCTTCGTGCCGCTGATCATGGCGGCGATCGCAGCAGTTGTGTACAAGGGCCTGCAGAAGATCATTCCCTCTGCTGTCCACATGGTCTTCGTGCCGTTTTTCACCCTGCTGGTGATGATCCCCCTGACCGCCCTGGCGATCGGGCCCTTCGGTTACGCCCTCGGCGCCTGGATCGGCACCGGACTCGCGTTCTTGAACACCAACGCCCCGTTCGTTTTCGCCATCGCCATCCCAATGCTGTACCCCTTCCTTGTCCCGCTCGGCCTGCACTGGCCGCTCAACGCGCTGATGCTGGTCAACATCCAGACGCTGGGCTACGACTTCATCCAGGGCCCGATGGGCGTGTGGAACTTCGCCTGCTTCGGCGCCACCGCGGCTGTGCTGGCCATCTCCATGCGGGAGAAGGACAACGTGATGCGCCAGACCTCCGGTTCGGCGCTCGCGGCCGGCCTGTTCGGCGGCATCTCGGAGCCCTCGCTCTACGGCATCCACCTGCGCTACAAGCGCATCTACCCGCGCATGCTCGTCGGCTGCTTCGTCGGCGGCGTCACCATCGCGATCCTGTCCGCGCCGTTCGCCGGCGTGCAAACCAACGCCTTCGTGTTCACCTCGCTTCTGACCATCTCGGTGTTTAACCCGGCGTGGGTTTACATCATCGCCATCGCCGTGGCCTTCTTCACCTCCTTCGCGCTGATCTATATCAGCGACTACCGCACCGCGGAGGAAAAGGCTGCCGCACGAGAAGGCGCAGCGCAGTCGGCTGAACCAGCGCCCGCCGCACAGGAGCCCGCCCAAGAACCCGCCGCAGAAAAACCCGCAGCAACCACGCGCGTCCTCGCCCCCGCAGCCGGAGAAATCGTCGCGATGGAGGCGCTTGCTGATCCCGCGTTTTCCGCCGGCGCGCTCGGCCAGGCGGTCGGGGTTATCCCGGAGGCCGGCGAGGGCACGGTTGTCTCCCCGGTGGCCGGCACGGTGATCTCCGTGGCCAAGACCGGCCACGCCTACGGCATCAAGACGGCCGACGGCATCGAAATCCTCGTCCACATCGGGATCGACACGGTCAAGATGAAGGGAGAGGGCTTTGAGCCGCTGGTGGACAAGAAGCAAGAGGTCACCGAGGGCACCGAGCTGGCGCGGGTCAATTTCGCCGCGGTCAAGGCCGCGGGGTTTGACCCGACGGTGATCACCACGGTGGTCAACACCAAGGCCATGGCCGGTGTCGCCGACGTCGCCGACGGCACCGTCGGTGCGGGCGATCCCGTGCTGGAAGTAACCAGGTAGAAGCACGGGCCCGGCTACACTTTCAACGCATGCAGATATTGCGCGTGTTCAACAACAACGTCGTGCTCGCCCGCAGCGGTGAGCACGGCGGGGAAGTTGTTGCCACCGGCCGTGGGATCGGCTTCGGCAAGAAGCAGGGAGATGTGCTCGACCCCGCCGCGGTCACCCGCGTGTTTGTCCCCGCCGAGGGGCGCGACCCGGACCATTCGGCGCAGATGCTCGCCGGTTTGCCGGCTGAGCGCGTCGCCCAGGTTGCCGCGGCCCTCGAGGCCGTCGGTGCACCAGCGGACAGCCGCAACCGGTTGACGCTGGTCACCGCGATCTCTGATCACCTCGAGTTCGCCGCCGCCCGCGCCGCCTCGGGCGAGGAGCTCAACTACCCGCTGCGCAGCGAGGTGCTGCACCTTTACCCGCGCGAGTACGAGATGGGTGTGGAGCTGCTTGCGGAGATCAACCGGCGCCAGCGCGCGGCGGGGGCGACCGAACTGCCGGACTCCGAGACCACGGCCCTGGCTTTGCACCTCGTCAACGCCGGGTTCTCCACGGGGGATCTGGCCCAGACCTACCAAATGACGGGTGTGATCCAGCAGATGCTCGAGATCGTCGCGGCGGGGCTGTCGATCACGTTGAACACGGCGTCGATAAGCGTGGCTCGCTTTATCACACACGTGCGCTACCTCCTGGTCAGGCTCAGCCACGGTCGCCAACTCGACCACGGCCAATCACCGCTGACGCGCCAGCTTCTCGACGCCTACCCGCGCGAGGTCGCCTGCGCCCGCCAGGTCGCCACCGTTGTGGAACTGCGCTTCGACTGCGCACTTACCGAAGATGAAATCGCCTACCTCGGCCTGCACATTGTCAGGCTGGGAGAAACCCAAAGGATGAGCCAATGACTGACCGATCAGTACTGCACGGAATCGGCGTGTCCGCCGGAACCGCTTCCGGCCCCGCCGCCGTAGTCACCCCGCCCACCGGCGTTGACGAGGCCGAGCCGCCCAGCGTCGACCCCGAAGCCGACGGCGAGCGCGTGCGCGAGGTGTTAGAGCAGGTGGCGGCGTCGCTGCGCGAGCGGGCGGGCCTTGCCAACTCCGAGACCTCAGCCGCCGTGCTCGAGGCCACCGCGGCCCTCGCCACGGACCGCGGCCTGATCAAGGGGGTAGCCAGGCAACTACAGAAGGGTTCCGGACCCACCCGGGCGATCTTCGACGCGGTCGAGGTCTACGCCGCGAAGCTGCGCAAGCTCGGCGGCTACATGGCCGAGCGCGTGACCGACCTCTACGACATTCGTGACCGCGCCATCGCGCGCCTGCGCGGGGTGGCGGAACCGGGTGTGCCGGCGCTGAGCCGGCCGAGCGTGCTTGTCGCCCACGACCTCGCCCCCGCCGAGACCGCAACCCTAGACCCGGCGCTCGTGCGCGGCATCGTCACCGCCGGCGGGGGAGCGACCTCGCACACCGCGATCCTCGCTGCCCAGCTCGGCATCCCCGCAGCCGTGCAGGTCAAGGGAATTGACGCCCTTCTTGCGGGTGAAGGCGAGGTAGAGCTAGCCATCGACGGCGGCGTCGGCGAGGTCATCGTCGCGCCCACGCCCGACGACGTCGCCGAGCTCGAGGAGCGTTCGCGCCGCCGCGCTGCGGCGCTTGCGGGGTCTTCCGGTGAGGGTGCGACACGCGACGGGCACCGGGTGAAATTGCTGGCGAATATCGGCACCGCCGCCGACGCGGCACAAACCGCCGCGGCGGACATCGAGGGCTCCGGATTGTTCCGTACCGAGTTTCTTTTCCTCGACCGCGAGGCCGCCCCGAGCGTCGAGGAGCAGACCGCGACGTACGCCGAGGTGTTGCGCTCTTTCGGCACCCGCCGCGTGGTCGTGCGCACCCTCGATGCCGGCGCCGACAAGCCGCTGAGCTTCGCCGACCTCGGGCCCGAGGACAACCCCGCGCTCGGCCGGCGCGGTCTGCGGCTGTCGCAGGCGCGCGAAGATCTTCTCGACGCCCAACTAAGCGCCCTGGCCGCCGCGCACAAACTCGTGCCGGAGGCGGACCTGTGGGTGATGGCACCGATGGTGACCACGGTGGAGGAAACGCAGTGGTTCGCCGAGAAGACCCGGGCTCACGGACTGCCCCGCGTGGGCGTGATGGTGGAAACCCCGGCGGCCGCTGTGCGCGCCAAACACCTGCTCGCGCTGGTGGATTTCGCCTCCATTGGCACCAACGACCTTTCGCAGTACACCATGGCCGCCGACCGCATGGAAGGTGAGCTCGCGCACCTTTTGAATCCGTGGCAACCGGCCGTCTTGTCCATGGTGCGCGCAACGTGCCGCGGTGGGGAAGCCACCGGCAAGCCCGTCGGGGTGTGCGGTGAGGCGGGCGGTGACCCGCTGCTCGCCCTCGTGTTGGTTGGCCTCGGCGTAACCTCGCTGTCGATGGCCCCGTCGCGGGTGGGCGCGGTGCGCGCCGCGTTGCGCAGCCACGACATCGACACCTGCCGCCAGATGGCGAACTTCGCCGAGGACGCTCCGACCGCGGCCGATGCGCGCGCTGCCGTGCTCGCTCTGGCTGACCCGGTGTTGCGCGACCTGCTCTAGCGGTGACCAGCCCATGTTCGCTACTGGCGAACATGGGCTGTGACATGCCTTTTTGCTCCTTTTGTACGAAAGCACTCCAGAAAGTTGGGAAAGGTTGTCGCGCCCGCGCGTTATGGTGGAGGACAACTATTTTTACATAACTTTCTTAAGGGGTTGCCTGATGTTCGAGCGGTTTACCGACCGAGCCCGCCGCGTTATCGTCCTGGCGCAGGAGGAAGCGCGCGCGCTGAACCACAATTACATGGGCACGGAGCACATCCTGCTCGGCCTGATCAAGGAGGGCGAGGGCGTCGCGGCCAAGGCGCTGGAGTCCATGGGCATCAACCTTGAGGACGTGCGTCGCGAGGTCGAGGAGCTCATCGGCCACGGCACCCAGCCCGTGACCGGTTACATTCCGTTTACGCCGCGCGCCAAGAAGGTGCTTGAGCTCTCCCTGCGCGAAGGTCTGCAGATGGGCCACAAGTACATCGGCACCGAGTTCCTCCTGCTCGGCCTCATCCGCGAGGGCGAGGGCGTTGCCGCGCAGGTGCTGATCAAGCTAGGCGCCGACCTGCCGCGCGTGCGCCAGCAAGTTATTCAGCTGCTCTCCGGCTACGAAGGCGGCGAGAGCCAGGGTGAGGGCGGCGAGCAGGGCGGTCTCGCCGGCGCCGGCTCAGGCCCCGCCCCGTTCGGCGGGGGCGGCGGGCAGCGCGGCGGCCAGGGCGAGCGCTCGAACTCGCTCGTGCTCGACCAGTTCGGCCGCAACCTCACCGCAGCCGCCCGCGAGGGCAAGCTCGACCCGGTTGTCGGCCGCGACAAGGAGATCGAGCGCATCATGCAGGTGCTCTCGCGCCGCACCAAGAACAACCCTGTACTCATCGGCGAGCCCGGTGTGGGCAAGACCGCCGTGGTGGAGGGCCTCGCACTCGACATCGCCAACGGAAAGGTCCCCGAGACACTGAAGGACAAGCAGGTGTACTCGCTCGACCTGGGCTCCCTGGTGGCGGGTTCGCGTTACCGCGGCGATTTCGAAGAGCGCCTGAAGAAGGTGCTCAAGGAGATCAACCAGCGCGGCGACATCATCTTGTTCATCGACGAGATCCACACCCTCGTCGGCGCGGGTGCCGCCGAAGGCGCGATCGACGCGGCCAGCCTGCTGAAGCCGAAACTGGCTCGCGGCGAGCTCCAGACCATCGGCGCGACCACTTTGGACGAGTACCGCAAGCACATCGAGAAGGACGCAGCGCTCGAGCGCCGCTTCCAGCCCGTCCAGGTAGACGAACCTTCCGTCGAAGACACCGTGACCATTCTCAAGGGTCTGCGCGACCGCTACGAGGCGCACCACCGCGTTTCCTACACCGACGACGCGCTCGTCGCCGCTGCGAACCTGTCGGACCGCTACATCAACGACCGCTTCCTGCCGGATAAGGCCGTTGACCTGCTCGACGAGGCCGGCGCCCGCATGCGCATCAAGCGCATGACCGCGCCGGAGGGGCTGCGCGAGGTCGACGAGCGTATCGCCGAGGTGCGCAAGGAAAAGGAAGCCGCGATCGACGCCCAGGACTTCGAAAAGGCCGCCGGCCTGCGCGATACCGAGCGCAAGCTCGGCGAGGAGCGCCGGGAGAAGGAAAAACAGTGGCGCTCCGGGGACCTCGAGGAGATCGCCGAGGTCGGCGAGGAGCAGATTGCCGACGTCCTGGCGAACTGGACCGGAATCCCCGTGTTCAAGCTCACCGAGTCCGAGTCCTCGCGCCTGCTCAACATGGAAGATGAGCTGCACAAGCGCATCATCGGCCAGGACGAGGCCGTTCGCGCCGTCTCGCGCTCCATCCGTCGTACCCGCGCGGGTCTGAAGGACCCGAAGCGCCCGTCTGGCTCGTTCATCTTTGCCGGCCCGTCCGGTGTGGGTAAGACCGAGCTGTCCAAGGCGCTCGCCGAGTTCCTCTTCGGCGACGACGATTCGCTGATCCAGGTCGATATGGGCGAGTTCCACGACCGCTTCACCGCCTCGCGCCTGTTCGGTGCTCCTCCCGGATACGTCGGCTACGAAGAGGGTGGCCAGCTCACCGAGAAGGTCCGCCGCAAGCCGTTTAGCGTCGTGCTTTTCGACGAGATCGAAAAAGCGCACAAGGAGATCTACAACACCTTGCTGCAGGTGCTCGAAGAAGGCCACGTCACCGACGGCCAGGGCCGTCTCGTGGACTTCAAGAACACCGTGCTGATCTTCACCTCGAACCTGGGCACGAGCGACATCTCCAAGGCTGTCGGCCTCGGGTTCAGCGGCAGCACTGCCACGGATTCGGAGGCGCAGTACGACCGGATGAAGAACAAGGTCCACGACGAGCTGAAGAAGCACTTCCGCCCCGAGTTCCTCAACCGTATCGACGAGGTCGTTGTCTTCCGCCAGCTGTCCCAAGACGAGATCGTCCAGATGGTCGAGCTAATGATCGCCCGCGTGGACAAGAACCTCGCCGCCCAGGACATGGGCATCGAGGTCACCGACAAGGCGAAGGACCTGTTGGCCCTGCGCGGTTTCGATCCCGTGCTCGGTGCGCGCCCGCTGCGCCGCACCATCCAGCGCGAGATCGAGGACATCTTGTCGGAGAAGATCCTCTACGGCGAGATCGGCGCCGGAGAAATCATCACCGTCGACGTCGAAAACTGGGACGGCGACGTCGAAGCCGCCAAGCGCGAGCGCGGCAAGGTTGCGGAAGAGGCTACCTTCACTTTCACCCCGCGGCCGAAGCCACTGCCAGCCGAAACCTTCGATGTGGAGCTCGAAGACGAGGTCCGCGACATCTCCCCGACAGACGGCGAGGCCGATGCTCTAGTGCCGGATGTCCCGCCGGAGACGGAGGGATCGGAGGATGACGGCGGCGCGACCCCGCCGCCGGCTGGGGCTGGTCAGCCGCTCTAGAAGGTCCCGCAGTTCGAGCCGGCGGGGACCCCGTTGAAACGGTCCATAATCCACCTAAACGAGGTGGGGGACTGTGTGATGATGCCCGCGGCGTGGTTGACACCGAATTTGGTGCCCGGGGTCAGCGGCGGGATGTTCTCGTTGAACATTGTGGTGGTGACCCCCAGCGCGCAGTAATCGCGGGCGAGCTGGACCACCTGCGGGGTGGGGACGAGGTCGTCGTTGCCGCCGGTGGACACCATGATCGGGGACGTCGGGGCCGTCTCGCCGAGCTTCTGGTCCACGAAGAGCTGCTTGATGTGCGGCAGCGAGTTCACGATTTCGTAGAGGGACTCGCCCGTGGAGGTCAGGTCGCTCGTGCTCGTGAAATGGCGGGTCAGAGCGTCGTCAACCATGCAGGAATCCTTGGTGCCGTTGAGAAACTCCCAGCCACGGTCGTTGAGTTTGGTGTCCAGGACCGCGCCGAGCTCGGGGTAGCGCGCCAGGTAGCCGTTGGCGGCGTAGCCGAGCACCGAGGTGATGGTCGAGGTATCGACACCCTTGACCACCTCCATCAGGTCGGCCGGGGGCGCGCCGGCGAAGGTGCCCTTGACATTGAGTTCCGGGGCGTAGGTCGGCTGCAGTTCGGCGGCAGCGGCGGACGCGCCGCCTCCCTGGGAGTACCCGTAGAAGGCGACCGGGGAGCCGGCGGGGACCACCGCGCGGGCGGCGTCGAGCATGGCGTGGCCCTCTTCGTCGTGGAGCACGTAGGTGTGTGCGCCGGGGGTGCCCAGGCCGATGTAGTCGACCACGACGACGCGCATTCCGGCCAGTGCCGCGGCTTCGTAGAAGACAAGCTCGTAGTTGACGCCGAGCGCCGGCTGGGCTGCATCCAGTTGGGCGGTCAGCCACGGCCCGCGCGAAGGTGCGCACATGTCGCCTGCGCCGCGGGTGCCGGGGGCGAAGATCACCGTCGGGGTGGGGCCGTTGCCCTGCCACGGGTTGGCGGGTTCGATGACGAAGCCGGAGGTGGCCACGGGATCCCCGTGGACCGTGGTTGAGGTGTAGAGGATTTTTTCGGCGTAGCCGGGGAAATCGGGGCCGAGGATGTTGAGCAGGTGCGGGGCGGGCTGGGTGCGAAGCAGGGTGCCCGGGGTGCCGAGGTTGTCCACGGGGTCGTCGTAGAAGGGGTCGTAGCCGTGGATAAAGGAGTCGGCCGGGGTCGTGGCGGCGTGGTGGACGCCGTCGGCAAGCTTCTGGGCTTCCCCGGAGCTTTGGGCATTAGCGGTGGTGATCGACGCGGTTACAGACGCGGTGGTCAGCGCGAGCGCAGCGCATGTTGTGGCAGCAGTTAGCTTGAGCAAATGTTTCATGTGTGGAAACCCTACCAATTTTCCAATGCAAAAACTAAATAATAGCGATGAAAAGTATTGGGCACACCCAATTTTAGGGTGGGTTAACGCCTAGGCCAGCGCGACGAGGCTCGCCGCCATCAGCGCCATGCCCGCAATCACCCCGTAAACCGAGTGGTGGTGCTCGCCCGTGGCGATAGCGCTGGGCAGGAGCTTGTCAAAGCTGATGAACACCATGATGCCCGCCACCGCGGCGAACGTGAGCCCCAAGGTTGCCGGGCCCATAAACGGCATGAGCAGCGCGAAACCGACGAGCGCGCCAACCGGCTCGGCGAGGCCGGACAGAGTCGCCCACCCGGCGGCAGTCCACTTCTTACCCGTCGCTTCACGCAGCGGCACCGCCACGGCAATGCCCTCCGGGATGTTGTGCACCGCGATCGCGAACGCAATCGGCAGGGCAATCTTCGGGTCGCCCAGCGCGGTGACAAAGGTGGCAAAACCCTCGGGGAAGTTGTGGATCGCGATCGCAAAACCGGTGAGCAGGCCCGCGCGCTTCATCGCCGAGCGCGCCTGGTAGCGCCCGCCCCCATCCTGGAACTCGTGCGGGTTAATGGATTCAGGCACGAGCCGGTCGATCACAGCGATCACGGCCACGCCGGCGAAAAACGCCAACACACCATAGAGGCCGGCGCGGTGGCCATAAACCTCGGTGAGATCGTCGATGCCACCCGGAAGAAGCTCGACTAGTGATATGTATACCATCACGCCGGCGGACAGCCCCAGCGAGCCAGCGAGGAACCGATTCGACGGGCTCGATTTCAACGCAACGAGCAGTCCGCCGAATCCGGTGGACGCGCCGGCCAGAAGCGTGATGGCGAAGGCAACGGCCACCGCCTGAGAATCAAAGGTAAGTGCGTGGTCCACGCTAACGCAGTTTAGAGCGGGTGCCGATAAGATTGCGCCATGGGTCTCTACTACCGAAAGAAGAAGAAGCTCGGCCGCAACTCCTGGCTGAACCTGTCCAAGTCCGGCGGGTCAGTGTCCAAGAAGGTCGGCCCGATCACCGTCAACTCCCGCGGCGGGCTGTGGGTGAATCTTCCCGGCGGGCTGAACTTCCGCGGCAAGTGGAAATAGAGCCGGCGCGCCTTTAACTGGGCAGCCGGAATGTGCCGTCGGCGTTCTGGGTCGCCAGGCCGTCGTCAAGCAGCGAAAACAGCGCGCGGGAGAGCTGCGCCGCGTCCGGCCACACGACGTCGATACGCTCCTGCGCAACGGGCCCGGGCGCCTCGCGCAGCACCTTCATGATTTTGCCGCGCACCTGGCGGTCTGTGCCGGCGAACTTTTGCACTTTCCTGCGCTTGAGCTCCGCCTCGCTCGGCGCGGGCTTGCCGGCGGCGACCCACGCGCACTGCCTTTCCAAGGGACAAGATCCGCACTCCGGGTTCGTCGCGGTGCACACAAGTGCGCCGAGCTCCATCAGCCCGGCGGAGAACACCGGCCCGTCCTGCGCCGGCAGTAGCGCCGCGACATCGGCGATCTCGCCCGCGCGGGGTTGCGCGAGAAACCTGCCTTCGACGGCGCGCGCGTAGACGCGGCGCACGTTCGTGTCCACCACCGCGACGTTGGCGCCATAGGCGAAGCAGGCCACCGCCCGGGCGGTGTACGCGCCAATTCCCGGCAGGCTCAGAAGCGTATCGACGTCGCGCGGCACCTCTCCGCCGTGATCCGCGACGATCGTGCGCGCGCAATCGAGAAGCCTCAGCGCGCGGCGCGGGTACCCCAGCGAACCCCAGGCGCGCAGCACTTCGTCGCCGCTGGCGGCAGCGAAGTCGGCAAGGGTGGGCCAGCGCCTGATCCACTCCTGCCAGATCGGGGCGACGCGCGCGACCGGGGTTTGGTGGCTCATCACCTCGCTGAGAAGCACTCCCCACGCGCTCGTTCCGGCGCGGCGCCACGGCAGGTCGCGGGCGTTGGCGCGAAAATAGTCGATAACTTTCGTCTGCATGTCCACAATGAGTGCCACAATAGTGGGCATGACCGAGCCCACTACAGCCACTCCCGCCGACGTCTGGGAGCACATGCTCGCCGGTAACGACCGGTTTGCCACCGACAACGTCGAGCACCCCAACAGCACCGTCGAGCGCCGCCTCGAGCTGCGCGAAGGCCAGGCCCCCGTCGCCGCCGTGCTGGCCTGCTCCGACTCGCGCGTGCCCGTCGAGCTGCTTTTCGACGCCGGCCTCGGCGACATGTTTGTCATCCGCACCGCAGGCGGCTGCGTGGATGCCGCCGTGTCGGGCTCCGTCGACTTCGCGGTCACCAGCCTCGGCGTGAAGCTGGTGATCGTGCTCACCCACGAGGCCTGCGGCGCGATCGGCGCGGCGCTGACCGCCGTGGAAAACGCCGAGATCCCCCTTGGCTTGCAGCGCGTGTTCGTGGAAAAGATCGCGCCGTCGGTGATCTGGTCGAAGGGCCATGGCAAAACCGGCCGCAACGACATTGAGCGCGAGCACGCCCGGATTACGGCGCAGCACCTCGTCGATCGCATCCCCGCGCTTCAGGACGGCACGGCCGACGGATCGATCGGGGTTGTCGCGGCGCGATACAGCCTGGCGGATGGCCGCGTCGAGACCGTCGCCACGCATTTCGCGCGCTACAGTTCTCAATTGTGAACAACCAGCCCCACCAGAACCCAGACAGCAGGCCGCTCCCGCCAGAGATCTACATGCGTCGCCGCGTAGCCGCGCTCGTGATCCTCTTGGTGCTCGTAGCCCTGCTCGTGTGGGGGCTGACTGCGTGGGCCCGCTCGGGCTCCGACGCTGGTGAGGCGACGGAATCCACCGCGCCCGCAACGCCGACGGAGCAGATCACCACCGAGCCCACGGTCCCGGCCCCCAGCGACGAGGAAACCACCGCGTCCACTACGACGACCACCGAGGCCACCACGACTTCGGACACGGCCACGCCGACGGTCAACGCCGCGGGCAAGGGCACCTGCGAGCTGGCCGACCTCGAGATTGAGGCGCAGACCAGCGAGCCGAGCTACGCCGCTGGCGACCAGCCGGTGTTCTACATGAAGATCAACAACCCGACCAAGGCTGAATGCGTAATCAACCTTGATGACAACCAGCTGCGCTTCGAGGTCTACACCATGAGCGACAACCAGCGCGTCTGGTCGGACGTGGACTGCTACCCGCCCGTTGTTACCGGCGAGGAGACCTTCAAGCCGGGCGAGCCGCGCATGTTCGAGGCCCGCTGGTCGGCGACCGGGTCGAAGCCCGGCCAGTGCACGAACCGCCAGCCGGTGGCCCCGGGCGCCTACTACCTGCACGCCGTGGTCGGCGATTCCGCGTCGAACCCGGCCGACTTCACCATCCGCTAGGTCAGCCGCCGCAGTCCCTCGTAGATGTGGCGCGCCCACAGCGGAGAGACGTGCTCGGCGTCCGCGAGCCGCTCGGGCTCCGCGCCGAGCAGCTCCGGCAGCGAACCGAACTCGGAGACCACGTGGTCCATGAGGAAGCGCTGCACGCGCGGCACGCGTGAGAGCGCGCGGTAGCCGCGCGGCACGACGTCGTGCATCAGGTTTTCCTCGGTGGCGGGCAGCCCCAGCGGGCGCGCTAGCGAGGCGGTGTTGAGCAGCTCGGAATCCGGCAGCTCACCCAACGTGGCGAGCGCCGCGGCTACCTGCTCGTCGGAGGGCACCGTCGGGCAGGCGATGTAGTCGCGCACGAGCATCTCAATGTCCTCTTCGATGCTGCCGCGCAGCTCGGTGAGCTGCAGGGCGAGCTGTCGCGAATCGACGCCCAATTCAACGATGCCCTCATCCATGTCGTTTGCCGCGCGGGCCAGCATGATCTGGCGCTGCAGGACGTTGAGCACGTCGGCGACCGTGGCGTAGTGGTTCATCTCGGCAACGAACAGGCGCTGGCCGGCTAGGTCGAGCCTGCTGCGGTAGCGCTCCACGGTCGACAACGCCTGGTTGGCGCGGGCGGTGAGCACCGCTGGCTCGTCGAGCAGGTGGCGCTTGCCGTTGGCGTAAAGCGTCAGCGTGTTCATCGACGCCGATACCGACACGGTGGGTACGCCGGTCTGCAGCGCGGTGCGCTCGGCGGCGCGGTGGCGGGTCCCCGTTTCCACGGTGGGGTACGAGGGCGAGGGGACGAGCTGGACGTTGGCCCGCACGATGCGCGTAACGTCGCTGGAGAGGATCACCGCCCCGTCCATCTTGCTCAGCTCGCGCAGAAGCGTCGGCTGGAAGGCGACGTCGAACTCGATCCCGCCGTCGCAGATCTGGGTGACCTCCGGCCCGTCGCCGAGCACGATCAACCCGCCGGTGTGGCCGCGCTGGATGCGCTCGAGCCCGTCGCGCAGCGCCGTTCCTGGAGCGAGCAGCTCGAGTGTGTTGCGCAGCGATTTCGGTTCAGAGGAAGGGTCGGTCATGGTGGCTTATTCTATCCCTCGGCAACCATAGCGATGGCTTCGCCGAGCGTGGAGACTTGGCTCACCCGCATCCCTGGGATGTTGATCTTTTCCCCGGCAGGCGCGATGGCGTACTTGTAACCCAGGCGGGCCGCTTCCTGCAGGCGGCGAGACAGGTTGGGCACCCGGCGCAGCTCGCCGGCGAGGCCGACTTCTCCCACCACAACAGTTTTTTGCGGCAGCGGCTTCTCGTGCAGGCTCGACCAGGTGGCCAGGGCGACGGCGAGGTCGGTGGCTGTCTCGGTGATTTTCACCCCGCCGACGGTGGCGACGTAGGCGTCCTTGTCGTTGGTGCGCTCGTTGCAGCGCGCCTGCAGCACGGCGAGCACCATGGGTACGCGGTTGAAGTCGAGGCCGGTGACCACGCGTCGCGGGCTCTTGTTCACTGGGTCGACGGTCAGGGCCTGGACCTCCGCCAGGATCGGGCGCACGCCGTCCATTGCGACGGTGACCGCGGAGCCGTCCGGGGTGTTTCCGCGGTGGGAGAGGAACAGCCCGGAGGGGTCGGAGACCTCGCGGATGCCCTCGGCGGTCTGCTCGAAGCAGCCGACCTCGTCGGTCGCGCCGAAACGGTTCTTGATGCCGCGCATCATCCGCAGGCTCGAGTGCCGGTCGCCCTCGAAGTTCAGAACTACGTCGACGAGGTGCTCGAGCACGCGCGGACCAGCGACGTTGCCGTCCTTGGTGACGTGGCCGACGAGCAGGATCGGCACGTTCGTGGTCTTCGCCAGCGTGGTCAGGGCTGCGGTGACCGCGCGCGACTGGGCGATACCGCCTGCCACGCCCTCGACCCCGGGCGCGTGCATGGTTTGCACCGAATCGACGATGAGCAGCGACGGCTTGATCTGCTCGACGTGGCCGAACACGACGTCGAGGTTGGATTCGGCGGCCAGGAACAGGCTGGGCTGCAGCGCCGCGGTGCGCTCGGCGCGCGAGCGGACCTGACCGGCGGACTCCTCGGCCGTGACGTAGAGGGCCTTGCGCTCGCCCAGCGCCGCCCATCGGGAGGCGACCTCGAGCAGCAGGGTGGACTTGCCCACGCCGGGCTCGCCCGCCATGAGCACGACGGAGCCGGGGATCACGCCGGAGCCGAGGACGCGGTCGAGCTCGCCGATACCGGAGGGCACGGCTGCTGTCTGGGCGGGGTCAATCGCGGTAATCGGCTGCGCCGGGGCGGCCGGGGCAAGCGCCTGCAGCCGCGTGGGGTTCGCCGAACTCGAGGCGGCTGCCGCGAGCGGCGTTTCCTCCTGGAGCGTGCCCCACAACCCGCACTCGGGGCAGCGCCCCAGCCACTTGGGGGAGGAGTAGCCGCATTCGGTGCAGGTGTGGATCACGCGCTGTTTCTTCGCCATGCCGACACTCTAAGACACGGGTGTGACACGGCCCCTTCTGATACGCGAAAACCGCACCTCGCGGGGGCGAGGTGCGGTCGTCGTCAAGCGCGGCTCTAGTGGCCCGAGTGGTCTTCGCCAAGCTCGCGGTTGGACTCGCCGGAGGGCAGCAGCGGCGCGGAGACCGGAGCGTCGACAGCGACGGTTCCGACGTCGAAGGTGAACGTGACACCGACGGTGCCGCCGTAGGCGAACGCGTCGTTATCCAGGGAGGTCTCGACGTACTGGATGCAATCGGTGTCGGCCTGCGGCAGGGCGTCGAGCCCCTCGGCGGAGTCACCCACCACGGAGCAGCGAGTCGGGATCTCGCGCGGGGCCGGGTTGAACTCGACGTCTTGGCCATCGACCTCAGCGGAGACGAGGCGGTGCGGGTTCATGGAGGGATCCTGGTTGATCGCGGTGAACTTCAGAGCGACGCGCCCGTCCTCATTGAGCACGACCGTTACGTCCTGGACCGCGACGGCGCCGTTCTCGCTGGAAACGCTCGCGCCGTCGACGGCCGCGACCTGGGAGGAGGTCTGCGTGATCTGCCCGGCAGAGCACGAGGCGAGCAAAAGGGCGGACGCTGCGACGGCGGAGGCTGCGGCCACCGGCTTCAGGGACTTCACTGTGATGTCCTCCATAATTAATCAACAAAGGGGATTTCTCTTCGCTAACACTACTGCGTGTCCCCCGGATTTTCCCAGTTTTACGTCTGTGGTGGGGGCAACGTCATAGTGTGGCGGGGGTAGCGGTAGTCGGCGCGGTGCCGTTGGAAAACAGGTGGTAGGGTGGTGGGGTTGTAACCCCCGGTCCCGGCAAGGAGAGACATGGAATTCAAAGTCGGAGAAGTTGTTGTCTACCCGCATCATGGTGCGGCACGCATCGCCGACATTGAGGAGCGCGAGATGGGCGGGGAGACTCTCGACTTCCTCGTTTTGAAGATCCTCCAGTCCGACCTGGAGGTCCGCGTCCCCGTGAAGAACAGTGAGCTCGTCGGCGTGCGCGACGTGGTCAACGAGGACGGGCTTCGCAAGGTCTTCTCCGTGCTGCGCGAGATCGACGTCGAGGAGGCCGGCAACTGGTCGCGGCGCTACAAGGCGAACCAGGAGCGCCTCGCCTCCGGCGACATCAATAAGGTCGCCGAGGTGGTGCGCGACCTGTGGCGCCGCGACCAGGGCAAGGGCCTGTCCGCCGGCGAGAAGCGCATGCTGGGCAAGGCGCGCCAGATCCTCGTCGGTGAGCTCGCGCTCGCCCAGCCCGTTGACGAGGCCAAGGCCGAGGAGATGGAGAGCGGGATCAACGAGATCATCCAGCGCCAGGTGGCCGCCGGGATCTCGATCGATCCGCGCGACGAACTTGACGACGATGTCGACCTCGACGACCTGAGCTTCGATGACGTGGATGACGCGGACGAGGCAGAAGACACCAACTCCGACGAGGCCTAAATGAAGCGCAGGGTCACCGCCCTGATCGCGGCGGCGGGGCAGGGAACCCGGCTCGGCGCGGCCGTGCCGAAGGCGTTCGTCCCCCTGCGCGGCCGCAGCCTCCTCGAGCGCTCCGTCACCGCGATGGAAACCTCGCAGATTGTCGACGAGATCGTCGTCGTGGTCAGCCCCGAGATGGAGGAACTGGCGCAAGCCGCGCTGCAGGGCAAGCGCGTGCGCTTCGTCCACGGCGGCGCCGAGCGCGCGGACTCGATCTGGGAGGGGCTGAAAACCATTGCTGACGACGACGCCGTGGTGCTCATCCACGACGCCGCCCGCGCGCTGACCCCGCCCGGCATGATCGCCCGCGTCGCCCGCGCGGTGCTCGACGGCAACCAGGCGGTCGTGCCCGTGATGCCGGTCGCCGACACCATCAAGGTCGTCGACGGTGAGCGGGTGACGGCGACGCCGGACCGGGCGTCGTTACGCGCCGTGCAAACCCCGCAGGGCTTTGACCTAAAGGTTCTGCGTGCGGCGAACGAGGCCTACCTCGCGGCCCAGGACGCGGGCTTTACCGCGACCGACGACGCGAGCCTGGCCGAGTGGCACGGTGTGGACGTGGTCACGGTCCAGGGCGACCCGATGGCGTTTAAGATCACCACGCCTATCGACATGCGCCTGGCGGCAAGCATTACCGATGAGGCCGAACCGACGATCTTCGAGGTCCCCGGCACCGTGAGGAAGGACTAAAACATGGGCACTTTGCGTGTGGGCACAGCCTTTGACGCCCACCAGATTCAGGCGGGCAAGGAGTGCTGGATCGCCGGCATCCTCCACGACGGCGTCGACGGCTGCGAGGGCCACTCCGACGGCGATGTGGTCAGCCACGCGGTCGTCGACGCGGTGCTCTCCGCGGCCGGTCTGGGCGACCTCGGTTCGTTCGTCGGCGTCGGCAGGCCAGAGTACGACGGGGTGCGCGGCCTTCAGCTTCTAAAAGAGCTGCGCGAGCTTGTCGACGCCCACGGCATCGTAATCCACAACGTCTCCGCGCAGCTCATCGCACAGACCCCGCGCATGGGTGCGGTGCGCGAGGAGGCGGAGCGCGCGTTGACCGAGGCGCTCGGGGCGCCGGTGAGCGTCTCAGCCACGACGACCGACCACATGGGCTTTACCGGCTCCGGGCAGGGCCGCGCCGCGGTGGCGACCGCGCTGGTAGAGCTGGCGGGCGGGCCTGGACCGGCCAACGGCTAGACTGGCCTGCGTGACTTCCGGTATCCAACGCATCTTTGATACGTCCGCGCGTGAGCTGCGGGTTTTCGAGCCGGTCCGCGAGGGCCACGTCTCGATCTACCTCTGCGGCGCGACGCCTCAATCCTCGCCGCACATCGGCCATCTGCGTTCCGGCGTCGCCTTCGACATCGTGCGCCGCTGGTTTCTGGCCAAGGGCTTTGACGTGGCGTTCGTGCGCAACGTCACCGACATCGACGACAAGATCTTAACCAAGGCCGCCGAAAACGGTCGGCCCTGGTGGGAGTGGGTGTCCACCTACGAGCGCGAGTTCACCCGCGCCTACAACCTGCTCGGGGTGCTGCCGCCGTCGGTGGAGCCGCGCGCGACGGGGCACGTCACCCAGATGGTCGACTACATGCACCGGTTGATTGACAGGGGCTTCGCCTACGAGGCCGCCGGGTCGGTCTACTTCGACGTCGCGGCCTGGGTGCGCGCCGAGGGCAGCGACTACGGCTCGATCTCGGGCAACCGGGTCGAGGAGATGGAGTCCGGCGAGCCGGATAACCGCGGCAAGCGAGGCCCGCATGATTTCGCGCTGTGGAAGGCCGCGAAGCCGGGTGAGCCGAGCTGGCCGACGCCGTGGGGCGAGGGCCGCCCGGGCTGGCACATCGAGTGCTCCGCCATGGCGACCTGGTACCTCGGCGGCTCCTTCGACATCCACGGTGGCGGCCTTGACCTGCAGTTCCCGCACCACGAGAACGAGCAGGCGCAGTCGCACGCCGCCGGCGACGGGTTTGCCAACTACTGGATGCACAATCACTGGGTGACCATGGCCGGGGAGAAGATGTCCAAATCGCTGGGCAATGTGCTCTCGATCGACAACATGCTGGCCACCGTGCGCCCGGTGGAGCTGCGTTACTACCTCGGCTCTGCCCATTACCGCAGCGTGCTGGAGTACTCCCCGGAGGCCTTGAGCGAGGCAGCCGCCGGCTACCGCCGCATCGAAGACTTTGTCGCCCGCGCCGGCACCCCGGAAAAGACCACGTGGACCCCACAGTTCGAGCAGGCGCTTAACGACGACTTCGGCGTCCCGAAAGCCCTGGCGGAAATCCACAACCTCGTGCGCGAGGGCAACAAGGCGCTCGCCGCGGGCGACGCAGCTCGGGCCGCAGAGATCGCCGGCACCGTCCGCGCGATGGCCGCCGTGCTGGGCGTAGACCCTGGGGAGTGGTCGCGCGCTGCTGGTGGGGGCGCGCAGGGGGCGTCGTCAAGCGAGGCGGCGGACAAGGCGCTCGACGTGCTTGTGGCGGCGGAGCTCGACAGGCGCAGCGCCGCGCGCGCGGAGAAGGACTGGGCCAGCGCGGACGCGGTGCGCGACAGACTCGCCGCAGCGGGAATTGAGATTACTGACACCGCCGACGGCCCGCAGTGGGCCCTGAAAGACTAAGGAATAAAAACTCATGGCGAAACCGTACAGGCGACCCGACGTGATCAAGACGTCGAAAAAGGGCGCCACCAAGGGCTCCGGAGGCCAGCGCCGCCGCGGTCTGGAGGGCAAAAAGGCCACCCCGAAGGCGGAGGACCGCGTCTACCACTCCGCGCACAAGCGCAAGCTGGAGCGCCAGCGCCGCGACTCCGGCAGGCACGAAAAGGAAAAGGCGGACCTCGTTGTCGGCCGCAACCCGGTGGTCGAGTGCCTACACGCGAAGGTGCCGGCCGAGGCTCTCTTCGTCGCGCTCGGCACCGCGCATGACGACCGCCTTTCCGAGGCCGTCACCCTGGCCAACTCCAAGGGCCTGCCGGTGCACGAGGTGCCGCGCCACGATCTCGACAGCATGACGGGCAACGGCCTGCACCAGGGCATCGGGTTAAAGATCCAGCCCTACAAGTACGCCGATGTGTTCGACCTGATGGCCGGCGTGAAGGACCGCGGGCAAACCGGGATGTTCGTCGTTCTAGACAACATCACCGACCCGCGCAACCTCGGCGCGGTGATTCGCTCCACCGCGGCCTTCGGCGGCCACGGCGTGGTCATCCCCGAGCGTCGTTCCGCGCAGGTCACGGGCGTGGCGTGGCGCACCTCGGCCGGTACGGCGGCGCGGTTGCCAGTGGCGAAGGCCGTCAACATCACCCGCACGATCAAGGAGTTCAAGGACAACGGCTACATGGTCGTTGGGCTTGACGCGGGCGGCGATCACACGCTCGACACCTTCGACGGCGGCACGGACCCGGTGGTCATCGTCGTCGGCTCCGAGGGCAAGGGCATCTCGCGCCTGGTGCGCGAGAACTGCGACGTGCTCATGTCCATCCCCACCGAGGGTTGGGTGGAGTCGCTCAACGCCTCCGTTGCCGCGGGCGTTGTGCTCAGCGAGTTCGCCCGCCAGCGCCGCGCCGCCGCGAACTAGAGCGCGAAGAACTCCCGGACCAGCTGCGCGCCGACGACATGGTCGGTGCCGGGGCCGAGGCGCTCATCGAGGCGCTTCGGGGCGGGCACGAGGTGGCCCATGCCCTCAATCGACCACAGCTCGACCGGTGCTGCGCCTGTGAATCTATCGACGCGCACCCCCTCGACGGGCCGGGTCGTCGAGTGCTCGCCCGCGTCGTTAAGCCGGGCGAAAAAGCGAGCGGAGTCGAGCGCCGAACGTGCTTTCCCGCGGTTGAACTCGGAGATGCCCGCCAGCCCGCCGTCGTAGGGGACGATCGGGTCCGCGGTGCCCTGGACGCTCAGAATCGGGGTGGGGACCCAGCGCTCGGTGGAGCAGATCATGTTGTCGTCGGTGGGCGCGGCGGAACCGAACAGCGCCACGCCCGCGAGCGTAGACGGGGCCTCGCACAGCATGCGCAAAAGCATCTGGCCGCCGTTGGAGAAGCCGCAGCCAATCACGCGCGCCGGGTCGTAGGCGGCGATGAGTTGGAGAAGGAAACCGACGTCGTCGACGCCGAGCGTGCGCGCCGATTCGCTAAAACCGCGCCGCAGGTCGTTGAAGTGGCGCCCCACCCCGTCGGGGTAGAGCACCGTGGTCGAGTCCGTGGCGAGGGCGTCGAAGGTGTGCGCCGTGAAGTTGCGCGCCACGCTTCCCGACTGCAGCGAGCCGTGCAGAAACAGCACGAGCGTCTCGGTCTTGGGCGCGGGGTTGTCGCCGGTGACTTCTGTGTAGCGGCGCTGGCGGCCCTGGTGCTCCAGCGTGCGGCGCGAAACTGCCATGGGTCTTTAAGCGTCCATCTTCTGTAGCCGCGAGACGCGGACGCGCTCCACCAGGCGGCACAGGATGTAGATGCCGAAGGAGATAAACGCCACGGTCACGCTGATCGGGATGCCGGGTGCCAGGGAGAAGATCAGGCCGCCGACGGCCGCTGCCTGGGCGAAGACCACCGACCAGACGATCGCGGCGACCGGGTTGTCCGTGATCGCCACCGCGGACGCGCCCGGGGTAATCAGAAGCGACATCACCAGCAGCGCTCCGACGACCTGGACCGCCTGGGCGGAGGCGATGCCGAGCAGCACGCCGAACGCGACGGCGAAGAAGCTCACTCGCACGCCCGTCGCCGCGGCCATCGCCGGGTCCACCGAGGCGAACATGAGCGGGCGCCACAGCACGGCGATCGCGACCAGGATGATCAGCGTTGAGACGGCGAGCACGACCAGGTTCATGTTGCTCACCCCGGCGACCTGGCCGGTGAGCAGGCCGAGCGCCACCGTGGAGTTGCCGGGGTAGAGGTAGATGCACAGCACGGAAACTCCCATGCCGAAGCTCATCACCGCGCCCACTGCGGAATCGTTGCCGCCGCGAAGGCCCAGCATGACAAACACGATCGCAGCCGTGACCGATCCCGCCACCGCGCCGAGCGACAAGTTCACG
The DNA here is from genome assembly GCF_031844665.1 of Corynebacterium sp. Z-1. Taxonomy (NCBI): domain Bacteria; kingdom Bacillati; phylum Actinomycetota; class Actinomycetes; order Mycobacteriales; family Corynebacteriaceae; genus Corynebacterium; species Corynebacterium sp. Z-1. Next base: position 52,960 of record NZ_CP134621.1, on the reverse strand, counting down.
CTGGCGACCAGTGCGATTGCCGCGCCCATCAGCGCCAGCTCGGAGGTGGCGTGCACGGCGAACGCCATTTGGCGGATCACCACCAGGGGCGCGAGCACGCCGGAGAGGAACCCCAACAGCGCGCACGCGATCAGCGAGGCGATGACAAAATCAAACGACAACAGGTGCGCCGTCTGCGCGATGAACTGCTGCATTAGACGATCACCGTTCTCCCGCGCACGGTAACGACATCAACACGCGTGCCGTAGAGCTCGCTGAGCACGTCCGTGCGTAGCACCTCATGCGCCGGGCCGACGACATGGCCGTTGGGGCCGAGGTAGAGCACCTTGTCGACGACCTCGAGCACGGGGTCGATCGAGTGGGTCACCATCACGATCGCCGCGGGTGACGCCGCTAGCCGACGCACCGTTTCGCGTTGGCGGGAGGCGTCGAGCGAGAGCAGGGGCTCGTCGGCAAGCACGAGCTCGGGGTTATTGGCGAAGGCCTGGGCCTGGCGCACCAATTGCTGCTGGCCGCCTGAAAGGATGCCCACGCGGGCGTTGGCGAGGTGGGACGCGCCGACGTTGGCGAGCGCGGCGTCGACTTCGGCGCGGCTCGCGGCGCGCTTTGTCACCACCCCGTGGCGCAGCGTGAGGGAAACTACATCGCGCGCGCGGACTGGCATGTGCGGCGGGAACATCCGCTGCTGCGGGATAAAACCGACGCGCTCGGGCAGCTCGACGGTTCCGCTCGTCGGGCGGCGGATGCCGAGCATGGTATTGAGCAGGGTTGATTTACCCGACCCGTTAGGGCCGAGCACCGCGATGAACTCGCCCTGGTTGATCTCTAGATCGATTTCTGACCAGAGGGGCTCGGCGGAAAGTCCGGATAGCCGCGCAATCACTTCGGGAATGTTACCTAAAGATTGGCGAGCTTATCGGTCAACGTGTTCGCGATCTCGTCAAGGTAGTCGAAGAAGCCGACGCCCGCCTGAGGGGTCTCCGCGATGTCGACGACGGGGACGTCATTCTGCTCGGCGGCGGCGAGGATGCGGTCGGTCAGTGCGGACGGGGTCTGGGGGTTATTGATCAGCAGGTCCACCTTGCCGCTTTCCAGCTGCGTGATCAGCTCCGCGACAGCCGCGCTTGACGGCTCGGTGTGGTTGAGCGTGGCCTGGCGGTAGTCCTCGGGGGTGACGTCCTCGAGCGCGGAGTTCTCCACGATCGAATCCGCAATCGGGTGGGTCTGCGCGATGCGCGCGACGGGCAGCGCATCAAGCTTGGCGTCGACGTCATCGAGGCGCTTGTTCAGCTCCGCGGTATCCGCCTGCACGCCGTTGTCTTCCGCGGCCTTTGCCAGCTTGTCAGCGACTTCGCGCACGACCGTGGTGTCGTACCAGATGTGTTCGTTTTCGTCGTGGGCGTGGTCGTGGCCCGCGTGCTCACCCTCGTGCTCGTGCTCGTGGTCGTGCTCCTCGCTTGACAGCGGCAGGGCGCTGATCACGTTGGCGGGGTCGGCGGCGGTGTAGATCGCGTTGTCGTAGGTGCCGCCGTTGGCAACGAGGACCTTCGCCTGGGTGACCTTGGCCAGGTCGGCGGCGGCAGGCTCGAAGTCGTGCGGGTCGGTGGCAGGGTTGGAGATCACCGCGGGCACGGCCTCGCCGAGCACGGAGCCGGCGACATCCGCCCAGACGTTTGTCGTGGCGACAACGGTGTCTGCCGCGGCCTCGGCCGGAGTGCCCGAGGCTGCGGTGGTGGTGTCGGTCCCGCCGGTGGAGCAGGACGCGAGGAAGAGGGACGTTGCGAAAACGGCTGCGCCAGCGCGCAGGGACTTGGTACCGATCATGTCAACTATTCAAGCACTAATGAAAAGCGATTTCAATTCCGTGCAGGTGAGAGCGTTGCTGGCCCGCGGCGTGCCTACAATAGCAGCCATGTCACCTCGGTCCCGCCCCGCCAAAAACAGCACTCTGGCGTCCATCGCCGCCGAGGTGGGGGTGTCGCGCACCACGGTGTCCAACGCCTACAACCGCCCGGATCAGCTTTCCGACGAGCTGCGCTCGCGCATCCTCGCCGCTGCAGCGAAGCGGGGCTACGCGGGCCCGAACCCAACCGCCCGCTCGCTGCGCACCCGCCGGGCCGGTGCGGTTGGCGTCGTGCTCACCGAGCACCTGCACTACGCCTTCGAGGACCGAGCCAGCGTCGATTTCCTCGCCGGGCTGGCCCGCCAGACCGATTTCTCGCTCACCCTGATTCCCGCCGGGCCCGGTGAGAACAACCCCACCCCGATCACGAGCGCGATTGTCGACGGCTTCGTGGTCTACTCGGTGCCCGCCGGCGACCCGCACCTCGCGGCTGCGCGCGAGCGCGGCCTGCCCGTGGTGGTGTGCGACCAGCCCGCGGACGAGGGCGTGGCGTACGTCGGCATCGATGACGCCGCCGCGATCACCCCGGCAGCGCAGGCGCTTGTCGCCGCCGGCCACACCCGCATCGGGATCCTGGCCAAGCGCCTGTTCAGCACACCTCGCAACGGGCACGTGCGCCGCGAGGAGCTTGCCCAGGCCGACCTCCACGTGCAGCGCGCCCGCGTGTCCGGCGCGCTCGACGTGTTCGACGCCGCCGGGATCACCGACGTGCCGATCGTCGCCCGCCACTTCAACGACCGGTTAAGCGCGGCCGACGGCGCGGCCGAGCTCATCGGCGCCCACCCCGACCTCACCGCCGCGCTGTGCACCACCGACTCGATGGCGCTCGGCGTGTTCGACCACTGCGGCGCGCGGATCCCCCACGAGCTGTCCGTGACCGGCTTCGATGGCATCGAATCCGCCCTCAACCTAGGGCTGACCACCGTCGATCAGCCGAACGTCGCCAAGGGCGAGGCGGCCGGTTCGATGCTGCGCTCGCTTATCGACGCCCCCACCCCGAGCCCCGCAGCCACCCCGCGCGAGATCCTGCCGACGCGCTTTATCACAGGGCGGACTGTCGCCGCGCCTCGGCGAGACGCGTAAGCACCTGCGCCATCTCGTCCACGCCCGCGACCCGGTGTGTGGCCACCGTCGGCTTCGGCCCGACCTTGATGCCCAGGTCGGCGGGGCCGAGGGCGCGCAGCGCCGTCTCGTCGGTGGTGTCGTCGCCGGCGAAGAGGGTGGCCGCGAAGTCCTTCTTGTGCTCGCGCAGCCACGACCCTTTGGTCACTTCGATCGCGGAGAACTCCACGATGTTGTGGCCGCTGAGCACCGGGCGCCCGGGTGTTGCCAGGGCGCGGGCGCGGGCGAGGATATCCTCCGCCAGCTCGGGGTCGGTCTCTGCGAGCGCGGCGACGTGGATGACGCGCTGGTAGGGCTTGGACTCCACGAAGGCCGGCGGGGTCGCGATGGCCTCGAGCTGGCGCGCGATGTCATCGAGGTATGCGCGGTCGGCGGGGGCAAGCTGCGGGGCGCTAGCGGTCGTCTCCGCGCCGTGGGAGCCGACGAGCACCACCGGTTTCTCCAGCCCAACGACGCGGCGCAGCCCCTCGAGGTGGCGGCCCGACAGCACGGCGACCTGGGTGCCCGGCAGCGCCATCAGCGTTCGCGCGGCGCGCAGCGCCTCGGGGTTGGGGGTCACCGCGTAGGCGTCCGGGCCGAGCTCGCAGATCGTGCCGTCGAAGTCGAGGCACACCAGCAGCGTGTCGGCGCGCGCGATGCGCTCAATCTCGTCCGCAAGCGCGCGGTGGCCGGCCGTCACAGCGCCATCACCCTGATCGAGGGCCTGTCGATCGCATCCGACACGACGGTGAGGGTTGCCTCCTTGTCGTTGAGTTTGCGCACGTCGAACGCCGCTCCGGGGGTCAACAGCGAGGTCAGCGTGTCGTGCACGTAGCGGGAGCCACCGATGCAGCCGTCGGCGTCGGCGACTTCGACGTCGACAAGCGTGAGCCGCTCGCTCGTCTGCTCCACCTTCGCGCGCAGGGGAGCGCAGCCCGTCATCGCGTTCATGGAATCGCCCGCGATGCGTAGCGACGCCCTCCCCGCCGCGTCGGCGGGCAACCCGCCCGGGGTGCCGGGGTCGGTGTACAGCGCCACGACCTGCCAGGTGGCTCCGCTGAGCCCGGTGGTGTCGGCGTCGCCGGCGCAGCCGCCCAAGGTGAGCGCGGCTGAGGCGAAGGCGGCGAGGGCGGCTTTCCTCACAGCGCCTCCAGGAAGGTTCGCGCCCACCGCGCGACGTCGTGCTCGGTCACGCGCGCGTGCATCGCCCGCATCGCGTTGGCGTCGCCACCTAGAGCCGACAGGATCGCCTGCTCGATAGATTCCAGGTCGAAGGGGTTGCACAGATACGCCCGGTGTAGCTCCACTGCGGCGCCCGCGAACTCGGAGAGCACCAACGCTCCGTCGCCTAGCGGGTGGCAGGAGACGTACTCCTTGGCCACCAGGTTCATCCCGTCCTTGAACGGGGTGACCAGCATGACGTCGGCCGCGGCGTAGTAGGTGCCCAGGTCCTTCTTTGGCACCGGGCGGTGGATGTAGTGGACCACGGGCCACCCGACCCGGCCGAAACGGCCGTTGATCCTGCCCACGGCTTCCTCCACGTCGCGGCGCGTCTGCCGGTAGTGCTCGATGCGCTCGCGCGAAGGGGTGGCGAGCTGGACCACGGCGACGTCGTCAAGCAGGCCCTTTTCCAGCAGCTTCTCGACGGCGAGGAGGCGCTGCAGGATCCCTTTGGTGTAGTCCATGCGGTCGACGCCGAGCATGAGCGTGCGCGGGTTGCCCAGCTTTTCGCGCAGCGTGACGACGTCCTCCCGCGCGCCGGGCACAATCGCCGCCGGGTCGATCGAGATGGGAAACGTCCCCGTGCGCGGCCCGGCGTCGCCGACCAGGGCGCGGAAGTTCGCTTCGTCCTCCTCGCGCTGGAACCCCACCAGGTCGCAGCCTTCGAGGCCGCGGGTGATCTCCTCGCGCCACGGCAACTGCTTGAACAGGTCGGGCGAGGGGAAGGGGATGTGCAGGAAAAACCCGATCTTCAGGTCGGGGCGGGAGCGCTTCAGCATGCCCGGCACGAGCTGGAGCTGGTAGTCCTGCACCCACACCGTCGCACCGTGGGCGGCAACGGACGCGACCGCGGCGGCGAAGGTAGCGTTTACCGTCTCGTAGGCCTCCCACCACTGCGCCACGTACTGCGGGGTGACAATCAGGTCGTGGTAGAGGGGCCACAGGGTGGAGTTGGAAAACCCCTCGTAGAAGTTCTCGAAATCCCAGCGGCTCAGCGCCACCGGGTGCAGCGAGATGCCCTCGAACTCGAACGGCTCCACGCGCGCGTCCGGCTCGCCGGGCCAACCGACCCAGCAGCCGGCGTGGGCGCGCAACACGGGAGCCAGCGCCGCGACCAGGCCCCCGGGGGACGCCTGCCAGCCCGACTCGGTGCGGTCAACCGGCAGCCGGTTGGCGACAACGACGAACTTGTTGTCCCCAGCCATGGCCCGCGCTTAGGCCTCGTCGCCGGCGGCGGAGGAGGACGTCGCCTTCTTCGCAGCCTTCTTGGTCGCCTTCTTCGTGGCCTTCTTCACTGTCTTCTTGGCGGCCTTTTTGGTTGCCTTCTTGGTGGCTTTCTTCGCGGTCTTTTTCGCGGCCTTCTTGGCAGTCTTCTTAGCGGCCTTTTTCGTGGTCTTCTTCGCCGCTGCTGCCGGGGCCTCGTCCGTCTCGGCCTCGGCTTCGCGCTCCTCGGCGTACTTCTTGTACACGAAGCCCTGCGGCTCGACACCGAGCATGGACATCAGGGTCACGCCGTCGAAGAAGTCGTCCGCGTAGGTGGCCACGATCCGGCGGGCATCCGCCGCCGTCTGCTCCTCAACCGCGTGGATGGCTTCGGGGGAGGGGCGAGAATCGGTGATCTTGGGTGGCACTGCAGGTGTCTCCTTCATCCGGGGTGCGACGTCAAAAACACTATTCTACGCCACCGCGGCTGTCATGTGGGAGGGTGCGTGAGCTTCGTGGACCCGCCGCGCTTGGGTCGGGTCGCGCGCCGGGCCGCGGACTCCGCGCGGCGGATCTGCTCGAAGGTCAGCCGCCCGGCGCGCCTGAACGCGCTGTAGGGGTTGAACAGGCGCGGGCGGCGGATGCGGCGCGCCATCCACTCGCCGAAGACGACGCCGCCGGCCAGCGCCATGCACGTTCCCACCGCCACGATCAGGTTGGTCATGCCGACAACAAGCTGCTCGTTCATGATCGCGTACATGCCGCGGTACACCCCGGAACCGGGGAGGAAGGGCGTCACCCCGGCCACGGCGGTGATCACCGGGTTGATCATGAAAAAGCGGGCGATCAGGCCACCGGCAAGCCCGACGACGATCGCGCACGCCGCGGTGGCCATGAGCCTTCCTGTGCCCAGTGGGAGGAGAAAGACGTAGTACATGGCTGAGCCGGCGAACGCGGTGGCGGCTGAGACCAGCACGGCCGGTTTCTCGGCGAAGCAGGTCACCGCGAACGCGGCGGCGGCAATGGTGCCGCCGAGGACACGCGCCAGCGCGGAGCTGAAGGTGGGCGCGCCCAGCATCGTCTCCAGCGGCGGAAGTTGGATGCCCAGCATCTCGCCGAGCGAGATTCCCGTGGCGACGCCGGCGACGATGCCTCCGGTGAACAGAAGCGTTTGGAAGAACCGCGCTGAGGCGGTGACGGGGGCGCCGGTGATGCCGTCGAGAAGCGATTGCACGAGCGTGAGGCCCGCGAGCAGGACGACGATGCCGGTGGCGATGACCTGGCTGGGCACGATCGTGATCCCGAGCTGGGCCGAGAAGTTGTAGAACAGAACGGCCGGCAGCGTCGCCAGGGTGCCGCCGAGGACGCAGTGGAAGAAGTAGGGCAGGTCGTTGCGCGAGAGCACCTTGTTGATGCCCATGATGAGAAACGCCGTCAGCCCGCCGAGGCCGGCCATAAAGAAGTCCCCGCCCAAAAGCGTTGCAATGGCGGCGCCCATCACCGCCCAGCCGAGCAGAAAGCGCAGGTTGCGGTAGGGGATGTGGCGGCGTTCGATGTCGTCGAGGATCTTCTCCGCGACCTCGGGCGGGGTGGCGCCGGAGCGGATCGAGCGGATCAGGCGGTCGACTTCCTGGAGCTTGTGGTAGTTCTCCGACATGTCGTTGACCACGCGGAACACGCTGACCGGGGTGCGGCGGTTGACGCCGATGATGGTGTGGATGGTCATGGTGTTGACCGTGATGTCGATGTGGCAGTAGTGCAGGCCGTACGACGAGGTCACCGTATGGATCGACGCGCGCGCGTCCGAGCTGGTCGTGCCGTTGGCGATCAGGATGGACCCGATGCGCGCCGCGATGGTCATCACGGCTGCGACCTGCGCCGGGTCCGTCAGATCGACGGGCGCGAGCACGGACGGGGGAGGGGAGGTGCGCACGTCGTCGATCGTCGCGACACCCCTGCGATTGCTGCCCAGGCTCTCCCGGAGCCTTCTCAACGCGTCTACCACATCCGACACCGTAGCCTGCGGTAGAAAATGTCGCACCCGCGGGCTTGCCGCCACCGGGCGCCGTGTAGAATCAGCCGCACTGCTGGAGTGGCGCAATCGGTAGCGCAACGCACTTGTAATGCGTAGGTTGCGAGTTCAAGTCTCGTCTCCAGCTCCATGAGCTAACGCGCCGGGCTCTTCGGGTTGCCGCGAAACAGCCAGGCGCACGCGATCGCGCTGGCCAGAAGGATCCCGGCGGCGATCGTCAGCACGGTGGAGTACGCCATGTCGTAGGCGGTAAGCGGGTGCGTGGTGGGGGCGTCGTAACGCGCGCGAGTGGCGCTCATGAGGGTGCCCAGTAATGCCACGCCGGTGAGCGCGCCGAGCTCGAACGAGATCTCCTCCACGCTCGCGGCCATGCCCTCGCGGTGCGGCGGCGCTGAGCCGACGATCGCGGTCGACGCGACGCCGCCGACCGCCCCGATGCCCGCGCCGACGAACAGCATCGCGGTGAGGAAGACGGCGAGCGTGTGCACGCTCAGCGCCGCCACGAGGGTGCCGAGCGCGGCGACGAACAGCCCGCCGCTGATCAGCGGCAGGAACCCGACGCGGTGCAGCACCATCCCGCCGATAATCGACGACGGCAGCGACGCCACGACGACCGCCGAGATGATCGCGCCCGCCTCGAGCGGGCTGTAGCCTGCGACGATTTGGAAGCGTTGGGTGGTCAAAAGCTCCACGGCGGCGAGCCCGGTCAGCGCGAAGCCCGCCGCGACGACGCCGCCGCTGAAGATGCGGTTGCGGAAGATGTCGAATGTCAATAGCGGGTGCTCGAGCCTCGCTTGTCGACGCACAAACAGCCACGCCCCGAGCCCCGCCGGCACCGCTGCGAGCAGGTGGCCCTTGATCACCAGCGTGAACCCGGTCAGCGTGAGGATGCTCAGCAGCGTCGATACCGCGTCCCAACGCGCCAGGGAGTAGGGGTGGTTCGCGGGGCGCAGGAGAGCAAGCGCCACCAGGGCGGCCGCGACGATGGGGACGTTGACTAGGAAGATGGAGCCCCACCAGAAGTGCTCGAGCAGGAACCCGCCGACGAGCGGGCCGGCCGCCGCGCCCACGGTGGCCACGGAGGCCCAGATGCCGATCGCCGTGTTGCGCTCGCGCTCGTTGGTAAACGTTTGCTGCACCAGCGCGAGCGTGGCCGGCATCATCACAGCCGCGCCGAGGCCGAGCGCGCCGCGCGCGGCGATGAGCAGCTCCGGCGTGGGGGCGTAGGCGCAGCACAGTGAGGCCACCCCGAAGATGACCAGCCCCGTGGCGAACATGCGCGCGTGGCCCACCTTGTCGCCGAGGGTACCGGTGCCCAGCATCAGCCCCGCCACCACGAGCGGGTAGGCGTTGATGATCCACAGCCCCTGGGCCTCGTCGGCCCCGAGCTCGGCGCTGATGGTGGGCAGTGCCGTGTAGAGGATGGAGTTGTCTAGCCCGATGAGTAGAAGGCCGGTGGAGAGGATGCTGAGCAACAACCAACGCATTGCACGGAGTATACGGGTGGGGAAAAAGGAATCTCCCTTCAGAGGGCGTACAGGAAACGTTCAGGGAAGGTGGGTTTACTGGTCCCCAGACACTACCGTTGGAGGAAAATACTCATGCCTGACATGAACGAGGGCGTTAAGGTCCTGGTCGTCGACGACGAGCCGAACATTGTCGAACTACTCACCGTCTCCCTGCGCTTCCAGGGTTTCGAGGTCGAAAGCGTCAACTCCGGTGCCGAGGCGCTTAAGGTCGCACGCGAGTTCCGCCCCGACGCCTACATCCTGGACGTGATGATGCCCGGGATGGACGGCTTCGAGCTGCTGTCCAAGCTGCGTGCCGACGGGCTCGACGGCCCCGTGCTCTTCCTCACCGCAAAAGACGCGGTGGAGGACCGGATCCACGGCCTGACCATCGGCGCCGACGACTACGTGACCAAGCCGTTCAGCTTGGAAGAGGTCATCACCCGCCTGCGCGTGATCCTGCGCCGCGGGCACGTCACCGACGACGCCGACTCCGACTCGACCCTGCGCTACGCCGACCTGACGCTTAACGACGACACCCACGAGGTGACCAAGAGCGGCGAGATCATCGACCTGTCGCCGACCGAGTTCAACCTGCTGCGCTACCTCATGCTCAACGCCGAGGTGGTGCTGTCCAAGGCGAAGATCCTCGACAACGTGTGGCATTACGACTTCGGCGGCGACGGCAACGTCGTCGAGTCCTACATCTCCTACCTGCGCCGCAAGGTGGACACCGGCGACGTGCCGCTGATCCACACCGTCCGCGGCGTCGGCTACGTGCTGCGCACCCCGCGCCAGTAGGTTTATGATCCGCCCCCACCTCTCCACGCAGACGCCGACCAGCCAAATCCCGCTGCAGAAGCGTCTGTTGGCGATCGTGCTGCTCATCACCATCCTCGGCATGGCCTTGAGCTCAGTCGCGGTGTACGCCTTGATGCGTGGCCTGCTCTACCAGCGGGCGGATGATCAGCTGCGCGAAGGCTTGGACACGTGGGTAGGCCAGGCCACCCCGTGGCCGTCGATGGGCGCGCCGAGCGAGTTCCGCCAGGCCGTGCGCTACCCGCAGCTGCCGGGCTACTACTATTACGGTTCGTACGCGGCGAGCCAACCAGATTTCAGCGAGCTTGAGGGCTTTCACGCCCAGACGGTTGACTCCCTGCCGGGATCCGGCGGTGATATCGAGTGGCGCGCGATGGCGATAGCCAACGACGACGGTTCCATTGAATTCGTCGCCAAGTCGCTCGAGGCCGAGCACCGCATGCTCGCCTCCTTGGCTATCGTCTCTGCAGGAATCGGAACCTTGACCGTGATCTGCATCGGGTTCGCGGGCAACTTCTTCATCCGCCGCGCCCTCGCCCCGCTGCGCGAGGTCGAGCAAACCGCGCTGGCGATTGCCGACGGCGACATGGAACGGCGCGTGCCGGCCTGGTCGCGCGAGACCGAGGTGGGCAAACTGTCGTACGCGGTCAACACCATGGTGGGCCAGCTCCAGGAGTCCGTGGAGGAGTCGCGCGCCAAGGAGGAGCAGATGCGCCGCTTCGTCGGCGACGCCTCCCACGAGCTACGCACGCCGCTAACCAGCGTGCGCGGCTACACCGAGCTGTACCGCACCGGCATGGTCGACGACCCCGACATGGTGCTGTCGAAAATCGACGAGGAGTCCGGCCGCATGAAGCTGCTGGTCGAGGACCTGCTTGCCTTAACCCGCGCCGAGGGCGCGCGTCTCGACGCCCGCGAGGTCGACATGTTCGAGGTCGTCTCCTCAGTGCGCTCCACCGCCCGCGCCGCCTTCCCCGGCCGCGTGCTCAACGTCAACAACGAAGCGCTGAACGTGCCCATGGTCAAAGGCGACCCGGATCGCCTCCACCAGGTCATGCTCAACCTGGTCAGCAACGCCTTCAAGCACGGCGGCAGCGACAGCGAGGTGACGATCACGCTGCGCGAGAACCTGGACAAGGTATTCATTGACGTCGCCGACACGGGCGTTGGCATGTCACCGGAAGACGCCGAGCACATCTTCGAGCGCTTCTACCGCGCCGACGCCTCCCGCAACCGCGCGTCCGGCGGCGGGTCCGGCCTGGGCCTGGCTATTACCAAATCGATCATCGAGGCCCACGGCGGCGCGATCTCGGTGCGCACCGCGCCCGGCGAGGGCTCAACGTTTACCTTGTCGCTGCCGATGGTCTAAACCCTTGACCCTGCCCCCGCAGTCACCATGCATGCCATCAGCGAAGCAACCAGCTGGCTCGGTGCCACACCCAAAGCGTTGCGGCACTGGGAACCCGCGTGCGACGGCACCTACCGCATCTATTCCGACGCAGACCTTGGGCGCTGGGCGAGATCGCATCGCTTTTCGACGCCCCCACCAACGCCACCGTGGGCGTCGCCCCAGGGCGAGTTGCTGCGTCGGCACCGGGCGTCGATAAGCGAGTGGTATGAGGTCACTGCCTCGCGGCAGCTGATTCTCGCGCGCATGTACGTTGCCGACGAGCGTTTCGGCGCGGTGTACGGCGGGCAGCAGGACTACCTTCTGGAACTCGTCGAAGCCCAGGCCGCGGCCGAGGGCCTCGACGTGAAGAATCCGGCTTGGTAGTTACGTTTGGGCGAAGGCTGGATGTACTTGCTGATGGGTTCCAAAGGAAAGATGTTATGACTGACCACAACCCCGCCGACGACCTTGACCTCGGCGATGCCTCTTCGATTCTCCGCTTTGTGGAGAAGGCGCTGCTGGTGGATCCAGTTTTGCAGGAGAAGCGGCCGTGGCAGGGCTTTATCACCGTTGCTAGCTTCGACGACTCTCAATCAGCCGTCCAAATTTTTAAGTTCGACGGGATCCTCACGCTTCCTGGCGCGAAATCACCCAGGACGGCGAGAAAGGCCCGTGGCGGACCTGGATTCTGGTGTACAACGAGCAGCAGCAGGGCTTCAGCCACACATTTCTTTGGCCCGACGAAGATGCTGAGTGGAGCGTCATCGATCGCTTGCTGACGCGCGCTACCGCGCACAGAGTCAACCCAATCGATGCAGAGCTGCTCGACAGCCCTTTTAGCGCCACAGGGGCCCACTGGCTGTATGCACGATACTCCCGGCACAACGATATCCCGGGGAACCCCATGATCAAGGTCGGAGAATTTAGTGCTCACCGTCTCACAGGCGGTTGGCGAATTTACCGCCGGGCTGATGGGCAGCCGGCCAGCTCGCCTCTTGAATCAATCAACGAGGACGCCGGTGGCATGGTGTTCCTCGTCTCGGACTCCACTGCCGTCGTACACACCACCGAGGACCTGGCGTCACACGAGCGTATTCTTTCCAGTCTGTAGCGAGCGACGTGAATGCCGCGTCGACGTGAACAATCCGGCCTGGTAGTTAGGCGCGGCCATCCTCACCCACGCCGAGGCGCTCGCGCAGCGCGGCGGCGGCCTCGTCCATCTTCTCGGGGTCCGTCTGTTCGGCGCGCATGACGTTGGCCAGGCTGTAGCCGCTCATGTCGTCGGCGGGGAAGACGTGGATGTGGGCGTGGGGCACCTCGAAACCAGCGATGAGGTAGCCGGCGCGCGAGGAGCCGAAGGCGTCGATGACGGCGCCCCCGATCTTCTGGGCCAGATCATTCATGTGCGCCCATGTGGCCGGGTCGAGGTCGGTCCACTTGTCTACCTCGGCCACCGGCACGATCAGCGTGTGCCCGTAGGCGATGGGCTCGATGGTCAAAAACGCGGCCACGGTGTCGTCGCGGTAGACGAAGCGGCCCGGGATGTCCCCGTTGATGATTTTGGTAAACACGGTGCTCATGCTCCCCAAGGCTACCTGTAGATTGGGGTGCATGCGCATCCTCGTAATCGGCTCGGGCGGCCGCGAACACGCCCTGCTCAAAGGCCTAAAGGGCCACGACCTCTTCGTCGCGCCGGGCAACGCCGGGATGGCGCGGCTTGCGCAGGTGCACGCCGTCGACGCGGCCTCGCCGGAAGCCGTCACTCAGCTCGCCCGCGAGGTAGACGCGGAGCTCGTGGTCATTGGCCCGGAGATCCCGCTCGTCGCGGGGGTGTCCGACGTGCTGTGCGAGGCCGGTTTCAACGTGTTTGGCCCGTCCCAGGCGGCGGCCCAGCTGGAGGGCTCGAAGGCGTTCGCGAAAGACGTGATGGCTTCGGCCGGGGTGTTTACCGCGTCCGCGACGCAGGTTACCGCCCTCGATGAGATCGACGCGGCGCTCGACGGCTACGGCCCGCACTACGTGGTCAAGGACGACGGGCTCGCCGGGGGCAAGGGCGTGGTGGTCACCGACGACCGCGAGGCCGCCGCCGCGCACGCCCGCGCCGTGATCGAGGCCGGCAACCCTGTGCTTTTGGAGTCCTTCCTCGAAGGCCCGGAGGTGTCGCTGTTCTGCCTGGTCGACGGGGAGACGGTCGTGCCGCTGCTGCCTGCGCAGGACCACAAGCGCGCATACGACGGTGACTTGGGACCGAACACCGGCGGGATGGGCGCCTACACGCCGCTTCCCTGGCTGCCAGCTGATGGGGTGTCGCGCATCGTCGCCGAGGTGGTTGAGCCGGTGGCGCGCGAGATGGTGGCGCGCGGCATTCCTTACCAGGGCTTGCTCTACGCAGGCCTCGCGTGGGGCCCGGAGGGGCCCGCGGTGGTGGAGTTCAACGCCCGCTTCGGTGACCCGGAAACGCAGGCCGTGCTCGCGCTGCTTGAAACGCCGCTTGCCGACGCCCTCAACGCCGTTGCTACCGGAACACTGGCGCAGCTCGGCCCGCTGAGCTGGACCAAGGGTTACGCTGCGACGATCGTGCTCGCCGCCGAGGGGTACCCCGAGTCGCCGCGCGCGGGCGACGCGCTGAGCGGGGATAACCTCGATGATCCGACAAAGGTGCTGCACGCGGGCACCGCCTCGCGCGACGGGGTGTACGTCTCCAACGGCGGGCGGGTTCTCAACGCTTTGGGCGTGGGGGGCACCCTTGCGGGGGCTGTCGAGACGGCGTACGCGCAGCTCGAGGGCGTTGAGCTGCAGGGCGCGTTCTACCGAAAGGACATTGCGCGCGCGGCGATTGAGGGAGCAATCTCCCTCTAGCGTTACTTCTAGGCAGGCGTGCGCCTACGCCGCTGCGGCGGGTGGAACATTGGCGGGTCGGGGGCTTGGCGGGATTCAATCTTGTGGTCCCGTTGCCGTAGTTTCGCACCTGGCGATTGGTGGTACGAAACGGTGTCGTTGAAGGATACCGTACCGTCGGGTGCGACGACCGCGATCCGTCCTGTATCCGGGCACTTTGCCACGTGGGATTTGCCGCCTCGACCGTCTCGGTAGTCGTTGTTCCACGAGTGGTGCCGCCGACATAATCCGGCTAAGTTTGCCAAATCGGTTTTCCCGCCTTGGATGTAGGCCAGTATGTGGTGCATCTCGGTTTCCGACATGGGCACGTCGCAGCCGGTCCAGGCGCACACTCCCTGAATTGCGAGCATCGCGATGCGCTGCTCGACGCTGGCCAGACGAGTGGAGCCCAACGCGATGGGCTCCCCGGTGACCCTGTCGATGTGGAGGATGAAGTCCTTCGTGTCACCCATGCCGAGACGCACTAGGTCGAAGCAGCCGACCTCGACACCAGTGTTGGTCATAAACGTTGTGTGCCAGTCGGCGTCGGCGAGGTCGTCGAGCGTGATGGCGAGCACGACGGAGGCCGCGCCGCGGTTTTTCACCTGCCGGTCGTTCTCGAATTGGGTGAGGATTCGCCAGAGCTGGTCGTAGCGGCGCTGGGTCGGTGTGCGGTAATCCTCCTTGGAGTCCGCGCTGATGTTGGACCCCGGGGCCGAGTCCGAGTCGAGGAGCGCCTTGAGCAGCGCCCAGTCGCCGGCCGTCATTGTCGCTGTGACGTCGAAGGTCCCGTCGGATTTCTTGCGCGATGCCCTGACGCCGCGCGAGGAAAAGCCCGCGTTGGGGTCCGCTGCTGGTTTGAGGGCCAGGTTGGCGCGATCTACGAGCCTGCGCACGAACTTGCGGAGGTCGCTCACGCTGCGCCCAGCGGCTTCCGCAAGGGCCTGGGCGAGGATGGAGGGACGCTCCTTCGAGGCCTCCTTCGACAGGGCGCGCAGTTCGTTGTCAATGGCTGCCTGCTTGTCGGGCCCGATGCCGCGCGCGTCATCACGCGCCTTCTTCTGCTGTTTGCCGGGATCGGCGGTTTCGCCCCGATGCGGGGGAGCGCCAAAGTCGAAGGCCGGCTCCGACTCCGCATCATCTGCAGGGGGCGCGAACAGATCCCGCCCGCGCTGGAGCCTGCGGGAAGCTTCGGCGCGCGAGAGGTCGAGGGCCTTTTCAAGGTAGTCGTTGGCGTATGTCGCCCCCACGCTGCGCCCAGCACCGTCACGCTCGCACAGGTAGGCGAATGAAGCGTCGACGAGGCCTTTCTGATTCAATGATTTCTCGAGGCGCTCCATATCGGCGCGGGTTGAGTCGAAGGTGAGCGTGGAGGGGTCGTCGAAAAGCGAGCTGAGCTCGTTCATGGCGTCGGCGATGGCGTCGACAAGCGATGTGAGTGTTCTCATGATGACCCCTCCTTTCGTAACTGCCCTTAGTCTAAAAACGCCTCGGACACCTACCCCCAATCGGGGGAACACGCATTCGAAACTCCTGCTCAGGCCGTCCTTGACCACGCGTCGTGGAATAATCGAAGCCGTGTCTGAAAAGCCGATGAACCCCAACGTCCTGTCCAACCGCTACGCATCGCCCGACATGGCGTCGCTGTGGAGCGCCGAGCACAAGATCGTGCTGGAGCGCCAGCTCTGGATCGCCGTGATGAGGGCCCAGCAGGGCCTCGGCGTCGACATCCCGGACGAGGCAATTTCCGCCTATGAAAGGGTCATCGACGACGTTGACCTGGACAGCATCGCCGCGCGCGAAAGGGTCACCCGCCACGATGTGAAGGCCAGGATCGAAGAGTTCAACGAGCTCGCCGGACACGAGCACATCCACAAGGGGATGACCAGCCGCGACCTGACGGAAAACGTGGAGCAGCTGCAGATCTACCGCTCGCTCGAGCTCGTGCGCAACAAGGCCGTCGCGCTGCTCAAGGCAATCGGCAACCGCGCTGAGCAGTACAAATCGCTGGTCATGGCGGGCCGCTCCCACAACGTCGCGGCGCAGGCGACCACCCTGGGCAAGCGTTTCGCCTCGGCCGCGGACGAGATCCTCATCGCCACCGAGCGCATCGAACAGGTCTTGGCCAGCTACCCGCTGCGCGGCGTCAAGGGCCCGATGGGAACCGCCCAGGACATGCTCGACCTGATGGGCGGCGACGAAGCCAAGCTCCGCGAACTGGAGACCGAAATCGCCTCCCACCTGGGGTTTGAGCGCATTTTCGACTCCGTCGGACAGGTGTACCCCCGCTCGCTTGACTTCGATGTTGTCTCCGCGCTGGTCCAGCTCGGCGCGGGCCCGTCGAGCCTGGCCACGACGATCAGGCTGATGGCCGGCAACGAGACGGTCACCGAGGGCTTCAAGGAGGGCCAGGTCGGCTCTTCGGCGATGCCGCACAAGATGAACGCGCGCTCCTGCGAGCGCGTCGGCGGCTTCCAGGTAATCCTGCGCGGCTACCTCACCATGGTCGCGGACCTCGCCGGCCAGCAGTGGAACGAGGGCGACGTGTTCTGCTCGGTCGTGCGCCGCGTCGCGCTGCCGGACGCGTTCTTTGCCATCGACGGCCAGCTCGAAACCTTCCTCACCGTCCTCGACGAGTTCGGGGCGTTCCCCGCGATGATCAACCGCGAACTGGACCGCTACCTGCCGTTTCTGGCCACGACCCGCATCCTCATGGCGGCGGTGCGCGCCGGCGTTGGCCGCGAAACCGCGCACGAGGTGATCAAGGAGCACGCGGTGGCGATGGCGCTGGACATGCGCGAAACCGGCGCCGAGCAGAACCTCATCGAGCGCCTCGCGCGTGACGAGCGCCTCCCGCTCGATCGCGCCGGGCTTGACGCCGCGCTCGCGGACCGCCACGCCTTCATCGGCGCCGCAGAGTCCCAAGTCGACGGCGTCCTCGCCCGCATTCAGCTGCTTATCGACGCCCACCCCAGCGCCGCCTCCTACACCCCGGGCGAGATCCTGTAGAACGCGGCGCTACTTCCAAGTAATCGACTGCCAGGGCTGAGCGCTGTTCTTCGGGCTCTGCACGGTGTTGAGCTCGACGGCCGTGCCCACGATCCCGGGGGCCGTGGCGCCGGTCCACGTAACAATGGCGCGCTTGTATTCGCGCCCTTCCTCCATGTCCCCCGTGAACGCGGGGACCTCGTCGTCAGGGTTGACGCCACAGTAGGCGTTGTCGCCGCGCTCGACGAAGTTGGCGTTGAGCCCGCCCGGGTCAAGGATCTTGAACCACGGCAGAGAGACGGAGTAGTTGCCCTCGCCGACCGCGACGGGCGTGAAGGTGACGATGAAGCAGGTGAAGCTGTCGTAGCGCTCCGGCTGCGGGGGATCTTCGCCCTCCTCAGGCTCGGGCAACCCGATCTCGCCGGGGTCCTGGCCGATGTTCTCCTCAACTTCGGCGGACGTGAGCTTTTTCGGTTTTTCCACGGTGACGTCAAAGTACACGGGCTGGCCTGTGTCGAAGCCGGTGGTGACAACGTGGGCGGTCTCTCCGAATTCAAGCGCTTCGCCGCCCTCGGTGGGGGTGAAGTCGTCCGGCATGCCCGGCAGCTCGGTGAGCGTTTCCGCACTGTGACCGGCTGCGGCACTGCTATCCGCCTCGCTTGGGGCGCAGGCGCTCAGCGCTGCCGCCTGGGCCACTAACGCTAAGCCGAGTGCTGCGGTGCGTCGTTTCATGGCCTCTAGATTAGGCTATCGCCTGCAGTTTTCCGCGCGCGCCCACCTGCGCGCCCTCGCGCGATTCGCCCACGCGCGCTGCGGGACTACACTTGCACACCATGCGCCCTGAGTTATCCGATTACGCTCACCTTTCTGGTGGCAAGGTCCGCGAGATTTACCAGGTGGACAGCGACACTTTGCTGATGATGGCCACCGACCGCATTTCGGCATTCGACTACTCCCTCGAGCCGGAAATTCCGGACAAGGGCCGAATCCTCACGGCGACGAGCACGTTCTTCTTCGACCTGCTGGGCCGCGAGCTGGGCATGCCCAACCACCTGGCTGGCCCGGTGGAGGATGAGCGCATCCCGGAGGAGGTCCTAGGCCGGGCGCACGTGGTGAGGAAGCTGGAGATGATCCCGTTTGAGTGCGTGGCGCGTGGCTACCTCACTGGCTCCGGCAAGAAGGAGTACGACGCTACGGGGCGAGTGTGCGCCGTGCCGCTGCCGCAGGGCCTGGTGGAGGCGTCGAAGCTGCCCGAACCGATCTTTACCCCCGCGACGAAGGCGGAGCAGGGCGATCACGACGAGAACGTTTCGTTTTCGTACGTGTCCAACAAGCTGGGTGCGGAGCTCGCCGAAAAGCTTCGTGACGCCACCCTGGCGGTCTACACCACCGCCGCCACCTACGCGCAGACCCGCGGCATCATCCTCGCCGACACGAAGCTCGAGTTCGGCCTCGACGCCAAGGGTGAGCTCGTGCTTGCCGACGAGGTGCTCACCCCCGACTCCTCGCGCTACTGGCCCGCGGACTCCTACGAGGAGGGCCGCGTGCAGCCCAGCTTTGACAAGCAGTACGTGCGCAACTGGCTCACCGGGCCGAAGTCGGGCTGGGACCCGTCGAGCGGGTTGGAGCCGCCCGAGCTGCCGGGTTCTGTCGTTGAGGCGACCCGCGACCGCTACATTGAGGCCTACGAGCGCCTGAGCGGGGAGAAGTTCAGCCACTGGCCGGGCGCCAACGCCTAAGAATTCGGTCGCTACACTCGGCGGGTATGAGTAAATCAGCCCCGCACGCCCCAAAACACCCGATCACCCGCTCGTTCCACGGGCGCGATGTGGTGGACAACTACGAGTGGATGCGCGATAAGGCCAGCCCGGAAACGCTGAGCTACCTTGAGGCCGAGAACGCGTACACCGAGTCCCTGACCGGACACCTGCAGCCGCTGACGGATGCCATTTACGGCGAGATTAAGGGCAGGGTCAAAGAGACCGACATGTCCGTCCCGTCGCGCCAGGGCGGCTGGTGGTACTACGGCCGCACGGTCGAGGGCAAGGACTACGGCATTTCCTGCCGCGTCGCCGCCGAGCGCGAGCAGCCGTGGACGCCGCCTCGCGTGCCTGAGGACGGCTCCCCGCTGCCCGGCGAGCAGGTGTTGCTCGACATCAACGAGCTCGCAGCTGACCACGAGTTCTTCTCCCTCGGTGCCTCCCGCGTGTCCCCCTCGGGCCGCCTGTTGGCCTACTCCTTTGACACCTCGGGCGACGAGCGCTTCGAGCTGCGCGTCAAAGACTTGGAGACGGGCTCGCTTTACGACGACACCCTAACCGACATCTTCTACGGCGCAGTGTGGGCGGGCGAGGAGCACATCTTCTACGTGCGTGTCGACGACGCCTGGCGCCCCCACCAGGTGTGGCGCCACACGCTCGGCACCCCCGAGTCCGCCGACGTGCTGGTCTACGAGGAGCCCGACGAGCGCTTCAACGTCGGCGTCGGTGCGGACCGCGCCGAGCGCTTCCTCTACATCGTCTCGAGCTCGAAGAGCACCAGCGAGTTCCACGTCCTCGACTTCGACAACCCCACCGGCGAGTTCCGCATGCTGTGGCCGCGCCAAGACGGCGTGGAGTACGACGTGGACTTCATCGCGCCCGGCGGCGAGGAGAAGTGGGTGGTCACCCACAATGCGACGGGCCCCAACTTCGCGGTGGGCACCTGCCCGATCGATCAACTCGCCGACTTGAGCGAGCTTGACGACGTCGCACCGCACGACGACTCCCGCCGCATCGAGGGCACCGACTCCTACCGTGACTTCCTCTTCCTCAGCTACCGCGCCGGAGGCATCGGCCGCCTCGCCGTGGCCGATCTCACCGCTGGCGGCATCGGGGAGTTCACCGAGCTCGAGTTCAATGAGGGGCTCTATACCGTGAGCCTCGGCGGCAACCCCGAATGGGACGCCCCGGTCGTGCGGCTCAGCTACACATCGTTCACCCAGCCCGCGCAGGTGCTGGACTACACTGTCGCCGACGGGGAGTTCACCCTGCTCAAGCAGCAAGAAGTCGAGGGTGGTTACGACCCCGCCGAGTACGTGGCGGAGCGGATCTGGGCGACGGCCGAGGACGGCACGCAGGTGCCGGTGTCGGTGGTGAGGCGCGTTGATGTGGGCGTCGATAAGCCGCTGCCCACGCTGTTGTACGGTTATGGCTCGTACGAGCACTCGATCGACCCGGCGTTCTCCGTTGCGCGGCTGAGCCTGCTGGATCGCGGGATGGTGTGGGCGTGCGCGCACGTGCGCGGCGGCGGCGAGATGGGCCGGCTGTGGTACGACAACGGCAAGATGATGTCCAAGCGCAACACGTTTACCGACTTCCTCGCTTGCGCCGACGCGCTTGTTCAGAGCGGCGTGACCACCTACGGGCAGCTCGTCGCCGAGGGCGGCTCCGCCGGCGGGCTGCTCATGGGCGCGGTGGCGAACATGGCACCCGATAAGTTCGCGGGCATCCTCGCCATCGTGCCGTTCGTCGACCCGCTCACCTCCATCCTCATGCCGGAGCTGCCGCTGACCGTGACGGAGTGGGAGGAGTGGGGCGACCCGTACCACGACCCGGAGGCCTACGACTACATCGCCTCCTACGCGCCGTTCGAAAACGTCGAGGCGATAGACTACCCCGACATCCTGGCCGTGACCAGCCTTAATGACACCCGCGTGCTGTATGTGGAGCCGGCGAAGTGGATCGCCAAGCTGCGCGACACGGCCACCGGTGGGGAGTTCTTGCTCAAGACGGAAATGTCCGCCGGGCACGGCGGGGTTTCGGGGCGCTACGCGCAGTGGAAGCAGACCGCGTTCGAGTACGCGTGGGTGCTGGACAAGTCCGGAGCTGATGCGCGCTAACGGGTCGACTGTGCGATAATTGCGGCTATGCCCGGCCACGTTCTCGTCTCCGTGTCGTCAATTTTCGACGACACTCTAGACGACGTTGTTCGCCTCACCGACGACCTCGACGCCGCCGAGATCCCCGTCTCCCTGCTGGTCGCGCCGCACATCGACAAGAAGTGGCACCTGGCCAAGGACAAGAAGACGCGCAAGTGGCTGCTCGCGCAGCGCGAGGCGGACAGGGCACTGATCCTCAACGGCTTCGACCAGCCCGCGCAGGGGCGCCGGGCGGAGTTCGCCACGCTCGGCGCGCACGAGGCGCGCCTGCGCCTGACCGGGGCGACGCGGCAGATGGAATCGCTCGGGTTCTCCTTCAACATTTTCGCGCCCCCGCGCTGGCGGCTGTCCGAGGGCACCCTCGAGGTGCTGCCGGACCTCGGGTTCTTGCTGGTGGCGTCGACAAGCGGCCTGCACCAGACGGACACGGGCATGTTTTACCAATGCCGCAACCTGTCCGTCGGCGAGGGCTTCGGCGCGGCCAAGTGGTGGCGACGCAACATCATCCGAGCCGCCGAGCGTGGCGCGGCGAAGGGCAACATCATCCGCCTGTCTGTCTCCGGCCGCGAGCTTGACAACAAAAAGGTGCGCCGCGACTTCCTCAACGCCGCTACCGCGGCCATCGAAGAAGGCGCGGAGCCTGCCGACTACCGCGCCTTCCGGGCCTAGCGGGCCCCTTTCGAGCCCCGCTCGCCCCTACAGCCCGAAGCGGGAGAGAATGGACTGCACCGCGTCCGGGAACAGCATGTTTACCAGCGCCGAGATCAGCGCAACCAGCCCGGTGCCCACCAGCAGGGCACCCAAGATGCCGCCGATGCTGCTGCCGGCCGCGACGGGCGGCTCAACCGGGGCAACCGGGTCGACCGGGTCAGTCGGCGCCGAGGCGTCGAAGCCGAACCCGACCTTGACCGGGTCGTGGTCGGAGGAGCGGAAGGGATTGTCGGCCTCGAAGAAGTCCTGCACGTTGTAGTTGCGGCGGGAGTACTCGAAGGCGACGGATTCGTCGGCGTTGATGTTCCACACCGCCGCGTCCTTGACCAGCTTCATTGCGGCCTCGTTGCCCATCACGTGGTCGAGTGAGCCGAGCTGGCCAGCGAACTGGTAGGAGGCGTTATCGAACTCGCGTCGAGAAGCGATGTTGCTAAAGCCCTCCTGCTCGAGGTAGCGCACGGCGTCCTCCCTGGAGTAGGAGTTCAGGTCGCCCACGATGAAGGTCGGCTTGTTGGCCCAGTCGTCCTGTTCCTTGAGCGCGTCGATCAGGGCCGTGGACTGCGCGACGCGCACCTGAGCGTTGTTACCCTGGCCGTCGCCGGTGTCCGCATCGCCGTTCGCGACGGACCCCTTGGATTTGAAGTGGTTGACAATCGCCACGAAGCTCTTGGAGTCGTCCGCGCCAACCGGCTTGAACTCCTGGGCCAGAGGCTGGCGCGCGGTGCCGGTGAACGCGGGGTCGTCGAAGATGCGCGATTCGCCAACCGGCTCCACCTCGGCCTTGTTGTAAATGAACGCCACGCGGATCACGTCTTCGTCGGTGCCCAGCTCAGTCGGAGACTCCACGAATGCCCAGTTGCCGCCGGCGGCGTTGAGGGCGTCGACAAGCGTGCGCAGAGCCTCATCGCGGCGTGCGACATCGCCGGTGACGGCGTAGGTGTTTTCGATTTCCTCGAGGCCGAGAACGCTGACATCCAGGCGGTTGATGGCGTCGACGATCTTCGCTTGCTGGTCCTCGAACGCTGCTTGCGAGTACGCGCCGCGCACCTTGCAATCGCGCGCGGACACGCCGTTGCCGTAGATGTCGGTGTAGGCGCTGCAGCCAGCGACGTCCTCGCCCAGGGTGGTGAAGTAGTTGAGCACGTTAAACGACGCGATGGAGTACTCACCGCGCACGGAAGCCGGAACCTCAAGGGTCGCCGCGCGCGAGTCCTGCCACGCAATCGGCAACTCGTCGGCCGCGTTCTTGCCGGTGATCGGCTCCAGCGGTTGGAAGCGCCAGAAGTTGTGCGAGAAATCGACGACGACGTCGGTCTGGAAATCGACCTGGTCGCCGGCGCGCAGCGACTTGATCCCCTGGTCCGACGTCACCAGGTAGGGCAGCGGGGTGGAGGAGTCGTTGTTGAGGTAGTTGCGCGTGCGGCCGTCGTCAAGGTAGACAACCTCGGCGTCCTGCTTCGCCTGGAGCGCGTTGGCCTCCGCTCCGGGCAGCACCACGTCGGTGGGGGTGCGGTGCGCGGACGCGCCGGGGGCGAGGCCCACCTCGCCGAAGGAGTTCAGCGAGTAGTTGTTGGTCACGGTGTAGTCGCCCACTGGGCGCACGAGCATGCCCTCGTAGGGCTCGCGGGCCTCGTTGCCGGCCGGCAGGGTGGGGATTTCGATCGCGGCCGGAGCGGCCAGCGGCGCCTCCAGCGCGGTGATGGCCGATGCAGTGATCTGGGTCACGGTGTAGAACTCGCTGACGCCGCCCGCGACGCGCACCGAGGCGCCGATCGCGGGGTAGTCGGTGCGTGAACCCATGTAGACGAAGATGCCGTCGGAAGCATCGCCCGGCTTCTTCTCCTCGGTGCCGGAAGCTGCGGTCTGCAGGTAGAAGCCGTTCTTGCCGCCCTCGTTGTACACCGCCGTGACGACGCCTTCGGTAACCACGTTCTGCCCGCTGAGCGGGGAGACGTCGCCGGTGCCCTGGATGTCAGCGATCGGGGTCACCGCGCCGGGCTCGACGGGGTCAACCGGATCTACCGGATCAACCGGGTCGACGGGATCCACGGGGTCAACCGGATCTACAGGGCCCGCCGACGCGGAGTTCTTCGGCGTCGGAGCGGCCACGACAAAGTCGGCGGCGTTGTTGTCCGTGTCCACGCCC
Source organism: Corynebacterium sp. Z-1 (assembly GCF_031844665.1). Lineage (NCBI taxonomy): Bacteria > Bacillati > Actinomycetota > Actinomycetes > Mycobacteriales > Corynebacteriaceae > Corynebacterium > Corynebacterium sp. Z-1. The sequence continues at coordinate 29,142 of NZ_CP134621.1, read as the reverse complement.
TCGCTCTTGCGTTGAACGGAGGTGGCGTTCGAGGTTGCCTTTGCGGGGCTACCCTCGTAAGCAGTGGCTTTGCCCCAGCCCACGAGGTCGACGGTGGTCCCGGAGGCGTCGAGAAGCGCTGCGACAGCGTCGGTGCCGGAGAAGGTCATCCCGGAGGTGTTGTCCGGGGTTGGCAGGGCACCGGTCTGGGCGTTGCCCTTCGCGCCCTGGACAAGGAGATAGCCGCGGGCAGGGACGGAGCCGGAAAGCGTGGCGCGTTGACCAACGTTGTTGGCGGCGGAGCGCTGCTCAATGGTCCAGCCCGTGACGTCGATAGGCGAGGCCGTCGGGTTAAACAGCTCGACGAAGTCGTTGGAGTAGACCGAGCCATTGTTGCCACCCCCGCCGTAGACCTCGTTAATGACGATTCCGGAGCCGTCGGGCGCGGCACTCGCGCCCGGGGCGATGACAGAGACGGTGCCGGCGGCGATGGCGATGGAGATAACAGTGCTCAGAGCGCGAATCAATGACATCGGTTGTCCTTGGCTTGTGAGTCGGGGGAGGCGAATAACAATTCCTCGGTAAAAGTAGCCCGGTACTTATGGGTTCGCTGGGTGAAAAGTGAGAATTCTCCCCGCGTTTACCCAGGCGTAACAGTTCGCGGCGCGCCCCGCTTTCAATACCGGGGAAACGGGTAGTTCGGGCGTGTCGGCGCGTCCGATATACTCGAGCGCGTCTAATGACCTACCTAAAGCGAGGGACTCCCCATGGCACGTGTCGTTGTAAATGTCATGCCGAAAGCAGAGATTCTTGATCCCCAGGGACAGGCTGTCCTGCGCGCGCTCGGCCGGATTGGGGTGAGCGGCGTCGCCGATGTGCGCCAGGGCAAGCGATTTGAGATCGAGGTCGACGATTCCGTCTCGGACGCCGAGCTCGAGCGCGTCGCACAGACCCTGCTCGCCAACACCGTCATCGAGGACTTCGAGGTCGTTCGATGACGGCTTCCATCGGGGTCATCACTTTCCCGGGCACGCTTGACGACGTCGACGCGCTGCGCGCCGTACGCCTCGCGGGGGCGAAGCCCGTCGAGCTGTGGCACGCCGACAGCGACCTTTTTGGCGTTGACGCCGTCGTCGTCCCCGGCGGTTTCTCCTACGGCGACTACCTGCGCTCCGGCGCGATTGCCGCGCAGGCGCCGATGATGGGCGCCGTTATCGACGCGGCGAACAAGGGCATGCCGGTTCTCGGGATTTGCAACGGCTTCCAGATCCTCACCGAGGCCGGCCTGCTGCCGGGAGCGCTGACCCGCAACCAAAACCTGTTGTTTCACTGCATCGACACGTACCTGACGGTGGAAAACAACACCACCGCCTGGACCTCGGGCTTCGAGTCGGGCTCCAAGATCTTCGTCCCCGCCAAGCACGGCGAGGGTCGCTTCCAGGCTGACCCCGAAACCATCGAGCGTTTGGAAGGCGAGGGCCGGGTGGTCTTCCGCTACACCGACAACTTCAACGGCTCGATCAACTCGATCGCGGGCGTGACCAACGAAACCGGGCGCATCGTCGGGCTCATGCCGCACCCGGAGCACGCCATCGAGACGCTAACCGGCCCGTCCGTCGACGGCCTCGGCCTGTTTCTGTCCGCCATCTCTTCGATCGGAGCGTAACTAAGGATGACCGTGCACAACGACACCGTCGACAACGCGAAGGCGACGCCTGAGCACGCCCAGCCGTACCGCGAACTGGGCTTAAAAGACGACGAGTACCAGCGCATCGTCGAGATCCTCGGGCGCCGCCCCACCGACGCTGAGCTGACCGTGTACTCCGTGATGTGGTCCGAGCACTGCTCGTACAAGTCCTCCAAGGTGCACCTGCGGTACTTCGGTGAGACCATGACGGAGGAGATGGGCTCCAAGCTGCTGGCCGGCATCGGTGAGAACGCCGGTGTGGTGGACATTGGGGGCGGTGACGCGGTGACCTTCCGCGTCGAATCGCATAACCACCCCTCCTTCATCGAGCCCTACCAGGGTGCGGCCACGGGCGTGGGCGGCATCGTCCGCGACATCATGGCCATGGGCGCGCGCCCGATTGCGGTGATGGATCAGCTGCGCTTCGGCCCCGCCGACGCGGCCGACACCAAGCGCGTCTTGCCGGGTGTGATTGCGGGCATCGGCGGCTACGGCAACTGCTTGGGGTTGCCCAACATCGGTGGCGAAACGGTGTTCGACGAGACCTACGCGTCTAACCCGCTGGTCAACGCGCTGTGCGTGGGCACGCTCAAGGTCGAAGACCTCAAGCTCGCGTTCGCCTCGGGGTCCGGCAACAAGGTGATCCTCTTCGGCTCCCGCACCGGGCTCGACGGCATCGGCGGCGTGTCCGTGCTCGCGTCGGAGTCTTTCGAGGACGGCGCCGAGCGCAAGCTGCCGGCCGTGCAGGTCGGCGACCCGTTCGCGGAGAAGGTGCTCATCGAGTGCTGCCTCGAGCTCTACCACTCCGGCGTGGTCGTGGGCATCCAGGATCTCGGTGGGGCCGGCCTCGCGTGCGCCACCTCCGAGTTGGCCGCCTCCGGCGACGGCGGGATGCGTGTCGACCTCGACGCGGTGCCGCTGCGCGCCGAGAACATGACCGGCGCGGAGATCCTCGCCTCCGAATCCCAGGAGCGCATGTGCGCCGTGGTCGAGCCCAATAACGTCGAGCGCTTTATGGAAATCTGCGCGAAGTGGGACGTCAACGCCGCGGTGATCGGCGAGGTCACCGGTGAGGCGGACCGCCTGGTCGTGTCCCACAACGGCGAGGTCGTGGTGGACGCGCCGCCGTCGACCATCGCGGACGAGGCCCCCGTCTACGACCGCCCGTGGGCCCGCCCCGCGTGGCAGGACGACGTGCAGCAGCCCGCCGAGGTGGACAAGTCCGTCGCACTCGGCGACGCGTGGCTGCGCATCGTCGCCTCCCCGGCGCTGTGCTCGCGCGACTTCATCACCCAGCAGTACGACCGCTACGTGCGCGGCAACACCGTGCAGGCGAAGTACGCCAACTCCGGCGTGCTGCGCATCAACGAGGAGAGCAACCGCGGCGTCGCCGTGTCTGCGGACGCCTCGGGCCGCTACACCTTCCTCGACCCGAACATGGGCGCGCGCCTCGCGCTCGCCGAGGCCTACCGCAACGTCGCTGTCACCGGGGCGCGCCCCGTGGCGATCACCAACTGCCTGAACTTCGGCTCCCCCGAGAATCCGGACGTGATGTGGCAGTTCCGCGAGGCCGTTCACGGGTTAGCCGACGGCGCCGTGGAGCTGGGGATCCCCGTCTCCGGCGGAAACGTGTCCTTCTACAACCAGACCGGCGACACCCCGATTCTGCCGACGCCCGTTGTGGGCGTCCTCGGCGTGATTGACAACGTCGAGCAGACCATCGGGCACGCGCTGCCGGATCCCGCCGACAGCACCGTGCAGCGCGACTTCAAGCTGCTTCTGTTGGGTGCAACCCACGACGAGTTCGGCGGATCGGTGTGGCAAGAGGTCTCCGGCCAGAAGCTCAGCGGCCTGCCGCCGCAGGTGGACCTTGCCAATGAGCAGCGCCTCGCCGAGTTCTTCGCCGACAGCGAGGGCATCTCCGCAGCGCACGACCTCTCGGAAGGTGGCCTGGCGCAGGCGGTGTTCGAGATGCTGCTCGGCTCCGGCAAGGGCGCGGAGCTGGACGTCACCGGGGTGCACGACGACGCGTTTACCGCGCTGTTTTCAGAGTCCGCCTCGCGTGTGCTCGTCGCCGTGACGGCCGACCGCCTCGACATCGCGGTGCAGCGCGCGACCGAAGCGGGCATTCCGGTGGCCGTCCTCGGCTCGACGAACGAAACCGGGGAGATCACCGTGGCCGGCGAAACAGTGTCGATCGCGCAGCTCGCCGAGGCGTGGAGTGCAACCCTGCCGGGGCTGTTCGACCACGCGCTGGCGCCGAACGCCCCGGTTTAGATCCGCTAGTCCAGCCGCTGCTGGGCGTCCAAGGGGCGCACCAGCGGCATCGGGGCATACTCTTGGCGCAGGTCCTTGAGCTTCTTCGTGTGCTCCCAGAGCCGCTTGTCCTCGTCGGTGACCGGCGTGTACTGGCGTGCGGCTAGGGGCTCGCCGTCGATATCGACGCCGACATAGGTAAACGTCGCGTGGATCGCGGGGGTCAGCGCGTCGCGGCCGCCGCGCGGGTTGCCCGAGCGCACCTGGATCACCAGGTTCATCGAGCGGGCCTCGGTGCGCGTGATACGCGCGTCAACCTCGACCAGGTCGCCGATAGAGATCGGCTTTTTAAAGCGGATGCCGCCTGCGTACACGGCAACAGTGCGCTCGCCGGACCACTCCATGGTGCAGGCCACGCCCGCCTCGTCGATCCATTCCATCGCGCTGCCGCCGTGGACCTTGCCGCCCCAGTTGATGTCCGTCGGCTTGGCCAGGAACCGGTGGATCAGGCGCGGGGCGGTGGAATCGTTGGTGTAGGTCTGCCCCTTCATCTCCGCTTCGATGGCGTTGCGCAGGTCGATGCGCGACAGCGCGGCGTCGAGCACTCGCTCTTCCTCGTCCGTCGAGGGCACGAAGGTGGGCACCTGCATGGTCTCGTTCGTCTTCGGGTCTTTGGCCACGAAGATGACTAGGCAGTCGCAGGCGCGGGTAAACACGCCCTCGCGCGGGTCGGCGGAGAGCACCTCGTTGACAATGTGCATGGAGGTGCGCCCCGTCATGGCGATGCGCGAGCGCACCTCGACAAGGTGCCCGGAGGGGATGGGGCGTGTGAAGTGGATGTGCCCGACGTATGCGGTAACGCAGTAGGTTCCCGACCATTGAACGGCGCAGGCGTAGGCGGCCTTGTCGATCCATTCGAGGACTCGCCCGCCGGATACGCCCTGGGCGCCGGCAAGGATGACGTCGTCAGGCGCGGCCATAAAGCGCAGGGTGACAAAGGGGGATTTCGTCGTAGCAACGGGGGATTCCATGATTGAACACACTAGTATGTGGCGCATGAGTGCGCGTAAGAGCGATCCCCACACCACGCGGCTGGCGGTCGAGGCGGTGGCCGAGTGGCTGCGCGGCGAGGTCACAGCAACGCCAAAGCGCCCGCTGCTTGCCGACGCCTGCCGCACGACGGCCCGCACGCTTGCCGACGAGCTCCCCGGCCACGCGGTCGAACTTCGGGTCCCGCCGTTCGTGGCGGTGCAGTGCGTCTCCGGCCCGCGGCACACCCGCGGCACACCGCCGAACGTGGTGGAGATGAACCCGGAGACGTGGCTGAAGGTAGCGACCGGGCTTGAGTCCTTCGCCGAGGCGCTCGCGGATGGCCGCATTGAGGCTTCGGGTTCCCGCGCGGGGGAGATCGCGAGCGCGCTTCCCGTGATTGCTCTACAGGTGGAGTAATCCGTTAAGGTAGGGCACGTGCAAACCTTGAGTACTCAGGAAACTCACGAGGACATTCCCCACGACGAATGCGGTGTGTTCGGCGTGTGGGCTCCCGGGGAGGACGTGTCCAAACTCGCCTATTTCGGGCTCTTCGCCCTGCAGCACCGCGGCCAGGAGGGCGCGGGCATCGCAGTGGGCGACCACGAGAAGATCGTGGTGTTCAAGGACACGGGACTTGTCTCCCAGGTATTTGATGAATCCATCTTGGACGCCCTGCAGGGCGACGTCGCGGTCGGCCATACCCGCTACTCCACAACCGGTGGCGATAGCTGGGAAAACGTCCAGCCGATGTTTCGGACTTCGCCGAACGGCACGGATGTGGCGCTGGCGCACAACGGCAACCTGACCAACTACCAGGACCTGCAGGCCAGGGCGATTGAACGCAAGCTGATTCCGCCGCAGGGCGTGGAGGGCCAGGGCTCATCCTCGGACACCGCGGTCGTCTCCGCGCTGCTTACCGACGCGATCCGCGACGACAGCTCGCTTCTCGACGCCGCCCGCACCCTCCTGCCCACCATCGAGGGTGCCTTCTGCTTCATGTTTACAGACGGGCACACGCTCTACGCCGCGCGCGACCCGCACGGCGTGCGCCCGTTGTCGCTGGGCCGGCTCGAGCGCGGCTGGGTCATTGCCTCCGAGACGTGCGCCCTGGACATCGTCGGCGCAACGTACGTGCGCGACGTCGAACCCGGCGAGCTGATTACTATCGACGAGACCGGCGTGCACACCGAGCGCTTCGCCGAGACGCCGAAGGCGCTCTGCGTCTTCGAGTACGTCTACCTGGCGCGCCCGGACTCCGTCATCGCGTCTCGTTCGGTGCACGCAACGCGCATCGAGATTGGAAAGCGCTTGTCCCACGTCGACCCGGTCGAGGGTGAGCTGGTGATGCCGGTTCCGGAATCGGGCACGCCCGCGGCAATTGGCTACGCGGAGGAGTCGGGTATCCCGTTCAAGCAGGGGTTGATGAAGAACGCCTACGTGGGCCGTACCTTCATCCAGCCCTCGGACACCCTGCGCCAGCTAGGGCTTCGCTTGAAGCTCAACCCGGTGCGCGAGATTATTGAGGGCAAGCGCCTGATCGTGGTCGACGATTCCATTGTGCGCGGCAACACGCAGCGCAAGTTGATTAAGATGCTGCGCGAGGCGGGCGCGGCCGAGGTGCACGTGCGCATCGCGTCGCCGCCGGTGAAGTGGCCGTGCTTCTATGGCATTGACTTCGCCAGCCCGGGCGAGCTGATCGCTAATAACGGCAGCGGGTTCGACGACGAGGCGGCGCGTGATTCGATCCGCACTATGATCGGGGCAGATTCATTGGCGTTTGTGTCCACCGACGACATGATCGCGTCCACGAGGCAGCCTGCGGACAATCTCTGTACCGCCTGCTTCACGGGCAGTTACCCGCTGGGGTTGCCGGAGGGCAACTCCAACGCCGAGCTCGTCCGCCGCATGCAGAAAGGTGAACACTAGCCATGACGACCAACCACAACGCCGAGCCCGGCCCGGTCTCGTACGCGTCCGCGGGCGTATCCATTGAGGCCGGTGACAAGGCGGTCGAGCTGTTCGCGCCGTTAGCAAAGCGGGCCTCGCGCCCCGAGGTGCGCGGCGGGCTGGGCGGCTTCGCCGGGCTGTTCGCGCTGGGGAAGTACCGCGAGCCGCTGCTGGCCGCCGGCTCCGACGGGGTGGGTACCAAGCTCGCCGTCGCACAGGCGATGGATAAGCACGACACGATCGGCATTGACCTGGTCGCAATGTGCGTCGACGACCTCGTGGTCTGCGGCGCCGAGCCGCTGTTCCTGCAGGACTACATCGCCATTGGCAAGGTCGTGCCGGAAAAGGTGGCCCAGATCGTGGCAGGTATCGCCGAGGGCTGCGTTCAGGCGGGCTGCGCCCTGCTCGGCGGGGAGACCGCAGAGCACCCAGGGGTGATGAACCCGGATGACTACGACGTCTCCGCCACCGCCGTCGGCGTGGTCGAGGCCGACGAGCTGCTGGGCCCCGATCGGGTCCACGAGGGTGATGTCGTGATCGCGATGGCGTCGTCAGGCCTGCACTCCAACGGCTACTCCCTGGCGCGCCACGTGCTCCTAGAGCGCGCCGGGCTGCCGCTCGACGGTTACGTCGAGGAGCTAGGCCGCACGCTCGGCGAGGAAATGCTCGAGCCGACGAAGATCTACGCACTGGACTGCCTGGCCCTGGCTTCGGAGTGTTCGGTACGGACCTTCTGCCACGTCACCGGTGGCGGGCTGGTGGGCAACATGGAGCGCATCATTCCCGAGGGCAAGGTTGCGGAGATGAACCGCGCCACGTGGTCGCCGTCGCCGATCTTCCGCTTCATCCAGTCCGTGGGCGAGGTCGCCCAGGAGGAGATGGAGAAGACCTTCAACATGGGTGTGGGCATGGTTGCCGTCGTCGCCCCGGAGGACCGGGACCGTACCCTCGCGATCCTCGCGGCTCGCCACATCGAGAGCTGGGTCATTGGCGAGCTGCGTGCTAGCGGCGAGGGTGAGACCGCTCGCGCGGTCCTGTCGGGCAGCCACCCGCAGTTCTAGTCAGATACGAGCGCACCCGCCCCGAAGTTCTAACCCGGGGGCGGGTGCGTGCAAATTAGAGCTGGCTAGCGGCGACCGTCTGCGTCCCAGTCGGGGTAGTCAGAGAAGCGGTCATCCACCTCGTCATCGGTATCGCTGTAGCTCCGGGCCGGGGACTGACCTGCGAGTTCGCGCTGGAGCGAATCGAGATCCATCTCAGGCGTTTGGTACTTGAGCTGGCGAGCAACCTTGGTCTGCTTTGCTTTGGCGCGTCCGCGACCCATGGCGTGACCCCCTTGAGGTGGTTCATTGGGCGACCCGCTTGCCGCGGGTGGCCACTCATTTTCGTATCAATATAGTCCTGTGGGACACTATAGCCTGTCACGAAAGAAAAATCTTAACCGCCCCTTAACCTGGGGATATAGGTGGAGCTACTGGTTGGATCTCAACCTTTCGACTGCCTTGCGCCCCGCCTTCTCGCCCTCGTCGAGCGGCAGCGAATCAGGGTCGACGGCGGTCGAGACTTCGACCTCGCCGCTGATCGCCAGGTCGCCGGAGTTGAGCGCGGAGCGCTTGACCAAGGCCAGCGCGATGGGCCCGTAGTCCGCATCGTGGACGACCGTGCCGAGGCGCCCAACGCGGCGGCCCGCAAGAGTGATCTCCGCACCCGGCACCGGATCGACGGGGGCGGAGCCGTCGAGGTGGAGCATGACCAAAAGCCGCGGTGAGCGGCCGAGGTTTTCCACGCGCGCGACCGTTTCCTGGCCCCGGTAGCAGCCCTTCTCCAGGTGCACCGCGCCAATGTGGGAGCCGCGGTTGATCAGCGAGGGCGCTTCGTGCGGGATGGATTTCTCATCCAGGTCGGCGCGCAGCTCGGGCTCACCGGCGCGTACGCGCAGCGCGCTGAAGGCCATTAGGCCTGACAGCCTCACCCCTTGAGCACGCAGCTTATCGACGACCTCCCCAACGCGGCCGCGCTCAACAAGGACGTCGGTGCGCTGCGTCTCGCCCCACGGACGCGTCCTGGTGGCGGCTGCCCCCTCCACGGCGGGCGCCTCACCCAGCACGGTGATCACGCCGAGGTCGGTGTCATTAACTTTAACGTCCGACCAGAACACCATTTTGGTCAAAAAGGAGTGTAGCGTCTCACACTGGTAGGCGGGCACGTCGAGGTAGTAGACGCCGTCGGTGTAGGCAACGTCGGCGTGGTGCAGGATGTGGCCCTGGATGTCGAGGTCGAGTGCGGAGGCCGCGAGCCCCTCGGGGGCGTCGATAAGCTTCTGCGATAAAAGGTTGTTGAGGAAGGTCGGCGCGTCCGGGCCGCTGACGGCGATGACCCTGCGATGCGAGCGGTCGATCACGATTGGGCCGCTTGATAGGGCGCGTTGCTCCCCGAGGGGGTCGCCGTAGTGCCATGCGACGCCGTGGGCGTCGATAAGCGAGGTCTCCGCCTCGGGCAGCTCGGCCGCTCCGGGGGAGTTAAGGAGGACTGAACGGTACTGGCTAGGAGTTTCCACAGGCCCCATCCTACGTGCATAATGGGGCATCATGGCCTCCTCGCTTATTCCTCCGCAGCCGGTGATCTACCTCGTGGAACCGTTTGGAGGCTCTGTCCGCAGGCAAAACGCGAACATGGCGCATGTGTTCTGGGACGATGCGGGAGTGACCCGCGGCGACGGGATCTTTGAAACCCTGCTGATCCGCGGCGGCGAGCCCGTGAACGTGGACAAGCACGTCAGCCGGTTCCGCCGCTCGGCCGAGGCGCTCGACCTGCCTGACCCGGGCGTTGACCGCTGGATTCGGGCGATGCGCCAGGCGGTGGAGGACTACTACCGCGAGCGCGGTGAAGGCGAGGGTGAGCGCTCCGAGGCGAAGTGCGTCTGGACCATGACGCGTGGTCGCGAAAGCACCGGTGTGCCCACGGCCTGGCTGACGGTGCGCCCCATCGACGAGTCGATCATCCGGCAGCGCGAAACCGGGGTCACAGCGCTGAGCTCCCCGCGCGGCTACACCCTTGCCCACGGTGAGAACGAGGCTCCGTGGCTGAAGGTGGGCGCGAAGTCGCTGAACTACACCGCGTCGATGGCGGCGCTGCGCTGGGCCGCATCCCGCGGAGCCGACGAGGTGATCTACGTCGACGCAACAGACGGGCGCGTGCTCGAGGCGACCACGTCGAGTGTGATCGTCGTGCGCAAGGACAAAAAGCTGCGCACCCCGGCCCCGGGGCCCGACATCGTGGCCGGCACCACCCAGCGGGCAATCTTCGAGCACGCCGACGCGTTGGGGTACAGGTGCAAGGCGAAGGACCTGTACCTCGAGGACCTCTTCGCGGCCGAGTCGGTGTGGCTGGTCAGCGCGGTGCGCCAAGCAGTTCGGGTTACCGAGCTTGACGGGCGCCCGCTTGCGGCGACGCCCGAGGGCGAGCGCGAGTTCCGCGCTCTCGTGCGCGCCGCGCTGGACTAGCCGGCGACGCGGGTGAGCTCGGCCGACATGTAGGGCACCATCTTGCCGTCGACGGCGCGCTCGTCCACCCAGCCCAGGTTGTTGTTCGGCATCAGCCCGTAGAGGCGCTTGCCGGGGCCGTGCTTGTCGGGGCCCGTGGCCGTGACGATGGTCGACGCGCTGGTGACCTGCCAGGCGCGTTCGTTAACCGGCTCCCCGTAGAGGATTTCCACCAGCCCGCGCGAGTTGGTCAGCGTGACCTCCATCTCGTCGGAAAGCGAGATCCGCCAGAAGCCGACCTCGCGCTGGTCGGCGCCCTGCGGCTGGCCGTCGTCGTCGAGGCGCCAGATGCGCGACTCAAAGCGCAGGTAGTTCTCCCCGTCGTGGGAAACCACGAGCTGCTGGCCGAAGGCGTACTCTTCGCCGCCGTCGTTGGCCTGGCCGCGGCCCGACCACACGCCGACAAGCGGCAGGAGCGCGAGCAGGCCGTCGTGAAGCGACGGGCCTTGGCGCAGGTTGGCGGTGTCATCGGCCAGGGGGAAGTCCTCGAACCCGAGGCCGGGGATGTTGCGGTGGGCGGTGTTTTTCGACTGCTCCGCGGCCAAGTTGACGGCCTCGCTGCCGTCGAGGCGGGCAGTGTTATCCGATGTCGGCGTCTCGCTCATGGCCCCCACGCTACCCTCCGGCTAGCTCTCCGGCGGCAGCGGGGCGAGGTCGGAATCGCTCAAGGTGACGTTGAGGCGCTGGCGGAAAAACTCGATCGAACCCCCCGAGAGCAGGACCGCGTCCGCTGGCCCGCCCAGCGGCAGATCGCGGGTGTCGCGGTCGAGGGTGTAGGCATCGAGGATCTTGTCCTCGGCGCCGGGCGGGGCGTCGAGAAGCAGGCTCGGCCGCATCTGGAAGGTGGAACCGTCGAGGCGAAGGGTGACCACCACGGTGCTGGGCGCGTCCGTGCCGGGGACGGTGCCGGTGAGTTGGGCTTCGGATGCCGTGCCGCCCGAGGGAGAGATGTTGTAGGGGTCGGCGATGTCGAGGTCGGTCATGCCGAGCAGCTCGCCGAACGCGACACCGTCGAGGCGCACTTTGCGCCGCACCATGGTGGCGTACGCGCCCGCGAACTCTCCGGCGAACGCGGCCTCAGCATCGATATCGATATCGAAGGCCTCCGCCGTGGTGTTGACCGTGCCGAGGCCCTCAACCGTCGCGTCGAGCGCGGAGACGGACACCCGGGGGATCGTACTGGTGACCGCGACCTGGGAAAACGGGAACCCCGCGACGTAAGCGTCGGGGGTGGCGGAGAGCCTTTCGTCGGCGCTGGCGCGAAGGGCGAGGGTGCGCTCGACTCGCGAAGCCGCCGCCGTGTCCACGAGCAGCGCCACGGCAGCCACGACCAGCACCACGACGGTGATCGTGGCGGCCACTTTGATCCCGCGGACGCGCGAGAGAACACTCATGCCTTTATTTCTACCGTAGCCTGAAGTTATGACGAACAAGATTGCTGAAGTGACATTGCCCGGCGACTCCGCCCGCAGCCTCCTGACCACGGTCGAGACTCACGATAAGGTCGCGGCGTTTTCCGAGCAGTTTCTCGCAGGGCTTGACGACGCCCGCCTGGAGCACACCCACCTCGCCTGCACGGGCCCCGACGGTGACCTTGTGGCCATCGCAGCGCTCGCCCCGGACGACTCCGCAGAGCTCGCCGTTGACCCTGAACACCGGGGCCGCGGCATCGGCACGCAGCTTGTCGACGTCCTCCTTGAGCGCAATCCGAAGGCCGGGCTGTGGGCACACGGGGACTTGCCGGCCGCTCGCGCCTTGGCGAAGAGCCGTGGGCTTGGCGTCACCCGTGAGCTGCTGGTGATGGCGATTAACGGCGATGAGCTGCGCGAGGCCGCGAAGGTGGAGCTGCCTGAGGGGTTTAGTGATCTGGGCTACTCCGAGGCGGTAGAGCGCTGGGGTACAGAAACGGTTGAGCAGGCGTGGTTGGACGCCAACAATCACGCGTTCGAATGGCACCCGGAACAGGGCGGCTGGGATCTGGACAGGCTGCACCGCGGGATGGAGGCCGAGTGGTTTGACCCGCAAGGGGTGAGGTTTCTCTACGAGGGTGACTCCCTTGCGGGCTTCCACTGGACCAAGATGCACCCGGACGTGACAGGTGAGGTTTATGTGGTGGGGTTAGATTCCAGTTACCGCCGAAAGGGGCTAGGAGATCCGCTGCTTAGGATCGGCCTGAACCACCTCGTGGGCCAGGGATCCTCCGAGGTCAAGCTGTATGTTGAGGCGGATAACGGTGCGGCGGTGGCGCGGTATGAAAATCTCGGGTTCCTGACAGTGCAAAAGCATATTGTGTACCAACAAAACGCCTCCTAGCTGCGGAGATGTGAATATCCGCAAAAGTTAACCTACTGTTCATTGCGCTAGACACCAACGGTTAACCGTTGACACGTACCTTATCCAAGTGTGAGTAATCGGATGAAGTCTGTCTGGACCATGAAAATCCAGTTGGGCTTCTCTTTCCACCAGGATCCGATGCTCGAACTCTTCATCTGAATTCGCACCGGAAAGGTACCCCGTGATTCGCAACTTTAAGCGCACCGCCGCCATCGTAGGTGTCGTCGCAGCATCCTCCGCATCCCTCGTCGCTTGCGGTGACTCCAACGACGCTTCCACCAACGACACCACCGCAGCAGCTACCAACGCAGATACGGCCACCAACGACGCCGCTGCTGGTGACTCCAACCTGACCGGCACCACGGGTCAGCTCGTCGCTGAGGGTGCAACCTCCCAGCAGAACGCGATGGATTACTTCGGCGCCCGTTACGCTGAGGCTGTCCCGGGTGCAAACTTGGCGTACAACGCAACCGGTTCTGGCGCTGGCGTCAAGAACTTCATCGGTGACCAGGCTGCTTTCGCAGGTTCTGACTCCCCGCTGAAGGACGACGAGGTCCAGTCGGCAGCTGACCGCTGCGGCGGCAACGAAGCTTGGCACCTGCCGATGGTCATCGGCCCGGTTGCCATCGCTTACAACCTCGACGGCGTCGAGGACCTCAACCTCACCGTTGATAACCTCGTTGACATCTTCAAGGGCGACATCACCTCTTGGAACGACCCGGCCATCGCCGAGGCTAACCCGGGCGCCGAGCTGCCGGACGAGAACATCTCCGTCATCTACCGCTCCGACGAGTCCGGCACCTCCGACAACTTCCAGAAGTTCCTCTCCGCTGCCTCCGACGGCCGCTGGGAGAGCTCCGGCAAGGCATTCCCGCAGGCTGTCGGCGCTGGCGCCAACGGCTCCACCGGTGTTGCTGAGCAGGTCAAGGCTATCCCGGGCGCGATCACCTACGTCGAGGCTGGCTTCGCTGACCAGGCTGCCAACATCGACTTCGGCAACGGCCCGGTTGAGCTCAACGAGGAGACTGTGGGCAACGCACTCGACGGCCTCGAGTTCAAGACCGAGGGCCACAACATGGTCGTCGACGCAGCCAAGCTCTTCGCCATGGACGGTGCTGACACCTACCCGCTGATCCTGACCACCTACGAGATCGTCTGCTCCGCTGGTTACGACGACCAGACCCGCGACATGGTCAAGGACTTCCTGACCGTCGCACTCGACTCCCAGGATGAGGAGCTCGCTTCCGAGGGCTTCATCCCGGTCTCCGGTGCACACGCTGACCGCCTGCGCGAGGCTGTCAACGCCATCAGCTAACACAGCTGTTCTTTCCCCTCAATAGGGAAAACGTCTGCCCCCTCGCGGCCCCGCCGAGTGGGGGCAGACCCATGTATGGGCTCGGTTAACGAGACATGTGCAATCAATGACTAACAGATGTCATAGAAACACGCTGAAACTTTGCTGCTGCAATTCAATAAATAAGGATTCGTGAACATGGCTGACAATGAACTGCCTGGTAACGGCCACGCGACAAGGGTAGATCCCGTGATCCCGAGCTCTACCGGCACGCCCATTAAGAAGGGCCAAGACCCCGCCTTGGAGGGCACCCCGAACACAGGCGACCCGCAACGCGGCGCCGGTGTGATCCGCCCCGGCGACCGAGTTTTCCAATTTTTCTCCACCGCTTCGGCAACGCTGATTACGGTCATCATCGCCGCGATCGGCCTGTTCCTGCTCCTGCAGGCTATCCCGCCGCTCGCGCGTAACGAAGGCGGCCTCTGGGGCTTCTTCACCTACACCGGCCCGTGGCAAACGTCGAACCTGGACGCGATGCAGTTCGGTATCCCGAACCTCTTCTTCGCCACGGTTACGATCTCCCTTATCGCGCTGATCATCGCGATGCCGATCGCGCTTGGTATCGCGCTGTTCCTGTCCAACTACGCGCCGAAGAACCTCGTCCGTCCACTGGGCACGCTCGTGGACATGCTTGCCGCGGTGCCGTCCATCGTCTATGGCCTCTGGGGCGCGCAGGTGCTCGGCCCCTTCCTCGGGCAGTTCTACAACTGGCTCCACTCCTGGGCTGGAGGGTTCTTCCTCTTCGCGGTGTACCCGAACACCCCCTCGTACTACACCGGCCGCAACATGCTAACCGGTGGCATCGTGCTCGCGATCATGATCCTCCCGGTCATCGCCGCGACCGCGCGTGAGGTCTTCGTGCAGACGCCTCCCGGCCAGATCGAGGCAGCTCTGGCGTTGGGCGCAACCCGTTGGGAAGTGATCCGTATGACGGTCCTCCCGTTCGGTATGTCCGGCTATATCGCAGGTTCAATGCTCGGCCTCGGCCGCGCCCTCGGTGAGACCATGGCGCTCTACATGGTCGTCTCGCCGTCGCCGGTGTTCCGCGCATCGCTGTTCGACGGCGGCTCGACGTTCGCAACCCACATTGCTAACGCGTCTGCCGAGTTCAACAACCCGACCAGTGCTGGCGCCTACATCGCCGCCGGTTTGGTGCTGTTCATCCTGACCTTCGTCGTCAACTCGATCGCCCGCGCGATCGTCAACAAGAAATAGGAGGTAGAGGCCACAATGAGTACCGCAGTACCAAACAACGGCTCCCACTCCGCGTCCGTGGATGCTTCGACTGTCCGTAGCACCACGACGGGTTCCTCGACCGTCGCTACCGCTACCACCACCCCTGCTCGCGGCGAGTCCGGCGACGGCACCCCGTTTACCGAAATCTCCTCGGGCCGCAAGACCACGAACTCGATCATGGGCTTGCTCATGTGGGCCTGCATGATCATTGCACTGATCCCACTGATGTGGCTGCTGTTCACGGTTATCTCCCGTGGCGCTGGCGCCGTCTTCAGCGTGGACTGGTGGACCCAGGACATGCTGGGCGTGCGCAACAGCGCCGAGGGCGGCGGAGCGCTCCACGCTATTGCCGGCACCATCATGCAAACCTTGGTCGCCTCGGTCTTCTCCATTCCGATCGGTATTTTCACCGCGATCTACCTGGTGGAGTACTCCAACGGTAACCGCCTGGGTAAGCTCACCACCTTCATGGTGGACATCCTCTCCGGTGTCCCATCGATCGTCGCCGCACTGTTCATCTACGCCATGTGGATCACGGTCCTCGGCCAGCAGCGTTCCGGTTTCGCCGTGTCGCTTGCGCTCATTCTGCTGATGGTTCCGATCGTGGTGCGCAACACCGAGGAGATGCTTCGCGTCGTGCCCATGGATCTACGTGAAGCCTCGTACGCCCTGGGTGTTCCGAAGTGGAAGACCATCGCGCGCATCGTCTTGCCGACCGCCCTGTCCGGCATTGTCACCGGCGTCATGCTCGCCGTGGCCCGCGTCATGGGCGAGTCCGCCCCGGTGCTGATCCTCGTCGGCTCCACGCCGGTGACCAACTGGTTCGGCATGTTCGACCAGCCGCAGTCCTCGCTGCCGCTGTTCATGCTCGACATGTGGAAGTCCGGCGCGACGGGTGCGGCCAACGACCGCCTGTGGGGCGCCGCCCTGACGCTCGTGATTATGGTCGTCTCCCTCAACATCATCGCGCGCCTCATCGCCTCGAAGTTCTCGGTCAAGAAGTAAATCGTCGCACCCACGAATCCAACATTCCCAGGAGGAAACTGATGTCTAAGCTCGTACTCAACGACGTCAACATCTACTACGGCGACTTCCACGCCGTGCAGAACGTCAACCTGAACATCCCTGCCCAGGCAGTGACCGCCTTCATCGGCCCGTCCGGCTGCGGCAAGTCCACCGTGCTGCGCACCCTCAACCGCATGCACGAGGTCATCCCCGGCGCATCCGTCAAGGGTGAGATCCTGCTCGATGGCAACGACATCTACGGCAAGAACATCGACCCGGTGTCGGTGCGTAACACGGTCGGCATGGTGTTCCAGAAGGCCAACCCGTTCCCGACCATGTCCATCGAGGACAACGTCGTTGCCGGCCTGAAGCTCTCCGGTGAGCGTGACCGCAAGAAGCTCAAGGAGGTCGCGGAGGAGTCCCTGCGCGGCGCCAACCTGTGGGAAGAGGTCAAGGACCGCCTCGACAAGCCGGGCGGCGGCCTCTCCGGTGGTCAGCAGCAGCGCCTCTGCATCGCCCGCGCGATCGCAGTGCGCCCCGAGGTTCTCCTCATGGACGAGCCCTGCTCCGCTCTCGACCCGATCTCGACCCTGGCAGTCGAGGACCTGATCCACGAGCTGAAAAACCAGTACACCATCGTCATCGTGACCCACAACATGCAGCAGGCAGCGCGCGTGTCTGACAAGACCGCGTTCTACTCCCTTGAGGCAACCGGCAAGCCGGGCCAGCTCATCGAGTTCAACGACACCACGACCATCTTCGAAAACCCTGAGCGCAAGGAAACCGAAGACTACATCGCAGGCCGCTTCGGCTAATCGCCAAAGCAACCGCGAGTCCACCCCGGTTGCCGCATCCGCCCCGTACGGATGGGGCGCGCGGCAGCCGGGGTGTCGTTGTTTCTAGGTGCTTCTTCTAGGTGCGGTCGAAACGCTGCTCGATAACGGCGAAGCGCTCATCCATATCAAAGCTATCACCGGATCGCCGATGCTCTAGGTAGGCCTCCGGCTTCATCCCGGTGACCAAAAAGACCGTGCGAGCGGCGACGTTGACGCAGTGGTCCGAGTAGCGCTCGAAGTAGCGGCACAAAAGCGCGAGGTCGACGGCCTCGCGAGTTGAATGCTCCCAGTGCCGGTTGGTGACAACGTTGAGGATGTAGCTGGCCATCGTGTCAACCTCGTCGTCGGCGTTGCGCAGCCCCACGGCGGCATCGGCGTCGGGAGCGTAAAGCAGGTCCTCGGTCTGCGACCCCAGCTCGTGGGCGAGTCGCGCGAGTTCCTCGACCAGGACCACCATGGGCTCAGGTAGAACGGGGTGGGGGTGGCGCAACCTGGCGAGCCTGGCAATGTGGGTCGCCAGCGCGCCCATGCGCTCGAAATCTTCGACGATGTAGATCGACGAAACAACTTGCCGCAGGTCGGACGCAACCGGGCTTTCGAGGGCGAGGAGCTGCATGCTGCGGGTTTCGCAGCGCTGGCGGATCACGTCGAGGCCGTCGGAAAACGACAGCGCGTCCTCGGCGTGATCAAGGCTTTGTGTCAGCAGCGCGACGGTGGCGTTATCCATCAGCGCGCGGACGCTCTGACACATCTCAATGAGGTCGCGCGAGAACGCGTCCAGGTGCTCCCTGTAGTTGGTCCGCATATCGCTCACCTTACAAGCACCACCCACCGCGCGGGGCTATCCGCCGTTGCTGTCCATCTCGGCGCCCTCCGGGACAGTGTCGTCCTCAGGGTCGTCGAGCCAACCGTCGGGCAGCGCGACCTTCGATGACGAGCCCTGGCGCCCGCGAGCATCCTCGGCGTGCTCGGCGCGCTCGGTGGAGTCGGCGATGGTGTCCAGCAGAGCGGAGAGTTCGGCTAGTGAGGCAACGCGGGCAAGGTCCTTGCGGAACTCGCCGCCGACGGGAAAACCGCGCAGGTACCAGCCGGTGTGCTTGCGGATATCCCGGCACGCGTGCTCCTCACCGTCGTGAAGCGCAAGCAGCTCAGCGTGGCGGTAGATGATGCGGGCGACCTCGCCGAGGGTGGGTTCTGACGGGATCTCTTCCCCGCGCAGTTGCGCGCCGAGCTGCGCGAACAGCCAGGGCCGCCCCAAGCAACCGCGGCCGACTTCAACCCCGTGGCAGTTGGTGGTCTCGAGCATCTTAGCGGCGTCGTCGGCGGCGAAGATATCGCCGTTGCCGATGACGGGGACGCCGGTGCCTTCCATGTGCTCGACAAGTCGGCGGATCTCGGACCAGTGCGCCTGGCCGGAGTAGCGCTGGTCGGCGGTGCGGGCGTGCAGCGCGACGGCTGCCGCGCCCTCCTCCGCGGCGATGCGCCCGGCGTCAAGGTGCGTGTGGTGGGCGTCGTCAATGCCGATGCGGAACTTCACGGTGATCGGAATGCCGGATCCCTCCGCGGCCCGCACGGCTGCCGCGACGATGTTGGCGTAGAGCCTGCGCTTGTAGGGGAGCGCCGAACCGCCGCCCTTGCGGGTGACCTTGGGTACGGGGCAGCCGAAGTTCATGTCGACGTGGTCGGCGATATCTTCCTCGACGATCATCCGCACGGCCTCGTAGGTGAATTTCGGGTCCACGGTGTAGAGCTGCATGGAGCGCGGGGTCTCAACGTCGGCGAACGTCGTCATGTGCAGGGTCTTCTGGTTGCGTGCGACGAGGGCTCGGGCCGTGATCATCTCGCAGACGTACAGC
The DNA here is from genome assembly GCF_031844665.1 of Corynebacterium sp. Z-1. Taxonomy (NCBI): domain Bacteria; kingdom Bacillati; phylum Actinomycetota; class Actinomycetes; order Mycobacteriales; family Corynebacteriaceae; genus Corynebacterium; species Corynebacterium sp. Z-1. Next base: position 10,078 of record NZ_CP134621.1, on the reverse strand, counting down.
CCAGACGAGGTGCCGGTCAGTTCCTGCTCGATCTCGCGGCAGAGCACGCGAAACGGCATGTTTGTCACTCCCGCCATGGGCGCGAGGATGACGGGGGAGTTGAGCGTGAAATCCCCGATGCGCAGCGCGAGTGGTGCCGAGAGTGCCTGAGTCATAGTACGCACCATTGTCCACGCAGGTGGCGTAACAGTCCAATTCGAAGCACCCCCTGAAAAGCGTTTGACGTTGCCTATTGCACTAAAATTTAGTACAAGAAAAGTAGTGCCTAGCATTGTTTCCGCACTCCCCATATGGTGGAGGCGTAAAGAGTCCAACAAAAAACCGAATGAGGGATTGAACTATGACTGAACGTATTGCTAACGCCGGGCTGCGCGACAAGGTGATGTCCGCTGAGGAGGCCGTCCAGTTCGTCAACCACGGCGACAAGGTAGGCATGTCCGGGTTTACCGGTGCTGGCTACCCCAAGGCCCTGCCGGGCGCGATCGCGCAAAAGGCGAAGGAGGCCCACGATAAGGGCCAGGGCTACGCCATCGATCTGTTCACCGGCGCGTCGACCGCACCGGAGTGCGACGGCGTCCTCGCCGAAGCGGACGCGCTGCGCTACCGCATGCCCTACCAGTCCGACCCGCAGCTGCGTAACAAGATCAACGAAGGCGCCATCAAGTTCCAGGACTTCCACCTCTCCCACTCGGGCATGATGGTGGAGCAGGGCTTCTTCGGCGACCTCGACGTCGCCATCGTCGAGGCCGTTCGCATCACCGAGGACGGCAACATCGTGCCTTCGTCGTCCGTGGGCAACTCCGTGGAGTTCCTCAACGCCGCGAAGAAGATCATCATCGAGGTCAACTCCTGGCAGTCGGAGGAACTCGAGGGCATGCATGACATCTGGCTCGTGCCGCCGCTGCCGAACCGCATCCCGGTCCCGATTACCAACGCCGGCGACCGCATCGGCACCTCCTACATCGAGGTTGACCAGTCCAAGATCGTCGCGATTGTGGAGACGGACGCCCCGGACCGCAACGCTCCGTTTAAGGCCCCCGATGAGGTCTCCAAGCAGATCGCTGGCCACTTCCTCGACTTCCTCGAGAACGAGGTCAAGGCCGGCCGCCTCGCCTACGACCGCTACGTCATGCAGTCGGGCGTCGGCAATGTGCCCAACGCCGTGATGGCGGGCCTGATGGAGTCCAAGTTCGAGAACATCCAGGCCTACACCGAGGTCATCCAGGACGGCATGGTCGATCTCATCGACGCCGGCAAGATGACCGTCGCCTCCGCCACCTCGTTCTCCCTGTCGCCGGAGTACGCGGAGAAGATGAACAACGAGGCGTCGCGCTACCGCGATTCCATCATCCTGCGTCCGCAGTCGATCTCGAACCACCCCGAGGTGATCCGCCGCGTCGGCCTGATCGCCACCAACGGCCTGATCGAGGCCGACATCTACGGCAACGCCAACTCGACCCACATCAACGGCTCCCGCCTGATGAACGCCCTGGGTGGCTCCGGCGACTTCACCCGTAACGCGTTCGTCTCCTCCTTCATCTCCCCCTCGGAGGCGAAGGGCGGCGCGATCTCCGCGATCGTCCCGTTCGTCTCGCACGTGGACCACACCGAGCACGACGCAATGGTCTTTGTCACCGAGTACGGCGTGGCCGACCTGCGCGGCCTGGCCCCGCGCGATCGCGTGGCCAAGATGATCTCGATCGCGCACCCCTCCTACCGACCGCTGCTCGAGGAGTACGTTGAGCGCGCCGGGAATTCCAAGTTCCAGCAGACCCCGCACGATCTGCGCCACGCCTTCGACTTCCACATCCGCTCCCTCGAGACCGGAACCATGAAGACCGAGGGCTAAAAGCTCGCCTTCGCTATTCGACGCCCCGCTTACCTAAACCGGTAAAAGCGGGGCGCGCGCATTGGGCCAGCCCGATTTCTACCCGCCTGTGCTGACCCGCTACCATGTGTGCGTCGGGCCTTTAGCTCAGTTGGTAGAGCTACGGACTTTTAATCCGCAGGTCCCGGGTTCGAGCCCCGGAGGGCCCACTTTTAACCGTGTTTGTCCACGAAGCGTAGGCGGGGTTTTTCCGAGGGGTGCAGGGTAAACCCCCTTGTGCACCCTGCACTTTTCTTGGTTTTTGGGGGAATGAAACAGTGCCCCGCGACGCGCACCCATCTCAGAAACTGTTCTGCCAACACCCCGGAAGCATAGACGCGCTCGCGTCGCTGCTCGCTGACGCCGGCTTTCATCCCCTGCCCCGGGTTGTCTCCATGCCCGAGCGACGCGAGGTAACGGCGGGATTTCACCTCGATCCTGACCCGAGGCTCGCGGACCTCGCCCGACATCTGAAAGGGAGGTTCCCGCAGCTCGGTTTCTGGCCGCTCGTCGTCGAAGGCACGATCTCTAGCCCTGATCAGGTGGACGACGTGCCGGATGGTGGAGTTGTCCTCCGGCGCCTCGCCGCGTGCGTGTTCGCCCCCGACATTCTGGAGCAAGGCTGGGATAGCGTCGACAACTATTCGCCCGTTTTGCGCAGGGGACAGGACGACTGGGACTTTTGGTGGGACTAATCCGCTCGCTTGTCGACGCCCCGCTGCCAACAGCCCACCGCCGCAGTTGGTGCGAAGCCGAGCTGCTTGTTAATCGCCAGCATCCACTGGTTTTCTCCGGCGTTCCAGGTGTAAACGCGTTCAACGCCCGGGTGTGCGTCGGCGAGCTGACGCAGATTCGCGGCCTTTACCCGCAAGCCAAGCCGTTTCCCTTGGTGGGCGGGGCGAACCAGGGTGTCTCCCTGAAAGCCAACGTCGGTGCGGCCAGCCTCCGGACACACGATCAGTGTGTGGGCAGCTACCTCCCCGGTAGCTCGCTCAACGGCGATCGTCCATACTATCGACCGGCCCATTGCTCGCTCGACGGCCTCAAATTCTTGAAGACGTGCGATGTCCCAGACCTCCGGCTCCATGTCGATGCCTCCGAGCGGCACGTCCGTGCTCATCGACGCCCGTTGCAGCGCCATCGCTTCCCGCCAGCGCTCCGGTGTCGGGCCGACCCAGGAGACGACGTCGTACTCGGGGCTTTTCGCCGCCACCTCATTCGCCCGTTCAACCACGTCGGCGACGCGCAGCGTGCTCACGAGCTCAACCTGCTAGAGAGCGAACCCGCGCGCTGCAAACCAATCGTTACTCGGGGTGCGGGGAAGTGTCCCCGTTCCCGTTTTCGGCGTCAACCCGGTGTCGGACAGCCGGGTTGGCGGGGTCCAGCACAAAAGCGTGCTGCGATCGTCGTCTGCGTGGTTGCCTATTGCGGCAAGAAGCGCATCCATCACGCCCTCTCCGTGGGCCTCGGGACGCAGGCGGAAGTCGACCGCGATCATGTGACGGTTGTCGGCTAAAGGCAACTCCACGTTCGCAAGACCGAGGCAGCGGTCGTGCTCGTACGCGAGTAGCATCGCGCGCTGCGCTCGCACCTGGTCACCGTAGACCGCCGCCAGCTCCCGCGCGGAGTAGGCGAGGTCGTCGTGGCCGAACTGAGCTGCCTCGTCGGCAGCCCAGACCGCGACGGCGTCGTGGGCCGCGGGCGAGGGGTTATCGGGGGTGCCCAAGTGCGAGTGGGGGATCACGTCCATGCCATCTAGGCTCGCACGCTGGTGAAAGGGCGCGCAACCGGATTCACCGGCCGCGCGCTGCGAGTAGTGTCGAGGATATGGGCCTGATTCGTTTAATCCTCAATATCATTTGGCTGATCACTGCGGGAATCTGGCTGTTTATCGCTTACATCCTCGCCGGGGTGATCGCGTGCATCTTCATCATCACCATCCCGTTCGGGGTGGCGTCGTTCCGCATTGCCAATTACGTCCTCTGGCCGTTTGGCCGCGAGGTCGTGCAAGTGGATGCGGGTGCGGCCAGCACGATCGGCAACGTCGTGTGGTTCGTTGTCGCTGGCCTGTGGCTCGCCCTCGGCCACGTGGCCACCGCGGTGGTGCAGGCTCTGACCATCATCGGCCTCCCGCTGGCCTGGGCGAACCTGAAGCTCATCCCGGTGACCTGCTTCCCGTTTGGCAAGGAGATCGTTAGCTAGCGCCAGAGCTCGAGGCGGATCAGCGTGATATCGCCTTCCTTAACCAGGGCCAGCTCGTCCTCGGCCGCGCGCTGCTGCGGCACGACCCGCTTCTGGATGCGCAGCTGGAACTTCTTCTCCTCGCCGTCGACCTCGACCTCGCCGAGGGAGGTGTAGGTGTTGTGCTCCTGAACGTCGACGGAGGTGACCTTGGCGTCCGGGTTCGTGCCCGTGCCGTAGACGTCGAAGACGGGCTCGCCGGTGGAGAAGTCTGCGCCGTGGCCGCCGGTGAGGATCAACGAAATAATTTCGCGCACGGCGACGGGATCGGCCGTGAGCTGTGCGACGGAGCGCTCGCCGAGCTCGGAGTGCGTCATGGGGGTCAACTCGTCGTCAAGCGCCTCACCGGCCTCGCGGTAGGACAGGCCGAGCTGCGTGAGGTTGCCCTCGGAGTCTTCGCCTACAAGAATTTCAATGCCTACCTTGCCGTCGGAGTCGACGGCGCGGTAGGAGCCGAGTTGCTTCGCAATCAGCGAGTACTTCTGGGCAATTTCGTCTTTGCTGGGGTTGAGTTCTGCGTCGTAAATCTTTGCTTCAGCCATTAGCTTTTCACCATTCTCTTGATTGCTTTCATTGCTTCCTCCACCTTAGCGTCCACAGCGTCGGCCGCTACTTGGTCGCCGGAAGCGCTGGCCCCGGTAACGGCCCCCGCGACGCAGTGTTTGAGGTGCTCGTCGAGAAGCGAGAGCCCCACGTTTTCCAGCGCGGAGGTGATCGCGGAGATCTGGGTGAGGATGTCAATGCAGTACTGGTCGGACTCGATCATGCGCTGCAACCCGCGAACTTGCCCCTCGATGCGCTTGAGGCGAGCGGAGTAACGGTCCCTGTCGTGGCTGTAGCCGTGGTTGTGCTCGGTGGCGGGAGTAGTCATGGCCGAAACTCTACATGGCCTGCAGGTTTGTTCCATGTTCTCGCGCTGGTTTATGATGATCGGGCTGCCTCAACGCTTTTGTTTTGGTGCGCTTGGCCCCCATCGTCTAGAGGCCTAGGACTCCGCCCTTTCACGGCGGCAACACGGGTTCGAATCCCGTTGGGGGTACTCGAGCCCCACGGTTCGAACAAAATAAATACGGCCCTGTGGCGCAGTTGGTTAGCGCGCCGCCCTGTCACGGCGGAGGTCGCGGGTTCAAGTCCCGTCAGGGTCGCAATACACAAAAACGGTCGAGGAAGCACCTCGGCCGTTTTTCGTTTGTCGGGCAAAAGGCGCGAAGAGCTGGCGATTTGTGCTCGCTCAAGCGCTCTGTGTAGAGTGAACACTCGTGCACAACGCGGTCTTGAGGGTCGCGGAAGAGCGCGAAAATTACACAGTTGGCCCTGTGGCGCAGTTGGTTAGCGCGCCGCCCTGTCACGGCGGAGGTCGCGGGTTCAAGTCCCGTCAGGGTCGCCGAATCGCTTTGTGATGAGGCGGTTTACGGCCAGATAGCTCAGTCGGTAGAGCACACGCCTGAAAAGTGTGGGGTCGCCAGTTCGATCCTGGCTCTGGCCACACCTGCACATCCCCTTCACCTAGGTGGAGGGGATGTTTGCATTTACGGCACGCTGCGCCGGAGTTCACTAGGGTGGGTGTCACATCACCCAAGTGAAAGGATCAAACCATGGCAGATCAGACCGTCAAGCTGAACGAGGGCCAAAACCGCTATGAGATTTTCGTCGACGACAAGGTCGCCGGGTACGCAGCATTTCGCGAGACGGGCGAGGGTGTGCGCGATTTCAACCACACCGTGATCCAGCCCGAGTTTCGCGGCCAGGGCTTGTCGACGCCCCTGATCCAGCATGCGCTTGACGACACCCGCACCGCCGGCAAAAAGATCATCCCGACCTGCTCGGCGGTGGCTCACTTTCTGAGCAAGAACGAAGGTTACCGCGACCTCGTCGCCAGCTAGCAGTTAAATCATGTAGCTGCCGGGGTCGACGTAGTGGTCCGGGTCGACCAGGTGCGTCTTCTCGCCTTGCATCCGCTTGCGGTGCTTCGCGGGGACCCCGGTGGCAATCGAGTGGGGCGGAACGGACTTGGTAACCACCGCGTTCGCGCCCACAGCGGAGCCCTCGCCGATGGTGATGGGCCCGAGCACCTTGGCGCCAGCCCCGATGGTGACGTTGTCCTCGATCGTGGGGTGGCGTTTCGTCTGTGTGAGCACCTGTCCGCCGAGGGTGACGCCGTGGTAGAGCATGACGCCGTCGCCGATTTCGGCGGTCTCGCCGATGACGATGCCCATCCCGTGGTCGATGAAGAAGCGCCGGCCGATGGTGGCGCCGGGGTGGATCTCGATGCCGGTCAGGAAGCGGTTGAACTGCGCGAGCACCCTCGCCGGGCCCTTGAAACCCTTGTTCCACATCGAATGGCACACGCGGTGGATCCAGATCGCGTGCAGGCCCGAGTACACGATGGCGTTCTCCACGTCGCCGCGCGCGGCCGGGTCGTGCAGGCGGGCGTTGTCGAGGTCTTCCTTGATCGTCGCCGTGATCCTTCTCAGCACCTTTATCATGGTGCTCGAGCTTATCAGCGCGCGTGACGACGCCCGAAGGGTCGCAACGCTTTTGATTCACAGTAAAAGAAAATCGACGCCCGGCGAAGGGGCGTCGATAAGCGAAAAAGCGGCTCTTAGTCGCGGATGTCCTCGTAGAGCGGGGTGGAGATGTAGCGCTCGCCGAAGTCGCAGACGATGAACACGATGGTCTTGCCAGCGTTTTCGGGGCGGGATGCGACCTCGAGCGCGGCCTTGAGGTTTGCGCCGGTGGAGATGCCGCCGAGAATGCCCTCCTCGCGGGCGAGCTCGCGGGACGCGGCGAAGGCGTCTTCGTTGGAGACGGTGATGATCTCGTCGACGATCTCGCGGTTAAGGGTGCCCGGGATGAAGTTGGCGCCCATGCCCTGGATCTTGTGCGGGCCGGCCTCGCCCTTGGTCAGGAGAGGGGAAGCGGCGGGCTCGACGGCGACGAGCTTGACGTCCGACTTCTTCTCCTTGAGGTACTTGCCGGCGCCCGAGATGGTGCCGCCGGTGCCGACACCTGCGACAAGGATGTCGATCTCACCGTCGGTGTCGTTGAAGATTTCCGGGCCGGTGGTTTCGTAGTGCATCTGCGGGTTGGCCTCGTTCTCGAACTGGCGGGCCAGGATCGCGTTGTCGGTGTTCTCGACGATCTCGTTGGCCTTCTCCACAGCACCCTTCATGCCGGCGGCGCCCGGGGTCAGCTCGATCTGCGCTCCCAAGGCACGCAGGACGACTCGGCGCTCGGTGGACATCGTCTCCGGCATGGTGAGGATTACCTTGTAGCCCTTGGCTGCGCCGGCGAGCGCGAGTGCGATGCCGGTGTTGCCCGAGGTGGCTTCGACGATGGTGCCGCCCGGCTTGAGCTCGCCGGACTTCTCTGCGGCCTCGACGATTGCCTTGCCGATGCGGTCCTTGACGGAGTTAGCCGGGTTGTAAAACTCCAGCTTGGCCAGCACGCGGGCACCGGTGTCCTTGGACACGCGCTGCAGTTCAACGAGCGGGGTTCCGCCCACAAGGTCGAGTACGTTAGCGGCGATCTTTGCCATGATTGCTCCTTCGAAGTGTTTGTCTAGGGGGTTGGTTCCCCTGATCCTTTGTCAATCGTAGACCATTATACACTCGTTAGGTAGACAAAGCAGTATGTTCTCTTTGAACCACTCGGTATGGGGGAATTGGCGCTACGGCACCGTAACCGTTGTGAAATTTGGCTACCCCCAAAAGTGCGATATGCTTCAGACAGTTATACGTCAACTTGAGGCAGGACACCTCCCCCCGGCGGGGACACCCACACGGGTGGGCCTAGATGCTTAGGTGAGGTCCGTGAGGAATGTGATGGACGCTCAAACGATCAGGGACGAGGACGACGCAATCCGCGCCGCCCTTACGACGTTGAAGACTGCCACCGGGATCCCCGTGGCCATGTACGGAACGCTCCTGGCCGACAACCGCATTCAGATCACCCAGTGGATCGGCCTGCGTACCCCGGCGCTGCAGAACCTGGTCATCGAACCGGGCGCCGGCGTCGGTGGCCGCGTTGTCACCACCCGCAGGGCCGTGGGTATTTCTGACTACACACGCGCCAACGTCATCTCCCATGAGTACGACCGCCAGATCCAGGACGAGGGGCTGCACTCGATCGTCGCGGTGCCAGTGATCGTGCAGCGCGAGATCCGCGGCGTGCTCTACGTCGGCGTGCACTCGCCGGTCCGCCTCGGCGACAAGGTGATCGAGGAGGTCACCATGACCGCCCGCTGTCTGGAGCAGGACCTGGCCATCAACGCCGCGCTGCGCCAAACCGACGGCGGCAAGGGCGCGGCCAAGGCTGGGCGAGTGATGAACAGCGCGGAGTGGGAGCAAGTGCGCTCCACGCACTCAAAGCTGCGCATGCTGGCTAACCGCGTCACCGACGAAGACCTGCGCAAAGACCTCGAGCAGCTGTGCGACCAGATGGTGTCGCCCGTGCGGATCAAGCAGACGACTAAGCTCTCCGCCCGCGAGCTCGACGTGCTCTCCTGCGTGGCACTCGGCCACACCAACGTCGAGGCGGCCGAGGAAATGGGCATTGGCGCGGAAACCGTGAAGTCCTACCTGCGCAGCGTGATGCGCAAGCTCGGTGCGCATACCCGCTACGAGGCGGTCAATGCCGCCCGCCGCATCGGCGCTCTGCCGTAGCCGCGTTTCTGTACGCTAGGGGCCGTGAAAGAACGATTTCTGGTCCACGGTGGTATTCGGCTCGAGGGCGTCGTGCGTGTCGACGGCGCCAAGAACAGCGTGCTCAAGCTCATGGCGGCCGCGCTGCTGGCCGAGGGCACAACCACCCTGCACAACTGCCCTGAAATCCTCGACGTCCCCCTGATGCGCGACGTCCTTGTCGGCCTCGGCTGCGGCGTAGAAATCGACGGCCCCGTGGTCCGCATCACCACTCCCGCGGCTGTCTCGCCGCACGCCGACTTCGAGGCGGTGCGCCAGTTCAGGGCCTCAGTGGCCGTCCTCGGCCCGCTGGTCGCACGGTGCAAGGAGGCCTACGTCGCGCTGCCGGGCGGCGACGCGATCGGTTCGCGCCCCCTGGACATGCACCAATCCGGCCTGGAGAAGCTCGGCGCGACCACCCACATTGAGCACGGCGCTGTCGTCGCCCGCGCGGAGAGGCTCACTGGAGCATCGATCTCGCTCGACTTCCCATCCGTGGGAGCGACCGAGAACATCGTCACCGCAGCAGCGCTTGCCGACGGCCGCACCACCTTAGAAAACGCCGCCCGCGAGCCTGAGATCGTCGACCTGTGCGACATGCTCAACTCTATGGGCGCGCGCATTTCGGGAGCCGGCAGCTCCACCATCACCATTGACGGCGTGGACAAGCTTCGGCCGACCGAGCACGTCGTGGTGGGTGACCGCATTGTTGCCGGCACGTGGGCCTACGCCGCGGCGATGACGCAGGGCGACATCACTGTTGGCGACATCGCCCCGCGCCACCTCCACCTGGCACTGTCGAAGTTGAAAACCGCGGGGGCGGACATCGAGACCTATGACAACGGCTTCCGGATCCGCCAAAATCAGCGCCCGAAGGCAGTTGATTATCAGACGCTTCCTTTCCCGGGCTTCCCCACGGACCTGCAGCCCATGGCAATCGGTATCGCCTCGATTGCCGACGGTGTGTCCGTGATTACGGAGAACGTCTTCGAGGCCCGGTTCCGCTTTGTGGATGAGATGCTGCGCCTCGGTGCCGACGCCAACGTCGATGGGCACCACGTTGTGCTGCGCGGGGTGGACACGCTGTCTTCCACGGACGTGTGGGCCTCCGACATCCGCGCCGGCGCAGGGTTGGTGCTTGCCGGACTGGTTGCAGACGGTGTCACCACGGTGCACGACGTCGCCCACATCGACCGCGGCTACCCCAGGTTCGTGGAGAACCTTGTGGCCTTAGGAGCGAACGTACAGCGCGAATCGGGGCGCTAGAAAACCCTGTTTTGCCTGGGGG